>NZ_JAMJWD020000009.1 GCF_023554255.2 Phyllobacterium sp. 21LDTY02-6 | reverse complement strand
GGTCATGGCATTGATATCGTCAATGAATCTGCGTTGAGGACACCCGGCATGATGGGCTTTTATCCGCCTCGTGGTCAGCGGGGCTTTGTCGATCCACTGCCTGAAACACCGCATGCAAGACAAGGGAGGGGATTTAGGGCCGTCCGTGATCTCGAAAGCCTGGGCCGCTACTGGATGGCTTCGCAGCGTACCAAGGAGGTGTTCGAGTCGGTCGATCCGGAGGGTTTTGCCTTTGTGCCCTGCGATTTTACGCTGCCAGATGGCAGCAAAGGCGACCCGCGCTATCTCTGTGATGTCATTCGCGAGCTGGACGCCATCGATGAGGAAAAGTCCCAAGTCCGGATAAAGTACGATCAGGGAGCAAAGATATACAGCGTGGCTGGCGGTGCCAGTTTAGCATTCGACGAAGCTAAAATTGGCAGCGTACGTATATTTGAACAGCCGCAGCTGGGGACCAGTTTTATCTGCGACGACATCCTTCGCGATGCCTGCAAGTCAGCCAAGCTGACTGGCATCCTGTTCCGCGATGCCGCCGATCTTTAACCGAACGGAACATTCGTGTTCTTCGTATGATTCCTTGGAAAAACCATGAACCATGAGCTGGTCTTCGAACTTCAGACAAATGCCGACTTGACGCCCTGGCCGGTGGGGCAGGATTTACTGTCCCAGGTATTTGCTGAGCCGAAGTTGAGGCCGCAAAGGATCGCGACGTTCGGAGAAGTATCTGCTAGACACGGTTTGGACATTGCAGGCATTGAAGACTGCAGAGATCATTGGGCTAATCGGGCGACCTTGCGGGTCAACGGCTCGCTAAGCGAATTCCACCAAGACTTCCACTGGAAGCGGCGCATGGTGCCAAGGTCCCAAGGTTCCGTCAGTTTCAGCACTACGAATATATACGGCGAAATGTTGCCTGCTCGTATTTGGTTCCAGTCACAGTTTGACAAGAATATCGATTGGATTGGGCTATTCGGGTCGTGGTGTGAACTGACGTCGCCCTTTGCAGCGCTGCTCCACCCCTTAAGCCTAACTGATGGCCCTGAAGTCAGCAGCAAGGACGTGACGGATTATACATATGAGGAGGACGTTCAGCAAAAGGCATGGTCCCGCTATTTGGGCGGCGAACTCTACAGCGAATTCAGAGCTGGGGAGTTGAACAGTCTTGTGTCCGGGCTGACCAATCTCGGATGGGCTTCCTGGTTTGGCCCGAGGTTTGCCATGGAAGTGGATGAAATTGCGATCGCTGGTGCAGGCTTCCCGATCCATAAGATTGGCGATGCCTATCTGGTTCAACTGACCGATGACATTTCCGATGTTGCCAATGATCTGTGCTTATTTTCGATGCGCCGTGCCAAGTTGAAATCGCTGTTCAGGGATAATCTATTCCTAATTACGGACGAGCCGGTATTGAGGAACGTGTGATATCCGCCATCGTCGCAGCGATCGAATTCTGAACGATCCGCGCAATTTCCAGCCTATGGAAGGTACTTTGAACTGCTCCAAAGGCTGCCGGGTTCAGGGCACGGACAATGAGTGGATGACCTATAAGGGAGAGCCGCTTGATGCTAGGTACAAGGATTGGTTGAGAGGCCAACAACGAGAAATTAGAAGGCAACTTCAAGCTGGGATCAACAGAATGCGCAAGGGCTTGGAATGAAATACGCATCCATAGAATGTCCTTCTGTGACGAGGAGAGAATTCTTCACTCCAGGTCCCGATTACAATCGGGTGATTGGCCATTGGACGAGTGCTTCGCAGATACCTCGCACCGTCCGGCACGCCATGCGCATCTATCTCGGTGAGGAGGACTATTTATCGCCGCTCGAGCTTGGCAAGGAATGGCTGTTTGAACTGACATGCAAGCATCAGCCGCGCACCGGCGCCATCCTGATGAACGGTGGCGAACTCTTCGTGCGTGCTGCGGGTCATAGCATGATCCCTGTCCCTGACGGTAGTATGCAGCCAGACTTTCTTGTGGCTATGGGCCTGGAAATCAATGGCAAGGTCGTCGTGATTGAGAGAGGACGCTGGGGTGGAAATCCATCCGACCCGCGTTATGCCGAAACGGCCAGAATGCACGGGGAGAGTCGGCAACTGAGTGTGCCACCATCGATAAGCGAAGCCTACTATCACCGCTTTAACGGCATGATCATCCCCAAGTACTGTACCATTGGCATTGGCGGCCGCATGCTGCCCTATCCAACAATTTCATGGCAAGTTTGGGAGACGTATCTCGAACGGTTCCGCGGCTACAAGAAGAAATATCTGCCGTGGCTGGAGGAGCGGATTCCGGGCATCCGCCA
>NZ_JAMJWD020000008.1:0-2500 GCF_023554255.2 Phyllobacterium sp. 21LDTY02-6 | reverse complement strand
CAGTTGGAGCCCAAGATTCGTTCTGGGTGACAGCGTACCTTTTGTATAATGGGTCAGCGACTTAGTGTGACGAGCAAGCTTAAACCGGTAGGTGTAGGCGCAGCGAAAGCGAGTCTGAACAGGGCGTTTTAGTTCGTCGCATTAGACCCGAAACCGAGTGATCTAGCCATGAGCAGGTTGAAGGTAAGGTAACACTTACTGGAGGACCGAACCCGCATCTGTTGCAATAGATTGGGATGACTTGTGGCTAGGGGTGAAAGGCCAATCAAACTCGGAGATAGCTGGTTCTCCGCGAAATCTATTTAGGTAGAGCGTCGATTTTATACTTCCGGGGGTAGAGCACTGGATGGGCTAGGGGATCTCACCGATTTACCAAACCTAACCAAACTCCGAATACCGGAAAGTAGTGATCGGCAGACACACGGCGGGTGCTAACGTCCGTCGTGGAGAGGGCAACAACCCTGACCACCATCTAAGGTCCCTAAGTTATGGCTAAGTGGGAAAGGATGTGAGGATCCCAAAACAACCAGGATGTTGGCTTAGAAGCAGCCATCATTTAAAGAAAGCGTAACAGCTCACTGGTCTAAATAAGGGTCTTTGCGCCGAAAATGTACCGGGGCTCAAGCCATACACCGAAGCTGTGGATTTGCATGCAAATGCAAGTGGTAGCGGAGCGTTCTGTAAGCCGTTGAAGATGGACCCGTGAGGGCTGTTGGAGGTATCAGAAGTGAGAATGCTGACATGAGTAACGATAAAGGGAGTGAGAGACTCCCTCGCCGAAAGTCCAAGGGTTCCTGCTTAAAGTTAATCTGAGCAGGGTTAGCCGGCCCCTAAGGCGAGGCCGAAAGGCGTAGTCGATGGGAACCACGTTAATATTCGTGGGCCTGCGGGTAGTGACGGATCGCGTGTGTTGTTCCTCCTTATTGGATTGGAGGGGCTTCGAAGCGGTCCCAGGAAATAGCTCCCGCGTATAGACCGTACCCTAAACCGACACTGGTGGACTGGTAGAGAATACCAAGGCGCTTGAGAGAACTGCGTTGAAGGAACTCGGCAAATTGCACGCGTAACTTCGGAAGAAGCGTGACCCTTTTGCGGGCAACCGCGAGGGGGTGGCACAGACCAGGGGGTAGCGACTGTTTACCAAAAACACAGGGCTCTGCGAAGTCGCAAGACGACGTATAGGGTCTGACGCCTGCCCGGTGCTGGAAGGTTAAGAGGAGAGGTGCAAGCTTTGAATCGAAGCCCCAGTAAACGGCGGCCGTAACTATAACGGTCCTAAGGTAGCGAAATTCCTTGTCGGGTAAGTTCCGACCTGCACGAATGGCGTAACGACTTCCCCGCTGTCTCCAACGCAGACTCAGTGAAATTGAATTCCCCGTGAAGATGCGGGGTTCCTGCGGTTAGACGGAAAGACCCCGTGCACCTTTACTATAGCTTTACACTGGCATTCGTGTCGGCATGTGTAGGATAGGTGGTAGACTTTGAAGCGGAGGCGCCAGCCTTCGTGGAGTCACCCTTGAAATACCACCCTTATCGACATGGATGTCTAACTGCGGCCCGTTATCCGGGTCCAGGACAGTGTATGGTGGGTAGTTTGACTGGGGCGGTCGCCTCCTAAAGAGTAACGGAGGCGCGCGATGGTGGGCTCAGACCGGTCGGAAATCGGTCGTCGAGTGCAATGGCATAAGCCCGCCTGACTGCAAGACTGACAAGTCGAGCAGAGACGAAAGTCGGTCATAGTGATCCGGTGGTCCCGTGTGGAAGGGCCATCGCTCAACGGATAAAAGGTACGCCGGGGATAACAGGCTGATGACCCCCAAGAGTCCATATCGACGGGGTTGTTTGGCACCTCGATGTCGACTCATCGCATCCTGGGGCTGGAGCAGGTCCCAAGGGTATGGCTGTTCGCCATTTAAAGCGGTACGTGAGTTGGGTTCAGAACGTCGTGAGACAGTTCGGTCCCTATCTGCCGTGGGTGTAGGAATATTGACAGGATCTGTCCCTAGTACGAGAGGACCGGGATGGACGTATCTCTGGTGGACCTGTTGTGGCGCCAGCCGCATAGCAGGGTAGCTATATACGGACGGGATAACCGCTGAAGGCATCTAAGCGGGAAACCCACCTGAAAACGAGTATTCCCTATCAGAGCCGTGGAAGACCACCACGTTGATAGGCCGGGTGTGGAAGTGCGGCAACGCATGCAGCTTACCGGTACTAATAGCTCGATCGACTTGATCATTCCCATTCCTCATAGCCATCTGAAGCCAGAGCTTCAGCACAAATACCAGCTTCTCATTCCTGTTGCGCTTCGCTGACCTGGTGGTTACGGCGGGGTGGCTGCACCCGATCCCATTCCGAACTCGGCCGTGAAACGCCCCAGCGCCAATGGTACTTCGTCTCAAGACGCGGGAGAGTAGGTCGCTGCCAGGTCTGCAAAACGCAACAGGAAACAACTCTTCAATCAATACCGGCCGCGCAAGCGGCCGTTGCCGTTTAAAAA
>NZ_JAMJWD020000007.1 GCF_023554255.2 Phyllobacterium sp. 21LDTY02-6 | reverse complement strand
ATGAAGGCGACAACGATCGACATGGCCCGCGAGGTCGCCAAGATGGATGCGGACGGCAATCCGGCCCTTGATGCCAACGGCAATCCGGCCGTGGAGAAGGTGGCGCGCACCGTCTCCGGCGTCGCCGAGGGCGACGTCAGCAAGGCATCGACCGATGCGGTCAATGGCAGGCAACTGCACGAACTCGACAGGCGGAGCCTCAAATATCACTGGAACGACAAGAACAACGACGGAATTCTGGATGAGGGCGAGATTGAAACCGCGACGCTGAAGCTGGAGGCCAATTCGGCGGAAGGCATTACGATAATAGGGACGAAGCTCGACAATGTCGCCGATGGCGCGATCAATGCGGCATCGCTGGAGGCCATCAATGGTCGGCAGCTGCATAAATCGTTTAATTCCGTGGCGGATGCGATCGGCGGCGGTGCCTTGACCGTCAATGGAATAGTGTCTTCGCCCGGTTTCGATATTGCCGACTACACCGGCCAGGGCGGCGGCTCGTCGCACCGTTACGGCAATGTCGGTGATGCGCTTGACCAGTTGAGCCGGAACGACACCGCCTTCGACAAGCGTTTCGGCGACTTGGCATCGAAGGTCGGCGTTTTGGGGCAACGCAGCCTGCAGTTGAACCAGCAGCGCAAGGCCTATGATGCCGCCGGCCCGGCTGTAGCGGAAGATCAGGCGAGGGCCCAGGCGATGGCAGGGCAGGCGAAGGCAGCACGGATTCTTGTGGCGGAACCCCAGGTCCGGGGAGTCGCGCCGGCGTCCGCAGACATGGTGCCGGAAGCAATGGGGCCCGAAACGGCGTCGCTGGTTCCATCCGAAAGCATTGCGCTGCCAGCGGGGCTCGCGGGAGCGGATCCGGCGGCGACACCACCGGTCGAGGCCGCGCCGAGCGCCCGGCTGAAGCCGATCATCAATGTGGGTGACGGGCGGGTCGTGACGGGTTCCTCGGATGTCGTCACCGGCGGCCAGCTCAAGACCGTGGACGACAAGGTCGAGAGGCTCGCCAGTCAGGTCGGCACCGGTCTCAGCCCGGAGACGGCGAAGAAGGTGGACGATCTCGAGCAGCGCAGCGTGAGCTATGAGGCTATCGAGGGCAAGAAGACCAACAAGGTCCAGCTGGCGGGCGGCGATCCGAACGCGCCTGTCGTCATCGCCAACCTCGGCGATGGCGTAGCGGATACGGATGGCGTCAATGTGAGGCAGTTGAAGGGGCTCAAAGCCAGGGTCGATGCCGTGGCTGAACCGGCCGAGAAGCTGACGGAGCTGACGAACAGCATGGACAAGGTCGGCAACAACGCGGTCAAAAACGCGAAGGCCTATACGGATGTTGCCGTGGACACGGCTCACAGCCGGATGAACGAGATCGGCAGCGCCACGCTCAGCACGGCGAAGACCTATACGGATGATGCCATGGACACGGCCAACAGCCGGATGAACGAGGTCGGCAGCAGCACGCTCAGCAAGGCGAATGCCTATACGGATGATGCCATCGACATGGCCAACGGCCGGATCGACGAGATCGGCAGCACGATGACCAAGGGATTCAAGCAGTTGAATTCCGACGTTACCGAGCTGCGCGAGGGTTTCAAGCAGTTGAATTCCGACATTGCCTCGGTACGCAAGGAAGCACGCCAGGCGGCGGCCATCGGCCTTGCCGCATCTTCCTTGCGCTTCGACGGCACGCCGGGCAAGGTCAGCGTTGCCGTGGGCGGCGGCGCATGGCGGGACGCGAGCGCCTTTGCCTTTGGTGCGGGCTATACGAGCGAGACTGGCAAGGTGCGCGCCAATATCACCGGCGTCACCAGCGGCGGCCAGGTCGGCGTCGGCGCCGGCCTGAGTATCACGCTCAATTAGGGGCGTCATGCTCAGTCGGGGGCTTCGTGCTAAAAGGGGCGTCACGTCTCAAGGGAGACGTCACGCTCAGCATGAGCGCTTGACGCGAAACCTGGGCGGCGCGCCCGATTGGGGCGTGTGCTTATGGGAGAAGGATAAGATGGCGAGGTTTGCACCGATATTGCCGCTTGCCCCGACCCTGCTTGCCCCGGCCTTGCTTGCTCAGACGCTGCTTGCCCTGGCCCTGTTTGCCCTGGCCCTGCTTGTCAGCCCGCCAGCCGGCGCCGAAGAGCCAGGCACGGCGCCGCATTACAGGCTCAAGCCATCGGATGTCGCCCTGCCGGAGGGGGCGGTGCCCGGCACATACCGCCGCATCATCCAGCCTTTCGGCAATTGGGACCTGATCTGCGACGAGGACCTGAAGGCGATGAAGAAGGTCTGCAATGTCACGCAGACCATCATCGGTGCGGCGGACGAGGTGGTCTTCAGCTGGTCGCTGGCCGCGAATGACAAGGGCCGGCCGATGATGATCATGCGCGTGCCGGTTGGCGTCGGTGCGGGCAGCGAGATCGCGGTGGGGTTCCCGTCGCGCCGGGAAAAGGTGATGGTGGCGGTGCAAGGTTGCACAGAGGCGATCTGCCTTGCCTATCTGCCGGTCGGGCCGGTACTGCGCGAGGAGATCGGCAAGGGCGGTGCGGCGCGCATCTCCTATCCATTGGCTGCGGAGAACGTCAATCTTCAGCTGCCTCTCGCCGATCTCAAGGAGGCGCTGGCGTCGATCAAATAGGCGATGTGCCGGCATCCGGCCCGGAATGGATCATCATGCAATATGCACGCACGGGCCGGCAGTTGCGCCAGCATGGCGAGACCCAAGCCCGACGCAATATCTGGCCCAATATCCGACCCGAGCCCGGCCCAAGTCTGGCCCGAGCCCGGCCCAAGTCTGGCCCAAGTCCGACCCAGTATCCGGCCCAACATATGGCTCGGGGGCCGGTCCGGGGTCTGGCGGCAGTTTGCACCCTGTCAGGCCGTCATCGCCTATGTGGAAGACCAGTGTCCTGGCGCAGCGCAAACGCATGGCTGGCGGCCTGTTCGGAACGGAAACTCAAGCCCAACGGTGATGAACGGCCGGCGAACAGCGGTCGAAACGCGAAGACCCGGGCAGGGCCATGAATTCGGGCGGTTGCGAGAGCCGGCGCGGCGCAAACCTTAAATATTTGTCATGTTGCGGAAATGGCGGGGTAATCTTCCTAAGTATATGACGATTGTTACAACGATCCTCTGTCGATCACGTTGCTCAAGGAGAACACTCGAATGTCGAACAAACCTAAGTCTTCGAATTATCGCAGGGGCGTCGCCGCCGCGCTTCTGTCTTCGGCACTTGTCGGCGGCTTCCTGGCAACCGGGCCGCTCAGCGCCATCGCACCGGCCCAGGCCGAGGCTGTCCGGGTCGAATCCAACACCCAGCAGCCCGGCTTTGCCGATGTGGTCGAAAAGGTCAGCCCGGCCGTCGTCAGCGTGCGCGTCAAGAGCGCGGTCAAGGAAACGGCGAATAATGGCAGCGGCTTCCCCGGCTTCGACCAGCTGCCCGACGACCATCCGCTCAAGCGCTTCTTCTATGATTTCGGCGGACCGGACCAGTATGGCCGCCGCGACATGGAGCCGCGCAAGTCGCCGCGCAACAAGCCGGACCGCGTGCGCCCGGCGGCGCAGGGCTCGGGCTTCTTCATCTCCGAAGACGGCTATCTCGTCACCAACAACCACGTCGTCGAGGATGGCTCGGCCTATACGGTCGTGCTCGATGACGGCACCGAACTCGACGCCAAGCTCATCGGCAAGGACAAGCGCACGGATCTCGCCGTCCTCAAGGTCGATGACAAGCGCAAATTCACCTATGTGGCCTTCGGCGACGACAACAAGGTCCGCGTCGGCGAATGGGTCGTCGCGGTGGGCAATCCCTTCGGCCTCGGCGGAACGGTAACTGCCGGTATCGTCTCGGCCCGCGGCCGCGATATCGGTGCTGGTCCCTATGATGATTTCCTGCAGATCGATGCGGCGGTCAATCGCGGCAATTCCGGCGGTCCCGCCTTCAACCTCAACGGCGAGGTCGTCGGCATCAATACGGCCATCTTCTCGCCATCGGGCGGCAGCGTCGGCATCGCCTTCGCCATTCCCGCGCAGACGGCCAAGGATGTCGTCGATCAGTTGATCAAGACCGGCACGGTATCGCGCGGCTGGATCGGCGTGCAGATACAGCCGGTCAGCAAGGAAATCGCCGAATCGCTCGGCCTGTCGGAAGACAAGGGCGCGCTGGTGGTCGAGCCGCAGCCTGACGGTCCCGCCGCCAAGGCCGGCATTGCCGCCGGTGACGTCATCACCGCGGTCAATGGCGAAAAGGTGAACGATTCTCGCGATTTGGCGAAGAAAGTTGCAGCGATCAGCGCCGGCCAGACTGCCGAACTGACCGTGTGGCAGAAGGGCGAGGCAAAGGCCGTGAAGGTCGACATCAAGCCTTTCCCCGGCGATGAACAGCTCGCCGCCGCAAGCCCGAAGCCGGGCGACGAGGGCAAGTCCTCGGCGCTCGAGGATTATGGGCTGACGGTCATGCCTTCCGATGACGGCCAGGGCGTGGTCGTGACCGATGTCGATCGTCAGGGCGACGCCGCCGACAAGGGCATCACCACCGGCGACGTCATCGTTTCGGTCAATAACCGGCCGGTCAAGAGCGGCAGCGATATCGACGCCGCGGTGACCGAGGCAGGCAAGGCCGGGCGCAAGGCCGTGCTGCTGCAGGTGCAGAGGCAGGACCAGTCCCGCTTCGTGGCGCTGCCGATCAACCAGGGCTGATCGCTTCGTCCGGTGAAGGGCGGCGCAGGTCGCCCTTCCGATCCTTTTCATGAATTGCGACGGCGCCTTTGAGTTCCCTGTTTGCGGCGCCTTGCAAGAGGGCGGCAGGTTCCCTTCAAATCTGCTGCCCGTTTTTTTCTGGTTTCCTCCATCGAGCCGGGTTTAATCTAGAGCGATGAAAATACTTGTCATTGAAGACGACCGCGAAGCGGCCCGCTACCTGGAGAAGGCCTTCGCCGAAGCCGGCCATACGGTGGATATTGCCGGCGATGGCGAGACCGGCTTTACCCTTGCCGAGCAGGGCAATTACGACGCGATGGTCGTCGACCGCATGCTGCCGCGCCGCGACGGGCTGTCGGTCGTCGCTTCGCTGCGCGCGCGCGGCAATGATACGCCGGTGCTCATCCTTTCCGCCCTCGGCCAGGTGGACGACCGCGTGACGGGGCTCAGGGCCGGCGGCGACGATTACCTGACCAAGCCCTACGCATTTTCCGAACTTCTGGCGCGCATCGAGGTCCTGCAGCGGCGTTCCAGCCCGAAGGAGGCGGAAACCGTCTACCGCGTCGGCGACCTGGAGCTTGACCGGCTGTCCCATACGGCGAAGCGGGCGGGCCAGACGATCATCCTGCAGCCGCGCGAGTTCCGCCTGCTCGAATATCTGATGCGCAATGCCGGCCAGGTGGTGACGCGGACGATGCTGCTCGAACATGTGTGGGACTATCATTTCGACCCGCAGACCAATGTCATCGACGTGCATGTCTCGCGCCTGCGCGGCAAGATCGAAAAGGGCTTCGATACGCCCCTGCTGCATACGGTGCGCGGCGCCGGCTACATGCTGAAGGCCGCATCCGCCGGAACGCCTGCATGAACCGATTTCGCGCGCTGATGAAAATGACGGCCGTGCGGCTGTCGGCGCTCTATCTCCTGCTTTTCACCGTCTGCGCGCTTATTCTCGTCGTCTACATGACCAGCCTTTCGGTGCGCCTTCTCACTTCGCAGACGGAGACGGCGATCAATGAGGAGATGGAAAGCATCGGCCAGTCCTACCAGCGCGGCGGCATTGCCGGGCTGGTGCGCTCCATCGACCGGCGCGGCAGGCAGCCCGGCGCCTATCTCTATCTCGTGGCCGATCCGGCCGGGCGCATCGTCGCCGGCAACGTGCAGAGCATCGAGGTCGGCATTCTCCAGACCGATGGCGGCATCACGCGTCCCTTCGCCTATGAGCGCTACAATGAGGGCAATGATCCCAAGGTGCACACGGCCATTGCCCGCGTCGTCGCCCTGCCCAACGGCATAAGGGTGATGGTCGGGCGCGATCTGGGCGAGCCGGAACAGGTCCGCCTGGTGGTGCGCCGCGCATTGGGGGCGGCGCTCGGCATCATGGGCATCGGCGCTTTCCTCATCTGGTTCTTTGTCGGCCGCCGTGCCTTGCATCGCATCGACCAGGTATCGGTTGCCTCGCAGCGCATCATGGGCGGCGACCTTTCCGGCCGCTTGCCCGTCAGCGGTTCCGGCGATGAATTCGACCGCCTCTCCGACAATCTCAATGGCATGCTGGCGCGCATCCAGGAGTTGAACGAGGGCGTGCGGCACGTATCCGACAATATTGCCCATGATCTGAAGACGCCGCTGACGCGGCTGCGCAACCGGGCCGAGGCGGCGCTGGCGGGCGCGAAGAACACCAGGGATTATCGCGCGGCCATGGAAGCCATGATCGGCGAGTCGGACCAGCTGATCCGCACGTTCAACGCCATCCTGATGATATCGCGGCTTGAATCCGGCTATTCCAGCGAAGAGATGCAGCCGCTGTCGCTCGCCTCGATCGCCGAGGACGTGTTCGAGCTCTATGAGCCCGTGGCGGAGGATGCCGGCATCAAGCTGCGCCTGGGCGGGCTCGATGCGACGCCGGTGAGGGCCAATCGCGAACTGCTGGCGCAGACGGTTTCGAACCTTGTCGACAATGCGATCAAATATGGCCGCCATGGCGAGGTGGCCGGCGAGATCGAACTGTCCATCGCCCGGGTGCAGGACCATGTGGAACTTACCGTCGCGGATAATGGCCCCGGCATACCGCCGGACCAGATCGAGCGGGCGACGGAAAGGTTCGTGCGCCTGGAGGAGAGCCGTTCACAACCGGGCTCTGGCCTCGGTCTCAGCCTTGCAAAGGCGGTCATGAAATTGCACGGTGGCAGCCTGGAACTTGAGGACAATGCACCGGGGTTGAGGGCGGTGCTGCGCTTTCCCGTGGGAGGGGAGAATGAATGAAGCCGCAGGCGACGGGTGGTAAACCCTTTCTTTCGAGTGCGTTGAAGCCGCTTTTCCCGCTCGATCCCGGCAATGCCGAGGCGCAATGGGCGGATTTTCTGCACAATGCCGACGAGAAAGAGCTCGATCTGCGCCAGCGTTTCGCTGCCGCGCCAGAAAGGGGCAAGTCAGCGGGCAAGTTTCTGGCTGCCGTGCTCGACCTCTCTCCCTATCTGCGCGACGTGCTGCTGCGCCGGCCGGCAATCGTCGCGCCGCTGGCCGATGCCTCGCTGGCGGAGCGGCTGCAACAGCTCGTCGATGAAATCGAAGCCATCTGGCAGGCCGAAGAGATCACCGAGGCCAGATTGATGACGGCGCTGCGCCTCCTGAAGCAGGAGGTGCATGTCCTCGTTGCGCTCGGCGATCTTTCCGGCATCTTCTCGACGCAGGAGACGACGCTCTGGCTGTCGCGGCTGGCCGAGGCGGCGGTGGGCGCGGCGATACGCTTTCTGTTGAGCGATGCCCATGCGGCGGGAAAGCTGAAACTTCCCGATCCCGCCCATCCGGACCGGGATTCCGGCTGGATCGTGCTGGCAATGGGCAAGTTTGGCGCGTTCGAGCTGAATTATTCCTCCGATATCGACCTGATCATGTTCATCGACGAGCGCAGCCCCGCCATCGACGACCCTTATGAATGCGTCGATGTCTTTTCGCGGCTGACCCGCCGCCTCGTGCGCATCCTGCAGGACCGGACCGCCGATGGCTATGTGTTCCGCACGGACCTGCGGCTGCGGCCCGATCCGGGTTCCACGCCGCTGGCGATACCCGTCAGCGCCGCCCTCAATTATTATGAGGGGCGGGGGCAGAACTGGGAGCGCGCCGCGATGATCAAGGCGCGGCCCGTGGCCGGCGATATCGCGGCGGGCAAGCAGTTCCTGGCCGAGCTTGCGCCCTATGTCTGGCGCAAATATCTCGACTATGCGGCGATCGCCGATGTCCATTCGATCAAGCGGCAGATTCATGCGCATAAGGGCCATGGCGAGATCGCCGTGCGCGGCCACAATGTGAAGCTCGGGCGCGGCGGCATTCGCGAGATCGAGTTCTTCGTGCAGACGCAGCAACTCATCGCCGGCGGCCGCTTTCCGCAATTGCGCGGCTCGGGCACGGTTGCCATGCTCGGCGAATTGCAGGGACTGGGCTGGATCAACGAAGAGGCGAGGGACACGCTGTCGAAATGCTATTTCTATCTGCGCGATGTCGAGCACCGTATACAGATGATCGCCGACGAGCAGACGCACACGCTGCCGGAGGATGACGAGGCGTTCCTGCGCGTCGCGCACATGATGGGTTATGGCGATGGCGAGACCTTTGCCGCCGATTTTCGCGAGACGCTGAAGCAGGTGGAAATCCACTACGCGGCGCTGTTCGAACAGGCGCAGGACCTGGCCGGAGAGGCCGGCAATCTGGTCTTCACCGGCGATGTGGACGATCCCGATACGCTGCAGACGCTGACCAATTTCGGCTTCAAGCGGCCGAGCGATATCTGCCGCGTCATCCGCACCTGGCATTTCGGCCGCTATCGCGCCACCCAGTCGGCGGAGTCGCGCGAGCGGTTGACCGAGCTGACGCCGGTGCTGCTGAAGGCCTTCGGCGCAACGAGCCAGGCCGATGAAGCGCTGATGCGTTTCGACGAGATGATCAAGGGGCTGCCCGCCGGCATCCAGCTTTTCAGCCTGCTGCAATCCAATCCGCGCCTGCTCGACCTACTGGTGCTGATCATGGGCGCGGCGCCGCGGCTGGCGGACATCATCACGCGCAAGCCCCACATATTCGACGGCATGCTGGACCCGGCGATCTTTTCCAGCATCCCGACGCGCGCCTATCTGGCGGAGCGGCTGGAAAGCTTTCTCGGTCCATCCCGCGTCTATGAGGATATTCTCGACCGGCTGCGGATATTCGCGGCCGAGCATCGGTTTCTCATCGGCATTCGGCTGCTGACCGGGGCGATCGACGGGGCCCGCGCCGGCAAGGCTTTCTCCGATCTCGCCGATCTCGTCATCGACAGTGCGCTTCAGGCCGTCATCGCCGAATTCGTCAGCAAGCATGGGCGGATCTCCGGCGGCCGCATTGCCATACTCGGCATGGGCAAGCTCGGCAGCCGCGAGCTGACGGCGGGCTCCGATGTCGATCTCATCCTGCTCTACGATCATGACCCGGAGGCCGAGGAATCCGACGGCGACAAGCCGCTCGCCCCGTCGCAATATCACATGCGCCTGACGCAGCGCCTCATCGCCGCCCTGTCGGCGCCCACCGCCGAAGGCGTGCTCTACGAGGTCGATTTCCGCCTGCGCCCGTCGGGCAACAAGGGGCCGGTGGCGACGCATATCGAAGCCTTCCGCAAATACCAGCGCTCGGAGGCATGGACCTGGGAGCATATGGCGCTCAGCCGCGGCCGGCCGGTGGCGGGCGATGCCGAATTCGCCGGCGAGATCGAAACCGATGTCGCCGAGATATTGGCGCTGCCGCGCGATCCGGCAAAGATCGCCAAGGACGTGCTGGAGATGCGCGATCTCCTGGAGAAGGAGAAGGCGCCGCGCGATGGATGGGATTTGAAACTCATCGCCGGCGGCATCATCGACCTCGAATTCATCGCCCAGTTCGCGGTGCTGACCGGTGCTACATCCGGTTCCGTCACGGCGCAATCGACGGCGGAGGTGCTGGCGCGGATCGACAGTTCGCTGGCCGACGCCGCGACCGTATCGGAGCTCGTCGAAGCCGCGGGTCTCTATACGTCGATCACGCAGCTCATCCGGCTGTGTCTGAACGGCGATGTGAGGCGCGAGGATTTTCCGCCGGGCCTCGAGGAACTGCTGTGCCGCGCCTGCGACCTGCCGGACCTCGCGCGGGTGGAAGCGCACATCACCGAGACGTCGCAGCGGGTGCGCAGGCTGTTCGACCTTCTATTGAAGAAATCCCGCAAGTCCGCCAAGGCCCGGTAATCCGAAAAACGGCTAGGCCTTGTCCTCTGCCTTCATGGTCGGTATGCGCACCGAGACGATGGTTCCGACACCCTCGGTCGAGCGGATTTTCAGCGCGCCGCCATGCAATTGCGCCAGCGAGCGCGATATTGCGAGGCCGAGCCCCGATCCCGCATGCGATTTGGTGAACTGGTTCTCGACCTGTTCGAAGGGCTGGCCGATCTTCTTGAGCGCCGATTTCGGAATGCCGCATCCCGTATCCTCGATGGTCAGCACGAGCGCGCCGGTGAGCTTGCGCGCCCGCACCGCGATCCTGCCGCCATTGCTGGTGAACTTCACGGCGTTTGAGAGCAGGTTGATCAGTATCTGCTTGATGGCGCGGCGGTCCGCGTCGAGCGTGACGCATTCGTCGATGCGGGTATCGACCTGGATTTCCTTGGCCTGCGCCTGCAGGGCGACCACGCGCACCGTCTCGCGGATCAGCGGGCAGAGGTCGATTTCCTCGCGGTCCAGCGAGAAATGGCCGGCCTCGATCTTCGACATGTCCAGAATGTCGTTGATCACATTGAGCAGGTAATTGCCGCTGGTGTGGATGTCCTTGACATATTCCACATAGCGATCCGAGCCCAATGCGCCGAACGTTCCCGAATGCATGATCTCGGAGAAGCCGATGATGGCGTTGAGCGGCGTGCGCAACTCATGCGACATGTTGGCGAGGAATTCGGACTTGGCGCGGTTGGCGGCCTCGGCACGCTCCTTTTCGACCGCATATTTGCTGTTGAGCTCGGTCAGTTCCAGCGTGCGCTCGATCTCGGATTTGCGGGCGAGGCTGAGATCGTGGATCGTCGCCATCAGCCGCCTCTCGCTGTCGACCAGCCGCTCCTCATGTACCTTCAGCTGCGTGATGTCCGTGCCCACCGATACGAGCCCGCCATCCTGCGTGCGCCGTTCATTGACCTGCAGCCAGCGGCCATCGGCCAGCTGGCGTTCGAAGGTCAACGCACCATTGCGGCCATTCTCGTTGGCCATGCGCTTTTCGAGGGCGACGGCGCGGATGCGCGGCTCCAGTTCGTCGCGGCTGATGCCGGGCAGGAGACACTCATTGGCAAGGCCCGAATATTCGTTGAACTTGCTGTTGGACATGACGAGGCGGTTATCCGCGTCCCACAGCACGAATGTCTCCGAAATGCTCTCGATGGCCTCGCGGATGCGCTGGTCGGCCTGCGCCGTGGCCTGGGCGAAACGGTGCTGCTCGCTGACATCCACCGCCACGCCGACGAGGTGCAGATCCGTGCCCTCGGCATCGGCCACCTGCGCGCGCACCCGCATCCAGACCCAATGGCCCTCGGCATGCGCCATGCGGAACACCCGGTCCATCTGCTGCACTTCGCCGGCGGCGACCTGGGCGGCCACCGAATAGAGCTTGTCGTCATCCGGATGGATGATCGAGGAAATATCGCCGAGCGAGAGGATGGCGTCATGGGCCTCATAGCCCAGCATTTCATACATGGAGCGTGACCAGTAGACCCGGCCGCGGGCCATGTCCCAATCCCAGAGGCCGCAGCGGCCGCGCGCCAGCGCGGTATCGACCCGCGCCTGCGTGTTCTGGTAGAGCGCATCGGCGTCCTGCGCCCGCGCCGCCTGGCTGAAATAGGCATAGAGCACGATCAGCATGATGACCGCCGTGCCGGCGAACATGGTGACATTGACCGAGACGACCCTGCGCCAATCGGCGAAGACGGCATCGACGCGCTGGGTGGCGAGGACGGAATAATCATTGCTGCCGGCGCGGACGAAGGCGGCGAGCACGGGCGTGCCGTCCATCTTCACCGGCATGGCGCCGGCGCGCTCGCCGAACAGGAACAAGGGCTGTCCGTCGGCGATGGCGGTTTCCAGATTGCGGTCGCGCCAATGGTCCATGCCCTCGGAGGAGGCGAGGATATTGGCCTCGCCGCCTGCAATGGCAAACCACATGTCGTCGGGGATCAGGTCATTGGCGCGGATCTGGCCGATGATGTTCTGCAGGTCGCCGGCATCCAGCTTTTCGCCGCTGGCCGTGCGATTGTCGATGACGCTGGCAATATGGCTGGCGGCGATGGAAAGCGTCGCCCGCGCGGTGCGCTCCGTATCGTCGCGCCAGGCGAGGAGCGACATGGAGCGCACGAGCGCCAGGACCAGCAGGAAGATGATGATGAGCGGTGGAATGGCTTTGCGCAGATAAGGCTCTGCGGCCAGCAATTTGCTGTAGGCTGGGTCGGCGAGAAGCTTGACATGCCCGGAGAGTTTGCTGCGCGTCTGCGCCCTCATCCCGGCATAATTCTTCCCCGTCGGCGCGCGATACGCGTCCGCATTTGCCATTGATTGGCCCCCTCGATAGCCTTCTTTTACCCGTGATTTGCTTCGGCACGCCGCACATCCGAAGCACCTATAGTGAATCAAAACTGATTCTGCGTGTCTAGTGCTTTTGTTAAATATTTATCAATGATTTGGGCGGGCTGAATCACTCTCGGAGCCGAGGGATTCAAGCCATTGAATTGACTCGAATTCACCTCGGCATTCCAGTCTTCAGCCTGCCCGGGACAAGCTTCGGGACCGGCTTCAGGCCAGCGTGCGCTCGACGATATCGCGCACATCCGCCGACAAAGCGCCGACCGTTGCAATGGAGGCTAGGGCCTCGCGCGCATGCTCGCGGCGAATCGGTTCGAACGAGCGCCAGGACCGCATGGCGGTGAGCAGGCGGGCCGCAAGCTGGCCGTTCCTTCCATCGATCTGCAATATCGTCTGCGCGAAAAAGCGGTAGCCTTCGCCATCGACACGGTTGAAGCCGGTCTGGTTCCCGCTCGAAAATGCGCCGACAAGCGCCCTGGTGCGGTTGGGATTGTCCAGCGAGAACAGCCGATGCTTCATCAGGGCGCGAACGTGATCGAGCGCGGCGGAGCCGGGGCGCATGGCCTGGATCATGAACCATTTGTCCATGACGAGCGCGTCGTCGCCGAACCGCTTTTCGAAAACGGCCAATGCTTCCTCGGCGGCGCTGCTTTCGCCGAAGCGCTGCACCAGCACGCTGAGCGCGGCGGCGCGGTCCGTCATGTTGTCGGCCGAGCCGAACTGCCGCTTCGCCCGGCCGGGATCCCTTTCGGCGACGCTCAGATAGTCGAGGATGACATTGCGCAGGGCGCGCCTGCCGGCATTCTGCGCGTCGGGGCTGAAAGGCCCGTCATAGCCAAGGTCCGAATAAAGCGCGGCGAGCTTGTCCGCATGCGCGTCGCCCACGGCGGCGATCATCGCGTCGCGGCTCGCGAGTACGGCATCCGGATCGATATTGTTGCCGATCTCGCGCGCGATGTCGCTCTCGGAGGGCAAGGCGAGGCAGAGGGCGCGGAACGCCATGTCCAGCCGGTCATTGGTGGCGAGTTCGCCGAGCAGGCGCAGCGACGAAGTCTCGATCGTCGCCGGCTTGCCGCCGCGGATGCGCTTGGAATTGCTGGTCAGCTTGGCGGTCAGAAGCTGGGTCAGCGCCTGCCAGCGCGTCACTTCATCCGTATCGTGGCGGGCGAGGAAGACCAGATCGGAGCGTGTCAATTCGCTCGTCATCGTCACCGGCGCCGAGAACTGGCGCAGCAGGGACGGCACCGGCCGCTCGCCAATGCCGCCGAAGCTGAAGCGTTCCTTGCGCTTGCGCAGGTGGATGACGTCGCCCTTGACGGTTCCGCCCTTTACCGAGGCCGGTTTCAATTCGCGGCCCTTGGCGCCGAGCAGGCCGAACTGCACGGGAATGTGCATAGGTTTCTTGGATGGCTGCCCCGGCGTCGGCTTCTGCGATTGTTCGATTTCGATCTCGAAAACCTTGCTGGCCGCATCGTAGTCATAGGTCACCGCAAGGTTGGGCGTACCCGCCTGATCGTACCACAGCGCAAACTGGCCCAGATCCTCGCCGGACACATCCTCGAAGACCTTGATGAAATCCTCGATCGTGGCCGCGTCGCCGTCATGCCGCTCGAAATAGAGGTCCATGCCCTTGCGGAACAGCTCCGCGCCAAGGATCGTATGGATCATCCGCACGACTTCCGATCCCTTTTCATAGACCGTCGACGTGTAGAAATTGTTGATCTCGCGGAACTGGCGCGGGCGCACGGGATGGGCGAGGGGGCCGGCATCCTCGGGAAACTGATGCGCCTTCAGGCCCTTCACCTCGGCGATGCGCTTCACCGGCCGCGAGCGCATGTCGGCGGAGAATTCATGATCGCGATAGACGGTCAGGCCCTCCTTGAGACAGAGCTGGAACCAGTCGCGGCAAGTGATTCTGTTTCCTGTCCAATTGTGGAAATATTCATGGGCGATGACGGCCTCTATGCCGGCATAATCGGCGTCGGTCGCCGTATCCGGGTCCGCCAGCACATATTTGTCGTTGAAGACATTGAGCCCCTTGTTCTCCATCGCGCCCATGTTGAAATCCGACACGGCGACGACGTTGAAGACATCGAGATCATATTCGCGGCCGAACTTCTCCTCGTCCCAGCGCATCGAACGTTGCAGCGCGTCCATGGCGTAGAGCGCGCGGCCTTCCTTGCCATGCTCGACATAGATGCCGAGATCGACCAGCCTGCCGGAGGCGGTGGTGAAGCGGTCCTTGACGACGCCGAGATCGCCCGCCACCAGCGCGAAGAGATAGGTCGGCTTCGGATGCGGATCGTGCCAGACGGCGAAATGCCGGCCATTGCCGAGGTCGCCGCTTTCCTGAGGATTGCCATTCGACAGCAGCAGGGGCGCTTCGCTGCGGTCGGCCTCGATACGCACCGTATAGACCGAAAGCAGGTCCGGCCGGTCGAGGAAATAGGTGATGCGGCGAAAGCCTTCCGCCTCGCATTGCGTGCAATAGACGTCGCTCGACCGGTAGAGGCCGGAGAGCTGGCGGTTGGTGGTGGGGTTGATCTCGGTGACGATTTCCAGCGTGAACGTGCCGCTGGCGGGCAGGCCGCTTATCTCCAGCCTGTCGGGCGTTGCAACATAGGAATTATCGCCTGCCGGCGTGCCGTCTATCTTCAGTTCCGTCAGCGCGAGCTCGTCGCCATCGAGGATCAGCGGCGCATCCGCTGCCGCGCCTTCGCGGCGTTCGACGGTCAGCACGGATTTGACGATCGTGCGCTCGGGATGAAGCACGAACTCGAGACGCGTCTCGGGAATGAGAAAGTCGGTTGGCTTGTAATCTTCCAGTCGGAAAACCTGGCCGGTATCAGTACGCATGAATGCTAGTCCTTGTTATCGTTGCGGCACCTTAACCTGTTTTTCCGGCGGCACAATCAAGGATACATGTCCGGATGCTTCACCCGGTGTAAGCCGGAAAAATGCAAATTGATCGGGATTTCGTCTGGCACTGGCCCTTGATCCATCCTAAAGATATATCAGCTGGCGCATATGCGGCGGCCGCTCCAGGTCTTGAGGAATCCCCCCGTGTCCACCAATGTTCACCCGCAGGGCGGTGAACTGACGAATACAGGCAGCTTGCGCAGCACGAATGTCATGCTTGGCATCGGGCTCAAGGTCGCTTCCGTATGCGTCTTCGTCTGCATGTCCAGCCTGCTCAAGGCATCCGATGGCGTCCCGGCAGGACAATTGGTGTTCTTCCGCTCCTTCTTCGCCATTTTTCCCGTCATCGTCTTCATCGCCTGGCAGGGGCAACTCTCGGTTGCCTTCCGCACCAGCGAACCCTTCAGCCATTTCTGGCGCGGCTTCGTCGGGGTCAGCGCCATGTCGCTGAGCTTCTACGGCCTGACCAAGCTGCCGCTGCCGGAAGCCATCGCGATCAGCTATGCGACGCCGCTCCTGACGGTGGTCTGCAGCGCCATCTTCCTCAAGGAGACGGTTCGGCTCTACCGCTGGACCGCTGTCGCCATCGGTCTTGCGGGCGTGCTCATCATCCTCTGGCCGCGCCTGTCCTTCTTCACCGGCGATACGGAGTTCGGCGGCGACCAGGCCGTCGGCGCGCTTGCGACGCTCGGCGGGGCGGGCCTTGCGGCAATCGCCATGCTGCTGGTGCGCAAGCTGGTCCAGACCGAGCGCACCCCGACCATCGTCGTCTATTTCTCCATCGCCTCGAGCTTCATCGCGCTGGTCAGCTTTCCTTTCGGATGGGTATGGCCGACCGGGCCGCAGGCGGTCTATCTCATCATGGCCGGCCTTGCCGGCGGCGTCGCGCAGATATTGCTCACCGAGAGCTATCGCCATGCGGACATGTCGGCCATCGCGCCCTTCGAATATACCTCGATGCTGCTCGGCCTCGCCATCGGCTATCTCATGTTCGGCGATGTGCCGACGCGTGAAATGGTGCTGGGCGCGATCATCGTCATCGGCGCCGGCATATTCATCATCTATCGCGAGCACCGGCTGGGGCTGGCGCGGGCCCGAGCCAAGAAGGCCTCGACACCGCAGGGCTAGAACGTCTTCGCCGTCACGTATCGCCTTGCTGCTCGCTCAGCGGATGCAGGTTGAACGTCTCGGGCGTCTGCCGGTCATGGGCATTGAAGGTGAAATCGGTCCGCTCCGACGGCGCCTGCGATGCGCGGCGCAGGCTGCGCCAGAAGGCATATCCGGCATAGGCGGCATAGGTGAGCGCCATGGTCAGGAAGAAGCCGGAAGGGCCGGAGAAATCCATCAGCCGCCCGGCGATCTGCGGTCCGATCATGCTGCCGATGCCGTAGACGATCAGCAATCCGCTCGAAACCTTCACGAATTCGCTCGACTCGGCAAAATCATTGGCATGGGCGACATTGAGCGAATAGATCGGGAAGAGCACGGTGCCAAAGGCGAACATCAGCGTATAGACCAGCCATGGCGTCGTCGGCTGCAAGAAGATCATGATCAGCGACAGCAGCACGCCGCCGAGCCCGGCGACGACCATGACATAGCGCCTGTCGACGAAATCCGAGATGCGGCCGATGGGATACTGGAAGATGGCGCCGCCGATCATGGCGCTGGCGATCATGGTGGCGATGCCGAATGTCGAAAGCCCGATGTCGCGGCCATAGACGGCGGAGAGGAAGTTCCAGGCGCCGGCAATGATCCCGGCGAGCAGCGAGCCGACCATGGCGGCGGGCGAGCGGGCGTAGAGGGCGGGCAGGTCGAGCGACACCTGCGTCAGCGGGCGGGGCGATTGCGCGTTGGAAAGGCCGGTCGGCACCAGCGCTGCCGCATAGATCAGCGCGCCGATCATGAACAGCGCCTGCGTGGCCGAGTTGCCGAAGGGCAGGATATATTGGCCGACGAGCAGCCCCACCATCGAAACGATCATGTAGATCGAGAACACCATGCCGCGCGTCGCGTTGGTGACGCGTTCATTGAGCCAGCTCTCGATGACCATGTAGCTGCCGGCCAGCGAGAAACCGGCCAGCGCGCGGAACAGCGTCCAGGCGAGGGGGCTCATGACGAGGCCGTGCATGAGCATGGACATGCTGAGCAGGGTGAGGAGCACGGCGAATACCCGCACATGCCCGACGCGGCGCACGAGGCGCGGCACGATGATGCAGCCGCCGGTGAAGGCGAGGGCATAGCCGGTGCCCATCCAGCCGATCGTCGTCGGCGACCAGCCCTCCATCCCGGCGCGCAGCGGCAGCAGGATGCCGGCGAGGCCGCCCGCCGTGAGCATCAGGAAGGTGCTGGTCAGAAGGGCCGCGATCGGCAGAAGCTGGCGGAGCATGGTGTGAGGCCCTAATTCCCGATAAAGCCCGAACTTACAGGGCGTTCGGCGCCTTTACCCCGGAATTTACGACACCGCCATTCCAATTTTGCGCCAGATCAATCCGTCAGCGCCTTCAGCCGCAGTTTGACATTGACGAAATCCCGCCAGGCGAAGCGCTTCTGCGCCGGATTGCGCAGCAGATAGGCCGGATGCAATGTCGGCATCACCGGTATCTGCTGGCCTGATGCGGTCAGATGCTGCTTCCAGTTGCCGCGCAGGCGCAATATGCCTTCGGTCGAACTGGTCAGCGCCTTCGCGGCCGGCCCACCCAGCGCAACGAGAAGCTTCGGATTGACCAGTTCCACTTGGCGCTCGAAGAACGGCCGGCAGATCTCGGTTTCGAGCGGCGTCGGCGTGCGGTTGCCCGGCGGCCGCCAGGGTATCGTATTGGCGATGTAGACGCTCTGCCGGTCGAGCCCGATGGCGGCGAACATGCGGTCGAGCAATTGCCCGGACCGGCCGATGAATGGCTTGCCCTCCAGATCCTCCTCGCGCCCCGGCGCCTCGCCGACGAACATGATCGCCGCCTGCGGATTGCCATCGGCGAAGACGAGGTTCTTGGCGGTGAATTTCAGGTTGCAGCCGTCAAAGGCGGCCAGTTGCTCGTGCAGTTCCTCAAGCGTCGCCGCGCCGGCGGCAAGCTGGCGCGCCATGGCGATCTTGGCATCGTCGGGAACGGAAGCCTTGTTCAGGGTGGAAGCCGGTGTCGGCGCCGGTGCAGGGGCCCGTTCGGCCCGCATCTCGCGCGGCTGGGACGGAGGCCGTGCCGCCATCTCGCGCGGTTCGGGCGCCGGGCGCGCCGGCGGCGGCTCCGCGGCGAAGCGATCGACGGGCAAATCGCTCAGCGCGGCATCGACGCCCGCTTCCGCGTAGAAGTGCAATATTTCCCTTATGCTCGCCAATGACCCAACCTCTTCTTCTCTGAAGTCGCAAATTGCCGTGCCTAATGCAAGGTCACGAAGAAGGAATGCGCGGGTCCTGCACCAGATAAAACATGCGCTTCGGGGTAAAGTCGGCGATGGGGAAGACGAAGCTGGTGCTTTGCGCCGGATTGGTGACGCCATCGGTGAAGATCATGCGGTCATAGGGCTCGAAATCATCCTTGAAGGTCCTGAAACCGTCGGATTTGATCGAATCCACCTTGTGGCCGGGCTGGTAGAACGAGAGGCCGTCGCCATAATCGCTGGGCAGGTTGAGCTGCTCCTGCAACTCGAAGGCGAACTCCACCCAGGGATGGCCGCCGCCATTGATCGCCTCGACCCGCAGATAGAACAATATGCCGATATCGTCGGCCGGATCGCGCAGGGCGGTGCTTTCGGTGCGGATGACGAGCAGGACTGGCGATGCCGCATTGAACTCCTGCACGAGCACGATGGGATCGTCCTCCGTGCCGCGGCCGCTGATGCCCCTTATGGTGAAACCGCCCATCTCGTCGGAAAAGCTGTAGCGCCCTGCTGTCCAAAGCTTTTCCTCCTGCGCAAGGCTGCGAGGCCCGTAAAGCAGGCAAAGGCAGAACAGCAACAGTCCCGCGCCAATCGGAAGCGATGGCTTCATGCGGCCTCCACATAGAGACACAATGGATGATTATGCCGAAAACCGGCCTCCAGGCAAATCACAAGCCGGCTGCAGAATATTGACGTTTACGTACAAGTAAGGATAAAATGCGCAGAGCGTCGTGCTATGGGGGCAATTGGCCGCATATGGATGCGGCGACAGAGGGTAGTAAACCTTTATTGTTGCGCTAGAAATCGAAAAAACGATCGCGCTTTGCGCATGAGGGAATTTAGGCAGGAGGATTGCATGAGTGAGACGGTTGAACTTCCAGAGCGCGAGAGCATGGAGTTTGATGTCGTCATCGTCGGCGGAGGACCTTCGGGCCTGGCTGCCGCGATCAGGCTCAAGCAGGTCAATCCCGAGCTTTCCGTCGTGGTGCTCGAAAAGGGCGGCGAGGTCGGCGCGCATATCCTTTCCGGCGCGGTCGTCGATCCGGTCGGCATCGACAAGCTGCTGCCCGGCTGGCGCGAGGAGGAGGGCCATCCCTTCAAGACGCCGGTAACCGCCGATCATTTCCTCGTGCTCGGCCCCGCAGGTTCGGTGCGGCTGCCGAATTTCGCCATGCCGCCGCTGATGAACAATCATGGCAATTACATCGTCTCCCTCGGCAATGTCTGCCGCTGGCTGGCGACCAAGGCCGAAGAGCTCGGCGTCGAGATCTATCCCGGATTTGCGGCCACCGAGGTGCTTTACGACGACAATGGCGCCGTCATCGGCGTTGCGACGGGCGACATGGGCATCGAGAAGGACGGCTCGCATGGCCCGGCCTATACGCGCGGCATGGAGCTTCTCGGCAAATATACGCTGATCGCGGAAGGCGCCCGCGGCTCGCTGGCAAAGCAACTGATCGCGCGCTTCAAGCTCGACGAGGGCAAGGAACCGGCGAAGTTCGGCATCGGCATCAAGGAATTGTGGCAGGTCGATCCCTCCAGGCACCAGCTCGGGCTGGTCCAGCATTCCTTCGGCTGGCCGCTCGACATGAAGACCGGCGGCGGCTCCTTCCTCTACCATCTGGAGGACAATACCGTTGCCGTCGGCTTCGTCATGCACCTCAATTACAAGAACCCCTATCTTTCGCCCTTCGAGGAATTCCAGCGCTTCAAGACGCATCCGGCGATCCGCGGCACGTTCGAGGGCGGCAAGCGGCTTTCCTATGGCGCGCGCGCCATCACCGAAGGCGGCTGGCAATCCGTGCCGAAGCTCTCCTTCCCCGGCGGCGCGCTGCTTGGCTGTTCAGCCGGCTTCGTCAATGTCCCGCGCATCAAGGGTTCGCACAATGCCATGCTCTCCGGCATGCTGGCGGCTGAACATGTGGCGCAGGCGCTGGCCGATGGCAGGGCGAATGACGAGCTTGCCGCCTATGAGGATGCCTGGCGCAGCAGCGAGATCGGCAAGGACCTGAAGCGCGTGCGCAATGTGAAGCCGATGTGGTCGCGTCTCGGCACGATCGGCGGCGTGGTGCTGGGCGGCCTCGACATGTGGCTGAACACGATCTTCGGCGGCTGGTCGCCCTTCGGCACGTGGAAGCATGGCAAGACCGATGCGGCCTCGCTCGAACCGGCCAGCAAGCACAAGCCGATTGCCTATCCGAAGGCGGACGGCGTGCTCACCTTCGACCGGCTATCCTCGGTTTTCCTCTCCAATACCAATCATGAGGAGAACGAGCCCGCCCACCTGATCGTCAAGGACATGGCGCTGCAGAAGACCTCGGAACATGATGTGTTCGCCGGGCCTTCGGCGCGTTACTGCCCGGCCGGCGTCTATGAATGGATCGAGGAAGGCGACGGGCCGAAATTCGTCATCAACGCGCAGAACTGCGTGCACTGCAAGACCTGCGACATCAAGGACCCCAACCAGAACATCAATTGGGTGCCGCCGCAGGGCGGCGAGGGGCCTGTCTATACGAACATGTAAGTCTATACGAACATGTAAGTCCATACGAACATGTAGTATGGAGCCGGACTATCGCTGCAGCATCACGGTCTGCTGGTCCGGGCCGGGATCGGCGTCGCTAGGCGCGATGGAAAAGCGCAGCAACAGCGGCAGATGGTCCGAACCCACTGCTTCCAGCGTCTCCACTTTCGGCTCGACGATGCGGTCCGAAACCAGCACATGGTCGAGCGGCAGGCCGACCCATGGCGCGAAACGGGCCAGCGCTCCATTGACCAGCCAGCTCGGGCGCAGCCCGTTCACATGCCGCGTGCGGCTGGCAAGCATGATGTTCTTCAGGGTTTCGGTCCACGGCGCGGCATTGAAATCACCGGCTATGATGAGCGGACCCTGCAGCTTTTCCAGGTAGGGCCGCACTTCCGCGACGTTCCAGTCCTGCGCGAAGGGCCACGGCCAATCGAGATGGAGCGCGCCGATGGTGGCGCTGTAGCCGCCGAAATCGACGCGGGCGAGGGCGACGAGACTATCGACGCAGAGCGGCGTCGAGCCGAGCGCGAAGGGCCGGCGCGACAGCACGGCCGCGCCGCCGATACGGCTGCGGTTGGGGCAATAGAAATGATAGGGGTAGCGCCCCTCTATCGCCGCGAGCTTCGGCCGCCATTCCGCCGAAACCTCCTCCAGCGTGATCACGTCGGGCGATACGCGCGCAATCAGGCGGAACACGTCCGCGTGGCGGCTATTGTCATAGCGCAGATTGAGCTGCAGCAGCTTGTATTCGGCCAATCCACTGTTTTGGCCACTATTTTGGCCACTGTTTTGGCCACCATTTTGGCCGGCATTTTCTTCGGCCTTTGCCGCCGCGCCGGCGGCGCCGGTATGGATGAAGACGCTGCCGAGCGCCGTCGCCGCGAAGGCGATCGCCATCAGCCCTTCGCGCCAAAGGCCGAGGAACAGCGCCGGCAGGGCGCAGACGGCCATGAGCACTGCCAGATGCAGCCGGAACTGCGCGAAGGAGTCGAAGGCGGGATGCACCGCGCCGAAGAAGCCGAACACCAGCGGAACCGATATCAGCACCGGTATGACGACAGCCGCGAGGGCCAGCCACGATCGCGATTTGTTTTTCATGTCCCGGCATTAAACCGGCAATTGCGACGCAATCAAGAACTTCATGCGCTACCGCCGCGACGCTCCGCCATGGGGCTGCCGCCCAGATCGCGACCGGGGCGGGCCATCGCGGCCGATCAGAGAATCTTCCTCATATCGCCGCAGAGCCGGGACATCTCGCCCGGCGTCAGCACCTGCTCAAGCTCGCCATGCGCCTTCGTCCATACGGGCAGGGCTCTCGACAGAACGGCAAGCCCTTCGGGCGTCAGCGTCAGCAGCCGCCCGCGCCTGTCCTTCGGGTCGGCGGTGACACTGACCAGTCCCCGGCGCTCGAGCGGCTTCAACGCAGCGGTCAATGTGGTGCGGTCCATGGCGAGAAGCGAGGCGACCGATGTGAGATTGGGCGGCACCGGCCGGTTGAGCGACATCAGCAGCGAAAATTGCCCATTGGTCAGGTCATGCGGCCGCAGGGCATCATCGAACATCCGCGCCAGCGCGCGGGCCGCCCGCTGTACCGCAAGGCACATGCAATGATCGCGAACATGGATCGTCGTTTCATAGGGAATGGAAATCGGCTTTGACATGGTTCGATTAGTATGTTGATATCAACGTAAATTGTCAACCGGCGCCGCGCGGTCATTGCGGGAGGACAAGACGATGCAGACGGGCAGCTTTATCTGGTACGAACTTCTGACCAGCGATCCCGCGAACGCCATCGATTTCTACAGCCATGTGGTGGGGTGGGGCGCGCAGGATTCGGGCAATCCCCATGTCAGATATACGCTGCTGACCGTGAACGATATTCCGGTAGCCGGGGCGATGTCGACGGCTGACGCGCAGATGGACGGGGTGCCGCCCATGTGGTCGGGTCATATCATGGTCGAGGATCTCGACGGCCATGTCGAACGGCTGAGGCAGGCCGGCGGCACGGTCCATATGGAGCCGATGGACATTCCCGATACCGGACGCTTCGCCATCGTGGCCGATCCCAACGGCGCTTCGTTCCAGCTGTTCGAGCCTTCGCGCGCGGATCGCGGCGATTATCCCGCGCCGCTCACGCCCGGCACCATCGGCTGGCACGATTTGCAGCCGAGCAATTGGGACAAGGCGTTTGCCTTTTATTCAGGCCTGTTCGGCTGGTCGAAGGACGAGACCATCGATGCCGGGCCGATGGGCAGCTATCACATGTTCCGCACCGGCGGCGATTTTCCCGTCGGCGGCATGATGGATGGCCCCAGCAATGAAAATGCCGACAAATGGCGCTATATCAATGTCGGCAATATCGACGCCGCGCTGGAGCGGGTGAGGGAGAAGGGCGGCACCATCGCTTCCGGTCCCGACGAAGTGCCGGGCGGCCAATGGGTGGCGCAGGGGCGGGACCCGCAAAATGCCTGGTTCGGCCTGGTCGGTACGCGGGACTGAACTGGCACGCGGGATTGGGCCGGAAGCCTACTGGAACGCCATCTCGTAGAAGCTGCGCAGCTTGCGTGAATGCAACCGCTCCGGCGGCATCGCCGCCAGCTTCTCCAGGGCGCGAATGCCGATCTGCAGGTGCTGGGCCACCTGGCGCTTGTAGAATTCCGTCGCCATGCCCGGCAGCTTCAATTCGCCGTGCAGCGGCTTGTCCGAGACGCAGAGCAGCGTGCCATAGGGCACGCGGAAGCGGAAACCATTGGCGGCGATCGTCGCCGATTCCATGTCGAGAGCGATCGCCCGCGATTGCGACAGGCGCTTCACCGGGCCGCGCTGGTCGCGCAGCTCCCAGTTGCGGTTATCGATGGTCGCAACCGTTCCCGTGCGCATGATGCGCTTGAGATCATAGCCTTCGAGCCCGGTGATTTCGGCCACCGCCTGTTCGAGCGCCACCTGCACCTCCGCCAGCGCGGGGATGGGCACCCATACCGGCAGATCGTCGTCGAGAACGTGATCCTCGCGCACATAGGCATGGGCGAGCACATAATCGCCGAGCGCCTGCGTGTTCCGCAGTCCGGCGCAATGGCCGAGCATCAGCCAGGCATGCGGGCGCAGCACGGCGATATGGTCGGTGATGGTCTTGGCATTGGAGGGGCCGACGCCGATATTGACCATGGTGATGCCGGAGCCATCCTCGCGCATCAGGTGGTAGGCCGGCATCTGCGGCAGCCTGCCGATCGGCACGCCCGAGCTCGGCGCCTTGGCGCCTGCCTCGGTGACGAGATTGCCCGGCTCGATGAAGCGTTCATAGCCGCCGCCACCCGAAGCCATCAATTCGCGCGCCAGCACGCAGAACTCGTCGATATAGAACTGGTAATTGGTGAAGAGCACGTA
Source organism: Phyllobacterium sp. 21LDTY02-6 (assembly GCF_023554255.2). GTDB lineage: Bacteria > Pseudomonadota > Alphaproteobacteria > Rhizobiales > Rhizobiaceae > Phyllobacterium. Next base: position 321,474 of record NZ_JAMJWD020000007.1, on the reverse strand, counting down.
ATTCTGGAAATGGCTCGGGCGCGTCGCCGTATAATGGGCGAGGCGGTGCAGCGAATAATCGACCCGCTGCGCCGTGAAGGGCGAAAGCGGCATGATGCTGTCGGCATCGTCGACCTCATATTCGCCATTGACGATGCGGTCGTCCGTCGCCGCCAGGTCCGGCACGTCGAAAAGATCGCGCAGCGGCAGCAGGAACGCATCGGCGACGGAGGCCTCCACATGGGTGCCTTCGAGAAAGGCGAAATGGATGGGGATCGGCGTCGTCGATTCCTGCACCGTGACCGGGCCGCCATGATTGCGGATCAGCAGGCGGATCTGCTCCTCCAGATAATTGGCGAAGAGATCGGGGCGGGTGATCGTCGCCGAATAGATCCCCGGCGCCGAGACATGGCCGAAGGCGAGGCGCGAATCGATCTGCGCGTAGCTCGACGTCGCAAGGCGCACTTCCGGATAGAAGGCGCGGTAATGGGAGGCATCGCGGGCCTGGTTCCGCGCCACCTTGTCGAAGGCGTCGCGCAGGAACTGCGTGTTCCGCTCGTAAAGCGCGGTGAGCGCCTCCACCGCGGCCTTGGCGTCGGTGAATTCCTGGGGATCAGCATCCGCAGGCATGCTGATCATTGTCGTCTTCCTGGTTCCGATTCGTTTGTCCATGCCTCAATATAGTGAGTCATGGTGACAGTTGAAATGCCCTTGAAATGCCGGTTTTTGCAAAGCCGTCCCCTGCAGGGTCGCCCTGCTGAAACGCCTGTCGTTCAGGCGCGCTGCAGGCTGACGAGGAGGACGAGGCCGATGCCGCCATTGGAAGGCGAGCGCGCCTGGTAGCTGGCGGTGAATGCCGCCACGGGGCCGACGAGGATCGAGGAGAAGAGCAGCGCCCTGAGGAACAGGAGCGAGATATGTGTGGCCGACCGGAGCATTTTGCCTGTTCCTGAGCTTGATGAAAGCGGGTTGGTGAAATCTGCTGCCACCCTGCCAGATCCAGGCTGAACCCGTGCTGATGCGGCCGTTCATCCGCGGTTCAACTTGGCGATGCTGTGCGGAGCCGGCCAGAGACGGACATCGGCCTTGCGAGGGTTTGGCGGGGGCCTTGCAGAGCTTGGGACCTTGCGAAGTTCCGGACCTTGCGAGGGTTGGCGGGGCCTTGCGGAGCTTGGGACCTTGCGAAGCCGGGGCGGCACCCTATCTCTGTTTTACTCACCGTAGTTCTAGCCACCACAATTCATGCGACCAAAAGCCGGAGATGGACATGACCAGTCAGACAAAGCCGATCGAACTCTATTATTGGCCGACGCCCAATGGGTGGAAAATCTCGATCATGCTGGAGGAGCTTGGTGTTCCCTATACGCTGAAGCTCGTCAACATAGGCAAGGGCGAGCAGTTCGAGCCGTCATTCCTGAAGATCGCGCCCAATAATCGCATGCCTGCCATCATCGATCCCGAAGGCCCCGGCGGCGAGTCGATCTCGGTTTTCGAATCGGGCGCCATCCTGCAATATCTCGGCCGCAAGTTCGGCAAGTTCTATCCCGACGACGAGCGCCAGCGCGTTGCCGTCGAGGAATGGCTGTTCTGGCAGGTGGGCGGCCTCGGCCCGATGGCGGGGCAGGCGCATCATTTCCGCCAATACGCCCCCGAAAGGATCGCCTACGGCATCGACCGCTATACCAATGAGGTCAACCGCCTCTACGGCGTGATGAACCGCCGGCTCGAACAGCGCGATTACCTCGCCGGCGACTATTCCATCGCCGACATGGCGGCCTTCGGCTGGGTGGTACCGCACCAGAACCAGGGCCAGGACCTCAATGAGTTCCCGCGGCTGAAGCGCTGGTTCGAGGCAATCGGCGCAAGGCCTGCCGTGCAGCGCGGACTGGCGCTGGGCAAGGAGGAGCGCCGCAACCTCGCCGACGACAAGGAGGCGCAGAAGATCCTGTTCAACCAGCGCGCGCGGTAGGCCGAGGGGGCCGGCGGGGTTGGTTGGCGGGGTTGGTTGGCCAACCGGGTCGGCCAGCGGGGTTGCCAGCCGGGGTTGGTTGGAGCGCTGCAATCCTCCGGGGCGGGGGAGTTGATCTGGCGGCACTCCTGCCCTGCAACGCCCGAATTTCCTTCGTCCCGAGCCTGGTGAGCATTCAGCAGACAAGCCCGTCAAATCACGACGGACGCGCTGTGGTGATGCTGCCAAAGAAAGGATTGCAACAATGTCGCTGCGCCCTTCGACAAGCTCAGGATGAGGGAGAGTAGAGTTTTGCAGGGTTGTGGTTCTGCAAGGCTTCAAAACCCAAGCTCCCAACCTTGCCGCCATCAAATCAATCCCCTCATGCTGAGCCTGTCGAAGCACGCACGATGCTTTTTGCAGCGCTCAAAAAAGGGACTGCACAAACGTTGCTGCGCCCTTCGACAGGCTCAGGATGAGGGAAATTGGATTGATTGCAGGGTTCTAGTTCTGCAAGCTCGGATTTGATTTGATCGCAGCAAAGAAGCAGCCAAAGTTCATAGGACGCACCTCAGTGCCGCTGCAATCCCGCACATTCCAACATTCTCCCGCGCATCATTCACGCGCCCACGCAGTTGCTCAACCGCCTCGCGCATGGATCCATCGCCACACCCTGCATCGCCGAAAAAAGGGGGACAGCTGTGAGGGGAAACCACAGCTGTCCCAAGTGCAGCGGGAATGTTGCAGAACCTGGGTCTCATCAGCCGCCGAGACATTTCTCCACCATCTAATGAACGATGAACTCAACGAAACTGATATTGCTGGCCAGGGCAGGGGGAGGATTAGCGACAAATATACTACGCTGCCGCGGCCATGGAGATAAATCTATTCAAGTATCAAACCAATTCAGAAATGCTTCGTGCTGAAAACAAGACCATTAATACTTCAATTTTTACCCCTCCACAATTAGACGTTGGTCTAAGACGCTGCACCCATGGCGTCGTCGCATCCGGTGTCGCATCCGGCGTGGCCAGCAGCGTCCCGGCTTTCGCCGGATCAGGCACCGGCCAGGCATCTGCCAGGCACCGGCAAGCAGGCACATCAGCCGGCGCAAACGCGACAGCCGCGCGAATCGCTGCGGGAGAAATGGGTTTGTTGCCGTCAAGCCGGGCCGAGGCCCTTGCCGCACGCGCCGCGCGGCAGGCGAAAAGCCCAAACCCGGAGATTGTGCGTCGTCCGGGTTTGGCGCATCGATTATTGCCGCGTCAGGCTCTCGCTCTTGCAGATCAGCCCGCCCATGACGCAGCCGGAAAGCGACAGCGTGCCGCCCTTTGCGGTGGCCTTGCCATTATAGGTCTTGCCCTCGTCGAGCTTGTTGACGGTGCCCTTGTAGGCGCCGTCCCTGCCGGCCATGGAACCGATGGACTTGCCCTTGTATTCGCCGGTCATCACGGTGCCGCAATATTTGTCGCCGCCGCAGGCTGAATATTGGATGATGGTGCCGTTCGGGCGCTTCCAGGAGCCGACGATCGGCTCTTCGGCCAGCGCCGGGCCCGCGGCCAGAACGAGCGCGGCACATGTCAGCAGCAGTTTCAGTTTCATTCCTTCCTCCCATTGAAGCCAGCTCCGGCTCTTTCCGCTGGAGCTTACGCAAACGTAAAAGTAATTCAAAAGCCGGGCGATGGAAAGCGGCAAAATCCGGGCTGCGGCGAGGGCGGGCGCCGGCAGGACGCGCCGTTTCAAATCACGCCTTGGTTAGCGGACTCTTGACGCCGCCCAGCGCAATTTTAATGGTACGGCGCCGCAAAGCCCGCCATTGCTGGACCGGTATATTTAACGAATTCCGAAGTTTACCAGTTGTTTTGATTTTGTTTTTCTCCAGTTAAGCATCCCGCTTAACGCCGCTTTCAAGCCTCTGCTGCCATCATTGCAGACATCGAAAGAGACACGCCAAAACAAAAAAGGCGGCTCTCGGGAAGTCTGACAGGGCATTCCAAGATCAACGGATTTGGTTCAGCAAGGGATTGGCATCATGGCACGTTTTGAACTCCAGAACCTCGATAATGGCCAGGCCGGCGGTTCCGCCGAAACCGATATCATCTTCGAAATGGGGATGATGTATGCCAGCGGCCGCGACTGCGAGGTCGATCTCGTTTCGGCCCATAAATGGTTCAACATCGCTGCAATCAAAGGTTGTGATCGTGCAGCCAGGCGTCGCAGCGAGCTCCTGCGGCACATGTCCAAAGGTCAGATCGCCTCCGCCCTGCACGAGGCGCGTGAATGGTTGAAGTCACACTAAACACAACCTTGAGTAATCGCGACGCTCAGGCTAGACTTTATTACAACTCAGGTTCGTGCCTGCAGACCCCTGGAATAAGTCTAGTTCTTTTGTTCTACTAACAAAATATTTGTTTACGGCGCCGTTTGTTCTTTGACAATTTTCCGCCTTTTCGCGTATTGGAATAGGAATGAAGGCACAACTAAAGCGTGTGCCTCAGTTGTAAATGAATGGAATACGCATGCAGGAAGATCTTGAGAGACTATTGTCGAGCCTGACCGATGCGCAGACGCAACTCATTGCGACCTGTGCCAAGTCCAAGGCATTTCCTGATAATAACACATTGCAGAAAATCGCGACCCTGGAGCTGAATATCGCTGCCGTGGAAACGGCCATCGCCAATCTGCCGCGCAAGGGCGCCAACTAGGCGCCAACCAGCCACTTCGTTCCGGGCATATGCGGGGGTGAGCTTTCTCCCCCGGTCGGCTTCATCCTGAGCCCCTCATGCTGAGCTTGTCGAAGCACGAAGCACGCACATCATTTATGCAACACACGTCCCCTCTGGTGGGATAAATGGAAACTTATCCCACCACTTTGAAACCGGGTTATTCTGTGCAGGTCCTTTCCAGTGGGGGAGCAGCTTCCGGAGCTGTTTCGACAAGCTGGGAAAGGGTGGCGTTGCCGGACAGTCGGAAGTGACAACCCCGATTGACCGGCAAACTGCAGAAGGAAACGGAGGTAGCGCTTCGTTTTCCGGGTTGTTGCGTCTGACAAGCGCAACAATGGCAGGCAAAGACGTCGCGGGCGGTCTTCGGACCTCGACCCTGACTATAATACTGACGCGCTGAAGACCGCCCGTCTCCCCCCATTTTCAATGACCAGGCGCGATTTTCGCGGGCGTGGTGAGGGTTTTGCTTATTCTGCATCTCCAACAAGAGATTGCACCCCACCTCCCTCATGCTGAGCCTGTCGAAGCACGCACTATTTTGATGCAACCAAAAAAGGGACTGCACCACCGTTGCTGCGCCCTTCGACAAGCTCAGGATGAGGGGTTGGGTTTGATTGCAAGGAGGTAGTTCTGCGAGGTTTCAGACCCAAGCTCCCAACCCTCCCGCCATCAAATCAATCCCCTCATGCTGAGCCAACCTCCCTCATGCTGAGCTTGTCGAAGCACGCACTATTTTGATGCAACCAAAAAAGAGACTGCACAAACGTTGCTGCGCCCTTCGTGGTTCGGCAGGCTCACCAGGCTCAGGATGAGGGAAATTGGGTTGATTGCAAGGAGGTAGTTCCGCAAGGCTTCAGACCCAAGCTCCCAACCTTACCGCCACCTTATTCGGCGAAGCGCACCAGTGCGGCGTTCTCCTTGACCTGCGTGTTTTCAGCGACGATCTCCAGGATCTTGCCGTCATGCGGCGCGGTGATCGTGTGCTCCATCTTCATCGCCTCGAGCACCAGCAGGATCTGGCCCTTGCGCACCGTATCGCCGCTCGTGGCGCGCACCGATTTGACCAGCCCCGGCATCGGCGCGTTCAGCCTGTCGCCCGCATGGGCGGCCTCCTCGGCCAGCAGGAACGGATCGGCCAGCGCGAAGCTTGCCACCGTACCGCCGGAAAGCACCGCGATGCCGTTCGGAACGGCCACAGTTTTCGCCCGCATGTTCACATGCCTGCCGACCACATGCCAATGCGGCCCGTCGCGGCGCACGCGCAGTTCGGTCGTGCCATCGGGCCCGTCCATGCCGAAATGCCCGGCGCCGCCGATTGTCGTTCGCCCGCTTCCCCCGATTCCGCCCCCAATGATCCTGACATTGTGGCGCTCGACGCCGGTTTCCGTCTTGAGCAGCACCGGATAGGACTGCGTGCCGAGATTGCTGTAGCCGCGAAGGTCCGACCACGGGTCGCCCCCGGGCGCAGGCTCCAGCAGGCCGCTTGCCGCCAATATGGCAAGTTCCCGCGCGCCCTCCGGCGCTGCGGCGCGGGTGATGAGGCTGTCGACATTCCTGTCGATCAGGCCCGTATCGACATCGCCCGCGACGAAATCGGCCTGGGCGGCGAGCGCGGCGAGGAACCCCGCATTGGTGATGGTGCCGGCGATCTCGGTGTGGAGCAGCGCATCGCTCATCGTCGCCAGCGCTTCGCTGCGCGAGGCGGCGCGCACCACGATCTTGGCGATCATCGGGTCGTAGAACGGCGATATTTCATCGCCGCTGCGCACGCCGGTCTCAATGCGGATGGCGCCGCTGCCGGCGGCTTCAGGGAAGGCGATATGGTGCAGCGTGCCGACGGCCGGCAGGAAGCTGCGGGCCGGGTCTTCCGCATAGAGACGCGCCTCGACAGCATGGCCGTCGAGCCTGATCTGCGCCTGTGAAAGCGGCAGGGCCTCGCCGGCCGCGACGCGCAATTGCCACTCCACCAGATCGAGCCCGGTGACCATCTCGGTCACGGGATGCTCCACCTGCAGGCGCGTGTTCATTTCCATGAACCAGAAGCGGTCCGGCTGCAGGCCCTCGGTCGCGTCGACGATGAATTCTATCGTGCCGGCGCCGGAATAGCTGATGGCGCGGGCGGCCTTCACGGCGGCGCCGGTCATCGCCGCGCGCATCTCGTCGGTGATGCCCGGGGCGGGCGCTTCCTCGATCACCTTCTGGTGCCGCCGCTGCAGCGAGCAGTCGCGCTCGAAGAGATGCACCACATTGCCGTGATTGTCGCCGAAGACCTGCACTTCGATATGGCGCGGCTTGGCAATATATTTCTCCACCAGCACGCGATCGTCGCCGAAGGCGCTCTTGGCCTCGCGGCGGGCGCTGCCCAGCGCCTCGGCGAAATCATCGGGATCGTCCACCTTGCGCATGCCCTTGCCGCCACCGCCGGCGCGCGCCTTGATCAGCACCGGATAGCCGATCTCCCTTGCCTTGGAGGCGAGCACCACCAGTTCCTGCGCCTCGCCGTGATAGCCCGGGACGACGGGCACGCCGGCCTTTTCCATCAGCCGCTTGGCGGCGTCCTTCAACCCCATGGCCCTGATCGCTTCCGCCGAAGGGCCGATGAAGACGAGGCCGGCCTTGGTGACGGCATCGACGAAACCGGGATTCTCGGAGAGGAACCCGTAGCCGGGGTGGATGGCGTCGGCGCCCGTGTGCAATGCCGCCTCGATGATCTTGTCGGCCCGCAAATAGCTGTCGGTGACCGGGGCAGGGCCGATATTGACCGCCTCGTCCGCCATGGCCACGTGCAGCGCCTTCGCATCGGCATCCGAATAGACCGCGACGGTGGCGATCCCCATCCTCTGTGCCGTGCGCATGATCCGGCAGGCGATCTCGCCGCGATTGGCGACCAGGATCTTCGAGAAGCTTGTTGTCATTGTCGGTCTCTCTCCTTGGACATCGGGCTTGCTCCGCGGTTGGCGGTAAGCCCGAAGGAAGTGGTATGTCGCGGGTCCCGTCACATCCTGAACGTGCCGAAGCGCGTGGCTTGCGGCGCGGCGTTCAGGGCGGCGGAGAGCGAAAGCGCCAGCACCTCGCGGCTCTTCGCCGGGTCGATTATGCCGTCGTCCCAGAGCCGTGCCGAGGAATAGAGCGGGTGGCCCTCGCGCTCGTATTTTTCGAGGATCGGTGCGCGGAAGGCGGCTTCCTCCTCGGCCGACCACGTGCCGCCCTTGCGCTCCATGCCCTCGCGCTTCACCAGTGCCAGCACGGTTGCCGCCTGTTCGCCGCCCATGACCGAAATGCGCGCATTCGGCCACATCCACAGGAAGCGCGGCGAGAAGGCGCGTCCGCACATGCCGTAATTGCCCGCGCCGAACGAGCCGCCGACGATCATCGTCACCTTCGGCACCCTGGCGGTGGCGACCGCCGTGACCAGCTTGGCGCCATCCTTGGCGATGCCGCGCGCCTCGTAGGAGCGGCCGACCATGAAGCCGGTGATATTCTGCAGGAACACCAGCGGAATGCCGCGTTGCACGCAAAGCTCGATGAAATGCGTGCCTTTCAGCGCGCTTTCGGAAAAGAGCACGCCATTATTGGCGATGATGCCGACGGGCATGCCGTAGAGATGGGCGAAGCCGGTGACGAGCGTCGCGCCGTAATTCTTCTTGAACTCGTCGAATTCGGAGCCGTCGACAATGCGGGCGATCAGCTCGCGCACGTCATAGGGCTGGCGCAGGTCGGTCGGGACGATGCCATAGAGCTCGTCCTGATCGTAAAGCGGCGGAATCGGTTTGCGAAGGTCGAGCGCTATCTCCTTCTTGCGATTGAGGTTTCCGACGATGCGCCGCGCCTGCATCAGCGCATGGACGTCATCCACCGCATAATGGTCGGCAACGCCGGATTCGCGCGTGTGCAGGTCGGCGCCGCCAAGCTCCTCGGCGGTGACGTCCTCGCCCGTCGCGGCCTTGACCAGCGGCGGGCCGCCGAGGAAGATCGTCGCCTGGTTCTTCACCATGATCGTCTCTTCCGACATGGCCGGCACATAGGCGCCGCCCGCCGTGCACGATCCCATGACGACGGCGATCTGCGGTATGCCCGCCGCCGACATGTTGGCCTGGTTGTAGAAGATGCGGCCGAAATGTTCCCTGTCGGGAAACACCTCGTCCTGGTTCGGCAGATTGGCGCCGCCGGAATCGACGAGGTAGAGGCAGGGCAGGTTGTTTTCGAGCGCGATTTCCTGCGCCCGCAAATGCTTCTTCACGGTGAGGGGATAATAGGTGCCGCCCTTCACCGTGGCGTCGTTGACGATGATCATCACCTCCTTGCCGGAGACGCGGCCAATGCCGGCGATGAGCCCCGCCGCGGCGATGCTGTCGCCATACATGCCCCAGGCGGCGAACTGGCCGATCTCCAGGAAGGGCGAGCCCGCATCCAGCAATTGCGCCAGCCTCTCGCGCGGCAGCAGCTTGCCGCGGGCCGTATGCCGCTGGCGCGCCTCCTCCGAACCGCCGAGCTCGACCTCCGCCGCCGTTTCGCGGATCTCCGCGACCAGCGCCCGCATCCGCGCCGCATTCTCGGAGAAGGTCTCGGTGGAAGTGGAGATTTGCGAGGTGAGAATGGTCATTCTGATTCCTTGCCTGATTCCTGTGGGCTAATTCCTGTGGGCTATTTCCTGTTGGCTTTTCCCGATAGCGGCCGGCCGGGAAAATTCTTTCGTCTCAGGCGCTTTCCCCGAATATTTCGCGGCCGATCAGCATGCGGCGGATTTCGCTGGTGCCGGCGCCGATCTCGTAGAGCTTGGCGTCGCGAAGCAGGCGCCCGGTCGGATAATCATTGATATAGCCGTTGCCGCCAAGGGCCTGGATGGCTTCGAGCGCGCACCATGTGGCCTTTTCCGCCGCATAAAGGATGCAGCCGGCCGCATCCTTGCGCGTGGTCTCGCCGCGATCGCAGGCGGCGGCGACGGCATAGACATAGGCGCGCGACGCGTTCATCGTCGTGTACATGTCGGCAAGCTTGCCCTGCATCAGCTGGAACTCGCCGATCGGCTGGCCGAACTGCCTGCGCTCATGCACATAGGGCACGACGACATCGAGACAGGCGGCCATGATGCCGAGCGGCCCGCCCGACAGCACCACGCGCTCGTAATCGAGCCCGGACATCAGGATCTTCACGCCCATGCCTTCCTCGCCGAGCACGTTCTCGAACGGGATCTCGCAATCCTCGAAGACCAGCTCGCACGTATTGGAGCCGCGCATGCCGAGCTTGTCCAGCTTCTGCGCCGTGGTGAAGCCCTTGTTGCCCTTCTCGACCAGGAAGGCTGTTATGCCGCGCGAACCGGCGGCGGGGTCGCTCCTCGCATAGACCACGAGCGTATCCGCATCGGGGCCGTTGGTGATCCACATCTTGTTGCCGTTGAGCACATAGCGGTCGTTCTTCTTGTCGGCCCGCAATTTCATCGACACGACATCGGAACCGGCGCCGGGCTCGGACATGGCCAGCGCGCCGACATTCTCGCCGGAGCACAATTTCGGCAGATAGCGCGCCTTCTGCGCTTCGCTGCCCCAGCGATTGATCTGGTTGACGCAGAGATTGGAATGGGCGCCATAGGACAGGCCGATGGATGCAGAGGCGCGGGAAATCTCCTCCATGGCGATCGTGTGGGCAAGATAGCCGAGCCCCGAGCCGCCGAATTGCGGATCGGCGGTCATGCCCAGGAGGCCGAGCGCGCCGAGCTCCTGCCACAGCTGCATGGGGAACTGGTTGTTCCTGTCGGTTTCCGCCGCCAGCGGCGCAATCCTCTCCTGTGCGAAGCGGTGCACGGTTTCGCGCAATGCCTCGATCTCGTCAGAGAATCCGAATCTTAGGCCCGACTGGTACATTTCTGCCTCCCGCTGCATCTGCATTGATCTTCTTGGCGCCAACAAGGCGCATGCCGAGATTGACGTAACCTTCGGCGATTTCCGTGACGGAAAGCCTGTCATCCTTGCGGAACCAGACATTGACCCCCGTCGTCATGGCGATGATCGCCCGCGCCGCCAGCGCTATGTCGTCGATGGCGAAATCGCCGCGCCCGACGCCCGCATCGAGAATGGCGCGCAGGCTGCCCTCATAGTCGGAACGCAGCGCCACGATGGTCGCGCGGTTCGCCGCATCGAGGCTGCGCAGCTCCATATTGGCGATGTGCACATCCTCGCGCCGCTCGATATGATAATGGATGTGGAAGCGGATGAAGGCCGCGAGCCGCTGCGCCGGTGCATCCTCGACCGGGTCCTCCGCCCGCCACGCGCCGAGCAGCCGCTCCATATGGCCATGCATCAGCGAATGCAGCAGCTGCTGCTTGTTGGAATAATAGCGATAGAACGCCGCCGGCTGCACGCCGACCTCATCGGCCAGCCGGCGCATCGACATCGCCTCATAGCCGGTGCGGGCGATGAGCCGCTTTGCCGCGGCCTCGATCGCGCTGCGCGTCTTGCCGCCTTCGGAACCCGTGGTGCGTGCCATGAAGAATTAATAAAACGAACGTTCAATTAATTCAAGGCCCGCTGCCATCCGGTTCGCCGCGCCGACATCCGGGCAGGGAGGGTTTAGACGAAGGTATGGATGGTGTTGGCGTGCGGCGCGCTATAGGCTCCGGGCATATTCGTCGCGCGGTCTATTCCGTGGTTTGTTTTATTCATTGGTTTGTTTCATTCATTGCAGGATCATCCATGTTGGACGCCCGTCTCGCCCGTTTTCTTTTGCTTTGCCTCGCTTTCGCAGCGATGCCGCTGGGTGGCGCGGCGGCAATGAGCATGAAGGAGTGCAGCGTTAAATATAAGGCCGCGCAGGTCGCCGGCGAGGTGCTGGGCTGGAAGGATTTCCGCAAGGCGAATTGCGGGGCTGCGCCCCCGGCGGATGGCTCGGATGGCGATGCCGCCACAACCGAAACCGTGCCCGGAGACGCAAAGAGCGGAAATTCCGGATCTGCAGGTGCTTCTGCTCCGGCGCTGGAGCACAAGGCGGCGGATTTGAGCTTTCCCACCGCCATTGCCGGGAAATTCGCCGGCGAGAAGCCATCGCAGGGGCGCATGCACACCTGCCTCGAAGAATATCACGCGCTGAAAAAGGCCGATCGCCTCGGCGGCACGCGCTGGATCGAGAAGGGCGGCGGCTATTATAAATTGTGCAATGCCCGGCTGAAGGACAAGCAAAAGGCCGACGCCGCGCCCGATGCCGGGTGACCGCTCACTTGCCTGTCGCCAACCGACTCGAACGGAGGTGCAATCTCACAATCTCATGATCTCACAATCTTGCCACCCGCAGGAAAGCAGGGAGCCAGAGATGGAAACCTCACGAAGCTACCGCCCTGCCATTTTATACCCCCTCATGCCGGGCATCCACCCTCATGCTGACTCAACCTCCCTCATGCTGAGCTTGTCGAAGCACGCACTATACTGATGCAGCGCGCCAAAAAGGAGGGGGTTGCATGAATGAAGCGCGTGCTTCGACGGGCTCAGCATGAGGGTAAATTGCTGTTTGCAGGAAAGCAGGGAGCCAGAGATGGAAACCTCACAAAGCTATCACCGTGCCATTGTCTACTTCCCTCATGCTGGGCCTCCAACCCCCTCATGCCGGGCCTCCACCCCTCATGCCGGGCCTCCACCCCTCATGCTGACTCAACCTCCCTCATGCTGAGCTTGTCGAAGCACGCACTGTACTGATGCAGCGCGCCAAAAAGGAGGGGGTTGCATGAATGAAGCGCGTGCTTCGACGGGCTCAGCATGAGGGTAAATTGTTGTTTGCAGGAAAGCAGGGAGCCAGAGATGGGAACCTCACAGAACTACCACCCTGCCATTCTCTCCCCCCTCATGCCGACTCAACCTCCCTCATGCCGGGCCTCTCCACCCCCTCATGCCGGGCCTCCACCCCCTCATGCTGAGTTCCCGCCCCCTCATGCCGGGCCTCCACCCCCCTCATGCCGGGCTTGTCGAAGCACGCGGGGCGGTGGTGCAATCCCCTTTTGTCGACCTCGGGGTGGCAACAATATCATGCGACCCCTTGATCATGCGACCCCTTGGACAATGGGAGGTTGGCACCAGTTGGAGAGAGATCAGGAACCCCGTTGGAAATCGAGGGCGCGGAAGGCGGTGGCGGCGATGCCGAGCCAGCCGATGATCAGCAGCGAACCACCGAGTGGCGCCGCAAAGGCAAACGCCCTCGCGCCGGTGAGATCGCGGGAGAACAGGTCGCCGACGAACAGCAACAGGCCGAGCGCCAGGATCAGGCCGCCGAGCAGCGCGGCGCGATTGATCCGCGCCAGCGGCGAAAGAGCCAGGAACACCGGCGCATGGATCAGCAGCATCGGGGCGATCGTGGCGATGTGGCCGCTGGGCGAATGCGCCGCGGCCGCATAGGAGGCAATGCCGCCGGCCCCGATCAACCCGCCAATAGCGACAAATCCACGGTGAATATTCATTTTTCCTCCTTAGCGCCGGTTATCGGCGCAAACTGCCACGCACGCGGCCAATCCAAATTCAAGCTGTCCCCCAGCGCTGCCTTCAACCGCGCGCTGCCTTCAACCGCGCCGCATTCAACATGGCTGCAATCGAGGGGTGAGCATCCACGGTTTTCTCCTTTGCCCGTCAGCCGGATCGAGTGGCGCATCAGTCGCCGGCTTCCTGACCCCGGCAACCAATCACCATCTCGACTTGTCCCGCGCAAGCTGCGATCCATCATCGGCAACAGGCATGCGGTGTGTATTCACTCCATATCTCCGTCGCTCGAATCATTCGAGCCGATCAACTCTCGCCGTCGCTCATGCGGGGCACCAGGCACCGCTGGCGGGACTTTGAAGTCCGGTCATCGGCAGGCCCCGGCGCATCAGTCGCCGGTTTCCTGACCCCCAATCACCATCTCGACTTGCCCCCGCCATGCCTTCTGCCAGATCCGTCATTGGCGAGGACGCTGCAAATGCCCCGCCAGCCGGATCAAGCCAGCCGCCGCCGCCCACCGCTCCGGGCTCAACGATTTCGGCGTGCCAACCCGTCATCTCACCGACCCGCCATTTCACCCCGCCGCCCGCCGCAGCGCGTCGGGCAGTTCCTCGGCGAAAAGGTCGAGTTCGGCGGCGGGTCCGACGCTGACGCGAATGCAGCGGTCGAGCACCGGCGCCGCCGGCTTGCGCACGAATATGTCGCGCTCGGCCAGCGCATTGAGCACGGCGAGCGCAAAGGCGCCATCGCGGCGGCAATCGATGGTCACGAAATTGGTCGCCGAGGCAATCGGGCCGAGGCCATTGGCGGCGGCGATGGCGCTGATCCGGTCGCGGCCCTCGGCAATGCGGTCGCAGACGTCGCGGAGATAGTCCTGGTCCTCCAGCGCGGCGAGGGCGGCAATCTGCGTCAGCCTGTTCATGCCGAAATGGTTGCGCACCTTGTCGAAGGCGGCGATCTGCCTTTCGGCGCCGATCGCATAGCCGCAGCGCATGCCCGCCAGGCCATAGGCCTTGGAAAAGGTGCGCATGCGCAGCACATTGGGCCGCGATATGTCGAGCGCCGGCCGCGCCGTATCCGGCGCGGTCTCGGTATAGGCCTCGTCGAGGATCAGCATGGTGGTTGCGGGCAGCGCCTCGATGAAGGCCTGCACGTCGCTGGCCTCCCACCATGTGCCCATCGGATTGTCCGGATTGGAAAAATAGACCAGCGGCGCATTTTCGCGCTTCACCGCCTGCAGGAGCGCGCCAAGATCCTCGCGGTCGCGGCGATAGGGGACGGTGACGAGCCGCCCGCCGAAACCGGCGACATGGAAATTGAACGTCGGGTAGGCGCCGAGCGAGGTCACCACGGTCGTTCCGGCCGTGACATATTGGCGGACGGCAAGGCCGAGCAGCGCGTCCACGCCTTCGCCGACGACGATATTGGCCGCGTCCACGCCGTGCTTGCGGGCGAGGGCATGCTTGAGCTCGAAATTCTCCGGATCGGCATATTTCCAGGCATTGCCCGCATCGTCGCAAATGGCCGCGATCACCGATGGCGCCGGTCCGAAGCCGTTTTCATTGGCGCCGAGCCGCGCACGGAAAGCGCTGCCGCGTCGTCGCTCCAGTGCCTCCGGTCCGACGAAGGGAACGGTGGAGGGCAGGCTGTCGATAAGGGGGGTAAGCTTCGGTTCCATGGCTGCAACGGATAGCAGTTTTTATGCGGCGGGAAAGCAAAACTTGTGCGCCCCGTCATCAGGTCGCAGGTGATTTTTTTCCTGTCGCCGACTTCTCCCATCGGGCTTGCCCAATTGGAATGCTGGGGCGGATGCGGGAGCGGAATGTTACGGGCCGTTTCATCAAGTGTGATGGCCGCGGACGGAACCAATGATCCGCTGGCCGGTTGTTTCAGCCATTGGGACGCAAACTCGAAAGAGAGGCTGAAAATGAAAAAGGCTCTTATGTTAACGGCGGCGGCGCTTATCGCCACGTCCGGTCTTGCCGCGTCTGGCTTTGCCATGGCGCAGGACACCGTGCTCGTCGAGGTGCCCCAATCGGCCCGCGACTATGTGATCGAAAATCCGGCCGATCCGGTGGTGATCGAGGACGATATCAGCCAGGGCTATGTCGTGCCCGACACGGTGACCCTGCGGCCTATCCCCGAAAGCCCGGGCTATGGCTATATCTATGTCGACGGGCACCCGGTGATCGTATCGATGGAAAACCGCCAGGTGGTCTATTATACCGAAGGCCCGAATGCCGGCCCCGAAGTTCCGGCCCCTGAAATCCCGGCATCAGAAATCCCGGCTGAAGTGGTGACCTATATCGAGAGACACCCGACGGACCCCATCGTCTATGAGGGCGAATTGACCACCGGAACGGTGATCCCGGCCGATGTGCCGCTGGTCAGGGTGCCGGACGAGCCGGGCTATTCCTACGTCTATGTGGATGACCGGCCGGCGCTGGTGGAGAACGATTCGCGCCGCGTCGTCTGGGTGCGCTAAGTTCGGGCTTCCCGGCTTACCACCAGAGGGGGCGATAGCCGCCATGGAGCAGCATGGGCTGGTTCCTATACTGCATCTGTTCGAACCTGGACCGTCGCTCGGCGCGGCGGTCCAGTTCCAGCTGCAGCAGGCAGGTGGAATAGGCATCGGTCTTGCGCTTGAAGCCATAGGACAGGCAGGTGCGGCTGTCGATCGCCCGTTGTTCCTCAGGCGTGATCGTCGTACAACCGGCCAGGAATGCCGATGATATCAGGATCGCGGCCGCCAGTGCTCTCATGCCCTAACTCCATTGCGCGACATCTGGAATGTCCTGCGCATAGTTTATGCCTGGGCAATGTTATGATCCATCGGAAAAGTCGCTGCAACCTACCGGAGGTTGTTTTAGAGCGGAAACGCTCGCGCGACAGAAGCGCCCCGCCATGCGGCAGGGGCGGGCCATCTCAGTACCAGTTCGGTACGGTCAAAAGCAGCGCGGCGACAATCTGTGTTCCGAGCAGGAAGCTCACAAGCGGAACGAACCCATCGCTGATCTTGCGGTTGTCATTGGCAGCAGCAAAGCTTGGCATCTGCATCTCCCGATTTGACGACCCCCTGCATAGCGCCGGTGGTCATGATCGTTAGGCCGATATTCGGCTTGGTCACATGAATGTAACACGGTGCAATGTTTTGTCACCCAAAAAATGCACCCACGGAAAAATAACTGGAAGCTGTGGGAAAGATGCGGGCGGTGCGTCGAAATCACCGCTGTATTCAGTGGTTTAGGCGAGGGCAGCGCGGCTGGCACCAGCCGCCGCGCTGCCCGGATTGCTATTCCGCCGGGGCGGGGCTCGGCGCGATAACGCCGGAATTGTGGCCGGTTTCGCCATCGAAATGGCTGCCATGATGCTTCAGCGCACGGTTGCCGGTGAGCGAGCGGACGAGCACATAGAACACCGGCGTCATGAACAGGCCGAACAGCGTCACCCCGATCATGCCGGAGAAAACCGCGACGCCCATGGCGCTGCGCATCTCGGCGCCGGCACCCGTGGACGTGACGAGCGGCACCACGCCCATGATGAAGGCGAGCGACGTCATCAGGATCGGCCGCAGGCGCAGCCGGCTGGCCTCGACCACGGCCTTGAACGGCGTTGCTCCCGCAAATTCGAGCTCGCGCGCGAATTCGACGATCAGGATCGCATTCTTCGCCGACAGGCCGACAAGGACGATGAGGCCGATCTGCGTGAAGACATTATTGTCGCCCGCAGTCAGCCAGACGCCGAACAGTGCGGCCAGCAAGGCGAGGGGGACGATCATGACGATCGACAGCGGCAGCGACAGGCTTTCATATTGCGCCGCGAGCACGAGGAAGACCAGCAGGATCGACAGCGGGAAGATCCAGTAGGCGGAATTGCCCGCGATGATCTCCTGATAGGTCAGTTCCGTCCATTCGAAGCCTATGCCGGCGGGGAGGGTCTCCGCCGCGATCTTTTCGACCGCCGCCCGCGCCTGGCCGGAAGAGAAGCCGGGCGCCGCATTGCCGTTCACATCGGCGGAAAGGAAGCCATTATAGCGCTGCGCGCGTTCTGGTCCCGCCGTGGAAGAGACGTTGAGCAGCGCCGAAAGCGGGATCATCTCGCCCGAGCCGGAGCGGACCTTCAGGTCGCCTATGTCTTCGGCCTTGGCGCGGAAATTGGATTCCGCCTGCATGCGCACCGAGTAGGTGCGGCCGAACTTGTTGAAATCATTGACATAGACCGAGCCGAGATAGATCTGCAGCGTGTTGAATATCTCCGGCAGGGAAACATTCAGCTGGCGCGCCTTGGCACGATCGACATCGGCATAGAGCTGCGGGACATTGATCTGGTAGCTGGTGAACAGCCCCGTCAGTTCCGGCGCCTCTGCCGCCTTGGCGAGGAACGCCTTGGTGGCCGCATCGAGCGCCTCATAGCCGAGGCCGTTGCGATCCTCGATCTGCAGCTTGAAGCCGCCGATCGAACCGAGACCCTGCACCGGGGGCGGCGGGAATACGGCGCTGAAGGATTCCTGGATGCCGCCCAATTGCTGGTTGAGCGCCATGGCAATGGCGCCGGCGCTCAGTTCCGGCGTCGTGCGTTCCTCGAATGGCTTGAGCGAGACGAAGACCACGCCGGCATTCGAGCTGTTGGTGAAGCCGGCGATGGAAAGGCCGGGGAAGGCGATGGTGCTTTCGACGCCGGGAATGGCCAGCGCCATGTCGCCGATGCGGCGCACCACGGCCTCCGTGCGGTCGAGCGTGGCGCCATCGGGCAATTGGGTGAAGCCGACCAGATATTGCTTGTCCTGCGGCGGCACGAAGCCGCCGGGCACGGCGCGGAACAGCAGCGCCGTCGTCGCGATGAGCACGAGATAGACGCCCATCATCACCGTCTTGCGTGAGATGACGCCGCGCACGCCTCGGCTATAGCCATTGGCGCCGCGCGTGAACATGGTGTTGAAACCGCGGAACAGCCAGCCGAGCCAGCGATCCATGAAGCGCGTCAGCACATCCTTCGGCTGGTCATGGCCCTTCAGCAGCAGCGCGGCCAGGGCCGGGGAGAGCGTCAGCGAATTGAACGCCGAGATGACCGTCGAGATGGCGATCGTCAGCGCGAATTGCCGGTAGAACTGGCCGGTCAGGCCGCTGATGAAGGCGAGCGGAACGAACACGGCCACCAGCACGAGCGCGATGGCGATGATCGGGCCGGAAACTTCCCTCATGGCCTGGATGGTCGCCTGTCTTGGCGCCAGGCCGTTCTCGATGTTGCGCTCGACATTCTCGACGACCACGATCGCGTCGTCGACCACGATGCCGATGGCGAGAACGAGGCCGAAAAGGCTCAGCGCATTCACCGAGAAGCCGAAAAGATGCATCACCGCGAAGGTGCCGACGATGGATACGGGCACGGCGATGAGCGGGATGATCGAGGCGCGCCATGTCTGCAGGAACAGGATGACCACCAGCACCACCAGCACCACCGCTTCGAGCAGCGTGTGGACGACGGCCTCGATGGAGGCGCGCACGAACTGGGTCGTGTCGTAGACGATGCGATAATCCACGCCCTCGGGCATGGTCAGCTTGACCTCTTCCATGACCTTGCGGACCTGGTCGGCGATCTGGATCGCATTGGAACCCGGCGCCTGGAACACCGGAACGGCCACCGCCGACTTGTTGTCCAGCAGCGAACGCAGCGAATATTGCGCCGAGCCGAGCTCGATGCGGGCAATGTCGCGCAGATGCGTGATGGCGCCATTGGCCGCCGTCTTGACGATGATCTGCCCGAATTCCTCCTCCGTCTGGAGGCGGCCCTGGGCATTGACCGACAATTGCAGGTTCACGCTGTTTTCATTGGGCGACGCGCCGATGGTGCCGGCCGCAGCCTGCACGTTCTGCGCACGGATCTCGTTCAGCACATCCGTGGCCGAAAGGCCGAGCTCGGCGGTCTTCTGCGGATCGAGCCAGACGCGCATGGAATAATCGCCCGAGCCGAACAATTGCACGTCGCCGACGCCATCGATGCGGGCCAGCCGGTCCTTGACGTTGATCAGCGCGTAATTGCGCAGGTAGGTGACGTCGTAGCGGTCATTGGGCGAGATCAGGTTGACGACGAGCATCAGGTCCGGCGAACTCTTGACCGTGGTGATGCCGAGCGCGCGCACCTCTTCCGGCAGGCGCGGCTCGGCCTGGGAGACGCGGTTCTGCACCAGCTGCTGCGCCTTGTCCGGGTCGGTGCCGAGGGCGAAGGTGACGGTGAGCGTCAGCTGGCCGTCGGACGTCGCCTGGCTGCCCATGTAGAGCATGCCTTCGACGCCGTTGATCGCCTCTTCCATCGGCGTCGCCACCGTTTCGGCGATGACTTTCGGATTGGCGCCTGGATATTGAGCGCGCACCACCACCGAAGGCGGCACGACGTCGGGATATTCGGAAACCGGCATCGCCGTCAGCGCTATCAAGCCGCCGAGGAAGATGACGAAGGAGAGAACGCCGGCGAAGACCGGGCGGTCGATGAAGAAATTGGAGATGTTCATAGCAATTTACCTGCCTATGAGCACATGCGCCCCATCTTCCTGATGCAGGCGAAATGCGCGGGATTTTGAAAAGCAAGCGCCGCAGCTTCATCGGAAGCTGCGGCGCAATCGCTTATTGTTTCAGCTTCGCCTGGTCGGCCTGGGCCTGCATCTGCGTGCCGTCACCGCCCATGGCTACCATTTCCGGTTGCACCAGCGCGCCGGGGCGGATGCGCTGCAGGCCGTTGACGACGACCTTCTCGTCGGCGCTCAGCCCGGCCGTGACGATGCGCAGGCCTTTTGCCTGGCCGCCAAGGCTGATTTCGCGGTATTCGGCGACGTTTTCGGGATTGACCACCAGCACGAACTTCTTGTTCTGGTCGGTGCCGACGGCCTTTTCGTCCACCAGCAGTTCCTCGCGCTCGGTCGCCTGGCCCATGCGGACCTTGGCGAACTGGCCCGGGATCAGCCGTCCATCCGGATTGTCGAACACCGCGCGCACCTGCACCGTGCCGCTGGCCGCGCCAACGCTGTTATTGATCAATTGCAGCGTGCCGGTAAGGTCCTTCTGGGTGTGAACATCCATGCGCACCGGGATGCGGCCGACGAAATCCCGGCTGTTGAGACCTTCCGGCAGTTCGGCCAGCGCCGATGCCACGACATCCTCGTCAGCCTCGAAGCTTGCATAGATCGGGCTGATCGACACCAGCGTGGTGAGGACCGGCGACGTCGGCCCGGCGGAGATCAGATTGCCCTGCGTCACCTCGATGCGGCCGACGCGGCCGGTGATCGGCGCGCGGATATCCGTATATTCGAGGTTGAGCATCGCGGTCTTCAGCACCGCCTTGGCCGCTTCGAGATCGGCGAGGGCGCCGGCCTGCACATTCAACCGCTGATCGTAATCGCTCTGCGATACGGTGCGGGAATCGATGAGCCGCTTGCCGCGTTCCAGTTCGTTGCGGGCGAGGGAGAGGCGCGATTCGGCCGAGCTTACCTGCGCCTTTGCCCGGGCGACTTCCGCCTCATAGGGCGCAGGGTCGATCTTTACCAGGAGATCGTCCTTCTGCACGATCGAGCCTTCCTTGAAATGGATGGACTGGACGGCGCCCGCCACCCGCGAGCGCAGCTCCACCTGGTCCACCGCCTCGAGACGGCCGGAGAATTCGCTCCAGCGCGTTATGCGCTGCGGCTGGACGACAGCAACCGAAACGGGCGTCGCCTGCGGCTGCGCGGATTGCTGCTGCTCGCCTTCGGCCCGGCTCTGGCTCAGGTCGAGATATTGGGTGCCGGCGGCAAGGCCAAGCGCCAAAACGAGACCGCCTATGGCAAGGTTTCTTTTTGAAGTGCTGATTGACATCGTGGTCATCCTGCTTGAATTTCAGCCATTGGGAGGATGGCGTGGTTGAATTCGATGCGCGAATTCGATCATTGACGATCCATACCGATCGGTATAGAACGGCGATATAAGGCTGCGAGACGGCAGCTGTCAATGGATTTTATACCGAGCGGTATAAATATTTAGGGAGTGTTGTCCAATGGGACGGCCAAGGGAATTTGATGCGGACGATGCTCTGCAGACTGCCCTGGAACTGTTCTGGCGTAAGGGTTACGAAGGAACGTCCATCACGGATCTGACCGATAGCATGGGCATCACCAAGCCCAGCCTTTACGGAACTTTCGGCAACAAGGAAGAGCTCTTCCGCATGGCGCTGGAGCGCTACGAACAGAATTACATGGCCTTTTTCTGGAAGGCATTGGAACTGCCGGATGCGCGCAGCGTCGCGCGGGCCGTGCTTTACGGCTTTGCCGATGCGCAGACCTGCGAGTACAATCCGAGCGGCTGCCTCGGCGTGAACGCCGCCATGGCCTGCAGCGATGCGGCCGAGGCGATCCAGAAGACGATCATCGAAAAGCGGCAGATGGGGCAGAAGGCGCTGGCGCGGCGCTTCGAACGTTCCAAGCGCGAAGGCGATCTTCCCGCCGACTGCAATGCCGAGGACCTCGCGCGCTATCTGCTGACCGTGTCGCAGGGCACCGCCGTCCAGGCCGCCAGCGGTTCGAATCGCGAGGAGATCCACCGCCTGGTCGATATCGCCATGCGCGCCTGGCCGGGCTCGAACTAGTGTGGTGGAATTGAAATACGCCTGACTGTGGTTGCTAGTGACCCTATCGAATCTGAAGTTCACTACATTATTGCAGCAGCGTCGGATGAACTTCAGGTTCGGTCACTAACCCCGGTCGGGATTTTGCGTGCTGATGGTGTTGCAGGGGCGGGGATGCCGTTGCAATCCTCCCGGTTCATTCAACCCGAGCCTGCAAGTGCCCACGCGGGCTTCCTCATGGTGAGCTAGAAACCTCGCAGAACGACCTCCCTGCAAAACTCTATTTCCCCTCATCCTGAGCTTGTCGAAGGGCGCAGCAACGTTTGTGCAATCCCTTTCTGGAGCGCTGCATCAAAATCGTGCGTGCTTCGTGCTTCGACAAGCTCAGCATGAGGGGGTGGAGGCCCGGCATGCGGGAGGTGGCAGAAGGGGGTATTCATTGTATGCAGGCGGTTTCATGAACCCCCGCCAGTGCCACGGAATCACTGTCCTGCCACCAACGCGCAATGCTGGTGGCAGGATTCAGAACATAGCGGTGGCTATTGGGCGAGGTCGGCGCGCTTTTCCGCGTTGGCCTTTGCCGGAGCGTCGAAAGCGGGCTTCTTCTCGGTTTCAGGCTTGCTGTGCAGAGCCTGGCGCAGCATTTGCCATTCTCTTTCGTGACGGAGGTAAACATCCTGCGGAACGGTAGGTGTCGTCATTCTGCAATCTCCATTGAGCTTTGTGGCCCCTATAATCCCGGAGATAGGACGGTGGTTCCGCAACGGCAATTCAAGATTTGCAAACATCCGACACACTGCGCATAGTTGCGAAATACAGCCTCCATGCGCACGAAAATTACAAGAATCGCTGCCGATTGCTGGCGCAAGGATAGGCTCAGGCCGGCCGCCGTCTCAGCCGCTCATTGCCGATTCGCAGTTTTTCCGCTTGCTTGAGCAGCGTATCGCGACAGGTGGCCGCATCGAGATCGTTCGGCTTGTGGCTTGAGGCGATCAATTCGCGCAGCCAGCCGCGCACCGTGCCATCGGCCTGTTCCGGCGAGCTGCCGAGATGCCTCAGCACCGTCTCGCTGCTCTCGATGGCGGAAAAATGCGGCTCGCGGCCAAGCGCCTCCTGGCATCGGTAGGAGGTGGTGACGAGGCTGCGCGCGTCATCGGTCAATCCGCCGCTCGCACCCGTGGTGGTGCATGCAGCGATGAACAATGCAGGCAAACCTGCCGCGACCAGCCTGATCAGATCCATGGCGCCCCCTTGGCCACAACCTAGCGGGCCGGCCCGGGCCTGTCGAGCGCTATGTGCCAGGTGGACCCGGCCCCGAGACACCGCTCAGAAGCGGTAGCGAATGCCGATCGTATTGGCGTTCGATGTTTCGCCCATGTCGCCGAAGGTGCCGCCGCCGCCGGAGCGGTGATGCAGCTGCCAGGTCAGTTCCAGATTGGGCGCGCCGCGCCAGCGGACCGACAGTTCGGGCCCGAGGAAGCCGATGAAGGAGGCGTCGCCATCATAGCGCGCCTCGCGTTCCTTCTCGATTTCCGTCTCGCCGGTGACCGCGCTGAGACCGGCGGTGAAGGCCGGCGAGATCACGATGTCGCCAATCACGAGGCCCTGATGCTTGAGCCGCACGCCGCCCCAGATTTCGCCCGATGTGTCGTCATCCTCGCCGAAGCGGATGGCCACGCCCGCGACGCCGCCAAGCAGGAAGCCGGCGCCGAGATCGAAGACATCGCGGCCATAGGTGACGCCGATAATGTAGTTGGACGTGTAGTCGGCACCGAAGATACTCAATGCGCCGCCGGCCGTATCGGTGGTGAAGGGCCCGCCAAAGAGCGTCACATCATTGCGCGTCGGCTTTTGCCCCGGCGCAAGGAATGGATCGGTGGTGGCAAAATAGATGAATGGCTCCCGTTCGGTGCTGGCTGCGGCTTTGTCTGCTGCCATGCTCGTGCTGATTGAGGAGCAGACAAGCGCTGCTCCGAGCGACGCTCCCAAGGCAATAGAGCGACACTGCTTCATGCTGGCCTCCATGGTCCAAGATCACTGCGATTCGCACCTATGTTACAAATTCGGAGCCGATTGGGAATCCCATCCATTGGTTAGGTGCGAGAACGGCCATGGCGATGATCGTCAGGCGAAAAGCGCTTTTCGGCCAGAGGTTTGAACTCGATTTTTCCCGTGAAATCACCGCCATCATATTGTGATTATTTCGCCACATTCATTCGCTTTTCGTCTTTTGGTTGCCGCAATGCAGCGTAAAATTGCAGGTCGATCCCGCACTTCGCCGAACCGGGCGAGGCTGGCGGCATTTTTTAAGTGGCACTGAAACAAAAACCTTGCCAAGGCGGGGTTTCATCTTTAGTCAGCGTCCTCGGAGAGGTGGCCGAGTGGTCGAAGGCGCTCCCCTGCTAAGGGAGTAGGGCTCAAAAGGCTCTCGAGGGTTCGAATCCCTTCTTCTCCGCCATTTTTCTTATGCAACCTGCTGACTTCGAAGCCTGTTTGTGCGACCTGGGTTTTCTTCCGGTCGCTTGGCGTGGCAGGCGGCGGTGCCGTCCTTCATGGGGCGGGCAGCCAAACCCATTCATGTTCCCGGCCTTGCGTTTCGGTTTGGCGAACCGGAACCGGCCCGCCTGGAGGCCCGGATACGCACTGCCGCTTCGAATGCCTCCTATCGGGACATCGAGTGACCTATATCTCGAAGACGTGTTCTATGAATTGACTCTGGAACCACATCTGAGAGGCTTTTCTCTCGATCACTTTCTTGAAGCTCGTGGCAAGATCGACCGTATCGGGCCCATCATAGATGAAGCCATTCTCGTGCAGGAAGGCCAGTCCGGATGTGAACCCCGTCCTCTTGTTGCCCTGCTCGAAGGCGTGCGCCTCTGCTATGGCAAACATCAGGCTGACGCCTAATGTTACGACGCTATATACGCTCCGGTAATGAAAAAGATTTTGAGGACGCACCAACGCGCCCTCCAGCTTCGGCTTCGACAGGAGAGCGTGATTTTCTCCCGTATCCTCAACATGGGCCTGATTGATTTCTACGACCGCCTTGAGCGGCAGCCATCTTGGCTCACTTGGCAAGTTCAGCGATTACCTTGGGGAATCGCTTGATAACGTCCTTGGTGAAGGCCGTATAATCGGTCTTGCTGGCCGTTGGGCGTGCGTCGAATCCGGTGTCGCTGTTCTGCGACTCGCGGGCATCTTTAGCCGTGTGAGTGAACGTATTTGTGTTGGAAACCATCACGCTCTCCCTTCATGCCAGATGTTTACGTGCGTGTGTCATACATATGTTGCGATATCCGCAACAAGTCAAGCAGACGGCGCTTTTCCGCCCAATCGCAAGCGCTCGAACCAGTCTCCAGCTGCAATCGACATCACAATGTTCCATCGCCGATTATCGGGCCGGTTCTGCTGAGCCAGACACTACGCCCGTTCCAATACTGCCACGCAGGCGTCGAGGTCGTTGGTGGCGAGGTGGGCGTAGCGCATGGTCATCGACAATGTCTGGTGGCCGAGCCAGATCTGGACGCGCCTGATGTCGATGCCGCCGCGCACCAGCCGCGAGGCGCAGGTGTGGCGCAATATATGCGGCACGACCTGGTCGTCCGCGCCAAGCCCGACTTGCTGCTTCGCCTCGTTCCATATGGCGCGGAAACGCACCTGGCCGAGCATGGCGTAAGGCCCTTTCAGCCGGCCATGCGGAATCTCGGTCGATTGCCGGGCGCGCAAGGTGAGGGGGACCGTGCGGCTGCGGCCGGATTTCGTCAGCCAGAATGTCGCGCGCGCCTGCTGCAGATCGTTCCAGGAAAGCCCGATCGCCTCGCCGAGGCGGCAGCCCGTATCGACGAGAAAGATGGCGAGCCGGTAACTGTCTTCGCAGCGCGACCTTATCGCCTCGAACAGCGCGAGTTCTTCATCCTGCTCGAGAAAGCGGATGCGGCCCTGACGCTCCTTCTGCCGTTGAAACTCCGGCAGGCCGTCAATATCGCCCATCTTCTGGGCTTTTCGAAGCAGCTTGCTCAAGGCCGCCATCTTCCTGTTGATCGTGGCATTGCTGTTGCCACGCTCGCGGAGCGTGCCCACCACATGGTCCAGCATCTCCTGCGTGAAATTGCTGAAGCGCCGGCCAATCAGAATCTCGCCCATCTCGCCGAGAAAGGAGCGCACATTCGTCTTGTGCGAGCCCTCATCCCAGAGGATGCTGATATAATTCGCCGCCAGATCATGCAGGCTGTGCTCCCGCCTGAGATGCAGCTTGCCCTGGCTCTGCGATGAATAGCGCAAATCATAGTCATACTGGACCGCAAAGGAGGGTTCGACCGCTCCGGCCGGATGGGAAATGGCTGAAATCAACATGCGGGCGACACCCTGGCATTAAAAACATCGATCGGTAAAATATGCGGAGAGTTGTACCCGCCTTCCCGAAAAACGCAATGCACCCAGCCATGCCACTTTAGAATGATAGACCTTCGTCCGATAAAACCATAACCGGTTCTATCGACCCTCCACGCCATCGATGTCGTTCCAGGCATTTCCAATCTCTCCTCGGTCCGCGACCGGTGCTGAAATCCTTTCTTCTCTTGAAATGAGTGCTGCGCTGCCAAGGCGGCGCTGAAAAATAGCCAATATGAAACGATCGTGAAAAAGCCGACGCCGGTCACCCGGCGTCGGTATGCGAGTTGTGATTAGAAGTTGCGCTGGAAGCGGATAATGCCGCCGAACTGATCTTTGGTCTTCTTTTCGTCCTTGTAGTCGATTTCCGGCGTGATGACGAAGCCATGCACGAGTTCATAATCGACGTTCAAAGAAGCAGCGATGGTTTCAGCTTCCGTATAGGCGAGCTGGCCATTGATCGTTGCCTTGTCGGACACCTTGGCGGAGAGACCACCCCAGACGGCCCAGTCGCCGGACCATGCACCGTAATAGTTCTTGATCTTGGCCTTGGTGTAGGCGTCAGACTGATAGCCAGCCATGATGAAACCGGTGATGCTGTCGCTGAAATTGGCATCCAGACGGAGCTTGCCGGCAAACTCTTCCACGACCGAGTCGTAGCCGACCACGCCGGAGATAGCGCCCCAGGCCTGCTTGAACTTCGCGCCCGCTACGACATGCGGCATGTAATCGGTGACCAGATGATCCTTGTCGCCCTGCTCCAGGCCGATGACGGCCGAGAAGCCGTTGCCGCCGGCAAAGGTGTAATTGACCTGGTTGGTCTTGTCGCCGTCATAGTCGATAAGGTCGTCGTTGATGACATTGCCGCCGCCGGTCCAACTGCCGAATACCGAATCGGTCACGCCGATGCGGAAGCCGCCAAGCTCGATGAATGCGTGCGGCAAGCCTACACTGTCAGCACCTTCGTCAACCGTGAATTCGGTCGCGATGTAGGAACGGAGCGTGCCGAGCTCAGTATCGGAGCGGGCATCGAAACGGACGACGCCGCGCGAGCGATGCTTGTAGCTATCGATTTCGGCATCGGTGTCGGTGTTGCGGCCCAGAAGATCGCCGCCTTTTACGTCGACGCGGACATAACCGTCGATCTTCAGGCAGGTCTCCGTGCCGGGGATGTAGAAGAAGCCGGCGCCGTAGGTGTCGCAAACGCGGACATATTCGACGGGCTCGGGTTCGGCGACGACAACTGCGTCTGCGGCGCGTGCGCCGGTTGCTGCAACGAGTACTGCAGCGGAGCCGAGAAGAAGGCTCTTGATGTTCATTTCTGACCTCCAGTCAAGATTCGGACTGGAGGCAGCGGAGAACGAGCCGTTTCAGCGGCGGTTAATGGCCGATCGTGCGGGAGAAGAGGTTGACGATGAGCACGCCCGCTATGATCAAAGCGAGGCCGATGACCGCCGCCAGATCGAGCGACTGCTTGAACCAGACGAGGCCGACGGCGGCGATGAGGACGATGCCTGCGCCCGACCAGATCGCATAGACGATGCCGACCGGCATGGTCTTGAGCGGGATCGACAGCAGGTAGAACGCCGCGCCATAGCCGGCGATGCAGATGAGCGACGGCCACAGCCGGGTGAAGCCATCGGCCTGCTTCAGCGCGGACGTGGCGATCACTTCGCAGACTATGGCAACAAGGAGGTAGAGATAAGTCATGTCAAATCACCATTGGGAGATTAGCCGGCGGCGAGGCGATTCGAAGGGAACAGCCGCGAAAACCGCCTCGAAATAGGCGATTCTCGGCGGCGCTGCCGTTCCGTTACCGGCATCGCAGGCGAAAATTTCGTTAAAATCCGGGTTACCTATATTAATGAGTGGTAAAGATATTCCACGGGAAGCGGCTATTTCGTGGCTTTTGTGCAACAGCACCTGGTCTACGAGCCGGGAGAGGATGCCCCGGCCGACATTCGCTGTTGAAAGAGTAGCGCTGCCGAGTATGGTCAATCGAGAGGAAGGGCGTTATCCGCATTTCTTCTGAGACTTAGGGGATGGGGGCAGGTTGTCCTTCAGCCAAATTGGAATGCCCAGACCCATTTTTAACTTTGACTGGAGGTCAGAAATGAACATTAAGAGCCTTCTTCTCGGCTCAGCTGCAGTTCTCGTTGCAGCAACCGGTGCACGCGCTGCCGATGCAGTCGTCGTTGCCGAGCCGGAGCCCGTTGAATACGTTCGCGTTTGCGACACGTACGGCGCAGGCTTCTTCTATATTCCGGGGACCGAAACCTGCCTGAAGATCAGCGGTTACGTACGTTACGACGCCAAGGCTGGCGACGATGCCTACACTGGCCTCGAGCGCGACACCTGGGCAAAGCGCAGCCGTGCAACTCTGCGCGTCGACGCTCGTAACGAGACCGAGCTTGGCACGCTGCGTTCGTACATCGAACTGCGTTACAACTTCGACGATGGCGCCAATGCCGACTCCGTCGAGCTGAACAACGGCTTCATCGAACTCGGCGGTTTCCGCGTCGGTGCAACCGATTCGCAGTTCACGTCGTACCTCGGCTACCTCGGCGACATCATCTCGGATGACGTCATCGAGCCAGGCGCATATGTTACCAACCAGATCAGCTACACCTTTGCCGGCGGCAATGGTTTCTCGGCAACGATCGGCCTCGAGCAGGGCGATGATGGCTGGGAAATCGAAGACTACATGCCGCATGTTGTTGCTGGTGCGAAGTTCGAGCAGGCTTGGGGCAAGATCGGCGCCGTTGCTGGTTACGACTCCGTGTCTGAAGAATTCGCTGGTAAGATCCGCTTGGACGTAAACTTCACCGACACTGTCTCGGCATGGGTACAGGGCGGCTACAAGTCCAATGGCGATGAGTTCCGTAACAACTACTTCGGTCGTTGGAATGGTGACTTCGCTGTCTGGGGCGGTATCGCTGCCAAGGTTTCCGAAAAGGCAACCTTCAACCTGCAGGGCGCATACGAAGACGACGGCACGTTCGCTGCCGCTGCCAACGTAGCTTACGAGCTGGTTCCCGGCTTCGTAATCACCCCGGAAATCAACTACACCAAGTTTGACGGCGATCGCGCCGACGAATTCGGTGGCGTGGACGACGCTTTCCAGGGCATCATCCGCTTCCAGCGCAACTTCTAATCCTTTCACGGATTATTGTTGAAAGAAGCCCGGCAGTGAAAACTGCCGGGCTTTCTTTATTCCGTGCCGCGAGTTGAAATTGCCGGGCACATGCGGCAGAACCTTGCTTCGTGACTTTTGGAGTTATGGGCCGCGTCGGGCGGCCGGGGGTCATGGGGCCGCGCCGGGCGGCCGGGCTGCGGCGATAGGGATAATAATGCGACATGCGCTCGATAGTTAGCTGGTTCTGGCCGGGGCTCATCACCATTGGCCTGCTGACCGTGCTCGCCGGCTGGTTTCTGGCCGGGCCGATCGACGAAAGGATAACGGCGGCGGCGACGACGGCACTGGAAGCGCAGCCCTGGGCCAGCGTGGAGGTCGATGGCCGCGACCTCATCCTCAAGGGCGTCGCGCCTTCGCCTGAAGATCTGGCGGCGGCGGTTCGGCTCGCGGATGAAACGCCGGGCGTGCGCATCGTCGACAACCAGACCACGCTGCTGCAACTGGCCGATCCATTTACCTTTGCCGTGACGAAATCCGATGATGGCGTGCTGCTTTCGGGCAATGTGCCCTATGGCGACATGCGCGCCAGGGTGCTGGATGCCGCCGAACTGGCCATGCCCGGCATTGAAATACTGGACGAACTGGCCGTAGCGCGCGGCGCGCCGGCGGATTTCCTCGACATGGCGAATTTCGCGCTCGTGCAGGCGGCGCAGCTGATCAATGGCGAGATCGAAATATCCGGGTCCGTCCTCACCATCCGCGGAGCCGTGGCTAACGCCGCAGCCCGCGCATCGGTGACGGAGGCGCTCCAGGCGGGGATTCCTGGACAATTGAGCCAGGGAGACATTAACCTGACGGTTCAGAATTCCAACGGCGGATAGGGGGATGTCGGCATGCTATATCTCATGGGACAATTATGGCTGTTTCTGATCGTGGCGCTGCTCGTCGGCTTCTATGTCGGCTGGGCAACCCATGACGGGCGTGGCGCCTGACATGATGCGGGGAGTATAAACGCCATGGTCATGTTTCTTCTGCAATCGCTGTTTCTCATCGCCGCCGCCTTCGTGATCGGCGCCGTCATCGGGCGCTTCTATCGGCATTTTTCACCCGGACAACCGTCTGCCGCCGCGGATTCGACCCGCGCCGCCGATGCTCGCCTTGCCGCCCGCGGCGCCTTGCCGACAGCGGCCGAGGAGGTGCGAAAATCGGCGGCGGACGCCGCTGCCATGGTTCCGCCGGCGGAGCCGGTGCCGCCAAAGCCGCTCAAGAGCCCGCCTGCAAAGCGGAAAACGCCGCAGGTCCAGGAAAATCGCTCGCATCCGCGCCAGATCGAGGCCAACAAGCCCTCGCTGCTGGCCAAGGCGCGGCGCGGCAAGGCCGACGACCTCACCCTCATCGACGGCATAGGCCCGGCGATCCAGACCCGGCTGCATGGTATCGGCGTATTCCACTTTGACCAGATCGCCAGCTGGAATGCCGAACAGGCGGCATGGATCAGCGACGAGATCGGCTTTTCCGGCCGGGCGACAAGGGAGAAATGGCCGCAACAGGCGGCGGGCTTCGTCAAGACCATAGCGCCGAAGGCAACCGTTGCACCGAAGGCAACGGCAAGGAACGCCGCGCCGAAAGCCGCAAAACCTCGGCGGAAATCAACGAAATAGATCGATATCCGCGCAGAATTGCGAAATCCGGGCGGGAATCTCTCCCGTTTCGAGCAGCGGCGCATGGCCCTGGCCCGGCACTTCCAGATATTGCATGGAGCGATGCAGCCGCCGCATCTCGTCCACGGTCTCACGCGTGACGAGGCTCGTATTCTCGCCGCGCACCAGCAAAAGCGGCAGCTGCGCCATCAGCGAGAATTGCGGCCACAGATCCGGAAGCTTCGCGCCGAAGTCGATGCCCTGCAGCGTATTGCGCAATTGCGGATCGTAATCCGGGACGATGAAACCATCGTCCTCGCGGTAGATCGCCATGGCGAAGCGGTTCCAGTCGGCGGCGTCCAGGGCCGGAAATGCCGCGCCGTGGACCTTGCGCTGCTGCTCGGCCGCCTCGGCCCAGCTGCGGATCGGCTCGGACGGGACGGAGAGGTAGTGCGCAATCTGCATCAGGCCGGCCGGGCTGATCTCCGGTCCGATGTCGTTCAATATGACGCCGGCGACAATGGCGGGCGCCATTGCCGCCAGGATGTGGGTGATCAGGCCGCCGCGCGACGTGCCGAGGAAGATGGCGCGCTCCAGGCGCAGGCCGGCAAGGCCGGCCAGTATGTCCCCGGCCTCGACGCCGACATTGTAGTTCGTCCAGACCGGATCGTAACCGGAACGGCCCCGGCCGCGATAGTCGAAGGCCACGACCATGCGCGGCCTCTCGGCCTGATTGGCGAGATGAAACGCCAGTTCGTGAAAATCGCGGCTGTTGCGGGTAAGGCCCGGCAGGCAGACGAGCGGCAGGCCCGCATCGCCGCCGCTTGCCGGGTAGATGCGGGCATAGAGGTCCAGCCCGTCGGCGGCCTTGTAGAAATGGTCGCGACAGGGCTGCGCCAAAGCTCCTAGCTCCGACCGGCCGTCAGGTCGCTCTCGATCCGGGCCTTGCCGGTCAGCCGCGCCTTGTAGACCTGGTAATTCTCCATGACGCGCTGAACGTAATTGCGGGTCTCGGTATAGGGAATGCGCTCGATCCAGTCGACGACTTCCTCGACGCTCTTGCCGCGCGGATCGCCATAGCGTGCCTTCCACTCATTGGCGCGCGTCGGGCCGGCATTGTACCCGGCAAAGGTCAGCACATAGGAACCGTCGAACTTGGCGATCTGCTCGCCGAGGAATTTCGCACCGAGCGTCGCATTGTAGGCCGCATCCGTGGTGAGGCGCGACTGCGAATAGGACATGCCCGCACGGGTTGCAACGCCCTTGGCCGTACCAGGCAGCAGTTGCAAGAGGCCGCGGGCACCCGCACTCGACACCGCGCCGGGGTTGAACTCGCTTTCCTGCCGGGCGATGGCATAGGCGAGGGCGGCGCCGGAGCCGGAAATATTGGCATTCTCGGGAATGGCGCCGATCGGATGCGACAGGGCGCCGACGTCGATGCCCCGCTGGGCCGCCGCCTTGCCGACGCGCAAGGCGACGAAATGATTGTTCTTGCGCTCCGCCATGACCGCGAGGAGGGCGAGTTCGCCCGGACTGTCGAGTTCCTGTGCCAGGCTCGAATAGAGCAGGGCGGCGCGGGAATCATAGCCTGCCTGCTCCAGCCGCTGGATGGCGCGCACGGCTTCGCGCTGGGCAAACCGGTTCCGTTCCGCATCCGTCGGGCGCGGATAGGGCAGTTGCAGCCCGGTCTGGCCAAGCTTGGCGGCTGCGAGCTGGCCGTAGAAGGTCGTGCCGTAATGGGCGGCGCGCGCATAATAATCGCGTGAATTGCCGCCGGCGCCTGCCTCGGCGGCGCGGCCGAGCCAGTAATAGGCGCGCGAGGCGGACATCGGCCGCGACGAGAGTTCGGCGATGCGGGCGAAATGGCGATGGGCCGTACGCGCATCGCGCAGTGCCCGCAGCGCATACCAGCCCGCATGGAATTCGGCATCGGCCGCCACCACCGGCGTCTCCGCGACGTGCATTGCGGCAACGCGGTAGGCGCGCTTGGCATCGCCGATATCGAGAAGCTCGCGCGAAAGCACGCGCCGCTCGGTCCACCACGCATCAGGATCGACCAGCGCGGCGGCATTGCGCGGCGCGGTATTGATCACATCGGCGGCTTCCTTGAACTTCTCCTGGCGGCGCAGATATTGCGCCTTGGCGAATATATAGGCCGGGTTGCCCTTCCAGCTCTCGTGCACGGCAGCGAGTTTCTTGCCGGCATCGGGCGATTTCTTCAGCACTGCCGCAAAAGCCTGGTACAGCGATTCCGCGTTGGAAAGCCCGGCGACCCGCCCGGCGGATTTCACCTTGCCCTCGTAGAGCATGGTCAGCATCCGCATCAGATGGTCTTCGCGTGCGATGACCTGCGAAAACTCCTTGAGGATCGCCGCTTCCTGGCCGTCATCCAGCTTTTTGGTGCGCCAGAAAGGCCCGAGAACCTGCCGGGCCCTCGCTGTATCGCCATTTGCGACATGGGCGCGGGCAAGGATGATCATGCCCTCGGGCGTCTGCGGCCTGGTATTGCCGAAGGCGTTGATGACGGTCGCGGCCGGCGGGTTCTCCTTGAAAAGCGCCCGCTCGGAATTGCTGCGGAATGTTGCCATGCCCGGCCAGCCCGGCAGTTCCGCCGCCGCTCTCGCGATCTCGGAACTCGGCAGGCCCGGCGCGTTCGACAGGCCGATCGCCCAGGTGAGGATATGGCGGTCGAGGGCGTTCTGCGGCAGGCCGTTGCGGATGGCGAGCGCGCGGCGCACATCTCTGGAAGAGAGCGCATCGAGACCGCTTTTCAGGCTCCCGGCCACAGCGGTCGGGCTCGAAGGCGGCTTGATGGCCGAAGTCGTCACCGGGTCCGGCGGCGTCACGGCCTGGATGGCCGGACTGACGCGGGTTTGCGTCGGCGCGAAGGGCTTCAGGGTCGGCACCGGCACTGCTGCCGGCGGTGTTGGAGCCTGGGCATGCGCGGTCAATGCCGCAGCCGGAAGGCCAAAGCCAAGAATGACGGAACGCAGAACAAGTTTTCTCAGCATACGGGCTACCAAATTCACGAAGGCGGGTCTTGAACGTCCCGCTCGGCGAGACGTAGACAGACAATAATGGCGGACCTATGAAAGCCTTCTTAACGGAACCTTACCGCGACAAGTAGATTGCAATCTTTCACTTCTGGCAAGTTGATAGTTTTCATCAAGGAAATCAACTTGTGCCAGCGGGCCTGCGCGATTATGGTGCGCCACCTTACGACCGTTCCGGTTTGAAACTGGCGGTTCGCATCATCAATACTCGGAGTTACCCATGCTGAAAGGCTCAATCACCGCACTCGTCACGCCATTCCTCGACAATGGTGCCTTCGACGAAAAAGCCTTTCGCGCCTTCGTATCCTGGCAGATCAGCGAGGGTACCAACGGCCTCGTTCCCGTCGGAACCACGGGTGAATCGCCGACGCTTTCCCATGCGGAACACAAGCGCGTGGTCGAAGTCTGCATCGAGGAAGCCGCCGGGAAAGTGCCGGTCATCGCCGGCGCCGGCTCCAACAATACCCGCGAGGCGATCGAACTCGCCGAATTCTCCGAGAAGGCCGGCGCGGACGCCATCCTCGTCGTGACGCCCTATTACAACAAGCCGAGCCAGCGCGGGCTCTACGAGCATTACAAGGCGATTGCCCAGGCGGTATCGCTGCCGATCATCATCTATAATATCCCCGGCCGCTCCATCATCGACATGACGCCGGAGACGATGGGCAAGCTTTCGAACGAATTCAAGCACATAGCAGGCGTGAAGGATGCAACCGGCAAGATCGAGCGCGTTTCGGAACAGCGGATCACCTGCGGCAAGGACTTCATCCAGCTTTCGGGCGAGGATGCGACGGCGCTCGGCTTCAACGCCCATGGCGGCGTCGGCTGCATTTCGGTGACGTCGAATGTCGCGCCGCGGCTCTGCGCCGAGTTCCAGGCCGCGACCCTGAGCGGCGACTACCCGGCCGCGCTGGAGATCCAGGACAAGCTGATGCCGCTGCACAAGGCGCTGTTCCTCGAGCCCAATCCGGGCGGGCCGAAATATGCCCTGTCCAAGCTTGGCAAGATGCAGAATGCGCTACGCTCGCCGATGGTGCAGATCGAGGCGGCGACCGCGGCCCGGATCGACGATGCCATGCGTCATGCGGGGCTGGTCAACTGACAAAAGGCCACGCAGTGCCTATATAGATCGCATGAACAAGCCAAAAACTGCCTCAAAGACACCGACGGTTCGCAAGATCATTGCTGAAAACCGCAAAGCGCGCTTCAATTTCGAGATTCTCGACACGATAGAGGCTGGCATCGTCTTGCAGGGCACGGAAGTGAAGTCGCTGCGCAACAACCAGTCGAACATTGCGGAAAGCTATGCGAGCTTCGAGAATGGCGAGTTCTGGCTGATCAATTCCTACATTCCGGAATATCTGCAGGCCAATCGCTTCAATCACGAGCCGCGCCGCCATCGCAAGCTGCTGGTCAGCCGCCGCGAAATGGCGCGCATGGCGCAATCGGTCGATCGCGAAGGCATGACCATCGTGCCGCTGAAGCTTTACTTCAACGATCGCGGCAGGGCCAAGCTGGAACTTGCGGTTGCGCGAGGCAAGAAATTGCACGACAAGCGCGAGACTGAAAAGCAGCGCGACTGGAACCGCGAGAAATCGCGTCTGCTGCGCGACCGCGGCTGATCACGCGTCGTTCTCGATCCCGTCGAGATAATCCCGCACATTGGCGAAGACGCTGCGGAACATCTGTTCCGTCAGCCGTCCCGTATTGGTGTTGTAGCGCGAGCAATGATAGCTGGAGAATAGCCGGACGCTGCCGATGTCGCTCTGGCCGCCATGGCTGAAAGGATGCCTTGCCACCGGCCGCGCCATGGCCCGCACGGTCGATTGATGCGCGATCGTGCCGAGCGTGACGATGGCGCGCAAGCGACCGAACCGCCCGATCGTCGGCGTGAGAAAGCGCCGGCAATTGCTGATCTCGCCGCCGACCGGCTTGTTTTCGGGCGGCACGCAGCGCACCGCATTGGTGATCGCCGCCCCGATCAGTTCCAGCCCGTCATCGGGGCGGGCAGCGAACTTGCCGCGCGAGAAGCCGAATTCATCCAATGTCCCATAGAGCAGGTCGCCGGCATAGTCGCCGGTGAACGGGCGTCCGGTGCGGTTGGCGCCGCGCAGGCCCGGCGCGAGGCCGACGATGAGAAGCCTGACCGAATCCGGTCCTTCGACCGGCAGGAAGGTCGGGACAGGGGCATTGTGCCAGCCCGGTTCTTTCAAGCGCCAGCCGGCGATGAAATCATGGAGCCGCACGCAGATCGGGCAATCGGGGGAGGGTTCGACACTCATGTGCCGTTAAAAGCACAATGCCGCACGGTTTTCCATGCGGCATTTTCCGGCGGCATTTTCTGGATGCGCCGATCAGTAGTCGGCCTGTTCTTCCTCGACCCTCTGGCGCTGCACGCGTTCGCTCGTTTCGCGGCCGATTTCGGTGCGCAGCGAGGTGAGGTCGATGAAGTGGTCGGCCTGGCGCCGCAGTTCGTCCGAGATCATCGGCGGCTGGGTGGAAAGCGTCGACACGACGCTGACCTTGCGGCCCTTGCGCTGGAGCGCCTCGACCAGCGAGCGGAAGTCGCCATCGCCGGAGAAGATGACGAAGTGGTCGACCGTATCGGTCAACTGCATGGCATCGACGGCAAGCTCGATGTCCATATTGCCCTTGATCTTGCGGCGGCCGGCGGAATCGGTGAATTCCTTGGCGGGCTTGGTGACGACCTTGTAGCCATTATAGTCGAGCCAATCGATCAGCGGCCGAATGGATGAATATTCCTGGTCCTCGACGAGCGCCGTGTAATAATAGGCGCGAAGCAGGTAACCGCGCTTTTGAAAAGCTGCCAGAAGCTTGCGATAATCAATATCGAAACCGAGTACCTTTGAAGCTGCGTAGAGATTTGCACCGTCGATGAACAAGACAATCTTTTCACGGGGATCAAACATAATATGGTTCCATTTCGAAAATTCGAGCGTCAATTCAAATGAGCTTGATCTCTCAAGTAGCCCGATCTGATCTTATACGAAAGTCTTAATATATCAGTAGGGCGACTTGTCGCAAATGCCAATACCCATTGCGCTAAATTTGTACAGATAACTGGACATAGCTGTTAAATGTTCCGTGAGGAAGTGAATTAGCCGTGACCGGGTCCTGTGGGCCATCGGTCGATCACGCCGCCCGATGGGATTGCACGGCGAATTGACCGGTGGCGGCGGCACGAATCCATGTCGATTTGAGCGCTTTTACTTGTTTTTTGCCGGCAACCGCGTTATGTGCGCATTAATCCGCCAATTCTTGAAAAATGAAAGGGGCAGTTCATGGCCCGCGTCACTGTTGAAGATTGCGTTGACAAGGTAGAGAACCGCTTCGAGCTGGTGCTGCTGGCAAGTCATCGCGCCCGCCTGATTTCGCAAGGCGCCGCGATCACCGTCGACCGCGACAATGATAAGAACCCGGTTGTCGCCCTGCGTGAGATCGCAGACGAGACCCTGTCTCCCGGCGACCTGAAGGAAGACCTGATCCATTCGCTGCAGAAGCATGTCGAAGTCGACGAGCCCGAAGCAGCCGCCGCAGCGCCCCAGCTGATCACTGCCGAAGGCGAGACCGTCGAGACGGCGAGCGATGCCGACGACAATGTTTCCTTCGACTCCATGTCGGAAGAGGAACTGCTTGCAGGCATCGAAGGCCTGGTGGCACCGGAAAAGAGCGACGATTACTGATCAAGTCGCGGTCAACGCGATAGCGGCCGCAAGGCCTTGATGCGTCGCACGAAACTGCGGCGCATTATTTTTGCGCATTGCCGCGCAAATGCCCATATAGACGGCGCAGATGCCAATCTGTGCCAGTATTAGTGTAATCCCGGAGG
The DNA here is from genome assembly GCF_023554255.2 of Phyllobacterium sp. 21LDTY02-6. Lineage (GTDB taxonomy): Bacteria > Pseudomonadota > Alphaproteobacteria > Rhizobiales > Rhizobiaceae > Phyllobacterium. The sequence goes on along the minus strand of NZ_JAMJWD020000007.1, from coordinate 283,711 downwards.
TGTGCGCCCATGATGCGTCAGTATGAGCTTGTCGAGCGTGTCCAGCGTTACAAGCCTGACGTGAATGAGGCGCTGCTCAACAAGGCATATGTCTATGCCATGCAGAAGCATGGTACGCAGAAGCGGGCTTCCGGCGATCCCTATTTCTCCCATCCTCTCGAAGTCGCGGCGATCCTGACGGACATGCATCTGGACGAGGCGACCATCGCCATCGCGCTGCTGCATGATACGATCGAGGATACTTCGGCGACGCGCCAGGAGATCGATACGCTGTTCGGGCCCGACATCGGCAAGCTCGTCGAGGGCCTGACCAAGCTGAAGAAGCTCGATCTCGTTTCCAAGAAGGCGGTACAGGCGGAGAACCTGCGCAAGCTGCTGCTGGCGATTTCCGACGATGTGCGCGTGCTTCTGGTGAAGCTTGCCGACCGGCTGCACAATATGCGCACGCTGAACCATGTTCCCGAGGACAAGCGCCTGCGCATTTCCGAGGAAACGATGGACATCTATGCGCCGCTGGCCGGGCGCATGGGCATGCAGGACATGCGCGAGGAACTGGAGCAGCTCGCCTTCCGCCATATCAATCCGGAAGCCTTCAATGCGGTGACCAACCGCCTTGCCGAGCTGATGGAGAAGAACCGGCCGACGCTGCAGCAGATCGAGACCGACCTTTCCACCCTGTTCGCCCAGCACGGCATCAAGGCCAGCGTCAAGAGCCGCCAGAAGAAGGCCTGGTCGGTATTCCGCAAGATGGAGAGCAAGGGCCTCTCCTTCGAGCAGCTGTCGGATATTTTCGGCTTCCGCGTCATCGTCGATACGGTCGGCGATTGCTACAATGCGCTCGGCATCATCCATACCACGTGGTCGATGGTGCCGGGGCGCTTCAAGGATTACATTTCGACGCCCAAGCAGAACGATTATCGTTCCATCCACACGACGATCGTCGGTCCGTCGCGGCAACGCGTCGAACTGCAGATCCGCACGCGCGAGATGGACGACATCGCCGAATATGGCGTGGCGGCGCATTCCATCTACAAGGATCGCGGCAGCGCGCAGAACCCGCATGTCATTTCCACCGAGACCAATGCCTATGCCTGGCTGCGGCAGACCATCGAGGCGCTGGCCGAGGGCGACAATCCGGAAGAATTCCTCGAACATACCAAGCTCGAGCTTTTCCAGGACCAGGTGTTCTGCTTTACGCCGAAGGGGCGGCTGATCGCCTTGCCGCGCGGCGCGACGCCCATCGATTTCGCCTATGCCGTCCACACCAGCATCGGCGACAGCTGTGTCGGCGCCAAGGTCAATGGCCGCATCATGCCGCTCATGACCGTGCTGCATAATGGCGACGAGGTGGAGATCATCCGCTCCAAGGCGCAGACGCCGCCAGCCGCATGGGAAGCGCTCGTGGTCACCGGTAAGGCGCGCGCCGCCATCCGCCGGGCGACGCGGCTTGCGGTGCGCAAGCAATATTCCGGCCTCGGCATGCAGATTCTCGAACGGGCCTTCGAGCGCGCCGGCAAGGTCTACTCGCGCGACGAACTGAAGAAGGGCCTGCCGCGACTGGCCCGCAAGGAGATCGACGACGTGCTCGCGGCGGTCGGCCGGGGCGAATTGCCGTCCTCCGATGTCATGAAGGCGGTCTATCCGGAGTATCAGGACGCGAAACCCAAGCCGTCGGCGACGGAGCGCGAGGAGGGCTGGGTGAATTTCCGCAACGCCGCCGGCATGATCTTCAAGATGCCCGAGGGCGCGGAAGCGGCCGGCGTCGAGCCGGGCGGCCCGCAGGCGCTGCCGATCCGCGGCGCCAGCGCCGACATGGCGGTGCATTTCTCGCCCGAGGGCGCGGTGCCGGGCGATCGCATCGTCGGCATCCTGCAGCCCGGCTCCGGCATGACCATCTATCCGATCCAGTCTTCCGCGCTGATGGCCTATGACGACCAGCCGGAGCGCTGGATCGACGTGCGCTGGGATGTGGACGAGAGCCGCCGCGACCGGTTTCCGGCGCGCATCAGCATTTCCGCGATCAATGCGCCGGGTTCGCTGGCCGAGATCGCCCAGATCATCGCCGATAGCGAGACGAACATCCACAATCTCTCGATGGTGCGCTCGGCGCCCGACTTCACCCAGATGATCGTCGATATCGAGGTGTGGAACCTGAAACATCTCAACCGCATCCTGTCGAAACTCAAAGAGAGCAAATGCGTGAGCGATGCGCAGCGCGTGAATGGCTAAGCAAGGGGGCAACATGAACACCGAAGAAGTACTGGACGTCTTTCGCGAGGCAGGGGCCATCCTGCACGGCCATTTCATCCTGACTTCGGGGCTGCGCAGCCCCGTTTTCCTGCAGAAGGCCCGCGTTTTCATGCATGCCGACAAGACGGAGCGCGTGTGCAGGGGCCTTGCGCAAAGGATCAGGCAGGCGGAACTCGGCCCGATCGACTATGTGGTCGGCCCGGCCATCGGCGGCATCATCCCGGCCTATGAGACCTCGCGCCATCTCGGCGTGCCGGCGATCTGGGTGGAGCGGGAAGGCGGCACGTTCAAGCTGCGCCGGTTCGACATCGCCAAGGGCGCGCGCGTCGTCATCGTCGAGGATATCGTGACCACCGGGCTTTCCATCCGCGAGACGGTGACCTGCCTCAGGGAACTCGGCGCCGAAGTCCTGGCCGCCGCCTGCATCATCGACCGTTCCGCCGGCAAGAGCGAGATCGGCGTTCCTTTGATTGCGCTGGCGGAATATGAAGTTCCGGCTTATCCTGCCGACCAGCTTCCACCGGAGCTTGCCGCAATTCCGCCGGTCAAGCCCGGTAGCAGGAATATATAGCAGGACTATACGGACCTGCCGGGCCGGCAAGAGCCCGGGGCTGAAAGGGATGCGTTCAACATGCTGTTCAAGCAGCGACATAGGCCTGGAATAGGCGAGCGCCTGCGCCTCGCATTGTGGCCGCGCCGGTCTGTCAGCCGGTCGCTGCGCTATTTCGGCAAGCGCGTCCTGCGCCTGCGGGCTACGCCGCACGCCATTGCGGCGGGCTTTGCCTGCGGCATTTTCGCGGCCTTCATTCCGCTCCTCGGCATCCATATCGCGGTGGCGCTCGCCGTCGCATGGCTGATCGGCGGCAACATGGCCGCTGCCATATTGGGCACGACGCTGGGCAATCCGCTGTTTCTGCCGTTCATCTGGGCGGCAACGCTCGAAACCGGGCGCTTCGTCATGACCGGCAGCTTCAGCGGCGATCCGATGCCGGAGCATCTCGGCGCCATGCTGCATCATCTCGATTTCGGAACGCTCTGGCATCCGCTCTTCGAACCCATGCTCATCGGCGCGGTGCCGCTCGGCCTCGCCGCAGGCCTCCTGGCCTATTTCCCCGTCCGTTGGGCCGTTGCCGGTTTCCAGAACAAGCGGACGCCCGCCTGCCGGCTGCAAAAAATGGCTGAGACTTCATGATCATCGGAATTGGCAGCGATCTCATCGACATACGCAGGATCGAAAAGACGCTGGAACGTCACGGCCAGCGGTTCATCGACCGGGTCTATACGCCGGTCGAACAGGCCAAGTCCGAGCGCCGCAAACAGCGCGCCGCTTCCTATGCCAAGCGCTTCGCCGCCAAGGAGGCCTGCGCCAAGGCCCTGGGGACAGGGCTGTCGCAGGGCGTGTTCTGGCGCGACATGGGTGTCGTGAACCTGCCGAGCGGGGCGCCGACGATGCGGCTCGAAAACGGCGCGGCCCGGCGTCTGGAGAAGATCGTGCCGCCGGGCCATACGCCGCGCATCCATCTGACCATCACCGATGATTTCCCGCTTGCACAAGCATTCGTGATCATCGAAGCGGTTGAAACTTCGAAAATCGAAGAATAGCCGTAATCAAACGCCAAAGAGCGCGATTGAAGCGCATTGCCCCGCAGGCCCCCAGCGGCTAAGAGAGGCAAATTCAGTTATGGAGATATGTGAAGCGTGAGCGATAAAGCTGTTGTAAAGAATTCCGGTGGTCTCGGCGAGACGATCAGCGTTATCGTGCAGGCGCTCCTGCTCGCACTGGTTATCCGCACGCTCCTGTTCCAGCCGTTCAACATTCCATCGGGATCGATGCGCCCGACGCTGCTGGAGGGTGATTATCTCTTCGTCTCGAAATTCTCCTATGGATATTCGAAATATTCGATCCCGTGGTCGCCCAACCTGTTCTCCGGCCGTATCTGGTCCGGCGAGCCGCAGCGCGGCGATATTGCCGTGTTCCGCAAGCCCAGCGATACATCGCTCGATTTCATCAAGCGCGTGATCGGCCTGCCCGGCGACCGTATCCAGATGCGCGCCGGCGTGCTCTACATCAATGATGTCGCAGTGCCGCGCGAGAAGGTCGGGCAGATCAGCAATCCCGATGTCACCGCATCCAACCAGCCGGTCGATGTCTATCGCGAGACGCTGCCGAACGGCATCACCTATGACACGCTCGACCTGTCGCCCAATGGCTACAGCGACGATACGCGCGAATTCGTCGTCCCCGCCGGACATTATTTCATGATGGGCGACAATCGCGACAATTCCAGCGACAGCCGCGTGGATGCGTCCGAGGGCGGCGTCGGCTATGTGCCGCTGGAAAATTTCATCGGTCGCGCCAATGTCATCTTCTTCTCGATCGCCGGCAGGGCGAGCCCGCTGGCCATCTGGCGCTGGCCTTCCGAGATCAGGTTCGACCGCTTGCTGCACAGTGTGAATGCGGCTCCGAATTCGGTCGAGAACAATTGACACGCCTATGAGCCTTTCCGCCGACTCGGTCCGGAGACTGGAAGAGAAGACACAGCACAAGTTCCTCGATCTTGGCCGGCTGGAGCGTGCGCTTACCCATGCAAGCGCCCGTTCCTCGGCAGGCTCCGATTATGAACGGCTGGAATTCCTCGGCGACCGCGTGCTCGGGCTCGTGATCGCCGACCTTCTGTTCCGCGCCTATCCGACGGCGACCGAGGGCGAATTGTCCCTGCGGCTGAACTCGCTGGTGAACGCCGATACCTGCGCCTCGGTGGCCGACGATATCGGCCTGCACGAATTCATACGCACCGGCGCCGATGTGAAGGGGCTGGCGGACAAGCGGCTCCGCAGCCTTCGCGCCGACGTGGTCGAATCGCTGATCGCGACGATCTATCTCGATGGCGGACTGGAGGCGGCGCAGCCCTTCATAGAACGCCATTGGAGCGAACGCTCGCGTCAGGTAAACTCGGCCCAGCGCGACCCGAAGACGGAATTGCAGGAATGGGCCCATCAGCAGGACGGCGCCCAGCCGCTCTATGAAGTGATCGAGCGTACCGGACCCGACCATGATCCGCAGTTCACGGTGAGGGCGAGCGTCAAGGGATTTGAACCGGCGATAGGTATGGGCCGGTCGAAGAGAATTGCCGAGCAGGAAGCCGCAATGGCCCTGCTTTTCAGGGAAGGCGTTCGGCAGAGAACGCAGGAAGATACAGCAAATGGCTGAACAGGAACAAACGCCGCAGACCCCGGGGGAAGGGCCGACCCGCTCCGGTTTCATCGCGCTTATCGGCGCGCCGAATGCGGGCAAGTCCACCCTGGTCAACCAGCTGGTGGGCAGCAAGGTCTCGATCGTCACGCACAAGGTGCAGACCACGCGCGCGCTGGTTCGCGGCATCGTCATCCATGACAATGCGCAGATGGTGCTGGTGGATACGCCCGGCATCTTCAAGCCGAAGCGGCGCCTCGACAAGGCCATGGTCACCACCGCCTGGGGCGGGGCCAAGGATGCGGATATCATCCTCGTCCTCATCGATGTCGAGCAGGGCATCACCGAAGAGGTGGAACGGCTGCTCTCCGGTATCAGGGAGAGGCAGCGCAAGGTCATCCTCGTCCTCAACAAGGTGGATCGGATCGAAGCGCCCAAGCTCCTGGAACTGGCCAGGCAGGCCAATGAAATGGTGCCTTTCGACCGGACATTCATGATTTCCGCCCTCAAGGGCTATGGCTGCAAGGACCTGCTGAAATACCTGGCCGACAATCTGCCGGAAGGGCCGTGGTACTATCCGGAAGACCAGATATCCGACATGCCGATGCGCATGCTGGCGGCCGAGATCACGCGCGAGAAGCTCTATCTGCGCCTGCATAATGAGCTGCCCTATTCCTCCACCGTCGAGACCGAGAGCTGGGAGGAAAAGCCGGACGGCTCCGTCCGTATCCAGCAGGTGATCTATGTGGAACGCGACAGCCAGAAGAAGATCGTCCTCGGCCATGAGGGACAGGCGATCAAATCCATCGGCCAGGCCTCGCGCAAGGAGCTGATGGAAATCCTGGAGCAGAAGGTGCACCTGTTCCTCTTCGTCAAGGTTCGTGACAATTGGGGCAATGATCCCGAGCGCTATCGGGAAATGGGCCTTGAATTTCCGCGATGATGGCGTGAATCTCGTCCGATGGAATGGCGCGACGAAGGCATAATCCTCGGAGCAAGGCGGCATGGAGAAACGAGCATCATCCTCGAGGTGATGACCCGCGACCATGGCCGCCATCTCGGCCTCGTCCGCGGTGGCAGGTCGCGCCGCATGCAGCCGATGATCCAGCCCGGCAATCGCGTCGATGTGGTCTGGCGCGCCCGCATGGACGAGCATCTCGGCATGATGCAGGTCGAGCCAGTCAATTTTGCCGCTGCACGGCTGATCGAGCAGCCCGTGGCGCTGTTCGGGCTTCAGCTCGCCGCCTCGCATCTGAGGCTTCTTCCCGAGCGCGATCCGCACCGCAACCTGTTCGAGACGCTGGCGGTCATCCTCGAACACAGCGAGGATTCGCTGGTGGCGGGCGAACTGCTGCTGCGGTTTGAAATCGCCATGCTGGAGGAACTGGGCTTCGGCCTCGATCTCAGGCGCTGCGCCGCAACCGGCAGCGCCGAAGACCTGGCTTATGTCTCGCCGAAATCCGGCCGGGCCGTGTCGCGCGAGGCGGGCGCGCCATGGGCCGGGAAACTGCTGGCGATGCCGGCCTTCATGGTCAGTACCAATGTCCGCGCCGCCTCCTTGCCGGAGCTCGTCGACGCTTTCCGGTTGACCGCCTTCTTTTTCTCCCGGCATGTATGGGAGCCCCGCGCCCAGAAGCCACCGGAAGCGCGGGACGGCTTCCTCAATGCCCTGGCGCGTTCGTTGCAGGCAGCCTAGATTCCGCGCCGGCACACCGGATCTGCCATGAGCCCAGACATCAACGATGACACTAACCGTGACGTGAGCGAGGCGATCACCTTCCCGAGCGGCGTCGGCCTCCTGCCATTGGGCGACCTTGCGACGCGGGGCGGGCTGGAAATATTGCAGGCCATGCTGCGCGGCGAATATCCCGCGCCGCCCATGGCGCAGACGCTGTCGTTCACTCTGCATGAGGTCGAACAGGACCGTGTCGTCTTCAAGGGACTGCCTTCGCCCGAGCACCGCAATCCGATGGGCGGCATCCATGGCGGCTGGATCGCCAGCCTGATGGATTCTGCGCTGGCCTGCTGCATCATGACCACCTTGAAGCCCGGCGAGGCCTATACGACGGCGGAATTCAAGATCAATCTCGTCAGGCCGCTCACTGCCGGCATGGGCATGGTCTATTGCGAGGGGCGTCTCATCCATCGCGGCAGGACGCTGGCGACGTCGGAGGCTTTCCTGCGCGATGCGAGCGGCAAGTTGCTCGCTCACGGCACCGAAACCTGTGCAATCTTCCCGCTGGAGAGCTTCATGCGCGGCAAATGAGTCGAAAACCGCGCGGAATCTGTTGAAACTCTGCAACTGCATCGACGCAACGAACGATCGAACCCGTCACCGGCCGGCCGGCGCGTTGACTCGATCAATTGTATGTGATGAACTTTCATTCGTCACAAAATGCAAAAGTTCTGTGGCGAATCAGGGGCGGTGGGGAGCCGCGGGGAGGAATAATGGATAGTTTCTTGACCGGCCTTAAGGCCGCTGTCGACGCAATGGGACCGACTGTCCTGTTGCCGATCGTGATTTTCATCATAGCGCTGGTACTCGGGGCGAAGATCGGCAGGGCGTTCCGCGCCGCGGTCACCATCGGCGTCGCCTTCATCGGCATCAATCTCGTGCTTGGGCTGATGCTGACGTCCATCGGCGACGTCGCCAAGGCGATCGTCACGAATACCGGCATTCAGCGCGATATCGTCGATGTCGGCTGGCCATCGGCGGCTGCCATCGCCTTTGGCTCTTCGGTGGGCCTCTGGGTCATCCCGATAGCCATCGCCGTCAATATCGTGCTTCTGCTGACGCGGCTCACGCGCACGCTGAACGTCGACGTATGGAACTTCTGGCATTTCGCCTTCATCGGCTCATTGGCGGTCGCCGCGACCAACAGCCTTGCCTATGGCCTGATCGTCGCGGCGCTGATGGTGGCGCTCACCCTGCTGTTCGCCGACTGGTCGGCACGGGCAGTGCAGAAATTCTATGGCATTCCCGGCATTTCGGTGCCGCATCTGGCTTCGGCGCAGATCCTGCCGATTGCCATCATCCTCAACTGGATCATGGACCGCATTCCCGGCCTCAACAGGATCGAACTCAACACCGAGACGTTCGAGCGCCGCTTCGGCGTCTTTGGCGAGCCGGTCATCCTCGGCCTCGTGATCGGCCTCGTCCTTGGCGTCATCGCCTATTACAATGCGGGCGATTTCGGAATCGTGCTGACCAAGGTCCTGCAAACCGGCATGACGCTCGCCGCGGTGATGCTGCTCCTGCCGCGCATGGTCAAGATCCTGATGGAAGGCCTGCTTCCGGTATCGGAAGCCGCGCAGGAATTCGTCCGCAAGCGCACCGGCGACCGCGAATTGCTGGTCGGCCTCGATTCGGCGATCCTGATCGGCCATCCGGCGGCGATTTCCTCGTCATTGATCCTGGTGCCGATCGCGATCATCCTGTCGGTCATCCTGCCGGGCAACCGCGTCATCCTCTTTGCCGATCTCGCGGTGATCCCGTTCATCGTGGCGATGACGGCACCGCTCCTGAAGGGCAATGTCTTCCGCATGGTCATCGTCGGCACGTTCACATTGGCGGTCGGCTTCTACGTCGCCAATGCGCTGGCACCGCTCTTCACCGCGGCCGCCCAGTCCTCCGGGTTCGAAATGCCGGCCAATGCCGTGCAGATCACCAGCGTCGTGGATGGCTTCCTGTGGATCCCCTATGTGGTGATCTCCCTGATCAACAATCTGGGAGCCATCGGCCTCGTCGTCCTTGCCGCCATCATTGCCGCCGCATTCTGGGCCTATCGCAGGAACACGGCGGCATGGGAACGCGCGGCCGGCGCGGACAGCGATACTGCCGGCGAAACGGCATCATAGACTGGAGCAGCAATTATGGCGCAAGCCTTGATCGAACATCTCGACCCCGGGGCAATCCTCCTCGGGGTCAGGGCGGCTTCCGACCGCGAGGTCATAGAACTGCTGGCCGAACGGCTCTTCGCCCTCGGCTATGTCAGGGAGAGCTATGGCGAAGCGGTCCTTGCCCGCGAGGCGAGCCTTCCGACGGGCCTGCCGCTCGGCGCGGATGGCAATGTCGCCGTGCCGCATACGGACCCGGAACATGTCCTGAAGGCAGGCATTGCCTTCGCCAGTCTTGCCGAGCCGGTGGAGTTCGCCAATATGGAAAACCCTGAGGAGAAGCTGAAGGTAAGGCTGGTTTTTCTCATGGCGCTCAACGATAAGGACAAGCAGATCGAGCTGCTGCAGGAGATCGCCGGGACGATACAATCGCCCGAACTGATCGCGGCGCTCGGCCAGGCAAAATCAACGCAGGACGTACTGCAGCTTCTGCGTTAGGCTGACAATCAAAAGGGGGAGCAAATGAACAAGCAGAAGACTGTGCTTTTCGCATGCGGGACCGGCATAGCCACTTCGACGGTGGTGGCCCATGCTGTCGAGGACGCATTGAAGGAACGCGGCATTCGCATCAATACGCGCCAGTGCAAGGCAACGGAAGTTGCGAGCAATATCGACGATGTCGATCTGGTCGTCTCGACGGCGCAATTGCCGAAAGACCTCGGCAAGCCCAGCATCACCACGCTGGCCTTCCTGACCGGTATCGGCAAGACGGATGTGCTCGATCAGATCGAGGCAGCGCTGCGCGATTGATCCTCGCGACAGGCAGGCGCCAGAGGGCAGGGCCGCGCGCTTATTCCGGAGTGCCACGGTTGAATAAACCCCGGCACGGTCTAAATAAGCTCGAAGACTTGAGCTTTCGAAAGGATTACCCATGCGCATGACACTGCCGGTTCTGGCCCTTGGACTTGTAACACTGGCAGGCTGCGCCAATTCGGGCAGGGTGAGCCCGCTGGTCTGGTGCGACCGGCCGACCGATTTCAATGCGAAGGTCTTTACCGATTGCACCCCGCGCATCGGTGGCGACAGCCCGCGCAAGCGCGAGCGTTCCGAACGCCGTTACCGTGGCGATTACTGGCGCAACTGATGATTTTAAAGCTCGTTTCCGCAACCGAATCGCGGGGTTCTGCGGCGGCTGCGAAGGCGCTTTTTGCGGGCGAGGAGAAATTACGGCCTTGAAGCCGGCGAATTTATCGCCTAATTAAAGGAAGAACGGCGCTGCCGTTTTTCTTTTGATCGTAAATATGCTCAAAGTGAGTATAAATGATCGCGGTGCGGAAGGGCGCCGATCCAAGGATGTCCAGGAGGAATGTGGATATGACCAGCACAGCCCGTAGCAATGATCACCGCGCGCCCGGCATGGCCGCCGCCGATCGTTTTGGCATCCTGCCCATGCCGGACCTCGCCTATACGCCGGCGGTGGAAGCCGAGACTGCCCATCTCTACGAGCGGGTGGCCCATCACATTCCAAGGATCGAGTGGCCGGTCTATGCGCCCTACGTGGCGGCGATCAACCGCCTGAAGAAGCAGCGCAACGCCGTCATTCTCGCGCATAATTACCAGACGCCGGAGATTTTCCACTGCGTCGCCGATATTGTCGGCGACTCGCTGCAGCTCGCCAAGGAAGCCACCAAGGTCGATGCCGATATCATCGTCCAGTGCGGCGTGCACTTCATGGCCGAGACCTCGAAACTGCTCAATCCGCACAAGACCGTGCTCATCCCCGACATGCGCGCCGGCTGCTCGCTGGCCGAATCGATCACCGGCGCCGATGTCCGCCTGTTGCGCGAGACCTATCCGGGCGTGCCGATCGTCACCTATGTGAACACCTCCGCCGAAGTGAAGGCGGAAAGCGATATCTGCTGCACCTCCGCCAATGCGGTGCAGGTCGTCGAAAGTTTCGGTGTCGACCGTGTGCTTTGCATTCCCGACGAGTTCCTGGCGCTCAATGTCGCCGCGCAGACCAAGGTGAAGATCCTGACCTGGAAGGGTCACTGCGAGGTGCATGAAAGGTTCACCGCCGAGGAATTGCTTGCCTATCGCGCCGCCGATCCGTCGATCCAGATCATCGCGCATCCGGAATGCCCGCCAGAGGTGGTCGCCGTGGCCGATTATACCGGATCGACGAGCGGCATGATCAACTACGTCAAGGACAACCGACCGGCCAAGGTCCTGCTCGTCACGGAATGCTCGATGGCCTCCAACATCGAATCCGAAGTGCCGGGCGTCGAGTTCATCAAGCCGTGCAATCTCTGCCCGCATATGAAGCGGATCACGCTCCCCAACATATTGGAAAGCCTAGTCTATATGCGGGACGAGGTCCATGTGGACCCGCTGGTCGCCGAGAAAGCGCGTCTCGCCGTGGAGCGCATGGTCAATCTCAACAACTGAGGCGGAAGGAACGACGATGTCTGTTCGCCCTGATCCCGTCATCATCATCGGCGGGGGCCTCGCCGGCCTGTTCTGCGCGCTCAAGCTGGCGCCGCGCCCCGTGACGATCCTTGCCGCCGCGCCGATAGGCCGTGGCGCCTCGTCGGCCTGGGCGCAGGCCGGCATTGCCGCCGCCGTATCGCAGGGCGACACGATGGAAAAGCACGTGGCCGACACTGTGGCCGCTGGCGACGGCATCGTCGACGAGGCCATTGCCCGGCTGATGGCGGGCGAGGCGGCGGCGCGGGTCCACGACCTGCTCGAATATGGCGTACCCTTCGACCGCGACCTGGAGGGCCGGCTGCAGGTTTCCCGCGAGGCCGCGCATTCCGAAAGCCGCATCGTGCGGGTGAGGGGCGACTTGGCGGGCCGCGCCATCATGCAGGCGCTGGTGCGCGCGGTCGAGGCGACGCCCTCGATCAGGCTGCTTGAGGGCTATGTCGCCGAGGATATCACCACGGCGCGGGGCGCTGTCACCGGTGTCATTGCCCGGCCGGACGCGGGACGCGGTGCGAAGACGCGCCTCGCCGCCTCGACGATCGTCCTTGCGACCGGCGGCATCGGTCACCTCTATGCGGTTACGACCAATCCCTCCGAGGCGAGGGGTGAAGGCATCGGCATGGCCGCAAGGGCCGGCGCCATGATGGCCGACATGGAGTTCGTGCAGTTTCATCCGACCGCGCTCGATGTCGACAAGGACCCCGCTCCCCTGGCCACGGAAGCCCTGCGCGGGCATGGCGCGACATTGGTCAACCGCACGGGCGAAAGGTTCATGCTCAAGATCGACCCGGCGGGCGAGCTTGCGCCGCGCGACGTGGTGGCTCGCGGCATCTATGCGGAAGTGCGCAGCGGCCGCGGCGCCTGGCTGGATTGCACCAGCGCGGTCGGCGCTGCGTTTCCGGAGGAATTCCCGACCGTCTACAAATATTGCCGCGACGCCGGCATCGATCCGGTGACGCAGCCCATCCCGGTGGTCCCGGCCGCGCATTATTTCATGGGCGGCATCCTGACCGACAGCAATGGCCGCACCTCGATCGATGGCCTCTGGGCCTGCGGCGAATGCACCTCCACCGGCGCGCATGGGGCGAACCGCCTGGCATCCAATTCGCTCCTCGAAGCCGTGGTGTTCTCCGCACGGATCGCCGCCAGCCTCGGCAAGGGCGAGAGCGGCAATGCCGGTGACTGGTCGAAGGGGTCGGTCGAATGCGACGACCTGGTCGCCGAAACGGACAGCGCCGCGATGACGCGGCTGCGGCAGACGATGAGCGCCAGCTTCGGCGTGCTGCGCAATCGCGACGACATGCTGGAGGGTTTGAGGGTGATCCTCGACCTCGAAAAGGCGAACAGGGATGCGGCCTTCCGCAATGCCCTGGCCACGGCAAAGCTCGTCGCCACCAGCGCCCTGCGCCGGCTGGAGAGCAGGGGCGGGCATTTCCGCACCGATTTCGCCGAGACCCGGCCGGAATGGCAGCACCGGACCTTTCTCACCCTTTCCGATGCCGAGGCAACCATTGCCGAGTTGATGGAGTTTGCATGATGAGCGCCAATGCGCAGAAGCAGGTCGCCGCCCATCGGCCGAGCCTGCCGCAGATATTGATCGTCGATGCGGTGCGGGCCGCGCTGCTCGAAGATCTAGGCCGTGCCGGCGATCTGACGACGAATGCGACGCTGCCGGAAGAGGCGCGCGCGAGGGCAGTGCTTTCTAGCCGCGAGGACGGCGTGATCTGCGGCGTCGACTTCGCCCGGGCTGCCTTCGCCGCCATCGATCCGGCCATCTCCTTCCAGGCACTTGTCGGCGACGGAGAGCGTGTCAGCCCCGGCCAGCACGTCGCGACCGTCGAGGGCAATGCCCGCGCCATCCTTTCCGCCGAGCGCGTCGGATTGAATTTCCTGATGCACCTGAGCGGGATCGCCACCCATACGGCGCGTTTTGCCGCCCTCATCGCCCATACGAAGGCGAGGGTATGCGATACGCGCAAGACCATTCCCGGCATGCGCGCCTTCGCCAAATATGCGGTCAAATGCGGTGGCGGCTCCAACCATCGCTTCGGCCTCGACGATGCCATTTTGATCAAGGATAATCACATCGCCGTTGCCGGAGGTGTTGCCAAGGCAATATTGGCGGCGCGGGCCTATGCGGGCCATTTGGTCAAGATCGAAGTGGAGGTCGATGGATTGGAGCAGATGCAGCAGGCGCTGGATGTCGGCGCCGATGTGATTCTACTTGATAATATGGGGCCGGAACTGCTTGAAAAGGCGGTAGAAATCAATGCAGGCCGGGCGAAGCTGGAAGCGTCGGGCCGGATCGACTTCGAGACGATCAAGGCTGTCGCCGAAACCGGCGTCGATTATATTTCCACGTCGAAGATCACCATGGCGGCGCCGACACTGGATATCGGACTGGATATCGAACTGCGATGAAAGTGATTGCTACGATTGCGGAATTGCGGGCGGCGCTGGCGGCCGAGCGCCGAAAAGGCCGGACGATCGGCCTGGTGCCGACCATGGGCTACCTGCATGTCGGCCATATGGAACTGGTGCGCCGGGCAAGGGCTGCCTGCGACGTGACGATTGTTTCCATATTCGTCAATCCGACCCAATTTGCGCCGAACGAGGACCTTTCGACCTATCCGCGCGACATGCAGGGAGACCTCGCCAAGCTCGAGGCCGAGGGCGCGGATTACGTCTTTACGCCGGAAGTGGCGGAGATCTACCGCCCCGGCGCCCATACGATCGTCGAAAACCCGGTACTCTCGCGTATTCTCATGGGCAAGATCAGGCCCGGTCATTTCCGCGGCGTCACGACCGTGGTCACCAAGCTCTTCAACATCGTCCAGCCGGATGAAGCCTTCTTCGGCGAGAAGGACTACCAGCAATTGGTCATCATCCGCCGGATGGTCGAAGATCTCGACATGCCGATCAGGATCAACGGCGTTGCCACCATGCGCGAGGCGGACGGGCTCGCCTGTTCGTCGCGCAATGCGCTGCTGACGGCGGAAGACCGCGCGGCAGCGCCTGTGCTGGCCCGGGCGCTCGACGAAGCCGCGCGGCTCTATGCGGAGGGCCAGCGCTCCGTGTCGGCGCTGCGCAACAAGGTGCGGGAGATATTGCAGGGCGAACCGCGCGCGCAGATCGAAGCCGTCGATATTCGCGATGCCGGGACGCTCGATCCCGTATCGGGACGGATAAGGCAATCGGTGGTCGTTCTTCTGACCGTGAGATTTGGCAAGGTCCGCCTGATCGACCAGCGCGTCATCGGTTAGGGGACGGGGAGGAAAACATGAGCAAGCAAATCGTGACCAGGCGCGTCACCGCGCCTGATATCCGCGGCCGCAAAGGCGCAGAGCCGATCGTGGCGCTCACCGCCTATCATGCCACCACGGCGCGGATCGCCGATCCCCATGCGGATCTGCTGCTCGTTGGCGACAGTCTCGGCATGGTGCTCTACGCGATGGATTCGACGCTCGGCGTCACGCTCGACATGATGATCATACATGGCAAAGCGGTGGTGCGCAGCACGTCGCAGGCGCTGATCGTGGTGGACATGCCATTCGGCTCCTACGAATCGAGCCCGGAGACCGCGTTCGAAAACGCTGCCCGCATCATGCAGGAGACGGGATGCGGGGCGGTGAAGCTCGAGGGCGGGGCCTTGATGGCGCCCACCATCGCCTTTCTGACCGGGCGCGGCATACCCGTCATGGCGCATGTGGGGCTGACGCCGCAATCCATCAACACACTGGGCGGTTTCAAGACGCAAGGCCGCGACCAGGCGCTCTGGCCACGGATCAAGGCGGACGCGGAGGCGGTCAGCCAGGCCGGGGCCTTCGCGGTCGTCCTCGAAGGCATCGTCGAACCATTGGCGGCCGAGATTTCGCGCGAGATCGCCATTCCGACCATCGGCATCGGCGGTTCGCGCCAGTGCGACGGCCAGATTCTCGTCATGGAGGATATGCTCGGCTACAATCCGAGGCCGCCGAAATTCGTCAAGGTCTATGGCGCCGTCGGTGCTGCCACCGATGACGCGATCAAGGCCTATGCGGATGATGTGCGCTCGCGCGTCTTTCCGACCGACGCCAATGTCTACGGTCTGTGAGAAAACGTGGCTTAGCCCTTGGCGGAGCAGGAAGAATCGCCATCGGCCCAGCGCTTGACATCCGCGCCGATACGGCTGCCGACCGAGGCATGCATCAGCGGACCGAAGGCTTCGACCTTCGCCGGATTGCCTTCCGCGTGAACGACGAGCAGCGGGCGACCGCCGGGATTGTTGCCGGGCACGACGAGGATGCGCGGACGACCTGAATAGGAATTGAGCTCGGGCGCGAGACGATAGGCGCGGAAGCTCGAATCATTCGCCTTGAACCAGCAGCCATTGGCGGCGAGCGCCACGCGTTCCATCGTCGGCAGCGCCGCCTTGCTGGAGGAGAAGGCGAGGCTGCCGGGACCGGGTTTACTGGCGGACTGGCAGGCGGAGAGCGCGCCGGTGGTGATCAGAACGGTGGCGATCGCCACCATATGCGACATTCTCATTGCATGCTCTCCGGTGGCGCCGCCGTGCGGTCAAATGGATGGTCTGGAAGATCAGGCGGACTCGAGGGTCTTCATGAAGACCTTCAATCCATCCGTCATCTCGTACCAGACCACCGATAGCACCGGGTCCTGAAGAATTCGTTGCTCATAGGCATCGAAATTCGGATAGGGCTCCAGAAGGTCGGAACGGCCGGAAAGCTGGCGGAAATTGTTGAATACGAAGCGGATCGGCGTCAGCCAGGCATCGGCGAGCGTCAACTGATCGCCATGGGCGAAGGCGCCATGGCCGATACGCTCCTCGAGCTCGGCCAGGCCGCGCTCCATTCTCTCGTAAAGCGCCGAAATCTGCTTGGCGTCGCTGGACTTGAAATAGAGCAGCTCGAACAGCTGCATGACCGGAACCAGCACTTCCTGTTCGGCGATGCGCGCCACCATGCGAACGACGGCGCGGTCGCGCGAGTCGGCGGGCAGGATTGCCGGTTCGGGAAAGTGCTCTTCCAGATATTCCGCGATCACCGGCGCTTCGATGATGGTCAGGCCGGAGCCCGTGACGAGGACTGGAATGCGCTTGAACGGAGAAACGGCGCGAAACTCTTCCGGTATGGGATTGCCGGCGGGCGGCGCCACCACCTTCACCGGCGCATTCTTGTAATAGGCGATACAACGAATGACTGAGGAATAGGGCGAGAGGGGGCGGGAGTAGAGTTTCATTGCATTCCTCCTTGAGAAGCGGCTCTCTTTGCGTGGAGCCGCTGCATCGAGCCTATAGGAATGCTGCAAGAGATCAAGAAAGGTCGCGCCAGACCGGCGCGCCTTGTCGAATCAGGCTGCGACGCCCAGCACGCCGGCAAACAGCGCCCGGCCATCATCGCCGCCATGGGCGCTCTCGATCAGGTTTTCCGGATGCGGCATCATGCCGAGGACATTGCCCTTGCTGTTGATGATACCGGCAATGTCGTTGATCGAGCCGTTCGGATTGGTGCCCTGCGCATAGCGGAAGGTGATCTGGCCTTCGCCCTCGAGACGCGCCAGCGTCTCTTCATCGGCGAAGTAATTGCCGTCGTGATGCGCCACCGGGCAATCGATGATCTGGCCGTGGGAATAGCCGCGGGTGAACGGCGTATTGGCGTTGGTCACCTCGAGCTTCACTTTCCTGCAGACGAATTTCAGCGAGGAATTGCGCATCAGCGCGCCAGGCAGCAGGCCGGCTTCCACCAGGATCTGGAACCCGTTGCATACGCCCATGACCATCACGCCCTTGTCCGCCTTGTCGCGGATGGCCTGCATGACCGGCATGCGCGCTGCGATTGCACCGCAACGCAGATAATCGCCGTAGGAGAAGCCGCCGGGAATGACGATGAGATCGACATCGGGAATCTCCGTGTCGGTCTGCCACACCGTCTGCGGTGCCACGCCGGAAATCTTTGTCAGGGCCGCAATCATGTCGCGGTCGCGATTGAGGCCGGGGAGAAGAACGACTGCTGATTTCATGGAAGCAATTCCATCCTTGCTGTGCTGGTCAATCGATGGCGATACTGTAATTCTCGATCACGGTATTGGCGAGCAGCTTCTCGCACATGATCTTGAGGTTTTCCTCCGCGCTGGCGCGGTCGCTCCCGTCGATCTCGATATCGAAAACCTTGCCCTGGCGCACCGAGTTGACGCCCTCGAAGCCGAGGCTGCCCAATGCGCCGACAATGGCCTTGCCCTGCGGGTCAAGAACACCATTTTTCAAGGTAACCGTAACACGTGCCTTCATCGCTCTATTCTTCTCCTGGGAAAGATCCGCTGTCATTTTACCAGAACGGGCCCCGCCGGGCGGTTCTGCTCATTCTCGTTCATGATTCCGAGGCGCCGCGCAACTTCCTGATAGGCCTCGATCAACCCGCCCATGTCGCGGCGGAACCGGTCCTTGTCCAGCTTCTCCGCCGTCTGGCTGTCCCAGAGCCGGGCGGAATCGGGCGTGAACTCGTCCGCGAGCACGATGCGCATGAGGTCGCCCTCATAGAGCCTGCCACATTCGATCTTGAAATCGATGAGCTGGATGCCGACGCCGAGAAACAGACCGCTGAGGAAGTCGTTGATACGGATGGCGAGCGCCATGATATCGTCGATCTCCTGCGGCGCGGCCCAGCCGAACGCCGTGATGTGCTCCTCGGAGACCATCGGGTCGTCGAGCTCGTCATTCTTGTAGTAGAACTCGATGATCGAGCGCGGGAGAACGGTCCCTTCCTCGATGCCGAGGCGCTTTGCCAGCGAGCCCGCGGCCACATTGCGCACCACGACCTGAAGCGGGATGATTTCCACTTCCTTGATCAGCTGCTCGCGCATGTTGAGGCGGCGGATGAAATGCGTCGGGATGCCCATGCGGTTGAGCTGGGCGAATATATACTCGGAAATCCGGTTGTTCAGGACACCCTTGCCGTCGATCACCTCGCTCTTCTTGGGGTGCAGCACAGTCGTTTCATCTTTGAAATGCTGGACGAGGGTGCCGGGCTCAGGACCTTCATAAAGGATTTTTGCTTTGCCTTCGTAGACACGGCGGCGACGATTCATTTAAAATCTCTGTATTGGAGTTATCGGCCCGCCCGTATGGGGGCAGTCATGTTTGGGGCGCTAACTATAGCAAAATGGGGCATTTCACAATGATGCATTGCATGGCTCCCCTGTTTTGTCGAACTGCCACATGCCTCCAGCGCCCGGCGAAATGCAGATTGCAGCTTCCCGATTGAGGCTTTCGGTTTTGCACGTTTTGTTTATATGGGGTGTCGGAATGGATTTTGTATCTGGTCAGGCCTGAAAAATGCCGTAAGACCGGATATACAGAGGATGACCCAATCAATTGCGGGAGCAATACATATGACCATGGAAGATCGCAAGAACGCTGCCGAGAACAAGTACGCGCATGACGCGGAAGTCCGGTTCCGGGCTGAGGCGCGGCGCAACAAGCTACTCGGATTGTGGGCGGCTGAAAAGCTCGGCAAGACCGGGGAAGAGGCCGAAGCCTACGCAAAGGAAGTCATTGTTGCCGATTTCCATGAGGCCGGTGATGAGGATGTTTTCCGCAAGATCCGGGCGGATTTCGATGCTGCCGGCATAGACCAGTCGGATCATCGCATTCGCCGCACCATGGAAGAACTGATGATCGAGGCCATCCGCCAGGTCGAAAGCGCATCGTAGAATTCGAGGACCCGGCCGGCCGGCGAGAAGCCGGTTCGCCGGGTCCACATTGTCGACACGGGCTGTCCAGCAGCCTCGGCCGCCGCAAGGCGGCTTTTTTTTATGGCCGACCGCGACCTTCAGGCCCTTGACCGCCGCTTGCCGCCTTTCGCAATATGCCGTTCTGCATAGGGAGAGTCGAAAAATCATGTCATTAGCCAAGCGCCTCAGGGGCGGTGAAACCCTTTATTCGGGCTGGTCGAGCCTGACCGATCCTCTGGCGATGGAGGCCCTGTGCCGCACGCCGCTGCAGACGACGCTGTTGGACATGCAGCACGGTGCGCATGATACGGCCAGCATCGTCGCCCTGACCGGGATCATGCGCGCGGCCGGCAAGCATGCGGCGGTGAGGGTTCCGGTCGGGCGTTTCGACCTTGCCAGCCGCGCGCTCGATTTCGGCGTCGAGGCCGTCGTCGCGCCAATGATCAACAACGTCGCCGATGCCCGGCTCTTCGCGCGGGCGATGAAATATCCGCCGGTCGGCGAACGCTCATGGGGACAGCTGCGCGGCCGTCCCGGCAATTATGGCGAAGGCGGTTCCGGCGCCTATCTGCGCCAGGTCAACGATGAAACGCTGGCATTCGCCATGATCGAGACGCGGGAAGCCTATGAGCGGACCGAAGACATCCTTGCGACGGACGGCATAGACGGCGTCTTCGTCGGGCCGTCGGATTTTTCCATCGCCTGGAGCAATGGCGCCGAGGTCGACGCCGGATCGGAGGCGATCATCGAGCCCTTGACGCGGATCGCCGAGAAGGCGAGGGATGCCGGCAAGCTTTGCGGCATCTACGCCGCCAACGCGCAGATCGCCAACCGTTTCGCCGGTCTCGGCTATCGCTACATCGCGCTTGGGGTCGATACCGCCTATCTGATCGCCGGGGTCCAGGGTATTCTCGATGGGCTGGACAAGCCCTGAGCCGTCAGAGCCGTGACAGGAACTGCGCGAAGACCATGGAGCCCTCCGGCCATGGTCCATGCCCCGATTCGGCATTGATGTGGCCGGACTCGCCCGCATCGACGATCAGCGAGCCCCAGGCGGCGGCAAGGTCGTCCGCGACCTCATAGCTGCAATAATGATCGTTGCGGCTGGCGACGACGATCGAGGGGAAAGTGAACGGATCGCGCGGATAGGGCCCGAAGGTCATCAGGTGCTTCGGCCTGATCTTCGGATTGGAGACATCCGGCGGGGTGACGAGGAACGCACCCTTCACCTTGTCGCCGATCTCCGGAATGGCATGGATGAAGGTGGGCACGCCGAGCGAATGGGCGACCACCACGACGGGGCGCGTCGCCTCGCCAATGGCCTTGACGACTTCGGCCACCCAATCCTCGCGCACCGGCTTGCTCCATTCGGCCTGCTCGACCCGGCGTGCTGTCGATAGCCGCGTCTGCCAGCGGGTCTGCCAATGGTCCGGCCCGGAATTGGTATAGCCCGGAATGATGAGAATATCGGTATCTTTGACTTTCATGCGCCGTATCTAGTGGTCTGATTCTAACATTTGCACCCCGCCGATACACCCTACATAGAAGATTTTCCTTGATCCGCAACTGTCGCGGCGAGGGCCGAGCATAGGCGGCCAATGGACGAAACCATGGCGCCGGTTCACGAATGGTGAACATGCTGTCGCCGTCGGCGCTCTTGTATTCGGGCCCACAAAGACCGAGCTTCCATGGCAACGGAAACAGGATGCGGCCATGCAATTGACACGGCGAAGCTTGGTGGCGGCGATCGCCGGCCTTGCAGCAACGGTCGCAGGGCGTGCGGAGGCCAGAATGACTGAAACACCATTTGCGGGACAGACACCGATCCATGTCTCGAAGATCGGCATCAAGGCGAAGGACGCCGAAGCGCTGGCGGGCTATTACATGGACGTGCTTGGCCTGCGCGAGATCGCGAGAAAGGGCGCTTCCATCGTTCTCGGCGCCGGCGACAGGGCCTTGCTGGAGATCGAACAGGCCTCGGCCGTGCGCGCGGACGATCCGCATAGCGCCGGTCTCTATCATACGGCATTCCTCCTGCCGGGGCGCAGCGATCTTGCGCGCTGGGCGCGGCGCGCCATCGACAGGCGCACGCCGATCACCGGCGCTTCGGACCATCACGTCAGCGAGGCGATCTACCTGACGGACCCCGAGGGCAATGGCGTCGAAATCTATGCCGATCGCGCTCCCGAGGCCTGGCGCTGGGAGGGGCCGCGCATTGCCATGGCCACCGAACGGCTGGATGTCGCCAATCTGATGACCGAACAAGGCGCCGGCGAGGAATGGACCGGCGCGCCGGACGGCACCATGGTGGGACATCTTCACCTGCGGGTCGGCAATGCGCGCGAGGCCGAGGACTGGTGGCACCGGGAAGTCGGCCTGCAGACGGTTGCCGAATACGGACCTTCGGCCGTTTTCATGTCGTCAGGCGGATATCACCATCACGTCGCGGCCAATATCTGGCAGAGCCGCGGCGCCGGCAAGCGCGATGCCGACCGATCGGGCCTTGCCTGGGCGGAATTCAGTTCCGCAGGCGCGACGGGCGAGCGCGAGCTCGTCGATCCGTGGGGCAACGTCATCCGCATCGTGCCGTCATAGGGGCGAGGGACAGGCGCGCGCCCGCTCAGTCGGCAATGTCCGGCTTGCCCGCAACATCCGCTCCCTGCCAGTAATCCATCTTCGCGGCGCGGGCATAGCCCTCGCCGAGCAGGCGGACGGCGACACGGCCGGTTTCGGGATAGACTACGACCTCGTTCGGGTTCTTCTCGCCGATGATGAGAAAGCGGCACGGCGCATCGCCGTGATTGTAGAAGGAATGGCCCGCCTGCTGCCCGGCGGGAAAGCAGACATGGTCGCCCGCCTTCATGCGGTAGGTCCTGTCGCCGAGGCGCAAGGTCATCTCGCCTTCCAGAATGAAGGCCTGCTCTTCCTCCAGCATGTGGAAATGGTTGAGGGTCGATTCCTTGCCGGGCGCGAGTTCCTCGAGTGCGACGCCGACATGGGTCGCGCCGCCATAGCCGGACAGATAGCGGTAGCTGCTGCCATAGCGCGTACCCTCGGACCATTGCTCCAGCGGCACGTCGGCGGAAGCGAACGGCTCGAATATCCCGTCGGCGTTCTTCGATGTCGGTCCTTCGCTCAAGACGTCCTCCTCATGACCTGTTGCCGACCCTCAGGCCCGCCACGCTGCGCTCCTCGAGGACATTGTGGCGGAAGCGATAAAGCGCTGCCGGTCGCCCGCGCGCCTGGGTCTGCTCGGCGCCGGTCGGCTCCACGAGTTCGGTGGTTTCGACCAGTCGGCGGAAGTTCTGCTTGTGCAGATGGCGGCCGGAAATGGCCTCCACCGTCTCCTGCAGGGCGGTAAGCGTGAATGTCGGCGGCATCAGCTCGAACACGACGGGCCGATATTTGAGCTTGGCGCGCAGGCGCGAAATGGCGGTCGCCAGGATGCGGCGATGGTCGAAGCTCATGGCAATGCCGGCCACGCAGTGCGATGCGTCGCGTTCCGCCCGGCCATCGCGCACGGCCTCCGCCACCAGCCCGGCCTCGTAGAGCAATTCATAGCGTTCGAGGACGCGCTCTTCGTCCCAGCCGATGTTCTCGTCGCCAAAGGCCAGCCGGAAGCGGCTGAGCCGGGATTGGACGCCGCTCTGCTGCGCCCACTCCAGCAGGGCCGGGCGGATGGCGCTGTCGATGATCGCCGGCTTTCCGCCGCGCCAGTCCTCCCAGGGCAGGAACGAATACCAGCTGCGCCATTGCGCCCCGGCCTTGCGCAGCGCCTCGCCATCATTCTCCGTCAGCCGGGTCAGCGCCAGATAACCGACGGAAACGACGTGGAGATCCCTGTCTTCCGCCGTCTTGTGCCGGCCGCGATCGCCGAACGTATAGAGCTGCTCCACATATCCAAGTTGCAAAGGTGTCTGCTCTGCAACCCAAGCACGCAGTCCGGTCTCGAATGTCCGGTGCTGCAGCGGATTGAACGGCCCGAACGGCAGTTCTTCCAGCGAAGGCGTCGTTTCGGAGCGGGTGGTGAGGATCAGCGGCACATTGTTGGCGACCGCAGCGATGGCGGCGCTGAGATTGATTTCAACGGCATTGATGGCAGTCGTCATCGGGGGATCGTCAGCGGCAGAATGAAGGGCGTGCCCTCGAAGGCTTCCTCGCCGCGGCCGATGGCCTTGATCGCATCGACCATGCGGCCCTTGCGGCCCAGCATGTCGTCCGCCAGCGCCACCAGCCGCCCATTCGGGGTGGCGGAAGGCGCATTCCGCCGCAAGGTCTGTGCCAGTTCCACCTCGTCCAGCTCGGGATTGAGCGCGAGGGCGGTGATATAGGCGCCGGCGGTGGAGCGCGAAATACCGGCATAGCAATGGATGAGCAGCGGCGCGCGCCGGTCCCACCGCCTGCCGAATTCCAGGAACTGGTTGATGTGCTGGACCGTCGGGTGGGTCATGCCCTCCATCGGCTCGACTATGTCGTTGAAGCCGATGAAGAGGTGACGGGCCGCCTCGATTTCAGCCGGACGGGTGACGGGCGTCCCGGCATTGATCAGGCTCAGCATGTCGCGGGCGCCGAACTGCGCCGCCGCCTCCGCGAGCCTGGAAAGAGGGGATACGACGATGTGCGGCATGGTCTATCCCTCCGATCGCAATTGGTCGAGCGCGGCGAATCGTTCGAGAAAACGGGTCTGGGCGCTGCGCGTCGGCAAGGGCATGAGTTCGAGCCTGTCCGGATCGATGCCGCGCGGCCGGCCGAAGAACTCGGCGGCTTCCGGCTCGGAGAACCCCGCAAGCCGCGTCGCCTCGTAATAGGCGGCAACGGCGTCGGCGCGCTTGATCGAACGCCGCAGATCGTCGCCGGCACCATCCGCAAGCGAGAAGCGCAGATGGATCGCCCGCTGCAGCCGCGTCTCGACGCTCTTGTAATCGCCGCCGACGACCGCCTTGAAGGGCGAGATCATGTCGCCGATGACATATTCCGCCGCATCGTGCAGCAGCGTCGACAGGCGTTGCTCCGGCGTGGCGCGCGGAAAGATCAAGCCGAATATCTGTTCGACCAGCAGCGAATGCTGCGCGACCGAATAGGCGTGCTCGCCGATGGTCTGGCCGTTCCAGCGCGCGACGCGCGAGAGTCCATGGGCGATGTCCTCGATCTCGATATCGAGCGGCGAGGGGTCGAGCAGATCCAGCCGCCGCCCCGACAGCATGCGCTGCCAGGCCCGCAGTTCCGGCTTTTCAGAGATTGCTGGCGGCTTCACCGATCGCAGCATGGGTTCCTGCTATGCCTCTTGTGTTTCAGCCGGAAAAGTAAACCGGTGTTCGGGCGGAATGGCAAGACGGATGGCGATATCTCCTGCCAGGATCGCCGCGCCGCCATCCATCGCGTCTTTCACGCGGTCGATGCGCACCAGCGCCAGTCCGGTATTGTCCACCGTGCTGCCGAGCGTCCCGATCTCGCGGCCATTGACGGTCACTGGCGTTCCCGCCTCGGGCAACGACTGTTCGGCCGAGGCGATGAGCACCCGCCGGCGCGCCGTTCCCCGGTGCTGCATGCGCGAGACCACTTCCTGCCCGACAAAACAGCCCTTCCTGAACGAAACGCCTTCGATCTGGTCGAAATTGATGTCATGGGGAAACGCGTCGCCGAGCGCGAAATCGACGGGTGCCTCTGCGACGCCATGGCGGATGCGCAGCAATGTCCATTCGCGCTCATCCGAATTCGCAGCCGGGGCCGCGCCATAGGCACGGTAGACGGGTTCGGCCGCAAAGCGCCGGTCGCGATAGGTTGATTCTGTTTGCGACGCAGCGGAATCATCACCGAAACTTATGCGCACAAGTGCTTCGGATTGCTTGGAAATCGCGGCTTTCGCCCGCAGCCTGTAAAGCGTCAGGCGCTTGACGAGATCGTCCGCCGGCGCCTGCGGCAGGTCGAGGCGGAAGCCGCCGCCGGCCTTGCGCGACACCAGGAACTGAAACAGGATCTTGCCTTGCGGGCTGAGAAGCGCGCCCGGCTTCAGATCGTCCGGCGCGAGATCGTCGAGGTTGGTCGTGATGAGATTCTGCAGAAAGCTTTCCGCATCCTCGCCATCGACATCAATCACAGCTCTTTCGCTCAAATCCACCGTCGGCATAGCATCACCCTTGCCTTTCCTGCTTCTGTTACGTAATCCGCTGTGGACAGCTTCGCAAGGAACCGGATGCAAATGGCTCAAACCTTCGACACGATTTTCAGAAGCGGGATGGTCGTCAATCATGATGGCGTTGCGCTGCGTGATATCGGCATCAGAGACGGGCGGATCGCCGCCATCGGCAATCTCGGCACGGCTTCCGCCGCCGAAATCGTCGATGCGACGGGTCTCCATATCCTGCCCGGCGTGGTCGATAGCCAAGTTCATTTCCGCGAGCCCGGCCTCGAGCACAAGGAAGACCTCGAAAGCGGCTCGCGTTCGGCGGTACTTGGCGGCGTTACCGCCGTGTTCGAAATGCCGAACACCAAGCCCCTGACCACTTCGGCGGAAACGCTGGAAGACAAGGTGAAGCGCGCGCGCCATCGCATGCACTGCGATTTTGCCTTCTGGGTGGGCGGCACGCGGGAAAATGCGCAGGACGTGGCCGAACTCGAGCGCCTGCCGGGCGCGGCCGGCATCAAGGTGTTCATGGGCTCGTCCACCGGCAATCTCCTGGTCGAGGACGACGAGGGCGTCCGGTCCATCCTGAGGAATACGCGCCGGCGCGCGGCGTTCCATTCGGAGGACGAGTTCCGCCTGCGCGAGCGGGAAGGCCTGCGGGTTGCGGGCGATCCTGCCTCGCATCCGGTCTGGCGCGACGAAATCGCGGCGCTGCAATGCACGCAGCGGCTGGTCCGCATCGCGCAGGAGACCCGGGCGCGCATCCACGTCCTCCACATTTCGACGGCCGAGGAGATCGATTTCCTTGCCGGGCACAAGGATGTGGCGAGCTGCGAGGCGACGCCGCACCATCTGACGCTCGAAGCCAGCCAATATGCAACGCTCGGCAACCTCATCCAGATGAACCCGCCGGTGCGCGACGTGCGCCATCGCGACGGGGTGTGGAAAGGCGTCTCGCAGGGCATCGTCGATGTGCTGGGGTCGGACCATGCCCCGCATACGCTGGAGGAGAAGTCGAAGCCGTACCCGTCATCTCCCTCGGGCATGACCGGCGTGCAGACGCTGGTGCCGATCATGCTCGACCATGTCAACGAGGGCCGGCTTTCGATCGAGCGCTTCGTCGACCTCACCTCGCATGGCCCCAACCGGCTCTTCGGCATGGCGCGCAAGGGCCGCATTGCGGTGGGCTATGATGCCGACCTGACCATCGTGGACATGAAGCGGCGCGAGACCATCACCAATGCGCAGGTCGGCTCGAAGGCCGGATGGACGCCCTATGACGGCAGGATCGTCACCGGCTGGCCGGTCGGCACCATCGTCCGCGGTCGAAAGATCATGTGGGAAGGCGAGATCGTGACGCCGGGGCAGGGCGAACCGGTGCTGTTCGCCGAAGCGCTTCAGGGAAGATAGATCTCGGCCTTCATGAAGGTTATCGCCGCGCCGGTGATGAGAACGCGGTCGCCGGCGAGTTCGCAGCCGAGCCGGCCGCCGCGCCGCGAACGCTGGAACGCCGACAGCCTGTTCTTGCCCAGTTTTCCGGCCCAATAGGGCGTCAGGGTGGCGTGGATCGAGCCGGTAACCGGGTCCTCCGGTATGCCGGCATGGGGCGCGAAATAGCGCGAAACGAAATCATGTTCGTCGCCCCTGGCGGTCACGACCAGGCTCAGCGGCTGCAAGCGCAGTATCTTCTGATGGTCGGGAACGAATTCGGCCAGCGCCGCCTCGCTTTCGATCTCGATGAACACATTCTCGAAATTGCGGAACGCCGCGACGATCGGCGTGGCCGAAAGGCCCTCCGGCAGTTCCACATCCCCCAGCGGCTCGGGCGGGAAAGACGGGAAATCGAGCTGATAGGCGCCGTCGCCTTCGCTTACCCGCAAGGTCCCGACGCGGGTTTCGAACGAATACGGGCCCTTGATGCCGAGTTCGCGGGCAAGCACATGCGCCGAGGCGAGGGTGGCGTGGCCGCAGAAATCGACCTCGTGCACCGGCGTGAACCAGCGCAGGTCCCAGCCATCCCGGCCGCGCCTGACGAAGGCGGTCTCGGCCAGATTGTTCTCTGCCGCGATGGACTGCATGGTGGCCTCGCCGAGCCAATCGTCGAGCACCAGCACCGCCGCCGGATTGCCGCTGAAGAGCTCGGTCGTAAAGGCATCGACCTGGTACATGTCAAGCCTGGTCATCAGCGGGTCCACCCTGCATATCGCGAAGGATCAAGCTGTACCGCCGGACGGCGCCTGCGCAAATCGCAGATGCGCAAGTTTCTGGGGATTGCGCACGACATAGATCGATTTGATCCTGCCGTGCTCGATCTCGAAGGCCATCGACTGCGCGATGCCGTCGGTCTCCATCGTCACCAGACCGGGCAGCCCGTCGATCGGCCCTTCGTAGAGCAGCGGCGGCGCGGTGAAATTCTCGCGCCGCGCCGTTCTTTCGAAGAAGCGGCAGACATTGGCCACGGTAACCACGGGATTGATCGTCGCGACACGGTTGCCGCCGCCATCCGAATAGAGCACGACATCGTCCGCCAGCAGGGACCGAAGGCCGGCGGTATCGCCGGTGCGCGACGCCGCGAAGAAGGCCCTGGCTATGTTGGCGCCTTGCTCGCTCGATACCGGAAAGCGCGGCTTTGCCTTCTGCACATGCTGGCGGGCGCGGCTGGCAAGCTGGCGGCACGCGGCCGGGTCGCGGTCGATCGCCTCGGCGACCTGGCCGAAATCCTGGCCGAAGACGTCGTGCAGGAGAAAGGCCGCCCGCTCGAGCGGCGAGAGCCGTTCCAGCGCCAGCATCAGCGTCAGGGTGATGTCGTCGTCCATCTCGGCGCTTTCCGCCCCTGGCGCGATGATCGGCTCCGGCAGCCAGTTGCCGACATAGGATTCGCGCCTTGCCCGCGCCGATTTCAGGTGGTCGAGGCTCAGCCGGGTGATGATGCGCACGAGGAAGGCTTCTTCGTTGCGCACCTTCGACCGGTCGGCCTGGTACCAGCGAATGAAACCTTCCTGCACGATATCCTCGGCCTCGGCGACCGACCCGGTCATGCGGTAGGCAATGCGGGTCAGCCGCGGCCGCAGGCGCGCAAAGGAGTTCGCACTGCCGTCAGGCTGCGGCACGGTCGCCTTCCACGGCATGGATGGCGCGGAAGCCGACGCAGATGCGGTTCCAGCCATTGATGGTCACGATGAGCATGGTCAGCTTGACGATCTCCTCCTCGCTGAAATGCCTCTTCAACGCCTCATATTCCTCGTCCGGAGCATGGGTCTGCGCCACGAGCGTCAGCGTCTCCGTCCAGGCCAGCGCCGCGCGCTCGCGATCCGTATAGAGCGGCGATTCGCGCCAGCCGGCGAGGAGATAGAGCCGCTGCTCGCTCTCGCCCTTTTCCCGCGCCTCGCGATTGTGCATGTCGAGGCAATAGGCGCAGCTATTTATCTGCGAGGCACGGATTTTCACAAGCTCGGCGAGGCTCGTCTCGATGCCATTGGCGGCAACGCTCTCCTCGAGCCTGAGCATCGGCTCTATTGCGTGATACTTGTAGGGAACCAGTCTCGGCTTCATTTCTGCCTCCATTCGTTCGGTTACGCGAACAAGACGAGGCAGATCATGCGAATGTGACACCGATGGCGAAATAAATCCTCAGTCGCCGGTAACGAAGAAACGCCAGCGCCCCTTGGGCGTGATGCCGAGCCTGTAGAAGACATAGGTGCCGAACTGCTTCATCTCGTCATAATCGCCGGCGGTAACGATCTGGAAAAGTTCGACTTTCTGCTTCGCATCCAGCTTGTCCAGCGGATAGGCGAAGAAATAGGGCCAGACATAGAGCTCGTCCGCCGTGCCGGCATCGATATGCACATAGCCAGACTCCAGCACGTCGACGAGGATCGCCAGTATCTCCTGGCCGTCGGGATCGCCGGCCTGGCTCTTCAGGTAGGCGAGGGGATCGCCTTCTATGTCGGCCAGCGACAGCATGGTCACGTCGTCGCCCGAGCCGATCAGCGGCCGCAAGGCTTCGATCGAACCCGATTTGGCGGCGGTGAGAATGAGCTCGTGCATCTTGCGCACGGGGAAGGGCAGCTTGCCGAGATCATATTCGACCTTGGGCACTTCCGCGCCCTCGGCCGCGTTCGGCATGGCCGGATTGGTCGGCTTGCCGGCGGCATCCGGTTCGGCGGCGGGAGCCGTTTCCTGGGCCGGAGTTTCTGTGGGAGCTTCGGCCGGAGCTTCGGAAGGAGCGGGCTCCGCCGGCTTTTGCGGCTCGGTCGGCTGTGCTTCCGGCTGTTGCGGAGCCTCTGCGGGCGCGCCATCCTGCTGGGCAGGCGTGGTCTGCCCGTTCTCCGGCTTTGCCGGCAGTTCTTCCTGTTTCAGTTCGCTGAGGGCAAGCTGAACGGGCCGATCGAGCGCCGCTGCCAGGCCCGGACTGCTGAAGGCGCATACGCCCATCGCCAGAAGTGCCGCCTTGGCGAATGTGTGGGCGGAAGAGCGCTTTTCAAGCATGAGAGATTACCACCAGCCTATTGCAGGATGCGATTCGACGAAAATTCACCTGCAGCAATACGGTCGCGCAACGCATCAAGCAAGGTCAGCGCAGACACTTCCCCGTTATCGCGAATGAGTTCGGAAAGCGCGGTCACGAAAGCCGCTTCCGCCATGATCTCGGTCTCGATGCCTTCAAGCGTCCCGTCGGCCCAGACCTCATTCTGATATTCGATCGCGGCGAGTTTCTTCTCTTCGGCTACCAGCCTGTCGAGATCCGTCGAGGTCATGCTCATAATATCCATCCTTGGCCGAAGCCAATGTAAATGCCCACCAACTTTATCATAGGTTGTGACTAAAATGCGGCCCATCGGCTTCAACAGTTAAAGCCCGGTTAATTTCCATAGCTCGATACGATCTCGGAGGAAAGCCTGCTTCCCTCGCTCTCGTAGCGGTCAATCGCCGCAATGGCCTGGCTCGTGCAGCTCGTATAGCTCTCGCTGAAGGTGCGATAACCCCGGTTGAAACTGGCGATCAGCCGGGCCTTGCGGGCAGGATCGGGATTTTCCGCGGCGAGGATCGAATCCATCCGGTCGCGCCACTCGCTGCTTCTTTCGCCGCACAGATTGCGCAGCGAATGGATCGATCCCAATACTTCCGCCAGCCTCAAAAGCTTCGCTTCGTAAAGCGGCTCCACTGCCGATGAAGGGCTGGCCGCCGCGACAAGGGCGAGGCACAGTAGAATTGAAGCTGGTTTCCGCACAAAAGGGCCCTGTATTCGATCACAGCCATGATGTTGCTCGAAAGCAAGGCACGTTCAAGGCAAAGCCCGCGAAATAACTTCAAATTTTGAACGATGCCGCCAGATGGCGGGCGAAGTCGAGCACGCTTTCGGTCACCCGGTGCTCGGCCATTTCCTCGAAGGTCAGCCAGTGGATGGCGGCGGCATCGTCGGCGGCGATGGCTTCGCCGATCGGGTCATGGGCGCGGAACACGGCGAGCCGGTAGGGCCGGGGCGCGGGATATTCGGGCGTGGACAGGTCGAATGTCACCGTGTCGAGATAGGTCACGGCGGTGGCGACGAGACCGGTTTCCTCCCGCAATTCGCGCAGCGCCGCCTCCTGCGGCGTCTCCCCGTCTTCGCGGCTGCCGCCGGGGAAGGCCAGCCAGCCCTTCGACGGCTCGCGGCTGCGCTCCACCAGAAGAAAGGCCTTGCCGCGAATGCAGACCACGGAAACGCCGTCCACGGTGGCGGAAAGAGGAATTTGGGCCATGCGAAAGGCGTAACGGCTGGTCATGCCATTTGCAAGCTTGTATCACTTGACCATTGGCGGCAAATGCGGAAGATCGCGCATTCCAACCAAAGGCCCAATATTCATGTGCGGACGTTTTGCTCTCCTCGCGGCACCGGAAGAACTCGCCGCCTTTCTCGGTCTGATGGACCTCGAGGATTTCCCGCCGCGCTACAATATCGCGCCGACGCAGCCCATATTGCTGGTAGTCTCGGGCGAAACGCCGCCGCCGGGCAGCAACAGGCCGGATCGCAAGGCGCTGCTGGTGCGCTGGGGTCTCATTCCGGGCTGGGTGAAGAACACCGCCGACTATCCGCTGATGATCAATGCAAGGTCGGAAGGCGCCATCGAGAAGGCCTCGTTCAAGACGGCGATGCGGCATCGGCGCGCGCTCATCCCCGCTTCCGGCTTCTATGAATGGCGCCGCGTCGGCGAGCGCAAGTCGCAGGCCTACTGGATCCGGCCGAAGCATGGCGGCATGATCGCCTTTGCCGGGCTTTACGAGCCCTGGGCCAATGCCGAAGGGTCCGAGTTGGATACGGCGGCGATCCTGACCACGGCCGCCAACGAGACGCTGGCGCCGATCCACAATCGCATGCCCGTGGTGATCGAACAGAAGGATTTTGCCCGCTGGCTCGACTGCAAGACGCAGGAGCCCCGCCATGTCGCCGACCTTCTGAAGCCGGCACAGGCGGATTTCTTCGAAGCCATCCCGGTTTCGGACAAGGTGAACAAGGTCGCCAATACCGGCCCCGACATACAGGAACGGGCCGAAGCGATACTGCCTGAGCCGCGCAAGCCAGCGCGCGGCGAGGCGCCTGCCAACGACGATCAATTGAAGCTCTTCTGACTGGCCGCCCGGCCACGAACCAGGACAATCCATAGAATGTTTTCAGCCGCACTTTCCGGATTTCTGCTCGGCGCTTCGCTGATCATCGCCATTGGCGCGCAGAATGCCTTCATTCTCAGGCAGGGCCTGCTGCGCGAGCACGTCTTCGTGCTCTGCCTCATCTGCGCCCTGTCCGATGCCTTGCTCATCGCCGCCGGCGTTGCCGGTCTCGGCACGCTGATCGCGCAATCGCCGACGCTCATCTCGGTGGTGACGCTCGGCGGCGCCATCTTCCTGTTCTGGTATGCGTCCGTCGCCTTCCGCCGCGCCTTGCACCCGGAAGCCATGCAGGCGGCCAGGAATGGCGGCGGCACGCTGAAGGCGGCAGTCGCCACCGTCCTGGCGCTGACCTTCCTCAATCCGCATGTCTATCTGGATACGGTGGTGCTTCTGGGCGGATTGTCCGCGCGCTTCGAAGGCGCCAACCGCGCGGCCTATGGCCTTGGCGCGGCAGTGTCGTCATTCGTATGGTTCTTCGGGCTCGGCTACGGCGCCCGCCTGCTGCAACCCGTCTTCGCCAAGCCATCGGCCTGGCGCGTCCTCGATGTGCTGATCGGCCTCGTTATGGCCGGCATCGCCTTGAGCCTGCTAGTCCGTTTCCTGAACAATTGACGCCAGCTTCAGGGTCGGGCGCTTGCGGACCATCGCGGCGATGGCGGCGCGGACCGCTGCCGGTCCGATGGCTCCGTAATGAGAGGCGAGATAATCGGCTCGCGCCGTTTCCCGCGCCGTCGTGCTTTGCAGTACAGGTTTCATGGGTCTGGTCCTTCTAAACCGGGGCCTATTCCCCCTTTTCGTCACGGCTGGAAGATTCCCGTTCAATTTGGCCGGAAACAAGGCACTTTCCTGGAGGATTTTGGGCTTTCCGGTTAATTTGGATTAACCATGCGACCCCTGGCAAAAATGCAACACTTGCGGGTTTCGCTCCACTTGACGCCGATCATCGCCTCCTTCATAAGGTTCGCATGAAAACGTCGCCTGTCACGATTGTTACCTGTCGGACCATTATTCGCTAGCTTTCGCTGGCCCGGCCGTTTTCATCTCAAATTTCAGCCCAGATGCGAATAAGCCGGTCAGAGACCTGCAATCCTTTCGTCACTCACGGAATTTGAACGCGCCATGTCCCAGCCTCTCAGCCTCTACAATACGTTGACCCGTTCGACGGAGGTTTTCGAACCCGTCGATGCGAGGAATGTGCGCATGTATGTCTGCGGCCCGACGGTCTATGACTATGCGCATATCGGCAATGCGCGGCCCGTCATCGTGTTCGACGTGCTGTTCCGGCTGCTGCGCCACCTCTATGGCGAAAGCAATGTCACCTATGTGCGCAACATCACCGACGTCGACGACAAGATCAATGCGCGGGCGGCGAGCGAATATCCCGACCTGCCGCTGAACGAGGCGATCCGCCGCGTGACGGAGATCACCGACGCGCAGTTCCAGGCGGATGTCGCGGCGCTCGGCAATCTGCCGCCGACGCAGCAGCCGCGGGCGACCGAGCACATCGCCGAGATGACGGCGCTCATCGACAGGCTGGTCGAGCGCGGCATCGCCTATGTGGCGGATGGGCACGTCCTGTTCTCGCCCTCCGCCATGAATGCGGCGAGGGGCCCGCGCTACGGCCTGCTTTCGCGCCGTTCCTCGGAGGACCTTCTCGCCGGGGCCCGCGTCGATGTGGCCTCCTACAAGCGCGACGAGATGGATTTCGTCCTGTGGAAGCCGTCCAGCGACGAGGAACCGGGCTGGCCGTCGCCGGCCGGCATCGAAGGGCGAGGGCGCCCGGGCTGGCATATAGAATGCTCCGCCATGGCGCTGGCAAAGCTGCTCGTGCCCTTCGGCGGCGGGCTGCAATGCGACGATCCGCAGAAGAATGTTTTCGACATCCATGGCGGCGGCATCGATCTGGTCTTTCCGCACCACGAGAACGAGATTGCGCAGACATGCTGCGCCCTCGGCACGCAGCGCATGGCGAATGTGTGGATGCACAATGGATTTCTTCAGGTCGAGGGCCAGAAGATGTCGAAGAGCCTCGGCAATTTCGTCACCATCCATGAGCTCCTTGCGACCGAGACCTTTGGCGGCCGGCGCTGGCCGGGCGAGGTGCTGCGCCTCGCCATGCTGATGACGAATTATCGCGAGCCCATCGATTTCAGCCTCAAGCGGCTCGAGGAAGCCGAGAACATCCTGGCCAAGGCGCGCGAATATGCCGGGTCGGCGACGCCGGGAGCGGTGCCGGAAGCGGCGATCGACTATCTCAGGGACGATCTGGCGACGCCGGGGCTGATCAACTGGCTTGCCGTGGCGCGGAAGTCGCGCGAGCTCGATCCGGGCGCCTACCGGGCCGCTTTCGCGCTGATCGGCATCGATCTTGGCGAAACCGCCGCGATTTCCGACGATCTGCATGCGGAGGTCGAGGCAAAGGTGCAGCAGCGTCTGCAATTGCTCGGCGCCAGGGACTTTGCCGCTGCCGACGCGCTGCGCGACGAGCTGGCGGCGAAGGGGATTCAGCTGAAGGACGGCAAGGACCCGGCGACGGGCGCGCGCGTCACCAGTTGGGAGGTGAAGCGGTGAGCGGGTCGCAAAGCGTGCCGAACGGCTCCAACTGCTGTAACATCGCAGGGGAGCAGGACAGGAAACCGGGAGGGTGGCTGCCATGAGCCTCGACAACAAGCCTATCTATACGGGCGGATGCCAATGCGGCGCCATCAGGTTTCGCGTCGAAGGCCGCCTCGCCGACGCGTCGATCTGCCATTGCCGCATGTGCCAGAAGGCGCTCGGCAATTTCATCGCGCCCTACGCCTCGGTGCGCGGCGCCGATTTCCGCTGGACGCGCGGCGAGCCGAAGCGTTTTCGCTCGTCCAATCACGTGCAACGCGGCTTCTGCGCCGATTGCGGCACGCCCCTGACCTATGAGGCGCCCGACGGCCTGGCGATCACCATCGGCGCCTTCGACCATCCAGAAGAACTCGCGCCCACGGTGCAATGGGGCATCGAAGGCAAACTGCCCTATATGGACGATCTCGCCGGCTTGCCGGCATTCTCGACGGAGGGCGATCCGGCAGCGGAGGCTTTTGTAAAGACGATGGTCTCCTACCAGCACCCGGACCATGATACCGACCAATGGCCAATCGGCGGAGCGACGAAGTGACAAGGGAACGCATCTATCTTTTCGACACGACCTTGCGTGACGGTCAGCAGACGCCGGGCATCGACTTCTCGGTCGAGGACAAGAAGGTCATCGCCGCGATGCTGGACGAATTCGGCCTGGACTATGTCGAGGGCGGCTATCCCGGCGCCAATCCGACCGATACGGCGTTTTTCGCGGAGAAGCGGACGCAGCGCGCGAAATTCGCCGCATTCGGCATGACCAAGCGCGCCGGCATCTCGGCCTCCAACGATCCGGGCCTGGCGGCGCTGCTGGCCTCGTCCGCCGATACGGTCTGCTTCGTCGGCAAGAGCTGGGATTATCACGTGCGTGTCGCGCTCGGCTGCACCAATGAGGAGAATCTCGAATCCATCGCCGCATCGGTGCGCGCGGCCGTCGAGGCCGGCAAGGAAGCGATCGTCGATTGCGAGCATTTCTTCGATGGCTACAAAGCCAATCCGGATTATGCGCTGGCCTGCGCCAGGGCGGCCCATGATGCCGGGGCGCGCTGGGTGGTGCTCTGCGACACCAATGGCGGCACCCAGCCGGCGGAGATCGGCGCCATCGTCCGCGCGGTGACGGCCGTCATCCCCGGCGATCATCTCGGCATCCATGCCCATAATGATACGGAACAGGCGGTCGCCAATTCGCTGGCCGCGGTGGATGCGGGCGTGCGCCACATCCAGGGGACGTTGAACGGCATCGGCGAGCGCTGCGGCAATGCCAATCTCATCACGCTGATACCGACCCTCATGCTGAAGCCGCTATGGTCGGACCGTTTCGAGCTCGGCATCAGCCGGGAGAAGCTGCAGGGCCTGTCGCGCCTGTCGCGCAGTTTCGACGAGCTGCTCAACCGCGCGCCCGACATGCAGGGCGCCTATGTCGGCAGCTCGGCCTTCGCCACCAAGGCGGGAATCCACGCCTCGGCGCTGATCAAGGAGCCGGCGACCTATGAGCATGTTCCGCCGGAAACTGTCGGGAACCGGCGCAAGGTCATGGTCTCCGACCAGGGCGGCAAGTCGAATTTCATCAACGAGCTGGAGCGTCGCGGCATTGCCGTTTCCAAGGCCGATCCGCGGCTCGATACGCTGATCGCGCTCGTCAAGGAGCACGAGGCGGAAGGCTATGCCTATGAGGGCGCCGATGCGAGTTTCGAGCTCCTTGCCCGGCGCACGCTCGGCAGCGTGCCGGAATTCTTCAAGATCGATTCGTTCCGCTGCATGGTCGAGCGCCGCTTCGATGCCAATGGCAATATCAAGACGGTTTCCGAAGCCGTGGTGCGCATGGAAGTCGATGGCGAGATGCGCATGTCGGTCGCCGAGGGCCATGGCCCGGTCAATGCGCTCGATCTCGCCCTGCGCAAGGATATGGGCCGCTACCAGAGCGAGATACAGGATCTCGTGCTGGCCGATTTCAAGGTCCGCATCCTCAATGGCGGCACGGAAGCCATCACGCGCGTGCTCATCGAGTCGACGGATTCCACCGGCATACGCTGGTGGACGGTGGGCGTTTCCGACAACATCATCGATGCGTCATTCCAGGCGCTGATGGACTCCATCGTCTACAAATTGATGAAAAACCGCGAACTTGCCGGCAAGATCGCCGCAGAATGAGCAGTTTTCGCCTTTATTCCTAAACATCAAAGCGCTTGATGGATGAATCAGGCGAATTCAATGGACGTTGCACGGGCGTGGGTCTAGGTCAGGACCAGCCGGAGAGGATGTCCCGGGCCATGCTTTCAGTATTGGCGCGCCACACCGAACGCTGGCGGCTTCGTCGGAGGGACATGAGTTTCAGGAATGCGCCATGACTGAGCAAGCCAATATGAATCCCACCATGCCGCCCGCCGTGCCGCCCGCCGTGCCACTAGGCATGTCGGACGCCAGGAAAGGCTTCTTCTTCGCCCTTTCGGCCTATCTCCTGTGGGGGATATTGCCGCTCTATCTCAAGCTCGTCGCCTATATGCCGGCGCTCGAAGTGGTGGCGCATCGCATCATCTGGTCGGTGCCGATCGCCGCGATCCTGCTCTGGTGCCTCGGCCTGTTCGGCGATCTGAAGGTCGCCCTGACGACGCCGCGCATGCTGCTGATGGCGACCCTGACGGCGATGCTGATCACCCTGAACTGGGGCACCTATGTCTGGGCCATCGCCAGCGGCCATGCCATCGACACGGCGCTCGGCTATTACATCAACCCGCTGGTCAATGTCGTGCTGGGCGCGGTGTTCCTGTCGGAAAAGCTGTCGCGCCCGCAGATGGTGGCCGTTGCGCTCGCCGCATGCGCCGTGCTGCTGCTGACGGTTTCGTCGGGCGGCCTGCCATGGATATCGCTGGTGCTGGCGTTCAGCTTCGGCTTCTACGGCTTCTTCCGCAAGACGCTGCCGATCGGGCCGGCGCAGGGCTTCATGCTCGAAGTGCTCATCCTGTCGATTCCCTCGCTGGCCTATGTCGCCTGGACCATCTCCGAGGGCAGCAGCCATTTCGTCAATGGCGGCGCCGATGATATCGGGCTGCTGCTCTTTGCCGGGCCGGCGACGGCCGTGCCGCTGATCCTCTATGCCTTCGGCGCCAAGCTGCTGCGCTATACGACGATCGGGCTTATGCAGTATATCGCGCCGACGATCGTCTTCCTCACGGCGATCTTCATCTTCGGCGAGCCGTTCTCGCAGATGCAGTTCATCGCCTTCGCGCTCATCTGGACGGCGCTTGCGATCTATACCTGGTCGATGCTGCGGGAATCGCGCCGCGCCCGCAGCGTCGCCTAGCGGCCCGACCCGCCGATCTTGCGAACCGCGAGAAACACGAAAAGCGAGACCGCCAGCGCCACGAAGGAGACGATGGCAAAGCCCTGGCTGCTTTCCGCGAAGGGCAGGCCGCCGGTATTCATGCCGAACAGGCCGCTGATGACGGTGGTCGGCAACAGGACCGCCGTCATCACCGACAGGATATAGAGCAGCCTGTTCGACCGGTCCGTCATCTTGGCCAGAAGCTCGTCCTGCAGCAGGCGTGCCCGCCGCTGCAATTGCTCGCCCTCGCCATGCAGCGTCACTGCCCGGCGCGACAGGTCCTCGATCAGATCGTCGATATCCTCCGGAAACGAGCGCCTGTCGGCATGGTCGATATCGCGGAAAAGCGCGGTCGCCGCGGACAGATAGCGGTGGAACACCACGATCTGCCGCCGCACCGGCACCAGCCGCTCGCGCTCGCCCTGCCAGTTCTCGCCGACGATGCGATCCTCGATGGAATCGAGCGTTGCCGACAGGCTGGTGATCTCGATCCTGAGCAGGTCGAGAAAGCGGCGGAATATGGCATTGAAGAGTTCCAGCGGGCGCGCCGGTTTCAGCTTGCCGGTCTGGATCGCGCGCTTGGTGTCGTCGACGGCCTGGAGCGGATGTTTCCTGCCGCTGAGGAACTGCGTGCCGTTGAAGGCGAAGCGGAAATAGCCGAGTTCGCGCGGATCGCCATAATGCTCATGCTGGAGATCGGGCAATTCGCCGAACATCCAGCCTTCGTCATAACTGATCTGAAATTGGTCGCCGGGCGAGAGCAGCGCGTCCCTGATGGTTGCAGGCAGGCTCTCATCCGACTGGAGGTTGCGGCGGGCGCGCGCATCGACGAGCGTATAATTGCGCCAGGACCAGAGCACGGCATCGCCGCTCTTGCCGGCCAGTTGCCCCTGCGCATCGAAATCGTGCACGACGGCGAAATCACCGAGAGGCGAGGCGGGGTCAGGATCGAGCGGCATCATCATCCTGATCCCTTCGGGTTTACATGCGTTCGATAATCTCTTCCTTGCCCTCGCGGTCGCCACCCTTGGCAGCCTTGAGAATGGCAGGGACGATATTTTCCGCCTCGTCTACCACGAGCGGATTGACCAAATGTGACGTATGCACGAAGCCTTCCGACTTCATGTGGTCGATCAGCGCCAGCATGGGATTCCAGAAGCCGTTGATATTGGCGAAGACCATCGGCTTGCGGTGCCGCCCGAGCTGCGCCCAGGTCATGATCTCGACGATTTCCTCGACGGTGCCGATGCCGCCCGGCAGGGTGACGAAGGCGTCCGACCGCTCGAACATCTTGTGCTTGCGCTGGTGCATGTCCTCGGTGACGATGAGTTCCGAAAGCTGCCCCAGCGCCTGCTCGGTCGCTTCCTTGTTCATCAGGAATTCCGGGATGATGCCGGTGACCTTGCCGCCGGCCGACATGACGCCCTCGGCGACCGCGCCCATGATGCCTTTGGTGCCGCCGCCATAGACGAGTTCCAGCCCATGATCGGCAATCGATTTGCCGAGCGTCCGGCCCGCGAGTTTATAGATCGGATCGCGGCCCGGGGAAGAGCCGCAATATACGCAAATGGATCGAATCTTGCTCATGGCCCACTCGTGCCTCCTGCGCGGCCAAAGGTCAAGAGCGATAAGGGGCAAGCGTGGAGAGAGCTTCTCTGTCGATGACGGGCCAGTGACTAAACAGTGATTAAATCGAATTTATTGGCCGCAAATGCCTCGAATTCGAGGCAATTTTGAACCGTTTTCTTGTAGCTCGGCGCAAAAGGCGCTAGAGCAATTCATAAGGAAGTGGGGAATTGCTGCTTAGGCGGCATAGTCGCGAAATGGGGATTTGGCGGACCCCCGCGACCGGATGGGGACAACCGCTCAAGAGCAAGAACAACAATGAACGGAAATAACATGGCCAGCAGTCGATATTTGTTATGGGGATTTGGCGCAGTTGTTGCTGCGGGTCTCGTCGCCGTCTATTCGGGCTACCTGCCCGGAACGAACACGCAGCCGCAGCCGGCCTCGGTCGCATCGCAGCCGGCGCCGGAGAAGCCCTCCGCGTCGGCAGTTGCGAAGACGCCGCCTGCCGCACCGGCAGCAGAGGGCGCCCAGACATCGACCCAGACACCAGCTGCGGCCCAGGCTCCGGCATCCGGCGAGCCAGCCGCAACCAATCAGGCGGCAACGCCGGGGGCGCCGACCTTCGACATATTGCGCGTCGAACCCAATGGCTCCATCGTCATCGCCGGCAGGGCGGGCAAAGATGCGACCGTCGATCTCCTGCTGAAGGGCGAAGTCATCGGCACCACCAAATCTTCCGCCAATGGCGATTTCGTCATCGCGCTGGACGAGCCGCTGGAGCCGGGCGACTACCAGCTCGTGCTGCGTTCGACCGGTGCCGACGGCACGGCCATGACCTCGGTGGAAACCGCCATCGTCTCCGTTCCTGAAAGTGAATCCGGCCAGGTGCTGGCGCTCGTCGAGCAGTCGGGCCAGCCGAGCCGCATGATCACCAAGCCGCAGGCAAAGGAGAAGCCCGCCGCCGAAACCGTGGTGGCAAGCACCGCCAAGGGCGAGCAGCCTGCGCCTCCGGCAGCGGTCAAGGCGCGCATATCGGTCGAAGCCGTCGAGATCGAGGGCAACAAGATCTTCGTCGCCGGCAATGCCGAGCCGGGCGCGACCGTCAAGGTCTATGCCAATAGCGATGTGCTTGGCTCCACCGCCGCAACCCAGGAAGGCCGCTTCCTGGTGCAGACGGTACGGGAGCTGGAGGTCGGCGATTACATCATTCGCGCCGACATGCTGGCCAAGGATGGCGTCACCGTCGTCGCGCGGGCCGCCGTGCCCTTCCGCCGCGATGCGGGCGACCGGGTATCGGCCGTTGCGCCGACGCCGGCCACCGGCGAACAACCGGCAGCCGCCGCGGGCGATGCGCAGGCCGCCGCCGATGCCGGCGCGCCGCTGCGCCCCGTCGATGGCTCGGTCATCATCCGCCGCGGCGACAATCTCTGGCGGATCTCGCGCCGCACCTATGGCGAAGGCATGCGCTATACGACGATCTACCTTGCCAACAAGGAACAGATCCGCAATCCGGACATGATCTATCCCGGCCAGGTGTTCAACCTGCCGGAAAAGGCCACGCAGACGCAATAATTGGCGCTGGGGCAGGGAAAAGCGGAACGATCGGTCGCAATCGCGGTCGCGGGCAGCATATTTTTCCCGTCCGGCTTGTGTTCGGCGGATTAATCGTTTATCGCCGATGGACGATGCAATGTCCCCGGCACGACCAACATGAAGCGGATCGCAATATGGCGCGGCTCCTGGCTGCGCTGGCGCATCCTGCCCGCCTCAACATCATCCGCCAGCTTTCCTGCCAGGATTCCTCCTGCTGCAAGGATATCGTTGCCGGGCTCGACCTGGCGCAATCCACCGTATCGCAGCATCTGAAGGTGCTGATGGAGGCCGGGCTGGTCCAGCTCCAGCAGTCCGGCCAATGTTCCTGGTACAGCCTGCGCCCGGAAACCTTTGCCGATGCGGCAGCCGCCGTGGCCGGCATGGCCGAACTCTGCTGCAGCCGTTCATCGTCGCCAGTAGCCCATGCGGCGCGGCCCGCCATCGAACGCATACAAGTCCTTGAGGATCGATAGTGCCTGAGAAAACCGTATCCGCCGAGTCTGGAAAGACACTCCAGACGATCCGCAACCTATGGCCCTATATGTGGCCGCAGGAGCGTCCCGACCTGCAGATGCGGGTGGTCTGGGCCTCGGTCTATCTCGTCGTCTCCAAGATAGTCCTCATCCTCGTTCCCTATTTCTTCAAATGGGCCACCGACGCGCTGAACGGCAGGTTCGAGGCTTCCGAGATGGTGCCGGTATTGTTCGTCGGCCCGCTCATGCTGATCGCCGCCTACAATGTCGCGCGTATCGTCCAGGCCGGCCTGAACCAGCTGCGCGATGCGCTGTTTGCCCGCGTCGGGCAATATGCGGTGCGCAAGCTCGCCTACAGGACCTTCGTCCACATGCACCAGCTGTCGCTGCGCTTCCATGTGGAGCGGCGCACCGGCGGCCTGTCGCGCATCATCGAGCGCGGCACCAAGGGCATCGAGACGATCGTGCGCTTCACCATCCTCAACACGGCGCCGACGGTGATCGAATTCCTCCTCACCGCCATCATCTTCGCCGTCACCTATGGCTGGACCTATGTGGCGGTCGTGGTGGTGACGGTCTGGCTCTATACATGGTTCACCGTCCGCGCCAGCGACTGGCGCATCGGCATCCGCCGCGACATGAACGAATCCGATACCGACGCCAATTCCAAGGCAATCGACTCGCTGCTGAACTTCGAGACGGTGAAATATTTCGGCAATGAGGCGATGGAAGCCAGGCGCTTCGACAGCGCCATGGCGCGCTACGAGATTTCCGCGACGCGCATATGGACATCGCTCGGCTGGCTGAACTTCGGCCAGGCGGTGATCTTCGGCGCGGGCATGGCGGTCATGATGATCATGTCGGGCAGGGAGGTCCTCGCCGGAACGCAGACCATCGGCGATTTCGTCTTCATCAACGCCATGTTGATGCAGCTTTCCATTCCGCTCAATTTCATCGGCTTCATCTATCGCGAGGTGCGCCAGGGGCTGACCGACATCGAACAGATGTTCGACCTGCTCGATGTGAGGCAGGAGGTCGAGGACAAGCCGGATGCGAAGCCGCTGGCGATCGCCCGCGGCGCCGTGCGCTTCGACGATGTGCGCTTCGCCTATGACGAGAAGCGCCCGATCCTCAAGGGCGTGACCTTCGACGTGCCCGCCGGCAAGACCGTCGCCATCGTCGGCCCGTCCGGCGCCGGCAAATCGACGCTGTCGCGCCTGCTGTTCCGCTTCTACGACATCCAGGGCGGGTCGATCAGCGTCGACGGCCAGGACATCCGCGACGTCACGCAGGAGAGCCTCCGCGCCGCCATCGGCATGGTGCCGCAGGATACGGTGCTGTTCAACGACAGCATCGCCTACAACATCCGCTATGGCCGCGTCAGCGCCACCGAGGACGAAATCCGCAATGCCGCCGAACTCGCGCAGATATCGGGTTTCATCGAGACGCTGCCGGAGGGCTATCAGTCCATGGTCGGCGAACGCGGCCTGAAGCTTTCAGGCGGCGAGAAGCAGCGCGTCGCCATCGCCCGGACCATCCTCAAGGCGC
Source organism: Phyllobacterium sp. 21LDTY02-6 (assembly GCF_023554255.2). Lineage (GTDB taxonomy): Bacteria > Pseudomonadota > Alphaproteobacteria > Rhizobiales > Rhizobiaceae > Phyllobacterium. The sequence goes on along the minus strand of NZ_JAMJWD020000007.1, from coordinate 240,332 downwards.
CGCCCATCCTCATCCTCGACGAGGCGACGTCGGCGCTGGACAGCGCCACCGAGCACGAGATCCAGGCGGCTCTCGATCTCGTCAGCCGCGACCGCACCACGCTCGTCATCGCGCACCGGCTGTCGACCATCATCGGCGCCGACGAGATCATCGTCCTCAAGGACGGCGTGATCGCCGAGCGCGGCACCCATGCGAAGCTCCTGAGGAGCAAGGGGCTCTATGCTTCCATGTGGAACCGCCAGCGCGAGGCGACGGAGGCGGAGGAGCGTCTGCGCCGCGTGCAGGAACAAGACGATCTCGGTGTCGTTGTCCGTGGAAAGCCGGCAATGCCGGCGTGAATGGTTTGCTAGAGGCGGCATTCTCCGATAAGAACGCGCGACCTGTTGAAAAACGCTGGCCGTTCCACGACATGGATGCTTCGCAACCGGGAAGAACTGCATGACCCTTATCGACACTATCCGTAACACTTTTGTGCCGATCCACCGCGAAGGCTATCCGTTCATTGCCGGCTTTGCCGCCGCGACGCTGGTCCTCGGTTATTTCTGGGGGCCGCTGTTCTGGATCGGGCTGATCCTCACCGCCTGGTGCACCTATTTCTACCGCGATCCGCAGCGCGTCACGCCGACCGACGACAAATTCGTCATCAGCCCGGCCGATGGCGTCGTCTCCGCTGTCGGTCCGGCCATCCCGCCGCGCGAGCTTGGGCTCGGCGAGGGCGAGATGACGCGTATTTCCGTGTTCATGAACGTGTTTTCCTGCCATATCAACCGCGCCCCGGTGCGCGGGCGCGTGACGACCATTGTGCACAGGCCGGGCAAGTTCCTCAATGCCGATCTCGACAAGGCGAGCTCCGAGAACGAGCGCAACGGCCTCGTCATCGACAGTCCCCATGGCACGATCGCCGTGGTGCAGATCGCCGGGCTCGTCGCACGGCGCATCGTCTGCTGGGTCGATGAGGATATCGCGCTGTCGGTCGGCGAGCGCTTCGGCCTCATCCGGTTCGGCTCGCGCCTCGACGTCTACCTGCCGGAGGGCTTTTCGCCGCGCGTTGCCGTTGGCCAGACGGCTGTCGGCGGCGAATCCGTGATCGCCGAATTCGGCGGCACGCCGAATGCGCCGCTCGTGCGGGTAAGCTGAGGCGGTGGTTATGGTAAAGCCCGGCAACGACACGGAAAGCGATCCGCTCTTCGGCGAAAAGCGGCGAAGGGCCCGCACGCGCATCCCTATGCGCTATCTGCTGCCGAACGTCATCACCGTATTGGCGATCTGCGCCGGGCTGACGGGCATCAGGCTGGCCTTCGAGAACCGATTCGAGCTCGCCGTCTCCATGGTGCTGCTTGCGGCATTTCTCGATGGCGTCGACGGGCGCATCGCCAGAATGATGAAGGGCTCGTCGAAATTCGGCGCGCAGATGGATTCGCTCGCCGACATCGTCAATTTCGGCGTCGCTCCCGCGCTGGTCCTCTACGCCTATATGCTCGACCAGGCGCGGTCCTTCGGCTGGATCGCGGCGCTGCTCTACTGCATCGCCTGCTGCCTGCGCCTGGCAAGGTTCAACGTCATGCTCGACGTCACCGACAAGCCCGTCTGGCAGGGCAATTTCTTCACCGGCGTTCCGGCGCCGGCCGGCGCGCTGCTGGTGATGCTGCCGGTCTATCTCGGCTTTCTCGGCATGGCGCCGACGCGCAGCATCGCCTTTGCCGCTGCCGCCTATACGGTGCTGGTGGCCGTGCTGATGATCAGCCGCCTGCCGGTCTATAGCGGCAAGTCCGCCAGCCTGCGGCTGCGCTCGGAATGGGTGATGCCGACATTTCTCTTCATCGTCGGCTATGTCGCCTTCCTGATGAGCTATACCTGGGAAACGCTGACCCTGACGACGATCGCCTTCTTCCTGCTGCTGCCGCTGAGCTACAGGGCCTGGCGGCGCTACGAGGCGGCGGACGCCGCCGCGCTCGCGGCAAAGGACGCCCCCGGCACCGACGCGGTTTCCTGACGACGGCGTTCAGCTCCCAACCTTCCTGCAATCAATCCAATTTCCCTCATCCTGAGCTTGTCGAAGGGCCCAGCAACGTTCGTGCAAGCCTTTTTTTGATCGCATCAAGATAGTGCGTGCTTCGACAGGCTCAGCATGAGGGTGATGGAGCTCTGCATGAGAGAGACGGAGCTCAGCATGAGCGAGGTGGCAGGGCGGTAGTTCGGAGAGGTTTCAAACTTCAGCTCCCAACCTTCCTGCAATCAATCCAATTTCCCTCATCCTGAGCTTGTCGAAGGACGCAGCAACGTTCGTGCAATCCCTTTTTAGGGAGCTGCATCAATACAGTGCGTGCTTCGAAAGGCTCGGCATGAGGGTGGTGGAGCTCTGCATGAGGAGGCAGCATGAGGGGTGTAGGCTCAGCTTGAGAGACAAACCCACCATGAGGAAGGCGAACTCAGCCCGGCTCGTTATAGTCCAGCAGCTTGCCCTGGCGCACATTGTAGAGCTTGCCCGTATCGTCGATGCGCGGGTCGCAAAGCAGGGCGATCTTCGCCGCCACCTCGGCTGCGGTCGGCAGCGTGTCGGGGTCTTCGCCCGGAAATGCCTGGGCGCGCATGGCGGTGCGCGTGCCGCCGGGATCGACGGAGTTCACCCGCAGGCGCGTCTGTTTGCTCTCTTCGGCCCAGCTGCGCGCCAGAACCTCGATGGCGGCCTTGGAGGCGGCGTAGGCGGCCCAGAAGGCGCGCGCCGAATGGGCGACGCTCGACGACAGCACCATGGCGCGGCCGGCTTCCGACTGGCGGAGCAGGGGATCGGTGGTGCGGATGAGGCGCCAGACGCTGTTCACATTGACCGACATGACCTTCTCGAAGACTTTCGCCTCGATATGGCCGATCGGCGAGATGGTGCCGAGGACGCCGGCATTGGCGATCATGATGTCGAGCTTGCCCCAGCGCTCATGGATCGAGCCGCCCAGCCTGTCGATGGCGGGCAGGTCGGTGACGTCGAGCGGCACCAGCGTCGCCGAACCGCCGGCGGACTGGATCTCGTCGTCGAGCTCTTCGAGGCCGCCGACCGTGCGGGCGACGGCGATGACGTGGGCGCCGCGCGCCGCAAGGTCCTTCGCCAGGAAATAGCCGATGCCACGGGATGCCCCGGTGACAAGCGCAAGCTTGCCATCCAGGCGGAAACTGCCGTCAGAGATCATTATGCCGTACTCAACCCTTGTTTGCGAGAAGCGAGAACTGGCGCACATTGCTGGCGCCGTCCTTGTCCAGGAGGCGGGTGGGGTAATCGCCGGTGAAATAATGGTCGGTGAAGAGCGGGTTTGCCGCATCGCGCGGCTCGCCGCTGACCGCCCTGTAGAGACCGTCGATCGAAAGGAAGGCGAGGGAATCGGCGCCGATATAGTCGCACATCGACTGGAGGTCGGCATATTGATTGGCCAGCAGCTTGTCGGCGTCCGGCGTATCGATGCCGTAGAAATCCGGATGGTAGATCATCGGGCTTGCGACGCGGATATGCACTTCGCGCGCGCCCGCATCGCGGATCATCTGCACGATCTTGACCGAAGTCGTGCCGCGCACGATGGAATCGTCGACCAGCACCACGCGCTTGCCCTCGATCACCGCACGATTGGCCGAATGTTTCAGCTTGACGCCGAAGGCGCGGATCGATTGCGTCGGCTCGATGAAGGTGCGCCCGACATAATGGTTGCGGATGATGCCGAGCTCGAAGGGAATGCCGCTCGCCTGGGCAAAGCCGATGGCCGCCGGCGTTCCGCCATCGGGAACAGGCACGACCACATCCGCTTCCAGCGGCGCCTCGTTGGCGAGGATCTTGCCCATGTTCTTGCGCGCCGCATAGACGTTGCGGCCGCCGACGACGGAGTCGGGACGGGCGAAATAGACATATTCGAACAGGCACAGCCGCTCGCGCCGCGGATTTTGCGGCTTGTAGGTGTCGATGCTGATCGAGCCATCCGGCTGGATTTCGCAGACGACGACTTCGCCATTCTCGATATCGCGGACGAACTTGGCGCCGATTATATCGAGCGCGCAGGTCTCGGAGGCGAAGATCGGCTTGCCGTCGAGGTCGCCCATGACCAGCGGGCGAATGCCGATCGGATCGCGCGCGGCGATCAGCTTGGTGCGGGTGAGGGCGAGCATGGCATAGCCGCCCTCCATCTGCCGGATCGCATCGATGAAACGATCGCTGGAAGAGGCCTGGCGCGAGCGGGCGATGAGATGCAGCACCACTTCCGTATCGGAATTGGACTGGCAGATGGCGCCATCGGCGATCAATTGCCGGCGCAGCGTCAATCCATTGGTGAAATTGCCGTTATGGGCGATGGCGATGCCGCCGACTTCGAGCTCCGCCAGCAGCGGCTGCACATTGCGCAGCACCGTGTCGCCGGTGGTCGAATAGCGCACATGGCCGATCGCCATGTTGCCCGGCAACTGCGCCAGCGTCGCCGGATTGGTGTAATGGTCGCCGACGAGGCCCATGCGGCGTTCCGAGCAGAACTGACGGCCATCATAGGAGACGATGCCGGCCGCCTCCTGTCCGCGATGCTGCAGCGCGTGAAGGCCGAGCGCCGTCAGCGTTGCCGCATCGGGATGCCCCAAAATGCCAAACACACCGCACTCTTCGTGCAGTGTGTCGTCATCCAGGGACATCAATTGATTGTCGTCACGTGAAATGTCGGTCATCGCCGCCAGCCTTTCGCCGCAGAGTCAATTGTGTCTGTTTGCTATTATGCCACACTATATGAGGTCTTTCCACGAAAAGACCAAGTTACTGGTTTGTCGCACCTTCCGGCGGGATGTCTTCCTTCGGCTCCGGCTCGGTGGTGCTGTCGGGCGCCGCATCCGTCGCCGCGCCGGGCTTCAGCCGCTGGATCGTCGCTTCCGGATCCTCCGGCAGCAGCGCCACGAGCTTGGCGCCGAGCGAATCGATCATCGGCTTGGATTTTGCCTCCGCCACCCATGCCGGCTGGTTGTCCGTGACCAGCCAGTTGAAGAACAGCATGGCCACGACGACGAGCAGGATGCCGCGCGCCGCCCCGAAGAGAAAGCCGAGCGTGCGGTCCAGCGCGCCGATGCGGCTGTCGATGATGAAATCCGCGATCTTCATGGTGATGATGGAAACGATGATGAGCGTCACGATGAAGACGAGCGCCGCCGCCGCGATCTGGGCGATGGTCTCATTGCTGATATAGCGCGTCAGGAACGGCACCACCGGCCTGAAGAACACATAGGCGGCGATGGCCGCGGCGGCCCACGAGACCACCGACAGGACCTCGCGCGAGAAGCCCCGCACCATTGCGAGCACCGCGGAAACGAGGGTGATGCCCAGCAGAATTCCGTCCAGCAACGTTATCGGCATTTGTTTCAATCCCCCAAAGTTCAAATCGGACCGGCACCGGGGCCAGTCAGTCGTCGCGTTGTCTTTTTCCCGGTCCCGAGGCGGCGATCCGCGCGACAAGGTCCGGAAGAGAAGCGGTCTCGGTCAGCTGCGCATTGCCGTTCTTCGCAACATCATTGCTTCCCTTGGGCAGAACCGCCTGCTTGAAGCCGAGCTTTTCCGCCTCCTTGAGTCGCTGGACAGCATGCGCAACGGGGCGAACCGCACCGGACAGACTCACTTCGCCGAAATAGACGCAATCGGCGGGAAGGGCAATACCGGCAATCGACGAAACAAGCGCCGATGCAACGGCAAGATCGGCCGCGGGCTCGCTGATGCGGTAGCCGCCGGCCACGTTCAGGTAGACGTCGTGCTGGCCGAAGCGCACGCCGCAATGGGCTTCGAGCACCGCCAGGATCATCGAAAGCCGGTTGCCGTCCCAGCCGACGACGGCGCGGCGCGGCGTGCCGAGCGTCGAGGGAGCGACCAGCGCCTGGATCTCGACGAGGATGGGCCGCGTTCCCTCCATGCCGGCGAAAACGGCGGCGCCCGGCGATTTGTCGTTGCGCTCGCCGAGGAAAAGCTCCGATGGATTGGCGACTTCGCGCAGGCCCTTGTCCGACATTTCGAAGACGCCGATTTCGTCCGTCGGCCCGAACCTGTTCTTCACCGTGCGCAGGATGCGGTAATGATGGCCGCCTTCGCCCTCGAAATAGAGCACGGCATCGACCATGTGCTCGACGACGCGCGGCCCGGCGATCTGGCCTTCCTTGGTGACATGGCCGACGAGCACCACCGCCGCGCCGGTCTGCTTGGCATAGCGGATCATCGCCTGGGCGCCGGCGCGCACCTGCGTCACTGTGCCCGGCGCGGAATCCGCCCCGTCGGTCCACAGCGTCTGGATGGAATCGATGATGATGAGGTCGGGCCGCCTGGCGTCGGCAATGGTCGCCAATATGTCCTCGACATTGGTTTCGGCCGCCAGCTGCACATCCGTGTCGGCCGCATGCAGGCGTTGCGCCCGCAGGCGGATCTGCGCCACCGCCTCTTCGCCGGAGACATAGACGACCCGGTGCCCCTTGCGGGCCAATGCGGCCGCTGCCTGGGTCAGCAGGGTGGATTTGCCGATGCCCGGATCGCCGCCGACGAGCAGCGCCGAGCCGCGCACGAAGCCGCCGCCGGTCACCCGGTCGAGTTCGCCGATGCCGGACTGGATGCGCGGCGCATCCTCGATCTCGCCGGAGAGCGACGTCAGCGCCACCGCGCGGCCCTTGCGCGCCGAGACCCGGCCGGGCCCGCTGCCGATGCCGCCGGACGTGCCTTCCTCGACAAGCGTGTTCCACTCGCCGCATTCGTCGCATTTGCCGGCCCAGCGCGCATGCACCGCGCCGCAGTTCTGGCAGATGAACTGGATTCGCGTCTTCGCCATCAAGCCTCTTTCGCGCCGATATAGCGGCGGTGGTAGCGGTTGCCGAGGCTCGTCAGCAGTTCATAGCCGATCGTGCCGGCGGCCCGGGCCGCCTCGTCCAGCGGAATGTTCCGGCCGAACAATTCGATGAAATCCCCGGCGGCGACATGCTCCGGCGCAATGTCCGTGACGTCGAAGGAGGTGAGGTCCATGGTCACGCGGCCAAGCACCGGCACGCGCTGCCCGGCGATATGGCCCTGCGCGCCACCGCCGACGACCTGGCGCAGGGGCACGCCGCTGCCGGAAGCGGAGCGCAGATAGCCATCGGCATAGCCCACCGAGCAGATGGCGATGCGCGTGTCGCGTTCGAGCAGGGCCGTCGCGCCATATCCGGCGGTTTCGCCCTTGCGCGCCGACCGGACCTGGACGATGCGCGCCTCCAGCGTCACCACCGGGCGCATGGGATTGGCCGTGCCGGAAAGCGCCTCGCCGCCATAAAGCGCGATGCCCGGCCGCGTCAGTTCCTGCGCCGGGGAGCCTGCATGGAAGATGCCGGGCGAATTGGCGATGCTTGATTCGATGCCTTCGAAAAGCCCGCGAAGCTTTTGAAATGATTCGAATTGCCGGCGGGTGAGGCCATGGCCCTGTTCGTCCGCCGCCGCGAGATGGCTGAGAAGCAGGATTGGCTGCTGCCCGCCATCACGGGCGATGCTTTCCGCCTCCTCGACCGTCAGGCCGAGCCGGTTCATGCCCGTATCCACATGCAAGGCGTAAGCCAGCTTTTCGCGGCGATCGGCATTGGCACGGCGCCAGCCGGCGAGTTCCTCCAGCGAGCCGATCACCGGAATGAGGTCGGATTGCTCATAGACCGGGAAAGCCTCGGCGAAGAAGCCGTTGAGAACGAAGACCCGCGCATCCGGCGCCACCGCCTTGACGCGAAGACCCTCTTCGGCGAGCGCCACGAAGAAGCTGCGGCACCCGGCACGCCAGAGCGCCGGCACCACATGGACGATGCCGAGCCCATAGGCATCGGCCTTGACCACGGCGGCGGCGAGGGCCGGCTTCGACCTTTCGGCCAGCTGCCGCCAATTGGCGACCAGAGCGCCGAGGTCGATGGTCAGCCGTCCGCCTGCAAGCCGGGGATCGGCGCCGATGTCCATTATCTGCGATTGATGAAGGGGCAATTGGTCACTCGAACCGTTCAGGCAGGTGCGCGTCCTCGGCAAGGTCGGTGAAGCGCGTGAACTCGGCCTGGAAGGCGAGCCTGACCGTTCCCGTCGGGCCGTGGCGCTGCTTGGCGATGATGACTTCCGCCTTGCCCGCCGCGTCGCTGAGCTCGGCCTGCCATTTGAAATGCTCCTCGGTGCCGGCCTTCGGCTCCTTGTTCTTGATGTAGTACTCGTCGCGATAGACGAAGAGCACCACGTCGGCATCCTGCTCGATCGAACCCGATTCACGCAGGTCCGACAGCTGCGGATGCTTGTCCTCGCGGTTTTCCACCTGTCGCGACAGCTGGGAAAGCGCGATGATCGGCGTGTTCAGCTCCTTGCCGAGGGCCTTGAGGCCGGTGGTGATCTCGGTGATTTCCTGGACGCGGTTTTCCGAGGCCCGCTTGGACGAGCCCTGCATCAGCTGGATATAGTCGATGACCAGCACGTCGAGGCCGCGCTGGCGCTTGAGGCGGCGGGCGCGGGCGGCGAGCTGGGCGATGGATATGCCGCCGGTCTCGTCGATATAGAGCGGCACTTTCTGCATGTGCTGCGAACAGGCCACCAGCTTTTCGAAATCGGCCTCGCTGATCTCGCCGCGGCGGATCTTCGAGGAGCTGATTTCCGCCTGTTCCGAAATGATACGCGTGGCGAGCTGTTCCGACGACATTTCGAGCGAGAAGAAGCCGACGACGCCGCCGTTCCTGGCCTTGAACGTGCCGTCCGCCTGCTGCTCCGGCTCATAGGCGGCGGCGATGTTGAAGGCGATGTTGGTGGCAAGCGAGGTCTTGCCCATGCCGGGGCGTCCCGCCAGCACGATGAGATCGGAAGGCTGCAGGCCGCCCATGCGCGCATCGAGGGCGCGGATGCCGGTGGAAATGCCCGACAGGTGCCCGTCGCGCATGAAGGCGGCATTGGCCATGTCGACGGCGGTCTTCACCGCATCGGTGAATGTCTGGAACCCGCCATCATAGCGCCCGGTCTCGGCCAGCTCGAACAGGCGCCGCTCTGCATCCTCGATCTGCCCCTGCGGCGCGACGTCGACTGGCGCGTCATAGGCGACATTGACCATGTCCTCGCCGATGGTGATGAGGGCGCGCCGCGTCGCAAGATCATAGATGGCGCGGCCATAATCCTCGGCATTGATGATGGTGACCGCCTCTGCCGCCAGGCGCGCCAGATATTGCATCACCGTCATGTCGCCGATCCTGGCGTCCGCCGGCAGGAAGGTCTTGAGCGTGACCGGATTGGCCATCTTGCCCATGCGGATCATGTCCGACGAGACCTCGAAGATCTTGCGGTGCAGCGGCTCGTTGAAATGAGCGGGCTTCAGGAAGTCCGAAACGCGATAGAACGCATCATTATTGACGAGGATAGCCCCAAGCAGCGCCTGCTCGGCCTCGATATTGTTCGGCGCCTCGCGGTACAGCGTGTCGCGCCCTTCATTGATCTTGCGTATCGTCGCTTCAGCCATTTCGAATCCCGATCCTGTCCAGCTTCTGGAGTATGCAGATATGGCGGAGGTGTAAAACAAAACCGTAGCATGATTCTCGCTATCAACAGGCGGCGAAAATCGGGCTTGCAATTTTGATAAAGACGCCGGACCGCGCATTATTCGATGCAGCGTTCCAAAAAAGAGACTGCAGGAATGTTGCTGCGCCCTTCTACAGGCTCAGGATGAAAGAATTGGGTGTTTGGCGGGGGGATAATTCTGCGAGGTTTCAGATCATGGCTCCCTGCTTTTCTGCAATCAAATCAATCATCCTCATCCTGAGCCCCTCATGCTGAGCTTGTCGAAGCACGAAGCACGCACATCATTTATGCAACACACGTCCCCTCTGGTGGGATAAATGGAAACTTATCCCACCACTTTGAAACCGGGTTATTCTGTGCAGGTCCTTTCCAGTGGGGGAGCAGCTTCCGGAGCTGTTTCGACAAGCTGGGAAAGGGTGGCGTTGCCGGACAGTCGGAAGTGACAACCCCGATTGACCGGCAAACTGCAGAAGGAAACGGAGGTAGCGCTTCGTTTTCCGGGTTGTTGCGTCTGACAAGCGCAGGAACAGCAGGCAAAGACGTCGCGGGCGGTCTTCGGACCTCGACCCTGATACCTACTGACGCGCTGAAGACCGCCCGTCTCCCCCTTTTCAATGACCAGACGCGATTGCGCGGGCGTGGTGCGGATTTTCCGTATTCAACAGGTGTTGCAATCCACCGGAGAGAGTGGCAGCGGTAACCGCCACTCCCGTCATCGCCATCATCGGCCGGCGATGGATTCCTTCTGCCGGGTCTGGCTGTTGGCGGAGCTGCGCTCGCATTCGAGCCGCTTCAGCCGTTTCTCCTCGTGCTCGATATAATTTCGGGTGAGGGGCACGGCCTCCTGCCGGTGCGCCAGCTGGATCTGGAACACCATCAGGTTCTGCCAGCGGAAGGCCGATTCCGAGGCGGCGAGGTAGAATTCCCACATCCTGCAGAAGCGCTCGTCATAGATGGCCTTGGCCTTGTCGCGGTTGGCCATGAAGCGCTCGCGCCAGATGCGCAGCGTGTCGGCGTAATGCAGGCGCAGGATCTCGATATCGGTAACGACGAGCCCGGCCTTCTCGATATGGGGGATGACCTCCGACAGCGCCGGAATATAGCCGCCCGGGAAGATGTATTTCTGGATGAAGGCGTTGGTATAGGACGGACCGTCGGACCGGCCGATCGCATGCAGCACGAACACGCCGTCCTTCTTCAGCAGCCGCGCCGTATGCTGGAAATATTCGGCGAAATGGCCGACGCCGACATGTTCGAACATGCCGACGGAGACGATCCGGTCGAAACTGTCCTCGATGGTACGGTAGTCGCGCAGGTGGAACTGCGCGCTGGCCGATAGCCCTTCCTCGAAGGCGCGCTTGTTGGCGATGGCGTGCTGTTCCTGCGAGAGCGTCACGCCCGTCACATTGGCCTCGAGATGCCGGGCGAGATAGAGCCCGAGCCCGCCCCAGCCGCAGCCGATGTCGAGCGTCTTGTGGTCCTTGTGCACCAGGAGCTTGGCGGCGATGTGCCGCTTCTTGGCAAGCTGCGCCTCTTCCAGCGTCGCATCCGGGCGCTCGAAATAGGCGCAGGAATATTGCATGTCCGTATCGAGGAACAGGCGGTAGAGTTCTTCGGACAGGTCGTAATGGCGCTGCACATTGCTGGATGAACGGGTCAGGTTGTTCATCTGGTGCAGGCGGCGCGTTGCCCGGCGAATGCCTTCGAGCGCCACCATCCATGGCTCGCGGGCCACGGTGGCGCCGGTATTTTCGAACACGATCTTCAGTACGTCGTAAATATCGCCTTCAAGCACGTCGAGATCGCCATTCATGTAGGCTTCCGCGAATTGCAGGGAAGGGTCGAAGGCGATCTTGCGTTCGGCGACAGCGCTGTTCAGGCGAAAATGAACGAGCTGGCCACTGCCGTCGCCAAACTGGTTCTTCTTGCCGGAGGCATCGGTAACGGTCAGGTTGCCAGTGTGGATCATCCGCCGGAGCGCGGCTCGGAGTATGGAATTCATGAACAATCTCCATCATTGACGATAGAGCTCGGCCATAAAGAGACTCGAAATGAGGGAGTCTTGGTCGGGCATGGGTGACAGGAGGACTCACCAATCCGGTCGAAGGGATTAAGTTCCATCAGATGAAATGAGTCTGTCCTCAAAGAAATCTAGATCATTTTTTCATTCTGGAAAGCAAAAAAATACCCGGCATTGCTGCCGGGTACTTCCGTTTGGGTAAAAACAACTCTCGGAGTGCTTGAACTCCGAAATCTAGATCATGCGTTCTCTTCGCCTTCCTCGGCGTCGTCGAAATATTCGTCCGACAGCGGGGTCTCTTCGATGCCGTAGATGGCCTGTGCGGAGGTGAGGTCCTCACCCTTGACCTGGCGCTCTGCCTCGTCGGTGGTGCGGGCGATATTGATCGTCACGGTTGCCTCGACTTCCGGATGCAGCGAAAGAACGATCTTGTGCAGGCCGATCGTCTTGATCGGGTTGTTCAGCTCGACCTGGTTGCGGTTGAGCGAGAAACCGTCGGCGCTGATCAGCTCGGCGATGTCGCGGGTGGAAACCGAACCGTAGAGCTGGCCCGTCTCGCCGGCCGAACGGATGGCGATGAACGACTTGCCGTCGAGCTTGTCGGCAACGGCCTGGGCTTCGGTCTTGCGCTCGAGGTTGCGGGCTTCGAGCTGGGCGCGCTGGCCTTCGAACTTCTTCTTGTTGGCTTCGTTGGCGCGCAGCGCCTTGCCCTGCGGCAGAAGGAAGTTACGGGCGAAACCGTCCTTTACCTTTACCGTGTCGCCCATCTGGCCGAGGCGGCTGATGCGTTCGAGGAGAATGACTTCCATTGTGAGTTCCTTTCAGGTCTTGATTTCAATTGTCGTTGTTGGGTCTGGTGTCTTTCGAGGCCCTGGAAACCGGCGCGCTGCGCGAGGTGTCCAGCAATCCGGCGACGAAGAAGGGTATGAGCGCCAGGATGAAGAGCGAGGCCGCGAGATAGGCGAGCCACAGCGCCACGGGCCGCCATGGCTGCCCCCTGGTCCTGGCGTGGAGCATGGCGAAGCCGGCCATGGTGAAACCGGCGCCGAGAGCGCCGATGATCGCCATCGCCGCATGGCCGGTGCCGCCGGGCAGGAATGCGCCGGCACAGGCGACGGCGAAGATGATGAGCCCGGCGCGCGGCATGCGCAGCGCCCTCGGCCAGTCGTCGCGCGGCCGCCGCAGCCGGCCGGAGGCGGCCGTCAGGCGCAAGGCGAGATAGAGATTGGCGATGGTGAACAGCACCCACATGGCCGGGATGATCGCCGGGGCGACCCGCATCATGTAGCGGACGAGCTGTTCGATCGCCGCCGGATCGGGCGCGACCGAGGGATCGCTCGAGGCGGCGAAAGAGGTGAATTCCTGCAGCAGCCGCGGTGCCAGCGCATCGCCGAAGCCGATAAGCGCGCCGATGATGATGAAGCCGGCGGCAAGGATCAGCGCCACGCGCAGCAGCGTATCGGCCAGCGGATACCAGACATAGCTGTCCTTCGGCCCGCCGAGTTCGAGGGCGGGGCGCGCAAGGCCGGTGAAATAGGCGGCGGCAGCGGCGGGAAGCGCGGTCACGAGGATCGTCACCAGCGCGACGATGGGGGCGGTGACGAGCGAGATGATCGCGGCCATGGCGATGACGGCGACGACGCCGACGGACGTGCCCCAGCCGAGGGCGGCGACCATGATCGGCAATGGCGAGAACAGCATGAGGGTGGTCGCGAGCGGCGACTGGGCGATGATGCCGATCGTGAGCAGCGCGGCCGCGAGGCCCGCCAATACTCCAACGCCAATATCTCGTGCACCAGGGATCATTTTCACTCGCTGTCCTGCCATTCCGGCAGTTAGAGGCGCCAATGCCTCAACTTGGGTTTTCAGTCAGTTTGAATGTCCAGACCCGCGCCCATCGCGGATGGAACTGGCGGCGGATCGCTCCGCCGCCATGATGATTACTTTACGACGTAGGGCAGCAGGCCGAGGAAACGGGCGCGCTTGATTGCCTGGGCAAGTTCACGCTGCTTCTTCTGGCTTACCGCTGTGATACGCGAAGGAACGATCTTGCCGCGCTCGGAAATGTAGCGCGAAAGCAGCTTGACGTCCTTGTAGTCGATCTTCGGCGCATTGGCACCCGAGAACGGGCACGTCTTGCGGCGGCGATGGAACGGACGGCGGGTCGGGATCTGATTGATGTCAACCATTATTCTGCTGCTGCTCCTTCACCGGCTTCGTTTTCACGCGGGCGGCGCGGACGGCGCGGACGATCGTCCTCGCGGCCACCAAACCTCGTATCGTCGCGATCGCGGCGGTCGTCGCGGCGTGCGAGCATGGCCGACTGGCCTTCCTCGTGCTCGTCGACACGCACGGTCATGAAGCGCAGAACGTCTTCATTGATGCGCTGCTGGCGCTCGAGCTCGGCAATCGCTGCTGCGGGAGCAGTGATGTTGAGCAGCGAGTAATACGCCTTGCGGTTCTTGTTGATACGATAGGTGAGGGCCCGCAGACCCCAGCTTTCGATACGCCCGACTGTGCCGCCATTGGTCTCGATGATGCCCTTGTACTGTTCTACAAGCGCATCGACCTGCTGCTGCGAAATGTCCTGCCGGGCAAGGAACACATGTTCATAAAGAGCCATTTGTCTTTGCCTTTCTTCGTTGATATTGCGCGGGCCAGCGGTGAACCTCTGCGAATCTCTCAAGCCGCGGTGCGGCGAAGAAAGGACGCTGTGGAGACGATCGAGAGCGGAGACACGGGAGGCTGAAGCTTTTCGCTTCGACGGATTTTGGTCCGGCCCTCCGTTCAGCCCCCAGCTGACGCCGAGCAATGAACGGGCGCTCTATACGGGCAAATGGCCAAAGAAGCAAGCCGCGAACGGTTTTTTGTGTCCCGCCGGGGCTTTTACTTATAATGACGCAAATTTACCGCATGTCGTGCCGATGTATCAAGACTTGACTCTATGCTTGCCCATAGGCAAACCGCGCAGCACATTGAAATTCATTTCGGATGGAGACGACCATGTCCATTGCATTCACCTTTCCGGGCCAGGGAAGCCAGTCGGTCGGCATGGGCAAGGCGCTGGCCGACAGTTTTCCCGAGGCGCGCCGCGTCTTCGAGGAAGTGGACGAGGCGCTGGGTGAAAAGCTCTCCGCCATCATCTGGGACGGGCCGGAGGAAACGCTGACCCTGACCGCCAATGCGCAGCCGGCGCTGATGGCCGTATCCATCGCCGCCATCCGCGTTCTCGAAGCGAAGGGCGTCGCGCTGAAGGACAAGGTCTCCCATGTCGCCGGCCATTCGCTCGGCGAATATTCCGCGCTTTGCGCCGCCGGCACGTTCTCGCTTGCCGATACTGCGCGTCTCCTGCGCATAAGGGGCAATGCCATGCAGAAGGCGGTGCCGGCGGGCGAGGGCGCCATGGCCGCCATCATCGGCCTCGAACATGCCGATGTGCAGGCGGCCTGCGACGAGGCATCCGGCCAGGTGCAGATCGCCAATGACAATGGCGGCGGCCAGCTCGTCATCTCGGGCGCCAGGGCTGCCGTCGAGGCGGCGGCGGCGCTGGCATCGGCCAGGGGCGCCAAGCGCGCCATCATGCTGCCGGTTTCGGCGCCCTTCCATTCGGCGCTGATGCAGCCGGCGGCCGAGGCCATGCGCGAGGCGCTGGCCGGCGTTGCAAAGCATGATCCGGTGGTGCCGCTGATCGCCAATGTGCGCGCGGCGCCGGTCACCGATGCCGCCGAGATCGCCGGCCTGCTGGTCGAGCAGGTCACCGGCCAGGTGCGCTGGCGCGAAACCGTGGAATGGTTCGCCGCAAACGGCGTCACCACGCTCTACGAGATCGGCGCCGGCAAGGTGCTCACCGGCCTCGCCCGGCGCATCGACAAGGAGATTTCCGGTATCGCCGTCGGCTCGCCCGAAGATTTGGATGCGGCCATCGCCGCTTTGACAGCTTGAAACCATAGGGGAATGACATGTTTGACCTGACTGGCCGCAAGGCACTTATCACCGGCGCGACCGGCGGTATAGGCGAAGCCATCGCCCGCACATTGCATGCGCAGGGCGCCATTGTCGGCCTCCACGGCACCCGCGTGGAGAAGCTGGAATCCCTTGCCGCTGAACTCGGCGACCGCGTCAGGCTCTTCCCGGCCAATCTTTCCGACCGCGACGAGGTCAAGGCGTTGGGCGTGAAGGCGGAAGCCGACCTCGAAGGCGTCGATATCCTCGTCAACAATGCCGGCATCACCAAGGACGGGCTGTTCGTGCGCATGAGCGACGATGATTGGGACAATGTGCTCGAGGTCAACCTCACGGCCGTGTTCCGCCTGACCCGCGAACTGACGCATCCGATGATGCGCCGCCGCTATGGCCGCATCGTCAACATCACCTCGGTGGTCGGCGTGACCGGCAATCCGGGCCAGACCAACTACGTCGCCTCCAAGGCCGGCCTCATCGGTTTCTCCAAGTCGCTGGCGCAGGAAATCGCCAGCCGCAACGTGACGGTGAACTGCGTCGCTCCGGGCTTCATCGAATCAGCCATGACCGACAAGCTGAACGACAAGCAGAAGGAAACGATCATGGGCGCCATTCCGATGCGCCGCATGGGCACCGGCGAGGAGGTCGCGTCCTCCGTCGCCTATCTTGCCAGCAACGAGGCCTCATACGTCACCGGCCAGACCATCCACGTCAATGGCGGCATGGCCATGATCTGATCGCCGCGATCCGATGATACGAGCCGGCGGCGGCATCGCCGTCGGACTTCCGGCAGGCAATGCTATTTATGCGATTGAGGCCGCGAACAAAGCGTGATAAGTCGCGCACCAGTTCGGGCGATACAAAACGATTGAAAGCCCGTCGAATTCCGCAAGGAATAAGCCGCAGGGGTTGGTGTTTTAGCTGTTAAACAGCGCGGAACTACCATCTTATTGCTTGATTAGAGTCATCCGTGCCGCTAACCAAGGCGTAGGGAAAAACAAACAGGTTGAGGTTTCCACATGAGTGATACTGCAGAACGCGTCAAGAAAATCGTCATTGAGCATCTGGGCGTTGATGCCGAGAAAGTCACCGATGGTGCGAGCTTCATCGACGATCTGGGCGCAGACAGCCTGGATACCGTCGAGCTCGTGATGGCATTTGAAGAAGAATTCGGCGTTGAGATTCCGGACGATGCTGCCGAGACGATTTTGACTGTCGGCGATGCCGTCAAGTTCATCGACAAGGCATCTGCCTGATCTCTTGGACGCCTGGCAGGACATGAAGGGAGAACGGGTACAGGCCTTTCTCCTCCATGTGCATGACCGGATACAATCATGTTGCATATGACAATTAAGGATCGGCCATGAGGCGTGTTGTCATAACCGGCCTTGGGCTGGTTTCTCCTCTTGCATCGGGTGTCGAGCTTTCCTGGACCCGGCTTCTGGCCGGACAGAGCGGGGCGCGGCGGATCACCGAATTCGAGGTGGAGGATCTTCCCTGCAAGATCGCCTGCCGCATTCCGGTGGGCGATGGCACCGACGGCACGTTCAATCCAGACGAGTGGATGGAGCCGAAGGAGCAGCGCAAGGTCGATCCCTTCATTGTCTATGCCATGGCTGCCGCCGACCAGGCGCTGGCCGATGCGAAATGGGCGCCCGAGAGCGACGAGGACCAGATCCGCACGGGCGTGCTGATCGGTTCGGGCATTGGCGGCCTCGAAGGCATTGTCGAGGCGGGCTATACCCTGCGCGACAAGGGCCCGCGCCGCATTTCGCCATTCTTCATTCCGGGACGCCTGATCAACCTTGCCTCGGGCCAGGTTTCCATCAAGCACAAGCTGCGCGGCCCCAACCATTCCGTCGTTACCGCCTGCTCCACCGGCGCGCACGCCATTGGCGATGCGGCCCGCCTGATCGCCTTTGGCGATGCGGACGTCATGGTGGCCGGCGGCACGGAATCGCCCGTCAGCCGCATTTCGCTGGCCGGCTTTGCCGCCTGCAAGGCGCTGTCCACCGAACGCAATGACGATCCGACCGCCGCTTCGCGTCCCTATGACGAGGATCGCGACGGCTTCGTCATGGGCGAGGGCGCCGGCATCGTCATCCTCGAAGACCTCGACCACGCGCTGGCGCGCGGCGCGAAGATCTATGCCGAGATCATCGGCTACGGCCTGTCCGGCGATGCCTATCACATCACCGCGCCGTCCGAGAGCGGCGAGGGCGCGCAGCGCTCCATGGAAATGGCGCTGAAGCGCGCCGGCATCCGGCCGGAAGATGTCGACTACATCAATTCGCACGGCACCTCGACCATGGCCGACGTGATCGAGCTTGCCGCTGTCGAGCGCGTCGTCGGCGATGCCGCCTCGAAGATATCCATGTCTTCGACGAAATCGTCGATCGGCCATCTTCTGGGTGCGGCGGGATCGACCGAGGCCATTTTCTGCGCGCTTGCCATCCGCGACAATATCGCTCCGGCGACGCTCAATCTCGACAAGCCGTCGAAGGAGACGAAGATCGATCTCGTGCCGCACAAGCCGCGCGAGCGCAAGATCGATATCGCGCTGTCGAATTCATTTGGATTTGGCGGCACGAACGCTTCGCTGGTAATGAGGCGTTATCCACAGTAACGGGAGTATGACGGAGACGTTTACACGCGTTTTTGCCATAATCGCGGGCGATTCTCCCCTATCGGAGTATCGTTCGCCCATGCTCTAACATCCGAGGTGCCTGCGTGAGTTCAGATCAGCAGTCTGGAGAGATGAACGGTTCGGCCGGCACGCCGGAACGCAAGCTGATTGTGCCGCAATCGGCATCCGAGGCGCTGCGGCCCGAGCCGGGTACGCCACCGCCGCCGAAGCGCCGTTCGCGCCGGGCGCGCAGCCAGATCGTCGTCTTCGCCAATTTCATGCTGTCGCTGGTCGTGCTCGCCGTCATCGCGGCTGCGGCCGTCGTCTATTTCGGCAAGGTGTCGTTCAATGCGGCGGGCCCGCTCGACGTGGCGACGAATTATGTCGTGCGCAGCGGCACCGGCATCATGGAGATCGCCGACGGGCTGGAGCGGCGCGGCATCATCAGCGACGCGCGCGTGTTCCGCTACGGCGTCCAGAGCTACGGCCACCAGGGCGATCTGAAGGCGGGCGAATACGAGATCAAGCCGCATGCCTCGATGCGCGACATCATGGACCTGTTGCGCAGCGGCCGTTCGGTGCTGCATTCGCTGACGGTCCCCGAAGGCCTCACCGTCGAGCAGATATTCCAGCGCATCCGCGAGGATGACGTGCTGACCGGCGACCTGCCGGCCATCATGCCGCCGGAGGGTTCGCTGTTCGCCAATACGATGCGGTTTTCGCGCGGCACGACCCGCGAGGAGATCGTCAAGAAGATGCAGGCCGACCAGAAGAAGCTGGTCGAGGACATATGGGAGCGGCGCGACCGCGACCTTCCGATCAAGACCATCGAGGAATTCGTCACGCTGGCCTCCATCGTCGAGAAGGAAACCGGCAAGGCCGATGAGCGGCCGCGCGTCGCCGCCGTCTTCATCAACCGGCTGAACAAGCGCATGCGGCTGCAGTCGGACCCGACCATTCTCTATGGACTGTTCGGCGGCAAGGGCCGGCCGGCGGACCGGCCGATCCTGAAGTCCGACCTGGAGAAGCCGACGCCCTATAACACCTATACGATCAACGGCCTGCCTCCGGGCCCGATCGCCAATCCGGGGCGCGACGCGCTCGAGGCGGTGGCCCATCCCTCGCAGACGAAGGAACTCTATTTCGTCGCCGATGGCACGGGCGGCCATGTCTTTGCCGAGACGCTCAACGATCATAACGAGAATGTGCGGCGCTGGCGCCAGGTCGAGAAGAACCGGCTGGACGAGGCCGCGAAGGCGGCGACCGGGGACGAGAATGCCGTGCCGGTCGATGGGGCGGTCGGTAACTGATTTTCGAGGGGATCTGCGGCCGGACGGTTTGCGGCGGGCCGAGTTCTGAGGGGGATGGATGTCATTGCAGAGCATGACGGGTTTTGCCCGTCACCTCCGGACCGTTGCCGGAGCGCAGATGTCGTGGGAGATCAAGTCGGTCAACGGCAAGGCGCTGGACGTGCGTTTTCGCCTGCCGCCCGGTTTCGAGGGCATCGAGCAGAAGGCGCGGGCGCTTTTCGGCCAGCATTTCAAGCGCGGCAATTTCCAGGCGGGGCTGACGATCGAGGGGCGCGGCGATGCCGGGCGTCCCATCGTCAACGAGCCGCTGCTGCGCGAACTCGCCGCCATCGCCGAGCGGCTGCGCGAGGAGCATAATCTCGCGCGTCCGACGCCGGAGGGGCTGATGGGGCTGCGCGGCGTGCTCGAAGCGCCGCAGAACGTGCCGGAACCCAAGGAACAGGCCGAACTCGAAAGCGCCGCGCTCGTCGTGCTCGGCGAGGCGCTGGAACTGCTGGCGCAGACGCGCCGCGCCGAGGGCCGGGCTCTCGGTACCATTCTCGGTGGGCAGGTCGATGCGGTGGAAGCGCTGGTGGCGCGGGCGAAGCTCGATCCGAGCCGTTCCATCGAGGCGATAAAGGCAAGGCTCGCGGCGCAGGTGACGCTGCTGCTCGACGCCGCGCCGGCCCTCGATGCCGACCGCCTGCACATGGAGGCGGCATTCCTCGCCACCAAGGCCGATATCCAGGAAGAGCTCGACCGGCTGGAAATGCACGTGGCGGCGGCGCGTGCGCTGCTGGACGACGGCAATGGCGTCGGCCGCAAGCTGGATTTCCTGACGCAGGAATTCAACCGCGAGGCCAATACGCTGTGTTCGAAGGCGAATGCCGCTTCCATCACCTCCATCGGACTTGACCTGAAGGCGGCCGTCGATCAACTGCGCGAGCAAGTACAGAATCTGGAGTAATCATGCCCAACGCAACAAATCTGATCAAAAGGCGCGGTTTGATGCTCGTGCTGTCGTCGCCGTCGGGCGCGGGGAAATCCACCATTGCGCGGCTGTTGCTGAACGACAAGGAAAAGCTCGAACTGGCGCTGTCGATCAGCGTGACCACCCGCCCGCGCCGCCCCAGCGAGATCGACGGCGTGCACTATCATTTCATCACCATCCGCGAGTTCGAGCGCCTGCGCGACAGCGACGAACTGATCGAATGGGCCGAAGTCCACGGCAATTTCTACGGTACGCCGCGCCAGGCGGCGGAGAATGCGCTGGCCGACGGGCAGGACATGCTGTTCGACATCGACTGGCAGGGCGCGCTGCAATTGCAGGAGAAGATGAAGGGCGACGTGGTGAGCATCTTCATCCTGCCGCCATCCATGGCCGCGCTGAAGCAACGCCTGCATCGCCGCGCCGAGGATACGGAAGAGGTCATCGAGACCCGGCTGCGCAATGCGCGCAACGAGATCGAGCGCTGGCGCTCCTATGATTATGTTCTCGTCAATGACGATCTCGACCGCGCCTATCACCAGGTCCAGTCGATCGTCACCGCCGAGCGCCTGCGCCGCGATCGCTCGCCCGGCCTGTTCGATTTCGTCAATACGCTGCTGGACGAACAGCTGGATTGAAGTCCCGCTTCAGCCAGGCATCATAACGCATTGGCGATGGCCACGAATTCCTCGATCGACAATGTCTCGGCGCGCCGCGTCGGATCTATGCCGATGCGGGCGAGAAGAGCCTCGCCGCCAAGCGGTTTGAGGCTCTGGCGCAACATCTTGCGGCGCTGGCCGAAGGCGGCCTGCGTCACCTTGCCGAGCACGGCGGCATCGCAGGGGAGCGGCGACTGGCGCGGCGTCAGGTGCACGACGGAGGAGGTGACCTTCGGCGGCGGCGTGAACGCCTGCGGCGGCACGTCGAACGTGATGCGCGCCTCGGTCCGCCAGCCGGCAAGGACGCCGAGCCTGCCATAGGCATCCGAACCCGGGCGGGCGACGATCCGTTCCGCCACCTCGCGCTGGAACATCAGGGTCAGCGACTGGTAGAAGGGCGGCCACGGCTCGGCCAGCAGCCAGCCGATCAGCAATTGCGTTCCGACATTATAGGGCAGGTTGGCGACGATCTTGACCGGGCCATCGGCAAGGCCGGCAAAGTCGGTTTCCAGCGCATCGCCGGAAATCACCTGCAGCCTGCCGGGATAATGCTGCTCGATTTCCTCCAGCGCCGCGAGGCAGCGCGGGTCGCGCTCGATCGCGATCACCTTGGCGCCCTGCGCCAGCAGCGCCCGCGTCAGGCCGCCGGGCCCCGGACCGACCTCGATCACGGTATGGTCCTGCAATTCGCCCGCCTGCCGCGCGATCTTCGCGGTCAGGTTGAGATCGAAGAGGAAATTCTGGCCGAGCGACTTCCTGGCCATCAGGCCGTGGCGCTCGATGATCTCACGCAAGGGCGGCAGGCTGTCGATGCTCATGCCGCGGCCTCCCTGTTGCCTGCCAGCTGGTCGGCCAGCCGCAGCGCCGCGATGAAGCTGTCCGCCTTGGCAATGCCCTTGCCGGCGATGCCGAAGGCCGTGCCGTGATCGGGCGAGGTGCGCACGAAGGGCAGCCCCAGCGTCACGTTCACGCTGTCGTCGAAGCCCAGCGTCTTGGCCGGGATCAGCGCCTGGTCGTGATACATGCAGATCGCCGCATCATAGGTTTCCCGCGCCGCCGGATGGAACATCGTATCGGCAGGCAGCGGACCCTGCACCGACCAGCCCTCGGCGCTCAGCGCCTCCACCGCCGGGCGCACGATGCTCTCGTCCTCGCTGCCCATGCTGCCGCCTTCGCCCGCATGCGGGTTGAGCCCGGCAATGGCGAGCCTCGGGCGGGCGATGGCGAACTCGCTGCGCAGCGCCGCGCCGGTGATGCGCGCGGTCTCGACGATCATGGCGCTCGTCAGCACGGCAGGAACCTCGCGCAGGGCAATGTGGATGGTCACCGGCACGGCGCGCAGCAGCGGACCGGCCAGCATCATCACCGGCGTTACCGGCCTGCCGAGATGGGCCTGCGCGAGGTGCGCCAGGAATTCCGTATGGCCGGGGAAGGCGAATCCGGCTTCGTAGAGCGGCTTCTTCGAGATCGGGCAGGTGACGACCGCCCGTGCCTTGCCCTGCAGGGTGAGGCCGACCGCACGTTCGATGGATTCGATGATGCCGGCGGCATTGCCGGCAAGGGGAACGCCCGGATCGTCGCGGAACGCATGCTTCAGCGGAACAACGGGCAGCGCCCGCTCGAATATCGCAGCGGCGTCCTCCGGTGTGCAGGCCTCGACCGGGCAGAACTGGCCTGTCAGCTGGCTGCGCGCGGTCAGGAGCGCCGTATCGGCAATGAGGAAGAAGGGTGGCAGGCCGAGCTTCGTGCGCAGGTTCCAGGCGGCGATGGCGATTTCCGGCCCGATCCCGGATGGATCGCCGCAACTGACGGCAATGGCACGTGTCATGAACAGTTCCCGCTCACCGCCATGGGCGCGGCGCGCCAGATGGCATTCATCCGCTTGTCTGGGTGATTATCCGTTGACGATCTTCGCCTTGGCGCGCAGCTCTTCCATGTATTTCTTGTCGATCGCTTCCGCCGTGGCGTTCTTGCCTTCCCCCTGCTGTTCCTGCGCATAGACCATGCGCGCAACGCGGTCGTCGGACAATTGCCTTGTGGCGCAGATGCCGAGGAACTCGACGCCCTTGTCGGTGTCCTGGATGGCGGTCGCATGGCCGACGGAGGTGGCCTTGATCTTGTCGGCCCATTCCGGCGGCAATTCCTGCTCGATGAACTTGCCGAGGTCGCGCACGGTCACGTCCAGCGTGCCCTTGGCCATGTCGCGCGTACGATCGCAGCCGCTGAACTTGGCGCGCATGGCGTTCGCCTCGCTGCGGCGGCGGGCAATCGTCTCGCGCTTGTTGGCGGGGACGACGAAAATCACCTGCTGCAGCTGATATTCGGTCGAAACCGGCTTCTTGCCGCCGTCCTTGAGCATGCGCTGAACCGCTTCCTGCTCGGTGAACTTCAGGCCGCCCTGGGAGCGGTTGCGTGCCGAAAGCGCGCGGCCCCAGCTCATCTGGATGCGGATATATTCCTTGAAGTGGCCGGGCGTGACGCCGGCCTTGTCGAGAACGCCGGTCAGCTGCGCAAGCGTCATCTTGTTGCTCTTGGCAAACCGCTCGAACGCCTCGTTGACCTCGGTATCGCCGACGAGAAGGTTGAGCCGCCGCAATTCCTGGCGCTTCAGCGCCTCATCGACCAGTTCCTCGCGGGCCATGTTGGCAAGGCCGCCCTTCTTGCGCTGGAGCTTGAGGAAGGCAGAGCGCTTGGAAATATCATAATCGGTGATTGGCGTGCCGTTGACGATGACCTTCACCTCGCTCGCAAGCACGGTTGCCGGTGCCATTGCCAGGCCGGTACCGAGAGCTGTCGCCATCACTGCTGCAAGAATGTGTTTCCTCACCATCATATCCCATTATATCCGATCAATGGGCCAGCCCCAAGGGGGCAAGGCCTTGTTTGGCGCTTTGTGCGTTGACTAGTTGTTTACTAAGGCAAAAGCATGACTGGCCGCAAGTGCGGCCGGTCGCGGAAACGATCAAATCCCGCCGATATCGGCGCGTTTGCCAATTTCGCCCAGCGTCCGGAACGAAATATTGAAGCCGAAAGTGGTTGTCTTGTCGCCTTGACCGCCACCGTACGTCACCGGCTGATCCTGGCTGTAGGACATCATGTAGGTGAAGCATTCGTCGTCATAGGCGAGCGCTGCCGTGCGCCTGACCAGCGTGTCCGAGACGAGGTCATAGGTGCCGGACCCAAGCACGCGCCAGTTCGGCGCGATATTGGCCGAGCCGCCAACAGTCACTTCCTGGCGATCCTGGAGGAAGCCATAGGTCGGCTGCTCGTCGATGAAGGCATATTTGGCGAAGACCATGCCATAGCGGCCGGATGTCATCGTCGCCAATTCGGCGCGCCGCACCTCGAACGTGTCCTTGTCGAAGCGTCCGCCCGTGGTCAGGTTGAAGGCACCGTAATTGGCGCCGAGCATGGCGACATAATCCGAAACATCGTCTTCAAGGCCCGATTCCGCGCCGGCATTGACGAAGTCCTCGGTCGCGAAGGAATTCAGGCCGCCGAGATGGTAGGACTGGCCGAATATGCCGTTCAGCGTCAGGCCATTATTGAAGGTGCCGGAATATCTTATGCCGATATTGGCGCGCGTGCCGCCTTCGATGCGGTCATAGCCGGAGAACTTGTCGCGATCGAACAGGCTCGATGCGTCGAACACAAAGCTCTGCGCGTCCTCGTTCGGCAAATCGCCGGCATAGCGCTCATTGTTGCGGACGAAGAGCTGCGCGGTCGGCTCCAGCACATGGCTGGAGCTGCCGGCAGTGAACAGGATCGGATAGCGCGCCTCGAGCCCGGCTGTCGCCATGCCGCGGAAACCATCGTCGCTGGCGATCGCC
The DNA here is from genome assembly GCF_023554255.2 of Phyllobacterium sp. 21LDTY02-6. Lineage (GTDB taxonomy): Bacteria > Pseudomonadota > Alphaproteobacteria > Rhizobiales > Rhizobiaceae > Phyllobacterium. The sequence continues at coordinate 215,431 of NZ_JAMJWD020000007.1, read as the reverse complement.
GGCGTGTCGGAATCAACATAGAAACCATCGCCGCGCAGCGCGAGAAGGGGCGTCAGCACCAGCCCGCCGGGCGTCACCAGCGACCGCTTCCACTCCGCCTCGGCAGTCAGGCGGCTATAATTGCCCTTCATGCCAGAGATATAGCCGGTCCCGCAATCCTGCGTCTGATCGTTAGATGGGCGAAAACAATCGTCTTGATCGCGGTAAATCGACGTCACATTGACGTCGAAATTCAACTCGCCGCCGGCGATCGATTGCGTCGGCGTATAGGCGTAGTCGATGCTCGGCAGCACCCATGGCTGGCGCGATTCGGCCGAGTAGAAATTGTCGTTGTCGCGCGATTCCTGCACCAGGAAATTGTAGAAGCGCAGATCGAAATAATTGCGATCGTGCAGCCCGGTCAGGTAGGCCTCGTTGGTGATGTTGTAGCTGGAATAATCCTCGATGCCATAGCGATAGGCAAAGGATTTGTCGCTTTGCACCATTGCGTTCCAGCCGAAGCTCCAGCGCGGATTGATAGTGAACGCGCCCCTCGACCCGATCATGCCACGGTTCTTGTTCTGGACTTCGATATTCTCCGCGTCAGTCAGCCGGGTTGGGTCGCTGAATTCGCTGGGATCGCGCTGGCTTATGCCGGCGATCTTCAGCGTATACTCGCCATTCTCCAGGCGGTGGCGCCATTCGGCCTCGCCGAGGAAACCCTGCTTGGTATAATAGGTGCCGGTCAGCGTCAGGTCGTAATTCGGGGCCAGCGCCCAGAAATAGGGGACGGTCACGCCATAGCCGAGCTCGTCCTCATAGCGATAGCTCGGCATGAGGAAGCCGGTCTTGCGCTTGACGGACGGATCGGCGATCTCGAATGCCGGCAGGAACGCCAGCGGCATGCCGAACATCTCGAAGCGGCCGCGCTCGAAGCGGATGGTCTTCTTCTTGCCGTTCCAGACGATCTTCTGCGCCCGCACCTGCCACAGCGGCGCCTTGCCCGGATCGGTGCGGCACGGCTCGCAGGCGGTGTAGATGCCATTGTTGAACAGGGTGATCTCGCCGGCGACCCGTTCGGCGCTCTCGGCGGCAAAACGCGTATTGTCGGCCGATTCAACCCTCAGCGCATTGACGAAGCCTTCGCGGAAATCATCGGTGATGTCGAGATTTTCCGCATAGATCCTGTTGCCGTCCTTCTCGACGATCTCGACCTTGCCCATCGCCTTGAGGCGGCCGGTCTTCTGGTCATAGGTCACCTGGCGGGCAACGAGACGGTTGCCGTCATAATCGATCTGCACACCGCCCACGGCCGAAATGGTCTTGTTGTTGATGTCATAGACGAGCTCGTCCGATTCCAGCAGCAACTGGGCATTCGGATTGGTCTCGACGGAACCCGCAAGCACATCATTGGTCTGGGAATAGGCTGGGAGCGAAATCCCGCCCGCAAGGCATAGCACGGCCGTGCCGCACAACAAACGTGCGAACCACGTCGGCAATACCGAGCGCGTTACATTCAATCCCACTCTAACCATCCTCCTTATGCAACAAAAAGGAGACCCCAAAGAATGTTGCGATCAACACTGGCGTCCATGCGGCTACGAAAGGCGGTACGAAACCCGCATTGCCGAAAGCCTTGACTACAACTGTGACGACATAAAGCACGAAGCCTGCGAGTACGCCACCCAGAATCATCGTTCCCGATTGCCCGAAGCGAACAAATTTGAGGGAAACGGTTGCGGCGATCAAAGTCATCGCCATCAAAAGCACCGGCAGAGCCAGCAAAGACTGGAAATGCATGTCGAATGCGTTGGCCGAATAGCCGAAAGAGCGGGCTGCGGCAATTTTGTTACGCAGCTCGAAAAAAGGAATGGTCTCGGGCTTCGCCAGACTTTCCTCAACGAATTCAGGACGTAGATGCGTCGGGATCTGCACCGAATCCATCGGGGCAGGGGTCTCGCCGAGCACGAATTTCGTCACGCCGTCGAGCTGCCAGTAGCCGTCCTTCAGGTCGGCCGTCCGGGCGTCGAGGCGCTCCGTTATGTCCTGATTCCGGTCGAGCCGGACGAATGTGGCGTCGACCAGCCGCAATCCGCGATTGACGATGGACTTGGCGCCGATGATGGTCTCGCCATCCTCGGTGCGCTGCCGCAGCCACGGCACGCGCTCGGTTTCCACGCTATTGTCCTTGCCGGCGCGCCAGGCGGCGGTGATCTGCTCGCTGCGCTCATAGCCATAGGCGGCGAGCGGATTGACGAGCAGGATGGCGATGAGGCCGAACAGCAGCGCGCCGGTGCATGCCGGCAGCAGGAACTGCCAGGCCGAGACGCCGACGGACCGCGCCACGACGAGCTCATATTTGCGGTTGAGCGAGATGAGCGTCGCCATCGCCGAGAACAGCGCGATGAACGGAAAGACCTGCTGCATGATGAAGGGAATGCGCATGGCCGAGATGCCGAAGGCCGCCAGCGGCGAATAGTCCGGCAGCGAGGAAAGCTTTCCGGAAAGCTCGGTATAATCGAGGATCAGCGCCAGCGCGAAGCTTCCGAGCAGGAAGTAGCAGGTGATCGTCACATAGCGGAGGAAGAAGTAGCGCCCGAGCGTCCAGCCGATCATTTCCTGTACCCCCGGCGCCTGCGGTTGAGCAATCTGGAGCTGGCGCCGGCAAAGGCGGCCTGGCGCGCGGCGAAATTGTTCTTCATCCAGTCCGCCCATTTGTCCGGTATGCCGATCTGGCGATGCGTATAGAGTGCATAGGTTGCGGCAAGTGCGCAAACCAGCGGTATGATCACCAGCGTCGGCAGCAGCAGCGCGTTCTTGTGCGCATTCTGCCCGGCGGAATAGACCAGCCAGAACATGATGAGGCACAGCGTGATCGCGGTGAAGGAGGCCGATATGCGCGCCTCGCGATGCGAGCGCGAATCCGCCGCCGCCGCCAGTGCGATCAGCGCGAAGACGAAGGAATAGCTCCATTCGGTGAAGCGCTTGAACAGTTCCGACGTGTAGCGCAGCGGATTCTGCTGATATTGCTTGTCATTGGGATCGGGGTTGAGCAGGTCGCCCAGCGTCCTGTCCTTGGCGAACAGCGTCGGCTCGTTGTCTTCGTCCGCGGCGACGAAAGCCGCGAGGTCGAGCGCATAGGTGTTGAACTTGATGATCGACACATCGCCGGTCTGCACGTCGCGCCGCTCGATCTCGCCATCCTTCATGACGATGAGGCTCTGCGTGCCGGTTTCGACCACGAGGCCTTCCTTGGCATAATAGATGAGGTCGGTGGTCGGATCGCGCGAATCGGAGACGAACATGCCCTTGATCGAACCGTTCGAGCCGCGATTCTCGATCTGGATATACAGATTGTCGGCAACTTCCTGGAAGGCGCCCTGCTGCACCACGAGGTTGATCACATCCGCATTGGCGTCGGCGATCATCTGGCGCATGCTCAGCTGCGAATAGGGCACGACGAAATTCGCGATCAGGAACGATATCACCGAAACGACGGCGGCAAACAGCAGCACCGGCCGGATGACCGCCGAACGGGGCGCGCCGGCGGCATTGATGACGACGAGCTCCGAATCCTGGTTCATCGTCGACAGCGTCTGCGTCACCGCGATGACGAGCGCGAAGGGCATGACCAGCGGAAAGGCCGACGGCAGCAGGTTGGAGCTGAATTTGACGATATAGAAGAAACTCTGGCCGCTGGTGGTGAGGAAATTGATCCGGCCGAGCACCTGCACGACCCAGGTCACGCCCACTGCGGACAGCAGGACGGCCAGGAACATGACGACGATGCGTCGTAAGATATATATCTCGATCAGGCGCATGTCATGGTTCGCTAGGGTTCCGCCACCTTGTTAGACTGACCGGTCCGGGAGCCGGCATATTATTATCGCCACGCAGCCCGTGGCATTCTGGGAAGAACCCGTTAAATGTTCAACATACCCGACTTGGTTTCAATCTAGTCAGGCTTGGCTAAAAATAGGCGAAGAAAACTGGTTAACAAGGTGTTGCCGCGCTTGTCCTCGCCCCCATCCTTCATTCATCAACTTCGATGAAGAAGAAAATCACGTTTTGTTCATATCGGAGATATCATGTCCAAACGCATTTCCATCAGTTTCGCGAAGCATGGCGCCATTGACAGCGCAACCGCTGTCCTGCTCGTCAATGCCGGAGGCAAGGCCGCTGCGCAGGCCGAATCTGTGGCTGCCGCGGCCGTCCTGTCGCGTATCATCGATGTGTCGGACTTCAAGGGAAAAATAGCCGCAGTCGCAACTTCCATCGCTCCGGCGGGGACGCAGCTCGACCGGCTGGTGCTGGCGGGCGTCGGCGATACCGGCAAGCTCAAGGGCGACGACTGGCTGAAGATCGGCGGCGCGGCCTTCGCCAAGCTTGGCAAGGCAACGGCCGCTTCCGTGGTGCTCGCCTTGCCGGATCGCGAGGTCTCGGCGGGGGAGGCGGCGGATTTCGCCCTCGGCATCCTGCTGCGCTCCTATCGCTTCGACAAGTACAAGACCGTGAAGGACAGCGACGACGGCGAAAAGCCGGCGCCGGCGCGCGTCACCATCCATGTCGCCGAGCCGCAGGCCGCCAGGAAGGCGTTCGCCGAGGCGGAGGCCGTGGCCGCCGGCGTGACGCTGGCGCGCGATCTCGTCAACGAGCCGGCGAATATTCTCGGCCCGGTGGAATTCGCCGAGCGCATCGAGGAACTGAAGAAGCTCGACGTCAAGGTGGAGATCCTCACCGAAAAGGAGATGAAGAAGCTCGGCATGGGTTCGCTGCTCGGCGTTGCGCAGGGCTCGTCGCGGCCGGCGCGGCTGGCGGTGATGGAATGGAAGGGCGGCAAGGGCAAGGATCGCCCCATCGCCTTTGTCGGCAAGGGCGTCACCTTCGATTCGGGCGGCGTTTCCATCAAGCCTGCCGCCGGCATGGATGAAATGAAGGGTGACATGGGCGGCGCGGCGGCGGTGACCGGGCTGATACATGCGCTGGCGGCGCGCAAGGCCAAGGTGAACGCCATCGGCATTGTCGGCCTCGTCGAGAACATGATCAGCGGCGATGCGCAGCGGCCGGGCGATATCGTCACTTCCATGTCGGGCCAGACCATCGAAGTGCTCAATACGGATGCGGAGGGCCGCCTCGTGCTCGCCGATGCGCTCTATTACTGCAATGACAGGTTCAACCCGAAATTCATGGTCAACCTTGCGACGCTGACGGGGGCCATCATGGTGGCGCTCGGGGTCCATCATGCCGGGCTGTTTTCCAATGATGACGAGCTGGCGGTGCAACTCTTCGATGCCGGCCAGGTGACGGGCGAAAAGCTCTGGCGCATGCCGCTCGGCCCCGAATATGACAAGCTGATCGATACGAAGAACGCCGACATGAAGAATATTGGCGGCCGTCACGGCGGCGCCATCATCGCCGCGCAGTTCCTCAAGCGCTTCGTCGGCGATACGCCCTGGGCGCATCTCGACATTGCCGGAACGGCTATTGGCGCGCCCGGCAACGAGTTCAGCCAGTCCTGGGCCTCGGGTTTCGGCGTGCGGCTGCTGGAACGGCTGGTACGCGATCATTATGAAGGATAGCGATATCCGCCTCTACGGGCTGCCCGAAAGCGTCTATGCCCGGATCGTCAGGCTCGTCCTGACGGTCAAGGCCATGGCTTTCGCCGAAATCCATGCGGACCCGTTCGAGGGCGGCGAATTGCCGGCGGACTATGCGGCGCTTCATCCCTTCAAGCGCATTCCGGCGCTGGAAATAGACGGGCAGCATCTCTACGAGACCGATGCGATCGTCAGCTATCTCGACGATATCGGCGGCGGACCCACCCTGACGCCGGCCGATCCGCTCGACCGCGCCCATATGCGCCAGCTCATGCGCATCATCGACAATTACGGCTATCGCCCGCTCGTCTGGGGCCTTTACGTGCCCGGTTACTGGCGCGAGGGTGCGGCGGCGCAGGGCGAGGACGTGGCGGGCGCCCGCCGCGTGCTGCAGGTGCTGGCCGGGTTCGAGCGCGCCTCTCCACGGGCGGCATTCCGCGAGCCGACGCTGGCGACCTTCTACATCGCCAGCACATTTGCCGCCGCCGACAGCGTGCCGCTCGGCGCATCGCTGATTGACGAGCAGCCGCACTTGCGTGAATGGTGGAACGGCCTGCGCTCCGCCGGTTTCATGGCGGCGACCAGATCCCGCCACACCAGATATTGACCAGATACCGACCAGATACCGAATTGGCCCCGATGACCGAGATCCTTTTCTACCATTTGACCGAATCGACGCTGGAAAACGCCTTGCCGGGACTGGTTGAGCGTTCGCTGGAGCGCAACTGGAAGGTGGTCGTGCAGACCGGCAGCGAGGAAAGGCGCGACAGTCTCGACAATCATCTCTGGACCTGGTCCGATGCGTCGTTTCTCGCCCATGCCACCGATCTCGAAGCCAATCCGGAGGAGCAGCCGGTGATATTGACCACGGGAGAGGGCAATCCGAACGGAGCCACGGTGCGTTTCCTGGTCGATGGCGCGGTGCCCGCCAATGCCGAGGCCTATGACCGGCTGGTGCTGATGTTCGACGGCCACGACCAGTCGCAGCTCGAACAGGCGAGGGAGCAGTGGCGGCGGCTGAAGGAGGAGGGCCATTCGCTGACCTACTGGCAGCAGAATGCCGAGGGTCGCTGGGAGAAGAAGGCCTGAACCATGCGCGTCCTGTTTCTCCTGCTTCTCGTCATCGGCATTGTCGCCGGCCTCGGCTATCCTTTCGCCATGACGCATTTCTCCGGCCAGGAAATCGGCAGCTGGCAGGCTTTTGACCGCGCCAGCGGCTTCAGACCGGTGCGCGTCCATCTCGATGCCGCCGATGCGCCGGTGCGCGTCTTCGTCGACATGCAGCCGGTGCGCGATTTCGTGCCCGCATCGGGACGGACGGCGCTGACCGGCGTCGTGAGGCGGGCCGGCAGGGACGTGCTGGTCGAGACGCTGAATTATGCCGGTGCGCAGGTCACCAATCGCGGCTCGCCGCAGGGGCCGCGGGTCTACCGCGACGCGATGGGCGATATCGGAACCGTGGAGAGCGGCGATTATCTGTTCACGATCGGGCCCGGCGATCATGACGATCTCCAGGTGGCGCGCGTCGATCTCGTGCTGCGCAGGGGCGCGGTGGCGGTGGACAAGCGCATCCTTCCGGCTGGCATAGCGCTCATCATCCTGTCGATCGCAGGCCTGCTCTGGTCGCGCAGCCGCAACCGGCGCGCCGCGCGGCAGCCGGAGCCGCCGAGATGGGGCAGGTCATGAGGGTGCCGACGCTCGTCACCGAGCGTCTGCGGCTGCGCCAGTTCGACCTCGGCGACGATGCGGGCCTGCATGCCTGCCTCGGCGACGAGCGGCTGCTGCGCTATTGGGATTGCCCCTTGAGCCGCAACATACAGGAGACGCGCGGCTGGGTGCGCCAGCTGGCCAAGCCCGCCACGCCGGCGGAATCCATGGCGTGGGCGGTGGCCGACAAGGCCAGCGACGAGTGCCTCGGCATGGTCAATTATCACCATCGCGAGGCGGGCAATCGCCGGCTGGAGATCGGCTATATCCTCCGGCCGGACCATCATGGGCGTGGCCTGATGAGCGAAGCCGTGCGGGCGCTGATGCGCTATTCGATCGACCGCCTGCAGATGCACCGCATCGCCGCCACCATCCACCCGGACAATGCGGCTTCCATCCGCCTTGTCACGCGGCTCGGCTTCGAACTGGAGGGCGGGCCATTGCGCGACTACTGGCGCGTCGGCGACCGGTTCATGAGCCCGATGCTCTACAGCTTCATCGCGGATCGATGATCGGGACGGCCTGTCGCATCAGGCAACGCGGGCAAGTTCAGGCGGCCTGATGGCATAGGCGCATCGGCGCGCGCCCTTGAGGATATGCTCCACCCGCTCCACCTCGACGCCGGGGCCGAGTACGGCCCGGAATATTTCAAGTTCCGAGCGGCACAGCTGCTGGCATGAGGCCGCCGCGACGCAGATCGGGCAATGGTTCTCCACCAGCAGCAGCGTGCCGGCCTCATCGGCGCTCACTTCTGCCATATAGCCCTCCGCCGAGCGGATGCGCGCCAGCTCCTCCAATTTTTCGGGCATGGAGGGGAAGGGCGCGAGTGCGGCCCGATAGGCGGCGAGCGTCGCCTGTTCGCGGTGCGATATCAGGCGGTCGAGACCATCGGCGCCGAAAACGCTGGCGATCGAGCCGAGGAGATCGGCCGTCAGCGCCGCGTGATTGTCCGGGAACTCTTTGTTTCCCGCATCGGTCAGGTGCCAGAAGCGCTTGGGGCGCCCAACGCTTTCCCGGCTGTCTTCGAAGGCGACGAGCCCGGCATCGTGCAGCCGGCCGAGCATCTGGCGGACGGCGACCGGCGTGACGGCAAGTTTCGCGGCGAGGGCGGCGGCTGTCTGTGGCCCGGTAACCTTCAGCGAATAGAGCATGCGATTTGTGGTGCGATCCTGCATGGTGCAACAATAGCGGGAGAAATAAAAAAATCTATTGCTTGTTTTATTCGGCGGAATATAAAAATGCAAAACTTGTTTTATTAGGGGGCGGTGATGGTTGAGTCGAACGGGACGGGCGATGCGAGCTGGTCGGAGCTTTTGACGGCGCGCTATTCCGCCGCAACGGCCACGCTTTGCCTCGGTGTCGCGCTGTTTGCCTTCAACGGGTTCCTCGTTTCCACCTCGCTGCCGACGGCGGTGGAGGAGATCGGCGGGCTCGCGCTCATTTCCTGGGCCTTCACGCTCTACCTCGTGCTTTCCATCGTCGGCGGCTCCGCCGGCGCCTTGCTCAAGGCCCGGCTCGGGGCGCGATCGACGCTGGTCGCCTCGGCACTCGTCTTCCTCGCCGGCACGCTGGTCGCGGCCTTCGCCTCATCGATGACCGAGGTTCTGGTCGGACGGGCGCTGCAGGGCCTCGGCGAAGGCGTGATCGCGGCCATATGCTATGCGCTCATTCCCGAGCTCTTCCCCTCGCGCCTCGTCGCCAAGGTATTCGGCGCGGAAGCCGTCGTCTGGGCCATCGCGGCCTTTGGCGGGCCGCTGATCTCCGGCCTCCTGACGGAGCATCTCTCCTGGCGCGCCGCCTTCCTCGTCAATGTGCCGCTGTCGCTGATCTTCATCGCGCTGGTGCTGCGCATCGTGCCGCGCTTTTTCGGCGCTTCCAGCCCGCTATCGGTGCCGTTCCTGCGGCTGGCGGCGATCGGCGGCGGCATCATGCTGGTGGCGCTCGCCAGCATCGCCGGAACGCTGGCGCTGGAGATCGGCTTGGTCGCCGGCGCTGCGCTCGTCCTCGCCGCAGTCGTCATCATCGACCGGCGGAGCCGGACGCCGCTGTTCCCGTCCGATGCCTTCGCGCTGAATACGACCGTCGGCATCGGCCTGTGGATCGTGCTGTTCATGCCCGTCGCGCAGGCGGCCACGGCCGTCTACCTCGTCATGACCCTGCAGAAATTGTGGGGCTACGGCCCGACCATGGCCGGGACGTTCTATGCGACCTTCGCCATTGCCTGGAGCCTCTGCGCCATCCTCGTCGCCAATATCCACAGCCAGCGCAAGCGCGCCTGGCTGATCCGGCTCGGACCGACGCTGCTCGTCGCCGGTCTCGCCATCATCGTCGCCGGCTTCGCGCTCGACCTTCCCGCCGTCGTCATGGCCGGCCAGGTCAGCATCGGCACCGGCTTCGGCATCAGCTGGGGCTTCCTCAGCCAGGCGGTGATGGAATCTGCGCGCAGCGGCGAGCGTGACCGGGCCTCGGCGCTGCTGCCGACGCTGCAATCGGCGGGCTATGCCATCGGCGCGGCCATTGCCGGCCTCGCCGCCAATGCTGTCGGCTATCCGCTGGCCGCCAGTCCGGAAGCATTGCGCAGCGCCACCATGGCGATCTTCATGGTCTCGACAATCATCGGCATCGGTGCGCTCATTGCCGGCTATGCGCTGCCGATGAAGAAGAGGGCGGCGCTGGTGGATCAGAGTTCCGCCATTGCCGCCTCGAACTCGCTCGAAAGCGCCAGCCATTCCTCCTCGGCGACGGCGAGGGAGGATTTGGCGTAGCCGATCTCCTTGCCGATCTGCGTGGCCCTTGCCGGTTCGCGCGTATAGATCACCGGATCGGCCAATTGCTCCTGCAGCATGTCGATTTTCTTCTGGAAGCGCTGCATCCTGGCCTCGGCTTCCTGGATCTTCTTCTGCAGCGGCTTCAGCGCCTCGCGCTTCTGGGCGGCGAGCTTGCGCTGCTCCGCCTTGCTCAGCTTCTGGCCTTCCTCGGCATTGATCCTGTTTCCGGATCGCTCCGCCTTGGCATCGGCAAGCACGAGCGCGCGATAGGCATCGAGATCGCCGTCATAGGGCGCGACACCGCCGTCGCGCACCAGCCACAGCCGGTCCATCGTCGCTTCGATCAGGTGCCTGTCATGGGCGATGAGGACGACAGCGCCGTCGAAATCGTTGAGCGCGTGCATCAGCGCCTCGCGGCTGTCGATGTCGAGATGGTTGGTCGGCTCGTCGAGGATGAGCAGGTTCGGCCCGTCAAAGGTCGCAAGACCCATCAGCAGCCGCGCCTTCTCGCCGCCGGAAAGATCCTTCGCCGCCGTGTTCATCTTGACGGTGGCAAGGCCCATCTGCGCCACGCGCGCCCGTACCTTGGCCTCCGGCGCATCGGGCATCAGCTTGCGCACATGCTCTATCGCATTGTCCTCGGGGATGAGGTCGTCGAGCTGGTGCTGGGCGAAGAACGATATTTTCAGGTTCGGCGCGACGGTCATCTTGCCGCCATCCAGCGGAAGCCGGCCGCTGATCAGCTTGGCGAAGGTCGACTTGCCATTGCCGTTCGAGCCGAGCAGGGCGATGCGGTCGTCGGCGTCGATGCGCAGGTTCAGCTGCCTGAGGATCGGCTTGCCCGGCTCATAGCCGACGCTGCCACTCTCGATGGCGATGATCGGCGAGGCGACGATTTTTGCCGGTTCGGGAAAATGGAACGGCTGGACATGATCCTCGATCACGGCGGCGATCGGCTTCAGCTTCTGCAGCGCCTTCAGGCGCGACTGCGCCTGTTTCGCCTTGGACGCCTTGGCGCGGAAGCGCTCGACGAAGGCCTCCATGTGCTTGCGATGGGCCTCCTGCTTCGTGCGCTGCTTCTGCTGCAGTTCCAGCGCCTCGCTGCGCAGCCGCTCGAACTGGTCGTAATTGCCCTGCCACAGCGTCAGCTTGGTCTGGTCGAGATGGACGATGGAATTCACCGCCGAGTTCAGAAGATCGCGGTCATGGCTGATGAGGATGACCGTGTGCGGATAGCGCCGCACGTAATCTTCGAGCCAGAGCGTGCCTTCGAGATCGAGATAATTGGTCGGCTCGTCGAGCAGCAGCAGGTCCGGCTCGGCGAAAAGCACCGATGCGAGGGCGACGCGCATCCGCCATCCGCCCGAAAAGGACGAAGCGGGACGCTTCTGCGCCTCGGCATCGAAGCCAAGGCCGGACAGGATGGCGCCGGCGCGCGCTTCGGCGGAATGCGCATCGATATCGGCAAGGCGGATGTGGATGTCGGCGATGCGGTGCGGGTCCGTCGCGGTCTCCGCTTCGGCGAGAAGCGCGGTGCGTTCCGTATCGGCCGCGAGCACGATCTCGATCAGCGAATCCTCCGTGCCCGGCGCTTCCTGGGCCACCTGGCCGATCTTCAGGTTGCGCGGCAGGTGCACTTCGCCGGTTTCCGCGTGCATTTCGCCGGTGATCACCTTGAACAGCGTCGATTTGCCCGCGCCATTGCGGCCCACGAGGCCGGCCTTGGTGCCGGAGGGAAGATTGAGGCTCGCATGGTCGATCAGGAGCCGGCCCGCCATGCGGACAGATATATCGTCGAGAATAAGCATGCCGGCGCTTTTGCACCGGAATACGGGCTTTCGCAAGGGCGTTGTCGCGGTTTCGCCCCGACCGGCGCCTTCAGCTCTGGGCAAATGGCGCGAAGCTCTTGGCAAATGCAGCGCCTGTCGCTATAGAGCCGCTTCCCGTTCCCCAGAAGACAAGGTTCTCATTCCATGGCAATTGAACGCACTTTCTCGATGATCAAGCCTGACGCTACCCGCCGCAATCTCACCGGCGCTATCACGCAGAAGCTGGAAGAGGCCGGCCTGCGGGTCGTTGCGTCCAAGCGCGTGTGGATGAGCCTCCGCGAGGCAGAAGGCTTCTACGCCGTGCACAAGGATCGTCCCTTCTTCGGCGAGCTCGTCGAGTTCATGTCGTCCGGCCCGACGGTCGTCCAGGTGCTCGAAGGCGAAAACGCCATTGCCCGCAATCGCGAAGTCATGGGCGCGACCAATCCGGCAAATGCGGATGAGGGCACGATCCGCAAGACCTTCGCTCTCTCCATCGGCGAAAACTCCGTGCATGGTTCCGACGCACCGGAAACCGCTGCCGAAGAGATCGCCTACTGGTTCTCCGGAACCGAGATCGTCGGCTGATCGCAATCGATCGTCGAAATTCGAAAGACCGGGCCCCGTGCCCGGTTTTTTATTGCCGGTAGTTCAGCAGGGGGGCTAGTTCAGGGCGGCGAGCAGGAAGAACAGCAGCACGGCGGCAAAGCCCACGGCCAGCGATGCTATGGCGAGCCGGTTCACAGGCTGTGCCACCGCTTGAAGGCATCCTCGTCCCGGGACTTGGCCTCGACCCAGCCGCCATCGGTGCCGTCGATGAAATGTTCCTTCTTCCAGAACGGCGCCGTGTTCTTCAGATAGTCCATCAGGAACGATGCGGCGTCGAATGCCGCATGGCGGTGCGTCGAGGCGGCGAGGATCAGCACGATATTGTCGCCGGGCCGGACAAGCCCGTAGCGGTGGATGATGGTCAGCCCGGTCAGGGGCCAGCGCTCCATCGCTTCCAGTGCGGTGCGCCGGATCTCGGCTTCCGCCATGCCGGGATAATGTTCGATCTCGAGCGCCGAGAGCGTTCCGGCCTCGTCGCGGCACAGGCCGCTGAAGGTGACGATGGCGCCGATATTGCTGTCCTGCGCGGCGATGAGCGCCAGTTCGGCGCCGATGTCGAAATCGTCGCGCTGCACCTCTATGCGAAGGCGGGACATCTCATCCCCCCGTCATCGGCGGAAACAGCGCTATCTCGCGCGCATCCCGCACCGGAGCGTCGTGATCGACATGTTCCTGGTTTATCGCCACCCGGATCACGTCCTGATATTCGAGCGCGGCCGCATAGCCGTCGCCGCGCGACTTCAGGTGCGACAGGAGATCGGCGACGGTAGCGATGGAGGGATCGAGCTCGATCTCCTCCTCGCCCTTGCCGATTCGCTCGCGAACCCACGCGAAATAGATCAGTCTGGTCATGGCTTGGAGCCTTTCCCTTGCAGACAGGAGCGGCGGTTTCGCGCCCTGTCAGTCCACGACATGCTTCAGTCCCGCCCGGAAATAATCCCAGCCGGTATAGAGTGTTATCAGCGCCGCGCTCCATAGCAGCACGATGCCGAGCACGGTGACGACCGGGACGATCTTGTCGCCCGCCGGGCCGATCAGCAGAAATGCGACGGCGACCATCTGGATCGTCGTCTTCCACTTGGCGAGACGGCTGACCGGCACGCTGACTTTCAGTTCCGCCAGATATTCGCGCAGGCCCGAAACCAGGATCTCCCTGCACAGGATGATGATCGCCGCCCACAGCGACCAGCCGGCGATCGTGCCGTCGGCGGCCAGAAGCAGCAGGCAGGCGGAGACGAGCAGCTTGTCGGCGATGGGATCGAGCATCCTGCCGATGGTCGAGGTCTGTTTCCAGATGCGGGCGAGATAGCCGTCGAAGAAATCGGTGATGCTTGCGGCCACGAAGATCGCCAGTGCGCCCCACCGCGCCGCATCGCTCGATTGCAGCCGTCCTTCGAGGAAGAAGCACAGCACGACGAGCGGCACGCAGATTATGCGCGCATAGGTCAGGATATTGGGCAGGGAGTAGGCGTTGTTATTCCGGGGCATCTCGTGTCTACCAATCAGTTCGCGGCCTCAAGAAACGGCCAAGCCTGCCAAAGGTCAAGTTCATCATCGTCGACTCCGGCTTAAATGTGTCGATGAATCACATCCCGCGGTCCGATTCCAATCGGGAATCGTTCCACTTGCCGAAATTCATCTCCTATGTACGGAAATGATCGCGGATTGTAATGGCCATCGCTTCCGATATACCGTCGACCTTCATCAAATCTTCGACAGCGGCGCGCGAAACGGCCTTGGCCGTGCCGAATTGATGCAGCAATGCGCGTTTGCGCGAGGGACCTATGCCGGCGATTTCGTCGAGCGGGTTCTTCACCATCTCCTTCTTGCGCCTTGCCCGGTGCGTGCCGATGGCGAAACGGTGCGCCTCGTCGCGCAGGCGCTGCAGGAAATACAGCACCGGATCGCGCGGCGGCAGCGTGAAGGCCGGCTTGCCCTCCATGAAGAACCTTTCGCGGCCCGCATCGCGATCGACACCCTTGGCGACGCCGATGGCGGTCACCTTGTCGATGATGCCCATCTCGCTCAGGATGCCGCGCACGGCGCTCATCTGGCCCTGGCCGCCATCGATCAGGATGACATCGGGCCATGACGGGAACACATCCGGATCGTCGTCGTCCTCGATGTCGAGATCGTCGGCGGGAACATCCTTTTCCGCAACGTCCTTGTCTTCCGGCGTGCCCTGTTCGCGCACCAGCCGGCTGAAGCGGCGCTCGATCACCTCGCGCATCATGCCGAAATCGTCGCCGGGTGTGATCTCGGTCGAGCGGATATTGAACTTGCGGTACTGGTTCTTGACGAAGCCTTCCGGTCCGGCGACGATCATCGCGCCGATCGCATTCGTGCCCATGATGTGGGAATTGTCATAGACCTCGATGCGGCGCGGCACGCGGTCCAGCCCGAATGTCTCCGCCATGCCCTTGAGCAGCCGCGCTTGCGACGACGTTTCCGCCAGCTGGCGGCCCAGCGCCTCGCGCGCATTGCTCAGCGCATGTTCGACGAGTTCCTTCTTCTCGCCCCGCTGCGGCACCGTCACGACGACCTTGCGGCTGGAGCGCGCGGTGAGGGCGGCCGCCAGCAGGTCCTGGTCCTCGACCGTTTCCGACAGGAGGATCATGCTGGGCGAGGGCTTGTCGTCGTAGAACTGCGACAGGAAGGCGCCGAGCACTTCCGCCGGCGACAGGGAGGAATCCGCCTTGGGGTAATAGGCGCGGTTGCCCCAGTTCTGGCCGGTGCGGAAGAAGAAGACCTGGATGCAGGTGACGCCGCCTTCCTGGTGAATGGCGAAAACGTCGGCTTCCTCCACCGATTGCGGATTGATGCCCGAATGGGTCTGGATCTGCGACAGGGCCGAAAGCCGGTCGCGATAGATGGCGGCGCGCTCGAAATCGAGATCGGCCGAGGCTTCGCGCATGGCATTGGCCATATGCGTCTTCACCGCCTGGCTCTTGCCGGACAGGAAGGCCTTCGTCTCGTCGACGAGCTCGTCATAATCCGCATCGCTGATCTCGCCGGTGCAGGGACCGGAGCAACGCTTGATCTGGTAGAGCAGGCAGGGGCGGGTGCGGTTCTCGTAGAATGAATCGGTGCAGGTGCGCAGCAGGAACGCCCGCTGCAGCGCGTTGATCGTCCGCCCGACCGCGCCGGCGGAGGCGAAGGGACCGAAATAATCGCCCTTGCTCGACCGAGCGCCGCGATGCTTGAAGATGCCCGGCACGATGCGCCGCTCGCCCCGTTTCGGCGCGGTGAGCAATATATAGGGAAAGGACTTGTCGTCGCGCATCAGCACGTTAAAACGCGGCCGCAAGCGCTTGATAAGGTTGGCCTCGAGCAGAAGCGCCTCGGTCTCCGTGCGGGTCACGACGAATTCCATCTTCGCCGTTTCGCGGATCATGCGGGCAATGCGGTTATTGTGTCCCTGGCCGCGTGCATAATTGGAAACGCGCTTCTTCAGGCTGTGCGCCTTGCCGACATAGAGCACGTCGCCCGCTTCGTTGAACATGCGATAGACGCCGGGCTTGTTGGGCAGGCGCTTCACCAGTCCGGCGATGACGTCCGCGCCGCTGGTGCCGTCGCTCGCCTCGGCCGAATCCCATTCGATGGCGCTGATGAGCGCGGTCGTATCGCGCGGCAGTTCCGCCGCCGCGTCGATGCCGGCCGGCTCCATCTCTGCTGCTTCCCGCTCCGGCTCTTGCTGGCCGGGAGTGAGCTTGCCCTGTTCGTTCATTCTGCCATTCCCATGGAATCCGGCGTCTCCCACGCCAGATGCTGTCCGCCGTCGAGGGCGATCATTTGCCCCGTGATCGACCTGTTTTCCCATAGATAACAGATCGTGCGGCCAAATTCCGACAGTTCGGCGCCACGGCGCAGCAATAGCGAATTGACCTGATGGGCGAAATCGTCGCGGTCCTGCCGGTCGCTCTGCATTGTCGGGCCGGGGCCGATCGCATTGACGCGGATCTGCGGCGCAAGCGCCTGCGCCAGCGTCTGCGTCGCGGTCCACAGCGCCGCCTTGGACAATGTATAGGACAGGAACCGCGGCGTCAGCTTCCAGACGCGCTGGTCGATGATGTTCACGATCAGCCCGTCCTCGCCATTGTCGCGCAACTGCGCCGAAAAAGCATCCGCCAGAAGCACCGGCGCCTTGCTGTGAACGGCAAAATGCCGGTCCCAGACGCGATCGTCCGCCAGCTTGCCGATGCCGTCTTCCTCGAACACCGAGGCATTGTTGACGAGGAGCTTCACCGTGCCGAGCGCCGCCTGCACCTGCGGGATCAGTTCGCGCACCGCCTTCGGCTCCGTCAGGTCGGCCGCGACCACGCAGCCGGCGCCGCCACGCGCCTCTATCCCCGCCAGCAGCACTTCGCCTTCCTCTTTCGACCGGTTGCAGTGAATGGCCACCGCGAAGCCCTGATCGGCCAGGTGCTCCACGATGGCTTTGCCAATACGTTTGGCGCCGCCTGTCACGAGGGCAACGGTTCGATCGGTCTTCACATTATTCTCCCTGGATCGTGATTCAGCCCCGAATATAGGCATCGGCCCGGCAAAGCGCGAGTGGCAAAGGTCAGTAATGAACAGACGCAGTCTATCGCGCTGTTCCGCGCCGGATCGGATGCGGATTGCGATATGTCAAATAACTTCGAGCCTGATGAGGTCAGTATTAAGCATTGATTAAGTATAATATATTGATGGCAAACTTGCATATCGGGTATTCTATGACTGTATAAGAAGTGACTTTATCAGTTATTCCTTGCATTGCTGCAAACTGCATTGATAACTTCAGAAAACTCGATTGTTGCTCAAAAAACACATCGCATTTCGGCCATTTTCCCGACGATTTCTTTTCACACTCCGGCACGAGTCCCGCCACAATGGGAGGCGAATGTCCGGCTCGTAAAAGCGGGTGCGTTCATGGTTCCCCCAGCCGGCGCCCGCTGCGTAAAGAGTTATGAAAAGGAGATTGCGATGCGCACTCTTAAAACAATAATCCTCGCTTCGGCGGCCGTGCTGACGCTCTCCGCCCCCGTTCTTGCCGCCGATGCCGTCGTCGAACAGGCCCCTGCGCCCGAGGCCCTGCCCATGGAACAGCCGTCCGGCTGGGATGGCGCCTATGTCGGTGTCTATGGGGGCTATAACTGGAGCAAGAACAAGACGGACGAAGGCAAGCTCGATGCCGATGGCTTCGGCGGTGGCGCCTATGGCGGTTACAACATGCAGAACGGCCAGTTCGTCTATGGTGCCGAAGCCGATCTCGGCTACGCCAATGCCAAGGAAAGCAATTTCGGCTACACCGCCAAGCAGGGCCTGAACGGCTCGGTGCGTGCCCGTGCCGGTGTCGCGCTCGATCCGGTCCTGCTCTATGGCACCGGTGGTCTTGCCGTCACCGAGAACAAGCTTTCCACCGATACGGGCAGCGACTCCAACACCCATGTCGGCTGGACCGTCGGTGCTGGCGCCGAAGCCAAGATCACCCAGAACGTCGTTGGCCGCGTCGAATATCGCTACAGCGACTACGGCAAGAAGGATTATGATCTCGGCGGTGCCGATGAAGTATCCAACAAGCTGACGACGAACGAGGTTCGCCTCGGTGTAGGCTACAAGTTCTGATCAGCCTGGACCTGACGAAGAAGCCGGATGGGAAACCATCCGGCTTTTTTTGTGCCCTATTTCGGCAGTAGCGCCGCCAGTTCCGGGTGCAGCTCGGCAAAGCGCTTCTGCCAGCGCTTCAGCTTGGAGCGCCCCTTTTCCCATTTGCCCTGAAAGCGCAGGTCGGCATAGGCGAGGGCGGCCGCGATGGCGATATGGCCGCCATGGATCTTCTTGCCGAGCCGCGGCGGCGCATTGTTCAACGTGTCGAGCACGCGCAGGGCCTTGCCCCATTGCCGGTCGAGCCAGGGCTGATGCACCTTTTCCTCCGGCCGGAACCGGCGTTCGTAGACATGCGCCAGCAGGGCGTCGCAAAGTCCGTCGGCCAGCGATTCCAGCTGCTCCGCTTCCAGCCGCTTCTGCGCATTGCGCGGGAACAGCTTGTTGCCGGAAACCCGGTTGATATATTGCGTGATCACGCGGCTGTCGAAGATGGCGGATTCATCGTCGAGGATGAGCGTCGGGATCTTCCCCAGCGGATTGACGTTTATGAGCTCTTCCGGCTCGAGATTGGTATCGATCTGCACCGCCTCGACGGGAAATCCCGTATAATGGGCGGCCATCCGTACCTTGGTACTATAGGGTGAGGCAGGCGCATAATAGACTTTCGGCACGGGCAGGCTCCAGCTGGTTCGATTCGTTGCGGGTGAAAGTAGAGCGTTCCTTGTCTGAATTGAAGCGGTTGCATCGGCCGTTTCAGCGAATGGGCGGCATTTCGACGGCGCGCCGCCGGCAGCCGCTGCGGTCCACTTCCGGGCAGGTGCGCAAATCGAGGTCTTTCGTCAGGCAGATGCGCACCTCGCGCAGGAATTCGCGGTCGCAGGTGACTGCGACGCCCTCCGCCTTCATGCCGGGATTGGCCGTCAGGAAGGCGCGCTCCACCAGTTGCGGATTGACCGCATCCCGTGCCGTTCCCTGGCGAAACTGCCCCGGGATGGCGACACGCTCCATGGCGCGGCGCATCGTGGCGAAATAGTCGCGCTGGCTGAGGCCACTGCAGGCGCCATGCTTGCGCCACTGGTAGTTGATGAGGCCGGTCGAGGGCATGATGTCGCCCATGGAGCGGGCGAGGGACATCGGCACGTTGCGCGGCTCGCCGCTGTCGCAATCCTGTGGATAGCCGCGCTCGAACTGAGGCCACAACCCGTGTACGACGAAGCCGAATGGCCGCGACGACCCGCATTGCTGCCTGTTGGCGTCAGGGCCTTCGGATTCGCAATAGCTCGGCGACCAGGACAGCGCCAGCACGTAGAAGTCGAAATCCGCATCCGAATTCGCGTTGGGACGCACATCCGAATTCGCCTCCCGCCTCATGGGGGGCGTGCCGGCGTTCGATGGCGCGGCCGGTACATTGTCGAACTCGACAAGCGCGGGAGTCGTGTTGTTCTCCCACGCATAGACGGCGATGCCGGCGACGAACAGCGCGGCCAGCAGGGCGAAACGGGCTAGCCGGCCAGCCTGCATCGCGGCGCGTCAATCAGCGCAGCGTGCGGCAGCTTGCATTGTAGACGTTCCAGGGGTCGAAGCCTTCGAGGCAGAATTCGACATTCTTGCCGACGCCGACGAAGCCCTGGCCTTCTTCGACCAGATACCAGACCGGCTGCTGGTTGCCATCCGACAGATGCGCCGTGGCGCGGCAATAATGGCGCTCGACCGCAGCAAGCTCGGGCTCGAGCGAGGGCTCGTAGCGCGTCTCGCGGACATCGCTGAAATCGTTGATGGCGACCTGCGCCAGGTTCGGCACATGCTGGACCCGGTAGGAGAACCTGCTGGCGATCCTGTTGAGGACGCCCGCCTGGCCGCAGGTGTCGTCATAGCCCTGCGACGGGGCCACGTAGTCCGCGGCAAGAACGGGTGCGGCGGAAGAGAGAGCGATGCCGAGGGCAAGGCTTGCGGCAAGGATTGACGATGGGCGTGCCATGGATTTTCTCCGAATGTACTGTTGGTGTGCAATTTCAACCAGCGCGAGCGCCGGGTCAAGCCTCTACTTCTTCACCCCTGATCCAGTCGAGCACGAAATGGCCGTTCTGCGCCTCGCCGCAGACCCGCGCGAGCACCGGCAGCAGCGTGCGCAGCTCCTGTTCGAGCGTATAGGGCGGGTTGACGACGATCATGCCGCTGCCGTCGAGGCGCGGCTGGGCCGAGAAGGGCCGAATCATCAATTCGGCGCGCATGATCTTCCGGATGCCGGTTTGGCGCAGCGCGGCGATGAACGAGGCGATCTGCGGCCGGTCCTTCACCGGATACCAGAGCGCGAATATGCCGCCGGGAAAGCGCCTGTGACCGCGCCACAGCCCATCGACCAGCCGTTCGAACTCGCCTTCCTCCTCGAAGGGCGGATCGACGAGCACGAGGCCGCGCTTCTCCTTCGGCGGCAGATGCGCGCCAAGCGCCAGCCAGCCATCGAGCCGGGTGACCCGGACCTGGAAATCGCCCTCGAAGCGCCTGGCCAGCCTCGCGGCATCGGCCGGGTGCAGTTCGAGCGCCGACAACCGGTCCTGCCGCCGCAACAGGTGGCGCGTGATCAGCGGCGAACCCGGATAATGGCGCAGGCCGCCATCGGTATTCTCCGCCCGCACGATATCGAGATAGGGCGCCAGCAAGGCTTCGGCTTCGGGCTCGAGCGGCGCATCGAGCAGGCGGGCAATGCCGGCCTGCCATTCGCCCGTCTTCGCCGCCTCGGTTCCGGCAAGATCGTAGCGCCCGATGCCCGCATGCGTATCGATGACGCGGAAGGCCTGTTCCTTGCGCTGCAGATAGAGCAGGATCCGCGTCAGGATGACGTGCTTCATCACATCGGCGAAATTGCCCGCATGATAGGCGTGACGGTAATTCATGGATGCGCTTGTTTCATGCCGGCGCCCTTACGGCAAGCCGGTAAATATTATTGAAGCGTCGCTTTCGGCGAAGGCGTTTGCCGATCCCTGCGATATGGCTTAGAGCAACGAAGCGCCCCGGTCCGGCGCGCTGGAACCTGCCTCATGTCCGGAACGATCATCCTTGTCGTGCTCTTCGCCGCGTTTCTGCACGCAAGCTGGAACGCCGTGGTGAAATCCGAGGGCGACAAGTTTCTCAACACCGTCGTCGTCGTGAGTTCGGCCGGTCTCATCGCCGCTATCGCCCTGCCATTCCTGCCGCCGCCGGCATGGTCGAGCGTGCCATTCCTGCTCGCCTCGGGGGTGACGCAGGTGATCTACCTGATCCTCGTGGCGGCGGCCTATCGCAGCGGCGATATGAGCCAGGCCTATCCGATCATGCGCGGCACCGCCCCGCTCATCGTCGCCATCGCCAGTGGGCCGCTCATCGGCGAGGTGCTTTCGCTGCAGAAATGGGCCGGCATCGGCCTCATCTGCGGCGGCGTGCTCGCCCTTGCGCTCGAAGCCCGCCGCCGCGCCGGCGCCAGCCCGGCCACGACGCTGCTGGCGCTGGCGAATGCGCTGGTGATCGCTTCCTATACGCTCATCGACGGTATCGGCGTGCGCCAGTCCGGCGCGCCGGCGGCCTATACGATGTGGGTGTTCGTGCTGAATGCGCTGCCGCTGTTCCTGTGGACCATCATCATGCGCAAGGGCCAATTATGGCCGCATCTGCGCGGAAGGACGCGGCTGGCGACGATCGGCGGCGTCGGCACGCTCGGCTCCTACGGCCTGGCGCTCTGGGCGATGACCATGGCGCCGGTGGCCGTCATCGCCGCCTTGCGCGAGACTTCCATCCTCTTCGCGGTGGTCATCTCGGCCTTCTTCCTGCGCGAGAAGATCGGCATGACGCGGCTCGCCGCCGTCGCGCTGATCGCGGCGGGCGCGGCCGTCATGCGCCTTGGCTGATACCATCTCTGATCGTCACGCGCCGGCGCCTGCTCT
Source organism: Phyllobacterium sp. 21LDTY02-6 (assembly GCF_023554255.2). Lineage (GTDB taxonomy): Bacteria > Pseudomonadota > Alphaproteobacteria > Rhizobiales > Rhizobiaceae > Phyllobacterium. Next base: position 193,457 of record NZ_JAMJWD020000007.1, on the reverse strand, counting down.
GGTCGGCCACTTGTCACCGGTACAAAAAGCCTCGTTTCTCGGCGGCGGAATTTGCGCTAGGTTCCTCGCATGAACAAGCCTGTCCTTTTGCGCACCGTCCATTCCGCCTGCCCGCACGACTGTCCGTCGACCTGCGCGCTGGATGTGGAGATCGTCGATAACGGCCAGATCGGGCGCGTGCGCGGCGCCAAGGAAAACACCTATACGGCCGGCGTCATCTGCGCCAAGGTGGCCCGCTATGCGGAGCGCATCCATCATCCGGAGCGCCTGCTGAAGCCGCTGGTCCGCGCCGGCAGCAAGGGCGAGGGCCTGTGGAAGGAGGCGAGCTGGGACGCGGCGCTGGACCTGATCGCCGAGCGCTTCCTGAAGGCCGAGCAGGAACACGGTTCCGAAAGCATCTGGCCCTATATCTATGCCGGCACGATGGGCCTCGTACAGCGCGATTCCATCCATCGGCTGCGCCACGCCAAGAAATATTCCAATACTTTCGACAGTATCTGCACCAACCTTGCCTCGACCGGATATTATGCCGGCACCGGCCGGCTGATGGGCTCCGATCCGCGCGAGATGGCGAAATCCGATTGCGTCGTCATCTGGGGGACCAATGCGGCGGCGACGCAGGTGAACGTCATGACCCATGCGGTGCGGGCCCGGAAGGAACGCGGCGCGAAGATCGTCGCCATCGACATCTACGAGACCGCGACGGTGCGCCAGGCCGATCTTGGCCTCGTGCTCAGGCCGGGGACCGACGGCGCGCTTGCCTGCGCGGTCATGCACGTCCTCTTCCGCGACGGCCTCGCCGATTGGGATTACCTGACGCAATATACCGACGATCCGCACGGCCTCGAGCAGCATCTGCGCGGCCGCAGCCCGGAATGGGCGGCCGCGATCACCGGCCTGTCGGTGGACGAGATCGAAACATTCGCCCGCCTCGTCGGCACCACCAAACGCAGCTTCTTCCGGCTGGGCTTCGGCTTCACGCGGCAACGCAACGGCTCGGTCAACATGCACGCGGCGCTTTCCATTCCCGCGGTGACGGGCGCGTGGCGGCATGAGGGCGGCGGGGCGTTCTATTCCAACAGCGAGATCTATCGCATGGACAAGCGCGAGATCGAGGGCAGGGCCTATCTCGATCCTGCGATCCGCCATATCGACCAGTGCAAGATCGGCGCTGCCTTGAATGGCGATGCCGCCGCGCTGCAGAACGGCCCGCCCGTCATGGCGATGCTCGTGCAGAACACCAATCCCGCCAATGTCGCGCCCGAGCAGAGGCTCGTGCGGCGCGGCATGCTGCGCGAGGATTTCTTCATGGCCGTGCATGAGCAATTCATGACCGATACGGCGAGGCTGGCGGATGTGGTGCTGCCGGCGACGATGTTCCTCGAACATGACGACATCTACCGCGGCGGCGGCCAGCAGCACATCATCCTCGGCCCGAAGCAGATCGATGGGCCGGGCGAGACCCGCCCCAACATCCATGTCGTCGAGGAACTCGCAAAACGCCTCGGCGTCGATCATCTTCCGGGCTTCGGCCTCGATGCGCGCACTCTCATCGACAATATGCTGAAGGCCGGCAATCTCCCGGGCTATGACGAATTGAAGGCGCGGCGCTGGATCGACGTGCAGCCGGATTTCGAAACCGCGCATTTCCTCAATGGCTTCAGCTGGCCGGACGGCAAGTTCCGCTTCAAGCCGGACTGGACCGGCAGTCCCGCGCCCAACAAGCCGCCGAAATCCATGGGGCCGCAGGGTCCTCATGCCGAACTGCCGCAATGGCCGGATCATTTCGAGGCGATCGAGGCAGCCGACGAGCGGCATCCGTTCCGGCTGGCGACCTCGCCGGCACATAATTTCCTCAACTCGACCTTCGCCGAAACGCCGACATCGCTGTTGAAGGAGCAGCGGCCGGAACTGCTGATCCATCCGGACGACGCGGCGCGCCTCGGCATAGCGAGCGGCGACCGGGTAGAGGTCGGCAATGATCGCGGCGATGTCGTTCTTCACGCCCGCGTCGAGCCGCTGACCAAGCGCGGCGTCGTGATTTCGGAAGGCATATTCGCCAATACCGCCTTTGAGCGGGGCGAGGGCATCAATGTCCTGACCGGGGCGGACTCGCCGGCACCCTATGGCGGTGCGGCTTTCCACGACAATAGGGTCTGGATCAGGCCGGCGCGTCTGGATCAGGCGTCGGGCGCCTGATCGGTTCAGCCCTATGTTGCGAAGATAGTGCGGCCGCCCTGCATCCGCGCCTTGCCGGACGCCACCAGCGCCAGCGCTTCCGCGTAGGTTGCATGCTCTACGGATAGCACCCGCTGCGCGAGTGTTTCCGCCGTATCGTCGACATCGACGCGGATGGCGGTCTGCGCGATGATCGGGCCTTCGTCCATGCCCGCCGTGACGAAATGCACGGTGCAGCCATGAACGCGCACGCCGGCTTCGAGCGCCTGCTCATGCGTGTGCAGCCCCTTGAACAGCGGCAGCAGCGAGGGGTGGATATTGAGCATCCGCCCTTCCCATTCGCCGACGAATTCGGGCGACATGATCCGCATATAGCCGGCGAGACAGACGATCTCGGCGCCCGCAGCCTTGAGCGCCGCCGAGATGGCGATCTCGTGGTCGCGCTTGGACGCGTAATCCCTGTGGGGGATGGCGAAGGCCGGAATGCCCTCGTTGCGCGCCGTATCGAGCCCGCCGGCATCGGCCTTGTTGGCGATGATCGCGACGATCGCGGCCGGATAGTCCGGCGCTTTCGCGGCCGCGACTAGCGCGCCCATATTGGAGCCACGCCCCGAGATCAGGATCGCGACGCGCTTCTTCACAGTGCGAGCTGGCCTTCATAGACGACGCCGGCATCGGCGCGGGCGACCATCCTGCCGAGCCGCACTGGCGCCTCGCCATTGGCGGTCAGTGCTTCGATCACCGCGTCGGCCGCTTCCGGCGCGACGACGGCGATCATGCCGATACCGCAATTGAAGGTGCGCAGCATCTCGTCGCGCTCGACGCCGCCGGTGCTGGCCAGCCATGAGAAGACGGCCGGCACCTCGATCGCCGACAGGTCGATGCTGGCGGTGAGGTCCTTCGGCAGCACCCGCGGAATATTGTCCGGGAAGCCGCCGCCGGTGATGTGGGCGAGCGCCTTGATGGCGCCGGTATCGCGGATCGTGGCAAGCAGCGGCTTCACATAGATGCGCGTCGGCGCCAGCAGCGCCTCGCCAAGCGTGACGCCTGCCTTGAAGGGCGCTTCGGCGTCCCAGGCGAGGCCCGACAATTCGACGATGCGCCGAACGAGCGAGAAGCCGTTGGAATGAACGCCGGACGAGGCGAGGCCGAGGATGACGTCGCCTTCCTTGATGTCGCCGGAGGGCAGAAGCCGGTCGCGCTCGGCCGCGCCGACGGCAAAGCCGGCAAGATCATAGTCGCCATCGCGGTACATGCCCGGCATTTCGGCCGTTTCGCCGCCGATCAGCGCGCAGCCCGCCTGCAGGCAGCCCTCGGCGATGCCGCCGACAATGGCGGCGCCCTGGTCCGGATCGAGCTTGCCGGTGGCGAAATAGTCGAGGAAGAACAGCGGCTCCGCGCCCTGGACGACGAGATCGTTGACGCACATGGCGACGAGGTCGATGCCGACCGTATCGTGCCGGCCCGCATCGATGGCGATCTTCAGCTTGGTGCCGACGCCGTCATTGGCGGCGACCAGCACCGGGTCCTTGAAGCCGGCGGCCTTCAGGTCGAACAGGCCGCCGAAGCCGCCGATCTCGCCATCGGCGCCCGGACGCCGGGTGGAGCGCACCAGCGGCTTGATTTTCTCGACAAGCAGATTGCCGGCATCGATGTCGACGCCTGCCTGTGCATAGGTGAGACCATTCTTGCCGCGGTTGGCGGGTTCGCTTTTCACGCTCATGGGATGCTCCGGATTATGTGGAGCGGAATGGCACGACTTCGCCACCACCGCAAGTACCCTATGGGCGATGTGCGGATAAAACGCCACTTATCGACAGGGCGGCAAGGCGGAATCCGCGCAGATTCCCGCTGGCGGCGGCCGGTTTTCCCTTGACCGGACGGGGCGGGGCTGCCTATCTCTCGGGCGGATGGAACGGGATGAGCAGGCGATGACCAAAGCACCAAGCAAGGCCGTGGCGGCGAAGAAGCCGGTCGTTCCGGAGGAAGTCGCCGAACGCGACATCCATGTCGAAGTACAGCTGAATTCCTTTGCGAGCGACATACGCCGCCAGGCCATCTTCTGGACGCTGGCAATGATCGTCTTCGCGCTGTTTCTGTTCGTCTTTTCGTCGATCCTGCTGCCCTTCGTCGCCGGCATGGTGCTGGCCTACTTCCTGGATCCGGTGGCCGACCGGCTGCAGCGGCTCGGCCTGTCGCGCTTGCTGGCGACGATCGTCATCCTCGTGCTCTTCCTCGTCACCTTCGTGCTGCTGCTGATCCTGCTCGTGCCGATCCTCGCCTCGCAGATGAGCGATTTCATCGCCCGGCTGCCGAGCTATGTCGCGCGGTTGCAGGAGCTCATCGCCAATCGGGACTCGCAATGGCTGAAGGATTTCATCGGCGTCGACGCCTCGGTCATCCGCAACAGCCTCGACTCGCTGCTGCAGCAGGGCGCCGGCTTCCTGACGACGCTGCTCCAGTCCATCTGGAGCTCCGGCAAGACGCTGATCGACGTGGTTGCGCTCTTCGTTGTCACGCCCGTCGTCGCCTTCTACATGCTGCTCGACTGGGACCGGATGGTGGCGAAGATCGACCAGCTGGTGCCGCGCGAGCATGTCTATACCGTGCGCGGCATCGCGCGCGACATGAACAAGGCGATCGCCGGTTTCGTGCGCGGGCAGGGCACCGTGTGCCTGCTGCTCGGCATGATCTATGCGGCGGGGCTCACCATCGTCGGCTTGAATTTCGGCCTGTTGATCGGCCTGTTCGCCGGGCTCATCAGCTTCATCCCCTATGTCGGCTCCCTTGTCGGGCTGCTGGTGGCGCTGGGCGTCGCGCTCGTGCAGTTCTGGCCGGAATGGGGTCATATCGTCGGCGTCGCGGTCGCCTTCGGCGTCGGCCAGTTCATCGAGGGCAATATATTGCAGCCGAAGCTCGTCGGCTCCTCCGTCGGGCTTCACCCGGTCTGGCTGATGTTCGCGCTGTTCGCCTTCGGCTCGCTCATGGGCTTCACCGGCATGCTGATCGCCGTGCCGACGGCGGCCGCCATCGGCGTGCTGGTGCGCTTCATCATCAGCCGCTATCAGCGATCCCCGCTCTACACAGGCGAATTCCGCAAAAATGACGAGCCGAAACAAATCGGATGACAGTGGCGTAATCCTGGCTGTATTTGTTCGCGCATGACCAACAGCAATTCCCGCCAGTTGCCGCTCGATCTCGGCCATGAACCCGGCTTTTCGCGCGACGATCTCATCGTATCGAGCGCCAACATGGCGGCGGTCGACATGGTGGACCGCTGGCCGGCCTGGATATCGCCCGTCGTCATCATTGCCGGCCCGACCGGCTCCGGCAAGACGCATCTGGCCTCGGTCTGGCGGGCCGAGGCGGCGGCGAGGGTGGTCGATCCGCGCGATATCGGCGCTGCGGTCGGCGAAAGCGGGCCGTTTCTCATCGACGATATCGGCCTCGGCACGCTCGACCAGTCCGGCCTGTTTCACCTGATCAACAGCGTTCGCCAGAATGGCTCGACGCTGCTGATGACCTCGCGCCTGTGGCCGGCGAACTGGAAGGTCACGCTGCCGGACCTCGCCTCGAGGCTGAAGGCGGCGACGACGGTCGAGATCGGCGAGCCGGACGACGCGCTCCTGTCCGGCGTCCTCTACAAATTGTTCGCCGACCGGCAGATCGCGGTCGATCCCTCGGTGATCGGCTTCCTCGTCAGCCATATCGAGCGCTCGCTTTCGACCGCAAACCGGGTCGTCGAACGTCTCGATCGCGTCGCGCTGGAAAAGAAGTCGCGCATCACCCGCGCCCTGGCGGCGAGCGTCATCACCGCCTTCGACGAGGGGCAATCGGTGCTCGACCTTTGACGATGTGCCGCGAGCGAATGTTGCACGAATGCAATATTGTTACAAATTTGTCATAAAGCGTGATCTGGACTCTTCAAGCTACGGATTTGATGGGATAAAATAGCCTGATCGAAGTTTTGATCGGATGATTTGCATCGATGGCCGTGGATTCGGGCATATTGGCGGAAGACGACATCCGGGCGCTGCTGCAGGCCGCGCTCGATCTGCGTTGCCGCGTCCAGCGGGTCGAACTGACGGACCGGGCGGTGTGGCTCAAGCGCCATGGCACCGAACGGACGCTGGTCGGCGCGCATTGCCAGCGCGTGCTCGCGGCCATCCTGCCATTTGCCTTTCTGCGGCCGTCGCCGCGTCTTTCGGCTGAGGACATGGTGCGGCGGGAAAGGGCGCAGATCGAGGCCTTCCGGCACAGCGGCTTCGCGACGCCGCAGATCGTCTGCGCGCTGGGCAACATGCTGGTGCTGTCGGACATGGGCGAATCCGTTGCCGCCCGGCTGACGCAGATCTCCGGCGATGCGGAGGCCTGCAAGGCGCTGCTCAGCCGCTGCGCGCATGAACTCGGCCGCGTGCACGCCGCCGGTCTCTGCCATGGGCGCCCGCATCCGCGCGACATGTTCTTCGCCGGGGAGCGGATCGGCTTTCTCGATTTCGAGGAGGACCCTGCGGCCGTCATGCCGCTGGCCACCGCCCAGGCGCGCGACATATGGCTTCTTGCCCTGCATATAGCGCCGCTGGGCGCGTCGGCGGTGGAGGCTGCCTATTCGGTCTGGCGAAGCGTGGCGCCGGCTGCGGCAGCGGAAGAATTGCGCAAGATGGTGCAGACCATGCGGCCATTCCTGCCCGTCGCCCAGGCGATCCATCGTTTCGCCACCGCCAAGGACGTCTATCGTTTCGCCACCGCCACCCATGCGCTGCTGCTGCTGGTGACGGCGGATTTCGACCCCGGCCTGCTTCCCTGAGTCTGCTTCCCCGAGCCTGCCGATCCTTCTTGCCCACCTGCCTGCCTGGGCCCGGGTGGCGCAACCGAATGCGGCCGGATGAGTTTAACAACAAAGGATGGAGGGAAGGTCGATGCAGCACGATGAGGCCGGCACGGGCCGGAAGCCGGCATTGAAGGAGGGCGATACCGTCGAAGTCCTCAGGGCGCGCCGGGAAGACAGGCCGGGCTCGCCGCAATCGGACAATTGGGTGAAGGCGAAAGTCGTCGCCAATTCTGACGATTGCCTGACCGTGAGCTATGGCGAAGGCGAACCGGAAGTGATCCCGTGGAAATCGGGGCGGATCAAGGGCCACGAGCACTAGTGGGAATAGCTTTCGAGCGATTTCAAGAGCTTGGTGCTGAAATGTGAATCCGGATGTGAGCGTAAATGCAAGTGCTGGCGGCGGCTCGATTGGAGACCGCCGCCGGCATGTGTCAGGGGCGCTTACTGCTTCGCCGCGCCGCGCTCGTGCTGCCTGTGCTCGCCGCGATGATGGCCCTTGTGGAAGCGCTTGCCGTGGCGCAATTCCTTGCCTTCCAGCTTGCCGTCGTCGTTGCGGTCCATCAGCGCAAAGCGCTTGGCCTTCTGCTTTTCCACTTCGGCGATTGTCACGGTGCCGTCGCCATCGACGTCGAGACGCTTGGTCATGCGCTGCACCTGCCGCTCGACGATGCGCTTCATTGCCAGCGCTTCCATTTCTTCCTGCGACAGCTTGCCGTCGCCATCCTTGTCGGCTTCCTTCAGCCGGTCCGCATTGGAAAACTCGGCAAGATCGACCGAGCCGTCCTTGTTGCTGTCGAGCTTTGCCTGCCTATGCGGGGGCTGGCCCTGCGGGGTCTGGCTCTGTTGTGCCGGTTCGGATTTCGTCTGGTCGTTCGCCGCTGCCGGCGCCGGGTCCTGCGCAAATGCGCCGCCAAGTGCAAACACGGTCAAAAAGGTTCCCGAAAGAACAAGGGCCATAATCCGTTTCATGCTTGTCTCCTCAAGGTTGCGCGAGCTTGATCTGCTCTCGTGGCTAGACATTAGAGGGCGCAAAATGAACGGGAGATGACTGCCGCATTACAAATCCGTAATGAAAACAAGGTGTTCGGCGCAGGTCTATAGCGCGGTCAAGCGCGGCCGTCCGCCGGGACGCTTCAGGAGCTTTGCCAGTTGCGCATCGACGATGCTGGCGAAGACTTGCGGATCGCCGAAGGTTCGCGCCGACAGCATTGCGCCATGTACCGACGCCATCAGCACCTGCGCTTCGTCTTGCGGGCGCTTGTCGAGCTGGAACAGGTCCTGGTCCAGCCCCGCCTGCAGCACCGATGCCAGCCATTGCGCCAGTGTGTCGAAATGGCCGCGGACCCGCGACGCCACCGCCTCCGGCAGCATCTGCATCTCGCAGGCCAGCATGGCGCAAACGCAGAAGGGCATGGAATTGTCGCGGATGCAGCCCTGCCAGAAATTCAGGTAGGATTGCAGGCATTTGCGGGGCTCGGGGAATTGCGCCCGCAGCGCGTCGAGCCCGGCATCGACCTGCTGGCGATAGCGATCGACCAGCGCCGCGACGAGCTCGGCCTTGGTCGGAAAATGATGGTGTATGCTCGCCTTCCTGATGCCGACGGCAGCGGATATATCGGCATAGCTGAAGCCGTTATAGCCGCCGGCGATGATGAGCGCCTGCGCCACATCGAGGATCTTGTCCGAGGTCGAAGCCGTTGATTGCATGGGTCCTGCCTACCTGTTGATAGGTAGGTGAGTCAAGCCGATGCCTGCAAGTGATGCCGCATTCAAGAGATCGCACAAGCCTTGTTGCGTGCTTCTTCTATGCAACACACGTCCCTCCTTGGGGGATAAGTGGAAACTTATCCCACCACTTTGAAACCGGGTTATTCTGCACAAATCCTTTCCAGTGGGGGAGCAGCTTCCGGTGCTGTTTCGACAAGCTGGGAAAGGATGGCGTTGCCGGATGGTCGGAAGTGACAACCCCGACCATCAAGCAAACTGCAGAAGGAAACGGAGGTGGCGCTTCGTTTTCCGGGTTGTTGCGTCTGACAAACGCAATGATAGCAGGCAAAGACGTCGCGGGCGGTCTTCGGACCTCGACCCTGATACCTACTGACGCGCTGAAGACCGCCCGTCTCCCCCCATTTTCAATGACCAGACGCGATTTTCGCGGGCGTGGTGAGGATTTTCTGTATCCAGCATCTCCAACAAGGGATTGCACGCAACAACAGCGATGCAATCGCCCAACCACAACACGCATCGCAAGCCGGCCACTCCCAGCCAATTGACGGCGGCTCAAAAACAACCTACTAGTAGGTAGGTAATCAACAAGGAAGCTGTCGATGCAAACCCAAACTCTCGAGCAGTCCAACTGGCTGCGGTCCTATTATCTGGTACGGGCGCTGTTTTCCTGCGGCTGGATCGCCGCGGCCATTCTCACCAGCGGCCAGTCGCACCTCGCGGCGGCGCTGCTGCTGATCTATCCGGCCTGGGATGCCGTCGCCAATCTCGCCGATGCGCGGGCGAATGGCGGCATGAGGGCGAGCCCTTCGCAGGCATTGAACGTGGCGGTGAGCATCGTCACGGCGCTTGCCGTGCTTATCGCGCTCAACAGCAGCATGCATGCCGTCCTTGCCGTGTTCGGCGTATGGGCGATCCTGTCGGGCCTGTTGCAGCTCTATACCGGGGTAGGGCGCTGGCGCCAGTATGGCGCGCAATGGGCCATGATCCTCAGCGGTGGCCAGTCGGCGCTGGCCGGGGCGTTCATGATCAGCCGGTCGATCGGCCCCAATGTGCCGTCGATACTCGACATCGTTCCCTATGCGGGCTTTGGCGCGTTCTATTTCCTGCTGTCGGCGGTCTGGCTTTTCGTCATGCCTCGTCGGAGCGCGGCCGCTTGAGGGGAGTGGCGATCCCGACTGGATTCGAACCAGTGACCGTCGGCTTAGAAGGCCGGTGCTCTATCCAGCTGAGCTACGGGACCGAAATGCCGGCGGCGTCATGCGCTGCCGGCTGGCAAGTTCAATGTGTCCAGGGCTGCTTGCGGTCGAAACGGAAGTTTTCCGAGTAGGATACGACGCGGCGGCGCACTTCCTTCGGCTCCTGGACGCTGTAGGCGATGCCGTTCTTCTCCGCATAGGTCACCGCTTCTTCCTTCGTGTCGAAGCTGAGCGTGATCTGGCTTTTCATGTCGCCGGAAGACGTATACCCCATCAAAGGCTCCACCCGGCGCGGCTGCTCCGGTTCGAACTCGAGCACCCAGTGCTCGGTCTTGGCCTTGCCCGATTGCATGGCGGTCTTGGCGGGGCGGTATATGCGGGCTGTCATTGAAGAAATCCTCTGTCTGCAATCCCAATATATTACAGGCTTCAATCCGGTTCCAGCAGCCGGTCTCAAATGGTCGGAGCGGCAGGATTCGAACCTGCGACCCTCTGGTCCCAAACCAGATGCGCTACCAGGCTGCGCTACGCTCCGTCCGTCTTGGACGGTGATTTCCCTAGAGTCTTCGCCGGAGGAAAGCAATAGGCCAGGCATGGAAAATGCCGGTAAAGACCAACAAATGCGCCGCTGCGACAAGAAGTGCACCCGTCGCGCCTAGTTCTCCGGCCTGTTGGTGAAGCGGGCATTGCCGAGGCCGGTGCCGATCGTCAGCACGCCCCAGCGCTTCACGTCGCGCATGAACGGACTTTGCGAGAGGCCCTGAACCACGGCGTCATTGTGCATGATGATGAAGGTGTCATGGCCGGCGATCCGGGGAATGCCCTTCATGATCTCGCGCGGCAGGTTGAATGCCTCGCTCTCCCAATTGCCGCCGGGCAGGTTCTGGCCGCCGGTCCTGATCGAGCCGTCGGGCTCGATCTCGCCCGGGCAGGCAATGCCGATCAGCGGCGCCACGTCGAGCTTTTCCCGCTTGGCCTTCGCCAGCAGCGACTTGATCATGTCGACGAGGCGCTCCACCGCCGTCTTGCGGCTCGGATCGTCCTCGGCGTGCTTCCAGTGTTCGGCGCTCGTCACGCGCGCCTTCGAAAGGTCGGGCGCCTTCTTCAGCCTGGTTTCGACGATGCCGGCGCGGATGTTCGTCCCGCCTATGTCGACGCCGATCATGGCTTCATGCCCTTCCAGCATCCAGGCCGGCATGAGATGGGCCGCGCCGATGAGGCCCGCTTCGTCGGGGTGATGGACGATCGGCCGCAGCTGCAGCTTCACGCCATCCGCATGCAGGCGGCCCATGGCGCGGGCAATGGCCAACTGGCCCATTATGCTCTGCTTGGTGCCGCCGCCAACGACGATGCGCTCGGTGTTCTTCCAGCTCTTTTCTTTAAGAAAGCGGCGCAGGACATGGGCGAGCTCGGCGGAAAAATCATCCGCCGCCGCCAGCACCAGCGCCGCCGCCTCCATGTCGTCGCCCTCGATGAAGGCGTTGATGTCCTTCTTGGACATGTCCTCGGTCGGGTCGTCGCCGAGCGGGTCCCTGCCATCCTTGCGATAGCGCTTGCGCCACTCCTCGACCTTGTCCTGCAGCGCGGATTTGCTCGCCCTGTCGCCGAGAAAGCCGTTACTGTCCCTGATGCGCAGATTGTAGCTGTCGACGCTGACGCCCGGCAGCAGCGCCGCCCCATGCTCCATCGGCGTCGTCCTGCCTGTTGCCTGATCCTGGTCGAGCTTGGCCATCAATATCCTCTCGAGATTTGGGCGAGGTTTGGGAATGAGGGGAGAACGCTTCGATCCTGCGGCGGTTCCGCTTCCCGTCTCCGGTCTCAAAATGCCGGTAGCGATGGCACAAAATCGCGCTTGCGGCGTTGCTCTCTCAAAGGTCCGTTCGAAACAGGAGAAGCAGATGCCGACGCTCGAATTCGACGATGAGGAGACCTCCGCGCTCAAGCAGTTCTATGCCAGGGCCTCGGAGCAGGTCGCACAGGGCTCGCAAACCCATCTGCCGGCGGTCTTCGCCACGATCGCGCCGCTGATCGATTCGATACGGCCGAACCGGCCCGTCGAAATTGATGTCGACGACATAAGGACGCTGGCCGAAGCCTTCGATGTCGGGCAGAGCCTGGATGAAAAGACCACCGCCCGGAATGATGGCCCGGCAAGGCGGCTGCAGGGCAAGCTTATGCGCGCGGCGAAATCCTGAGCCGCGATCAGTAGAACGCCACCCCTGCGAGCGCCAGCGCCACCACGATGCTCCAGGAGGGGGCCTTCAGCACGACGAGGGCGAGGAAGCCCGCCGCCGCAAGCACGATGTCCAGCGGGCCGAGAACGGCGGTCGTCCAGACCGGATTGTAGAAGGCGGCCGCCAGCAGCCCGACCACGGCGGCATTGGCTCCCTTCATGCCGGCCTGCGCCAGCGGCGAGCCGCGAACGCCGCGCCAGAACGGCAATGTGCCGTAGACGAGCAGCAGCCCGGGCAGGAAGATCGCCACCAGCCCGACCATGCTGCCTGCGACCCCCGCCGGAGGTTGGCCGGCGACGGCGCCGAGATAGGCCGCGAATGTAAAGAGCGGCCCCGGCACCGCCTGCGCCGCGCCATAGCCGGCAATGAAGGCTTCGCCATTCACCAGTCCCGTATCGACAAAGGCCGACTGCAGCAGCGGCAGGACCACATGGCCGCCGCCGAAGACCAGCGCGCCGGAGCGATAGAAGGCGTCGAACATGGAGAGCAGGCTATCCGGGCCAGGCCGGAGCGCCGCCGGCACCACCAGCAGCAGGCCGAACAGCGCCAGCGCCACGAGGCCATGCCTGCGGCTGAAGCCGAAGCCCGGCCCCGAAACCTGCTTCAGCGCGTCGCCCCGGCACAGCAGCATGCCGAGCAGCCCGCCGGCGGCGATCAGCACCATCTGCATTGCCGCATTGTCGAGGAGCAGCGCGGCGGCACAGGCGGCAATTGCGATCGCCGCCCGTGTCAGGTCCGGGGTGAGGGTGCGCGCCATGCCGAACACCGCCTGCGCGACGATCGAGACCGCCACCAGCTTGAGGCCGTGCAGCAGGCCGGCCCCGACGGGACCCGCAAGGCTGGCCGCGCCATAGGCAAAGGCGAGCATCAGCAGGGCGGAGGGAAGCGTGAAGCCGACCCAGGCCGCCAGCCCGCCAGCCAGCCCGCCGCCGCGCACCATGCCAAGCACGAAGCCGAGCTGGCTCGATGCGGGGCCGGGGAGGAACTGGCACAGCGCGATATATTCGGCAAAGGCGGCATCGCCCAGCCATTTGCGGCGCAGGACGAATTCGTCCCTGAAATAGCCGATATGGGCGACGGGCCCACCGAAGGAGGTGAGGCCGAGTTTCAGAAAAGCGGTGAAAACTTCCCGCAGCGATCCTGCGTTTTCCATCATACCCCATGCCCCGGAACCGTTGGCTGACACTGATCAGCCTTCGGCGACTGCGGTCAAGCGCAAATCGGTTTCGCCATTGATTTGCTGTCATCGATGGCGGTAATGAGAGGTGCTGTTTTAACGGAGCCGCCCGCCTTTAATGGAAACCAAGGCCAATTACCTGCTTGTCGCGGTTTTCAGCGTGGTCGTGCTGCTTCTCGCCGCCGGCTTCTTCTACTGGATCGGCCGCTATGGCGATTCGCAGGACAAGACGATGCTCGAAATCCGCGTGCCCGGCTCGGTATCCGGCCTCAGCAACCGGGGGCCGGTCTATTTCAACGGCCTGCAGGTGGGGCAGGTCCGGCGCATGTTCATCGACGAGCGCAACCCGGATGCGATCATCGTGCAGACCGAGATCGATTCCGCAACGCCGATCACGCGGTCGACGAAAGCCAGCCTGAGCTTTCAGCTGTTGACCGGCACCGCCTGGATCGAACTGACGGGCGGCAAGGCCGACGAGCCGAACCTGCTGGCGGCGGCTGCGGCGGAAGACCTCGTTGCGCGGATCGATATCGACCCGGCCTCGCTCAAGACCCTGGTCCAGACCGCGCAGGACTGGATCGATCGCGCCGAAGAGGTCACCGACCTTACCGAGAAATATCTCGCCGACACGCGCGGCCCGCTGCTCGAAAGCATCAACCAGGCCAAGCAATTCACCGACGGGCTGGCCGACAGCACCGCCATGATCGAGGATTACGGCCAGCGCGCGCAGAAGCTCGAAACGCTGGCGCATGACGCGCGCGAGGTGGTGCAGCGGATCAATTCGGCCTCGTCGCAGGTCGACGAGAAGCTGGTCCAGATCGACAGGCAGCTTTCGAACGACAAGGACAGCATGGTCTCGCAGATCCGCACCAGGCTGCAATCCTACCGCCAGCAGGCGAAGGAACTGAACGAGACGATGACGGGGCTGACGGCAAGGCTCGGCACCCTGACCGGCGAGCGGCTGCGCAATGCCCAGCGCGTCATTTCCGATAGCCGCCGCTCCGTCGAAAGGATCGAGCGCGCGGTGCGGGATTTCCAGGACGATCCGTCCAAGCTGATCCTCGGCGAGGATGACGGCGTGCCGACCTATTCGCCGCGCCGGTAAGACTTTTAGCGGCCATAATACCGGCCCAGATAGAGCACGATCGGGACAATGATCATGAAGACGATCAGATAGCCCCAGATGGACGTCAGATATGGCGCATATTCATCCCGCTCGCGTCTCTCCGGATCATCCATCACCAACCGTTGCCCCGCACGTGCCGCTGCCCGGCCCGTGACCATGTAAATCCGGCAAAGGGCGTGGCTCCGGCAAGGAGGCTGTGCGGCCCTCGATGGCGGGGGGATTGAAGTCGAGCCGACCCGCCGCCGTGTGGCGGTCGAGACGCCGCACGGCTTTGCCGGTTATGGTATCGAGCATGCTTTTATCGGGAAGCAGGTCTGTCCGATCGGACATTTCTACTTCGAATGTTGCTTGAAACGCCGATGCGTAAAACCGCCCTTGGCGCGCCTTAAAATATCCGACAACCTGTTCGGGTTGGTCGTTTTCGGAGGTATTTCGGAACGTACTTTCTGCAATATCTGCGGCGTTGCGCAGTTGGCATTATGGGGCGTGTGAAGTGTCGCTTCTCCCATGTTTGTCACTCCCTGAGAAGAACATACACCGGTCTAGACCGGAAAGAGTAATCCACCCGTAAACCGTCAAATTACGCCTGATTGTTTGGCGACACAATAGAATTCGGCGGCGGAAGCGTTCACCGTCCGAAATCGACCATCACGATGGCGTGGAGGTGCATTTGCGCCGGTCTATGGAGCGCGTCATCGCCTCCGCCTGACCCTGCAGCGCACCGGCGCGCTTCTCGTTCTTGTTGCGGTAATCGGGGAGTACCGGACCGAAGCCGGTAACGACGTCCGGGTCGCGATAACCCTTGCCATTCGTAAGGCGGCTGACTTCGCTGACAGCCTGGTCGCGCTGTGCCACGAGGCTGGCGCATTCGACATTGTCGTAGTGCAGCGATGAAATCTTCTCGCTGTCCAGCTGCCCCTGAATATTGCCGCAACCCGCCAGGAGGGTGGTGAGAAGGATCACCGGAGCGTATTTCATTGTCATGTGGATGTCCTCGTAGGCAGCGGGGTTCGATGGGCAGCGGGACATGAATGATGCACCGGAACCGATTTGGCAAGGATTTATGCTGCGGCGCGATTCGCGGCGCATGGTATAAGCATAGATATCAGTTGTTTGCCCTCCTCGCATGAATCTCGACTTTAATATCTTTGGTTAATGCTCCCGCCAAGGCTGGATTAAATCAATAAAGTCTAGCGAAGTAGTGGTGATTAGACACTTTGTCCTTGCGGAGATAGGGGGGCGGCACGTATGATTCTCATTCCGGGAGCCCCCGGCAATAGTGCAACACAAAAGTGAGGAGACAGGAATGCCTGGTTTGCTGCACCCACTTCATGAAGGCCACGCGCCTATCATCTTGCATAATGCCTTTCAGGACGCGATCGATGCCCTGGAGGATTGGGAACTCGGTAGGGACGAGCCTGTAATCGACATAAACGAGAAGCAGGTTGCCATCAGCACCGTGTTTCGGCGCCTATGGAGTTGCACCGATATTCTTCCCGCGCGTACGCTTGCCGTCGTCGAGGATCTTCTGCCGTTGCGCTCGGCGGAGTTCAAGGTCGGAAGCTCCACCTATGCCGACGCCGCCTATAGTCTCTGGCAGCTCTGCCTGCAGAAACGCGCCGCAAGCAGCGAAATGCGCCAGTAGTTTTGCAAGACGAGTAGCTTTGCAAGGCCAGTAGCTTTTGCAAGCGAGTGACCTGGTAGGGTCGCATGAGCGTCTGAGCTCGCAAGGGACGCAAGAGTTTCGAAACTGACGACACCCGCTGGCATCCGGCGGGTGTCGTCATGTCTGGCGGGTAGTCCATGGCAAAGTACGGTTTCTAGCCGCCATTCTTGTCGAGCCAGGCCTGCATGTCCTTGATCTCGGCTTCCTGGGCGGCAATGATCGTTTCCGCCACCTTGCGGATGTGCTCGTCCTTGCCGTGCTCCAGTTCGACCTTGGCCATGTCGATGGCGCCGCGATGATGGGCGATCATGCCGCGCACGAAATCCTTGTCGGCATTGCCGCTATATTCGATATCCATTTCCTTGTGCATCCTGGCATTGGCCGCCGCGAAAGCCTTCGAGGCCGCCCCCTGGTCGCCCTTCTGGCTCGCCATCGCGTCGGGCTGCGCCATCTTGTGGCCGCTATGGTCCTGCGCGGCAGCGGTGGCAATCGTGGCGATCATGGCGATTGCTGCGATGGAAGGGAGAAGTGCCTTGGTCATGATATGCTCTCTCTTGTTGGTCTGGACCCGCCGACTGGCTTAGCAGCGCCGCCCATCAAACCGAATTCAATTTCTCTTGTGCCCGGGTTCCCTTGTGCTCAGGCCGGTCGCGACAGGCGAAGCGCTTCGCCGATGTCTTCGATCAGGTCTTCCGCATCCTCCAGCCCGATCTGCAGGCGGATCAACGGCCCGCCATAGGATTGTCCGGTCAAGGTGCGGTCGGATAGCCGGACCTGCAGCGCAAGGCTCTCATATCCGCCCCAGGAATAGCCGAGGCCGAACAGCTGGAGCGCATCGAGGAAAGCGTGAGCCCGCTCGCCGCTGCCCTTCAGCACGAACGAGAAAACCCCGCCCGCGCCGGTGAAATCGCGCTTGAAAAGTTCATGTCCCGCATGGCTCGGCAGCCCCGGATGCAGCACCTCGATCACATCCTCCTGCTGCTCCAGCCATTCGGCGATCCTGAGCGCGCTTTGCGCATGGCGTTCCATGCGCACGCCCATGGTGCGCAGGCCGCGCAGGACCTGGTAGGCGTCGTCGCCATTGGCGCAGATGCCGAGCGCCTTGTTGGCGGCCTTGATGGCCGGGAAACATTCGGCATTGGCCGAGACCGATCCCAGGATGATGTCGGAATGCCCGCCCGGATATTTGGTCAGCGCATGAATCGAAACATCAACACCGAAGTCCAACGCCTTGAAATGAATCGGCGTCGCCCAGGTATTGTCCATCATGACGATGGCCCCGGCGGCATGGGCCTTTTCGGCGATCGCCGGGATATCCTGGATTTCGAACGTGTTCGAGCCCGGCGATTCGGTGAAGACGACGCGCGTATTCGGCTTGATGAGCTCCGCAATGCCGGCGCCGGCCAGCGGATCGTAATAATCCACCTCTACGCCGAAGCGCTTGAGCATGGTGTTGCAGAAATGGCGGGTATTGCCATAGCAGCTGTCGACCATGAGCAGATGGTCGCCGGGCGACAGGAAGGCGAGGAGGGGCAGGGTCACGGCGGCAAGCCCTGATGGGACCAGTATGGTGCCGGCGGAGCCTTCCATCTCGTCTATCGCGCTGCAAAGGGCCCGCGTCGTCGGCGTGCCATGGGTGCCGTAGGTATAGGTCTGGTTCTCGCTCGCCATGGTCCTGGCGTCCGGGAAAAGCACGGTGGAAGCATGGATGACGGGCGGATTGACGAAACCATGATAGTCCTGCGGATCGTATCCACTATGGGCAAGCCGGGTGTTGAGGCCGAGTTTCTTGCGGGCTTGCTTCTGCATGGGAGGGTCTCCAAATAGGCGGACGGGGTATGTTTGATAGCCTATTGTCGATAATCGCACAGCCCGTGCGTTGCAACAGGAGAAGGATTTGAACGCAGGCGGAGGAGGCATCGGCGAGCGGTTGAAATATGTGACGCGCCGCTATGTACACGCATTGACGGCGCGCCCGGCGGACTGGGCCGACCCGGCATGGACAGGCGGAATGACGATGACCGTGGCCCTCATCGTCTTTCTCATCCTGGCGGTGCATCCCTATGACGAGTTCCTGTCGCGGACCTTCACCGCCGACGACCACCCGATGCGCAACCTGCGGTATGTCACCGATATCGGTCTCTCCAAATGGTATGTGGTGCCGGCCTTCTCGATCGCGGTCTGCCTCATCGCCATCGACTGGAAGTCGCTGCCGCCCTCGCGCAGCGCAAGGCTGGCCATCGTCTATTCGCAGGCCACCTACGCATTCTGGGCCATTTCCGCCGCCGGCACGCTCACCGCCATCGTGAAATACCTCATCGGCAGGGCGCGGCCCGCCTTCATCGACAGCTGGGGCACCGGCTACTTCTCGCCCTTCGCCGGCGGCGATGACTGGGCGAGCTTTCCGTCCGGCCATTCGACCACCATGGGTGCCGTCGGCTGCATCCTGGCATTGTGGTTTCCGCGCTGGCGATTGCCGATCCTCCTCGCGACCATGGGCATCGCCTTCACGCGGCTGATAGCCCGGGCGCATTATCCGACCGATATCATCGCCGGCTACAGCGTCGGCTTCTTCGTCGCCATCGCCATGGCCCGCTTCCTCGCCAATCGACGGATAGGCTTCCGGGCGCGGAAAGCCAGGCTCTGGCCGGCGGTGCGCCGGGGCCAATTGCACTGAGCGGCGGTGCGCGCATCAGGTGCGATTCGAACATTTGCAACCGTTTTTAGGTCCAACTGGACGGATTTGAACATAAGTTCGGCGAAAATCTACTTTGTAAGCAGTGTTTTCCGCCAGATTGCTTGAATATTGGGCAAAGATTATGCCTTGACCAAACCCGCAGAATGGCCTTCGATAGATGGGTGAATGGGAGAGGTGTTGGGGCCTCCGGAATGTGGGGCAATCCAGTCCATCAAAGTTTCTCTCTGGGAACCGGTAAAACAACTAAAGGGCAAATCAATTATGAAAAATTCCGTTTTGAAGGGTGCGCTGGCTGCCTCCGCGCTGGTCCTTCTCGCCAATGCAGCTTCGGCCGCCACGCTGGACGACGTGAAGAAGAAGGGCTTTCTTCAGTGCGGCGTCAACACCGGCCTCGCAGGCTTCGGTGCGCCGAACGACAAGGGTGAATGGTCCGGTTTCGACGTCGATTATTGCAGGGCCGTAGCAGCCGCCATCTTCGGCGACGGCACCAAGGTCAAGTTCACGCCATTGTCCGCGAAGGACCGCCTGCCTGCACTGCAATCCGGCGAGATCGACGTCCTGATCCGCAACACGACCTGGACGCTGAGCCGCGACACGCAGGGCTTCGACTTCACGGGCGTCAACTATTATGACGGCCAGGGCTTCATGATCAATTCGAAGAAGCTCTCGGGCATCAATTCGGCGCTGCAGCTTTCCGGCGCTTCGGTCTGCGTGCAGGCCGGCACCACGACCGAGCTCAACCTCGCCGATTATTTCCGCACCAACAAGATGGAATATAATCCGGTCGTCTTCGAAAAGCTGGAAGAGGTCAACGCCGCCTATGATTCGGGCCGCTGCGATGCCTATACGACCGACCAGTCCGGCCTTTACTCGATCCGCCTGACGCTTTCCGCGCCGGACGATCACGTCGTCCTGCCGGAGATCATCTCGAAGGAGCCGCTCGGACCTGCCGTGCGCCAGGGCGACCCGCAATGGGCCGACATCATTCGCTGGACCCATTACGCGCTGCTGACGGCGGAAGAGCTCGGCATCACCAAGGCCAATGTCGACGAGGTCAAGAATGGCGACAATCCCGAGATCAAGCGCGTGCTTGGCCAGGAAGCCAATACCAAGCTCGGCACCGATCTCGGCCTGACCAATGACTGGGTCGTCAATGTCGTCAAGGCCGTCGGCAATTACGGCGAGCTCTTCGAGCGCAATATCGGCGCCGGCAGCCCGCTGAAGATCGCCCGCGGCATCAATGCCCAGTGGAGCAAGGGCGGCCTGCAATACGCTATCCCGATCCGGTAATCATCGCCGGCCGATCGCGAAACGGGAGAGGGGGCTCGCCTCCTCTTCCTCCAAGGACGACGAAACAACAATAATAAATAAAAACAAGAATATACCGAAGAAATGAGGGGTAGATGGCATCGCAGGAGATTGCGCCCGTCGGCAGCGGCGGCGATAAGACATCGCTATTGAACGACCCGAGAATCCGCGGCTATTTCTTTCAGATACTGGCGCTCGCCGCCATTGTCGGCCTCGGATACTGGATCGTCCACAACACTATCGAGAATCTCCAGCGGGCCAGGCTGGCCACCGGATTCGGGTTTCTGAACGGCCGTTCGGGCTTCGACATCAGCAGCCATCCGTTCACCGCCTATTCGAGCGATTCGACCTTTGCCCAGGCATTGTGGGTCGGCGTGCTGAACACCATGACGGTCGCCGTCGTCGGCATCGTCACCGCCACCATCATCGGCTTCATCGTCGGCATCGGCCGGCTCTCGCACAATTGGCTGATCCGCAAGCTGTGCACCGTCTATGTCGAGGTTTTCCGCAATGTGCCGCCATTGCTGGTCATCTTCTTCTGGTATCTCGGCGTGCTTTCGGCGCTGCCCCAGGCGCGCCAGAGCATCGATCTGCCTTTCGGCACCTATCTCAACAATCGCGGCTTCTTCCTGCCCTCCATCGTGCCGAGCACGGGGCTGACGCTGGCAGGGATCGGCCTCATCGCCGGTATCGTCGGCGCGCTGCTGGTGCGCCGCTGGGCTCACAGGCGCCAATTGGCGACGGGGCAGACCTTTCCGGTGGGACTGACGGCCCTCGGCCTCATCATCGGCCTGCCGCTCCTGGCCTTCATCCTGAAGGGCTTCCCGACATTCGATTATCCGATCCTCGGCAACTTCAACCTGCGCGGCGGCACCCATGTCGGGCCGGAATTCATGTCGCTCTACCTGGCGCTGTCGTTCTATACCGCGTCCTTCATCGCCGAGATCGTGCGTGCCGGCATTCGCGGCGTCGGCAAGGGGCAGAGCGAGGCGGCGCATGCGCTCGGGCTGCGCGCCGGGCCGACGACCCGCCTGGTCGTGGTGCCGCAGGCGATGCGGATCATCATTCCGCCGCTCACCAGCCAATATCTGAACCTGACCAAGAATTCGTCGCTTGCGGTCGCCATCGGCTATCCGGATCTGGTGGCCGTCGGCGGAACGATCCTCAACCAGACCGGCAGGTCGATCGAAGTCGTCGCCATATTCATGATCGTCTATCTCAGCCTGAGCGTGCTGACATCGCTGTTCATGAACTGGTTCAATGCCAAGATGGCACTGGTGGAGCGCTGACCATGACCGATACCAATCTCAGTTTCGTCCGCCAGGAAATGCTTCAGGGCCAGACACCGCCGCTGGCCGAGCGCGGCGTCGTCAAGTGGATGCGGACCAATCTCTTCGCCACCCCTGTCGACGCGGTGCTGACGATCATCGCGGCGCTCGCGCTGGTCTATTTCGTGCCGCCGGTGTTCAACTGGCTGTTCGTCGAGGCGGCGTGGGTCGGGGCGGATCGCTCCGTCTGCTCCACCACGGCCCAGGGCGGCATCCAGCCGGAGGGCTGGTCCGGCGCCTGCTGGGCCTTCGTCAATGCCAATTTCAACCAGTTCATGTATGGGCACTATCCGGTGGACCAGCGCTGGCGGGTGAACCTTGTCGGCGTGCTCTTCGTGCTGCTGCTCGTGCCGCTGCTCATCCCGAGGGTGTCGCACAAGGTGCCGAATGCGATCGCCTTCTTCTTCGTCTTCCCCATCGTTGCGTTCTTCCTGCTCGTCGGCGGCCGCTTCGGCCTGTCCTATGTGGAAACCGCGTCCTGGGGCGGACTGCTGGTAACGCTGGTCATTTCCTTCGTCGGCATTTCCGTCTCGCTGCCGCTCGGCATAGCGCTGGCGCTCGGGCGGCGTTCGAAGATGCCGGTCATAAAGCTGCTCTGCGTCATCTTCATCGAGATGGTGCGCGGCATCCCGCTCATCACCGTGCTGTTCATGGCGAGCTACATGCTGCCGCTGTTCCTGCCGCCTGGCGTCACCTTCGACAAGTTCCTGCGTGCGCTCATCGGCGTCGCGCTCTTCGCCTCGGCCTATATGGCGGAGGTGGTGCGCGGCGGCCTGCAGGCGATCCCCAAGGGGCAATATGAGGGCGCGGAATCGCTCGGCCTCGGCTATTGGCAGAAGACGGGCCTGATCATCCTGCCCCAGGCCCTGAAGCTGGTGATCCCCGGCATCGTCAATACTTTCATCGGCCTGTTCAAGGATACGAGCCTCGTGTCGATCATCAGCATGTTCGACCTTCTCGGCACGGTGCGCCAGCACTTTTCGGATGCGAACTGGGCGTCGCCGCAGACGCCGCTGTCCGGACTTATCTTTGCCGGTTTCATCTTTTGGATTTTCTGCTTCGGCATGTCGCGCTATTCGATTTTCATGGAAAATCGCCTCGACACTGGCCATAAACGTTAGGAGCTTCGCATAATGACAACAGAAAACGTTATTGACCCGGAAGAGCTGCAGGTCGACCGCTCGCTGCTGCAGGTGTCGAAGACCGATGTTGCCGTCGATATCGTCAATATGAACAAGTGGTATGGTGACTTTCACGTGCTGAAGGACATCAATCTGCGCGTGATGCGCGGCGAGCGCATT
Source organism: Phyllobacterium sp. 21LDTY02-6 (assembly GCF_023554255.2). Lineage (GTDB taxonomy): Bacteria > Pseudomonadota > Alphaproteobacteria > Rhizobiales > Rhizobiaceae > Phyllobacterium. The sequence continues at coordinate 170,686 of NZ_JAMJWD020000007.1, read as the reverse complement.
GTCGTCGCCGGCCCTTCCGGTTCCGGCAAATCGACCATGATCCGCTGCATCAACCGGCTGGAGGAACACCAGAGCGGCAAGATCATCGTCGACGGCATCGAACTGACCAATGATCTGAAGAAGATCGACGAGGTGCGCCGCGAGGTCGGCATGGTGTTCCAGCACTTCAACCTCTTCCCGCATCTGACCATCCTCGAAAATTGCACGCTGGCGCCGATCTGGGTGCGCAAGATGCCGAAGAAGAAGGCCGACGAGATCGCGATGCACTATCTCGAGCGCGTCAAGATCCCCGAGCAGGCCAACAAATATCCGGGCCAGCTATCGGGCGGACAGCAGCAGCGCGTGGCGATTGCCCGTTCGCTCTGCATGAACCCGCGCATCATGCTGTTCGACGAGCCGACCTCGGCGCTCGATCCGGAAATGATCAAGGAAGTGCTGGATACGATGGTCCAGCTCGCCGAAGAAGGCATGACCATGGTCTGCGTCACCCACGAAATGGGTTTTGCGCGCCAGGTCGCCAACCGCGTCATCTTCATGGATCAGGGGCAGATCGTCGAGCAGAACGCGCCGGCCGAGTTCTTCGACAATCCGCAGCATGAGCGGACGAAGCTCTTCCTCAGCCAGATCCTGCACTAGACCTGCTCCGGCAGCCGCATATGTTGCAGCGGCCCGCGTGGCCGCTGTTTTTTCAGATTTGATTTATTGATTTTCATTCAGGCATTCCGACGAGTTTTCCCATGATCGAGCACGTTAATGAAGCCACGCGCGAGCAGCTGCAAGCACTCAAGGCGCTGGACAGATTGCGCAACAACGAGATCCAGAAATATGTGGCCGCTGCGCTGGACAGGTTTTCCACTGCGGCGGCAGTCATCGGTGTTCTTACACCCGTGACCAATATGATCACGACCGGGGTCGGACTACGTTCTCAAATTGCCGTCATGGTCGGCAGTGCGCTTCTATCGACGGTTTTTCATGCTTGTGGTAGGCTGGTCTTGAACAAGGGGTTGGAATGATGGTGATGGACTTCACGACTAGCATTCTCTGCAGCGCCGTCAGCACTATCCTGGTGGCGTGCTTTATGGTCTACGGCGCCATCAAGACCAAACAGGAAACCGATGCGCGGATCGCTTTGATCGACCGTGAATTGCAGCGGCGCGCCGAGCAGGCCGCGGAATAGCCAGCGCTATTTGTTTCGCGCCTCCGCGTCATAGCCATAGAGCCAGTCCAGCCCTTCCAGGAATTTCTCCGGCTTGCGCATGCGCAACAGGGTGTTTCTCGCCAGCGCCATCGGTCCGCGCGCGTGATAGGCGAGGCGGTTGAGCGCGCCGCGCCGCGCCACGGCCTCGACCCGGCCGGTCCGCTGTGCCGAAAACTGTTCCAGCACGCGCTCGACATCGCGGTTCTGGCCGAGCAGCGCGGCGAGGGCGCAGGCATCTTCGATGGCCATGGCAGCGCCCTGTGCGGCGTAGGGAGGCATGGCATGGGCGGCATCGCCGATGAGGACGAGCCGCTTGCCGATCTTGAAGCGGCAGTGGCGCATCTCGAAAAGCTGCCATGGCGTCCATGGACCGGCCGAACGCAAGGCGCCGAGAATTGCGGCGTGCCAGCCGGAAAAATCCGCGCCGAGATCGGGTTCCGCCCGGGCGCGCGGGCGATCATCATGCCGGTCAGGCGCGACGGCGACGAAATTGATCATGTCGCCGGAGCGAACCGGATAGGCGATGAGGTGGGCGTCCGGCCCGGTCCAGGCGGTGATCTCGGGGGACTCGGCGAGCAACGCCTTGAAGCTCGCGGGCAGGGCACCGGCCGGCACCGAAGCGCGCCACGCCACGGTGCCTGTCGGGCGGGCGCGGTGATGATCCTGCACGTTGCGGATCGCCGACCAGACGCCATCGGCGCCGACGAGCAGCGCGGCGCGGTGTTCCTCGATGCGGTCGTCATATTGCACGCGCACGATGACGCTCCCGGCATCGCTCTCATATTGCATCACCGCGGAGCGCAGCTGGATCGCGATGCGCCCGTCGCGGCGCGCGCGCTGCAAAAGCGCATTCTGCAGGTCTGCCCGGTGGCAGGCGAGGTAGGGCGCGCCCCAGCGCTCCCGCGCATGTTCGGCCATCGGCAGGCGCAGCAGCACCGAACCGGTGCGGCCGTCATTCAGGGATATTGCATCGGGTTCGACGCAGCGGGGGCCGAGGTCGCGCAGAACGTCCAGCCGGTCGAGCAGGCGCGTCGCATTGGGCGACAATTGCAGGCCGGCCCCGATTTCGGCGAGAGCCTCGCTCTTTTCGAATATCTGGACGCTGAAACCCTTGGCGGCAAGGGCGATTGCGAGAGTAAGGCCGGCAATGCCGGCCCCTGCTATGATGATCTGCTCAGGATTGGGATCGCGCCTGTTGCGTTCCTTCTTCAGGTCGATCAGTGCAGCGTTCAAGCGGCCTTTTCCACATAGATGCAGCCGTCCGGCACCGTCTGGTCTGCGGCAAGCGACGCATCGAAGCGATAGAGCGTCGAGCAATAGGGGCAGACCTTTTCATTGTCGTCGCCAAGGTCGAGAAAGACGTGCGGATGGTCGAAAGGCGGATTGGCGCCGACGCACATGAACTCCTTCACGCCCACTGCTATGCTGGCGTGACCTGCGCTGTTCTGGAAATGAGGAATGCTGTGTCCAGCCATGTTCTGCTCCTGAAACGTCTCGTCGGCAGCCTTTTCGCCTTATCCGACTTTTCATATGCTGCGGTTTGTATCATCCTGATTACGATTTCAAGACGATTGCTATCAAACTGTCAAAAGACTTCTTTATGGTGCGGTTCCAGTCCATCGGGATATATTTAATAATTTGGAGAGAATAATGAACGAGCAGTCACCAGCAATTCCGCAGCCGGTCGAGAATGTCGCATTGCCGGATTTGCATCTGAGCGTGGACCGCTTCGTAAACCGCGAGTTTTCGTGGCTGCAATTCAACCGGCGCGTGCTGGAAGAGGCGCATAATCACAATCAGCCGCTGCTGGAGCGCCTGCGCTTCCTTTCGATATCCGCCGCCAATCTCGATGAATTCTTCATGGTGCGGATCGCGGGCCTTGCGGGCCAGGTCCGGGCCGGCGTGTCGAGCCGCAGCGATGATGGCCGCACCGCCCAGGAACAGCTCGATTTCGTCATCGACGAGGTCAGCAAGCTGCAGGATGCCCAGCAGGTGCGGCTGACGAAGCTCAGGGACGAGCTGCTCGCCGAGAACATCGAGATCGTCCGCCCGGACAGGCTGACGCCGCAGGAGCAGAGCTGGCTGGAGGATCACTTCCTCGAGACCATCTATCCGGTGCTGACGCCGCTTGCGATCGATCCGGCACATCCGTTCCCCTTCATTCCCAATCTCGGCTTCTCCATCGCCATGCTGCTCAACCGCAGCACCGACAACCGGCCGATGACGGCATTGCTGCGCCTGCCGCAGGCACTCAAGCGCTTCATCCAGATACCGGACGATAGCGGGCGCTACCGCTTCCTGACGCTCGAAGACGCGATCGGCCTTTTCACCGGCCGGCTCTTTCCGGGCTATGAGGTGAAGGGCGCGGGCACGTTCCGGATCATCCGCGACAGCGATATCGAGGTGGAGGAAGAGGCCGAGGACCTGGTGCGCCTGTTCGAAAGCGCGCTGAAGCGTCGCCGCCGCGGCCAGGTGATCCGCATCGAATTCGACGACGAGATGCCCGCGACCCTGCGCAGCTTCGTCGCCAGCGAACTTGGCGTGCCGGATAATCGCATCAGCGTCCTTGGCGGCCTGCTGGCGCTCAACACCATCTCGGAAATCGTCTCGATTCCGCGGCCGGACCTCAAGTTCACGCCCTATAATCCGCGTTTTCCGGAGCGGGTGCGCGAACATGGCGGCGATTGCTTCGCCGCGATCCGCGAGAAGGACATCATCGTCCATCACCCCTATGAATCGTTCGACGTCGTGGTGCAGTTCCTGCGCCAGGCCGCGGCCGATCCGGACGTGGTCGCCATCAAGCAGACGCTGTACCGCACCTCGAACGACAGCCCGATCGTGCGCGCGCTCATCGATGCAGCCGACGCCGGCAAGTCCGTGACCGCGCTGATCGAATTGAAGGCGCGATTCGACGAGGAGGCCAATATTCGCTGGGCACGCGACATGGAGCGCGCCGGTGTCCAGGTCGTCTTCGGCTTCCTGGAACTGAAGACCCATGCGAAGATGTCGCTCGTCGTGCGCCGCGAGGAAAACAAGCTGCGCAGCTATGTGCATCTCGGGACGGGCAATTATCACCCCATCACCGCCAAGATCTATACGGACCTGTCATTCTTCACCTGCGAACCCTCGATCGGCCGGGACGTGGCGCAGGTCTTCAACTATATCACCGGCTACACGCCGCCTTCGGGCGAGATGCAGCTGGCCGTTTCGCCGATCACGCTGCGGCCGCGCATATTGCAGCACATCGCCGAGGAAATCGAACACGCCAAGGCCGGCCGTCCGGCTGCGATCTGGATGAAGATGAACGCCCTGGTCGATGCCAAGATCATCGACGCGCTCTACGAGGCGAGCAAATATGGCGTCGAGATCGACCTGGTGGTGCGCGGCATATGCTGCCTGCGGCCGCAGGTTCCGGGCCTTTCGGACAATATACGCGCCAAATCCATCGTCGGCCGCTTCCTCGAACACAGCCGCATCTTCTGCTTCGGCAATGGCCACGGGCTGCCCTCGGACAAGGCGCTGGTCTATTTCGGCTCGGCCGACATGATGACCCGCAATCTCGACCGACGCGTCGAGACGCTGGTGCCGATCACCAACGCAACTGTGCATCAACAGGTTCTTTCACAGATTATGCTGGCGAACCTCCTCGACAACCAGCAGAGTTACGAAGTATTAGCAGACGGAACTTCGCGGCGCATCGCACCCGCGGAGGGAGAAGACGCCTTTAACGCACAGGAATATTTCATGACCAATCCGAGCCTTTCGGGCCGTGGTAAATCTCTGAAGTCCTCGGCGCCCCGCCTCATCGCCCATCGCAAGCGTTCGCGAGCAAAATCAAAGCCTGCATGATTTCGGCTGCTCAGGGACGCGTCCAGGGACGCTCGCCGGCCGCTGTCATCGACATCGGCTCGAATTCGGTTCGTCTGGTGGTTTACGAGGGCGTCACCCGCTCTCCCACCGTCTTGTTCAACGAGAAGATACTCTGCGGTCTCGGCAAGGGGCTGGTCAAGACCGGCAAGCTCAATGCCAAGGCCGTGCAGAGCGCCCTCAGGGCTCTCCGGCGGTTTCGGGCGCTGGCGGACCAGGCCGGCGCCGTCTCGCTCGACGTTCTGGCCACCGCCGCCGCGCGCGAGGCCGAGAACGGATCGCAATTCATCAAGGAAGCCGAAGCGATCGTCAAGGAGCCGATCAAGGTCCTGTCGGGGCGCGAGGAAGCCTATTATTCCGCGCTCGGGATCATCTCCGGCTTTCATGATCCGGACGGCATTGCCGGCGATCTCGGCGGCGGCAGTCTCGAACTCGTCGACGTCAAGGGCCGCAAGATCGGCGATGGCATAACCCTGCCGCTGGGCGGCCTGCGCCTGCAGGACATGTCGAACGGCGATCTCGGCGATGCGGTCTCCATCGCCCAGAAGAGCCTCGCCACGGCGAAGCTGCTGTCGAATGGCAAGGGTCGCGCATTCTATGCGGTCGGCGGAACCTGGCGAAACCTCGCCAAGCTGCATATGAGCGCCGAACATTATCCGCTGCATGTCATGCACAATTACGAGATCGACTTTGCCGAGGCGCAGCGCTTTCTCAAGCGCGTCGCCGCCGGCGATGTCGACAATATGCGCGGCATCGAGGATGTCTCGAAGAACCGGCGTGCGCTGCTGTCCTATGGCGCGATCGCCCTGCTCGAGACGATCAACCTGATGCGCCCGTCGAAGATCGTCTTCTCGGCGCTGGGCGTGCGGGAAGGGTTTCTCTATTCGCTGCTGCCCGAAAGCGAGCAGTTGCAGGACCCGCTGATCTCGGCGGCCGACGAGCTGGCGACGCTGCGTGCCCGCTCGCCCACCTATGCGCGCGAATTGGCGGAGTGGAGCGGCGATTCGTTCGCGGCGCTCGGCTACAAGGAAACCGAGGACGAGAAGCGCTACCGCCGGGCGGCCTGCCTCGTGGCGGATATCAGCTGGCGCGCCCATCCGGACTATCGCGGCTCGCAGTCGCTCAACATGATTTCCAATGCCGCTTTCATCGGTATCGATCATCCCGGCCGGGCCTATATCGCGCTGGCCAATTTCTTCCGGCACGAAGGCGTGGCCAACAGCGTTCCCGATCCGGACCTCGCTGCGATAGCCAGCCCGCGGCTGCTGGAATTCTCGCGGGTTCTCGCTGCCATCATGCGGATCAGCTATCCGTTCTCGGCATCTATGGCAGGGGTCGTGCCCAACCTGTCCTGGCGCAATGGTCCGGATGGTCTCGATCTCGTCATCAACAAGACCAAGGCGGATCTCATCGGCGACGTGCCGGAGGGCAGGGTGCAGCAACTGGCCAAGCTGACCGGCAAGACCATAAGGCTGGTCGTCGGCTAGAAGGGCCGTGCTGCTTGCCTTCGTCCCTGGGCGACCTGTGTCCTTGGGCGGCCTTGCCCGGGGCGGCCTTGCCACTGGCCGCTCATCACGCGCATGTGAGAAGCTTTGTGTTGATGCGCCGGGATCGGTAGAGCACCTTGGCGGCGATGAAGACTGGTTCTCCCAATCGCCGCGACCTGCTCGTCGGTACCCTGGCAATCGCGGGCGCTTCCCTCGGCTCGCGCGCCTTGGCGCAGCGCATGGAGGCGGTCCCCACCTTTGCCGCGGCCTCGACCGAGGCGATCCTCGCCCAGGCCGGCACGCTGCCCGCCATGCGCACGCTCATCGTGTCGCTGGCCGGCAAGCGCCAGATCGAGCGCGTGTTGCGCGGTCCACCGGCGGATCAGCCGGTGAATGTGAAATCGGTGTCGAAGACCATCATCGCGGCCCTGACCGGCATCGCCATCGAGCGAAAGGTGTTTTCGGGGCTCGACCAGCCGATCGCGCCGCTGCTTGCGTCGAAGCTGCCGGACAATCCCGATCCTCGCCTGCACAGGGTCACCATCGGTCATCTGCTCTCGATGCAGTCGGGCCTTGGCCGCACCTCCGGTCCCAATTACGGCCGCTGGGTTTCGAGCCGCGACTGGGTGCGCTACGCGCTGGCGCAGGAGTTCATCGGCGAACCCGGCGGCGAAATGCTGTATTCGACCGGAAATTCGCACATCCTTTCCGCCCTGTTGACGCAGGAAACGGGCCGTTCGACGCTTGCCATCGCGCGGGACTGGCTGGGCAAGCCGCTGGATATCTCGATCCCGCCGTGGCCACGCGATCCGCAAGGCATCTATTTCGGCGGCAATGACATGCTGCTGTCGCCGCGGGCCATGTGCGTCTTCGGCGAACTCTTCCTCAATGGTGGCGCGGCCAGCGGTGGCGGCGGACAGGTCATCCCGAAAGGCTGGATCGAGAAATCGTGGCAGCCACGCACGCGCTCGCCCTATACCGGCGACGCCTATGGGCTCGGCTGGTTCATCACCGCCGGGCCGGACGGGCGGCCGATCCATTATGCCTGGGGCTATGGCGGGCAGATGATCTATGTCGTGCCGCATGCCTCGCTCGTCGTGGCGATCACCTCGGATACCGGCGCACCATCGGCGCGCTCCGGCTATGTGCGGCAATTGCACGGTCTCGTCAGCGATCTGATCCTGCCCGCCGCCACCGCCGCGCTTCCGCCGGATGGCGGCAAATCCCCGGCGTGACGCGCCGGTCAGGCTGACGTGGCTTCGGGGGCCGGTTTGCGCCGGGCTGGAAGCGTCATCGCCGCAACGCCCGCCATCACGAAGATCAGCCCCATCCAGGCGGTGGAGGCGAGCGTCTCGCCGAGAAACACTATGCCTATGCCGACGCCGATCGGTACGCGCAGATAGGCCTGCGATGTGGTCGAGACCGAACCCAGCGTGTGGATCAGGCGGAAATAGATGACGAAGGCGAGGGCGGTGGAAAACACCGAAAGGCCGAGCAGCGCAAGCAGCGACGAGGTCGAAGGCGCGATGGTCCATGGCTGTTCGACGACGAGGCTGAGCGGCACCAGCACGACCGCGCCGCACAGCATGGAACCCGCCGCCGGCATCATCGGGTCCAGCCCCTTGAAGCCGCGCCCGAAGATCGCCGCGGCCGCATAGGAGATGGTGGCCGCGACGATGGCGAGTTGCGCCGCGAGCTGACTGCCGAAGCCCTGGAACACTTCGAGCCCGACGATGAGGCTGATGCCGACAATGCCTGCGGCGACGCCGAAGAGCTTGCGCCCGGTCACCGCCTCATGGCGCGTGATCAGCGCCGTGAGCAGGAACGTGAAGATCGGCGTGGTGGAATTGAGGATGGTCGCGAGGCCGGCGCTCACCGTCTGCTCCGCCCAGGCGATCAGCGTGAAGGGAATGACGCTGTTGATGCAGGCCTGGATGAGGAAGCGCTTCCAGACCGCCGGATCGGACGGCATGGAAAGGCCGCGCAGCTTCAGGATGGCCATCAGCAGGACGCCGGCGATGATCGTGCGCGCGGCGATGAAGGTGATGGGCGGGATGGTTTCGACGCCGATGCGGATGAACGTATAGGAAGCGCCCCACAGCGTGGCGAGCAGCGCCAGCAGCAGCAATTCCCTGGCGGGAACGATCGGGGCGGCGGAAGACGGATTGGGCATGGCTGGCTTTCGATCTGTTGCGCGGGGCGGTGATGCCAATAAGCATCCGCGCGCCCATGGATGCTTCGACCGGGGCCGAAGCATCGATTTCACCCGGCCGGGCCGGCGCGGGGGCGCAACGATGGATGCGCTATTGGCTCGCCGGCAGCTGGAGCGCCTTTATCTTCTTGTTCTCGAACAGCAGGCACAATTGGCCATTGATGAGCTGGAGCGCCTTTTCGCCAAAGACTTCGCGGCGCCAGCCCTGCAGCGCGGGGATACCCTCCACGTCGCCCTCGGCGGCGATCCGCTCGATCTCGTCGGTCGTGGCGACGACCTTGGCGGCGACGCCATGTTCTTCGGTCACCAGGCGCAGGAGCACCTTCAGCAGCTCGGCGGCGGCGCCCGCACCTTCGGGAGTCTGCGCCGATTTCGGCAGGCGCGGCATCTGGTCCTTCGGCAGGTCGAGTGCGAGGTTGACCGCGTTCAAGAGGCCGGTCGCCATGGTCGAGCGTTCCCAGCCCTTGGGGATCGTGCGCAGCCGTGACATGGCTTCCGCGTCGCGCGGCTGCTGCTGGGCGATCTCGTAGATCGCGTCGTCCTTGATGATGCGCCCGCGCGGCACATTGCGCTCGCGCGCCTCACGTTCGCGCCAGGCGGCGACGCTGCGCATCACGGCAAGCTCCACCGGCTTGCGCAGGCGCATCTTCAGCCGCTTCCAGGCGTCGTCCGGATGCATGTCATAGGTCTCGCGCGCGGTCAGCACCTTCATCTCGTCCAGCACCCAATCGGTGCGGCCTTCCTCCTGGAGCCGCTGGCGCAGGTGCAGGTAGACGTCGCGCAGGTGGGTGACGTCCGCCAGCGCATAGTCGAGCTGCTTTTCGGAGAGCGGGCGGCGGCGCCAATCGGTGAAGCGGGACGATTTGTCGATCTGCGCCCCGACGATCCGCTGCACCAGCTGGTCATAGGCGATCGCATCGCCGAAACCGCAGACCATGGCCGCGACCTGCGTGTCGAAGACCGGATGGGGAATGAGATTGCCGAGATGGAAGATGATTTCGATGTCCTGCCGCGCGGCATGGAACACTTTCACGATGGTTTCATCCGCCATGAGCCGGAAAAACGCAGAAAGATCAATGCCCGGCGCCAGCGCGTCGACGATTGCGGTAGCGTCCGGCGAAGCGAGCTGGATCACGCAGAGTTCCGGCCAGAACGTCGTCTCGCGGATGAATTCCGTATCGACCGTCACGAAATCAGATTTTGAGAGGGAGGCAATCGCCTGCTCGAGCTGGGCTGTCGTTGTAATCATCGTCATGAATTTTCTATAGCGAATGCAAAAGCGTTTGTCTCCGTCGCTATTCCTGATCTTGACAAATCAACTTCAAAATGCGCTTGTCCGCCGAAATTCTTGAGGCGCGGCCTGGCCTTCCAGTGTCCATTCGCCCACCATTCAGAGGCCTTATCATGCACCGTTATCGCAGCCATACCTGCGCAGCCCTGCGTAAATCGGACGTTGGCTCCTCCGTCCGGCTTTCCGGTTGGGTTCACCGTGTCCGCGACCATGGCGGCATTCTCTTCATCGACCTGCGCGACCATTACGGCCTGACGCAGATCGTCGCCAATCCCGATTCGCCCGCTTTCAAGCTGGCCGAGACGGTTCGCGGCGAATGGGTGATCCGCGTCGATGGCGAGGTCAAGGCGCGCACCGACGATACGGTCAACCCCAACATGCCGACCGGCGAGATCGAGATATTCGCCAGGGACATCGAAATATTGTCGGCGGCGAAGGAATTGCCGCTGCCGGTATTCGGCGAACTCGATTATCCCGAGGATATCCGTCTCAAATATCGTTTCCTCGACCTGCGCCGCGATACGCTGCACCGGAACATCATGTCGCGGACGAAGATCATCGCCGCCATGCGCCGCCGCATGTCCGAGATCGGCTTCACCGAGTTTTCGACGCCGATCCTCACGGCATCGTCGCCGGAAGGCGCACGCGACTTCCTCGTCCCGAGCCGCATTCATCCCGGCAAGTTCTATGCGCTGCCGCAGGCGCCGCAGCAGTACAAGCAGCTGATCATGATGTCGGGCTTCGACCGCTATTTCCAGATCGCGCCGTGTTTCCGCGACGAGGACCCGCGCGCCGACCGCCTGCCGGGCGAATTCTACCAGCTCGACATCGAAATGAGCTTCGTCGAGCAGGAAGACGTGCTCTCGACCATGGAGCCGGTGCTGCGCGGCGTTTTCGAGGAGTTTGCCGACGGCAAGCGCGTGACGCAGGAATTCCCGCGCATTCCCTATGACGAGGCGATGCGCAAATATGGTTCCGACAAGCCGGACCTGCGCAATCCCATCGAGATGCAGGCCGTGACCGAGCATTTCGCCGGTTCGGGCTTCAAGGTATTCGCCAACATGATCGCCAACGACCCCAAGGTCGAAGTCTGGGCGATCCCGGCCAGGACGGGCGGATCGCGCGCATTCTGCGACCGCATGAATTCATGGGCGCAGAGCGAGGGCCAGCCCGGCCTCGGCTATATATTCTGGCGCAAGGAAGGCGACGCGCTGGAAGGCGCCGGCCCGCTGGCCAAGAATATCGGTCCGGAGCGGACAGAGGCGCTGCGCACGCAGCTCGGGCTCGACGATGGCGATGCGGCCTTCTTCGTCGCGGGCGATCCGAAGAAATTCGTATCCTTCGCCGGTGCTGCCCGTACGCGGGCGGGCGAGGAGCTGAACCTCGTCGATCGCGATCAGTTCAAGCTGTGCTGGATCGTCGACTTCCCGTTCTTCGAATGGCTGGAGGACGAGAAGAAGATCGATTTCGCCCACAATCCGTTCTCGATGCCGCAGGGCGGCATGGATGCACTCGAGAACCAGGACCCGCTGACCATCAAGGCCTTCCAGTACGACATGGTCTGCAACGGCTTCGAGATCGCCTCCGGCGGCATCCGCAACCACCTGCCCGAGACGATGGTCAAGGCCTTCGAATCGGTCGGCCATTCCCGCGAGACGGTGGAAGAGCGCTTCGGCGGGCTTTACCGCGCCTTCCAGTATGGCGCTCCGCCCCATGGCGGCATGGCGGCGGGCATCGATCGCATCGTGATGCTGCTGGTCGGCGCGAAGAACCTGCGCGAGATCACCATGTTCCCGATGAACCAGCAGGCCTATGACCTGCTGATGAACGCACCTTCGGACGTGTCGCAGGCGCAATTGCGCGATCTGAACATCCGGCTCAACCCGGTGAAGAAGGACGCCTGACCTGTCTCGTCACGTTATTTGTTACTTCGCCATCGAGAATATGAGTTATGATGAGATTCGTAAGGAGAGTAACATGACACGTGACTTACAAGAATTGATTGCGAAATCCCGGTCGATAAAAATGACCGAGAATGAGCAGGAAGAGCAGCGCCGCAGCTTTGCCTACGGCTCGGCAAAAATCGAGAATGATGACATAACGCGCGATATTATAGACGAAGCGGCCAATCGACTGAAATCGGCCGCTCATGCCGAACGATAGGTCCAGCGAGGCCGATGAACCTTTACTGGCAACCGATGCACATGACATTGCCCGGATAGAAGCCGAAAACACATTGCGGCAGTTCGATGCCGCAATGGTCGAATTGCAGAAGTGGATCAACGATCCAAAGTATCGTCTCCGACCGTCCACAATCCTCAATCTGAATCGCGTGGCGCTTGAAAAATTGAGCAGGTATGCCGGTGTTTTTCGCCCGGGTAGCGTCAAAATTCGAGGCAGTCAGCATCAACCGGCAGCGTCGGGAAGAGTACCCGAACTAGTCGAAGACTTTTGCGAGTATATCTACAATAACTGGAATGAACGTTCGCCTATTCACTTGTCGGCATATGCACTGTGGCGATTGAACTGGATACATCCATTCGTTGACGGGAATGGTCGTACTGCTCGAATTGTATCATATCTGATTTTGTGCGCTAAACTCGGATATCGCATCCCAGGCATAGTCACAATACCCGAACAAATCGCAGCCGATAAGCAGCCTTACTACCTTGCTCTTGAAGCGGCAGACGTTGGTCATGAACGAAATGAGCTTGATGTTACCCAGTTGGAAGCATTGATGAGTGTGCATCTCGCAACACAGCTGTTGGAAGTCCATAACCGTGCGGCAAATCCCAAGTCGAATAGAAGTGCTGTAGAAGACTACGCTTCAGCATCGACCTCGGTGAATCCCGGGAATGTTCGCCGAGAACAAAGAAGTTTCATGCAGCATATAGAAAATCACCCGGTCCTATATGGATTGATAGGGACGGTCGTCGTCGCAATTCTCGGCATCCTGTTCTCGAGGTAAAGCACCAATGAAAAAGCCCGGCCGTTGAGCCGGGATTTTTCGTATCCGGGCCGGTTTGTCCTACTTGTTGGCGTCGACGGTGACGCTGAGGGTCTTGATCAGCGATTTCGGATCGGCCATTCCGGCAGCGGCGAGGATGGCGAAGGGGACAGGCTTCGCCGGAGCGGCCTTGATCTCGATGTTCTTCGGATCGTCGAGATAGGCGCTGACGGCGGTACCCACGGCCTGCGCGAATTCGGCATCGCCGAGTTGCGCCGCCGCCATCGGCAGTATCGCCTTGGCCTGGTTGACCAGATCGGACCGCTTGGCATTCTGCTGCTTGGCGACATAATCCAGCGCCTTGCCGGTGACCGAATTGTCGTCGAAGCGGATCGAGGCATTGTTGAAATTCAACTGCTGCATCAGGCCCATCATGGCCATCGCCTGCGCATCGTCGGGCTTGCCTTCGGCGTTCTTGCTCGCCTCCTGGATGCTCTTGACGAAATCGAGCGTATAGCCGGAAATGTCGAGCTTCACGCCCAGCGTGCCGCCATTGTCGACGATATAATCCATCTTTTCGATATTCAGCCGGCCATCCGCCATGTTCCAGGTGCCGCCGAGGTCGACCTTGCCCGAGATCGTCTCATAGCCCATCGTCTTCAAGGCGTCCTTGGCCTTGGGATCGCTCACGTCGGTGAGATCCAGCTTGAACGTGTCGATAATGGTCGTGAAGGCGATCGGCTCCTTCTCCACCAGCGGCGAAATCGTCGCCGTGATGCGGTCGGCGGTGAAGAAATCCTTGCCGTCCGCGTTGACGCTGACATGGGCGATCTCGGCCCGCTCATATTGCAGGATCTTGGCGAATGGTTCGGTCGAGCCTTCGGCCGGCAGCGTGATATCCTCAAGCTTGATGCCTTCGATCGCGATCTTGCTCGGATGCTCGCCGGGGGTGGTGTGCTCGATGTCGGGTATCGCCAGCGCGCCGATCTTGAACCCGCCGCCCGAAACATCGGTGACGTCGGAAAGCGTGATATCGCCGGCATTGAACTTGTCGTCCATCCCGACCGAGGACATCTTGGTGTCCTTCAGGATGACCGTCGAGCCATTGGTCTCGACATTGCTGTATTCGATCACGCCGCCCTGTTCGGCATAGACGGACTTCAGGCGCGCGGCGACGACATTGCCATCGACGGCATAGGCGGAGCCGGCATGGAGCAAGACGAGCGCGGAGGTGGCAGCCAGCACGCGCAAGCTGTTATTTACTGGAGTTACGGCAGCCATGATCAATAATCCTGTTAGAGTGACAATCCCGTAGCCGGGCTCGTAGCCGGGCGATATCGCAGCCCAATAGCGTAGCCGGGCTCCAATATCGCATCCGCCACGGCAAAACTGTGGCCGGCGGCAACAAAGTCAGATTTGCCTGCGAAAGGCAAGACCGCATCGGGCCCGGCGAAGGTGGATGAGCTGTGATCTGGGCGAATCAGTGCTTGCCGCAGATTCACGCAGTTGATAACCCAATATCATGGGAAAAAGCCTGATTCCGCCTGGTAATGGCGACGACAATATCGAACCGGTAGATCTGAAGGCGGCGCTGGAAGAGCGCTATCTCGCCTATGCGCTGTCGACCATCATGCATCGGGCTCTTCCCGATGTCCGCGATGGCCTGAAACCGGTCCATCGCCGCATCATGCATGCGATGCGCCTGCTGCGGCTGTCGCCGGACCAGGCCTATGCGAAATGCGCCCGTATCGTCGGCGAGGTGATGGGCAAGTTCCATCCGCATGGCGACCAGTCGATCTATGATGCGCTGGTGCGCCTGTCGCAGGATTTCGCCGTGCGCTATCCGGTGGTCGATGGCCAGGGCAATTTCGGCAATATCGACGGCGATAATCCGGCGGCGATGCGCTACACCGAAGCGCGCATGACGGATGTCGCCATGTTGCTGCTCGAGGGCATCACCGAGGATGCCGTCGATTTTCGCCCGACCTATAATGAAGAGGACGAGGAACCGATCGTCCTGCCCGGCGCGTTCCCCAATCTTCTCGCCAATGGCTCCTCCGGCATCGCCGTCGGCATGGCGACGTCGATTCCGCCGCACAACGTCTCCGAATTGTGCGCCGCCGCCCTTCACCTCATCGCCCATCCCGACGCCGAGGTGGAAGCGCTGCTGGCGACCGCGGAAAACGAGGATCCGTTGAAGACGCTGGTGCGCGGTCCGGATTTCCCGACCGGCGGCATTCTCGTCGAAAGCCCCGAAGCGATCCAGGAAGCCTACAGGACGGGGCGGGGCGGCTTTCGCCTGCGCGCCCGCTGGCATGTGGAGGAACAGGGCCGGGGCACGTGGAACATCGTCGTCACGGAAATCCCCTACCAGGTGCAGAAATCGCGGCTGATCGAGAAGATCGCCGAACTGCTGCTCGCCAAGAAACTGCCGCTGCTCGACGATGTCCGCGATGAATCGGCCGAAGACGTGCGGCTGGTGCTGGAGCCGAAGAGCAGGAGCGTCAATCCCGACATTCTCATGGAATCGCTGTTCAAGCTCACCGAGCTCGAGACGCGCTTCCCGCTCAACATGAACGTGCTCTCCAACGGCAAGGTGCCGAACGTCCTGTCGTTGCGGGACGTGCTGAAGCAATGGCTGGAACACCGCAAGGACGTGCTGATCCGCCGCTCGCGGCATCGCCTCGGGGAAATCGAGCGCCGGCTCGAAATCCTTGGCGGCATGCTGATCGCCTATCTGAACATCGATGAGGTCATCCGCATCATCCGCGAGGAGGACGATCCCAAGCAGGAGATGATCCAGCGTTTCGAGCTGACGGATGTCCAGGCCGAAGCGATCCTCAACATGCGGCTGCGCTCGCTGCGCAAGCTCGAGGAATTCGAGATCCGCAAGGAATTCGACGGCCTGACGGCGGAGAAGCGCGAGATCGAGCAATTGCTCGCCTCCGACAGCCGCCAATGGCAGACCATCTCCTGGCAGATCCAGGAGATGCAGAAGAAATATGCGCCGGATACGCCGCTCGGCAAGCGGCGCACCACATTCGCCGAAGCGCCCAACCACGATCTCACCGACATCCATCATGCGATGATCGAGCGCGAGCCGGTGACGGTCGTCGTTTCCGAAAAGGGCTGGCTGCGGGCGATGAAGGGCCATCTGGCGGATTTCAGCGCGCTGACCTTCAAGGAAGGCGACAAGCTCAAGCTGGCATTCCACGCCGAGACGACGGATCGCATCCTCGTGCTGACGACGGGCGGCAAGTTCCACACGATCGGCGCCAACAGCCTGCCGGGCGGGCGCGGCCATGGCGAGCCGATCCGCATCATCGTCGACATGGAGAACGACCAGGACATCGTGACGGCCTTCGTGCACCGGCCGGAGGGCAAGCTGCTCCTGTCCTCGCATGTGGGCAATGGCTTCATCGTGCCGGAAGCCGAGATCATCGCCAATACGCGCAAGGGCAAGCAGGTGATGAATGTGAAGGCGCCGGACGAGGCGCGCCATTGCGTGCCGGTGTCGGGCGATTCCGTCGCCATTGTCGGTGAAAACCGCAAGCTGCTGGTCTTCCCGCTGGCCGAGGTTCCGGAGCTTGGACGCGGCAAGGGCGTCCGCCTGCAGAGATACAAGGATGGCGGCGTATCCGATATCCGCGTCTTCGCCATGGAGCAGGGGCTGACCTGGCAGGATGCGGCGGACCGCACCTTTACCCGCAGCAAGGACGAATTGCTGGAATGGATCGGCCCGAGGGCGACCGCCGGCCGGATGGTGCCGAAAGGCTTCCCGCGTTCCGGCAAATTCTCCTGACGGGTTTCGGCCCGGCCTAGATCGGATGCCTGATCGCGGTGGTGCGGGCGCGCCGCCGCGAATGATACATCTGCCAGAGCGAATGGCCGACAAGCGCCGAAATGATGATCAGCCCGCCGATCAGCGTCGCGTCGCTCGGCCGCTCTGAAAAGACCAGCCATACCCAGATCGGCGTCAGCACCGTCTCCAGCAGGTAGAACATCGCTACTTCCGGTCCCGAAAGGAAGCGGGGGCCGGTGGCAAGGCAGATGAAGGCGATGGTGGTGACGAACGCGCCGTTGAAGATGATCCAGCCCGGCGCCGCCACGGTGAAGCCGTTCTGCGACACCATGAAGGCGGCAACGATGATCGGCACCCCGGTGCCCAGCATGGCGGCAAAGCCCATATCCTTGCCCGATGCCCGGGTCACCGTGATCGCCGAGGCCAGGATGAAGGTCGAGAGCAGCCCCATCAGGTCGCCGAATACGTGTCCGGCCGTCAAGCCTTCGCGCACGATGATGCCGACACCGATCAGCATCAGGAACATGGCGACGAAGGTCACGGCCTTCGGCCGTTCCTTCAGGAATATCCACGACAGCAGCGCCGCAAAGACCGTGTTGAAGGCAAGAATGAAGACGAGATTGGCGGTCTTCGTGTTGTAGACAGCGGTCATGAAGGCGATCGACGCCATGCCGTACAGGCAGGCGACGGCAAAGCCGATCGCGCCGGGCACGATGGCGCCGCGCCTGCCGAACATGGTTCGCCAGACCAGCCAGATGATGATCGCGCAGATGAAGGTGGTGGAACTGCGCAGGAGGAGCGTCGACCATGTCTCGCCCTGGCCGAGGCGCAGCAATGGAATATCCGCGGAGAGGACGAGCCCGCCAATGCCCGCAATCAGCAGGCCTTTGCGGTGATCGAGATGCAATTGCGACATTTGGCGGGAATCCGGTTGGCCGAAGGTGGGCGAGCTGTACCGGTAGCCGATATCCCTGTCCAGAGAGATCGCAACGCTTCTACGGCACCCGCTCCCATCCCTTGACGCCCAGATGTTCCTGCGGCTGGTAACGGATCTTGTACTGCATCTTGCGCGAGCCCTCGACCCAATAGCCGAGATAGACATGCGGCATGCCGGCCGACTGGGCCCGCTGGATATGGTCGAGGATCATGAATGTGCCGAGCGAACGGCTGGCATGTTCCGGATTGAAGAACGAATAGACCATCGAGAGGCCGTCGCTCATGACGTCGGTGAGGGCGACCGCGATCAACTCGCCTTCGCCCTTGCCGGTGATGAAGGAGTCCGGTCCGCGCCGCCTGTATTCGATGATCTGCGTCGGCACATGGGTATCCTCGACCATCATGGCATAGTCGAGCACTGTCATCTCCGACATGCCGCCCTTGTTGTGGCGCGCGTCCAGATATTGCCGGAACAGCGAATATTGCTCGGTCGAGGGCTCGGCATGATGGATATTGCCGATCAGGTCGCGATTGCGGTTCCAGACGCGGCGCATCGAGCGGTCCTGCGTGAATTCATTGGCGAGGATGCGCACGGAGACGCAGGCGCGGCAATTTTCGCAGGCCGGGCGGTAGGCGATGTTCTGGGAGCGGCGGAAACCGCCCTGTGTCAGCAGGTCATTGAGTTCGCTGGCGCGCCCACCGACGAGGTGGGTGAACACTTTCCGCTCCAGCTGCCCCTCCAGGTAAGGACAGGGCGAGGGTGCTGTCAGGAAGAACTGCGGTGATTGCTGCGGTTGATGTGTCATCCAAGTTCCTGGAACAGTCTGCTACACCTATAGAATTGTATGACAAACAGAAACGTCAATTCAATTATATTGTATCCGTGGTTGATTTAGGCAGGGTAAATGCTTTTGCCCCGATCAATATCCCGGGAGCAATGCCCGGCAATATGCCTCAGCGTGCGGGGCGGATGGGGCAGCGCGTACCGGTCCAGGAGTGAGCCGGCGCGTCGAAACGGCCGTCGCGCGAGCCGCCCCAGACGCCCTTGAAGCCTTCGAAATCGCCGAGGAACCTCAGGCGCAGCAAGCCTGTGCCGAACTTGTCGGTCCAGACCAGCGTGCGTTCGCCGGCGCTGCCGGCCTCCTGTTCCGCCAATGTGCCGTCGGTTCGGCCATTCGGCCCGTCGAGCTTGTAGGTGCCGCTTATGCGCCCGTCGATCTCGACGTTGAGGCTGGTGAGCACGTCCTGATAGTCGCCGCTCGATATGACTTCGCCGCAATAGCGCCCGGCAGGCGAGGCCGCCGAGGCGGCATCCGTACCGGCGCACAGGACGATCAGCGCCGCGACGGCACCGAAAAATCTGGAGTTTGGCATGATCTTACCAGTGAATGACGAGGCCCGGCTTGCGGGCCTGCGGATTATTGATAGGCGCGAACGACGACGGTGCCGAGCAGCAGATCGTGCAGCGTGCGCTTGCGGTCGAGAAACAGCGTCGCCAGCAGGATCAGCGGCGTCAGCACCACATTGAGGCCCCAGAACAGGACGGTGTGCACGATGGCGAGCAGGCCGTCGACTTTCTGCCCGTTGAGACGCTCGAGGCGCAAGCCCATGATCTGCATTCCCTTGGTGGCCTGGCGCGGCCCGCCGAGCGTCGTTGCGACATAGGCCAGCGCGACCAGCGGGAACATCACGCCGTAGAGCATCCAGCCGAGACCGAGTGTGGCCACGCCGAGAATGGCGATGAGGATGGCGACGGGAATGCACAGGAGGAACACGATGGCATAGTCGATGATGAACGCGAAGATGCGCGACGTCAGCACGCCCTGATAAAGGCGTCGATCGTCGAAACGGTCGGCGATAATTTCGCCATCGAGTGTTTTAGCGTTCATTTCTTTGCCCCGTATCCTTCAACGACCGAAAGTTTTCGCTCTGAATTTGGGGAATCGGGATTGAGATTTCAAGCGCCTGCGCGCAGCCTTGCCGCAATGAGCGGGGCGAAATAGGTCAGGATGCCATCGCAGCCGGCGCGCTTGAAGGCAAGTAGCGTCTCCATCATCACCCGATCCTCGTCGATCCAGCCATTGGCGCCCGCGGCCTTGATCATCGCATATTCGCCCGACACCTGATAGGCGAAGGTCGGCACCGAGAAGGTCTCCTTCAGCCGCTGGATGATGTCGAGATAGGGCAATCCGGGCTTCACCATCAGCGAATCCGCGCCTTCCGCCAGATCCTGTTCGGCCTCGCGCAGCGACTCGTCCGTATTGGCCGGGTCGATGTAATAGGTCTTCTTGTCGCCCTTCAGCCGGCCGGAAGTGCCGATCGCCTCGCGATAGGGGCCGTAGAAGGCGGAGGCGAACTTGGTGGCATAGGCCATGATCGCCACGTCCTGGAAGCCATTGGCGTCCAGCGCGTCGCGGATGGCGCCGATGCGCCCGTCCATCATGTCGGATGGGGCGATGATATCCGCGCCGGCCGCCGCCTGCAGCACCGCGCCGCGGCTGATCTGCTCGACCGTCTCGTCATTGACGATGATGCCGTCGCGGAGAATGCCGTCATGGCCGTGGCTGGTGAACGGATCGAGCGCAACGTCGGTGATCATGCCGATCTCCGGCACGGCATCCTTGATCGCCCGCGTCGCGCGGTTGATGAGATTGTCGGCGTCGAGAATTCCCGATCCCGCATCGTCCCGCAGGTCCGGATCTATATTGGCGAAGGTGGCGATGGCAGGAATGCCGAGCGATGCCGCCCGTTCCGCCTCGCGCACGGCCATGTCGACCGACAGGCGCTGGACGCCGGGCATGGCGGAGATGTCCTCGCGGCGTTTTTCGCCCTCGCACAGGAAGATCGGCCAGATCAGGTCATTGACGGTCAATTCATGTTCCTGCACCAGCCGGCGCGACCAATCGGCCTTGCGCATGCGCCGCAAGCGGCGTCCCTGCGTGATCTCGTCGACGGTCCGGCCGCGCTGGCTCTGGAAAGGATGCTTGTTCATTTCGTCTGCCTTGTTCTTTGCCTGCCTTTTATCAGGGATGGCCCGCGCCACCAAGTATTCTGCCGAAGATGTGATCCATTGACGCGGCGTGGCTTATTTTCCTAACCTGCTGCGAACAGGGGAGAGGCGGATGGAAGTCGATTTTGGAGGCGAGGGCGAGGTCGTGTTCGAGCGGCGGGGAAAGGCCGGTCTCATGCGCCTGACGCGGGCGAAGGCGCTCAACGCCCTGACGCGCACCATGGTCAATGCGATGTACCGGGCCTTGACGGCCTGGGAAACCGATCCGGAGGTCCACTGCATCATCGTCGAGGGCGAGGGGCGGGCCTTCTGCGCGGGCGGCGACATTCTGGCGGTCTATCATGCGGGCAGGGCCGGCAAGCCGCTCTATGAATTCTTCGCCGATGAATACCGTCTCAACGCCTATATAAGGCAATATTCCAAGCCCTATGTCTCGCTGATCGACGGCATCGTCATGGGCGGCGGCGTCGGTATTTCGGTGCATGGCTCGCACCGCGTGGTGACGGAGAATGTGGTGCTCGCCATGCCGGAAGTCGGCATCGGCTTCTTTCCCGATGTCGGCGGCAGCGCGTTCCTGCCGCATCTGCCCGATCATTTCGGCACCTATCTCGCCTTGACCGGAAACCGCATCCGGCAGGGAGACTGCCTGCAAAGCGGCATCGCCACCCATGCCATCCGCGCCGAGGACAAGGACAGGCTGCGCCGGAGCCTGATCCGGACAGGCGATCCCGACCGCTCGCTGAAGGGCAAGACCGTCAACCCGGATTACGAAACCCCCGAAACCGTGCGCGACATGATCGGCGTCCTGTTCGACTCGCCCACGCTGAACGGTTGCCTCATCCGGCTGGCCGCCGCCGGTGCGAATGGGAGCGAGGAGGCGCAGCAGCTGTTCGAACTGATCAGGAGCCGCTCGCCGACCAGCCTGCATGTCAGTTTCCGCCAGATCGAGGAGGGGCGCGAGCTCGACATGGATCAGTGCATGCGCATGGAATACCGCATCCTGTCGCGAATGCTTGAAAACCATGATTTCTACGAAGGCGTGCGCGCCTTGCTTGTGGACAAGGACAATACGCCCCGGTGGCAACCGGCCCGACTCGAGGATATAAGCCCCGAGATGGTGGACGCCTATTTCGCGCCGCTGGGCGAACGGGAACTGCAACTGACATGAACGAACGGCCTACGCATCTTCCCTTCGATCCGACGATGACCCAGACCGCCTTCGTCTGGCTGCTGCGGCTGGTGGCGATCTATTGCCTCGTTGCCGGCGTCGGCTACTGGGCGCAGATCAGCGGCTATTACGAAGGCATGCTCTGGCGCTTCGACCTGATGCCCTGGCACTGGAAGGTGGCGACCGTCTCGCTGGCCATGCTCTACCCCGTCGCCTCGACCGGGCTGTGGATGATGGTGTCGTGGGGACCTGTCATCTGGTTCGTGGCGGCCCTCGGCGAGACGCTGATGTTCACGGTGTTTTCCAACTATTTCTTCTATCGGCCGCAGATCGCCATCATCCATGGCTGCGTCGCCCTTCTCTATATAGGTTTTCGCCTCGCCTTGTTCCTGCAGAAGCGCCACCAGGCCATGCCGGTGGCTTGAAGCAGAAGCGGCGGGTAAGTGTTCATTAAGGTAGAAATTGATTCCGAAACGGTAAGGTACTGTTAAGTCTGTGTTTTAAGTCGAATTTTATGCGTATTCGATACTGTTGCCTCAACGGTGAGAAAAATACACCGAAACAACAGTGAGGCAGATATCATGAACAATACACAGAGAAAATCTGGTGATAACGCGCGTTCTACAACAAGCGACACAGCTCTTCGCTCACTATATCTTGAAGCGCTGCAATTGGTCGAGCGTCTACACCGCCGGTTGCTTGATGTCGTCAAAGATGAGTTCGACCGCAATGGCCGCAACGACATCAATGCGATCCAGGCATTGCTGCTTTTCAACATCGGCAATGCCGAACTGACGGCAGGCGAACTGCGCAGCCGCGGCTATTATCTCGGCTCCAATGTTTCGTACAACCTGAAGAAGCTTGTCGAGCTCGGCTTTATTTCCCATGAACGCTCGCGCACGGATCGCCGTTCGGTTCGCGTCAGTCTCACCGACAAGGGCACCGAGATCGCTGAACTCGTGGCCGGTCTCTATGAGCGCCACGTCGCCTCCATCGAGCATGTCGGCGGCATAAAGGCGGAAGAATTCCAGTCGATGAACAAGGCCCTCCAGCGCCTCGACCGCTTCTGGAACGATACGATCGCCTATCGGATGTAAGGCGATGACAGCGAAGATATGTCCGTCGCGGCAACCATCGGCCGAGACGGACATCGTTTCCCGCGACTATCCACCGGAGGCGCCTTGGGGTTCGTCCTTGGGGGGGGCAGTCATCAATCTGCCATAATGGAATGAAATGGGCTGCGAGGATACTTTGTATCGCAGGAACGGACGCGATTGCTTGATTTCTGTCCCGGCGCCTTGACATCACATTCACGCGATAAGGGTGAAAGTTGGTGTTTGTTAAGGATGTTCCTGATATTTTTGGAAACCAATTCCGCGCCTTCGCATTAAGGTAGGCGGTTTACCGTAGAGCTTCCAGCAGGTGGACAACATTATGAAGAAGTTTGGATCGACAGCACTTGACCGCCGTGCTTTTCTGACGGGCGTGGCGACTGCCGGTTTGACTGCCGTCGCGTCGTCTGCATTTGCGCAACAATCGGATCTTAGCGATATCCTCGCATCGCCGCGCCGGGGCAATTGGGACGACCAGTTCGATGCCCGCTCGACGAACCGCGGCAAGGTCGCGAGCTTCCAGCCGATCGCGAGCCCGGAAACGGCCTCCTTCATCGAAAGCGCCATCAACACCTATAGCCAGATCGTGGCGAATGGCGGCTGGCCCATGGTCTCGACCCAGGCCAAATTGAAGCTCGGCGTCGTCGATCCTTCTGTTTCGACGCTACGCCAGCGCCTGATCGTCGCCGGCGACCTGTCGCAAAGCGCCGGAACGTCGCAGTCCTTCGATACTTATGTCGATGCTGCGGTCAAGCGGTTCCAGTCGCGCCACGGCCTGCCTGCCGATGGCGTCATGGGCCAGTTCACGCTGGCCGCGATGAATGTCACGGCCGATGTCCGCCTCAACCAGCTGCAGACGAATTTGCAGCGCGTGCGCGAACTCGCATCCAGCGACCAGGGCGCGCGCTATGTCATGGTGAACATTCCGGCAGCGCAGATCGAGGCCGTCGAGAACGGCCGCGTCGTGCAGCGCCATACCGCGATCGTCGGCAAGATCGACCGCCAGACGCCCATTCTCGATTCGAAGATTCACGAGATCATCCTCAATCCCTACTGGACGGCGCCGAAGTCGATCATCCAGAAGGACATCATTCCGCTCATGCGCAAGGATCCGACCTATCTGACGCGCAACAAGATCCGTCTCTTCCACGAAGGGACGCTCGAGGAAGTGGCGCCGGAGACGGTCGACTGGACGACGGACGAGGCGGTGAAGCTCATGTTCCGCCAGGACCCGGGCAAGATCAACGCCATGTCCTCGACCAAGATCAACTTCCACAATACGCACGCTGTCTACATGCACGACACGCCGCAGCAGGGGACGTTCAACAAGCTGATGCGCTTCGATTCGTCCGGCTGCGTGCGCGTGCAGAACGTTCGCGACCTCAATGTCTGGCTGCTGCGCGATACGCCGGGCTGGGACCGCCAGACGATGGAAGCGACGATCAAGTCCGGCACCAATACGCCGATCGCGGTCAACAACCCCGTGCCGCTGCATTTCGTCTATGTCACCGCATGGTCGACCGGCGATGGCGTCGTGCACCTGCGCGACGATATCTACGAGCGCGACGGCCAGGCAGCGCTGTCCATCGGTACCAATATCTGATCGACCGCTCAGGAATGTTTCGAAAGACCGCCTCCGGGCGGTCTTTTTCGTCATGCCGGTTTCGGGCTAGTGCTTTTCGTCCTCCGGCCATTGGCCTTGCCGGTTTAAGTATGATAATGCGCGGCAACTACACTGGCCAATGAGGGTTCCCGCACCATGTCGAACACAGAGAGTTTTTTCAACGCAGCGCTCGAAGACATCGATCCCGAGATTTTTGGCGCCATCCGCAAGGAATTGGGGCGGCAGCGGCATGAAATCGAGCTGATTGCGTCGGAGAACATCGTATCGCGCGCTGTTCTGGAAGCGCAGGGTTCGATCATGACGAACAAATATGCGGAAGGCTATCCGGGCAAGCGCTATTATGGCGGCTGCCAATATGTCGATATTGCCGAAGAACTCGCCATCGAGCGCGCCAAGAAGCTGTTCAGTTGCGATTTCGCCAATGTCCAGCCGAATTCCGGCAGCCAGATGAACCAGGCGGTGTTCCTGGCCCTGCTGCAGCCGGGCGATACGTTCATGGGCCTCGATCTGAATTCGGGCGGTCATCTGACGCATGGATCGCCGGTCAACATGTCCGGCAAATGGTTCAACGTCATCTCCTATGGCGTGCGCGAGGACGATCACCTGCTCGACATGGACGAGATCGAGAAGAAGGCGCATGAGTTCAAGCCGAAGCTGATCATCGCCGGCGGCACCGCCTATTCGCGCATCTGGGATTTCGAGCGCTTCCGCAAGATCGCCGATGCGGTCGGCGCCTACCTCATGGTAGACATGGCCCATATCGCCGGTCTTGTCGCGGCCGGCGTTCATCCTTCGCCGATCCCGCATGCCCATGTCACCACGACGACGACGCACAAATCGCTGCGCGGCCCGCGTGGCGGCATGATCCTGACCAATGATCCGGAGATCGCCAAGAAGATCAATTCCGCGGTGTTCCCGGGTCTCCAGGGCGGGCCGCTGATGCACGTGATCGCCGCCAAGGCCGTGGCTTTCGGCGAGGCGCTGAAGCCCGACTTCAAGGCCTATGGCGAGAACGTCGTCGCCAACGCCAAGACCCTGGCCGAATCGCTGAAGAAGAACGGCCTCGACATCGTATCCGGCGGCACCGACAACCATCTCATGCTCGTCGATCTGCGCCCGAAGAATGCGACGGGCAAGCGCGCCGAACAGGCGCTCGGCCGTGCCAATATCACCTGCAACAAGAACGGCATTCCATTCGATCCGGAAAAGCCCTTCGTAACCTCCGGCGTCCGTCTCGGCACGCCGGCCGGCACGACGCGCGGTTTCGGTGCGGCGGAATTCACCGAGATCGGCAACCTCATCACCGAGGTTCTCGATGGTTTGAAGGTGGCGAATTCCGACGAAGGCAATGCTGCCGTCGAAAAGGCGGTCCAGCAGAAGGTCGTGGCGCTGACCGAGCGTTTCCCGCTCTATCCGTATCTCGGCCAGTAGCACGGGATGGGCTCCGATGCCGCGCTGGGGAAAGCCGGCATCGGAGCGCTTTAAACCTTGAGGGAAAGGCACTATCTTCGCGGCACTTCCGGAATCATTCGCAGAAAGTTCCTCGATGCGCTGCCCTTACTGCCAGTCTGAAGATACACAGGTAAAAGACTCCCGCCCCGCCGAAGACGGGGCCGTCATCCGGCGGCGCCGCGTCTGTACCGTGTGCGGCGGCCGTTTCACCACATTCGAGCGCGTGCAGCTGCGCGACCTCACCGTCGTCAAGAAGAGCGGCCGCAAGGTGCCTTTCGACCGCGACAAGCTGATGCGTTCCGTCGAAGTGGCCTTGCGCAAGCGCGAAGTCGACCAGGAACGCGTCGAGCGCGCGGTTTCCGGCATCGTCCGGCAGCTCGAAAGCTCGGGGGAGCCGGATGTTTCCTCCGATGAGATCGGCCTTCTCGTCATGGAGGCGCTGAAGGGCATCGACGACATCGCCTATATCCGCTTTGCCTCCGTCTACCGGAACTTCCGCGAGGCGCGCGATTTCCACGATGTCATCGACGAGATCACCACGGGCGCCGATGGTGCGCCGGCCAGCGCCGGGGACGAATAGCGAATGCCGGTTTCGGAGCATGACCGCCGTTACATGGCCGCCGCCATTCGCCTGTCGCGCAGCCATCTCGGCCTCACCGGTACCAATCCCTCGGTGGCGACGCTCATCGTCAAGGATGGAACGATCGTCGGCCGCGGCGTGACCGCCGTGGGCGGCCGGCCCCATGCGGAGGCCATTGCCCTTGCCGAGGCGGGCGAGGCGGCGCGCGGCGCGACGGCCTATGTGACGCTGGAGCCATGCGCCCATCACGGCAAGACGCCGCCCTGCGCCAATGCGCTGGTCAATGCGGGCGTGACCCGTGTCGTTGCCGCGGCCAATGATCCCGACGACCGGGTCGCAGGCAAGGGCTATGCGATATTGCGGGACGGCGGCCTCGAAGTGGAGACCGGGATCCTGGCGCGGCAAGCCGCCGACTGTCTCGCCGGATATCTGACGCGATCTGCGAGGAAGCGGCCGGAAGTCACTTTGAAGCTTGCGCTTTCCGGCGATGGCTTCATCGGCCGGGCCGGCGCCGGGCAGGTGGCCATAAGCGGCGATATCTCCCGTGCGCAGGTCCATCTCATGCGGGCGCAGAGCGATGCGATCCTCGTCGGCATCGGCACGGCGCTGGACGACGATCCGCAATTGACCTGCCGCCTGCCGGGCCTCGAGCAGCGCTCGCCGATCAGGATCGTGCTGGACAGCCAGCTGCGACTGCCGGCGCATGGCAGCATGGTGCGCAGCGCCCTGACCGTTCCGGTCTGGATCGCCGCGAGCGCGGATGCCGATGCCTCGAAGCGCCAGGAACTCATGGCGGCGGGCTGCCGTATCCTGGCGACGGAGACCGATTGCGGCCTGACCGCGCTGCAGGAATTGCTCGACGATCTGGCGGCGCAGGGCATCGCGACGCTCATGGTCGAAGGCGGCGCGACGGTCGCCGGCTCCTTCCTCGGCGAAGGCCTGGTGGACAGGCTGGTGCTGTTCGAGGGTCCGGATGCCATCGGTAAAGCGAACGGGGTTGCAGTTCCCGCGCTGCAGTCCCATATCGCGCGGGACTTCGACCTCCTGAACGAATATCGCTTCGGCAAGGACCGCTGCAGCGAATACATCAAGCGCATTTAGGGAAACTGCCAATGTTTACGGGTATTGTGACGGATATCGGCCGGATCGGCCAGGTTAAGCCGCTGAACGAAGGCGTTCTGCTGCGTATCGAAACGAATTACGATCCCGAGACAATCGAAATCGGCGCCTCCATCTCCTGTTCCGGCGTATGCCTGACGGTGACGACATTGCCCGAAAAGGGCTCCAATGCGCGCTGGTTCGAGGCGGAGGCCTGGGAGGAGGCGCTGCGCCTCACCACGATCTCGCGATGGAAGACCGGCACCCGCATCAATCTCGAGCGATCGCTGAAGCTCGGCGACGAGATGGGCGGCCATCTCGTCTCGGGCCATGTCGACGCCATGGCCGAAATCACGGCGCGCGAGGATGAGGGCGAGGCGGTTCGCTTCACCATCCGTGCGCCGGAGAATCTCGCACGGTTCATCGCGCCGAAGGGCTCGATCGCCCTCGATGGCACATCCCTGACCGTCAATCAGGTCAATGGCAGCGAATTCGACGTGCTGCTGATCCGCCATTCGCTCGAAGTGACGACATGGGGCGAGCGCAAGGTCGGCGACAGGCTCAATATCGAGATCGACCAGATGGCCAGATACGCTGCACGACTTGCAGAATATCCGAAATCGGCCTAGGACGACATTCCAACGGCCCGAGGGCCGGTTTTATCTCTCCTGGAGCGGTCCATGTCCAAGAAAAAGGCGCAGGCGCCACATCTGCTTATTGTGGAAGCGCGCTTCTATGAAGAATTGTCCGATGCGCTGCTGAATGGCGCCAAACTGGCATTGGAAGAAGCCAATGCCACCTATGAAGTGGTTACGGTTCCAGGCGCGCTCGAGATTCCGGCGGTCATCTCCTTCGCACTCGACGGCGCGGAAGAGGGCGGCACCGAATATGACGGCTTCGTTGCGCTCGGCACCGTCATTCGCGGCGAAACCTACCATTTCGACATCGTCTCGAACGAATCCTGCCGGGCCCTGATGGACCTTTCGGTGGAGGAAAGCATTGCCATCGGCAATGGCATATTGACCGTGGAAAACGAAGAGCAGGCTTGGGTTCGCGCCCGCCGCGAAGACAAGGACAAGGGCGGCTTTGCAGCGCGCGCGGCCTTGACGATGATCGCGCTCAAGGAAAAGTTCGGAGCCTGACGATGCCCAATTCGACTGAACCAAACAATCCCGCCGTCAAACCCGCCAACAAGCGCGGCGTCGCGCGTCTCGCCGCCGTCCAGGCGCTCTACCAGATGGATGTCGCGGGAACCGGGGTCCTCGAAGTGGTGGCCGAATATGAGGCCCACCGCCTCGGCAAAGAGGTGGACGGCAAGCAATATCTCGACGCCGACCCGCAATGGTTTCGCGGCATCGTCTCCGGTGTCGTCGCGGCACAGACGACGCTCGACCCGATGATCCGCCAGACGCTGACGGAAGACTGGCCGCTGTCACGGCTCGATTCGACGCTGCGCGCCATATTGCGCGCCGGCATCTGGGAATTGAAGAACAAGGCGGATGTTCCGACGGCCGTCATCGTTTCGGAATATGTCGATATCGCCAAGGCCTTCTACACCGAAGACGAGCCGAAGCTCGTCAATGCCGTGCTCGACCGGCTGGCCTATGAGATCCGCGGCGAAAGCAGGGGCGTCAAGACGCCCCGCCGCTGACCGGCAACGATCCCGCTTCCGCAAATGCGGGCACAGGCCCGCCATCGACCTTGCGGCCGGCATTCCCGGCCGTCGCTCCCCCATGCGAAAGCCCTTGACGTGCCCGTAGGCTAGGTTACTCCTAACGGATGCGGTCGCGTCTCTGCCGGCCTGGCAGCTCCGTGTGCCGTACCGAACCTGACCCGGGGAGGGGTTTTCCGGTCAAATCTGAGGGAGTGGCATGACAATACTGTTTCTGGTCATTGCCTGCGGTCTGCTGTCTGTCGTTTACGCTGTATGGGCCACCAAATCGGTGCTCGCAGCGGACCAGGGCACGGCACGCATGCAAGAAATCGCTGGTGCAATCCGCGAAGGCGCACAAGCTTATCTCACACGTCAGTACACCACGATCGCCATTGTCGGCATCGTCGTATTCATCGCCGTCTGGCTGCTATTGACGGGGACTGCGGCCTTCGGCTTCCTCGTGGGAGCCGTTCTTTCGGGCCTCGCCGGCTTCATCGGCATGCACGTTTCCGTGCGCGCCAATGTCCGCACGGCGCAGGCTGCATCGCGCAGCCTGGCCGCAGGCCTTGAGATCGCCTTCAAATCCGGTGCGATCACCGGCATGCTGGTTGCGGGTCTCGCCCTCCTTGGGGTTGCCGTCTATTACTGGGTGCTCACCGGTCCGCTCGGCTATCAGCCGGCCGACCGCACGGTGATCGATGCACTCGTATCGCTGGGCTTCGGCGCTTCGCTGATTTCGATCTTCGCCCGTCTCGGCGGCGGTATCTTCACCAAGGGTGCGGATGTCGGCGGCGATCTCGTCGGCAAGGTGGAAGCGGGTATCCCGGAGGACGATCCCCGCAATCCCGCCACGATCGCCGACAATGTGGGCGATAATGTCGGCGACTGTGCCGGCATGGCGGCCGATCTGTTCGAGACCTATGCGGTGACCATCGTCGCCACCATGGTGCTCGGTGCGATCTTCTTTGCCGCGACGCCCGTGCTCGCAACGGTCATGCTCTACCCGCTCGCGATCTGCGGCGCCTGCATCGTCACCTCGATAGCCGGGACCTTCTTCGTCAAGCTCGGCGCCAACAACTCGATCATGGGCGCGCTCTACAAGGGCCTGATCGTGACGGGCCTGCTTTCCATCGCGGGGCTTGGTCTGGCGACCTCGCTCACCATCGGCTGGGGCGAGATCGGCACGGTCGCCGGCCAGTCGATCACCGGGGCGAACCTTTTCATCTGCGGGCTGATCGGGCTCGTGGTCACCGGCCTGATCGTCGTCATCACCGAATATTATACCGGCACCAACAAGCGCCCGGTGAATTCGATCGCCCAGGCCTCCGTTACCGGCCACGGCACCAACGTCATCCAGGGCCTGGCGGTCTCGCTTGAATCGACCGCGCTTCCGGCCCTGGTCATCGTCGGCGGCATCATCTCCACCTACCAGCTTGCCGGCCTGTTCGGCACCGGCATCGCCGTTACCGCCATGCTCGGCATAGCCGGCATGATCGTGGCGCTCGATGCTTTCGGGCCCGTCACGGACAATGCCGGCGGCATTGCGGAAATGTCGGGTCTCGATCCTGAAGTCCGCAAATCGACCGATGCGCTCGATGCCGTGGGCAATACGACGAAAGCCGTGACCAAGGGCTATGCCATCGGTTCGGCCGGTCTCGGCGCGCTGGTGCTGTTCGCGGCCTATGCCAACGACCTGCAATATTTCATATCGGAAGCCAACAAGGATGGATCGACGCTGTTCTCCTATTTCAAGGGTATCGGCGAAGTCTCGTTCGAATTGTCCAATCCCTATGTGGTGGCCGGTCTGATCTTCGGCGGGCTCATCCCCTATCTGTTCGGCGGCATTGCAATGACAGCCGTCGGCCGCGCAGCGGGATCGGTGGTCGAGGAAGTGCGCAGGCAGTTCCGCGAAAAGCCCGGCATCATGCAGGGCACGGAACGGCCCGACTATGCGCGCGCGGTGGATATACTGACGCGGGCGGCCATCCGCGAAATGGTGGTGCCCTCGCTGCTGCCGGTGCTTGCGCCGCTCGTCGTCTATTTCGGCGTGCTGGTCATATCCGGTTCGAAGGCCTCGGCATTCGCGGCGCTCGGCGCTTCCCTGCTCGGCGTCATCATCAATGGCATTTTCGTCGCCATATCGATGACCTCCGGCGGCGGCGCCTGGGACAATGCGAAGAAGTCCTTCGAGGATGGCTTCGTCGACAAGGATGGCACGCGCCATCTGAAGGGGTCCGAAGCCCACAAGGCGTCGGTCACCGGCGATACGGTCGGCGATCCCTACAAGGATACGGCGGGTCCTGCCGTCAATCCGGCCATCAAGATCACCAATATCGTCGCCCTGCTGCTGCTCGCCGTCCTGGCGCACTAGCCCCGCGACAAACGAAAAAGCCCGCGAAACCTGTGTTTCGCGGGCTTTTCCTGTTCTGGTTCTTGCGTTGGCGGATCAGCGCGGACCGCTGTTTCCAAGCGAAGGCGGCGCCTTGCCGACGCCGGCCAGCAACTGGCCGAGGAAGGAGAGGTCCTTGCCGCCCGTCGGGGTCGTGCGCGAGATGAAGTCGAACACCTTGCCGTCCTGCAGGCCGTAATTGGATATGCTCGCCACCTTGCCGTCCTTG
This sequence comes from Phyllobacterium sp. 21LDTY02-6, assembly GCF_023554255.2. Classification (GTDB taxonomy): domain Bacteria; phylum Pseudomonadota; class Alphaproteobacteria; order Rhizobiales; family Rhizobiaceae; genus Phyllobacterium. Next base: position 138,630 of record NZ_JAMJWD020000007.1, on the reverse strand, counting down.
TCGAAATAGACAGCGAGGATGCGGCGGTCGGTCACCTTGGGCTGCATGAAAGCGACGCTGCGGTGCCGGGTCTGGGAAATGTAATAGAAGACTTCATTGTCGAAGGTCGCCGTCGTCGATGGGCTGCCGAGCGAGAGGATCACCTGCTCGCGGCTCGAGCCGACCGGAACGAATTCGAGCGCCTTTTCGTCAAGAACATAACCCTGGGTCAGGGTTTCGGATGGGTTGAGACCGGCAGTATTGCAGCCGGCAAGCCCGGTGGCCATGACAAGCCCTCCGGCAATCAGATGCCCGCGTAGAATAGGGGTCTTGAAAATCCGCTGCAGCAACGACATCTCCATTTCAAACTGGGGCGCAAGTCTTTCGCTGCCCGCAGAACTTCGGTAAACCACCTTGCGGCCCGATGCAACAAGCGACTCATGTTGCACGCGGCGCAATGGAAAGCTCGACTCTATGATACTCAGTTTATTCAGCCGCAGGGCCAAAGCAAACGAGGCGATAACGACCGCGCTCTACGACAGGATCGTGGCAGCGGCGCGGCAGCCATACTTATATTCGGACATCGATGTGCCGGATTCACCGCTTGGGCGCTACGAAATGCTCTCATTGCATGTATTTCTGTTCATAAGGCGTATCAAAGGTAGGGGCGAGGCGCTCAAATCGATCGGGCAGGACGTGACCGACGAGTTCTTTCGCGATGTCGATCATTCGCTGCGGGAACTCGGTATCGGGGATTCGGGCGTCCCCAAGCGCATGAAGAAACTCGCGCGCATGTTCTATGGCCGCGTCGATGCCTATGACAAGGCGCTGGCGGCGGACGACCTTGAAGCGCTCGTGGCCGCCCTTGCGCGCAATGTCCGGCCGGAGGAGCAGAACTGGACGGGAAGTCGTGCATTGGCGCAATATGTACTAAAGTGCCAGTCACACCTGGAAACGCAGGATGACGAGGCCATGGCCAAGGGGGAACTGACTTTCCCCGCCGCCGGCCTGGCCGCTGCCGCTATATGAGAGTATCGCCATGAGACAAGAGGCCGAGGGCGCACTGAGCTACCCCGTATCGGTGAACAGGCTGGCCCAGAAGGGGCTGACCGTAAAGATCGAGGCGGATGAACGCGAACGCCGGGCGCTGCGTGATTTCCATGCGCTGGAAGATGTGAAGTCCTTTGTCGCCGAGCTGCAGGTCCTGCCCTGGAAGAAGGAAGGCGTGCGGGTGAAGGGCACGGTCAGCGCCGATATCGTCCAGCAATGTATCGTGACGCTGGAGCCGGTCGAGGCGCGCCTAGAGACGCAGGTCGACAGCCTGTTCGTGCCGGAGAACTCGCGGCTGGCGCGCCTGCCCACCGACGATGCGGGCGAACTGATCATCGACGCCGAAGGGCCGGACGTGCCCGAGCCGTTTTCCGGCGACAGCCTCGACATCGGCGCCATTGCCGAGGAATTCTTCGAGCTCGAAATCGATCCCTATCCGCGCAAGCCGGGCGTGGAGGAAGCGCCTGCCGTCACCCTGACCGTCGGGGACGCGGAGGAGGAACGCGCGCCCAACCCTTTCGCGGGCTTGAAGGACTGGAAACAGAAGACTTGATCGCGGACGGGGCTTGCGCCTAAGTAGCGGCGAGACGATGGGGGAGTTTCACGATTTTGGGGCCGGCTGGGCCCTCTCAGGCAGAATCCGGTTGTACGCCCGGGCAAAATGACTATTTTCCGCCGAGTCTTATCAAAGCCTTGCAAGAACGGAACAGGACAGGACAATCGATAGTGATCAGAATTTCCATTGATGCCATGGGCGGCGATTTCGGTCCTGAGGTCGTCATCCCGGCCATGGCCATGGCGCTGGAGCGCCATCCCGATATCAGGTTCGTGATTTTCGGGCGCGAGGAAGAAGTCCAGCCTATCCTGGCAAAGCATGAAGCCCTGTCCAAGGCCTCCACGTTCCACCATTGCGAAGTTTCCGTCCGGATGGACGAAAAGCCCAGCCAGGCGCTGCGCAATGGCCGCTGGAAGTCCTCCATGTGGCGCGCCATCGAAGCGGTGAAGACCGACGAGGCCGACGCCTGCATCTCCGCCGGCAATACCGGCGCGCTGATGGCGATGTCGAAGTTCTGCCTGCGCACCATGGCGAATGTGGAGCGGCCGGCGATCGCCGGGATCTGGCCGACCCTGCGCGGTGAAAGCATCGTTCTCGACATCGGCGCGACGATCGGCGCCGACGCGCAGCAGCTTGTCGATTATGCGGTGATGGGCGCCGCCATGGCGCGGGCGCTGTTCGAGATACAGCGGCCGACCATCGGACTGCTGAATGTCGGCGTGGAAGAGATAAAGGGCCAGGACGATGTGAAGGATGCCGCCCGCATCCTGAAGGAAATCCCGCTGCCGAGCCTCGAATATTACGGCTTCGTCGAAGGCAATGACATCGGCAAGGGCACGGTCGACGTCGTGGTGACCGAGGGTTTCGCCGGCAACATCGCGCTCAAGGCCGCCGAGGGCACCGCGAAGCAATTTGCGCAATATCTGCGTGATGCCATGAACCGGACATGGATGGCCCGTATAGGCTATCTGTTCGCCAAGGGCGCCTTCGACCGCTTGCGGGAGAAGATGGACCCCCGCAAGACGAATGGCGGGGTCTTCCTTGGTTTGAACGGAATCGTGATCAAGAGCCATGGCGGAACGGATGCACTCGGTTTCGCGGCTGCCATCGATGTGGGCTACGACATGGCCAAGAACAGATTGCTCGACAAGATCTCCGCGGATCTCGGTCACTTCCACAAGAGCCCCGTCGGCGTCGCCTTCAAGGGCGAGCCGGAGCCAGCAGCAGACGTTGAAACCGAACAACAGGAAAAATAAATGATCCGCTCCGTCGTCAAGGGTATTGGTGCCGCTAAACCGGCACGCCTGGTCAAGAATGCCGACCTCGAAGGTATCGTGGAGACGAGCGACGAATGGATCGTGCAGCGTACCGGCATCAAGCAGCGCTACATAGCGGGCGAGGGCGAGACCACCGCCTCGCTCGGCGAAGCCGCCGCCCGTGCCGCGCTCGACAATGCGGGCCTGACGCCTGACGACATCGACCTCATCATTCTCGCGACGTCGACCCCGGACAACACGTTTCCCGCGACCGCCGTCGATATCCAGGCGCGGCTCGGCATGAAGCACGGCTTCGCCTTCGACATGCAGGCGGTTTGCTCGGGTTTCGTCTATGCGATCACCACCGCCGATCTCTACATTCGCGGCGGCATGGCGCGCCGGGTGCTCGTCATCGGGTCGGAGACGTTTTCGCGCATCCTGGACTGGAAGGACCGCACCACCTGCGTCCTGTTCGGCGACGGTGCCGGCGCCGTCGTCCTCGAGGCGGGCGAAGGGCGGGGACTTACGTCCGACCGCGGCATACTCACGGCAAATCTGCGTTCCGATGGCAGCCACAAGGAAAAGCTCTATGTCGATGGCGGACCATCGACGACGCAGACGGTCGGCCATCTGCGGATGGAGGGTCGCGAAGTCTTCAAACATGCTGTCGGCATGATCACCGATGTGATCGAGGCCTCGTTCGCCGAGGCGGGAATCACCGCGAGCGACGTCGATTGGTTCGTGCCGCACCAGGCGAACAAGCGCATCATCGACGCCTCGGCCAGGAAGCTCAGCCTGGCCGATGAAAAAGTCGTGATAACGGTCGATCAGCATGGCAATACCTCGGCTGCCTCCGTGCCCCTCGCACTGGCCACGGCGGTTGCCGACGGCCGTATCAAGCAGGGCGATCTCGTCCTGCTCGAGGCGATGGGCGGGGGCTTTACGTGGGGAGCAGTTCTGCTACGTTGGTAGGGAACCGATTGAAATTGCAGTTGTGGAAGCTGCTTGCCCGATTGGTTTTCATCCTATAACTTCCGCTGTCACCTGATAGTTTTGCAACAAAACGAGAGCTTTGAGATCGTATGGGGGGTAAGACCATTACGCGTGCTGATCTGGCTGAGGCAGTCTATCGAAAGGTAGGGCTATCACGCACGGAGTCGGCATCACTCGTCGAAACCATTCTCGATGAGGTTTGTGACGCGATTGTCCGAGGCGAGACAGTCAAACTGTCGTCATTCGCCACGTTTCAGGTCCGGGACAAGAATGAACGCATCGGGCGCAACCCGAAGACGGGCGAGGAAGTGCCTATCCTGCCGCGCCGCGTCATGACGTTCAAGGCGTCCAATGTTCTCAAGCAGCGCATCTTGCGTTCGCATCAGGCCCGGAAGAAGAAATCAGCCTGATAAGCCCTTTGCCGGATTAGTTGTGGGCGAATCTCGCCCTCAGCTTGAAAAATAGGGTATAAATCGCTGATATAGACGTCGAATCAGAATTTCTCCTGAAAGGGTGAAATCATGGACAAGAGTCCCGACGCATTTAGAACCATCAGCGAAGTTGCAGAAGATCTCGATCTGCCACAGCACGTGCTGCGTTTTTGGGAAACCCGTTTCACGCACATCAAGCCGATGAAGCGCGGTGGTGGCCGTCGCTACTACCGTCCGCTCGATGTCGACCTTTTGAAGGGTATCCGGCATCTGCTCTATGATCAGGGCTATACGATCAAGGGCGTGCAGCGGCTGCTTCGCGAGAACGGAACCCAGTTCATCATTGCACTCGGCAGTGGCGATACGGCTGCGGCAGAGGCGATTACCCAGCAGAAACAGGCTGCGGCGCGCCAGGAAGAAGAGCAGAACCGTGCTGATGCCGATGAAGAAGCAGCGGTCATGGGCGGGCCTCGTCCGGCACCGCAGCGCCGCCTGTTCGGGCTGATGAAGGGCGATGACGACGGTCCGATAGCGGCCGACAGCAAGCGCCTGTCAAAAGACAACAGGGCTCTTTTGCAAGAAACCCTGTTCGATCTTCTGGAATGCAAGCGCCTGCTGGATCAGGTCCGATAGTCGCAAGCGAGATCGTCGGCAGGCCTACCGGGCGAGCATTCCGATGACGATGCCGAGACCGGCTATGATCAGCAGCGTCGAAACTGAATTCTGCGTCGGCGTGTCGCCAATCCTCCGGGCCTGATGCCCGATCGCACTGGCGGCCCGCGAGCCCCGCTGCTTCAGCCCGTCCAGTGCCGAAGCCTCATCCTGCTCGGTCATGCGGTCGAACATCTGGCTGCCCTTGTCGGCGAGGGTCTTGCTGACGGCCGCGATATCCTTCTTCAATTGCTCGATTTCGCTCCGAAGTCGCGCCTTGTCGGCCTCGCTCTCCATCTTTTCAGTCATTTCATCCATGGTCGGCGTCCTTATCGGCGGTGGGGATCAGCGGCGGGAATCAGCGACGGGAAAACAGGCCAATGAGAAGTGCCGCACCGGCAACGAGCGCAAGCGTCGCAATGGGATTTTCCCGCGCCGTATCGGCTGCGACCCTGGCGTGCCGGCTGGCAGCGCGCTTCACCTCGTCGAAATGCTCCGAGCCGAGATCCGACAGACTGGCGGATATATTGGACATCTCCTTGCGCAGCGCTCTGATCTGCGCCTCGAGATCGCCCTGCAAATCATCGGAATTTCTGGAAAAGATTGCCATGCCATTCGCTCCTTCGTTGACGGAGTGATAACGGACGCCAATCGGGAATGTTCCATGCGGGCGACGGCCAAACCGCGAAAATCGGCTGCCATTGCCAGGATACGCTAAAGCAACGTGTAGCCGCCACTGGGAACCGGTGCAGGCATCTGTCAGAATAAAAGAATACAGAAAGGTTCCATTACAAAACCGTGATGAAGACAGCGCCGGAACGCAAGAAAATTCATCTATTGTTCATCTGTCATTCATTGTGCATGATCCATCGTACTGATCTAACTTAGGAGGTTGCTTCAATGAGAAAGATTGTCTCTGGACTGTTTGCAGGTGTGCTCAGTCTGGCCATGGGCGTTGCCGCTGCCGTGCCGGTCTCGGCTGCGCCGCTACCCTCGGTTCCCTTCGAATTCAAGCAGAATGTGGAGCAGGTGCAGTATCGCGAACATCGCCGTTGGCGCGGTGGGCACTGGCGCGGACATCGCGGCTATCGTCATCATCGGCGTGGATATCGCCGCCATAGCGATGGCTGGTGGTATCCATTGGCCGCATTTGGCGCCGGCGCGATCATTGGCGGGGCCATTGCCAACCAGCCGCGCCGCGTGATCCGTTCCGGTGGCGGCAGCGCCCATGTCCAGTGGTGCTACGACAAATATCGCTCCTACAGGGCGTCCGACAACACGTACCAGCCCTATAATGGCCCGCGCCAGCAGTGCTATTCACCCTATAGCTGATCGAATGAAATCGGCTCGGGCGGCATCCGCCCGAGCCGGAACATCAGTTCTCTTCGACTGATACGCCACCTTCGCCGATCTTCAGTTCGACACCGGCAGGCTTGGTTTCTTCGCGATAAATATAGATACCCATGCCGATTGCGATGACGAGCAGTGCGCCGACGAGCACATAGAGACCGTTGCGATTCAATGAATTCTCCTGCGATTATTGGGAAATTGTAACGTGCTGGAACGCGCCCTGGCCGCCAAGGTTCCGCGCGCAGCATCATCTTCTTCCGCGCTCTTCAATTTTCCCGCATGGCTGGAACTGGAGGCGAGGTTGCCGGTTGTTTCCTCTGAAGGGACGCCAAATGGTTGTTCCCGCGCATGAAACAAGGAGACATCCGATGTTGAAATCATTGATTGCTTCAACCGCGGCTGTGACATTGATGGCCGGAACGGCGTTGGCACAGACCACGCCGGCACCCGCGCCAGCCGCTGACCCGGCACCGGCAAAGGTGGAGACGAAGGAATTGTTCACGGGCGGTGCCGGCGCCGCCACGGCTGCCGATGTCCAGCCCATGACCAAGGTGGAGGAGGGGCAACTGCTCGCTTCCGGCCTTATGGGCAAGAATGTCTATAATGGTGACAGTGAGAATGCCGAATCGATCGGCGAGGTGAAGGACCTGATCGTCAATGCCGACGGTACGGTGAAGGCCGCGGTCATCGGCGTGGGCGGCTTCCTCGGCGTTGGCGAGAAGGCCGTTGCCTTGCCCGCCGACCAGCTGAAAATCTCCATGCGTGAAGACAAATCCAACTGGATCGTCGTCAACACCACCAAGGAGAAGCTGAAGGAAGCGCCAGCCTTCGAGACCGCGGACAGCTTCACCCAAGGTGTCGCCGATCCGATGAAGGCGAGCGAATCCAACGCGGCAGACAGCGCCACACCGGCCGCGCCCGCTCCGGCGGGTTCGAGCCAGCCGGCAACGCCCGCCGCACCGGCGCAATAGGCAGCGCCAACCGGCACAGGCACAGTCCCGGCGTCGCATATGCGGCGCCGGTTCCGTTTTGCCTGGGTCAGGTACAGTTCGCCCTGCCTTCAGGCGCAAAGGACCATTGTCCGCGCGGCAAGGGGCTGAACGGCGGGACGAAGACGATGTTCCTGGACTTTGGGGCGACCAGAAACCGATGTTCCCGCAGCGCTTCCTTTCCGGAGACCGTGACGCGGTATTCGACCGTGCAGGCCCAGTTGCGGTCGTCCTGATTATCCACTTCCAGCCAGAAGCCGGCCTCGTTGGAATTCCACGACACGAACGGTTCGGCAACGGCCTGGACCGGGAGGCTGGCAAGGATCAGGGTCGCAAACCGGTAGAAAGCGCGCATGGCAGACGTCTCCAACCTCGGGGCCGAAAGGCAATTTCCCATAGGCTGGCCTCGATCGTCAACGGTCCCGATGGGCGCCGACACGGCTGGCAGGTGCCAAGGCCCAGTTTAATTCATGTCAGCCACGAAATATCGTCGTTTGCCCTTGCATGGCGACGCGCTTAGACATCTGCCGGCGCGCCAATCCATGTTTGCCGATGGCGCCGAAAAGAGGAGATGATGATGCGCATTTCAGCACCGAACCCAATTATTGCTGGGCCGATTATGGCGGGGTTTCTACTTGCCATGTGCCTGCCGATGGCGGCGCGGGCCGACGATCGGCAGCAGCAGATCAGGCAAAGCGTCGATGCAGCAATCGGGCCGGTCATGCAGAAATACGGCATTCCGGGCATGGCGGTCGGCATCTCGCTCGATGGCCGGCATTATCTGGTTTCGTCCGGCGTGGCTGCGAAGCAGGGCGGCAAGCCGGTCGATGAGAACACGATTTTCGAGGTCGGTTCCATAAGCAAGACCTTCACCGCAACGCTGGCGACCTATGCCGAAGTGAAGGGCGATCTGAAGCTCACCGACAGGATCGCCAGATATGTGCCCGAACTGGACGGCAACACCTTCGGCGGCATCGAGATATTCCACCTCGGCACCCATACGCCGGGTGGTTTCCCGCTCCAGGTGCCGGATGAGGTGAAGAACGAGCGTCAGCTCATGCGCTATTTTGCCGAGTGGGAGCCGACTTTCGCGCCGGGCTCGCACCGCAATTACGCCAATCCGAGCGTCGGCATGCTCGGCGTCGTCGCGGCCAGGGCCATGAAGGGCGATTTTGCGACCCTGGTCGAAAAGCAGGTATTTGGCGGGCTTGGCCTCTCAAGCACCTACGTCAATGTTCCCAAGGCAAGGATGGCCGACTATGCGCAGGGCCACAGGAAGAACGACCAGCCGGTTCGCGTCGACGACACCGGCATGCTCGCGGACGAGGCCTATGGCGTCAAGACGACGGCATCCGACCTTCTCCGCTTTGCCGATGCGAATATGGGGCAAGTCGAGATCGACAAGGACCTGCAGCAGGCGCTGGACGCCACCCGCGCCGCCTATTTCAAGGCGGGCCCGATGACGCAGGATCTTGTCTGGGAGCAATATGACTACCCGGCGAAGCTCGATGCCCTGCTTGAAGGCAATTCGACCACCATGTCGCGCAATCCGGTGCCGGTGAAGGCGATCACGCCGCCGCAGAAGCCGCGCAGGGACGTGTTCGTCAACAAGACCGGCTCGACCAATGGTTTCGGCGCCTATGTCGCCTTCGTGCCGGAAAAGCGCTTCGGCATCGTCATCCTCGCCAACAAGTTCTATCCCAATGACGAGCGCATCAGGCTCGCCCATGCTATCATGAAGCAACTCGGCCTTTGACCGGTGCGCATGTCATCGAACTGACGAAGGCCGCGGTTAGGACAGCCGGAACTTTCAACGCTGGACCGTTCCCATGAGCTACCCGCAAATCTCACCTTTCGCCTCCGGCCACATTGCCTGCTCGGCCGGAAATGAGATCTATTGGGAGGCATCCGGCAATCCGCAAGGCAAGCCCGCCCTCTATCTCCATGGCGGTCCCGGTAGCGGCCTTGGTTCAGGCCGCTACCGGTCGCATTTCGATCCGGATCGATATTTCATCATAGGTATCGACCAGCGCGGCTGTGGGAGAAGCAGACCTTCGGCCGCAAGCACGGGCGTCGACCTCCAGCAAAACACCACAGCTGACCTGATCTCCGACATCGAACACGTTCGAGCGCGGCTCGGCGTGCGGCACTGGCTGGTGTCCGGCGTCTCCTGGGGGTCTACGCTCGCCCTGGCCTACGCTCAGGCGCATCCAGCACGCGTTTCCGAACTCGTTCTGCTCGCGGTAACCACCACCAGCAGGGCCGAGATCGACTGGATAACCGGGCACATGGGGCGATTATTCCCGGAAGCCTGGGAAAGGCTCGAAGCTGCTTCGGGCAAAGGCAGGGAAGAGCGCCTCATCGAAGCCTATGCACGCCGCCTTGCCGGGAAGGATGATGCCGACCGCGTATTGGCAGCCCGTGCCTGGAACGAATGGGAAAGCGTGCATATATCGCTCGATCCCAACTTCGCGCCGACCGGGAAACTGCGCAGCGATGAGCAACTCCTGGAATTCGCCACTTTGGTTACGCATTACTGGGCAAATGACGGGTTTTTGCGCGATGGCGCCGAGATCCTGAACAATATGAGCAGGATTTCCCATATTCCGGCGGTTCTCATACAGGGGCGCCGGGATATCAGCAGTCCAGCCATCACCGCATGGCGGCTGCACCAGGCATGGCCGACAAGCCGTCTGTGCATGGTCGAAGAGGAGGGGCATGGCGGACCGCAATCGGTGAGGCAGATGCAGATCGCCCTTGATGGCTTTGCCCGTGGTGCCACGCATGGCGAGCTCGCTGGTGTCGGGCCATAATTGCTCTGGTGGCGGGATGGAACGTATGGCAGTGTCGGGAGTTATCGGGCGGCAGGAGGACATCGCGATGCGAAAAGGATCTTGGATCGTAGTCGGGGCCGGGCTTTTATTGACCGGCTGCGTCAGCAGCGAATATGACGGCGGCTATTCGGGCGGATATTATGGCGGCGCCGTCTATTCCGATACTTATATCGGCGATTACGATCGCTATGACCGCTATCGCTATAGCCGCTACGATCGCCATGATCGTGACCGGCGGCGGCATCGCGACTGGGACAGGCATCGTCCCGACAGGCACCGTCCTGACAGACCGGATCGCCCTGACAGACCGGATCGCCCCGACAGACCGGATCGCCCCGACAGACCGGATCGGCCGGATCGGGTGGATCGGCCGGACCGGCCCGAGGCCAGCCGGCCAGACCGTCCGCGACGGGAGATAAGCGCCGATGAAATGCGGCGCCGCGAGGAGTACATGCTTCGTCGTAGCAGAAGGGGCGGTTCGACCTAGACCAGGTCGATCGACCTTTTTTGCGGAACACGGTTTTTCGCTGGCTTGAGATTGGAAGGAGACGCGGCATGGATCGATATTCCGGCGGCTGCGTGTGCGGCAATGTGCGATTTGTCGCCACGGGGCGTCCCTATCGGGTTGGTCTTTGCCATTGTCTCGAGTGCCGCAAGCATCATGGCGCGCTGTTTCATGCCTCGGCAATCTTCCCTGAGACGGCGGTGACAGTCGAGGGGGAAACACGCGACTATAAGGGGCGGTTCTTCTGTCCGCGTTGCGGCTCGTCGGTCTTTGCGCGGACCGACGACGAGATCGAAGTGAATCTGGGCTCGCTGGACGATACGGATCAATTCATGCCGACCTATGAAAGCTGGGTCGTCCGCCGCGAATCCTGGCTGCCGGAATTTCCGCTGGCAAGGCGATACGACCGCGACCGCGAGGCCTCGGGCCGCTTCGAGGAGTAGGCGAAACAGCGCTCCACCGGCTGTGCTGCGCCATGCTTCGGGGCTGGCGGCCACCTCCGCGACGCATTTGTGTGCGCTTCGTTCGTTTTCTCTGTTTTTGGGTATTGCTAAAAAAAGCGAGGTATTCTAGGGCTTCACCCGGTTCGGAGTGTAGCGCAGCCCGGTAGCGCACTTGACTGGGGGTCAAGGGGTCGTCGGTTCGAATCCGGCCACTCCGACCAGCTTCCCGAGGGAAGCAAGGAGCCGGGAACTTACGGTTTGTTCTGCGCCCTGCGCCGCAGCAGTACCGCCTCTATCGAAAACTTCGCTATGGACTGAACATCCCGATTGCCGATGATATAGGCGGCGCGCACGAAACGCGCCAACGTCGCCTGTTCCGAACAGCCTGGCTGCGCAATGCCGAGTTCCTCGGCGGCCATGTCGAAGGCGCGTTGCATCAATTCGCCGTCCGACCTGGAATAATTGGGATTATCTTCGTCTAAAAATATCAATGTCGAAATCCGCTGGCGCAACCTGATGATTCTGCTTTCTACTCCGTCGTTGACCGAACCATCAAGCAGACACCCGGTTTTGTCCAGCTATTTCCATGCAATCCTAAGTTGTAGTTGGTTCAAGCGGATAGCGCTCCATGTTGATTTTTCACGGTACATTTCGGGCAGGTGCAATAATAGACAAATAGCGTCAACAAATAGCGGGCAGCGACAGCGGCGTTGCTTCACGCCTGCGGACGTTGCGCTGCGTTGTGCTGTGCTTCCAGCCCGATACATCCCCATATCAGGCCGATAATGAGGTAGAAATGGCGCCAATGGTCGGTATCGATCACATTGCCGATCAGCAGATGCGCCACGAAGACCAGATAGGCGCAGAGGAGATATGGCTGCCATGGCCGGTCGCGGAAGAGGATGCGCAGGCCAAGGCCGAAAGTGGTCATCATCAGCGTGATGTAGCTTATGAATCCGAGCCAGCCATAATCGAGTGCAGCCTTCAGCCACATATTATGCGTGTCTTCGCCAAAGATAGGGCCGAATTCCAGCGGGCCTATGCCGAGCGGATTGTCGATGGAAAGCAGCATTCCATACCAGTGACGGGCGAAGCGGCCAAACTGGGCCTGATCGTAATCCTGCACCAGTTGCGCGCGCGCGGAGAAGAGTTCGGCGACGCTCGGTATCTGCAGGGCAACGATGATCGCCGCGACGGCGATCAGAACCGCGGCAGTGCCGAGGGCGATGATCCTCAGGCGGAACATCGGCGACGGGTTGCGGATGAAGAGCAGCAGCGCCAGTCCGGCGACGACGAATACCGCCATGCCCCAGGCCGCGCGCGAGAACGACAGGAAAACCGCCAGCACGAGGATGAGAATCGGGACGGTGCGCATGAGCAGCCCGCCGATGCTTCCCGTCAGCACGCCGTGAAGCAGCCATGCCAGCGGCAGCATGAGGAAGGGCCCGAACACATTCGGATCCTGGAACGCGCCCATCGCCCGGCCATAGCGGGTGAAGAGTTCGGCGCCCGGGAAGGCATCGAAATAACCGAGGATGCCGAGGCTCGCCGTGGCGATCGCGCCAAGGACATAGGCGCCGAATATGGTGGCGAGAAGCCGCTCGTCCCGGCTGACGATGGCGGCGAAGAATACCGCGGTAAAGGCCAGGAAAAGCGATACTGCGAGATACATCGGAGCGGTCTTCAGGTCCGGCATCTGCCCCATGGAGATCACGCCGCCAATATTGAACAGGACCAGCATCAGCAGCAGGACGGCGCTGATGCGGGACAGGCGCAGGCCGAAGAGACACCAGATGGCGACGAGGCCCGCCATATAGAGCTCGTAGGGCGCCGGCTCGTCGATGACGAAAGCGCTGAGAAAGACACCGAGCCCGATGGCGGCGTTGCGCAACAGGGCGATCAGGAACCTGTTCCTTGCTGCTGGCGAAGCGATGTTCGCCTGGCCGGCAGCGACCGCAGTCAATAGGCGTTTTCCGTGTTCAGCAGGCGGACCGGCGTCAGAACGAGAATTTTGAGGTCCAGCCAGAGCGACCAGTTTTCGATGTAGAACAGGTCGAATTCCGTGCGCATCTTGATCTTCTCGTCGGAATCGATCTCGCCGCGCCAGCCATTGATCTGCGCCCAGCCGGTCACTCCGGGCTTGACGCGATGGCGGGCGAAATAGCCGTCGACGACGTCATTATAGAGGAGATTGTGGCTATGGGCGGCGATGGCATGGGGCCGCGGGCCGACAAGCGACAGCGTTCCCATCAAGGCGTTGAAGAATTGCGGAAGTTCGTCGATCGATGTCTTGCGGATGAAACGGCCGACGCGGGTAACGCGCGGATCGTTCTTGACGACGGCGTTGCGCGCGGTCGGATCGCACATCTCGCTATACATCGAGCGGAACTTCCACACTTCGATGATCTCGTTGTTGAAGCCATGGCGCTGCTGCTTGAAGATCACCGGGCCCTTGCTCTCGAGCTTGATCGCGAGCGCCGTCGCCAGCATGATCGGGCTGAACAGGGTGATGCCGATGAGACTGAAGAAGACGTCGAAGGCGCGCTTGGCCACGGAATCCCAATCATTGATCGGCTTGTCGAAAAGGTCGATCATCGCGACCGAGCCGATATAGGAATAGGCGCGCGGCCGGAACTGCAGATGGTTGTTGTGGGCCGATAGCCGGATGTCGACCGGCAATACCCATAACTTCTTGAGCAGCGACAGCACGCGCTCCTCGGCGGTGATCGGCAGGCAGACGATGAGCATGTCGATATGCGCTATGCGGGCAAATTCGATCAGTTCCGAAATGTTGCCGAGCTTGGGATAGCCGGCGACGATCGGCGGCGAGCGCTTGGCGTCGCGGTCGTCGAACACGCCGCAGATCCGGATGTCATTATAGGGCTGCTGCTCGATGGACCGGACAAGATCTTCGGCTGGCTTGCCGCCGCCGACGATAACCGCGCGCCGCTCCATCTTGCCGTTGCGGGCCCAGCGCCTGATGAGGCGCGACATGATGATGCGGAAGACGAGAAACAGCACAAGGCCGCTCGCATACCAGGCTCCGAACCAGACGCGCGAATAATCCTCGGATATCTTGAGGAAGAACGCGGCGAGCGACATGAGGGCGAAGGTGCCCGAATAGACGAGGAGCAGGCGTCCGATCTTGCTGAACGGGTCACGCATCGTTGCCAGCTGGTAGCTGTCGGCAAGTTCCAGCAGGAACACGGCTGCCAGCGCCGTCAGGACGATTGCCAGGAGGTAGTGGAAGACCGAATAGGGCGACAGGCCGACATAGATCATGAACACCGCGATACCCGACGTTGCAATGATCAGGAATTCGATGATGCGCATGATGCCGCTGATCATCACCGGAGAATTGGTCGGCCGGGCATATTGCGATGCGATGGTGCGGGCCGTCGCGTTGAGGGAGGAGCGCGGCGCCTTTGCCTCGCCATCCTCTTGTGCAAGGTTGCGGACGGCCTCTCGTGTCAGTTTCTGCTTTGCTTCATCACCCATGATGGGGACACCAATACCAACGCGAGCCTAATTATTTGCTACAATTACGAGTTGAGAGCTTCGTAGTACTCGCTTTCCATCCGCGCTGCCATACTGTTCACGCTGAAACTCCGCTTCAGGGTCGTGATATCCGGCAGGTGACGCTGAAATGTATCGGGATCGGCGAGGAGTTCCAGCATTTTCGCGGCCAGGCGGTCTGCGTTGGGTTCGATCAGGGCGGGGGAGTCCGCGCCGAGTATCTCGGGAATGCCGCCGACACGGCTGGCGATGACTGGGCGTCCCGCCGCCAGTGCTTCAAGGAGGATATAGGGGAGGGATTCGGCGCGCGACGGAATGACCACCACCCGCGCCAGCTGAAATGCGTCGCGCGCCGCCATGGGCAGGCGAAATTCGATCGCGGCCGCCCCGCCGGCATTTGCGCTTTGCATCAGGCTCGTGCGGTCGCGGCCGTCGCCCACCATGATGCCGGTGAGCCGCCGCCCGCTTGCCTGCCCGGCCCTTGCCAGCGCATCGATGAAGATATCCGGGCCCTTGAGATAGCGCATCTCGCCGATGAAGAGAAAATCCGCCGCCGGGTCGTTTGCGGGCAGAGGCTCGAAGTCACGCTCGGCAAGGCCATTGTGGATGAGCACCGAGCGGCAGCGCGGCTCGCCGACCTTGCGGATATAGGTCGCCCGTTCGAAGCCGGAGACGAAGATGATCCGGTC
This sequence comes from Phyllobacterium sp. 21LDTY02-6, assembly GCF_023554255.2. Lineage (GTDB taxonomy): Bacteria > Pseudomonadota > Alphaproteobacteria > Rhizobiales > Rhizobiaceae > Phyllobacterium. The sequence continues at coordinate 123,388 of NZ_JAMJWD020000007.1, read as the reverse complement.
CGTCATCGGCTCGATCCAGCGCTCGATGGCGAATATCGCCCGCCCGGTCAGCTTGCCCGCATCATAATGCAGGCTGCCGCCATGGGGCGAATAGAAGCGCGCGGTGCGATTGCCGGTCCAGCGGAGCCAGGTGCCGAAAAGCCGGGCGTAGACGCCGCCCTTGGCGCCATGGCCGTGCAATATGTCCGGCCGCAATTTGCCGATCAGCCTGTAGGTACGCAGCGCCGCCAGCACATCGCCGGGACCGACCCTGCGCCGCATCTCGACCCGTTGCAGGCCGAGCGCCAGTTTCGGCTGCAGGTCCGCCAGCCTTTGCTCCTCGAAGGCGCTGCCGGTCGTGGCATCGCAGACGACGCCGACAATGTGCCCCGCGGCGATCTGGGCATCGATGAGATCGCGGACATGGCGAAATACGCCGCCAACGGGAGCCCGGAAGCAGTGGACGATCCGCAAAGGGGCGTTCGGCGACATTGCCGGCTTCAGAAGAAGCGTTCGCGCACGTAAATCGTGTCGCCCGGCAGGACCTGTTCGGAGATGGTGACGCGGCCCGTCAGGCTTTCCCCGTTGATCTGCCTCGTCACATCGACATTTTCCTGGTTGGCGCGCGGGCTGAAGCCGCCGGCCGCCGCTATGGCCTTCTGCGCCGTCATTCCCGGGACGTAGGAATATTGCCCGGCCGCGCCCACTTCGCCCATGATGAACAGGGGCCGGTAGCGGTCGACCTCGACGGCGATGTCGGGATCGCGCAGATAGCCCTTCTTCAGCTTGTCGGCGACAGCCGCCTCGATCTGCTGGATGGTCTTTCCCCGCGCCGGGACGCTGCCGATCAGCGGCACCGAGATATAGCCGGCCTGGTCGACACTATAGGTGTTGGTAATGCCGTCCTGCTCGAAAACGGTCAGGCGGATACGGTCGCCGGCGTCGAGTAGGTAGGGCTTGTTGATGGCCTCGTTGAAGGCCGGCGGGGCAGGGCGGTAACTTGCGCAGCCGCCAAGCACAATGCAGAGCGCGCTGATGGAGGCCAGGAATATCTGTTTTCTTACCACGTATTTGGTCCCAACAACGGCACGAGCCTACGATTCTGTCGCCGTATTATCATTTCATTAGGGTTAATGGCTGGTAAAGGCGGGCATCCGCAACCGACGGATGAATTTAACGGGCTAGTTACCATAAGCGTTTACCCTTGCAACGTTCGATTTGGGAGTACCCGCATGCCTCAGGCCCGTTCCACCGGTGACGACGTCGATATCGATATGGGCGCCTTGTTCGCCAGCCTGGGGCGCAACTGGCGCCGGATCGCTGCCGGCACCCTGCTGGTGACGCTGGCGGCCTTCGTGCTCCTCTCGGTGATTTCGCCGCGATACCGCGCGGAAACGCGCATTCTCATCGAGGCACGGGAATCGGTATTCACCAAGCCGGCGGCGGAGCAGGGCGATGGCGGGCCGATCCTCGATCAGGAAGCGATCAAGAGCCAGGTGGAGCTGATCGCCTCGCCGGACAATCTGCGGCGCGTCGCCGGCAAGCTCAACCTCGCCACCAGTGCGGAGCTTTCGGCGGCTATCGAGCCATCGGCGCTGAAAAGGCTGATGATTTCGGTCGGGATCGCCAAGGCACCCGATGCCGATACCAGGCAGGACTATATCGTCCAGGCAATGCGCGATCGCCTCCTTGTCTACAGCGTGCAGGAGTCCCGCGTCGTCGTCGTGCAGTTTTCGTCGAAGAGCCCGCAGCTCGCCGCCGATATCGCCAACGCCATCGCCGATGAATATATCACCATGCAGCAGGCGTCGAAATCCGATGCCAATGCCGATGCCACCGGGTGGCTGCAACCGGAAATCGATGATCTGAGCAAGCGCGTGCGCGAGGCCGAAGCGAAGGTTGCAGCCTATCGCAGCTCGTCGGATCTTCTTATCGGCCAGAACAATGCCGTCCTCGCCACCCAGCAATTGTCCGAGCTCTCTTCGGAACTGTCGCGCGTGAAGGCCAATCGGGCCGCCGTCGAGGCCCGGGCGGAAGGCGTTCGCGCCGCGCTCGCCAAGGGTGCCGCGCCGGAGACGCTGCCGGATGTCATCGCATCGCCGCTGATCCAGCGCCTGCGCGAGCGGCAGGTCCAGCTCAATAATGACATTGCGGACCTTTCCGCCACGCTGCTGAGCGGGCATCCGCGCATCAGGGCGCTGCGGTCGCAATTGGCCGATCTCAACGGGCAGATCCGCCAGGAGGCGCGCAAGGTGCTTGCCAGCCTCGAAAACGAGGCGGAGACTGCGAGGTTGCGCGATGCCGAGTTGACGCGTGCGCTGAACCAGTTGAAGGCGCAGGCTTCCCGGGCGGGCGAGGAGGAGGTGGAGCTGCGCGCACTCGAACGCGAGGCGGCCGCGCAACGTCAGTTGCTGGAATCCTACCTCACGCGCTACAGGGAAGCATCGTCGCGCACCGATCGCGGCTACACCCCGGCGGATGCGCGGATATTCTCGCGCGCCGACCGGCCGCTTGAACCCTATTTCCCCAAGGTCGTGCCGATGACGGCGGCGACTTTCATCGTCTCGCTGCTGTTGCTCTGCATCGCCACCCTGTTGCACGCGCTGTTCAGCGGCGCCGCATTGCGCCCGGCACCGGTTTCATCGGGCGGGACGAAGGTTCGGCCCGAATTGCAGGATCACCCCGCCGCCGCGCTCGCACCGGAACCCGCCGTCACCGCCGTTGCTCCTCCGGCCGCAATTGCCGAGCCGAAGCCAGAACCGGTGGATCAGCCGCTAAATCAGCCTTTGCCCCTTCCGGCGGTGGATCACTCGAACATCGCCGATGCGGCAAGCCGGCTGATGGAGAGCGGTGCGGCCCGCGCCGTCGTGCTTTCGCCGGAGGGCGATGAAGCGTCGGCATTGACCATCCTGCTCGTCCGCGAGCTTGCCGACCGGGGCGTGAAAGTCGTGTTGATCGACATGACGGGATCGGGCGAGATCGGCCGCTCCATGCTCGACGATGCAAGCCTGCCCGGCATCACCAATCTGCTCGTTTCGGAGAAGCATTTCAGCGACGTCATCCATCACGACAATTATTCGGAGGCCGAGGTGATCCCGCTTGGCGATCATGATCCCATGCAGGCGATGCAGGCGGCTGGACGCCTGCCCATGATCCTCGGCGCGCTGCAATCGGCCTATGATCTCGTGATCATCGATGCCGGCGAAGCGAGCGTCGCAGAGTTGAAGCCGCTATTGGCCGAGGGGACGGAAATCGTCTTCAGCATCGTCGATCCGGACCATAAGGTCATCGGCGACATGGTTGCCGACATGCACCGCGCCGCCATGCCGGACCCGATCCTGCTTGCCCCTTTCGAAGCGGCGAGGCTGGAAGCCAGGGCCGGGCGGATCGACGTTTCAGCGCCGTGACAGCAGCGCACGCAGCCGCTTCACCCGCGGCCAAAGGGTATCGTTCGTCTTGATGCCGCGTATGAGATCGGCACGCAGGTTGCGCCAGACGACATAGAGGCGGCCCCTGGCGGTCAAGCCGATATTGGTGTCGTAGGTCGGCGTCAGCAGGTCGGACCAGCTGCGCTTGTAGGGTTCGTCGCCAACGCCGAAACTGTAGATCGCCAAGCCCGCTTCGCAGCTGGATTTGATGTCTTCGAAAAAAAGGAAGGCGCCGGGGCTCGCGGAGGAAAGCTCGTCCTGCGCCAGACCGATGAAATCGATGAATACGGTGTCGTTGCTGAATGATTTGCCCATGACGGCACGATATTTGCCGCCGACTTCAAGCGCCTTCACCTCATAGCGCGGCGGCGTCTGCCCGGCGCCGGCGGCGAAGAGCTCCTCGAAGAAGTCGCGCACGCCGGCCGGTGCATAGGTATTCCTGATGCCCGCCTTGGCGAATTGCTCCTGCTTGAACGCAAGATAGGAACCGACCATCTCACGCGCCTCCTGCGCGGTGTCCGCAACGACGAGGCGGTGGCCGCCTGCGGCAGTGAAATGATGCTGGCTGTTCCTGTGGTTCTTGCGCTTCTTCTTGCCGCTCGATCGTTGAAGCAGCGCATCGAAGCCGCCCTGAAGCGAGATGGCAAGGCTGACATTCGGATTGGGGCGGACGTTCAACCGCAGCAGCGGGTTGGAGACGCCGTGCAGTTCCGGCAATTGCCGTTCGACGAGCAGGGCATCGATGTCCGGCCGCGCGCGGTGCAGGGCCGCAAGCAGTGCCTGCAGGTCCTCCGTTGCGACCGTCGCATCGGGCAGCAGCGCCGGGAAATTGCAGTTGGCATGTTTGCCGCCGGGCAGGGCAGCAACGCGCACAGGCCCATGCCTGTGGATCGCAAGGGGTAGGATCAGAACCGGCCCGCTCTCGTCCCTGAGAAGCGCCAGCACGCAATCGGCATTGACATGCCGGCGCCACAGGCGGCACCAGGCCTCGGTCTGGCTGCCGCCGGCAATGCTGCGGCCGGCGACCTTTGCCCATGCGGCAGCGATTTCGGCTTCATTTGCAAGGATTTCAGCCTTCAGACGACCCATCGAGGAGATATCCGCTTTCCATGTGGCGCAGGCCGCTGGCCTCGTTGATCAACAATATTTAAACAATTAGATTGCATGACTGGTGCTCTGCCGGATTTCCAGCTTAACGTGAATTGGTGAAGGAATGGTCCACGCGGCCGACTTGGTACGAAAGGCCGTGATGCGGCTTGCCTGGCATACCGGCTTCGCCTCCCATGCGCGTGCCCGGTATGGCGGGCTGGGCTGTATCGTCATGCTGCATCGTGTCCGGCCGGATTGCGTCAGCCCGCTCGGCGTCACCCGCTCGCTTTCGATCACGCCCGACTTTCTCGATACGGTGCTCTCCTCGCTGAAAGAAGAGGGAACCGAGTTCATCGCGATGGATGAAATGAGCGAGCGGCTGTCGCAGGGAGCGCGCCCCGGGGCCGGACGTTTCGTCGCCGTGACGCTCGACGACGGCTATGGCGACAATCTCCACCACGCGCAGCCTGTATTCCAGAAGCACAATGTGCCCTTCACCATCTATGCCGCACCGGGCCTCGTCGAGGGTGCCGCCGTGCTCTGGTGGGAGGTGGTGGAGCAACTCGTCGCGCGGTCGGAGCATGTGCGCATACCGGGAGGGCCGGAATGGCGCTGCCGCACCATGTTGCAGAAACGCACTGCCTTTCATGCGCTGATGCGCCATTTCTCCTATGTGCTCTCGGAAGTCGAGCAATTGCCGGTGCTGCGGCAGATGTGCGCCGAGGCGGGCATGATCTGCGGCGTTGCCGCCGAGCGCGACGTCATGAGCTGGCGCGAGCTGAAACAGATCGCCGGCGACCCGCTCTGCACGATTGGCGCCCATACCGTGCACCACTACAATTTGAGGAAGCTGCCGCCGGAACTCGTTTCCATCGAGATGGAACAGTCCGCGGACATGATCGAGGACAGGCTTGGCAAGCGGCCCCGGCATTTTGCCTATCCCTATGGATCGGTGAAGGCGGCTGGCCGCCGCGAGGCGCGGCTGGCGGCCGAACTGGGCTTCGTTTCCGCGGTGACGACGCGCCACGGCACGATCCATCCCGAACACCGCGCCAGCATGTTTTCGCTCCCCCGCATCTCCATCAATGGCCGGTTCCAGAAACTGGTCTACGCCCAGACCATGATGAGCGGCGCCACGACGCCCATGGCCAATGCGGGCAGGCGCGTGATTCAGGCCTGACCGCCGATCGATCCGGGCTCTCGCCGGTATAAAGACCCTCGAGCTGCGTCGAGGGGACAGGATCGTCGCGATCCGTCTTGCGGCATGCCTGCGTTGATGACCAGCATGCGCCACCTTGGACGAACGGACGGCGGGGGACCATGCTGAAGCAGGTGGGGAATGCAGCGTCAAGCGAAGCGGCTTCCAAGCAGGATCCGGATCGGCTGGCGGAGGCCTGGAAGCTCGTCTGGGCCAATATTCATGGCTGGGTGGGCGATCGCATCATCCAGATATTGCAGTTTACCCGCGAATATCACGACGAGATGGACATTCGCGGCTCGATCGGCGAGATCGGCGTCCACCACGGCAAGCTTTTCTTCCTGCTGGCCTCGCTGGCGCGCGCCGACGAGGACTGCGTCGCGATCGATCTCTACGAGAACCAGGTCAAGAACCTCGACCACAGCGGCAAGGGCTCGCTGGAAATATTCACCGGCCATCTCGACACGCTGTTTCCGCAGATGAAGCGCCAGGTGAAGGCCGTGGCGGCGGACAGCATGTCGCTGACGCCGTCGAACGTGCGGGACAAGCTCGGCGTCGACAAGATGCGGCTGTTCTCCGTCGATGGCGGCCATACGATCATGCATGTCGTCAACGATCTGTCGATTGCGCAGGAATTGATCGTGCCGGGCGGGATCATCATGCTCGACGATTTTCTCGGGCCGCTCTGGCCGACGGTCACCGAGGGCTATTTCGAATATATGCGCACCGCGAACCGCAGGCTCGTCCCGTTCCTGAGTTTCCAGAACAAGCTGTTCCTGACCACCTATTCAGAAGGGCCGGAAGTGCTGGCGAAACTGCGTTCCAGCCTCGATCGCATGGTGGGCAAGGAGATTCATTCCGGAAAATGGCGCTATTCCACCTTGAATGGCCACCAGATACTGTGTTTTGCGCGCTGATCTGACGATCAGGCCTTGGTTCTCGGCGGTTTTTCCATCCAGCTGATGATGAACATGGCCGGAACGACCCAGAATATGCCGGTGCCGAAGAAATAGAGAAGATGGATCCAGGGGCTCGAATCCGCCAGCAGCGCAACGGCGAAGACCGTGGCGACGACCGCATAGATGCAAACGAGCGCGACGAGAAAAAAGGTTCCAATGAGTTTCTTGAGCCTGACGGGCATGGTGCCTCCTTTTCTCGGAAGCTTCCGAGCCTTGCACCACCGTCTAGCGGGTAAATGTGGCCGCGAAAAGTAAAAAAGCCCGATAGCGCGTCCAAACGCGACGGCGTGTCGCGTAGCTCTTGCTTGTCTTCGCCCGGTTAATGCGGCACCTATCCTGCATTCTGAACCAGTGCCGCTTGATCGACGATCGATTGCTGCGGCGGCGGAGTTTGCCATGAGTGCACATAGTCTTCCCCATGCCGGAGCGGCCGCAACGCGGGACAGCGTTGCCCGCAACCGCCGTCACATAAGGCTATGGCTCTATCTCGTGCTGCTGGTCCTCGCGGCCATCGTTTTCGTCGGCGGCGCCACGCGCATGACCGGCTCGGGCCTTTCCATCACCGAATGGAAGCCGATCCACGGCGTCATTCCGCCCATCGGCGAAGCGGAATGGATGGAGGAATTCGACAAATACCGCCAGATCCCGCAATATCAGCAGATCAACAAGGGCATGAGCCTCGCCGAGTTCAAGCAGATATTCTGGTGGGAATGGGCGCATCGCCTCCTGGCGCGTGGCGTCGGCTTTCTCGTCGCCTTGCCGCTCGCCTTCTTCTGGCTGACAGGGCGGCTGGAGCGGGCGCTGAAGCCGCGCATGGTCGGCATTCTCGCCCTCGGCGGATTGCAGGGCGCCGTCGGCTGGTGGATGGTGGCTTCGGGCCTCGTCGATCGCGTCGATGTCAGCCAGTATCGCCTTGCGACGCATCTGACGCTCGCCTGCATCATATTTGCGGCCGTGATGTATGTGGCGCGGGGACTGGCGGAATATACGGATGTGCCGGCAGACAGGCCGGTCCAGCGCTTCGCCGGCTGGATGGTCCTCTTCATCTTCGTGCAGATCTATCTTGGCGCATTGGTGGCAGGGCTCGATGCCGGCCTGACCTATAATACCTGGCCGCTGATGGACGGCGCGCTGGTGCCGGGCGATCTTCTGCCGATCCAGCCGCTGTGGCACAATTTCTTCGAAAACCCGAAGACAGTGCAGTTCGTCCACCGCTGCTTTGCCTATTTCGTGCTGGTCATGGCCGCGTGGCATGCGGTTTCAACATTGCGCCAGGCACCCGACACGACGCATGCCCGCCGCGCCGTGCTCTTCGTCGTGCTCATTGCGATGCAGGCCGTTATCGGCATCGCCACGCTGCTGCTGATGGTGCCGATCGAGCTTGGCCTGCTGCACCAGCTTTTCGCCATTGTCGTGCTGGGCTTTGCCGTCGCCCACTGGCGCGCGACCAAAGGCGCCTATCCGGTCGGGAGCGCAGCCTGAACCAGGCTATGTAGCTGGTTTCCGGTCGAGACTCAGTTTATTTGTTCCGATGGCCATCATGCCATCATCACCGTGCCGGAACTTGAAATGAATCTCAGCGCAAGGCGTTCGCTGGCCGCGGTAACAGGCCTTGGGGTCACGCAGATCATCGGCTACGGCACGCTGTTCTACAGTTTCAGCATCCTTGCGCCGGAAATGGGCCGGGATTTCTCGCAATCGCGCGAATGGCTCTTCGGCATCTTCTCCGGCACGCTGCTGATCGGCGGGCTGGTCTCGCCCTGGTCCGGCCGCTGGGCGGATCGTTTCGGGGCAGGGCGGGTCATGGCCCTCGGCTCGCTGGCAGCGGCGGTATCGCTCGCGCTTTGCGCAATTGCCGACCAATGGCTGCTGTTTGCCGCCGCAATGATCAGCACCGGCCTTGCGACGCCCTTTACCCTTTATAACACCGCATTTGCCGTGCTGGTGCAGGTCGATCCGGCGGCAGCGCCGCGCAGGATCACCTATCTTACCCTCATGGGCGGCTTCTCCTCGACCCTGTTCTGGCCACTGACGAGCCAGTTGCTCGGTAGCCTGACCTGGCAGGGCATCTTCCTCGTCTACGCGGCACTGCACATCTTCATCTGCCTGCCGATCCATTACTGGCTGTCCTTGTTGACGCGCCGGACCGATGCGGTGGTGGAAGGCACATCGTCGCCGCGCTCGGAGACGCCGGGAAGCGTTCCGGAACACAGGCGCGACGCGATTCTCACGCTGATCGCCGCCGCCTTCGCCCTGACCAGCTTCGCCCTGTCCTCGCTGCTCATCCACATGGTGCCGGTATTCGTCGCCATCGGGCTTGGCGCCGCCGCCGTCTATTTCGGCACGATCTTCGGCCCGTCGCAATTTGCGAGCCGCCTCATCAACATGCTGCTCGGGCCGAGGTTCTCGCCGATGACGGTGGCGATGTTCTCGACCGCGTTGATCCCGCTGGCATTCGTGGTGCTGCTGCTGGCGCCGCCGATACCGCTCTACGCCGCCGCCTTCATATTCGCGCTGCTCTTCGGCATGGGTTCGGGACTGAACAGCATCGTGCTCGGCACCTTGCCGCTGTCATTGTTCGGCTCGCTCGGCTATGGCCAAATCCTCGGAAGGATCACGTCCATCAGGCTGATCGTGTCGTCGATAGCCCCCTTCATCTTTGCCTTCTTCCTCGAACGGTTCGGTCCGCATCTGGCGCTTGGCGTTGCCACGGGCGCGGGCCTTGCCGGCCTTGCCATCTTCGTCCTCGTCGCCGCGATGATCCGGAAATCAGAGATGTGAGGCCAGCGCGTCCCGGAGGCTGCGGGCCACGCCGAGGCTCCGCGCCTCTTCCTGCCCGTTGCCGTCTTCGGCGTGCCAGGAGGCGGAGAGACAGGCATGGGCAATGCCGAAACGCAGCAAATCCTTGGCGTCGCGACCCAGTCTTTCGGCAAACATCTGCGCGATCCGGCCATTCCTGACGGCGCTCGACCGCAGATCGTCGCGCTCCAGCGGGTTATAGAACATGTTCGCCACGTCATAGGCGCTGTCGCCGATCAGCCCCTTTGGATCGATCGCCAGCCAGCCGCGCGGCCCATGCAATATGTTCTCATGGTGGAGGTCGCCATGGAGCGGCCGTGGCACCCGGGTCTCGGCAAGGAGCCGGTCGGCAAGCGCGGCTGCATCGGTGAAGGGCGTGGCGAGCCCTTGCTTCCTGTCGCGGTCGGCGCGCTTGAACAGGCTGTCGAACTGTTGCCGCAAGGGCGGCAGATCGTCCGGGGGGCGGCGATCGCCTGCCGTCTGGTGAAGCTGGAGAAACACGTCGCAGAATATCGCGCTTGCCTCGTCGTCGCCATGCTCGTTCAGATGGTCGAGCAGGCTGCGGTCTCCGGCATATTCAAGCAGGAGATCGCCATTCTTGCGCGCAAGCAGGCGGATACAGCCGTTTCCGTCGCAGAAATCGAGGAAATGCACGCCGTTCAGCTCCTCCCGCATGCCTATCCGCGTCAATTGCTTGACGACTGCAGGTTCGCCGCCCGGCAGCCGCACGCGCGTGACGCGGCCGGTAACGGTCCTGGCCAACAGTTGCGGGTCGGACAGGCCCCATTCCGCTGGAAACGGGGCCGGCCGGCGCTCAGGCATTTCCCAGCATGAGGTCGAGGTTCTGCACGGCGGCGCCCGAAGCGCCCTTGCCGAGATTGTCCAGCACGGCGACGAGATTGACGAGGCCCTGGCCCTCGGTGCCGAAGACGTGCAGGCGCATGATGTCGGTATCCTTCAGCTCCTCGGCATCGAGACGGGGCAGGGCGGCGCTGACATTCAGCGGCACGACCTCAACGATCTCCTGTCCCGCATAATGCGCTTCCAGGGCGGCATGGATGTCAGCGAGGCTGGGTGCGCCTTCGAGATCCTCGATATGCAGCGGCACCTGGACGATCATGCCTTGCGCGAAACGGCCGACGCTGGGGCTGAACAGCGGCTTGCGGGCGAGATCGCCATGGACCTGCATTTCAGGAACATGCTTGTGCTTCAACGGCATGGCATAGAGGAAATGATGGGCGCGGATCGGATCGGGGTTGGCGGGGTCTTCCATCTGGCCGATCAACTGCTTGCCGCCGCCGGTATAGCCGGAAACCGCGTTGACCGTTACCGGATAATCCGCCGGCAGGATTCCGGCGTCGCGCAACGGCCTGATGAGGGAGATCGCACCCGTCGGATAGCAGCCGGGATTGGCGACCAGCCGGGCGTCGCGGATCTTTGCCCGCTGATCCTTGTTCAGTTCGGCGAAACCATAGGCCCAGTCGGGATCGACGCGATGGGCCGTGGACGTATCGATGATCTTCGTCGAATTGTTGCCCTCGAGCATGGCGACCGATTCTTTCGCCGCGTCGTCGGGCAGGCACAGAATGGCGACATCCGCCTGCTTGAGATAATCCGCGCGCATGTCCCTGTTGCGCCGCTCGGCTTCCGGTATGGACAATACGTTGAGGTCGCTCCGTTCGGCCAGGCGCTGGCGGATCTGCAGGCCGGTCGTTCCGTGTTCGCCATCGATGAAGATTTTCGGTTTCATGACATATCCTTGAAATTCAGCTGGTTATCGGCGCAAGTCGATTCAATTCGGGAGGAAGTTGAATCGGTGTCTCAGCGTCGTCTGCTTGCCTTCTTCTCGGCGAGGAGCCCCAGATAATACATGGCGATCGTGGCTCCGGCGATGGCGGTAACGTCGGCATGATCATAGGCGGGCGCCACTTCGACCACGTCCGCGCCGACGATGTTCAGCTCCGCAAGGTGGCGCAGCACTGAAAGGATTTTCGCCGATGACGGCCCGCCGGCGACCGGAGTGCCGGTACCCGGCGCGAAGGCCGGGTCCAGGCAATCGATATCGAAGGTGAGATAGACGGGCATGCCGGCCGTGCGCTCGATGATCTGGTCGGCGATCTGCCGTGCCGAAAGCTCTTCCACCTCGTAGCCATGCGTGATCTTGATGCCGAAATCCTCCGGCGCATGGGTGCGGATGCCGACCTGTATCGAATGTTCGGGGTCGATGATGCCGTCGCGTACCGCCCGCCCGACAAACGAGCCGTGGTCGATGCGCTTGCCGTCATCATACCAGGTGTCCTGGTGCGCATCGAACTGCACCAGTGCGAGCCGGCCATATTTGGCCGCATGCGCCCGCAATATCGGCCAGGTGACGAAATGATCGCCGCCGAGCGACAGAAGGAATGCGCCGCTGCCGATGAGCCGATTGGCCTCCTTCTCGATGGTGGCGGGCGTCTTCTGGTGATTGCCGTAGTCAAGCAGGCAATCGCCATAGTCGATCACCGCCAGCTCGTCGAAGAGATCGCGCGAAAAGGGATATTGCGGGTCATTGTCGAAGATCGCCGAGGCGCGCCGGATCGCCTGCGGGCCGAAGCGCGCACCGGGGCGGTTGGAAACGGCGGCATCGAAGGGAATGCCCCAGACGACCACATCGGCGCCCTTCACATTCTTCGAATAGCGCCGGCGCATGAAGGAAAGCGCGCCCGCATGGGTAGGATCGGTGGCAGCGCCGGTCATGGCGCGCGCCGTGAAGGCGTTGTCGATGGTCTTCGATGGCATCGAGTTTTCTGGCTCCGGGGAACTGTCGGCATTCGCTCAGCGGCGAAGCTACCCTAAACGCTGCTCTTGGCAACAAAAAAGCGGACCCGAAGGCCCGCTTTTTGCTCTGTCAGTCGGAAGCGGATTAACGCTTCGAGAACTGGAACGAGCGGCGGGCTTTCGCCTTGCCGTACTTCTTGCGCTCGACGACGCGGCTGTCGCGCGTCAGGAAGCCACCCTTCTTGAGGACGCCGCGAAGCGCCGGCTCGAAGTAGGTGAGGGCCTTGGAAATACCATGGCGCACTGCGCCGGCCTGGCCGGAAAGACCGCCGCCTGCAACGGTGGCGATGATGTCGTACTGGCCGGCACGGTTGGCGGCGACGATCGGCTGCTGCAGGATCATCTGCAGGACCGGACGTGCGAAATACTTGCCATATTCCTTGTCGTTGATCACGATCTTGCCGGAACCCGGCTTGATCCAGACGCGAGCAACGGCGTCCTTGCGCTTGCCGGTGGCATAGGCGCGGCCATGGGCATCGAGCTTCTGGACGTGGACGGGTGCGGCAGCCTGGGTCGAGGCAGCGGCAGTGCCGAGATCTGCGAGCGAATTGAGCTCAGCCATGTTTATGCGCTCCTTTTGTTCTTGGCATTCAGTGCGCCGACGTCGAGGACTTCGGGAGACTGAGCTTCATGCGGATGGTTGGAACCGGCATAGACGCGCAGGTTCTTCATCTGGCGGCGTCCGAGCGGTCCGCGTGGAACCATGCGCTCGACGGCCTTTTCAACGACGCGCTCCGGGAAACGGCCTTCGAGCAGCTGACGTGCAGTGCGCTCCTTGATGCCGCCGGGATGGCCGGTGTGCCAGTAATAGGTCTTGTCGGTGTACTTCTTGCCGGTGAAGACAACCTTGTCGGCATTGATGATGATGACATTATCGCCATCGTCGACATGCGGCGTGAAGGTTGCTTTGTGCTTGCCGCGCAGACGGTTGGCAACGAGAGTGGCGAGACGGCCGACGACGAGTCCCTCGGCGTCGATCAGGATCCACTTTTTCGTCACTTCTGCCGGCTTCTGTGAGAAGGTAGCCATTGTGTTCGTCCTTGAGATCATCCTTCGATAAGGAAGGCTTTTCTTGTTGCTTGGGTTGCCCGGATCACCTGTATCCGCACAACAATGAAAAGCGGCGGGAATACCCACCGCAGTCTGGCGTTTCCAATAAAGCCACTTTTGCACGAGGTCAAGCGCTCATTCACCCGCATGAAGCGAATGACGCCAGTAAAATCAATAGGTTAGAAAAAAGGTATTATATTACCACAGAATCTCGACCTCATATCGCGTCGATCCCGCTGTGGAGGACCGGCCGGACGCCGGTCCCGCAATTCCAGCGTCTCAGGCATCGAGTCCGTCGAAGAGCGCCGTCGAAAGATAGCGCTCGGCGAAGGAAGGAATGATGATGACGATGTTCTTGCCCTTGTTTTCGGGCCGTTTGCCGATCTCGACAGCCGCGGTCAGCGCCGCACCCGAGGAGATGCCGACCGGTACGCCTTCGAGCCGGGCGACGAGCCGCGCATTGGCGAAGGCATCATCGTTCGAAACCTGGACCACCTCGTCATAGACATGGGTATCGAGCACGGAAGGCGCAAACCCCGCGCCGATGCCCTGGATCTTGTGCGGGCCGGGATTGCCGCCGGAGAGCACGGGCGAATCCTTCGGCTCGACGGCGATGATCCGTACTTCGGGCTTGCGCTGCTTGAGCACCTGTCCGACGCCGGTGATCGTGCCGCCGGTTCCTATCCCCGAAACCACGATATCGACGCTGCCATCCGTATCGTTCCAGATCTCCTCAGCCGTGGTGCGGCGATGGATTTCGGGATTGGCGGGATTGTCGAACTGTCCGGGGATGATGGCGTCGTCGATGGTCTCGACGAGTTCGTTGGCCTTGGCGATCGCACCTTTCATTCCCTTGGCGCCTTCGGTGAGCACCAGTTCGGCGCCGAGCAGCTTCAGCATCTTGCGCCGCTCGACCGACATGGTCTCCGGCATGGTGAGGATAAGCCTGTATCCCTTGGCGGCGGCCGCGAAGGCGAGGGCGATGCCGGTATTGCCCGACGTGGGCTCGACGAAGGTGGTCTTGCCGGGAGTTGCCTTGCCCTGTTCCTCGAGCGCCGTAATCAGCGCCACGCCGATGCGATCCTTGACGCTGGCAATCGGGTTGAAAAACTCGAGTTTTGCCAGGAGGTTGGCCTCGACGCCATGCTCCCTGGCAAATTTGTCCAACCGCACGAGCGGCGTATCGCCAATGGTATCGACGATGGAATTGTAGATACGCCCGCGGCCTGGCTTGCGCGATGTCTCGGTGCCCATGGACTTTTCTCCCGGAATGGATCTGAATTTCAGGCCGATCTTACGGGGCGAGTACGGGAATTCATAGCTGGGCTGATGCGCAAATCGACCCGGGTTGAGAATATTTCACCAGAATAGCGACTGGGAAGGAATTTTATTCTCAGTGCGCCCTGCCGGCTATGGCGAGAGCCGCACCCGCCATGAAAGCCGCCGCCGTCCGGTTCAGGCGTTTCAAGGCGCGCGGCGAGGCCAGCAGGCCGCGGGCCTTGGCCGCCAGCGCAAGGTAGGGCACGAGGACGATCAGCAGTACCGCGACGGTCAGCCCGACGAGGATCATGTAGTCCGTGACCGTGATGCTCTGCAGGTCGATCAGCGTCGGCGCCAGCGCAATATAGAACAGCATGGTTTTCGGATTGCCGAGCGTGATGGCGAGGCCGGCCAGTACGGAGGCGACCGCGCCTCCCTTGGCCTTGCGGGCCTGGATATGGGCCGGATTGATGCCGCTCGTCCACAGGCCCCAGGCAAGATAGGCCAGGTAGGCGACGCCTGCCCATTTGATGACGAGGAACAGGGTACCGAATGTCTGCGCCACCACGGCGAGGCCGAGGATGACCGCCGTCAGGTAGCAGAGATCGCCGAGGACGAGGCCAAGCGACATGTAGAGCGACGAGCGGAAGCCGGAGCCGAGCGCGCGGGCGACGAGCGCGGTGACGCCGGGGCCGGGAATGGCGGCGGCGATGGCGAGGGCACCCGAATAGGCGATGAAACCGGCAAGCGTCATGATCCTGGTCCTGAAGCGCCGGAAGGCGCGGTTGAAGGCGCGCGAAACTACTGCGCTTCGCAATAGCTGTCCATGGGGGCTGTGCATGAGGGGGGCGATGGGGGCATGGGCCGCATTTGTGCATGCGGAGAATTATTGGAGAGCGTATGGTCCGGCACTTGAAATGGTTACTCGCATGACATAGTTTAGAATTATTCTAAAGTAAGGCAGTCCTCCCATGTTCAGTCGTTTCTTCGGTCATCGCCGCCATGACCTCGCGTCCCTTTCCGAGCAGCAGATTCTTGCGCTTGCCATCTCGTCGGAAGAGGACGATGCGCGCATCTATCTCGCTTACGCCGATGGTCTCAGGGAGCAATTCCCCAATAGCGCCAAGGTGTTCGAGGACATGGCTGCGGAGGAAAATCACCACCGCCAGAGCCTCATCGACCTGCACAGGGAGCGCTTCGGCGACCGCATACCGCTCATCCGGCGCGATCACGTCCGCGGCTACATGGAACGCAAGCCGGATTGGCTGGTGCGGCCTCTGGGCATAGAGCGTGTGCGGGCAATGGCGGAAAAGATGGAGGACGAAGCCTATCGCTTCTATGGCGCGGCGGCCGCGCTCGTCAGCGATGCCTCGACCCGGCGCCTGCTCGGCGATCTTGCCCTGGCGGAGAAGACGCATGAGTCGCTGGCGCATCGTCTTGGCGAGATACATACGCCCGACGATGTGAAGCAGGTCGAGGACGAGACCGAAAAGCGCCAGTTCCTCTTGACCTATATCCAGCCTGGCCTCGCCGGATTGATGGACGGTTCGGTCTCGACGCTCGCGCCGATCTTCGCGGCGGCCTTCGCCACGCAGGATACGTGGCAGACCTTCCTCGTCGGCCTCTCGGCCTCGCTGGGTGCCGGCATATCGATGGGCTTTACCGAAGCCGCGCATGATGATGGCAGATTGTCCGGGCGCGGGTCGCCGCTCAAGCGCGGTCTTGCCAATGGCCTGATGACGGCGATCGGCGGCCTCGGCCACGCCTTGCCCTATCTCATCCCCGATTTCTGGACGGCGACCGCCCTGGCGGCGCTGGTGGTGTTCGTCGAATTGTGGGCCATCGCCTTCATCCAGCACCGCTACATGGAAACGCCGTTCTTCCGCGCGGCCATACAGGTGGTTCTCGGCGGCGGGCTGGTCCTTGCGACCGGCATTCTCATCGGCAGTTCCTGACGATCCTCAATCCTGCCGCGGCGGTATCGAATAGGTCGCCGTGGCGTGGGCCACCAGATCGCCGTCGGCGGTCATGGCGATCTCGACCACCGCGAGCCGCTTGCCGAGCTTCAGGATCGTCGCTTTGGCATCGACGGGACCGGGCGAGGGCTTGCGCAGGAAGTTGATGTTGAGATTTGTCGTGACGGCAAGGGCGACAGGGCCGATCTGGGCAAGGATCGCCATATAGGCGGTCACATCGGCCAGCGAAAACAGCGACGGTCCGGAAACGGTCCCGCCCGGCCGCAGATGCTTTTCGGATGGATCGAGCCGCATGCTGGCGAAGCCGTCGCCGGCATCCGTGACCGAAAATACCGGCCCGTCGGCATTGACCTGCGGAAACTCCGTCTGAAGGAAATAGGTGAGGGCCGCCACATCCATCATTGCCGCCATGGTTTCGCTTCCTTGCTGTTTTGTTTACGCTTTGACTGCTAGACTTGGTCCAAGCACGTCTTACAAGGATGGGGCCGTTTATGAAACCGCCAGGAATAATCGTAACCTCTCTGCTGGTCACCGTTGGCTATGCCGGCCTGTTCGCCGCGCGGCCGGATCTGCCGCCACCGCCGGTGATCGAGCAATATACCTTGCCGCAACGCTCCGTAGCGCTGGACGAGGCTACGATCCGGCGCTTCCTCTACGGCTACGCACCCGTTGCCGCCACCCTGCGCGAACTCGAGGACGAGGGCGATGCCTCGGCACGCATCAGCGCATTGGACGCGAAGGCAAGCGAGGTCGGTTTCGCCAGTTTCCGGGACTGGGCGGATATAGCGACGACCATCATGGTCACCTATAACTGGGCCGTAAATCCCGAGCCCGCGCGGGAAGTCGACAAGGTAGTTACCTATGTGACCAAAATGTCCGAGCCCTCGGACAGCGAGAAGGCCGCGATGATTTCGGGCCTCAGGACCGGCCTGTCGCGGGTCAGCAATGCGAAGCCTTCCGCCGCCAACCTCGCGGTGGTCCGGCGTCATCTTCGCACCTTGAAGCCGATCTACAATCAGTGGAAGCCGCAGGAATCCTAGCCTGGAGCGAGAAATGGTAGAACTTTACGCGATCCGCAACGAGACGCCGGTGATCGGCCATGCCAACGAAGCGGGCGTATTGCGGCTGACGATGCAGAACGCGCCGGCGAACGCGCTTTCCGTCCACATGATGGAGGTTTTGCTGGAGCAGTTGCAGTCAGCGCGCCTGGACAAGGCCGTCAGGGTCGTCCTGATCGATTCCGGCCTCAAGCTGTTCTCCGCCGGCCACGATCTGAAGGAACTGACCGCCCATCGCAAGGACCCGGACCGGGGACGCGGTTTCTTCGACACGACGATGCGCCTTTGCGCCAGCCTGATGCAGGAGATCGTCACCCATCCGAAGCCGGTTATCGCCGCCGTCGGTGGTCTCGCGACGGCTGCCGGCTGCCAGTTGGTGGCCTCCTGCGACCTCGCAATCGCATCCGACAAGGCGACTTTCTGCACGCCGGGCGTCAATATCGGCCTGTTCTGCTCGACGCCCATGGTCGCATTGTCGCGAAACCTCTCGAGGAAGCATGCAATGGAAATGCTGCTGACCGGTGAGACGATCGATGCCAGCACCGCGCGCGAATTCGGCCTGATCAACCGGGTCGTGCCCGAGGAGTACCTTGGCCAGATTGCGATGAAATACGCGCAAACCATTGCTTCCAAATCATCTTTGACGGTGAAGATCGGCAAGGAAGCCTTCTATCGGCAGGCGGAGATGCCATTGTCGCAAGCCTATGAATATGCGGCTGGGGTCATGGTCGAGAACATGCTGGCGAAGGATGCCGAAGAGGGTATCGGCGCCTTCATCGAGAAGCGCGTACCGCAGTGGAAAGACGAGTAGACATGGACCACGATCATTACAGCGACGACTGTATCCGCGATATATTGAGCTCGGTCAAAACGATCGCCATGGTGGGCGCTTCCGCCAACGAGGTACGGCCGAGCTATTTCGTCATGAAATACCTGCTGTCCAAGGGCTATCGCGTCATCCCGGTCAATCCGGGGCAGGCGGGCAAGGAGATACTCGGCCAGCGCACTTTTGCGCGGCTCGCGGATATGGACGAGGCCGTCGACATGGTCGACGTGTTCCGGGCTTCGAACATGCTTCCCGGCATCGTCGACGAAGTTCTGCAGATGAAACCCCTGCCGGCGGTCATCTGGACCCAGCTGACGGTGCGCCATGACGAAGCGGCGCGCAAGGCGGAGGCGGCGGGCATCCGCGTCGTCATGGATCGCTGCCCGAAGATCGAATATGCGCGGCTGTGCGGCGAGATCGGCTGGAATGGCGTGAATTCGCGCGTGATATCCGCAAGGAAGCCGCTCTTGCGCAAGGGTTTCCAGAGTTTCGGCCTCAAATAGGCAAAACGGGCGCCTTTTCGCTCGCATATTCCGCAACTTCGGCAAGTTTGCGGGATCGGTTTCGACAAATGGATGCTCCTTGGCAATTCTTTGCTTGGCGATGCCCCGCCTATCGCCTAGCGTGAGCCCGCAATTGCCCTGGAGGAAGATCAGACATGCCCAATCGTGCACCCGGAATAGAGACACTGGCCGTCCATGCAGGCGCGCAGCCCGACCCAGCGACCGGGGCGCGCGCGACGCCGATCTACCAGACCACGGCTTTCGTTTTCGACGATGCGGACCATGCTGCATCGCTGTTCGGGCTGAAGGCATTCGGCAATATCTATACGCGCATCACCAACCCGACCAATGCCGTGCTCGAGGAACGTGTCGCCGCGCTCGAAGGTGGAACGGCTGCATTGGCGGTTGCGTCCGGACATGCGGCGCAACTCCTCGTCTTTCACACGCTCATGCAGCCCGGCGCCAATTTCGTCGCTTCCAACCGGCTCTATGGCGGCTCCATCAACCAGTTCGGCCAGTCGTTCAAATCCTTCGACTGGCATGTGCGCTGGGCCGACGGCACCGATCCGGCGGCCTTCGAGGCGCAGATCGACGACAAGACGCGCGCCATCTTCATCGAGAGCTTCGCCAATCCCGGCGGCATCGTCAGCGATATCGCCGCCATCGCCGATATCGCCCACCGTCACGGCATTCCGCTCATCGTGGACAATACGCTGGCCTCGCCCTACCTCATCCGGCCGATCGAGCATGGCGCCGATATCATCGTTCATTCCGCCACGAAATTCCTCGGCGGCCATGGAAATTCGATGGGTGGCATCATCGTCGATTGCGGCACCTTCGATTGGACCAAATCGGGCAATTATCCGCTGCTTTCCGAGCCGCGCGCCGAATATAACGGCATCGTCCTGCACGAAACATTCGGCAATTTCGCCTTCGCCATAGCCTGCCGGGTGCTGGGTCTGCGCGATCTCGGGCCGGCGCTGTCGCCATTCAACGCGTTCCAGATCGCCACCGGCATCGAGACGCTGCCGCTGCGCATGCAGCGCCACTCGGACAATGCGCTCGAGACCGCAAAATTCCTGAAAGGCCACGACAAGGTCGGCTGGGTCAGCTATGCCGGCCTGCCGGACGATCCATTCAACAGCCTGCAGCGCAAATACGCGCCGCGGGGCGCCGGCTCGGTGTTCACCTTCGGCCTCAAGGGTGGCTATGATGCCGGCGTGAAACTGGTGGAGAGCCTCGAATTGTTCTCGCACCTGGCCAATATCGGCGATACAAAATCACTGGTGATCCATCCCGCCTCGACCACGCATCGGCAATTGCGCGACGAACAGAAGATAGCAGCGGGGGCAGGGCCTGACGTGGTCCGCCTTTCGATCGGTATCGAAAGCGTCGAGGACATCATTGCCGATCTGGAGCAGGCGCTTGCCAAGGTGTAGACCGTGTCGCAATTCGTAAAGATCGAACTCGGAGGCATCGAGCCCGAGCATGGGGCACCCCAGCCGGACCGGATCATTTCGGGCGACCCGCAGTTCCGTACCTGGAACTGCGAGGAGGCCGAGGGCAATCTCTATGCCGGCATCTGGGAAGCGACGCCGGGCAAGTGGAAGATCGCCTATGACGAGTGGGAGTTCTGCCATATTCTTTCGGGCCGGTCGGTCATCACGGAAGAGGGCGGCAGCGAACATCACATCGGCGCGGGCGACAGTTTCGTCCTGCGCCCCGGCTTTCGCGGCACGTGGGAAGTGATCGAGACGACCCGCAAGGAATATGTGATCAGGCTCTAGTGACCCCATGACCTTCCATAACAGTTCCAATGCCCTGGTCGGCAATACGACCTTTCACGATCTGGTATCCGGCGGCAACGGCCAGACCTACCGCGTTTTCGTCTATCGGCCGCCCGGCGAGGCGCCGGAGCACGGCTGGCCGATCCTCTATATGACCGACGGCAATGCCGTGATCGGAACGGCGGTGGATGCGATGCGCGCGCAGGCGAACTATCCGGGCGGTACCAATGTCTCGCATGGCATCATCGTCAGCATCGGCTATCCGACCGACGCGGCCTATGATCCGCTTCGCCGATCCTGGGACCTCGGCCCACCGCCCGGCAAGACCTACCCGCCGTTCTTCGCGAACACTCCGGAAGTGCGGACTGGTGGCGCCGAGGCGTTTCTCAGCTTCGTCGAGGGCCAGGTAAAGCCTCTCGTCGAGGCCGAACTGCCCGTCGATCCGGAACGCCAGGCGCTGTTCGGTCATTCGTTCGGCGGCCTGTTCGTGCTCTATGCGCTGTTCACCCGCCCGGCCTCGTTCTCGACCTGGCTCGCCGCCAGCCCGTCGATCTACTGGGAGGATTGCGCCATCAACGCCTTCTTCGCGCAATTCAGCGCCAATCCGGCAACGCGACAAGGCGCGCGTCTCCATCTTTCCTGCGGTGAATACGAGACTGACCGACTGGCGCCGTTCCACAAGGGAGCGGCAGATGAGGCCGAACGGATCGAGAAGCTGAAGATCGCGCGCACCGATCACTATGCTTTCGAGATGGCCGAGCGGCTTCATGCGCTGCCGAACCGCCCGATCGCCGTGGACGTCGAGATTCATCCCGGCGAAAACCATATGTCGCTGCTGCCGGTCGCGGTGAACCGTGCCGTTCAGCGCGCCTTCGCGATTCGAAAGTGATTTCCGCGCACCGTCTGCCGTTCCAGTCTGGCCCGATCACGGAAGTGGAAGGACCCGCGCCGCGGCCCGGTGTCGAGTTCTGCTGGTGGGATTTTGCCGACCGCGCGGTGGACTGGAAACGCATCGGTGCGAAGCTTGCGGATGACGAGCGCCAGCGCGCCGCCGGATTTCATTTCGACAAGGACAGGAATGCCTTCATTGCCGGCCGCTACCTGCAGCGACTTGTATTGTCGGAGCTGACCGGGCTTGCCCTCGTCGACATTCCGATCGAGCAGGAGCCGGGGGGCAAACCCTATCTCGCCAAGCGGAAAGGCGGCGAGAGGATCGCCTTCAATCTGAGCAACATGAGCGGGATCGTGGTCTTCGCGGCCAGTGCGGATTGCACGCATGTCGGCGTCGATGCCGAGCGCCGCGATGCCGTGCTTGAGCGCGATATGATGGATGCGTTCTGTTCGCCGAGAGAGCGGAGCATGGTCGAAGCGCTGGACGGGGCGGCAGCGCATCAGACGCTGCTGGCGCTCTGGGTGCTGAAGGAAAGCTTCCTGAAAGCCACGGGCGAGGGGCTCGGCGGCGTCGATCCCGCGAAGATCGAGGTTTCCTGGACGGCGGATGGGTCGATCCGCATCGTCCATCCGGGCCGCAGCGACCAGCCGCAATGGCATCACCGGCTGGTGCTCCTGGACAATTGTCTCGCCGCAATATCGGCGCGAACCGATGGGGCGGCGCCGCAATTCGTCTCACGGCGGCTGCCCGATCCCTTGGCTGATCAATAGTCCACTGCGATGGACTGGCTCGCCGTGTCGTGACCGCTGGACAGCCAGTTGATCTGCGAATCGTGCGGTTCGAGATCGAAATGCTGACGTCCCAGCAATGTGTTGACGATATGAGCGCTGCGCCACGCCATCAGGCTCAGCTGCGAATCCGCAATTCCGTGGCTATAGCGCCCGGCATTCTGCGCCATGATGCGATTGTGCTTGGGGCCGGTCCAGACGAGGCTGTAATCGTCCTGCAGGACGGGACGGCCATGGCGATCGAACTGGATACGGTCCTGCAACGGCTCCACGGCTCGAGGCAGGCGGAACTGGTAGCCCGTCGCAAGGATGATCGCATCGGCATGCGCCACCTCGACGCCGCCATCGAAGCGGTTGCGGACAATGAGGCGGTAGCCCTCCTTGGCCGGTTCCAGCTGGATCACGTCGCGGCCCGGCGACAATTTGGCATCGATCTGGCGATGTTCCAGATAGCGCAGGCTGTAGAGCCGCCGATAGATGGAATTTATCGTTGACAGCGAAAGCCCGTCGCTGGTCAGGATCGACGTTTTCAGCGCCTCCAGCTTCTGGTCGTGGTTCAGATTGAGGAAGGCGTAGACATATTCGGGCGAAAAGACCTGGTTGGAAAAGGCTGTATCGTTGATCGGTTCGAAATTGTGCCTGCGACTGAACCAGTTCAGTTCCTTCAGGCCGGGCTTGGCGTTGAGCAGGGCCTCCACGACCTCGCCGCCGCTTTGTCCGCCGCCGATCACCGCGACGCGCGCGACATCGAGGTCGGGCAGGCGATATCTGGCCTCGGAATTGTGAAAGCAGCGCTCGCCAATGAACGGCGCCGCCCACGCTGGCACGAATGGCGTGGTGCCGGTGCCGAGGACGATATTCCTCGCCCGCGCGCTGCCCTGGTCGAACCGCAGCACGAACTGGTCGCGCTCATGCTTCACCTCGCGCACCTCGCTGCCGAATGCCAGATTGGGCAGCCGGCCGGCGACCCAGGACAGGTATTGCGCGAATTCACGCCGCGGCACGGCATCGTAATGCGCGTTGAGGAACGCATAGAGCCGCTTATGCGCAACGAGATACGAGACGAAAGACCACGGGCTGGTCGGAACCACCGGCGTGACTAGGTCCTTCAGGTAGGAGGATTGCAGCTCGACATCCGGCAGCATCATGCCGGGATGCCAGTCGAACTCCGCCCGGCTTTCGAAGAAGCGGGACTTGATGCCCTCCACGCCATCGAGGATCGATGCGAGACTGAGATTGGACGGCCCTATGCCGATACCCGCGAGGTCGAGGACCTCTTCGGCCAGGCGGTCGTTTCCGGCGAAGATCGTCGTCATTAGCGTACCTTTCCGTGCTCTTTCGACAGGTTCTGGAATGCTTCCTCCAGCCGGTGGGACAGGCGGCTGTGGAATGCCTGCGAGCCGATGACATGCAGATGGTTGGTGCCGGAGATGATCTCGGCCGGATTGGCGCGCGGCGAATAGCGCCGCCAATCGATGAGGTTGAGGCCCCGGTTGAGACTGTCGTCGGCGGCCCAGGAATGGATAGGCACGTCATGCGGCTTGAGTTCGTGCCGCCGGAAGATCAACGCATTGTCGATGAGGATCCAGAACGTATGTTCGCGGCTGCTGATATCCGGCCCGTCGGTCGGCAACTCGTCCTTTTCGTCGCCGACGAAGCGCAGGAACTGGTCATAGGTATCCGCGTCCATCACGCCGAGCAGTCGGTCCCATTCCGCGCGCATGGCGGTCCGCGCCAGCCATTGCTGCACGGTTGCATGAAGGTGGTCGCGCTCGCCGGGCTTGAAGCGGGGCTTGGCGCCGATGGCGAATTCGGTGCCGAGATCGCAGACATCGACCATGGTGATCAGCCTCAGGTCGATATCGTTTCCAAGCCTGCGCGCTGCTTCATAGGCGAGCAGGCCACCCCATGACCAGCCGAGGAAATAGCAGGGTTGGCCGGCACTGGTGCGGCGGATGTAATCGACATAGCTTTCGATGATCTCGTCGACCGAGGCGCCGATCTCCTTCTTTTCCGACAGCGAATAGCAGATGAAGCCTGTCGCCGGCTGGTCGGGACCGAGATAGTCGACCAGCCTGACATATTCGCGGGTGCTCACGAGCAGGCCGGGAAAGCAATAGAGCATCGGCCTTGTGCCTGAAGCCCGCAGGACGATGACTTCGCTCCCCGCCTTGCCGTCCTCGCGCTCGAGGACGGCCGCAAATGAACGGATCGTCGGATTGTTGAAGAGGTCGGCGATGGTCGCCGGGGTCTGCGGCTTCTGCCGGCGCAGCGCCGACAGGATGCGGATCGCGCCAAGGGAGTTTCCGCCGATGGCGAAGAAATTGTCCTCGACGCTGATCGGATCGACATTGAGGATCTCTCGCCAGATGTCGAGTATCTCCTCCTCCAATGCGGTGGCAGGCATCACGATCTGCCGCTGCACAGGGGCCGGCGCGGGAAGCGCGAAACGGTCGAGCTTGCTGTTCGGGTTGATGGGCATGGCGGCCAGAGGCATGATCGCCGACGGCACCATATAGGCCGGAAGCGCCCGTTCGAGCGCGGCCGAAAGGGCGGGAATGTCAATGTCCGCGCCCTGCTTGGCAACGACATAGGCGACGAGCATCTTCTGCTGCGTCGCTTCGTCGTCGCGGAGAACCACCAGCGCCTCGCCGACGGACCGGTCCTGCAGCAACGCCGCTTCGATCTCGCCGAGTTCGATGCGATAGCCCCTGAGCTTGACCTGGTGATCGACGCGTCCGACGAATTCGACCGTGCCGTCTTCGCGCCAGCGTGTCAGGTCGCCCGAACGGTACAGGCGGCCGCCTTCGTTCGAAAACGGGTCGGGAATGAAGCGGTCGGCGGTAATGTCGGCCTTGCCGATATAGCCCCGCGCGACGCCTTCGCCGCCGATATAGAGTTCGCCGGTGACGCCGATCGGGCATGGATTGAGGTCGGGATCGAGCACATAGACGCGGCGATTGCCGACGGCACGGCCGATGGGCGCATAGGTGCCCTCGAATTTCTCGCCGGCCCGGACCTTCCAGACCATCGGCGTCATGATCGTTTCGGTCGGCCCGTAGCCATTGATCAGCCATTCGGATTTGAGCGCCGTGGACAGAAGGTCGAATGTCTGCTGCGCCAGGCCCTCGCCGCCGAAGGAATAGAGCCGCATCGGCGGAGCGCTGTCCGTGGCGTCGGCCCATTCCGCCAGTTGCTGCAGATAGGTCGTCGGAATGCTGGCATTGTTGGCGCCATGCTTGCGCATCGCGGTCAATGTCTCCTCCGGCGTCCAGAGCGGCTGATCGGGAAGGATGATGCTGCCGCCTTCCATGAGCGGGTTCATCCATCTTTCATGGCCGCCATCCGAGCTGAACGGCAGAAACGGCAATTCGCGCGAAATCTCGCTCATGCCGTAGACGCGCGAGGTGTTCTGGATGTGATGCGTCAGCGGCCCATGCTCGACGGCGACGCCCTTCGGCAGGCCGGTGGAGCCCGACGTATACATGATATAGGCAAGCTGGTCCTTGTGGATCGCCACGTCCGGCGGCGTGATCGGCTCGCCGGACAGGTCGAGCCGGTCGAGCTCTAGGATGATCGCATCGAGACCGTCGGGAATACGGTCGAGCAACCAGCTGTTGGTGAGTATCACCTTGACGCCGCCATCGCGCAGGATGTGATGGTTGCGGCTCGTCGGGTGATCCGGCTCGACCGGTATGTAGGCGCCGCCCGCCTTGAGCGTGGCGAGTATGCCCATGATCGCCTCTGGCGAGCGCTTTACGGCAATCGCGACGCTGACATCGGCGCCGATGCCAAGCCTCAAGAGGTGATGCGCCAGCCGGTTCGCGCTCTGCTCCAGACGGCCATGCGTCCAGATTTCGTCGCCATGGATGATCGCCGTCCGCTCCGGATCCTGCCGGGCGTGGGCGGAGATGTGGTCATGGACCGGCCTGTCATCGTTGACGCCGTCATCCGCATAGGGGGCGGACAGAACCGCGATCTCGTCATTGGAAACGAGTGCGATATCCTTGATCCGCACCGTATCGGCGGCGATCGCCTGGGCGAGGATGCGCTCGAAATGCTGCGCCGCGCGCTCGATCAGTTCCGGCTGGTAGATGCCGTCCGCATAGTCGAACAGCGCCTCGATCCCGCCGCCCGAACCGGGCGTGGCGACAAGCGCCAGTTCCACATCTGAGCGGACCGCCGGGGCCGCATCGTCAGTGGCGAGTGCGGACGGCGCCGGCCTTGGCCGGAACTCGAACAATGATTTGACGAAAGCATCCTGCTCGCGCTCCTCATGCGCCTGGATTTCCTGGATCAGGCGCTCGAATGGAACGATGTTCCGGATAGCGTCGGCAAGGGCCGATCGAAGCGCGGTGCAGACTTCGAGAATGGTCATGCGCGACGACAGCTGCAGTCGAAGCGGCAGGATCTGTTCGGTTCGGACGATGCTGCGGGTCTTTCCGGCCAGCAAAGTGCCAAGCAGCGGCGAATAATTGCCGCCGCAGCGCGCGAGCAGGATGGCGAAGGCGGCCATGAGGATTTGGTCCGGGCCAAGTGCATGGCGGCGGGCGAAATCCTTGGTGGCACCCCAGAGAGCTTCATCGATGGCAAAGCGGCGATGGCGGCGGGCGGCGCCGGCATAGCTCGTGGCATTGAAGCGCGTCGGCAGGGTGGCTGCGCTATATTCCTCGCCGATCGTCTGGCGCCAATATTGCAGCGATGCGGCAAGTTCCGCCGTTTCAAGATAGCGCTCTTCCGCAGCGCCGCGGGCGAGGAAATCACCGGCGACAAGGGGCAGTTCCTGGCCTGCCACACAAGCGATGAGGTCCTCGCGGAGCGCGGCAGCCGCGGCGCAGTCGCAGACGATCGGGTGCAGGACAAGGGTCGACACCAGGCCGTTTTCGGCCATGACAAGCTGGAAGCGCGAGGGGGAACCGTTGAGCAGGTCGAAAGCCCGCGCGGCAAAGGCTGCCGCCGCGTCTTCCACCTCGTGCCCCCGCAGCGGGTTGCTTTCGCTGCCAAGGATTTCCATCGGTGGTTGCACATCCGCCGGCGCGGAGACTTCGATGCGCCCGCCGGCAAAGCGGTGGAAACGGACGCGCAAGGCGTCATGCCGCGCCGCCAGCGTGGCGAGCGCAGCTTGCAATTGATCAAGCCTGACCTTGGGGCTCCAGCGCAGAGTGAGGATTTGCGGCGGGAAGACCGTGTTGTTGCCGATCTGGTGCAGCGACCAGATCCGCTTCTGGGCAAGGGTGAGGGGATGGCTGTCGGGTGCGGACGTCAAGGTGATCGACTGGTCCGCATGCGGCTGGGTGAATGGCTTGTTCATGATGTCATCGCTCGATTTGCGGCGCGGATGGCGCGGCCTCTGCCATGGCTTGGCGCAGGCCAAGCGGCCGGGGGTCCACCCAGATCCGCTTGATCTCGGCCAGGCATTCGTCACGGCTGCCGCTGAATTCCACGAAGGTCCAGCCGACCGGCAGCGGCTTGTCGTTCGACCACACGGAATAGCGGTGTTCCTGATCGCGGACGATGCTCCAGATCTCTGGCAGCGTCTCGGCATTGGGCATGGTGGTTGCTCCTTGAAGCGTAAGACCTGCCTCAAAGACGGACCACCCCGCCGGCGATTTAGGCGGTAGTGAAGAAAT
The DNA here is from genome assembly GCF_023554255.2 of Phyllobacterium sp. 21LDTY02-6. Classification (GTDB taxonomy): domain Bacteria; phylum Pseudomonadota; class Alphaproteobacteria; order Rhizobiales; family Rhizobiaceae; genus Phyllobacterium. The sequence goes on along the minus strand of NZ_JAMJWD020000007.1, from coordinate 95,349 downwards.
TTTTCGGACGGAGACTAAATTGCGCGCCGCCCGCTTCGTCACTCTGGCAACTGCCGCACATGCGGCTTTCTGGCAATGCCGCATGTGCGGCTTTCAGCGAATGCGGGAGTACTCATGACCGTTCAGACGAAAATTGCAGCCGTTGCCGACGCCGAGATAACTTCGCGCAGTTCCAGCTTCCTCCGATCCGCGAGCGAGCAAGGGACGGGCGAGCTGCTGCTATCGACGACCGACGGCGTGCATCGCCTACCTATCGATAGGCAGGCGCAGGGCGTTTCGGTCCAGCTGCCGGATATCGAAGCACAGGCGGCGGAAATCATTGCGGCTGCAGCAGTCGAATATCTTTCGGCGCAGTCGCGCGAGATCGAGGCCATCGAGCTGCATGATCTGCCGATCGGCCGTTTCGGTCTTCGCTCCGGCGACAGGGTGCTGGTCGATCCGCGCGAGTTTTGGCAATGGCCGAACCCATGGATCGCCGAGCCGGGCTATCCGCATCCGCAGCTCCATGTGTTGAGCAATGGCCGTTACCACCCGAAGCGGCCGCCCAAGCCCGCAGGCACCGTCTATGAACGCTATATTCCTTGGCTCGGGCAGAGAATTTCGTTCCGCGTGGCCGAGCCGGAGGCGGATGCCCAGCATTTTCATCGCTGGATGAATGACGAAACGGTCAATGTCGTCTGGGAGGATGGCGGAACGCTGGAAAAGCACCGGGCGATATTGCGGGAGCGCCATGACGACCCGCATGTCCTCGCCCTGATCGGCTGTTTCGATGATGTGCCATTCGGCTATTTCGAGGTCTATTGGGCCAAGGAAAACCGTCTCGGACCCTATTATGACGCGCAGGACTACGACCGCGGCTGGCATGTCGCAGTCGGCGAGCCGGATTTTCGCGGCAGGAAATGGCTGACGGCATGGCTGCCGTCGCTGATGCACTTCATCTTTCTCGACGAGCCGCGAACGCAGCGCATCGTCGGCGAGCCGCGGGCCACGCACGAGCAGCAGATCAGAAATCTCGACCGCTCCGGCTTTGCCAAGGTCAAGCAGTTCGACTTTCCGCATAAGCGCGCCATGCTGGTCATGCTGACGCGCGAGCGGTTCTTCGGCGACAGGCTCTGGGTTCCCGCATCCTGATCCCGTTTGCCCAACCCGTTGCAAATTTATCCGCACCCGAGGACGCCATGAACAAATCCATCCCGCCCCGTGAATTCGGCCCGTCAGCAATGCCGGACGATCTCATATCGCCCGTCGACGAGGCGGCCTTCAACGCCGTGTCGCCGCCCATCTTCCAGACCTCGCTGTTCACCTATGACAGCTATGAAGCGATGGAGGATGTTTTCGCCGGGCGCAGCCGGAACTACATATATTCGCGCGGCGACAATCCGACCGTGCGCGAATTCGAACTCCTGACGGCGCGCCTCGAAGGCACCGAGGACGGGCGCGGTTTTTCGAGCGGTACGGCCGCGATCACCGCGACGATCCTGGCATTCGTCGAGGCGGGGGATCGCGTCGTTGCCGTCAAGCATCTCTACAACGATGTCTATCGCCTGCTGGTCAAGCTGATGAGCAGGTTCGGCGTGGCGGTCGATTTCGTCGATCCGTCCGACCATGACGAGGTGAGGGCGGCCTTGCGGGGCGCCAAGCTGCTCTATCTGGAAAACCCGACCTCCATGGTCTTCGAGCTGCAGGACATCGAGGCGCTCGCCGCCATGGCTCGCGAAGAGGGCGTGGTGTCGATCATCGACAATTCCTGGGCGACGCCGCTTTACCAGAAGCCGATCAGCCACGGCGTCGATATCGTCATCCATGCCGCATCGAAATATCTGGGCGGTCACAGCGATACGGTGGCGGGCGTCGTGGTCGGCCCGCGCGAGCTCATCGCGAAGATCAACAGCTCGACCTATCCCTATATCGGCGCCAAACTGTCGCCATTCGAGGCCTGGCTGCTCCTGCGCGGCATGCGGACGCTGCGGGTCAGGTTGAAGGAACATATGAACAGCGGCCTGCTGCTGGCCAAACAGCTTCGTGCGCACGAGGACATCGCGCTTGTGCGCCACCCGGCATTTTCCGACCATCCGGGCGCGAAGACGCTGACGGGCTATGGCGGTCTCTTCGCATTCGATGTCAATCCGGATATCGACATTGCCCGCTTCGTCAATGGGCTGCGGCACATACGGCTTGGCGTGAGCTGGGGCGGGCCCGAGACGCTCGTCGTCCCAGCCAAGGCGGCGCTGCAGATTCCGGACCGGGCGACCTCCTTCATCCATTTCGGCGTTAGCCCTCAGACCATCCGAATCACGGCGGGGCTGGAAGATCCGGACATGCTGTGGACGGATATCCAGCAGGCGCTGGAGACGGCGCGGCTCTGATCCTTGCCGCGGATTGTCAGGGCCGCGAATAAATCCGAAACAGCCCTTGACTTCAATAACATGAATTAACTACTCATGTTTTAATTTGAGAATCCTAGTCAAGTTTTTATTTTAAGGAGTATGTCATGCGGGGATGCACGACGTCATTGAATTATTCGGGTAACCGGCGCGCGCTCTTTCTAACCACGGCCATCGCCACCACATTGCTCGGTCAGCAAGGTTTTGCGCAGGACGCGAGTTCGATCCGGCTGGAGACGATCACCATCGAGAGCGATGGCGGCGACGCCGGCAATGGCTATGTTGCCAAGGATGCGACGACGGGCGCCAAGGTGGAAACGCCGCTGCGCGAAATTCCGCAATCGGTGTCGGTTATCACCAGCAAGCAGATGGAGGATCGCCCGTCGCAGCGCATCGAGGACACCCTGGCCTATACGGCCGGCGTCACTGCATCTCCCTGGGGCGTGGACGACAGGTTCACCCAGGTCAATATTCGCGGTTTCGCGGCAGGAAGCGATTCCATCTTCCGCGATGGCCTGACGCAGCGGACGAATGATTTCTCAGGCTTCAAGATCGAGCCCTATGGCCTTGAAAGGGTTGAAGTATTAAAGGGTCCGTCCTCCGTTCTCTATGGCGAGAACGAGGTCGGCGGCCTGATCAATGGGATCACCAAGCGGCCGACGAAAGCGCCGCTCTATAATGCTTTCGCCTCCTACGGCTCGTTCAATACCTACGAGGTGGGGCTCGATGCCGGCGGGCCCCTGGACAGCGAGGGCATCTGGTCCTATCGACTGACAGGGCTTTTCCGCGATGGCGAGCAGGAGAAGGACTATTCCAGGAACAACCGTGTCTTCATCGCTCCGGCCCTTACCTGGTCGCCGAGCGCCGACACATCCTTGACCATCCTTGCAAATTATCAGTGGGACGATCTCACGCCGAACTCGTTCGTGCCGCTGTCCGGCGTGCAATATCCTGCTGCCTACGGCAGGCTCGGCCGCAGCTTCTCGACTGGCGATCCGGATTTCGACAAGTTCGAAGCGAACCACGGCTCCATCGGCTATGAGTTCAGCCATGAGTTCAACGATGCCTGGAAGGTGGTGCAGAAGTTGCGCTACACCGCCGAGGACACGGATTACAAGCACCTGTATTACAACAAAATGATCGACGACGTGACGATGTCGCGTACCGCTTTCACCGTGGATCAGCGCGCCTCCATCTTCAGCGTCGACAACAATGCCATCTACAAATACGAATCCGGGCGGTTCGAGAACGAGTTGCTGATCGGCCTCGACTATAACCGCTTCGGCGTCGACGGGCAGAAGGGCTCCGGAGATGGCCCGACGCTCGGCATCGTCAATCCTGTCTACGGGCTCGATCCCTCCGATCCGCCCATATATGAAGATTTGAAGCAGACGATCGACCAGTTCGGCATCTATGCGCAGACGCATGCCAAGTTCGACGATCATTGGCTGCTGACGCTCGGCGGGCGGCAGGCCTGGATCGAAACGAAGACGCATAACAGGCTCGACAACAGCGCGAGTTCCGACCAGTCCGACAATGCCTTCACCGGCCAGGTTGGAATTGGCTATCTCTTCGACAATGGTCTGACGCCCTACATCAGCTATTCGAGCTCCTTCAAAAGCAATATCGGCGTCGATGCGGAAGGCAAAAGCTTCGAGCCCTCCAAGGGGCGGCAATATGAGGCCGGCGTCAAATATGAGCCGAGCTTCCTGCCGGGCAGCGTAACGGCCTCCGTATTCCAGATCACCAAGACGAACATCAACACGCCCGATCCCGCCAATCCGCAGAACACGATCCAGACCGGCGAGGTGCGCCACCAGGGCGTCGAGATCGAAGCCGCGCTCAATCTCTTCCACGGCGTCAGCATGACTACGAGCTACACCTATCTCGATGCCGAGATCACGTCGAGCAATACGCCGGGTGAAGTGGGCATGCAGCCCTCGCTCGTGCCGGAGCACCAGGCGTCCATCTGGGCGAAATACGACTTCCAGGACGGGCCGCTGAAGGGGCTCGCGGTTGGCGCCGGCGTCCGCTACATGGGCAGCAGCTTCGGTGACAATGCCAACAAGGTCGACATCGACGCCTATACGCTGGTCGATGCGCAGCTTTCCTATGAGCGGAGCGGCTGGAAAGGCACGCTCAAGGCCAGCAATCTCTTCGACAAGACCTATTTCGGCAATTGCTCCGCCGACAATGCCGGCGATCCGTACTGCATCTACGGCGAAGGCCGTGTGATAAAGGGCATATTGTCGGCGAAATTCTGAGGTTGGCCGTGGACAGCATATCGAGCGGGAAGCTACGCCGTCGTGAGGTGCTGGCCGGAGGCATGGCGCTGCTGGCGGGTATTCCGTCGGTCGCCCACGCTGCGCCGATGCGCATCGTTTCGCTCGATTACGGCCTTGCCCAGACGCTGCTGGAACTCGGTGCGGTACCGGCAGGCCTCATCGATCCGGCGAGCTGGCCGGATTGGGTTATGGAGCCCATTCTTCCTGCGGGCATTGCCAATGTGGGTTCCAACCAGGAACTCAACATGGAAATGCTGCAACTCCTGAAGCCCGATCTCATCATTTCGACGCCCTATCTCGAATGGGTGCGTCCGCAGTTGGAAACGATCGCGCCGGTGCAATCCTATCCCATTCATGCCATCGGTTCATCGCCCATGCCGCATATCGTCGAGGCGACGAGGCAATTGGGCGATATCCTTGGGCGGAAGCCCGCGGCGGAGGCTCTGATCGGCCGGACGGAGGCAGAACTCGCCCGCGCGCGGGAGCAGGCCGGCCATCTCAGGGATCGCGGCGTCACCGTGGTGAGTTTTCTCGATGCCCGCAATCTGCGCGTCTATGGGCCCGGTGGAATTTTTCAGGACGTGTTCGACCAGCTCGACCTCAGGAATGGCTGGACGATGCCGACCAATGAATGGGGCTTCAGCGATGCCGGCCTGAGCGAACTGATGACGCTCGGCGACAGCAGGGTGTTCTATATGGATCCCGTTCCTCCGGATGTTCTCGCCACCCTGCCGGAAAGCCCGCTCTGGCAGGCGATGCCCTTCGTGCGCAGCGGCAATGCGCAGCGGATAGCGAGCGTCCTGATGTTTGGCACCTTGCCCTCCTATTCGCGCTTTGCGCGCCTCCTGGCGGAGGCTTGAGCAACATGGCCGGACCTTGGCGCAGCCTCGCCTTCACCGGGGCCATCTGGATGCTTGCCGCATGGGTGGCGGCGTTCAATATCGGGCCGCTCCTCGCTTCGCTCGGCGTGGATGCGGCGTTCACCCCGCCGGACATCAGCGACAGCCGGGCGGTGCTCCTCTATTACGGATTGCTGCCGCGCCTTGCCATGTCGGTCGTCTGCGGCTTCGCGCTTGGCCTGTCGGGCACTTTGCTGCAGCATGTGCTGCACAATCCATTGGCTTCGCCATCGACGATCGGGATAGAGGCCGGGGCGCAACTGGCGCTCGCCATCATGCTGGTCTGGTTTCCGGCGCTGCTTGGCTGGAACCGGGATCTGGTGACGGCCTTTGGCGGCTTCGCAGCCATGCTCGTCGTCTTTTCGGTCGCCTGGCGATTTCAGTTCAATCCCGTGTCGGTGATCCTCGTCGGCCTCGTTCTCGGGCTCTATTGCAGCGCCATGGTCATGGTGCTGGCGCAGATGAAGGATCACTATCTCACCGGCCTGTTCATCTGGGGCGGCGGCTCGCTCAACCAGAATGATTGGCGCGAGGTCGGACGATTGGCGCCTAAAATAATGATTGCAAGCCTTTGCGCCTATTTCCTGGCACGGCAATTGAGCCTGCTCACGCTTGGCGAAACTGCCCGCAGCCTCGGCATGAAGCTGCCGCTCATCCGTGCATCAGTGATCTTCGTGGCAGTGACACTGACGGCCTTCACCGTCAGTTCGGTCGGCATAATCGGCTTCCTCGGCCTCGCTGCCCCCGTGATCGCGCGGGCAACGGGCGCCCGCCATATCCGCCACCGGCTGGCATTGGCTCCGCTCATCGGCGCGGGCCTGCTGCTGCTGATCGACCAATTGTTGCAATTGCAACTATCGCTTGGCGGCGTCTCCTTGCCCACGGGCGCGGTCACCGCACTGGCGGGCGTGCCGATCCTGATGCTGGTGATGCTGCGCAGCAAGTCGATGATGCAGGGCACGCCCGCGGCACAGCAGGGCCAGGCGCCCAGCCGCAGGCCGGGCCTGATCCTCGCCGTCCTTGTGGCGCTGGTGCTGGCAGCCTGCGTCGTGGCGATCATGGTCGGGCGGGACATCGACGCATCATGGACCCTGCAGACGGGCGCGACGCTGGAAAGCCTCCTTCAATGGCGCTGGCCGCGGCTTCTCGCGGCAATTTCCGCCGGTGTTCTGCTGGCGGTTGCGGGCAGCCTCCTGCAGCGCCTGACGGGCAATCCGATGGCCAGTCCCGAAGTGCTTGGCGTCAGCGCCGGCACCGCCATAGGCCTGCTCGGCACGCTGTTTCTGGTTTCGGCGCCGGATTACGGCCAGCGATTGTTCGGAGGCTTTCTCGGGGCCGCCATCGTCCTCGCATTGCTGCTGGCGATGAGCCTGCGCAAGGCGCAGTCGAGCAACCAGTTCCTCATCATCGGCGTCTCGCTGGGGGCGTTTCTCACGGCGCTGTTCTCGGTCATCCTCGCCAGCGGCGATCCTCGCGCTGCCTCGCTCCTGAACTGGATGGTCGGATCGACCTACGCGACAAGCGGCGAAACGGCGGTCATTTCCACAGTCTGCGCAGCCATCGCGCTAAGCCTGGCGCTGTTATTCACACGGCCGCTACAGCTTTACGGGCTCGGTGAGGGCGCAGCGCGCTCCCGCGGCGTGAATGTCCGCCTTTTCAGGGCCCTGACGCTCGGCTTCACCGCGCTTTTGACGGCGATCGCAACGCTGGCCGTCGGGCCATTGAGCTTTGTCGGCCTGATGGCGCCGCATCTGGCGCAGAAGGCGGGGCTGGTGCGTGGCGTCCGGCAGATATGGGGGGCAGCGCTGTTCGGGGCGCTACTGATGGCAGTGGCGGATTTCATCGGTCGCACCATATATTTCCCGTGGCAACTGCCGACGGGGCTGACCGCGACGCTGCTGGGCGGGCCGATATTCGCTTTTTTGCTCCTGCGCTCGGGCAAGACGCTCAGGCAGAATTGAACCGGGCCCGGCAGTGACGATGGGCGTCCCGGATCATGAAATTGACGAGTGTCGTCGAGACCCCGAGTTCGGCGGCGATCTCCTTCTGCGGCACGCCTTCGACGCGATGGCGCAGGAAGGCATCATGCGTACGCCGCGGCAGATCGTCGAGACAGGACAGCACCCGTTCCAGCGCCTCTGCCCCGATCATGCAGTCCAGCGCATCGACGCCCGTAGCGGGGATCGTATCGATATCATCCAGCGGCACCAGCTTGCGCCGCTCCGACTGGCGTCTGCGCACCTCGTCAAGCGCCAGATTGTGGATCATCCGGCAGGCATATCCCATCGGACAATGGATGCAGCCGGTTCTCATGCCGCATGCCTTCACCACGGCGTCATGAAATATATCTTCCGCCTGTATTTTCGATTGCAGCACACGCTCAGCTATGGTGATGAGCCTGCGCTTGTTCTCCAGCATCGCTGACAATATAGGGTTGTCATCTGTCGAGATATTTTCTTGGAACATTTCTAAAATCACTGTCAATAGGCGTGAATACACGCTGCACAGCGCAAATATTATTTCAAATTTCGAATTAACGTTTGCCGTAGCGTCAGTAATCGCATGTATAGATTAACATGATAAAAAGAGTCAAGTTAAAGTTCACGGCTTCGTGAAGGGTGAAGAACGATAGTGGTCCAGGCCGGGGTGGCCAAAGCCAGGGTCGTAAAAACCTGGCGATGCGCGAGATATCGAAGACCGCCCAGCAGATCGCCGGCGCGGACGGTCGGCAATGGCGATTTCGAGGGCCTGAAGCGCTGGCTGCGCGCCGAGGCGGATTAGCGATCGGCGCGATTCACCCTGATATGCGCAATGGCGAGGGAACATCTTGCGAAGACGGGTATCGACGCCCTATGTAGGGAATGTTGATCCACGAATCCGAGGCAGCTTCCGCCTTGCATTCCCTAAAAGCTGAGGCCCACCGATGAGAGATCCAATCGAAACAGCTATGAACCTCGTGCCTATGGTCGTCGAGCAGACCAACCGGGGCGAGCGGGCCTATGATATTTTCTCGCGCCTGCTGAAAGAACGCATTATCTTCATTACCGGCCCGATCGAGGACGGCATGTCGTCGCTTATCTGCGCGCAGCTGCTGTTCCTTGAATCGGAGAACCCGAAGAAGGAAATCAACCTCTACATCAATTCGCCAGGCGGCGTCGTGACCTCCGGCATGGCGATCTACGATACGATGCAGTTCATCCGGCCCGCAGTCTCCACGCTCTGCTTCGGCCAGGCCGCCTCCATGGGCTCGCTCCTGCTGACGGCCGGCGAAAAGGACATGCGTTTCGTCCTGCCGAATGCGCGCATCATGCTCCACCAGCCCTCGGGCGGGTTCCAGGGCCAGGCCTCCGATATCGAGCGTCACGCCCAGGATATCATCAAGATGAAGCGCCGCCTGAACGAGATCTACGTCAAGCATACCGGTCGTGACTATGACACGATCGAGAGGACGCTGGATCGCGATCATTTCATGACCGCAGAGGAATCAGTCGAGTTCGGCCTGGTCGACAAGCTGCTCGAATCCCGCGCGATCGTGGAAGGTGACGCCAAGTAACCCGGCTAAAATGACCCGCCCGGGTCGAAAATGAACTTTTTTTGACCCGGTTGCGGATTTTCTGCCACAGATGCGGCTTGCATAGAAGCCAGCAGTCGTTACGTTAAGTTATTGGTGAGTTAGTCACAGCTATCGTGCCAGAACTACGAATCACTTCCCCATTTGGAAGTGGCGGCCCAGGAGAGAAGGGCCGGTACTGAAAGGAAACTGCAAATGAGCAAAGTCAGCAACGGCGGCGGCGATTCCAAGAATACGCTTTATTGCTCGTTTTGCGGGAAGAGCCAGCATGAAGTCCGCAAACTGATCGCGGGCCCGACGGTTTTCATCTGCGATGAATGCGTCGAATTGTGCATGGACATTATCCGCGAGGAAAACAAATCCTCCCTGGTAAAATCCCGTGAAGGCGTCCCGACGCCGCAGGAAATCATGGCTGTTCTCGATGATTACGTCATCGGCCAGAACCATGCCAAGCGTGTTCTCTCCGTCGCGGTGCACAACCATTACAAGCGGTTGGCGCACGCATCGAAAAACAATGAAGTCGAACTGGCGAAATCCAACATCCTTCTGGTTGGCCCGACCGGTTGCGGCAAGACCTATCTGGCCCAGTCGCTGGCGCGGATCATCGACGTGCCGTTCACCATGGCGGACGCGACGACCCTTACGGAGGCCGGCTATGTGGGCGAGGATGTCGAGAACATCATATTGAAGCTGCTCCAGTCGGCGGACTACAATGTCGAGCGTGCCCAGCGCGGCATCGTCTACATCGACGAGGTCGACAAGATCAGCCGCAAGTCGGACAATCCTTCGATCACCCGGGACGTTTCGGGCGAGGGCGTCCAGCAGGCGCTTCTGAAGATCATGGAAGGCACGGTGGCCTCGGTTCCGCCCCAGGGTGGACGCAAGCATCCGCAGCAGGAATTCCTGCAGGTGGATACCACCAACATCCTGTTCATCTGCGGCGGTGCCTTTGCCGGTCTGGACAAGATCATCTCGGCACGCGGCGAGAAAACCTCGATCGGTTTCAGCGCCGCCGTCAAGGCTCCGGATGACCGCCGCGTCGGCGCCATCTTCCGCGAACTCGAGCCGGAGGACCTGCTGAAATTCGGCCTCATCCCGGAATTCGTCGGCCGTCTGCCGGTGATCGCGACTTTGGAAGATCTCGACGAGGTCGCCCTGGTCCAGATCCTGTCCGAACCGAAGAACGCGCTCGTCAAGCAGTACCAGCGGCTGTTCGACATGGAGAACGTCGAGCTGACGTTCCATGAGGATGCGTTGAAGGCGATCGCCCGCAAGGCCATCGCCCGCAAGACGGGTGCTCGCGGACTTCGCTCGATCATGGAGAAGATTCTCCTCGACACGATGTACGAACTGCCCACTCTCGACGGAGTGCAGGAGGTCGTCATTTCGGGAGATGTGGTGGAGGGGAACTCCCGTCCGCTCTACATCTACGCCGAACGCAAGGAAGAAAAAGGCAATGTTTCCGCCTGAAGCAACGGAAATCGCGCCATCTGCCGGAAGGGCTCCGCATCGTGCGGAGCTTTTTCGTTTTCAGCCCTCAGTTTTCCTGTGCACTGCAAGCGGCAATATTGCGTTAGCGGCGCGGTGGGCGCAGGATAATTACGATTCTGTGAATGTGCTTGGGACGCGGCGACTTGAAACCGGAAGGTCGTCACTCCAAGTAAGTGTTAAGCCAAACTATCGGTGGTACGCCGCTCAAGGCGCGGTTTCGTGAGCCGGACCTAGCAATAAGCAGGTCCTGGAAACCGGCAAAAGGGTACCCGAGGTGGCGATCTGGCCAGATGGCCTGAGAAAGGACATGAAATGACGGTTCCAAGCAAGAAGACACCAGCGGGTGGCGAGACCGGGCTTTATGCCGTTCTGCCGTTGCGCGATATCGTTGTCTTCCCACACATGATCGTTCCGCTCTTCGTCGGCCGCGAGAAGTCCATCCGCGCGCTTGAGGAAGTGATGGGCGTCGACAAGCAGATACTGCTCGCGACGCAGAAGAATGCTGCCGATGACGATCCCCAGGCCGATGCAATCTACACCGTTGGCACGATTGCCAATGTCCTGCAGCTGCTGAAGCTGCCGGATGGAACCGTGAAGGTTCTGGTCGAGGGCATTGCGCGTGCCGAGATCACCGGTTTCAGCGAGCGCAGCGACTATCACGAAGCCAATGCGACGACCCTGGTCGAGCCGGAGGAAGATCCGGTGGAGATCGAGGCTCTTGCGCGCTCGGTGGTCGCCGACTTCGAAAACTATGTGAAGCTGAACAAGAAGATTTCCCCCGAGGTGGTTGGCGCCGCCGGGCAGATCGACGATTATTCGAAGCTTGCCGATACGGTCGCCTCGCATCTGGCGATCAAGATACCGGAAAAGCAGGACATGCTGTCCATTCTCTCCGTCCGTGCGCGGCTGGAGAAGGCGATGTCCTTCATGGAGTCGGAGATTTCCGTGCTCCAGGTGGAAAAGCGTATCCGCTCGCGCGTCAAGCGCCAGATGGAGAAGACCCAGCGCGAATACTACCTCAATGAGCAGATGAAGGCGATCCAGAAGGAACTCGGCGACGGCGAAGACGGCCGCGACGAGGCAGCCGAACTGGAAGAGCGCATCAAGAAGACGAAGCTTTCCAAGGAAGCGCGCGAGAAGGCCCATGCCGAACTGAAGAAGTTGCGGCAGATGAGCCCGATGTCGGCCGAAGCAACGGTCGTGCGCAACTATCTCGACTGGCTGTTGTCGATCCCGTGGGGCAAGCGCTCCAAGGTGAAGAACGACCTGAACCTCGCCGACGAGGTGCTGGATGCCGAACATTACGGCCTTGAGAAGGTCAAGGACCGCATCGTCGAATATCTCGCGGTGCAGGCCCGTTCGACCAAGATCAAGGGCCCGATCCTCTGCCTCGTCGGACCTCCCGGCGTCGGCAAGACCTCGCTCGCGCGTTCGATCGCCAAGGCGACGGGGCGCGAATATGTCCGCATGTCGCTCGGCGGCGTCCGGGACGAGGCCGAGATTCGCGGTCATCGCCGCACCTATATCGGTTCGATGCCCGGCAAGGTCATCCAGTCGATGAAGAAGGCGAAGAAGTCCAACCCGCTCTTCCTGCTCGACGAGATCGACAAGATGGGCCAGGATTTCCGTGGCGATCCGTCATCGGCGCTGCTCGAGGTGCTCGATCCGGAACAGAACTCGACCTTCATGGATCATTATCTCGAGGTCGAATACGACCTGTCGAACGTGATGTTCGTGACGACGGCGAATACGCTGAACATCCCCGGTCCGCTGATGGACCGCATGGAGATCATCCGTATCGCAGGCTACACGGAAGACGAGAAGCTCGAGATCGCCAAGCGCCATCTCCTGCCGAAGGCCATCCGCGATCATGCCTTGCAGCCGAAGGAATTCTCGGTGTCCGAGGGCGCGTTGCGGGCGATCATCCGCAGCTATACGCGTGAGGCCGGTGTGCGTAACCTTGAGCGCGAGCTGATGAAGCTTGCCCGCAAGGCCGTCACCGAAATCCTCAAGACCAAGAAGAAGTCGGTCAAGGTCACGGAAGCCAATATCGATGATTATCTCGGTGTCGAGAAGTTCCGTTTCGGACAGATCGATGGCGAGGATCAGGTTGGCGTGGTCACTGGTCTGGCCTGGACCGAGGTCGGCGGCGAGCTGTTGACGATCGAAGGCGTGATGATGCCCGGCAAGGGCCGCATGACGGTGACGGGCAATCTTCGCGACGTGATGAAGGAATCGATTTCGGCGGCGGCGTCCTATGTGCGCTCCCGTGCCATCGATTTCGGCGTGGAACCGCCCTTGTTCGATCGCCGCGATATCCACGTGCACGTGCCGGAAGGCGCGACGCCGAAGGATGGTCCGTCCGCCGGTATCGCCATGGTAACAGCGATCGTCTCGATCCTCACCGGCATTCCGGTCCGCAAGGATATCGCCATGACCGGCGAGATCACCCTGCGCGGCAGGGTTCTGCCGATCGGCGGCCTGAAGGAAAAGCTGCTGGCTGCCTTGCGCGGCGGCATCAAGACGGTGCTCATCCCGGAGGAAAACGCCAAGGATCTGGCGGAGATACCGGACAATGTCAAAAACGGTCTGGAGATCATTCCGGTCAAGCATGCCAATGAAGTGATCAAGCATGCGCTGGTGCGCCAGCCGGAGCCGATCGAATGGACGGAGCCGGCCCATGTGCCGACTTCGAACCCGGTCGAGGACGATGCGGCATCCCAGATCGCGCATTAAGCCGATCGCTTGAACAACCGAGGCCGGGCAGCGATGCCCGGCCTTTTTCGTTCTCGCTGCCCGCTGCGGAACCTCGACCCATGGCAGGGCGTTGAGGCGGCGGAGGTATCAATGGCGACAGGTTTGCGGTTCGGGCCCATCGGCGAGCAGTCGGCACATGTGTGCGTGGACATGCAAGGCCTGTTTCGCGGTGGCAGCCCATGGGCGATGGCCTGGTTCGACCGTGTGATGCCCAATGTCCGCGCCCTTGTCTCCCATGCCCCGGCCAGGACCTTCTTCACCCGTTTCATACCCCCGAACGAGCCATTGGAGGCCGGCGGCGCCTGGTCGCGCTATTATTCGAAATGGCCCGAAATGACGCTTGATAGGCTCGACCGCAAGCTGGTGGACGTCGTGCCCGAGCTTGCGGCCTATGCGCCACCGGCGAAGATGATCGACAAATATGTCTATTCGCCGTGGTTTTCCGGCGAACTGGTCGCGAGCCTGAAGACCAGCCGGATCAACACGCTGATCATATCGGGCGGCGAAACGGATGTCTGCGTCCTCGCAACCGTCATGGGTGCGATCGACATCGGCTACCGCGTCGTCATCGTCACCGACGCCGTTTGCAGCTCCTCCGACCCCGCCCATGATGCCATGCAGCTCTTCTATGGCCAGCGCCTGTCGCAGCAGGTCGAAACGGCGGAAACCGAGGAGATACTCGGCGGCTGGCGGGTTTGAACAGCGCGAACCATACGGCACCGCCGATCCGCCCGGTTGCAGGCGGGCCCGAATCCGATGCAAGGGATCGAAATGGAACTAGCGTTTCCGCCGCATCTCGGAAGGCGTGATGCCCCAGGCGCGTTTCATCTGGGCCGTCATGTGGCTATGGCTCGAGAAGCCGGCCGACATTGCAATTGAGCTGAGCGGCGCGTCGCCGGCAAGGATGAGTTCTCTCGCATGGGCGAGCCGGGCGGCCAATACGAACTGGTGCGGCGATTGGCCGGTCGATTGCCTGAATGCGCGCAGGAAGTGCGTGGGCGACAGCAGCGCGACAGATGCCAGTTCTTCTATCGTAAGGCTTCTCGTCCTGTTCGCATGGATGAAGTCCTTCACCTTGCGCAGAACCTTGGGCGACAATCCACCAGTCGGCGATGGTCGCCCGGCCAATGAGGAATAATTGCGAAGCACATGGACATAGGAGAGGGTAACCAACGCGTCCAAAGTCTCGGTGCTGAACGAATCCCCGTCATTAAGCTCCTTCAGGGTCCACAGGGCGAGCGTGTGAAGGTGCTTGTCGACAAAGCCGAATTCCGGCGGCTGCAACTCGAACTCTGCACTGCCCAATTCCACGCTGGCCAGCCGCTCGAGCCGTGCCTGATCGATATCGATGCGCAGACCATACATCCTTCCAGTCCAGTTGCCCGAGACCTGGCTATTGGCGGGCGCGACGTCGATTGCCCCCGGCGCGACAACGCCGCTGGACTTTCGATCACTGTCCACGGCAAGCTGCCATCCAGCGTCCGGCGTAAGATGTATCAGTATGGAGTGGGCTGCCTGAACGTAATTGATTTCATTGGGACCGGTATAAGTGCAACTGATGGCAGCATCGCCGAGAAATACCTGAGGCCCCCAAGTTACCGATCTACCCTGTAACATTGTAAACCCTTCATCTTTGGTGAGAATCGCTCATTTCAGATCGAAGCTGGAAGATTCCAAAAGTTGAATTCACGCATTTCTGCTATGGTTCCGAATTCCGAAAACAGCCGGAAGTGCGAGATGTACATTTTGGGTTAGAATTACATTCAAGGTCAATTAATGCGGGAACGAAATTCACATGCGTTGACCTGAAGGGTTGGAGAAGGATACTGCGGCGCCCAGATTACAACATGTTCTCTCCGCCGAAGCTGCTTTCGGCTATCACGATTTGTGTAGGAATATCATTAATATAAGTTTTACTGTGACATGAATACTGTCAAAAAACCACCAATTATCACATTCTTGCCATTATTCAGCCGCGCACAGGCCGTGTGCGGGTGATCCTCGACGGTTTTTATGCTCTCTTTCAATTGAATTGAAGGAAACCCACGAGAAACTCGCCCACGGGGATGGTTTCCCAGGGTGCGGAAGGAGGGACACATGGTCAAATCACGGGTTGTGGCTGTTTCGGCGATCGCGATGCTTATCGCTGGGTGCCAGTCAAGTTCGAGTCCGGACGTTCGGGCGCGCAATGCCGAATTCGGCTGCATTGCCGGCACGGTCGGCGGTGCGATCGTCGGCGGGCTCGTCGGAAGCACGATCGGCGGTGGCGGCGGTCGCGTTCTGGCCGAGGCTGTCGGCATCGGTGGTGGTGGCTATCTCGGCAATCGCCTGGCGTGCGGTTGAGATGTGAAGCAAGGGACAAGAACGATGAAATCCATATTCGCAACAACCGTTTCCCTCTTCCTTTTCAGCGTCGGAACAGCCTCGGCACAACAGGCGATGCATGAGGGCCACAAGGATCATCTGGACACGAATGATAATGGAAGCGTCAGCCGGCAGGAGTATCAGACTTTCATGTCCGGTGCGTTCGACAAGCTCGACGCCGACAAGAACGGTGCCCTTGGCAAGTCGGAAACTGCCGACATTCTAAGCGCAGATCAGTTCACGGCGGTCGATAAGAACAAGGATGGCAGCGTCAGCCGCAAGGAACTGATGGATCATGTCATGGAGGACTTTGCCGCCGCCGACAAAAGCGGGGACGGTCATCTGCAATAATCTGTAAACGGGGGTGAGGGTGTTCGGATTCAGTGGTAGTGCACGGCGACGTGCCATGATGGTCGCTGTCGGGCTTGCGTGGCTGGGGGCCACGCTCCCGGCGGCTTTGGCCGCGACCAATGACTGCGCCGGTGTAAGACTCGATCTGACGAAGGCGCGCAAGCAAGCCTATGCCCCTTTGGTTGCGGCGGCGGTCGGCAACAAGGTCAAGCCGGCAAAGGTGGAGTTCAATGCCATCCTGGAAAGCGGCGACTGGAGCGCGGCTTATGTTTCGACGCCCATTGCCGATGACGGGATGATGTTCTTCCAGACCGTGAACAGCAAGAAACAGTTTCGAGACGTGTGGGGCGGATTCGCAGATGAATCGGACAGGCCAGACCTGATCAAATGGGCAAGGAAGCTCGGGGCACCGGATAAACTGGCCCGGTGTTTCGCACAGGTCGTCATCGACTGAACGCGTCGCGCGGGTGTCGGTCGCCATGGCCTCCTGGCAGGAGTCAACGCCGTTCCGGCATCCAGAACAATGGTTTCAACGCAAAACTTAACATCCTTCTGAAGGGATATGATCAAATGAACTCGCTTCGTCTGTTGGGTTTGGTTACTGCCGGAATATTGGCGATGGCGGGTCCATCGCTCGCTCAGGACAAATGCGCCAGGGCGGAGGATCAAGCAACCATGAGCCAGTGCGCCGATGCCTCGTTCAAGAAATCGGACGCGAAGCTGAATGCTCTCTACAAGAAGATCCAGGGCCGTCTGAACGACGACGCGGATACCAGGAAACTGCTCGTTCAAACACAACGCGCCTGGGGAAAATATCGCGATGCGGAGTGCGATTTTCAGACGGCAGGGGCGGCCGGGGGAAGCATGATGCCGATGCTCGTCGCCCAGTGCAGGGACAGCCTGACCCAATCCCGCATCAAGGACTTTCAGGGTTATCTGAAATGCCAGGAGGGGGATATGAGCTGCCCCGTGCCGGCCGCAGACTGATCCGCACCGGGGTGCGCCGCCAATTTGCGCTGGTCGCGTTACGACGAGCAATCAAATCACAAGGAACAGGCAATGATGATCCAGTATATCGCCGTGGCAGCTATCGCTTTTTCCGGACTTACCATGGTGTCGGAAGCGAAAGCGCAATCCACCGTTGAATGTCGGTCCAGAGACTACCAGTATGACGAGTGCTATGCCGGTCCGCTCTCCAAACCGCAATTGATCCACCAGATATCGGGCAGTCCCTGCATCTTGAACCGCACCTGGGGTTATAATCCCAAGAGCAAGTATCTTTGGGTCGCCCAGGGTTGTTCCGGTGTCTTTGCCGATGTCGGCGGCTATCATCACGGGCGAGGCGATGGCTTCGATCCCGGTGCGCGCGCGTATAATCATCGCGGACATGACACCGGAGCCGTGATTGCAGGCGCGGTCGTCGGAGCGCTGATCGAAGGGATGGCGGAAGGCGGCAAGCACAAGCACCATCACCATTCCGCCAGCAACCACCGGGATCATGGTGGCTATAATGGTTGCCATGGCCTCGGTTGCAAGGTCGACAATCCCGATGGGGTTATCGACGACAGACCGCAGTTCGACAAACGGGGCGAGCCGAATTTCGACACCCATGGAAACTATATTGGCTGTCATGGGGTAGGGTGCCTTGTCGACGACCCGGGTTAGTGTGGTGGAATTGAAATACGCCTGACTATGGCGGCAGGGGCCGGAGCGTATTTCAATTCCGAAAACCACACTAGAAACATATAATTGCTAGTGACCTTATCGAATCTGAAGTTCATCTGACGCTGCTGCAATAATGGAGTGAACTTCAGATTCGGGTCACTAGTAAGCCGCATGAGCCAGAGCAAAATTCATTCGGGGCAGACTATGATGAATAAAGTTTTCGTTTGCGCAGCAATCGTCGCAGCATCGCTTTCCCTTGTTGGATGCGTGAGCAATAACAAACCCTGGGTCAAGGATGACTCACCCCGCTCTGAAACCGATCAGGCGCTGGCTCAATGCAAGTACGAGGCCAGGGCTGCGACGATAGGAATTGGTCAGGGCCAACACGAACATTACAAGTCTTTCGGCAGTGCGATCGCCGCAGGCATCAGTGATGGCATCGAACAGGCTACCGATGAAAAGGAACTGATTGGCGATTGCATGAGGGCCAAAGGCTTCAATCAATGAGCTGACAGGTTATGGCATGAATCTATCCGAGCGTTGGCAATGGCAAAGCCTGCCCGAAGTTCGTAGGAAAGGCGACCGGAAGCAACGGCAGGAACGGGCAGGGTACAGGACGAAATCCGCTTTTGCGTCCATGTCCCGCATGCGCCTTGTGCGTCTTGTGCCGGTGTTCGGCGGATTCTTGCTCGCTCTGTTCATGTCGATAACGGCCATGGCGCAAGCGCAACTCCCGGATGCGCGCCTCGTGAATGTCGGCGTCTATGTCAGTCCTCCCTTCGTGATCGCCGACAATAGCAGATATGATGGGATGGCGGCCGACCTGTGGGAAGCTGTCGCGGGCGATCTGAAACTCGGTACCCGCTATGTGGCTTATCCCACCTTGCGCGAGCTCGTGGATGCCACGCGAAATGGCGAGGTGGACGCCGCCGTCACCAACCTCACCATTACCCGTGCCCGCGCCGAAATCATTGACTTCACCCAGCCCTGGTACGACGCCGGCCTGCGCATCATGGTGCCGAGCGAGGGAGGTTCATCGGGATTTGACCGTGTTCTGTCCGGTCTTTCGGACGCCGGTCATCTGCGTGCCTATGGCTGGCTGCTGGCCGTCATTGCTGCGGCGACGATCGGATTCACCCTCTTCGACCGGAAATTCGATCCGGACTTTCCAAGGCGCTGGCGTGAAGGCGCCGCCGAAAGCTTTCATCACGTCATATCGATAGCGACCAATGGCAAGACGAGTGGCCGCAAAAACCTGTTCGGCTGGATTGGCCGTGTATGGCAGGCGATATGGATGCTGGTCGGCGTCGGTATAATCGCCTATGTGACCTCCTCGGTCACCAGCGTGATGACAACGGTTGCCGTCGAGAGGGGAATACACTCCATAGCCGACCTGCCCGGCAAGACGGTGGGCGTTTTCAAGGGCAGCGCTTCCGAGGACTTCCTCGCGGCAACAGGGATAGAGTCCCGGCCTTACCCGGATCTGGATGCGGCCGTCTCCGCGATGAACGACGGAGATATCGACGCGATTGTCGGCGATGCTCCGGTCCTCGAATACTACGCACATTCCAGACCAGCGGAAGACGTGGAAGTGGTCGGCAGACTGTTCCATCCGGACAAATACGGCTTCGCGTTTCCCAGCGGCAGCGACCTCGCACAGCCGGTGACGTTGCAGCTGCTTAAGCGCATGGAAGACGGCACTGTCGAAAAGTTGCGCAATCGATACTTTGGAAATACCAACTAATGGGGAAATACCAACTAATGGGGGAAATACCAACTAACCGGCGAAATACCCAACTAACCGGCCAGCATTGATTGGCATGGAACGGAAAATCATATGATTCGTCTCGTCTTTCTTCTGCTTGGAGCGCGTGCCCTCAAACCGATCTGGCGGCTGTTGACCGTGGCCGGCATTGTCTGGATTCTTCTCGGCGTGGCCATCCTGTTCGACCTCAGCGATGGTGCGCTCTCGGTCGTCCTCGATACGCTTGCCATATTCCTGGTTGTCGAGGGATTGGTGGAAATCGCCGCAGCCGCCTCGCTCGGGCTCCGCCAGCACTGGATCGATGCGCTGCGCGGGGCAAGCTTTCTCGTCGCGGCGTTCCTGGTATTCAATGTTCCCTGGGACGACAATATCGGCGCGGCCATGGTGTTCGGAGCTGCATTTCTCATCGATGGCCTGTTCAGGATCAGCACCGCCTTCGTCGTCCACAGCCCTCGCTGGCGTGTCGGCATTGCGGCGGGTGTGATTGAAGTCGGCCTGGCGATGGCAATATTGATGTCGTGGCCGGTGCCGCATCATCTCACGGTGCCGTTCTGCTTTGCGCTGTTGTTGCTGACCTCCGGCTATGGCCTCGTCCGGCTGGCTCTTCCCCTGCGGCAATTGCCGGATGGCGGTTCCGTAACGTCGCTGCCCCTCTATGCCGCGCGCAACTGGCAGGGAGGCGTTGCGCGGCCGGTCATTCCGGCGGGCGACGGGGCAGCAGATCGCAACGATCAGGCCTTGAACGTCCATGTCTGGACCGCCGTCGGTTCCATCAAGGACCCGGAGCGCCGGCTTCTGATCGACCGCTATATCGCGGCGGTAGACAAGAAGGGTGTCATTTCCACCGGACATGCCGCGCTTGAACTGGAGCCCGATCTCTATGTCAGTCACTATCCGGCCAGCGATATCGATCACAGTCCCGACGATTTCCGTGCAATGCTTTCGGCGGGACATGAGAATGACGTTCCCGGCAAGTTCAACATATCGCTGGCCCAGGAGGCGGCCGACTGGTGCTTCCCGGATCAGAAAGTGACATTCCGCAAATTCGATGCGGCTGCGCTACGGGCTTTCTGGGCGGTCTATTCGCGCGACGATACCTATAATCTGACAGCGCGCAATTGCTCGACAAGTGTCATTCAGGCGCTCGATGCGGCTGTCGAAGGCGCTTCCTACACCGGCCATGTCTGGCGTGACCTGTGGAAGATAATCAGCAATCCGCAATTTTGGTTGCTCCGGATTGTCCGCGGCCGCGCCGAGGCAATGACGTGGACGCCGGGACTGGTTCTCGACTATGCACGCTTGCTGCGCAGTACCGTCGAGCATAGCGACCGGCGGTGGCGCAGCAGGCTTTCCGATGCCATTCACGCGAGCCGGGGCATGGCCGCCCGTGCAGCAGAAGGCGACGAGAGCAGGGCCGCAGCGAAATGAGCGGATATATACGCGCCACCGCCATCGTCGTTCTCACCGCGGCGATCTTCGGCCTGACATACGGCCTCAGCGCGCCCCTGATCGCACTGGAACTGGCGGAAGCCGGCTACTCCGAAGGCTTTATCGGAGCCAACGGCGCCATGTACGCTATCGGCGTTCTTCTGGCCGCGCCCTATCTTCCGCGACTGGCGCAACGATTGGGCTTCCCGGCCCTGGCGAAGGGTGCGCTGCTGGCTTCCAGCGGCCTGCTCGTCCTGTTTCCCTTGGCGCCGTTCTTATGGCTATGGTTTCCATTGCGCGCCGCGCTCGGAGCAGCATCCGAAACGCTGTTCGTCGTTTCGGAGACCTGGCTGAACCAGCTTGCCGCGCAAAAAAATCGCGGCACGACAATGGCCATCTACGTCACGGCTCTTTCGTGCGGCACCGCTCTGGGACCTGCCATCCTGACCCTGGTGGGCAGGCAGCAATCTCTCGCATTCCTTATCGGCGCGGCAATCGCCGTCGTGGCCTGCGTCATACTGTTCGTCGGCAGGCCGGCGGCGACAGCGCCGGCGAGGGAAGAAACGGGCAATCCGTTCCGATATCTCAAGCTCGTGCCGGTGGCGGTGGCATCTTCGGCACTCAATGCTGCGCTCGAGGCTGCGGGTCTCACCTTGCTGCCCCTCTATGCGATACGGCTTGGCTGGACCGAGGATTCGGCGACGCTGCTTCTCACCGTGCTGCTGATCGGAGCGATCACGTTGCAATTGCCGATCGGATGGCTTGCCGACAGGCTGCCTCGCCAAACAGTGTTGATCGCGCTGTCCGTCATCTCGGCCATCGGTGCCCTTGTGTGGCCGATCGCCTTTTCCAACCCCTGGCTGGCTTATCCGCTGCTCTATGTATGGGGAGGGGCCTTCGTTGGTATCTACACGACCACCATCGCCATGCTCGGCGATGCCTACAAGGATAACGAACTGCTCGGCATCTATGCCTTGCTGTCGATCTTCTGGGGCATCGGCGCGCTGTTGGGGCCATTGATCGGCGGCCTGGCGATGGAGGTTTCTCCGCATGGCCTGCCGGTCTTCGCAGCCGTCATCTGCGCAGGATTTGCCCTGTTTTCAGCCTGTCGCCAAAAACAGGGCAAGCCGGGGCCGGCCCAGACTTCAGGCACGATTGGCGGCAAGGGCCGCTGAGATTGTCTTGACGATCCTTCCGGTCTCGTCCAACGGGACGTAATCGTAGTCGGCGATCTCGTCCCGGAACGGCCGCGTCAGCTTCAGGACATCCTGAAGATCGTGGTGGAACCTCTCGAATTTGGTGACACGATCGCCGGGAATGTGCGTGAGTTCCAATGCGTAGACCGGTTTTCCCGTCACCAGCGCTTCGCAAGGCATGGTGATGGAATCCTTGCCGATCAGGAAGGCGTCGGCGGCCGCCATATAGTCCAGAAACGGGTTGTGTCCGGTCCTGTCCCACACTTCGACCATCGGGTTCCGTAGCTCGAGCAACGCTTGAAGGGTCTGGGGGCTGGAGCGACGCGACGTCGACACAAGCACGCGCCAATGCTGTTCGACAAGCTTGTGGATCACGTTTGACAGTTCATTCAATGCCCGATCGTCATAGGCATAAGCGCCATTTGTTCCGCCAACGAATATGACGGCGACTTTCTCGTTGTTCGGAGCGTAACGGAGGCGGGCCTTGTCACGCAAAGGCGCCAGAACCCTCTGGGTAACCCGGTGAGGAACGCCGACCACGGAATGATAGTTTGGCCGTTCCGCAAGCTCGGGCGTCCAGTCATGGCGCGAGACAAAGCACAGATCATAGCCTTCCACCTTCGGTCGCTGAAGATGAACCGTGAGCGGCCGTTCACCGAAGGTTCGTTGCATCTGCAACACGTGCTGCTCCGGCAGCGACCCGCAGGAAACGATGATGCCGGGTTCGGCTTCGCTCCGCTTGAAAACGGGGCGGGCAATCAGTTTGCGAAGCCCACGGGTTCGAACCACTATCTTTTCGACCGGATGAGGGTCGAAATGCATTCCAACGCCAAGACATTGCGTGAGAGTGCCGGCCTTGGATTCGCTGACTGTCCATACTCTGGCATATGCAGGAAAATCCGTCTGCGCTTCCTTGTCGTTCTCGACAGGTGCGGCAATTGCAATATGATTCATAACTTACCTAACGTGAAATGTGCCCGGCAGCATTCTCCTTGGAGAGCAGCCAAAACGCCTTTTGGGGACTTATGCCGAGATATGTGGTTTTTTAGCGGAGACCATTGCGACATCTGGTCCTGCCGCGGCATCATGAGGGTTTCACGGTCCGATCCGGCTGACGAAGACTTCCGGCTTGACAAACCATCGTCGAACTTTTCAAACGGGACGGAAAATGTCTGGAAAGTTGAATGTAATGGTAGCCTTATGCCTTTTGACGGGCTTAGGATGCGCAATCAGGACGTAAATGAAGCCCCCGGGGGATTCGCAGGGACGGCCTGGGACGAAGTTTTCTTTCCCGGCATTCTGTCATAAGGTCATCCGATTCTAGCATTGAAGCGAGGCACTGATGCAAAATGAACTTGACGTGTATGTCGGCTGGGACTCACGGGAACCTATTGCCTTCGAGGTCGCCGAACGTACGATATTGAAGCACGCCACTATTCCGGTTCGCGTCAAACCGATCAAACTGAACGAGCTTGTCGAGTCCGGCGCCTATTCGCGCGAAATCGATCCGCTTGCGTCGACGGAATTCACCTATTCTCGCTTCTATACCCCCTGGCTCGCCGGCTTCAAGGGGTGGGCATTGTTCTGCGATTGCGACTTCCTCTTCTTCTCCGACGTCGCGCAACTGCTGCAATATCGGGATGAATCCAAGGCCGTGGTCTGTGTCAAGCATGACTACACGCCAAAGGAAGGCACCAAGATGGATGGCCAGATCCAGACCAACTATCCGAGAAAGAACTGGTCGTCGTTCATGCTGTTCAATTGCGAGCATCCTTCGACGCGGCAATTGACGCCCGAACTGATCAACAGGGAAAGCGGCGCATATCTGCACCGCATGCAATGGGCCAAAGACGAGGAAATCGGTGAAGTTCCGGTCGAGTGGAACTGGCTGGAAGGCTGGAACCAGAAGCCGGAGAAAGGCTATCCAAACGCCGTTCATTTCACCAATGGCGGACCCTGGTTCAAGGATTGGCAGAACGTCGATTATGGCGATGAATGGCGTGCCGAGGCAGATGCGCTGCATCCGGGCTGGAAACCCATTTGAGTTGAGATTTGCGCAGTCCGGGGCAACGGCCCCGGACCAGCTTCCAGCCGACCGGTTGGAATACCAGGCCGGCTTCAATATCAGCGCGCTGAATCCACTGCCGAATGTCCAGCCGCTGCAGTTTCGGCAGTCCAAAGAGGGATGCGGCATTCCTTTGCCACCTCCGCATCGGCCGTAAACAATCGATAGCCACGCTCGACGAGCAATTCCAATATCTGCCTGTCGGTACCGGCGTGCAGACGTTTCAGGTTGGCGTCATTGTAGACATGTCCGGATGAAGACGGGTTTATTCCGGTGATGATCACCGCCTGGGCGCCGTTGGTAATAGCGTACAGAACAGCCGTGATGCCGTTGGAAAACTTCATGTCGTCGTCAATTTCCAGATTGAGCTTGCCGACCACCGCTTCATAGAGCGCCATGCGCCCGTAGCGGTTCAGCATGCGCAGCTCGTCGCAGGAATAATTGAATGCGGCCAATCCCTGCCGAAGCTGTTCCAGGCTTTTGGACCAGCGAACGACATAAAGGAGGCCGGTCTGTCTGCCACGCAGCACTTTTCGAACCTGCTGGGCGTTTACGGTCTGCCCTTCGATCTGGTTGAACTGCATGAAAGTCGCATCGGGTTTTTGGACGCCCCAATTGCCGGCGACAACCTGCGAGCCGTTTACCGAAATCACGAAATATCGATTGTCGAAGCCTTCCGGAACGTTCGATACGGGAGCCGAGCCGACGACGACAACGGGTCCATCGAATCTGACGGGATGTGCGGGCGGCCGATACCGCCCAAGGCGATAGACGATCGATCTGCGAATTTTCGTCAGCATCTCGATACGCGGAAATCTCATGATGTGTACCCCCTAACCAATATCGCGATCAGAGTTTCGATGGTTAGAAAAGCGTCTTGAAGAATCCCAGCTGCTCCAGTTGCCGGGAGTTCTCATAATGGACAGAGATGTCCGACTTGAGATTGACAAGCTTCCCCTCATCCAGGGCCTTCAACATGCTCTTATACGAACGGGAGCCCTTGTAATACTGATTATCTCTTATGGCTTCCTTGATCAGACTTTCGGTCTCGTTGAAGAACTTGAAATGCAGGAGCGAACCGGCGATCGGGGAAAAGTTTCGCGTGAATGGCCACGGCTTGTGTATGCTCACGCTGAACGTCGTGTCGTGTTCGACATAGACGAGCGGATATTTCATCAGTTCGTCATGGATCGCAGGACGCCCCAGAACCCGGTCGCGCGGGCCGCCCGACATGATCATGCCTGAGCTGGTTCGAAACAGGCGATAGCCGCTCCGGTCGAACATGTTGGCGATGGTCCATGGCATCGAATTGTTGCTACCGTCGAAGACAGCGGAGCTGATGGAATCCTCCGGGTAGAAGTCTATCATCGGTGCCGGGCAATGGAGAATCCCGGCTGCTTCGAGGCGTTGGATAAACTCGGGAAGCTTCTTCGTCTCGCAGCCGCCATAAACCAGGTATTCGTCGCAATCGACGTTCAGATACCAGCGCTGCGTCCCGTACAGGCCAACGAGAGCCTCGCGCCACATCAGGCCGCCTTTCGCCTCGCGATAGCGGACATCGGATCCGAAAAGATCGACATCGGGCTCGTTCAGCAGCTTCTCGCGGGTGCCGTCAGTGGATTGATCGTCGACGCAGAGGAAACGCGTGACACCAAGACCGCGGTAATGGGTCAAAAAGGACTCCAGAAAGCGCAGGCTGTTCCGCGTCAGGAATATCAAGGGTATATCGGAAGCAGCGAGCGGTTTGATCCCGTCGGGATTGAGTGGTATCAGGCGCGTTCCGCTCGGCTTCTTCCGGGTTCTCAAGGTTCGCCACCGGCTGAGAAGCTTGTGAGTCACTGTCCGTGAAGCTGGCTCCAGACGCTGTCTTTCGTTCGCTGGATAGGGAAACGCGATTTCTGATTTTGATGACACCAGCCGGATATTTCTCTTCAAGTGTTTTTCTCGTGGATGCTTAGCGGTCGCTGCGTGGATAGACGTGGTGAATAGACGGGCAAGAGCGCGTAGACTTGCCATACGTACGCGCTGAGTGCAACTTGGGCGGGCAGGTTTAACAGGAGGCATTGTGAATAGATTGCACAGGCAGCTGGAGATGGGTGAATGAGCGAAACGCTGGCGGAGGCGACGAAGCTTCTATTCAGGAAGTTGAAATACCTGCTTCGTCGGTCCACGCCGCCCACGGCGCCGACCTGCTTCGATGGACCTGTGCTGGTGGTGGGTTCAGCGCCGGTGTCGCACTTGCCGGCGGATTTCGACGACAGGTTTCGTGTCATAACGATCAATGGGTCGCAGGCCGTCACCAAAGCATGGGGCATCGACGTGCCCGATATCACGCTGATGCAGCGCCGGCAGCTCGACGGCACCAATACGAATGCCCAGCATGTCCGACGTGTACTCAAGGGCGAGCGCACGGGCGTGCTTTATGTGCTTCTATGGCGCGAGGGACGAAAGCGTCTCGAGCAGCAGCTGGAAACATTCGACTACCGATATGCGGATCTGCGGATCGTCAATCGATACGAGCGCATCGCCCTCATTGAAAAGGTGAGCGGTATCAAGATGTTCGAGCTGGACGCTTATTCGAAATGTTCGAATGGAGTGATTGCCGTCCTGTTCGCTCTTTATAATGGGGCGTCAGCGGTCATCATAACCGGCATCAATCCGAATTCCGCCGGCCATATCTATAATGACGCGAACCTTTCCCGCTCCCATGTGCAAACCGACAGCGAAGTGCTGCTCAGGCTGCTGGAGAAGGGGTTCCCGGTCTATACGACCGACCCGGAAGTATCCAAATCGCTCGGAATGCCGCTCTGGGACGGGAAAGCCGAGGCAAGGAAAGCCGTCGGGACCTCATGACGAAACATGCGGGTTGAGCCGCAATCGACGCGGTCAGCCTGCAGTCAGTCGATTTCAATGGGATCGAATGGTGGGATCGAATGGTGGGCGATGAGAGACTCGAACTCCCGACATCTTCGGTGTAAACGAAGCGCTCTACCAACTGAGCTAATCGCCCCCTCAAGGGTGTGTGGGCAGCGTTTAGTGGTTTCAGGCCGGCTTGGCAAGGGAAAATATCGCCGCTTGAACATTTGTTGGATTAGTTTTTCACAATCGCATTTTTCCTTGCTGCTTCCGCTTGACACCACCCCGCGAACCCCTTAAACGACCGCTCACGCCGGACAAATTGTTCGGTACGAAAGTGCGCGGGTGTAGCTCAGTTGGTTAGAGTGCCGGCCTGTCACGCCGGAGGTCGCGGGTTCGAGCCCCGTCACTCGCGCCACTTTTCCTCTTCAAAAATCGATACTCGACTGTTCCCCGCCCGGGGAACTGCGACCTTTGTCCGGCCGGCCTGAACGCCGTCCCGGCTACCGGCGCAAATGGGATTTGAGATCAGTACAGCGCTGCGGTTTCAGCGCCTGCGCCGGGCCAATGGGGCAGGGGCGTTGTCTTCCCAAGTTGCTGGAATCATGAGTGGAATCGCCGTCCATCAAGGGGCGTGGCAAGTTTGCCGCGGTGCGTTCCGGCCGCTAGACCTTGCGCAGGATCTGGCCGTCCTTCATCTCGAAGACGCCGTTCTGCCCGCCCTGGCGGTTGAAATCGCGCTCCAGTTCACTCCATCGCCCGATCAGGCCGCCACATTCGCTGCAGTGGATCGGCGTCTCGTCGGTGACGCTGTCCGGAATGTCGAGATAGATCGTTCCGCACCGTGGGCAATTCAGCTTGTGATTGAGGTGTTTCATCTTCGGTCCCTTTGACCGTAATCTACTCCGCAACCGGGGTTAAAATCCATAGGATTTCTGCGTCCCGGCCGGCGTTCGGGATGCGCTGCGCCCCGCTGCCGACCGGGAGGCCGATCTCCGTGGCCCGTGGATGCAATGATTGCTCGACCAGTGCGGGGATTCGGTGTATAGCGCACGCGCATTGAACTCTTTTTACCGGACCCCGAAATATGGAAGAATTTCATAAAGTTCGCCGCCTGCCTCCCTATGTTTTCGAACAGGTCAATCGCCTGAAGGCGAGCGCCCGAGCGGCGGGTGCGGACATTGTGGATCTCGGCATGGGCAATCCGGACCTGCCGACGCCGCAGGGCATTGTCGATAAATTATGCGAAGCGGTGCAGGATCCGCGCACGCATCGCTATTCGGCGTCAAAGGGCATTCCCGGCCTGCGCCGGGCTCAGGCGGCCTATTATGAGCGCCGCTTCGGCGTGAAGCTCAATCCCGATACGCAGGTGGTGGCGACCCTCGGCTCCAAGGAAGGCTTCGCCAACATGGCCCAGGCCATCACCGCGCCGGGCGATGTGGTGCTGTGCCCCGATCCGACCTATCCGATCCATGCCTTCGGCTTCATCATGTCCGGCGGCGTCATCCGCTCGGTCCAGTCAGCGCCGGACGACAAGTTCATTCCGGCGCTGGAGCGGGGCGTGCGGCATTCGATCCCGAAGCCGCTGGCGCTGATCCTCAACTACCCGTCCAATCCGACGGCGCATGTCGCCTCGCTGGATTTCTACAAGGATGTCGTCGCCTTCGCGCGCAAGCACGAGATCATCATCCTTTCCGATCTCGCCTATTCGGAGATCTATTTCGACGGTTCGCCGCCGCCATCGGTGCTCCAGGTGCCGGGCGCGATCGATGTCGCGGTGGAATTCACCTCGATGTCGAAGACCTTCTCCATGCCCGGCTGGCGCATGGGTTTTGCCGTCGGCAATGAACGGCTGATCTCGGCGCTGACGAGGGTCAAGTCCTATCTCGATTACGGCGCCTTCACACCCATCCAGGTTGCGGCTGCCGCTGCCCTCAATGGCGACGGTACGGACATCGCCGAAGTGCGCTCGGTCTACAAGCACCGGCGCGACGTGCTGGTGGAGAGCTTTGGCCGCGCCGGCTGGGATGTCCCGGCTCCCGCCGCCACGATGTTTGCCTGGGCGCCCATTCCGGAGAAGTTCCGCAGCCTCGGTTCGCTGGAGTTTTCCAAGCTCCTCATCGAACATGCCGACGTGGCGGTTGCGCCCGGCATCGGCTTTGGCGAGCATGGCGACGATTACATCCGCATCGCCCTCGTCGAAAACGAGCACCGGATCCGCCAGGCGGCGCGCGGCATCAAGCGCTTTCTTGCAAGTGCGGACGAAAAGCTGCACAACGTCATCCCGCTGAACCTGCGCCGCTGACGCAGGGTTGGGTGATATCGCGGCGCTGTCCGGCGCCGCTCGAAATTTCAAGGAATGAATGATGAGTGAAGTGCTGCGCGTAGGAATCGCCGGATTGGGTACAGTCGGTGCCTCCGTCGTCAAGATCCTTCAGGACAAGGGCGAGATGCTGACCCGGCAGTGCGGCAGGCAGATCGTGGTGACCGGCGTTTCCGCCCGCGATGCGAAGCGCGACAGGGGCGTGGACCTGAGTTCGGCGCAATGGTTCGACGATCCGGTCGAGCTGGCGCGCTGCAACGATATCGACGTCTTCATCGAGCTGATCGGCGGCGACGAGGGCGTGGCCCGCGGCGCGGTCGAGGCGGCGTTGCGCTCGGGGCGCCATGTCGTCACCGCCAACAAGGCTCTCCTCGCCAAGCATGGCGTCGCGCTGGCGCGCATCGCCGAGGAAAAGGGCGTGCTCCTGAATTTCGAGGCGGCTGTCGCCGGCGGCATCCCGGTGATCAAGGCCCTGCGCGAATCCCTGACCGGCAATCGGGTCTCGCGCGTCTACGGCATCATGAACGGCACCTGCAATTACATCCTCACGCGCATGTGGGACGAGGGCATTTCCTTCGAGGATTGCCTGGCGGATGCGCAGCGCCTCGGCTATGCCGAAGCCGATCCGACCTTCGATATCGAGGGCAACGACACCGCGCACAAGCTGGCGATCCTGACCAGCCTCGCCTTTGGGACGCAGATTGCCGCCGACGATATCTATCTCGAGGGCATCAGCAATATTTCCCTCGCCGACATTCGCGCGGCGGACGAACTCGGCTACAGGATCAAGCTTCTCGGCGTCGCGCTGAAGACGGAAAGCGGCATCGAACAGCGCGTGCATCCGACAATGGTTCCGGTTGAATCGGTGATCGCGCAGGTTCACGGCGTGACCAACGCCGTCGCCATCGAAACCGACCTTCTGGGCGAATTGCTGCTTTCGGGACCCGGCGCGGGCGGGCTGGCAACGGCGTCCGCCGTGATCGGCGATCTTGCGGATATCGCCAAGAGCCGGCCCGGCTTCCAGCATGGCCCGGTTTTCGGCACGCCGGCCCGGGCGCTTGCGCCCTACAAGCGAGCCAAGATGCGGGCGCATGAGGGCGGCTATTTCATCCGCCTGACGGTGCACGACCGGGCGGGCGTGTTTGCGGCAATCGCCAAGCGCATGGCGGACAATGATATTTCGCTGGAATCGATCGTGCAGCGGCAGGGCGTCGATCCCGCGAGCGACGCGCTGAAAACCGTCATCCTGGTGACGCACGAGACCACCGAAGCAGCCGTGAAGAAGGCGCTCGAAGGCATCGTGAAAGACGGTCATGTGGCCGACAAACCGCAGATGATCCGCATCGAACGGGCAGGCTGAAAAGCCCGTCGACGGTTTAATCGATTAGGATTTTGAGCAAGCGGTTTTTCTTGGCCGCTGGCCCTTGCCGCGCGGATGCGACTTTGCCAAAAGTTGCTTACCGGAGCCGGGGCCTTTGAATTTCCGGCTCTCCAACGAACGCAGGAATCATTATGCCGAAAACTTCTGACCAGACCGATGCAGGCCTAGATCGTATCTTGACCCTTGAGCTGGTGCGTGTGACCGAACGCGCCGCCGTGGCCGCCGCAAGGTTGCGTGGCCGGGGCGACGAGATGGCCGCCGACCAGGCTGCGGTGGATGCGATGCGCCAGGAGTTGAACCGCCTGCCGATAGCCGGGACGGTGGTCATCGGCGAAGGCGAGCGCGACGAAGCTCCCATGCTCTATATCGGCGAGGAAGTCGGCACGAGGAGCGGCCCGGCGGTGGATATCGCGCTCGACCCGCTCGAAGGCACGACCATCTGCGCCAAGAACCTGCCGAATTCGCTGGCGGTCATCGCCATCGCCGAGAAGGGCAATCTGCTCTATGCGCCGGACGTCTACATGGAAAAGATCGCCGTCGGACCCGGTTATCCGGCCGGCATCGTCAATCTCGATGCGCCCGCGATCGAGAACATCAATGCCGTTGCCAAGGCAAAGGGCGTGCCGGTGAGCGAGATCACCGCCTGCATCATGGACCGGCCGCGCCATGCGCGCCTGATCGAGGAAGTACGCGCCACCGGCGCTTCGATCCGGCTGATCGGCGATGGCGACGTCGCCGGCGTCATCCACACCACCGATCCGGACGAGACCGGCATCGACATCTATATCGGCATCGGCGGTGCGCCTGAGGGCGTGCTGGCGGCGGCGGCATTGCGCTGCATCGGCGGCCAGATGCAGGGGCGCCTGCAGCTCAACAGCGACGACAAGGTCGCCCGTGCCGCCAAGATGGGCATCACCGACCCGAAGAAGGTCTATACGATGGAAGAGATGGCAAAGGGCGACGTGCTCTTCGCCGCGACCGGCGTGACCGATGGCAACATGCTCTCCGGCGTCAAGTTCGCGCGGGATTATATCCAGACCCATACGGTCGTCATGCGCTCGCATTCGCAGACCGTGCGCGAGATCAAGGCGAAACATCAGGATATGAGCAAGTTCCAGTAAGGGAATCATTGCATTCCGCGCCAGCGGATGGTTCAACGCTGCATGATGTCTGAACGGCTTTTTCTCGGCGTTGAACAGTCCGCCACCGGACTGAAATGGGTGGATCGCCTCGGCCAGCGCGAGGCGAACCTTGCCCTTGCCATGGCGCAGAACCATGGCTTTCCCGATCTGATCACCCGCGTCCTCGCGGGCAGGGGCGTCGGCATCGATGATGCCGTTGCCTTCATGGACCCGACGATCAAGGGCCTGATGCCCGATCCGGCCAGCCTCACCGACATGGCCAAGGCGGCCGGGCGGCTGGCGCAGGCGGTGGCGCGGCGCGAGAGCGTGGCGATCTTCGGCGATTATGACGTCGATGGCGCCTGTTCCTCGGCGCTGTTGTCGCGTTTCCTGACGCATTACGGCGTCGCCAACCGCATCTATATTCCCGACCGGATATTCGAAGGCTACGGGCCGAACCCCGCGGCCATGCGCGAACTCGCCAGCCATGCGTCGCTGATCGTCACGGTGGATTGCGGCACCAACAGCGCGGCCGCCATCGATGAGGCGAAGGCGGCGGGCGCGGATGTGGTCGTCCTCGACCACCATCAGGTCGGCGGGGCCTTGCCCGCTTCGGCGCTGGCGGTGGTCAATCCCAACCGGGAGGACGATCTTTCCGGCCAGGGCCATCTTTGCGCCGCCGGGGTGGTCTTCCTCGCGCTCGTGCAGACGCAGCGTCTATTGCGGGAAACCGGCGCTTCGCCGGCCGTGCTGGCGCCGGATCTGCTCGGCATGCTGGATCTCGTTGCCCTTGCGACGATCTGCGATGTCGTGCCCCTGAAGGCGCTCAACCGCGCCTTCGTGGTCAAGGGCCTGCTGGTGGCGCGGGCGCAGCAGAATGCCGGCATCGCCGCCCTGGCGCGCGTATCGAGGATCGGCGAGCCGCTCAATGCGTTCCACTTCGCCTATCTGATAGGACCGCGCATCAATGCCGGCGGGCGTATCGGCGATGCCGGGCTCGGTGCGAGGCTGCTGACGCTCGACGATCCCAACGAGGCCATGCGCATCGCCGAGGAGCTCGACCGGCTCAACCAGGAACGGCAGGCGATGGAAACGATCATGCTGGAGCAGGCCGAAGCCGAGGCCATGCTGGAAATGTCGGCCGCCAGCGGCCCGGCCGTGCTCGTCACCGCGAGCGACGACTGGCATCCGGGCATTGTCGGCCTGATCGCGGCGCGGCTGAAGGAGAAGGCGCGCCGGCCGGCCTTCGCCATTTCCTTCAACGCCCATGGCGTCGGCAGCGGCTCCGGGCGCTCCATCAATGGCTTCGATCTCGGCAGGCTCGTGCGCGCCGCGGTGGAACGCGGCCTGCTGGTCAAGGGCGGCGGCCATGCGATGGCGGCGGGTATCACCGTCGAGCGCGACAAACTGGGCGCGCTGCGGGCCTTCTTCGAGGAGAATGCCGCCGAAATGGTCGG
This sequence comes from Phyllobacterium sp. 21LDTY02-6, assembly GCF_023554255.2. Lineage (GTDB taxonomy): Bacteria > Pseudomonadota > Alphaproteobacteria > Rhizobiales > Rhizobiaceae > Phyllobacterium. The sequence continues at coordinate 61,990 of NZ_JAMJWD020000007.1, read as the reverse complement.
GCAACTGCGCAGCAACCAGTCGCTCGCCGTCGATGGCGCCTTGAGCGCTTCAGGGGCGACCGTCGCCCTGTTCGAGATGATGGAACGCGCCGGGCCGTTCGGCTCCGGCCATCCGCAGCCGGTCCTCGTCCTGCCGCATCACCGGCTGCAGGATGCGCGCTCCATCGGCACCAACCACGTCAAGGCGACGCTGGTCGGGGCCGACGGCAAGAAGCTCAGCGCCATCGCCTTTCGGGCCGGCGGCGCTGCCCTTGGCGATTTTCTCTTCAACCAGCTCGGGCAATCCCTGCACGTCGCCGGCAATCTTTCGCTCAACCACTGGAATGGCTCGACCACGGCGCAGTTCCGCATACTCGACGCCGCCAAGGCCTATTGAGGCCCATCATCAATAGGCGGCGGTGAAGCGTGCCTGCACGTGGCGCGGCGTCTCTGCCTCGTCGAGGATGGCGACTGCGAGATCGGCAGCGCTGATTGCGCTCTTGCCATCGGCGTCGAAGACCGGATGTTCGCCGCCGAGCCGGTATTTGCCGGTGCGGGCGCCGGGTTCGAGCTGGAACGGCGGCGATACGAACGTCCAGTCGAGGTCCGTCACCTTGCGCAGATCGTCCAGCGCCTGCCGCGCGCCGAGGGCGCCTTCCTTGTAGGCGGCGGGGAAGTGGGCGCCATCGACGAACTGGGTTCCGTCCTCGGCGTAGAGGCTGCCGGCGCCGCCGATGACGATCAGGCGCTTCAATCCCGCCTGCCGCGTCGCGTCGGTGATCGCCTGGCTCGCCTTGATGTGAATCTGCCGGATATCCGGTTCGTTCCAGCCGGGATTATAGGCGGAAATCACGATGTCATGGCCCTCCAGCGCCGCGGCCAGCCCGGCGGCGTTCTGGGCGTCGGCCTTCACCGCCGTCACGCCATCGCGCTTTTCCACCTTGTCGACATTCCTGACGAGGGCGGTGACTTGATGGCCGCGATTGACGGCCTCGTTCAACAATTCCTTGCCGACAAAGCCGGTAGCACCGATCAGAGCGATTTTCATGATGTCTCCTTGTGGGAAAATTATGTATGTTGGTTACGATTGATAACTATCTAAGCCAGCGCAGCGGCCTTGTGAAGAACGCACTTTTTCCGTTTCAGGGTACATCGAGGTAACCGCAGCCGCCCGGGAACCATCGATAATGGAGGACATATGAGCATACATGCGAAGGCCGAGACAGGCGTTTCCCTGCTGGCGTCGATGCCGGCGATGGAGAAGGAGGGCGGCAGCTGCCCCATGCGCGAGGTGCTCGACATTGTCGGCGATACCTGGAGCCTGTTGACGATCATCAACCTGCAATCCGGGCCGCGCCGCTTCAACGTGCTGCGCCGCATGATCGAGGGCATCTCGCAGCGCATGCTGACGGTGACGCTGCGCTCGCTCGAACGCGAAGGTCTGGTGCGGCGCACGGTGAAACCGACTTCGCCGCCGGAAGTGACCTACAGCCTGACCGAGATGGGGCATTCGATCGCGACGCCGGTCGCGGCGCTCGGCGAATGGGCGGCAACCAATCGCGATGGATTGCGGCAGGCCCGCGCCGCCTTCGATGCAGCCCGCGACGTCAATGGCGGCTGAGCCGGCGCTTCGGGAACTCCTGCGCATCTGCCGCGTTGCTCTCCCCGAGTAACGTTTCAAGAATGACGAAAAGGAGAAATGCAATGCCGGCAAAATCGCAAGCACAGCAGAAGGCCGCGGGCGCAGCGCTTTCGGCCAAGCGTGGCGACACGAAGAAGAGTGAACTGCGCGGCGCCTCGAAGAGCATGTATGAATCGATGAGCGAGAAGGAACTCGAGGAATTCGCCGAGACCGACAGGAAGGACCTGCCCAAGAAGAAGAGCAGTCACTGAACGATTACTGGCAGTCGTCACTGGCAGATTCGCGACTTGCAGGCCTGGCCGTGGCAGCCGAGGTCGAGATGTAGATTGGTCGCATGGGCCGCATCGCCGTCGGGGCCGATCACCGTCATGAAGCGCTCGCAGCTCGCCTTGTGCAGCGCCGACCAGAATGAACGCTCCTCCGGGCTTCCCTTCCAGCCGCTGGCAAGTTCGGTGCTCTTGCCGTTCTTGAACTTGAACGAAACAATGTCGAGCGCATTGGCGAAGGCGTGTTCCGACACGCGGCCGACATGGCCATTATTGACCTTGCGGCACTGGTAATCGGAGCCCGTCACCACCGTTTCGACCTCGGCGCCGAAGTTGCGCACGGCCTCGGCCTGGATGGTGGGCGCCCATTCGGCGAGTACCGTCGCCATCGAGCAGTTCACGGTGACGGGGGCCGAGAAGATCAGGGGCTTGTCCTTGCCGACCGACTTTACACGCAATGGCGAGCGCTCGCCGCACGCGCCTTCCGCCAGGGGCGGCACCAGTTCGCCATCGACATCGCCGCGCATGATGGCTGGGCAGGCATTCTGGTAGACCCGGTCCGGCGAGGTCGCCTTGTCCTCCTGTTTCGGCTTCTCGTCGGGCTTGGGTTCAGTGCCGGATTCCGGCCCGGATTCGGGCTTGGGTTCTGGCCCGGATTCTGGCTTTGGCTTGCCGTCCGGCACCGCCACCGGTCCCTGCTGCGGGCGCGCGGCCGGCAGCGGCGCGGCAGCACCTTCCTCCCCGGCGCTTTCCGGTTCCTTCGGCTGCGGCGTGGCCGGTTCGGCCTGCCGCCGCGGGTTCTCGGCCGGCAGCGGCGGGCTTGCCGGCACGAAATTGCGGCTCGCCGCATGCTTGCGGTGTGGCCGGGCTTCGGCACCGTTGGAGCCCGGTTGCGGGACAAGCGCCACGAGCAGGGCGAGGGAAGCAGCCAGCACGGACTTGCGCTGGACGGAGAATAGGGTCATTAGCGGCTCTACTCCTATCTGAAAGGCATAACCTAACGCATTCGCGCGCGTTCGGGTCCGGTTATCGGGTTCAACTTATGTGAGCCGATGAAACATGCGTTCCGCTTGACAATGCCGCCCGCCCGCTCTAGAAGCCGCACAGCGCAGGGCTTAACAGCTCTGCGTTTCATTTGACGTGTCCCGTGAGTGTGAACGCTGCGTTGCGTGATCACTCTGTCAGTCTTCGAAAACGGAAGGCAGAGGAGGGCGCGTTTCCTTGACCTGGGCCTTGCCCCGGTTTGTTTTGTTGAAAGGAAATGCGATGAGCAAGCGCGAATCGTCCAAGTATAAAATTGACCGCCGCCTTGGCGAAAATATCTGGGGCCGTCCGAAGTCCCCGGTAAACCGTCGTGAATATGGCCCAGGCCAGCACGGCCAGCGCCGCAAGAGCAAGCTTTCCGACTTTGGCGTGCAGCTGCGCGCGAAGCAGAAGCTGAAGGGTTTCTACGGCGATATTTCGGAAAAGCAGTTCCGCAAGACCTATGAAGAGGCTGCCCGCCGCCGTGGCGACACCGGCGAACAGCTGATCGGCTTGCTCGAGTCGCGTCTCGACGCGATCGTCTATCGCGCCAAGTTCGTTCCGACGATCTTTGCAGCGCGCCAGTTCGTCAACCACGGCCATGTCAACGTCAACGGCCGTCGCACCAACATTCAGTCCTACATCTGCAAGCCGGGTGATGTGATCGAAGTTCGCGAGAAGTCGAAGCAGCTCGTCGTCGTGCTCGAGGCCGTACAGCTGGCCGAGCGTGATGTTCCGGACTACCTCGAAGTCGACCACAACAAGATGGTTGCCAAATACGCCCGCGTTCCGGCCTTCTCCGATGTGCCCTATGCGGTCCAGATGGAACCGAACCTCGTCGTCGAATTCTATTCGCGCTGATAGGTTCATTTATCGAGAAAGCCGCCCGGAGCGATCTTGGGCGGCTTTTTTATTGCCGAAAACTTCATTGCCGGAACGTCTGATACGGCAAACTGGGGAAGAATGATGGAGCTGCAAGCGATAGTCGACAGTGTCTACCGCGACCTCGGCGAGAGGATCGGCGAGGGCAAGCTTGCCGATTACATTCCGGAACTGGCGAATGTCGATCCGATGCAGTTCGGCATCGCGCTGTCGACGGTGGAGGGCGAGACCTGCCTCGCCGGCGATGCGCAGACGCCGTTTTCCATCCAGAGCGTGTCGAAGGTCTTCACGCTGACCCTCGCGCTGGGCAAGATCGGCGATGGCCTGTGGTCGCGGGTCGGGCGGGAGCCTTCCGGCAATGCCTTCAATTCCATCGTGCAGCTGGAGCAGGAGCGTGGCAAGCCGCGCAATCCCTTCATCAATGCCGGCGCCATCGCCGTCGCCGATGTGGTTCTCGCCGGACACCAGCCGAAGGAGGCGATCGGCGAGATCGTCCAGTTCGTGCGCTACCTTGCCGATGATGACGACATCACCATCGACCACAATGTCGCGCGGTCGGAATCGCTGACCGGCTATCGCAATGCCGCGCTGGCGAATTTCATGCGCGGCTTCGGCAATCTGCAACATCCGGCCGAGCATGTGCTCGGCGTCTATTTCCACCATTGCGCCATTGCCATGTCGTGCCGGCAGCTCGCTTCCGCCGGGCTGTACCTTGCCTGCGGCGGACGCAATCCGCTCTCCGGCGGCAGCGTCGTGTCGCCCGGCCGCGCCCGGCGCATCAATGCGCTGATGCTGATGTGCGGCCATTATGACGGATCGGGCGATTTCGCCTATCGCGTCGGCCTGCCGGGCAAGAGTGGCGTCGGCGGCGGCATTCTGGCCATCGCGCCCGGCAAGGCTTCCATCGCCGTATGGTCGCCGGGCCTCAACGAAAACGGCAATTCCCTGCTCGGCTCGGCCGCGCTGGAACTGCTGGCGCAGCGCACGGGCTGGTCGATTTTCGGGCAATAGCGATGGCGCGTGCCGGCTTGCCGATCCGAACAGAGTGCCGCTACTATCCTTGTCACCGGGCCGCGTGGCCGACTATCCGGAGGTGCAGATGACCGTTCACGAACAGGATTTCGCCGTCGACAATGCCGACGCCGCGGGCGCTTGCCACCCGATGTTCCTCAGCGCGCCGGGCAGCGTGGAGTTCAACAAGCTGCGCAAGCGGCTGCTGCGCAATACAAGGCAGGCGCTGGAGGATTTCTCCATGGTGAAGCCGGGCGAGCGCTGGCTGGTCGGCCTTTCCGGCGGCAAGGACTCCTATGGGCTTCTGGCGCTGCTGCTCGATCTGAAGTGGCGCGGCCTGCTGCCTGTCGAACTGCTGGCCTGCAATCTCGATCAGGGCCAGCCCAATTTTCCCAAGCATGTCCTGCCCGATTATCTCAATGCCAATGGCATCGCCCACCGCATCGAATATCGTGACACCTATTCGATCGTCACCGACAAGGTGCCGGAAAACCAGACCTATTGCTCGCTCTGCTCGCGCCTGCGCCGCGGCCATCTCTACCGCGTGGCGCGCGAGGAGGGCTGTTCGGCGCTCGTCCTCGGCCATCACCGCGAGGACATATTAGAGACCTTCATGATGAACCTGTTCCATGGCGGCCGCCTGGCTGCCATGCCGCCGAAGCTCATCAATGACGAGGGCGACCTGATGCTGCTGCGTCCACTGAGCTATTGCGCCGAGGACGATCTGGAGAAGTTCGCGCAGGCGATGCGGTTTCCGATCATCCCCTGCGACCTCTGCGGCAGCCAGGATGGCCTGCAGCGCAACATGATGAAGGCGATGCTGGCCGATATCGAGAAGCGCATGCCCGGCCGCAAGGAGACCATGATCCGCGCCCTGGCGAATACGCGGCCGAGCCATCTGCTCGACCGCAAGATCTTCGATTTCGCCGCTCTCGGGGCCGCTGCTCCCGGGGCCGCGGAATAATCAGATCGGCTGGTTGTGCGGCTGGAACAGCCTGCCGCGCTCGGCAATGAGCACGAAGATCAGGCCGATCAGCGCCAGCAGGAAATAACCCATCACCAGCGGCAGCGTCGTTCCGTCGAAGGCCTGTCCGATCATGGCGCCGATCGCCCCGCCGCCTGCCGTGCCCATGAAGCCGAGCACCGAGGAGGCGGTGCCGGCGACATGGCCGAGCGGCTCCATCGCCAGCGAATTGAAGTTGGAGCCGATCCAGCCGAACTGGAACATCGCCGCGGCGAAGAACAGCAGGAAGAGCGGGAACGGCATCGGCGCCGGGCCGAACAGCGTCAGCAACAGCCACGCGCCGGTGATCGCCAGGAATGCCAGCAGCGCGCCATGGGAAAGCCGGCGCATGCCGAAGCGTCCGACCAGCCGGGAATTCACGAATGACGAAAGCGCCATCATGATCGCGACCGCCGAGAAGGCGACCGGGAACCACACGCCGAGCCCGTAGATGCCGACATAGATCTGCTGCGCCGAATTGATGAAGCCGAACAGGCCGCCAAAGATGAAGGCGCTGGCAAGGGCGTAGCAAAGCGCCGGGCGATTGGTGAGGACGATGCGGAAGCCGCGCGCCACCGAGCCGAGCGTGAACGGGCGCACATCGGCGGGATCGAGCGTTTCCGGCAGGCGGATATAGACCCAGAGCAGCACCGCCGCCGCCAGCACCGCCATGAAGACGAAGATCAGGTGCCAGTTGCCGAAGAGCATCACCGCCTGTCCGGTGGCTGGTGCGATGACCGGAACGATCATGAACACCATCATGATCAGCGACATCACTTCCGCCATCATGCGCCCGCCATAGACATCGCGCACGATTGAAATCGTGATCACCCGCGTCGCGGCGGAACCGACGCCCTGCAACAGCCGGAAGAACAGCAGCGTGGCGAAGCTCGGCACGAAGACGCAGGCAATGGCCGAGAAAATATAGATGATGAGCCCGGCAAACATCGGCTTGCGCCGTCCGAACCGGTCCGACAGGGGGCCATAGAACAGCTGCGAGACCGCAAATCCGAACAGGTAGGCGGAGATCACATACTGGCGGTGATTTTCGTTCGAGACGCCGAGGCTCGCGCCAATCTCCTGCAGGCCGGGCAACATGATGTCGATGGCAAGGGCATTGAGCGCCATCAGCATTGCCGCAATTGCAATGAATTCCACCTTGCCCATCCCCTGAAGCCTGGGGGCGTGCGATTGAACCGAGCTGTCCATTTTCTAACCTGTATTACAAACGACGAGAAAGGCGTCGGAGAACCGACGCCTTTTAGAATCTAATTCCGCCTTTCGGCGGAATTGGTTGAATTTATTGCGTAATCAGGCTGCCTTGGTGGCAATGCCCTTTTCGCTGAGGAGAGTTTGCAGTTCGCCTGCCTGGAACATTTCGCGGATGATGTCGCAGCCGCCGACAAATTCACCCTTCACATAGAGCTGAGGGATGGTCGGCCAGCTCGAATAATCCTTGATGCCCTGGCGCAGGTCGTTCGAGGTCAGCACGTTGACGCCCTTGTAGTCGACGCCGATGTAATCGAGGATCTGCACCACCTGGCCGGAGAAGCCGCATTGCGGGAAACCCGGCGTGCCCTTCATGAACAGGACGACGTCGTTGCTCTTGACCTCATTATCGATGAATTCGTTGATACCGCTCATTTTCGACTTCCTTTCGCGGCCGCATGGGAGGAATCTGCAGCCAGAATACGTATTTCGAGGCGATTTGCCTATGGTTTAACCCAGAAAAACCACGATGGGCGCCCGAACGCAAGTCAAACTCTCGTGCGGCGCCCGGTTGCGGGGTCAGTCCGGGGCACTTGTCTGCAGCGCCAGCGCATGCAGGACGCCGCCCATATTGCCCTTCAGCGCATCATAGACCATCTGGTGCTGCTGCACGCGCGACTTGCCGCGAAAGCTCTCTGCGACGACCTCGGCAGCGTAATGATCACCATCCCCGGCAAGATCCCGGATCGTTATCTTCGCATCCGGGATGGCGTCCTGGATCATTTTCTCGATATCGCGCGCGTCCATTGCCATTTTCGTTCTCCTCAGGCGGCCTGGCTTCTTTTGGTTCCGGTACCAGCCATATAGTCAGGGAACCACGATTCGTGGGCATTTGTCAGGTCCGCTACGGATATGGTGAGCAGGCCGGCGATGTTCAATGAATCGCCGCCGGCGGTGCCGAGCTTGCGGAAGGGCAGGCCCGAGCCCTCGGCATTGAGCGTCAGCAGGTTGGCGAGATCGGGCGCAACGGCGATGACATAGCGCGCCTGGTCCTCGCCGAACAGCAGCGCATGCGGCAAGCCTTCGCCGATCTCGACGTCGGCGCCCTTGCCCGCCGCCATGCACATCTCGGCCAGCGCGATCGCCAGCCCGCCATCGGAAATGTCGTGGCAGGCGGTGATCTGGTCGTTGCGGATGGCCGAACGGATGAAATCGCCATTGCGCTTTTCGATGGCGAGATCGACCGCCGGGGCAGGGCCGTCGGCGCGGCCATGAAGATCGCGCAGGTAGATCGACTGGCCAAGATGGCTGCCGTCGCCGCCGACGAGGATCAGCACGTCGCCATCGCTCATGCCGCCGATCCGGGCCGTCTTCGTCCAGTCGGGGACAAGGCCGACACCGGCAATGGTCGGCGTCGGCAGGATGGCCTGGCCATTGGTTTCATTATAGAGCGAGACATTGCCCGAGACGATCGGGAAGGCGAGCGCGCGGCAGGCATCGCCGATGCCGCCGATGGCCTTGACCAGCTGCCCCATGATCTCCGGCCGTTCCGGATTGCCGAAATTGAGATTGTCGGTCGCGGCCAGCGGCTCGGCGCCGACGGCGGTGAGATTGCGCCAGCACTCCGCCACCGCCTGCTTGCCGCCTTCATAGGGATCGGCCTCGCAATAGCGCGGGGTAACGTCCGAGGAGAAGGCAAGCGCCTTGCTGGCATGGCCCTCGACGCGCACCACGCCCGCATCGCCGCCCGGAACCTGCAGCGAATTGCCCTGGATCAGCGTGTCATATTGCTCGTAGACCCAGCGGCGCGAGGAAAGATCGGGCGATCCGACCATCTGCAGCAGCGCGGCGCCATAATCCTCGACCTCCGGCACATTGGCCGCCGGCAGCGGCGCATGCTTGCCCGGCTCCATCCACGGACGGTCATATTCCGGCGCCTGGTCGCCGAGGTCCTTGATCGGCAGGTTGGCGACTTCCTCGCCCTGATGCAGGACGCGGAAGCGCAGATCGTCGGTGGTGTAGCCGACAATGGCGAAATCCAGCCCCCATTTCCTGAAGATCGCCTCGGCTTCCTGCTCTTTTTCCGGCCGCAGCACCATGAGCATGCGCTCCTGGCTTTCGGAGAGCATCATTTCATAGGCGCTCATCTGCTCCTCGCGCACGGGCACGCTGTCGAGGTTGAGCTCGATGCCGAGATTGCCCTTGGCGCCCATCTCCACCGCCGAACAGGTGAGGCCGGCCGCGCCCATGTCCTGGATCGCGATTACCGCGCCCGATGCCATCAGTTCGAGCGAGGCTTCGAGCAGGCACTTCTCGGTGAAAGGATCGCCGACCTGCACGGTCGGGCGCTTCTCGTCGATGGATTCGTCGAATTCCGCCGATGCCATCGTTGCGCCGCCGACGCCGTCGCGTCCGGTCTTGGCGCCGAGATAGACCACGGGCAGCCCGACGCCCTTGGCTTCGGAAAGGAAGATGGCATCCGTCTTGGCGAGGCCCGCGGCAAAGGCGTTGACGAGGATATTGCCATTGTAGCGCGCTTCGAAATTGACTTCGCCGCCCACGGTCGGAACGCCGAAGGAATTGCCGTAGCCGCCGACGCCCTCGACGACGCCCGACACCAGATGCCGCGTCTTCGCATGGTCCGGCTCGCCGAAACGCAGCGCATTCATGGCTGCGATCGGCCGTGCGCCCATGGTGAACACGTCGCGCAGGATGCCGCCGACGCCCGTCGCGGCGCCCTGGTAGGGCTCGATGAAGGAGGGGTGATTGTGGCTTTCCATCTTGAAGACGACGCAATCGCCATCGCCGATATCGACGACGCCGGCATTTTCGCCGGGACCCTGGATGACCTGCGGGCCGGTCGTCGGCAGCGTGCGCAGCCACTTCTTCGAGGATTTGTAGGAGCAGTGCTCGTTCCACATGGCCGAGAAGATACCGAGTTCGGTGAAGCTCGGCTCGCGCCCGATCAGGTCGAGAATGCGCTGATATTCATCGGGCTTGAGCCCGTGCGCGGCAACGAGTTCGGGCGTGATCTGGATGGAATTCGAGAGCGTCATGAGGATTACCAGTTCGGTTGGGCGTTAAGCGGTTCTCTTAGAGCAAATCTTGCGGGGAATACACCTGAAAAGGCGGAAAAAATGTCGCCTTGCCGGAGATTCCCCCCGGGATCTGCTGCGGTCCGTGGACGCGGCGCCATCGCTGGCGCCGCGTTTGCCTTACCGGTTGTCCAACTCGGAGCGCACCAGTTGCAGCCCACGCCTTGTCACGTGGTAGGGGCCGCCGCCGGAAGAGGCGATGGCCCGCTTTCGCTTGAGCTTGCGAAACAGGCCTATATCGCAGGCCATATATCTCGAGCCGTCGCGTGTGAGGCAGATGACCTCCCTGATCGTTTTGCGATCGTCCTTGTCGAGCAATATCTTCCCGCCCTGCGCGAGCAGGTGCAATATGCGCTGTTCGTCGCGCGAAATATCCATGTGTCTTGTCCTGAAAACGGGCAAACGCCCATGCGAAAACATCCGCTGCCGATAGGGACCGGCGCGGGGCTTCTGTTTTCACGCCCCAACTTGCAACGAAGCTGGGGCTTCAGCGGGACTGAGACTGCTTGAACATGAACACTCCATCGGGTGGATCGCCATCCTATAGAGCATGAAGCTGAAAATGTGAATATGCGATGGTTGCCGGGCTGGGGGCTGCAATCCCTTGTGCAGATGCTGGATACGGAAAATCCTCACCACGCCCGCGAAATCGCGTCTGGTCATTGAAATGAGGGGAGACGGGCGGTCTTCAGCGCGTCAGTAGGTATCAGGGTCGAGGTCCGAAGACCGCCCGCGACGTCTTTGCCCGCTATTGCTGCGCTTGTCAGACGCAACAACCCGGAAACATGAGCGCTACCTCCGTTTCCTTCTGCAGTTTGCTGGCCAATCGGGGTTGTCACTTCCGATCTTTCGGCAACGCCATCCTTTCCCAGCAATCGAAACAGCACCGGAAGCTGCTCCCCCACTGGAAAGAACCTGCACAGAATAACCCGGTTTCAAACAGGTGGGATAAGTTTCCACTTATCCCCCCAGAGGGGCCGTGTGTTGCATTACTGTTGGGGGGTCTTTCAACAAGCTCAGGATGAGGATGATTGATTTGATTGCAGAAAAGCCGGGAGCCCAGGTTGGAAACCTCGCAGAATTATCCCCCTGCCAAACACCCAATTCCCTCACCATGAGGGGCTCAGCGTCGGTCGCGTGCTCAGATCGGCTTGCCGACGGTCATCGCCGTCCTGAATTCTTCGTCACTGTCGAGGAAGGCATCTTCCGGCACGGCGCCCACGGCGTCGAAAAAGCGGCTGACGAAGCTGCGGAACGAGGCGCAGAGGGCAATGTCGCAGATCTGCGTGTCGGAAAAACCCGCATCGCGCAGCCGGCCTATGTCGTCGATGGTGATTCTCGACGCGTCGCGCGTGATCTTTTCCGCATAGTCGAGCATTGCCACGTCCCGCTCCGACAGGCCCGCATTGCGGTGATCGCGCTGGACGGCGAGGACGGCCGCCCTCGAACCGAGTTCATCGATAAGCTGCCTGCCATAGACATGCGAACAATAGGTGGAGGGAATGTCCCGGGCGGCGATGAAGGTGATGATGCGCCAGTCGCGCTGGCTGAGCGAAAAATTCCCCCGCGCCTGCATGACGAAATCCATATAGGCGGGGAGGAGATCGGGCCGTGCGGTGAAGCAGCGGATGGCTTCCATGACCATGCCCGATTGGGCGCGCTGGGCCGAATAGATCTCGGCCACTCTTCCTTTCGCCTCGTCCTCGGCGATCGTTTGCAGAAACATCGTCATTTCCTCCCACCGCGTGCATTCTAGCAGAGAATCGCCCGATCGGTATCTAGCCGAATGTTGTAGAGGCGGTTGCAGCTAGGCTGAACGGCAAGCCCGCACTCATGCGGCAAGCCGCGAGAAGGCGAGGGCGAACGCGGCGAGCGCCACCATGTTGGCGAGGGTCCGGACATGGTTCCAGGGCAGCCATTGCGCCAGATAGCGGCTCCACATCGCCGCGCCCTCGCTGCTGGCGGGAGCGACGGCGGCAAGCGCGTCATTGAGCGGCACGTTGAAGATGATCGTCACCGCGATCGTGCCGATGAGATAGGCGAGGCTGCCGAGGATCATCCAGGCCGAGCCGGGCATGTCCCAGCGCAGGAAGCCGGCAATGCCGAGGACGAGGCAGACGATTGCCGTGCCGAAGAACGCCAGGCCGAAAGTGGCGTTCAGGATGGTCACATTGATGGAATTCATCGCCGCGATGCCCTGTTCGGGCGGCAGGCGCGAAAATGCCGTCATGATGAAGCTGGAAAAGGCGAAGAACAGCCCGGCCATGATCCCGCTGCCGAGGATCGCCACAAGATTGAGCACCGCAAGCAAGCCATTCATCGCTCAGTCCCCCCAAACGCCCTGCGCCGCGCCGTCGCGGGCAAATTGCACGAAATCACGCGGCTCGCGGCCGAGCGCCCGTTGCACGCCATCGCCGAGATATTCGTTGCGCCCGTCGAGCACGACCGTGAACAGCTCGTTGATCAGCTGCACCAGGTCCTCCGGCGTCTGCTCGTGCCGCAAGCCCGCCATGAAATCCTGCGGCGTAATCGTATGATAATCAATGCTGCGGCCGGTGGCGCTGGCGATTTCCGCCGTCGCCTCGCCAAAGGTCAGCAGGCGCGGCCCCGTCACCTCGTATATCTGCCCGATATGTTGCGGATCGGTCAGCGCCGCCGTCACGACATCGGCAATGTCGTCCGCATCGATGAACGGCTCGCGCACCGCCCCTGCCGGCAAGGCCAGGGCGCCGGACAGGATAGGGCCCGCCATCAGGCTTTCGCTGAAGTTCTGCATGAACCAGCTCGCGCGGACGATGGTCCAATCCGCCCCGGAAGCCTGCAGGATTGCTTCGGCGTGTTGCGCCTCCGGTTCGCCGCGCCCGGAAAGCAGGACCAGCCGCTTGACGCCCATCTCCAGCGCGAGCCTCGTCAGGCGCTGGATGGCCGCGCCCGAACCCGGCACCGCGAGGTCGGGATAATAGGTGATGTAGGCGGCAGAGACGCCATCGAGCGCGGATTGCCAACCTGCCGGATCGTTCCAGTCGAATGCCGGCGCCGCACTGCGCGAGCCGATCCTCACCGGAATGCCAAGCTGCGCCAGCCGGCTCGCGACGCGCTTGCCGGTCTTTCCCGTGCCGCCGATCACCAGCACCGGCTTGCCCAAATCTCTATCTGTCATGACGTCCTCCAAAATGTGAGTGTTTATCATATTTGCAAATGTGATTAATCCTCATATTATGGGTGTCAAGTGAAAATGTGAGGAATACTCATGAACGAGCAGGCCAATCCCGAAGCCGCGGCCCGGCGCGAACCCACGCAGCAGCGCAGCCGCGACAGGGTAGAGAGGATTCTTCTCTGCGCGACGCGGCTGATAGAGCAGGGCGGCAGCGACGCCATGCGCATGAGCGACGTTGCCGCGCAGGCGGGCATTTCGATCGGCTCGCTCTATCAATATTTCCCCGACAAGGCCGCGATCATCCGCACGCTTGCCGAGCGCTACAATCAGGCCGGGCAGGCCTGCATTGCCGAGGCCCTGCAGGGCGCGGATGACGAGCCGGCGCTGCTGCGCGCCTTTGGCGAACTGATCGACACCTATTACGCCATGTTCCTGGCCGAGCCGGTCATGCGCGATATCTGGTCCGGCACCCAGGCGGACAAGGCCCTGCGCAATATCGACATCGCCGACAGCCGCGTCACCGGCGGCTTGTTGGCCGATGCGCGCGCGCGCGTTTCGCCGGGCGCGGACAGGCAGGCGCTCGAACAGTCGAGCTTCCTGCTGATGCAGCTTGGCGAGGCGACGATGCGGCTGGCGATATCGGTGGAGCGCGAGGAAGGCGACCGGCTGGTCGGCTGTTTCAAGCATATGGCGCTGCGAGAGCTGGCATCGGCGGCTCGGAAGGGCTTGCCTGACTGAGCGGTTTGCTCTAGCCAGTAGTCAGAAAATCCAGCCCAGGAATGACAGGCAGCATGACTCTCGTTGATACCCGTACACCCGAACCCAAACGCTTCATTTCCGGTGCGACCGGCGATTGGGAAGTTGTAATCGGCATGGAAGTACACGCGCAGGTAACGTCGAACTCCAAGCTGTTCTCGGGAGCATCGACGACCTTCGGCGCCGGACCCAACGAGAATGTGTCGCTGGTGGATGCGGCCATGCCCGGCATGCTGCCGGTCATCAATGAATGGTGCGTGCGCCAGGCCATCCGGACCGGGCTCGGCCTGAAGGCGCAGATCAACCTGAAATCGGTGTTCGACCGCAAGAACTATTTCTACCCGGATCTGCCGCAGGGCTACCAGATATCGCAGTTCAAGCAGCCGATCGTCGGCGAGGGCACGATGATCATATCCGTCGGGCCGGACAAGCAGGGCCAGTTCGAGGATATCGAGATCGGCATCGAGCGGCTGCATCTGGAGCAGGATGCCGGCAAGTCGCTGCACGACCAGAACCCGACCATGTCCTATGTCGATCTCAATCGTTCCGGCGTCGCGCTGATGGAGATCGTGTCCAAGCCGGACATGCGCTCCTCGGACGAGGCGAAGGCCTATCTGACCAAGCTGCGCACCATCGTGCGCTATCTCGGCACCTGCGACGGCAATATGGACGAAGGCTCGATGCGCGCCGACGTCAACGTCTCGGTGCGCAAGCCGGGCGGCGCGTTCGGCACGCGATGCGAGATCAAGAATGTGAATTCCATCCGCTTCGTCGGCCAGGCCATCGAATATGAGGCCCGCCGCCAGATCGGCATCCTCGAAGATGGCGGCGAGATCGACCAGGAGACGCGGCTTTTCGATCCCGTCAAGGGCGAGACGCGCTCCATGCGCTCCAAGGAAGAGGCGCATGATTATCGCTATTTCCCCGATCCCGACCTGCTGCCGCTGGAATTCACGCAGGAATATGTCGACGAGATCCGGTCCGACCTGCCGGAATTGCCCGACGACAAGCGCGCGCGGCTGGTGTCCGATCTCGGTCTCTCGGTCTATGACGCTTCCATTCTCGTCACCGAAAAGGCGATCGCCGATTATTACGAGGCGGTGGCCAGGGGACGCGACGGCAAGGCATCGGCGAACTGGGTGATCAACGACCTGCTCGGCGCCCTCAACAAGGCCGGCAAGGGCATCGACGAGTCGCCGGTTTCGCCCGACCAGCTTGGCGCCATCATCGACCTGATCAAGGAAGGCACGATTTCCGGCAAGATCGCCAAGGACCTTTTCGAGATCGTCTGGAACGAAGGCGGCGACCCGCGCCAGGTGGTCGAGAGCCGCGGCATGAAACAGGTCACCGATACCGGCGCCATCGAAAAGGCTGTCGACGACGTCATCGCCGCCAATCCCGACAAGGTGGAGCAGGCGAGGGCAAAGCCGACCATGGCAGGCTGGTTCGTCGGCCAGGTGATGAAGGCGACCGGCGGCAAGGCCAATCCTCAGGCGGTGAGCGACCTCGTCAAGGCAAAGCTGGGGATCACGGAATAGATGTGGATCCGCAGCGTCACCAGGGAAGACCTGCAGGCGGTCCATGAATTGCTGGTGGCGACGTGGCACGCCACCTATGACGAAGTCTACGGCGCGCAGAAGGTCGATGGGATCACCGGCCGCTGGCACTCCGTCGAGGCGCTGAAGCGCAATCTCGCCAAGCCCTATTCCGAATTCGTCGTCGCCGACGATGGCGCGGATATTCTCGGCGTGGCCTATGCCAGCCAGAAGGATCACAAGCTGTCGATCCTGCACCAGCTCTACGTGCATCCCGAGCATCAGGGCAAGGGCGTCGGTTCGCTGTTGCTGGCGGAAATGGAAAGCGCCTTTCCCGGCGTCTATACGCTTCAGCTCGAAGTGATCGAAGCCAACGAGAAGGCCTGCCGCTTCTACGAAAGCCGCGGCTTCGCGAGGACCGGCGCGGTCATCGAGAACTGGGGCGAGCCGGGTTCGCAAATATCGGTGCTGGTGCTCGAAAAGCCGCTCGTCGGCTATGAACTCGCGCCATGAGCAGCGATGATTTCCACATCCGCGAGGCGCGGCCCGAGGATCTGGCGGCGCTGATCGGCCTGTTTGCCGCCGATGCGCTCGGCGGCCATGGCGACACGCTGGACGAGGCGGCGCGCCCGCACTACGAGCGCGCATTCGCCGCGATTATGGCGAGCCCGGGCGATCTGCTGCTGGTGGTCGAACATGCCGGCGAGGTGGTTGCCACGGCACAGCTGACATTCATCCATTCGCTGCCCGGCAGGGGCGCGCTCAAGATGGCGATCGAGGCGGTGCAGACCCGCGCCGACATGCGCAGCAAGGGTATCGGCGCGCGCCTCGTCAATCATTGCCTGGCGCTCGGCCGCGAGCGCGGCGCGGTGCATGCACACCTTACGTCCAACGCGAAACGGGTCGATGCTCACAAGTTCTACGAGCGGCTCGGCTTCGAGAAATCCCATGCCGGTTTCAAGATGAAGCTGGCGCCAGCGTCAACTTGACCCTTGCCATAGTGCGGCGATGCGGCCATAAACCGGACAACGACATGATTTCGTTGCAAGCAGGATTGCCATGAAAACCTTCTTTACTCAGTTTTTCACCTGGTGGAATGGGCAGACGCTCGGCACCCGCTTCTTTACCTGGCGCAAGGGCACCAAGGTCGGCGAAGACCAGTTCGGCAATGTCTATTTCGAAGGCACCTTCGATTCCGAAGGGCGCAAGCGCCGCTGGGTCATCTATAATGGCTATGCGGAAGCATCGGCCATCCCCGCCGGCTGGCATGGCTGGATGCACCATCGTGTCGACACGCCGCCCTCTGCCGAGGATTACAAGCAGATGGAATGGGAAAAGAGCCACCAGCCGAATCTGACCGGCACGCCCGCCGCCTATCGCCCCAAGGGCTCGATAGCGCGCGGCGACAACCGACCGGCCGTCACGGGCGACTACGATGCCTGGACGCCGGGTTCCTGATCGGTTCTTCTTCTGCCATAATTGAACCCTATCGACAGGCAGGCCGCGATTCCACGCACGCTCGAGAAACCGGAAGCGAAATGAAACGTCCGAATATGTGTTCACTGCGAAGCAGCCTCGTCGCACTCCTCGCCGCTGGTATGGTCGCAACGCATGCGGGCGCCGGACTGGCCGCCGACGAGAAGATCAAGAACCCGATCGCGGTATTCTCCGGGCTGGACAAGATCACCGGCCGCATCACGACTTTCGACGTCTATATCGATGAAACGGTGCAATTCGGCGCGCTGCAACTGACGCCGCGCGTATGCTACACGCGTCCGGACACGGAAGCGCCGAAGACCGACACCTTCGTCGAGGTCGACGAGATCACGCTCGACCGCAAGATACGCAAGATATTCTCCGGCTGGATGTTCGCCGACAGCCCCGGGCTGAATGCGGTCGAACATCCGGTCTATGATGTCTGGCTCAAGACCTGCAAGCAGAAATCGGACGTTCCCGCGCCTGACAATAGCTGACCGGGGCGGGCACGAGTGCCCGCACCTGACGACAGATGCCCGGCGGGCACGAGTGCCCGCACCTGACATTGGATGGGAGGCGGGCACGAATGCCCGCACCTGACATTAGACGGGAGGCGGGCACATTGCCCACCGGTGGTCATCGGCTCAGGCTTGCGGCCTTGAGCAATTGATCAGCCAGGGCGTGCCATATCGGTCGGTGAACATCGCAAAGCGCAATGCCCAGGCCGTCTCGCCCAGCTCCATCATGATGCTTTCGGCGCCATCGGACAATTCCGCATAGATGCGCTCCGCTTCCGCTGGCGTGTCGACATTCAGCGCCACGGTCATGCCCTGCGCCTTCTGGAAGTAGGGGGCCGGCGCATCGGACGCCATGATGACGTTGCCGCCGACCGTGATCTGCGAATGCATGACGTGCTTGGCCGTTTCCGGCGTGATCTGGTACATGTCGGGCATTTCGTCATAGCGCATGATGTGATCGATCTTGCCGCCGAGTACCTTGACGTAGAAATTGATCGCTTCTTCGCATTGTCCGGAAAAGTTCAGGTATGGATTGATTTGCATCGATGTTCTCCTTTGCATCTTCCCTAGGACGAAACAGCGAGCATAATACCGACAGGGCGGTGAGAAAAATTATTCCATAGGGCCCCGGCTAGAAATTGGCCGGCTGGGCGAGGGCGGTCTCCAGCATCTTCTGGTATTGACGGCGCGGCACCTCGACGGCGCCGAACCTTTCGAGATGGTCGGTGGTGAACTGCGTATCGAGCAGGGTGAAATCCTTTTCGATCAGCCGGCCGACGAGATGGACGAGGCAGACCTTGGAGGCATCGCGCTCGCGCGAGAACATGCTCTCGCCGAAGAAGGCCGAGCCGAGGGCGATGCCATAGAGCCCGCCCACCAGCCTGCCGTCGCGCCATGCTTCCACGGTGTGGCAATAGCCGAGTTCGAACAATTGGCCATAGGCCTCGCGGATGGGCTGGTTGATCCAGGTGCGGGCGCGGTCGCCATTGCCGCTGGCGCAGCCGTCGATAACGCCCTGGAAATCCGTATCGTAGCGGATATCGAACAGGCCGCGCCTGACGGTCTTGCGCAGGCTGTGCGAGACATGAAAGGCCTCAAGCGGGATGATGCCGCGCTTTTCGGGCCGGACCCAGAATATTTCCGGGTTGTCGGCCTCCTCGGCCATGGGAAAGACCCCGGTTGCATAGGCGCGCAGCAGCAGCGCGGGGTCGATATGGATATTGCCGTCCGGGTCGCTACCCGTCATGCCTATTCTTCTGCGTTGTCGGGCGCGTCGCCGGCCAGGTATTTTTCGAGCCAGTGAATGTCGTAATCCCCGTTGGCGATGTCCGGATTGTTGATCAGGTCCTGGAACAACGGCAAGGTGGTCTTGATCCCGTCAACCACGAACTCGTCCAGCGCGCGGCGCAGGCGCATCATGCACTCGACGCGGTTGCGCCCGTGGACGATCAGCTTGCCGATGAGGCTGTCGTAGTAGGGCGGGATCTTGTAGCCGCTATAGACGCCGCTATCGACACGAATGCCGAGGCCGCCGGGCGTATGATAATGGGTGATGAGACCCGGCGAAGGCGTGAAATTGCGCGGGTCTTCCGCATTGATGCGGCATTCGATGGCATGGCCGGAGAAACGGATATCCTCCTGCCGCACCGAGAGCCCGCCGCCGGAAGCGATGCGGATCTGCTCATGCACCAGATCGATGCCGGTGATGGCCTCCGTCACCGGATGCTCCACCTGCAGGCGCGTATTCATCTCGATGAAGTAGAATTCGCCATTCTCGTAGAGGAACTCGATCGTGCCGGCGCCGCGATAGCCCATGTCGGCCATCGCATTGGCGCAGATCATGCCGATCCGCTCGCGGGCATCGGAATTGAGCGCCGGGGAATTGGCTTCCTCCCAGACCTTCTGGTGGCGGCGCTGCAGCGAGCAGTCGCGCTCGCCGAGATGGACCGCATTGCCGAAACCGTCGCCCATGATCTGGACCTCGATGTGCCGCGGCTTCTGCAGGTATTTCTCGATATAGACGGCGTCGTCGCCAAAGGCCGCGCCGGCTTCCGTGCGCGCCGTGGAGAGCGCGACCGACAGTTCTTCCTCGTTCATCGCCACCTTCATGCCGCGGCCGCCGCCGCCGGCCGAGGCCTTGATGATGACCGGATAGCCGATCTCGGCGCAGATGCGGGCGGCTTCCTTGTCGTCCGTCACGCCGCCATCGGAGCCGGGCACGACCGGGATGCCGAGCCGTTTCGCGGTGCGCTTCGCCTCGATCTTGTCGCCCATCACCCTGATATGGGCAGCGGTGGGGCCGATGAAGGTGATGTTGTGTGCTTCCAGAATCTCCGCGAACTTGGCGTTTTCCGACAGGAAGCCATAGCCCGGATGAATGGCGTCGGCGCCCGTTATCTCGCATGCGGCGACGATCTGGTGAATGTTCAGGTAGCTCTCCCGCGAGGGAGGCGGCCCGATGCAGACACTCTCGTCCGCGAGGCGCACATGCATTGCATCGGCATCGGCCGTGGAATGGACGGCGACGGTCTGGATGCCGAGCTCCTTGCAGGCGCGCAGCACGCGCAATGCAATTTCGCCGCGATTGGCTATGAGAATCTTCTGAAACATCACGTTCTCGATCTGCCTATTCGATCACCACCAGGGACTCGCCATATTCCACGGGCTGGCCGTCGGTGACGAGAATGGAAGTAACCGTGCCGGCGCGCGGCGAAGGTATCTGGTTCATGGTCTTCATCGCTTCGACGATGAGAAGCGTCTGGCCTTCCTTGACCTGGGTGCCGACCTCGATGAAGGCACGGGCGCCGGGAGCCGGGGCGAGATAGACGGTGCCCACCATGGGCGAGGGCACGGCATTCTTCGATATGTCCACCGCGGGCGCTGCCGGGGCGGCCGGCGCGGCGGCTGCGGCGGGAGCGGGCGCCTGGGCCTGCGCATAATATGGCTGGCTGGCGGCAGCCTGGACGGTGACTTGCCGAGATACGCGAATGCGAAGGTCGCCCTGTTCGATCTCGATGTCGGTAAGATCCGTATCGTTCAGGATTTCCGCGAGGTCGCGGATCATGACCTTGTCGATCCCGTTGGTTTTGGTTGCCATGCTTTTTCAAGCCCCTTGTTACTTTGGCAGCGGCGTCATTGCGCCTGTGCCGACTTTACCAGTGCGCGCAAGCCCATCGCGTAGCCTTCGATACCGAAGCCACATATCACCCCTTTGGCCAAAGAGGAAACATAGGAATGGTGCCGGAATGGCTCGCGCGCGTGAATGTTGGAGATGTGAACCTCGACGACGGTGACCGCAGCGGCCCGCAAGGCGTCGTGAAGCGCGATCGATGTATGGGTATAGGCGGCCGGGTTGATCAGGACGAGCGCCTTGCGCCCGCCGGCCTCCTGCACCCATTCCACGAGGTCGCCCTCGTGATTGGACTGGCGAAACTCGATATCCACGCCCAGCGCCTCCGCCTCGGCACGGCAGAGCGCCTCGATGTCTTCCAGCGTATCGCCGCCATAGATACCGGGCTCACGCTTGCCGAGCATGTTGAGGTTGGGTCCATTGAGGATAAAGACGAGCTGTTTCATGATGTCCTGTAGGAATGCTGGTCCCATATAGACGCCTTATCGGCAAGCGAAAAGCCTGCAAATATGGCATATCGCTTGTCCACAACGCGTTTTGGCACGTAGCAACAATTATTTGTTGCGAATATGGCTGATTTTCTCCGCCAGGACGTCCGCGCCCATGGCTCCCGGAACCACCTCGCTGCCGATGATGTAGGAGGGCGTGCCGGTGATGTTGAGGCTGCTGGCCAGCTCGAAATTGGTGCGGAAGGCGCCGGCGATTTCCGGCTTCTGCATGATTTCGCGCAATTGCTTTTCGTCGGCGCCGAGCTTCACCGCAACGGCCATCGCCGTCTCCTCGGTGGCGCGGCCCTCGCTGCCAAGCAGGGCGCGGTGGAATTCGAGGTATTTGTCGGGCATTGCCGTCTTGAACGCCTTGGCGACGAGGTGCGCCCGGGTCGAATCCGGACCGAGGATCGGGAATTCCTTCATGACGAAGCGCAGCTTCGGATCGCTCTTCAACAGGGCGTCCATGTCGGGCAGGGCGCGCTTGCAATAGCCGCAATTGTAATCGAAGAACTCGACGATGGTAACGTCGCCCTGCGGATTGCCGAAGACGGCATCCATCGGCGACTGGAATATCTGGTCCTTGTTCTTGTCGATGATCTCGGTCGAAGCGGCGAGCTGCGCGGCCTCCTGCTTCTCGGTCAGCGCCGTCTGCACCTCGATCATCACTTCCGGATTGTTGATGAGGTAGTTGCGGACGATGCCCTCGATCTCGCTCTTGTCGATGGCAGGCGCCGCCGCCTGCGCCTGTGCGGCCGCCGGTACGGGCGCTGCGGGCGCTGACACCGCTGTCGTGCGGCCGGCCTGGTAACCGGCTCCGAGAGCGGCGATGCCGATAATGCCGGCCGCGGCTCCGATCAGGGCGGTCTTGCTCATGGAACTTTCCTTTTTCGCTCAGGAACGAGTGAGACTCGTTTCATTTCCGCTTGGTATTGATGATGTCTTGCGCCTGTATCCACTCGGGCGAGCCCTTTGGCAAGCCACGTTGCGCGCGCGTGGCGAAGATTTGTGCCTCCTGGATCTTGCCCGAATAATATTTCTCCTCGGCGCTTGCCAGATCCGAATGCGCCATCTCGCCGAGCTGGCCATAGGCCTGCGCCAGATAGCCGTAGCCCGTCGAATATTCACGCTCGCGCGCGATGCTCGCCTTGAGTTCGGCAATGGCGGTCTTGAGGTTGTCCTTCGAACCCGTCAGCATCAGCGTACGGCCGTAATTCATGCGGATGAGGGCGGATTTGCGCGGATCGAGGCTGCCGGCCTTCTGGAATGCCTTCGCCGCATCCGCAACCTTGTTCATCTTCATCAGGATTTCGCCGCGGATCTCGTAGAAATACGGGTTCTTTGGGTCTTCCTTGATCAAGGCGCCGATCTTGGCGAGCGCCGATTGCGACGAGCCGTTGAGATAGGTGGCGATGGCGTCGCCATAGCGTGCGCCGATGTTGCGCGGATCCTTGCGGAACGACTGGATGACGCTCGCGCCGCCGCCCGTATAGGCGGCGATCTTGCCGCGCATGAGATCGTGCCGCCGCTGCAGGGCCGGGCTGTCGGTCTTGTCGAAATAGGGGCTGGCGCGGGCCAGGTTCTCGAGGTTCGCGATACGCTCGCGCGGCATCGGATGGCTTATCCGGTAGGGATCGACCCGCGTCCCGGTCAGCGCCAGCGCGTTGGAGAAGCGCTCGAACGTCGTCAGCATGCCCTTCGCCGACTGGCCCGTGCTGGCAAGATAGGTGATCGCCGAGCGATCCGCCGCCATTTCCTCGGTGCGCTGATAGTTCAGCAGATTGCGCATCGCAGCTTCCGGGCCGCCGACGGCGAGGCCGGAACCAGCCTGCGCCAGGCCTCCCTGCTTGCTCGCCGCGCCGGCAACGACCGCACCGATGCCGAGGAGACCGGCGACGATCGCCATCGTCCGCGCCGCCGCCAATTGTTCGCGCAGCTTGAATTGATGGCCGCCGGCAAGGTGCCCGGTCTCATGGGCCAGCACGCCGATGATCTCGTTGGGCGTCTCGGCCTGCAGTAGGGCGCCGGTATTGATGAAGATGCGCCGGCCGTCGACGAAGGCATTGAAGCTGTTGCTGTTGACGAGGACGACCTTGATCGCCCGCCGGCTCAATCCCGCCGCCTTGATGACCGGCGCCGCATAGTCGCTGACGAGCGCCTCGATCTCCGCATCGCGCACGATGGGCACGCTTCGCGACTGCGCCATGGCGGTGTTGACCGGCAGCAGGCTGACGGAAGCGGCGGCCAGTGTGACGATTGCGGCGCGTGCAAACGCTGCCAGGGATCGCGACGTTGCGGCTTTCAGAGGAGTGACCATCGCCTATACCTAACCAAATCGAACCACGAATGAAAGGGAGCAACAATGACACTCCCTAATTCGTGAAAATCGTATGAATCGGGCAAATTCGCGTCAGGATTCCGGGCGTCCGATAAAGAAAAAACCGGCATCGCTGCCGGTTTCTTCAGGAATCAGCGGTCTGGAAGCTCTCAGAAGAAGCCCTTCTTCTGCCACCAGCCGCGCTTCGGCGCCGGTGCGCCCTCGGCGGCCTTGCTCGTCGATGTGACGACAGGCTTTGCCGGCTCGGCCGGTTCCGCCGGCGTCTCGGCTGCTGGCGTCTCAACTGCCGGAGTCTCGGCTTCCGGAGTCTCGGCTTCCGGCGTTTCTGGCGCCGGGGCGGCGGTTTCCGTCACCTCGGCGGGAGCGCTGGTCGCTTCGGCTTCGCTCGCCTCAGGGGCTGCCTTCTTGGTCGATTTGCGCGGAGCACGCTTTGGCTTCGCCGGTGCTTCCTCCGCCGCGGGAGCTACGCTCTCCTCGGCCACGCTGTCCGCAACCACGGCATCGGCAGCGACGGTATCGGCGGGTTCTGCCGCAGCCTTTGCCCGCGACTTGCGCTTGGCCGGCGCCTTGCGGGCCTTGGGTGCTTCGACCTCAGCTTCGGCTTCGACCAGAGGCGCAGCTGCCTGCGGCCCGGCCTCCTGCGGCGCGGCTTCCTGCGGCGCGACCGGTGCCTCGGCGATCACATCGGTGACGCCGGCCTGTTTCGCCTTGGCGAAATCGGGCAGGGGAATGGTCACGAAGACCGGTTCCGCATCGGGCACTGCCTTTGCCGCGCTCTCGTCGTCGAAGCGCTTGTTCTTGCGGCCGCCGCGCCGACCACGCCGGCGCTTCTTGCGATATTCTTCCTCGCGTGCCGCGGCCGCAGCGGCGTCCTCGCCCGGAGCCTCGCCTTCGCCTTCGCCCTCGGCAATGTCTTCACGCACGGCAGGCTGGCGCTGTTCGGCACCGGCATTCTCCTGCCGGTCGCGGCCGCCGCGCCGCCGCCGCTTGCGCTTGCGCTTGCGGCTGTCGTCGCCATCGATGGTCTTAGGCGCTTCCGCCGAAACGTCGTCGGCCTCGTCGTCGATCTCTTCGACGATCGGATCATTATCGTCGTAATCATCGGAAATGCCGACGGGGAGCGTATCCTGCAGCGGCACGATGGGACCAAGCGCCACCGAACCCTTGTCGATGGCGAAATGCTGCGCGCCGACGCTGTCATCGGCCTCGATGCTGATCGTCAGGCCGAAGCGGGCCTCCAGATCGGCGAGGTTCTGGCGCTTGTGGTTCAGAACGTAAAGCGCCGTCGGCACGGTCGTGCGCACGATGATGTTGTTCTGCGAATGGCGCAGCAGATATTCCTCGATCGACCGCATCACATGCAGCGCGATGGACGAGGCGGAACGGACATGGCCGGTGCCGCCGCAGACGGAGCAGACCTGCGTCGTGCTTTCGAGCACGCTGGCCCGGATGCGCTGGCGCGACATTTCCAGCAGGCCGAAATGCGAGATGCGGCCGACCTGGATGCGGGCGCGATCGTCCTTCAGGCATTCCTTCATCCGCTTCTCGACGGCGCGGTTGTTCCTGTTCTCCTCCATGTCGATGAAGTCGATGACGATCAGCCCGGCGAGATCGCGCAGGCGCAGCTGGCGGGCGATTTCCTCCGCTGCTTCGAGATTGGTCTGCAGCGCCGTGTCCTCGATCGAATGTTCGCGGGTCGAGCGGCCGGAATTGACGTCGATGGCAACCAGCGCTTCGGTCTGGTTGATGATGATGTAGCCGCCGGATTTGAGCGTCACCTGCGGCTGCAGCATGCGGTCGAGCTGCGCCTCGATGCCGTTGCGGGCGAAGATCGGCGTCATGTCGCGATAGGGCTGCACCACCTTCGCATGGCTCGGCATGAGCATGCGCATGAAATCCTTGGCCTCGCGATATCCGTTCTCGCCGGCAACCTGGATCTCGGTGATATCCTTGTTGTAGAGGTCGCGGATGGAGCGCTTGATGAGGCTGCCTTCCTCGTAGACGAGGGTCGGCGCGGTCGATGAGAGCGTCAGATTGCGGACGTTCTCCCACAGGCGCATCAGATATTCATAGTCGCGCTTGACCTCCGGCTTGGTCCGGTTGGCGCCGGCGGTACGCAGGATCACCCCCATGCCTTTCGGCACTTCGAGATCCTTGACGATGTCCTTCAGCCGCTTGCGGTCCTGGACATTGGTGATCTTGCGGGAAATGCCGCCGCCGCGCGCCGTATTGGGCATGAGCACGGAATACCGTCCGGCAAGCGAAAGATAGGTGGTGAGAGCCGCGCCCTTGTTGCCGCGCTCTTCCTTGACCACCTGTACCAGCAATATCTGCCGGCGCTTGATCACGTCCTGGATATTGTAGTGGCGGCGCTGGAAACGCTGATGCGTCGGAACTTCCTCCATCGCATCTTCCGCCCCGACGGATTCGACCTCGTCGAGTTCGTCCTGCGCGTCGTCGTCCCTGTCGTTGGAACGGCTCTTTCTTGCGCGGGAAGGCTTGCGGGCAGGGGCCTTGGCGTCGTCCTCGTCCGTCTCGTCGTCCTGGTCGAGCGAGACTGCCTCGGAAACCACATCGGCATCGATGGCCGCCGCCATGGACTGGCTGCCGCCATTGTCGTCGCCGGACGGATTGTCGTTGTCAGTGTTTTCGCTGCCAATATCGTTACCAGCATCGGCGCCGGTCGCGGCTTCCTCGCCTTCGACATTGGCTGCGCCTTCCTCGTCGGAGGCTTCGAGCTTCGTCGATTCGTCGCCCTGGCGCGATCCACGCCGTCCGCGGCGCCGATTGCGCTTGTCGCGGTCGCCGCTGCGCTCGCGCGTTCTCGGCTCGCCGTCCTCGTGATCCTCTTCCTGGCTGGCCGCCGCGGCTTCCGCCTCGATCAGCGCCTGCCGGTCAGCAACCGGGATCTGGTAGTAATCGGGGTGAATTTCGCTGAACGCCAGAAAGCCATGGCGATTGCCGCCATATTCTACGAAGGCCGCCTGGAGCGACGGCTCGACGCGCGTGACCCGCGCCAGGTAGATATTGCCTTTGATTTGTTTCTTGTGTTCAGATTCGAAATCAAACTCTTCAATTCGATTGCCGCGAACCACGACAACCCGTGTTTCCTCCTGGTGGGAGGCGTCGATTAGCATTTTGTCCGACATTATGATTCTTCTCCCCGGCTGAAATGCGCTCCATGCGGAACAGCCAGGGACCCCGCTGGGGGCCTGGCGCCGCATCTTCACATTTGCCGGATACATTAAAGTTCGCAGAAACAGACAGATACGGCGTCGCGCGAAGCTGCCTTTGGGCAGCCGCGGCTTGCAGGCCGGTAAAAATCCTATCTGTTAAAAACATTCCTGTTCCTGACGAAACGACCTCATCAATGGCACGCTTTCCAGCTGTGCCGACACTGTTAACACCCCAGAGGGGCTGGCTTGATGCGCCTTGTCTGCGCCATCCGCCGTTCGCAAAAAGCGCTATCGACAATCCCTGTCCACCAGCGCCAAATTCTTTTCGGTTACACCGTCGAGGCTGTTCGCCATCGCCGCTCCCATTCGGGCCTTATAGTCGCTCGGTCCTTAGCCGTGACATCAAAGCGCCCGATTCCAAGGGGCAGAGGGTAATCCAACTCTGCTTTTAGGAGGTGTGTCGCCTTCTGACAAGACCTTCTTGATATTCACGTCGATCCTTGGGCCATATGGGTGTTGCGCAAGACAATATTAACTATGCTTCCTTACCTATTGGTAGTGGATGGCGGATCGTCTTTGCCGTGCAAGCGCGCCGATGATCTGGTACACAGGGATACGCTGAGGGGAAACTGGTCCGCTAGGGCCGCACCGGCAAAGTGATGGACGCAATCTACCGCATTATCTTCGCTCTCTGTCTGGGCATCGTCGCTTCGGTGCATGCCGCCATGCCGGCGCTTGCCGAGGAGGGCCTTGCCGCGCTGACCTACCAGGCGGCCGGCGACGAGCTGCGCACGCGCGTCGTCATCAATTTCGACCGGGAGCCGGATGTCTCGACGATGCTGCTGCAGAATCCGCACCGGCTGGTGGTGGACATGCAGAAGGCCGTTTTCGCCTTCTCCAGGGAATCGGTCGAGCCTCGCGGCCTAATCACCGACCTGCGCTATGGCCTGATCGACGAGACGCGGGCCCGGCTCATCTTCAGCATGAAGGGCCCGTTCGCGGTCGAGCGGCTGGAGGTGGTGAAGAACGAAACCAGCCCCGGCTACCGGATGGTTGCCGATATCGTCGCATCGTCCGACCGGAAATTCGCCGAGGACCTCAAGAACCAGAACGCGACGACCGCCTCGACCGAAGCGACGCCGAAGGGCGACCGTGTCGCGGCGCCCGCGCCCAAGGATGTCAGCGCGGCGCCGAAACCGTTCACCATCGTCGTCGATCCGGGACATGGCGGCATCGATAGCGGGGCGGAAAGCCCGAGCGGCGTGCGCGAGAAGGATGTGACGCTGCTCTTCGCCCAGCAATTGCAGGCCGAGCTTGCCAGGATTCCGGGCGCCCGGGTCGAGATGACCCGCAGCGATGACAGTTTCCTGCGGCTGAGCGAGCGCGTGCGCATCGCCCGGCAATATGAGGCCGACCTGTTCATCTCGCTCCATGCCGATACGATCCGCCGCGGCGATATCCGGGGCGCCACCGTCTATACGGTGTCCGACCGGGCGTCCGATGCGGAATCGCGCGCCAAGGCGGATCGCGAGAACCGCGCCGATGCCGTCGCCGGAATCAGCTTCGATACGGAAGCGCCGGAGATTGCCGATATCCTCATGGATCTCACGCGCCGCGAGACGCACACTTTTTCGCTCAGCTTCGCCAAGTCGGTGGTCGATTCGCTGAAGAAGGATGTCAACATGATCAACAACCCGCATCGCTTCGCGGGTTTCCAGGTGCTGAGGGCGCCCGACGTTCCCTCGGTCCTCGTCGAGATCGGCTATCTGTCGAATGCCGAGGACGAGAAGCTGATGACCGATCCGAACTGGCGTGGCCACGTGGCGACGCGCCTTGCTGCCGCCGTGCAGGACTATATCGGGCTGAAGACCGCGCGCCGCTCCAATTGAGCCCGGAAACGCGCCAGGGAATGAGTAACGAAACGATCTTGGCATGTTGCGTTGCCCAAAGCCCACAATGGATGGTTAAAATTGTGTGTGACGGAGGGTTGTCCTTGCCTTTGTCACATTTGTCGCTCAATTGCGTCAGCGATAAAGACTCTACGGCTTTAGGCGCAGATAAAGAGAAGTACTTGCAGGAGTTTAATTGATCCTGCGACGCAATCTGCATAGTTTGTCGAAGCATGCTGCGATAGTATGATGCCAATTGTTGGAATGGATTCCGGATACACATGATACGCTTGATCGGTTATTTTTTCGGGATCGGCACGGTTATGGCGCTTCTGGCGGCTGCTGGCGTTGCGCTCTATGTCGTCAATATTTCCAAGGACTTGCCGGATTACGAAGTCCTGTCGAAATATGAGCCGCCGGTGATGACGCGCGTACACTCCGCCGATGGCCAGCTGATGTCGGAGTTCGCCCGCGAACGCCGGCTCTATCTGCCGATCCAGGCGGTTCCGGACCGGGTCAAGGCAGCCTTCATCTCGGCGGAAGACAAGAATTTCTACCAGCATCCGGGCGTGGATATCAGTGGTCTGGCGCGTGCCGTGGTGACCAATCTGCAGAACTGGGGTTCGCGCCGGCCGGTGGGCGCATCGACCATCACGCAGCAGGTTGCCAAGAACTTCCTCCTGACCAACGACCAGACCATCGGCCGCAAGGTCAAGGAAGCTATCCTGTCCTTCCGGATCGAGCAGGCCTATTCCAAGGACCGCATCCTCGAACTCTATCTCAACGAAATCTTCTTCGGCCTGAATTCCTACGGTATCGCCGGCGCCGCGCTGACCTATTACAACAAGTCGGTCAATGAATTGACCATCGCGCAGGCCGCCTATCTCGCCGCGCTGCCCAAGGGCCCGTCCAACTATCATCCGTTCCGCCAGGCCGATCGTGCCGTCGAGCGCCGCAACTGGGTGATCGACCGCATGGCCGAGAATGGCTATGTGACGGCGGAGGAGGCGACGGAGGCAAAGGCCGAGCCGCTCGGCGTAACCCCGCGCCACACGGGCAATTATCTGTTCGCATCCGAATATTTCACCGAGGAAGTGCGCCGCCAGCTGATCCAGCGCTATGGCGAGAACGCGCTCTACGAGGGTGGTCTTTCGGTGCGCACGACGCTCGATCCGAAATTGCAGGTTCAGGCCCGCGCCGCCCTGCAGCACGGCCTGTTCAAATATGACGAGGCGCGCGGCTATCGCGGCGCCTACAAGACGATCTCGACCGCGGGCGACTGGGGCGTGCCGCTTTCGGAAATCAAGGCGTTCTCGGATGTTCCGGACTGGGAGCTTGCCGTCATCCTCGAAGTTTCGCCGCAGCAGGCCGTGATCGGGCTGCAGCCTGACAGGGATGCCTCGGGCAAGATCGTATCGGAGCGCAAGCAGGGCACGATCAGCGCCGAGGATATCAAATGGGCTTTCCGCGTCATCACCGATGACAAGCGGGTCAACGCCAAATCGCTCGAATCGGTCTTCAATGTCGGCGATGTCGTCTTCGTCCAGAAGAAGGAAGGATCGGAGACGCAGTTCGACCTGCACCAGATCCCCAAGATCGAGGGCGGCGCCGTGGCGATGGACCCGCATACGGGGCGCGTGCTCGCCATGGTGGGCGGATTCTCCTTTGCCGAATCGGAGTTCAACCGCGCCACGCAGGCCATGCGCCAGCCCGGTTCCTCGTTCAAGCCTTTCGTCTATTCGGCGGCGCTCGACAATGGCTATACGCCGGCCTCGGTCGTGCTCGACGGTCCGATCTCGGTCGACCAGGGTGGTAGCCTCGGCGTCTGGGCGCCGAAGAATTACGGCGGCAAGTTCGCCGGCCCCTCGACGCTGCGCTACGGCATCGAGCAATCGCGCAACCTGATGACTGTCCGCCTGGCGCAGGACATGGGCATGAAGCTCGTCGCCGAATATGCCGAACGCTTCGGCATCTACGACAAGATGCTGCCGGTGCTCGCCATGTCGCTCGGCTCGGGCGAGACCACGGTCCTGCGCATGGTGACCGGTTATTCGATCATCGCCAATGGCGGCCGCAAGATCACGCCTTCGATGATCGACCGTATCCAGGATCGCTATGGGCGTACGATCTTCAAGCATGACGAGCGCAAATGCGCCGCCTGCTCGGCCGATTCCTGGACGGGACAGGACGAGCCGGAACTGGTCGACGAGCGCGATCAGGTGCTTGATCCGATGACGGCCTACCAGATCACCTCGATGATGGAGGGCGTCGTCGAGCGCGGCACGGCGACCATCCTGAAGAGCCTCGACCGTCCGATCGCCGGCAAGACCGGCACCACCAATGAAGAGAAGGACGCCTGGTTCATCGGCTTCACGCCCGATCTCGTTTTCGGCGTCTATCTCGGCTATGACACGCCCATTCCCATGGGCAAGGGCTTTACCGGCAGCGGGCTTGCCGCGCCGGTATTCAAGAGCTTCATGGAAGCCGCGTTGAAGGACCAGCGTTCGGTCGATTTCCGCGTTCCGGAAGGCATGACGATCATTCCGATCAACCGCAAGACCGGAATGCGCGCCGCCGAGGGCCAGCCCAACGTCATCATGGAAGCATTCAAGCCCGGCACCGGTCCGGCCGACAGCTATTCGGTCATCGGCATGGACAGCTTCTCGGAAGGCGCGCCGGTCGAGGTGCAATCTCCGAATGTGAACAGGGCCATCCAGGGCGGCGGCGGCGGTCTTTTCTGATCGCTCCGCCGGTTTGCGGATCAGGCAAAATCCCGGGACCTGCGCACTTTACATCCGCCGGACCAGACAATATGGTCCCGCGAAATTTGAATATCTTCAGGAATGGATACCCGAATGCGAGCCGAAATCGAGACGCTGGTCGACGAGATCAAGCAGGCCATAAGCCTGCTGAGGAGGCATCTTTGACTGGGATACGTCAATCAAGCGCCTCGGCTATCTGAACCAGCTCGCAGAAGATCCCGCACTCTGGAACGATGCCCAGGAAGCCCAGAAGCTGATGCGCGAGCGCCAGCAGCTGGAAGACAGCATCAATTCCATCCGGCAGCTGACGCAATCGCTGGAGGACAATGTCGAACTCATCGCCATGGGCGAGGAGGAGAACGACAAATCCATCATCGCCGAGGCGGAGGCCGCGATCCGCGAGATCAAGAACGATGTCGACCGGCGCCAGATCGATACGCTGCTATCAGGCGAAGCCGATGCCAACGACACCTATCTCGAAATCCATTCGGGCGCCGGCGGTACGGAAAGCCAGGATTGGGCCAACATGCTGCTGCGCATGTATACGCGCTGGGCCGAACGCAAGGGCATGAAGGTCGAGCTTCTCGAAATCCATGACGGCGAAGAAGCGGGCATCAAGTCGGCGACGATCCTGGTGAAGGGCCACAACGCCTATGGCCTGCTGAAGACCGAATCCGGCGTCCACCGCCTGGTGCGGATTTCGCCCTATGATTCCAATGCGCGCCGGCATACCTCGTTTTCGAGCGTCTGGGTCTATCCGGTGGTCGACGACAATATCGACATCGAGGTCAGCGAATCCGATGTGCGCATCGATACCTATCGCGCATCGGGTGCAGGCGGGCAGCACGTCAACACCACCGACTCGGCCGTCCGCATCACCCATATCGCCACCGGCATCGTCGTGCAGTGCCAGGCGGAACGTTCGCAGCACAAGAACCGCGCTACCGCATGGTCGATGCTGCGCGCGCGCCTGTACGAGGCGGAGCTGGAGAAGCGCGAGCAGGCCGCCGACGCGGTTTCGGCATCGAAGACCGACATCGGCTGGGGCCACCAGATCAGGTCCTATGTCCTGCAGCCCTACCAGCTGGTCAAGGATCTGCGCACCGGCGTCGAGAGCACCAGCCCGCAGGACGTGCTGGACGGCGACGTCGACATGTTCATGGAAGCAGCGCTGGCGCACCGCATCCACGGCGCCGACGTGCAGGTCGAGGATATCGCCTGAAGGCAGTCAGAGTTCGGCGACGAGGGACCGGCCTGCTCTCAGATAGGGCGCGGGATTGACCGGACTGCCATGTTTGCGCACCTCGTAATGCAGGTGCGGCCCCGTCGAGCGCCCGGTGCTGCCGACCTTGCCGATGATGTCGCCGGGCGCCACCTCCGTACCGGGTTCGACGAGGATGGCGCTGAGATGGCCGTAGCGGGTCGCGAGGCCATTGCCATGGTCGATTTCCACCATATTGCCATAGCCGCCGCTATATTCGGCCGCTATCACGCGTCCCTTCGCGGCGGCGCGCACCTTGCTGCCGGTCCGCGCGGCAAAGTCCAAGCCGGAATGAAAGGCCTGGATGCCAAGCAGGGGATCGCGCCGCTTGCCGAAACTGCTCGAAACATAGCTCTCCGCGACGGGATCGGCCAGTGGCAGGCCTTGCAACAGCGACTGCGCCGCATTGAGCTGGGCCGTGGCCTGTTCCAGTTCGGCAAGCCGCGCATCGGCATCGGAGATCGGGCTGGCCGGAAGGAACGGCCCGCCAAGGCCGGAGGCAGCGGGCAAGGCGGCAATGCCGGAGGAGGCGAGGGCCTGCTTGATGCGATCCATGCGCCGATAGGCCTTGGTCGACAGCGCGAGGATATGCTGGTTCTGCGTCGTCTCGGCGGCATGCAGCGAATCTTCGACGGCATCCAGCAATTCGGCCTTGTCGGTGCTGCCGCGGCCAATGCGCGGCGATCTCGATGGTTGGCGCGGCCCGGTCGGCCCGGTGATGATCGGGTCGATGCCGTAGAAGCCTTCATCGTCCGAATTGACGAGGCTGTCGGTCGCCGGGACGAGAGGGCGCGCCACGCCTTTCTCCAGCGTGCTTTCTCCTATCGTCTCAAGTACGGGCGCGAGCCGCTTGCTGCGGTTTGCCAGGGTCTTCTGTCGTTCCAGCAACTCGGCCATCTTCGCCTCGATCTGCTTCTGCTCCAGCTTTTGGCGGCTGGTCGCCTGGTCCAGCTGGGTGCGCAGGGAGGCGATGCGCTGCTCATAGGCCTGGCGGAGCCGCGCCTGGCTGGCGACGCTGCCATGGATGAGGTCGTCGCGGAACATGAGATAGGCGGTGGCGCTGAAATAGCTGAGGGCAAGCGTCGCAAGCACGCCGCCCATGGCCAGCGCGGCCCATGGCCGTATGGTGAAATGGCGCACGCTCTCTCCGCGGGCGATGATGATCGTATGCGGTTGATCATTACGGCCGAACAGGGTGTTTTTGCTGGGCTTTCTGGTCACGGCGTGCTCACCGGCTCGTGGGATTCGACTATCGTCCATTAGACTTTATTAGGGTTAATAAAGTCTGATCCACGCGCCGGTGATCGCTGCCGTCAGGCGGCAAGGCCGCGGGTCGCCTCCAATACTTCCGCCGCATGGTTCGGGACCTTCACCTTCTGCCAGACGCGGGCGATCCTGCCGTCCGGCCCGATCAGGAACGTGGTGCGTTCGACGCCCATATATTTGCGGCCATACATGCTCTTCTCCACCCACAGCCCATAGGCGCCGATCACCGCCTTGTCCTCGTCCGCCACGAGGTCGATGGTCAGTTCATGCTTGGTCTTGAACTTGTCGTGCTTCTTCACCGGGTCCGGCGACATGCCGACCACCCGCGCGCCGAGCTTCTCGAATTGCGGCTTCAGCTGCGAAAATTCGATCGCCTCCTGGGTGCAGCCGCTCGTATCGTCCTTCGGATAGAAATAGAGGATGACGGGGTGTCCGCGCAGGTCCGAAAGGGTAAGTGTCTCGCCGCCATCCCTCGGAAGGGTGAAATTCGGTGCCTCGCTGCCAACGTCGGGAATCGTCATAGGAATGCCTTTCTTTCATTATTGTATCCGCGCCACACATACGCAACTATAGAGAGGCACGGAAATCGTCTACGGTTTCCCAATTGATTCCTCAATTGGCTCGGGAATTTGACAAAGAAACCGGAAAAGATCCGCTTCACAAAGCGCGATTTCACTGAACTCCACCATTATCCGTCTGCCACCGAGCAAGCCGGGACTCCCGTCGATACTCCCAGGCACCGTCCGCGTCTGCGGCGGCTCACCGGCGCATGCCTGTCTTCGGCATTGCTCATCCTTCTCCTGTGCGGCGCGGCCTTTGTCTTTCTCAGCGTCGGCATCGGCGGAAAGATGCTGACGCAGCGGGCGGAAGATGCCCTCAAATCCGTTGCCGGTGCGGATGCGAACGCCACTATCCAGTCCGCCCAGATATCGCTCGACCAGCGCCATCATATCGCGCTCGAGGCGAGGGGCGTGAATATCGACGATGCGAAGCGCGGCCTCAAGGTCCAGGACGTCCGCGCCGTGCGCATCGGTCTTGCGACGCTGCCGCTGCTGCGCGGCGACGTGCGCGTCGAACGGCTGGAGATCGAGGGCGCGACGATTGCCGTCTCGTCGCAGGGCCCGTTCGATTTCATGACGCTCGTGCCCGTCGACGATCGCGGGCTGGTCGATCTCGACGGTTCGTCGCGGGCGATCTTCGACAGTCTTGCCAGCGCCGTTTCCCTGCTGGACCAGCGCGAAACAAGCGACATCTCGATCAGCGACACCGCCTTCAATTTCACGGTCAACGGTGCCCCGGAGACGCTGAAGATCGTCAGGCTCGACCTGCAGGAGACCGGCGGGCCGGTCTCGATCAAGGGCAGCGTCGAATGGAAGGGCCGGCAGATCGAGCTGGCGGCCAGCGTCAGGCGCGCGATCGCCGGCGGAACCATCGAGGCGTTCTCGGTTTTCATCGGCAAGATCCCGCTGAAGGGCGAGGTCGGCACGGCTCCGGTCGCCGATCGCGACGGCTTCAAGCCCGACGCATCCTATCTGGCATTCGACAATACGGCGGACCTGCAGCTGGACGGCATGGCGGCCACCGGCAGCGAACCGCAGCGCATATGGGGTTCGGTCGCGCTGGCCGAAGGGCCGATCGCGCTCGGCAATGTCGATGACATCAGGGTCGGCACCAATGTGATCTTCGAGCACGTGAACGGGTCCAACCGGATCGCCATCAAGCCCTCCCGGCTGCATTTCGGCGCCTTTGACGGCGTCGTCGAAGGCAGCCTCGTTCCTGAAGCGCAAGGGGCGCCCGGCTATCGTTTCGAACTTGCCACCAGGCGCGCCACCTCCGCCCCGGCCGACTCGCCGGAGCCGCCCTTGCCCTTCGATGCCGAGGTTTCCGGCCGCTACGATGTCGGCACGAAGACGCTGGACGTCGCCAATATCGCGGTGCGGCCGGACGACAAGAGCGCGCTGCTCGGCCGGGCCGGCGCTGTTTTCGGGGATGGTTCGCCCGAGCTGTCGCTTTCGCTGCAGATACCGGAAATGCCGGTGGCGCAGGTCAAGCAGCTCTGGCCCGTCTGGGTGGCGACCGGCGCGCGCCGATGGGTCATCGACCGCATGTTCGAGGGCCGCGCCCGCCAGAGCCGCATCGAGGTGCTGTTTGCCGCCGGCCATTTCGATGGCCCGGGCCGGCCGCCGCCCTTGACCGCCGATGAAGTCCAGGTGGATTTCACAGTGGAGAATTCGCGTTTTCACACGGTCGGCGACCTGCCGCCGATCAGCGAGGCCAACGGCACGATCAGCGTCCGGGGCGCCCACACCACGATCAAGCTGCAGAAGGGCGTCGCGATCACCCCCGGCAAGCGCCGGGCGCGCGTCGTCGGCGGCACGCTGGTCATTCCCTGGGGCCCGCAGCGGCCGGTGCTGTCGGAGCTCGACCTCGATCTCGAAGGCGATGCGTCGGCGGTGGCCGAGATCATCGGCTACAAGCCGATCAACGGGCTGAAGAGCCTGCCTTTCGGGGCGGCGGACATCAAGGGCAATGTGAAGACCAATGTCCTCGTGACCTTTCCCGTTTCGCGCAATGCGCCGGACGGCAGCGTCAAATGGTCGGCGGAGATGGAGCTTTCCAATGTTTCCATCGCCAGGAAGATCGACGGCCAGCTCATCACGGATGCCGATGGCTCCATCTCCGTTACGCAATCCGCGGCGAAGGTCGAGGCGGATGCGAAGCTGAACGGTATTCCGGCCAGCGTCAGCCTCCTGGAGCCGCTTGGCGACAATGACGGCAAGCGCGAGCAGAAAGTGACGCTCAAGCTCGACGACAAGACGCGCAACGAACTGTTTCCGGCGCTCGATCCGCTGCTTTCCGGCCCGATTTCCGTCGATATCGAGCGTAATGGCGATGGCGGCCGCGTCGCCACGGCCGATCTGACCAAGGCGGAAATCAAGATCGCCCAGATCGGCTGGACCAAGGGCGCCGGCGTGAAGGCCCTGGCCAAGTTCTCGCTGGTGCAGAACGACGACAATGTCCGGATCGACAATCTCGACATCAACGGCGAGACGTTCCGCCTGCAGGGCGATATCAAGGTCGTCGACGGCGAGATGAGCTCGGCCGATTTCAACACTGTCCGGCTCAATCGCGGCGACAAGATCGCGGTCAAGGTGGCGCGCACGCCATATGGTTACCGGGTGGATGTGAAGGGCGATTCGTTCGACGCCCGCCCGCTGCTCAACCAGATCACCGATGCGAGGCGGCGCGGCGAGGGCGATGGCGGCAAGCAGCGCATATTGGTCAATGCCGATATCGGCAGCGTGACCGGCTTCTATTCGGAGGATTTCAGCAACGTCTCGCTATCCTATGAGGGCGTCGGCTCGAATGTTTCCGGCCTCGCCTTCAACGCCACCAGCAAATCCGGCAACAAGATCGCCGCGGTCGACAGTTCCGAGAGCGGCGCGCGGTCGATCAGCCTGCAATCGAAGGATGCCGGCGCGGTGCTGCGCTTCTTCGGCTATTATGACAAGATGCAGGGCGGCAACATCAGCGTCGCGCTCGATTCCAAGGGCGATGGGCCGCTGCGCGGCCAGATCGACGCCCGCAACTTCACCCTCGTCAACGAGCCGCGCCTGGCCAAGCTCGTCTCGTCGTCGCCGAACGGCACCAGCCTGAACGATGCGGTGAAGCGCAACATAGACGTGTCGACCGTCACCTTCGAGCGCGGCTTCTCGCAGATCGAAAAAGGCAGAAATTACATCAATCTCGCCAATGGCGTCATTCGCGGCTCCACGATCGGAACGACGTTCCAGGGCGTGCTCAGCGATCCGAACGGCAATATGTCGCTGACCGGAACCTTCATGCCCGCCTACGGGCTGAACCGCCTGTTCGGCGACCTGCCCGTACTGGGGCTGTTCCTCGGCAATGGCCGCGACCGCGGCCTGATCGGCATCACCTACAAGCTGGTCGGGCCGATCAAGCAGCCGCAGATCATCGTCAACCCGATCTCCGCCATCGCCCCAGGCATCTTCCGCTCGATATTCGAGTTCCAGTAGGGGCTGGCACGACTGCCTCCCCACCGGCCCGCATCAGACCGGGCGGAGCAATATGTGCCGCTTCTTGCCGAGCGAAAGCTTGATGACCCCGTCCTGCGTGACTTCAGCCGTGCCGATCCGCGCCTTCTCGTCGGAGATCGCCGCATCGTTGATGCGCACGGCGCCGCCCTGGACGTGCCGCCGGGCCTCGCCATTCGAACCGGCAAGGCCGGCCCGGACCATGAGCGCCAGGATGCCGACGCCCTCGCCAAGTTCGGCAGAGGCTATTTCCACGGTCGGAAGCGTGGTCGCCAGCGCGCCTTCCTCGAAAGTCTTGCGCGCCGTCTCCGCTGCCTCTGTCGCCGCCTCGCGGCCATGCAGCAGCGCCGTCACTTCGGTGGCGAGCACCTTCTTCGCATCGTTGATTTCGGCTCCGCCCAGCCCTGCGAGGCGTGCAATCTCGTCCAGCGGCAATGTCGTGTACAGTTTCAGGAAGCGCTCGACATCGGCGTCTTCCGTATTGCGCCAGTACTGCCAGAAATCATAGGGGCTGAGCAGGTCGGCATTGAGCCAGACCGCGCCATTCATGGACTTGCCCATTTTCGCGCCCGAGGATGTCGTCAGGAGCGGCGAGGTGAGGGCGTAGAGCTGCGGCGTGCCGAGGCGGTGCCCGAGGTCGATACCATTGACGATATTGCCCCACTGGTCGGATCCGCCCATCTGCAGGCGCAGCCCGTAGCGCTTGCTCAGCTCGACGAAATCATAGGCCTGCAGGATCATGTAGTTGAATTCGAGGAAGGAGAGCGACTGCTCCCGATCCAGCCTCTGCTTGACGGAGTCGAAGGAAAGCATGCGGTTGACGGAGAAATGCTGGCCGACGTCGCGCAGGAATTCCAGGTAGTTGAGCGGCATCAGCCACTCGGCATTGTTGACCATCAGCGCATCCTTCGGCCCGTCGCCGAAGGTGAGGTATTTGGCGAATACCTGCTTGATGCCGTCGATATTGCTCTGGATGGTCTCGGGCGTCATCAGCTTGCGCGCCTCGTCCTTGAAGGATGGATCGCCCACCATGCCCGTGCCGCCGCCCATCAGCGCGACGGGCCTGTGGCCGGTCTGCTGCATCCAGTAGAGCATCATGATCTGGATGAGACCGCCGGCATGAAGGCTCGATGCCGTCGGGTCAAAGCCGATATAGCCCGACACCGTCTCCCTGGCGAAGAGCGCATCCAGACCCGTATCGTCGGAGGTCTGATGGATGAAGCCGCGCGTCGAAAGCGTGTGCAGGAATTCGGATTTGAAGGCAGACATTAAGATTTTCCTGATTTTATCGATGGTCCGAAACAGACGGAGCCGTTTAACATCATTCTCCGTTGAATCACAAGAAAGGGCAGCGTTTTGGCAGCGATACGGCGGGCGATCGGCCTCATGAGCGGCACATCGATGGACGGGATCGACATTGCGCTGGTCGAAACCGACGGCGAAGCCCATGTGCAGGCGGGCCCGAGCGGCTTCTTTGCCTATGACGAGGCGTTCCGCAAGAGGATCGAAGCCGGTCTCGCCGAGGCGGCGCAGATCACCGCCCGCGACGAGCGGCCGGGTTCGCTCGCCGAGCTGGAGACCGACCTGACGCGGCGCCATGGCGAGGCGCTGGCGGAGTTCATCTCCGCTAACGGCATTTCGCAAGAAGCCATTGATGTCATTGGGTTTCATGGCCAGACCATGCTGCACCGCCCGGCACAGGCGCTGACGGTGCAGATCGGCGATGGGGCGCTGCTTCGCCAGCTGGCCGGCATTCCGGTGGTCTATGACATGCGCGCCAACGACATGGCCCATGGCGGCCAGGGCGCGCCGCTGGTGCCGGCCTATCACCAGGCGCTTGCCGCACGGGTGCCGGCGGAGCTTTCCAGGGGGCGACCCGTTGTTTTCGTCAATATTGGCGGCATTTCCAATATTACCATCGTCGCGCCGTCAGCTGCGCCGATCGCCTTCGATACCGGGCCGGGCAATGGCCTCATCGACCAGTGGGTCGCCGCCAGGGCCGGCATGGCCTATGATGCGGGCGGCACGATTGCCGGCAGCGGCCATGTGGTGGCGTCCATCGTCGCGCATTATCTTGCCAAGCCGTTTTTCGAGCTGAAACCGCCGAAATCGCTGGATCGCGCCGATTTCACCCTCGACGACCTCGGCGAGGTGCCGCTTGCCGACGGCGCGCGGACGCTGGCGCGCATCACCGCCGATGCGATTCTCAAGGGCGCGAGCCACGCGCCGGAACAGCCCTCGCTGTGGATCATCTGCGGCGGCGGGCGGAAGAACGCCGTCATCATGGCCGATCTGACCGCCAGCGCCGGCGCCATGGGGATGCAGGTCGCCGCCGCCGAGGAACTCGGCTTCAACGGCGATTCGATGGAAGCCGAGGCCTGGGCCTATCTGGCGGTGCGCTCGCTGGCGGGCCTGCCATTGACCTGGCCAAGCACCACCGGCTGCTCCGCCCCGGTCTCGGGCGGCGTGCTCATCGGCTGAGCGCGGTTATCGGGCTGGCACGATTGCGGGGCCAGCCCCTTGATCGAGGGGAGCCACGCCAAAAAAATGCCACCCCCGGAGGAGTGGCATCGAGTTCCGCATAATGGAACCGTGTTCCGAAAAGTCTAGCGGA
This sequence comes from Phyllobacterium sp. 21LDTY02-6, assembly GCF_023554255.2. Taxonomy (GTDB): domain Bacteria; phylum Pseudomonadota; class Alphaproteobacteria; order Rhizobiales; family Rhizobiaceae; genus Phyllobacterium. The sequence goes on along the minus strand of NZ_JAMJWD020000007.1, from coordinate 21,459 downwards.
GCCGTTTCGGCTTTGCCTCGACGAGTTCGCCATTCAGGCGGCGGTCGAGATAATCCGCGCATTCGGCGACGGCTTCGTCCACCATGCCGGTGAAGAAGTGATTGGCGCCGACCATCGTCTTCTGGGTGATCGTGATGCCCTTCTGCGTCTTCAGCTTGTCCACCAGCCCCTGCACATCCTTGGGCGGCGCGACCTTGTCCTGGTCGCCATGCAGAATGAGGCCGGAGGACGGGCAGGGCGCGAGGAACGAGAAATCATAGGTGTTGGGCTGCGGCGCAACGGAGATGAAGCCCTCGATCTCCGGACGGCGCATCAAGAGCTGCATGCCGATCCAGGCGCCGAACGAATAGCCGGCCACCCAGCAGGTCTTCGAGTCCGGATGCAGGGACTGCACCCAGTCCAGCGCGCCCGCAGCGTCGGAAAGTTCGCCCGAACCATGGTCGAATTCGCCCTGGCTGCGTCCGATGCCGCGGAAGTTGAAACGCAGCGTGGTAAAGCCGCGCTGCTGGAACATGTAGAACAGGTCGTAGACGATCTTGTTGTTCATCGTCCCGCCGAACTGTGGATGAGGGTGCAGGATGATTGCTATGGGAGCATTTTTCTCCATCGAGGGCTGATATCGACCCTCGAGACGGCCAGCTGGTCCATTGAAAATTACTTCAGGCATGTATACTCCAGTCATCACCACCGAGCGCATCGACGCCAGTCGGGGTTGACGGCGGTCGGTTGCACTCATAAAACCAGTTTAGAACCGTTCAAAACTGGTGGAAACCATATCGAATTGGCTTAATAGGCTGGTCTGAAGCTCAATTTCAAGGAAATTGCGCTTCAAGACCCCACAGAGTGCAAAAGAGCAGAATCGCATGGGCCTCAACCGCGCCTATCTCGACTACAATGCCAGCGCACCGCTGCTTCCGGCGGCGCGGCAGGCTGTGATCGACGCGTTGCAGCAGGTCGGCAATCCATCCTCGGTTCATCAGGAAGGCCGCGCCGCCAAGGCTATTCTCGAAGCGGCCCGGCGCGATGTCGCCGCGCTGGTCAATGCGAAAGCCGATCATGTGGTCTTTACATCGGGTGCGACCGAAGCTGCTTCAACCCTCCTGACGCCGCATTTCACCATGGGCAGGGCGCCCTTGCGCCTTTCCAGGCTCTATGTCTCGGCCAGCGAGCATCCCTGCATTCTGGCCGGCGGCCAGTTTCCGGCCGATCAGATCGAAACCGTCCCGGTCGATCAGGATGGCATCATCGATATCGAGCGATTGCGCGCGTTGCTCGGCGCCCATGACCGCAGTGCGGGCCTGCCGCTGGTGGCAGTGCAGGCGGCGAACAACGAAACCGGCGTGGTGCAGCCCGTCGGCCGCATCGGCGCCGTCGTCAAGGAGTTCGGCGGCCTGTTCATCGTCGATGCCGTTCAGGCGGCGGGCCGAATTCCTCTGGATATATCAGAGGGTTACGGCGATTACCTGATTCTTTCCTCGCACAAGATCGGCGGTCCCAAGGGCGTCGGCGCCATCATTGCCGGTTCCGATCTGGTCATGCCCGACGCGCTCGTTCGCGGCGGAGGCCAGGAGAAGGGCCATCGCGCCGGCACCGAGGCCCTGCCGTTGATCGCAGGTTTTGGCGCGGCGGCGCGCAGCGCGCGCGACCTGCTCGCTTCCGGCGGCTGGCCTGCCGACAGGCACCGCAATCTGGAACTGGCGATCCGCGAAATTGCGCCCGATGCGATTGTCTTTGGCGCGGCAGCGGAAAGACTGCCGAACACGACGATGTTCGGCTTGCGCGATTTGAAGGCGGAAACCGTTCAAATCGCTTTCGATCTGGCCGGAATTGCGCTATCGGCTGGCTCGGCCTGTTCTTCGGGCAAGGTCGGCCCCAGCCATGTACTGGCCGCCATGGGTTTCGGCAAGGGCACGGGCGGGCTGCGGGTATCGACCGCGCCCGACACGCCGGAAGCGGAGATGAAACTGTTTCTCGACGCGCTGGCGCAGATCGTCTCGCGCCGCGATCGCTCGGCCGCGGCAGCCGCAAGTGCCGCATGAATTCGGGGCGATCGGCCAATGGCCGGCGCCTTTGTAAAAAATCCGGTGCAACCGGTGTTAAAATGTGCAGTTGCACACTACATTATAGGCAAATATTCAAGACGACATACTGCCTTGACGTTTGCAACTGCGGGACCTTGAACCCCGCGAGGATGGAGAACGCCAATGCCTGCAGTGCAGGAAACCATTGACCGGGTCCGTACGCTTGACGTGGACCAATACAAGTATGGCTTTGAGACCCTTATCGAGATGGATAAGGCGCCGAAGGGCCTCAATGAAGATATCATCCGCTTCATCTCGGCCAAGAAGAACGAGCCGGAATGGATGCTGGAATGGCGGCTGAAGGCCTATGAGCGCTGGCTGACCATGGAAGAGCCCACCTGGGCGCGCGTCGATTATCCGAAGATCGACTTCCAGGACATGGTGTATTTCGCCGGGCCGAAGAACCAGACGGGACCCTCGTCGCTTGCCGATGTCGATCCGGAGCTGCTGCGCACCTATGAAAAGCTCGGCATTCCGCTCAAGGAGCAGGAGATTCTGGCCGGCGTGCGCAAGGCCGGCGAGCCGAGCCCGTCCGATGGCGACGAGGAAGCCAGCGACAATGTCTACAAGTCCGGACGCGTCGCCGTGGATGCCGTGTTCGACAGCGTGTCCGTCGTCACCACCTTCAAGGCGGAGCTGGCGAAGGCCGGCGTCATATTCTGCTCGATATCCGAGGCGATCCGCGAATATCCCGAGCTCGTGCAGAAATACCTGGCATCGGTCGTTCCGGTGTCGGACAATTTCTACGCGACGCTGAATTCGGCGGTGTTCACCGATGGTTCCTTCGTCTACGTGCCGAAGGGCGTGCGTTGCCCGATGGAGCTTTCCACCTATTTCCGCATCAATGAGCGTGACACCGGCCAGTTCGAGCGCACGCTGATCATTGCCGAGGAGGGCGCCTACGTGTCCTATCTCGAAGGCTGCACGGCGCCGCAACGCGACGAGAACCAGCTGCATGCGGCGGTGGTCGAGCTGATCGCGCTCGACGATGCGGAGATCAAATATTCGACCGTCCAGAACTGGTTCCCCGGCGATGCCGAGGGCAAGGGCGGCATCTACAATTTCGTCACCAAGCGCGGCGACTGCCGGGGCAAGAACTCGAAGATCTCGTGGACGCAGGTGGAAACCGGTTCGGCGATCACCTGGAAATATCCGTCGGTGATCCTGCGCGGCGACAATTCCCGCGGCGAGTTCTACTCGATTGCCGTTTCCAACGGCCATCAGCAGATCGACAGCGGCACCAAGATGCTGCATCTGGGCAAGAACACCTCCAGCCGCATCATCTCCAAGGGTATTTCGGCCGGCAAGTCGAACAATACCTATCGCGGCCAGGTTTCGGCGCACCGCAAGGCGGAGAATGCGCGCAACTTCACCCAGTGCGACTCGCTGCTGATCGGCAATGATTGCGGCGCGCATACGGTGCCTTACATCGAGGCGAAGAACGCCACCGCCCAGTTCGAACATGAGGCGACGACTTCGAAAATCTCCGAGGATGCGCTGTTCTACGTGATGCAGCGCGGCATTCCCGAGGAAGAGGCCATTGCGCTGATCGTCAATGGTTTCGTCAAGGAAGTCATCCAGGAACTGCCGATGGAGTTCGCCGTCGAGGCGCAGAAGCTCATCGGCATCAGCCTGGAAGGAAGCGTCGGATAGCGGCCGGCCACGGGCGGCGCGGGCTCATCCCCTTTCGCCGCTCCCTGTCCGCCGCGCCGGGCAGATCATCATTTCCGATCGCCAAGCCTGCGATCGACGCGACTTAAACATTATGCGGATCGCTGCGGTCGATCCCGGGACGTCAAAGGGTAAGAACATGCTGGAAATCAGAAACCTTCACGCGAAGATCGCGGATACGGACACGGAGATCATCCGCGGCCTCAATCTCACCGTCAATGCCGGCGAAGTCGCCGCCATCATGGGGCCGAACGGTTCCGGCAAGTCGACCCTTTCCTACATTCTCGCCGGCCGCGAGGATTACGAGGTCACCGAAGGCGACATTCTCTACAATGGCGAATCCATCCTCGAGCTCGATCCTGCCGAGCGCGCCGCCAAGGGCATCTTCCTCGCCTTCCAGTATCCGATGGAAATCCCCGGCGTCGCCACGATGGAATTCCTGAAGGTGGCGCTGAATTCGCAGCGCAAGGCCCGCGGCGAGGAGCCGCTGAAGGTTTCGGACTTCATCGCGCGCGTCAAGACCGCGGCAGGCTCGCTCGACATGGACATCAACATGCTGAAGCGGCCGCTGAATGTCGGCTTCTCCGGCGGTGAGAAGAAGCGCGCCGAGATCCTGCAGATGAAGCTGCTCGAGCCGAAGCTGTGCGTTCTCGACGAGACCGATTCCGGCCTCGACATCGATGCGCTCAAGATCGTCGCCGACGGCGTCAATGCGCTGCGTTCGCCCGATCGCGCGGTCATCGTCATCACCCATTACCAGCGCCTGCTCGATTACATCGTGCCCGATACGGTCCATGTTCTCTACAAGGGCCAGGTGATCAAGTCCGGCGACAAGAACCTGGCGCTTCACCTTGAAGAAAATGGTTATGCCGACATCATCGGCGAGGCAGCCTGAGGATAATTCGATGAATGTTCATACAGGACGTCAGCCTACGGCGGCAGAAGCCGCTCTGGTCGACACATTCGCCGAACGCATGGGCGAATTGCCGGGCGACGGCGAGGTCATCAGTGCCCGCGACAACGCCGTTGAAGCGCTGAAGCAGCGGGGCCTGCCCTCGCGCCGCGTCGAGGCCTGGCACTACACGGACCTGCGCACGCTGCTGCGCGCCATCCCCGGCTTCGACCCGGCGGCGGGAAGCAACGCGCTCAACGCGGTGATCCCGGGTTCGGCGGTAGCGACCGTCTCCAATGGCGTGGCGCTCGCCGCGCCGCAGGTCGAAGGCGTCAGCTTCGCCAAGGTTTCGGAGCAGCTGGCCAATGGCTCGCTCATCCGCGATCTCGCCATTCGCGATGGCGACGACGCCATAGGCCAGATCAATGCGGCCTATGTGACCGATGGCTGGAGCCTGGTCTTCGCCGAAGGCACGGAACTTGCGGCGCCGGTCGAGCTGCAGAACACGCAACTGCGCGGGCAGAGCCATGTGCGCTTTCCGGTCCAGTTCGGCAAGGGCGTGAAGGCGACGATCATCGAGCGCCAGTCCGGCGGCGAGGGCGAGGGTTTCTCGACCAGCGTCAGCAATGTCGCCATTGCCGACGACGCCGAGATCACCTGGATCATCCTGCGCGAGCACGGGCCGGATGCGGCGCAGCTGGCGCAGTTCATCGCAACGCTCGGCACCAATGCGAAGCTGACGCTCTATGTGGTCAATGCCGGCGGCAAGCTCATCCGCCAGGAGGTGCACGTGCTGGTGAAGGGCGAAGGCTCGGATTTCCAGCTGCGCGGCGTCAATCTCCTCGCGGGCGACAGCCATACGGACGTTACCATGACGCTCGGCCATCTGGTCGAGAACACCACGTCGGTGCAGGTGGTGCGCAATGTCGTCACCGACCGCGCCCGCGGCGTTTTCCAGGGCCAGATCAAGGTCAACAGGATCGCCCAGAAGACCGATGCCCGCATGGCCTGCAACACATTGCTGCTGTCGGACGATGGCGAATTCGACGCCAAGCCCGAGCTCGAGATTTTCGCCGACGACGTTGCCTGCGGCCATGGGGCGACGGTGACGGAGATCGACGCCAACCACCTGTTCTATCTCAAGGCGCGCGGCATTCCCGAGAACGAGGCGAGGGGCCTGCTGATCAAGGCTTTCGTCGCCGAGATCATCGAGGAACTCGAAGACGAGCAGCTCGTCGAGGCATTGGAAGCCATACTCGAAAAGTGGCTCGCCGCTCACATCTGAACGGACGAGGCTTTCGGGCACAGAAAGTGCGGTTATCATGGACACGAAACTGATGCAGGGTTCCTATGATGTGGATCGGGTGCGGCAGGATTTTCCGATCCTGTCGCGCGAGGTCCACGGCAAGCCGCTCGTCTATCTCGACAGCGGCGCCTCGGCGCAGAAGCCGCAGGCCGTCATAGACGCCGTCGCCAATACCTACGGCCATGAATATGCCAATGTGCACCGGGGCCTGCACTTTCTTTCCAATGCGACCACCGACGCCTATGAGAAGGCGCGCGGGATCGTCAGGAAATATCTGAACGCCGCTTCCGTCGACGAGATCGTCTTTACGAAATCGGCCACCGAGGCGATCAATACCGTCGCCTATGGCTATGGCATGCCTGAGATCGGCGAGGGCGACGAGATCGTCCTTTCGATCATGGAGCACCATTCCAACATCGTGCCGTGGCATTTCATCCGCGAGCGCCAGGGCGCCCGGCTCGTCTGGGTGCCGGTGGACGAGGATGGCGCCTTCCACATCGAGGAATTCGAGCAGCGCCTGACGGAGCGCACCAAGCTCGTGGCGATAACCCACATGTCCAACGTGCTCGGCACCGTCACGCCGATCAAGGAGATCGTGCGCATCGCCCATGCCCGCGGCATTCCGGTGCTCGTCGATGGCAGCCAGGGCGCGGTGCACCTGCCGGTCGACGTGCAGGACCTCGGCTGCGACTGGTATATCTTCACCGGGCACAAGCTCTATGGCCCGTCCGGCATCGGTGTCCTCTATGGCCGCAAGCACATGCTGGAGGCCATGCGTCCGTTCCAGGGCGGCGGCGAGATGATCGAGGAGGTGACGGAGGATATCGTCACCTACAATCATCCTCCGCACCGCTTCGAGGCGGGTACGCCGCCGATCGCGCAGGCGATCGGGCTTGGCGCCGCGATCGAATATGTCGAGCGTATCGGCCGGGCCGCGATCCTCGCGCATGAGGAAGATCTTCGCGACTATGCCCATCGCCGACTGCGCGAGATCAATTCGCTGCGCATCTTCGGCGAGGCCAGGGACAAGGGCTCCATCATCTCATTCGAACTGCAGGGAATCCATGCCCATGACGTGTCAATGGTGATCGACCGCGCCGGCGTCGCCGTCCGCGCCGGCACCCATTGCGCCCAGCCGCTCTTGAAACGGTTCGGCGTGACCTCCACATGTCGGGCATCGCTGGCGATGTACAATACGAGGGCCGAGATCGACGCTCTCGCCGATGCGCTGGAAAAAGCGCGGAAATTCTTCGGGTGACAATGATGACCGACAAGGCAGAGACTCTCGAAACACCGGAGGCCGCAATGGCCACGGACACCGGGCAGGGCGAAGGCAAGTCCCTCGAAGGCAAGCCAGTCGAAGGCAAGTCTGTTGAAGATGGGCCCGTTTCGGCTATTCCCGCCGACGAGCTGGCGAGAATGACCGACGATATCATCGCCGCCCTGAAGACGGTCTATGATCCCGAAATTCCCGCCGACATCTACGAACTCGGCCTTGTCTACAAGATCGACATCGAGGACGACCGCTCGGTGAAGATCGAGATGACGCTGACCGCGCCGGGCTGCCCGGTCGCCGGCGAAATGCCCGGCTGGGTACAGGATGCCGTCGGTACCGTCGAAGGCGTGAGCTTCGTCGACGTCACCATGACGTTCGATCCGCCCTGGACGCCGGACCGCATGTCCGAAGAAGCGCAGGTCGCCGTCGGCTGGTACTGACGCGCCACATTCCTTCTCATGAATGAATATTTTGTCCGGCTGCTCGAAAGGGTGGCCGGATTCGTATCTTGCCGCCTGCCGCCAGGGCCGGGTTCCATTGGGACTTGGGGAGGGGGCGCCACGGGGACGCGGCGGGCGGAACGTATGCTACTAAAGTCTGGATTGTGTATCGCAATGAACTTCGGCATAACACAACCACGCTGCTGATGCAGGTTCCGGCAAGCAGATGCCAAGTTAAACAGGCAGATGTCAGGTTTGACAGGCAGATGTCAAGTTAAACAGGCAGATGGCAAGTTTAAGTCTGCCGGAACGAGAATTACGAAATTTATTGCCTCTCTACCGCGAATATAACTGTAAATTTCTAACGCTGACTATGGTGTTAAAATGATTTTATCACTTGCGATCCCATCGGAACGGCCCGTTCAGCATCGTGCTTCCGGCCCATCCGATGGGAGAATTTCCCTGAACCGCATTGCCGCCCATTGCGAAAGCCGCCGCGAGCGCCGCGCGACAACATCGATGATGACGCTGGTGCTTTGCGCCGCCGCCATCCTCGGCATGTCGATCTGCTATTTCTAGACCGGCGGGCTGAAACTACCGAAGTCGGGAAAAACTGGTGCTACCGTGGAGCTCTCGGGGGTGTCTGGCGAGCATGGTGCGGCAAGTGAACCCGCCCAACGAAGTGAACCCGCCAAGGAACTGAGCGCCCCAAGAAAGTGAGCGTCCCACGGAAGTGAGCCCGCCAAGACGCGGGTTGGCACTGTTGTGGAACCAGACTGTCGCGGGACTAAAACTGTCGGGGAACCAGACTGTTGTGGGGCGAGACTGTCGCGGGACTAAACTGTCGCGGGACTAAACTGTCGTGGCCAAGTGGCACGCCCGCGCCGGACATGCCGTATTTTGACCTGCCGAATTTTGCCCTGCCGTATTTTGACCTACCGTATTTTGACCTGCTGAATTTTAATCTGCCGATTTCATCCGCTAGCGGAGCATTCCATTGTTGTACGCTTTTTCATTGGCTGACCTGATTGCGGTCGTCGCTGCGGCTTGCGCGGTTCTCGCGCTCCTTTCCGCCGCGTGGTATCTCCATTGCTCGGCGGAATTTCCGGCCGCAGCCGAGGCGCAGGCACATGGCCGGTCGTTCATGGCGGGAATCGCCGAAGACATTGCCGCTGAAAGCTTTGCCGAACTTGCCACGGCGCGGGCAAAGACCGTCGTCTGGGTGTTCATTGCCTGCTGCCTGGCGATGCTGGCCTGGTGCATCGGCCAGGGCTGAGAAGTCGCCCAGGGCAATCAAGGGCGGTCAGGGCGATCAAGGGGCGATCAGGGCGATCAAGGGCGATCAGGGCTGGCTGGCCCGGTCAGGGCGCTTCGCAACCCTCGGGGACGCTCTGCTCGAAGGGCTGTTCCGATTTCTCCAGCGTGCCGCCGATCAGCGATAGCGGCACGAAAGGCACGCCCTGAATGGCGGGATTGGCGAGTTTCAGCCGGTAGCAGCCATTGAATATGCTGGTCTTGCCATCTTTCAAGGTCGATTTGATCGCGATGGGCAGGCTCCAATAGACCGAACCCGCCGCGCCTTCGCCTTCGGCCTTGCCAAGCAGGACCTCGACGGAAACGGTGTTTTCATATCCGGCCTGAAACTGCGGAAAGGGCTGGGGCACGCTTTCCGGTTCGTAATAACCATAGGCCCGGGCATATTCCTGGCGGTTGATGGCATTGTAATAGGAGCGCACCAGCGCATCGGGCGTGCTGCGATTGTCGGTATAATCCGCCGGTGTCTGCGTCGGCTTCTGTTCGGCGGCGCTCGGTTCGGCCGCCGGAGCTGCGCTCTTCGCGTCAGGCTGCTGCGCCGTCGTTTCTGGTTGCTGCGCCGGTGTGGCGGCTGCCGGCTTCTCGGCTGGCTTCGCCGGCGCGGCGCCGGGCTCCTGTGCCATTGCCGGCCGGGCGAAGCCCAGGGGGACGGCAAGCGCGAAGCCCAGGGGGACGGTAAGCGCGAAGCCCAGGGGGGCGGTAAGCGCGAGCCCCAAAGGGAGCGCCAAGGGGGCGGCCAAGCGGGCGGCCAAGGGGTAGCCCAAGGGGGAGGTAAGCGCGAGGGTAAGCGGGGTCAAAAGAACAGGAAGGCGGCGTTTCATGGTTTGCCCTGACCTTTGGTTTGTTTGCTCTTGCACAGTCTGAACTCTTGCGGTGACGGACGCATAACACTACTTATAGAAAGTACGAATTACCGGTCTCGAACATGAGAAAAGAAAAATGGGTCGATTTTCTGTCATCAACCTAACAGAAGCCGCAGCCCGGCGTGTCCATGAAATCACCGACACGCGCGAAGGCGCGCTCGGTATCCGCGTGGGCGTCAAGAAGGGCGGCTGCGCCGGTATGGAATATACGATCGACCTCGTCACCGAGGCACGGGCGGGGGATGACCTCGTCGAGCACGATGGCGCCCGGGTCTATGTGGCGCCGGAAGCGGTGCTCTATCTGCTTGGCACGACGATGGATTTCGAAGCGACGACGCTGCGCACCGGCTTCGTCTTCAACAATCCCAACCAGACATCGGCCTGCGGCTGCGGCGAATCCGTCGAACTGACGCCGGCTCGCCCCGAAGCGCTGGCTGCTGCCGGTTCCTGACCGGCGCAGCGTCATGGACAATGACGCCATTCGCGATCTTTTCGCCGGCCTCGGGCCGGTCGTCATCAAACGCATGTTCGGCGGCAAGGGCATCTATCACCAGGGCCTGATCATAGCGCTCGAGGTGGACGAGGAAATCCTCCTCAAGGCAGACAGGCTATCCGCGCCGGAATTCGAAGCGGCCGGGTGCCGCCAATGGCATTACGAAGGCAAGGGCCGTTCGGTCCACATGCCCTATTGGTCGGTACCGGTGGACGCATTCGACGATCCGGAGATCATGACCGATTGGGCGCGCCGCGCCTACGAGGCCTCTTTGCGGGCGGGCAAATAGGCGCGCTTGCGGATCAGTTCGACCGCATGCAGCGTCGGCAGGGTCACCTTCGGAGGCAGGTTGCCAAGCGGAAACCAGCCGATGCCGCCATGTTTTTCCGGTTCCATCAGGCTTTCTTGGCCGCTGAAACTCGCGGCCAGATACAATATCCCGATCCAATGCTGCTGTTCTTCATGAAAAAGCTGTTCGCTCAGGCCGAGTAGCTCGACAGGGCCGGCAAGAAGACCGGTTTCTTCCAGCGCTTCGCGGCGCACCGCGTTTTCCGCCCGTTCGAGGAAATCCACCTTGCCGCCGGGTATGCCCCAGCTGCCCGCTTCGGGGCTTTTCAGGCGCTGCAGCAGCAGGATGCGGTCATCCTTCAGAAAGACGAGGCCGCAGCCAAGGCCGGGGCGGTCCATCGGTTCAGATCTTGGTGTCAATCAGCATGAAAGCGGGAATCTCGTCGCCGAATCCGACAGGCGCCGGTCCGAGATCGTCGCGGTCGCGCCGATGTTCGCGGCGTCCATCGCTGCCCGAGGGCCGGGCGCGCCGTGTCTCGTTCTCGGCCTTGATCGCGTTCCGGTTCGGCTTTTCCGCGCGCGGCGCCGGCGCTTCGGCGACGGGCTGGCGCTGTTCGGCCTGGGTCTCGCGCGCTTCTTCGGCCGCGGCGAGAATGTCGATCTCGGATTGCGGGCGCTCGCGCTCGCGGCCTTCATTGCGCGGCCGGCGCTTCGGCTCGGATTTTCTGCCGCGCGTCTTCTTCGGCGCATCGTCGCCTTCGGCGGGAGGCGGCAGTGTGCTCAGGTCGCCGTCGAGCCAGGGAATGTTGTTGCCGATCATCTTCTCGATCGCGGCGAGATATTTCACATCCGTCGGGGTGACGAGCGTGAAGGCCTTGCCGGACCGGCCGGCGCGACCGGTGCGGCCGATGCGGTGGACGTAATCCTCCGAATGGATCGGAACGTCGAAATTGAAGACATGGCTGACATCGGGAATGTCGAGCCCGCGCGCCGCCACGTCGGAGGCGACCAGCAGCTTGAGCTTGTTTTCCTTGAAGTTCGCCAGCATCGTGGTTCGCGCGCGCTGGTCCATGTCGCCATGCAGCGCGCCGGCGTCGAAATCATGCTTGACCAGCGAGCGGAACAGTTCGGAAACGTCCTTCTTCCGGTTGCAGAAGATGATCGCGTTCTTCAGGCCTTCGTCTTCCGCGCGGATGAGATCACGCAGCACCGCACGCTTTTCCCAATCCTTCTTGCTGGATTTCACCAGGAATTGCTCCACCGTCGTTGCGGTGGTCGAGGCCTTGGCGACTTCGATCCGCACCGGCGAATGCAGGAACTGCTCGGTGAGCTTGGTGATTTCCGGCGGCATCGTGGCGGAGAAGAACAGCGTCTGCCGCGTGAAGGGGATCAGCTTGCAGATGCGCTCGATATCGGGAATGAAGCCCATGTCGAGCATGCGGTCGGCCTCGTCGATGACCAGAATGTCGACGGCGCTCAGGAGCAGCTTGCCGCGCTCGAAATGATCGAGCAGCCGGCCCGGCGTCGCGATCAGCACATCCGCGCCGCGCTCCAGCTTGCGCAACTGGTCGTCGAAGGAAACGCCGCCGATCAGCAGCGCGACGTTCAGGCGGTGGTTCTTGCCGTATTTGACGAAGTTTTCCTCGACCTGCGCCGCGAGTTCGCGCGTCGGCTCGAGAATGAGCGTGCGCGGCATGCGGGCCCGGGCGCGGCCCTGTTCGAGCAGGGTCAGCATGGGCAGCACGAAGGACGCCGTCTTGCCGGTACCGGTCTGGGCGATGCCGAGAACATCCTTGCGCTGCAGGGCGTGCGGAATGGCGCCTGCCTGAATCGGCGTTGGAATTGTATATCCTGCTGCTTCTACAGCATCGAGCACTTTCGACGAAAGGCCCAGATCAGCAAAGGTGGTCAATGGAGGTTTAACTTTCTATCTGCAGTCATTGCCGCACAAACCGTCATCCGTAAAAAGCTTCCGGCAGCGTGAATTGCGCAGTGTTGCTTCGCATGGCGTTACGGCGCATGCCAGCAAAAGTCAACTCTTTCGGCCAGTCACATTCAAGAGTTCGTTTCATTTATCCGTGATTTTATTCGCAGCGTGTCAATAAAGGAACTGCTCCTTGAGAATTCGCTCGTTCCACGAATGATTTTTGTCAAACAGAATAGTTGCGCGCAGCTGTGAGGATTCTTGCACCGTGACCGACAGGACCGACTTTACTTCCGTATGGTCGGCGACGGCGTTGACCGGGCGTTTTTCCGGTTCGAGCACGTCGAAGCGCACGGTGACGCGGTTGGGCAGCAGCGCGCCGCGCCAGCGCCGCGGACGGAATGCGGAGACGGGCGTAAGCGCCAGCAGCTTGGCGTCGAGCGGCAGGATCGGCCCCTGGGCGGAGAGATTATAGGCGGTGGAGCCGGCCGGCGTCGCCACCATGACGCCGTCGCAGATCAGCTCCTCCAGCCGGACCTTGCCATCGACCGTGATCCGCAGCTTCGCCGCCTGGTATGACTGGCGCAGCAGCGACACTTCGTTCAGCGCAAAGGCGGTGACGCTGCCGTCCTCGACCGATTCCGTCGTCATCTTCAGCGGGCGGATCGTCTCGGAATGCGCCGCCTCGACGCGCTCCCGCAGCCCCTCGCTGTCGAATTCGTTCATCAGGAAACCGACCGAACCGCGGTTCATGCCATAGATCATCTTGCCCTGGTTCATGTAGTTCTGCAGCGTCTGCAGCATGAAGCCATCGCCGCCCAGCGCCACGATCACATCGGCATCGCGCGCCTCGGCCTGGCCGTAGATCGCCGTCAGTTCCTGCATTGCGAGGTCGGATTCCGGCGTGCCGGAAGATAAAAAAGCGAGAGATTGAACTTTCCGGTTCATGGAATGCCTGCTTGCTGCGACGTGTCGGCACAAGGGCTAGCATGTCACACGGCATCTGGCAAAGAACATGCTTGGCGCTGGTCGCCCCGGGGCCAAATTTCCCTCATGCGGAGGCCAGCTCCCTCATGCCGAGCCTGTCGAAGCACGACCGCCCCTTGGCAGCTGTGCAGAACCATGCAATGTTCGTGATATGTTCTCATGGGAGTCTATCATGGATGGCCTGCAGGCGTTTATTCTCGAAGCGAAATCGGCGACTTATGTCGGAGGCGGCAGTCCTTCACCGGCATGTCGCCCAGCGGCACATGATATCGGCTACGACCGTGGTTCCTGGCGCTATCTGGACAGCTATTTTGGCGGTACCGATTTTCTCGGACAGGAGGTCGTGTGGAAAGCTGACGAACCGGTATGGGCCATGAATTATTACGGTCGCATCCTCGATCCCGAAATGATCGATGCGACTGTCGCCGGTGCGATCATCAAGGAGTCGCTGTCTGCCCTGTACCGGCTCGGCAGGTTCCTCGGTGCGTTTGAATATGTCGTCGGACAGTACCGCTACGTCGACGACAGCGACGAGACTATCGGGCAGTTCGTCGGCATCGAGCGCATTTACGTCGGGGACAGGGAGGTCTATCGGCTGGACTATCACGGAGGCCTCGTCAAACCGTAGCACGGCTGCAAGCCCCCCCTTATTTACAATGCTGCAAAAGCATCGTGCGTGCTTCGACAAGGTCAGCATGAGGGAAGTTGGCTCAGCATGAGGGAGGTTGGTGTTGGCAGGGGTGGTAGTTCTGTGGCGTTGGCGGGGTGTTGAGAGATCGCAGAACGACCTCCCTGCAAAACTCTATTTCCCCTCATCCTGAGCCTGTCGAAGGGCGCAGCAACGTTTGTGCAATCCTTCTTTGGAGCGCTGCAAAAGCATCGTGCGTGCTTCGACAGGCTCAGCATGAGGGAAATTATGGATGGCGGAAGTGGAGGGAGCCATGGTTTGAAACCTTGCAGAACTAGAACCCTGCAAAACTCTACTCTCCCTCATCCTGAGCTTGTCGAAGGGCGCAGCAACGGTGATGCAGTCTCTTGTTAAATACAGAAAACCCGCACCACGCCCGCGAAAATCGCGTCTGGTCATTGAAATGGGGGGAGACGGGCGGTCTTCAGCGCGTCAGTAGGTATCAGGGTCGAGGTCCGAAGACCGCCCGCGACGTCTTTGCCTGCTATCATTGCGTTTGTCAGACGCAACAACCCGGAAACATGAGCGCTACCTCCGTTTCCTTCTGCAGTTTGCTTGATGGTCGGGGTTGTCACTTCCGACTATCCGGCAACGCCATCCTCTCCCAGCTTGTCGAAACAGCTCCGGAAGCTGCTCCCCACTGGAAAGGACCGAATCAAAATAACCCGGTTTCAAAGTGGTGGGATAAGTTTCCATTTATCCCCCCGCATTTTGGCGGGTCGTTTCGCTCTCACCGCAAGGAAAATCAGTGTCTTGCAGGGAGTTCTTCCCGCAAAATATTGTTTTGAGGCCCAAAATCCATCCCCAAACTACCGGTTAATCCAAAAAAGTTGGATAAGTGCTGCCAAGCCCCGACCTCCCTCGTGCTAAGGAGGTCGAGGACTGATTGCAGAAAAGCAGGGAGCCAGGATCTGAAACCTTGCAGATCTATTCCCCTGCCACCCACCCGATCCCCTCAGCATGAGGGAGGTTGGCTCGGCATCAATCGCTGCGGGGCGGAACCGTCACCACCACCTTGCCGAACTGTTCATTCGATTCGAGATAGCGGTGCGCTTCCACGATCTCGTCGAAAGGGAAGGTGCGTGCAATGACCGGGGCGAGCTTGCCGGCAGCCAGGCCATCCAGAATGAAGGTGGTGGCGGCGCGCAGCCGCTGCGGGTCCGCGATGATTTCATGCACGAGGTAGCCGCGCAGGCTCAGGCATTTGCGAAGGACGTCGAACAGCGGAAAAGGCGTTGGCTGCGGGCTCAGCCCGCCATATTCGATCAGCATGCCGCCCTTGGCCATCGCCGCCGTGAGCGGCTCGAAATCCGGCCCGCCTACCGCATCGAACACCAGCCGCACGCCATTCGCCCCGGCGATTTCTTCCAGCCGCGCGGCAAGGTCTTCCTCCCCGGAGGCGATGACATGCGGCGCGCCTGCCGCGCGCAATGCGGGCGCCTTGGCAAAGCTGCGCGTGGTGGCAATGGGGATCGCGCCGATCATGTTGGCGATCTGGATCGCCGCGAGCCCGACGCTGCTGGAAGCGGCGGTGACGACGACGAATTCGCCGCGCCGCAGCCCGCCAATATCGACAAGCGCGCCATAGGCGGTGAGGAACGACATCCACAAGGCGGCCGCCGCTTCCCAGCCAAGCGAGGCGGGATGCCTGACCACATGGCTGGCCGGGAAGGTGACGATTTCGCCATAGGCCGGCCAGCGCGCCATCGATATTGGCGGGATGATGCTGACCGCGTCGCCCGGCGCGAAACCCGCCACGTCCGGCCCGATGGACTGCACGACGCCGGATGCCTCCAGCCCCAGGCCCGATGGCAGGGCGGGCTTTTCGATATAGGTGCCGGCGCGCATCAGAGCCTCGGCGCGATTGAGGCCGAGCGCCCGTACCGCGATGCGGATTTCGCCCGGACCGGGCTCCGCGACCGCCATAGTCTCGAAGCGCAGGACTTCCGGCCCACCATATTCATGAAAACGAACCACCCGTGCCATGCGACCACTCCAAACCAATTGAACCTAATCAGCTTTGGCATGGGGCCGGATCATGATAAATGCGGTTCCATTCACTGCAGTATGAACCAGGAGTATCGAATGGATAGGCTCGGGAGCATGGCAGTCTTCGTAAAATCGGCCGAAACCGGGTCTTTCGCCGCTGCGGCCGAGGCGTTCGGCATTTCGGCGCCGATGGTCGGCAAGCATATCCGCTTTCTTGAGGATCGCCTTGGCGTGCGGCTGATCAACCGCACGACGCGGCGCCAGAGCCTGACGGATTTCGGCCGTGCCTATTATGAACGCTGCCGTATCGTCCTCGCCGAGGCGGATGCGGCGGATGCACTGGTGGCGGAGCAGCTTTCCAGGCCGCGCGGGCGCTTGCGGGTCACCATGCCGGCCTTGCTGGGGCGCAAATGCGTCGCGCCCGTGCTCACGGCGCTGGCGCGGCAACATGCGGACATGGAACTCGACCTGTCCTTTGCCGACACTGTGCTCGACCTCGCCGAGGGCGGGTTCGATCTTGCCGTGCGCACCGGCACGCTGACCGACAGGGCCGGCCTGATTGCCCGCCGCCTCGGCAGCCATCGCATGGTCGTCTGCGCTTCGCCCGCCTATGTCGAAACCCATGGCGCGCCGCACGATCTCGACGATCTCGCCCGCCACGGGGCCGTTCTCTATGCGCGGCCAGGCTGGGTTCATCCATGGCTCTTTCCGCAGCAGGACCAGCCGCCCTTCGAGGTGTCGCCGCCATGCCGCATGCGGCTCGACGATCTGGAGGCGGTGATGGATGCGGCGATTGCCGGGATGGGCATGGCCTGGCTGCCGTCCTGGCTGATCAGGCAGGAGCTTGGGACGGGAAGGCTCGTGCGCCTCCTGCCGGACGTGCCGGAATATGTGTTCGAGAATTTCGCGCTGTGGCTGCGCACGCCGCACATGCCGCTGAAGCTGCGCCTCGCCATCGACGCCCTGGTCGCGGGTCTGCCCAAATATATGGGCTGAGCGGCGGCGCCGGGCAGGCGGTTGACGATTTCCACGGACAGAAGCTGAAAATGGTGCCCCCAGAGAGACTCGAACTCCCGACCCTCTGATTACAAATCAGATGCTCTACCAACTGAGCTATAAGGGCAGCGGCGTCCGCATAGCATAAAGCAAATGCCTGTGAAATCAAAAATGCCGGGCGGGGTGAAAAAATATGCGCGGCATCAGGATAGTGCCGGGGATCGGGCCCGTGCCGGAGTGGCAGGTTTCATGCCTCGGCCGGTGGCGCAACAAACCACCTCCCTCATGCTGCGCTTGTCGAAGCACGCAGCAACGTTGCTGCAATCTCCACCAGTGCTGCATGAATATCGTTTGGATGGATCGCCCACAGGTGAGGGGCCAGCCACGCAATAACCACGGCCGCCCGCCGTCACCGTCATTGCGCTTGCCGAAACGGCAATTCGGTGACAACGTTGACGTAAAGGTAATTTGGCGGTGGGGGAGGTTCGAATGGCCCAGGATGCGGATGCCATCATAATCGGCGCCGGGCTGGCCGGGCTCGTTGCGGCGATGGAGCTCACCGCGGCGGGGAAGCGGGTCATCATTCTCGATCAGGAGCCGGAACAGACGCTTGGCGGGCAGGCGTGGCGGTCTTTCGGCGGGCTGTTCTTCGTCGATTCACCGGAGCAGCGCAGGCTGCGCATCCGCGACTCGCGCGAACTCGCCATGCAGGACTGGATGGGCTCGGCGCGCTTCGACCGGGCGGAGGATGAATGGCCGCGCCGCTGGGCGGAGGCCTATGTCGATTTTGCCGCCGGCGAAAAGCGTTCCTGGCTGCGCGGCCTCGGCATGCGCTGGTTCCCGATCGTCGGCTGGGCCGAGCGCGGCGGCGCGCTGGCTTCGGGCCATGGCAATTCCGTGCCGCGTTTCCACATCACCTGGGGGACGGGGCCCGGCGTGGTCGAGCCTTTCGTCCGGCGCGCCCGCGAGGCAGAGCGCAGCGGCCTGCTGAGCTTTCGCTTCAGGCACAGGGTTACGGCGCTGGCATCGTCTTCCGGCAGGATCGACGAGGTTGCCGGCGACGTGCTGGAACCGAGCGATGTCGAGCGCAGCGCTGCGAGTTCGCGCAAGGTGGTCGGCGATTTTTCGCTGCGCGCGCCGGCGATCATCGTCTGCAGCGGCGGCATTGGCGGCAATCATGCACTCGTGCGAAAGAACTGGCCGGAGAGGCTCGGGCCGGCGCCGAAACGGCTGATCAGCGGCGTGCCGGACCATGTGGACGGGCTGATGCTCGGCATCGCCGGGCAGGCGGGCGCCCATCTCATCAATGGCGATCGCATGTGGCACTATGTCGAGGGCATCCACAACTGGAATCCAATCTGGTCCAACCACGCCATTCGCATCCTGCCGGGGCCAAGCTCGCTATGGTTCGACGCGCTGGGCAATCGCCTGCCGCCGCCCTGCCTGCCGGGCTTCGATACGCTGGCAACGCTGCACCGGGTGACGCAGACCGGCCATGATTATTCCTGGTTCGTGCTGAACGCCCGTATCGCCCGCAAGGAATTCACGCTTTCAGGCTCCGAGCAGAACCCGGATTTCACCAGCGGCAGCTGGCGCCAGGTGGCGAAACGGGCGCTGGGCGGCATGCCCGGGCCGGTGCAGGCTTTCCTCGACCATGGCGAGGATTTCATCGTCGAGAAGGATCTCGGCGATCTGGTGCGCCGCATGAACAGCCTGACCGGCGACAATCTCATCGACGAGGCGCATCTTGCCGCCCAGATCGTGGCGCGCGACCGCGAGGTCGACAATCCATACAGCAAGGACGCGCAGATCACGGCGATTCGCGGCGCCCGCAACTATATCGGCGACCGGCTGGTGCGTGTCGTTCCGCCGCACAGGATCCTCGACCCGAAGCACGGGCCGCTGATCGCGGTGCGCCTCAACATACTGACGCGCAAATCCCTCGGCGGCATCAAGACCGACCTGAGCGCGCGCGCCCTTCGCGCGGATGGAGAACCGCTGGCCGGCGTCTATGCGGCGGGTGAAGCGGCGGGATTTGGCGGCGGCGGCATCCATGGCTACAATTCCCTCGAAGGCACCTTCCTCGGGGGATGTATCTTTTCCGGGCGCATGGCCGGGCGCGCGGCAGCGAAGGAAACCTAGGCTGACCGGGTCAGGCGGCCTGGCTGCCGGCGGCAAGAAACCGCTGGGCCGCATAGAGCGAAATCGCCGCCGCGTTGGAAACATTGAGCGATTTGATGGCGCCGGGCATGTCGAGGCGGGCGAGATGGCTGACCGTCTCGCGGGTCTTCTGTCGCAATCCCTTGCCCTCCGCGCCGAGCACCAGCGCGATGCGGCCGGGCGTCATCGTCTGCTCGAGTTCGAGCGGTCCTTCCGAATCGAGACCGATGGTGACGAAGCCGAGATCGTGCAGTTCGCCGATCGCATCGGCGAGGTTGCGCACCTCGATATGCGGGATGAGTTCGAGCGCGCCGGAAGCCGCCTTCGCCAGCACGCCGGATTCCTGCGGGCTGTGCCGCGCGGTGGTGATGATGGCGCCGGCGCCGAAAGCGACGGCCGAGCGCATGATGGCGCCGACATTGTGCGGATCGGTCACCTGGTCGAGAATCAGCAGCAGCGAACTGTCCTGCAATGCCTTCAGCGAATGCGTCTTCAGCGGCCTTGCTTCGATCATGACGCCCTGATGCACCGCTTCGGAACCGGTTTCGCGGTCGATGGCGCGCGGCTCGACGATCTCGACGGCGAAGGGCAGGGCGCCGACGTCGGCGATCTCCAGCCGGTCGAGGGCGTTCCTCGTCACCAGCATGCGCCTGATCTGCCGGGCGGGATTGTCCAGCGCGGCGCGCACCGTGTGAAGGCCATAGAGGCGGATCAGGCCTTCCGGCACCGGAGTGGCGTCGGTCGCCGGCCGCTGCGGGCGCTGGGGCTTGCCGGCCGGACCTTTGCCGACTGGACCTTTGCCGACGGAACCGGCCTTCTGGTCGCGGAACTGCCGCCGGAGATTGGCGTAATGGGTGTCTTTGGGCGTGCGGGATGATTTTTGATCGGTCATGCCCGCGATATACTCCTTCGCGGGCAAGTTCGATACAGGAGTTTTACCGCAATTTGCGCGCCGGCTGCATTTTTGTCGGCCTTGAACGGCTCATTTTGTGAAGGCCGCGCATTTTGTGAAGCGAGGTGTTGACACCACGTGGCCTAGTCGGCATAAGGCCCTCCGCAAGCAGCCGCTGACGAACTGGTCCGGTTGACTGCAGAGTGCCTTGTGGTGCGGTTCCATCGGCAATGCCGGAGGGGTGCCCGAGTGGTTAAAGGGGACGGACTGTAAATCCGTTGGCTTGGCCTACGTTGGTTCGAATCCAACCCCCTCCACCATTGCCGGAACCGGACGCCACGATGTGCGGGTATAGCTCAATGGTAGAGCAGCAGCCTTCCAAGCTGAATACGCGGGTTCGATTCCCGCTACCCGCTCCAGATATAGAGAGCACCGCGTACATGCGAGAGCGCGTATTGGTGCTCTTCGTTTTTTGTCTTGAGCATAGTACGCCGCTCATGTGTCCCCATATGACGAGCCGAACGCCGGGACGAATCGAGCCGCAAGGCCTTGAGGCGGAGCGGTTAACTGTGCTGACGGACGGTTCGCTGTCTCGTCTGACTGCAAATATGGGACCGGTGCAGCCGGTTGTGATGACGAGAGAACGACAGTATGGCTAAGAGCAAGTTTGAACGTAACAAGCCGCACGTTAACATTGGCACGATTGGTCACGTCGACCATGGCAAGACGTCGTTGACGGCAGCGATTACGAAGTATTTTGGTGAGTTCAAGGCGTATGACCAGATTGACGCTGCGCCTGAGGAAAAGGCTCGCGGCATCACGATTTCGACGGCGCACGTCGAATACGAGACGGAGAACCGCCACTACGCCCACGTCGACTGCCCCGGCCACGCCGATTATGTGAAGAACATGATCACCGGCGCTGCGCAGATGGACGGCGCGATCCTGGTCGTTTCGGCTGCCGATGGCCCGATGCCGCAGACGCGCGAGCACATTCTTCTCGCCCGCCAGGTTGGCGTTCCTGCGATCGTGGTTTTCCTGAACAAGGTCGACCAGGTTGACGATGCCGAGCTTCTGGAACTGGTCGAGCTCGAGGTTCGCGAACTGCTGTCGAAGTATGATTTCCCGGGCGACGACATTCCGATCATCAAGGGTTCGGCGCTTGCCGCGCTGGAAGATTCCGACAAGACGATCGGCGA
>NZ_JAMJWD020000006.1 GCF_023554255.2 Phyllobacterium sp. 21LDTY02-6 | reverse complement strand
GCCCCAGCGCCAATGGTACTTCGTCTCAAGACGCGGGAGAGTAGGTCGCTGCCAGGTCTGCAAAACGCAACAGGAAACAACTCTTCAATCAATACCGGCCGCGCAAGCGGCCGTTGCCGTTTAAAAACCAACACGCCAAAAAAACGGTGACGCGGGGTGGAGCAGCCCGGTAGCTCGTCAGGCTCATAACCTGAAGGTCACAGGTTCAAATCCTGTCCCCGCAACCAAACCAGACAAGCCAGCAGGCATCAAGCCAGACAAAGCCCCGCAAGGGGCTTTTGGCGTTTCTGGGCCTCGGAACCAGCTTCTCATCCCCAACACATCGCCAGATCCACACAAGGAAGCAGGCACCATCCTCGTGCCCGCTTCAAAAAAGGGATTGCACAAACACTATTGCCTGCTTCGACACGCTCAGCATGAGGGAAGTGGTTTGGTGGCGGTAAGGTTGGAAACATGGCGATTATCACGTCGGGCGCGTAAACAGGGAGCGGAACAGTTCTTCCGACCGTTGCAGACCTTCATCGCTCAGAACGACAGATTTGGAGCTGTTTGCCGGATCGTCAATCAGACCCTTCCGATGCAGGCGGGCCAGCACGTCCCAGTCGAAACCTTTCCAGGCCCGACGCTCGTCATGCAGCGTGAGCCATAATAATGCGAGAACAACATCGTCGATCTTCTCGTCATCGATCTCCATGCCCGAAACATATCACAGGACCAGCCGAAAATGCAGCCCGGCCGAGCCCGCATTTGCGTGCGCGGTCAATCATGGAGGTGCAGTGACTGGTCGCGAATGGGCGGCGGACTTCAAGCATTCCGCCGTTCCAGCACACCGACCACGCGTTCGAGAAAGCGCTCGCATTTTTCGATTTGGGAAATCTCGACATATTCGTCGGGCTTGTGCCCCTGTGCCATGTCGCCGGGTCCGCAGATCAGCACCGGGATTTCGAGGCCTTGCGCGAACAGGCCGCCTTCGGTGCCGAACGCCACCTTGATCGTCGGCAGATTGGTGCCGAGAAGCGACGCCACGAGGCTTACCGTCGGGCTGTCCTCCGGCGTATCAAGGCCGGGATAGCTCGACAGCGTCTCGATCTTGATCGCCGCTCCGGCGAAACGATCGCGATGAGGGGAGACGATAGCTTCCGCATCGTGGAGGAGGTTCGACAGGATGGCCGAGGGATCGTCGGCGGCGATATGGCGGATTTCGAATTCGATCTCGCAGGAGCGCGGCACGATGTTCAGCGCTTCGCCTCCACGCATGACGCCGGCATGGATCGTCGTGTAGGGGATGGTGTAGGCGGGGTCCCGTGCGCCGTCGGAAGCAAGCTGCTCTTGTCGGGCCTGCAGCCGCTGCAGGAAGGCGGCGCCGAGATGAAGGGCATTGAGCGCCTGCGGGGCGAGGGCGGAATGCCCCTCCTGTCCCTGGCAGCAGGCCCTGAGCGCCGTCTTGCCCTTGTGACCCGTAGCAAGGCGCATTCCGGTCGGCTCGCCGATCAGGCAGAAGGCCGGGCGCAGCGGCTCCCGGGCAAGGCTTTCGATCATGCCCCTCACGCCGAGGCAGCCCACTTCCTCGTCATAGGACAGTGCAAGGTGCAGCGGCTTCTGCAGGTCCCGTGCCGCCGCACTCAGCATTGCATGGATGGCAGCGGCGACAAAACCCTTCATGTCGACGGCGCCGCGGCCATACCAGCGCCCTTCGTCCTGCCGCAGGACGAAGGGGTCGAAGCTCCAGTCCTGGCCGGCAACCGGGACCACGTCGCTATGCCCGGACAGGACGATGCCGCCATCGATCTCGGGCCCTGCCGTCGCCCACAGATTGGCCCGGCTTCCATCGGCATGCGAAAACCGGCGCACTGTAATGCCGGCCGGCACGAGCAGGCTCTCGACATAGTCGAGAAGCTCCAGGTTCGATTGCCGGGAGATGGTCGGAAAGCCAACCAGCCGGGACAGGATTTCGGGTATTTGAGGGGCCATGGCTTGGATCCGGATTGTGGGCACTAAGCCCTGGGAGATATGACGATGCCCGGCAGGCCGCCGTCGTCGGCTGCTTCGTGGCAGTGGTCGATGAAGGCCTGGATGGTGCGCGACACATGCGCGACCCGGGGCATGGCAAGCCCCAGCTGAAGCGGCTGGACGTCGCTTTCGAGCGGAATGAATTTCAGGGGCCGGCCATCGAGGGATTCCGTCGAAATCGTGCGCAGGTTGGTGATGCCGAAACCATATCCCGAGGCAACAAGGCTTCTCTGCACGGCCACTTCGACAGTGCGCTCCGAGATGCGCGGGCGCCGCCCCAGATGGCGGAAATGCGACATGAAATATTCGGCGCTGTGGGGCAGGTCGAGCAGCACCATCGGATGATCCAGCAGATCCTCCGGCCGCAGCCGGTCGTGACGCGCCAGCGGATGGTCGGGATAGATCAGAACGAATGGCGGCAGCGCGTGCAGCGGCTTGAAGGTGATGTCGCTCGGCAGCGCCAGATCGTAGGTGACGGCGACGTCTATCCGCCCTTGCCCCAGCGCCTCGAATATCTGCGCCTGATCGAGTTCCTGCTGCGAAAAATCGACGTTCTCGTACTTGTCTTCGAAGCTGCGCCGCAGTTGCGGGATGATGGTCTGGACGAAGGTTCGCATGCAGCCGACGCGCAACGATCCCCGGATCATGCCAGTGAAGACCGTCGCCAGCTCGTTCAGCCGGGCGGCCTCGTCCAGGACCACCCGTGCCTGTTCCATGAACCGCTCGCCCGTCGGCGTCAGCACCGAGCCCTGGGCATGGCGGCGGGTGAAAAGCTGCACCCCGAATCCCGATTCCAGCTGGGCGATAGCAGAGGACATCGACGGCGCGGAGACGTTTTTCCTTTCGGCGGCCGTGGCGATGCTGCCCGCTTCGCCGACGGCGATGAAATATTCGAGCTGTCGCAGCGTGAATCGAAGTGGCATCGTGCTTGCATCCTCTGGCTGTCGCCGGCGGCGGTCACTCGTCGCCCGGCACACCGTAGGACGGTGCGCTGCGCGGGTCGAGCGCGCGCGTCACATAGGCGTCCATCTGCGGCGCGAAGACCTTCCAGGCCTCGCTGAGAGCTTCGATCGGACAGCCATTGGTCCAGTCGATGCGCAGTTCGGCGATCGGCCAGCTTTGCCGGTCCACCATCAGCAGGCCAGCCGAATGCACGGGCCCCGCCTCGCCGCCGGCGGCCAGACCCGCGGCAAGCGCCGCCATCAATCGATCGCCCAGCCCGCCTCTGGTCCTGCCAAACGTGCTGACCATTGCCTCCGGAACGGCGGTGTCGGCAAGCAGATTGCCCGCCGCGGCCACGTCCACGTCCTGCGCCTCGCTCCACAGGCCGAGCACCTCGGAGCCGGAATAGATCGCGCTCTCGCCGCTGCGCCCGACGGCGAGAACCTGGCGCCAGGCCATATGCTCGCCCGTCCGCTCGAGGATCGCCAATGCCTCGCCGGGCGTGGCTCCGCGCTCCATGAGGTCCAGCGTTTTCGGACCGAGGCGCGGATCGGTGATGTTCTGCGTCGAAACGGCGCCGACTCCCGCCCGGGCGAAGGCGCAACGGGCCGCTACGGCGGGGGAGGAGGAGGAGATGGCGAGACCGAACATCCCCGTTTCGGGGCAGTGGCCAACGATGGAAAAGGTCATGTTCTATCCTCGATGCGGTTTGCTGCGGCGTTCATGCGAAGCCGGTCAATCAGGAATGACGGCGGTGGCGTCGATTTCGACCAGCCATTCGGGACGGGCCAGCGCCACGACCACCAGGCCGGTGCAGACCGGGTGCACACCACGGATATAGTCGCCCATGGTGCGATAGACGGCTTCGCGGTGACGCACGTCGGTGAGATAGACCACGAGCTTGGTCACATGCTCCATCTTGCCGCCGCATTCCTCGACCAGCTGGCGAATGTTCTGCATCACCTTATGGGTCTGTTCGACCGGGTCGTGACTGTCGATGTTCTTCGCCGTGTCCAGGTCCTGCGGGCACTGGCCGCGCAGGAAGATGGTCGTTCCGCGGGCGACCACGGCCTGCGCCAGATCATTGTCGAGCTTCTGCTCGGGATAGGTGTCGCTAGTGTTGAACTTGCGGTGACGGAAATGGGCCATTTGGGCTGTTACCTTTGTTCGCACGGGTAAGGGGTTAACGGATGGTCGGCAGAGGATACGCGGATCATGGCTGCGTTTCCTCGGCTAGCTGCAGGACGATCTTGCCGAAATTCGTACCGCTCTCCAGCAGGCGATGCGCCTCGGCGGCCTGCGTGAGCGGCAGAATAGCGGAAATGACCGGACGGACACCGGCGGCGCCGATATGCGGCAGCAGATGGCGGACGATGCTCCGGGCGATGTCTGCCTTTTCCGCATCCGGCTTTGGCCGCAGCGTCGAGGACGTCAGCCACAGCCCCTTGCGCATCAGCAATCCGAGATCGATGCTGGCCGTCGCACCGGTCATGAACGACAGGCCGACATGACGGCCGCCCGGCGCCATCAGCGCCAGGTGTCGGTTGACGGCCTCGCCGCCGAGAATGTCGAGCACGACATCGACGCCTCGACCCTCGGTCAGCTCGAGGATGCGTTCGTCCTGGCCGGGTTCGCGGTAATCGACTGCCGAAACACCCATGGCAGCGAGCCTTGCGCATTTCTCGGCCCCGCCGGCAGTCGCGATCACGCTGGCGCCGACGGCTTTTGCCAGCTGCAGCGCCAGCGTGCCGATGCCTGATGCGCCGCCCTCGATCAGAAGTGTTTCGCCGGAGCGGAGCGCACCCCGGTCGAAGAGATTGTGCCAGATGGTGAACAGCCCTTCCGGCAAGGCGGCGGCCTCGACCAGCGAAAGTCCCGCCGGAACCGGCAGGCAATGGTCGGCGCGGGCGCAGACATGCGTCGCATAACCGCCGGCCTTGACCAGCGCCATGACCTCGGTGCCGATTAAGGCGGCGTCGACCGTATCGCCACAGGCCACGATGCGTCCCGCAACCTCCAGCCCGAAAATGTCGGACGTGCCGGCCGGTGCGGGCAGGGCGCCGGATCGCTGCATTATGTCGGGTCGGTTGATACCCGCCGCGGCGACGGAGATCAGCACTTCACCGATGGCCGGGCGCGGCACGTCGCGCTGCACGCGGGTCAGGACCTCAGCTCCGCCGGGGGCTTCGGCGATTACGGCGGTCATGGCTCGAGGGATGGCGGCGGCCTCGGCGGTCATGGACTATTCCCTTTCATAGGCAGCGTAGTTTCGCTGTACCACGATGTGGGTGGCTATGTATTTCGCGTCGTACCAGCAGCCGTAGATGAAGGATGACGCGCGGTTCGTCAGTTCGGGAAGACCAAGGAAATAGATGCCCCTTTCGGAAGAGATCCCGCGCTTGTGGAAGGGCGTGCCATCCTCATGGAAGGCATCGACATCCAGCCAGCTGAAATCGAACTTGAAGCCGGTCGCCCAGATGATCGTCGTGATCCCGGCCCTGGCGAGGTCGAGCTCGAGAATCGGGTTGGCGATGCAATCCGGGTTCGGCGCGATTTCCCAGGCTTCCGGCTCGGCCGGCAGGTCGATGCCGTTGCGCTCGACATAGGCGTCGGCCTCGCGCAGGACCTCGAGATAGGCGCGGTCACCCTCGGCGATGTTATCCGCGAGGTCGTTGTTGATGTTCAATATTCCATCGCGGTAGCCACTGGTCATGCCAAGAACCGTGACGCCTCTTTCGGCCAGAAGGCGGAAATCGACGGTCTTGCCGCCATCATAACCGCTGACGGCGAAAGCCACGTGCTTCTTCTTGGCAATCGTCTTGATCTCGTCCCACTTGCCGAGGACGCCCAGCCACCAGACATAATCGCGCGCGCGGTAGGAGCGGGGCGGGCGGTAGTGCTCGCCGATGGACAGGTAGACCTTGCGGCCGGCGCGCTGCAGCTCCTCGGCGATCTGCGAACCGGAGGCTCCGCCACCGACGACGAGGACTGCACCTTCGGGCAGTTGCCCCGGGTTCTTGTAGGCGGAGGAATGGAGCTGCTCGATCCCGGCGTCGGCCGGAACGATATTGGGATATTGCGGCACCTGGAACGGACCGGTGGCAGCCACCACCCGCTGCGCTTCGATCAGGCCCTCGGACGTGGTGACGAGGAAGCCCGGGCGTCCCTCGTTGCGCTGGACGCGCTTGACCTCGACGCCGGTGCGAATCGGGGCGTCGATCATGTTGGCGTAGTCTTCGAAGTAGCGCGCCATCCTGTCCTTGGGCGGAAAGGTGTCGGGCGAGACGTCATCGAATTCGAGGTTCGGAAAACGGTCGTGCCACGCCGGCCCATTGGCGACGAGAGAGTCCCAGCGGCCCGTCCGCCATTGCTCCGCCACCCGGTTCCGCTCGAGAACGATGTGTGGGACGCCGCAGTCCTTCAAATGTTCGCTCATGGCTATCCCGGACTGTCCGGCGCCGACGACGAGCGTATCTATTTTTTCGATTGTCATCTTCAATTCCTAGATTTGGGCAATGCGACCAGACAGGCGCCCCTTGCTTGAGGCGGCGGGACTGGCTGATCGAAGACGTCTGTCGCAGAGGATTGCGTGCGACGGGCTGCGGTGAAAAGAAGTATCTTCCTTGGTAGAAGCTCGGGAAATCCTTGGTGGCTCAAGCCGGATGGTCTGGAGGGTGGCGCGCCATGTCTCTTCCCTATTTCAAGAGGGCCGGAAGCGCCGTCGACAGCACGGGGAACAGCGTCAACAGGATCAGGAACAGGAACAGCGCGACGAGAAACGGCATGTTTGCCTTGGTCACCCGCATGACATCCTCGTTGCCGATCTTCGCCGCCACGAGAAGCGCTATCGCCACCGGCGGCGTCACCTGGCCGATGACGACCGTCGTCACCATCAGCACGCCGAAATGGATGAGATCGACATCCATCGCCATCAGCGACGGCAATAGCACGGGCATTATCATCGGGATCAGCGGATCGAGCACCATGCCCGCGATCAACGCGATCGCGAGAAGTGCGAAGATCTTGAGCGTCGTATTCTCGAACGGGAAGACCGTTTCCAGCCCATGCGCAAGCGCCGCGGGAACGCCGGCCTGCGAGAGCGCCCAGCCGAGCGCCGTCGAAAAGCCGACGACCATCAGCACTTCGCCGGTGAGGATGCAGGAATCGACGAGCGCGCGGCGCAAGTTGGAGAATGTCAGCGTGCGATAGACGACAGCCGCCAGCACCACCGCATAGGCGACCGCGAAGGCACCTGCCTCGGTGGCAGTGAAAATGCCGAACATCAGGCCGAAGAGGATAAGGCCGGGCATGCCGAGCGGCAGGATCGCATGCTTGCCCGTGCGAAGCACTTCTTTCCACTGGAACGTTCCCACGGGCTTCCAGCCGTTGCGCCTCGCAAGAATGGAAATGGTGATCATCATCGCCAGCGCCATCAGGAGGCCCGGAATGACGCCGGCCAGGAAAAGTGCGCCGAGCGAGGTGCCGGTGACGGCGGAATAGAGGATCATCGGCGAGCTTGGCGGAATGAGAACGCCGATGCCCGAAGAGGTTGCGGTAACGGCCGCTGCAAACGGACCCGGATAGCCATGGGCCTTGAGCTTCGGGATGGTGACCGAGCCGCTGCCGGCGAGATCGGCGACCGAAGTGCCGATCATGCCGCCGAACATGACGCTGGCGACGACATCGACATGGGCGAGGCCGCCGCGAAGCCAGCCCACCAGGGCGACGCCGAAATCGAAGAGCTTGTCGGCGATCCCCGTGGCGTTCATGATGCCGCCGGCAAGGATGAACAGGGGAAGCGTGATGAGAATGTAGTCGCCGACGCCGCCGAGCGTCTGCTGCGGCAGCGCCAGTTCCCATCCGCCGCTGATCGCGAGGAAAAACAGCACCGAGGCCGCGAGCGATATGACGATCGGCAGCCCGATCAGCACGAGGGCGCAGAGGATGAAGAGCGTGACGGCGGCAAGACCCAGCATCAGTCTTTCCTCCCCTCGATGATGTTGAAGGCAAAGGCGATGCCGAGCCCGGCGCAGGTCGCGAGAATGCCCGAGATGGCGACGGCCTTCGATATGCCGAGGATCGGCGTCCGGTCGGAGCCGAAGATGCCGAGATAACGCCAGGCGAGCACGCCGACGATTGCCACGACCGCGATGGAAAATACCGACTGGAAGATCGCAAGCGCGTATCTGGAAGTCCCGGTCAGGCGTTGCGTCCAGATCGCGCAGCTGATGAGTTCGTTCTTGAGCGCGGCGATGGTGATGCCAAGTGCGCCAAGCCACATCAGCAGCGCGGTCACCACTTCCTCGGTCCAGGGCAGGGGCTTTGAGAAGAGATAACGTCCGAGCGAGTTGGCAAGCACCAGACTGACAAGGACGACGAGCAGCATGATGGCGGCGGTCTCGACCAGCCACTGGAACGCGCTGCGGAGCTTCGAGCGACGCGTCACCTCTTGGCTCAGGATTTCGCTGGGGGTCGGTGCGGCAGCCTGCGTCATCGTTCACCCCCGTCGCGAGTGTTGCCGCAGGTGCTGCCGTCGAAAAGGCGGCCGTAACCGGGGCGCGCGCCTGCAACGCCGGCGAGTTCCAGGCAATGCCAGAACGATGCCTGGTTCGCCGATATCACCGGCTTGCCGAGGCGATCTTCCAGCGCTTCGATGGCGCCCACGGTGCGGAAATTGGTGCAGGAGACGAATATCGCACTGGCATCCGGATGATCGACGGACAGGACATGGTCATAGACCTCTTCAAGCGAGACCTCCGCCAGCGCATGGTCGTCCGATATGCCGAGATGGCCGCTCTTGACGACGGCGTGGCCATTCTCCTCGAGGAAGCGGATGGCCCGCTCGTGGATTTCCGGCAGATAGGGCGTGGCAAGAGCCACCTTGCCGGCCTCTACCTTCTTCAAGGCAGCGAGGGTCGCCGTCGATGCCGTCGTCACCTTGGGGCCCGGCACCCATTGCCTGATCTTGTCGATCAGGGCCCGGTCATAGGCCGTGCCGTGCAGGAACGAAGCGCTGGTGCCGCCGAACAGCAGGACGTCGATCGGCGCGGCTCCTGCCATGCGAGCCGCGGTTTCGAGTTCGGGCGCGCCCATCATCTCCTCGATGCCCTGAACCGTCACTTTCGGCAGCTTGATGCGGGCCGTATGGGTGGAGACGCCTTCAGCCGACATCGCCCACATCTCTTCCTCCATCACCACGCTGGAGGCGATGTAGATGAGGCCGATGCGTGCCAGATTGCCCGAGCCGTCATAGCGAAAACGCGGGTAGGCTCCGGCTTTCGCCGGAGACCTGGATGTTGCGACGTTCAACGGAGTGTCTCCTCGACCTTGGCCATGAATTCAGGGGTGACGACTTCCGCGATCTTGCTGCGAACCGGCGCTGCGGCAGACTGGAAGGCGGCGATATCCGGCCTGGTGATGGTCACGCCGGCTTTTTCGAACTCTGCGACAAGGTTTGCGTCGCTCTCATCCGACAGGACACGGGTCTTCTGGACGCCGACCATGGCGGCGGCCTTGACCTTGGCCTTGAGATCGTCCGAAAGCGCATCGAAGGCCGCGCCGTTCATGACCAGGGTGATCGGCGTGTAGATGTGGTTGGTCAGGGAAATGTGGGGCTGGGTCTCGAACAGCGAGAATTCCTTGATGACCGAAAGCGGGTTCTCCTGCCCGTCGATGACGCCCTGCTTCAGGCCCATATAGACGTCGCCGAGGGCGAGCGTCGTCGGTGACGCGCCGAGCGTCTCGAAGGCCATGATGCGTGTCGGGCTGTTCGGCGTGCGGATCTTCAGGCCGCCGAGATCCGCCGGTGTATTGATCGCACGCTTGGAATTGCTGACGACACGCACGCCGAGCTCGCCGAAGGCCAGAACTTCGAGATTGGCCTTTTCCTTCAGCGAGGCGGCCATGATCTGCCCGAGCTCGCCGTCGAGCATTGCACGCGCCTGTTCCTTGCCGGAAAACAGGAAGGGCGTATCGAAGATCGAGAACTTCGCGTCGAGTGCCGCAACGCCATCCGAGCCGAGCGGAATGACTTCCACCGCACCGGCGCGGATAAGCTCCGCCAGCGCATTCTCATCCCCGAGCGAGCCGCCATCGGCGAATTCGATGGCAAAGGCGTCGCCGGTCGTGTTCTTGAGTTCGTCCCGGAATGCCGCCAGCATCACATTGGTCGGATCGCCGCTGGTGGTCTCCACCGCCAGCCGCATTTTCGTCTGGGCTGCCGCCAGGTCCGCCGAAAGGACGCTGGCTGCGAGGCCGAAAGCAAAACCTATCTTCTTTATCATGGACATTATGATCACCCTCTTTTCTTGTTATGATCGAATATTCTTGATGAAGTTCCAAAATATTCAAGAGGCGAAGCGGCTATATAGGAGGCATTTCGTTGCTTTAATTTGATTATTTTCTGGTCAGATGCCGAATAAGTGGAGCCTATATTGCACGTCAATTCATCACATAGTTCATGTTTATCTCGATTTGGAACTTGAATAGCTTGTAACTGTTCGGTGTAGAGCTCCACTCTATTTAACTATACGTATCAGCCGTCCTGTTTCGGAAAGGCGACGAGATCGGCCGAGACCGGCCGGACGCGGACGACATCGCCGGTTTGCCATTTCGAAGGCGCGAGGGCGGCGGACGACCTGAGCAAGACGGGTTGCGCCGCGTGCTCGCCGAGATCGATGTACAGGTCGACGTGACCGCCCTGGAAGACCTGGGTCCTGACCGTGCCGGCAAGGCTCGGGGCGGCCGGACCCCCATCGCCGTCGACCGGCACAAGATGTTCGGGCCGGACGAACAGATCGACATCCGCCCCGGCGGCGAGCCCGGCCAGCGGGGCCGCGGGCACCTCCACCGACAGCGATCCGACCGTGACCTGCGCCACGGCGTCGGTCACCGCCGACAGTTTTCCCTTGAGCACGTTGGCGTCGCCGATGAAGGAGGCGACGAAGCGGTCCTGCGGCCGGCGATAAATGTCCTGCGGCGCGGCGATCTGGCGGATGCGCCCCGCCGACATGACGGCGATCCGGTCCGACATCGAGAGCGCTTCACCTTGATCATGCGTCACGAAGATGGTGGTGACGCCGAGGCGCTGCTGGATTTCCTTCAGCTCGATCTGCATGGAGGCGCGCAGGTTCTTGTCGAGCGCCGAAAAGGGTTCGTCGAGCAGCAGTACTTTTGGACGGATCACCAGCGCCCGCGCAAGCGCCACCCGTTGCTGCTGGCCGCCCGAAAGCTGCCGCGGCTTGCGGTCGCCGAAACCGTCGAGCTTGACGAGCGCGAGTGCTTCGTCGACGCGCCTTTTGATTTCGTCGGCGCCGATGCCGCGCGTTTTCAGGCCGTAGGCGATGTTGTTGGCCACCGTCATATGCGGAAACAGCGCGTAATTCTGGAAGACGATGCCGATTTCGCGCTTATGCGCCGGCGTCTCGGTGACGAGGATGCCGTCGATGAAGATCTCGCCGCCATCGGCATCGAGAAATCCGGCAATCAGGTTGAGAAGCGTGGTCTTGCCGCAGCCGGAGGGGCCGAGCAGGGTCATGAACTCGCCGGGGACGATTTTCAGCCATGCCTCGTGCAGTGCGATCGCTTCGCCGAACCGCTTGGTGACGCCGTCGAGCTGGACCACGGGCTTTTCCGCCGGGAGTGATGTGGGGGTGGCAATATCAGTGCGCGTCAACATTGAGGATTTTTCCAAGACCGAAGAAGAGATTGGCGAGGGTCAGCAGCAGGGCCGTGACGACGATGTAGATCACCGACAGAGCGGCAAGGGTCGGGTCGGCATATTCGCGGACGTAATTGTACATGGCGACCGGCAGGGTCTGGGTCGCCTGGTTGGAGACGAAAAGCGTGGCGGTGAACTCGTTGAAGGACAGGATCGCGGCAAACAGCCAGCCGCTGACCAGCCCCGGCACCAGCAGCGGCAAGGTGACCGTGAACAGGACGCGGCGCGGCGAGGCGCCGAGGCTGCTGGCAGCGAGTTCCAGCCGCCCGTCGAGGTTTTGCAGCGAGATGAAGACGCTGCGCAGCACGAAGGGCAGAACAAGGATGACATGCGCCAGCACCACCAGCGGAAAGCCGCGGCCGACCGTCAACTGGGCCGACAGGATCAGCAGGCCGAGCCCGATGGTGAAATGCGGAATGACCAGCGGCGACAGCAGCACCGCCTCGAGCGTCGATTTGAGCGAGAACGCGTAGCGGTGGAGGGCAAGCGCGAAGCCGCTGCCGACGATCAGCGCGATCGTCGAGGCCCATGCGGTGACGATCAGCCCGTTCCAGAAGCCCTTCTGGAAATCGCCATAGCTGAGCGCGCGGGCAAACCAGCGCCAGGAATAGGATTGCGGCGGAAACGCCAGGATGGCCTTGTCGTTGAAGGCGGTGATGGTGACGACGATCGCCGGCAGCATGACAAAGCCGAGAATGATCGCCACCAGCAATATACCCGCCAGCGCGAGCGGAGATTTGCGCATCGAAAACGGCATCTCACTGTTCTCCCAGGCGTTCGACCGGGCGCATTGCCCGTTTCATCAGGGCGATGACCGCAAAGGTCATCACGAGACCGGCCAGCGACAGGCTCGCGGCAAATGGAAAATTGAAGGAGGCGAAGCCCAGTTGGTAGACGAGGGTCGATACGGTGTTGACCTTGCCGCCGCCGATCAATTGCGGGGTTGCGAACGCACTGAAGGTCCAGGCGAAAGCAGTCGAGAAACCGGCGACGATACCGGGCATGGACAGCGGCAGCGTCACCGTCAGGAAGCAGCGCACCGGACTGGCGCCGAGGCTTTCGGCCGCCTTCTCGTAATTCCTGTCGATATGGGAAAGCCCCGCCGCCAGCATGATGACCATGATCGGCATCGTCACATGCACGAGCGCGGCGACGACGCCCGGCGTGGTGAACATCATCTGCAGCGGCCGGTCGATAATGCCGAGCGACTTCAGCACGCTGTTGATGAAGCCATTATTGCCGAGCACGATCATCCAGGAATAGGTGCGCACGACCTCGCCGAGGAAAAGCGGCGTCACCGACGCGATCAGGATGAAGGATTTCAGCGCCTTGCTCCGGACACGCACCAGCGCATAGGCGACCGGATAGGCAAGGAACAGGGTGAAGGTCGCCGTCAGCAGGCAAAGAAGAATGGTTCCCCAGAAGGCCCAGGCGTAAAGGGGGCGCAGGAGCGCGGTGAAATTTTCGAGCGTCAGCCCGCCTACGTCGAGCGAGCCCGGCACATAGGCCCGCACGCTGTATTGCAGGATGGCTGCCATGGCGGCCGCCAGCCCGAGCGCCACAAGGGCGGCGGGCGAAACGAACCAGCCGATGAATGGCCGTTGCTTCATGTGATATCCTTCGCGCGATACCGCCCGCGCCGTTTCGACGGGCGGGCGATGCCGGGCGCCTCATGCTTCGTTACTGGCCGATCATGTTTTCCGCGAACCACTTGCGCCATTCGGCGGTCTTTTCCGCGCGCAGCTTGTGGTCGATGATCAGCGTCTGGCTTGCCCATTGGTCGGCGGTGGTGAAAATGCCGGGGAGGGCGGCGGTCTCGGGGCTCAGGGTGGCATTGTCGATGACCGGGCTGCCCTTCTTGAGCTCGGCGATCTTGGCCTGCACCGCCGGATCGAGCGCGATGTTCAAGAACTTGTAGGCGAGCTCGCTTTTGGTGGTCCCCTTCATGATGGCCATCGTATCCACACCGAGCACGCCGCCTTCCTTGGGGATGACGATCTCCACCGGCACGCCCTGGTCGCGCATGTAATAGGCGTTCATCGACAGGATAACCTGCACCGGCGTCTCGCCGGTGGCGAAAAGCTGCTGGCTATTGGCGTCGTTGGTGTAGAAGGCCTTGTAGTTCGGCTTCAGCGCCTTGAGCTTTTCCTGGCCCTTCTCCCATCCGGCCGCATCGCTGCCTTCGAGTTTCGCGGCAACTGCGATCACATGGCTCGGATCGAAATCAGGCGAGGCGATCATGCCCTTGAGGGCAGGGTTCCACAGACCCTCCCAGCTGTCGAACTTTACGCCCTCGGGCAATTGGTCCGGCAGATAGCCGATCGTGTAGACATAGGCCCAGGCGCCGATATGGTAGGGGCTGATCTTGGCCTGCTCCACCAGATGCGACGCATTCGGCACCTTGGAGAGATCGAGCGTCTCGTACAGGCCGTCATTGGCATAGAGCCAGCCGACATGGGCGGTGGTGAAGGTGATGTCGCTTTCCGGCGTGCCGCCTGCAAGCTTGGCCTGATTGAGCCGGTCCATCGTGCCGCCGGTGACATATTCGACCGGGACGCCGGTTTCCTCGGTGAACTTCTGGCCGATCGCCTCGTCGATCAGGTCGCGGAAGCTGCCGCCCCAGGTGCTGACGACCAGCTTTTCCTGGGCATGGCCGTCGCCCGCCTGTGAAAAAAATGTCAGGGCCGAAATCAATCCGGCCATCAATATGGATGTGCGATACATGCTGTTCCCCTGTTTTTCTTTGGTGAAAGTTGAGTTTCCGGGCATATCCTTCGCACTTCGCCGCTTCTCCCGTCGGCGATGCGCAGTTCCTCCTTTTTCCTCCCGCGACTGGAATCGCCACAACAAGGCTGGCGGCGTAAAAGGCTGCAATGCCGGCAGGCCATGCCTGCATCGGTGCGTCTGTTGCGACGCCCAGCCTCCAGGCCGACATAAACGCCCATTTTGTAACCAATTCCAAGTGCACTCGTTATTTTGCTTCAAAAATAAGCTGGACGGATGATGGTGCACCTCTTAGCATCCGGAAAATATTATTATCTTCTGGTTTGAATAGGCTTTGACTATGAACTTGTCACTTCGTGTCCTGCGCTATGTGGTGGAAACCGCTGATTGCGGCAGCGTCACCGAGGCGGCCCGGAGGCTGAACGTGTCGCAGCCGTCCATATCCACGGCGCTTGCACAGGTGGAGGCCCAGCTTGGCATCCAGATATTCGTCCGCCATCACGCCCGCGGTGTCACCCTGTCGGCGGCCGGGCAGCGATATGTCAATGACGCGCGGCTGCTGCTCAACCACGCCCGCGACTTCGCCAACAGCGCACAGGCGCTCGGCGATGCGTTGCGCGGCGAAATCGTCGTCGGCAGTTTCCCGACGCTGGCGATCCGGTTCATGCCGGCGCTGCTGTCCGGCTTTGCGCAGCGCTATCCCGGAATTTCGGTGAAGCTCGAGGAGGGTGACCAGCAGGAGATGATCGGCCATCTCATCTCGGGGCGCACGGAACTGGCGCTGTCCTATCATTTTGCCGTGCCGGACGAGATTATCGGCGAAAAATTGGCCGATCTGCCGCCTTATGCGCTGGTCTCCGCCAACCATCCGCTTGCCGGCCGCGACGAAATCAGTCTTGCGGAGCTGGCGGGCGACCCGTTCATCCTGCTCGACCTGCCGCATTCGCGCGATTATTTCTTTTCGCTGTTCGCCGCCTGCGGGCTGGAGCCGCAGGTTGCATTCAGGACGCGTTCTTCCGAGCTTATCCGCGGTCTTGTCGGCCATGGGCAGGGCTATTCGCTGCACAACGTGCTGCCCTGCACGACGATCGGCTATGACGGCAGCAGGATCGCTCTCCTGCCGATCTCCGAACGGCTTCCGCCCGCCACGGTCACCTTCCTGCGCCTGACGCGCCATGGGTCGCGTCCGGCGGTTCAGGCGTTCGCGGACTACCTGCGCGAGGCCTTTTCCAAGGGCGGCATGTTCGGCCTGGTTCAATAGCCGCGTTGCGGATCTATCCGGCTCAGCACGGGCTCCCGGCGTGCGATCCTGCGGACATTCTCGCCGATCTGCCTGGCGGCGGACGAGGGCAGGGCTATCGATGCCAGATGCGGCGTGATCAGGACGTTCTCCATCGCCCAGAGCGGACTGTCTTCCGCAAGCGGTTCCTTGGCGAAGACGTCCAGCGTCGCACCGCCGAGCCAGCCGGATGCCAGCGCTTCGATCAGCGCCGGTTCGTCCACGACGCTGCCGCGCGACACGTTGATGAAGAACGCCCCTTGCTTCATCGAACGGAACATGGCTGCATCGAGGAGATTGTCGGTATCCGGGGTCTTCGGCAGCATGCAGACGACGATGTCGGATCGGGACAATACGGAGACGAGCGCATCGGCGCCACTGGAGCAGGAAACGCCTTCGACGTCCTTGCGGGTTCGCGACCAGCCGAGCACGCGATAACCGTGACGGCTGCATTCCCGGGCGGCCTCGAGCCCGAGTTCCCCGAGCCCCAGCACGCCGACGGTGATGCTGTCCGGATCTTTCGGATGAATGTAATGCCAGCGCCGGTCGCGCTGCGCCTTCTCGAATTGCGGAATGTCGCGGGCGTAGCGGGTGACGGCAAACAGCACGAAGCCCGCCATCATCCGTGCCATGCGCGGATCGGAAAGACGGGTGATGGGAACGTCAGGCAGGTCGTCGCGGCCGACAAGGGCATCGACGCCCGCGCCCAGGTTGACGACGAGTTCGAGCTTGGGAAAATCCTGGAAAAAGCCCTGCGGCGGCTTCCAGACGAGCGCGGAACGCACGCGGTCCGCGTCGGTGATATCCTCGCTGCGGCAAAGCTCGATCCCTTCCGGTTCGAGCGCTGTCCGCCAGGCGTCGAAATCGTCGAGGGCACTATAGAACACCATGCAGGACCGCGTCATTTCGCGCTGCCTTCGCGGATGAGCGTCGCAACGGCCGTAAGCGCAAGTTCGTAGCCAAGCGGCCCCAGGCCGGCGATGACGCCGGTGGCCGCCTTTGACACATAGGAATGATGCCGGAAGGGTTCTCGCTTCCATATATTGCTCATATGGACTTCGATGATCGGGCCGTCATAGGCCAGCAGGGCGTCGAGGATCGGGATGGAAGAGTAGGTCAGCCCGGCGGCGTTGATGACCACGCCCTGCGCCGCCTGCCTGGCCTCCTGAATCCAGTCGACGATCTGCCCCTCATGGTTGGACTGGCGAAATTCGAGCTGCAGGCCGAGGGTGGCCGCATGGGCGTGGCACCGTTCGCCGATCGACTGAAAACTCTCGTTTCCGTAGGTCCCCGATTTATCGAGGCCATAAAGGTTGGCATTCGGACCGTTGAGGAAGAAAACTGTGTGTGGGGAAGTCATGCGCTGCTCCTTGATATGAAGCAAACATAGCCAAACCTGCGAAGCGATCTAATAGTATAAATCTATTCATTGGAGCGGACCAGCATATGAACGGTCGCCCGCTTGCCTCGATCATGCCGAGCTTGAAACCTCACAGAACCACTACCCTGCAATCAATCCAATTTCCCTCATGCTGAGGGGATTAATTTGATGGCGGGAAGGTTGGGAGCTTGGGTCTGAAACCTTGCAGAACTAGAACCCTGCAAAACTCTACTCTCCCTCATCCTGAGCTTGTCGAAGGGCGCAGCAACGTTTGTGCAGTCCCCTTACAGCGCTGCATCGAAATAGTGCGTGCTTCGTGGTTCGGCAGGCTCACCAGGCTCAGCATGAGGGAGGTTGGCTCACCATGAGGGAGGTGGGGTGCAATCCCTTGTTGCAGATGCTGGATACGGAAAATCCGCACCACGCCCGCGAAAATCGCGTCTGGTCATTGAAAATGGGGGGAGACGGGCGGTCTTCAGCGCGTCAGTAGGTATCAGGGTCGAGGTCCGAAGACCGCCCGCGACGTCTTTGCCTGCTATCATTGCGTTTGTCAGACGCAACAACCCGGAAACATGAGCGCTACCTCCGTTTCCTTCTGCAGTTTGCCGGCCGATCGGGGTTGTCACTTCCGACTATTCGGCAACGCCACCCTTTCCCAGCTTGTCGAAACAGCACCGGAAGCTGCTCCCCCACTGGAAAGGACCGAATCACAATAACCCGGTTTCAAAGTGGTGGGATAAGTTTCCATTTATCCCCCACGGAGGGCCGTGTGTTGCATAAGTGAAGCACGAAGGGCGCAGCAACGGTGGTGCAATCGCTTTTTTATGGCACCGCTAGTGAACCTCCTTGAAGGGGTAATGGTCGCGGATGTGATTGTTGAAGAACGAGCCCTTTGACGTTGCTCGCCGGAAGGCGGCATAGACGTCCGACGGCACGCCCTTGTAATCATAGCGTTTGCCGCTCGGCACGAACCACACCGACAATATCCTGTTCTGGTCGTCATAGGCGGTGTTTCTTATGACGCTGGAAGGCATTGCGCTCCCTCCTGATGCTGAATGCCGGTGAAACGCGACGACCGCATTTGAGTTCCGCCCAGTGCCAGACAAGCTTGCATCCATGGCTTGAACAACCGTATTCAGGGGCCTTGCAAGCATAGATAGAATGGGAATCGATATTCATGACTGAGATACGGGTTGATGCAGCCGAACTGTCATTGCGGATCGCCGACAGGCTGAGAAGCGCCGGTGCGTCGGAAGAAAGCGTGGAGGCCACGACGAAGGCGCTGATGCACGCTTCGCTGCTGGGCGTCGACAGTCACGGCGCGCGCCTGGTCGTGCATTATAGCCGCGTGTTGAAGGGCGGCAGGGTCAATCCCACGCCGGAGGTCACGACGCGGCGTACGGGGGCGGCAACTGCCGTAGTCGACGGCGACGATGCGCTCGGCCATCTCACATCCTACAGGGCTGCGGCGCTCGCGGTCGAGATTGCCCGTGAAAGCGGCATCGGCGCGGTGGGCGCGGTGCGTTCGTCGCACCTTGGTGCCGCCGGCGCCTATGCCCGCGCAATAGCCGAGGCCGGAATGATCGGATTCGCCACCACCAACACCGATTCCGTCGTCACCCTGTTCGATGGCGCGAAGCCGTTCCACGGCACCAACCCGCTTGCCTTTGCGGCGCCTGTTCCCGGCGAAAAGCCCTGGCTGCTCGATATGGCGACATCGTCGATCCCGCTCAATCGGGTGTTGCTCTACCGCTCGCTCGGCAAGGAACTGCCGGCTGGCGTGGCGGCGGACGACAAGGGCGAGCCGACGCTCGACGCCGGGGCGGCTGCCATGCTCCTGCCACTCGGCGGCGTCGGCTATGGCTTCAAGGGAGCCGGCCTGGCAGGTGTTGCAACACTGCTTTCCTCGATTCTGATGGGCACGACGCTGGACCCGGATTTCATCCCGATGGT
This sequence comes from Phyllobacterium sp. 21LDTY02-6, assembly GCF_023554255.2. Classification (GTDB taxonomy): domain Bacteria; phylum Pseudomonadota; class Alphaproteobacteria; order Rhizobiales; family Rhizobiaceae; genus Phyllobacterium. The sequence goes on along the minus strand of NZ_JAMJWD020000006.1, from coordinate 357,872 downwards.
CGGCGGCACGGACATATCGACGCCGCGCAACATGGGACATTTCTTCCTCGCGATCGATCCGTCGCGTTTTGCCGGCGCGGAGATCTTCGCGGCGGGCATGCGTGCCTATCTCGATCAGTTGCGCGCGGTTCCAAGCGTCGAAGGCGGAAAGGTCATGGCGCCCGGCGACCGGGAATGGCGCGTGGAAGAAGAACGGCTGCGCGACGGCATACCGCTCGATCCGGATACGGCGGAATTCCTCGGCTTCTCAAACTAGCAAGCGCCGGTTGCGCACGTCGATCTGCAACACAATCTCATAATGTTGCAGATCGAATAGAGGACGCTGTTGCGTCATCGAAGCGGTGCAAACGAACGGTTCATCGCCACGCGGTCCTCGTGAGTCGCGTCCGGCCCCAGCGTTGCCATCTTGCTCTTGAACACCGGCCATCTCGTGGGTGCCTCACCCTCAACTGCAGCGTCGAGCGCCTTGCGCATGGTGGGGGCGTCGAAGTCGCAGCAATATCCGGGTGTCAGCGGCTGCTGCCTCCAGGATTCGGCGAGCGATCCGCCGTCGACCGGATCGAACCCAACCTCGTTCGTTATTGCCATGGCGATCTTCTTCGCGGCGTCGTCGTCTCCTGCGACCGCCACGGCCAGACGACCGGGTGTACCCTCGGGCTGGCCCAGTTCCGCCAGGGAATACGCAAGGATGTTGTTGAAGGCCTTGATGATGGGGCGACCGATCTGTCTGGAGACCCAGACGCTTTCCACCTCGCCTGCGTCGAGGTCGGCGATCTGCGGGTCACGCAGGCCCGGATAGTAGTTGCTGGTATCGATGACCGGGACGTTGACAGGTAGGTCCTTGAAGAGGTCCCTGGGCAGGTTTTCGATGGCGAGAAGCGGAATTGAAAGAATGACCGCGTCCGCGCCGGAGATCGCGCCCTTCGTGTCCGTCGCAGTGGCTCTGATCTCGTCGGCGAATGGCCTGACGGCGTCGGCTCCCTTCGAGTTCGCCACCCGGACCTCATGTCCCGCTGATGCGAGCTTACGGGCGAGAGTGCTACCGATGTGGCCAATTCCGATAATGCCGATTTTCATGCTGGTGCTCCTGTTGTGCTGCCTACCGCTCTTCTGTTCCATAAGACAGATTATCTGACTTTGATGCCCGACGGGGTGTAAGCGCAAAGTTAAAATGTCCTATTTCTGCAAAGTAGAAATGTCGCTGTGTCACCTTCTCGGTCATCGCAACGAGATTCGGGAAGCAGATTTTGGGATGGATTTTAATGAGCGAGCGCGAACTGCCTGCTAACCGCCCTCGCCCGCATCCGGGTTGCGCGCAATTCGCAGGACCGAACCATCAGGCCGGGAAATCTCGATCACGGTTTCGACCCGTACGAGGCGGCGGTCGAAGTCGCGCATGTCGGTGGCCAGCCGGTCCACGGCGTTCGCTACGGACACGACCTTTCCATTCAGCTCGATTGCCGTCTTGAGGCCCGCCAGGATATCCTTGATCGCACTCATGCCGCACGATCCTTGTCCAGCTGCCTGCGCGTCGTCTCTATGCTTGCCAGTGCGCGATCAAGCGCCTCGGACGCTTCCAGATTGCTCCGCTGCAACGCCTCGGCAAAATCCGCGAGTTGTGCCAGCGCGGCGATCTCATCCGGGTCGTAAAAATCGACCGACCGCCGCACGAATTCTCCCACAGAAATTCCCGCCCGCTTGGCCTTCGATTCCAAAGTCGACTTTTCCGAAACAGTCATAAGGGTGGTCACCCTCTCCGTTGCCGTCTGCTGCACGTGTTCCATGGCTGGTCCTCATGATAATGTCATGCACATGATAATACGTTGATAATGGCAATTCAAGCCCGGGCAATATCAACACGACGACCTGCTACTGAACCTGCCTTGGCAGCTTGGCGAATGTGCTCAGCCCGAGCCAGGCCTGGATGGAGCGGGCAAGCGCCGGATCGCCCTCCACGTCGATTTCGCCGAGATCGGTCTCGTGGCCGACGGTGGACAAGCCCATCCAGATCGCCGTCATGGAACGGAGGGAGCTGCGCACCTGAAGGTCGAGTTCATAGCCGGGGTCGAAATTGCACAGGTCCACCTTGCCCTGCTCGACTACCAGCCACCAGCTTCTGTCGTTCGGCGTGAGCTCGCGGTACAGAAACTGTATCGTGCAGCGGCGCTGCGGCAGATGCCTTATGTCGAGGTTGCGCCTCATGTCCCACATCAGCAGCGACGCATCGAGATTCTTCAGCGACAGCCGCGATTCCATCCATTTCTGCGCCCAGGTACCAAGCCCGACGATGACGGGGCGGAGTTCCTCGCCGGCTTCGGAGAGATGATATTCGACGACGCCGTTCGGCTTGCGGAGGCTGGTGATGATGGCTGCGCGTTCCAGCTCCTTCAGCCGTTTGGACAGCAAGGCAGGCGACATGCGCGGCACTCCGCGCCGCAACTCGCTGAAACGCGTCGAGCCGCAGAGCAGTTCGCGGACAACCAAAGTTGTCCACCGGCAGCAAAGGATTTCAGATGCCATGGATACGGGGCAAAACTGGCCGTACCCGCCGCGATCTTGCATTCGAGGCCTCCTCCTGCATCGCGCAGCGACAACCATAGTCCAGTTCCGGTCCGGAGCCAATTAGCTCGATCGGGTGCGGTCGCCCTTTCGGGACGCCTGGTACAGTTCCTGAACTGGAAAGCGGACCGGAGCAGGCGCATCATCGGCCCTGGGGGAACAACAAAGGAAAAGAACATGTCCAACCTGTCGAATGTTACAGCCACCGCCAACAAGGCTTCCGTCGAAGAACTGAGCGTGGTGGATATTGCGAAGACGCTTGCACCGGCCATCGCGGCCCGCGCGGGAATGCTCGATGCCGAGGAGCGTTTTGCCGATGAAAACTACGCGCTCCTGAAACAGGCGGGGCTGGTGGAAGCCGCCGTGCCCAGCGAACTCGGCGGCCGCGGCGCGGAAGTTCCGGAGCTTGCCGAAATGCTGCGCACCCTGGCGCAGGCATGCGGCTCCACCGCCCTCGCCTTTTCGATGCACACGCACCAGGTGGCGATACCCGCCTGGCGGTGGCGGCACCAGAAGGTGGAGGCGGTTGCGCCGCTGCTGAAGCGGGTTGCGTCCGAGCGCATCATCCTCCTGTCCAGCGGCGGCTCGGACTGGATCGGCGGCTCCGGCACGGCGGAAAAGGTCGAAGGCGGCTATCGCATCAATGCACGCAAGGCCTTCACGTCCGGCGCGGAGGCCGGCACGATCCTGATGACCGGCGCAATCCATGAAGGCGCCGACGGCGCGCGCACGGTCGTGCATTTCGGCGTGCCCATGGCGGCCGCGGAAGTCCGCGTCGAAGAGACCTGGCATACGCTCGGGATGCGCGGCACCGCATCGAACGATGTGATCATCGACGGGCTTTTCGTCCCGGATGCGAGTGTCGCCTTCAGCCGGCGGGCCGGGGAATGGCACCCCCTCTTCCAGGTCATCGCCACGATCGCCTTTCCGCTGATCTATGCGGTCTATCTCGGCGTTGCCGAGCGCGCCCGGGATATCGCTGTCGATCTCGTGCGGAAACGGCCGCCGGCGGACCATTTGCTTTGCCTTGCCGGGCGAATGGATACGGCGCTGAAGGCCGCGCGGATCGCCCATGGCTCGATGCTGGAAGCGGTGGCGCGCAATGCGCCTTCGGCCGAAACCGTCAATGACGTCATGATCGGCCGGACATTGGTGGCGCGGCATGCGATCGAGACCACCGAACTCGCGATGGAACTGGCGGGCGGCGCCGGTTTCTACCGGTCGCATGGATTGGAGCGCTGTTTCCGCGATGTGCAGGGCGCGCGCTATCACCCGCTTCAGCCCAGTCAACAGGCGCGCTATGCCGGCGCGATGGCGCTCGGCCAGTCGGTCGCGGAGATATATTAAGCCAGCAGCTGGGTCGGCTCACAGGAAGCCGATCCAGCGCCCGGCGACGACCGCCGATGGCCAGGCGACCAGGGAGATGAGAGCGCCGGTGCGGACCATGGTCGAGATCTCGCCATCCTCTATCGCGGCCCGCCAGCCCTTGCCCGCATGGAGCGCCACGGCGTTGACTGTTCCAATGGCGAGGATGCAGAGCTTGGCGAGGAAGGCCGGATTTTGCGCGTAGACGACCGGCCGCACGCTGAAAAGCATGAAACCCGTCAATATGGCGCAGGCGGCGCCGACTGCGGCGAAGCCGGCAAGGAACGGCCCGACATGGGTCAGCGGCAGCTGCCGGAACAGGCCGGCAAGTCGCAGGTCCAGCGGCAGGATTGCCCCGAAAAGCACCGATATCGACAGGATATGTGCTGCGTTCACCAGCATGTAGAGCGTGGAATTGCGGGCGAGCGCCAGCGCAGGCGGCGTCTGTCCAAGCCATTCGAGGACGGGCCAGATCATTCCCCGGTCGTTTTAATGCGATCCGGGTACATGTCGTAATTCTTGCCCGAGATGGTGATGCGGACCGCCTTCATCCGTTTCTCGTTCTTGTCCAGGGAGCGGTTGCCGAGAACGTTGACTTCATCCCCGGGCTTGGCGGCGCCTTCGCGGAAGCCGGACCGTTCGGTCTGGCGCGGATTGCCGAGATCGATCTGCCAGCTCTCGCCATTGGCATCCACGGAAAGCGAAGGATGAGGCGGCGCGAACGAGACCGTGCGGATGATGCCGGTCAGCTCGGTCTGCTCGCCTTCCGCCCAGGACCAGCCATGATGGGCCATGGCCGCCGTTGCGGAACACAAGGCCAGAAGTCCGGCGCCCGCAATATGTTTCGCATTGAACATCGTGATCTCCTCCTTGCGGATATGGTCGCAATGGCGATCAAACCACAGCCGGCCGCCCATGCGCGATCACTCTTGAGTGAGGAGCCGGTCCTTCAGGCCGCGAGGCGTGGTTCGACTTCCACGGTGACGTGGGAGAGATCGTGTATATGGGCCAGCTTGGCGCGATAGGCCGATGGCGGCATCGGATCGTCGCTCAAGAGCGCGACGATGGCACCATGATGGCCGGGGCCGAGCTGCCAGACGTGCAGGTCGGTGATCCGGTCGCCGTCGCTCTCGATGGCGGCCCGGATCTCGTCAGGCAGATCCTCGCTCGGTGGAATATAGTCGAGCAGCACCCGTCCGGCATCGCGAATGAGGTTCCATGACCATCGCGCAATGACGGCGGCGCCCACGAGGCCCATGGCCGGGTCGAGCCAGAGCCAGCCATAGACGCTGCCGGCCAGCAGCGCGACGATGGCGAGGACCGAGGTCAGGGCATCGGCGAGGACGTGCATATAGGCGGCGCGCAGATTGTTGTCGCCGCCATGGGCGTGGTGCTCATGATGATCGTGCGCATGATGGTCGTGCCCATGATCATGGCCGTGGTGGTGGTGATCGTCGCGCAGCAGCCAGGCGCAGGCCAGGTTGACCAGCAGGCCGATGACCGCGACCGAAATCGCCTGCGGAAAACTGATCTCGATGGGATTGGAGAGACGCAGCAGGCTTTCCCAGCCGATGAGAAGCGCGATAAGCGCCAGCACGACCGCACTGGCGAAGGCCGCAAGGTCGCCGAGCTTGCCGGTGCCGAAGGTGAAGCGGGGATTTCGCGCATTCCTCCGCGCATAAAGATAGGCCAGCGCCGCGATCAGCAGCGCCGCCGCGTGGGTGGACATATGCCAGCCGTCGGCCACGAGCGCCATGGAGCCGAACATCGTTCCCGCCGCGATCTCGGCGACCATCATCGTCGCCGTCAATGCGATGACGAACCAGGTCCTGCGTTCATTGCGCTCGTGATCGTCGCCAAGAAAGACGTGGCCATGGCCGTGAGCATCGGACGTCGCATCAAGCTGTGTCATTTCAGATATTTCCTCAGGGCTTCTATGAGGTCCGCCGCACCCTGCGAGCGCACCTTGTCCGTTTCGGTATCGGGATCGACCACGTGCATCCGAATGTGGTCCTCGACCAGTTCACCCATCAGGCCATTGATGGCGCCGCGTACCGAAGCGACCAGATTGAGAATCTCGCCGCAGGGAGCTTCCGCCTCCAGCGCGCGCTCGACGGCCTCCATCTGCCCCTTGAGGCGTCGAACCCGCCCCAGCAGCGCGGCCTTGTTCTTTGTCGTATGGCTCATACTATACCCCCCTACCCTATATTTGCATGAAAGGCAACCGTGCCTTGGCGCTTGTCTCCGTCAGAGAGGCAGGCGCCCGTCCTCCTTCAGCGTATCGAGGACAATGGCCGTCTTGACGTTCTGGACGGATTCGTGCGGCAGCAGCACCTCGTTGACGAAGGCCGAAAGCGTCCGCAAGTCCGGCGTCACGACCTTGATGAAGTAGTCCATCTCGCCGGTCAGGGCATGCGCTTCCATGATCTCCGGCAGTTTCGCAACGAGATCGGCGAAACGGCGGGCATTGTCGCGATTATGCGTGGCAAGGGTCACCGAGATGATGTTGACGATGCCAAGGCCGAGCTTCTCGCGATCGAGTTCCGCCCGATAGCCGCGAATATAGCCCTCCTCCTCCAGCCGCGTCCTGCGCCGCGAACATTGCGACGCCGAGAGATTGATGCGTTCCGACAATTCATTGTTCGTCAACCGGCCATCCTCCTGCAGCAGGGACAGAATTTTGCGGTCTTGCGTATCCAGATGTTCGATCATTTGCATATACTCGCCAATCCATGCGTGATTCATGCATAATTGTTACTTCCAGCGGGCCAGAATGCAAACACATTGCGACCGGTCTGCGCCATACTCCTCTTGAATATGGAGGAAGAAGATGGGCCCATTTCCGCATGACGCACCGAAGGCGACCATTGATGCAAACAACCCGGCCGGAACCGATGGGTTCGAGTTCGTCGAATTCGCTCATCCGGAACCGGCAGAACTGGAAGCGCTCTTCGCCAGAATGGGCTATGCCAGGATAGCGCGCCACAAGCGGAAGAAGATCGAGCTTTGGCGCCAGGGCGACATCAACTATCTGATCAATGCCGAGCCCCGGTCCCACGCGATGAAGTTCGTCGGCGAACACGGGCCCTGTGCTCCATCCATGGCCTGGCGGGTCGTCGATGCACGGCATGCTTTCGATCATGCCGTTGCCAGGGGAGCAAAACCCTATGCGGGTGACGACAAGGCGCTGAACGTTCCCGCCATTATCGGCATCGGCGGCTCGCTGCTCTATTTCATCGACAAATACGGCGCGGAGGCTTCCGCCTATGATGACGAATTCGAATGGATCGGCGAACGGAACCCGAGGCCGGAAGGCGTCGGCTTCTATTACCTCGATCACCTGACGCACAATGTCTATCGCGGCAATATGGACAAATGGTGGGCTTTCTACCGCGAATTGTTCGGCTTCAAGCAGATCCACTTCTTCGACATTGCCGGCCGCTTCACCGGTCTGGTCTCCCGGGCCATCACCTCGCCTTGCGGCAAGATCCGCATACCGCTCAACGAATCGACCGACGACAAGAGCCAGATCGAGGAATATCTGCGCAAGTACAAGGGCGAAGGCATCCAGCATATCGCCGTCGGCACGGAAGCGATCTACGATGCCACCGACAGGCTGGCCGCCAATGGATTGAAATTCATGCCCGGCCCGCCGGAGACCTATTACGAGAAGTCGCATGAACGCGTGAACGGGCATGACGAACCCATCGATCGGATGAGGAAGCACGGCATCCTCATCGACGGCGAAGGTGTCGTCGATGGCGGCATGACCAGGATCCTGCTCCAGATATTCTCCAGGACCGTCATCGGGCCGATCTTCTTCGAATTCATCCAGCGCAAGGGCGATGAGGGCTTCGGCGAAGGCAATTTCAGGGCGCTCTTCGAATCGATCGAGGAGGACCAGATTCGGCGTGGCGTCATCAAGGCCGACGCGGCGGAATAGCATCGGCCGGGGGTTTCACATTGTCGGGATGGGCCGCGATAAAGGCGTCAATCGCCATGCAGCGGTCGACGATGGCGCCGATCCGGCTCAGATGGTCGATCTCCACGCCCCACCGCCGCGCATTGTAAACCTGCGGGACGAGGCAGAAATCGGCCATGCCCGGCCTGTCGCCATGGCAGAAGAGACCCGTGCCGTACTCGGCGAGCATCGCTTCGAATGCGGTCAGCCCGCCGCCGATGAACGTCCGCATCCATTCAAGCCTTGCCGCCTCGCCATCCGCGGCCAGCCCCATCACATGAACAACGACGCTCATGTTGCAGACCGGGTGGATGTCCATGGCGATGGCGTGCGAGAGCGCCCGCACCCTTTGTCGTTCCCAGGGCACATGCGGCAGAAACCCCGCAGCGGGATAGACCTCGTCCAGATATTCGATGATCGCGAGCGACTGCGTCAGAAAGCGCCCATCCATAGCCAGCGTCGGCACTAAGCCCTGCTTGTTGCGTTGGAGGTTCGGCGCTTCCCGGTGCTCGTGGCGCGTCAGGTCCACGGCAACCGTCTCATGTTCCAGCTCGAGCATGTTCAGCGCGATGCGCACGCGGTAGCTCGCCGAGGAGCGCCAGTAATCGTAGAGAACGATATCGTCGCTCATTGCCGCACCGCTCGGCGCACCACCTGCTGCTCTATTGCGCCGAATATGGAATGCCCGGCGCGGTCCCTCATCTCGATGCGCACGATGTCGCCGAAGCGCAGGAAGTTCGTCGTTGCCATCCCGCCGCGTATGGTTTCGATCATGCGCAGTTCGGCGATGCAGGAATAGCCCGCTCCGCCTTCCTCGACGGGGGCGCCCGGCCCTCCATCCTTCTTGTTCGACACCGTGCCCGACCCGATGATGGTGCCGGCGGCCAATGGCCTCGTTCTGGCGGCATGGGCGATGAGGGCCGGAAAATCGAAAGTCATGTCTATCCCGGCATTGGCGCGGCCGAACGGGACCTCATTGACATCGACATGCAGGGGAAGGTGGACCTTGCCGCCATCCCAGGCATCGCCCAACTCGTCCGGTGTCACCGCAACCGGGGAAAACGCCGATGAGGGCTTTGACTGGAAGAAGCCGAAACCCTTGGCGAGTTCGGCCGGAATGAGCCCCCGCAGGCTGACGTCATTCACCAGCATGACCAGCCGGATCGATGCGCGGGCGTCGTCGATGGAGATACCGGCGGGGACATCGCCGACGATGACCGCCACCTCCCCCTCCATGTCGAGCCCGTGTGCCTCGTCCGCGAGCGGGATCGGTTCGCGGGGTGCGAGGAAACTGTCGGAGCCTCCCTGATAGATCAAGGGATCGGACCAGAACGATGCCGGCAGCTCGGCCCCCCTCGCCCGCCGCACCAGCTCCACATGATTGACATAGGCGGAGCCATCCGCCCATTGATAGGCGCGCGGCAGCGGCGATAGCGCGGAATGTTCGTGAAAACGCTCCATCGGCACCGCATTGTTGCGCAGGCTCCCGGCCAATTGCTGCAATTTCGGAGCGAGGCTGCTCCATTCGTCGAGCGCGGCCTGCAGGTTCGGTGCGATGTGCGACGCGTCGGTGCAATAAGCGAGGTCCGCCGCAACAACGACCAGGCGTCCGTCGCGCGTGCCATCCTTGAGTGATGCGAGTTTCATTCGGACCAGTCTCCCTCGGGCGTGCCGTTGAAACGCTTCTTCAGGTCCTTCCAGCAATCGGCATAATCGTCCTGCCGCGAGCCGAGTTCGGCGGCGAAACGCGTCAGATGCTGCGGAAACCGGGTTTCGAACATGAATGCCATCGTATCCTTCAGTCGCTGCGGCTGGAGATCGGCGCGGGTGGCCTTTTCAAAGCCCATGGCATCCGGCCCATGCGCGAGCATCATGTTGTGCAGGCTCATGCCGCCCGGAACAAAGCCGCGTTCCTTGGCATCGTACTGGCCGTAGATAAGTCCCATGAATTCCGACATGACGTTGCGATGATACCAGGGCGGGCGGAAACTGTGTTCCGCCACCAGCCAGCGGGGCGGAAAGATGACGAAATCCACATTCGCCGTCCCCTCCTCGCCGGATGGCGCAGTCAGTACAGTGAAGATCGACGGATCGGGATGATCGAACAGGATCGCGCCGACCGGAGAGAAATGGCGCAGGTCGTATTTATAGGGCGCATAATTTCCGTGCCAGGCCACGACGTCGAGCGGCGAGTGGTCCAGCACCGTCTCGTAGAAATTCCCGCACCATTTCACATGCAGCCGGCAGGGTGTCTCCTTCTCCTCGAAGGCGGCGACCGGCGTCTTGAAATCGCGCGGATTGGCGAGGCAATTGGCGCCGATCGGCCCACGATCGGGCAAGGTGAACTTCGCGCCATAGTTTTCGCATATATAGCCGCGCGCCTCGCCATCGGGCAGCGCGACCTTGAACATCATGCCGCGCGGTATCACGCAGATTTCCGACGGTTCGATCTCGATGCGGCCCATCTCCGTGAAGACATGGAGCCTCCCCTTCTCCGGCACCAGCAGCAGTTCGCCATCCGCATCGAAGAAATAGTCGTCCTCCATGTCCTGATTGGCGGTATAGACGTGGGCGGCCATGCCGGTCTGGCCGTGGACATCGCCCGCCGTCGTGATCGTGCGGATGGCGGCGAGGAAGTCGGTCGGCTGCCCGGGCATCGGCGTCGGGTCCCAGCGCAGCTGCCCGATGGGAAGCTCGTGATCGTTCAGGTTGGGAGCGGTTTTCCATGTGTTCCGCTCCCGGCGCCGGAAGCGGCCGCTATGCTTGACGGATGGCCTGATCCGGTAAAGCCAGGACCGCTCGTTGATGCCGCGTGGGGCGGTGAAGGGCGATCCGGACAATTGCTCCGCGTAAAGCCCATAGGCGCAGCGCTGCGGCGAGTTCTGCCCCTGCGGCAGGGCGCCCGGAAGGGACTCCGTTTCGAAGTCGTTGCCGAAACCCGGCATGTAGGAAAGGTTCATTGTAGCTCCTCCCGCTGAAACTGGTTACATTTGCGACTATTATTTTGTAACCATCAACAGGAAGGATCGGGCATGGCCGGCAGAGGGCAGGAACCGCTGGTTCTCGAGGACTTCATCCCCTATCGGCTGAACAAGGTCGCCGAGGGCATAAGCCAGGGATTTGCACGCCACTATCGCGATGAATATGGTCTCACCCGCCCCGAATGGCGCGTGCTGGCGACGCTCGGCCAGTTCGGTTCGCGCACCGCCAGGGAGATCGGCCAGCATTCGTCGATGCACAAGACAAAAGTGAGCCGTGCGGTGCAGGGGCTCGAAAAACGGCATTGGCTGAAGCGCGCGCGGGACGAGACCGACAGGCGTATCGAGCATCTCGAACTGACGCCGGCCGGAACGAGCGCCTACGACAAGCTCGCAGCGTCGGCCCAGATATTTCAACGGCGCCTGCTGAGCAGTATCGGCGGCGTGGAGGCGAGGCATCTCTCCGAGGCGCTGGCAGCGCTGGAAGATTGCATCAAGCAATATGGCTGGCGTGCTGCGCGTCCGGAGTAATGCGGATCAGTTCAGTATTGTAATGATACAATACTGGATGCCGATAATAAAACTGCATGAACATCTGATGTAATGATACAATTTATCATCAAATCTGTCAGCATGGAAATAATATATGATTGTATACTTGTTGATCTGAAGTCGAATCCGACCTATTGCGCATTCAGTCACGCATTGGGGAGGGAGCCATGTCGTTTGGCACGAACAGCATATTCAGCCGTGTATGGAGAACATCGTCGGATATCGAAGCTCGTTTCGATGCCATACTGAAGGAAAGCGCGACCAGGCCGGTCGATCCGAGCAGGAGTCCGACCGGACAGACGCAATATACGATCGAGAACGGCGACAGGCTGGCGCAGATTTCGCAGGAGTCCAATACGAGCGTGACGAACCTGCTGCGCGCCAATCCGATCATCAAGAATGAAAACATCATCGATGCCGGCACGAAGATCAACATTCTCGATCCCGTGCGCACCGACGCGTTTGAACAGCAGATGAAAGCGCTCGACGGAATCAAGAAGCTGCCGAAGGGTTATGGCGCGCAAGCGATGCGCGACGAGGCCTGGCAGAGCCTCAAGCCGCTGGTCGAGACCGAGTTGCGCTATGTCACGCGCGAGGGCGGCGCGCCGCAGAAGGCCCTGGATGCGGCGGTCAGGGAGATAAAGGATCGCACGCCGGATCAGACGCGGTTTCATACCATCGTCGACAGTGCCGCCAATGCGGTGCGCAGCGAATTGAAGGCGGTGGGCAGGACGCCGGAGAACTTCGATAATCTGCTGGCCCTGACGGAAACGGCGCAGGCGAAGCAGAAGACCGCCGACTCGTTGAAGGAAGCGGTCGCCAAGGGCGACAAGTCATCAGCCGACAAGGCGGACGATGCCGGCAAGGAAGCGGACAAGGCGTGGGCGGCCGTCACCGACGAGGCAGCCAGGCAGCTTCCGGAGATCGGCAAGGGCAAGAGCCCGGACCAACGGCAGACGGATGTCACGGGGCGCGTGCTGACGCTCGCCAATTTCGGGCCCAAGGATGAGAACTACTACAAGGCGCTGGATGCGGCGACGAAGCGGGAATTGGTCGACAAGCCGGCCAAGCTCATAGACGAGGCTTACGAGCGCGGCGGTGCACCTGCCGCCGCCTTCGAGGCAAGGAAGCAGACCGAGGGCGTTCCCTCGGAGCTCGCCGGGCGTATTTTGCTGGCATCCGACCTGACGATGACCAAGGTAGCGACCGATCTTGGCACCGAGGCGCGGGAGAAACTGCCGCCGAACTCCACCAGCAATGTCGCCGACCTGCTGAAGGGCGACAAGGCCTTCCTTGACCATTCGCGCAAGGACAAGGACATGCGCAGCGACAATACATTCGTCGCGGTGCTGGGCGATCTTTCGGCGGCCTATGAAACGGCGGCGGGGTCCGACAAGGGCGAAGACGCCATCAAGAAGGTTTCGTTTACGCTGGCCCAGGCGCTGCCGGACTATGACGACATGAAATACGAGACCGGCGAGCGGCCGATCCACGATGTGACCAAGGCGTTCGAATGGGTCGTATCGGAGCGCAACGGAACCGTCCTCACGCTGGCGACCGCGACACAGATGAAGAGCCTCAAGCGGACCGACTATGCGGATGGGCTGGCGAAATCGGCGAAGGAAGGCATCGCGCAACTGCGCGACAGGACACAGCATGACGTGGACGCCTTCGGCAAGGCAAGGGAACCGTTCATCGCGCTGGAGAAGAACCCCGGCAAACTGGTCACCGATGCCGACAAGCCCGCGGCCATGAAGGCGGCGCGCGAGGGCAATCCGGAAGGTGCGAAGAAATTCGATGACAGCCTGGCGACGGTCCAGGAGGATGGCCGCGCGCTTTGGCGGGCGCAGGCAGCGGTTTCGGCCTATGACGACCAGTTGAAGGATCTGGAGAACTTCAAGGGCCTGAAGGATACGCTGTCGAAGGCCGACGACGACAAGGAGAAGCGCGAAAGCCTCGGCTTTGCGCTCGACATGGGATCGGACGAGGTGGTGAGGATCTCGACCAACGATGCGCGTGTGGAGCGGCCGGATCTGCCGGGCGTGACGCCGTGGTGGACCCTTCGCGCCGGGCTGGACCTGACCCATGATATTGCCGGACGCAATATGAGCCAGATCCACGATTCGAGCCGCTATGCCGCGCAGTCCGGGCAACCGGCGCCGAAAGGTCCGTCCGCCGGCCCGAGCGCCAGCGGTGGGCCGAAGCCCGTCGGCGGTTTCAACTCCACCACCAGGTTCGGCTTCAACTACCGCTTCGCCAGCTCGATCCTCGGCGGCTTCCATGTCGATGCCATGTTCCAGAACAAGGATTTCTGGGGCACCGCCTATGGCCTCGCCTTCTCCACGGCGACGGCGCGGCACAGTGCTGAATTCCTTGGCGGTCTCGGTCAGGCAGCCGTAGCGCTCAACCCGAAGATGCAGGGCGGGCGTATCGACAAACTGACGGACTTCGTCAAGGTGGAGCGCGATCTCTGGACGAAATCGACCGGCATGTACCTCAAGGGCTGGGTCGGCATCGACGCGGCCTATACGGTCTCGAACCTGTCGGACGGCAAATATGCGGAGGCCGCCATTTTTGGCGTGCAGACGGTGGCGGACGGAATGGTTGCCTTCTTCGCGACGCCGAAATGGGTGACGCCCGCCTCGCTGGCGATTACAGTGGTCGCATCGATCGCCAACATGGCCTATGGCAGCTGGAAAGCAGAAAATCAGCGCGAAACCGACACCGAAAACTACCTGAAAGGCGCAGATATCCGGCCGGAAATCGCCGAACTGATCGCCGATCAGGAGGATATGCCGTCGAGAATCGACGAATTTGCCCGCAGGTGGTGCGAGACGGATGGGCCGTCTGTCGTCAACTACCTGAACACGCTCAGCAAGGATTCGGCGGCCGAGTTCATCCAGGCGCTGGAAACCGTGGCCGACGAATATGACAAGAACGGCAAGACCGGAGGGTTTGCGATGACCTTCCCGAACGATTATCGCTTCAACAAGCCCTATTCCTATCCGAGACGCGAAATCGGCGTGCCGCTTGAAGATCTGGGGAAGGCACCCCCGCCTCCCCCGGATTGGCAGCCAAAGGATGCGCCGTTTCCCGGACCGGGGGCGATGAATAGCCACTATACCGAGACGATGAGCCTCAGGGGCGTCGGTCTATGGGCATTCTATCATGGCTATAACTTCCCGGGGAAGTATCATCGCCCAAAGGAAACGTCGATCTTCCCGCCCAATTAGGCTGGCGTCAGCCATTGATGTGGCGATTGGCACGCAGGCGCTTCGTCGCGAAATCGACGAAGGCCCGCACGCGGGCGGAAGCCGTGCGCCCCTCCGCATGGATGATGTGGATGGGCACCGGCTCCTCCTCGTACTCAGCCAGCACGCGCTGCAGCCTGCCCGAAAGGATATCCGGCGCCACCTGATAGGAAAGGAAGCGCGATATGCCCCACCCCATGACGCAAGCATCGATCGCCGCGTCATTGGTGTTGCAGACAAAACGGCTGTTTGCGGGAACGCGGATTTCCGAGTTTCGGCCAAAGGTCCATTCCTGCGCGCCGAATATGCCGATGCGTGCGATCAACCGGTGAGCACGTAGATCATCCGGCACTTGCGGCACGCCATGGGCCTCGAAATAGGATGGCGCCCCGCACATGACCCGGGTGACATGGCCCACCCTTGAGGCGCTCAGGCCGGAATCCGGCAGGTGCGCGATCCGCACCGCAATGTCGATGCCTTCGTCGATGAGATTGGTGACCCTGTCGACAAATACCGTCCGCACATTGATCGCCGGATGCAGGTCGAGAAATTCGAGCAGGATCGGCAGCACGTAGTGCCGGCCGAACAGCGCCGGCGCGGTCAACGTCAGCGTGCCTGCCGGCGCCGAAAAACTACCGGCAGCCTGGGCCTCGGCCTCCTTGACCTCGGCGAGAATTCGCCGGCTGTCCTGCAGATAGCGGTAGCCGACCTCCGTCAGCTTTACGGATCGCGTCGTCCGGATCAGCAGCCGCGCGCCGATGGCCTGCTCGAGCGATGCCACGGCGCGGGTGACGCTGGCGGCGCTCATGCCGAGCGATTTGGCGGCGCTGGCGAAACCCTGATGTTCCGCCACGGATCCGAATATGCGCATGGCCTCAAGGCGGTCCATCCCATGCCTCCATTATTTCAGAATATGCAATAGTGAACTGCATTACATATGGATTGAGTTGACGAGAGAAAGCAATCAGATTTCACGCAGCAACTATCGAAGGAGGCCAGCCATGCAGCTTTATTATCATCCCATCTCGGGCCACTGCCATCGGGCGCACCTGTTCCTGGCTCTTCTCCAGGCGGATTACGAGTTGATCGAAGTGGATCTGAAGGGCCGGGAGCACAAGTCGGACGCCTTTCTCAAGCTCAATCCGTTCGGCCAGATTCCGGTGCTCGTCGATGGCGAGACCGTAATCGCGGATTCCAACGCGATCCTGGTCTATCTCGCCAAGAAGTTCGGTCGGACGGACTGGCTGCCGGAGGATGCCGCCAGCGCCGCGCTGGTGCAGCGCTGGTTGTCGGTAGCTGCCGGGCAAGTGGCATTCGGTCCGGCCGCGGCGCGACTGATCACTCTTTTCAACGCCCCGTTCCGCCCGGAAGAAGTCATCGGCAGGGCCCATGACATCCTGGCGCTGATGAATTCGGAACTGGCCTCCCGCCCGTGGATCGTCGGCCGCAATCCGACCATTGCCGACATTGCGCTCTATAGCTATGTCGCACGCGCTCCCGAGGGCGGCGTCGATCTTTCGCCCTACCAGTCGGTTGGCGCATGGCTGAAGCGCGTGGAGGATCTGCCGGGCTTCGTGCCTTTCGTGGAAACGCCGGTCGCAAGCGCGGCCTGAGCAGAAGGACGGGTGCGATGGCAATTGGCGCGAACGACCAGGACCCCTGGCACGATGGCGAGATCGCGCTGCAGCGGCTCCAGGGTGTCGCCGAGCGCATGGCCGAGATCGGCAGGAAAGTCATTCGCCGCGAGCTTATCGACCAGCACCGGGAGTTCTACCCGCTGCTGCCGATGGCAGTCCTTGGCGCCGTCGATCCGGCCGGAGATGTCTGGGCGAGCGTGAGGGCCGGCTATCCCGGTTTTCTCGCATCGCCTGACCCGCAAACCCTGCATGTCGAATTGCAGCGTGATCCGACCGATCCGGCCGATGCCGGCATGGAGGATGGTGCACCGGTGGCTCTTCTCGGCATCGACCTGCGCACAAGGCGGCGCAACAGGCTGAATGGCAGATTGTCACGCAGCGCCGGCAACGGCTTTGATATCGGCGTGGAACAGAGTTTCGGCAATTGCCCGAAATATATTCAGCTCCGCAGCATGGAATTTGTCGCCGATCCGGATGCGCCCTATGCGGGGACGACGGAGCTTATGAGCGAACTCGACAGGCCCGCGCGCGAGCTCGTCGGGCGGGCCGATACCTTCTTCGTCGCTTCCTATGTCGATCGCAAGGATGGCGCGCGGCAGGTCGATGTCTCGCACCGCGGCGGCCGGCCCGGCTTCATAAGGCTGGAGGAGGACGGCAGCCTTGCCATCCCCGAATTCACCGGCAACCGCTTCTACAATACGCTCGGCAATATCCTGGCCAATGGCCGTGCCGGACTGGTCTTTGTCGAAAACGGGCAATTGCTGCAAATGACCGGCGAGGCGGAGATCGTCGATGGGCGAACGATGCCCTATCTCGAAGGCGCCGAACTTTTCTGGCGGTTCCGCCCACGGAAAATCCAGCGTCGATATGATGCTCTGCCGCTGCGCCTTGACGTTGAAAGCGGCGGCTGGTCGCCCAATGCCCTCGCAACGGGAATCTGGAACGAGGTCAGGGCGTAGCGGGCCAGGCGAGTTCATCGACCACGGCCATGAACCGCCGGCTCACTGCGGTCGGCTCCTTGCCCATCCACGCTGCGGCAAGCGGCAGCTCCGGTGGCTGGGGCGTGACGGATTTGTAGACAATGCCGGGGCGGCGCAGGGCTGCAATCCCTTCCGTCACGAAGCCCATCCCTGCTCCCGCTGCGACGAGGCCGGCAAGCGTCGTCATGGGGGACACTTCCTGGACGATGTTGAGGGCGACGTCTTGTTCCCGGAACATTGCAATGACCCGATCGTAGAAATGCGGCCCGATATGCCTTGGAGCGGCCAGAAACGGTGCGCCTCCAATATCCTTGACCGAGACGACCGGACTGGCGGCGAGCGGATGATTGGCCGGCATGGCAAGGACGAGCCGCTGGCTGGGCATCGCAGTCAATGACAGCCCCGGCATTTCGATCGGCGGGTGGAGCATGGCAATGTCGATACTGCCAGCCACCAGGGCGGCCTCCAGGGATGGCGAATTCATCTCGGCAAGTTCGACAAGCACATCGGGATGGCGCTCCCGGAAGACGCGCACCGCCTCCGGCAGGAAGCCATAAAAGGCGATCACGGTGAAGCCAAGCCTCAGGCGGCCGACCTCGCCGCGCGCGGCACGCAACGCCTCCGCCCCGGCATTCCGGGCGCTGGCGAGGGCCGTGCGGGCCGGCCCGAGAAAGGCGCTTCCGGCAGCCGTCACCGAGACGCTTCGTCGGTCGCGCTCCAGCAATGCGACGCCGACTTCATGCTCCAATGCGCGGATGCGCTGGCTGAGGGCCGGCTGGGTGATGTTGAGCCGAGCCGCTGCGCGATGAAAGTGCAGCTCCTCGGCCACGACGATGAAGCATTCCAGCGAGCGTATATCCATGGCCATCACTGATTGTGTTTGCTTATCACTATCGCATGAATTGCGATTGGATGCCTATCACGATTCGCGTTAGCTTTCACTCGACCCTAGCCCGAGGAGTACGAGATGAAGCGACTATCGACCTTGTTATCAGTTGCGGCTTGTCTTGCTGGCAGCGCGCATGCGCAGGAAACCAGTGTCGCATTGCCGCCTGTCCCGGCAGGAACCATCGCCGCCATATCGGATGGCGACTTTGTTGCGCAGTCCTATGCGAACGGCGTGCTCGCGCCGCGCGAAGCAGAGTATCGGGACGTGTTGTCCATACTGAGTGTCGTGGATGGCAAGCTGCAGCGGGCGGAACTGCCGGTCTCCAATTCAGTCACCGCTGCGCCGGAAGTCCTGGCGCTGACAGCGGACGGGCGGACCGCCTTCGTAACCGAGCGGCTGGCCGAGCGGACGGAGGATGCGCGGCTCGTCAAGGATCTGCGGCCCGGCAACAGGGTCTTCGCCATCGATCTTTCCGACAAGACCGCACCGCGGCAAGCCGATACGCAGAAGATCGCAGATTTTCCCGAGGCCCTTGCGATCGATCCCTCCGGCCGGCGGATCGCAGTCGTATCCAACACCCGGGAAGCGAGCCTGGTGCAACTCATCACCTATTCCGGCGGCCGTTTCGGTGCTGTGGAAACATTCGATCTGGCAGAGCTTGGCATCAAGGGCACGGCCGGAACGCCACGCGGCGGCGTGACGGCGACGAATGTGCAGTGGCATCCTTCCGGGCGCTTTCTCGCCATCAATATCAATACGCAGAACAGGATCGCCTTCCTCGCCGTCGACGAGGCGGATGGCAGGCATGTCCTGAAGCCGTGGGGCAATATCGTCGATGTCGGGGCCGATCCCTTTGTTGGCCGCTTCACTCCGGACGGGCGTTTCTACATCACGTCAGACTGGGGAAGGGATTTCTCGGCCACCGATCTCGACGGGCGTATTCCGGACCGCCGATCGGGCATGACAGTAATCCGTTTCGCCGAGACGGCGGCGGCGGGCGAAGCCAGACATGAGAAGGTCGAGAATGCGGAATCCGACATTGCTGCGGAGGGGATTGCGATCAGCCCTGACGGACGCCTGGTCGCCACGGTCAATATGAGAACGACGGCATTTCCACCGAGTTCATCGCGGTTTACGCGCGAGGCGACGGTCTCTCTGCTGAGCCTCGACCCGGACACTGGCGGCCTTGCGAAGATCGGCGATTATCCGTTCGAAGGCGTATTGCCGGAGGGAGCCACTTTCGACCTGACCGGCGACAAGCTGCTCGTGACCGTGTTCCAGGACCATGAGGGACAAAAGGAGGGAATAGGCGCCGGAATAGACGTATTCGAGGTGGTGAAGGGCGAGACGCCCTCATTGCTGCGCCGCGGGAGAATCCCGATGCCGCACGGGCTCCACCACGTCGCAATTGCCCAATGATCGAGCAGGCAACCAGCCGACAACAAGCCGACAACAAGATTGGGATGGACGGGCCGGACGTTCCATGCCATAGAATCGAACATGCTTGATCGTAAGTCCGAGCCATATTCGTCTGCGCCAAAGGATGCGTCTGTCCTACCCGATCTCGTCAGCGAGCTCCTGATGGGGATGCGGCTCTACGGTCTTGACTACCGCCGCATTCAGATCACGCCGCCCTTCGGCCTGCGCTACGGCACGGTGGCGGGACGCTCGCAATTCCATTTCGTCGCGCGCGGCCCGGTCTTTCTCCGCTACGGCAATGGCAGTATCGAGGAGATGAACACGGGCGACGCGGTATTGCTGCCGCGCGGCGGCGCGCATGACCTCGTGTCCCATCCGGATATGCCGTGCCGCGATGTCGCCGGCTATGAGGGCGCCCCGCTATGCCCCAGCGTGACCGCGATCAGGGCCTGCTCGACCGATATGTGCCAGCCCTCCGATGCCCTGATATTCAGCGGCTGCATGGAGTTCGATCTCGGCACGATGCATCCGCTGGTGGGGCTGATGCCGGAGGCCATGTTCGTTCACACATTGCTGGACCGCTATCCCGAAGTCCTGCCGATACTGGAGGCGATGGAGCGGGAAGCACGCAGCGAGAGGGCCGGTTTCGCCGGCATACTGGCCCGCCTCGCCGATGTCGTCTCGGCCTTCATCGTGCGCGCATGGGTTGAGTGCGGCTGTGGCGATGCAACTGGTTGGGTGGAGGCATTACGGGATCCGCGCCTTGGTCGCGTCATCGCCGCGCTGCATAGGGACCCCGGAAGGAACTGGACGCTTGCCGAACTCGCCGCCGAGATGGGCAGTTCGCGCTCGGTCTTCGCCGAACGTTTCCTCAACGTGACGGGCATGACGCCGGTCCGCTATCTGACCGAACTCCGCATGCGGCTGGCGGCACAATGGATCGCCCGCGACCGGATGGCGATCGAGACCGTGGCCTTCCGCCTCGGCTATGGTTCCCAGGCTGCGTTCAGCCGTGCCTTCAAGCGCATAATGGGACATCCGCCGGGCGCCGCGCGCGAAGCCATTCACGCCGTCCGTTGACTTCGGGCAGGCGGTATTATCGCTGGATAAGCGGCTAAAACGCACCCGTCAGACACGCTTTCGCCGAGTTTAGACACAATTGAGGGCTTGCGTCGCCGTCAACCATCTGATTCTTTGCGGCCGCTCGGGGATATCGGCTATTTTTGATTCTCATCGAGAGCATATCTTGGAACGAGGCGCTCCATCTTGAACGGGATCACCAGCGCGAAATAAGGATTGGACCATGTCGATCAACCTGCAGAAGCCGGAAATTTCCGAGATGAAACCGAACATCGCCGTGTTCGGCGTCGGCGGGGGCGGCGGCAATGCGGTGAACAACATGATCCGCGAGAATTTGCAGGGGACCCAGTTCATCGTGGCCAATACGGATGCGCAGGCGCTGTCGACGTCCAAGGCCACGCGGCTGATTCAGCTGGGCGCGAATGTCACGCAGGGGCTCGGTGCCGGTTCTCATCCCGAAATCGGCAGAGCTGCCGCCGAGGAAAGCATCGACGAGATCATGGATCACCTGACCGGCACCCATATGTGCTTCGTCACCGCCGGCATGGGTGGCGGTACGGGCACAGGTGCCGCGCCGGTCATCGCCCGCGCCGCACGTTCGGCCGGCATCCTGACGGTGGGTGTGGTGACCAAGCCGTTTTCATTTGAGGGGACGCGGCGCATGCGCATGGCCGAGGAAGGCCTCGAGGCATTGCGCGACAGCGCCGACACATTGATCGTCATTCCCAACCAGAACCTCTTCCGCGTCGCCAGCGCAACGACCACGTTCGCCGATGCCTTCGCCATTGCCGACCGCGTGCTTTTTTCGGGCGTCGCCTGCATCACCGACCTGATGGTGCGCGAGGGCCTCATCAACCTCGATTTTGCCGACGTGCGCGCGGTCATGCGCGACATGGGCCGCGCCATGATGGGCACGGGCGAAGGCACGGGCCAGGGCCGCGCCCAGGCGGCGGCCGAAGCCGCCATCGCAAATCCCCTGCTCGACGTCGAATCCATGAAGGGCGCCAAGGGCGTCCTGGTCTCGATATCGGGCGGCCGTGACATGACGCTCTTCGAAGTGGACGAAGCGGCAAGCCGTATCCGCGAGGAAGTCGACGACCAGGCCAACATCATCCTTGGCGCCACATTCGACGATGCGCTCGAAGGCGTCTTCCGCGTTTCCGTCGTCGCCACCGGGATCGATGCCCATAGTCAGGTGGCGCAGCAACCCGCCACCATCCTCGCCCGGCACCAGGCCTAGGCTCTCGCTCCTATCGCAAGCATTTCCGGCCAAACGGGCGTAGCTGCGGCTGCGCCCGTTTGCTTGTGCGCAGGCATCGACCATCTAAATTTCATCGACTTCATCGGTCTCGGTAGAGACTTGTTAACCTTCGCTTTTTATTCCTTGAAAGGAGTTCACTACGCCACTTCCTTCCGTTCGTTCGCAGGCATCATGCAAATCTCAAGAACAAATTTCCCAGTAAAATCAATTGAGTGTGAGGATGACGAGGTTTCGGCTGGCGAAATGGCCGGTTCTGGAACCGGGCCACAGCCAAGTCCGGCCGCACCTTCCGCGTCCTATGCGCCCGTTAACGTTCGCAAGCCGCGCGACGCAAAGCCCCAAATGGCCCCGTCGCCTGCGTTTCGGCCGATGGAACGCCTGCAGAATGCAGGTTATGTCAGCGCTGATCCCGCCGAGCCGATTTCCAAGCGCATGTTCTCGCTTTCGGAGAATGTGCGCTTTACCCGGACGCCCGACAGCGCCCTGCAGAAGCACAAGCAAACGCCGGAACCACAGACGGAGCGCGTAACCGGAATACCGGCGGAGAACGTTGGGGTGCGGGCGCCGCAGCCCCTGCCCGCGCCGCCCCGCTCCCTCGCCAAGGCTCCGTCGGTCGACAGCGCGCTCGTCGCCAGCAACAATGTCCAGCACCGCCGCGAAACCGACCGGCGCGATCCGTCGCCATTTGCCTTCGTTTCCGATTTCGCATTCTTCGAAACCATGGGCGTCGCAGCAGATGTGCCGCCGGTGCTGCAATCGCGTCCCGCGCCGAGCATCACCTTCACGCCGGAGGCGATAACGGCTCGATTCCGCGTGGTGGAATGCCGGGTCGGGCACCCTCAGGAGATGGTTCGGCCTGCCATTCCTCAGCCCTCCGCTACCCAGCCCGAACAGGCTTCCGAACCGGTTGCGGCGAGCCAGCCGGCCGAAACGACAGCAACAGCGGAGCCAGTGCGCGAGGAACCGCGCGCCGAGGCGGCCGCCCACGAACAGCAACCGGAAGTGGTGACGGCGGCACCTGCTGTGGCCGAGCCGGTCCAGCAGGCGAAACCTGTCGTGCATGTCACGCCGGCAGCACCGATACAGCCGAAGCGCCTCGCTCTCGTCGGGGGCCTCGACGTGCGCGGCGCGGCCGCGAGCGGCACCTATGAAAAGCCGCCGGTCGAGCTTCTCCAGGAAGCGGCCCAGGATACGGTGACCATATCGCAGGAGACGCTGGAGCAGAATGCCGGTCTTCTCGAAAGCGTGCTGGAGGATTTCGGCATACGCGGCGAGATCATCCATGTCCGGCCGGGTCCAGTGGTTACGCTTTATGAGTTCGAACCCGCCCCAGGCGTGAAATCATCACGCGTGATCGGCCTTGCCGACGACATAGCGCGTTCGATGTCGGCCCTTTCGGCCCGCGTCGCGGTGGTGCCGGGGCGCAATGTCATCGGTATCGAGCTGCCGAACAGCGCCCGCGAGACCGTCTTCCTGCGCGAGATGATCGAATCCGACAATTTCGACAAGACCAAGTTCAAGCTCGCTCTCTGCCTCGGCAAGACGATCGGCGGCGAACCTGTGGTAGCGGAGCTGGCAAAGATGCCGCATCTGCTCGTCGCCGGTACGACCGGCTCGGGCAAATCGGTCGCGATCAACACGATGATCCTCTCCTTGCTCTACCGTCTGACGCCGGACGAGTGCCGCCTGATCATGGTCGACCCGAAAATGCTCGAACTGTCGATCTATGACGGCATTCCGCATCTGCTGACGCCGGTGGTGACGGACCCGAAGAAGGCGGTCATGGCGCTGAAATGGGCTGTGCGCGAGATGGAAGACCGCTACCGCAAGATGTCCAAGCTCGGCGTCCGCAACATTGACGGCTTCAATGCGCGCGTGGCCAGCGCCCGTGAAAAGGGCGAGACCATCATGTGCACGGTGCAGACGGGTTTCGACAAGGGCACCGGCGCGGCGGAATATCAGCAGGAGGAAATGGACCTGACGTCCATGCCCTATATCGTCATCATCGTCGACGAAATGGCGGATCTGATGATGGTCGCCGGCAAGGACATAGAAGGCGCCATCCAGCGGCTCGCCCAGATGGCCCGTGCCGCCGGCATCCACCTGATCATGGCGACGCAGCGCCCCTCCGTCGACGTCATTACCGGCACGATCAAGGCGAATTTCCCCACCCGGATATCCTTCCAGGTCACGTCGAAGATCGACAGCCGCACCATCCTCGGAGAGCAGGGCGCGGAGCAGCTGCTCGGTCAGGGCGACATGCTGCATATGGTCGGCGGCGGCCGCATCGCCCGCGTCCATGGGCCTTTCGTCTCGGACGAAGAGGTGGAACAGGTGGTCTCGCATCTCAAGTTGCAGGGCCAGCCGGACTATCTCGATACCGTCACGGCGGACGAGACGGAAGAAGATGAAGGCGAGAGCGAGGACAGCGCCGTATTCGACAAGGGCAATGTCGCTGCCGAGGACGGCAACGAGCTTTACGACCAGGCCGTAAAGATCATCCTGCGCGACAAGAAATGCTCGACATCCTACATCCAGCGCCGCTTGCAGATCGGCTATAATCGTGCCGCCTCGCTGGTAGAGCGGATGGAAAAGGAAGGGCTGGTCGGTCCCGCCAACCATGTCGGCAAGCGCGAGATACTGAGCGAGAATTGAGAACCACGGCGCCCGCGGCAGATCGTTGCGGGCGCCTCAGAACGGGTAGCTGAGGCTCTGCAATTCGCGCGGGTCCGCGCCTTCGATGCGCCGCAACACGGCCTGGGCGAGCTGGCGCCCGGCATGGCGAATGTCTTCGTTGACGACGATTATTTCCGGGCGGAACCAGTGCAGGACATCCGATGTCTGCTTTGAGACGAGGTCGACGTCGTGACCGATCTTCAAACCCGCCGCCTCGATGCCGGCAACCAGCGCGATCGCCGTGCTGCCGCTGCAGCAGACGATCCCGTCCGGCCGGTTGGGCCGAGACATCACCTCTTCCGTCTTGCGCCTGATCGTGCCGAGCGCCGTATCGACATCGATGCCGGCAACGGCGATCGGAGTGGCATTGCCCTCCTCGATCGCCCGTAGAAATCCTCGCTGCAAATGCCTGAAATAAGTGACCGCAGGCGATGGTCCGCCCATCATGGCGATCCGCCTGCGCCCCTTTGCCAACAGGCTTTTGGTCGCCATGTCGGCAAAGGTCTCATTGTCGAAATCATGATAGGGATGTTCGATCCCCATCTCCGTACGACCATGGGTCGCAAATGGTATGCCATGCTCGGTCAGATAGCGAACGCGCGGATCGTCCGGCTCCGTGCGCGACATGATGATGCCGTCCGCCGATCCGGTTTCCACTATGTAGCGGATCGGCTGCATGGGGTCGTTCTCGGCGGAGTAAGGCGTGACCGTCAGGTGGTAGGGCGTATTGGAAAGCACCTCCGAAATGCCGTAGACCATGTTCGAGGTAAGTCCCATGATTTCCGATTGGGCGTTCAGGACGAGGCTGATCACGTTGGTCTTGCCGGTTCGAAGCCGAACGCCGGCGCGATTGGGCCGATAGCCGATCTGCTTGGCGATCAGCCGGACCCGGTTCTTGGTCGCCTGGCCGATTTCGGGCGCATCCTTCAGCGCCCGGGATACGGTCGTCACGCCGAGCCCCGCCATGAAGGCGATCGTCTTCAATGTCGGCCGCTCCGCCTCAATTGGCTCGTCGGCCTTCGCAGGGCCTCGTCCCGTGACCTTCGCTTCATCATTCATGGAAGTTCAGCTTATATCGTTACAGTTGTGGCCTTCAACCTAGCGATGTATTTGAAGCTTCGCAAGCTGTAAGGTCGTGAGCCACGATAAGCCAGTTTAGCCAGACATGCTCGGTTCAGCAACCTTACGCATTGTTTTTATAGAGTGATTTTAGACGTATCCTTCGTTTCCCAAAAAATATCGCTCTGGTGATTGCCTCACAGGAAAGTTTGCTCTAGGCTACCTGTAACGTTTCAGGTTTGGGAGGATAGGATGCGTTTTCATACTGGTTTTGCCGCCTTGTTTGCGTCGTCGGTTCTGTTTTCAGCCGGCAGCGCCGGTGCGGTCGATCTTGAAGTGACCCATTGGTGGACTTCTGGCGGCGAGGCGGCCGCGGCCAAGGTTCTGGCTGAATCCTACGACAAGCTCGGTGGCGATAAATGGGTGGACGGCGCCATTGCCGGATCGGGCACCACGGCGCGCCCCATCATCGTCAGCCGTATCCTTGGCGGCAATCCGATGGGTGCGACGCAGCTCAATACCGGGCGCGATGCCGAGGACCTGGTCAAGGCCGGCCTGATGACGGATTTGTCGGAGCTCGCGGCCAAGGAAGGCTGGGCGGATTTCATCCGCCCCTCCAAGCTTCTCGATGCCTGCAAATATGAAGGCAAGATCTATTGCGTTCCCGTCAATATCCACTCGTGGCAATGGATGTGGACCAATCCGTCGGTATTCAAGGATGCGGGGGTCAACCCGCCGGCAAACTGGAAGGATTTGGTGGCCGCGGCACCCAAGCTGAAGGAGAAAGGCGTCATTCCATTGGCAACGGGTGACGCCTGGCAGGTCGATGGCATTTTCCGGGTGCTGCTTGCCGCGATCGGTGGCAAGGAGCTTTACCTGAAGATCGCCGAGAAAAAGGATGCCGAAGCGGCGGCCGGCCCGGAGATGAAGGCTGTTTTGCAGGCTTTTGCCGAGGCGCGTGAGCTTGCCGATCCGGGCTATGTCGGACGGCAGTGGAACGAGGCGACGTCGCTGGTATTGACAGGCAAGGCCGGTGCCCAGGTCATGGGCGACTGGGCGCAGAGCGAGTTCGGCACGGCCGGCAAGGTCGCCGGCACCGATTATGACTGCCTGCCCGGCCTCGGCGTCTATCCGATGTTGGATACGGGCGGCGATGCCTTCTATTTCCCGAAGAGCGACAATCCGGAAGTGACGAAAGCGCAGCTGAAGCTCGCGAGCATGCTCGTTTCAAAGGAGACGCAAGTCTCGTTCAACCTCGCAAAAGGTTCGTTGCCGATCCGTGGCGATATCGACTTGAATACCGCCAATGCCTGCATGCAGAAAGGCATCAAGATTCTTGCCGACAGCAACAACGTCCTGCCGGCCTATGAGCAGGCGTTTTCGTCCGACACTCAGGGCCAGATCGAGGATCTCTCGACGGAGTTCTTTGCGGACAAGAATATGAGCGTCGACGATGCTCAGGCTCGCTTCGTCGAGATCATCACCGAGGCGCAATAGGCAGCCCTTTCCCACTTGACCCTTGTTGCCGTCCGAGCGGGCGGCAACGGCTCAGTCCGATGGAGCTTCCATGCCCAATAAACGGCCCTTCGCCCCGCTGCGAAACTTCAATGCCAAAGTCGCCGCCGTTCCCATGATCGCCACGGTGCTCGTCGTGTTCGTCGGCTGCACCCTGTGGACGGTGGTCTATTCATTCACGTCGTCGAGGTCACTGCCCGTGCTGGATTTCGTCGGTTTCGACCAGTATGAGCGGCTGTTCCGCACGACGCGCTGGAACGTGGCGTTGAAGAATCTCGCCATCTACGGCGTCTTGTCGCTGGTTTTCTCGCTGGTCATCGGCTTCATCCTGGCGGCGCTGATGGATCAGAAGATCCGTTTCGAGAATACGTTCAGGACGATCTTTCTCTATCCCCACGCCCTGTCCTTCATCGTTACCGGGCTCGCCTGGCAGTGGATCCTGGCGCCGACTTTCGGCATCCAGAAGGTCGTGCGCGACCTCGGTTTCGAGACCTTCGAGTTCTCGTTGCTGACCAACAGCCGATATACGATCTACGCCATCGTCATCGCCGGCCTGTGGCAGGGAACGGGACTGGTCATGGCGCTGATGCTGGCCGGGCTCAGGACCGTCGATGACGAAATCTGGAAAGCCGCCAGGGTCGATGGCATACCGGCCTGGAAAACCTATGTTTTCATCATCATTCCCATGATGCGGCCGGTGTTCGTGACGACCCTCGTCATTATCGCCGCGGCGATCGTCAAGATCTACGATCTCGTCGTCGCCATGACCAATGGCGGTCCCGGCATCGCCTCGGAAGTGCCGGCCAAATATGTCTACGACCTCATGTTCTCGCGCGGCAATCTCGGGCAAGGCCTTGCGGCTTCGACCATCATGCTGACGACCGTCCTCATCATTCTGGTCCCCTGGGCACTGATGGAATTTCGACCTACCAACAGGAAGGGAGGTGCGAAATGAGCACGCGTCCATCAATCGGCGAGCCGCGCGGGCGCAAGCCGAAGCGCTTTCTGTCGCCGGCCTCGATCATGATCTACGGCATACTCATCGTGGCTGCGATCTATTACCTCGTTCCGCTCTATGTGATGATCATGACGTCCATCAAGGGCATGCCGGAAATCCGGCTCGGCAACATCTTCTCGCCGCCCGTGGAGGTCACGTTTCAGCCGTGGGTGACTGCCTGGAACAGCGCCTGCACCGGCCTGAGCTGCGAGGGCATCAAGGTCGGGTTCTTCAACTCGATGAAGATATTGATCCCGAGCGTGATCATATCGATCATCGTCGCCTCGGTGAACGGCTACGCCCTCTCGAACTGGCGCTTCAAGGGTTCGGAGTTCTTCTTCACCGCGCTGATATTCGGGGCATTCATCCCCTATCAGGTGATGCTGTATCCGCTGGTGATCATTACGCGCGAACTCGGCATATTCGGCACCCTTACCGGTGTGATCGTCATCCATACCATATTCGGCATGCCGATCCTGACGCTTCTGTTCCGCAATTACTTCGTCTCGCTTCCGCCCGAATTGTTCAAGGCGGCGCGCGTCGATGGCGCTGGTTTCTGGCGCATTTTCCTGCAGATCATGCTGCCCATGTCGGTGCCGATCTTCGTCGTGGCGGTGATCCTGCAGGTCACGGGCATCTGGAACGACTTTCTTTTCGGCGTGATCTTCGCCGGCACCAAGAACTTCCCGATGACCGTGCAGCTCAACAACATCGTCAACTCCACCCAAGGCGTAAAGGAATACAACGTCAACATGGCTGCCACCATTCTCACGGGCGCCGTGCCCCTCCTCGTCTACTTCTTCTCCGGCAAGTATTTCGTCAGGGGCATTGCCGCTGGCGCGGTAAAAGGATGATGCCCGTGCACAGTGTTTCAATAAAGGATCTCGCAGTCAGCTTCGGCTCGGTGGACGTGCTCAAGGACCTCAATCTGGATATTGCCGATGGCGAGTTCCTCGTCCTGCTCGGCCCGTCGGGTTGCGGAAAGTCCACCTTGCTGAACTGCATCGCCGGCCTGCTCGATGTGTCCGAAGGGCAGATCGTCATCAAGGGGAAGAACGTTACCTGGGACGAGCCGAAGGATCGCGGCATCGGCATGGTCTTTCAGTCCTATGCGCTCTACCCGCAGATGACGGTCGAGAAGAACCTGTCGTTCGGCCTGCGCGTGGCGGGGCTGCCGAAGGAGGAGATCGCCAAGCGCGTCGCCGCAGCGGCCGAAATATTGCAGATCGGCCCCTTGCTGCAGCGCAAGCCCGGCGAACTTTCGGGGGGGCAGCGCCAGCGCGTCGCCATCGGCCGGGCGCTGGTGCGCGACGTGGACGTGTTCCTGTTCGACGAACCGCTGTCGAACCTCGATGCCAAGCTTCGCTCGGAATTGCGCGTGGAGATCAAGCGGCTCCACCACAAGCTGGCGAACACGATGATCTATGTGACGCATGACCAGATCGAAGCGCTGACTCTCGCCGATCGGATCGCGGTGATGAAGGGCGGGCTGATCCAGCAGCTGGACGAGCCGCTGACCATTTATAACAAGCCGCGCAATCTCTTCGTCGCCAGCTTCATCGGATCGCCCGCCATGAATTTCCTCAAGGGCGAGATCGTCACGCAGGGCGCGGCGCCCGCGTTCCGCTCCGGCGATTTCGTCGTCTCGCTCGATGGTTACGAATCGCAAGAACCGCTCACGGACGGCGCAGAGGTGATCTTCGGCTTCCGCCCGGAGCATGTGAGCATCAATGATACTCCCGGCCCGGCCGACCGATCCTGCGCCGCCAGCGTCGATATCGAGGAGCCGATGGGTTCCGACAGCCTGATCTGGCTGAAAATAGCCGGCAAGCCAGCCTCGGTCCGCACCGAGGCCGGAAGACGTTTCAAGCCCGGCGACAATGTCTGGCTCACCTTCAATCCGGCAATGGCGTCCGTTTTCGACGCCAATACCGAAAATCGCATCTAGCCTCCCAGCTATCATTGGAGAATGAAATGACCGACTATTCCTACCAGCTCTATAGTTCACGCAAGTTTCCGCCGCTCGAGCAGACCCTCGCCATGCTCAAACAGCATGGATACAGCCAGGTCGAGCCCTATGGTGGCCTCTATGGCGACGTGAAAGCGCTGAAACAGGGACTCGATGCGAATGGCTTGACCGCCCCGACAGGGCATTTCGGCATCGACATGCTGGAGAACGAACCCGCCAAGGTGCTGGATATCGCCGGTGAACTCGGCATGAAAGCAATCTACTGCCCCCATCTGGCACTGGAACTACGCCCGACGGATGCTGCCGGCTGGTCGGAATTCGGCCGCAGGCTGGAAGCAGCCCATGCCGTCTATGCCAAGGCGGGCTATATTTTCGGCTGGCACAATCACGACTTCGAATTCGTGGCTCTGCCCGATGGTTCCATCCCGCAACGATTGATCCTCGATGCGGCGCCGAGCATTTCCTGGGAAGCCGATATCGCCTGGATCATCCGCGGTGGCGGCGATCCCTTCAAGTGGATCGAGACAGACGGCAATCGTCTCAGTTCGGTCCACGTCAAGGATATCGCCGCCAGCGGCGAAAATCAGGATCAGGACGGTTGGGCCGATGTCGGGCATGGCACTGTCGACTGGAAGGCCCTGCTGGCGGCGCTGGAGAAGACGCCGGTGCGCTATTTCGTGCTCGAGCACGACAATCCCGCGGATGACGAGCAGTTCGCGAGCCGCTCAATCGCGACGCTGAAGGCAATCTAGGAAGCAATATGATGGCTAGAACATTGGGTATCGGAATAATCGGCGCCGGCAGCATATCGGCCTCCTATCTCAGGCTGGCGCCGCTCTTCAAGGGCATCGAGGTGCGGGCGATCGCGGACATCAACGATGCCGCCGCCACGGCGCGGGCCGCGGAATACAGGATCGAGGCGCGCAGCATCGACAAGCTGCTCGCCAGCGATGATATTGATCTGGTCGTCAATCTCACCATCCCGGACGCTCATTTCGACGTTTCGAAGCAGATATTGTCGGCGGGGAAGCATCTTTATTCGGAAAAGCCGCTGACCCTTTCACTGGCGGATGGTCTGGCGTTGAAAAAGCTCGCGGATTCGAAGAATCTCAAGGCAGGATGCGCGCCCGACACGTTTCTTGGCGGCGCACATCAATTGGCGCGCAAGCTGATCGACGATGGCAACATCGGCACCGTAACCTCGGGCACGGCCCATGTCCTGAGCCACGGCATGGAGCATTGGCACCCCAATCCAGACTTCTTCTTCAGGCCGGGCGGCGGTCCGATCCTCGATCTTGGACCCTATTACATCGCCAATCTCGTCAATCTCATCGGCCCCGTTCGCCGGGTGGCGGCACTGACGTCGATGGCGACGCCTACCCGCACCATATCCAGCGCGCCGCGTGCCGGCGAAATCATCAAGGTCACGACGCCGACGACGATTCAGGCCCTGCTCGAATTCGACAGCGGCGCCTCCGTAACGCTCTCCGCCAGCTGGGACGTCTGGGCGCATAATCATCCGAACATGGAGCTTTACGGCACGGATGGTTCGCTCTTCCTGCCGGACCCGAACTTCTTCGGTGGAGAGGTGAAGCTCGCCAAGCCGGGCAAGAAGCCCAAGCCCGCCCGCTCGTGGCAACACCCTCTGGGTATCCCCAACCAGAAGCACGCGAGCGGCATGATGGCCAATTATCGTACGGCCGGGCTGGCGGACATGACTTCGGCGATCCTTGGCGATCGGGACATACGTTGTTCGCTGGACCGTGCGCTGCACGGCGTCGACGTCATGGTGTCGATCCTGCGCTCCGGCGAAGAGAAGAAGTTCGTCGATATCGAGACCAGTTGCACCCGGCCTGAGGCGCTGGGCGTGAAAGAGGCAAGGTCGTTGTTGAAAACCGTATAATCCATCGCTCCCAAGCGATTGCGGTGGCGGTCGGGGGGCACTATGTTCGCCCCCCGATCACCATACTGGAATAACCCGTGACCGCTGACAATTCCAAGACGATCCGTATCGCCCGGCTCATTGCTTCCGAGATCCAGGCGCGTCCCGAACAGGCCGCCGCCGCCATAGAACTGCTGGATGGCGGCGCGACGGTTCCATTCGTCGCCCGTTACCGCAAGGAAGTGACGGGCGGCCTGGACGATACGCAATTGCGGACGCTCGACGACCGCCTGTCCTATCTGCGGGAACTCGATACGCGGCGCGACACGATCCTGGAATCGATCCGTGGCCAGGAAAAGCTCACGCCCGAGCTGGAATCCGCGATCATCGCCGCCACGACGAAGGCCGAGCTGGAGGATATCTACCTCCCCTATCGGCCGAAGCGCCGCACCCGCGCCGAGATTGCGAGAGAACGCGGGCTTGGCCCCTTGGCCGAGACGGTGCTTTCCGACCGAAGCGTCAATCCCGCCGAACTTGCGGCGAGCTTCATCAATGCGGAGGTGCCGGACGTCAAATCCGCACTCGACGGTGCAAGGGATATATTGGTCGAGACCTTCGCGGAAAATGCCGATCTCGTCGGCCGCTTGCGCAATTATCTGAAGGATCGCGCCGTCCTGCAGGCGCGGGTCATCGATGGCAAGCAGGAAGCCGGTGCGAAATTCTCCGATTATTTCAACCACACCGAGCGATGGGCAGCGGTCCCAGGCCACCGCGCGCTGGCCATGCTGCGCGGCCGGAACGAAGAGGTGCTCAGCCTCGAAATCACCGTCGATGCCGATGACACCAGCCCGGTCAAGCCGGTCGAGCGCATGGTTGCGGCGGCCTATGGCATCGGCGGTGACGGCGCGGCCAACAACTGGTTGATGGACGTGGTTCGCTGGGCCTGGCGCATCCGGCTTTCGCTCAATCTCTCGGTCGATCTCATGACGCTGATGCGCGAACGGGCGGAGGAGGACGCCATCAATGTTTTCGCCCGCAACCTGAAGGACCTGTTGCTGGCGGCGCCCGCCGGCTCGCGCGCCACGATGGGGCTTGATCCCGGCATTCGCACCGGCGTGAAGGTGGCGGTGGTGGATGGAACCGGCAAGCTGCTCGACACTGCGACTGTCTACCCGTTTCAGCCGCGCAACGACGTTCGCGGCGCGCAGTCAGAAATTGCAAGCCTCGTCCGCAAACACGGTGTCGAGTTGATTGCCATCGGCAACGGCACCGGCAGCAGGGAGACGGAGCGTCTCGTTGCCGACATGCTCGGCGACATGCCTCTGCCCCGTCCGCTCAAGGTGATCGTCAGCGAGGCCGGCGCTTCGGTCTATTCCGCCTCGGCTGCCGCGGCCGCGGAGTTCCCCAAGCTCGATGTTTCGCTGCGCGGCGCCGTCTCCATAGCGCGGCGCCTGCAGGATCCGCTTGCGGAACTGGTAAAGATCGACCCGAAATCCATCGGCGTCGGGCAATACCAGCATGATGTGGACCAATATCGGCTCGCCCGCGCACTCGATGCGGTGGTCGAGGATGCGGTGAACGGCGTGGGTGTCGATCTCAACACGGCGTCGGCGTCGCTCCTCGCGCGCATTTCGGGCCTCGGCACTGCGCTGGCCGAAGCCATCATCGCCTACCGCGATGAAATCGGGCCATTCAAGTCGCGGCGCGATCTGCTCAAGGTGGCGCGTCTCGGGCCGCGAGCCTTCGAACAATGCGCGGGCTTCCTGCGTATCCGCGGCGGTGCCGAACCGCTCGATGCCTCGGCCGTCCACCCGGAAGCCTATGGCGTCACCAAGAAGATCATCAATGCTTGCGGTCGCGATGTCCGCTCCCTGATGAGCGATCCGGCCGCGCTAAAAGCGCTCGATCCCAGGCTGTTCGTCGATGAAAAGTTCGGCTTGCCGACGATAAGGGACATTCTTTCCGAGCTGGAAAAGCCCGGCCGCGACCCGCGACCCGAATTCCGCACGGCAACCTTTGCCGAGGGCGTCGACGACATCAAGGATCTGAAGCCCGGAATGCAGCTCGAAGGTACGGTGACGAACGTCGCGGCCTTCGGCGCATTTGTCGATATCGGCGTGCATCAGGATGGGCTGGTGCATCTGTCCCAGCTTGCCGACCGCTTCGTCAAGGACGCCCATGAGGTCGTCAAGGCCGGCGATGTGGTTAAGGTCCGGGTGGTCGATGTCGATGTGAAGCGCAATCGCATCGGACTTACCATGCGCAAGGATGGTGGTGGCGATACGGTCCGCAGGTCGTCGAGGGACGAGCAGCCGCAAAGGAAGCCGCAGCCGCAGAAGCCGCAAAGCGCGCCGCAAGGGGCTCTCGGTGCTGCATTGGCCGATGCCTTGCGCAAGAAGTGACTAGGACGCTTCCGCGGCTTGCGAAATCGAGGCAAGCAGGGTTTCGCGCGCCGATCTGAGATGGGCACGGCAGGCCCTGTCCACTTTCGCGGCATCGCGCGAGCGCAGCGCTTCTATGTAGTCGAGATGCTCTTCCAGGGCCCGGGCGTTTCGCTGCTTGGCGTCAATCTTGTTCCACTGGTAATGGTAGTGGAAGACGATCGCGATAATATCGTAGAAATCATCGACGAAGCGGTTGCGCGACGCGGAGTGGATCAGGCGATGAAACCGTTCATCGAGTTCCGAAAACTCGCCAAAGCGTCGGTCGACATCGTTCAGCAGGGCGCGATGTTCCGCGTCGAGCTCATCGAGTTCCAGGCGCGCCGGATGATCTGCTTCCAGCTTGCTGAATGCAACGGCCGAGCGCAGCTCGAAGATTTCACGAATGTCGAACAGTTCGAGCGCGAAGCTCTCGGTGAAGCCCTTCAGCACCCAATGACTGTTGCGGCGCTTTTCGATCAGTCCAAAACGGCTGAACCGGATAAGGAATTCGCGAACGCTCGACGTGCCGACGCCGATCTCGCGAGCAAGTTCCAGCTCGTTGATCTGCATTCCCGGCTGGGCTCCGCCGGCCAAGATGCGCTTCATGAAACTGCGTTCGATGATCGACGAGAGCGAACTTGTCTCGATCTCCGGAAAGAAGTCCTGGCTGGACGGGCGACGCAAGACCGTCTTGCTCTTGCCGATCTGGATGAGCCCGGCTTCCTCCAGGGCCTTGAGAATAGCGCGCACGGTGGTGCGGCTGACGCTGAGCCTTGCCCCGAGATCGGCTTCCGAAGGCAAGGTATCGCCGATGTCGAGGAGCCGCAGACACCTGTTGTAGCCTTGCTTGAAAACCGTGTTCTGCTTCGACATTGCGCTCACCCGGCATGATCGCCTCAGCACATTTAGGCGCAACAATGATTGACTGCAAAGGTTTTTTGTCGATAAAAGACAGTGCATGCCAACAGAACGCTTGGGAGGGGCTCCGTTGAACATCCGCAGGATAGGGAAAACGTCACTCGCCGTAACCGAATTCGGCTTTGGCGGCGCGGCGATCGGCGGGCTTTACCGCGAATGCAGCCGCGAAGCGGCGATGGAAACGCTGCAGACCGCCTGGGATTCGGGCCTGCGCTACTTCGATACGGCGCCGTTCTACGGGTTTGGCCTCTCGGAACGGCGCACGGGTGACTTTCTTCGCAGCATGCCTCGAGACAGCTATGTCCTCTCGACCAAGGTTGGCCGTCTTCTGCGTCCGGTGCCGGAGGATCAGGTTCCCGACTATTCCTATGTCAATCCGCTGCCATTCACCGTGGATTACGATTACAGCTATGACGGCATAATGCGTTCGTTCGAGATGAGCTTTGCGCGGCTGGGTCTCAACCGGATCGACATATTATATGTGCACGATATCGGCGCCTATACGCACGGCGCGGAAAAGAACGCCGTCTATCAGCGGCAGCTTCTCGATAGCGGCATCAAGGCGCTCTCGGAACTGAAATCTTCCGGTGCGATCGCTGCCTATGGTCTCGGTGTGAACGAAGTCGAAGTCTGCATGGACGTCATTGCCCATAGCGAGATCGACTGCATCCTTCTGGCCGGACGCTACTCCCTGCTCGACCGGTCTGCCGAGAGAGGGCTTCTGGAAGAGTGCAACAGGCGGCAGATTTCCCTTGTCATCGGCGGCGTGTTCAATTCCGGCATATTGGCGACAGGCCCGGTTCCCGGCGCGCATTTCGATTATGGTCCCGCCTCGGAGGAGGTTCTGCAAAAGGTGCGTTCCCTCGAAGAGATCGCGCGCAGCAATGGCGTGCCGCTCGCGGCCGCCGCCATGCAGTTCCCATTGCAACAGCCTGCCGTCGCCAATGTGCTGATCGGCACGGCAAAGCCTGCCAGCCTCAAGCGCAACATGGAGCTTTTGTCGGTCGAAGTGCCGCAATCGGTCTATGAACAGAGCGAGGCGCATGTGATCCGATAGTCCGGATTCGACCGCGCTTGCCAAGGTGCGGGTTTTAAATTAGCTTCGACGTGCATAGTTTTTTATCGATAAAGATCGGATTGAAACAGCGCCCTCTCGATCCGGTCAGTAAATAAATCAACCGGCGCTTTGAGAGGAACGCAACCCATGAATTCATTCGGAAGAACCATCCGCCGCAGAACCATTCTCGCCACGGCAGGCGCGGCTCTCGTCGCCGCAACCCTTGCCGGCGTCCCCGCCAGGGCGCAGGACGTGACGATCCCGATCATCGTGAAGGATACAACCTCCTTCTACTGGCAGATCGTGCTGGCCGGCGCGCGCAAGGCGGGCAAGGAACTGGGCATCAAGGTGCCGGAGCTTGGAGCACAGGCGGAATCCGACATCAACGGCCAGATCTCCATACTGGAAAACGCCGTCTCGGGATCGCCGGCGGCAATCGTGATTTCGCCGACGGAGTTCAAGGCCCTCGGCAAGCCGATCGACGACGCCGCCGAGTCCGTCAAGATCATCGGCATCGATTCAGCGGCCGATTCAAAGGCGTTTACCTCCTTCCTGACCACCGACAATATCCAGGGTGGCCGCGTAGCCGCCGATGGTCTGGCGGCGGCCATAACGGAGGCCTTCGGCAAGGCGGAAGGCGAAGTTGCATTGATCACCGCGCTCCCGGGCGTCGGATCGCTCGATCAGCGCGCGCAGGGCTTCAAGGAGCAACTGGCAGCCAAATATCCCGGACTCAAGCTCGTGGCCGACAAGGTAGCCGACGGCCAGGCGACCACCGGGCTCAACATCACCACCGATCTGATAACCGCCAATCCGAACCTGAAAGGCATCTTCGCTTCCAACCTGATCATGGGGCAAGGCGCGGGCCAGGCGATTGCTGAAAACAAGGCCCAGGACAAGATCAAGCTGATCGCGTTCGACAGCGATGAGAAGCTGGTGAAGCTGCTCAGTGACGGCGTCATCCATGCCCTCGTCGTGCAGGACCCGTTCCGGATGGGCTATGACGGCATCAAGACCGCGCTCGCCGCCTCCAAGGGCGAGAAGGTGGAAGCGAATGTCGATACCGGCGCCAACCTCATCACCAAGGCCAATATGAACGAGCCAAGGGCGCAGGAACTCCTCAATCCCAAGCTGGATTAACGGAACGGGCGGCGGGCGCACACCGCCGCCCAATTCTTTTGGCAAGGCGCGGGACGGTTCGGTTCGAACCGCTCCGGCCACCATTCAGAACCGGCGAGGCGTCATGACAAGCCAAGATTCTGCACCGCATTCTGTCACCGGCCGCGTCCAACCGGCGCCAATCCTCGAGCTGCGCGGGCTTGAAAAGCAATATTTCGGCACCCATGCGCTGAAACCGGCAGACCTTGCCTTCGAAGCAGGGGAAATCCACGCGATCGTCGGTGAGAACGGCGCGGGAAAATCGACGCTGATCAAGCTTCTTACCGGTGTCGTCCCGCGCACGGCCGGCGATATCTACTGGCGCGGCGAGCCTGTGGGTCTGAAGACGCCGCTGGAGGCGATCCGCCACGGCATCAATGCCGTGCATCAGGAAGTGGTGCTGTGTCCGCATCTGAGCGTCGCCGCCAATATTTTCCTCGGCGAGGAACGCCAGCGCTTCGGGCTGCTGCGTCACCGCAGCATGGTGCGTGAAGCACGGAAGATCCTCGACGATCTCGGCTTCGACCTGCCCGCCGACGCCCTGCTCGGCGACCTGACGATCGGCCAGCAGCAATTGATTGCGACGGCGCGCGCGGCAACGCGCGGAGCGCGGTTCCTGATATTCGACGAGCCGACGGCGTATCTTACCCGCAAGGAGGCTGCACAGCTTTTCACGCTGATCCGCCGCATGCAGCGCGAGGGCGTCACGATCATCTATATCAGCCACCGCCTCGAGGAAGTCTTCGAGCTTGCCGATCGTGTTTCGGTTTTGAGGGACGGGACGCTTGTCGGCACGAGGAACATCGGCGAAACAAGCGAGAACGAACTGATATCCCTGATGATAAACCGCTCCATCGAGCAGATTTATCACAAGGATAGCTTCAGCTTCGGCGCAACCGTGCTCGAAACGCGCAATTTGTCGGGACCGGGTTTCCAGGACATATCGCTCAGCGTTCGCGAAGGCGAGATTGTCGGCCTCTACGGGCTGATCGGCGCCGGGCGGAGCGAATTCGTCTCGGCAGTGTTCGGCCGCCAGCCGAAGACGTCAGGCTCCATCCTCTGGCAGGGCGAGGAAGTGGCGATCCGCCGCGAGCGCGATGCGATCAAGCTCGGGATCGCCCTTGCCCCTGAAAGCCGGCGCGACCAGGGCCTGTGCCTGTCCTTGCCGGTCAGCCTCAATCTCAACCTGCCGATCTACAAGCAGTTGAGCCGCAACGGGCTTGTTTCCTCGCGCGAGGAGAAGGCGCGCGCCGACCGCCAGATCGCTGATCTTCGGATCAAGACGGCCGGGCGATCGGCGAGCGCCGCCAGCCTCTCTGGTGGCAACCAGCAGAAGATCGTTATCGGGAAATGGCTCAATCACGGCGCCAAGCTCTTCATCTTCGACGAGCCGACCGTGGGTGTCGACGTCGGGACGAAAGCGGAGATCTACCGCCTCTTTTCCGCGCTTCTTGCGCAGGGCGCCGGCATTATCCTCATCTCTTCCTACCTGCCGGAGGTCTACGAACTCGCCGATACGCTCCATGTATTCCGCCGGGGCGAAATCGTTGCCAGCCATGCCCATAACAGCGCGAGCCACGAAGATATTCTGAGCCGGGCTCTCGGCTCGGCGCCAGTTACCTCCACCAATGCCGCCTCTGGAGATTTGAACCGATGAGTATCGAAAACACCGAAGCCGCCATTTCGCCGAGGAAGCGATTCAACATTCTGTTCGGGTTGACGCTGTTTGCGTTGCTGCTTGTGCTCTGGCTGATCCTGGGGCTGTCGACAACGACATTCTGGACCAGCAACAATATGGCCAACCTGCTGCGGCAGGGTGCGATGATCGCCATCCTCGCCGTCGGGCAGACTTTCGTGATCATCACGGGCGGTATCGACCTTTCCGTCGGCGCCATAGCGGGTTTTGCCAGTACCGTGGTGGCACTGCTTCTGGCCCAGGGATTCCCGATATGGGCGGCTATTTCGATCACCCTGCTGATCGGCGTGGGCATCGGCCTCTTTCATGGCTTCGGCATCGTCCGCATGGGGCTGCCGCCGTTCATCATAACGCTCGCCACGCTGACCTCGCTGCGCGGCGTCGGGCTGCTGCTGACGAATGGCGCGACGATCTCGATCGACAATGACGCCTTCACCGACTTCTCGCGCAACGATTTTCTCGGTGTGCCGAACCTTTTCTGGATGGTCATCCTCGTCGGTGTTCCGGCCTATATCTTCCTGCAGCACAGCCGCTGGGGCCGCTACCTGTTTTCCGTGGGCTCCAATGCCGAAGCCTCCCGCCTTTCCGGCGTGAACGTCAAAGGGACGATCTATCTCGCCTATACGCTCTCGGCCGTCTGTGCGTCTTTCGTCGGCATCCTCCTCGCCATGCGCATCGGCGTCGGCAATCCGACGCAGGCCGAGGGCTGGGAGTTGCAGGCAATCGCTTCCTCGGTGATTGGCGGTACGAGCCTCTTCGGCGCGGTGGGATCGGTGCAGGGACCCCTTCTCGGCGCATTCATCCTCGCCACCATCAACAATGGTGCGAACCTCCTGAACGTGAATTCGTTCTGGCAGCGGGTGATAACGGGCGTCCTGATCATCGTCATCGTCTATTTCGACCAGCTCCGGCGGCGCAAGGGCTAGTGACCCCGAATCTGAAGTAGGCAAGGTTGAACCTCGCGGCAGCACGCCTATTGTAGGTCTTGCTGAAACAGGTGCGAGGAACTGCCATGGCCTATGAACTGTACTATTGGGACGGATTGCAGGGGCGCGGCGAGTTTGTCAGGCTGGCGCTCGAATGTGCCGGGGCCGATTATGTCGAAGTGTGCCGGGCCGAGGACGGCAAGGGCATGGGCGCCATGATGAACATTCTGAAGGGCCGGGCTTCGCCGTTCACGCCCTTCGCTCCGCCCTTCCTCAAGGATGGCGATGTCCTCGTCTCGCATGTCGCCAACATCCTGTTCTATCTCGCTCCGAAGCTCGGACTGGCCCCAAAAACCGAGTTCTTGCGCTACTTCGCCAATGGCCTGCAGCTCACCATCACGGATTTTCTCGCCGAGGTGCACGACACGCATCATCCGATCGCCACGTCCCAATATTACGAAGACCAGAAGGAGGCGGCGAAGTTGCGGGCGACCGATTTCCTGAAGCACCGCATGCCCAAATTCCTGGATTATTTCGAACGGACCCTCAAGGAGAACCCGGAGAAGTCCGGGCACCTCGCCGGCGGCGGGCTCACCTATGTCGATCTTTCGATTTTCCAGGTCATCGAGGGGCTTCGCTACGCATTCCCCCGCGCCACCGCCGGCCTGGCCAAGGCATATCCCGGTCTGGTCACACTGCGCGATGTCGTGGAGCAGATACCGAATGTGCGAAACTACCTCGCCTCGGAGCGCCGGCTGGCCTTCAATACCTCCGGCATCTTCCGGCACTATCCTGAGCTCGACCTGGATCTCTGAGCAAGGTTCGAGCCGATTTCCTCTGGACATGCCGTTTTGAAGGCGCTCCATTGGCGATGTTCGCCATCTCGGAGGAAATCATGGAACGTCATCTCGTCAAGGCCGGCGTTTTCGCCGTAGCGCTCAGTCTCGCGCTTTCTCCAGTCAATTCCGCCCTCGCCGCTTCGCCCGAACCGGTGGCCGCCGAGCACGGCATGGTGGTAAGCGCCCAGCACCTCGCTTCGGAAGCAGGGGTGAATGTGCTGAAAAGCGGTGGGAATGCGGTCGATGCAGCGGTTGCCGTCGGTTACGCACTGGCCGTTGTCTACCCGGTTGCAGGCAATATCGGCGGTGGCGGCTTCATGACCATCCGTCTCAAGGATGGCACCACGACCTTCCTCGACTTTCGCGAGCGTGCCCCCCTTGCTGCAACCAAAACGATGTATCTCGACGACAAGGGCAATATAGCCAAAGGCCGCAGCACCGAGGGCTATCTCGCCGTCGGCGTGCCGGGATCGGTTCTCGGGTTCGAAACGGCTCGCGAGAAATATGGAACGAAGTCCCGGCAGGAACTGCTCGAACCAGCCATTCGGCTCGCCCGTGACGGTTTTGTGCTCGATCAGGGAGATGCCGCGACTTTCGAGGAAGGCGTCGGCATGCTGGCCAAGGACAAGGCCGCAGCGGCGATCTTCCTGAAACCGGACGGGAAGGCCTATACGGCCGGCGAGACCTTGAAACAGCCGGATCTCGGCACCGTTCTGGCGGAGATATCGGAGAAAGGATCCGACGCCTTCTACAAGGGCGCCGCGGCCGCCGCCATCGTCAAGGCCAGCCAGGATAGCGGCGGCATCCTCGCCAAGGAAGATTTCGAGCAGTACAGCGTGCGCGAACTTGAGCCGATCAAGTGCAATTATCGCGGATATGACATTGTTTCCTCGCCGCCTCCAAGTTCCGGCGGTGTGATCATCTGCGAGATATTGAATGTGCTCGAAGGCTATCCGCTGGGCTATCTCGGCAGCGGCTCGGCGCAAACGGTCCATGCGATGGTGGAGGCCATGCGCTTCGCCTATGTCGATCGCAACAAGTCCCTCGGTGATCCCGATTTCGTCGACAATCCCGTCGAGCAACTGGTCG
This sequence comes from Phyllobacterium sp. 21LDTY02-6, assembly GCF_023554255.2. Lineage (GTDB taxonomy): Bacteria > Pseudomonadota > Alphaproteobacteria > Rhizobiales > Rhizobiaceae > Phyllobacterium. The sequence continues at coordinate 315,736 of NZ_JAMJWD020000006.1, read as the reverse complement.
ACAAGAAATATGCGAAGGAAATCCGCGACAAGATCAGCCCCTTCAAGGCCGGCGTGTCGCAGGATCTGATGCCGGAAGGCTTCGGCGAGAGCAAGGAGACGACGCATTATTCCATCGTCGACCAGGAGGGCAATGCAGTCGCCGTCACCTATACGCTCAATGGGTCCTTCGGTGCGGGCGTCGTCGCACCCGGAACCGGCATCCTTCTCAACAATGAAATGGACGATTTCACCTCGAAGCCGGGTTCGCCCAATCTTTATGGGTTGGTGCAGGGTGAAGCCAATGCCATCGCCCCGAAAAAGACGCCGCTCTCATCGATGAGCCCGACCATCATTTCCAGGGATGGCCGCCCGTTCATGGTGATCGGCAGCCCGGGCGGCGCGCGCATCATCACCATCACGCTCGAGGCGATCATCAATGTCATCGACCACGGCATGAATATTCAGGAAGCGATAGATGCCCCGCGCATTCATCACCAGTGGCTGCCTGATCGTGTCTATATGGAGCCCTACGCGCTTTCCGCCGATACGATGAAGGTTCTGACCGAGATGGGCCACGATGTCGGAATCGACAAGGCTTGGCCGGTCTGGGGCCAGGCGGCGGGTATTCTCGTTGGCGGCAAGAGCCTCGCCGCTATCGAGGAAGGTGGAGGCGCCCGCTATTACGGCGCCATGGACAGTCGTTCTGGCTCCGGCGCGGCAAAGGGCTACTGACCCGCTGCCGTTCGTCAGGAGGAAGAGCCAAATCTCTCCATTCGGTCCCGCAGGAGCCGAATGGTCCGGCTGTCGGCATTGGCGAAGGCGAAACGCAGAAATTGCGATTGGCCTTCGCCGAAATATTCGCCGGGTATCGCCAATATGCCGGCTTCCTTGGCCAGTCTTTCCGCCACTTCCACGGAGTTTTTTCCGTCGAACGGGTGGCGGATGAAGGCGAAATAGGCGCCGACCGCCTCCAGATGCCATCCTTTCAGGCCGGACATGGTTTCGCGCAGCGCCTGCGCACGTCTTTCGATCTCCACGCGGTTTTCCTCGCGCCAATCGGTCAGGGCCGGAATAGCCTTCGCGACGGCATCCTGCGCGGCGCGCGGCGGGCAAATCTGCAGATTGTCCATGATCTTCGCGATCGCCGACACGACTTCGCTTCCGGCAGTGATCGCGCCAAGCCGATGGCCGGGGATGCAATAGGACTTCGAGAAACTGTAGAGCTGGATCAGACTGTGCTGCCAGCCCGGCCGCGCGAACAATGCATGCGGCTGGCCGGCTCCGACAGGAAGAAAATCGCGATAGGTCTCGTCGAGGATCAGCCATATCCCCCGTGACCGGCAATAGTCGAAAATCTCAAGCAGCCGCTCCGGCGGGTAGATCGCGCCGGTCGGATTGTTGGGCGTCACCAGAGCGAGCGCCCGCACCTTGTCGTCCATGGCCGACGCCACGGCAGCGGCCGTCGGCACGAAACCATCTTCGGCACGACAGGTCACGTGGCCGACATCGATGCCGAACATCGCCAGCGTCGTCTCGTGGTTGAAATAGAACGGGTCGGTCAGCAATATCTTTTCACCCGCGGCGGCGGTTGCCAGCGCAGCGCAAACGAAGGCCTGGTTGCAGCCCGAAGTTATATGGATATTGGCCGGTGACAGATCGGCGCCATAGATCTCGCCGACATGCGCGGCATAGGCGCGCCGCAGAGCCTCTTCCCCCTCTATCGGGCCATAATTCGAAAAGGTCGCTGACGAGGCTGCGTCGCCCAGCCATTCCAGCATGTCCGGATGCGGCGGATAGCCGGGAACCGCTTGCGAAAGGTCGATCAGCGGGCCGAGCGCGCCATCATAGGCATAGGCGCGGCCCCAGGCCTGGACGGCGGGAATAGGCGGAGGAGACAACCGGGAGACGAGAGAATTGAGCGAAGCGCTGGTCATTGGAATTTCCTGGGCATGATGTTGGGCAATTGCATAACCGCCGGACACGACAATGTCATGCCAGAAGTTTGCCGGCGTTTGACGATTGATTTTGCCGCGTCTTTTCCTTGATAATGACGGCAAGGCAAATCAGGGAAATATCGACATGTCATCTTGGGACGAGAAAAAACTCGCTGAACTACGCGCGAAATATGGTGAGAGCCATGGCGGCGAGCTCTTCGATGCGCGGTTTCGCAAGGTGGCCGACAAGATATTCTCTAAGAACGGCACGCGGCTTGCGCCCTATGCCGGCGTTCCGACCTTCCTCACCGCTCCCTACATGCCGGTTGATGCTATCGCTCCCGACTTCGGCAATTTGCAGGTCGCAATCGTCGGCGTGCCGATGGACCTCGGCGTGACCAACCGTTCAGGCTCCCGCTTCGGACCGAGAGCGCTCAGGACGATCGAACGCATCGGCCCCTACAACCACTTCCTGGAATGCGCGCCCGTCTTCGATCTGCGGGTCGCCGACATCGGCGATGTTCCCTTCGCCACCCGCTACCGGCTCGAGCAATGCCATGACGATATAGAACGCCGCTTCAACCAGATCGTCACGGCGGGCGTCGTTCCCCTTGCCGTTGGCGGAGACCACTCCATCACCCACCCCATCCTCAGGGCGGTGGGCAAGGACCGCCCTGTCGGAATGATCCACATCGATGCGCATTGCGATACGGGCGGCGCATTCGACCAGACGAAGTTCCATCACGGCGGACCGTTCCGCAATGCGGTGCTCGATGGCGTCCTCGATCCCACCCGCACGATACAGATCGGTATCCGCGGCTCGTCCGAATATTTGTGGGAGTTCTCGTACGAATCCGGGATGACAGTCATCCATGCGGAAGAGGTGACCGGCCTCGGCATTCCCGCCATTATCGAGAAGGCCCGGGCCATTGTCGGCGATGGGCCGACCTACCTTTCGTTCGACATCGATAGCCTCGATCCGAGCTTCGCCCCGGGAACGGGAACGCCGGAAATCGGCGGGCTCACCACGAGGGAGGTCCTTGAACTCGTCCGTGGGCTCAAGGGCATCAATCTCGTCGGCGGCGATGTCGTGGAGGTCGCGCCGCAATATGATGCGACGACGAATACGGCACATGCCGGCGCGCAGACCCTGTTCGAGATACTGAGCCTGATGGTGTTCAGCCCCTCTGTCCAGAAGATCGGAAACTAGCCGATCATGACAGACGCGGTAGAAGCGGACGTTCTCATCATCGGGGCGGGCATTGCCGGCGTCGGCCTGGCGGCAGCCCTTGCCGATACCCACAAGGTCGTCATCATCGAACGTGAAAGCCAGGCCGGCTATCACTCCACCGGACGCTCCGCCGCGATATTCCTGCCAAACTATGGCAATGACGTCATTCGCGCGCTCAACAAGGTCAGTGCGCCGCTCTTCGAGAATCGCGAGCAGGATCTGTTTCCGACGCCGCTCCTGACGCCCCGTGGCTGCCTGACCGTCGCTTCCGAAGCCGGCGTGGATGCTTGCGCCGAATTCATACGCAATGCCGTCGGCGTCGAGGCAATCAGTGTCGATCAGGCTGTCGGCATGGTTCCGATCCTCGACCCGGCACAAATCAAGGCGGCGGCCTTTCAGAGGGACGCTCAGGACATCGATGTCAATGCGCTGCATCAGGGCTGGCTGCGAAAGGCGGGACGTCTCGGCGTGAAGCTGTTCCTCGACAGCGAGGCGGTGACCGCAGAATATCGCAGCAGCGCTTGGGACGTGGAGACCGGAAAGGCGAGATTCCGGGCGCCGATCGTCGTCAACGCGTCCGGCGCCTGGGCCGACGTCATCGCCCGGCTCTTTGGTGCGCGGCCGCTTGGCCTGACACCACTGCGCCGTTCGATTGCGGTTCTTCCCGCCCCGGAGGGTCACGACCCGCGCAACTGGCCGCTGGTCGATGACGTCAATGAGGATTGGTATCTGAAGCCCGATGGCGGGCGTCTGTACGTCTCGCCCTGCGACGAGGTTCCAGTCGAGCCGCATGATGCCTATGTCGATGACATGGTACTGGCCGAAGGGCTTTACAGGTTCGAGCAAGCCGTCACCATATCGGTCGATCGCGTCGAACGGAGCTGGGCCGGTCTTCGTACTTTCGCGCCAGACAGAACGCCCGTGGCAGGATTCGACCGTCAGGCAAAGGGGTTCTTCTGGCTGGCGGCGCAGGGCGGCTACGGTATTCAAACCTCGCCGGCGCTTTCGAAGCTTGCGGCCACGCTCATCCGCGGCGAACAGCCGGAACCCGCACTCGAAGCCATTCTCGACAGGCTGTCGCCCTCCCGCTTCGACGCATGAAAGCCGCTATTCGGCGGCTTCCATCTGAAACTTTGCCAGGATTTCGCGGATTTCGGCGCGGCAGGAGCCGCAATTTGTGCCTGCCTTCAAGGATTCGCCGATCGATGCGACCGACGAGCATCCATTCTTCGCGGCGTGTTCGATCTCGTTTCGGCCGACCGAGAAGCAGGAACAGATGATCGCGCCCTTGTCCGGTGTATCCTGCCCGGGCCGCCCGGCGAGCAATTGCATGCGCGAGCGCGGGCCATGGTCCTGCTTGGCGAGCTGCGAACTCAGCCAGCTTCGCGACGCCATCACGGGCGTGCGGTCGACATAGAGTGCTCCGACCAGTTCTGCGCCGTCGAACAGCGCCAAGCGATATTGACCGCTGCCGGGATCGTGATAGGCCAGAAGCTCGGCATCGCTCGCCACCGCAAAGAGCTCGCGTGCGAATGCCGCCCAATCCGCCGGCTCGTTGCAATCTGCGAGTTCGAGCCTGTATCCGCCGCTGGTGCGCGCCATGGCCCAATACCGGGTTTGAGGAGGCACTGGCGAGCGGGTGACCGCAAATCCGTACCATGCGGCGGTGTAGCGGCGCAGCCCGACCCGCGCCATTTTCAGCGCCGGCTGGCCCGAAATGGGATCGGTGGCGGCGGTGACCATGGCATCGACGCGGGCCATCGAGGCGAATTCATTGGTCCAGTGCATTGGAACGAAGACATTGCCGCGCTGCTGGCGATCGGTGATCAGCGCCCGCATGATTGCCGAACCATGGTCGTTTTCGATCGAAACCAGTTCCGCCTCGCCGATCCCGAGTTCGGCGGCATCATGCGGATGCAGTTCGACGAACGGCTCGGCATAGTGGCTGGAAAGCCGGGCGCTCTTGCCGGTTCGCGTCATCGTGTGCCACTGATCGCGGATGCGGCCGGAATTGAGGGTGAAGGGGAAGCGAGGGTCCCGGTTCTCGGCTTGCCAGGGCTTTACCGCAACAAACCGCGCCCGCCCGTCGGGTGTGTAGAACCTGCCGTCGCCAAAGAAGCGCTGGCCTTCACGCGCTGCATTCGACGGCAAGGGCCATTGGAACGGCGCCAGCCGATCATAGGCGTCCCGCGATATGTCGGCGTGGGCACCGATATCGAAATCGCGCTGTCCGGAATTGCGATGACCCGACAGCGCCGCGTGCTCAGCGAAAATCTCTGACGGACCGCGATAGGCGAAGGCAGCGCCGAAACCCATGCGCTTGGCCACATCGGCGATGATCCGCCAATCCGGCCGCGCCTTCCCCGGCAGCGGCAGAAATGCCCTTTGCCTCGAAATACGCCGTTCCGAATTGGTGACCGTGCCGTCCTTCTCGCCCCAGCCGGCGGCAGGGAGGAGAACATCGGCGCAACGCGCCGTATCGGTATGTTCCTGGATATCCGAGACGACGACGAAGGGACAAAGCTCGAGCGCCCTTGCCGCCAGATCCGCCTCCGGCATGGAGACCACGGGATTGGTCGCCATGATCCAGACGGCCTTGACCCGGCCATCGGCGATCGCCTTGAACAGATCGACCGCCTTCAAACCCGGCTGCGACGGCAATGAAGGCGACTGCCAGAACTCCCGGACCAGCCGGCGATGATCCTCGTTCTCGATATCCATGTGGCTGGCCAGCATATTGGCAAGGCCGCCGACTTCGCGCCCGCCCATGGCATTTGGCTGTCCCGTCACCGAAAAGGGGCCGGCGCCGGGCTTCCCTATGCGCCCCGTGCAGAGATGGCAATTGATGATTGCATTGACCTTGTCCGTCCCGCCGGCCGACTGGTTGACGCCCTGACTATAGACAGTCACGCACCGATCGGTGGCGGCAAAGAGCCGGTAGAAGCGATGGATTGCCTCGATGGCGAGCCCCGTCAGAGCCGCTATCTCGGACAGATCATACGGCCTCGCCACGGCAAGCGCGTCCTCGAAGCCGCTGCAATGGCGCTGGATATAGTCCCTGTCGATGATGTTTTCGGCGGCGAGATAGCCCAGAAGACCGACGAAGAGGGCTGCATCGCCATCCGGCCGGATCGCCAGATGAAGATCGGCCATATCTGCAGTCATCGTCCTGCGTGGATCGATGAGGACGATCTGCATATGCGGGCGCGCGGCTTTGGCCGCAACCAGCCTTTGATAGAGCACGGGATGGCACCAGGCGAGATTGGACCCGGTAAGGATAACGAGGTCTGCCTGTTCGAGGTCTTCATAGCACCCCGGCACGGTGTCCGAGCCGAAGGCTCTTCGGTGGCCGGCAACCGAGGACGACATGCAGAGGCGCGAATTGGTGTCGATATTGGCGGAGCCGATGAAACCCTTCATCAGCTTGTTCGCCAGATAGTAGTCTTCCGTCAGCAACTGCCCGGAGACGTAGAACGCAACGCTGTCGGGTCCATGTTCCTCTATCGTCCGGGAAAACCGCTCGGCCACGAGGTCGAGAGCTTCGTCCCATTCGGCGGGCCTGCCCGCGATTTTCGGCTCGAGCAATCGCCCCTCGAGCCCGACGGTTTCGCCAAGCGCCGAGCCCTTGGAGCACAGCCGGCCGAAATTTGCCGGATGATCCGGATCGCCGGCGATGGCGACACTGCCGTCATCCTTCCGTTCAGCGAGGATGCCGCAGCCGACACCGCAATAGGGGCAGGCAGTGCGAACGTTGGTACCGCTGGTTTCCATCGGCTATTCTGCCGCCACGGCCAGCGGTTCCAGCCGCGCCAGGATGCGATCTCCTTCAAGCTTGATATCGATCGTCCTGACGCTGCCCTCGTCGGCGCCGAGTGCCTTGCCGGTTTCGAGCGAGATCACCCAATTGTGCAGCGGGCACGTGACCGCCGCGCCATGCACTATGCCCTGGCTGAGCGGTCCGCCCTTGTGCGGGCAATGATCGTCGATGGCGAAGACGCGATCTTCCATCGTCCGGAAGACGGCGATCTTTCCTTGCGGGGTCATGACACAGCGCGCGCCGCGGCGGGGAATGTCGTTGATCGAGCCGATGGGAGTCCAGTTCGTCATAATGTCACTCCGCTGCATGCTGGTAGCCGACTGTCGCCATGGGCTGGAATTCGTGCTTGTCGACGCCCGAAACCCGCTCGGACCAGGGATCGACCTGCGCGAATTTCTGGCTGAAGACGAAGCGCTCGAAGAAGGCCTTGCGCTTGTCCGCATCGTTCATGATCTGCCGGCGGATTTCCTCGATGCCGACCCGTTTCGCCCATTTGTAGATGCGTTCGAGGTAGCGCGCCTGCTCGCGGTACATCTGCGTCAACGCCACGACATGTTCGAGGGCTTCGTCCTCGGTCTTGACGAGGCCGAGCACTTCCGTGCCCTTGATGTCGAGCCCGGCGGCACCGGCGAAATGAATCTCGTAGCCGGAATCGACGCAGACGATGCCGACATCCTTGCACGTCGCCTCGGCGCAGTTGCGCGGGCAGCCGGAGACCGCCATCTTCACCTTGGCCGGCGTCCACGACCCCCACATGAACTTCTCGATCCTTATGCCGAGGCCGGTGGAATCCTGCGTGCCGAACCGGCACCAATCGGTGCCGACACAGGTCTTGACGGTGCGGAGGCCCTTGGCATAGGCCTGCCCCGAGACGAACCCCGCCTTGCCGAGATCCGCCCAGACGGCCGGCAGGTCCTCCTTCTTGATGCCAAGCATGTCGATACGCTGGCCGCCCGTCACCTTCACGGCCGGAATCTCGAACTTGTCAACCACGTCGGCGATCGCGCGCAATTCTTTGGAACTGGTCATGCCGCCCCACATTCTCGGTACGACGGAATAGGTCCCGTCCTTCTGGATATTGGCGTGGACACGTTCATTGATGAAACGCGACTGGTAGTCGTCCGCATATTCATCCGGCCAATCGGCCACCAGATAGTAGTTGAGCGCGGGCCGGCACTTGGCGCAGCCGCATGAGGTCTTCCACTCCAGTTCCTGCATGACGGCTGGAATGGTCTTGAGCTTCTTGGCCTTGATCAGGCGGCGGACATCATCATGGCCGAGATCGGTGCAACTGCACATCGGCGTGACCGCAGCAGGATTGTAGCTATCGCCAAGCGTCAGTGCCAGAAGTTGTTCGACCAGGCCGGTGCAACTGCCGCATGAGGCGGACGCCTTGGTATGGGCGCGCACATCGTCCAGCGAGGTCAGGGCCTTGCCTGTGATCGCATCGGTAATCCTGCTCTTGCAGACGCCGTTGCAACCGCAGATCTCCGCGTCATCTGGTAATGCTGCAACGGCCGCCATAGGGTCCAGCGGCGATCCTCCCTGGTAGGATTGCCCGAAGATGAGCGTTTCGCGCATCTCCGAAATATCCGTCTTCTTCTTGGTCAGGTCGTGGAACCATGCTCCGTCCGACGTCTCGCCATAAAGAACGGTGCCGATGATGCGGTTTTCCTTCAATACAAGGCGCTTGTAGACGCCGGCGGAAGCATCCCTCAGCACGATTTCCTGGCGGTCCTCCCCCTCCGCCAGATCGCCGACGGAGAAGAGGTTGATACCCGTGACCTTGAGCTTTGTCGGTGTTTCGCTGTGGACGAAGGCGGCGCTCGCGTCGCCGGACAATTGCGCCGCGGCCACGCGGGCCATCTCGTAGAGCGGCGCGACCAGGCCGTAGCATTGTCCGCCGACTTCCGCGCACTCGCCGACAGAGAAGATGTCGGGATCGGACGTGCGCATGCCCGTATCCGTCAGGATACCGCGATTGACGTCGAGCCCCGCCTCCTTGGCCAATGAGGCATTGGGACGGATGCCCGCTGCCATAACCACGAGGTCGGCAGGCAATAGCGTGCCATCGGCCAGAAGAACGCCTTCCACCTTGCCGGCGCCGACGATCTCCTTGGTACTGGCCTTGGTGCGGACCTTGATGCCGCGCTGCTCCACCGCCTGTTCGAGCAGGTATCCGGCGGCGGGGTCCAGCTGCCGCTCCATCAGTGACGGCATGATGTGCAGGACGGTGACGTCCATGCCGCGCGACTTGAGGCCGGCGGCGGCTTCCAGCCCGAGCAACCCACCGCCGATGACGATTGCGCGATTGCGCGATTGCGCCGCCAGAAGCATCGCGTTGACGTCGTCGAGGTCACGGTAGGTGAGCACGCCGGGAAGATTGTTGCCGGGAACAGGCAGAATGAAGGGAACCGAGCCGGTGGCGATCAGCAGCTTGTCATAGGATTCCGTCGTGCCGGCATCGGACGTGACAGTCTTGGCGGCGCGATCGATCTGGACCACCTTGTGGCCCTTGTACAGCATTATGCCGTGCTTGATGTACCAGCCATCGCCGTGAATGACGATCTCCTCGAATTCCTTCTCGCCGGAAAGCACCGGCGACAGCATGATGCGATCGTAATTGACCCGCGGTTCGGCGTTGAAGATGGTGATCTCATAGGCGTCGGGCGCCTGTTCCAGCAGATGCTCGAGCGCACGGCCGGGCGCCATGCCATTGCCGATGACCACCAGTTTCTGTTTCTTGCTATTGGACATATCAAGCAGCCTCCATCAGGCGGTGGCGTTCATAGAGGAATTTCAGCACGCCCGACCGGCAGCGGAGATAGGTCGGATCCGAGACCAACTCGACCCGCCGGCGCGGCCGCTCCAGCGGAACGTCGAGAACTTCGCCTATCCTGGCTGCGGGGCCGTTGGTCATCATGACAATGCGGTCGGAGAGCAGGACGGCCTCGTCGACATCATGGGTGATCATGATCACCGTATTGGCGAGTTCCGCATGAATCTGCATCACCTGGTCCTGGAGATGCGCGCGGGTCAGGGCGTCCAGTGCGCCAAAGGGTTCGTCGAGCAGCAGCACCTTGGGTTCCATCGCCAGCGCCCGGGCAATGCCGACGCGCTGCTTCATCCCTCCGGATATTTCCGATGGGCGCTTGTCGCGTGCATGGACCATCTGCACGAGTTCAAGGTTGCGGATGGTCCAGTCATGGCGTTCCTGGCGCGATTTGGTGCGCCCGAACACCTTGTCGACGGCGAGTTTCACATTCTCGTAGACTGTCAGCCATGGCAGCAGCGAATGATTCTGGAAGACGACAGCCCGATCCGGCCCCGGCAGGTCGACGACCGAGCCCTCAAGGAACACGACGCCGCGCGTCGCCTGGGTCAGGCCGGCAACAATGTTCAGCAGGGTCGATTTCCCACAGCCGGAATGGCCGATGATGGAGATGAACTCGCCCTTGTCGATGTTCAGCGATACCTGCTTCAGCACCTGCGTGCTCGTGCCGTCCCTGCTGAACACCATGTCGATCTGTTCGAGTGCGAGATATGATTTTGACATGGCGATCCCTCAGTTGCTTGCCGTATTGCGGGTGACTATTCTGGCGATGGCGGCGATGGCGCGGTCGAGCAGGAAGCCGACGACGCCCACATAAACGAGGGCCAGGATGATGTCGCTCATGCGCGAGGAGTTCCAGGCATCCCAGATGAAGAAGCCGATCCCGACACCACCGATCAGCATTTCTGCAGCCACGATGGCGAGCCACGACAGCCCGATGCCGATCCGCAGGCCGGTGAAAATATAGGGCGCGGCGGCGGGCAGCATGATCCGGGTGAAATATTCGAACTGATTAAGCCGCAGCACGCGCGCCACATTCTGATAGTCCTGCGGAATATTGCGTATGCCGACGGCGGTATTGATGATGATCGGCCAGATCGCCGTGATGAAGATCACGAAGATGGCCGACGGATTGCCATCCTTGAACGCGGCGAGCGACAGCGGCAGCCATGCGAGCGGTGGCACGGTGCGCAGCACCTGGAAGATCGGGTCGAGCCCGCGCATGGCCCATTCGCTGCGGCCGACCAGTGCGCCAAGCGCGATCCCCGCTGCCGCGGCCAGGCTGTAGCCGAGCGCGACGCGCTTGAGGCTGGCGAGGACGTGCCAGAACAAGCCCTGATCGACGCCCTGGCCGACATAGAACGGATCGACGATCAGCTCCCAGGTCTCTGCGACCACCCGCGACGGCGGCGGCACGCTGGCATCCGGCGAAGAGCAGATGATCTCCCAAAGGACCAGGAGAAACAGGAGCGTTATCACCGGCGGCAGGATATGCGAGCCGAGATTGGCGATCCATTTGAGGAAGGGGTTGGTGTCCCTGGCCGAGCGCGGCGCAATGGCGAGCGGCACGACCTTGGCCATGGGCTTGGTTTCCTTGACGATGGGGGCTTCGCTTGCTGACATGATCTATCCTTATGCGAGATGCTTTATGGCCAGGCTGTCGAGATAGGCCTGCGGATCGCCGGGATCGAAGGTCTTGCCGTCGAAGAAGGTTTCCACGCCGCGCGACGTGCCGGACGGAATGTCGGCCGCGGCCACGCCGAGGTCCTTCGCTGCCGCCCGCCAGAGGTCTTCGCGGTTCACCTGGGCGACCAGGGCGTCGATGTCGGTATCCGGTGCGAACTTGCCCCAGCGGATGTTCTCGGTAAGGAACCATTTGTCGTGGCTCTGGAACGGATAGGAGGCGTGATCGCGCCAGAACTTCATGAGATGCGGACTGGAGTCTTCCACCCTGCCGGAGCCGTAGTCGTATTCGCCCTTGAGCCGCCCGGCGATGTCCTTGGGTGGAACATTGAACCAGGCGCGCTTGCCGACGATTGCGGCGAGTTCGTCCTTGTTGGCCGGTGCGTCGGCCCATTGCTGCGCCTCCATGACCGCCATGAGCAGCGCCTTGGCGGCATTCGGGTGCTTTTCGACCCAATCGGCACGCATGCCGAGCGATTTCTCCGGATGCTTGCCCCATAATTCGCCGGTATTGACCGCGGTATAGCCAATGCCCTGATTGACCAGTTGAGCATTCCACGGTTCGCCAACGCAGAAGCAGTCCATCGTGCCGACCTTCATGTTGGCCACCATCTGCGGCGGCGGTACGACGATCGTCTCGACATCCTTGTTCGGATCGATGCCTCCAGCTGCCAGCCAGTAACGCAACCAGAGATCATGGGTGCCGCCGGGGAAGGTCATGGCAACCTTTGCCGGATTGCCGGCTGCTTTCTTCTGAGCGAAGGCCTCCTTGAGAACGCCCGCATCGGTGCCCGCGGCCAGCTCCTTATAGGCCGAGCCGACGGAGATGCCCTGGGCGTCCAGATTGAGCCGCGCCAGGATGACCACGGGCAGCGGCTGGTTGTTCTGGGTGACCTTGCCGGCGCTGATGAGGTAAGGCATCGGCGTCAATATATGTGCGCCGTCAATGCCATTACCCTCGGAACCGAGCACCAGATTGTCTCGCGTCGTGCCCCATGACGCCTGCTTGACGACTTCGACATCCGGCATGCCATGCTTGGCGAACAGGCCCTTTTCCTTGGCCACGATCAGCGGCGACGCATCGGTCAAGGCGATGAAGCCCAGAACCGCCTTCGTGGTCTCGGGGCCGGCCCCGGCCGCATAGGCGCCTGCCGGCATGGCTGCCCGCGCCGCCGCCAGCAGAGCCATGGCACCACCGGCCTTCAGCAATTTCCGTCGCCCTATATTCGGCATTCCATTCATCGGGTTCCCCTTCAACCGGATCAAAAACGAAAAAACGCCGCTGAACAGAGCATCGCCGGTTGATCCGGCCACGCTCGATTTAGCGACGTCTGTGTCTCATTGCGCATCTCTGGATGCGCTCGGCTCGTCTCCGTTGACGATCCGCAATTAGCTATGCAAGGTCCGTGCCAACTCGGTAAAAACCGTTAAGCGATTGGAATCGAACGGATAATATTGGCGCCTGTGTTTTGGCACGCCCGGCGCGGCATGCCTACGGCTTGTGCATTGCACAAAAAATATACAGTTTTGGGCGGGAGGTCACTTGTTGATGGGAAGGGAAAAGCTGCGCAGATAGGCCGGTATATCGCTCGGGTCGAAAGTTACCCCATCGATGAAGCGGTCCGCTACCTGCGCTGCGGCCGGGCCTGCATTGGCTGGCAAGCCGAGCGCAGTCCGGTAGATGTCAGGTCGGAACGCCGCGGCAGCGCGTTCAAGATTTTCCGGCGAATGCGCGACCTGGCCCCAGCGCACCATCTGGCTGTAGATCCATTGTGCGAGCTCGGTCCTCGGGCAATTGGCATCGCCGCCATGGAAAGAGAAATATTCCGGCACCATGCGTTCGGTGCCGATGGGGTCGATGGTGAACTGCCCGAGCAGAACGCGGTGCAGCAGATCGGCTGGCGTGTCGACATAGCGCGGGACGGAAAGCATCTTCGCCAGTTCCCGTCGATTGGACTGCAAATGGCACCATTCCGCGGCGCGGTCGAGCACCACGACGAGCCGGCTCAGCGTGTCGGTATTGGCCGATGCCCATTCCGGCCGGACACCAATGATCTTTTCCGGGCTGGACGGCCAGATATCGCCCTTGACGGCAACGATACGCCCGACGCCGCGTTCGACGGCGATCATATTCCACGGTGCGCCGACGCAGAAACCGTCTATTTCTCCAGCTGCGAGCGCATCGGACGTCATCGGCGGTGGTACGACGACGAGCTTCACATCACGATCCGGATCGATACCCCCGGCCGCCAGCCAGTAGCGCAGCTCGTAATTATGCGACGAATAGGGGTAGGTCATGCCGAGAACCAGCGGCGGCTCGTTGCGGCTGCGCCCGGCATCGATGACGCCTCGCAGCGCCACGGCATTGGTCAACGCATCTTCAGTGCCAGCAAGGTTGGCGGCAGCCTGCATCTGCCGATAGAGCTTTACCGACAGAGTGATGGCATTGCCGCCGCGCCCGAGCGAGAACGGCGCCAATACCGGTGATGGATTGGTGCCGATGGACAACATCGATGCAACGGGCATGGGTGCAAGCATATGCGCCACGTCGAATTGCCGAAACGCCAGCCTGTCGCGGATATTGGCCCATGAGACGTCGCGGATCAGGTCGAGCTGGATCCCTTCCCTCTCGGCCAGTCCAAGCTCGGCAGCGGCAATCAGCACCGCGGAATCGAGGAGCGGGATGAATCCGGCGCGGACAAGACGGGTGCCCGCCCCATGAGCCTTTACCCCTGCGTTGTCCCCGCCCTCACCGATGCTCTTGTGAATGAAGCTCATGCCAGTTCAGCCTCCAAGAAGATTCGCCGCGAGGACCACGCTTTGCGCGATATCCGACAACTTCTTCTTCTCGTTCATGGCGGATTGCCGAAGAAGTACATAGGCCTCCTCCTCGGTCAGTTGCCGCGATTTCATCAATATGCCTTTTGCACGCTCGACCACCTTGCGCTCCTGAAGGGCCGTTTTCGCGTCGGCAAGCTCCTGCTGCAGGCGGCTGAAGGCGCGAAAGCGGCTGACCGCCATGTCGAGGATCGGCTTGACCCGTTCTTTTCTCAAGCCATCCACCACATAGGCCGATACACCGGCCTCCACCGCAGCTTCGATGGAGGAACTATCCGAGCGGTCCACGAACATTGCGATGGGCTTGCGGACGATACGGGTCAGCTGGAACAGGTGCTCCAGCATGTCCCGGTTGGGCGTTTCGATATCGATGACGATCACATCGGGCTGTATGCGTTCGATCTGGCGCGCAAGACCGTCGATCTCGTGAATGAGAGAGACATGGTCGTGACCCGCTTCGCGCAAGCCTTCCTCGATAATGGAGGCGCGAATGCGGTTTTCATCAAACACCATGATCGAGAGCGGTCGCTGCATTGCCTTAATTTTGCGCGTGCATAGAAATTATGCAATGCTACATTCGGCCACAGCTAGTGTGGTGGAATTGAAATACGCCTGACTATGGCGGCAGGGGGCCGGAGCGTATTTCAATTCCGAAACCACACTAGAAACATATAATTGCTAGTGACCTTATCGAATCTGAAGTTCATCTGACGCTGCTGCGGTAATGTAGTGAACTTCAGATTCGGGTCACTAGTGAGATTGCGATGCTTCCGGCAGCCCGCCCTTGCGCAGGGCGGCGAGATAGCGCTCCGCATGTTCCTGGTGCTTCCATGGAACGCTGGCGCGCGTGCTCTCAATCGTCGTCTCCGGTGCGAACGACATGAGGTGCCTTAGCGCCTCGGATGCTTTTTCCCTTTGGCCAAGTTCGCCGTAGCTGGCAAGCAGGACGCGACAGGCCGTCGGGAAATGCGGCTTCAGATGCAGCGCCTTGCGTGCCCATTCTATTGCCGCATCGTAATTGCCGCCAACGAACTCGGCCATGCCGAAGAAGCCGAACGTCCAATAATTGGCGGGATCGCGCGGACTGAGTCGCAGCGCAAGCTTGAGGGCGTGCCGCGCCTGCTCGATATCGCCTGTGAGCGCGTAATAGCCACCACCCCACATGCGGGCCGAGGCAAGATTGGGATTAAGGCCGATCGCCGTGTCGAGGCTGCGGCCCGAATCCTCGAAACGGCGCATGAACAGCGCCACGGAACCAAGGATCATATGCGCTTCGGCGTCGCGCTCATCGAGTTCCACGGCCTTGCGCGCCATGCCGTGGGCGTCGCCGAGCGTAGCGGCTGGATTGTTGGTCCAGGCATAGAGCACTTCGTCGATGCAGCACATTGCGACCACGACATAGGCGCGCGCAAGATTGGGATCGGCCGTGAGCGCCTTGTGGGCAAAAGCCTTGGCCTGCGCGCAGTCGCTCTTCGTCAAGCGCCAGGCATGCCAGTTGGCCCGCATGACGCAGTCCCAGGCATTCAGGCTGGCGCTGTCTTTTTGCCGCGCCCTCTGCATCTCAGCGCCGATCAGTTCGGGAGCGACAACGCCGACGATGCTGGCGGTGATATCGTCCTGAACCTCGAACAGATCATCGATCTGCCGGTCGAACTGTTCCGCCCATATATGGCTGCCTGAACCGGCATCGATCAGCTGCGCCGTGATCCGAACCCTGTTGCCGCCGCGCCGGACGCTGCCTTCCAACACATAACGCACGCCGAGTTCACCGGCCACCTGCTTGATGTCGACCGGGGCGCCCTTGTAGGTGAAGGACGAATTGCGTGCGATCACCAGGAAGCCCTGGTGGCGCGCAAGGCCGGTGATGATGTCTTCGGCGATGCCGTCGGCGAAATATTCCTGGTCCCTGTCGGCGCTCATGTCCTGGAAGGGAAGCACGGCGATCGCGGGTTTCGGCGCCGCCGGCCGGGTGATGTCGTCCCTGGGCTGCTCCGCGATGATCTCGAGAACGACCCGGTAGACACGGATGCGCTTCTTGATGTTCTTCACCTGGCACTCGCCGAGATCCTCGAAGGCGAACGCGACTTTCCCGGCCACCTGCTCGAAAACGCTCGACGTCAACGAGACGCCGCCGGGGTCGGCCAGCGCCTCCATTCGTGCTGCAATATTGACCCCGTCGCCGAAAATATCGTCTCCATCGACCACTATATCGCCGATATTGATGCCTGCGCGGTACTGGATGCGCTGCTCCCTGGCCATGCCGGATTCAGCTTCAGCGACGGCGCGCTGGATGAGGACGGCGCTTTCCACGGCATCGACCACGCTGCCGAACTCGACCAGCAGCCCGTCCCCGGTCGTCTTGACGATGCGCCCGTCACGGCCGGAGATGATCGGCTGCATGATCTCCTGACGGTGGTGGCGCAGTCGTGCGATCGTGGCAGATTCGTCGACTTCCATGTGGCGCGAATAGCCGACCATGTCGATCGCAAGGATCGCGACCAGTCTCCGCGCTATCCGGTCATTGTCCAAGCTCTTGCCCCGCCTCGTTTGGTCCGTTCGAGCTTACGATTGTCGGCCCGGCAAGTCCATTTCAAACACCTGGCACAGATATCAGGTCAGCAGCGGTCTGCCTTCGAACATGGGTGCCTGACCCTCGACCTCGGATTTGATGAATTCGCGCAAGACGCGGATGCGCGGTGTATTGACGATATCCTCGTGGCAGATCAGCCAGTAATCCCGATTGAGATGCAATTGCTTCGGCAGTACCGGCACGAGTTCGGGGTAGTTGCGGGCGATATAGTATGGAAGGATGCAGAGGCCGAAGCCCGATCGCGCGGCGCTCAATTGCGAGAAGATGCTCGAACTCTGATAGGATGCCCTCAGGCCCGGCAGGATCTCGCGCATATAGTCGAGCCCGGGCGTGAAGATCATGTCCTCGATATAGCCGATGAACTGATGGGTGGACAGATCCGAACGCTGCCGGACAGTCGAATGACGCTCGAGATAGGACCGCGACCCGTAGACGAAAAGGCGATAAAGCGTCAGCTTCTCCTGATGATACCTTCCCGTCCGCGTGGCATTCAGCGTGATCGACAGATCCGCTTCGCGCCGGGAAAGCGAAACGATCTGTTGGATCGTTACCATCTCGATGGAAAGAGAGGGGTGGGATTGCGCCATGAGAGGCAACCGGTCCGCCAGGAAGAAATTGGCGATGCCTTCGAGGATGCTCAATCGCACGACGCCGCTCAGTGCCGCCGTTCCGCCTGCCGCCTCGCTCTGGAACCGCACGGCTTCCCGTTCCATGATCTCGGCGGATTCGATCAGTTTCTCTCCAAGCGCCGTCAGAATGTAGCCCCGCGGACTGCGCTCGAACAGCCGCGCCGAGAGAGCTTCTTCGAGCCTGTCGATCCGCCGCGAAACGGTGACGTGGTTCGTGCGCAGCCTTCGCGCTGCATTGGTCAGCTGGCCGGTCTTCGCCACCGCCAGGAAGTATTGCAAATCGTCCCAGGTGAACTGCCGCATGCGCTGCCCTGCTGTACGTTTTTGTACTTGATATGTGCAAAATTAGGTGTTTGTGTACTTATTTGTCAATGCTACAGTTTTTGCAACAACATGGTTGCCGGTCGGGAGAAACAAGGCGATCATGGGCTGGTTTATCCGGATCGGGAAACGGCCGGATCGAGGGAGGAGAATAACCAAGCGGGGTGCGGCTGAGCCGCATGGGCGTGTGTAGATTTTCATCACATCATCGGCTGTAGCGGATCATCCTCCGGATGGCCGGTTAGTTTAATCTTTGGGAGGAGATACGAATGAAGCTTTTGAGCATCGCGACCGCAGCCCTGCTGGCGGCGACTGCCATTCCCGCGATGGGCGCGGAAGTATCGGACGGCAAGGTCAAGATCGGCATCCTGAACGATCAGTCGGGCGTCTATGCGGACTTCGGCGGTAAGTGGTCGTTCGAAGCCGCCAAGATGGCGGCGGAAGATTTTGGCGGCAAGGTGCTCGACGCACCGATCGAGGTCATTTCGGCCGATCATCAGAACAAGCCGGACATTGCCGCCAATATTGCGCGTCAATGGTACGACACGCAGCAGGTGGACTCGATCATGGAGTTGACCACCTCGTCCGTGGCCCTCGCAGTCCAGGGCATTTCCAAGGAAAAGAAGAAGATCGACCTGGTTACCGGCGCGGCGACTGCCGAACTGACCGGCAAGCAGTGCTCACCCTATGGCTTCCACTGGGCCTACGACACGCATGCTCTGGCGGTCGGCACAGGCGGCGCGCTTGTCGGCGCTGGTGGCGATAGCTGGTTCTTCCTGACGGCGGACTATGCGTTCGGCTATTCGCTCGAGGAGCAGACGAGCACCTTCGTCAAATCCAAGGGCGGCAACGTGGTCGGCTCCGTGCGCCATCCGCTCGCCACGACCGATTATTCCTCGTTCCTGCTGCAGGCGCAATCGTCCGGCGCCAAGGTGATCGGCCTCGCCAATGCCGGACTGGATACGGCCAATGCCATCAAGCAGGCGGCGGAGTTCGGCATCGTTGCCGGTGGCCAGCGGCTTGCCGCGCTTCTCTTCACCCTGGCCGAGGTCCATGGTCTCGGCCTGGAGGCGGCACAGGGCCTGACACTGACGGAGAGCTTCTATTGGGATCGGGACGACGAGTCGCGCGCTTTCGGCAAGAAATTCTTCGACCGCACGGGCCGCATGCCGAACATGATCCATGCCGCGACCTATTCCGGCGTCCTGCAATATCTCAAGGCGATCGAGAAGGCAGGCACGGACGAGACCGAAAAGGTTGCCGCGGCAATGCATGAAATGCCGGTGGATGACGTCTTCGGCCGCGGTGCCAAGGTCGGCGCCAATGGACGCCTCATCAGCGATGTCTACCTGATGGAAGTGAAGAAGCCGGACGAAAGCAAGCAGCCCTGGGATTATTACAAGGTGCTCGCCACGGTTCCGGGTGCTGAAGCCTATATCGACCCCGCCAAGAGCGGCTGCGATCTGGTGAAGTAGCCGATGAGCGTGTCACACGGCTCTGCCGGGGGAGCGATCTCCCCCGGCGCGAATGCAGACAAGGTTTCGGACGTCGTCCTGACAGCGCGCGGATTGCGCCGCGATTTCGGCGGGTTCGTCGCGGTCAACAATGTCGATCTGGATGTGCGCCACGCCAAAATCCATGCCCTGATCGGCCCCAATGGCGCGGGCAAGACGACCGTCTTCAACTTGCTGACCAAATTCCTGCAGCCCTCGAGCGGCACGATAACGCTGCTTGGCGAAGACATCACGCGCACCGACCCGGCCAAGGTGGCGCGCATGGGCCTGGTCCGCTCGTTCCAGATTTCCGCGGTATTTCCGCATTTGTCGGTGCTCGACAATGTGAGAGTGGCGCTGCAACGGCCCCACCACCTTTCGACGCAATTCTGGCTGCCGATGGGCGCTCTCGACCAACTCAACGACCGCGCAATGCAACTGATAGAATCTGTCGGCTTGCAGGATGCTCGCAACCGGCTAGCCGCCGATCTCTCCTATGGCCGCAAGCGCGTGCTCGAGATCGCAACGACGCTGGCGCTGGAACCGAAGGTTCTGCTGCTCGACGAACCCATGGCCGGCATGGGGCATGAAGACGTCCACCATGTATCCGATCTCATCCGGGACGTGGCGCGGGACAGGGCCGTGCTGATGGTGGAGCACAATCTGAAGGTGGTGGCCGATTTGTGCGATCAGGTGACCGTGCTTCAACGCGGCGAGATATTGACATCCGGAGATTACCGCACCGTCAGCCGGGACGAACGCGTGCGCGTTGCCTATATGGGAACTGAACATGAGTGAGCCGCTGCTTTCCGTCCGCGATCTCAATGCCTGGTATGGCGAAGGTCACGCGCTGCACGGTATCGATCTCGATATCCATTCCGGCGAGACGGTGACCTTGCTCGGCCGGAACGGTGTCGGCAAGACGACGACGCTCCGTGCCATAATGGGCATCATCCGCAAGCGCACCGGCAAGATCGCTTTCGACGGAAAGGACATGATGCGCGTGCCTCTCCACCGTACCGCGCATGCCGGAATCGGGTTCGTGCCGGAGGAGCGGGGCATATTCGCGACGCTGACTGTGGAGGAGAACCTGCATCTGCCGCCGGTCGTATCGAAGGGCGGCATGAGCATCGACGAAATTTTCGAGCTGTTTCCGAACATCAAGGAACGGCGCAACAGTCCCGGCACCAAGCTGTCCGGCGGCGAGCAACAAATGCTTGCGATGGCGCGCATCCTTCGTACCGGGGTGAAGCTTCTGCTCCTCGACGAACCGACAGAGGGCCTCGCGCCGGTCATCGTGCAGCGCATCGGCGAAGTGCTCGTGGAGCTGAAGAAACGCGGTATCACCGTGCTTCTGGTGGAGCAGAATTTCCGTTTCGCCAGCAAGGTGGCCGATCGCTTCTATGTGGTGGACCATGGCAGGATCATCGATAATTTCCCTGTCGGGGAACTACCGCAACGCATGACCATGCTCAACGAAGCGCTGGGAGTTTGACGCGATGATGATGATCTTCGGCGTGCCGGTGCAAGCCTTCCTCGGGCAATTGCTGATCGGCCTGATCAACGGTTCCTTCTACGCCATGCTGAGTCTCGGGCTGGCCATCATTTTCGGTTTGCTGCGGGTGATCAACTTCGCCCACGGCGCGCAATATATGATTGGCGCTTTTGTCGGCTATCTGCTGCTCGCCGAGCTTGGCATCGGCTACTGGCCGGCGCTGATCATCGCGCCGCTGGTTGTCGGCCTCGCCGGCGCCTTCATCGAACGCATTGCGCTATCGCGGCTGTACAATCTCGACCATCTTTACGGGCTGCTGTTCACCTTCGGCCTGGCGCTCGTTCTTGAAGGCATGTTCCGCTACTATTACGGCGCTGCCGGGCAGCCCTATGCCGTCCCCGGTGCTCTTGCCGGAGGCTACAATCTCGGCTTCATGTTCCTGCCGAAATATCGCGCATGGGTGGTCGTTGCGTCGCTGGTGGTGTGCCTCGGCACCTGGTTGCTGATCGAGAAGACGAAACTCGGTTCCTACCTGCGCGCTGCGACGGAAAACCCGACGCTGGTGCGTGCTTTCGGCATCAACGTTCCGCTGCTGCTCACCTTTACCTACGGGCTTGGAGCGGGCCTCGCCGGTCTCGCCGGCATCCTGGCCGCGCCGATCTACCAGGTAAGCCCGCTCATGGGTTCGAACCTCATCATCGTCGTGTTCGCCGTCGTTGTCGTGGGTGGCATGGGCTCGATCCTCGGCGCCATCATCACGGGCTACATGCTCGGCATATTCGAGGGACTGACCAAAGTGTTCTATCCGGAGGCATCGAGCATCGTCATCTTCGTGATCATGGCCATCGTATTGCTTGTGCGGCCCGCGGGCCTGTTCGGAAAGGATGTCTGACATGACCGAAGCATCCCTTGCGACCGATAAGCCGCGCCGGCTCAATCTCGAGTTCGTCCTGATCCTGATCGGTATCGCCCTGCTCCTGGCCGCACCCTTCTATTTCTATCCCGTATTCCTCATGAAGGTCCTGTGCTTTGCCCTCTTTGCCTGCGCGTTCAACCTTCTCCTCGGCTATACGGGCATATTATCGTTCGGACATGCGGCATTCTTCGGCGGCGCGGCCTATTTCACGGCGCATTCCGTCAAGGTCTGGGGCTTGACGCCGGAACTCGGCATTCTGGTCGGCGTGGCCGGAGCTGCCGTGCTCGGCCTCGTCATCGGCTTCCTGGCGATCCGCCGGCAGGGCATCTATTCGACCATGATCACGCTGGCATTGTCGCAGATGTTCTTCTTCTTCTGCCTGCAGGCGCCGTTCACCTTCGGCGAAGACGGAATCCAGGGCATTCCGCGCGGCCATCTGTTTGGTCTTATCGACCTCAACCAGCCGCTCAACATGTATTTCTTCGTACTTGCCGTTTTCCTGCTCGGCATGTTCATCATCTGGCGCATCATCAATTCGCCGTTCGGGATGATATTGAAATCCGTCCGCGAGAACGAACCTCGCGCCATATCGCTCGGCTACTCGGTGGCCCGTTACAAGCTGGCGGCCTTTGTCATGTCCGCTGCTTTGACCGGCCTCGCGGGCGGCATGAAAGCCATCGTCTTCCAGTTTGCCACGCTTACCGATGTCAGCTGGCAAATGTCCGGCGAAGTGGTGCTGATGACATTGCTTGGCGGCATCGGCACGCTGGTGGGACCGATCTTCGGTGCCGCGCTGATCACGGCGCTCGGCAATTATCTGGCAACGTCGGAATTTCCGGTCACGGTCATCACCGGGATCATCTTCATGATCTGCGTACTCGTGTTCCGGCGTGGGCTTATCGGTGAGCTCTATGCTTCCCGTTTCGGAAGATGGCTGCAGAACAAAGACCACGACTGATGACCACCTATGACTACATCATCGTCGGGGCCGGGACGGCCGGGTGCACGCTGGCCAATCGGCTGTCGGCCGACAAGGATGTGTCAGTGCTTCTGCTGGAAGCCGGCCGGCGCGACAATTATCACTGGATACATATTCCGGTCGGCTATCTCTACTGCATCTCGAACCCGCGCACGGACTGGTGCTTCACCACCGAGGCGGAACCGGGGCTGAATGGTCGCATTCTCAATTATCCGCGTGGAAAGGTGCTGGGCGGCTGCTCGTCGATCAATGGCATGATCTATATGCGCGGCCAGGCCCGAGACTACGATATCTGGCGGCAGAGCGGCTGCACCGGCTGGGGATGGGACGATGTCCTGCCCTATTTCAGGAAATCGGAAGATTACTATCTGGGCGAAAGCGAGTTTCATGGCGCCGGCGGCGAATGGCGCGTGGAGGAAGCCCGGCTGCATTGGGCCATCCTCGATGCTTTCCGGGACGCTGCTGAGGAAGCCGGCATCCCGCGCATCGATGATTTCAATCGCGGCGACAATGAAGGCTCGTCCTATTTCAAGGTCAACCAGAAGCGTGGCATTCGCTGGAACACGGCCAAGGCATTTCTCCGCCCCGCCAGAGATCGATCCAACCTGCGGGTGGAGACCGGCGCGCATGTATTGAGGCTCCTCTTCGATGGGCCGCGAGCGACCGGGCTCGAACTCGAGCAGGAGGGGACAGTGCGCCAGCTGCGGTGCCGGCGCGAGATAGTCCTGGCCGCCGGCTCGATCGGCTCGCCGCAAATATTGGAACTCTCCGGCATAGGGCGCGGCGACGTATTGCAGGCGGCGGGGATAGAGACGAGAGTCGAGCGGCGCGATGTCGGAGAAAATCTGCAGGACCATTTGCAGTTGCGCTGCGCCTACAAGGTTTCCGGCATTCCGACCTTGAACGAGAAAGCCAACCGCCTCGTCGGCAAGGCCTCCATTGCGCTTGAATATCTGTTGCGGCAATCAGGGCCAATGTCGATGGCGCCGAGCCAGCTCGGCGTTTTCACGCGCTCGGATCCATCCGTCGAAACCGCCAATCTGCAGTATCACGTTCAGCCATTGTCCTTGGAGAAATTCGGCGAGAACGTCCACCCCTTCCCTGCCTTCACCGCCAGCGTTTGCAATCTTCGGCCCGAAAGTCGCGGCAGCGTCCACGTCAAATCGCGGCATCACCGCGACCAGCCGGCCATAAGGCCGAACTATCTCAGCACCGAAGGCGACAGGCGTGTGGCGGCAGATTCGATCCGCATCACGCGCAATATCGTGGCGCAGAAATCGTTGCAGAAATACAGCCCGGAGGAATTTAAGCCGGGGCCGCAATATCAAAGCGAAGCCGAACTCATCGAAGCCGCCGGTGCGATAGGGACGACCATCTTCCATCCCGCCGGCACCTGCCGCATGGGCGCTGATCCGGATTCCGTCGTCGATCCGCAATTGCGCGTACGGGGCGTCGATGGCCTGAGAATAGCCGATGCGTCGATCATGCCGAACATCACATCCGGCAATACGAATTCTCCAACGATCATGATCGCTGAAAAGGCCGCAGACATGATCCTGGCTGCGGCCCGCTAGATCTTACCAGGTCATGTGCGCCTTCAGCAGCGCGCGCCGGCCTTCGCCATAACCACAGACATTGACGCCCTGGCAGCCCGCAACATATTCCTTGTCGAAGACATTGGTGACATTCAGATCGACGCCCCAATTGTCTTTCTTGTAGCCCAGCTTCAGATCGAGCAGCGCGACATCCGGCACTTTGAGCGTATTCTCGCGATCCGCATAGGTCGATCCGACGTAGCGGACGCCAGCGCCGAGTTCCAGGCCTTCCAGCTTGCCCGACGGAACGGTGTATTGGGCGAACAGCGATGCCTGCGTTTCGGGTATCAGGTAAGGCCGCTTGCCGATGAGCAGCGGATCGGCATCCTCCTTGACCTCGATGTCCATCGCGGTGAATGACGCGGTCAGTTTCCAGGCATCGGTGATGTTGGCCTGCGCCTCGATCTCGAAGCCGCGCGAATTGACTTCGCCGATCTGGAACGCCTGCTGGAAGGGGCCCGTGAGGACATTTTCCTTGGTCAGGTCGAAGAATGAAGCGGTGATCAGCCCGTCGAACCATTCCGGCCGGTATTTGACGCCGACCTCATATTGCTGTCCCGTCTCCGGCTTCAGGAATTCGCGATTGCCGTTGACGCCGATTTCGGGGCTGAAGAAGCTAGCGATGCTTGCATAAGGCGTGAGGCCATTATCGAACTCATAGGCGATGCCGGCGCGGCCGCTCAGGCTGCCATCATGGCCCTCATAGTCGGGGAGCCCGCTGGCATCGGTCTTCACATAATCATAACGGCCATTGAGCGTGACGATCCAGCCATCGCCGAACCGCATCTGGTCCTGCGTGTAGATGCCGATCTGGTGCTGCTTGATCACCTGATCGATATAAGGAGCGCCCAACGGCGGCTGAGGCGTGCCGTAGACGGGATCACTGGCACTCATGGGGGTAGCGTCAACCGAAATCTGTACCTGATCGATGTTGTAGAACTTGTAGTCGACGCCAAACAGCAGTCTATGCTCGATCGGGCCGGTCGTGACTATGCCCTCCAACTGATTGTCGACCAGGAAGTTGTCGACAGTGGTGTCGTGCTTGAAGTTTACGCGCGCCAGCTCGTTCGCTGGACCAGGTACGTCGCTGTACGTGTAGCGATAGAGCGCCGATTCATCATAGCCTGCCGAATATCCAGAAGCATATATGGAGTGTTCTTGCACATTGCTGTGGCCATACCGAACGTTCTGGCGCACCGTCCAGTCATTGTCGAACGTATGTTCCAGCTCATAGCCGATGGACGCCTGCTCGCGATTGTAATCGTCGATCGACGGCTCCGTGAAGTTGGCCTTCCGGTCGATCCGGCCGAAGGCGGTCGGTACCACAGTTCCGTAATAGGGCAGGAACGAGCCGCCATCATGTACCGAATCGAGATGGGTATAGTTGCCGAGGATCGTCAGCTTGGTGGCTTCATCCGGCTTCCAGGTGATGCTGGGATTGATCACGCCGCGGAACTCTTCGGAGTAGTCGGTGTAATTGTCGCCGCCGCCGATCTTGCCGTTGATGCGGTAGTCGACCGTATCGGAAGCCTTGTCGCCGATGTCGAAGCCGAGATAGCCATTGCCATAGCTGTTGATGCCGGCCTCGACCCTGCGGATGCGCTCGCCCGTCGGTCGCTTGCTGATATAGTTGACGATGCCGCCCGGGTTGCTGCCGCCATAGAGCACGGAGGCCGGACCTTTAAGGACGTCTATCCGCTCAATGCCGTAGGAATCGATATAGAAACCGCCAAAGGCGTAACCGAAATTGTGCAGGCCGTCGAGAAAAGTGCCCTTCTGGGTGGCGTCGAAGCCGCGAA
The DNA here is from genome assembly GCF_023554255.2 of Phyllobacterium sp. 21LDTY02-6. Classification (GTDB taxonomy): domain Bacteria; phylum Pseudomonadota; class Alphaproteobacteria; order Rhizobiales; family Rhizobiaceae; genus Phyllobacterium. Next base: position 289,602 of record NZ_JAMJWD020000006.1, on the reverse strand, counting down.
TATAGAGCCAGTTCGTGTCGTTATCGACGCCGAACGGCTGTGCGAAAATGCCGGATGTATAGCGCAGCGCTTCATCGATCTTTTCCGCGCCCTGCGCATCCATCTGGTCACGGCCGATAACCGATACAGCCTGCGGGATCTCTTCGATCGGGGTACTGCTCTTGGAACCGGTGGCCGAACGCTGCGGCACGAAGCCTTGCACGGGACCCGTCGCGGTTCCGTCGGCATTCTGGCCGCTGATGACGATTTCCTGCAGCCTAATCGATGAGTTCGCATCCTGTGCCTGTGCCGCAACCGACATCAAGCTCAGCGCCGCGGCGCTCCCCAGAAGCGTCAATAAAGTTGATCTATATGTCCCGCGCATCGTCAAAATTCCTTGCAACGTCATGCCCCACCGGCCGTCTCAATTAAGTTGAGCTTGTATATCAAGTTAGGCGGTGTGGATTGACGGTTTCTGCTGCGTTTTGAACGATTATGGGCGCTTCTTCAGTTCCATTGCTCCCGTTGCCAGACTGCAGGGGTCACGCCCACCACCCGTTTGAAAACCCGGGTCAGATGCGCCTGATCGGAAAAGCCTGCGAGCGACGCGACCGTTGTCAGCGATGCGCCTCTCTTTCCGAGCAGCGATTGGACTTTCCTGATCCGCGCCTTCATCTGCCATTGATGCGGAGCCATGCCCGTCGAAGCCTTGAATGCATGGCTGAAATAGGATTGCGACAGGCCCGTCAGATCCGAGAGCTCCTGCAGCCGGATCGTCCGGAGACTATGTTCTTCGATATAGGCCGTCACCAGCCGCAGATGCCGAGCCGATAGCTGGCTGCGTTGCCGCTTCCTAGCCTGGCCGATCTGGAAAAGCTGAACCACAAGCGCCGTCACCAGGCTGTCGCCATAGAGGTCGTTGAGCGGCTGCTCGTTGACGCATTCATCGGCGATGAGACGCGCCAGCCCGGCGACTGCGTCATCCGAGAACATCAGGCGTGGCTTCTGGAAGCGCTGGGTGATGAGATCGTCGCCGAACCGGCGTCTGATAATGTCCAGATCGAAATGGATATCGAGATGGCGCAGATATTCCATCTTGCGCAAGCGGCCCCATACGGGCAGACCGGCCGGAATGAAGCTCATCGGGCAATCAATGCCATGGCTGTTCAGGTCGGAAGCCTTGTCCGTACCGAGTTGAAGCGTTCCTCCGCCGCATTTGTCCAGCACGACGAACAGTCGCGGGTCTTCGGAGATATATTCGCCTCGCGCTTCCGGCTCGCACTTCACCGACCAGACATCCGCTACAACACCCGCCCATGAACGCCATTTGAGGCCGCCGATAACGGACACACCTTCAATCCGGCTCGTCATGCGTGGGTGAAATGTCATTTCCCTTGCCCCGCGGATTTTAACCCTCTACGCCCTGCCGCCAATAGGAAACGACAAGGTGCTGCTTGCGATCAAGCTTGCGCTCCTTGCGCAAATAGCCGCGGATTGCCTTGAATGCGGTGAATTCGCAGCCCGCCCAGGCGAAGATGCGCTGCTGATCCTTGGGAAATTCAACGCTTCTCACCGCGTCCTGCAGGAGCGTGGTCGTGCCTGCCTTGCGGCCATTCCGGTGCAGCCACTGCAGATCGAGCTGGCAGCGATGGTCGAAGCGCTGTTCTTCGAGCGCACTGTCCACTTCGATACGCGCGACGACTTTCGCCTCGGCCGGGAGTTCTTCGATGATGCGGCCGATCGCCGGCAGGGCGGTCTCGTCTCCTGCGAGCAATTGCCAGTCCGCATCCGGCACCCCGCCGCCGCCGGGGCCGGTCAATCCGACAATATCGCCGGGCTGGGCATTCATGACCCATACGGAGCCGGGCGTTTCATCATGAATGACGATGTCGATGTCCACTTCGCCGCGTTCGACGTCGATATTCCTGATCGTATAGACCCGGGCCGTGAGCTTGTGTTCTTCTGCCGGCCAGATCGGCCGGCCATCTTCGCCGGCAATAGGCCATTGCGGCGCGACCTGCTCCGGCGGGATCAGCAGGCGAATATGAAGCCCGCCATAGGAGAAGCGGCGCAAGTCTTTGCCGCGCAGCCGAACCCGCCGCATCATGGGCGAAAGAGTGCTGACGCCGACCACGCTCATTTCCCTGAAATAGGGCAGCGCGCCGCCGGACGTGCCGTCGCCGGCCCAGACGATTTTCGGTCGTTCGCGGCGCGCAAATTCGATCACATGTTCGGCAATCGCATGTTTCATGTATGCGAGGCCGGTCTCGTCATCGCTTTCCGCCGAAAGAAGCAGCGTATCGTCGCCGGCTTCGATCGTGGCGATACCATAGCTCAGTTCGATCTGGCCCTTGTGCCCTGCCTTCGTTACCTCGCCATGCTCCGCAAAATGATTGGTGAGCTTGTTGAAGTAGACGAGAGGGGTCGGAAGACTCACCCGTGCAGTAGCGCTTAATCGAACCTGATCCATTTCCACTCCTCGAAACATGGCTTTGCCGGGCACGGCTTCCGCCAGCATGCCTGTTTCGTATTACCCGACAATAATATGACGCATCAAGTCATATTATTGTTCACAACTTCGGATAGAAGCGATCTCGGAGAAATTCCACCTCTATGGCGCATTGGGTTCAAGAAGCGGATGTGTTATCCCCCTCCCCGCGCCTCACGGCACCCCATGTCAGCAATCAGCACGTGCATCCAATGATAAAACGCTTCTTTGCCTATTACGCACCCTATAAGGGCCTGTTCGCGCTGGATTTCTCCTGCGCGGTGCTGTCGGGACTGCTCGAGCTCGGTTTCCCGATGGCGGTGAAGACCTTTGTCGACGATCTGCTGCCGCAGCAGGATTGGACTCTCGTCATAATTGCCTCGCTGGCGCTTCTGGCCCTCTACCTCTTCAACACTGGCCTCAATGCCATCGTCGTCTATTGGGGCCACAAGCTCGGCATCAATATCGAAACCGAGATGCGCCGGAAGAGCTTCGATCATCTGCAGAAGCTCTCCTTCCGCTTCTACGACAACCACAAGACGGGCCACCTCGTCGCGCGGGTAACCAAGGATCTCGAGGAAATCGGCGAGGTCGCCCATCACGGGCCGGAAGACCTGTTCATAGCCGTCATGACTTTCATCGGCGCCTTCTGCCTGATGTACTATGTCAATCCGATGCTTGCGCTCATCACCCTGATCGTCGTGCCGATCATTGTCTGGGGTGCAGGGCGCTATGGCGGCAGGATGACAGCGAACTGGCAGAACCTCTATCGCCGGGTCGGTGATTTCAATGTCCGGATCGAAGAGAATGTCGGCGGCATGCGCGTGGTCCAGGCCTTTGCCAATGAAGAGCACGAGCGCCAGCTGTTTGCACGGGACAATGCCCGCTACCGCGAGACCAAGCTTGCCGCCTACTGGATCATGGCGGCCAGCACGTCGCTCAATTATATGAGCATGCGGCTCATCCAGGTGATCGTGATGATTGCCGGCAGCTATCTCGTCATAACGGGACAAATGTCCAATGGCGGCTTTGTCAGCTTCCTGCTGCTCGTCACCGTGTTCGTGCGTCCGATCGAGAAGATCAACGCAGTCATCGAATCCTATCCCAAGGGCATAGCGGGTTTCCGGCGGTATACGGCGCTTCTCGATACCGAGCCCGACATCGCCGACCGGCCCGATGCCGTGACTGTCTCCAAGCTGCGCGGCGATATCGATTATGCCGGCGTCACCTTCGGCTATTCGCTCGACCGCCCTGCCCTGCGCGATGTCAACCTCAAGATCAAGGCCGGCGAGACGGTGGCTTTCGTCGGCTCGTCCGGCGCCGGCAAGACCACATTATGCTCCCTCCTCCCGCGCTTCTATGAAGTGGACGCCGGAGCCATATACATAGATGGCACCGATATTCGCGATATGACCCTCACCTCCCTGCGGAGCCAGATCGGAGTGGTGCAGCAGGACGTGTTCCTTTTCGGCGGAACCATCCGCGAGAACATCGCCTATGGCCGGTTGGATGCCTCGGATTTCGACATAGCGGAAGCTGCGCGGCGGGCGAGGCTGGACGCGACGATATCCGCAATGCCCGATGGTTTCGACACGGTGATCGGCGAGCGTGGCGTGAAGCTTTCCGGCGGGCAGAAGCAGCGGCTGGCGATCGCGCGCATGTTCCTCAAGAACCCGCCCATTCTCATTCTCGACGAGGCGACGTCGGCGCTGGATACCCAGACCGAGCGCGAAATCCAGGCCTCGCTGGCGGAGCTTGCCGAGGGTCGTACGACATTGGTGATCGCGCATCGGCTTGCGACCATCCGCAATGCGGACCGTATCATCGTCGTGGATGAGAGCCGCATACTGGAACAGGGCACCCATACGCAGCTGTTGCAGTCCGGCCGCTTCTACAAGAGGCTGTACGATGCCCAGTTCGGCGAGCATGGCACGCCGTCATTGGCGGGCTAGGGTGTCGGCCCGGCCAGTGTCCGATCAACGAACGAAACTGACCGGAACGCCAGTGGACGGATGTTTGATGACATCCATGTTGATCCCATAGATGGCGGCAAGGCTTTCCGGAGTCATGATCTCGTCGGGCGTACCACGTGCGATCATCTTGCCCGAATGGAGCGCGATGATCTCGTCGCAGTAGCGTGCAGCCATGTTCACATCATGCAGCACCACGACGACGCCCAGCCCCTTTTGCTGGGAAAGGCGATGGACGAGTGACAATATCTCCACCTGATGAGCAACATCCAGCGCGGAAATCGGCTCGTCCAGAAGCAGCCATTCGGCATCCTGCGCGACAAGCATCGCCAACCAGACGCGCTGGCGTTCGCCGCCGGACAGCGTATCGACGAGGCGGTCGGCAAAACCGCGTATATCGGTCAGATCGATGGCTTCCTCGACCTTCTCGCGATCGAGCTTGCTGAACCGGCCGAGTGCGCCGTGCCAGGGATAGCGCCCCAGCGCCACGAGTTCCCGCACCAGCATCCCCTCCGCCTGCGGCGTATATTGCGGCAAATAAGCGACCTTCCGGGCGAAAGCGCGCGCGCCCCAATCGTCGATGGGTTGCCCTTCGAAGATGACCCTGCCGGCACTTGGCGCCTGTTGCCGGGCAAGGATCTTGATCAGCGTCGATTTTCCGGAACCATTGTGACCGATCAAACCGGTGACCTGCCGCGACCGCAACGTCAGCGAAAGCGGACGAAGCAGAACGCGGGCCTCTGCGGAGAAGCTGACATCGCCCAATTCCAACAATGCCCCCGCGGAATTGGATGCGGCCTGCCGATCCGTTGAGCTTAATTCGAGATGATCCATCATCGTCCTTTCAGCCGCGCCGTCTAGTTGATCCGGAACGGTACGGTAAAGCTCTGGCGCGCAACCGACACTTCATCCGGCGCGGAGGGAACCGGCGAGGCATTGCGGACAGTATTGAGAACACTCTGGTCGAGCTGGCTCGAACCCGAACTGCCGACGACGCTGGTAGCGACAATGGAGCCATCGCGCGTCACGACGAAACGGACCGTGACCGTGCCACTGCCATCGGCTCGTGCCCGGCGCGCCTTCCGTCGAAGATAGCTGCTGATGCGATCGCCCCACTTCGCGGCCTGGCGCTCGGCAGCCGCGCTCGATGCGGCCCGTTTTGGCGGCTGTGCAGCCTTCGGCGCTTCGACCTTCGCGATTTCGATCTTCTTTTCGACCCTCTTTTCGACTTTCTTGACGATTTTCTTTTCGGCCGGCTTCTTTTGAGGTTCCGGTTTTTCCGGCTCGGGCCGAACGACCGGCAACGGCACTTCCACCTTCGGCAGTTCCACCAGTTCCTCAGCCTGTTCCGGAAGCGGCTCCACATCTGGTTCAGGCTCGAGCGCGGCCTGTTCTACCGGCTCCACCTGTTCCTCGGGCTCGGGCTCGATCTCTTCCGGCGGAGTGACCTCCTGCTCGGCCACCTCTTCCGGCTCGACCGGCTCGGCGATTTCTTCTACCGGCTTCGCCACGATCGGCGCGGGCATCGGCTCCATGTCGATGATGATGGGCGCCTGTATGTCTCCGGCTGCCTCATCGATATCGGCCTGCTGGATAGCCAGAGCGGCACCGACGTGCAGGCCGGCCACCACGACGCCCGCGGCGGACCAACGCCCGATCTCACGCCAGTCCGTGCCCGAAAATGCAAAGGGGCCTGCGCGCCGCATGGACATTACCCGTTGTTTCCGTTCGATGCCGCCGGTGCGGACTCCAGGCCGACAAGTGCAATCTTGAGATAACCGCTCGACCGGAGGCCATTCATCAGATCCATGAGCGAGCCGTAATCGACAGCCTTGTCAGCACGCAGGAAGATCCGGGTTTCCTTGTTTCCGTTGGTCTGGCGGTCGAGGAAACCGCCCAGCGCATCCGCGGTCAGGACGTCATTGCCGACAGCAATGGATTTGTCTTCCTTCAATGTCACATAGACTGGCTGATCTGGACGCGGGGCGGGCGTCGCCGTCGATGCCGGCAGATCGACATTGATGTCGACCGTGGCAAGTGGTGCGGCAACCATGAAAATGATCAGCAGCACCAGCATGACGTCGATGAACGGCGTCACATTGATCTCGTGGTTTTCCTGCAGATCGTCGTCGGACGAATTTTGCCTTATGCCGCCGGCCATGGGTTTCTCCTATTCCGCCGCTGCGCGAGGCTGCCGCGCTGCGGGCAGATGCGCAAAATCGACGTCGCGGCTGACAAGACGCTCGACGCCGGCAGAGGCGTCCGCCAGGAGCTGGCGATAACCGGTGATCGAACGCGCGAACACATTGTAGATCACGACGGCGGGGATAGCGGCGACGAGGCCGATGGCCGTCGCAAGAAGCGCCTCGGCGATGCCGGGTGCGACAATCGCAAGATTGGTGGTTTGTGACTGCGAGATGCCGATGAAGGAATTCATGATGCCCCATACGGTGCCGAACAGTCCGACGAAGGGTGCGGTCGAGCCGATGGTGGCGAGAACGCCGGTGCCCCTGCCCATGCGGCGCCCGGCCTGCGCTTCGATACGCGAGAGGCGCGACGCCACGCGTTCCTTGAGGCCTTCCGGTCCGACATGCCCGTGAGTGTCGCTGGAGAGGCGGACTTCCTCGCGGGCCGCACTGACGAGCAAGGCGCCGGGTCCACCCTTCCCTTCCAGCGCGCGCTCGGCGTCCTGGAGCGTGCGCGCGCTTCCGATTGCGTTGAGTGCGCGATAGGCCCGCACGCGAGCGCCAGCGAGTTCCAGTGTCTTGGCGAGCCACACGGTCCAGGTTACGAGCGATGCAAAGGCCAATCCCAGCATGACGGCCTTCACCACCCAGTCGGCGGCCATGAACATTCCCCACGGCGACAGATTGTGCGGTAGCGTTCCCGACGCCTGCGACGGCGCAGCGTCAGCGGGAGCCGTAGTCGCGTCCGGCTGGGCCGGTTCTACCGGAGCCGGGGTCGCAGGCTGGACCTGCTGGGGCGTTGTCACCGATGGCTGCGCGAGTGGCGATTGTGTTTCCTGCGCTGAAGCAGGCTGCTGCAGCAGGATCAGCGCAAGGGCAGCGGCGCAGATGAAGCCGAACCTCGAAGTTCGGTTGTCACGGCGGTTTTCGGTCGGTGTTGCGGCTCTTGGTTCCATGTCTGGATATCCCTGTCTTTCCCGTCTGCCTTCAACGAGGCACCGGCTGCACGTACCTGCAGCGGCATTCACGGGCGGGCTTATAATTTATGACTTTAACAATCAAGTATATTCTGAGAAAAATCAACCGCTCAAAGCGCCTAAGGGCTTCTGCACCAGCCGTGCGAACGAGTTCAGCGGACGGAGACCCAGCCTATAGTATGCCCCAGGCGCGGAAGCGGCCTCGCCCGGTGATCTCGCGCATCCCTATCTCGGCAATGAGATTGAGGGCGCCGCGCTGCGATATCTTCAGTTCCTTCGCCACGAGCGCCGCCGATATGATGGGCCGCGCAAGCACGAGGTCGATGAGAGCCGGAAGGCTGGAGGTGGAGCGCCGGTCCTTGAGCTTGCGTTCCAGCTGGACCCTGGCAAGGCTGAGCCGCTCGACTTCCTTGAGGTGAGCAATGCTGGAATCGCGGGCGGCGCCGATGAAGGCGAGCAACCGTGTCATCATATCCCTGGATCGGCGCTCGGCTCTCGGAATGTTTTTCAGCCCGGCATTGAAGGCGCCAAGGTGGATGCGCGTCTTGCCTCTTTCGCGCAACATGGCCGATACCAGCAATGGGCCCAGCCAATGTTGATGCTGCAAGGGTTCGATGGTTTCCCACGCATCCCAAAGGATGGCCGCGGCGAGCAGTGGCGGCAGCGCCCGGGAAACATCGTGAACGCCGAGCCATTGCGTGACGCGGGCGTCCTCGTCCCAGTCGGGATCATAGACGAGCGGGTCGCCTTCCAGCGTGGCGGTGTGGCGGATATCGACGTTCGGCGTGCGCGGCAGGCGTGACCGCGGATGGGCGAGCGTCTCGGCGGACCGCTTCATGACTTCGTCGAAGCGGGCAAGCTCTGTCTCGAATTCGAACTCGGCGGCCGATTTGGCTTCCTCGCTCGCCTGCTCCCCTGCCCTCGCCCCCGGCGTTTCGGCCGGCCTTGCGGGTTCCGATATATACTCGCCATCCCTGCGGCCGCGCAGGCTGGCGAGGCCCTTTGCGCTCAGCGCCCAGGAAGGAGGGTTGGAAGCAATCTGGCGGCGGGCGCGCAGTATGGTGTGCGCGATGGTCAATTCATGTGTCGGCGTGCGAATATCCATCCGCGCATCATGGAGAACGAGGTCCTCGACATGGACGAGTTCGCCGGCGAGCCACATCGCGTTGCATGCCTCGGCGAAATGCGAGCGCTCGATCCAGCCGGTGTTTTCCTTGAGAAGGCCATCCGCGGTCCGGCGGGACGCCTCCCCGGCCTCGGATTTGCGGCTCAGCCGATCATCCAGGCGCGCCAAAGCGTCCTCGGCTTCAACCACCGGTTGGAACAAGGCATTCAACGACAATGCACTAGAATCATAAGTCATTGAATTAAATATAGAGGATGAGGCAAACGGAAGATAGTCTAGCTATAACTTCCGTTGAAGCGGTCGATCGTCAGCCTACAACAACCGTCGCTTTGCCGGGAACCCGACTATAGAGGTCGATAATATCCTGATTGATCAGGCGGACGCAACCGGATGACATCGACTGGCCAATGGACCACCATTCAGGCGAACCGTGAATACGATAACCAGTATCCACGCCATCCTTGAAAATGTAAAGCGCCCTCGCCCCGAGCGGGTTCTGCGGGCCGGGCTCCATGCCGTTCTGGTATTTTACCAGCTCTGGTTTGCGCTGGATCATTTCACGTGGCGGGGTCCAGCGCGGCCATTGCTTTTTGTATTGAATATTGGCGCGGCCGCTCCAGAGGAAGCCATCCTTGCCGATGCCGACGCCATATCGAATGGCATCGCCGCCCGGTTGGACGAGATAGAGAAACCGTTCCTGCAGACGGACCACTATCGTACCTGGCTGCTCGCCCGTCGGGTCGACGACGACCTGCCGTCGGAACTGGGCCGGGATCTTCTGGTAGGGTACCGCCGGCAGCGAATACGGGCCCTCCTGCACCGCCGCATACATGACATCGGGTACAGTGACGTTCCTGTCGACGCTGATCTGCGGGCGGATGCCGTTGGTCGGCATCGGGTCTATGTTCATTTCCGGCAGGCTGAGCGTCGTCTGGGTGCAGCCCGCGCTGCCGAGCAGTGCCAGCGAGCCGGCGCCCCATAGCAATTGCCGCCGCGTGAAATCCGGGGTGGTGTTTGATTTGGCGTTCGACTTCTGGGCTTCGGACAAGGCGGCATCTCGCTGTTTTGCTACGATCCGGAAAGGATAAAAAAATGTGGTTTATAAAGCGTGAATCGCATTTGCCAGTTGACAGCTGTCAACTCTGCCCCAGCCACCGAGTCGTTGACAGGTGTCAACGCGCCCACTTCGCATAGTCCTAAGGTCCAATTTTCCAAGTCGTCCAGTTTGCGTACCGTGCAACCTGGCATTTCATATGAACTTCCGGTGCCGCCTCTGATTGAGCTCAACCGACAATCCTCCTGAGGAGCCCATGTCCAACAGCAATGTTCTCAAGATCGCTGACGCTATCGATACGACAATTCCGCCCGCCCCGAATCCGCTACAGGAGGCCGAGGATTTCATCCAGGCCAATATCACCAAGCCGCTTGCCATATCCGATATCGCCGATGCCGCCGAACTCAGCGTTCGTTCGCTCCAGCGTCTGTTTCGGCGACGCCATGCCTCCTCCCCGCTTCAATATCTGTTGGCGATCCGCATTGCGGCCGCGCGCGACATCATTCTACGCGGAGAGGTTTCAACGGTGCGGGAGATCGCAGCAATGCTGCATTTCAGCAATCCCGGGCGCTTCACCCGGCTGTATCAGCGGAAGTACAAGGAAGTTCCATCCGCCGATCTACGCAGGGTGCGCCACGGCAATGATCAATAGTAAGCTGCCGACCTATCGAGAAAGTCGTGAAAATGCACGATGACATTGTCCTTGTCGATCAGGATGACCGCATAGGCAGGCGGCTCGTGCGTGATGGCGAGATCGCCGCCCGAGAAATCGAGCGCCGTCTGGTGGTTGGTGCTGCGCAATATGCTGATGGGGATGCCGCGCCAACTGCCGCCGACCGGCCGATGCGCGTGTCCGGCAAAAACATGCCTGACATTACCGTGGCGCTTCAGAGCGGCGTGAAGCTCGTCAGCCTCGATGATGCCCATGGTGTCGAGCAGAGGCATGCCGATAGGAAAGGGCGGATGATGGGCGAACAGGTAGACCGGTTCGGCCTTTGCCTCGGCCAATCGCTCATCGAGCCATCGTAGCCTTGCCTGGTCCAGGCGCCCTTCCGGCCTTCCCGGCAGCAGCGTGTCGAGCAGGCACAGAATACCTTCCGGGGTGTGGACGATCTTCTGGACGAAGCCATTTTCCGCTCCCGCTTCCGGAAAGACCTCAAGAAACGCGTCGCGGTCATCATGATTGCCGAGCAGCAGATGATGCGGTGGAACCAGCTTCCGCAATTCGTCTGCCAGGATATGGTAGCTATCCACTGCCCCCGTGTCGCTGAGATCGCCGGTGAAGATCACATGGGCCGCATCCGCATGGCACACATTGATATCGGCGATGCAGGCTCGCAGGCGTTCGAGCGGGTCCAGCCCGCACAGCGTCGCTCCGGCTGCGACCAGATGCAAATCCGTAACCTGTATGATCTTCATCAGGCAGCACCCTCATTTCGCAGCGGCAGGTCCGATACGGGCCGCGTGCTGCTGCGAAGCACCAGTTGCGTCGCCAGGCGCACGTGCATGGGCTTGTGCTCCGGTTCTGCTTCGCGCCGGTCGAGCAGCGCAACTGCCTGCTCGGCCATCTGCCTTGCATCCTGATGGAAGGTGGTCAGTTCATAGGCGCTCCACGACGCCTCGGGTATGTCATCGAAACCGATAACGGCGACATCTTCGGGTATGCGCAGGTTTGCATGGCGTCGCACGTGATCCATGAGGCCGAATGCCACGAGATCATTGACGCAGAACACCGCCTCGGGCCTGTCCGTGCCTGAGAACAACTGCCTGGCGGCCTCCTGCCCTCCCTGATAGTTGGAGTTGGAGCCGTCGCCGCTCATGACGAGCGCCCCATTTTTCTCGGCTTCCTGCCGGAAACCCCTCTCCCGCTCTATCGTCGTCGGCGTGCGTATCGAGGGCGCTGCGAAGGCGAGCTTCCTGTATCCCGCCGCAAGGAAAAGCCGCGCTGCTTCCCGGCCGGCATCCTCATTATCGACGTTCACGTCGTCGGCGCCGGTTTCCGAGCGTCCGAGCACAATGAGCGGCTGGCCATTGCGCCGTGCAAGTTCAACGAAAGACGAGGGTGGTGAGCCGGAAAGGATGATCGTCGCTTCGGCGCGATAGCCGAACAGGGTCTTCTGCGCGGCAGTCAGTTCCTCTTCCGTATGGCCGGTATTGATGACGATAGGGACGCTGCCACGATGGATGAGCGCTTTCGTCAGCGCTGCGACGAGGTGCGAGCGGTAGCCGAGCTCGGGGTCCGTCGCCACGATGCCGACGAGCCTGCTGCGCCGCGCCAGCAGTCCGCGCGCCAGATCGTTGACCTGGTAGCCGAGCGCTTCCGCTGCCGCCAGTATCTTCTCGCGTTTCTTGGCCGAGACGCTGGCGCCGGGCGTAAAAGCCCTGGATACGGCCGAGCGGGAGACGCCGGCTGCCTTGGCGACCTGGACTGCACTTACATAATTGCCGCCGCCCTTGCTGTCTGAGGTCCGTTTGGATTTCATCTCAATGCCCCACTTTGGAAAGAACATCCGCCCGCAAGAATCGCTCGACCACCAACATGAAACCTATCGATGGAATGAGCAACAGCAAGGCGGTTATGGATGCGATCTGGTAATTGCCGCCCGAACTGGCGGTATAGAGGAGGAGGGGGAGGGTCGTCACGTCCGGCGCGCCGACAAAATAGGTCCCTGTGAATTCATCGAGCGATTCGAGAAAAACGAAAATGGCGCTGGCGAGCAATCCCGGCGCGGCGAGGGGGAGGGTAATGTCGCGGAATGCGCGGAACGGCCCGGCGCCGATGGATCGGGCCGCTTCCTCCAGGTCGACGTCCACCGCCGAGAATGCGGCGGTTGCAATCCAGACGGCGTAGACGAGGCCGTGCGTCACATGCACGAGAACAACGCCGGCGATCGTGCCGTTGAGGCCGATCTGGTAGAAGAAGCGGGCGATATTCACATAGACCGGCAGGTTCGGGAAGGCTTGCGGAATGAGGAAAGCCAGCAGGAACAACCCGCGGAAGGGCAGGCGCAATCGCGACAATGCGTATCCGGCCGGGATTGCCAATGCCAGGGAGACCACGACGGTCAGGGATGCGATCACGATGCTCGACCCCAGCGAAACCATCGCATTGCCGCGCGGCGAGAACACCCGCTGCCAGAAACCGAACCCATAGTCGAGCGGCAGCATATGCGGGAAATACCATTTCTCCGCGACCGTCCAGAGCAGGAGGTTGGTGAGGGGGCCGAAGATGATGAACGCCAGCAGCCCGAGCAGCACAGCCCGGGGCAGCCACCAGAGATCGATGCGGGTCGTCATGAGCGCTCCTTGACTGTCTGCCTCAGATAGAGGAACGCCACGCCGGCCGTCATGACGAGCGATATCAGCCCGAGGGCATTGGCGACGCCGTAATCGCCATGGGCGTTGATACGGAATGCGATATCCGCTGTCAGCATCGTCGGTGATTGTGCGTTGATCATCAGCGGTACGGAAAGCACCGACATCATGGTGACGAACGAAAGAATGAGCCCGACGAGGATCGTTGGCGCCACCTGCGGCACGATAATCTCGACCAGAATTCGAAGACGCGACGCGCCGAGGTTTCGGGCTGCCTCTATGGTGCCGCGATCGAGCGAAGCCATGGCCCCGGAAACGAGCAATGTGACGAAGGGCGTCTGCTTCCAGACGAAGGCGATAACGATGCCGCGCCAATCGAGGAAGCCGACGGTCTGGAGCGGGGTCAATAGACCGGCGGAGACCAGTATATTGTTCATGAGACCGTTCTTGGCGAGAAACGTCCGCAGGATCTGCCCGACGACGATGAAGGGTATGAACATCGGCCAACGGTAGAGCCACCGCAGCACGGCGACGGCCAGCGGGTTCTCGCCGAGTGTCAGATAACCGCCGATAGCGATCGAAAAGACGCCGATGAGCAGCGTCGACGCCGAAACGATCAGCGCCGTGAAGATCATGTCGCTGGAATAGAGTTCGAACGACTTGCTGAAATTGCCAAGGCCGAACGCGCCCTCTACCTCGAATGCCCCGATAATGGACGCGAGCAGCGGCACGATGAAGAACACGATTATCATCGCAAGCGCGGGAAGAACGAGGAGGACCGCAAGTAGGCGCTGCTTCATGGGATGCTCCGCTCTCGGCAAAAGGGGAGGCCGACCGTGGCGCGGCCGGCCGCATTTCATTAGTTGGCTACATTCTTTTCATAGGCTTCCAGTATAGCCGAATTATAGGGAGCGATGGGAAAGGGCTTCGCCTTGGTTGCAAGGTCGTCGGGGGAAATATCGACGAACAGCTTATCCCAGCTCGCTTTGTCCAGTTCGGGCTGGACGAATTTGGCGTCGATTCCCGGATACCAGTTGAAGCGTTTGACGATGCCTTCGGCCTGCACCTTGGGGCTCGTCGCCAAGGCCACGAATTTCCGCGCGATCTCCTGGTTCGGGCTCTTGGCTGGAATGACATAGTGCATGGGCTGGCCCGGCATCCCCGGCTCCGGCAGGAAAAGCTTCATTTCCGGCGGCAGTTTTCCGTCGGCCTGCCAGGAATAGAACATGTCCACCCAGACCGGGCCCATTGCGATCTCGCCGCGGCTCAACATGTCGAGCGTGCCGGCATTGCCGGGCGTCAGGGTCGCATTCGTGCTGAATTCCTTCAATTGCGCGAAAGCCTTGTCCCATTTTCGGGTTTCGGCTTCTTCGAACGGTCCGTTCATAAGCTTGTTGGCGTCGCCATCGCCAAAAGCATAGATCCAGCCCATGACGAAGCTGACGCCGGAGGCGCCGCCCTTGATCCCGTTATAGCCGAACTGCTTGGGGTTCTGCCTGGCCCACTCGGCCAGTTCCGCATAGGTCTTCGGCGGGTTCGGGATCAGGGCCGGATTGTAGGCGATTGCCGTCTGGCTCGAGAACATCGGCATGACATAGCCATCGACATTGGTGCCGAGCGCCATCCTGGCCTTGTCGCTCGTCACCATTTCGCCGGACGGTATCTTCGAGCGATAGGCTTCGAGATAACCGGCCTTGACCATCGGGCCGGCGAACTTCTCGTGCACCACGGCCACGTCCGCGTCCCAGTTCTCCACATTGGCCTTTGCCTGTGCGTCGAAGCGCTCCACGATCTTTTGCGAGCCGGCGTCGCCGGGTCCGGTGCCAACGGCACGCACCTTGACGTCGGGATTCTCCTTTTCGAAGAGCGGCCCGAGATAGTCGTTCACATAATCGACCATGTTCTGGTCCCCGGCCGTGAGGACCGTGAGGTCCGCGGCGGCGGCTGGCGACATCGCAAGGCCCAGTAAAATGCCGGTATTGATGAATGTTTTCATTTTCGGTCTCCAGAGCAAGATTGCTGTCTTCTTCTATTACGGAAACTTAGTTGCTGATCGCTTCTGTTTGGCGATCGTTCTCCCCATCGGTACTGGTATTGAAAATAAACAGGGCTGAAGACGGCACATATACTCGCACGTGCTCGTCCTGATTGAATGGCGCTGGCGAATCCACGAGGATTTCCCGCTCGCCGATCCTGACGCCATGGCGGAAGTGTCCGCCGGGATAGCTGACATTCGCAACGGTACCTGTAAGTTCAAGCCCGCCGGCAAGTTCAAGCCCGCCGGCCTGTGCCGGAGGCGACTCGCCCGGCCGAAGCAGGGTAGCCGCCTCGCTCCTGAACCGGATTTCCGCGCGCCCGCTCCTCAGATCCCGATGGTGGGGCATCGCAAGGACTTGCTGTCCGGCCAAATTGATCCGCTGGGGACCCACGCTGACCTCCATGTCGAGGAGGTTCTCCGCGCCCATGAATGCGGCCACGAAAGGCGAAGCAGGGCGGTTATAGACGTCCTCGGGCGTGCCCTGCTGTTCGATCCGGCCGCGGTTCATCACGACGATGCGATCCGCCATCACCATGGCTTCCTCGCGATCATGCGTCACGTGGACGGCGGTGATACCCAGCCGCTTCTGCAGCGCGCGGATTTCATGGCGCACCGTCAGTCGGATCCGGGCGTCGAGATTGGACAAGGGCTCATCCAGCAGCAATATTTCCGGATCGATCGCCAGCGCACGACCAAGCGCGACGCGCTGCCTCTGTCCGCCGGATAGCTGGGCCGGCTTCCGGTCGCCCAGCCCGGATAGGCCGAGCAAGCCTTGCAGTTCGCCGATGCGCGACGTGATCTCCTGCCGACCGCGGCCTTGCAGCTTCAACCCATAGGCCATGTTCTGGGTTACGGTCATATGCGGCCAGAGGGCGTAGGATTGGAATACCAGTGCCATTCCGCGCTTGTCCGGGGGGAGGTGGGTCACGTTTCGGTCAGCGACCCGGATTGCTCCTTTCGCTGGCCTGGCAAAGCCGGCAATGGTCCGCAGCAGGGTGGTCTTGCCGCACCCCGACGAGCCGAGGAGCGCCACGAATTCGCCCTTGCCTATGGCAAGATTCAAGCCGTCCAGTACCGTTGTCGGCCCATAGCCGACACTGATATCCTCGATACTGAGGAAAGCTCCCGCATCCATTTCCGCCCCCACTTGCGCAGCTGTGCATTTTTTCTTGTAATGTCCGTTTATTACACGTCGATGACAAGCGGAAATATCGGCACGGATTTCGGCCGCAGGTGGCGCTATTGCTAGCCCGCGCCTTTCGGGCTGAAATGCGCGACGAGCCGGTATGAATCGCCGGGATAGATCATGCGCACATTGGTGATCGGGCGGTCGTCACGCCAGGTCGAGCGTTCCACCTGAAGGCAGGCGGAACCTTCCTTCAGCAGGAGCTTTGCGGCGAGGTCGGCATCGGCATTGAGCGCGGTAATCCGGTTCTCCGCTTCCGACCATGGTACGTGCGTCCGCAGCCACGTGCCGGGCGGCTCGCTGTCGAAGGCCACAGCCGCAACCTCGGGAACGTTCGAAAGATCGATGAGACGGTCTTCGAAGGAATGCACGCGCTGGCCGGACCAGTGCCTGCAGGCAATCGCCAGTATCGGGCGCGGCCGCTCCACGTCCAGCCGCTTCATGTCCATGCGGGTGCTGGTGCGCTGCCGGTGGGAAAGCACTTCAAGAGTGTAGACCTGGCCCGTTGCCTCGACCTCCGCCCTCACATCGGAAATCTCTATCACGGCGGCTTGCGACAAGGGCCGGGAAACGAAGCTTCCCGCCCTCCGGCGCCTTTCGATCAGCCCGGCCACCGCAAGCGCCGAGAGCGCCTTGTTCACCGTCATCCGGGCGCAATCATATTCGATCATCAATTCCCGCTCGATCGGTATGCGCTTTCCGGGCGGCCATTCGCCAGACATTATCTTGCGTTCGATATCCTGCCTGATACGCGCGGAAAGCTGCCCCTTGGCGCTGTCCGCATCCGTCGCTGGTTCACGCTTCAGGTTTTCCACTGCAGATCCTCAGGCCGACTGCTTGTAAAGCTCGATGAGCAGGGCGTCGCCGGAGCCATGGCAGGCAAGCTCCAATTCCCCGCCTTTCGCGTCATATAGAACCGCGTCGTGTTTTTCGAGCAGTGCCGCATTATGCCCGGTGACCTCGACCGTCACGGCTCCGCCGCTGCAGAACAGGACGACGCAATTTGCGTTTGTCCGAACCGCATGGCGCTCATTGCCGCCGATTTTCGTCACATCGTGGCTCCAGCGGCCGCGGCGGGTCATCACGTTCAAGTCGGTCAGGGCTTCACCCTCGAGGACGGCATCCACGCGGACGTCACCCGGGAAGTCGAAAGGGGGAGAAGCGGGCGACAGACGCACTTTCCGCTGCTCGCCGAAATGAAGCGTCATCGCGGCACCCTCGATGACGGTCAGGGTGCGATCGATCCCGACGAACTCGGAAAAGGCGCCGTCCGACGACACCTGCGCCATGCTGACCCGCCAGTCGAAATCGCTCAAGGCCGCCCCTTCCGGGAACACGATGATCTCGGTCGTGACACCGCCGCCGTTCTTCCACGGCGTCTGCCGATAGGTGCTGGACCGAAATATCCTCATCAGCCGAGTATGCCGGGCAGGTTGAGGCCCTTGTCCCTGGCGCATTCGATCGCGATTTCATAACCGGCATCCGCGTGACGCATCACGCCAGTTGCGGGATCGTTCCAGAGCACGCGGCCGATGCGCTCGGCGGCATCGTCGGTCCCGTCGCAGCAGATGACCATGCCGGAATGCTGGGAATACCCCATGCCGACACCACCGCCGTGATGCAGGGAAACCCATGTCGCGCCGGATGCGGTATTGAGGAGGGCGTTCAGCAATGGCCAGTCGGACACGGCGTCGGAACCGTCGTGCATGGCTTCCGTCTCCCTGTTGGGCGAGGCAACCGAACCCGAATCCAGATGGTCCCGTCCGATCACGATCGGCGCCTTCAATTCGCCATTGCGGACCATCTCGTTGAAGGCAAGGCCCAGGCGGTGCCTGTCGCCGAGACCGACCCAGCAGATACGCGCCGGCAATCCCTGGAACGATATCCGCTCGCGCGCCATGTCCAGCCAATTGTGCAGATGGGTATTCCCCGGCGTCAGTTCGCGGACCTTGGCGTCGGTCTTGTAGATATCCTCCGGGTCGCCGGACAGTGCCGCCCAGCGGAACGGTCCTATGCCGCGGCAGAACAGCGGCCTGATATAGGCCGGAACGAAGCCCGGAAAGGCGAAGGCGTTCTCCAGTCCCTCATCCTTGGCGACCTGGCGGATATTATTGCCGTAGTCGAGCGTCGGAATGCCCTGGTTCCAGAAGGCGATCATCGCCTCCACATGTTCCCGCATGGAAGCGCGCGCCGCCCGCTCGACCGCCTTCGGGTCGCTTTCGCGCTTCTGCCGCCACTCCGCCAGTGTCCAGCCTTTCGGCAGATAGCCGTTGATCGGATCGTGGGCCGAGGTCTGGTCCGTCACGATGTCCGGGCGCACGCCCCGCCTTACGAGTTCAGGCAGGATCTCGGCCGCGTTGCCGAGCAGGCCGACCGACTTGGCCTCGCCGGCCTTTGTCCATCGGTCGATCATTTCCAATGCTTCGTCGATGGTCGATGCCTTGGCGTCCAGATAGCGGGTGCGCAACCGGAAATCGATGGAATCGGGATTGCATTCGACCGCGAGACAGCATGCGCCTGCCATCACCGCGGCAAGCGGCTGGGCGCCGCCCATGCCGCCAAGGCCGCCGGTCAATATCCACTTTCCCTGGAGATTGCCGCCATAATGCTGGCGTCCGGCTTCGACGAAGGTTTCGTAGGTTCCCTGTACGATGCCCTGGGTGCCGATATAGATCCACGAGCCGGCGGTCATCTGGCCATACATCGCCAGGCCCTTCTTATCGAGCTCGTTGAAGTGATCCCATGTCGCCCAATGCGGCACGAGGTTGGAATTGGCGATGAGCACGCGTGGCGCGTTCGAATGGGTCTTGAACACGCCGACCGGCTTCCCGGATTGCACCAGAAGCGTCTCGTCCTCGTTGAGGTTCTTCAACGTCGAAACGATCTTGTCGAAATCGTCCCAGGTCCGCGCGGCCCGGCCGATACCGCCATAGACGACGAGTTCATTGGGATTCTCCGCCACATCCGGGTCGAGATTGTTCATCAACATGCGCAGCGGCGCTTCGGTCATCCAGGTTTTCGCATTGAGCTCGGAGCCGCGCGGGCTGCGGATCTCGCGAATATTGTGCCGTGGATTGTTCATCATCTGCTCCCCAGCTTTATTGCTGTCTGTTCGAGAATTTCCAGAATGTCGCGCAAATGCCGGCGCAGCCGTTCCGCCTTGCCCTCGTCATAGTCGAAGGGCGGCGCTTCGGTGCCGAGATGCGACGATTGCGTCAACTCCATCTGTATGGCGTGCACGCCCTTGTCGGGATTGCCGTAATGGCGCGTGGTCCAGCCGCCCTTGAAGCGGCCATTGATCACCGCGTCATAACCCCGTGCCGCAAACACGATGCGGCCGACGGCGGAGGCGATCTCCGCGGAACAGCTTTTGCCTTCATTCGTGCCGATATTGAAATCCGGAAGTTTTCCCTGAAACAGAAACGGAATATGCGAGCGTATGGAGTGGCAATCATAGAGAATGCACAGGCCGTGCTCCGCATGAACGCGCTCGATCTCCTGCGCCAATGCCTGATGATAGGGCGCATGATAGGTCGCAAGGCGCGCTCTGGTATCGGCCGCCGTGGGCCGTTCGCCGCTGCGCCAGATCGGCTTGCCGTCGAAATCCGTCTCGGGAATGAGCGCGGTCGTATTCTGGCCGGGATAGAGGCTGACGCCTTGCGGATCGCGATTGGCGTCGATCACATAGCGATGAAATACCGCCCGCACCGTCGTGACGTTCGGAAGAAGGTCGCTGTAGAGCCTGTCGATATGCCAGTCCGTATCGGCGAGCAGCCTGCCATTGTCGTTGAGCCGCTCCTGGATATCGGCCGGCACGAAGGTGCCCGTATGCGGAAATCCGAGGATGATCGGCGAAGAGCCGCGTGTCGTCTCGACCATATTCATGGTGCGGTATCCAGTTCTGGAAGGATGCCGGAGGATATTGCCGCGTTGAGGGCGCCTGAAGCAATCAATTCGGAAGCGGCCGCCAGATCGTTCGCCATGTAGCGATCTTCCTCGAGCTCCGGCACTGTATTTCGGATCGCAGTGTGAGCACTGGTCAACTCCGAGCTCGTCTTCAGCGGCGCGCGCAAATCGATACCCTGTGCCGCGGTCAATGCCTCGATGCCGACGATGGCGAAGAGGTTCTCCGTCATCTGCAGCAGCCGCCGCGCCCCATGGCAGGCCATGGAGACATGATCTTCCTGGTTGGCGGACGTCGGCGTCGAGTCCACGGAGGCAGGATGGGACATCTGCTTGTTCTCGGACATGAGCGCGGCGGAGGTGACTTCGGCAATCATCAGGCCGGAATTCAGCCCGGGTTTCTTGGCGAGGAAGGCCGGCAAGCCGTAGGACAGCGTCGGATCGACCAGCAACGCAATCCGGCGCTGGGCGATCGATCCTATCTCGCAGATGGCGAGGGCGATCTGGTCGGCGGCGAAAGCAACGGGCTCGGCGTGGAAATTGCCGCCCGAAACCACCGCACCATCGCTGAGGACGAGCGGA
This sequence comes from Phyllobacterium sp. 21LDTY02-6, assembly GCF_023554255.2. Lineage (GTDB taxonomy): Bacteria > Pseudomonadota > Alphaproteobacteria > Rhizobiales > Rhizobiaceae > Phyllobacterium. Next base: position 268,798 of record NZ_JAMJWD020000006.1, on the reverse strand, counting down.
TTGTCCGTCACGGCATTGGCTTCGATCTCGAGCGTCCGCGCCGCCATTCGCAGCAGATCGAGGCATGCGCCATCGACCTGCGGCTGGCAGCGAATGCAATAGGGGTCCTGCACGCGCTCGTCGCCTTCGACATGGCTGGCGCGGATCGGCGAACCTTCGAGGAGACGCCGCAACGCCGCGCCAGTGTCGATCTGGCCGCGATGTCCGCGCAATGTGTGGATTTCGGCTTCGAACGGCGCCGACGAACCCATCGCCGCATCGGTCGACAAGGCGCCGGTGATCAGTGCCGACTGTGCGGCACGATGGGCGCGGAACAGGCCCGCCAGCGCCAATGCCGTCGAAACCTGCGTGCCGTTGATCAGAGCCAGACCCTCTTTTGCGGCAAGCACCACCGGCGTGAGGCCAGCCCTGGCGAGACCGTCGCGCGCTGCCATGCGGGCGCCCTCCACGACGACTTCGCCTTCGCCGATCATCGCGGCGGCCATGTGGGCCAGCGGCGCCAGATCGCCGGATGCACCAACCGAACCCTTCTCGGGTATGACGGGAATGACACCCTTCGAAAGCATGTCTTCGATCAGCCGGATCAGTTCCATACGGACGCCGGAAGCGCCGCGGCCAAGGGAGATCAGCTTGAGCACCATGATCAGCCGCACGATATTTTCCGTCAGCGGCTGGCCGACGCCGCAGCAATGCGAGAGAATGAGGTTGCGCTGAAGCGTTGCGACATCCGCAGCCTCGATCTTGATCGAAGCCAGCTTGCCGAAGCCGGTATTGATGCCATAGACGGGGGCGTTCCCCGCGGCGATCTCGGCGATACGGCGCGCGGCAGCTTTGACGCCGGCATGGCAGGCAGTATCGAGCCGGGCGGGAGCGCCGGTCCAGTAGAGCTCGGCAAGAACAGCCAGCGGGACATTGCCGGGTTGAAGTGTGACGGTCATCTGTTGGTCGTCTTTCCTTGAAATATCCGTTCATGCAGGGGATTGAAGCCGATCCGATAGGCAAGCTCTGCCGGCTGCTCGACATTCCAGACCGCGAAATCCGCGGATTTTCCCGTTGTGAGCGTGCCTGTCCGATCGAGAATGCGGAGCGCCCGTGCCGCCTCGCGGGTCACCCCGGCCAGTGCTTCCGCCACGGTCAGGCCGAACAGCGTGCAGGCCATGTTCATCGTCAGGAGAAGCGAGGTGAGGGGGGATGTTCCCGGGTTGCTGTCGGTGGCGATGGCAATGCGCGCGCCGGCATTTCTCAGCGCCGCTACCGGCGGGGCCCGCTCCTCGCGCAGCGCATAGAAGGCGCCCGGAAGCAGGACGGCGACGGTTCCGGCATCCGCCAATGCGCGCGCGCCCTCATCATCCAGATATTCGAGGTGGTCGGCGGAGAGTGCACCATGGGAAGCGGCAAGCTTTGCGCCGCCAAGGTTGGAGAGCTGTTCGGCGTGAAGCTTGACCGGCAGGCCGAGCCTTGCCGCCTCGTCGAATACCCGCGCAATCTGCTCCGTCGAGAATGCAATGCCTTCGCAGAAACCGTCGACCGCGTCGACCAGACCTTGCGCATGCGCAGCAGTCAGGCCGGGGATGACGACTTCGGCGATATAGTCGTCCGCTCTTCCCTTATATTCGCGGGGCGTGGCGTGCGCGGCGAGATAGCTCGTCACTATGCGCACCGGCCGATGCCGCGCCAGGCCACGCGCCACGCGAAGCATCTTCAATTCGGCTTCGATGTTGAGCCCGTAGCCGGACTTTATCTCGACCGTCGAGACACCTTCGGCCAGGAGCGCGTCCAGTCTCGGAAGGGCCTGGGCCGTCAGCGCGTCGTCATCGAGTTCGTTCGTGGCCTTGACGGAAGAGACGATGCCGCCGCCGGCGCGGGCGATCTCCTCATAGCTGGCGCCGTCCAGCCGCATCTCGAATTCGCGTGCGCGGTTGCCGCCATAGACGAGGTGGGTGTGGCAGTCGATGAAGGCGGGGGTGATGAGGCGGCCCTGCACATCGGTGATGGCAGCGTCCTTGGCGAGATCGGCCGGTAGCTCAGCCCTTGGCCCGGCGAACGCGATCACGCCGTTCCTGACCAGCAAGGCTCCGTCTTCTATCGGTTCGGCATTGCCCTCTTCGAGCGTGGCAAGGCGGGCGCCCAGCCACAAATGTCCCGGAACCACCTCAGGATCTGCGCTATTATTCTCTCCACCCATCGAGCTTTGTGCCTTTCCTTCTCCCTCCAATATGTATAGACATAATTAAACCCAACGCAAACGATTTTTCTGTCACGGGAGGAACCATGGCCAGCGTATTTGCAAAGACTCTCCTCACGCCGACCGGCTGGAAGAGCAATGTGCGGGTGTCGTTCGACGATCGAGGCATCCAGTCGCTGGAGCTTGACGGCGTTGCTTCCGCCGCCGACGAACGCCATGAAATCATCATTCCCGGAATGCCGAACCTTCACAGCCATGCGTTCCAGCGCGGCATGGCCGGGCTGGCGGAAACCCGCGGGGCGGGGGAGGACAGTTTCTGGAGCTGGCGCGATATCATGTATCGCTTCGCCCTATCCATGACGCCGGACCATGCGCAGGCCTTCGCAGCGCAGCTCTATGTGGAAATGCTCGAAGCCGGCTTCACCAGGGTCGGCGAGTTTCACTATCTCCACCATGATCTGGATGGAAGCCCCTATGGCGACATTGCCGAAATGGCGGCGAGGATAGCCGGGGCGGCGGCCGAGACCGGCATCGATTTGACGCTGCTGCCGGTATTCTATGCCCATTCCACCTTCGGCGGCGCCGCCCCGAATGAAGGCCAGCGCCGCTTCGTCAATTCGCTGGCGAGTTTCGAAAAGCTCTACGCCCGCTGTGAACGGATAATCGGCGACATGCCGGGAGCCAATCTCGGCGTCGCGCCGCATAGCCTGCGCGCGGTGACGCAAGCCGAGCTTGCCGCGGTGACGCGATTGGCGGGAAACGGCCCGAAGCATATTCATATCGCCGAGCAGGTGAAGGAGGTGGACGACTGCCTCGCCTGGTCCGATAAACGGCCGGTGGAATGGCTGCTCGATCATGTTGCTGTCGATGCCGGCTGGTGCCTCATCCATGCCACCCACATGACCGCCGACGAAACCCGCCGCATGGCGCAATCCGGCGCGGTAGCCGGGCTTTGCCCGGTGACGGAGGCCAATCTCGGCGACGGGATATTTCCGGGCGCGGCGTTCACCGCCGCCGGCGGCGCCTATGGCGTGGGTTCGGATTCCAATGTCCTGATCGGCATAGGGGACGAGTTGCGCCAGCTCGAATATTCGCAGCGTCTGCTGCACCGCTCGCGCAATGTCATGGCGGGCCAGGCGGGTTCTACCGGCCGCGCGCTCTTCGACGGTGCATTGCGGGGCGGCACCACAGCGCTCGGCGCCGAGAGCGGCCTTGAAGTCGGAAGGCCGGCCAGTTTCGTCAGCCTTTCCGCCGATGTAGCGGACGTCTATGCGGGGGATGCGGCACTCGATGCCTGGATTTTTGCCAATGCGGTCAAGCCAGACGATGTCTGGGTGCGCGGCAGGAAGCTCGTATCGGGTGGCCGCCATGTCCATCGCGACGAGATCGAGATGCGCTTCTCGTCGGCGCTGCGGCAGGTGATCTCGGCATCGCAATAGCCGGCGGCAAGCGCGCCTGTCTATGAGGGCTTGCGCCCGTACAATTCCCGCAATTCGTCCTTGGCCCGTTCGAGCACGCGCTTCTGCTTCTGCGGAAGCTTGGTACCGGCCCGATTGACATAGAATGTCAGCATCGACATGGCGGAGCGGAACGGGCTTGATTTCCGCCGGTCGGACGCTTCCGCCGATTTCTTCAACGATCGGGCGATTTTCCTTGGGTCGTCGGCCTCGAAGACATTCTCCTCAAGGTCGAGTGCGTCGCTTTTCTCGGTCACTTCCTGCGACCATTTCTTCTGCTTGGGCATGAAACACTCTCCATTGCGAATTGTGTTGTTGATCAACATGATCAGCCGGAATTTGTTCCTTGCCCGGAAAGCATCGGTTATAGATCATTGACAATGCCGGGCTAGCGAGGGGGCGAGACGCATCACATGACGATTGAAACGACCAGAGCCGATATCGAATATGCTTTCCGTTTGATCTTGGGACGACAGATGAACGAGGAAGAAAGCGGGCATTATGGCTATGCGGGCAAGCCGCTTGAAGACATAGTTCGCATGTATCTGAACTCGCTCGAGTTCCAGAATCGCCGCTTGCTCGACCCGCCCGGCGCGAAAAACCTCGAAAAGGTGTTTCTCAACGATGCGTGGATCTATGCCGATCGCGCCGATCCCGATGTGGGCAGCAATGTTGCCGGTGGCAGCTATGAGCCGAACGTCACGCGGATCGTGAAGGAACTCGTGAAACCCGGCATGCGGGCGCTCGATATCGGCGCCAATATCGGCTATTTCACCATGCTGCTGGCGAAGCTCGTCGGCACGACGGGGCGTGTCCTCGCCATCGAGCCGAACATCGAAAACGGCAGGTTGCTCACCGCCAGCCGCGACGCCAATCAGTTCAGCCAGGTGGAGATCCTGCTGACCGCTGTCGGCGACCGGACGGACGTGCTTTCGCTGAGCGGTTCCGGCTCCAATGGCACGACTGCGACGCTGCAAGCCGGACAGTCACTTGAAATCAAGCGGCTGATACCCTGTGTGCGCCTCGACGGCATCCTGAAGAGCTGGGATCGCATCGATTTCATCAAGATCGATATCGAGGGCGCCGAGGTGAAGGCGTTCAACGGCATGATCGATATTCTCAGGCAGTTCCGGCCCATTATCGTCAGCGAGTTCAGCCCGAGCCTTATCGGCTGGATTTCGAGCGTGACGCCGGAGACCTATCTCCAGATGCTGATCGGTCTCGGATATCGTATCAATGTCATCACCGAGGACGGCGAACTCGTCGATCGCGGCCACGACGTCGAAGCCATCATGAACGATGTGGAGACTGCCGAGGGCGACCATATCGACATAGTCGCGCTGCCTGCCTAGCGGCCCAGCCCTCGGGCGCTATTGCAGATTGGTGTGACGGGCCTGCATGGCATCGTGCTGCCCGTCCGAAAAGGCCAGCGCAATGCTGTCGAGGATGAGCAGGCAGCTCTGTTCGAACAGCGTGCCGCCGAACTGGCGGCTGCCGGCCACCGGCACGAGGATGCGCGGATCGCAATATTGGGCGAGGGTGCTTTCGGCTCTCCCCATCAGGCCCGCAACTTGCGCACCTTCGGAACGCGCGATCCTGGCGAACGCTATCGTGGTGGCGGTTTCGCCCGAGGCCGAGAGGACGATCATCAGATCGCCCGATGCAATCGAGGGAGCGGTTGCCTCCCCGACGAAGTGGACCCGGTAGCCAAGGTGCATGAACCGCATCGCAGCCATCTCGGCCACCAGCCCCGAACGACCTTGCCCGCAGAAGAAGATCCGCCTGGCCGAATCCTGGAACAGGCCTTGCAGCGCCGCAAGGCCGGTCTCATCGATGCGCGCCATCGCCGCATCCAGTTCTTCCCTGACGGTTTGCAAGGGCGGCGGCCGCATGTGCTGCTCCTCCCGCGATTATTTGCGCACGAGGCTGAAGGTGAAATGGCTGCCGCGGTGATAGTCGACGGCGTAGACGACGGGGGCGCCGGCGTCATTATATGCCGTTTCCGTGATCAGCAGGGCAGGGCCGAAATCCCGCAGATCGTGGCGCTCCACGATTTCTTCCGGCAGCGTCACCGCGGTCACCGATGCCGCGGACATGCGCGGGCGCTGCTTGTAGCGTTCCAACAGGTCGAGCAGCGATCCACTCCAGTCGAGATCATAGAGCTTTTCGGGGATGATCGTGCGCGGAACATAGTCGAGGCAATACATGATTGGCGTGTCGCGCTCGAGGCGCAGCCGTTCCAGCCGGATCACCCGCTCGCCGGCATCGAGCTTCAGATGCCTGGCCACGGTCTTGTCGGCGATTTCCTCGCTGATGGAGAGAATGCGGTTGCTGGTGCGATATCCGTATTGCCGCGACATGTCCGTGACGCTCTCGAACACCGTGATGGGCCGGTCCACATGCACGGCGGACATCGCCGAAACGAAGCGCCCGCGCCCATGCTCGACATAGATGAAACTGTCCTGCTCGAGCAGCTTCAGGGCTTCCCTGAGTGCGGGACGGGAGACCTTGAAACGTTCGGTCAGCTGCGATTCGGTCGGCAGCTTGTCGCCGGGGGCGAGGCCCTCCTCGCGGATGAGTTCCGCAATCCGGTCTCTCAAGCGCACCACAAGGGTCCTTGAATCGCGCAACGGTTCTTCCACGGCAATACCTCGCAATTGTTCATTCTTCTTGTCTGACAAATCCTGCGAGGTCAAGCCAGGCATGCGACTGCGGCGCCAGGCTTCCCCGACAAGTGCCGCAATATGCCGAAAAGGCGCTCTACTTCCGCTTGACAAGCTGCGGCCTAGATGTCAGTTGTCTTACAACATTTCAAACCGGGACCAGACATTGTCATGCTAAACTTCGATGAACAGAGATATCTTCGCATTCAGTCGGGCGCGACTGGCTTTGCGGCACGTTTCGATGCCGTCATTGCCGATTGCCTGAACAGAGGCGCGGAGAATGTCTTCTTCCTTGGCACGGGCGGCGCGGCCATATTGATGCAGCCGGCAGCCCAGCTCCTGCAGCGCAGCTCGCGCTTTCCGGCCTATCTCGATCTGCCGGCGGAACTGATCCTCGCCAATTCGGCCAATCTCACCGCCAAGTCCATCGTCGTCATGCCTTCGCTCTCGGGAACGACCAAGGAAAGCGTGGCGATGCTGGCGAAGCTGAAGCAGATCGGCGCAACCGTGCTGACCCTTGTCGGCCATGCCGAGACGCCGCTAGGCAAGGGCGGCGACCACGCCTTCGTCAATTTTGCCGAGGACGACACGTCCTGCGAATCCTTCTACCTGCAATCCTTGTTCGTCGCGCTTTCCATCATGAAACACCGTGGCGAAATCGCCAATTACGAGCAGATCATTGCCGAGATCGCGCTGCTGCCGCAATTGCTGATCGAAGTGAAGCGCGGTTTCGAGCCCCAGGCGCGTGGTTTTGCCGAGGCGATTGCGGCGTCGAACTACCACATCATCGCCGGAGCCGGGAATGTATGGCCGGAAGCCTATTATTACGGCATGTGCATTCTCGAGGAGATGCAGTGGATCAGGACGCGGCCCGTGCATGCCTCGGATTTCTTCCACGGCACGCTTGAACTCGTCGAAGACGATGTCAGCGTCATTCTCTTCAAGGGCGAGGACAAGTTCCGCCCGCTCGCCGAAAGGGTGGAGAATTTCGTGCCGAACTACACGAAGAAGCTGTTCGTTCTCGACACGGCATCCTTCGCGCTTCCCGGCGTCTCGGATGAAGTGCGCGCCCTGGTCTCGCCGGTCGTCCTCGCCGCCGTCCTCGAAAGGGTCAGCGCGCATCTGGAAGTGATCCGCAATCATCCGCTGACCACGCGGCGCTATTACAAGCGCGTCGCCTATTGATTATGGACGCAGTCAGCCCGCATGGTGCTGCATCATGTATTGAGGCCTGAATGAGATCCTTCCAGTTCGCAGCGGTCGGCGACAATTGCGTCGACCGCTTTCAAACACCGGTGCGCGAGGCTTTCGCCGGCGGCAATGCCGTCAATGTCGCCGTCCAGTTGACCGCGCTCGGCTGCCCGACGGCCTATTTCGGCGCCATCGGCGATGATGCCGATGGCCGGCATATCGTCGACGCCTTGTCGGCGAACAGCGTCAATACCGACCATGTGGCCATTCGGCCCGCCGTTACCGCCTTCACCGACATCGACATCACCGAGGCGGGCGAACGGGTCTTTGTCGTCGAGGAGTTCGGTGCGTGCCGGGGCTATGCGCCAGAGCCCGACGAACTCCCAGTGCTGGTGCAGATGCGCCATGTCCATATCGGCTGGCTCGACGATGGCGGCGCCCTTCGGCAGGCGCTGGCGCAAAGCGGCACGAGCGTCTCGCAGGACGTCTCCGTCAATGCCGATCCGCGAAATCTCGACGTGACCGGCCTCGGCATCGTCTTCGCCTCGGCCGGCTCCCCCGATGAAGCGCGGCACATGGCAGCCGAGTTCCACCGGCGCGGCGCCGCCCTGGCGGTGGTGACGATGGGCGCGCTCGGCTCGCTGGCATCCGACGGCAAGGAGATCGTCCAGATCGGCATCAAGCCGGTCGACGTCGTCGATACCACGGGCGCCGGCGACAGCTTCATTGCCGGCTTCATCGCCGCAAGGAGCAGGGAGGGCGGCAATCTGCGCGTCTGGCTTGAGGCCGGGCGCGATGCCGCGGCCGCCACATGCACCCATCTTGGCGGCTTCCGGCAAATACCGCGCCGGCTCTGACCGCCTCGACCTGCCGCCGGCTGGAACCTAGTGCAATATCTGGCTGAGGAACAGCTTGCTGCGCTCGTTCTGCGGATTGTCGAAGAATTCCGCCGGTTTTCCTTCCTCGACGATCCGCCCCTGATCCATGAAGATCACCCGGTCCGCCACCTGGCGGGCAAAGCCCATTTCATGGGTGACGCACACCATCGTCATGCCTTCCCTGGCGAGGGAAACCATGGTGTCGAGCACTTCCTTGACCATTTCCGGATCAAGCGCCGATGTCGGCTCGTCGAACAGCATGATCCGGGGGCTCATGCAGAGCGCCCGGGCAATCGCCACCCGTTGCTGCTGGCCGCCGGAAAGCTGGCCGGGAAACTTGTTCGCCTGCTCGGGAATCCGGACGCGTTCGAGAAAGTGCATCGCCTGGTCGATCGCCTGCTTCTTCGGCGTCTTGCGAACCCATAGCGGGGCGAGGATGCAGTTCTGCAGGATGGTGAGATGCGGAAACAGGTTGAAGTGCTGGAATACCATCCCCACCTCGCGCCGCACCTCGTCGATCCGGTCCTCTTCATCGTTGAGTTCGATGCCGCCGACGACGATCCTGCCCGATTGGTGCGTCTCCAGCCGGTTGATGCAGCGGATCAGGGTCGATTTGCCCGAGCCCGACGGTCCGCACAGGACCACCTTCTCCCGCGGCGCAATCGTCAGGTTTATATCGTCGAGCGCATGATAGCTTCCATACCATTTATGGACGTCTTTCATCTCGATCTCGGCACTTGCAGGAGCAGGCTGGGTCATGAGTTCTGTCGTCTCCGATCAGCGCTTCAGGGAACGGCCGAACCGTTCCTCGATGCGGGCCTGGATGATTTCAAGGGCGATGGACAGCAGCCAGTAGATCATGGATGCGGTGATCAGCATCTCGATGTGGCGGAACTCCTTCTGGCCCATCGTGCGTGCCAGATACATGATTTCCCAGACGCCGACGACGGAGACCAGCGACGAATCCTTGAGCATGGCGATGAACTGGTTGCCCGTCGGCGGAATGATGACGCGCATCGCCTGCGGCAGGATCACCAGGAACATCGTGTGGTTGGGCCGCAGGCCGAGCGCGGTGGCGCCCTCGGTCTGGCCCTTCGGGATGCTCTCGATGCCGGCGCGGAAGATCTCCGTCATATAGGCGCCGTAGCAGAGCGAAAGCGCGAGGATGCCGGCCGGAATGGCGCCGATCACATAGCCGACCTGCGGCAGTCCGAGATAGATGATGTAGATCTGCATCAAGAGCGGCAGGCCGCGGAAGAGCGAGGTGTAAAAGCTGGCGAGGCCGTAGACGACGCCGTTCTTCGACAGTTTGGCGATTGCGCCGATGAGCGCGATGATCGTCGCGATGACGATCGAGATCACCGAAATATATAGCGTCGTCACCACGCCTTGCGTGATGAGAAACCCGATCTTCTTGGCGATGAAGCTGAAACTGAGATTGAACGAATAGAAGAACAGCAGCAGGAGCGCGAATAGCTCGGCCCAGACGGCGCCGACCTGGTAGAGCCGCGGCAGGAGGCCCAGCACCTTCCAGTTCAGCGCGATCAGCAGCGAGATCACGATCGCGGCCGCGACGCGCGACGCCCCGGGGGATTGCAGGGCTCCGGGCAGGAATGGCTGCAGCCAGCCCGGTCCCACGCCCATCCAGTAAAGCATGGCAGCCAAAAGCACGATGGCAACCGATCCGCCGATCCGCTTCGTCGCCTTCGGATGCGACAGGATAAACGTTGCGATCATGAGCGAAGTTTCCTTCTCTTAAGCTCGAACAGGGGGCTCTTGGGCTCAGACATAGGGGCGCTCCCGCCACCAGTCCTGGGCCTGCAATTTCCAGTAGGTCAGCTGGGCGGTGGCGAGCCCGGCGAGGCCGCCGGCCCAGACGAGGCCATAGGGGTTGAAGAGCGTATAGCGGTCGGACTGGCCGAGTATGGCTTCGGCAACCAGCTTTCCGCCGATCGCCGTCGTGTTGAGCCCATGTCCGCCAAAGGCCGTGCAATACCACACATCGGGCTGCAGCCGGCCGATCTGGGGCATGAGGTGGCGCGCATAGGACATCAGCCCCGACCAGGCGACTTCGGTGCGCAATTGCGCCAGCTGAGGATAGGTGGTGGTCATTTCCCGGCGCAGCTCATTGGCGAGGGCGCTGGCGGAAGCCGCCTTGGTGGTGATCCGGCCGCCCCAGAGCAGGCGGCGCCCGCCATCGACCACCCGGTAATAATCGCCCGCCCGCCGGTTGTCGCCGATGGCATCGGTGGTCGCGATGGCGGAAGCGATCAGTTCCGGCGCCTCTTCTGAAAGCATCACATAGGTGGCGATGGGCAGGAAGCTGCGGCCGACCTTCGGTATCAGCGAAGTCGTATAGCCGCCGGTGCTCAACACCAGGCGGCGCGCTTTCACCGTACCGGCGGCGGTGCGCACGACCTTCGAGGCTCCGGAAAGATCGGTCGATGCCGCCGCGCTCTGCTCGAAAATCCTGCCGCCGAGCCGCTCGATCTCGCGGGCGAGCGCACGCAGATAGTTCAGCGGATGTATGTGGAACGCCTGCGGGTCGCGCAGCGCCTGGAAGTAGCGATTGGAGCGCAGGCGCTGGCGCACCTCGTCGCACTCCATGAAATCGACCTTGTAGTTGAAATTCTTCTGCAGCTTCTCGGCATAGGCCTTGAGCCCGTCCGGATCGGGATAGCGCAACACGCTCATGATGCCGTTGACGGGCGCCGCCTCGGCAATCTTCAATTCTGCGATCGTATCGCGGACGAAATACATCCCTTCGACCGAAAGCGCATGCAGCTTGCGGGCAGCATCGGCGCCGACGGCACGCTCGATCGCATCGGCGCCATTGGCATAGCCCGGGCTGACAAATCCGCCATTGCGGCCGGAGGCGCCCCAGCCGATGCGCTGCGCTTCGAGCACCACCACCGACTGGCCGGCTCTTGCGAGCTGCAACGCGGCGGTGAGGCCGGCAAGGCCGCCGCCAACGATCAGCGTGTCGCATTCGATGATGCCATCGAGCTTCGGAAAGGAACGATCGTCCGCAAGCGTCCGGCGGTAAAACGTATCTATATATGTCATTGATCTCTCGCGGCCCACGGCAAGGCGATTGAAAAGGGGCGACATCGGCCGCCCCCTTCAAATGTATCAGTTGGCGCTGTAGTCCTTGCCGTACCATTTGGTGGTCAGCTTGGCCAAGGTACCGTCGGCCTTGATCGCCGCGATGGTTTCGCCGACCTTGGCGGTCCATTCCGGATCGCCCTTTTCGGCGATCACGACCAGCGGTTCGCGGAAGGCATATTCGCCTTCGATGATGCGTACCGGATAGCCGTTCTTGATGGCGTTCTGTGCAGTCTGTTCCGGCGCGATCACCGCGTCGAGGCGCACGCCATCGCCAAGCCGCAGATCGTCGAAAGGCAGCATGGAGTCGGCAAAGGTGCGCACTTCGCCCGGCTCGATCTTGTATTCGATCGGCGGCAGGCCCGGCGCATCGATCTCGAGCTGGCGGCGGATGAAATCCTCGGAGGTCGTCGCCGTTTCGACGCCGATCACCTTTCCGTTGAGATCGTTGACCGAAGCAGCCTTGCTGTCCTTGTGCACGACATAGACATAGGGGCTGTAATAATAGATCGAGGCGAAATCGATGACATTGGCGCGCGCCTTGGTCGGCGTTACCGAACCAACGCCCACATCATAGCGTCCCTGCCAGCGGCCGCCCGTCAGGGTCGCCCAATCCGGCGTCTCGAACGAGACTTCGACGCCCAGGCGCTTGCCGATTTCCTTGGCCATGTCGATGTCGAACCCGACCATTTCATTATTGTCGTCCAGATAGCTCTGGGGAGGCCAGCTGCTGTTCGTGGCGACCACCATTGCCTTCTTGCTCATGACCCGATCGAGCGTCGCGCCGGCGTGGGCCGCCGTCGAGGCCGCAAGAGCCAATGCTCCTGCCACTGCAAATTTGAGAAAACTGTTCACGAGAGACCTCCTTCTTTGGCAACGTCTTCCCCGCATTCTCTTGTGGTTATGTAAGACGTCAGACAATACATTGCGGCGTGAAAAGCTGCGGAGTCAAGAGAGCGGCGCAGCGAAACCACCGTCACTTGTTGTCGAATTCACATGGGATGATGAAGTTCGCACATCGGCGGCAGGCAAAAATCCGGCCCAAAAGAGCCTGCCTTCGATGCCGCAATGTTTGATGCAGTGCTATAAAAAAGCGATTGCACAAACGTTGCTGCGCCCTTCGTGGTTCGACAAGCTCAGCATGAGGGCTCAGGATGAGGGAATTGGGTGTTTGGCAGGGGGATAATTCTGCGAGGTTTCCAACCTGGGCTCCCTGCTTTTCTGCAATCAAATCAATCATCCTCATCCTGAGCCTGTTGAAGGACCCCACAACAGTAATGCAACGCCCGTCCCCTCTGGTGGGATAAATGGAAACTTATCCCACCACTTTGAAACCGGGTTATTCTGTGCAGGTCCTTTCCAGTGGGGGAGCAGCTTCCGGTGCTGTTTCGACAAGCTGGGAAAGGATGGCGTTGCCGGATAGTCGGAAGTGACAACCCCGACTGGCCGGCAAACTGCAGAAGGAAACGGAGGTAGCGCTTCGTTTTCCGGGTTGTTGCGTCTGACAAACGCAGGAACAGCAGGCAAAGACGTCGCGGGCGGTCTTCGGACCTAGACCCTGATACCATATTGACGCGCTGAAGACCGCCCGTCTCCCCCCTTTTCAATGACCAGACGCGATTTTCGCGGGCGTGGTGCGGATTTTCCGTATCCAGCATCTCGAAAAGGGATTGCACCCCACCTCCCTCATGCTGAGCCCCCACCTCCCTCATGCTGAGCTTGTCGAAGCACGCACTATGCTGATGCAACAAAAAAGGGATTGCACCACCGTTGCTGCGCCCTTCGACAAGCTCAGGATGAGGGTTATTGGATTGATTGCAAGAAGGTTGGGCGCCAGAGATTGAAACGTCACAGAACTACCACCCCACCACCAAACCACCGCTCTCAGCCCTCGCTGCGTTCGGCCCAGATCTGTGCGAGTGCCACCAGCGTGGCGACGCTCTTTTCCATGTCCTGCCGGCTCACCCATTCCAGCGGCGAGTGGAAGGCGTGGCCACCGGCGAAAATGTTGGCGCAGGGGAGGCCCATGAACGACAGGCGCGATCCGTCGGTGCCGCCGCGGATACTGCCGCGCACCGGCGTCAGGCCCGCCCGCGCTATCGCCTCGGTGGCGTATTCGACGATCCGGGGATGCTGGTCGAGCACCTGTTTCAGATTGCGGTATTGTTCCTTGACCTCAAAGGTAGAGGACGCGCCGGGATAGGCGGCGACGACCTCGTTCAGCAATGTCTCGAGCAGCGCGGCGCGCTGCTTGAGAAGCGCATCGTCGAAATCGCGGATGATAAAGCCGAGTTCGGCCTTTTCCATCGACCCGGTGATGCCGGTCGGGTGGATGAAGCCCTGCCGCCCCTCGGTCGTTTCAGGCGCCTGGTCGGCGGGAAGCCTGTCCAGCAGCGCGGCCGCGATCTTGATGGCGTTCTGCATCCGGCCCTTGGCAAAGCCCGGATGAATGGCGACGCCGGATATGGTGATCTCCACGCCGTCGGCCGAGAAGGTCTCGTCCTCGATAGTGCCCGCCGTCGAACCATCGACCGTATAGGCGAATTCGGCGCCGAGCCTGGCGAGGTCGACCTTGTCGACGCCGCGGCCGATCTCCTCATCCGGCGTGAACAGGATCTTGACGGTCCCGTGCGGGATCTGCGGGTTCTGCACCAATGTCTGCGCGGCGGTCATGATCTCGGCGATGCCGGCCTTGTCGTCCGCTCCGAGCAGGGTCGTGCCGTCCGTGGTGATGATGTCGTTGCCGATCTGGTCCGACAATGCCTTGTGTTCGCTCGGGCGGATGATCCGGCTGGAATCCCCCGGCAAGGGGATATCGCCGCCGCCATAATTGCGCACGATCTGCGGCTTGACATTGGCTCCGCTGAAATCGGGCGCCGTATCCATGTGGGAGCAGAAACATATGACCGGCACCGGCCTGTCCACATTGGACGGGATGGTGGCGTAGACATAGCCATGTTCGTCGAGATGGGCGTCGGAAAGGCCAAGTTCCAGCAGTTCCTCCACCAGAAGACGGCCGAGATCCTTCTGCTTCTCCGTCGATGGCTGCCTGGGCGATGTCGGGTCGGACTGCGTATCGATCACCACGTAACGCAGGAAACGTTCGACGACAGTCTGGTTCATTGCTCTTCCTTTCAGACCATTCGGCCGCTATCAGCCGAAATCGACGGCTGTCGTATTCGACCCGCAGACGAGCACGGCGACGCGCTCGTCAGGACCGGGACGATAGGCGCCCGACAGGATGGCGGCAAGGGCGGTGGCGCCGCCCGGTTCGGCCACGACGCGAGCGCCATTCCACAGCGCCTTCTGCGCGGCGATGATCGCATCATCCGTGACGAGGACCGATTCGGCGACATGGTCCCGTGCGATCGGAAACATGAGCTGCCCCACCTGGCGCGGGGCGAGGGAATCCGACGCGACGCTGCCCGCCGGCGCTTCGACCGGTTTGCCGGCCCGCAAGGCATCGTGCAGCGTCGGGGCGCCGTCGGGCTCCACCGCCACGATCCTGATGCGGCTGGCATACCAAGCGGCTATGCCGCCGATGAGCCCGCCGCCGCCAACCGCCACCAGCAGCGTCGTCACCTCGGGCAAATCCTCTTCGATCTCGTGGCCCAGCGTACCCTGGCCGAGCAGGGTCTCCATCTGGTCATAGGCATGGACGGCGAGCGCGCCATGTTCGGCAATGAATGTCTCGCTCGCGGCCAGCGCATCGGCGTAGCGCGCCCCACCGATGACGATATCGGCGCCATATTGCCGGATCAGCGCGATCTTCGCCGCCGAGGCAACTTCGGGCACGAAAATGGTCGCGCGGATGCCGAGCTGCTTCGCGGCATAGGCGACGGCCGCGCCATGATTGCCGCCCGAGGCCGCGACGACGCCGGCGGCGGGAATCTCGCGCGTCAGCAGATTGGCGAAAGCGCCGCGCGCCTTGAACGAGCCGGAATGCTGCAGGCATTCGAGCTTCAGGTCGAGCGGCAGCGCCGGACCGCCGAAATCGGCCAGGTCGGTGCGCAGGACAGGCGTTCGGCGCACATGGGGACGGATCAGCCGCGCGGTGTCGGCCATGGTCTCGCTTGTGATGAGCATCGGGAGAATCTCGCAATGGGGGAGCTGCCAGCTTAGGACCATCGCCGGGCGTCGCGCAAGCACCTTCGCAGCGCATTGCAGCACTGAGGTGCGCAGGATGCAGATGCAAATCTCCATGGGCCATTGCAAATTTTCAGTGAGGTTGACACCGCCATGAGCATCTGCTTATTTTCAATTTAACAAATGAGCAGAAATTGCACTTTTGTTGTTCGCTCTGAAAATCTGGGTCAATGGGGAGGAAAACCATGCTCAACCGTCGTCGTTTTTTGTCGAGATTCGTTCTGGCCGCGTCTGCCGTTGCGCTCGCGGCAGGTATCGGGCTAACCGCGCCAGCCCATGCGGAGGGATTGAAGATCGGCTTCAGCCAGGTGACGCTGCAGTCGCCATTCTATGTGCAATTGAAGACCGGCGCCGAGGCAGCGGCCAAGGCGGGCGGCGATACGCTGATCTTCCTCGATGCCAATGGCGATGTGAGCAAGCAGAACAACGATATCCAGGATCTGATCACCCAGGGCGTCAACGCGCTCATCATCAATCCGGTCAATCCTGATGCGGTCGTGCCTTCGCTCGAAGCCGCCGTTGCCGCAGGCATCCCGGTCATCACCGTCGACCGCAGCGTCAATGGCGAGGGCGTCACCGCCCATATCGGCCGCGACAACAAGAAGATGGGCCAGATGGTCGGCGAGGCAGTCGTCGAAAGGCTGAAGGCCGATGGCGTGGAGAAGGCCAAGATCATCGAGATCCAGGGCGATGCCGGCGGCGCGGTCATGATGGATCGCCGCGACGGCTTCCACAAGGCGATCGAGGGTTCCGGCCATACGATCGTCGAGGGACCCTATGCCGAATATATCCGGGCCAATGCCGTTACCGCCATGCAGGATCTCCTGCAGGCAAATCCGGACGTCAAGCTGGTCTATGCCCATAATGACGACATGGCTCTCGGCGCGCTGCAGGTGCTGAAGGAAAACAACCGCAACGACGTGCTCGTCGCCGGCGTCGATGGGCTTTCGGAAGCCCTCGGCATCATCGCCGATGGCGGCAATTACATCGCTTCCGCGCTGAACGATCCGAAATATCTCGGCGACGTGACCATCCAGGTGGCGCGCGAGGCGGCGGCGAAGAAGCCGGTGGCCAAGTTCGTCGATGCCGGTTCGACGCTCGTCACTGCCAAGAATGTCGCGGATTTCCCGCGTGAAGGCCTGTTCGCCGAATATCGCCCCGAGGTTCTGGGCAAATAACCATATTGGCGGGGCCGGTTCTGCCGACCCCGCATTGTTTCCTATCCATACGCAGTCAAGGATCCATCATGCGCGCAGCAGTACTTTACGCCCCCGGTGATATACGCCTCGAAGAGGTTCCCGTTCCGGATGTGCTTCCGGGGCATGTGCTGCTGCGCGTTGCCGCCGTCGGTGTCTGCGGCTCCGACCTGCCGCGCATGCTGATCAAGGGCGCGCACAAGATGCCGCTGATCTGCGGCCATGAATTCTCCGGCCATATCGCCGAACTGGGCGAGGGCGTCGAAGGCTTCACCAAGGGCGAACTCGTGGCCGTGCCGCCCATGCTGCCCTGCTACAAATGCGACCAGTGCCAGAAGGGCCAGTTCTCGCGCTGCCGCGACTATGATTATTTCGGTTCCCGCCGCGATGGCGCCTATGCGGAATATGTCTGCGTGCCGGTGTCCAATCTCCTGAAGACGCCGGAAGGCATCGATCCAAGGGCCGTCGCCATGACCGACCCCGCCTCGATCGCACTCCACGCCATCTGGAAGGCCGGCGGCATGACCATGGGCCAGCGCGGCGGCGTCATCGGCTGCGGCCCCATCGGCCTGTTCGCCATCCAGTGGATGCGGCTCATGGGCGCCAGCGAAGTCGTCGCGGTGGACGTGTCGGAAGAGAAGCTGGAACTCGCCCGCCGGGCCGGCGCCAAGCACACGTTCCTTTCCGGCAGCGACATACCGGCCGGTCTTCTCTGCGATACGATCGTGGAGGCAGCGGGGCATCCCTCGTCCATCAACATGGCCGTAAAGATGGCGGCGCCCAGCGGCCATGTGGTATTCATCGGCATTCCGGTCGGCGAAGTGCCGCTCGACAACAAGACTTTCCAGCATTTCCTGCGGCAGGAGATTTCCCTGCATGGGTCGTGGAATTCGTTCGGCGCGCCCTATCCCGGGCCGCAATGGACGGTCACGCTGGAGAAGCTCGGATCGGGAGAACTCGAATGGGAATTCATGCTGACCCATGACCTCGACCTTGCCGAACTGCCGGCAATGTTCGGCAAGTTCCAGAATGACAGGTCGATGTTCTTCTCCAAGGTGATGTTCCGCCCCTGATCGTGGCGGGACAGGGAGGATTTAGAGGATGACACTCGTCCTTAGCTTCGATCTTGGCACGGGAGGTGCCAGGGCAGGCGTCTATGATGTCGAACGGCGCACCATGCTGGCCACGTCCGAGGCGAGCTATGCGACCGCGCATCCACGCGCCGGCTGGGCGGAGCAGCAGCCGGAAGAATGGTGGGCCGCGGTGCTTGCCGCCGGCCGCGATGCCATCGCCCAATGCGGATCGAACGATATCGCCGCCGTCTGCGTGGCGACTACCGCGTCGTCCGTGGTGATCTGCGACAGGGAAAGCGCACCGCTCTATCCGGCCATCCTGTGGATGGATTGCCGGGCGGCCGCCGAAGCGCGCGCAACCGAAGCCGTGTCCCATCCCGTCATGGCCTATAGCGGCGGCGGCGATGCAGCCGAATGGCTCGTTCCGAAGGCGATGTGGCTGGCGGCCAACGAGCCGGAAGTCTTCGCCAGTGCCGATATTATCTGCGAGGCGCTCGATTTCATCAATTACCGGCTGAGCGGCATCTGGGCCGGCTCGCGCATGAACGCCGCCTGCAAGTGGAACTATGATTCCAGCGCCGGCAGCTTCGTGCCCGAGATCTACGAAGCCCTCGGCATTCCCGGCCTTCACGGCAAGCTGCCCGCGACCATCGTCCCGGTGGGCGATCCTGTCGGGGCCTTGCTGCCGGAAGTGCGCGATGCACTCGGCATTGCAGGGCCGGCGATCGTCGTCCAGGGCGGCATCGATGCCCATATCGGCATGCTCGGCGCCGGCACGGTCGCCGCCGGCGTCATGCTGATCATCGGCGGCACATCCGTCGTCCATCTCACCCATCTCGCCGGACAGGGCGATGTGCGCGGCTTCTGGGGTCCCTATCCGAATGCGCTGGTCGACGGGCTCTGGCTGGTGGAGGCGGGGCAGGTCTCCGCCGGCTCGATCCTCAACTGGCTCAGCCGCAAGATTTTCGGGCTGGACGAGGCCGGCCATGCCGATCTCATCCGCGAGGCCTCGTCCGCCGCGGCCCGCAATTCCGGCCTGCTCACCCTCGACTACTGGATGGGCAACCGCACGCCTTACCGGGATGCCGACCTGCGCGGCGCCATTCTCGGGCTCTCCCTCGGCCATGGCCGGGCGGACATATATTCGGCGGCCGTGGACTCGATCGCCCTCGGCTCGGCCAATGTGGTCGATGTGCTTGAAGAACGCAGCGTATCGGTCGATCGGATCGTGGTGGCGGGCGGCATCTGCAAGAACCCGCTCTGGTTGCAGGCCACCGTCGATGCACTCGGCCGGCCGGTGCAGGTGGCCTATGGCGACAATCTCTCGCTCATCGGCACGGCGGCGTGCTCGGCCCATGCGCTCGGCCTGTTTCCGGACCTGATCAGCGCCTCGGAAAGCTGTGCCGCGCCGACGCGCGAACTCCTGCCCGATCCCGCCGCCAGCAGGCGCTATCGCAACATGCTGGAACTTTATAGAACGGCAACGGAATCATTGACGCCGGTGCTCCACGATCTCAGCGCGCGGCAAAGAGCGGGAACCGAACAATGACCGATGCGCGGCTGACTTCCTCCACCAGGCTTCCTTCCGACGAGCAGCGCGAGCATCTGATGGTGCGCGTGGCCAAGCTCTATTACGACCTCGACAAGACACAGAGCGAGATCGCCAAGGAGCTCGGCCTGACGCGCTGGCAGGTCGGCCGGCTGATGACGGAGGCCAAGGAGCTTGGCGTCGTGCGGATCGAGATCACGCCGCGCGCCCAGCGCAAGACCGAACTCGAAGTGCGGCTGCAGCAGGAATTCGGCCTCAACGATGCCGTCGTCGTTCCTTCCGGCGGCACGGCGGATTCCGGGCTGCTGATCGAGAGCGTCGCCCAGGCCGCGGCCCGCTACCTGACGGGCCTGACGCCGCGGGCCGATCTCGTCGGCGTATCCTGGGGCCGCACCATGTCGGCGGTGGCGCGGTTCCTGCCGACGAACTGGAACCCGGGCGTGCATGTGGTGCTGGTCAATGGCGCTACCAACCTGCGTTCCTCGATGACCCATACCAGCGCGGTCGCGGAGGAATTCGCCAAGGCCGGCAATGGCACGGCGACGCTCCTGCCGGTGCCGGCCATCGTCGGCAAGAAGAGCACGCGCGAAGTGCTCGAAGAAGACCCGATCATCGAGCGCGTGCTCGACCTTGCCATGCAGGCGGAGGTGGTCTGCTTCGGCATGGGCGGCATCACGCATGAATCGGTGCTTCTCAGCTCCGGCTATCTCGACGAAGCCGACATAGACCGGCTGAAGGACGCCGGCGCCGTCGGCGACATACTCGGCCGCTTCGTCGATGGCGACGGCAATATAGTCGACCGCGCCATTGACGACCGCACCGTCGGGATGCGGCTCGAATTCCTGAAAACCAAGAAGTGGTCGATCGGCGTCGTCGCGGGCGAGGAGAAGTTCCGCATCGCCGCGTCGGCGCTCAAGGCCGGCTATGTTTCGGTCATCGTTACCGATGAAGCAACCGCACGATATGCGCTGAGGATGTCGGATGCCTGATAATGTTCTAACCGTTCGCAATGTCTCGAAGATCTTCCTGCCCAGCATCGTGGCGCTGGAATCGGCGTCGCTGGAAGTGCGGCCCGGCGAGGTCCATTGCCTGCTTGGTGCCAATGGCGCCGGCAAGTCCACCCTGCTGAAGATCATCGCCGGCGCCTTCCGCCCGACGGGCGGCGAACTGGCCATCGGCGGCCAGCCGGTGGAACTGCGCTCGCCCGCCGATGCGGCGCGCCACGGCATTTCCATGATCTACCAGGAGCTGGATCTCGTGCCGCAGCTGACCGTGGAGCAGAACCTGTTCCTCGGCCATGCGCCGACGCGGATGGGCATCATCGATCATGCGGAGCGGCGGCGGCGCGCGAACGAGGCGCTGGCGCGCGTGGGCGCCCGCTTCCGGCCCGATGCCCGCGTCGAGACGCTCTCGGTCGCCAACCAGCAGCTGACCGCCATTGCCCGGTCGCTGACCATGGATGCGAAAGTCATCATCATGGACGAGCCTTCCGCATCGTTGAACGAGACCGAGCTGAAATCGGTGTTCGAGGTGATCCGCGAACTCGTCAGGCAGGGCGTCGCCATCGTCTATGTCAGCCATCGCCTCGGCGAACTGCGCGAGATCGGCGACCGCGTCACCGTATTGCGCGGCGGCCGCACGATCGGCACCTACAGCATAGAAGAGACAAGCGACACGGCGCTGGTCGAGGCCATCATCGGCAAGCAGAGGTCCCTGATCGAGCGCAAGCCGCGCAAGCCCGTCACCGGCGATACCGCCCTGCGGGTCAACCGCCTGCGCGGCGCGGAAGGCCTCGACATTGCCGGCCTCGAGGTTCGCTGGGGCGAAGTCGTGGGGCTGACCGGCCTCAATGGTTCGGGGCGCACCTCCTTCCTCAAGGCGCTGTTCGGCGCACATCATTTCGACGGCGAGATACTGCTCGAGGACAGGCCGTTTCATCCGCGGCATCCGGCGGATGCCATTCGCCGCGGCGTGGGCCTCGTGCCGGAGAACCGCAAGACCGAGGGTCTGGTGCTCCATGCGCCGATCTACAAGAATGCCACCCTGCCGTCGATGCGCAGCAGCTGGCTGACGCGGCACAAGCTGCAGAAGGAGCGCACGGTGCCGGTCCTGAAGAGCCTGTCGACGAAATACGGCAAGCCCGAACAGGCCGTGGTGCAGCTTTCCGGCGGCAACCAGCAGAAAGTCGTGCTGGCGAAGTGGATCATCAACGGCGCGCGCATCCTGCTGCTCGACGAGCCGAGCCGCGGCCTCGATATCGGCGCCAAGGCCGACCTCTACGATCTGGTGGACAAGCTGGCGGAGGATGGCGCAGCCGTCATCGTCGCCAGCAGCGAGCTCGAGGAGCTCTATGCCGCCTGCGACAATATCTGGGTCTTCCACGAGGGTCGCAACATCGGCCGCTACGACCCTGCCAACACTGACCGCGATGCTATCCTGCGCGCTACAATATTGGGTGAACAACATGTCTAAGACCGCAACGCCTTCCGTCGAAGCGCCCTATCCGCCGATTGGCAAACGTCTTGCGGATATGGCGATCGAATATAATTTCATCGTCATCTTTCTGATCGTCGTCGCCGTCGCGACCATGCTTTCGGACAATTTCCTGACGTTCGCCAATGTCGCCAACCTGTTCCAGCAGGCGGCGGTGGTCGGCGTCGTCGCCATCGGCATGACCTTCGTCATCCTCACCGGGAATATCGATCTGTCGGTCGGCAGCGTCGTCGCCCTGTGCGGCATGCTGGTCGCGGTGCTGATGCAGAACGGCTTCGATCCCTTCGTGGCGGTCGCGATCACCGCCCTGATCGGAACCGCCTGCGGCGCGGCGATGGGCGCGATCAGCGCGCTCGCCCAGGTGCCGAGCTTCATCGTGACGCTCGCCGGTCTCGTCTCGTTTCGCGGCGTAACCTATCTGCTGACGGACGGCGTGCCGGTCAGCGGCCTGCCGAAAGGCTTCTCCGCCATCGGATCGACCATGGTTCCCGTGTTGCCGGGCTTCGCCATCTCGTCGATGGGGCTCATCTTCATCGGATTGTGCATCATCGCCGGCATCGTGCTCCGCCTGACGGTCTTCGGCGAATATGTCTTCGCCACGGGTGGAAACCCGCAGGCGGCGCGGCTTTCCGGCCTGCCGACCCGGCTGATGATCACCGCCGTCTTCGCGGTTTCCGGCTTCATGGCCGCGCTTGGCGGCATTCTTCTAACGTCGCGCCTGCGCATCGGTCAGCCGACCGCCGCGCAGGGACTGGAACTCGATGCCATAGCAGCTGTCGTACTCGGCGGCACCAGCCTTTTCGGCGGCCGCGGCGGCATTCTCGGCACCTTCTTCGCCGTGATGCTGCTGCAGGTGCTGCGAAATATATTCAATCTTCTCGGCTTGGGTTCCTTCTATCAGATGACTGTGACAGGTATCATCATCGTTGCAGCCATCCTGCTCAATCGCTTTATCGATCATAGGAAGGGTCGGGAATGAACCGCCAGGAGATATTGGTGACAAAAGGAACGGAGTTGCTGGTGCAACCGGATCATGGACGCAACGGCGGCACCAGGCTGAAGCCGGAATGGTTCGAGGACATTGCCGTCAATCGTTCGGCGACGGAACGGCGCGCTGCGACGCTGCCGACGCGCCGGACGGTGAAGAAGGAATATCAGGCCGCCTGGCTCGTGAAGGCGATCACCTGCATCGACCTGACCACCCTGGCCGGCGACGATACGCCGGGCCGCGTGCAGCGCCTCTGCGCCAAGGCGCGCCGGCCCGTCCGGGCCGATATTCTGGCGGCGCTCGGCCTCGAGAACGAGAACATCACCACCGGCGCGGTCTGCGTCTATCCGACCATGGTGCCGCATGCGGTGAAGGCGCTGCAGGGGACGAACATCCCCGTCGCCTCGGTCGCCACCGGCTTTCCGGCCGGGCTGACGCCACTGCCGCAGCGCCTCGCCGAGATCGAATATGCGGTCGGGGAGGGAGCCGACGAGATCGACATCGTGATCACGCGCGAACATGTCCTGACCCAGAACTGGAGCGCGCTCTATGACGAGATCGCGCAGATGCGCCAGGCCTGCGGCAAGGCCCATCTGAAGGCGATCCTCGCCACCGGCGATCTCAATACGCTGCGCAATGTCTACCGCGCCTCCATGGTCGCCATGCAGGCGGGCGCAGACTTCATCAAGACCTCGACCGGCAAGGAGGACGTCAATGCGACCCTGCCGGTCAGCCTGATCATGCTGCGCGCCCTGCGCGATTATGGCGAGCTTTCGGGCCAGACCGTCGGCTTCAAGCCTGCCGGCGGCATGAAGACCGCGAAGGACGCCATGAACTGGCTGATCCTGATGAAGGAAGAACTGGGCCTGCCGTGGATGCAACCGAACCTGTTCCGGCTCGGCGCAAGTTCGATGCTCGGCGATATCGAGCGGCAGCTGGAACATTATGTAACGGGCCGCTACGCCGCGTCGTCGCGCCACGCGCTCGCTTGAGGATCAGACAATGGGACAGATCAAGGATATTCTTCGCACCATGGATTACGGCCCGGCTCCGGAGAGCAATGTCGACGTGCAGAACTGGCTCGATGCCAATGAAGGCGGCTTCGGCCATTTCATCAATGGCAGGTTCGTCAGCGCCGAAGGCCGCAAGACCTTCGCGGTTCATAACCCCGCCAATGAAAGACTGCTCGCCCGGGTGACCGAGGGCAGCGCCGAAGACGTGGACGCAGCAGTCAAGGCCGCGCGCGCCGCCTTCGGCAAATGGTCGGCCTTGCCGGGCCATGAGCGCGCCAGATATCTCTACGCCATCGCCCGCCATATCCAGAAGCGCGAGCGCTTCTTCTCCGTGCTGGAGACCATGGACAATGGCAAGCCGATCCGGGAAACCCGCGACATCGACATACCGCTCGTCGCCCGGCATTTCTACCATCACGCCGGCTGGGCCGAGATGGTCGAGAGCGAGTTCGAAGGTTTTTCGCCGGTCGGCGTCTGCGGGCAGGTCATTCCGTGGAACTTTCCGCTGCTCATGCTGGCCTGGAAGATCGCGCCGGCGCTCGCTGCGGGCAATACCGTCGTGCTCAAGCCGGCGGAACTCACGCCGCTCAGCGCCATCGCCTTCGCCGAGGTCTGCCATGAGGTGGGCCTGCCGGCCGGCGTCGTGAACATCGTCCATGGCGACGGTGCGACGGGCGCTGCCATTTGCGGCCATGCCGGTGTCGACAAGGTAGCCTTCACGGGCTCGACCGAAGTCGGCCGCATCATCCGCGACCAGATCGCCGGTTCGGGCAAGAAGCTCTCGCTCGAGCTCGGCGGCAAGTCGCCCTTCATCGTGTTCGAGGATGCCGACATGGACGGCGCCGTCGAGGGCGTCGTCGATGCCATCTGGTTCAACCAGGGCGAGGTGTGCTGCGCCGGTTCGCGCATTCTCGTGCAGGAAGGCATCGCACCGCGCTTCTACGAAAAGTTGCGCAAGCGCATGGAGACATTGCGCGTCGGCGATCCGCTCGACAAGACGATGGATGTGGGTGCGCTCGTATCGCCCGGCCAGTTGAAGCGCGTTGCCGGCCTGGTCGAACAGGGCAAGGTTGAAGGCGGCACCCTGTGGCAGGCTCCGGTGACCCTGCCGGCCAAGGGCAGTTTCTTCGCCCCGGCCTTCTTTACCGAGGTCGATCCCGCATCGACCGTCTGCGAGGTCGAAATATTCGGACCCGTCGCCACCACGACGACCTTCCGCACGCCGGACGAGGCGATAGCGCTGGCCAACAATACCAGATACGGGCTTGCGGCATCGGTCTGGTCGGAGAACATCAATCTGGCGCTGGACATGGCGGCGAGGGTCAAGGCCGGCGTGGTGTGGATCAATTCCACCAACCTGCTCGATGCCGGCGCCGGCTTTGGCGGCTACCGCGAAAGCGGATTCGGCCGCGAAGGCGGCAAGGAAGGGCTCTACGAATATCTCGTCGCGGATTGGGAAAAGGCGCTGCCGCTGGCGAAATCCGAAAAGCCGTTCAAGCCTTCCGCTGCGCCGGACGGCGATGCGAAGATCGCAGCCGGCGGCGGTATCGACCGCACGGCGAAGAATTATGTCGGCGGCAAGCAGGCGCGGCCGGATGGCGGATATTCCTATTCGGTCGTCGGCAAGGGCGGGCAGGTCATCGGCCAGGCCGGCATCGGCAATCGCAAGGACATCCGCAATGCCGTCGAGGCCGCTGCCAAGGCGGGCTCCTGGGGCGGCGCGACGGCGCATAACCGCGCGCAGGTTCTTTATTATCTCGGCGAGAACCTCGATGCCCGGCGCGGCGAATTCGAGGAATTGCTGCAGGCGAGCACCGGCATCGGCGCCAAGGCCGCCACGGCCGAATTCGACCTCAGCCTGCGCCGTATCTTCTACTATGCCGCGCAGGCCGACAAATATGACGGCGCCGTGCATGCCACCAAGTCGCGCCATGTGACGCTGGCCATGAACGAGCCCTGGGGCGTGATGGGCATCCTCTGCCCGGACGAAGCGCCGCTCCTCTCCTTCGTGTCGCTGGTGCTGCCGGCGATCGCCATGGGCAACAGGGTCGTGGCGGTCCCCTCGACGCGGCATCCGCTGCTCGCCACCAATTTCTACCAGATCCTGGATACGTCCGACGTTCCGGGCGGCGTCGTCAATATCGTCACCGGCGAAAGGGACGTGCTGGCGAAAACGCTCGCCGATCATGATGAGGTGGATGCCATCTGGTATGTCGGTACCGTCGAGGGCAGCGCCATGGTGGAGAAAGCCTCCAGCGGCAATCTGAAGGCGGCATGGGTCAACCATGGGCGCCAGCGCGACTGGGCCAGCCAGCAGCAGGGCCAGGGCCGCGACTATCTGCGCCGCGCCGTGCAGGTCAAGAATATCTGGGTGCCATACGGCGAATAGGCCGCCGCAACGCTTCCCCGGTGCAAGCCGGGGGAGCAGGTCCGGGCTCAGCTGCGCGGTGCAAGCCCCGCCGCAAGGTCGTCCATGATCGCTGCCGCCGCCTTGCGCGTGACCTCGACATAGGAGGCCAGCACCTGCCAGGTCAGGCGGTAGGACGGCCCGGTGACTGATATCCCCGCCGCGCCATTGCTCAGATGGATCGGCGCCGCGACGCAGGCGATACCGACTTCATGCTCCTGCCGGTCGAAGGCGACGCCGCGTTCCCTTACCTCCTTCAGATGGCGGTAGAGCGCCATCTTGTCCATCAGCGTCTGGCTCGTATAGAAGCGGAAACGGATCTGCTTGACGAGAGCGTCGAGTTCCGCCTCCGGCAATGCCGAAAGCGCCGCCTTGCCGACGCCGGTGCAATAGGCCGGGGCGGTATTGCCGATCTGCGAAACCATGCGCACGCTCTGGCGGCTCTCGATCTTGTCGAGATAGACCACGTCGACGCCGCGCAGCACGCCGAGATGCACCGTTTCCCCGGTCGCTTCATGCAGCTTCTGCAGATGCGGGGCGGCGATGAGGCGAAGATCGTTGCGCGACCATGCCTTGGCCGCGAGCTGCATCAGCCGCATGCCCAATCCATAGGAATTGTCGCTGTTGAGGACGAGAAGACCTTCTTCGAGCAGATTGGCGATCTGCCGGTGCAGCGTGCCCCGTGGCTGGTCCGCCAGCCGCAATATATCGGTGAAGCGCAGCGGCGTATCGGCCCGCGCCACGATGTCGAGGACATCGACGGCCTTTCCAAGCGTCCCGGTCTCGGCTCTTGCGGCTGGCTTCGGCGCTGTTTTCAATCGGTTCTCCACCTTGACTTCTGCGACCGTAAAAGCAAAATTCTACATAGTCAAACACAGTTCCGAATAGTGGAACTCCTTCGCGAGTCTTCAATCATGATGCCTTCTGCCATTTTCCCCGATCTCAAGGGTCGCTCCGTCCTCATAACCGGCGGCGGCACCGGCATCGGCGCCTCCCTCACCGAAGGCTTCGTGCGGCAGGGTTCCAGGGTCGCCTTCATCGACATAGCCGAGGCGCCGTCGCAGGCGCTGGCCGAGAAGCTCGCTGCCGACCACGGCAATCGGCCACTCTACCTGAAGGCCGACCTGCGCGATGTCGAAGCGCTCAAGGCCGCCGTCGCGACAGCCGTGGAGGCCAATGGACCGGTCACGGTTCTCGTCAACAATGCCGCCTGGGACGACAGGCACGATGTCGACGACGTGACGGTGGAATATTGGGATCTCAACCAGTCGATCAACCTGCGGCCGCAATTCTTCGCGGCGCAGGCCGTATTGCCGGGGATGCGCGAAGCGGGCGGCGGTTCGATCGTCAACTTCACCTCGACCTCTTTCATGATCAATCATGGCGGTTTTCCTGCCTATACGGCGGCAAAGGCCGGCATTGTCGGCTTGACCAAGGGTCTTGCCGGTCGCCTCGGACCTGAAAAGATCAGGGTCAACGCCATCGCTCCGGGCTGGGTCATCACCGAGCGCCAGCGCGAGCTATGGGTGACGAGCGAGGGGCTGCAGGGCCATATCGACCGCCAGGCGCTGCGGGAGGAAATCGAGCCGGGCGACATGGTCGGCCCCTGCCTGTTCCTCGCTTCCGACGCGGCGCGCATGCTGAGCGCGCAGGTGCTGATCGTCGACGGGGGCTACCTGTGAGCGCTGCACCGGTCTTCGCGCTGTGCGACTGGGGCACCTCGCGCTTTCGGCTGTGGCTGGTCGATGGCAATGGCGAGGTCCTTGCCGAGCGGCGCGCCGATGACGGCCTCGATGCCTCGCGTGAAAAGGGCTTCGCGAAGACGCTGGAATCCCACCTTGCCGCCCTCGATGCGCCGCGCGACCTGCCGGCTGCGATCTGCGGCATGGCAGGATCGCGGCAAGGCTGGATGGAAGCCAATTATGTCGCGGTTCCGGCCGATCTCGCGGCTATCCTCTCCGGCGCGGTGAAGATTGCCGACATCGACCGCGAGGTGCGCATCATACCCGGCCTGTCGCAAGGCGGCACCGAACGGGCAAATGTCATGCGCGGCGAGGAAACCCAGCTTCTCGGGGCGATGCTGGCGAAAAGCCTCATGGATGGCGTCGTCGCCATGCCGGGCACGCATTCGAAATGGGTGCATCTCGTGGGCGGACGGGCGCAACGGTTCTCGACCTACATGACGGGCGAACTCTACGGGCTGCTCTCGGGCCAATCGATCCTGCGGCACTCGATCGGCGATGCGGCCGCTGCTGCCGATCATCCGCAATTCGCCGAAGCCGTGAAGGAAATGCTGGCCGGCGGGTCGATGCTCGGGCATCTGTTCAATATAAGGGCGGCGATGCTGCTCGAGGGGCAATTGCCTGAGGCAGCGGCCTCGCGCCTTTCCGGGCTCTTGATCGGCGCCGAGATCGCGGGCGCAGGGGCACCCCGAAACATCATCCTCGTCGCTTCGGGCGCGATGGCCACGCTTTATGGCCGCGCGCTTGAAATCGCCTCGATCGACTTCCAGCTGGTCGATGCGGACGAGGCAGTCCGCAAGGGTCTTTTTGCCGCCGCTTCCGCCATGTGGCCAATCCAAGGAACAATGCCATGACATCTCCGACCATCGCCTGGCCGAAGTTCAAGCGCGATCTCATCGCCATCCTGCGCGGTGTCCGGCCCGATGAAGTCGTCGCCATCGGCGAGCAGCTCGTCGAAGCCGGCATCGAAATCATCGAAGTGCCGCTGAACTCGCCCGAGCCGTTTCGCTCCATCGAACAATTGGCGAAATCCATGCCGGCGTCGGTGCTGGTGGGGGCGGGAACGGTCCTCGAGCCTGCGGACGTGGCGCGGCTGAACGATTCCGGCGGGCGGCTGGTCATCAGCCCCAATGTCGATCGCGCCGTGCTCGAGGCGGCGGGCAAGGCCGGAATGGTGACCATGCCCGGCATTTTCACGCCAACCGAGGCATTTTCGGCGTTGAAAGCCGGCGCTTCCGGGTTGAAATTCTTCCCGGCCAGCGTTCTTGGCCCTGACGGGTTGAAGGCGATCAGCGCCGTGCTGCCGAAGGGCACTGTGATCGGCGCTGTGGGCGGCGTCGACGAGACGAGCTTTGCGGCCTATGCGAAAATCGGCGTGCGCACCTTTGGCCTCGGCTCGAGCCTCTACAAGCCCGGCGCCACGGCCGCGGCGGTCGGCGAGAGGGCAAGGACAAGCGTCGCAAGCTATGATGCGGCCTTTCCGGCCTGACGGCGCCAAGGACAAGGAACGCGCCCGGCGGGCAAGGAGGAGGAAACGATGACGGACGAGATCGGCATTTTTCACGACGAGGCATGCGAACTGGGCGAGGGGCCGGGCTATGATCCGCTGACCGGCAATGTCTGGTGGTTCGACATCGTCACGGGCCGCCTTTTCGAGAAACCACTGTCCGGTGGCGCGGCAAGCGTGCATGAGCTTGGCCAGATGGCGAGCGCGCTGGCCATAGTCGATGCAAACCGCCAGTTGATATCCACCGAGACCGGCCTTTTCCTGCGCGACAGGCGCTCCGGCGCCCTGACGATGCACCAGCCTATCGAAGCCGACAATCCGTCGACCCGCTCCAATGATGCGCGCGTTCATCCGGCCGGTGCGTTCTGGATCGGCACGATGGGCAAGAAGGCGGAAAAGGGCGCGGGGTCGATCTACTGGTACAGGCAAGGCGAATTGCGCAAGCTGTTCGCGGACATGACGATCACCAATTCCATCTGCTTCGCACCGGATGGCCGCACCGCCTATTTCGCCGATACGGGGAGGAATATCATCTGGCGCGTCGAGACCGATGCCGAAACCGGCCTGCCGAGCGGTGAACCGGTGGTCTTCCATGAACACCGCGAAAAAGGCGGTGTCGATGGAGCCGTCGTCGATGCGGAAGGCAATCTGTGGAACGCCTGCTGGGGGCGGTCGGCTGTCGATATCTACGCACCGACGGGGCAGCGCATCAGGACGATCGACCTGCCGGTCCAGCAGACCTCCTGTCCGGCATTCGTCAGCGAAACGAGCGGCGATATCATCGTCACCACCGCGTTCCAGGATATGAGCGCGAATGCGCGCCGCGGCGATCCCGATGCGGGGAAAACCCTTCTGGTGAAGACGGAAGGCAAGGGCCGCCTCGATCCTCCGGTACGACTTTAGCCCTCCGCGTTTCCCGCATCGCGCTCAGGAACTATTCCGCCCGCCTCTCGTTGATATTCCGTCACTGCCAAGAAGCACATGCTGCGACGGATTCCCGCCGGGAGCCGCCGATGGCTGTTGAATTTCCGATGCGAAGGAGGAATGACATGGGATTCTTTTCCAAGGACATCAAGTCGATGGACGATCTGTTCGTTCATACGCTGCGCGACATCTATTACGCCGAGAACCAGATCGTGAAGGCGCTGCCTGAAATGATCGACAAGGCTTCCAACCAGGAATTGAAGAGCGGCTTCGAAAAGCATCTTCAGGAGACCCAGATGCAGATCGAGCGGCTGGAACAGGTGTTCAAGCAGCATGGCGTCGACGTCAGCGGCGTCAACTGCCCGGCGATCGACGGCATTCTCGAGGAAGCCGACGAGGTGGCCGGCGAAGTCGATGACGACCAGGTGCTGGATGCGGCGCTGATCGCGGCCGCACAGGCGGTCGAACATTACGAGATCACCCGCTATGGCACGCTGGTGGCCTGGGCCAATCAGCTGGGCCGCCCCGATTGCGCGGCGCTGCTGCAACAGAATCTCGATGAAGAGATGAAGACCGACAAGACCCTCACCGGCCTGGCCGAAAGCCACGTCAACGCCGCCGCTGCCTGATCCGGCGGCCGGGCGAAACCGACAGGCTTCCACCATCATGGCGGCAGCGGTTCTGATCGCTGCCGCCATTGTTGTTTTCGGGGCTGTTTTCGGGCGCTTGACATGCAATGATTTTATTGCATATTGGACCCCATGAACGATGATGAACTCGATCGCGTCTTCAAGGCGCTGGGCGATCCCACGCGCCGCAGGATCATCGATCGGCTGAGGGAGCGTCCGAACCAGTCATTGTTCGAGATCTGTGCAGCTTCCCATGCGGAAGATGGAGCGGGACTGTCCCGCCAGGCGATAACGCAGCATCTCGACATGCTGCAAAGAGCCGGCCTCGTCCGCGTCGAATGGTCGGGGCGGACCAGAATTCATTCCTTTGAGCCGGGGCCGATGCGCGAGGCGTTCGACGCGTGGCTTCGCAGCCGACTGCAGAAAGGGAAAAGACGATGAGGATCTATATTTCGAGCGTCTTCGTGGACGACCAGTCGAAAGCGCTGGATTTCTATACGCGCGTTCTCGGGTTCCAGGTGAAGCACGACATTCCGATGGGCGAACATCGCTGGCTGACCGTCGTCTCGCCCGAAAACCCGGAAGGGACGGAACTGTTGCTGGAGCCGGGCGATCACCCGGCCGTGCAGCCGTACAAGACCGCGCTGGTGGCGGACGGCATCCCGGCGACGTCGTTCCAGGTCGACAATATCGATGCCGAATATGCCCGGTTGCGCGCGCTCGGCGTGGCGTTCACCCGCGAGCCGATGGATGCCGGTCCGGTCCGGATGGCGGTGCTGGACGATAGTTGCGGCAATCTCATCCAGATCATCGAGATGAAGGCTGCCTGAGCATGGCCGTCATTCCCCCTAGCTGACAAGGCGGCCACAAGCATATAAAGCTTGGCCGGCATGGTGGGATATCGATGATGGGAAGAACGAAGCGAACCGTCTATTTCGTCGTTGGCTGGATAATGGTTGCGCTTGGTTTCGTCGGTGCCTTGCTGCCCGTCATGCCGACCACGATCTTTCTCATCATCGCGGCCTGGTGCTTCAGCCGCTCGTCGCCGCGCTTCGAGAATTGGCTGCTGACCCACCCCGTTTTTGGCCCGACTCTGGTCAAATGGCGCCAGAGCGGCGCTATACCCGGCAGAATCAAGCTCATCGCCCTTGCCGGCATGGCGTTCGGCTTCGGCTCCTTCTACTATTTCGCGCGTCCCACCCCGGCGCTTGCCGGCTTCGTCGCGCTGTTTTTCATCGCCAGCGCCGTCTACGTGGTCACGCGGCCAAGCGTCTGAACTGGAGGTGCTTTTCTTGCTGGGGACCGAGCCAGGTTCCGTGGCTGCAATGCCTTGCACTGCCAAAACCCTGATGCTAACTTTTGCAAAACAGATAAAACAATTGCACATTTGTCTCGTGCGCCGGATGGCGGTCGGGACCTGTGTGGAGGAAAGGGAGATCTCCATGGAACGGCGGCAATTTCTTGCGGGCGCGGCGGCGCTATCTGTGCTCGGCGTGTCCGGCAGGCCGGCACTGGCGCAGGCGGGCGCACTCGAAAAGACCAGCGTGACGCTTGGCGTCGGTGGCAAGCCGCTGCTTTATTATCTCCCGCTGACGATTGCCGAGCGCAAGGGCTTCTTCAAGGAAGAGGGCCTCGACGTGGCGATCAACGATTTCGGCGGCGGCGCGAAATCGCTGCAGGCGCTCGTCGGCGGATCGGTCGATGTGGTGACCGGAGCCTATGAACATACGATCCGCATGCAGGCCAAGGGCCAGGATATCCGGGCGCTCTGCGAGCTTGGCCGTTTCCCCGCCATCGTCATTGCCGTGCGCAAGGAACTCGCAGACAAGGTGAAGACGCCTGCCGACCTTGCGGGCCTCAAGATCGGCGTGACCGCGCCGGGGTCCTCCACTGCATTGACGGTGCAATATGCGATGGTGAAGGCCGGGCTCAAGGCCAGCGATGCGCCGCTGATCGGCATTGGCGGCGGTGCGAGCGCGGTCGCGGCGATCAAGCAGGGCCAGGTGGATGCGCTGTCGCATCTCGATCCGGTGATTGCCAAGCTCGAGGCGGACGGCGATATTTCCGTGCTGATCGACACCCGCACCGAGGAAGGCACCAAGGCGCTGTTCGGCGGATCGAACCCGGCAGCGGTCCTTTATGCCAAGAAGGAATTCGCCGACGCCAACCCGAATACGTCGCGGGCGCTGGTCAAGGCCTTCGTCAAGGCGCTCGACTGGCTGCACAAGGCGACGCCCGAGGAGATAGCCGATACGGTGCCGGCGGAATACCAGCTCGGCGACAAGGGGCTCTACCTCAAGGCGGTTGCCAATTCGCTGCCGACCTATTCGCTCAATGGCGTGCTGACCATGGAAGGCATGCAGTCGGTTCTCAACACGCTGAAGGTGCTGGACCCCGAATTTGCGCAGGCGAAGATCGATCTTGCCGCGACTTTCGACGACCGCTTCATCAAGGGCTGAGGTTAAACATACCGCATGACAATTGCGCCCAAGCATGCCGCCGGTTCCAGCGGTCCGGCCGATAGCCGCGCTGTGGAACTGCAAGGCGTCCGCATCGCCTTTCCCATGGCCAATGGCACCGCCTATGAGGCGGTCGGCGAAACCAATCTCGAGGTCAGGGACCGGGAATTCGTCGCCATCGTCGGGCCGACGGGCTGCGGAAAATCGACATTGCTGAACGCCACGGCGGGCCTCATCAAGCCTGCCGCCGGCAATGTCAGGATCTTCGGCAAGGCTCATACCGGCATCAATGCCCATGCCGGCTACCTGTTCCAGCAGGATTCGCTGATGCCGTGGAAGACCGCCGTCGACAATGTCGCGATCGGGCTGGAAGTCGCCGGCGTAGCGAGGCGCGAAGCGCTGGAGCGGGCCCGCGAATGGCTGTCGCGGGTAGGGCTCGCAGCCTTTGCCGACCGCTATCCGCACATGCTTTCCGGCGGCCAGCGCAAGCGCGTCGGCCTCGCGCAGGTATTGATCCGCGATCCGAAGATCATCCTCATGGACGAGCCTTTCGGGCCGCTCGACGCACAGACCCGCCTGATCATGGGCGATCTCCTGCTCGACCTGTGGACGGCGGATCAGAAAGCCGTGATGTTCGTCACCCATGATCTCGACGAGGCGATCGGCCTCGCCGACCGCGTCATCATCATGTCCGCCGGCCCGGCGTCGCGCATCATCGGCGATTACACCATTCCGCTTGCCCGCCCGCGCAACATGGCCGACATCAAATCCGCCCCGGAATTCCACGAAGTGCACCGCGAAATATGGAATGCGCTGAAGGAGGAGGTCCTGAAGGGCTACAAACAGGCGGAGAAACTGTCATGAACCGCGCGGTCCTGCTGACGCTGCAGATATTGGTGGCCGTGGTGACCATCGCCCTGTGGCATGTGGCCACCACCACCACGCTGCTCGGCAATCCGAAGACGATAAGCTTCTTCTTCGGCGAGCCGATCCTGGTGGCGGAGCGGATCGTCAGCTGGGTGCAGGAAGGCTCCATCTGGTACCATCTCGGCATCACCCTGACCGAAGCCGCGCTCGCCTTCGCCATCGGTTCGATCGGCGGCGTCGTCATCGGCTTCTGGTTCGCGCGCCGGCCCTTGCTCGCCGCCGTGTTCGATCCCTATGTGAAGGCAGCCAACGCCCTGCCGCGAGTCGTGCTCGCCCCGATCTTCGCGCTCTGGCTGGGGCTCGGCATCTGGTCGAAAGTCGCGCTCGGCGTCACGCTGGTGTTCTTCATCGTGTTCTTCAACGTCTATCAGGGCGTCAAGGAGGTCAGTCCGGCGGTGCTTTCCAATGCCCGCATGCTGGGCATGAACGGGCGGCAGCTGCTGCGCCACGTCTATCTTCCCTCCGCGCTGTCCTGGATGTTCTCGTCGCTGCACACATCGGTGGGCTTTGCCGTCGTCGGCGCGGTCGTCGGCGAATATCTCGGCTCGGCGGCAGGGCTCGGCTATCTCATCCATGAGGCGGAGAGCGTATTCGACGTCAATGGCGTCTTTGCCGGCATGGTGGTGCTCACTTTCTTCGTCATCCTGGTGGACTGGATCGTGACGTTGGTGGAGAACCGCCTGCTGGTATGGCGCCCGAAGACCAGCGCTATCTGAGATTGGAGAACCAGGCGATGAGCTCGGCGCTGTTGCGCAGCGAATGGGCGCGCATGAGCCGGGCGCGGTGGGCCTCGATGGTCCGTTGCGACAGCCCGAGTTCCAGCGCGATCTCGCCATTGGTCTTGCCCTGCGATACGAGCGTCAACACCTGTTTCTGGCGATCGGAAAGCAGGCTCGCATCGCCGGCGGGCCTGTTCATCGGCTCGAAGCAATAGAGCGCTTCGGCGAAGGGATCGGAATGATTGCGGCTGCGGCCGCGGACCTTGCACCAGAAGCTCGTTCCGTCGCGCCGGCGCATCAGCCGCTCGTCGTAATAGACCTTGCCGCCGGCGAAATTGCTCCGCCACATCTCGCCCGTGCGGACGAAATCGCGGATCTTCGGGTAGAGCCGGCTGAAGCTCTGGTCGATGAGTTCCGCCTGCTCATAGCCGAAGATGGCGGCGAATTCCGTATTGCAATCCCTTATGATACGGTGCGTGGCATAGACCATCGGCACCGGCAGGTCGGCCAGCCCGAATCTGGCGCTGCCCTCGGCAGAAGTCCTCGATGGATCTGATGGTTCGCGTGGCGACATGCCGTATTAATACGACTACCTGCCCCCCATGCACAAGCCATACCGTGGCGAACGGACGGAGGATCATGGGAGACTATCGTTGAAAAAACTTCAATCGAACGTAACCGATGCCCTGGAAGGCGTGCTGTTCGACGGCATGACCATCATGGCAGGCGGATTCGGCCTTTGCGGCATTCCTGAAGCGCTGATTCATGCAATACGCGATTCAGGCGTCAAGGACCTGACGGTCATTTCGAACAATGCGGGCGTCGATGGCATCGGCCTCGGCGTGCTGCTGGAGACCAAGCAGATTCGCAAGATGATCTCGTCCTATGTCGGCGAGAACAAGCTGTTCGCCCAGCAATATCTGTCGGGCGAACTCGAGCTGGAATTCAACCCGCAAGGCACGCTGGCCGAACGCATCCGCGCCGGCGGCGCAGGCATTCCGGCCTTCTTCACCAAGACCGGCGTCGGCACCATCATTGCGGAGGGCAAGGATGTGCGCGAATTCGACGGTGAGTCCTATGTGATGGAACGCGGCCTCTTCGCCGACCTGTCGATCGTGCACGCCTATAAGGGCGATACGGAAGGCAATCTCGTCTACCGCAAGACGGCGCGCAACTTCAACCCGATCATGGCGACGGCGTCGCGCTTCACGGTTGCGGAAGTCGAACATATCGTCGAAGCCGGCGAAATCGACGGCGATCACATCCATACGCCGGGAATTTTCGTCAAGCGGATCGTGCACGTACCCGATCCCGTCAAACATATCGAACAGAGAACCACGCGCAAGCGTCCGGTGGCTGGCAGCGAGGTGAACTGAGATGGCCTGGACACGCGATCAGATGGCGGAACGCGCCGCCAGGGAACTGCAGGACGGTTTCTACGTCAATCTCGGCATCGGCATTCCGACGCTCGTTGCCAATTACATTCCGGCCGGCATCAATGTTCAGCTGCAAAGCGAGAACGGCATGCTCGGCATGGGACCCTTCCCCTATGAAGGCGAGGAGGATGCCGACCTCATCAATGCCGGCAAGCAGACCATCACCGAACTGCCGACGACGAGCTATTTTTCCGGCGCCGACAGTTTCGGCATGATCCGTGGCGGTCATATCGACCTGTCGATCCTCGGCGCCATGCAGGTGTCGCGCAGCGGTGACCTCGCCAATTGGATGGTGCCGGGCAAGATGGTCAAGGGCATGGGCGGCGCCATGGATCTCGTTGCCGGCGTGAAGAAGGTCGTCGTCGTCATGGAGCATGAGGCCAAGGGCGAGGCGAAGCTGCTCGAAGAGTGCAGCCTGCCGCTGACGGGCCAGCGCGTGACCGATCTCGTCATCACCGATCTTGGCGTTTTCACCTTCGAGCGCCGCGGCGAGCCCCGCATGACGCTGATCGAGATTGCGCCGGATGTGAGCCTCGACGAGATCAGGGCGAAGACGCAGGCGAAGTTCGAGGTCGGCCTGTAGCAGGCTACTTCGTTCGCTCGACGACGCAAACCGATCCGCGTTCCGGCTGGCGCGGATCGGCATCGGCGCATTGCGCTTCATAGCGGAATGTTCCGTAATAGACGCGGGCACAGCCGCCAAGCAGGGTGCCGGATATGGCGAGTGTCAGAAGGATCAGGGTGAAATATTTCAAGGTCGAAGGGTTCCCTTTCATGGTCGCGCTTCCTATATAGGTCGTGCTGCGAGTGTCACAGCGGCGTATCAATCTGCTGATATTCTTCAGCAAATGTGTATTCAACAATCGGAACAGCGAACCATCTTAGACAGATCCGGCGCCTTATTATGGCGGACCTGAAACAACAGTTTCGATCACGTTTTTCGTGATGGAGCACAAAAAGGTTGATCCGGAACGGTGGGCGTATAAGTTCTGCCTTCCGATTTGTTAACCAAACCATTCACGTTAGGAGCAAAGCGATGAACAAAGCCGTCAGGGATTATTCTTTGCCAGAATCCATTTCCACAGCAATTGCCAATGGTACCAATATTGTGAGGGCATTCCGCGAGCAATTCGGCTATTCGGTCGACGATTTGGCGGTGTCTTGCGGATTGACATCCCTTGAAATCGAAACCATCGAAAGCGGCCAGAATGCCGACCCCAGCAAGCTGGAGCGTATTGCTCATGCGCTCGGCCTGCCTAGCAATGCCATGATCATCGAAGATTCCAGCCGCCTCAGCGCATAAACCCAAGACAGCCTGCCTCGTTCCATAACCGGGCAGTTCCCGGACGCGGCGACCATCGGACCCCTAGAGGCATAAAAGCCTGTGAGTCAGCGGATGGGCCGCGTCTGCCAACCCCTCGATAATGTTCGCGTGATGCCGCTCCGGCTCCTCGACCGCGTCGATGCGGCAGTCGAAGCCCGACCAGATATTGGCAAGTAGCGCGTTCTGGCGCCGGAATTCCGGCCGCTCAAGTTCCCCGACCCAGGCCGTCAGGTCCGTGCCCTCCTGGGGTTCCAGCAGGGCAGGGCTTTCCAGCCGCGCCTCGATGGCATCGAGGTGCAGCGTGTCGTTCATTTCCGTTTTCATCAGCGGCCGCAGATCCGTGATCGGCGATATGGCGACCGTCTTGCGGATCCGCTGCCTCACGGCCTGCGGCAGCGGCGACGTGGCGGTTACCATGCGCGCCACGAGATGGCCACCGGCGGAATGGCCGGTGAGGTGGATGGGCCCGGGCACTTCTGCAGCGGCATGGCTGATCGCCTGGCCAATCTCGACGGTAATGTCGCTGATGCGGACCTGCGGACACAATCGATAGGACGGGATGGCCACCGCGAAGCCATGGGCATGCGGCCCGCGGGCGAGATGCGACCAGTTCGACTTGTCGAAATCCTCCATCCAGTAACCGCCATGGACGAAGACGACGAGGCCCTTGAGGTCGCCCCAGGGCATGAACAGGTCGAACCGGTTGCGCTCACGCGCGCCATAGGAGATGTCCGACTTCAGCAGTGTCTTCTGCTGCATCTCGTCGCGGAACTTCTGCGCCTCCACGACCCATTTCGCCGGATAGCCATAGCCATCCGGAATATAGGCGAAGTTGGAATAGGCGTCGTCCCAGTCAATGGCCTCGGTCATTCCTGCTGTCCCCCCGGTCAACAATCCCCGGGCGATTTCAAGCAGAGACTGGCGAAGTTCGCAAGCCGTCTATGCTTTTCGAGCGGCCGAAAGGCTATTCCCTGATCTTTTCCCGGATCTGCGTTCCGCCCGAGGACTTCCGCAGGCTCGGCAATGCCAGCATCAGCAGGACGAAGGCGCCCGTCGCGAATTTGAGGTCCGCCGGGGCAAGCCCGAGCGTCAGGCAGAAGGAGATCAGCTGGTAATAGGCCAGCGAGCCGACCACGGGCGCCGCCACCTGGCGCAATATGGTCTGCCGGCCGGTGATCGCTTCGCCGATGATCAGCGCCGCCAGGCCATTGATCAGGATGCCAAAGCCCATGTTCACATCGGCAAAGCCCTGCGTCTGCACCATGATGCTGCCGCCCGTCGCCGACAATGCGCTGGCGACGCCGACACCGATGATGGTCGCCGTGCCGACATTGATGCCCTGTGCCTCGGCCATGTCCGGGCTGGCGCCGACGGCGCGCATGGACGTGCCCTTTTCCGACATGAAGAAATAGAGCATCGCCGCGACGACAAGGGCGATCAGGATGCCAACGATGAGGATCTTGACCCAGGGCAGGTTGGCGGAAGCACCGGCGGTCAGAGTGAAGACCGTGTCATAGGTGAAGAGCGGTATGTTGGTGCGCCCGAGAATGCGCAGATTGATGCTGTAGAGCATCGTCATCACGAGAATGCCGGCAAGCAGCGTGTTGATCTTGAAGCGCAGATGGATGAAAGCCGTGGTGCAGCCAGCGGCGAAACCGCAGAGAAGCGCGATGAAACAGGCGAGAAACGGGTTCACCCCCACAGTGATCAGCGCACCGCAGACGCAGCCGCCGAGCGGAAACGCGCCTTCCGAGGTAAGATCGGGAAAGTTGAGAATGCGGAATGGCAGCATCACGCCAAGCACGACGAAGGCGACGATCAGGCTCTGGGCGATGGTTACGGGAATGAGGCCGTAGAAGCTGGTCAGGACGTTCAGCATCTCAAGCCCCCTGCAACGCGATGATATCGGACTTGGTATGGAAGCGATCGACCAGGTCGGCAACGGTGATGCCGCGCTTTTCCTCGGCGCCGATCTCCACCAGCACCTTGCCGGCATCCATCATGATGATCCTGTTGCCGTACTTGATGGCATGTTCCATGTTGTGGGTCACCATGAGCGTCGTCAGGTTCAATTCCTCCACGGCGCGCACGGTCGTATCCATGACGAGCTTGGCCGTGCGCGGGTCGAGCGCCGCCGTATGTTCGTCGAGCAGCAGCAGCTTCGGCCGCGTCGAGACCGCCATGACCAGCGACAATGACTGGCGCTGGCCGCCGGAGAGCAGCCCGACCTGCATGTCGAGGCGTTTTTCCAGACCGAGATTCAGTTCCGACAATTGCTCGCTGTAGCGCGCCCGGCGCGCCGCGGTCAGCCCATAGGTGAAACCACGCGGCTTGCCGCGCAGTTCGGCGAGCAGCATGTTTTCGCCAATGGTCATCGTCGGCGCCGTGCCGATCATCGGGTCCTGGAAAACGCGGGCGATGAATTGCGCGCGGCGATGGGTGTTGAGCCTGGTGACATCCTGGCCGTCGATGAAGATGCGGCCCGAATCGAGCGGCAGCTTGCCGGAGACTGCATTGAGGAAACTCGACTTGCCTGCTCCATTGCTGCCGATGACGACGCAGAAATCCCCTGGCGACAGTGTGACGTTCAGCTTGTCGAGCGCCCGGCGCTCATCCTGTGTACCGCGATAGAAGATCTTGGTGCCGTCCTTGACGGAGAGCATGTCAGTCATATGAGCCCCTTGTGATGAGCTGTCCGAAAATAGGATAGTTCCCGCGCTGGAATGGCGCAGGAACTATAGATTTGACCGCGATTGTCTAGGACTATTTAACGAAACAGCCGCAATCTTTCAGGCTATCGGGCACTTTCTGGCCCGTTTTCGCCAGGACAGCCTCATTGATGAGCGCCGTGTGGTCGTCATAGGACGGCTTGATCGGTCCAAGGCTCGCCGTGGTCTTGCCGGCGAGGATCTCCGCCGCAAGCTTGGCGGCATTCTGCCCGACCTTCGTATAGGAAACCTCGAAGGCCGCGGCGACGAGGCCGTCGCGGACCGCCTGGGCCGAAGCATCGACGACGGGAATATTGATGCTGAGGGCCGCCGCAGCCACGGCCGGAACGGCTGGCTGGACCAGGTTGGAGCCGGGGACGTAGATCACATCCGCCTTGCCGGCGAGCGAGCCGACGCGGATCGGAATATCATTGGTGTTGTCGATGCCGACTTCGACCAGTTCGAGCCCTTCGGCCTTGGTGGTCTCCTGCATCAGCTTGAGCACCGCGACATCATTGTCTTCGCCCGGATTGTAGAGATATGCGACGCGCTTGGCTTCCGGCAGCAGCTTCTTGATGAAGGTGATGACCGAGGCGACGTCCTGCAGGTCGGAGGCGCCCGTCATGCCGGGATCGCCCGCTTCCCAGGAAGGCGTGAGCTTGGCGGCGACCGGATCGGTGACGGCGGCGAAAACGACCGGCGTGCCGGAATTTCCGACGATCTGGCGCGCGCCCTGCGCCACCGGCGTGGTGACGGCGAGGATCAGCTTCGGATTGGCGGAGGTGAGCTTCGTCACCATCTGCGGGATGAGCGTGGCGTCGAAATTGACCTGCAATTCATCATAGACCGCATCGGAAACGCCGAGCTTCGTCAATTCTGCCTTGAAAGCCGTTACTGTCTCGTCCAGCTGCGGATGCTTGCCGAACTGCGCAATACCGATCTTGGTTTCCGCCGAGGCCGCCCCAAGGCCCAGTGCCATCCCAAGCGCTACTCCAAGCGCAGCCTTCGCGATTCTTTTTGCCGCGATCATACGATTCTCCCATTTTATGTTCCGCCCTCTGGCTTGAAAACAATATAACAAACGTGAAATGATATACAATACGGAAATCAGGCGGCAGGGGAGGGATCAAATGGCTGTCAATGTCAAATCCGATGCTCTCTATGCGTTGCTTCGGTCGCGGATCCTGAATGGCGATCTGCTGCCGGGCCAGTCGCTGCGTTTGCGCACGCTCGCCCAGGAGCTTGGCGGCAGCCCGACACCCATGCGCGAGGCGCTGAGCAGGCTTCACGCGGAGAATTTCGTCACCGCGGAGGCCAATAAGGGTTTTCGCGTGGTGCCCACCACGCTCGAGGAACTCGAAGACCTCGAAGGCGCGCGGGCGGTGATCGAGACGCATCTTCTCACCGCCTCCATCGAGCAGGGCGACCGCAATTGGGAGGCGGGGCTGGTCAGCGCCCATTACCGGCTGTCGAAATGCGTCGTGCCGACCTCCTTTTCCGAACTCGATACGATCGACGTATGGGATGCCGCCCATGGCGAATTCCACCAGGCGCTCATTGCCGGCACCTCGTCGCGCTGGTTGATGAACTTCGCCCAGCAGACCCACCTCCAATTGCAGCGCTATCGCCGTTACATCATCATGCGGATCGACCATGTCAGCCGCCATGAGGGCAGCGGCAGCGGCATAGAGGTGCTTTCCCGCGAGGCGCTCGGCATCGATGCCCATGCCGCATTGCTGCAGGCGGCGCTCGACCGCGACAAACATGCGGCCGAAACGCTGATGCTGGAGCATATCCGGCTGGCGAAGGATTCCTTTCTGAAACTCGCACGCGCCAGCGGCATCGACGCCGCGGCCTGATATCACAGGACAATGATGACCATCGATAGCAACGCCGCGCAGGAAGCGGATGAAACCGATCCGCTGCGCAGCTTCCGGGACAGGTTCGAATTGCCGGAGGGCGTCATCTATCTCGATGGAAATTCGCTCGGCGCGCTGCCGAAAGGCGTGCGGGAACGGGTGGCGCATGCGATCGGCACCGAGTGGGGCACGGACCTCATTCGAAGCTGGAACAGCGCGGAGTGGGTGAACCTGCCGCAAAAGGTCGGCAACAGGATCGCCCGCGTCATCGGCGCGAAAGCGGGAACGGTCGTTGCCGCCGACAGTACGTCGGTCAATCTGTTCAAGGTGCTCTCGGCGGCGCTGAACCTCAATCCCGGGCGCCGGACGATCGTTTCCGAGCGCGAGAACTTCCCGACCGACCTCTATATTGCCGAAGGCGTGGCGCGCCAGCTTGGCGGGAAGCACGGCCTCGTGCTCGCAGACGCGCCGCAGGACATTCCCGCGCTGCTCGATGAAGACGTTGCAGTGTTGATGCTGACCCATGTCAATTATCGCACCGGCTACCGTCACGATATGGCGGAACTGACGAAGGCGGCGCATGAAAAAGGCATATTGACCATCTGGGACCTCGCTCACAGCGCCGGCGCCATGGCTCTGGACGTCGAAGCCGCGCAGGCGGATTTCGCCATAGGCTGCGGCTATAAATACCTGAATGGCGGTCCGGGAGCTCCGGCCTTCCTCTATGTCGATCCGCGCCATCATGGCGGCTTCCGCCAGCCGCTCTCCGGCTGGTTCGGTCATCGTGTGCCGTTCGAATTCGAACCAGGCTACGTGCCCTCCGGCGGGGTCGAACAATATCTTTGCGGCACGCCGCCAGTATTGGGCATGGTGGCGCTGGATGAAGCACTCGCGCTGTGGGACGAGGTGGACATGGACGCACTGCGGCGCAAGTCGCTGGCGCTGGCCGAACTGTTCATGCGCGAGATCGACGCTTTTGCCGATGAATTCGGCTTGCGCCTGGTAACGCCGCGCGAGGCCGATAAGCGCGGCAGCCAGGTTTCCTATGCCTGCGAAAACGGCTACGCCATCATGCAGGCGCTGATCGCCCGCGGCGTGATCGGCGATTTCCGCGCGCCCGACATCATCAGGTTCGGCTTCACGCCGCTCTATCTCAACTATGCCGAGGTGGCGCAGGCCGCATCCATACTCAGGGCCATACTGGAGGAACGCGCCTGGGACAGGCCGGAATACAAGGTCAGGACGGCGGTCACCTAGTGTGGTGGAATTGAAATACGCCTGACTATGGCAGCAGGTGCCGGAGCGTATTTCAATTCCGAGAACCACACTAGAAACATATAATTGCTAGTGACCTTATCGAATCTGAAGTTCATCTGACGCTGCTGCAACAATGTAGTGAACTTCGGATTCGGGTCACTAGGTTCCCTGCATCATTGCAGCCGCGTCATTCGCCAAGGTGGCTTGCTCACGCCGCATGTCTGTCGATGGCGACGCAATCCTGCGCCGATTTGGCGTGAATGACATTGCTGTGGGTGAAGCCGTGCCGTGCGATGGCGGCGAGATCGTCCTCCGCCTTCACCGGGCGCGACCACCAATTATCGTTCAGCGTCCAGCCATGGGCTGCCGCCCGTTCGACTTCCTCGCTGTCCGGCCGTATCGAGCAGGCTTCATGGATGATGCGTGCCTCGCGGGACCGCCGGGCCAGGCGCTTGCGCCCTTCGTCGAGCGCGCCACCGGCATCGTCGGCGATCACAAGCTCATGGAAGAGGTGGCGCGACTGCTTGTACTTCGTCAAATAAGCGATCTTGACCTGAAAGGCGGGCATTGTCTGCTCCTGCGCATACGACTCATCGTTAACCAAATATTAATATTGGTACTTGACAGCCGGATTGCAAGAACTAAATGGAACATTTAGAGAACAATTCAAGGCACAAGCTCACGTAAATCTAGCCTAATGCCTTGAATAAACGCGATATTCCGGTCCGTTACGTCAGCGGAACGAAATGGTGAGCGCAGAACTTATCCACCGTAGACGAGCTTGTCCTGGCGGGCCCGCAGTTCAACGATCTTCGACCCCGGCACAGGCGCCGCATTGGCGCTGGTGATGAGTTCGCCCTTGGCGATCGGCGCAGTCACCGTGCCGCCCTGCAGCAGGCCGCAGGGGATGGCGCCTGCGCTGCGCGCTTCGGCCGCCGTCATGATCCAGGCGCGATAGCAATATTCGCCGATCGCATCGAGCTTGTCGCCGGGCTTCAGGTCCTTCTTGGCGACGGCGCAGACTTCCGCAACGGGCTTGGCCAGCGGCACCATGTCGGCCTTGCCATAGAGCACGACGCGGGCGCAGGTGAGGGGAACTTCG
Organism: Phyllobacterium sp. 21LDTY02-6; assembly: GCF_023554255.2. Lineage (GTDB taxonomy): Bacteria > Pseudomonadota > Alphaproteobacteria > Rhizobiales > Rhizobiaceae > Phyllobacterium. Next base: position 223,861 of record NZ_JAMJWD020000006.1, on the reverse strand, counting down.
AGCGAGGTCAGGTGATAGGGGCGGTGGAAGGTGAAATAGGGACCCTTGCCCATCTTCAGGTCTTCCATGCGCTCCGAAATACGCGGATGCGACATGTCGGCGACCACGAAGACGCCCGGCGCCACGCCCTTGCCGATGGAATAATCCACCACGCCGACGCGTGACAGCACGCCGCCATCCTTCTCCGGGATCAGCGTGCTCGACAATTGATCCAGCGTCGCGGCCGGTCCGTGCATGCCGGGCTTGTCGGGAACAAGGCCTGTGGCATTGGCAATGGCGGCCATTTCGACCATGGTCTTCGAACCGTCGACGAACTCGACCAGCATACGCACATTCATGTGACGCCGCGCCGCCTCCTCCTGATAATCGTCGGGAATGGCGTCGATATTGAGCGGATTGTTCTTGCCCTTGCCGGCCGCGACGATCGGATGCCCCATCGCCGAAACGAATTCGATCAGTTCCATGCAGGACGAAGGCTCGTCGCCGGCGCCGAGGGAATAGGTGACGCCGAGCCGGTCCGCCTCGCTCTTCAGGTAGGCGCCGATGGTGACGTCCGCCTCGACATTCATCATGACGAGGTGCTTGCCATGTTCCATTGCGCGCAGGCCGATCTCCGCGCCGACGGCAGGGACGCCCGTCGCATCGATCACAACGTCGATGAGATCGTTTTCGAGGATCAGGTTGGCGTCGCTGGTAACGGCGATCTTGCCAGCCTCCATGGCCGCCGTCAGCGACGAGGCGTTGGAAGTCTCCCGATGATGTCCTTCTTCCTGATAGGCGATGTCGACCGCTTTCAGAGCATTTGGAATGTTGAGTTCGGAGATTGCGCCGATCTCCACGCCGGGCATATGAGCCACGCGCGTGACGATATCCGTGCCCATCTCGCCGGATCCGATGAGGCCTATGCGGATTGGGCGGCCCGCGTCGGCCCGCGCCTGCATGTCCCGCGCCAATCCCGTCAATGCAACATTTGTATTCATGATACCTCCAATGTTCATAGAATTGGAATAGGACGAGATTGCACGATTAGCAACCGATTAGCGCTGGAGGAAGCGGAATTCCGTTATCTGGCGATATATTTCGCCCGGAATCAGCCTCGAATCGGGAAAACCGGGCTGGTTGGGGCCGTCCGGAAAACGCTGCGCTTCGAGACAGATGCCGGAATAGGCCTGGTAGGACTTTCCGGATAGTCCGGTGAGATCGCCGATCATCGAGCCATTATAGAATTGCAGGCCGGGTTCCGTGGTACTGACCTGCATGGCCAGCCCGTTATTGCCGGCAAGCAGCGCGGCAGGGCGAAGCGTGCCCGCCTTTCCGGGCCGAAGCACGAAATTATGATCGTAGCTTCCTTCCTGCCCGATCGGGCGCGCAGCACGAAAATCGAACTCGGTTCCACATACCGGAACAAGCTCGCCCGTCGGAATGAGATGCTCGTCGACGGGCGTATATTGATCCGCCTCGATCTGCAGGCTGTGGCCGCGAACATCGGCCGAGCCATCGAGGTTGAAGTAGCTGTGCTGGGCGAAGTTCACCACCGTCGGCATGTCGCAAGTGGCTTCGACCGTCAGCGTCAGCACGTCCGCGGCCGAAAAGGCATAGGTGCAGCGCACCTGCATATTGCCGGGGAAGCCCTGGTCGCCATCGGCAAGATCGAGAGCGAGGCTGACGGAAGCGGGCGTCCAGTCGACCATGGTCCACAGGCGCTGTGAAACGCCCTTGCTGCCGCCATGCAGGGTCTGCCTTCCGCCCTCGTTACGGTCGGTCTCATAGACCCTGCCGTCAAGCGAAAAGCGGCCATTGGCTATCCTGTTCGCATAGCGCCCGACCAGCGCGCCGAAATAGGGCGACCGCAAGGGGTAGTCCTCGAACCGGTCGAAGCCAAGCACCACGCGCTGCAGCCCCTGGCCCGCAAGCGGCACCTGCAGGTCCCGGATCGTAGCTCCCCAGTTCAATATTCTGGCGATTGCGCCGCTGTCGGACGTTATGGTCGCTTCGAAAACGGGTTGGCCTTCGAAGGTACCGAAGGTTGCGGGGGTGGTGACGCTGCGCAAATTAGTGCTCCCTGCCGGCAACGCGGGAAGCGAGCTTGGCCTGTATGATGACGACGATGAGCAGGAATATTCCCCGAATGACCGATTGCCAATAGGCGGAAAGCGATATCCAGCCCTTGCCGTTCTCGAAATTCAGTACATTGAACAATATGCCGAGCAGCAATACGCCCGCGAGCGTGGCGCCGACCGAACCGACGCCGCCGGTGAGCAATGTTCCGCCGACCACCACCGCCGCGATGGCGAAGAGTTCCCAGCCGACGCCTTCGATCGGTTGCCCGGCGCCGAACTGCGACGCGAGGATGACGCCGGCGAGGCCGGCAAGGCCGCCGCTGGCAAGATAGACCAGGAACTTGATGCGGCCCGCCGGCAATCCCATCATGCGCGAAGCATCCTCATTGCCGCCGACCGCAAGGATGCCGCGGCCCGTGCTGGTGAAATTCAGGATCACCCAGCCGGCAAGATAGGCGAGCATGGCGATCCATGCCGGTATGGGAAAGCCGAGGAAATTGTCCTGGCCGATCACGGTGAAGCCGCTCTCGTAGGACACCGAGACGGATTGATTGTCGGCGAGGAGCAGGGCGACGCCGCTGGCGCCGAGCATGGTGGCGAGCGTCGCGACGAATGGCATTATCCTCATGCCGGCGATAAGGCCCGCATTGACGAGCCCGACGCAGAGGCCTGCAGCCACGCCGGCGCCAAGCCCTGTCCAGGCGCCATAGGGGCTGGCCAATGCCGCCACGACACTGCCGAGCGCGGCGGTGGAGCCGACGGAAAGGTCGATCCCGCCGGTCATGATCACGAAGCACATGCCGAGCGCGACGAGGGCGAACATGGCATTGTAGCGCAGGACGCTGGTGATGTTGAAAAAGCCGAGGAAGTAGTCATAGCGCGCCCAGCCGAACAGGACGAGCAGGATGAGCGCGATCACGACGCCATAGCTGCCGGCGAGCTTGATGAGACGAACCCTGTTCATGCCTGCCTGCCCTGCTGCTGTATCCACACTGCCAGCACGATGATCGCCGCCTTCACCACCAGCGCGGCCGCATCGGGCACGCCATTGGCGAGCAGCGTATAGCGGACGAGCTGGATGGTCATGGCGCCGAGCAATGTGCCGATGATGGTCGCCTTGCCGCCGCTGAGGAAGGTGCCGCCCACGGCGACGGCGGCGATGGCATCGAGTTCCATGCCGAGCCCGACCAGATTGGCATCGCTGGAGGAGTTGATGGCGATGACGATGAGACCGGCGACGCCGGCGCAAAGGCCGCTGACCGCATAGACGATGAGCTTGACTTTCGACACGGCGACCCCGGAAAGCTCGGCGGCGCGTTCATTGCCGCCGATCGCGATGATCTGCCGGCCGAACACGGTGCGCTTCAGCACGTAATAGGCCACGAGCACGATGGCCGCCATCAGGATCACCTGGAACGGGATGCCGAAGACGCGGCCAAGCCCGATGAACTGGAACTCCGGCACGCGGAAGGTCTGCAGATTGCCATTGGTCATGACCTGGGCGATGCCGCGCCCGGCGATGAACAGCACAAGCGTGGCGACGATGGGCTGGATCCTGTAATGCGCGACGAGCCAGCCATTGAACAGCCCGAACAGGCCAGCCACCAGGATCGAGGCGAGCATGGCCACGGCAACGGCGAGGTAGATATTGTCGATCGGCACGATCTTGCCGAGGAAGATCATCGGCGCCAGCGCCCCGGATATCGCCATCAGCGAGCCGACGGAAAGGTCGATACCGCCCGTTCCGATCACCAGCGTCATGCCGACGGCGACGATGACGATGGTGCAGACCTGGGTGAGGTTGACGTTCAGGGTCTGCATGGTGGCGAAGTTTCGCGTGAAGGCGATATTGAAGATGATCAGCAGGGCCAGCGCGATGAGGGTGCCATAGCGCGCCAGGAAGTCGAACGGATCGACCATGTTCGCCGAACGGGTGCTATTGCTCAACTCTCGCCTCCTCCTGTGCCGGGCCGGCGCCTTCAGCCATTGCCGCCATCACGGCATCCTCCGTTGCCGCCTCGCGCTGCAGTTCGGCAACGCTCTTGCCCTCGCGCAGCACGAAGACGCGATCGGCGCCTTCGATTACTTCCTCCAGCTCCGAGGAGATCATGAGCACCGCAAGGCCCTGGTCGGCGAGCGATTTGATCAATGTCTGGATCTCGCCCTTGGCGCCGATGTCGATCCCGCGCGTCGGCTCGTCGAGGATGAGCAGGCGGGGGTTCATGGCAAGCCAGCGCGCCAGCAGTACCTTCTGCTGGTTGCCGCCCGAAAGTTCGCGGATCTTCTGGTCGGGGCCGGAGCATTTGATGCCGAGCTGCGCGATGAAGCGCTCGACGATCGCGCGCTGCGCCTTCTCGTCGATGATGCCGGACCTGTTCAGTTTCGGCATCAGCGCCAGCATCATGTTCTCCGCGACGCTCATCTCCGGCACGATGCCTTCGCTTTTCCGGTCCTCGGTGCAGAAGCCCATGCCGGCGGCGATTGCCTCGCCGGGATTGCGCGGCGAATAGTCCTGGCCCTCGAATTTCATTGCGCCGTTGCGCGGCCGGTCGACGCCGAATACCAGCCGGGCGGTCTCGGTCCGGCCGGCGCCGAGCAGTCCGGCAAAGCCGGCGATTTCTCCGCTGCGAATGTCGAAGGACACGTCCTGGACCGATTGATCGACGGCCATGTTGCGTGCCGACAGCAGCTCTGCGCCGATCTTCTTCGGGTCGCGGCTGGTGAAGGCGGTGGCGTGGCCGGCATTCTTCTCGATCGAGCGGCCAAGCATCGAAGATACGAGATCGATGCGGTCGATCTCCTGCATGGCCGCCGTCTTGACGGTTCGGCCGTCGCGCATGATCGTGACGCGGTCACAGACGGCGTATAGCTCGTCGATCTTGTGGCTGACGAAGACGACCGAAACGCCGTCCTGCTTCAATTGGCGGATCACTTCGAAAAGCACCGCGACTTCGCGCTCGTCCAGCGACGATGTCGGCTCGTCCATGATGACGAGCTTGGCGGAAAAACCGATGGCGCGCGCGATGGCGACGAGCTGCTGCGTTGCCGTGTTGAATTCCATCAGCGGGCGGCGCACGTCGAGATCAAGGTTGAAGCGCTCCAGCAGGCTTTCTGCTTCGGCGTGCATGCGCTTCCAGTCCAGCAGGCCGAAGCGGCGCGCTTCACGGCCAAGGCAGATGTTCTCGGTCACCGAGCGATAGGGAACGAGGTTGATTTCCTGGTAGATCGTGCTGATGCCGCTCGCCTGCGCATGGTGCGGCGAGGTCGCCTCGAACGGCGCGCCGTCGAAGACGATCTCGCCGGCATCGCGCTTGTGGTAGCCGGTCAACACCTTGATCAGCGTGGATTTCCCGGCGCCGTTCTGGCCGATCAAGGCGTGCACCTCGCCGGGCGCGACCTCGAAAGTTGCGCTGGAAAGCGCCGGTATTCCCGCAAAGCGCTTGTCGATATGCGTCATGGACAGGAGAGGGGACATGGCTATCTCCGGAGACATGAGGGCTGCGCCAGGCGGCGGGCCCGGCCATTATCGGACAATGGCCGGTTCCCGATGCTCGATCAATAGGCGGTGCTCAAGAGTTCCTTGGCGTTCTTGTCGTCGTAGAACTGGTCCGGATTGATGATCTTTTCCGGAATTGTCTCGCCATTGGCATAGGCGACCGCCGTGTCGAAAGCCTTCGGTCCGAAGCGCGGATTGCACTCGACGACCGCTGCGATCTTGCCGTCGACCACGGCCTGAACGGCTTCCTTGCCGCCGTCGATCGACAGGACCAGGATGTCCTTGCCTGGTACCTTGCCGGCTGCCTCGATGGCCGAGATCGCGCCGATCGCCATCTCGTCATTATGGGCGTAGATCACATTGGCGTCGGGATGGGCCTGAAGCAGGGTTTCCGCCACCTGGCGGCCCTTGTCGCGGGCGAAATCGCCGCTCTGCGATGCGACGATGCTGAATTGCGGGTTCTTGGCGACCACGTCGTCGAAGCCCTTCTTGCGATCATTGGCCGGTGAGGAACCCGTGGTGCCCTCGAGCTCGATGATCTTGGTCTTGTCCTTGCCGTTGGCGATCAGCCATTCGGCAACGCGCTGGCCTTCCTCGACGAAATTGGAGCCGATGAAGGTCACATAATCCTCACCCGGCTTGGCCAGCGAAGGATCGACGCTGCGATCGAGAAGAATGACCGGGATTCCCGCATTCTTCGCGGCCTTGATGGCCGGAATGAGCGGTTTTTCTTCGCGCGGAGCGAGGAAGATGAGATCGACGCCCTGCGCGATCATCGAATTGACGTCTGCGACCTGCTTGGCGGCCGAGCCGGCGGCGTCCGTATAGACGAGCTGCCAGCCGCGCTTCTTCGCCTCTTCCTGCATGCTCGCGGTCTGGGCAAGCCTCCAGGGATTGTTGCTCTCGGTCTGCGCGAAGCCGACCTTGTAGGTCTCCTTCTTCTCCAGCGGCGGCGATGCGGCAATGGCGCCTCCGGCGGCCATGGCTGCAATGCCAAGGGCCGACGCGAGAAGGATTGAGCGGCGGGTAATGTTCATTGAAATTTCCTCCCAGAAATTTGCGTTTTTGACCAACGCTGTGGTGATCCCACCTGGCGATCATGTTCATTTATAAAAATTAGTCAATAATAATTTATGTTGATTAGTAGCGTTGACTGCACCTAATATTCGCCGTCTATGACTGATCAGCCTCAATCCGGGAAACCCGTGCCAATGAACGAGATAGTGGACCCTCCCGCTGGGAAATCGGCGTCCGCTGGACCGGCGGCGCGCCGCAAGCGCACGAGCAAGCGCGTCACCATGACGGATATCGCCCGCCTGGCCGGCTGTTCGCAGGCGACGGTTTCCTTCGTGCTCAACAAGACGCCGGGCATAAAGCTCGCGGCGGAGACGCGCGAGCGGGTGATCGAGGCGGCGAGGAGCCTCGGCTATGCTGCCCCGAGCTTTGCCCATCTGGATGGATCCATTGCTCCGGCTCCAGCTATCGACGGCAAGATCGGCTTCATCGTCGACCAGTTGGCGACGAGCCCGGAGGCGGTGGTCGCGATCGAGGGCGCGCGGCAGGCGTCGTGGAACGCCGGCAACATCATTCTCGTCGCGCAGACGCTCAACGATCCGGAAATGGAGCCGCGTACCATCCAGGCCTTGCAGGAGCAGGGCATATCGGCGCTGATCTACATGGCGATCTTCACGCGCGAAGTGGTGCTGCCGCAGGCTATATATGATCTCGACATTCCGGTGATCCTGCTCAATTGCTACACGGCCGATCACGCCTTTCCGGCGGTCGTTCCAAGCGAGATCGCCGGCGGCCAGCATTCGACGCGGCATCTCATCCAACATGGCCACCGGCGGATCGGGACGATCACGGGCGAACCCTGGATGGAGGCCGCGCAGGACCGGCTCAAGGGCTACCGCCGCGCCTTGGCCACGGCGGATATCCCATTCGATCCCGCGCTGGTCATCGAGGGCGACTGGTCGGCCAGCGCCGGCTATGACGCGACCAAGAAGCTACTGGCCCTGCAGGAGCGGCCGACAGCAATCTTCTGCCAGAACGACCGCACGGCGATTGGCTGCTATGAGGCGCTGAAAGAGGCGGGAATGGTCATTCCCGACGACATTTCCGTCATCGGCTATGATGACGAGGAAATCTCCCGCCATTTGCATCCCCAGTTGACCACATCGGTGCTGCCGCACCGCGCCATGGGTCGCTGGGCCATCGAACAGCTCGACGTGACGCATGGGGCGCGGCCCGAGCGCCATCCGATCACCAAGCTGGAATGCCCGCTGGTCGAGCGCCATTCGGTGGCGGCCTGCAGGGAGCATTCCGCCGCGGGCGCAGATCACTTCACATAGGCGGAGCGATCGATATTGTGCCGCTGCAGCTTGTCGTAGAACGTCTTGCGCGGGATGCCCAGCGCTTCGATGGTGGAGCGGACGTCGCCATCATGGGCCTCGAGAGCATCGCGAATAAGCTTGGCCTCGAAACGCTCCATGGCTTGCGGCAGGCTAGCCTCTAGGCTCCTCTCCCGGGCCGGTTCGCTCTCCTTTATTCCAAGCGCCGTCCGTTCGGCGAAATGCGCAAGCTCGCGCACATTGCCCGGCCAGTCATGCTCCAGCAGTCGCGCCCGCAGGGTTGCCGTCAGTTCCACCGGCTCGGTGCCGAACCTGGCCGAGGCGCGGCGTGCGAAATGCGCGAACAGCAGCAGGATATCGTCGCGCCGCTCCCGCAGGGGCGGAATGGAAATCGTAACGACGTTCAGGCGGTAATAGAGGTCCTCGCGAAAGCTGCTGCGCTGTTCGGGGCTGCCGAGATCGACTTTCGCCGCAGCTACGACGCGCAGGTCCACGGCACGCTGCTCATTGGTGCCGAGCGGGGCGATTTCCCGCGTTTCGAGAACCCGCAGCAGCTTGACCTGGGTCGAGAGGGGCATGCTCTCTATCTCGTCGAGGAAGAGCGTGCCGCCGCTGGCATATTCGATACGGCCGATGCGCTTCTTCTGCGCACCGGTGAAAGCGCCGGCCTCATGCCCGAACAATTCGCTCTCGATGACCGTTTCAGGCAGCGCGCCGCAATTCAGCGCGACGAAGTTTCCCTCTTTCCTCCGGCTCCACTGATGCAGGAGCCCGGCAACCACTTCCTTGCCCGTGCCGGTCTCTCCCGCAATGAGTACGTCCACATCGGCATTCGCCACCTGCCGCAGCGTCTTGCGCAGGTTCTCCATCACCGGGGTCTGCCCGATCAGCGGCAGGCTCTCCTCCGAGCTTTCCGCCGCCAGCCGCAATTGCCTGTTTTCGAGCACCAGCGCTCGCTTGTCGAGCGCGCGGCGAATGCTCTGCACCAGCCGCTCCGCCGGATAGGGCTTGGCAATGAAATCATAGGCGCCTTCATGAATGGCGGATACGGCCATCTCGATATCGCCATGGCCGGTGATGAGCAGCACCGGCAGGCCGTCATCCATCTCCCGCAGCCGCCGCGCGAATTCGAGCCCGTCGACATGCGGCATGCGCACATCCGTCACCACCACGCCGGCAAAGTCCGGTGACAGATGCTGCAGGGCGCTCATCGCATCGGCGAAGGGGATGACAGTGAAGCCGGCGAGTTCGAGGGTCTGGCTGTTGGCCCTGCGCAGATCATCATCATCATCGACAAAAACCACGTGATTAACGCTCATTTCAGCCTGCCTTGCGCAAATAGATGGTGAATTTTGTGCCGTTGGAGCCGGTTTCCACCTCGATCCGACCGCCATATTCGGCGACGATGTCGTGGCAGATGACGAGGCCCAGTCCGAGCCCGCGATCCTTCGACGTGTTGAACGGTGTGAACAGCGCTTCCATGATATGGGCGGGGATACCGGGACCATTGTCGGAGACGATCAGTTCCACCTGCTCGCCGGCATCGGCGTAGCGGACGCTGATCTGGCTCGACGGTCCGCCCTCGGTCGCTTCCAGGGCGTTCTGCAGCAGGTTGATCAGCACCTGCTCCAGCCTGATCCTGTTGCCGTGAACCTTCAGGTCGGGCGCAGGCACTTTGGTGAGGATCTGGCCCGCCCGCTGCCGGAAGCGGCTGCCAAGCAGCAGCAGCGCGCCCTCGATGATCTCCGCAACGGCGACCGGACCGGCGTCGCCCGTGCCCTTGCGCGAAAAGGTTCGCAACTCGTCGGTGATCGAACCGATGCGCTCGGTAAGACCGGCGATCGCCGCAAGATTGTCCTTCAGCGGATCGAACTTGTTGCGGGCGAGCAGGGTGGCGGCATTGTCGGCATAGGAGCGGATCGCAGCGACAGGCTGGTTGATCTCATGGGCGACACCGGCCGTCACCTGCCCGAGTATGGCGAGGCGGTTGGCCTGGACCAGCTCCAGCTGCACGGTCTGCAGCTTGGTTTCCGCCTTCTGGCGCTCCTCGGCCTCGGAGAGGAGTTCGGAATGCGCCTTGCTGAGGTCCGCAGTGCGCTCGGCGACGCGCCGTTCCAGTTCGAGGCGCGATTGTTCCTGCTCCTGCGCCCGTCGCAGCGCGAGGTTGCGCCTGCGCAGGAAGAAGCCGGTGATGCCCACCAGCGGCGCGAGGAAAAGCAGAGCGAGCAATTGCGCGGTCCTGACGGATTCGGCAATTGTCGCGGCGGCCGGCGTCAGCAATTGCAGGGTCCAGTTCGTCGTCGGCACGGCTGCGGTGACACGCAGGAACGAACCGTCTTTCTCCATGTCCGGAAGGCGCGCCCTGACGAGATCCGGCTGTTGATCCCGCAGGGCCAAGGGCCTGATCGCGAGCGGCTCCAGTGATGCGTCGCCAAACTGCAGGCTTTCGCGGATCGGGCCGATCTGTTCGCGGGCAATTGGCGCCGCGGCCATGAACCGCCATTCCGGGGAACTGGTGATGAGCACGATGCCACGGCCATCCACGACGAATGACGGGTCGCTGTTTCGCCGCCAGTCGGCTTCGAGCTCATCGAACTCCACCTTGACGACGACGACCCCGAGCACGCCGTCCGGTCCCTCCATCCGCCGCGAGATATAAAGGCCTGGACGCTTGCTGATCGTCCCGAGTGCATAATGTTCGGCGCTGCCGGTCTCCATCGCCCGCGTATAATAGGGGCGGAAACTATAGGAGACGCCGACGAAGCTGTCGGGCTGGTTCCAGTTGCTGGCGGACAAAGACAGGCCAGCCGCATCGAGCAGATAGATCACCGAGGCCCGGGTGCCGGGCAGCAGGCCCTCGAATTTCTCGTTCAGCCCCTGCAGCAGCGCCGGGTCCCTGGAGCGAAGTGCCGTGATCACATCGCGATCCTGCGACAGCACGAAGGGCAGCGAGCGCTGCTTTTCCAGAACCGTGCGCAGGAGGACAGCATTCAGCTCGGCGGCATTCGTCGCTCTTGCCTCGAGAATGTCATAGGCCCGTCGGCGCCCATATCCATCGGCAACGAAAAGCGCACCGGCCACAAGCAGGAGCACCGCGAGCACGAAGATTATCCCGGCAAGCCCGTTGTTCCTGCGGCCGCCTGCAGCTTCTGTCGTCATGGCGCCATTGTGCATCAATCCGCACGACAATCAAATTCTTTGTGCGGTTTTTCGCACATTTTGCAGTATTCGGTAGGGTCTCGAAAAACTTTATCCCGTAAATTCAATATCTTATGGCTTTCCAGCCTCTGTTGGCACGGCATTTGCTGAAGGAGTGGCAGGGCAGGCTTGACCGCCCTTGAACGTAGGAGCCTGGGAGGTTGCCGTCTGGTTGGCAACGAGGCTCGCATCATGGAGGAAGTCATGAGTCCAGTAACACTCAATGCAGCACCCCTGCCGCAGCCTGCCAAGAAGACACCACTTTACGCCCATCTTTACTTCCAGGTCATCGTCGCCATCGTCATCGGCATAGGGCTTGGCCATTACTATCCTGAAATCGGCACCAGCATGAAGCCGCTCGGCGATGCCTTCATCAAGCTGGTCAAGATGATCATCGCACCCGTCATCTTCCTCACCGTCTCGACCGGCATCGCCGGCATGAGCGATCTCAAGAAGGTCGGCCGCGTTGCCGGCAAGGCGATGATCTACTTCCTGACCTTTTCGACGCTGGCCCTCATCGTCGGGCTCATCGTCGCCAATGTCGTTCATCCGGGCAGCGGAATGAACATCGATCCGGCCACGCTCGATCCGAAAGCCGTCGCGACCTATACGCAGCAGGCGCATGAGCAGAGCATCGTCGGCTTCCTGACCAACATCATACCGACAACGATCGTCGGCGCCTTCGCATCCGGTGACATTTTGCAGGTGCTCTTCTTCTCGGTCCTGTTCGGCCTGTCGCTTGCGATGGTCGGCGAAAAGGCCGAACCCGTCACCAACTTCCTGCAGACCTTGTCGGCCCCGATCTTCAAGCTTGTCGCCATCCTGATGAAGGCCGCACCGATCGGTGCCTTCGGCGCTATGGCGTTCACGATCGGCAAATACGGGATCGGCTCGGTCGCCAATCTCATCATGCTGATCGGCACGTTCTACCTGACCTCGCTGCTTTTCGTGCTGGTCGTCCTCGGCGCCGTCGCCTGGTACAACGGTTTCTCCATCCTCGCGCTCATCCGCTACATCAAGGAAGAACTGCTGCTCGTCCTCGGCACGAGTTCTTCTGAAGCGGCTTTGCCGACGCTCATGGCCAAGATGGAAAAGGCCGGCTGCAAGAAATCGGTCGTCGGCCTGGTCATTCCCACCGGCTATTCCTTCAACCTTGACGGCACCAATATCTACATGACCCTGGCAGCGCTCTTCATCGCGCAGGCAACCAATATCGATCTGAGCCTTTCAGACCAGATACTGCTGTTGCTCGTCGCCATGCTGAGCTCCAAGGGCGCCGCCGGCATTACCGGTGCGGGCTTCATCACCCTTGCCGCGACGCTCTCGGTCGTGCCCGCCGTTCCGGTCGCCGGCATGGCGCTCATCCTCGGCATCGACCGCTTCATGTCGGAATGCCGCGCGCTTACCAATCTCGTCGGCAATGCGGTCGCGACCATCGTCGTGGCGCGCTGGGAAGGCGAGCTGGACACCGTCAAGCTGCAGCAGGCCATGAATGGCGGTATCGACGAGGAAGACGTATTAGCAGTTGCCAGCTGACCCTCCAGTCAAATGCAGGCAGAGCGGGGGCACCAGCCCCCGCTTTTTTGTTTTCATGGATCAGGACGCGCGTGCCCGCTGGTGCCATAGGCGTGCATAATCGCTGAAATCGACATCGAGCGGCGTCGCCATCACCCCGCCATCGGAGGATGGCGCCTGTGCACCGGCGAGGATCGCCGCGCCCAGGCTGGTGCCGGTGGACCCCGGCCAGGCAATCACGTCGCGTCCGGTCGATGTTCGCAAGGCCGACAGGTAGACGCCGTTGCGCGCGAACGGCCCCTCGACGATCGTTATCCCCGCACCGCCGATCAGCTGAAGACATGTCTGCGTCATCAGAGCCGCATAGAGCGAGGCGACGACCACCCGTTCCTCGGGGTCGAGCGAGGCAAGATCGGGCACTGCGGCATGCGTCTGCGGAAAGGGTCCGGAGCCGGCGACAAGGGCAGGCAGGATCATATGCCTGTTCTCGATGACGCGCGCGATGGTGGCCGCATCCGGTTCCGTCGCGGCATTGCCGCGACATGCAATGTCGAACTCCCGTCCGCCCATGAAGCGGGCCGAGGGTACCGGATTGCCGTGGGCGTCGATATTGATCAGCGTGTCGCGCAGCGGATCGAGCGTGGCGATCTGGCCGCCCGCTGCAAAACACACGACCCAGGTGCCGGTCGATATGACCGAGAATGGTGCTTCGCGGCTGACGAGATGCGGAAGGAGCGAAGCATTGGAATCATGGATGCCGCAATAGACCGGCACCGGCGCGGGCAGGCCGAGCGTCTGAGTGAGTCCCGGCGTGAGCTTGCCGATGGGCTCGAAGGCGGGCTTGATCGGCGCGAGAAGTCCGCCAATGCCGAGCCTGCCGACGAGGCTGGAGAAACCGCCCTGATGTGGGTTCCAGAGATCGGTATGGCAACCAAGCGACGTCAGTTCGTTGACGGCGATGCCGGTCAGCCGCCACGTCCAATATTGCGCATAGGTGACGATCTTTCGCACCTTGGCGAAATCGGCCGGGAAACACGTCTTCTGATAGTGCAACTGCGCCCCGACGTTCAGCCCCCCGGGCAGGCGGGGCGAGCCCGTTTCGGCGAAATCGGGACGGATCGCGTCATATTCCGCCTGCACCGTTTCAGGATAGATGAATTCATAATCGATGACCGGCATCGCCAGTCCGTCAGCGCCGAGCAATGCTGCTGCGGCGCCGTGCGCGGTGACGGATATGGCGTCGAAGCTGGGTTCCTTGGCGAATGAACGCAGCGCCTCGATGAAGAACTGCCACAGCGCATCGACATCATGATGGGGATAGGGCCCACTGTCGATAACGCGGTTGGCGGTGTTGCGTGCGGCGACCTCCTTGCCGGAGCGAGCATCGACGATCACCAGCTTGGCGTTGGTCTTGCCGACATCGAGGACGGCGATGTTCCCCGGAGCGTTCATGGCAGGTGGAAAAGGCAGGCGAGTTCGGTTTGCACGGGCGAATTGTCAGGGTTCGTCCGCATGATGTCCGCCATATGCTCCCACCATTTCCTCATGACGGGGTGGCTCGGAAGCGCCTCCATGCCATGGCCGTCGTGGCGCGTCAGGACACCGAACAGCGTACCGGTCGCCCGGTCGAGATGGATGGAATAATCGCTGATGCCGGCGTCGTGTAGGAGATCGACAAGCTCCGGCCAGATCGCATCATGCCTGCGCCTGTATTCCTCTTCCATGCCCGGGTTGAGCTGCATGGTGAAGGCGTATCGTTCCGTCCGGATCATGCCGTGGCCCTTTGCCTGATCTGGCGGATGAGGATCGGCAGCGTGATCGTGACGATCAGCAGCAGGCCGATGAAGATGGACATGACGATGCCGGGGACATTGAGCAGGCCGAGGCCGAAGGTGACAAGACCCATGACGAAGGCTGCTATGACGACCCCGCCGATGCGGCCGGAACCGCCGAGGATCGATATGCCGCCAAGCACGACCATGGTCACGATTTCAAGTTCCCAGCCCTGCGCTATCGATGGTCGCGTCGAGCCGAGGCGCGAGGTGAGGCAGATGGCGGCGATGCCCGACATCAGGCCCGTCAACAGGAACAGGATGAACTTGATGCGTTCGACGCGGATGCCGGAGAACCGCGCGGCGAATTCATTGTTGCCTATGGCATAGATGCGCCGCCCGAAATTCGTCGCATGCAGGAGGATCGCAAAACCGATCGCAAAGACGACGAACAGGGCGAATTCGAACGAAATGACCCAAAAGACATAGCCCTGGCCGAAATAGGCGAAGGAATCCGGATAGCCGCCATAGGCCTTGTCGCCGAGAACGATATAGGCGATGCCGCGAAACAGGCTCATCGTGCCGATGGTGACGACAATCGACGGCAGCCGCAATACCGAAACGAGCGTACCGTTGACGATGCCGCAGCCAAGGCCGACGCCGATGCCGATCATGACGAGGCCGAAGCTGCCGACGCCCGCCTGTGCCGCGGCTCCCATGGCCGTGGAAGCCAGCGCGATGATCGCGGCGACCGAGAGATCGATTTCACCGGCAATGATCAGCAGCGCCATGGCGAAGGCGACCAGCGCCTTCTCCGTGAAGTTGAAGGTCGCATCGGACAGGTTCCAGGCATTGAGAAAATAGGGCGAGGCAAATGCGTTGGCGATGAATATCAGGATCGCAACGCCCAGAAGCAGCATCTCCCAGCTTCCGAGCAATCGCGCCGTCGATGTGCCGAGCCGGTCGGGGATGTTCCGCTTTTCCTGCATGGTGCTCATGTTACTCCCTCGATCTGCTCGGATGCACCACGATCGCGCAGGATGATGCGGCCGCGGCGGCGCTCCTGCCTGGCATTGAAGACGACCGCGGCGATGATGACCGCACCCGATATGGCCATCTGCGAGAATGGCGAGATGTTGATGACGGGCAAGGCGTTCTTGATGACGCCGAGAAACAGCGAGCCGAGCACTGCCCCGGCGACCGATCCGATGCCGCCAAGGGTCGAGATGCCGCCGATGACGCAGGCGGCGACGCTGTCGAGCTCGAAGCCGGCGGCGATGTCCACATAGGCGACGGCATAGCGCGAGACCCAGAGATAGCCGCACAGTCCTGCCAGGGTGCCCGAGATGGTGAAGGCAAGGAAGCGCGTGCGGCCGACATCGATCCCCGCATAGACGGCGGCGGCGGGATTGCCGCCGGAAGCATATATGGCGCGGCCGAGCAATGTCCGGGACATGACAAGATACATCGCCGCGACGATCAGGATTGCGGTCCAGCCGAGGAGTGGCAGGCCGAGAAAGATCTGGCGCGGCGTCTGGAGGAAGGGTTCCGTCATCTGGTGGGCATTCACCCATCCGCCGCCGGAAAGGACGAAGGCCATGCCGCGGTAGATGGTCAATGTTCCGAGCGTGACGACGATGGAGGGGATGTTGAGCTTCCAGACGAGAATGCCGTTTAACGCCCCGAGTACCGCGCCGATGCCGAGCGCAGCGGCCAGGATCACGATCAGGGGTAGTCCCGGATAGGCGGCGTTCAGCATTGCCACTGCCATGCCGGTGAAGGCGACGTTCGCCGCCACGGAAAGATCGATCGACTTGGTCAATATGACCGCCATCTGGCCCAGCGCAAGGATGATAAGGATCGAAGTGTCGTTGAAGATGTTCGACAGATTGGCGGGACGGGCGAAGCCCGGCGAGCGCGTGGAGAACGCCGCAAGCAGAACGGCGATGATGACGACCAGCAGGATTTCACGGTAGCGGAGCAGATATTTGATCATGGCTGGATACCCGCATTGCCGGTTGCGGCCCGGACCAGCGCTTCAGGGTTGAGCCCGTCCCGTTCGAATATGCCGGCGGAGAGCCCTTCGCGCATGACCATGACGCGATCCGACATGCCGACGATTTCGGGTAGTTCCGATGATACCATGATGATGCTGAGCCCCTCGCTGGCGAGTTCGCTGATGAAGGCATGCACGGCAGCCTTCGACCCGATGTCGATGCCCTTGGTCGGTTCGTCCAGGATGAGTATCTTCGGCTGCGTGGCGAGCCATTTGCCGATGACGACCTTCTGCTGATTGCCGCCGGACAGCGTTCCGACCGGGACGGACAGCGCCGCGGCACGCAGGTCGAAGCGCTCGGCATATTTGCGGGCGAGGGCGAATTCCTCGGCGGCGCGCAGGAAGCCCGAGCGCGAGGTGCGGCTCAGCGAAGGCAGCGAGATGTTCTGGTAGATCGGCAATTGCAGTACGGCGCCATGGCGGCCGCGCTCTTCCGGTACGTAGACGATGCCGGCCCCGATGGCGTCGCCGGGAGAGCGGATGGCGATCTCGCGGCCTTCCAGCACCAGCCGGCCCGCCGAAGGTCGCGTGATGCCGAACAGCGACTGGCATATTTCCGAACGTCCCGCGCCGACGAGCCCGTAAATGCCGAATATTTCGCCCTTGCGCAGGGCAAAGGATATGTTCCTGAACTCGGTCGGATGCGTATAGGCTTCCACCGAAAGCACCGTCTCGCCCAATCGGACCTCCGCCTTCGGGAAGGCATGGGCGATGGAGCGCCCGACCATCAGGCGGACGATCTCATCCTGGCTCACGCCGGCCAGCTCGCCGCTGCCAACGGCCCGGCCATCCCTGAATACGGCATAATGATCGGCGATTTCATAGACTTCATCGAATTTGTGGCTGATGAAGAGGATCGCCTTGCCCTGTCTCTTCAGACGCTGGACGATCTGGAACAGGTCATCGACTTCCTTGCGCGACAAGGCGGCCGTCGGCTCGTCCATGATGACGATGCGGGCATCGACCGACAGGGCGCGCGCGATCGCGACGAGATGCCGTTGCGCGATCGACAGGTCCTTCAGGCGAATGCGGGGGTCGATGTTGCTTTCCAGCGAATGGAGCAGCGCCAGTGCGCGTGCATTGACCGCCTTCCAGTCGACGAAGCCAAGGCGCGTTCTCGGCGCGTGGCCAAGGAAGATGTTCTCGGCGACCGACAATTCGTCGAACAGCACCGTTTCCTGGTGAATGGCGGTCACGCCGGCATCGATGGCGTCCTGGGCATTGGCGAAATGCACCGGCGCGCCGTCGACCAGGATCTCGCCGGCATCGGCCGCGTAGATGCCGGTCAAGATCTTGACCAGCGTCGATTTTCCTGCGCCGTTCTCGCCGATCAGGGCAGTGACCTTGCCGGCGAAAAGCGCGATATCCACGCCGTCCAGCGCCATCACGCCGGGAAAGGACTTGGAGATGCCACGCATTTCAAGCAGCGGGACATCGGTAACTGGCTCGGGCTGGGCGGATTGGCTCATGAAACTACCGGAAAAAATGCCCGGCAGCGGACTGCCGGGCCCTGCACAATGTTCAGCGATCAGAATATTTTCGAGAACTCGTCGATGTTCTTCGCATCATAGACGAAGGGATCGGCCATCGCGGCTTCGCCATTGTCGCCGATCTTGATCTTGCCCATGCGGCCCGCAGCGATCTCGCTGCCCGGCGCGCCGTCGGTTTCCTCCTTCACCAGCCGATAGGCGATCTGCGTGGCGGAATAGCCGAGGTCGATCGGGTTCCAGATGGCGAATTCCTTGGTTGCGCCGGACTTGATGGCGCCCGCCATCTCGGAGGGCAGGCCGAGGCCGGTGACATAGACGTCGCCGATCTTCTTGGCATCGGCGACGGCCTGCGAGGCGGCAAGCACGCCGACCGTCGTCGGAGCGACGATCACCTTGACGTTCGGTTGCGAGGTCAAGAGGCCCTGCGCTTCGCGATAGCTCTTGTCGGCAAGATCGTCGCCATAGACGGTGGTCACGAGGTTGAGACCCGGAAAGCTCGGCAACTGCTTCTTCATCTCCTCGATCCAGGTGTTCTGGTTGGTCGAGGTCGTGGTTGCCGAGAGAATGGCGAAATCGCCCTTGCCGTCCGGCAGGTGATCCGCGGCGAGCTGCAGGCACATCTTGCCGATGAGCTCGTTCGACGAAGGGTTGAGGTGCACGACGCGGCCTTCCTTGCCGACGGCAGAATCCCACGAAATGACCTTGATGCCGCGCTGCATGGCCTTTTTCAGTACCGGCACGACCGCGTCCGGGTCGTTGGCGGAAATGGCGATCGCATTGACGTTCTGGGCGATCAGCGAATTGATGACCTCGATCTGCCCTTCGGCAGTCGTCGATGTCGGGCCCGTATAGATGACCTCGACATCGCCGAGTTCCTTGGCTGCCTCCTGCGCGCCCTTGTTCGCAGCTTCGAAGAAGCCGTTTCCAAGCGATTTCGCCACAAGGCCGATCTTCACCGTCTCTGCCGCATAGGCTTGCGACGCCACCATGGCGACCGCGAATGCCGACCCCAATATCAGTTGTTTCAATCGTTTCATGTCATCCTCCCAAAGATTGACTGTCTTACCCGGTCACATCGGCAGCTAGGCTACCGATGCGGAGTTTCTGGATTTGTCCTGTACTTTCGCCACGATCAGCTTGACGCCCGCCTCCTCTACCAACCTGCGGTCGGCCTCGGCGATGCCATCATCCGTGATGATGGTGGAGACCCGCTGGAGTGGGCAGAGTATCAGGCTGGAACGCCGCTGGAACTTGGTCGAGTCGACCAGGAGAACGAGTTCGTCCGCCTGGTTGATCAGTTTCTGCTCGCCCTGGATGATCAGGGCGTCGGATTCCATCACTCCGAACGAACCGACGCCCTGCGCGCCCATGAACATGCGCTTTCCATAGAAATTGCGCGTCACGTCATTGTCGAACGGCGACAGGATGATGCTCTGCTCACGGTAGATCGCCCCGCCCGGAATCGTCACCGAGCTTTTCGAGTTCTTCACCAGATGCTCTGCGATGGCGAAGGAATTGGTCATGATCTGCAGGCGGCGCGATGCGAGGAAATGCACCATCTGGAATGTCGTGGTGCCGCCATTGATGATGATGGCATCGCCTTCGTCGCAAAGGGCGACGGCCTCGCGGGCGATGGCGCGCTTCTTGTCGGCATTTTCGGATTCGGAGACATGGAAATGCCGTCCGGCGAGGGGGGCTAGCTGTAACGGATGCACCGCCTCGGCACCGCCACGCACGCGGCGCAACTTGCCCTGCACATGAAGCGCGGCGATGTCGCGGCGGATCGTTGCTTCCGACGCTTCCGTCAGTTCCGCAATGTCCTGGACCGTGATGACCGGCTTTTCCTGAACGGCGCTCAGGATAATGCGGTGGCGTTCGCGCTCGTGCATGCAAATGCTCCTCCTGGCCGTATTTAATGCGCATAATCAGGATTGGTGTCAATCAACTTCAATCATATAATTTCATATTGCGCTGCAGCATGGAAGTTTATGATCGAACATGATTGTTTATGATTGACATCAAATTCCGATCTGCCCATAGCTAGGGAAACTCAGAAGGCCCGCGATGACGGCCTTGAATATATTTCCGGGAGGCGCAAATGGCAGACAAGGTAAAACTTCTTGATAATCGCTGGGACGATGCCAAGGCGGCCACCCTGGACGAGCCCGGCAAGCTCCTTTACCGGTCGAATCTTCTCGGTGCGGACAAGCGCATCACGAATTATGGCGGCGGCAATACCTCCGCCAAGGTAACGGAAACCGATCCGCTGACGGGCGAGCCCGTCGAGGTCCTCTGGGTGAAGGGCTCCGGCGGCGATGTCGGCACGATCAAGCTCGATGGCTTCGCCACGCTTTATCTCGACAAGCTGCATTCGTTGAAATCGATCTACAAGGGCGTCGAGGATGAGGACAGGATGGTCGGCTTCCTGCCGCATTGCACGTTCAACCTCAATTCCCGCGCTGCCTCGATCGACACGCCGCTTCATGGCTTCGTGCCCTTCAGGCATGTGGACCATATGCATCCCGACGCCATCATTGCGATCGCAGCCTCGAAGAACTCGCGCGAGTTGACCCGGCAGGTCTTCGGCGATGACATCGGCTGGCTGCCATGGCGTCGGCCCGGTTTCCAGCTCGGTCTCGATCTTGGCGCCTTCGTTGCCGCCAATCCGAACGCCAAAGGCGTGGTTCTGGAGAGCCACGGGCTCTTTACCTGGGCCGATGATGCCAGGGAATGCTATGAACTGACGCTCGATGTCATCAACAAGGCGATCGTCTGGTTCGAGGATCAGACGGCCGGAAAAGAGATATTCGGCGGCGCGGTTGGCGGCAGCCTCGATGCAAAGGCCCGGCGCGACGTCGCCGCGCGTTTGATGCCGGAAATCCGCGGGCGCATCGGACAGGCGGAGCGCAAGCTCGGCCATTTCGACGACCAGCCAGCCGTGCTCGAATTCGTGAATTCCCATGCGCTCCGCGACCTTGCCGCGCTCGGCACCAGCTGTCCCGACCATTTCCTGCGCACGAAGATCCGGCCGCTGGTGCTGGATTTCGACGCCGCCAATCCCGATGCGGACGCCGTCATTGCTGCGCTGGATCAGGCGCTCGAGGCCTACCGTGCCGACTATGCCCGCTATTATAATGCCTGCAGGCACGACAATTCGCCGCCCATGCGAGATCCGAATCCGGTCATTTTCCTCATACCCGGCGTCGGCATGTTGTCTTTCGCCAAGGACAAGGCGACGGCGCGGATCGCCGGCGAGTTCTACGTCAATGCCATCAACGTCATGCGCGGCGCCTCGACCGTATCGGAATATCAGGGCCTGCCGGAGCAGGAGGCGTTCGACATTGAATACTGGCTGCTCGAGGAGGCCAAGCTGCAGCGCATGCCGAAGCCGAAATCGCTTGCCGGCCGTGTCGCCTTCGTCACCGGCGGTGCCGGCGGCATAGGCCGCGCCACGGCCGAGAGGCTGTTGGGCGAGGGCGCCTGCGTCGTGCTTGCCGATATCGACGATGCCGCGCTAGCCGCCGCGCAAACCGACTTCGCCAAGCGCTTCACCGCCGACACGGTTCGCAGCGTCAAGCTCGACGTCACGGACGAGTCCGCCGTTGCTGCCGGTTTCGCCGAGGCGACCGTCGAGTTCGGTGGCATCGACATTCTTGTCTCCAATGCGGGCATCGCATCCGCCGCACCGATCGAGAGCACCGAATTGTCAGTCTGGTCCCGCAACATGGATATTCTCGCGACCGGCTATTTCCTCGTGTCGCGGGAAGCGTTCCGCCTGTTCCGGCGCCAGCGGTTGGGCGGCAATATCGTGTTCGTCGCCTCGAAGAATGGTCTCGCCGCCTCGCCGAACGCAAGCGCCTATTGCGCGGCCAAGGCTGCCGAGATTCATCTCGCCCGCTGTCTCGCGCTTGAAGGTGCGGAGGCCGGCATCCGGGTGAATACCGTCAATCCCGATGCTGTGCTGCGCGGTTCGAAAATCTGGAACGGCGAGTGGCGCGAGCAGCGCGCCGCGTCCTCCAATCTCCAGGTCGACGAACTCGAGGAGCATTATCGCAAACGCTCGATGCTGAAACTGAACGTGTTCCCGGAAGATATCGCCGAAGCGATCCATTTCCTCGCATCCGATGCTTCGTCCAAGTCCACGGGCAATATCATCAATGTCGATGCGGGCAACGCGCAGAGCTTTACACGCTAGGCCAGGGCTTACACGCTAAGATTGTCGGGGAGGATAGAATGGTTGAGCGGATAAGCGACGAGCTGATCGTTGAGGAAAACGGACGGCTGCAATCGGCGCAGAAAAGCGACTATGAGGCGCTCGGCGCTCAATTGGCGCGGCGCGGCATCGACATCGAGCAGATAACTGCGAAGGTTGCAGAGTTCTTCGTTGCGGTGCCTTCGTGGGGCGTCGGCACGGGAGGCACGCGCTTCGCGCGGTTTCCGGGTAGAGGCGAGCCTCGCGATATTTTCGACAAGCTGGACGATTGCGGCGTCATCCACCAGCTGACGAGGGCGACGCCCACGGTTTCGCTGCATATTCCCTGGGACAAGGCGGACGTGCAGAAGCTGAAGCAACGCGCCGAGGGATTGGGACTCGGCTTCGATGCCATGAACTCCAATACCTTCTCGGACGCGCCCGATCAGGCCCATTCCTATAAATATGGATCGCTGAGCCATGTCGATGCGGCGACGCGCAGCCAGGCGGTCGAACACAATCTTGAATGTATCGAGATCGGCAAGGCGCTAGGCTCGAAAGCGCTGACGGTGTGGATCGGTGACGGGTCCAACTTCCCCGGCCAGAGCAATTTCGCCAGGTCGTTCGAGCGCTATCTGGATTCCATGGCGCAGATCTACCAGGCGCTGCCGGATGATTGGCGGCTGTTCTCGGAACACAAGATGTTCGAACCGGCCTTTTACTCGACGGTGGTCCAGGACTGGGGTACCAACTATCTTATTGCGCAGACGCTCGGCCCCAAGGCGTTCTGCCTCGTCGACCTCGGTCATCATGCGCCCAATACCAACATTGAAATGATCGTTTCGCGGCTGATCCAGTTCGGCAAGCTCGGCGGCTTCCATTTCAACGATTCGAAATATGGCGATGACGATCTCGACGCCGGCTCCATCGATCCATACCGGCTGTTCCTGGTGTTCAACGAGCTCGTCGATGCGGAGCGGCGCGGCGCTGAGGGTTTCCAGCCGGCGCATATGATCGACCAGTCGCACAATGTGACCGATCCGATCGAAAGCCTCATCAGCAGCGCCAACGAGATTCGGCGGGCCTATGCCCAGGCCATGCTTGTGGACCGCGAGGCACTGGAGGGCTATCAGGACGACAATGATGCGCTGATGGCGGCGCAGGCACTGAAAATTGCCTACCGCACCGATGTCGAGCCCATACTGGCGGAAGCCCGCCTGCGTTCTGGTGGGGCCATCGACCCGATAGCCGCCTATCGCCGGAGCGGCTATCGCGCCAGTATCGGCAAGGAAAGGCCCGCCGCCATTGCCGGCGGTGGCGGCATCGTCTAGCCAAACCTCGCATCTCCCGGTTCATCAACGGCAAAGGCAGCGCCGCGCGCTGCCTTTTTGCATTGACATCCCATGCAGCTTTTGTTCTTATTCTACTATAAGGCACTTTAATCCATAATTATAGAACAATGCAGGGGAACATGATGCAAGCTTTAAAACTCGCGCTGCTGCTCGGAACCGCGATCGTCGCCAGCAATATATCCGCCTTCGCGCAATCCAAGGGCGGCGTCATCAATGTGGCGACCATCGGCGAACCGCCGACGCTGGATGCCATGGCATCGACGGCCGATCTTGTCGGCATCGTCTCGCAGCACATTTTCGAGACCCTGTATACCTTCGACAAGAGCTGGAACCCGACTCCCTTGCTGGCCGCCGCGCTGCCCGAGATTTCGGCGGATGGAAAAGTATATACGATCAAGCTGCGCACGGGCGTGAAGTTCCACGACGGAACCGACATGGATTCGGCCGACGTCGTTGCTTCGCTGAAGCGGTGGACGGAGCTCGCATCGCGCGGCAAGCAGGTCGCTCCGCTGATCACCTCGATCGAGGCGCCCGATGCGGCGACGGTGAAGATCACCCTGAACGCGCCGCATGCGCCGCTGCTGTCGCTGCTGGCCTTCAACAATGCCGCAGCAATCATCCTCCCGAGCGAGAAGCAGCAGAACCCGATGACGGAGCCGGTCGGAACCGGACCCTACAAGCTGAAGGAGCGCAAGCCGGACCAATATATCCAGCTCGAGCGTTTTGACGCCTACAAGTCGATCGAGGGCGAAGAAAACGGCTATGGCGGTGCGCGGCATCAATATCTCGACGAGATCCGCTTCGTGCCTGTACCGGACGCGAACACCCGCGTGGAAGGCGCAGTTTCCGGCCAGTTCGACTATGTGGATAGTTTGCCCGTCGAAGCCTATGAGCGGCTGAAGGGCCAGACCACGGCCGAACCCGTCCTGCTCAAGCCGTTCGGATGGCCGGTCTTCGTCATGAATACCGCGGCCGGTATCACCAAGAACCAGGACATCCGCCTCGCGATACGTGATGCGCTCAGCATGGAAGACATGATGGCGGCGGCGTTCGGCAGTCCCGAATTCTACGCGCTCAACGCCTCGCTCTACCCCGATGGCTATAGCTGGAAGACCGATGCCGGCACTGAGGGCGCCTATAATGTCGCCGACCCGGAAAAGGCCGGGGAGCTGATGAAGAAGGCCGGCTACAATGGCGAGCCGATCCGTATTCTCACCAGCCGGCAATATGAGTTCCACTACAAGATGGCCCAGGTCGCGGCCGAATATCTGAAGGCTGCCGGCTTCACCGTCGACATGCAGGTCGTCGATTGGGCGACGCTGACGCAGCGCCGCGCCGATCCCAAGCTCTGGGACATCTATATCAGCCACAGCCCATTCCTTCCGGAGCCCGCGCTGATCGGATCGCTGTCGACCAGCGCCCCCGGCAATTGGGATACGCCCGCACGCAAGGTGGCTGTCGATGCGTTCAACGCGGAAGTCGACCCGCAAAAGCGCATCGCGCTCTGGGCCGAGGTGCAGAAGGTGATCTATGCGGAGGTGCCGATCATCAAGATCGGCGATTTCAACGCGCTGTCGGCCAAATCGCCCAAGCTCGAAGGGTTCACGCCCGCGCCCTGGCCGTACTTCTGGAACGTTTCGCTGAAACAGCAATAGCGCCGCCCGGCGGGCTGGCTGCCCGCCGCATTGCTGCCGCAAGGATTTCGTCAAGCAGATGCTCCGTTACATCATACAACGCTTTATCGGCATGATCATCGTGATGTTCCTGGTGGTGACGATCGTCTTCGTCATCGTCCGGGTGACACCGGGCGATCCTGCTGCCGTGATGCTCGGACCGGAGGCGACGGCGGCCGATATCGCCGCCTTGCGCCAGCAACTCGGGCTCGATCAGTCGATACCGCTGCAATATTTCTATTTCATCGGCAACCTGTTGCAGGGCGATCTCGGTCAATCGATCTTCCTCAATCAGCCGGTGCTGCAGGCGCTGGTGCAACGGGCCGAGCCGACATTCTTCCTGACGGTGTTCTCGCTCGCCATCGCCAGCATCATCGCCATTCCCATCGGCATCTATGCCGCCTATCGGCGCGGTTCCCTGTTCGACCAGGCCGCCACCGCCCTTGCCATGCTGGCGGCGAGCATTCCGAGCTTCTGGCTCGGCCTGATCCTGATGCAGATATTTTCCGTTCGCTTCGGCCTGTTTCCGGTCTCCGGCTATGGTGGGCCGGGAACGGCGCTGCACGAGCGTCTCGGCTATCTGGTCCTGCCGTCCTTCGCGCTGGGCATCGTGTCCTCGGCCCTCATCATGCGCTTCACCCGTGCTTCGATGCTCGACGTGCTCGGCGATGACTATATCCGCACCGCCCGTGCCAAGGGTGTCGAGGAGCGCAGCGTGGTGTTGAAACATGCGTTCAAGAACGCGCTCATTCCCATCCTGACGGTCATCGGCCTCACCGCTGCCGTGCTTGTCTCGGGCGCCGTCGTCACCGAAACCGTCTTCGGTCTTCCCGGCGTCGGCAGTCTTGTCGTTTCGGCCGTGCTGCGGCGGGATTATCCCGTCATCCAGGGCGCGCTGCTGATCATCGCCGCACTTTACGTGCTCATCAATTTTGCCATCGACATGCTCTATCTTCTTGTCGATCCGAGGGTTCGCTACTGATGGCCGATATCTCCACTGCGGCACCGCGAACCGAGCGGGCAAAGTTCCTGAGGACGCTGATCAAGCGCAAGACCGTGCTGTTCGGGCTGATCGTCCTCGTCCTCTTCGTGCTGCTCGCGGCGCTCGCGCCAGTCATAACGCCCTATGCGCCCAACAAGCTTTCGATCGTCAACCGTCTGAAACCGCCGGATGCGCGCTGGCTGTTCGGCACGGATGAGTTTGGCCGGGACGTATTTTCCCGCACCATCTTCGCGGCACGGCTGTCGCTGCTCGTCGGCTTCGCCGTCGTGATCCTGGCATCGGTGATCGGCGTGACGCTCGGCATGCTCGCCGGCTTCTTTCACCGGCTGGATGCGCCGATCACGCGGCTGATCGATGCGATGATGGCATTTCCGGATATTCTGCTGGCGATCGCACTCGTCGCGGCGCTCGGCCCCTCGCTCACGACGGTCATCATCGCGCTCAGCATCGTCTATGCGCCGCGCCTCGCGCGTGTCGTGCGCGCTTCGACGCTGGTAATCCGCGAATTGCCCTACGTGGAGGCGGCGACGTCGCTCGGCATTTCCACCTGGCACATCATGACGCGGCACATATTGCGCAATCTGCTGTCGCCGATCCTGGTGCAGGGAACGTTTCTTTTCGCCAATGCCATGCTTGCAGAGGCGGGTCTGTCCTTCCTCGGCCTCGGCGTCAGCCCCGAAATCCCCACCTGGGGAACCATGATAGCGGCCGGGCGCCAATATATCGGCACCGCCGACTGGATGACGCTTTTCCCAGGCGTCGCCATCGTGCTTGCCGTGCTGTCACTGCAAATGGTTGGCGACGGGTTCCGCGACCTTCTCGACCCACGCCTAAGAAAGGATCTCTGAAATGCAAGCCTCCCCAGCAACCGATGGGCGCCTCCTGGTAACCAATGTCAAACCGGTTGCTTTCGGTCCTTCCACGCCTTCCGGTACCATCGACATCCTTATCGGCGCCGACGGTACCATCGCCGACCATGGGCCGTCGCTCGATGTGCCGGGCGATATCAAGCGCGTGGATGGCGGCGGTTCCTGGATCTCGCCGGGTTGGGTGGATCTTCACACCCATATCTGGCACGGCGGCACGGACATATCCGTGCGCCCGCAGCTTTGCGGTATCGAGCGCGGCGTCACGACGATCGTCGATGCGGGCTCGGCCGGCGAGGCGAATTTCCATGGGTTCCGTGAATATATCATCGATCCCGCCAAGGAGCGCATCAAGGCGTTCCTCAACCTCGGGTCGATCGGCCTTGTTGCCTGCAATCGCGTCAGCGAGTTGAGCGATATCCGTTCGATCGACATCGACCGCACTGTCGCCTGCGTCAACGAGAACCGCGATCACATCGTCGGCCTGAAGGTGCGCGCCAGCCATGTCATTACCGGTTCATGGGGCGTGACCCCGGTAAAGCTCGGCAAGAAGATCGCCAAGATCCTGAAGATCCCGATGATGGTGCATGTCGGCGAACCGCCGGCGCTCTATGAGGAAGTGCTCGAAATCCTCGGGCCGGGCGATATCATCACCCATTGCTTCAACGGCAAGGTGGGCAGCAGCATCATCGAAGATGACGACCTGTTCGAGCTGGCGGAGCGTTGTGCCGGCGAGGGCATCCGTCTTGATATCGGCCATGGTGGCGCATCGTTCTCGTTCCGTGTGGCTGAAGTTGCAATCCAGCGCGGGCTGCTGCCGTTTTCCATCTCCACCGATATCCACCTGCGCAGCCTCAATTTCTCGGTCTGGGACCTCAGCACCACCATGTCCAAGCTGCTCAGCGTCGGCATGCCTTTCGACAAGGTGGTCGAGGCCGTCACCATCTCGCCGGCATCTGCCATCGGCCTGCCGACGGAGAACCTGCTTGCGAAGGGAACGCGCGCCGACTTTACCCTTTTCGATCTTGCCGATTCCGATCTGCGCGTCATCGACTCCATGGGCTACGAAGCACAACTCGACAGGCTTTTCGAGCCGAGGCTCGTCGTTCTCGGCAACGAAACCCATTCCGCGAGCCGCCACCAGCCGCAGAAACCCGAAACATCCGGCGCCATTGCGCCCTATTCTTACCGTTAGGACCCCGTCGTGAATTCCAATTCCGATACGATCGCCGAGACCCAGTCGCCCTATGAGCGGCTGAAGGCGCTCGGCGTGGTGCTGCCGCCACCGCCAAGCCCCATTGCGAACTTCGTCACCCATATCCAGGAGGGCAATCTTCTCTATCTGTCGGGGCAGGGGCCGCGCGAGGATGACGGCTTCCTCCATACGGGCAAGGTCGGGCGGGACGTCTCCGCCGCGGACGCTTACCACCATGCGCGGCTGACAGGCATCAACCTGCTCGCGGTCATGCAATCCGCGCTGGGTGATCTCGGCCGGGTCAAGCGCGTCGTAAAGCTGCTCGGCATGGTCAATGCCATACCTGAATTCGGCGACCATCCTTCGGTGATCAATGGCTGCTCCGACCTATTGATCGAGGTGTTTGGCGAGGCTGGAAATCATGCCCGTTCGGCCGTGGGTTTCGGCTCGCTGCCGGGCAACATCACAGTCGAGATCGAGGCGATCGTCGCCTTGAAGAGCTGACGGAAGATCAGGAATGACCGCGCCAGCCCATAACCGTCTCGATCCGCTCCGCCGACGCCATGACCTCGGCCGTATAGCGTTCCGGGTTCTCGGCGATCTTCTGCTCGGCGAGGACGATCGATATCGTGGCGATGCAGGCGCCCTTGTCGTCGCAGATCGGCGAGGCCACGCAGGCGACGGCGTAATCCGACTCGCCGGCCTGGATGGAAATGCGCGTCTTGAGGGCCTCGCTCGCCGCAGTGGACAGCGCGGCGGGATCGATGATGGCCCGGCCAGTCGGCGAGGATTTGGCGCAATGTTCGAAAAGATCGAGGCGCTCCTGCTCGGGCAGGTGTCCGACGAGAAGCCGGCCGGAAGCCGTCCAGTTCAACGGCACGCGCGTTCCGACGCGCGAGGCGACCTGGAAGTGACCGGGGCCATCGGCCATGGCGAGAACGATCATATGATCTCCATCGCGGCCGCAAACCTGCACGGTCTCGCCGGCAAGGCGGCTCAGATCGTGCATTTCGTGATTGGCCACGTTGAGAAAATCCAGCGACCGACCATAGGCCAGGCCGTAATGGTAGAGCCGCGCACCGAGCCAGACCGTTCCATCCCGGTTGCGGGACAGAAGGTTCTTCTCGACCAGATCGTCGATGATGACATAGACGGTGGAAAGCGGAGCGCCGATCGCCTTGGCTATGGCATAGACGCCGACCGCGCTCCCGGTGTCATAAAGATAGTCGATGACCTGCAGCGCGCGATCTATTCCGCTCACGCGCGAGCGCTTCGCCTTTTGAGAGGCCGCTTCAGTCTGCGCGATGGAAGTGCTGTCCAAGTGTCCGGCTCCCCTTTGGTGAAGGATTCTGGCGAAAGCTATTACATTATTACGGCATATGCCAAAGAAATGGAACTTATTTCCTTGCAATGGAGACCTTCATGACTGATCTGAGCCTGGCACCCGATATTCGCGCAGCGCGGAAACTGCGGCCCGTCATCAACGTCTCCGGGACCATGACGGCATTGGGGGCGTCGATCGTCGTGCCGGAAGCGGTGGCTGCCGTTGCCGCCATCCTGCCGGAATTCGTCGAGATCAACGAATTGCACAAGATCGCCAGTCCCGTCATCGCGCGTCTCACCGGCGGCGAGGCGGGCTTCGTCACGGCGTCCTGTTCAGCCGGCATCACGCTTGCCGTGGCAGGTGCGATGACTGGCGATGATCTGGCTGCCATCGAGCGACTGCCGGATGCGACCGGCCTCAAGGACGAAGTCATCATCCAGACCGGCCAGGTCGTCAGCTATGGCGCGCCGGTCGATCAGGGCATCCGGCTCGCTGGCGCCAAGGCCATCTATATCGGCCAGGCAACCTCCTGCTATCCCTATCATCTCGATGGCGCCATCAATGAACGGACGGCGGCGGCCGTCTTCGTGGTTTCGCACCACACCGTGCAGTACGGGCTTATCGGCCTGAAGCAATTTGCCGAGACCTGCCATGCGCGCGGCGTTCCGGTCATCGTCGATGCGGCGTCCGAATATGATCTGCGGCTGTTCCTGGAACAGGGTGCCGATGTGGTGCTCTATTCCTCGCACAAGTTCCTGGGCGGCCCTACGGGCGGCATCGTCGCCGGTTCAAAATCCCTCGTTCGCAGCGCGTTTCTGCAGAATCGCGGCATCGGCCGTGGGATGAAGGTCGGCAAGGAAAGCATCCTCGGCACGATTGCCGCGCTGGAGGCATGGGAAAAGCGCGATCATGCGGCAATCCGCGCCACCGAAAGCGGCTATCTCGATCTGTGGCAGCGCACCCTTGCCGGCAGGCCGGGCGTTGCCACGGCGCTGGAGCCGGACCCGACCCACAATCCGCTCGACCGGCTGCGCGTAACTATCGATCCGCAGGAGGCGCATATCACCGCCTGGGATCTCGCGGATGCCCTGGCTTCGGGAGCGCGTCCGGTGATCGTTCGCGATCATGAAACCGAGCATGGCTATTTCTACATGGACCCGTGCAATCTCCATCCTGGCGAGGCGGAGATCGTCGCCGCCCGTCTGGACGAGGAGTTGAGCAAGGCGCGCCAGTCGAACGAGATCATCGCCACGCCATACGAGAAACGCTACGCCGCGCGTATCGACAAACTCCTGCAATGGCCGGATTGAGGAAGCGCAATGGATAGAGTGACCAGCCCGGTTCTTTCGGTTTCCAACCTGACCACATCCTTCCTGGCGGATGGCAAATGGCGGCCGGTGGTTCGCAACGTTTCCTTCGACGTCGCGCCGCGCGAAACCGTGGCGATCGTCGGCGAATCCGGTTCCGGCAAGAGCGTGACGTCATTGTCGATCATGCGGCTGCTCCAGAAGGACAAGAGCCGCATCGAAGGCCGGATAATGCTCGGCGGCAAGGACATCCTGGCGCTGCCCGAGCGGAGCATGCGCGACGTTCGCGGCAATGACGTCGCCATGATCTTCCAGGAGCCGATGACCAGCCTGAACCCGCTCTTCACCATCGGCCGGCAGATCAGCGAAGCGCTGCTCTGCCACCATGACATGTCGCGGGCGGACGCCAAGGCCGAAACCATCCGTCTTCTGGAAAAGGTGCGCATCCCGGCGGCAAAGGCCCGGTTCGACGAATTTCCGCATCGGTTCTCCGGCGGCATGCGGCAAAGAGTGATGATCGCCATGGCCCTCGCCAGCAAGCCGAAACTGCTGATCGCCGATGAGCCGACGACGGCACTGGACGTGACTATCCAGGGGCAGATTCTCGATCTGATAAAGCTGCTGCAGGACGAGGAGGGCACCTCCGTCCTTTTCATTACGCACGACATGGGCGTCGTCGCCGAAATCGCCGACCGTACCGTCGTCATGTATAATGGCGAGGCAGTGGAAACCGGTGCTACCGCCGATATTTTCCAGCGCCCGCAACACGGCTATACGCGTTCTCTGCTCTCTGCCGTGCCGATTCTCGGTTCGATGCAGGGCCATACAAGACCCTTGCGGTTCCCGGTCGTGGACAAGCTCACCGGCACCTCCGATCAGCCTGTCGAGGCGGCCGACACCGTGCAGGCCGACAAGCCGCCGCTGCTCGAAGTGCGCAACCTGACGACCCGTTTCAACATTCATTCCGGCATGTTCGGCCAGCTGGAAGGCCGGGTCCATGCGGTCGAGAACCTGTCATTCTCGTTGCAGCCGGGCGAAACGCTGTCGCTCGTCGGTGAATCCGGCTGCGGCAAATCGACGACCGGCCGTTCGATCATGCGGCTGGTGCAGCCACAATCGGGCGAGGTGCTCCTGAACGGGCAGGATGTATTGACCATGGATGCGGCGGAGATGAAGGCCGCGCGCCGGACGATGCAGATGATCTTTCAGGATCCTTTCGCCAGCCTCAATCCGCGCATGACGGTGGGCGCCGCCATTGCCGAGCCGTTTCTCGAACACCGGCTTGGCTCGCGCTCGCAAGCGCGGGAAAAGGTGAGCGATCTTCTGGAGCGGGTCGGGCTGTCCGCCGATATGGCGGCGCGCTATCCGCATGAGTTTTCCGGCGGCCAGCGTCAGCGCGTCTGCATCGCCCGCGCGCTGGCACTGGATCCGAAGCTGATCGTCGCGGATGAATCCGTGTCGGCGCTCGACGTTTCGATCAAGGCGCAGGTCATCAACCTGCTGCTCGACCTCCAGGCGAGCCTGAACCTGGCATTCCTCTTCATTTCCCACGATATCGCGGTCGTCGAGCGCGTCAGCCACCGAATAGCAGTGATGTATCTCGGGGAAATCGTCGAGATCGGTTCGCGCGCCGCGATATTCGAGAATCCGCAGCACCCCTATACGAAGAAACTCATATCCGCGGTGCCGGTCCCCGATCCTTCGAGGCGTGGCCTGAAACGGCCTGTTTCCAATGACGAGATCAGGAGTCCGGTTCGCCCGCCAGACTTCGTCATGCCCGAGCGGCAATATAGGGAAGTCGCCGCCGGCCATCTCGTCCAGGTCTGAACAGGGCGTATTCTGGAGCTCCGGACGAATACGGACTTGAGCCGTCGGGCGGTTCATGAGATGACAACCGGCATCAATTGACCGTGTCGACATCGGGACCGCCATGACCAAGTCTTTCATCGAACATATTTCGGCAGAATTGGAAGAGCTGAAGGGCGCCGGGCTCTACAAATCCGAGCGCGTCATCACCTCCAAGCAATCGGGCAGGATCGAGGTCGCATCGGGCGCCAAGGTCCTGAACTTCTGCGCCAATAATTATCTCGGCCTTGCCGATAATGAGGAACTTGCGGAGGCTGCCAGAGCGGCACTGAGCCGTTACGGCTATGGCATGGCTTCGGTTCGCTTCATCTGCGGCACGCAGGAGGAACACAAGCAGCTGGAAAGCCGCATTTCGAGCTTTCTCGGCATGGAGGACACCATCCTCTATTCGAGTTGTTTCGATGCCAATGGCGGACTGTTCGAGACATTGCTTGGCGAGGAAGACGCGATCATCTCCGACTCCCTCAATCATGCCTCGATCATCGACGGCGTGCGGCTCTCCAAGGCCAAGCGGTTCCGCTACGCCAATAATGACATGGCGGCGCTTGAGGAAGAATTGAAGAAGGCCGAAGGCAGCCGCTTCAAGATGATCGCGACGGACGGCGTCTTCTCGATGGACGGAATTATCGCCAATCTCGGCGGCATCTGCGATCTCGCCGACAAATATGGCGCCATGGTCATGGTCGACGACAGCCATGCCGTCGGCTTCGTCGGCAAGCATGGCCGCGGCTCGCCCGAACATTGCGGCGTCGAAGGCCGGATAGACATCATCACCGGCACGCTCGGCAAGGCGCTCGGCGGCGCGTCCGGCGGCTATACGTCGGCGTCGGCGAAAGTCGTCGAATGGCTCCGGCAGCGCTCGCGGCCCTATCTGTTCTCAAATACGCTGGCGCCGGTCATCGCCGCTGCCTCGCTCAAGGTTTTCGATCTCATCGAGAGCGGGGGCGAATTGCGCTCGAGGCTGCAGGCGAATGCCGAGCATTTTCGGCGCGACATGACAAAGCTCGGCTTCACGCTCGCCGGCGCCGATCATGCGATCATCCCGGTCATGCTCGGGGATGCCGCGCTGGCCCAGCAAATGGCCGCGCGCATGCTTGAAAAAGGCGTCTATGTGATAGGGTTTTCATTCCCTGTCGTGCCCAAGGGACAGGCGCGTATCCGTACGCAGATGTCCGCCGCCCATACGAGCGACGATGTGGCCCGCGCAATCGAAGTCTTCGCCGAAGTCGGGCGCGAGCTTGGAATTATCGGAGCGAACTGACATGTCCAACATGATGAAAGCCCTCGTGAAGGCGAAAGCCGAACCCGGCATCTGGATGGAGCGGGTGCCCGTGCCGGAACCGGGGCCGAACGACGTGTTGATCCGCGTCAGGAAATCCGCGATCTGCGGAACCGACGTCCACATCTACAATTGGGATCAGTGGGCCCAGGCGACGATCCCGGTCCCGATGGTCGTCGGCCATGAATTCTGTGGCGAGATCGCCGATGTCGGCTCCGCCGTGACAAAATACAAGGTCGGGCAGCGCGTGTCCGGCGAAGGTCATATCGTGTGCGGCGTTTGCCGCAACTGCCGGGCCGGGCGGGGCCATTTGTGCCGCAATACGCTCGGCGTCGGCGTGCATCGGCCCGGCTCGTTCGGCGAATATGTCTGCATTCCCGAATATAATGTCGTGCCGATCCCCGATGACGTGCCCGACGAGGTGGCGGCGATATTCGACCCGTTCGGCAATGCCGTTCACACGGCGCTGAGCTTCGATCTCGTCGGTGAGGACGTCCTGGTGACGGGCGCCGGGCCGATCGGCATCATGGGTGCCCTCGTCGCCAAGCGATCCGGCGCGCGCAAGGTGGTCATAACGGACATCAATCCGATACGGCTCGCCCTCGCGCGGCAACTCGGCATCGACCATGTGGTCGATGCGTCGAAGCAGAACCTCGCCGACGTGATGAAGGATATCGGCATGACCGAAGGCTTCGACGTCGGGCTCGAAATGTCCGGCGCCGCCCCGGCCTTCCGCGACATGATCGACAAGATGAACAATGGCGGCAAGATCGCCATTCTCGGCATTGCACCGACGGGCTTCGAGATCGACTGGAACAAGGTCATCTTCAAGATGCTCAACCTGAAGGGCATCTATGGCCGCGAAATGTTCGAGACCTGGTACAAGATGATCGCCTTCGTGCAGGGTGGGCTCGACCTCTCGCCCATCATCACGCACAGGCTGCCCATCGATGAATTCCAGACCGGTTTCGATGCGATGCGCTCCGGCAACTCCGGCAAGGTGGTGCTCGACTGGCAATAGCGCCACCATCCGAAAATGCAGTCATTGCCGTGCGCGCTTCCGATCAGGCGGCTGTCGCGGATTTCAGCTTGCCGATCAGTATGCCGGCTGTCTCCACGGAGGATCCCGGATTCTGGCCGGTGATCAGCAAGCCGTCCTCGACCGCATGGGATGACCAGTCGGCGCCGCTCGAATAGATGCCGCCATTCTGCTTCAGGACATCCTCGACCAGAAAGGGGACGACATCCGTCAGGCCGACGGCGTCCTCTTCCGTGTTCTTGAAGCCCGTGACTTTCTTGCCCTTGACCAGAGGCGTACCGTCTTCGGCCTGGACATGCCGCAGAACGCCGGGTGCATGGCAAACGAAGGCGACGGGCTTGCCGGAGCGATACAAGGACTGGATGAGGTTGATTGAATTTCGGTCTTCCGCCAGGTCCCAAAGCGGACCATGGCCACCGGGATAGAAGACGGCGTCGTAATCGTCGTGGGCAACCGACGCGAGCGGCACCGTCGATGCAAGAACTGCCTGCGCGGCGGAGTCGTCATGGAAACGCCGGGTCTGCTCCGTCTGGGAGTCCGGCTCGTTGCTCTTCGGGTCGAGCGGCGGCTGGCCTCCTTTCGGAGATGCGACCGTGACCGTCGCGCCCGCTTCGAGGAAGGTGTAATAGGGCGCGGCGAATTCCTCCAGCCAGAAGCCGGTCTTGCGGCCGGTATTGCCGAGTTCGTCATGCGAGGTGAGCACCATCAGGATGTTCATGTGCTTGATCCTTTCGAATTGCTGTAGCAGCTGTTTGGATGCGTTGATCATGCCTCAGGTTTGATTATTTCGGAAATTTATCTTCTTGATTGCAGATATGTTCCAAGCAATATGATTGAATGAAATATGACCTGAATCTCCTGCCGATCTTCCTGGCTCTGATGGACGAGCGCAACGTTACCCGCGCTGCTCGGCGGCTTGGAATGACGCAGCCCGCGCTGTCCAATGCGCTCAATCGTCTGCGCGATACGTTGCGCGATCCTCTCTTCATCCGCGAGCGCTACGGCATGAAGCCGACGCAGATGGCCGAGGAACTTGCCCCTGTCGTGCGCGCCGCGCTCGCAGGCCTGGACGACGCGATTCTGGGCCAACAGCAATTCGATCCCGCCCTCGCTACCCGTCAGTTTACCGTCGCCCCCAACAGCTATGTCGAATTCGTCCTGATGCCGGTGATCGCCGCACGGCTGCGCGAACAGGCCCCGGGTCTCAGGCTTCGTCTGACGCCATTCGGCAATGATCTTGTCGAGACGGGGGCCATTTCCGGGACGACGGAGATGGTGCTCGGCAGGATCATGGATGCGCCGGACAACATGGTCGTTCAGCATCTCATGGATGATGGCCTGGCCTGCGTCGTGCGCAAGGATCATCCGGAAATCGGCGACAGCATATCGCAGGAACAGTACGAGCGGATGAAGCATGTCAATGTGCTGCCTCCCGGCCGGATGCGCACCGGGTTGTTCCAGGCGTTGCAGCAACGTGGCGTCAAACGCGACGTGGCAGTATCGGTGACGCATTTTCTGGCCGTTCCGGAGATGATTGCCGTTACGGACTATTGCGCCACGCTGCCACGGCTGATCTGCGAGCGGCTCCGCCGTGACCAGCGGTTGAAGGTTCTACCTGCGCCGGTCGATCTCGGGAGCTTTCCTGTCGAGCTTGCCTGGCACGTCCGATATCGCAGCGATCCGGCGCATCGGTGGCTACGCTCGCTGATTGGTGAGGTCGCAAGGCAAATCTCGGCGGAGTCCGTATCTGCCTGACCGCTATTTCTGCTTTTGCGTCTCGTCATAGGACTGGCGGCATGCCTCGATGCTGGGCCAGTGCTCGCGGATCCAGGACGTGAATCCTTCAAGCGCTGGCAGCATGCTCGCCCCCATGCCGGTCAGTTCATATTCCACGCGCGGCGGCACCTCGGGAAAATAGTGCCGTACCAGAAGGCCGTCACGCTCGAGGTTGCGGAGAGTGAGCGTCAGCATTCGCTGCGTGATGCCCTCGATGCCGGTCTTCAGCTCCGAAAAACGCAGCCGATGGCCGGGGGCGATAGCAAGATGCGACATGACGAGTATCGTCCATTTGTCGCCAAGCCGCGCCAGCACGCTGTTGGGTGCGCAGGGTTTGAATCTGGGTCCCCGCTCCGTCAGTTGATAAGGCCTGCCATGCACGAGTTTCTCCAAGCGTATCATCCTTGTGCTCTGGGTTCAGAAATGTGCCGTCTTCTATCGCATTTCCAATAGTATATATGGGTAACCCTTGTTCAACATAGAGGGTTTCTCAGATGTCCAATCATAATCGTCCCATCCTGGTTTTCGGAGCAACCGGCCAGCAGGGCGGTTCCGTATCCGGCGCCTTGTCGAATGCGGGCTGGCGCGTTCGCGCGTTCGTCCGCGACCGGAACGGGTCCAAGGCGCTGGCCCTTCAGGCCAATGGCATCGAGGTGGTTCAGGGTGCGTTCGCCGAGCCGCAAACCATCCGCGATGCGATGTCTGGCGTCCACGGTGTCTTCAGCGTGCAGCCGAGTTCACCCGGAGGCACGGTCACCGACGAAGAGGAAGTCGGCATGGGTATCGCCATTGCCGACCTTGCGGTGGAGGCAGGGGTCAGTCATCTGGTCTATAGCTCGGGCGGCGCTGTCGGCGATGTACCGACGGGAATGGGCCACTTCGACAGCAAGGCGCGGATCGAAGCGCATATCCGTACGCTGCCGATCACGGCAACGATCGTGCGCCCGGCATCCTTCATGGAAATGCTGATGATGCCGGGTTTCGGCCTGGATCAGGGACAGTTCAACTTTTTCATGCGGCCGGACCAGTCGATGCAGTTCATCGCAGTCGCGGACATTGGCAGATTTGTCGCCGCAATATTCGCCAATCCTGCCGAATTCGGCGGCAAAACCTTCGAGATTGCCAGTGATCGGGTCACCGGCGGGGAACTGCAGGCGTTGTTTTCCAGAACCGCGGGCCGGCCCATCGCTTACCAGCGCTTTCCGGAGGAGGTACTGGCGGGCAACGCTTTCCTCGCAAAGCTCACTGCGCTTTTCGATGCCGGGAGATTGTCAGGCAAGGCCGATCTCGAAAAGTTGCGGGTGATCAACCCACAGATGACGACGTTTGCCCATTGGCTCGAAACCGATGGCCGCGAACTGTTCCGGCAGGCCTTGGGCACCTCCGGTTCATGGGAATATGCAGACCGGGTGTGACCGCACAAGACGGGCAACGGCATTCACGCCGCTACCTGAACTTTTCCGACGCTCTCTCTGATATCCTTGGCCGGCGATGACCCGAACAGCCGGCCATATTCCCGCGTGAACTGCGGAATGCTCTCATAGCCTACCGAATAGGCCGCATTGCTGATGGCTGCCCCTTCCGAAATCATCATTCGCCGCGCTTCCAGGAGGCGAAGCTGCTTCTGGAACTGCAAAGGAGAAAGAGAGGTGACCGCCCGAAAGTGCTGATGGAATGACGAAAGGCTCATGCCGGCGGCGTCCGCCAGACGCTCCACCGGCAAGGTCTCGGCGTAGGCGTTCCGGATAAGCGCCACGGCACGGGCGATACGGTTGGCGTGGCTGTCGGTAAAGCCGAGCGAGCGGATGCCGGCTCCGTGACGACCGGTCAGCAGCCAATAGTGCAGTTCCCGAACCAGTTGATCTTTCAAGACCGGGATGGAGCTTGGCCGATCAAGCAGGCGCATGAGACGCAGTGCAGTGTCCGCCACCTCCGCTTCGGTCGCATCGACCCGAACGGGAGCACCTGCCTCCGCATTGGCAACGCCGATTTCCATGACGAGCGATTGCGTGACGGCGGGATCGATATCCAGCACCAACGAGTAATATGGTGCACCGATAGTGGCACGCGTGATCTGGCTGACGTTAGGAACGTCGGCCGAAATGAGAAGGGAATCGCCGGCGCCGAAATCGAAGGTCGTGCTGCCCATAATCACGCGCTTGCTGCCCTGCAGCACCATCGCCACGAGTGGCTTCGAGATCGCATATTGCATCTGGCTCGGCGCCGTCGCGCGCATCGCATACAGGCCCGGGATTGGCGTGCGGGCGACGCCGGACCCGTCGGCATGGGCGTCGGCGAAGCGGCGAACGCAATCGAGAAGGGTGCTGCCGAGAAGGGTGCTGCTCATGTTTTCCGTCCGGAGATACTGGATCTGCAAGCATAGTAGAGCGTGAAATGGAGCCTTAGGCAAGCCGGTCTGTCGAATCAGGCAAGACTTCGGGATTTCTTAGCAGAGCACTGCTGGTCCGATCCGAATCTGTTCGGAGAAATAGGCAATGCTTGCCGAGGATCGAGCAACAGAACGGCCACGCCACCTGTCATAAGACCAGGGTCATCAACCCAACTCTTGGATTACAGGGAATTCAGACATGAGCACAGTTTCCATCATCACCGGCGGCAGCCGCGGGCTCGGCCGCAATACCGCGATCAGCATTGCGCGCCACGGCGGCGACGTCATCGTGACCTACCGCACCGGCGCGGACGACGCCCAGGCAGTCGTCGAAGAGATCGAGGCCCTTGGCCGCAAGGCGGTCGCCCTGCAACTCGACGTAACGGATGTGGCTTCGTTCAAGGCGTTTGCCGGTACTGTCCGTGAGACACTCTCCTCCATCTGGAGCCGCGATACGTTCGACCATCTGGTGAACAATGCGGGCCAGGGTGAAATGGCGAGTTTTGCCGAGACGACCGAAGCGCAGTTCGACGCACTCTTCGACACCCATGTGAAGGGCGTGTTCTTCCTGACGCAGGCACTGCTGCCGCTGCTCGCAGACGGTGGCCGTATCGTCAATTTCTCCTCGGGCCTCACCCGGATATCGGCTGCCGGCTTCTCGGCCTATTCCGCCGCAAAGGGTGCCGTCGAAATCCTCACGCTCTACATGGCCAAGGAATTCGCTGCTCGCGGCATCACCGCGAATACCGTGGCGCCGGGGGCGATCGAGACCGATTTCCTTGGTGGCGCCGTTCGCGACATGCCGGATCTCAACAGCCAGTTCGCGAGCATGACCGCACTGGGCCGCGTCGGAGTGCCCGACGATATCGGGCCCATGGTCGCCAGCCTGCTTGGTCCTGAAAACCGCTGGTTGACTGCGCAGCGCATCGAAGTCTCCGGCGGGCAGGTCATCTGATCGCCGAGGCTTATGGGGAACCGGCGGCGAACTCGGAGGTTGGGGGCGTTCAGCGAAACGATGCGGTGACATCCAGCTGCAGGAGATGATCGATGAACAGCAAGCACCCCAAAACAGCGACGCCCAGCGACGTCGACCTGAAGCGCAATCCCGGAATCGGGACATCGAAGGGAACGATCCGGGACCGCGACGCGGAGCCAGACGGCGAAAACACGTTTGAAGGCGATGTGGAAAATGACACGACCGCTGCCGGAGGTGTCGACCCCCGGCAACGCGGCAGGCAGAACGAATAGCACTCCTTGGGCGGTGCTATCCGAAGCTGCCTGCAGGTCAGCCTTCGAGCCAGCGCACTTCGTCGTCCGAAAGCCTTATCTGAAGTGCTGCGAGGCTGTCTTCAAGCTCTGCTACCGTTCGTGGTCCGATGAGCGGTATGACCGGGAGCGGCTGGCAGACGACATAGGCAAGCGCGATCTGGATCGGACTGCATCCGTGGTCCTTCGCCAGCTGGATCGCCCGATCGCGACGGTCGAAATTTCGGTCCGAATACCAGACGCGGACGATCTCGGCGTCATCGCGCTTGTCGCGACCGGCCTTGTCAGTGAAAAAGCCGCGTCCCTGGCTCGACCAGGCGAAGTTCGGAATCTGCCGGGCATTCAGCCACTCCTTCCACTCGGCGTCGGAAGCAGCGACACAACCGTCCCAGATCGGGTCCAGCATCTCGGCCAGCGAGAAGTTGTTGGACAGCGCCGCAGGCGCGGTCTTCCCATTCGCATTGGCATAGCTGATAGCCTCGTCCATCCGCTCGCGCGTCCAGTTCGAGCCGCCGAAAAAGCCGCGTATGCGTCCTCGTCTGGCTTCCGCATCCATGGCATCCACGAACTCGCCAACGGGGATGTCCGGATTGTCGCGATGCATGAAATAGAGATCGACATAGTCCGTTTTCAGTCGCTCCAGGGTCCGGTCCAGCTGCTTGGCGATGACATCCGGATAGCAGAGCGGAGAATGTGCGCCCTTTCCGATCACGACGATGTCGTCGCGGGGCACCTTGCGGCTGCTGTGCCAGTCTCCAAAAATGCTCTCTGTCTTGCCTCCGGCGTAGATATAGGCGGTGTCGAAGACGTTGCCACCGGCTTCATAATAGGCATCGAGAGTCAGTGATGCGGATGCAAAGTTGGAAAAGAACTCAAATCCGAGTGCCGCTGCCGCAAGCGGCTTGGCGAAACCGGGGAGCTGGCGCCTTGGAAGCGTATTGCCGGGCTGGACAGGCGCGCCAGCGACATTCGTGACGCGCCTGGCAGCCGTCTCGACGCCGTATTCGAGGCCGATAGATGCCCGCCATTGATCGAGAACGCGCAGATTGCCAAGGGAATCCGCCGCGCTCATGCCCGGGGATGCAAACTCGGTCTGGCCGGCACGGACAGCTTCGGCCACGGCGTCCACCTCAAAGGAATAGAGGTAGCGCTTCTCTTCCACTTCGATCGTTCGCCGCTCTTCGCCATTGATAATGTCGATAAGGCCGACGCCGCCTTGCCGGCCGGAGGCGAACCAGAAATCCTTGACCTCGATGGAACCTTTCGAGCCGATGATGCGCAATGTATTGTCCTGCTGCGCCATGATCGAGCAGGATACCTCGGCGATGATGCCACTATCGAACTTCAGTACGGCCGACGCCCATTCATCGACGCCGGAAGCGCCGAGATTGCCGACACCGGAGACGGCGACGGGATCGAGGAAGGGCTTGCCCTCGGCCGCCCCTGCCAGCAAGCGCACCATCGAAACCGGATAACCACCGACATCGAGAATGCCGCCCCCTGCCATGTCATTGGCAAACAGGCGATGTTCGGGACGAAAACTACCCATATTGAAGCCGAAACTCGAACGAATGATGCGCACGTCGCCGATCGTGCCTTGCCTTACCAGTTCGACGATCCGCAGCGTCTGCGGATGGAAGCGGTACATATAGGCTTCGCCGGCGAAAACGCCGGCCTTCCTGGCCTCATGGAAGATGACATCGGCATCGAAGGCCGAGAGCGACATCGGTTTCTCGATCAGCACGTGCTTGCCCGCGCGGATGGCCTTGATGGCCCATTCGGCATGGCCCGTATGTGGCGTCGCGATGTAGACTGCATCGATATCGGCCCCGGCAAGCAGCGCTTCGTATCCCTCAACGACGCGCGCGCCCGGAAATGCTTCGCTCAAGCCTGGCTTGGAGGCATCCCGGGTGGCAATCGCCACGAGGCTGCCCCTCTCGGAATGGGCGATGCCTTCCGCGAAAGTTCGCGCGATGGTGCCGGGGCCGATAAT
This sequence comes from Phyllobacterium sp. 21LDTY02-6, assembly GCF_023554255.2. Lineage (GTDB taxonomy): Bacteria > Pseudomonadota > Alphaproteobacteria > Rhizobiales > Rhizobiaceae > Phyllobacterium. The sequence continues at coordinate 181,403 of NZ_JAMJWD020000006.1, read as the reverse complement.
GCCCCAGCGGATCTTCTGCTGTGATGTCATTGGTTTTCCTTTTGGCTAGTCCTGGGAGGAGGGGATGGGGATCAGCGCAGCCGGTTGCCTTGCGCGTCGAAGAGAAAGCTTCGCGCCGCCGAAAGCCCGATAGTGAGGCGGTCGCTTTGGCCGGCATGGCGCGATTCCGGCCTCTCGATGATGAGCGATTCATCGGCGAGGGTAGCGTAGACGTAGCTCGTGTGGCCGAGATGCTCGGCGACATCGATGCGCCCCGTCAGGTCGGCGTCGCCAGCGCCTGCATCGAGGAAGTGCTCGGGCCGGATGCCGAGCGTGACCTGCGATCCTTCCGGTATCGCGCTCGACAAAGGGAGCGTCAGCTTGACGTCCGGGTCCGCGACAAGCGAGATGGTGACGCCGGATTCCCGCCGCTGTTCGACTTTTGCCTTGAGGAAGTTCATCTTGGGCGAGCCGACGAACCCGGCAACGAACTGGTTGGCCGGGTTGTCGTAGAGATCGAGCGGCGCGCCGACCTGCTCGATGCGTCCCGCCCGCAATACGACGATCTTGTCCGCCAGCGTCATCGCTTCCGTCTGGTCATGGGTGACGTAGATCATCGTCGTTCCGAGCTGCTTGTGCAGCCTCGATATCTCGACGCGCATCTGCACCCGAAGCTCGGCATCCAGATTGGACAGCGGCTCGTCGAACAGGAACACCTGCGGCTCGCGCACGATGGCGCGTCCGATCGCGACGCGCTGGCGCTGCCCGCCGGAGATCTGGCCGGGGCGTCGATCCATCAGATCGTTGATTTGCAGGATGTTCGCCGCATGTGCAACGCGGCGCTCGGTGTCCTGCTGCGGATTGCCGCTCATCTGCAGGCCGAAGGAAAGGTTCCGGCGCACCGTCATGTGCGGATAAAGCGCGTAGGACTGGAACACCATGGCTATGCGCCGCTCCGACGCCTCCACATCGTTGACCGTCGTGCCGCCGATCTCGATGGTTCCGTCCGAAATGTCCTCGAGCCCCGCGATCATGCGCAGCAGCGTCGACTTTCCGCATCCCGAGGGGCCAACGAAGACGACGAATTCGCCATCGGCTACTTGGAGGTTTGCACCGTGAATGACCTCGTGGGTTCCAAACCGCTTGATGACATTGGTAAGTGTGAGTCCGGCCATGCTGCCTCCCGTTACTTGACGGCCCCGGCTGCGATGCCGGAGATGAAATGACGTTGCAGGAAGATGAACACGACGAGCATCGGCGCGGTAAGGAGTACTGCTCCCGCCATGATGCCTCCCCAGGAGACCTTTGTGAGACCGATCAGCGTGCCGAGCGCTACGGGAGCGGTCATCACGCCCGGCCGCGAATTGATCAGAAGCGGCCAGAGATAATTGTTCCAGGAAGCCAGGAAGAGAATGATCGACAGGGCGGCCATGGTCGGCCGCGCCAGCGGCAGGGCGATATGCAGGAAAATGCGCCATTCCTTCACGCCTTCTACCCGGGCGGCGTCGAATAGCTCCGAGGGCATCATCGAGAAGGATTGCCGCATGAACAGGACGCCGAGCGAATTGAACAAGGGTGGCACGATCAGCGCCACCCAGGTGTTGGCCAGCTTGAATTCTCGCGCCACCATGATGAATTGCGGGATCACCACCACGGCAAAGGGAAGCGTGATCGTGCCGAGGATGATGGCGATGACCACGGAGCGGCCGGCGAAGCGATAGCGGGCGAGGGCCCAGCCCGCCATCGAGGTCAGCATGACCGACAGGATGGTGTAGATGACGGCGACGGTGATCGAGATGAACATTGCCCGCAGGAAATTCGTATCCGACTGCAGGTTATTGAAGTTCTCGACGAAGTTCGTCGATGGCCAGAGCACGATTTCCGGGCTGAAAATACCGTAATCCGGCGTCGTGGAGAACACGAACATCATCCACAGCGGAAACAGCCAGATGATCGCGAGTGGCGTCAGCGCTGCATGGAGGACAAGCTTGCGCATCATCAGCGTGCGGGATTTGGACTTCATTTCGCCTCCCTCCCTACTAGTAGATTGAGCAGCGAGAAAGCCACGGCCAAAGCGGCAATCGTATATGCTATCGCTGATGCATAGCCGAAATTGAGCGAGGTGAAGCCCTGCCTGTAGAGCAGCAGGCCGAGCGTTTCCGTTGCGCCGCCCGGACCGCCGCGATTGGTGATCAGGAAGGGCTCGGCGAACAGTTGCATCGTGCCGATGATCGAAAGCACGACGCAGAACAGAATGATCGGCTTGAGCAAGGGCAGGGTGATGTGGAAGAACTGCTGTATCTTGCTGACGCGGTCGAGGGTGGCGGCTTCGTAGACGTCGCCGGGAATGGATTGCAGGCCGGCCAGGATGATGATGGCGTTATAACCGGCCCACCGCCATGTCACGGCGATGATGACCAGCGCCATGGCTGCGGTCCCATTGTCGAACCATGAGACGGGCGCCAGGCCGGCAACGCCGATCAGCTTGTTGACGATGCCGAAATCGATGGAGAACATCAGCCTGAAGACCGCCGCATAGGCCACCTCGCCGACAACTACCGGTGCAAAGAAGGCGAAACGATAGAACGGTCTTGCCTTCAGCAGCGGCGAATTGAGCAGCACGGCCATGATGGTTGCGAGTGCGATCATCACCGGCACCTGGACGACCAGGATGATCAGCGTGTTGTAGAGCGCGTTGTAGAACGCCGGATCGGCGACCAGGCGTCCCCAGTTGACGGAAGGATTGAACTTCCACGGATTGACGCGCGTGTTCTGGAACGAGATCAGAAACGAACTTATGATCGGCCATAGCCAAAAGGTCGCGAAGATCAAAAGATAGGGGGCGAGGAACGCATAGGCGATCCTGTTGCGCAAGAGCATCATCTTCTCCCATCACCGAGTTTCAATGAAATGGACCTGACCGGCATTGTTTCATGCCGGCCAGATACGCTCATTCCGCTGTGGGAAGTCCGGTTGCCGTTTCGATCTGCTTGGCGGCGTCGTCCAGGGCTGCTTTCGCATCGGGATAACCATTGGCGAAATATTTGGTCTGGACGGCCTGGTAGATGGAATCAGCGTCGGACTGGAAGGCGGTGCCCCTGGCCGGTACGATTTTCGGCAAGGTGGCAAGAATGTCGGACCAGATGGCCTGGCCGCCCCAATAGGGCTGCGGTTCCTTGACGAAAGGATCGTTGACGGCGCTCAGAAGCGAGGGAACGAGGCCAAAGGATTTCAGCATCGCGACCTGGCCCTCATTCGTGGTCAGCGCATATTCAATATATTTCCAGGCGGCGTCCTTGTTCTCCGATGCCGCGCTGATCGCGAGCGACGATCCGCCGAGATTGGCGGCGCGCGGCCCATCGGCCGTCAGGCTCGGCATCTGATAGACGCCCCATTTGCCGGCGAGATCCGGCGAACCGGAGCGAATGGTGCCTTCGTACCAGGCGCCATACATCTGGCTGGCGGTCTTGCCCGCGGTATTCGCCTGAATCTTTTCGTCCCAGATCGCAGCTGTGATGATGCCGGCATCCTTCATCTGCTTGAGCTTTTCAAGGGTTGCGACGCAGGCCGGGCGATTGATCGTGATGCTCTGGCCATCTGTCGAAAAGTAACCACATCCCTGCTCGTTGGAGATCATGCGGAACCATTCGCTGTCGCCGTTGAAGTCGGCCTGCGCCATCACCGTGCCGGGATTGGCCTCCATCACCTTCTTGCCCGCCACGATGAAATCGTCCCAGGTCTTGATCGTCGCGGGGTCGACGCCGGCCTTTTCGTAGAAGTCCCGGCGATAGAACATGGCAACAGGCCCCGAATCCCATGACATGGCATAGGCCACGCCATCGACTTCGAGCTCGGTTCGCTTGAATTCCGGGAAAAGCGCCTGCACTTCGGGCGTATAGCCCAGTTCCGTCAGATCGGTGAAACAGTCCGGAAACCGGTTCCAGAACACTTCCGCCTCAAAGTTTTCAATGGTTACGATATCAGGCAGCCCGTCACCGCCAGCGGCACAGGCGGCAAGCGCCTTGTCGAAGACCTGGTCGTTGCCGAGATCCTCGATCGTGACCTTGATGTCGGGATATTTCTTGTTGAAGCCTTCGAGCGTGGACTTCAGCGCCGAGGCGGCGACGTTCCAGCTCCAGATCGTTATGTCGGTGGATTGCGCGGCGGCAGGAACTGCCCAGACAAGCGCGAGCGAAACCGCCGCGCCGAGGAACTTGACGCACATTGAAAACCTCCCTTTTCAATTGCCGTTCTGATCGAACATGGGCAGATTAGCGGCAGGCGGATATTTGTCTCGTACAATGGGAACATGAATTTGGCAGAAAGTAAGGTCGGCGAGCGAGCGATTTACCACCCCGGGGCCAGCAGCATCGAAGGCTTTCCGACCACGCTGCAGTTGTTCCACGGCCATCCGCCGATCATGCTTCGACCTCACTGGCACGCGCAAATCGAGGTGAACTACATCATGCGCGGATCAGTACATTACCGCATGGGCAGCCATGATCTGCAGCTCGACGCCGGCCAGATGTGCCTCTTTTGGGGCGGACAGCCGCACCAGATGGACCGATCATCCGACGATTCGATCTATGCCGGTGCACATCTGCCGCTCGTCTATTTCTTCCGCATGCGCCTTCCGGCCGCTGTATCGGGCATGCTGATGCGCGGCACCACGATGCTGACCTCCGCGACGGACAGCGCCGACGACGAGAATTTTCCCCGCTGGTATCGCTATGTGACTTCCGGCGACACATTGAAAGCCCAACACGCGGTGGAGGAGCTTCTGCTGCGTGTCGAACGGATGTTTATCGAGCATTATTCCATCGTTTCTTCCGACAACAGGATCGTGAACGACAATCCGTCGATTTCGCTTTCGGACAGCGTTGTGCGCATGTGCGACTTCATCGCCGACAATTTCCTCGAGGAGATCGATGCCGGCGATATCGCGTCTGCCGCCAGCCTTCACCCGAAATATGCCATGAACCTGTTTCGGAAGACGACGGGCATGACCTTGATCAAATACCTGACACTGCTCAGGCTTTCCCGGGCGCAGGCCATGCTGGTCAGCGGCAATGGCAGCATCCTGCAAATCGCGATGGATAGCGGCTTCGGCTCGGTCAGCGCCTTCAACAAGGCTTTTCGGCTGATCGCCGGCATGGCGCCCTCCGACTTCCGCCGTGAAGTACGCTCCGCCGCGGTTTGACCTTCGAGCGAGCTATTCGGCGGTTGCAAGGTGGCCATCGCCCCTGCTCATGACGCGGCGATCGCCTTGACCTGTTTTACCGTCGCATCGAAGAATGCCTGGGCGAGGGCCTGGTCGTTCACGGCGCGTGCGAGCGTCATCGCTCCGACCATGATGGATAGAATTGCCATGGCCTTGCTCTCTATCTCCCCATCGCCACTTTCGGAAATCATGCGCTCGAGTATGTCGAGATATGTCTTTATTCCCGCTTCGAATGAAGCCTTCACGGCGCTGCCCTGCCTGGCGGCATCCGAACCGAGTGCAACGACAGGACAGCCGTCCATCTTTTCGTTCTGATGTTCGGGACTGAGGTAAAACGCGATAACTCCGCCAAGCGAATCCATCGGCTTTGCTGTTGCCGCCGCCGACCATTGCTGTGTCGCGCTTTCCAAGGCCCGGGCTGAGGCCTGTGCGATGAGATCTTCCTTGGAGGCGAACTGCTTATAGAACGCCCCCTGCGTCAGACCGGCGGCTTCCATCAATCCCTTCAGGCCGATTCCATCGAAGCCATGCTCCCTGAAGAGACGGCTTGCAGTTTCAATCACCGCTTGGCGGTTTTCCGATGCTTGAACCCGACTGACACGCATGGTGACCTTCTTCCAATTAGATGGTGTTCGAACTCTATAAGTGATGGGCTGCTGCCATGCAAGTTCTTGCCGGTCGATCATCGCTACGAGACCTACGCGCAACTGCCGGGAATTTAGATTGCGTTCGAACTTTAAATGAATTATAGAGTTCGATCATAATCTAATTTGCACTGTAAGCGCACACTCCGCGAGGTTAAAAGGCATGAGGCACAAACGGCTTCTTTTCATCGGCATGATTGTGCTTTCGGCCTCCGCCGTCACCGCGGTTGTTCTTTTCTCGCAATGGCCGGAGCGGGAGGCGTCGGCTGCAATCGATCCCCGCATCGCCCCGCAACTGGTCAAGACAGTCGAAACGGCGAGTGTGGCAAGCGCTTCAAGGTCCTTCACCGGCACGATTGCGGCGCGGGTCCAGAGCAATCTCGGGTTTCGCGTCCCCGGCAAGATTGTCGAACGCCTTGTGGATGCCGGCCAGCAGGTCAAGGCAGGTCAAGCCTTGATGCGCATCGATGACACGGATCTGCGCCTTGCCTTGACGGCGAAGCGCAATGCGGTGGTTGCCGCGCGCGCGGCCTTCGTCCAGGCGAGTGCCGACGAGAAGCGTTATGCGTCACTTGTCAGGGACAGGGTGGCCGCAACGCCGCAGCGTTACGAGCAGGCCAAGGCGGCCCTGGATACGGCCGAAGCACAATTGGCTGCGGCTGAAGCGGAATCCAATGTTGCCGGGAATGAAGCGACCTATTCCACGCTGGTGGCAGGCGCAGACGGAACGGTGACCGCTGCGCTCGGCGAACCCGGACAAGTCGTCGCCGCCGGACAGACGGTGGTTCAACTGGCGCATGCCGGCCCGCGCGAGGCGGTGGTTTCCCTTCCTGAAACGATACGTCCCACCATAGGCTCGGAGGCCGAAGCCTGGCGATATGGTGACGCCCAGCGGGTCGGGACAGCGCGCCTTCGACAGATTTCCGATGCTGCCGATGCCCAGACCCGCACCTATGAGGCGCGCTACGTGCTCGAGGGAGATGCTGCTCTGGCACCACTCGGCTCAACGGTGACGATCAGAATTTCCAACGGCGAAAGGCAGCCGGAAATCTCCGTGCCGATCGGTGCGGTGCTCGATGATGGTGATCGCACCGGGGTCTGGATCCTCGATCGAGATTCCTCGACCGTGCGCTTCGCCGCCGTCCGGATCAAACAGCTCGGCGGAGAAACCGCCATCGTGACAGGCATCGCGCCCGGGCAGGAGGTCGTTGCGCTGGGGGCACATCTTCTCAAGGAAGGCGCTGCCGTGAGGACCGCGCTCCAGGCAGAGGCGGCCAAGTGATGAGCTTCAACCTTTCCGCGCTGGCGGTTCGCGAGCGAGCCGTCACCCTGTTCTTCATCCTCCTTCTGGCTGCGGCCGGCATCTACGCCTTTGCCAAGCTCGGCCGGGCGGAGGATCCATCCTTCACCATCAAGACGCTGACGGTCACCGCCGCATGGCCCGGCGCGACCGCGCGCGAGATGCAGGACCTTGTAGCCGAGCCGCTCGAAAAGCGTATCCAGGAACTGACCTGGTATGACCGGGTCGAGACAACGACGCGGCCGGGCTTTGCCTTCCTGACAGTCACGCTGAAGGACAGCACGCCACCCGATGCGGTCGAGGAAGAGTTCTATCAGGCCCGCAAGAAGCTCGGAGACGAGGCCGGAAGCCTGCCGCAGGGCGTTTTCGGCCCCTTCGTCAACGACGAGTATTCTGATGTGAGCTTTGCGCTCTATGCCTTGAAGGCCAAGGGCATGCCAATGCGGGAGCTTGTGCGACAGGCAGAACTGATACGGCAGGACCTTCTGCATGTCCCTGGGGTCAAGAAGATCAACATTCTGGGCGAGCGGCCCGAACAGATATTCGTGGAGTTTTCCTATGACAAGCTCGCAACTCTCGGGATATCCGTACAGGAAATAGCTGCGGCCTTGCAGCGGCAGAATACCGTCACGCCGGCCGGATCGATTGATACGCGCGGGCCGCAGGTCTTCATCAGGTTCGACGGGGCTTATGACAGCATCCAGGCGATCTCCGATACGCCGATCGTCGCTGCCGGACGCACGTTGAAGCTGTCCGACATTGCGGATGTCCGGCGTGGCTATGAAGATCCGGCGACCTACATCATCCGCCACGAGGGCGAGCCGGCCATCATGCTCGGAGCCGTGATGCAGCAGGGCTGGAACGGTTTGGATCTGGGCGAGGCTCTGGAAGAAAGATCGACTGCGATCGCGCAGACATTGCCCCTCGGCATGACGCTTGCCAAGGTCAGCGATCAGGCGGTGAACATCGACGAGGCCGTGAGCGAGTTCATGCTGAAATTCGCGATGGCGCTGGGCGTGGTGTTGTTCGTGAGCCTGGTCAGCCTCGGCTGGCGTGTTGGAATTGTAGTGGCGCTCGCGGTCCCGCTGACGCTTGCGGTCGTGTTCCTCATCATGCTGGAGACCGGCAGGTTTTTCGACCGTATCACGCTCGGCGCTCTCATCCTGGCGCTTGGACTTCTGGTTGATGATGCCATCATTGCCATCGAGGTCATGGTGGTGAAGATGGAAGAGGGCATGGATCGCATCAAGGCGGCGGCCTTTGCCTGGAGCCATACTGCGGCACCCATGTTGTCCGGAACGCTTGTGACGATCGTTGGGTTGATGCCCGTTGGCTTTGCGAGATCGAGCGCCGGTGAATATGCGGGCAACATCTTCTGGGTCGTGGGCTTCGCGCTGATCGTCTCCTGGATCGTCGCGGTGATCTTCACACCTTATCTCGGCGTCAAGATGCTGCCGGCGATCAAGCCGGTGGATGGGGGCCACGAGGCGATCTACGATACGCCAAACTACCGCCGGCTGCGCAGACTGATCTCCTTCGCCGTGCGCCACAAATTCCTGACATGCACGATCGTCGGCGTCGTCATGGCGCTCTCGGTCGCCGGAATGGGCGTGGTGAAACAGCAGTTCTTCCCGACGTCGGACCGCCCGGAAGTCCTCGTCGAGGTCCGCCTGCCGGAGGGCACAAGCATTGAAACGACGACTGCCGCCGTCGAGAAGCTCGAACGGTGGCTGAAGGACCAGCCCGATGCGGAGATCGTTACCAGCTACATCGGGCAGGGGGCTCCGCGCTTCTTCTTCGCCATGGCACCGGAACTGCCCGACCCGGCATTCGCCAAGATTGTCGTGCTTACCCCGGATGCGGAGGCGCGCGAGTCGTTGAAGCATCGGCTCAGGGAAGCCATATCGGCGGGGCTTGCGCCCGAAGCGTTCGTGCGCGTCACGCAGCTGGTATTCGGTCCATATACGCCATTCCCCGTCGAATTCCGCATCATGGGGCCGGATCCGAAGCAATTGTACCGGATTTCCGAGCAAGCTCTCGATATCATGAAGCGTGTTCCCGATGTCAGGCAGGCAAACCGCGACTGGGGCAATCGCACGCCTGTTCTTCGTTATGTCCCCGACCAGGAACGGCTTAGCCTAATCGGTCTTTCGCCGACCGAAGCAGCCCAGCAGATGCAGCTTCTGCTGACGGGCATTCCCTTTACGCAGGTGCGTGAGAACATCCGCGACGTACCTGTCATAGCCCGCAGTGCCGGCGAGAATCGCCTGGATCCGGCAAGACTGGCCGATTTTTCGCTGATGAGCAGGGATGGCCGCCAAATTCCGCTGGATCAGATCGGGTACTCCGAAATTCGGTTCGAAGAGCCGATCCTCAAACGTCGAGACCGAACGTCGATCATCACGATCCGCTCGGATATCAGCGAGGGGACGCAGCCACCGGAGGTATCACAGCAGGTCATGACGGCCTTGCAGCCGCTGATCGCTTCGCTCCCCGTGGGCTATCGCATCGAAATGGGCGGAAATATCGAGGAATCGCTCAAGGCCAACGTTGCGCTCGCAAAGATTTTCCCGGTCATGATTGCCGCCATGCTGATCATCATCATCCTGCAGGTCCGCAGTCTTTCGACCATGACCATGGTCATGTTGACGGCCCCGCTCGGCCTCGCGGGCGTCGTCCCGATGCTCATCGTTTTCGATCAGCCGTTTGGCTTCAATGCCATAATCGGCTTGATTGGACTGGCCGGTATTCTGATGCGCAACACACTGATCCTCACCGAGCAGATCAAGGAGAACCGGGCGGCGGGCCTTGATGACTATCATGCCGTCATCGAGGCTACGGTTCAGCGGACACGGCCGGTGATCCTGACCGCGCTTGCGGCTGTTCTTGCCTTCATTCCGCTCACGCATTCGGTGTTCTGGGGCTCGATGGCCTATACGTTGATCGGCGGCACGGCCGCTGGCACGGTGCTGATCCTCCTCTTCCTGCCGGCGCTCTATGCCGCATGGTTCGGCATCAAGCCCGCGCGGGACGAGGTGCCCAATCCCGCTGCAACGGCAGACGAATTGGCGGTAAACATGCCAAGGGCGGCAGAATAGCTGGGACGCTTCTCGATCGCCGCTGGCCGTTGTCCCTAGCTCAACCGTTGGACCAGTCTGATCCTGATCATCTCGCCGGCTTGCTTGCCGATCGATTTGAGCAGGTCGCCCTTGAGCGGCAGCTTGTGCCGGCCATCCCCGAGAGCCATGAAAGCGCTCTGAAATGGCATGCCCTCGGCGACCGCCCGAACCTTTACCAGTCCCCGGGTACCAAAGAACTCCACCGAGTGCGGCCAGACCACATAGGTCCAGCCGCCCTTGGCCGGGCTCCTCTGGATTGTTGCTTCGAAAGCTTCGTCCAATGTCTGTTGCATCGTCATACTCCAATGGCATTATATCTCTAGGACGCACGACGCTGGGCAAATCCGACAGGGAGAGGCCAGTTGTTTTGACAGCACGGCCGAATGTGCGATGCTGAAGACGATCCGATTTTTCATGGAGGATAAATTGTTCCTCCGCTTGAGATGGATGCCATGACGACCAACGAGCTCTCACAATCAATCGTAGTTTTGCGGTCTGTGATCCCGGACGATGCCTTCACCGCGCCGGCATTGGGGACAGTCAGAGAAGGCAGCGCTGTTGTCATCCGCGAAGACGGACTATTGCTGACGATCGGCTATTTGATCACGGAAGCCGAGGAGATCTGGCTGACCCGACACGATGGGCATGTGGTGCCCGGACACGTCCTCGCCTACGATCAGGAAAGCGGGTTCGGTCTCATACTGCCCATGGCTCCTCTTGACCTTCCTTCGGTGAAATTCGGAGACGCCAGTGCTGCATCATTGGGTAGCCCCGTAGCGCTGATCGACGGGCTCGGGCAGACGGTGCGGTCAAGAATTGTCGCAAAACAGGAGTTCGCGGGATATTGGGAATATCTTCTGGACGAAGCGATCTTCATCGCACCGGCACATCCGTCCTGGGGTGGTGCCGCGCTCTTCGACCAGGACGGAAAGCTTCTCGGTATCGGCTCCTTGCATTTGCAGATGATGATGAATGAAGACCGGGCCGACATAAACATGATCGTGCCGATAAACCTGTTGCTTCCGATCCTCGACGATCTGCTGGTGCAGGGCAGGGTCAACAAGCCGCCGCGCCCCTGGCTTGGCGCTTTTTCTGCCGAGAGCAATGGCAAGGTCGTTGTCATGAGCGTTTCGCCGAAAGGCCCGGCCGCCGAGGCCGGCTTGCGCGATGGCGATATCATCTCCGAAATCGAAGGCGCCGAGATCAACGGCTTGGCCGATTTCTACCGAAAAGTATGGACGAGCGGCCCGGTCGGATCTGAGATACCGCTAAGGGTCATCCGCAACGGACGGGAGGCATGGCTGCGAATAAAGACGGCTGATCGCAACAGTTTCCTGAAGAAGCCTCAACTGCAGTAGATCCGGACGATGGCAAATTTTCTTATCGATAGCGACGATACTGGTGGTCGGACAATCCTGCTCGCTCATGGGGCCGGTGCGCCTATGGATTCCGATGCAATGACAGCCATCGCCCGCTCACTGGCGGGGGTAGGTTTTCGGGTTGCGCGTTTCGAATTCGATTACATGGCGGGGAGGCGAACATCGGCCGGCAGAAAGCCGCCGCCCCGTGCCGAAAGTCTCATTCCGGAATATCTGGCCGCGGTGGAAGCACTCGATGCACGCGGGCCTCTGTTCATAGGCGGCAAATCCATGGGCGGGCGCGTTGCCAGCATGATTGCGGATGAACTTCATGCATCCGGCAAAATCAATGGGCTCCTTTGTCTCGGATATCCTTTTCATCCTGTCGGCAAACCGCAACAGCAACGCACGGCGCATCTCGCCGAGATGACCACGCCAACGCTTATAGTCCAAGGCACTCGCGATCAGTTTGGCAGTCGGGACGAGGTCGCCGGATACAGGCTCTCGGACAAGATCGAGATGCTCTGGCTCGAGGATGGCGATCATGATTTCAGGCCGCGCAAAAGCGTATCCGGATTTGTCATGGCCGACCATCTGGCAATAATGGCTGCGCGGGCCGCGGCCTGGGCTGGCGCATTGACCGTGGCCTCCGCGGCAGCGGACGGCGTCAGGGGCGGCCCCGCATCCGCTGCCTGACCTCAGGCCTGCATCACCGAATAGTCCATGTCCTTGAGGTCGCTGAGCAAGCTGGGACCAGTCGGCAGCCAACCCAGTTTCTGCCGCGTCAGCGCGCTCGAAGCCGTTATGTCTGCCGCAGCGAACATGGCGAACCAACTGAAATGGGCTTGCGCTTCCTCTTTCGAGAGCGAGATGGCTGGCAATCCAAGGCCGGTGGCCACCGTTTCGGCGATATCGCGCGCGGAAACACCCTCTTCGGCCACTGCATGGTAGCGGAGGCCAGGTTCGGTGCGAGCGGCCGCCAGCACGTAGAGCTTCGCCACATCATCCACATGAGCCGCGGCCCAGCGATTGGCGCCCTCGTCGACATAGGCGACAACGCCCTTTTCACGCGCCATGGCGATATAAGGTGAGATCAGACCCTGTTTGACAGTGTCGTGTACTTGCGGAAGCCGAACGACGCCGAGATTGACGCCCGCCTCGAGTTGTTCCTGCCCGGCCAGTTCCGACGCTATGCGCGGATTGAAATGACCGGCGTCGAATACATCCTCGCGAGCCGGCTCGCCATTGCCCGGATCGCCGATGCCGACGCCCGACGTGATAAGCAGCGGCCGGTCGGATCCCTTCAGGACAGACCCGAGCGCGCCGATGACGCGGCGATCCTTTTCGCAATTGGCCGCGAAGTTCGAGAAGTCATGGTCGAACGCCGTGTGGATGACCGCGTCGGCATTCTCGGCTCCCTTGGCCAGGTTTGCGGGGTCCTCAAGCGTTCCGAAATGAGCGGACGCACCGGCGCTGGCCAGCGCTTTCGCTCCGGCGTCGGAACGGGTGACGCCTGTCACCTCATGGCCAGCCGCCAGTAGCTCGCGGAGGACCCGGGACCCGATGAACCCGGTGGCACCTGTCAGAAAAACACGCATATGAAATCTCCATGTATTGACGTGCCGGGTGATCTCATGGAAAATTGTCCTGTTAAAGTAGTGACTTTATCCTAGTATAATTGCCAACAGGATCGCATGAGCGACAACGTCACAGAAAATGCTCTCGGCACATTCCTGCGTGACCGCCGCATGCGCCTTGAACCGGCTTCATTCGGCTTTCAGCCGGGGCGCCGCCGCACGCCGGGCTTGCGGCGCGAGGAAGTTGCGCTGCTCGCCAATATAAGCCCGACCTGGTACACCTGGCTGGAGCAGGGGCGGGGCGGAGCGCCGTCCGGCCACGTGCTCGATCGCATCGCAAAGGGGCTGATGCTGACCGAGCCCGAGCGTGATCATCTCCATATTCTCGCTTTCGGACATCCTCCCGAACCGCGTTACCGGCAGCACGATGGCATCACGCCTCGGCTGCAGCACGTACTGGACGCCATGCCCTTCAGCCCCGCCATCATCAGAACCGCGACATGGGATGTGGTGGCGTGGAACAAGGCAGCAGCCGTGATACTGACGGACTATGCCAAACTGCCCAGGGAGAAACGCAACGTTCTTCGCATGATGTTCTCCGATGAGCGCATGCGCGCCGTGCAGGACGACTGGCGCACCGTCGCGCGTTATGTCGTTGGCGCATTCCGGGCCGATGCTGCACGCGCCGGGGCAGGCGTGGAAATTCGCCAACTGGTCGAGGAACTCTCGGCCAGCAGCCCGGAATTCAAGGCGATGTGGGACGACAATGAAATCACGACCACGCGCGAAGGCATCAAGAGCCTTCACCACCCAATCCTTGGACGGATAGATCTGGAATTCTCGACCTTCGCGGTCGAAGGCCGGTCCGATCTCAACATGATGGTCTACAGTCCGGCAAATTCCGAGGTGACGGAGCAGTTTCGCTCGCTGATTGCCAGCGCCTGCTGAAGGCGAGGCCGGTTTGCCGAACTCCCGCAGCATCCTGACCTGGCTCGCCGGTGACCGTACGGCATTGACAGGGCGAGTCGAAATCAATATTGGATACAATTATGATTTCGGATACGCAAAAGACACAGGCAGAATCGACCGCCGCCAAGATCAGGACGTTGATCCTGAACGGCACGTTGCAGCCAGGCCAGCCGCTGCGGCAGGAAGCATTGTCCGAGCAGTTGAGCGTCAGCCGCACGCCGCTGCGACACGCTCTCCAATCGCTTGCCGAAGAGGGGTTGGTCGAAACGACCGGCTACAAGGGAGCGAGGGTCGCAGAGCTTGACCGGGGAATGATCGACGATCTGTTCGAGATGCGGCTGCTTTTGGAACCGCTGGCGCTCGGATCCGCCTTTCCTCAGATCACGAAGCTCGATCTTGCCAGGGCCGAGATGGCACTCGACGCGGCAGACGCAGAAGACGAGCCTTCGAGGCTCTCCGCTCTGAACTGGGATTTTCACCACGCTCTCTATCGTCCTTCGAACCGGCAGACGCTGCTGCGGACCATCGCGCAACTGAACAAGGCATCGGCTCTGGCAGAAGTGATCGCGAGTTCCATCGTCGCGCGCCCCGAAAAGTCGGCGGCAGAACACCGAATATTGCTTCAGGCTTGCCGGGATGGCGACGAGGCTGGCGCGATTGCGGCGCTGGGCGAGCATTTGCGGCTTGCCCATCGCGACATACGAACGCGGAAAGACTGAAGATGCCCATCAAGAACAGAATCGCCGAATTTCACGATGAAATGACCCGGTGGCGGCATCATCTTCACGCCAATCCAGAGCTCTCCTACCAGGAACATGCAACCGCCAGCTTCGTCGCGGAAAAGCTTCGCTCCTACGGCATCGAAGTGACCGAAGGCGTGGGTGGGACAGGCGTTGTCGGCGTGCTTCATGGCAACCGCCAAAGTGGACGCTCCATAGGGCTGAGGGCTGACATGGATGCGCTTGCGATCGAAGAGCGCAACGATTTCCCGCATCGTTCGACGAAGAGCGGCGTCATGCACGCCTGCGGTCATGACGGGCACACGACGATGCTGCTCGGCGCTGCCCGTTATCTGGCCGAGACCAGGGATTTCTCCGGCCGCGTCGTTTTCATATTCCAGCCCGCCGAGGAGATGGGAGGCGAAGACGGCGGCGCCGCCCGCATGATCCGGGAAGGGCTGTTCGACAAATTTCGCTGCGACGAGATCTACGGATTGCACAATTGGCCCGGAATGGAAATCGGAACCTTCGCCGTGAAGGCGGGGCCGATGATGGCTTCCGGCGATGCCTTCGAGATCGAGGTGACGTCCACCGGAATGCATGCGGCACAGCCGCACAAGGGGGCTGATGTCGTCCTGACCGCCGGGCATATCCTCGTGGCGCTCCAGCAGATTTCCGCGCGAAATGTCGATCCCCTGGATGCGATCGTCGTTAGCGCCACGCAAATTCACGGTGGCGATGCTTATAATGTCTTGCCGAACACGATCACGATCCGGGGCACCGTGAGGGCGTTTTCTCCCGCAGCGCGCGCGGCTGCGGAAACGGCGGTCCGGCGTGTCGTCGAAGGCATCTGCATGTCGACCGGCGCGCAGGGCACGGTGTCTTATGTCCAGCAATATCCGACGCTGATCAATGCGGGGGCTGCTGCCCGAGCGGCGGAAGCCGCGGGATCGGTGGTGTTCAACAGGATCGATACGAACCCGCCGCAGACGATGATCGTCGAGGACTTCGCCTTCATGCTCGAAGACCGGCCGGGATGCTATGGCTGGATCGGCAATGGACCGGACGACAACGGCCGCATCCTCCATAGTGCGTGGTTCGATTTCAACGACGAAGCGCTGCCCTTCGGGGCCTCCTACTTTGCATCGCTCGTCGAGGCGAGGAGCAACTAGGCAGGGTTCAACCAGCCGCTCCATCCCGGGCATAGCGCGCCGGCGGCATGCCCACGTGCCGGGCAAAGGCAGTGCTGAACGTGCTCGCCGATCCATAGCCGACGCGGGCTGCGACCTGCGGAATCGCGAATTCGCGCGTGCGCAGCAGGCGTTTGGCGAGCGCCATGCGCCAGGTGAGCAGATATTCCATCGGCGGCAGTCCGACGACGCGGTTGAAGCGGGCGAAGAAGGCAGAGCGCGACATTGCCGCTTCGGCGGCAAGATCGGCAACCGTCCAGCCGTGAGCCGGTCTCGTGTGCATTGCGCGCAAGGCCAGAACCAGGCGATCATCGGTGATCCCGCGCGCCAGGCTTGGTACCGACGCCGTATCGGCGCCACAGCGCAGTGCCTCGATCAGCAGCACCTCCAGCAGGCGTTCCAGCACCAGTTCACGCCCGGGTCGCGATTGCCGGGTCTCGTCGCCGACCAACTGCATGAGCGTAGCAAGCCGCGGTTCGCCCCGCGCCACCACCATCGCCGGGAGCAAGGACACGAGAAGGGCGGCGTCCGGCGATGCGAAGCTGCACACGCCGACCTGCATCCGTAGGTTGACAGGCGCGCTAGTCCGGCCAACCCGGAAGCGCCCTTCGCCAAGCTCGACCGGCAGCATGTCAACGCCATGAGGTGGCGCGTCGATGCTCTCGATGACCTGCCTGTTGCTCGACGGCGACAATACGAAATCACCGGCGCGCACTATGAATGGCGGCTGGTTGGCGCCAACAACGCGGCACTCGCCTTCCAGAACGGCAAAATAGACGGGCCTACCCTCGACGTCGCGGCGGATACGCCAGCGCCCGGCATATTCGACCAGCTTCGAGAAACTGGCCGATGGCTGGAGCAGGGTCACGATTTCGGCAAGTGGGTCGGCGGTCATGTCTGGACTATCGCTAATGAATTCGAGACGTTCACCTATAGAAGGTATCACGCATGGGTATTATCTCCATATCACTTTCAACAATTGGAGCAATATCATGCCCACCGTCCTCATTACCGGCTGTTCCTCAGGCTTCGGCCTCGAAACCGCGAAACTCTTCCTCGATCGTGGCTGGAGAGTGATCGCCACCATGCGCAACCCCAGGACCGACCTCCTGCCGGCATCGGACCATCTCCTGGTCTTGCCGCTCGATGTCACCGATCCGTCTAGTATTGCCCGCGCAATGGAAAAGGCCGGGCAAATCGACGTGCTCGTCAACAATGCCGGGTTTGGCGCCGCGGTGCCGGTCGAACTGATCGAGCCAGAGACCGCACGCCAACTGTTCGAGACCAACACGTTGGGCACGCTGGCAATGCTGCAGGCGGTGCTGCCGGGGTTCCGCGAGCGCCGGGCGGGCGTGATCGTCAATGTCACCTCCACGGTGACGCTCAAGCCGCTGCCGCTCGTCAGCGTCTATCGCGCAAGCAAGGCGGCGGTGAATGCGCTCACCGAAAGCCTGGCGGTCGAACTCGAGCCGTTCGGCGTGCGCGTGCATATCGTGCTCCCCGGCCGTTCGCCCGAAACCCAGTTCGGCGATAACGCTATGCCGCACCTGCGCGGGCTCGACAATCCCGACTACAAGCCGCTGATCGAAGGAATTTTCGCCGATTTCCAAGCGGCGGGCGGTCCGGTGACCCATGCGAGCGATGTGGCGGAGGCTGTCTGGCAGGCGGCCACGGAGGCCAATGCGCCACTCAGGATTCCGGCGGGAGCGGACGCGGTGCAGTGGATGGCCGAGGCGGGCTGACACCCGTACGGGCCTGCCACAGGATGACGCACATGGTTTCGCGGGCAGGCCTGCAAGCCATGTGCGCAGTCGTCAACAATTCGCCATGAGCGACTTGATCTACAGGGTTTGAGGCGTTATCCGAACCCTCATGATTGTCCTGTCGAGGCGTGAAGCCGAAGGGCAGCGTGACCATATCGACCAGGAAACCAGGAACATTATGAGCAATAGTATTTTCGCCAACAAGCGAGCTGTTTTGTTGGGTGTCGTTGCAGGCGTAGCATTCTTCGCGGCGGCACAGGGCTTTTTCATTCTGCGCGGGCCACAATATGCGGAATCCCAGGATGGATCGGTCATGGTCCGCCCGATTGTGAAGGATGATTCAACGCGCAACATGACCATGAGCGTTATTGTCGGCCTGGTCGGAGGTATCTACGTCGCGCGTGCGCTCCACAGGCGTTCAAGCAAGACCTGATCTCTCGCACGTCCGGTTACAAGGAACAGGATCGCCGCCATGGCGATCTCAGGCTGGAGCGGATGCCTGCAGCATGACAGGTGATCGCTCCCAGGCCGAGCCCGCATGCACCTGCGTTTCGAAACCCTTGAACACGACGCGTCCATACGGCGGCACGGGTCCGGGCTTCGGCAAGCGGGAGAAGAGATGCACGTCCACCGGCTCGTTCCATATATCCGGCAAACGGGCGATGAGTTTCGATGTCTTTAGCGGCTCGTTCAGTTCGACCCAGTCCGTAGCTGCAAGCGCACCTTCTGCGTTTTCCGCCTCTTCCACCGTGGCCCCTCTGCGGGTCACGACGATGCGCGCGCCAAGTCCCGGCGTTTCGCAGCGTTTGTCATCGATGAATATTTCACAGGAAACCTCGACAAGTCCCCGCGTCGGGGGCAGCCTCAATACGGCGGCCGAGGGAATGGATTTGAGCGGACGCAACAGCACCTTGCCATGTTCCATGTACCCGAATACCGGGTAGGGAGCCGACAGTTCGCGCGTCAACGACACTGACTGCACGACCAAATCGGGCACGGACATGGTGAACGCCGCCAGCGGTCCATTGCCGAGCTCTCCCTCGGCGGAAAGGATATCGACACCGGGCAGGCCACCCCACAGGCGCAGCGCCAGCATGTGGGGAACCTCCGGGTCGCGCGCGTCGGCGCCATCCTGAGCAACTCGAAATTCCGACAGCAATCCTGTACTTACGATCGCCAACTCGGCCACGGGTCCGCCGCTGTCGCTCTCTGTCCAGATATGAAGATCGGTCGCATGCGCGGAAATTGACATGGCCCGCTGCAATCGGAACGGCAGCCAACCGGTAGTAAGATTGTGCGATGTCGTCCGGCCCTCGGCGAGCACTGCGCCCGTGTCGCGCGCAACCAGCCGGGCGAAGAGAGAGCCGCGCGGATCGCTGACGCCAGTCAGGCGCAAATCGAACCCAAGCAGGCCGCGCGCACCGACGGGCAGGCGCTGGACAATGCGGGCTCGTTCCGATGGCCCGACCGGCAACGTCCGCTGGCCAGGCGTCTCTCCATTGTCGAATATCAGGCGAGGCGAACTGAGCCGTAAATTCTGCAGGAGCTGCTCGATTTCCGCCGGAATGCGGACGTGGCTTTCCCAGCTTTCACGCATTGCCGCGACGTCGCGCATCAATGCGACATTCGAGTTTGCCAGCCTCCTTGTCTCTTGCAGCGAGCGGCCAAGCAGTGCCTGCACAAGCTCATCGTGTCCGCCCTCGACGATCACTGCGTCGAAACGCTCGCCACCCTTGCCGATGCACCAGTCTTTCATTTGCTCAAGTGTCGCAGCGCTGACCGGAGCCGGCACCCAGATTGCCCATACATTTGTCGGGGGAAGCTCGAGTGCGTGAAGACCAGCTTCGTCGTTGGCTCCCTGCAATATGAACCGACCGTCCTGGCCCTGGGCGAACAGGTAGTGATCCAGATGCGTTTGTGCGCGACCGAATGGTATCAGGCCGTCGGCGAGAACCAGGACCTTCGGATTGCCATCGTAAAGCTTTGACAGCATGTGAGCGGGCGCGTGCAGCATCATGCAATATCCGCCAGGACATGGTCGTCCGATTGCACGAGGTCCTGCCACAGACGCAGTTTCGTTTCGGGTATTCCGAAGGCCCGGCACAAATGGGCCGAATCCGTGTCAGGAACAATGATGGATCGGTATGCCTGCTCAAAGGCAGAACAGGCGCTGATATCGGCGCTTGTCACCTTGCTCGCTTGCCCCCCGAGCAGCAGCCATGTTTCCACATTGAGCCGCTTGAGCGACCCCATCGCAGAGTGCGCCAGCTGACCTTCCACATTAACCACGAGATCGTAGGCAGCCATGGCGCCGACCGCGTCGCTCATATGCGCCGGCTCCAGCCGGGGAAGCGCGGCCGCCTGATACGTATCGAAGCGGACGCCGTCCAGCAGGTGCGGCAGCGACAGAACGATCGTTTCGGAGAAGATCGAGCCAGCGGTGACGTCGGGACTGGCGGTGCCGAAAATAACCAGATGGAGCACGGTTTCCCGGTTCATCAAGGCCCGTGCAAGGTCTTCGGCAATCTTTATGTGCCGAGCTTCCGCCGATGACAATATGAACGCAACGTGCCTCTTTCCTCCGGACGTTCGAGCCGGCAGAACCGACGGCACATTGAACAGTTCCGGATATACATTGCGTGGCAAAGCAGGATGAGAACGGTAACGGTCCATGGGAATGGAGTTCCACAATGAATAATGCTCACTCTCGGCCGCCTTTACAATTCCATCACACAGCGTGACGAGGCCATCTGGGCCTCCACGGGATTGCACCGCCGGCGCCAGGCCGGAATATTGCAGCCGCAGTGGTATATGATGATAGCGCTTGCTGCTTTGCATCTCGCCGCGACGAATATCGACTGTACTGGACAGCGCATGACGGACCAGTACATTGCTCTCTACCGCCCATATCGTTTCCGGCCAGAGGTCTGCCGGCTGGTCCATGTCGCTGGGCTGCCCCTTTGCCCAGTCTATGGTGGCGCGTGCAGCAGGGCGTCTCCTCGCCAGGCAACTGACGATGGTGGCCCGGGCGAGCGCGCATTCCAGCGTCCACAGCACCCCCGCCAGTATACCGCCCGCGCGGAGTGCCTCGAACAGCGATTGAGTCATGACAATCAGCTGGCCGGGGCACGCGCCATAGGAAGGACGTTGGCCAGATCGTAGAAGGCGGATGGTGAATTCGGTTCTGGTCAATGTTTCCAGGTCATCGGTCGCAGTGAAGCAACTGACCGTGTCGGTGTCCGGATGAAAAACCGCGTAGCGTGAGCGGGCCTCCACCTCCAGTCCCAGGACATGGCGGGTGTTGTAGAGATCGGGGTGACGATTGCGGATGAAGCGCTTGATAGCGTCAAACTCCCGTTCCGC
The DNA here is from genome assembly GCF_023554255.2 of Phyllobacterium sp. 21LDTY02-6. Lineage (GTDB taxonomy): Bacteria > Pseudomonadota > Alphaproteobacteria > Rhizobiales > Rhizobiaceae > Phyllobacterium. Next base: position 160,201 of record NZ_JAMJWD020000006.1, on the reverse strand, counting down.
GGCAACGAGCATGCTTTCACCTCTTCTGCGATAGGCAAAGCCGGTATCCGGGACATGAATTCCACGGAAACCCTTCTCCAGGCCCTGTAGCCAGAATTCCCAGTCTTCGACCCCCTGGCGCATTTCGGTGTCGAAACGTATTCCGGCGTCAAGCATCCGCCGCGACGCCATGCTGCCGGCTTCGCAGAAATTGCGGAACAGATGCTCCAGAGGCGAATATGGGCCGGACGTGTCGGCGTGTTCCGCGAAGCCGAACTTGCCCACGTCGGGATATGCCCAGCCGACCTCCGGCCCGGAAGCACGGAGCGCATCCAGGAGGCGCTGTAGCAAATGCGGGCCAATACGATTGTCGCAATCGAGGAAATACACTGCTTCAAGTTCGGGAAATGCGGCGAGTGCGAATTCAATCCCGGAATTGCGCGCAGCGCTCAGGCCACTATTCCGCTTCGCAAGGTAGAAGATGCGTTCGGGGAAGGCCGTGGCGAAGCTTTGACAGACTACATGGGTTTCTTCCATCGGACAGCCGTCATTGACGACGACAACCGCGTAGTTGAAATCCGTGATCTGGGCCAGGGCCGAGTGCAGCGCTTCGTAAGTGAGGAAAGGCTGGCCATGGGCGGGGATGATAATGGCCGCCTTGGCAACGAACGGGTTCAATGCCGGGCCTCCCGGTCTTGCAAGGATGGATCATGCGAGCCGCTGGCTCCCAGTACAAAGCACCGCTCTTCCAGCCGAAAATCTTTCATGACCTGTGTCCTGTCGCCCCCCGTCCCGTCCATCAGATGGAAATCAGGCAATTTTGGCGCACGCTTGTTCCTGCTGCTTGTTTTTTGTCACTGAAGTCTACGGTTCCAATGTGAACCGGAAATGAACCATGTTTGACGCACAGGCGTTTTTGGCATTGTTTTAGACCAGTTCATCCATACACCTCTTGTCTCGGATCTCTCCTTGAACATTTCCAGGATTTGGCTATCGTCTGCTTCGGGCACCATAAGACTGGGAAAGTTTTATGGAAGGCGTGAATCAGGATTTCTCCACCGGGGACGAGACGGATATCGGGCTGAGGTTCAATCGGCTTGCCCAAAATCTCGAAGCCGGTTTGATAGGGCGGCTTGCCCTCGTCGACAGGCTGCTTATGGCACTGCTCGTCGGCGGCCATGTGCTGATCGAAGGTGCGCCGGGGCTCGCCAAGACCAGGGCCGTCAAGCAGCTTTCAAATCATGTTGACACGACCTTTGCGAGAATACAGTGCACGCCGGATCTGATGCCAGCGGATCTGACCGGCACGCCGATATGGCGGCCCGATCGAAGCACCTTCGAATTCGTTGCAGGTCCGGTATTCCATTCGCTGATCCTGGTGGACGAGATCAATCGCGCCCCGCCCAAGGTACAATCGGCACTTCTGGAGGCCATGGCAGAGCAGCAGGTCACGGCAGCGGGAAAAACCTATCCCTTGCCCGATCCCTTCATGGTCGTCGCCACGCAGAATCCGATTGAACATGAAGGCACGTTTCCGCTGCCCGAAGCCCAGCTCGACCGGTTTCTTTTTCACGTCACCGTCGATTTTCCAGATGCTGCGGCCGAGCGTGAGATTCTCGATCTGGTCGAACAGGAGCGAGGCGGTAGCGTTCCTGTTGTCGGCGACAAGATCAGTATCGGCGAAATTCAGCGGGCGAGGCTGCAGGTCAACGCGGTTCATCTGTCGCCAGCCTTGAAGGACTACATCGTCCGGCTGGTAATGGCGACCCGGGATGAAACGGGAGGCGCGGATACGAGAGCCAAGATCGAATATTCAGTGTCTCCACGCGGTTCCCTTTCGCTGGCGGCAACGGTGAAGGCGCGCGCATTTCTCGGTGGCCGCGACTACGGCACGCCGGAGGATGTTCAGGCTCTCGCCGGAGATGTCCTCGCCCACCGCCTCGGCCTGACCTGGAAAGCGATAGCGGAAGGCGATACGCCTCGCGGCGTGATTGCGACGATCCTCGATCGTATCGTGCCCCTGTAGGTCGGTATCCCAAATGAGCGACAAGGGCACCTTCATTGATACAACGGCGCTGATCCTGCTGAAGCACGCTGCGGCAAACGCCAGGCAGAACCGGAATATCAGAACCCAGTCCATGCCCGGTCCCATTGCAACCAAGCGACGGGGCCGCGGCAGCGAGATTGACGATATCAGGCTGTGGACCTATGGCGACGACATTCGCACCATCGACCGCAACTCCACGGCTCGCACCGGTGTGCCGCACGTAAAGACCTTTCGGGAAGAAAGGGAACACACGACGTTGCTGCTTGCCGATTTCAGGCCTGCGATGCAGTTCGGGACGAGGCGGGTGTTCATGTCGGTCGCTGCTGCCGAGATCCTGGCGCTTTCAGGCTGGCGCGCCACGGAATTCGGCGGGCGGGTCGGTTTGCTTGCCATCGGCGGGATCGAACCGCTGTTGGTAAGGGCTGCTCCATCGGACCGGGGCATGCTCTCGGTGATTTCCGGCATGCTGAAGGCGCACGGCCAATCGCTCGATCTGCCATCGGCAAGGCCTGTCATCCCCCTGGACGCGTCATTGCGCATTGCAGCCAAGGCATTGCCCAGGGGCGGAACGATCGTGCTCGCGAGCAATCTCGATGACAGGGGTGATCAGTTCGAAGACGCCGTGCAGTTGGTTCTGCATCGCTGCGACCTGAAGATTGCCTGCATCAGCGATGCTTTCGAACGGAATGCGCCAGCCGGGGTGTTTCCATTCGAGACCCGCGATGCGGTCAGGGGCGTGCGAATTGTTTCGAACACGAGTCCGGTCCGCAAAAAACGCGAGGAAATGCTGCGTCGGATCGAAAGCCTGGGTGCTCGCATCGTAGAATTCCACAGCGAAACCGAACCGGAAGCACAGATCAACTCTTTGGGCGAACTTCATGGCCGATACAGCTGATCCGCTCAATGCCTTGCAAGCCATTCGCCTGCCTGCAGTCCCGGCGTCCTTGCTTTGGGAGCAGATGGCCGTCGCGCTGCTTGCCGGTGCGATAACGGCGATAATCATCCAGATGGCACTCGCTTACCGCAACAGAAGAAAAGCTGCTTCTCTTGAACAGCGTTTCATCGCCGCGATCGATGAAGTGGAAAGTCTTGGCGACGACGAGCGTCTGGCAGCGCAGGCCTCGTTGATGCGCGGCTATGTGAAAATCGTTGCGGGCGATGGTGCGGCACGCAAACAGGGAGAAGACTGGCTGGAGGAACTCGATAATCTCTTCAGGACAGAATTCTTCCGCAAGGGCAACGGTCGTGTCTTGCTCGATGGCCTCTATTCGAGGCAACCACCGTTCGGGAGCGCCGAACTAGGAGCCACGCTCCGCGAACTGTTGCAAGGCAGAAGGTCATGATCGAGGGCTTCTCCTTTGCATCGCCCTGGGCGCTTCTGGCGATACCGTTACCGCTGCTTGCGGCGCGGCTGTTGAAAGCGCGGCGGCATCAGGCGAGAACTTTGACGGTCCCTTCGTCTGTGGTTTTCGACAACATCGACGGTGTGCAGATCGGCATCCTGGGCGACGAGCGCAGCCTTGCGGCGATCCTTTGGACGGTCTGGTTGCTGGGCGTGCTGGCCCTCGCGGGACCGCAGCTCATACAACCCGTCGCCGCATTGCCGGTTTCGGGCCGCGACATCATCCTGGCGCTCGATCTCTCCGGCAGCATGGAACGCAAGGATTTCTCGCTCGACGGTACCTCCACCCGGCGCATCGAAGTGGTCAAGGAAATCGGCGCGAAGTTTCTGCGCGGCCGCTCCGGTGACAGGGTGGGACTTGTGATGTTCGCTGACGAGCCGTTTCTTGCCGCGGCACCGACATTCGATCTTTCCGCCGTCGAAACGGCTCTGAGAAATGTCGAGATCGGGATGGTCGGACGCTCCACCGCCATCGGTGACGGATTGGGCCTGTCCTTGAAAATTCTCCGGCGGTCGCAGGCCCGCTCCCGCGTGGTGATCCTCCTGTCCGACGGTGCGAATACGGCGGGGGCGACCAGTGCCGAGTCGGCGGCCCGGCTCGCCAAGACTCTGGGGATCAAGGTGCATACGATCATGCTGGGCACGGATCTCGACGAAAACGTCAGTTCAGCGACGATTGCGCCCAAGAGAGATGCGATCACGCTTGCCGATATCGCCAAGGCAAGCGGTGGTGAAAGCTTTATGATCGAGACCAATGATGATCTTCGCAAGCTTGCAACATCCCTGGACAAGCTGGAGACGAGCAGCGTAGCCTCTCCATCGGTCCTCGTACAGCACAACCTGTGGCCCTATCCGGCCGGCCTTGCCTTGCTTCTGTGCCTGGTGGGCTTGTTCGCAGAGCGGAGAGCCATATGAACCTGTCCGAATTTGTTTTTCTCCGTCCATGGTGGCTGATCGTTCCGCCCCTGCTGGTGGCGCTGGGCTTCATCCTGCGTGACCGCGGCCATGGCGGGGACTGGGTGCGCGCAACCGATCCATCGCTGCTGCGAGCGTTGGAAAAGCGCGGCGCCTTCAAGGGACGCGGCAAAGGTGGTCCGCGATTGTCGATCTGGTTGATAGTGGCCGGCATCATCGCCACGGCGCTGGCGGGTCCGGCGATCCGCAACCCGGCCAGTAGCAGCTTTCGCAACCTCGACGGCGTGATCGTCGCCCTCGATACATCGAAATCCATGATCGATAGCGGAGCGGTGACCGACGGGCAGATCGCAGCCACGCATCTGATAGACAACAGCGCTGCGAGCCAGCAGGTCGGTCTCATTCTCTTCGCGGGAGACGCCTATCTCGGCAGCCCTTTCAGCGCTGACCGGCAAATGCTGTATCCACTATTGGGCGGAGACCTTTCCAACGTCGTTGCGGAGCAGGGCAGCGCCCCGGCGCGGGCCATGACGCTGGCGCAGACCATGTTTTCCGACGCCGACATGATCGGTGGCGACCTCGTTCTGGTTACGGACGGCGGCGGCGTCGACCCTGCTGCGATCGAGGCGGCGAGGGCGCTGCGCAAGGCAGGGCGCAGGGCGAACGTCCTCTTTGTCGCTTCGGCGCAGGGCGATGCCAATATGCCGGCGCCAGACAGGGCCGGAGCTGTGCGGCTGGCAGCCGAAGGCGGGGGCATTCTGGCGGATACGGCCGATCTATCGCCGCTGCTCTCGGCGCTGGATCTACCTCTTGGGCAGAAGCTCGAGAAAAACGGCTATACCGCACTGGCGTGGCTGGACCTTGGCCGTTACATGCTGATCCTCGCCGCCATACCCTTCCTCGGCCTGTTCGGGAGGCGGATATGAAAAAATCATTGCTCGCGCTCCTCCTGTTGATAGTGGCGATCCTTTTGCTCATCTCCAATGATCGGGCCGGCCGCCTGATGCTCTGGGCGGGCTATCTGGATCTTGCGGCACACATGCTGTCCGATCCAGCCTGGCGTGGTGTCGCCTATTATCGGGCCGGCGAGTACAAATCCGCGATCGCAGCCCTGCAAGCCACCCGGAGTGCCGAAGCCGCCTATAATCTCGGTAACGCCCTCGCGCGCGGCGGCAATCTTCCCTTGGCCGTAAGGGCCTACGACATCGCTCTCAAACGCGACCCGGGCGACAATGCGGCCTATGCCAATCGCCAGCTCGTCCAATCCCTGATGCAGGGCCGAAAGGAAGCCGAGGACACTGTAGCCGGTCTTGCGAGTTCGACGGCGGCCAAGGAAAAACAAGGCGGCGAGAACGATGCTTCCGACGATGATGCGGGAACGAAGTCGACATCCGGCGACGGAATGGCCGGACAGCGCGAAGCCGCAGGCAATGCGCAGATGGCAGGCAGCAGCAAGGTCGATCGCCGCGGCGAGGCGCGCGACAGTGAACTGCAGGCCGGGATGGGGTCGTCCAAGGGCGCGGCGACGGATAGCGGCGGCAGTGCCGGCAAAAATGGCGGTCAGACTACCCGGGCCAGCGTCGACGATACCGTGCCCGCACAGGACGCTTCGGAGGCGAGGCTGGAAACGGAACAGGCCACGCTGCAATGGCTGGCGCAAATCCCGGACGATCCGGTCAGGTTCCTGCGGTTGCGAATTGCAGCCGAGCACAAGCAGCGCCAGGAGCAGGGAATTGCCGTTCAGTCGAAGGATTCGCTATGGTAAGCTGGGCTGCAACGGCGCGCATGATCCTGTTGGCTCTCACGCTTGCCGTGGCCGGAACAATGGCACGGGCTCAGGATCAACCCCAGCCCGTCGCGCGTATCTGGGTGGATGTCGATCAGACGGACCGACTGCCCTTCGTGCAGGAGATGATCCTGCTGCGGCTGCGAGGCACCTATACGAGGCCTGTCGCGCTCGTCAAAACGCAGCAACCTGCGCTTCCCGGTTTTCGCTGGATGCTCATTGGCACGGATGAGTGGTCCGACACTGTCGAAAACAGTCCTCAAGTGCGCGGCTTCGAGCAGGTCATCGCCGTGTTTGCCCAGCAAAGCGGCAATCTGGTGATACCGCCATTCGTCCAGAACCTGACTTATATCGACCGGGACGGCGCCCGGGTATCGACGGTCATTCAAACCGAACCCGTGACCATTCAGGTCGCACCGGAATTGACGGATGCGAGTTCCTGGTGGCTTGCCGCCCGCAGCATCACCGCAAAGGAGGAGTGGAGCCGCGATCCGGATGGCATCGACATCGGCCAATCGGTGAAAAGGTCTATCACCCTAACCGGGGTGGGTGTGACCGACGACCAGCTGCCGCCGCGTCCGGAAATCAGGGCGTCGGGATTGATCGTTGTTCCGGCGGCACCGGTGCGAAAGACCGAGATCGGCCTGGGAAAACCGCTGAACCAGCTGCCGAGACTCAAGAAACCAGGCCCCTACAAAATTGTCGAGGGCAGAGAAGGTCCGATTTCATCAGTGACCTATTCATGGACCATCCGCCCGGTTTCCGGCGACCCTGCAGCCCTGCCGGCAATTGAAATCCCCTGGTACAATACGGACCGGAATGCCATGGAGCGGATAATCATTCCCGGACGTACCGTTGCGCTGAAGGATACCGGTCCGACACTGGCAGACATGGAGCGGTCGCTTGGCATCGTCGAGCGTACTGGTGCGCGAGGAATGCTTGCAATCGATCGTGCCTTGATTGCGATCGCCTATCTTGGCGCATTGATCGTGACTTTGTTCTTCTGTTCCAGGCAGTTCCGGGCGCAAATCGCGAGAATTGCGCTGCGCTGGCGAGCTTATAGGACCGGCCTTCGCATGAAGCGCGCGGCAAATGATGGCGATGCCGCCCTGGTCTGGCAATTGCAGCGGCAGGTTGATGGACACCCGCGGTCTGCAATTGAAAATCTGGAGTCCATGGTGTTTGGCAAGCAGCAGGCCGACAAGGCCTCGCTTGCCCGCATTGTGAAGCGGTTCACCCGGTAATTGCCGTCGATCGCAAGGACGCCGGCCTGCCGCAAGCCTCGCCTCATTTCCCATCAGAACCGATCAAAAAGAGTTGCATACCTCATTCCTTTCGATTACGAGTTTCCCCGGAGGAGATTTCTCGTGGTTAAGATGACGCTTGAAGACGTCGCCCGAGAAGCCGGGGTAAGCTTGGCAACGGTCGATCGCGTGGTGAATGGGAGGGTTGGCGTGCATGCACGCACCATCCAGCGCGTCAATGCGGCTATCAAGCAACTCGGTTTTCTTCCTGATCCCCATGCTTCCCGCCTGGCGCGTACACGCGATTATGATTTCCGTATCGTGCTGCCGACTGGCGAAAATGAATTCATGAACGCACTGGCGGCGGAGTTTCAGGCGGCGCGCGAGCGGCAGCTCCAGGACCGTGTGCGCCTCACGATCCAATATGTCGATACGTTCGATGGCGAAGCGCTGGCGGCAGCGCTCGAGAAACTGCCGTCCGGCATCGATGGCGTCGCAGTGGTGGCGCTGGATCATCCGGCGGTAACGGAGGCGATCAACGCTTTGGCCGATGCGGGAACAGTAGTGCTGACGCTGGTTTCCGACGTGCCGAACTCGCGCCGGGCCCACTTCGTCGGCATCGACAATTTCGCGGCGGGGCGCACTGCCGCCTCGTTGATCGGCCGTTTCGTCGGCGCGCGCCAGGGCAAGGTCGGAATGATCGCCGGCTCGCTGGCGCTGCGCGACCATGTGGAGCGGCAGTTCGGCTTCGAGCAGGTCATCTCGCGAGAATACCCCAATCTCGAAGTCCTGCCGGTCCGCGAGGCCCGGGACGAGAATGCCCGCGTCGAGGCCGTCGCCCGTTCGCTCCTCAATGATCATCCGGATCTCGTTGCCATTTATAATGCCGGCGGCGGCCAGCTCGGCGTCATGTCGGCGCTCGAAACCGCCAATCGCGCATCGAAGGTGGTATTCGTCGCGCACGAACTCACGGCGTCGACGCGGCGCCATCTGGTGAAGGGAACGGTAGACGCGCTCATCAACCAGGATGCCGGCCATATGGCGCGCAGCACGGCGCGCATATTGACGGCGCTGCGCGAAGGGCGTCCCATAGTGACCGGCCAGGAACATATCCGCATCGATATTTTTCTCAGGGACAATATTCCATGAACATCATTGGTAGGAATCGGAGACAGAGATGAAGACGATCAAGGGACCGGCCATATTCCTCGCGCAGTTTGCTGGAGACGAGGCTCCATTCAACACGCTTGACGCCATGTGCGGCTGGGCGGCTGAAATGGGCTACGAAGGCATCCAGATACCGGCGTGGGATTCCCGCCTTATCGACTTGAAGAAAGCATCGGATTCCAAGGATTATTGCGACGAGATCGCCGGCGTGGCGGCCGCGCATGGGCTGACGATCACCGAACTTTCGACCCATCTCCAGGGTCAGCTGGTAGCCGTTCACCCCGTCTATGACGAGTTGATGGACGGTTTCGCCGCACCGGAAGTGCATGGCAATCCGGCGGCGCGCCAGGAATGGGCAGTCGATCAGCTGAAGCGTGCGGCGCGGGCCTCGCGCCATCTCGGCCTGAAGGCGATGCCGACATTTTCGGGTGCGCTGGCATGGCCATTCCTCTATCCGTTCCCGCAGCGGCCGGCGGGGCTCGTGGAAGCGGCATTCGACGAGCTGGCCAGGCGCTGGACGCCGATCCTGAACTATCTCGACGAGCAGGGCATCGACGCCGCCTATGAGATCCATCCGAGCGAGGATCTGCATGACGGTATCAGCTACGAGATGTTCCTGGAGCGGGTAAACAATCATCCGCGCGCCAATCTTCTCTACGATCCCTCGCATTTCGTGCTGCAGCAGCTCGATTACCTCGATTATATCGACATTTATCACGAGCGGATCAAAGCGTTTCACGTCAAGGATGCCGAGTTCAATCCGACCGGCCGCCAGGGGGTCTATGGCGGCTTCCAGTCCTGGGTGAACCGCGCCGGCCGCTTCCGCTCTCTCGGCGACGGGCAGGTCGATTTCGGCTCGGTGTTCTCCAAGCTCACTGCCTATGATTTCGATGGCTGGGCCGTACTCGAATGGGAATGCGCCTTGAAACATCCGGAAGACGGTGCCCGCGAAGGCTCCGATTTCATCCGCGCGCATCTTATCCGCGTCACGGAACGGGCTTTTGACGATTTCGCCGGCGCCGGCACGGACGACGCCGCAAACCGCCGCATTCTTGGTCTGAAATAGGAGGGCGCAATGGCTATCGAAGCTTCGAAGGAAAAGGCCACCGGCCGGAAAATCAGGATCGGCATGGTCGGCGGTGGCCAGGGCGCCTTCATCGGCGCCGTGCACCGCATCGCCCTGCGCATGGACGACAGGTTCGAACTCGTCGCCGGCGCGCTGTCCTCGGACGCGACCCGCGCCAAGGCATCGGCGCGCGAACTCGGCATCGCCGATGAAAGGGCCTATGGCTCGTTCGAGGAAATGGCGAAGGCCGAGGCCAAGAGGCCTGATGGCATCGAGGCGGTGTCGATCGTCACGCCCAATCACATGCACGCCCCGGCGGCGAAGGCGTTCCTGAAGGCCGGCATCCACGTCATCTGCGACAAGCCGCTGACGACGACGGTCAAGGAGGCAAAGGACCTTGTCGCCCTCGTCAAGAAGACGGGCAAGCAGTTCATCGTCACCCATAATTATACCGGCTATCCGATGATGCGCCAGGCGCGCGCCATGGTCGAGAAGGGCCTGCTCGGTCAGATCCGCGTCGTCCAGGCCGAGTATCCGCAGGACTGGATGACCGAGAAGACGGAGAGCACCGGCTCCAAGCAGGCCGAATGGCGCGTCGATCCGAAGCGGTCGGGCGCGGGCGGTGCGATCGGCGACATCGGAACCCATGCCTATAATCTCGCCTGTTTCGTTTCGGGACTGAAGCTGAAACAGCTTTGCGCCGAATTGACGAGCTTCGGCGAGGGCCGGGTCCTCGACGACGACGTGCAGATATTGCTGCGCTTCGATGGCGGTGCGAAGGGCATGATCTGGGCCAGCCAGGTTGCGCCAGGCAACGAGAATGGCCTCAAATTGCGCATATACGGCACCAAGGGCGGGCTGGAATGGACGCAGGCGGACCCGAACTATCTCTGGTTCACGCCCTTCGGCAAGCCAAAGCAGCTGCTGACCCGCGGCGGTGCGGGCGCAACGCCGGAGGCAGCGCGGTTGACGCGTGTGCCGAGCGGGCATCCCGAAGGTTATCTCGAAGGCTTTGCCAATATATACTCCGAAGCTGCCGAGGCGATCATCGCGGCGCGGACGGGCAAGAAGACGCCGAAAGACGTGTTGTTCCCGACCGTGGAAGATGGTCTCATCGGCATGGAATTCATCGAAGCAGCCGTCAAGTCGTCCAAGGCGGGCGGCGTCTGGACCAAGGTATGACGACGATCGATACCAAACACCAATCCGCCGGACAGCCGGTGCTTGAAGCCCGCGGCATCGCCAAGGCTTTCGGCCCGGTCGAGGTGCTGACGGATATCGATCTGACGATATTGCCCGGTGAGGTTCACGCCATTATCGGCGAGAACGGCGCCGGAAAATCGACCTTGATGAAGCTTCTCAGCGGTCATCTGAAGCCGACGCGCGGTACCGTGGCGATGGATGGCAATGCGGTTGAATTCCACAATCCCGTCGATGCCGAACATCGCGGCATCGTTCTCGTCCACCAGGAAATCCTGCTCGCTCCCGACCTGACGGTTGCGCAGAATATCTTCATGGGACGTGAACTCAGGCGCGGCCTGATGGTCAACGACCGCGAGATGAACCGCCAGGCGGCCGAGGCCGTGCGCAGCCTCGGCGCGGAGATCGACCCCACGGTTCCGGTCTCGCGCCTGTCGATTGCGAGGCGGCAACTCGTGCAGATCGCGCGGGCGCTCCAGGTACCGCATCGCATCGTGATATTCGATGAGCCGACGGCGTCGCTGACACCGATCGAGACGGAGGCGCTGCTGAACGTGATCCGCGCGCTGCGTGCGAAAGGCGTCGCCGTTCTTTATATCTCGCACCGTCTGCCGGAAGTCGCTGCCATCGCCGACCGTATCACGGTGCTGCGCGACGGCAAGCTCGTCACCACGCGCGCTGCCTCGGAACTGCAGCCGGTGGACATGGCGCGGCTCATGGTCGGCCGGGACATGTCGAAACTCTATCCGGAGCGTGAAGACAGCGCAGGGCATGAAGCCATGCTCGAGGTGCGCAATTTCTCCGTGCCGGGCTATGCGAAGGATGCCTCGTTCGTGCTGCGCAAGGGCGAGATTCTCGGCTTTGCCGGTCTTATCGGCGCTGGCCGTACCGAGCTGTTCGAAGGCATAGTCGGCCTGCGCACCCATCACGGGGAAGTGCTGCTCGAGGGCAAGCCGGTCCGCTTCAAGACCGTGCGCGACAGCATGGCGGCGGGGCTCGTCTACCTGAGCGAGGATCGCAAGGGCAAGGGCTTGCTGCTGCAACAGGACCTGCGAACCAATCTCACCCTGGCCACGCTCGACAGATTCACCCGCGGTCCGCTCATCGAGCGCAAGCGCGAGAATGCCGGGCTCGACCAGGCAATCACCGATTTCGATATCCGCGCCCGCCGCCGCGATCTTCTGGCCGGGCAATTGTCCGGCGGCAACCAGCAGAAGCTGCTGCTGGCCAAGATGATGCTGCTCGAACCGAACATCGTCATCATCGACGAGCCGACGCGCGGCATCGATATCGGCACCAAGGAACAGATCTACAAATTCATATCCGAACTCGCGAAATCGGGAAAATCGGTCGTCGTCATCTCCTCGGAGATGCAGGAACTGATCGGCGTCTGCCATCGGATCCTGGTCATGCGGTCGCAACGCATCGTCGGTGAGGTAACCGGGGATGCGATGACGGAGGACGAGATCGTCGTCTACGCCACGGGTGTGAAAGTTAACGAAGCAGAGCTATACAGCGCGGAGAACGCATGAGCGACACGAAAACAAGCACGGCGGCGCCAGGCGCGGCACGCAAACTGGCGGATCTGGACATGACGGCGCTGGCGCCGTTCCTGGCGCTTGCCGCCCTGTTCGTGCTCGGCACCCTCGTCAATCCCAACTTCCTTTCCGTCGACAACCTGCTCAACGTGCTGACGCGCTCGTCGTTCATCGCCATCATCGCGGTGGGTGCGACCTTCGTCATTTCTGCCGGCGGGCTCGACCTTTCCGTCGGCTCCATGGCGGCACTCGTCGCCGGCATCATGCTGCTGTTCCTCAATTCCGGTGCTGTCGACGGCAATATGGCCATGCTCTGCGCCGGCGTGGTGGTGGCGATCGGCGTCGGGGCCCTCGCGGGGCTGCTTAATGGAGCGATCATCACCATCGGCCGGATCGAGCCCTTCATCGTCACGCTCGGAACCATGGCGATCTTCCGCTCGGTAACGGTCTGGCTGGCCGATGGCGGCTCGATCGCGATGAAATCGCCGGAGATGCGCAGTCTTTTCAGGCCGGTCTATACCGGTTCGTTCCTCGGGCTGCCCATTCCCGTCTGGATCATCATCGTCGTCGGCCTGCTTGCGGCCTTCATCCTCTACAAGACGTCGTTCGGCCGTCACGTCATCGCCGTAGGGTCGAACGAGGACGTCGCACGCTATTCCGGCATCCATGTCAATCGCGTCAGGGCGCTGACCTATGTGCTGCAGGGCGTCTGCGTCGCCATTGCGGTCATCGTCTACATCCCGCGCCTCGGTGCGGCGACGACGACGACGGGCCTGCTGTGGGAATTGCAGGCGATCACCGCCGTGGTCATCGGCGGAACGGCCCTTCGCGGCGGCGTAGGCCGGGTGTGGGGCACGATCTGCGGCGCCTTCATGCTCGAAGTCGTCGGCAATATCATGGTGCTTTCCAACATTGTCAGCGAGTATCTGATCGGCGCCGTACAGGGCACGATCATCATCATCGCCATGCTGGTGCAGCGCACCTTGCAGAAGAAAAAACAGTCATGAGACTGGAGTTCAAGGAGGCGGAATGCCCGCCTCTCTTCACGGGACGGGGGAAAGGGGCCACCCGCCGAGCCGCAATCAAGGCCCGAAATCATAGTGGGAGGATTACATGCGTAAATTGATGATGGGTCTGGTGGGGGCGGCGCTCGCTTCGACCATGACATTCGCCTATGCACAGGACAAGAAGGTGAATATCGCCGTATCGATTCCGGCCGCCGATCATGGCTGGACCGGCGGCGTCGTTTATCATGCCGAGCGGGCTGCCAAGCTCTTGCAGGCAAATCATCCGGGATTGACCATCACGGTCAAAACCTCTCCGGACGGCGCCTCGCAGGCCAATGCGCTCGAGGACCTGACGACACAGGGCATCGACGCTCTCGTCACCCTGCCGCACAATTCCGATGAACTGACCGATCCGCTTCGCCAGGTCAAGGAAAAGGGCGTGTTCGTGACGGTCGTCGACCGGGCGCTTTCCGATCCGACGATCCAGGACCTTTATGTCGCCGGCAACAATCCGGAACTTGGCCGCGTCGCCGGCCAGTACCTGAAGGATACGCTGAAGGAAGGCGAAGTCGTCGTCATTCGCGGCCTGCCGATCGTCATCGACGAAGAGCGCCAGAAGGGCTTCGACGAAGCCATTGCCGGCAGCGGCATCAAGGTTCTCGACAAGCAGTTCGGCAACTGGTCGCGCGACGATGCCTTCAAGGTCATGCAGGACTATCTGACGAAGTTCCCGAAGATCGATGCCGTCTGGTGCCAGGACGACGACATGGCGGTTGGCGTGCTCGAAGCCATCAGCCAGGCGAAGCGCACGGACATCAAGATGGTCATTGGCGGTGCCGGCATGAAGGACATGATCAAGCGCGTTGCCGATGGCGATGCGATGACCCCGATCAACGTGCTCTATCCGCCGTCGATGATCGCAACGGCGCTCGAACTCACGGTTGCCCATTTCTACGATCAGGTGCCGGTCCGCGGAAGCTACATCCTGGACGCGACGCTGGTAACCAAGGACAACGCACAGGAATTCTACTTCCCGGATTCGCCCTTCTGATCCGGCATGGTGCCAAAAACGAAGAAGGCCCCTCGAACGGGGCCTTTTTCTTGTCCGGCGTTGAGTTCAGCTGCCGAACTGGATTCCGGATTTCGACGCCGGCTGCAACTGGCGGATGCAGGCCTTGGGGTCGATGCCCTGGCCGGAGCATTCCGTCGAATCGTTGATCAGCACGCGGGACACCTTGGCGCAATCCACCTCGCCGAGGTCGAAGCGCCGGACCTTGGTCTTGCCGTCGGGCAGGTCCTTGAAGTCGAGGAGCGTGATGCGATCGACCACCTGCGCCTCATTGAAAAGCGCGACCTCGAACGCCGCCTTGTCGAGCGTTCCGCCCAGCTTGTTGGTCACGACGAAGGTCAGCCTGCAACCCTTTTCGGACGGCTGCAGAGCATTGAGCTCCAATGTCAGGGCAGGCGCCGGGGAGGAAGTCTCTTGCCCCGACGCCGACCCTGTCGCAGCAAGCAAGGACATGGCCATTGCAGCGGTCATGCTCCGGCCAATTCCTGCTGCGAACCTCGATAAATCCATTGCGCTTCATCCTGTGACGTTGGGCATACCACCCGGGGTGGTGCAGATGCCGAATTTCGGGGCGAATAACTTGACTAATTCACTCTTCTTTGTATTGAGTAATTAAGGTGAATAATCTAGTCAAGTTATTCGCCAAGGAAAAATTCAAGTGCGGGCGAAAGAACGCCGCATATGAAGAGACAGGTGCCATGTCACGACGCCAAATCATCGATCTGCAAGTCCGGCTGCCGGAGGCTACTCCCATGCGGACTGCACTGCACCGCCCCGCCAAGCAGGACATCCGCGTTTTCGGCAGCGATATTCTTTTCGATGGCTCCAGCGAGGTGGGCATCGAACACGCCGGCTCCCTCTACAGATTAAAGATCACGCGCCAGGGCAAACTGATCCTCAACAAATAATCCCTCACACAGGCAGAAAAGACGATGAACGCAGATAGAGCTACGCCACAGGCGATCCGGCAGGCGAGAACCGACAATCCCACCATGCGGGAGCGCGATCTGGCGCAGCAGCTCGGCGTCTCGGAGGCCGAATTCGTGGCGGCCTATTGCGGCATCTCGTCGACGCGGATCAGCGCCAGGATCGAGGAGTTCCTGATGGACCTCGAAGGGCTCGGCGAGGTCATGGCGCTGACGCGCAATGAAAGCGCGGTGCATGAGAAGATCGGTGTCTACGACAAGCCGATAGCCGGCAAGGCCGCCGTTCTCCTGCTCGGCGAGCAGATCGACCTGCGCATATTCCACAAGCAGTGGGTTCATGGTTTCGCCGTGGAAAAGACCGATGGCGAGACGATCCGCCGGAGCCTGCAGTTCTTCGATGCGGCAGGCGAGGCCGTCCACAAGATCCATCTGCGCCCGGCCTCCAATCTCGAAGCCTATGAGGCGCTGGTGGCCAAGCTGCGCCTCGCGGACCAATCGCAGGAAGTGGAATTGCAGGCGCTGCCGAAGACCGAGGTGAAGACTCGCGAGATCGCCGAAAGCGATGTCGAGAACCTTCGCGCGCGCTGGAACCAGATGAAGGACGTCCATGAATTCGTCGGTATTCTCCGTGCGCTCGAACTGACGAGGCACCAGGCGATCCAGGCGATCGGCGAGGATTATGCCTGGCAGCTCGACACCGGATCCGCGACGACGATGCTGGAGCAGGTGGCCGAGGCCAAGGTGCCGATCATGTGCTTCATCGGCAATCGCGGCTGCATCCAGATCCATGGCGGGCCGATCGAGAACATCAAGCTGATGGGACCCTGGGCGAATATTCTCGACGAGACGTTCCACATGCATCTTCGCACCGACCATATCGCTGAAGTATGGGCTGTGCGCCGCCCGACGAAGGACGGCCCGCTGACCTCGGTGGAAGCCTATGACGCCGATGGCGAGATGATCATCCAGTTCTTCGGCAAGCGCGTCGAAGGCAATGCCGAGAGGGAAGATTGGCGCAATATCGCCGAGCAATTGCCGCGCCTCATGCGCAACGCGGCGTAAGGGGCCGGCGATGCGAAGAAACAGCATTGTCGCCGGGCTTCTGACCGCAATCTTTTTCATCGCTTGCGTTGCGGCCCCCGTTGCCGCCAGGGAGATCGAAGGTGCGATACCCGACACGAGCAGGGTGGTCTCGATCGGCGATTCGATAACGGAGATCGTCTTTGCACTCGGCGAGGAGAAGCGGCTCGTCGGGCGTGACAGCACGAGCACCTATCCCGCCGCCGCGAACGCATTGCCCGATGTCGGCTATATGCGTGCGCTCTCGCCGGAGGGCGTCCTGTCCATAAATCCAACCGCGATCATCGCGGTCGAGGGCAGCGGCCCGCGGGAAGCCGTGGACGTGCTGCGCAAGGCCAGCGTTCCCTTCGTCTTCGTGCCGGAGAAATATACGGCGGAAAGCCTGGTGGAAAAGATCCGCATCGTCGGCAGGGCGCTCGGCGTGGACGAGAAGGCCGAGCAACTGGCCCGGCGCACGGAGGCCGAACTTGAAGAGGCGCAGGCGGATGCGAAAAAGGTCGCCACGCCGAAGCGCGTTCTCTTCGTGCTGAGCTCCAAGGGCGGCAAGATCATGGGTGCGGGCAGCGGCACCGCGGCGGACGGCATTCTCAAGCTTGCCGGCGCGCAGAATGCGGTTGCGGGATTTTCGGGCTACAAGCCGCTGAATGATGAAAGCATCATCATGGCCAATCCCGACATCATCCTGGCGATGGACCGCAGCGGCGGCGATCACAAGGCGGACAATGCCGAACTGCTGGCAAACAAGGCGCTGGCGGCGACGCCTGCCGGGCGTGACAAAAGGATAGTCCGCCTGGGCGGGCAATATATGCTGGGCTTCGGCCCGAGGACCGCCAATGCCGTTCGCGACCTTTACAATGCGTTCTACAAGTCACAACCGGGCCAATGACAACCGGGCCAATGAGCGAGACGGTAATGAAACCTGCCGTTGACTGGAGGCGGCGGGTACTTGCAAGCTCCGCCGAGGGAGACCGGGCGGTTATCGCGCGTCTGTCGCTGATCGTGCTTTTCGTCGCCCTGGTCGTCATCGTGCTTGTCAGCCTGGCGTCCGGTGCGTCGGATGCTTCTGTCACTTCGGTAATCGCCTCCTTTTTCGACACGTCCGGCATTGCCAGTGCGCTGTCGGTGCGCGACCGCATCATCATTTGGGATATCCGGCTGCCACGGGTTGTCCTCGCCTCGCTGATAGGCGCGGCGCTGGCCGTTTCCGGCGCGGTGATGCAGGGGCTGTTCCGCAATCCGCTGGCCGATCCCGGCATTGTCGGCGTTTCGTCGGGCGCCGGCCTCGGCGCACTGAGCGTCATCGTTCTCGGCAATACGCTGTTTGCGCCCGTCGTTCTGATTCTCGGCACTTTCTCCCTGCCGATCGCGGCGTTTGCCTGCTCGCTGCTGTTCACGCTCATTCTTTACGGCGTGGCGACGCGGCGGGGGCAGACGTCGATCGCAACGATGCTCCTGGCGGGTATCGCGCTCGGCGCCATGGCCACCGCCTATATGGGCATGCTCACCTATATCGCCGATGACAGGCAGTTGCGCGACCTGAACTTCTGGCTTCTCGGCTCGCTCGCAGGGGCGAGCTGGTCGAAGATCCTGGCATCGGGGCCGTTCATCGCGGTAGCGCTGCTCGTCTCGCCCTTTCTCGCCCGCGGGCTGAACGGAATGGCGCTGGGCGAGGCGGCTGCGAACCATCTCGGCATACCGGTTCAACGTTTCAAGCGCATCGCTATCGTCACGGTGGCGGCGGCCACGGGTGCATCCGTGGCGGTGAGCGGCACGATCGGCTTCGTCGGCGTCGTCGTTCCGCATATATTGCGGCTCGTCATAGGCCCGGATCATCGCTATCTGCTTCCGGCGGCGGCGATGCTCGGCGCCATCCTGCTGCTTCTGGCGGATGCGGTCTCGCGCACGATCGTCGCCCCCGCCGAACTGCCCATCGGCATCATCACCGCCGCCGTCGGCGCGCCGGTGTTCCTCTGGATATTGCTGCGCCGGCGCGGCATCGTGGATCTTTGAAGATGATCGTCGTCTCGGATATTTCGGTTTTCATCGGCAACCGCCGCATCGTGCAGGATGCGAGCTTCGAAGCAAATGCCGGCGAAGTGACGGCCATTGTCGGTCCGAACGGGTCCGGCAAGACCACGCTGATGCGCGCCCTTGCCGGCGATCTGCGCTATGACGGCAGGATCACGCTGAACGGCCACCGGCTCGAAACGTTGAAAACCTGGCAGATGGCTGCAATGCGGGCGATATTGCCGCAATCGACCAATCTGGCGTTCCCGTTCACGGTCCGCGAAATCGTCAAGCTCGGCCTCACCGGCGGGCGAAGCGGCGCCGCCGAGCATGAACTGGCGCGGCTGCCGGAGAAGGCGCTGGAACGCGTCGATCTGACCGGCTTCGGCGGCAGGTTCTACCAGGAATTGTCGGGCGGCGAACAGCAGCGCGTCCAGCTTGCGCGTGTCCTGTGTCAGGTCTGGCGCCCGGTGCTCGACCGGCAGCCGCGCTTCCTGTTTCTCGACGAGCCGGTCTCCAGCCTGGACATCAAGCACCAGCTTATCATCATGGACATCGCCCGCACCTTCGCGTCGGAGGGCGGCGGCGTTATCGCCATCCTGCACGATCTCAACCTGACGTCGATGTATGCGGATCGCGTCATCGTCATGAATGATGGCAGGGTGGATTGCGTCGGCACACCGACGGAAGCGCTGACCGATGCGCGAATCCGCCATGTCTATGACTGCAATCTGAAGGTCAGCACCCTGCCGACCGACCAGCGCCCGTTCATCCTGCCGCAATCCGCCGTTCTCTGACCGTTCGCCCGTTGCCGACCGGGCATGGCGCCTCTTCATGCGCAGGAATAGATGCGACATTTCATGGCGCAAGCAGGCCTGATTTGTTGACATAAAGATATCTTTATGTGAACATTACGCAATCGATCGAGCGTGAGGCGTACGGATAATGGCATTGGATGATCTATTCGGTCCCCTGGGGGCACCAAGGGACGGCTCGGAAGTATTTGCCGCCCTGAATGAAGCGGCCCGGGAGCGTATTCTGATACTGGATGGCGCCATGGGCACCCAGATCCAGAATCTTGGCCTGAAGGAGGACGATTTCCGCGGCGACCGCTTTTCCGATTGCTCCTGTCATCTGCAGGGCAACAATGATCTTCTCATCCTGACCCAGCCGCAGGCCATCGAAGACATCCACTACGCCTATGCCATGGCGGGCGCCGATATTCTCGAAACCAATACGTTTTCGTCGACCACCATCGCGCAGGCCGATTATTCGATGGAGGAGGTCGTCTATGAGCTCAACCGCGACGGCGCACGCCTGGCGCGGCGGGCGGCGATCAAGGCGCAGCAGAAGGACGGGCGGCGGCGCTTCGTTGCCGGCGCGCTTGGCCCGACGAACCGCACGGCGTCCATCTCGCCTGACGTCAACAATCCCGGCTATCGCGCCGTGACCTTCGACGATCTTCGAACGGCCTATGCCGAACAGGTGCGCGGCCTGATCGATGGCGGCGCCGACATCATCCTTATCGAGACAATCTTCGACACGCTGAACGCCAAGGCTGCCATCTTTGCCACCAATGAGGTCTTCGCCGAGAAGGCGATAACCCTGCCGGTGATGATTTCGGGCACGATCACGGATCTTTCCGGCCGAACGCTTTCCGGCCAGACACCCACGGCGTTCTGGTATTCGGTCCGGCACGCAAATCCATTCTCCATCGGCTTGAACTGTGCCCTCGGCGCAAATGCCATGCGCGACCATCTGGCCGAGATCGCCGGCGTGGCCGACAGTTTCGTCTGCGCCTATCCGAATGCCGGCCTTCCCAATGAATTCGGGCAATATGACGAAAGCCCGGACGAAATGGCGGCGCAGCTCGAAGGTTTCGCGCGCGATGGCCTGCTCAACATCGTCGGTGGCTGCTGCGGCTCGACACCGGAACATATCAGGGCGATTTCCGAGGCGGTCGGACGCCACAAGCCGCGCCAGGTCGATACGTCCCCGAGGCTGATGCGGCTTTCGGGCCTCGAACCCTTCACGCTGACCAAGGACATACCCTTCGTCAATGTGGGCGAGCGCACGAACATCACGGGCTCGGCGAAATTCCGCAAGCTGATCACGGCGGGCGATTTCGCGGCGGCGCTGGACGTTGCCCGCGACCAGGTCGCCAACGGGGCGCAGATCATCGACATCAACATGGACGAAGGCCTCATCGACAGCGAAAAGGCCATGGTCGAATTCCTCAACCTCATCGCTGCCGAGCCCGACATCGCGCGGGTTCCGGTGATGATCGATTCGTCCAAATGGGATGTCATCGAGGCGGGCCTGAAATGCGTCCAGGGCAAGCCGCTGGTCAATTCCATCTCCATGAAGGAGGGAGAGCAGGCCTTCATCGATCATGCGCGCAAGGTGCGGGCCTATGGCGCGGCCGTCGTCGTCATGGCGTTCGACGAGGCCGGGCAGGCGGATACGCTGGAGCGCAAGGTGGATATCTGCAGCCGTGCCTATGAGTTGCTGGTGAAGGAGGCGGGTTTCCCGCCGGAAGACATCGTCTTCGATCCCAATGTCTTCGCCGTCGCCACCGGCATCGAGGAACATAGCGGCTACGGCGTCGCCTTCATCGAGGCCACGCGCAAGATCACGCAGGCATTGCCGCATGTGCACATTTCCGGCGGCATTTCGAACCTGTCGTTCTCGTTCCGCGGCAACGAGCCGGTGCGCGAGGCCATGCACGCGGTGTTCCTCTATCACGCAATCCAGGCGGGCATGGACATGGGCATCGTCAATGCCGGCCAGCTTGCCGTCTACGAGACGATCGATCCCGAACTGCGCGAGGCCTGCGAGGATGTCGTCCTCAACCGCCGCGACGATGCGACCGAGCGGCTGCTCGATCTCGCCGAGCGCTACAAGGGCGCCGTCGGCAAGGAAGCGCGCGAGCGGGACCTGGCCTGGCGCGAATGGAGCGTCGAAAAGCGCATCGAGCACGCGCTGGTCAACGGAATAACCGAATTCATCGAGGCAGACACCGAGGAAGCGCGGCTGGCCGCCGAGCGGCCGCTGCATGTCATCGAGGGGCCGCTGATGGCCGGCATGAACGTCGTCGGCGATCTGTTCGGCGCCGGCAAGATGTTCCTGCCGCAGGTGGTGAAATCCGCCCGCGTCATGAAGCAGGCGGTGGCGCTGCTGCTGCCCCATATGGAGGCGGAGAAGGCCGCCGCGGGCAATACGGAACGCGAAAGCGCCGGCAAGGTGCTGATGGCGACGGTGAAGGGCGATGTGCACGATATCGGCAAGAACATCGTCGGCGTCGTGCTCGCCTGCAACAATTACGAGATCATCGACCTCGGCGTGATGGTGCCCGTATCGAAGATATTGCAGACGGCGCGCGACGAAAAGGTCGATATTATCGGTCTCTCCGGACTGATCACGCCGTCGCTCGACGAAATGGTGCACGTCGCATCCGAGATGGAGCGCGAAGGCTTCGACCTGCCGCTTCTGATCGGCGGCGCCACCACGAGCAGGGTCCATACCGCGGTCAAGATCAGCCCGCGCTACAATCGCGGCCAGGCGGTCTATGTGACCGATGCCAGCCGGGCGGTCGGCGTCGTTTCCAACCTGTTGTCGAAACAGGCCAAGCCAGCCTTCATCGAAGGCGTGCAGCGCGAATATGCCAAGGTGGCGGAGGCCCATGCCCGCAACGAGGCGGACAAGCAGCGGCTGCCTCTCGCCAAGGCGAGGGCGAATGCGCACCGGATCGATTGGTCGTCCTATCGTCCCGCCACGCCGCAATTCATCGGCACCCGCGTTTTCCAGGATTACGACCTGCGCGAGATCGCCCGCTATATCGACTGGACGCCATTCTTCCAGACCTGGGAGATGAAAGGGCGCTATCCGGCGATCCTCGACGACGAAAAGCAGGGCGCGGCGGCGCGGCAATTGTTCGACGACGCGCAGGCCATGGTCGCCAAGATCATCGACGAGAAATGGTTCAATCCGAAGGCGGTCATCGGCTTCTGGCCGGCGGGCTCGCGCGGCGACGATATCCAGCTTTTTGCCGATCAAGAACGGCAGCAGGAGCTTGCCACCTTCTATACGCTGCGCCAGCAGCTGTCGAAGCGGGATGGCAGGCCGAATGTCGCCCTCGCCGATTTCGTCGCTCCCTGCGATAGCGGGGCGAAGGATCATGTCGGCGCCTTCGTCGTCACTGCCGGCATCGAGGAAATCGCCATTGCCGAACGGTTCGAGCGCGCCAATGACGATTACTCGTCGATCCTGGTCAAGGCACTGGCCGATCGTTTTGCCGAGGCCTTTGCCGAGCTCATGCACGAGCGCGTGCGCAAGGAATTCTGGGGCCATGCGCCCGACGAGAATTTCGCGCCAGAAGAACTTATCGGCGAACCCTACGCGGGAATACGGCCGGCGCCGGGCTATCCCGCGCAGCCGGACCATACGGAGAAGGACACGCTGTTCCGCCTGCTGGATGCCAGGAACAAGATCAATGTCGAACTGACGGAAAGCTATGCGATGTGGCCGGGATCGTCCGTTTCCGGACTGTATATCGCCCATCCGGAAGCCTATTATTTCGGCGTCGCCAAGGTCGAGCGCGACCAGGTGGAGGATTATGCCGCCCGCAAGGCAATGCCGGTCGAGGAGGTCGAGCGCTGGCTCGGGCCGATCCTCAACTACGTGCCGGGCCCGAAGCTTCAGGCGGCGGAATGAAGATAATGGCGCGGCGGAACGCCGAGCATGCGCTTGAACATGGTCGTGAAAGCCGGAACGCTGTTATAGCCGAGATCGAGCGCGACAGTCGTTATCGGCTCGCCGCGCGTCAGGCGGGGCAGGGCCGATAGCAGCAGCGCCTGCTGGCGCCAGGTCGACAGGCTCAGGCCCGTCTCCCGCCTGAACAGGCGCGTGAATGTGCGCCGGCTGATGCTCAGCCTTTCCGCCCACGCATCGATATCCGTGTGCGGCGAGGGCATGTTGACGAAGCTCCGGCATAGCGCGGCCAACCGTCGTTCCTGCGGGAAGGGTAGGCCGAGCGGCCGCTCCGGCAGGTTGCGGATCTCGTGCAGCAGCAGCCCCATCAGATAGTTCGTCCGGTCGTCGGCCTGGTCGGCGGGGGAGATGTTCACCGCCTCGCGGATGAGGCTGTCCATCAATGGCGTCAGGCCGACCACGTGCAGATGCTGCTTCAGCCCCTCGATCGCTTCCGGCCGGGCATAGATCGAGTGCATCGACACTTCGCCGAGCATGTCGACCGCATGGCGCGTGCCCGCCGGCAGCCACAGCGCATGGTGCGGCGGCACCATCCAGCGGCCGAATTTGGTGGTGACCATCGCGACGCCGGTCAGCGCATGCAGCAATTGCGACTGGCTGTGATGATGTTCCGGAATGTGGCAGCCGGAGGGGTAGATGCAGGCGAGGGCGAAGACGTCGCCATCGGCGGCATTGAGCCAGTCGACGCGCATGCGATGCAGGCGGCCGGGGTCGGTCTCCTTGATCTCCGGCGGTTTATGGGTTCTATAGTGCTGCATTGGCCCACTCGCGTAATAAATGGACCAAACCACGAAAGCAGGTGTACTGCAAGTTGTATATCAGTAGCGCTCGGGCCCGCAAGCGCGGCGCCCATGTCCAATGGAAACGCCATGACTGATACCACCATTCAGAGACAGCGGGATTCCGCTGAAACAACGGTATTCGCCGTTATTTTCGCCGTCAGCTTCTGCCATCTGCTCAATGACATGATGCAGTCGCTGCTTGCTGCCATCTATCCGATGCTCAAGGACAATTACGGGCTGAACTTCAAGCAGATCGGCCTGCTGACGCTGACGTTCCAGGTCACCGCGTCGCTTCTGCAGCCGGTGGTGGGCGCCTATACCGACAAGCGGCCGATGCCCTATTCGCTGCCGGTCGGCATGGCGTTCTCGCTTGCTGGCCTCGCCATCCTCTCCGTCGCCGCGCATTACTACATGCTGCTGCTGGGCGCGGCCATGATCGGCATCGGCTCCTCCATATTCCATCCGGAATCGTCGCGGGTGGCGCGCATGGCATCCGGCGGCCGCCACGGCCTTGCCCAGTCCTTTTTCCAGGTCGGCGGCAATTTCGGCACGGCGCTCGGCCCGCTGCTGGCGGCGTTCATCGTCCTGCCGCGCGGACAGCAGAGCATCGCCTGGTTCTCCGCCGCGGCACTGGTCGGCATGATCATCCTCTATCTCGTCGGCAATTGGTACCAGCGCTATCGTGCGGCAAATGCCAACAGGCCGGCGGCAAGCCGTGCCCTGCGGCTGCCGCGCCGAAAGGTGGTGATCTCGCTGGTCATCCTGGCCCTGCTGGTTTTCACCAAGAACATCTATCTGGCGAGCATTTCGAGCTACTATACGTTCTACGTCATCCACAAATTCGGCGTGACGGTGCAGGAATCGCAGATGCTGCTGTTTCTCTTCCTCGGCGCAGCGGCGGTCGGCACCGTGCTCGGCGGACCGATCGGCGACAAGATCGGCACCAAGGCCGTCATCTGGTTCTCGATCCTCGGCGTGCTGCCCTTCACGCTGGTCATGCCCTATGCCAACCTGTTCTGGACCGGCGTCCTGACCGTCATCATCGGCTTCATCCTCTCCTCGGCATTCCCGGCGATCGTCGTCTTCGCACAGGAACTGGTGCCGGGAAGGGTCGGCACCATCGCCGGGATATTCTTCGGCTTCGCCTTCGGCATGGCCGGGATCGCGGCGGCGGTGCTGGGTGTCGTCGCAGACAACAAGGGCATCGATTTCGTCTATGCCGTCTGCTCCTACCTGCCATTCCTCGGCCTGCTGACGATCTTCCTGCCGGGCATGAAAGAGGTTCGCGGCGAAACGGCACGGGCCTGAACCGGGCGCTTTTCAACCACCCCGCTGGCAGCAATTGTCAGCGGGGTGGTTTGTATTTCTACGGTGATACCCATATAAGGAACAGCATTCCATGGGGCCGGGCCGACAGGCCTGTCCGCTATCCGGTAGTGCGCGGCTCTCTTCTCACTCTCCCGAGTATCATCATGTCCTCTGCCATTTCCGTGAACAGCCTGAACAAGACCTACGAGTCCGGGTTTCAGGCGCTGAAGAACATCAATCTCGATATAGAGCGCGGCGAGATATTCGCCCTGCTTGGCCCCAATGGCGCCGGCAAGACGACGCTGATCAGCATCATCTGCGGCATCGTCAACCCGACCTCCGGCCTGGTTCTTGCCGATGGTCACGACATCATCAAGGAATACAGGGCCGCCCGCAGCAAGATCGGCCTCGTTCCGCAGGAACTGACCACCGACGCCTTCGAGAGCGTCTGGGCGACGGTGAGCTTCAGCCGCGGGCTGTTCGGCAAGCCGGCCAATCCGGCGCATATCGAGAAGATATTGAAGGAGCTTTCGCTCTGGGACAAGAAGGACAGCAAGCTCATGACGCTTTCGGGCGGCATGAAGCGGCGCGTGATGATTGCCAAGGCCTTGTCGCACGAACCGGAAATCCTCTTTCTCGACGAGCCGACGGCCGGCGTCGACGTCGAGTTGCGGCGCGACATGTGGAACGTCGTCCGCGCCTTGCGCGAATCCGGCGTCACCATCATCCTGACGACCCATTATATCGAGGAAGCCCAGCAGATGGCCGACCGCATCGGCGTCATCAATCGCGGCGAGATCATATTGGTGGAAGAGAAGGACGCGCTGATGCGCTCGCTCGGCAAGAAGCAGCTGCGCCTGCAACTGGCCCAGCCGCATGAATCCATACCCGGCAACCTTGAGAAATACGGGCTGGAGCTTGCCGCCGGCGGGCGCGAACTCGTCTACACCTACGACACCCAGAAGGAACGCACCGGCATCACCGCTCTGCTGAAGGATCTCGACCAGGCCGGCGTGCGCTTCAACGACATACAGACCAAGGAAAGCTCGCTGGAGGAAATCTTCGTGAGCCTGGTGAGGGAACGGCAATGAATCTCTACGCCATAAAAGCCATCTATCTCTTTGAAATGCACCGCACATGGCGGACGATCATGCAGAGCGTGATTTCGCCGGTGCTCTCCACCAGCCTCTATTTCGTCGTGTTCGGCTCGGCCATCGGCGGCCGCATCCCCGAGATCAGCGGCGTGAGCTATGGCGCCTTCATCGTGCCCGGCCTGATCATGCTGTCGCTGCTGACGCAGAGCATATCGAACGCCTCCTTCGGCATCTATTTCCCGAAATTCGTCGGCACGATCTATGAGGTTCTGTCGGCGCCCGTCTCCTATGTGGAGATCGTCATCGCCTATGTCGGGGCGGCGGCGACCAAATCCATCATCCTCGGCCTGATCATCCTCGCCACGGCAGCGCTGTTCGTGCCGCTTCGGATCGAACATCCATTCGTGATGCTGCTCTATCTGGTGCTGACGGCGGTGACGTTCAGCCTGTTCGGCTTCATCATCGGCATATGGGCCGACGGTTTCGAAAAGCTGCAGCTGGTGCCGTTGATGATCGTCACGCCGCTGACCTTCCTTGGCGGCAGCTTCTACTCGATCGACATGCTGCCGCCCTTCTGGCAGAAGGTCACGCTGCTCAATCCGGTGGTCTATCTGATCAGCGGTTTCCGCTGGAGCTTCTACGGCCTCGCCGACGTCCATATCGGCACGAGCCTCGCCATGACGGCGCTCTTCCTCCTCGGCTGCATGCTGGTCCTGCGCTGGATCTTCAAGACGGGCTACCGGCTGAAAAGCTAGGGAAGCCAGGGAAGCTAGGGAAGCCAGGGATTAGGGGCGCACTCTTTCTCATGCTCAAAAAAAGCGATCGCATAAACGTTGGTCGTGCTTCGTGGTTCGACTAGCTCACCATGAGGGGCTCACCATGAGGGAATTGGGTGTTTGGCAGGGGGATAATTCTGCGAGGTTTCAAACCTGGGCTCCCTGCTTTTCTGCAATCAAATCAATCATCCTCATCCTGAGCTTGTTGAATGACCCCACGACAGTAATGCAACACACGTCTCCCCTGGTGGGATAAGTCGATACTTATCCCACCTGTTTGAAACCGGGTTATTCTGATTCGGTCCTTTCCAGTGGGGGAGCAGCTTCCGGTGCTGTTTCGACAAGCTGGGAAAGGATGGCGTTGCCGGACAGGCGGGAGTGACAAACCCGATCGGCCGGCAAACTGCAGAAGGAAACGGAGGTGGCGCTTCGTTTTCCGGGTTGTTGCGTCTGACAAGCGTGACAACAGCAGGCAAAGACGTCGCGGGCGGTCTTCGGACCTCGACCCTGATACCACTACGACGCGCTGAAGACCGCCCGTCTCCCCCCATTTCAATGACCAGACGCGATTTCGCGGGCGTGGTGCGGATTTTCCGTATTTAATCCCTGCATCACACCAAGTTGCCTCATGCTGAGCCCCCACCTCCCTCATGCCGATCTCCACCTCCCTCATGCTGAGCCTCGTGAGCCTGCCGAACCACGAAGCACGCACTATTTCGATGCAGCGCTTTGTAAGGGGTATTGCACGAACGTTGCTGCGCCCTTCGACAAGCTCAGGATGAGGGGAAATTGTTGATTGCAGGAAGGTCGTTCTGCGATCTCTCAACACCGCCAACGCCACAGAACTACCACCCTGCCAAACACCCAAACCCCTCATGCCGATCTCCACCTTCCTCATGCCGAGCCTCGTGAGCCTGCCGAACCACGAAGCACGCACTATGTTGATGCAGCGATAAAAGCGATTGCACAAACGTTGCAGCGACCTTCGACAAGCTCAGGATGAGGGTAAATTGTTGATTGCAGGAAGGTCGTTCTGCGATCTCTCAACACCCCACCGACGCCACAGAACTACCACCCTGCCAAATACCCAAACTCCTCATGCTGAGCCAACTTCCCTCATGCTGAGCCTGGTGAGCCTGCCGAACCACGAAGCACGCACTATTTCGATGCAGCGTGTGTAAGGGGACTGCATCACCGTTGCTGCGCCCTTCGACAGGCTCAGGATGAGGGGAAATTGTTGATTGCAGGGCGGTCGT
The DNA here is from genome assembly GCF_023554255.2 of Phyllobacterium sp. 21LDTY02-6. Lineage (GTDB taxonomy): Bacteria > Pseudomonadota > Alphaproteobacteria > Rhizobiales > Rhizobiaceae > Phyllobacterium. The sequence continues at coordinate 131,782 of NZ_JAMJWD020000006.1, read as the reverse complement.
TCTGCGATCGCTCAACACCCCGCCAACGCCACAGAACTACCACCCAGCCAAATACCCCCAACCCCTCATGCTGAGCCCGTCGAAGCACGCGGTACATTATTGCCATCTCTGATTTCAGCGTTGCATCAACATCGTGCGTGCTTCGACATGCCTGCCACCCACTGGGGCGGCGGCTTCACAGCTCCCGCAGCGCGGCGCGCAGCCTGCACCCTCGACATGAGGGGAGGTTGGGCACCGCAGGGAAGCCGTTATGGAAATCCGGGCCGGCGGCGGATACCAGGCATGGTGGCGTGTTAGTATTTGCGCGTGAGGTAAACTCCCATGGAGTGGGTATCGTAGTCGTAAAGGCCGATATTCGAATTGTTGCGGACATAGGCATATTCCAGTCGCGGAGCGATGCGCCTGAAGCTCAAGCCACGGAAGGTCAGCGACGAGACCAGGCTCAGCTGCCCGTCCCTGCGGTTTTCGCCCGTCCATGGGAACTTTCCGTCATAATCGCGGAACTGATAGCCAAGGCCGATACTGCCGAGCACGCCGAAAGGCAGGTCGCTGTAGATCTCGAAATAGGGCCGCACCGCATTATAGCTGTTGAACTCCCTCTCTGCCTTGACCCGCGTCAGTTCCGCCCCGGTATTGGCCACCAGCGCGGCGGAAAAGGCGTGCTGGTAGCGCAGGCCGCCGGAAATTTCATATCCGTCGAAAGCATCGAGATCGTCATAGTCCAGCCTGCGGAGGCGGCCGGTGAACCGCATCGTGTCGCCGCTATTGCCGAAGCTCTTCTGGATGCTCCACTGCGCACCATAGGCGAGGCGATAGCCTTGCCAGTCGAAGGAAAGGCGCTCCATTGTCGGGCCGACGCCAAAACGCCAGCGGCCGGTCTTGTATGAGAATTCGGAAAACACCTGGCCGGAGAGGGAGTCATATTCGCGCCCGCCATATTTGGTGCCGTCGAAACTGCCGCCGAGGGTGAGCCCCATCCTTTCATTGAGATCGAACCGGTACGATCCCGAACCGCCAAAGCTGACGCCGATGCCGCTTTGCTTCCTGTTGGCCGGCTTCACCGGCACGCCGCCTATGAATACCGTATCGGCCGCCACGCCGCGGCTGATATTCGTGCTCGGGGCGAGGGCGACATAGCCATCGAGCGACCATGGCCGCCGCGAGTCGATGGCGTCGAGATAGTCATTGTAGAGCGAGCGAAATGCCGGCGAATGGCTGGTCGCCGACAATATGCCGAACTGGTGCCGCGCATGGTCGTTCTCGCCGAGCAGATAATAGCTATGCGCCAGTTCCTGCCGCACCCGATCGAACTCGGGATTGTCGAGCAGGATCGCCTCCATCGCATCAGCGGAAGCCTGCAGCTGCCGCTGATGCTTGAGGATGAGCGCCTCGGTGAACGCCTTCGCCACCCGCTTGCTCGGGCTGTCCTCGCCCGAAGCGGCAACGAGCTGGCGCGCCGCATCATATTGGCCGGATTCGATCCGCGACTTTACCTGCGCGAAGGAATAGGACCCCTCCGCATGGGCATCGGCAATGGTCAAACATCCGAGGAGGATACCGAGCGCCAATGCCGCCCGGTATCGCCGGCCCTTGAGCCTGCCTGTCATCATTTCGTTCCTGGCAGCGCGATCAATTCGGCTTTTCGCCGTGGAACGCCCCGATGATGTTGGTCGGTTCGCTGCCGGAAACGGTAGCCTGCAATGTGCCGGCCGTTTCGCTGCCGCCAGCATTGAAGAAGCCACCCTGTACCGCGCCGGAAACAGCTTGAACGCCCTCCCCGGTGACGGTCACCTTGTCGGCGCTATAGCTCGCCTTGTCTGCCGCCATCTTGCCGTCGAAGCCTATGCCGGTCACCATGCCCGCTGCTGCAGTCGGACTGGTCTGGTCCAGTGGCCCCCTCAAACCCTGGATCGTACCCTTGACGGTTCCGGCGCCGAAATCGGCCGCCAGGTCGAAGGGGCCTTCCAGATGCGCCCGCACGCCGCTATTGCCCTTGCCGGCATTGGCCGCACCGACAAAAATACCCTCATAGGTCGCGGTGCCCGAAGTGGGGAGGTTTGTCGGCGCCCGGCCGCCATAGAGCGCACCGGCGGAGAAGCTCTTCTCCGTCGAATTGTCGACCAGAAGCCCGAAAGCGGTGGGGTTGTCCTTCGAGTCGCGCGAGGCGTCGCTCATCAGGAAGCGGATATTGTCATCTTTGCCGCCGCCGCTGCGCGCAGTATTCAGCATCTGGCCGGCCGCGGTTCCGTCCTTGCTGAATTTCAGGAACACCGGCGCGTACTTCCCTGAAATCGTCGCTCCGGCTGCCTTTGTATCCCCCAGCGTGGCCGAATAGGCAAACGTCTTCAGGCTTCCATCCTCGGCGGTCTGCAAACCGGTACCCTTCAGGCTGTAATCGCCGCTCTGCGCCGTGTCCTTGGCTTCGGCTCCCGCCGTCTTGCCGGCGAGCGCCAGGGACGGAGCTTCCTCGTGCTCTCCGTGCTTGCAGCCAGCTATTGCCAAAGCAATAGCAGCCAGGATGAGAAGATCGTGCCGCATGAAAACCTCTTCTGAAAAATCTGTTTAAGCAATATCCTTATCTGTAGAACGATTTCCAACATTCGATCTATTGGTAATAAGTATGAGTACTAAACCAAGTACAACTTGTAGAAGTGTCGAGAAATAATATTCGGGGAAAGGGCCGCAATTGCGGTCAGAAGCGCGGCGCGGGCTCGAAATAGCTGCGATTGACGCGGTATATCCTGTCTTTTCCGAGCATATAGGCGCTCAGCGCCGCAAGATCGAACAGGCCGTGAAAGGCGCGGTTCATGATGTTCAGCCCGCCGGTATAGGCGCCGAAGGCCGGCATGATCATGCGGGAATGGTCGGTCGCAAAACAGCGGCGCTGCACCGCCTGGCCGCGCCAGACGATCCTTGCGGCGGGGTGCAGATGGCCGGCGATCTCGCCCGCGGGCGCGTTGCGCGTCGGTTCATGACGGAAGACCAGCCCGCCGAGCGCCAGTTCGGCACAGGTTTCGCCGGGCAGCGCGCCCGGATGATGCGGATCGTGATTGCCGGTGATCCATATCCAGTGCCTGCCTCGCATCAGCGTCATCAGATGGCTTGCGGATTCCGGCGTAAGGCGCGTCGCGGCCTCGCCATCATGGAAACTGTCGCCGAGGCTGAGAACGGATTTCGGGCGGTAGCGGCCGATGAGCCGGGCAAGGGCGGCAAGCGTCGTCAGCGTGTCATAGGGCGGCAGCAGCATGCCGCGTCGCGCAAAGGACGAACCCTTTTCGAGATGCAGGTCGGAGACCACGAGCAGGCCGTCCTCCGGCAGGTAGATCGCGCCCGCGGGGTCGCAGACCAGCCGGTGCCCGGCAAGATCGAGCTCGGCCGCGCCGGCGGGCACGGGCGCGATGTCGAGAGCTGCCATGTTCATCGGTGGTCCGTCATTTCGCGCGTCATTTCCTCCGCGATCTCTTCCAGCAGCATGTCATGCGCTTCGCCGGGCACACGTTCCTTGCCGATCTCCATCATCACGGGCACCGCCAGCGGCGAAATCCTGTCGAGGTCCCGATGCACGATATGGCCCTTGATTCGTCCAAGCATAACGCCAAGCCGTCCAATGTCGAGCAAGCCGGTTGCCGCATCGGCGCGCGTCGCCTGCAGAAGTATGTGGTCCGGTTCGTGCTCGCGCAGCACGTCATAGATGAGATCGGTCGAAACCGTCACCTGGCGTCCTGTCTTTTCCTGCCCGGGATGGCGCTTTTCCACCAGCCCTGAAATCAGGGCGCAATTGCGGAATGTGCGCTTCAGCATGAAACTTTCCGACAGCCATGCCTCGAGATCGTCGCCAAGCATGTCCTCGTCGAACAGGTCGGCGAGAGGCAGTTCGCCGCTGCGGAACATCTTGCCAAGGTCGCGCATGCCCCAGACCGAGATGGCATAATCGGTGGCGATGAAGCCGAGCGGCCGCGCCCGGGCGCGCTCCAGCCGCCGCGTCAGCAACATGCCGAGCGTCTGGTGGGCGAGCCTGCCTTCGAACGGATAGGCCACCATGTAGGAGCGGTTGCCGCGCGGAAAGGTCTCGACGAGAAGGCTGCCCGGCTGCGGCAATGTGGACTTGTCCCGTTGCAGCCGCAGCCAGTCGCTCACCTGCTCGGGCAGCGCGCGCCAGCGCTCCTCGTCGGCCAGCATGGCGCGCACCTGGTCGGCGAGATAGGTGGTCAGCGGAAACTTGCCGCCGGCATAGGAGGGGATCTTGGCATCGAAGCCCTTCGCCTCGGAGACGAGGCATTCGTTTTCCCTGATGCCTTCGAAGCGCAGCACCCGGCCGGAAAAGAAGAACGTATCGCCCGGCGCCAGCGCTTCGAGGAAATGCTCCTCCACCTTGCCGAGCACCGGGCCGCCGCGCACATTGATGCCCTTGCCGCTGCGCCGGGTCAGCCGCACGGTCAGCGCCGCCGCTTCGATGATCGTCCCGACATTCAGCCGGTATTGCTGCGCCACCCTTGGGTGTGTCACGCGCCAGCTGCCATCCGCCGTCTGGCGGATCTTGGCGAAGCGCTCATAGGATTTCAGCGCATAGCCGCCGGTGGCGACGAACTGGACGATGCGCTCGAAGGTCTCCCGCGCCAGCGGCGCATAGGGCAGGGCCGTGCGCACCTCGGCGTAAAGTTCATCGATGACGAAAGGCGCGGCGCAGGCCATGCCGAGCACATGCTGGGCAAGGACGTCGAGCGCGCCGACGCCGAGCGGCGGCGTATCCTGCGCGCCGAGGTAGTTGGCATCGAGCGCCGCCTGGCATTCCATCACCTCGAAGCGGTTGGCCGGCACCAGAATGGCGCGCGAGGGCACGTCCATGCGGTGGTTGGAGCGGCCTATGCGCTGCGCCAGCCGGCTAGCGCCCTTCGGCGCGCCGACATGGATGACGAGATCGACATCGCCCCAGTCGATGCCGAGATCGAGCGTCGACGTGGCGACGACCGCGCGCAGGCTGTTCGCCGCCATCGCCTGCTCGACCCTGCGCCGCTTGCTGACATCGAGCGAGCCGTGATGCAGCGCGATGGGCAGGTTGTCGTCATTGATCATCCACAGGTCATGGAACAGCCGCTCGGCCTGGCTGCGCGTATTGACGAAGATCAGCGTCGTGCCATGCGCCTTGATCGCGTCATAGATGCCGGGAAGGGCGTAGACGGCGGAATGGCCGGCCCAGGGCACGCGGTCTTCTGTTTTCATGATGGTGATGTCCGGCCTCGCGCCGCCTTCGACGACGATCAGGCTTGCAAGCGCAGCCGAACCGTTCTGGGACTCCAGCTGGGGCACCAGCCATTGCCGCAGCATGTCGGGCTCGGCGACGGTGGCCGAGAGGCCGATCGCCTGCAGCCCGGGCTGCAACCGGCGCAGGCGCGCGAGGCCCAGCGCCAGCAGGTGCCCGCGCTTGGAGGTGATCAGCGAATGGAGCTCGTCGAGGATCACATAGCGCAGATCCTCGAAGAAGCGCGCCGCATCCTTGCTGGCGATGAGCAGCGCCAGCTGCTCCGGCGTCGTCAGCAGGATGTCGGGCGGGGCGAGCTTCTGGCGCTGGCGCTTGAAGGCGGGCGTATCGCCGGTGCGGGTCTCGATCGAGATCGGCAGCGCCATCTCCTCGATCGGCTTTGCCAGATTGCGCTGGATATCGACGGCAAGCGCCTTAAGGGGCGATATGTAGAGCGTGTGGATGCCGCGACCGGGCGCATTGCCCTTGCCGCGCGTCGCAAGGTCCGTCAGGGCTGGCAGAAACCCGGCCAGGGTCTTCCCGGCGCCGGTCGGTGCGATGAGCAGGGCGGAATTGCCCGCATCCGCCTCGCGCAGAAGGTCCAGCTGGTGTTGGCGGGGGCTCCAGCCCTTGTCCTGGAACCAGCGCAGGAATTGCGGCGGCAGGAGGGGGGTGTCGTCCAATGTTTCGGGCTTGCTCACAGCGGCGAATGTAGCGATTGCCGGTCTGCGCGCCAAGGTCCCTGGCATCTGTCGAAGCATGCACGACGCTGCTGCAAATAGCGCGATACGGAATTTGCGTGGAGCCAAAAGCGCACTATCTTCGTTTAGCCATGGCCGGAGCAGGGGGAGAAGGTGCTGAAACGACCGGAAGACTTGTTGCGATCGACGCCGGCGGGGCTCTATTGTCCGCCGGGCGATTTCTACATCGATCCGATCCGGCCGGTGCAGAAGGCGCTCATCACCCATGGCCATTCGGATCATGCGAGGTCCGGCCATGAAAGCGTCATGGCGACGCGCCAGACACTCGACATCATGGCGCTGCGCTACGGCAGTGGATTCGCTGCCGTGACACAGGCGGCGACGCTCGGCGAAACCGTCGTCAACAACGGCGTCAGCGTCAGCTTCCACCCTGCCGGGCATGTGCTCGGATCGGCGCAGATCGCGGTGGAGAAGGATGGCATGCGCATCGTCGCCTCGGGCGACTACAAGCGCAGCCCCGACCCGACCTGCCTCGGCTTCGAGCCGGTGGCCTGCGACGTCTTCATCACCGAGGCGACGTTCGCGCTGCCGGTGTTCCGGCACCCGGACAGCCGCGACGAGATCGCCAAGCTGCTGCGCTCGGTCGAGCAGTTTCCGGAACGCTCGCATCTCGTCGGCGCCTATGCGCTCGGCAAGGCGCAGCGCGTCATCCGCATGCTGCGCGATGCCGGCCATGACAGGACGATCTATATCCACGGCGCACTGGCGAAGCTCTGCGACTACTACCAGTCGCAGGGGATCGACCTCGGCGACCTCTCGCCGGCCACGGTCGATACAGACAACGCCGGCGATTTTGCCGGGGCCATCGTCATCGGTCCGCCATCGGCTTTCCTCGATCGCTGGGCGCGGCGTTTCCCCGACCCGGTCTCCTGTTTCGCCTCGGGCTGGATGCGCATCAGGCAACGCGCCAGGCAGGGCGGCGTCGAACTGCCGATCATACTTTCGGACCATTGCGACTGGGATGAGCTGACGCGGACGATAACGGAACTCGATCCCGATCAGGTCTGGGTCACCCATGGCCGCGAGGAGGCGCTGGTGCGCTGGTGCGAGCTCAATGGCTACAAGGCCAGGCCGCTGCATCTGATCGGTTACGAAGACGAGGGCGACTGATGGAAGAGTTTGCCGAACTCCTCGACCGATTGGTGCTGACGCCGGCCCGCAACGGCAAGCTGACGCTGCTCGTCGATTATTTCAGCAGGACGCGCGACCCGGATCGCGGCTATGCGCTGGCGGCCATCACCGGCGATCTCAACATCGCCAACGTCAAGCCGGCAATGCTGAGAAGCCTGATTGCGGAGCGAATGGACGAGCAATTGTTCGGCTATTCCTATGATTATGTCGGCGATCTCGCCGAGACGATATCGCTGGTCTGGGCGGCGGAAGATGCGCCGCGGGCCAATGCGGCGCCGTCGCTCGGCGATATCGTGACCTCGCTCATCCACGCATCCCGCAGCGATGCGGTCCGGCTGGTGGAGCGCTGGCTCGATCGGCTCGACGCATCGGCGCGCTACGCCTTGCTGAAACTGGTGACCGGCGGCCTGCGGATCGGCGTGTCGGCGCGGCTTGCCAAGCAGGCGCTGGCGCAGTTCGGAGATGTGGATGTCGGCGAGATCGAGGAATTGTGGCATGGATTGAAGCCGCCCTACGAGCCGCTCTTCGCCTGGCTGGAGCGCAAGGCGGACAAGCCGCAGGGCCTTGCCAGCGCGCCCTTCCGCCCGGTGATGCTGTCGACGCCGCTGGAAGAGCCGGACTATGGCAAGATCAACGCGGAAACCTATGCGGCCGAGTGGAAATGGGATGGTATCCGCGTGCAGCTGACGGCGGAAGGCGGCCAGCGGCGGATCTATTCGCGCACCGGCGACGACATCTCCCACGCCTTCCCGGACGTGGCCGACGCCATGAGCTTCGCCGGCACGCTGGATGGTGAATTGCTGGTGGGGCGGCCATCGGCAACCGGCATCGAAGTCGGGTCGTTCGGCGATCTGCAGCAGCGGCTGAACCGCAAGACGGTGACGGCAAAACAGCTCGAGAGCTTTCCCGCCTTCGTGCGGCTCTATGATCTCCTCTTCGACGGGGACGAGGATATCCGCGCCCTGGCTTTCATCGAACGCCGGGCGCGGCTGGAGACGTTCGTCGCCGGGCTCGATCCCGCCCGCTTCGACCTCTCGCCGCTGGTGCCGTTCGAGACTTTCGACGATCTGGCGGAACTGCGGGGCAACCCGCCGCATCCGATCATCGAGGGGCTGATGCTGAAGCGGCGGGATTCCGCCTATGTGCCGGGGCGTCCCAAGGGACCGTGGTTCAAGTGGAAACGCGATCCGTTCATCATCGACGCGGTGCTGGTCTACGCGCAGCGCGGCCATGGCAAGCGCTCCAGCTATTATTCGGATTATACATTCGCGGTGTGGACCGGACCGGAGAGCGACCCGCAGCTCGTCCCGGTGGGCAAGGCCTATTTCGGCTTCACGGACGAGGAGCTGAAGCAGCTCGACGCCTTCGTCCGCAACAATACCACCGAGCGCTTCGGCCCGGTTCGCTCGGTGCGGGCCGAACCCGACCACGGGCTGGTGCTCGAAGTGGCGTTCGAGGGGCTGAACCGCTCCAATCGGCACAAGTCCGGCGTCGCCATGCGCTTCCCGCGAATATCGCGATTGCGCTGGGACAAGCCGCCGATAGAGGCGGATCGTCTCGAAACGCTGGAAGCACTTTTGCGTGATAGCGAAACCGCAGGTTGAGTATTGTCGCGGCAATTTGCGGATTGTGGTGTTTTCCACACAAATCGGTATGACCTAAGTCTTAGGATGTAGGCCGCGTTTCCGGCAGAAAATGGCGGGAATCGGGCATGTGGTCCATATGGTGCAACGATGTTTGACGTGGCCGTAACCCCCATTATCGCTACAACCCCGACAAAGCCTCCTTGCGTTCATGCAAAAATTGTCATTTGTTCATGCCTTCACATTCTCTTAGAGGGGAAGGAACAGACAAATGTCCCACATGAAACTCAATCTCCGCGCCGCGCTCCTGCTTGGGTCGCTGCTGATCGGCGCGAGCCCCGCTCTGGCCGAAATGGTGCTGCATCGCGGCAATAGCGGCGAGCCGCAAACGCTGGACCAGTCGCAGACCTCCATCGACATCGAGGCCTTCATCCTGAAGGACCTTTACGAAGGGCTGACCGTCTATGACGCCAATGGCAAGATCGTGCCCGGCGCGGCGGAAAGCTGGACGATCTCGGATGACGGCACGGTCTATACGTTCAAGCTCCGCGCCAATGCCAATTGGTCCGATGGCAGCCCCGTGACGGCGGAAGACTTCGTGTTCTCGCTGCGCCGCATCCAGGACCCGAAGACGGCTGCCGGCTACGCCAATATCCTCTACCCGATCAAGAACGCGGCGAAGATCAACAAGGGCGAGGCCAAGCTCGAAGAGCTGGGCGCCAAGGCGATCGATGCGAAGACGCTGGAGATCACCCTCGAAAACCCGACGCCGTTCTTCATAGAGCTGCTGTCGCACCAATCGGCGCTGCCCGTCAGCAAGGCGAGCTTCGAAAAGAACGGCGCCGATTTCGTCAAGCCGGGCAAGCTCGTCGGCAATGGCGCCTTCAAGCTCGTCGAGCATGTGCCGAACGATCACCTGACCGTGGTCAAGAACGAGAATTACTGGGATGCGGCCAACGTCAAGCTCGACAAGGTCATCTTCTACCCGATCGACGACCAGGCGGCGAATGTCCGCCGCTTCGAAGCGGGCGAACTGCATCTCGTCTATAATTTCGCCAGCGACCAGATCGAGCGGCTCCGCGCGCAATATGCCGACCAGGTGCATGTGACCCCGTCCTTCGCCACCTATTACTATCCGTTCGATACGCGCGCCGAACCCTTCAGCGACGTGCGCGTGCGGCGCGCGCTGTCGATGGCGGTCGATCGCGACTTCCTTTCCACCGAGATATTCAACGAGTCCAAGCTGCCGATGTATTCGCTGGTGCCGCCCGGCATCGAGAATTACGGCAAGCCGGAGCTGCCCGATTTCGCCGAGATGTCGCAGCTCGACCGCGAGGACAAGGCCATCGAGCTGATGAAGGAGGCCGGTTATGGCGAGGGCGGCAAGCCGCTCAATATCGAGATCCGCTACAACACCAATCCGAACCATGAGCGGGCCGCGACCGCCGTCGCCGACATGTGGAAGAAGACGTTCGGCGCCAATGTCACATTGGTAAATCTCGACATTTCCTCGCACTACGCCTACCTGCAGGAAGGCGGCAAGTTCAATGTCGCCCGCGCCGGCTGGGTGGCGGATTATGCCGATGCCGAAAACTTCCTCAACCTGAACTACAGCGGCAACAAGACCTTCAATTACGGTCACTACAACAATCCGGAATTCGACGAACTGCTGCAGAAATCCTACAAGGAACGCGATCCCGCGGCGCGCTCCAAGCTGCTGCACCAGGCCGAAGCCCTCGTCATGCGCGACCAGCCGATCGCGCCTCTGGTCAACGACGCGAATTTCTGGCTGGTCTCCAGCAAGGTCAAGGGCTGGGGCGACAACGGCAATAATGAACATCTGAGCAAGTATCTCAGCGTCGAGGAATAGGATTTTGCATTGCGGCCTGCGATCGGGGTTCGATGGCAGGCCGGCAACGGGTTCCGGCGTGGCTCAGTTTTCTCATAATTCGACACATGAAACCGTGTTCCACCCGGTGCGGGCAGCCTGTTCGCCCGCGCCGGGAGGAGCCGTTTCCATGGGACACAGCCGCGACGGGAACCCGAACGCAAGCCGGGTAGAATCTTCTCCGGGAGTATAGCGGATGTTTCACTTCATTCTTCGCCGATTGGCGAGTGCGGTGCCGACCCTCTTCATCGTCGTCACCATTTCCTTCTTCCTGATGCGCTTCGCACCGGGCGGCCCGTTCAATCTCGAACGGCCATTGCCGCCGGCGACGATGGAAAACCTGATGCGGGCCTATCATCTCGACCAGCCGCTCTGGAGCCAGTATCTCCAATATCTGAAGAACGCGGTCACCGGCGATTTCGGGCCGAGCTATATCTACAAGGACAACACGATCGCCGAACTGATCGGCAAGGGCCTGCCCTATTCGATAAGGCTGGGCAGCCTCGCCTTGATCTTCGCGCTCGTGGGCGGCGTGCTCGTCGGCACGCTGGCGGCCCTGCGGCAGAACTCGTTCCTGGATTTCCTCGTCATGTCGGTGGCGACGACGGGCGTCACCGTGCCCAATTTCGTCGTCGGGCCGGTCCTGCTGCTCATCTTCTCGCTGACATTCTCGCTGCTGCCGGGCGGCGGGTGGGGCGATGGTTCGTGGCCATTCCTCATCCTGCCCGTGATCACGCTCGGCCTGCCGCAGCTCGCGGTGTTCGCCCGCCTGACGCGGGGATCGATGATCGAGGCGCTGCATGCGGATCACATCAGGACGGTGCGGGCCTATGGCCTGCCGCAGCGGGTGGTGGTGATAACCCACGCCATGCGCGGCGCGCTGCTTCCGGTGGTCTCCTACCTTGCTCCCTGCGCGGCTGCGCTGCTGACGGGCTCGGCTGTGGTTGAAAGCATATTCACCATCCCCGGCGTCGGGCGCTACTTCGTGCTCGGTGCCATCAACCGGGACTACACTCTGGTGATGGGCACCGTCGTTCTGGTCGCGGTCTTCGTCATCGTGTTCAATCTCGTGGTCGATATCATCTACGGCCTGCTCGATCCGAGGGTTCGCCATGACTGACATCCCGACGACCATCGTTCCGCCGGAGGAGACCCGGGGACGCAGCCTGTTCCAGCTGGCGCTGATCCGCTTTCGCCGCAACAGGGCCGCCATGGCGGGCAGCATCATGCTGCTTCTGATCATGCTGTTCTCGTTCGTCGGCCCCTATTTCATCAGCCACAGCTATGATCAGGTGTTTCCGTCCTATGTGGCGGTGGCTCCGAGCATCGAGCCATTGCCGAAAGCCGATACGCTGGGCGACGTCCTGAAGGGCGTTGCCACCCGGGCGCGGGTGGAACTGCGCGAATTCGCCATCGAGGACAATGGTTTCACGGCCACGATACAGTCCGACAAGACCATCGATCCGCGGACGATACGCTATTTCGACCGTGCCAACGAGTTCGACAATACGCAGGTTGTCGCAACCGAGGATGACGGGCGCACGCTCAAGGTCTCGGGCGAGGTCAACCGCGAATATTTCCCCTTCGGCACCGATACGAACGGCCGCGACATGCTGGCGAGGGTCATGCTGGGCGGACAGATATCGCTGGCGGTGGGGCTGCTCGCCAGCCTCGTATCGCTCGCCGTCGGCGTTACCTATGGCGCGGTCTCCGGCTATATTGGCGGGCGCATCGACAATGTGATGATGCGGCTCGTCGAAATCCTCTATTCGCTGCCCTTCGTGTTTCTCGTGGTGGTGCTGGTGGTGTTTTTCGGCCGCAGCTTCATCCTGATCTTCCTCGTCATCGGCGCGGTGGAATGGCTGGACATGGCGCGTATCGTCCGTGGCCAGACCCTGGCGCTCAAACGCCGCGAATTCATCGGCGCGGCGCAGGCTTTGGGCCTGACGGACTGGCAGATCATCCGGCGTCACATCATCCCGAACACGATCGGTCCCGTCGTGGTCTTCGTCACCGTCGTCGTGCCCAAGGTCATCCTGCTCGAGAGCTTCCTCTCCTTCCTCGGCCTCGGCGTACAGGCGCCGCTGACCAGCTGGGGCGCCTTGATCTCGGAAGGCGCGGCCAAGATGCAGTCCGCGCCATGGCTGCTGATATTCCCCGCCATTTTCTTCGTTCTCACCCTGTTCTCGCTGAATTTCATCGGCGACGGACTGCGTGATGCGCTAGACCCGAAGGATCGCTGACCATGACGGATGATATGGAAAACATATTGGCCGTGCGCGGCCTGAAGGTCGACTTCACCACCCCCGACGGCGAGGTCAACGCCGTCAAGGGCATCGATCTCGACGTGAGGCGAGGCGAGACCCTCGCCGTGGTGGGCGAGTCCGGTTCGGGCAAGAGCCAGACGATGATGGGCATCATGGGCCTGCTCGCCGCCAATGGCCGCGTGGCCGGTTCGGCGAAATATCGCGGCAAGGAACTGGTGGGGCTGCCGGTCAAGGGGCTGAACACCGTCCGCGGCTCGAAGATCACCATGATCTTCCAGGAGCCCATGACCTCGCTCGATCCGCTCTATACGATCGGGCGCCAGATCGCCGAGCCGATCGTCCATCACAAGGGCGTCAGCTTCAAGCAGGCGCGGGTCAGGGCTCTCGAACTCCTGAAGCTCGTCGGCATCCCCGAGCCCGAGCGCCGCATCAACTCCTACCCGTATCAATTGTCGGGCGGCCAGCGCCAGCGCGTCATGATCGCCATGGCGCTCGCGAACGAGCCCGATCTCCTGATCGCCGATGAACCGACGACGGCGCTGGATGTAACCATCCAGGCGCAGATTCTCGATCTCCTGCGCTCGCTGCAGAAGCGTTTCGGCATGGCGATCGTGCTGATCACCCATGATCTCGGCATCGTCAGACATTTTGCCGAACGCGTCGTCGTGATGCGTCGCGGCGAAGTGGTGGAAACCGGCACGATCTCGGACATATTCGAGCGTCCGCGGGAAGATTACACCAAGATGCTGCTTGCGGCTGAGCCGAGCGGCACAAAGGGGCCGCCGGAGGATACCGCTCCCATCGTTCTGGAAGGCCGCAATGTCAGCGTCGATTTTGCCGTCGGCGGTGGCTTCTTCCGGTCGGCGACTGCCGTGTTCCGCGCGGTCGATGGCGTGAACGTGCGATTGAAACAGGGGCAGACGATCGGCATCGTCGGTGAATCCGGTTCGGGCAAATCGACGCTCGGCCGCGCCCTGCTGCGCCTGCTGCCGAGCAGCGGCCAGTTCCATTTCGACGATACGAACATCACCAATTACGGCCGCTCCGCCATGCGGCCGCTGCGGAAGGAATTGCAGCTGGTCTTCCAGGACCCCTACGGGTCGCTGTCGCCGCGCCAGACGGTCGGCGAGGTGATCACGGAGGGCCTGCTGATCCACGAGCCGCAATTGTCGCGCGCCGAGCGGGACAGCCGCGCCGTTGCGGCGCTCAAGGAAGTTGGGCTCGATCCGGCGGCGCGCAATCGCTATCCGCATGAATTCTCCGGCGGCCAGCGGCAGCGCATCGCCATTGCCCGCGCCATGATCCTGAAGCCCAAGGTGGTGATCCTCGACGAACCGACATCGGCGCTGGACCGTTCGGTGCAAGGCCAGGTGATCGATCTCCTGCGCGACCTGCAGGAGAAATATGGCCTGTCCTATATCTTCATCAGCCACGATCTGGCGGTGATAAGGGCGATATCCGACTATGTGATCGTCATGAAGAACGGCAAGATCGTCGAGGAGGGGGAGACGGGAGAAATATTCGCCGACCCGCATCACGACTATACGAAGACGCTGATCGGCGCCGCCTTCGACCTCTGACACGGCGCTTCGTCAACACCGGAGCCCGCGCCTCGCCCGGCGCGGGTTTTTCCTTGCGGACGCGCCCGCCTCGCCGTGGTCCGGAACATATCCATTTGTCGATGGTTCTACGGGCGCACGTATCGGTTGAAGGCATGAGAAATTCATTCCTGCTATGTGCCGTATTATGGTATATTTTTGCAGCCAAGCGCTAAACTTGGCTTCGGATATCTATGCACGGCCGAGCCAAAGTGACATTTTCTCGGAATGACCAAGGCGCATCGGCGCGCCCGGCAGAAAGCGACGGAATAAGATGAACTGGCTGAAATCACTTGTAGTTGTTGGCGCCCTCGCAATTGCTCCCGCGCATGCGCTTGCGGGAGAAAATCTCGAGCAGATCAAGGCGGCCGGCGTGTTCAAGATCGGGACGGAAGGGACCTATGCTCCCTTCACCTATCATGATGCGTCGGGCAAGCTCGTCGGGTTCGACGTCGAGATCGGCGAAGCGATCGCCAGGGAGCTTGGCGTGAAGCCGCAATTCCTCGAGGGCAAGTGGGACGGCCTCATCGCCGGCCTCGACGCCAATCGCTATGACACCGTGATCAATCAGGTCGGCATCACCGAAGCGCGCAAGGCGAAATATGATTTCTCGGAGCCCTATATCGCGTCGAAGGCAGTGCTGATCGTCAAGGGCGACAATGACGAGATCAAGGGTTTCGCCGACCTGAAGGGCAAGAAGTCGGCGCAATCGCTGTCGAGCAATTTCGGCAAGATCGCACAGAGCAACGGCGCCGAACTCGTCGGCACCGATGGTTTCGACCAGTCGATCCAGCTTCTCCTCAGCGGCCGCGCCGACGCGACGGTCAATGACAGTCTTTCCTTCCTCGACTTCAAGAAGCACAAGCCGGATGCGAACGTGAAGATCGCCGCCGAACAGGAGAATGCGGATTATTCCGGCATCATCATCCGCAAGGGCGAGCCGGAGCTGCTGGCTGAGATCAACAAGGCGCTCGAGAAGATCAAGGCTGACGGCACCTACCAGAAGATAGCGGACAAATATTTCGGCCAGGACGTTTCCAAGTAGTCCGTTTACGCCGATTGATATTTGCGCTCTAACAGGGCAGGGGGTAACCCCTGCCTTTGTTTTGAGGAGAAAAGGCCGTGCCACACTGGCTGAACCTGATGCTTGAATCGCTGGCTCCCCTGCTTTGGGCCGGCTTGATCTTCACCATTCCGCTGACGCTTCTGTCCTTCATCTTCGGCCTCACCCTCGGGCTGGTCGCGGCGCTCATCCGGCTGTTTGCGCCGGCGCCGGTGGCGGCCATCATCAAATTCTATGTCTGGATCATCCGCGGCACGCCGCTGCTGGTGCAGTTGTTCCTGATCTTCTACGGCCTGCCGAGCGTCGGCATCGTGCTCGATGCGTTCACCGCCGCGCTGATCGGCTTCACCCTGAACATCGGCGCCTATACGTCGGAAATCCTGCGCGCCGTCATCTCCTCGGTGCCGAAGGGCCAGTGGGAGGCAGCCTATTCGATCGGCATGAGCTGGTCGCAGGCCATGCGCCGGACGATCCTGCCGCAGGCGACGCGCGTTGCGGTTCCGCCGCTTTCCAACACGTTCATATCGCTCGTCAAGGATACGTCGCTTGCCGCTGCCATCACCGTTCCCGAACTCTTCCAGGCGGCGCAACGGATCGTGGCGACGACCTACGAGCCGCTGATCCTCTATATCGAGGCTGCGCTGATCTATCTGGTGCTCAGCTCGGTCCTGTCGGCCTTGCAGGCGCGGCTCGAATTGAGACTCAATCGCTATGGCGGATTTCTGGAGGCGCGTTCATGATGATAGAGCTCAAGAACATCGTCAAGAAATTCGGCGATCAGACCGTTCTCGACAATGTGTCGCTCAATGTCGCCGAGGGCGAGGTGCTTGCGCTTGTCGGTCCCTCCGGCGGCGGCAAGAGCACATTGCTGAGATGTATCAACCTTCTGGAGATTCCGACATCGGGCAGCGTCGAGATCGCCGGCGATCGCCTGGAGTTGCAGCCGGGCGTGCGGCCGGGGGCGAAGGCCATCCAATCCCTGCGCCGCCATACCGGCATGGTGTTCCAGAACTTCCAGCTTTTCCCGCACAGGACCGCCATCGACAATGTGGCGGAGGGACTGGTGACTGTCCTCGGCTGGCCGAAAGCCAAGGCGCGGGATCGGGCCCTGTCGCTGCTGGACAAGGTGGGGCTGGCGCACAAGGCGGATGCGTGGCCCGCGACATTGTCGGGCGGACAGCAACAGCGCGTCGCCATCGCGCGCGCCCTGGCGCCGTCGCCGAAGGTTCTCCTCTGCGACGAACCGACCTCCGCCCTCGATCCGGAACTGTCGGGCGAGGTGGTGGACGTCCTCGCGCAATTGGCGCGGGAAGGCACGACCATGGTGATGGCGACGCACGACCTGCGGCTTGCGTCGCGCATTGCCGGCGAGGTCGTGGTGCTGGAAGGCGGCGTCGTCGTCGAGACCGGGACGTCGCGCGATATATTCACCCGGCCGCAAAAGGAACGCACCAAGCGCTTCATTGCCACGCTCACGCAGGAAAACCACACGCATGGCGATGGAATCTGAGCCCTACCTGCTCTAATTATGTACTTTCCTTATGCAGACCGTCTGAGACAATCGCATTGAAGCTCAAACCGACGCGAAGATTCGCAGGCGGTGCCTGAGACAGGGGAGAAGGGCGATGTTCGGATTCAAGATGAGAAGCGCAACGCGTGATCTTGAGGCGGATCTGTCGCGGTTCCAGCGCATCCAGGCAACGCTCGGCCAGGTGATGGACGAGCTTCAGCGCGAGAAGGCGGGATTGCGCAAACGTTATTCGGATGCCTCGGCCGACGCGGCGCTTGTATTCGAAGCCATGCCCGAGGGGGAAAGCCAGCAGCCCTATGAGGCCAAGCTCGATGTCTTCGCCAAGTCGATACAGAACTGCGAGCGCCGGATAAACTTCATCGACGCGCAGATCGTGTTCGTCAGCGAGATATTGATAAGCGTAAGGTCGTTTTGCGGCAGGCACGCACTCTAGTTGGCCGCCGGTCGCACCAGCAATACTTTGTCGACAAGTTTAACGAACGAATATTGTTCGCCTGAACTGGCCCGCGGCCCTCCCGATTGGCCCCGGCACGGATGAAAATCGCACTGTAATGTCCTTCCGGAGCACAATACCGGCCGGCCGGCAGACATGAGCACCGCGATAGATCATATTTATTAGCGTTTCGGATCATCGCGGGTATAGAGAACTATTGAAACCTATAGTAGAGTTTAAACAAACTGACGGGAAATGGCATTTGGAATACACCTTAACCTATTGAATCATCTGATATGCAAGGTCGTGCTCAATGAAAATGGCAGTTTTTGGAGAGGCAACTGTTGGCCTGGGTGGGCAGCTCGTTCCGCGCGTGCCTGCCAATTTTCTAAGAATTGTTGTTTACCTCTTCCTCGAATCGGGAAGTTATTCCGTTTCCCGCAGCAAACTATCCCAGATTCTGTGGTCTGACACCGACCAGGCCCATGCTTCCATGAACCTGCGTCAATGTCTGGCGCGCATACGCAAGTTCCAGGACCAATATGGTTTGAACCTCATCCAGAGCGACGCGACCTATGTCTATCTGGATCTGGAACAGGTGCGCTCGCAGCTCCTCGAAATCGATCTGCTGGACTATCTGAACTGCAAATGCCGGGACGACATCGAATCCGTCCTGCGGATCGCCGATATCTACAATGGCGATCTGCTCATGCAGCATGAATCGCAGAGCGCCGATTTCGATGAATGGCTCGATGTCCAGCGGGCAAAGCTCAGGGACGAGACGATCAACATATTGCTGAGCGTCGTGAACCGGCCGATCGGCGTGAGCGTCGACGAAAAGCGCATCTGCGCCTGCAAGTTGATCGAGATCGATCCCTATCAGGAAGTTGCCTACCGGGTGCTGATGGCCACGGCCTCGCAACTGGGGCAGATAACGAAGGTCGAGCGGACTTTCCGCGAATGTGCAAAGAAATTGCGCGACGATCTGGATGTCGAGCCCGAGACGGAAACCGTCGAACTCTACCAGAGACTGTTGCCGAAGCAGCTTCCGAATGAAGGGCGCGCCGTCGGCACCTTCACCGGTATTGAACTGCCGCGCGGGCTGCAGGCGTCGAGCGTGATCGAGCAGAATGAGCGCGTCGGGCTGCCGCGCATCATCATGCTCTATATGCCGCACAATGCCGATGATCCGATAGAACAGCTTGCCGCATCGCTGATCGACGACATTACGATCGGCCTTTGCCGGCTGCGCACGGTTTCGGTCGTCGCCCCCTATACGTCGCGGCGGATCGTCGTCGACTCGCCGGTCGAAAGTTTCGAGCATCTCGGCACGCAGTTCGGTGTGAATTATGCGATCGACAGCAAGATCATGCGCCGCGACGGCACCTGTTTCCTGTCGGTGAAGCTGATCGACGTGGCAACGCAGCAGATCGTCTGGGCCGAGAAGCAGCGCTTCGACTATGTTCTGCCGGAGCAGCAATACCGGCAATTGTCGATACGCATCATCCTGTCGGTGGTCTCGATCATAGAGAAGACCGAGCTGGACCGCTACAATACGCTGTACCAGGACCCCAACGCCTACTACTGGTATCTCACCGGCAAGCGCGATCTCGACAAGTTCGACCTGGTCAAGCTTCGCCAGGCGCGCCAGTCGTTCAAGAATGCCCTCGTCGCTTCCGAGGACTTCGTACCCGCGCTGAGCGGCATTGCCCGGACGATGCAGAAAGAGTGGCTGATGCAGGCCCGCAGCGACAAGGACATTCTCATCGAAGGCGAGCAGATCGCCAAGCGCGCGGCGCCGACCGATCCGAATGACGAGCGGCCATTGCGCGAACTCGGCACGATCAGCATGTATCTCGGCAAGTATGACGACAGCCTCGAATATTTCGATCAGGGCGAGTCGATCAATCCCCAACATGCCGACCTGCTGGCCGACTATGCCGACGCATTGACGCATTATGGCTGGCTCGAACAGGCGGTCGAGAAGATCGAGGTGGCGATCGCGCACAATCCGCTTGCGCCGGATTATTATTACTGGGTCGGCGCCGGTGCATTGCATGCGCTCGACCGGCACGAAGATGCCATCGCCTATACGAACAGGATGCAAAACCCGCGGGCGGCCGCACGATTGATAGCAGCCTGCTGGGCCATGCTCGGAGAGCGTGACGAAGCGGCGAGATTCCGCGCCTACTCGCTGGAGGACAATCCGGGGTTCAAGATCAGCGACTGGACCAAGAGCATGTGCCTGAGGGTGCCGGAACAGCGGCAGAAATATGAGGTCTCGCTGCGCGAAGCGGGCTTCCATTAAACGGTTCGCGACGAAATCGGGGCAGGAATGGCAAAGTATTTTCTTCTGGGGGACGCCAGCGATCTTTGGCTGGTGGATGTCGAAGCGGGCTCGGTCGTGCCGATCAGCGAAGAGCTGCTGGCAAGCCCTTTCAGCTCCGACGTGTTGAAACTGGTCGATCGCGCAAGGCGAAATGGCATGTCGCTCATAAGGGGCGTCAGCGTGGCCATCTCCGGCGATGCGCGCGCGGAACTTGCGACCAAGTCGTACAGCGAGAATAACGAAAATTAAGTGGAGAAACGGCGGGAACTTTACTGCAGTTGCTCCACCCATTGACGTCCGCACGAATCAGAATAACCTCTCCTTGTGAGCTCTTTACTTGGAAAGGTTATAGTCATGGGAAAGTTTTACATTGTTGACGACATGACCACCGACAAGCTTTGGCTGGTGGATGAACATAAACGCCCGATTGAGCTGATCGACAGGGATGTCCTTGGTTCCATGGGCAACGCAGGCGCAGAATTTCTGAAAAGAATGGATAATCGCGACCGGTCGACAGTAATGTCGGGCGTTTGCCGCAGTGACGCTTCGGATCGCGCCTATTCCGCAAGCCCCTGCTAAGGGACAGGTT
The DNA here is from genome assembly GCF_023554255.2 of Phyllobacterium sp. 21LDTY02-6. Classification (GTDB taxonomy): domain Bacteria; phylum Pseudomonadota; class Alphaproteobacteria; order Rhizobiales; family Rhizobiaceae; genus Phyllobacterium. Next base: position 111,370 of record NZ_JAMJWD020000006.1, on the reverse strand, counting down.
CCGCCGGGGCCGGAATGGTCCCGGCGGAACATCCTTATGGCGGCATGGGACACGCCCTCGTGGACAATTCATGAAACCCCTGGACGTGACGTCGATAATGGCACGGCTGGCCGGCGATGAGGCGAGGCTTGTGGCCGCTGCTCGCTCCGACAGTCTTTCCTCTGCCCGGCTTCAAAACGCTGCAACGCTCGTGGAGCGCTTGCGCCCGCATTTCCCGCGGCTCGGCATTGTCCGCATTGCCGACATGACGGGGCTCGACCGTATAGGAATTCCCGTCTGGATGGCTGTCCGGCCAAACAGCCGGACGCTGGCCGTGAGCCAGGGCAAGGGGATGAGCGCCGCTCATGCCCAGGCATCGGCTGTCATGGAAGCGGCGGAGATCGCCATTGCCGAGAATATCGGCCTGCCACGTCTGACAGCTTCGCGGCGGGAACTGATCGAGCAGGGGAACGCGGTCTTCGACGGGCGCATGTTGCTGATGCGCGATGCTGACGAGCCGGCGATGGACGAGCCGGTGGAATGGCTGCAGGGCCATGATCTCATCAAGCAATCGCCGGTCATGGTTCCGCACGAACTGGTCACGCTCGATTTCACCACTGCCCGGCGGGCGTTTCATTATACCCAATCGACGGATGGGCTGGCCTCGGGCAATTGCCTGCTGGAGGCTGTCATTCATGGGCTTTGCGAGCGCGTGGAGCGTGACGCGATCGAACTCTGGCGCTTCAGGAAGGATGCGGCGGTCGAGGCGAATTGTGTCGATCCGGCTGCCCTCAGGCATGAGGGCATCGACGGGCTGGCGCACAGCATCAAGACCGCCGGGTTCGAACTGAGGCTTTTCGATATCAGCTCCGATATCGGGCTGCCCGTGTTCATGGCTACCATCTCTCCGCGGACGCGCCACGAATCCTACCTGCATTTCGATCTGGCAGCTGGCTATGGCTGTCATCTTTCGCCGACGGTTGCGGCGATGCGGGCGATCACCGAAGCTGCGCAGACGCGCATCACCAATATTTCCGGCGCCCGGGACGATTTCGACCCCGCCGAATATGCGCAGCGGCTGGCACCGGATCTTGCCGTCTACATCAATGCTGCGCCACTGGCGGATTTCGCTTTTGCCGACGCGATGCCGCAGGACAAGGCGCGGCTCGAATCCTATCTGGCGCCATTGCGGGCCAGCGGGATCGGCAGCGTTGTCGTCGTGCCGCTCGGCGGCGAGGAGTTCGGCATCTCCGTCTGCCGGGTGCTGGTGAACGAACTGGAAAGCCCGGTCGGCATGCGCAAGCATCGCTTTGGCGGAAGGGCGCTCACCGCCCTGCTGCGGCATTAGGAGCGGGCGATGAAGATATTGTTTGCCGGTCCAAGCCTGTCGGGAACGCCTTATGTTCCGCTGGAAGGCGGCAAGGACCGGCTGGTGCCGGAGCATGATCTGACCTGCCGCGGCCCGGCCAGATGCGGTGACATCACGCGGGCGGTGCAGCAGGGGTTTCGCCGGATCGGTCTCGTCGATGGCCGGTTCGAGGACGTGGCGGCGGTCTGGCACAAGGAGATTCTCTACGCGCTCTCGCGCGGCGTCGTCGTCTACGGAGCCGCCAGCATGGGGGCGCTGCGGGCGGCGGAATGCCACCCATTCGGCATGATCGGCCTCGGCCAGGTGTTCGAAAGATATGCTTTCGGCGGACTTGAGGACGATGCGGCCGTCGCGCAGATCCACGCTCCGGCCGAGTTCGGCTATGTGGCCTTCAGCGAGGCGATGGTGACCGTGGATGCGACGCTGGAGCGTGCGATGGAAGCCGGTTCCATCACGCTGGACGAAGCAGGCGCAATCAGGGACGCCTGCAATGGCGTTTTCTTCAAGGATCGGACGCGAAAGCGCATCTTCGCATGTGCGGATGCCGTGGTGCCCGGCTCCGCCGTCAAGCTCGCAGCAGCCTGGCGCCATATCAAGCGGGAGGATGCCGAGATTCTACTTCAAATCCTGCTCGGGCGAGAGTTGAAAGCACCGTCGCCGCAGGTTTCATCTGCCTTTTCCGGGTGGACATTCAATGAAACGGTGCAATGGGCGAAACTAAAGAACTAGTACTGCTGCAGCGCACAATCAGTTCTATCTATAATCATATTGATTACGGAATTTGTCTAAAATTGTCGAAAAAGATACTGACGAGTCACGCTCGCGTAACGGGTAGCGCCTTAGCTTCATCACGTGGTCGCAAGTTTAAACGCATGAAAAACAAAATTAATCAAGCGTGTGTGGGAGCAAGCGGGCAGCAGTCGGTGGGGGACCTACGCCGGAACTCTAAAGTGATTGAATGTAGGGTTTCGGCGTAGCACCGCGTCTCGGACGTCCATCCAACCAATTACAATAATCTAGAACCTGAACGGACGCGCTTGTCTGCAAGCGTGCGACGGACTTTGGGCAAGGGGCAGTTTTGTGAAAGTTGCAATCGTTCATTATTGGCTGCTGTCGATGCGCGGCGGTGAAAAGGTGCTTGAAGCGCTGAGCGAGCTTTATCCGGAAGCCGATATCTTCACCCTGGTCTACGACCCGGATGCGATCAAGGGACGGCTGAAGAACCATACGATCAAGACGTCGTTCCTCCAGAAAATCCCCGGCGTGAAGAAATACTACCAGCTGATGCTTCCGCTCATGCCGTTGGCGCTCGAAAGCATGGATATCACCGATTACGATCTGGTGATCTCGAGCGAATCCGGCCCGGCGAAGGGAATCATCCCGAAGCCCGACGCGCTGCATGTCTGCTACTGCCATTCGCCCATGCGCTATATCTGGGATCATTATTTCTTCTATCACGCCAATGCGGGCTTCTTGAAACGGCTGCTCATGCCGGTCATCGCGTCCCGGTTGCGGCAATGGGATGTCTCGACGAGCGCCCGGGTAGATCGCTTCGTCGCCAATTCGCGTCACATCGCCAATCGCGTCGAGAAATATTACCGCCGGGACGCGACTGTCATCCATCCGCCGGTTTCGGTGGATGATTTCGCCATCGCGGACGATATCGGCGACTTCTACCTCTGTGCCGGGCAGCTGGTCGGATATAAGCGCGTGGACATCGCGGTCGATGCCTTCACCAGGATGCAGAAGAACCTCGTCGTCATCGGCACCGGCGAAGAGATGGAAGACCTCAAGCGCCGCGCCGGTCCGACGATAAAATTTCTCGACCATCAGCCCTTCGCGTCGCTGAAGAAGCACATGGCGCAATGCAAGGCGTTGATATTTCCGGGCGAGGAGGATTTCGGCATCGTTCCGGTGGAGGTCATGGCCAGCGGCCGGCCGGTTCTCGCCTATGGTCGCGGCGGCGCGATGGATACGGTCGTCGAGGGCCTGTCCGGCATGCTCTTCGCCGAGCAGAGCGTCGAGTGCCTGATCGAAAGCGTGGCGAAGTTCGAGGCGGCCGAGGCCGGTTTCGAGCCGAAGGCGATCCGGGCGCACGCACTCAACTTCAGCAAGGACAATTTCAAGAAGAAGATCAAGATGCTGGTGCAGGAAGAGCTTGCGAAACGCAGCGCCGTCGCCGCCGGCCTGTCTCCGGTCAACGTGCCGCCGGCGATCCCGGAGGGCTGGCCGAAGCCGGGCGCACTCGTTCTTGCGCGCAGTCCGAAGACGCGGAGACCGGCCGATGTCGTCCAGCCCAGCTGAAAACGCTTTAGTGCCGCTCGAACGAGTGGTTGTCATCAATGACGAGGCAATAGCGAGCGGCGGAGCTGCCGTTCTGGCGCTGCTATCGGCCCGACTCCTGCGCGAGGCCGGGATACCCGTCACCTTCCTCAGCGGCGACGCCGGATCCAATCCTGCGCTGTCCTCGGACGGGATCGAGGTATCCGGTATCGGCAGCGCGCCGCTCCTGAAGCTGCCATTGCACAGGCGGATTGTCGAAGGCGCCTATAACCGGCTGGCCCACCGCCGGATACGCGAATATATCGCGCAGCACGACACGCCCGGCACGATCTACCACGTGCATGCCTGGGCGCAGATATTATCGCCATCGATCTTCTCGGCGCTGCGGCCCGTGCATCACCGGCTGGTCATCTCGGCCCATGATTTTACCCTGGTCTGCCCGAATGGCAGCTATGCCAATTTCAACCAGTCGACCGTATGCGAGCTGACGCCGCTCAGCCGCCAGTGCCTCGCTTCGCATTGCGACAAGCGGCGATATGCCGACAAGGTCTGGCGTTTCGGCCGTTCATGGCTGCGGACGCGGTTGCTGCAGCTTGCCGATTCCGAATGCACGATCGCATCGATCCATCCGCTGATGAACCCATGGCTCGAGCGCGGCGGCATTCCACAGGAGCGGATCAGGACGGTTCTCAATCCGGTTCGTCCCTTTGCCCGCCGGCGGATCCCGGCGGAAACCAATGACGACATCTTCATTATCGGCAGGGTGGAATTCGAGAAGGGCGTGGATATCGCGGCCGAGGCGGCGAGACGCGTCAACAGGAAGCTGCGCGTCATCGGCGATGGCGCTTTCCGGGAGGAACTGCTTCAGCGCTATCCGGAAATTGTCTGGGAGGGCTGGCGGAGCCATGAGGAGATTGCCGAACTCTTGCAGCAGGCGCGCTTCGTGGTGATGCCAAGCCGCCTGCCGGAGCCGTTCGGCCTGGTGGCGCATGAGAGCCTGCAAAGCGGCGTGCCTGTCGTCGCGTTCAAATCGGCCTTCATTGCTCAGGAGGCGAGGCAGCTTGGATGCGGGATCGTGGCGGAACGGACGGACGTCGACAGCCTGGCGGCCGCGTTCGCGAAGATGGACGACGATGCGACGGTCGAGCGCATGAGCCATCTGGCCTTCGATGTGTCGCCGCGCCTGTCCAACACGCCGGGCTCATGGCGGGACGAATTCATCGCGCTTTACAAGTCTCGCCTGCGATCGCAGGAGCAGGCTGTCCTGCGGCCAGGGCCCGAGCTGTCTTACGGGCGGGCGCAGGCCGTATAAATCCGTCGATTGATCACAGAAAAAGACGACTAAATCCAAATCAGCAGGATATCCTGCCAAAAACTATGCTTTTATTCATTTTTGTGGCATATGATCTTGTACGGCAGGGGAATTACTGCCGAATTTCGGGGTATCGTTAAATCCGATTATTTACGGAAGGGCGATATCGACGATTGAAACAAGTTCAAGAGATCGATGCCAAACCCGACAGAAAACCTCAAATCCACCGACGAGCAGCCATCGAAATCCTTTTTCGACCTGGTCGAGGAGAAGTATTTGATCAGATGGGCCGCGTTTCTAACGTGCGTCATCTTCTGGGTTGTTGTCTGGCGCCTGCTCTAGCCCACCGCCGCCTTGGTTGAGGGTGCCGGCCTCACTGTCGCCGGCAACGAGCCAGTTGCGCAAGATTGCCACCGACATCGGCCCCAGATTGGGAATGAGATTGAGATCCAGGCTTGCCGCCCAGATGCGTTCGGGCTCCCAGTCCTGCGGCATGTCCCAGGGCGATCCGCCATATTCAATCCATAGCGCATTGGAGATTCGAGAATGCACGGTCTTCGACGGGCAGAAATCTCTAAGGCGATAGCGCATGGGCAACTCGAGAACATGCATTGATTGATGCGTCATTGCGGCGGTTCCTGCGAACGGTCCTGGTCAGCAACTGCCTCGCGCCAGGAGTACTACTAACGCTGTACGGCACATGATCTTGATGTCGAGAATAAGCGAGCGGGACTTGAAGTAGGCTACATCCAGCTTCACCCGCGTGTCATATCCGGTGCTGCTGCGTCCGCTCACCTGCCACAGGCCTGTGATGCCGGGCTTCAGCGCCGCATAGTAGTGATAGGCATCGCCATAGCGTGCTATTTCGCTCGTGACGATCGGTCGGGGCCCGACGATGCTCATGTCGCCGCGCAGCACGTTGAAGAATTGCGGCAGCTCGTCGAGGCTTGAGACGCGAAGGAAACGACCCAGCCGGTGAATGCGCGGATCGGACTTCAATTTCTGGGTTTCGCGCCATTCGCGCAGGGCTTCCGGATTTTCGTCCAGCAGCTTTTTCAAGCGCTCATCGGCGTCATTCGCCATCGAGCGGAACTTGTAGCAGGTGAATTCCTTGCCATTCTGGCCGATGCGTCTTTGCCGATAGATGATCGGCGTGCCGTCATGTGCGATGAGGGCGACGACGATCGCCACGAGCACGGGAAAGAGAAAAGCCAATGCGACGACAGCGAAAGCAACGTCAAGCGCCCTTTTGGAAAGGTCATAGAACAGTTTGTTTTGCGCATTCGTTATTTCTGGCCGTTGTTCAACCAACGGTTCTGATATGTAGGACATAATGTAAACCCCAAGCCACCCATTGCCGCTCTAAGTCAGATAAATTTCACGTCGTCTTCTTGCGCGAGAACATTGCCGTTCCTTGCGTGTTTCAGTGTAGAAGTTTAAACCGAAGTATTACCCAACAGCTTCTTATTTTTATTTGTGAGCGATTCCATTTTATACGTTAAAATTATAGTATATGCCTCTGGCGTCAATAATTAATAGTGACTAATGGCGGCGGTTGTGCCTTTATCAATATTCATTAAATGTTTAGGAAAATTTGACGCAAATTGCCTGTTTTCGCGATCGAATCGGCGAAACGGTGCAGCATTTCAGGCCCGGCACAAATCGATCACGAAGCGCCCGCCGAGGAAATCGACATGATGACATGCGACGATTCCCGGTTTGAAATTGGGCTCGATGAGTCGCAAGGGCCGCTCGCTGTATTCGTCGGCATCGAGCCGGGTTATTTCCTGGATATTGAGCCCATAGCCATAGACGCCATGGGAATTGCATTGAGACGGGCGCAACAGGCGGTCGCCGACGAGGTGGACGCGTCCGGCATTGCGCGCGATGTCGCTGCCGATGATCACCGGGTTGCGCTTGTGCGGGACCACCGACGTCAGGGCGGGGCCATCCACGGCGAAGGCATAGAGTTCGCTGCAATGGTCCATGAAGTCCGAATGATCGGATAGCGACGTCAGCAGCCACCATTGCCCCTTGGTCTTGAACATGACCGTATCGGCTGGGCTTTGCCCCTCCAGGGCAGTCGCATGCAGTTCCCACTTCAGCGGAAATTCCACGGACTTCCAGATTTCCACGCGCCCGGTCTGATGGGTCTCGGGGATGAGATAGATATCGTCGCCATCATTGAATACGAAAGGATAGGAAAGATGATAGCTGGTGCGCAGGCAGGTGCCCAATAGCTCCGCCTTGCCATCGACGAGCTTCGCCACCGAAAGCCAGGCATTTTCGTGATTGCCGGGAAAACACTCGAAGAACACGTAGTCCTCGCCGTTCCATTGGAAAAGGAAGGGATCGGCGGCCCACATTCCCGGCGTCAGCTGCAGCTCGAGACTCTCCGACGGCCGGAAATCCTCGATACTGCCCGACCCGATATGAACGCCCCAGCTGCGGGCTTTCAATCCCAGGCGCGTGCGCCCGACGACAAGCGCCTTGGTCAGGATATTTCCGGCGAGGCGCCGGAGATAGGGCGGCAGGTCCCGATAGGACGGGCTATGCTCTGCTTCCGTGGGCTGAACCGCCGCGGCCGGCTTCAGCTCGCCGCTATCGGCGATCCGGCGCAATTCGCGCATGAGAAGGATGACCGACTTCTCCTTGAGGAATGCGCCATTGACCGTTGCGCAGAATTTGGTGCCATAGGATGCGCCGGCGAGCGGTTGCGGCGGCTCGCCGGCGCTTGCCCGGAAATTGACGACGACCTTGGTGAAAGGACTGCCGTTCCGGACTTCCCGGAAACCGGCCCAGTCATAGCCAGCAGTCTTCCGGTCGACGAAATCCAGCGATAATTCGCCAAGCCTGGTGCGGTCGAGCACGCGCCGCGGCAGTGCGTCAGCGGTGAGGCGGATGAAGATATCCACGCCGCTAAAGGCCGAGCCGTTGTCCGCGGTGATCCGCAGCAGCTGGCTCTTCACCTCGCGAGCAAGGCTGCTTGTGTTACGGGCGAAGACCATCTGTTCGCCGCGTTGCAGCAGCCGGAGGGCGAGCGGGGCTGCCGTCTTTGCCGGAGACCTGTTCTCGACAATGTCGCGGAGTTCAAACCGGCTGTCGGCCAGAATATCTGCGAGCAGCTTTGCTTCCCAGTTGCTCAGTTCCTCGATGGAATCAATGGCAACGCCAATGGCGAGTTTTGACACGCGGGCCCCCTGCGATGCTCGGTTTGTTCGCTGTTTTTCTTCATTGCCGATGCGACCGAGCTTCCCCTTTTTAAGGAATGTCCCATGTTCGATTGGGTTCGTCCAGACGGGCTAATCGAATTGATTAGCAATGTAGTTCCTGAAAATGCGCTGCCGATCTGTTAGAAATCGGAGACTGCCGGCGTTCATGGATCAGCCGAAATAAACAAGCAAAAACAATATCGAACGGCCGAAGCTGCGGCCGAACAGAGCGGTGGGGTATATATCCTGGATCAGTTCCCGAAAAGAGATGCCGGAAGTGTGACGGCCCGGAAAGCGGCGGCCATGGGAATAGCCGCGCTCGGCTCGCGCGTCTCTGCGCAGGTCGCCCAGATGGCCGTATTCATTCTGGCCGCGCGCACGCTCACCGCCGCGGAATTCGGGCTCTATACGCTCACGCTGGCGATCGCGATATTCCTGACCCGCGTCGCGGAAGCCGGCTCGAGGGAGTTCATCATGAGCTGCCGGGAGGACCGCTCGCTGCTCGACCAGATCGGCACTGCCGCCATCATCAGCGGCGCTGCCGGGACAGCGGGCGGACTCATCGCCGCGAAGTTCATCGACAGCATCTTTTCCGTCCAGGGCGCGGCGAGCCTGCTCTGCCTGTTTTCCGCATGGGTGTTCCTTGCCACCTTGAGCGCGGTCTATACCGGACTGCTCGTCAGGCGCAGCCAGTCGGAGCTCCACTCGGTCTTTCTCATGGTCGGGGAAGCGGTCGGCTTGCTGACTGCGCTGGCGGGGCTCTATTCCGGCCTCGGCATATTCGCGCTGGCGATTGGCAAGCTCAGCATGCAGGTGATTTACCTCAGTGCCGCATTCGTCGCCACGAAATGGTTCCCGCGCCTCAGGCTGGAATGGAGCGTCGTGCGCGAACTGGCGGCCTTTTCGAGGCACATCCTTTCGACGCGCATGATCGCCTATATCCAGACCTATGCGGTGACTTTCATCATCGGCGGCTTCATCGGAACAGCCGGCGTTGGTTATTACCGTGTCGCGGAACGTCTCGCCTCCTCGTTCTTCGAACTCATGGAGGAGCCGGCGCGGCTGATTTCGTGGGTGTCGTTGCGGCGGGTCATCGACAATGACGCGCATCATACCGAGACGAAGCTGCGCGTCGGGCAGGAAATTACCTTGCTGATGCCGTTTCTTCTGGCGCTCGCCCTTCCGATCTTTATCGGCCTGGCGCTGGTTTCGGAGGATCTGGTGGTCCTGCTGCTCGGGGAACCATGGCATCCGGCAGCGCCCATCACGTCGATCCTGGCGCTGGCCTATCTGATGTGCATTCCTCAAGTGCTGTCCGAACCTGCGCTTTCGCTGACGGGCCAGATCAATCTTCTGCCGCGGATATCGCTCTTCAACGCGGCGATCGCCATCGCCATCATCTTTGCCACCGTGCCGTCTGGTATCGAAGCTGTTGCCGCAGGCCAGTTCGCCGCCGGCGTAATCAGCTTCATCGCGACGGTTTGGCTGCAGTTCCGCTATGGCCGTGTGTCATGGGGAAGGATCGCAAGGCGTGCCGCCATCGTGCTTCCCGGCCTCGCCGCCATGGCGGGGGCCGTCCTCTGGTTCGCGGCGGCACCAATGGCGCCGGGATTGAAGCTGGCCTTGCAGGTGGCGACGGGCGCCATCGCCTATGGCCTCATCGCCGGGGCAGCGTTTTTCATCGCATACCGATCAAATGACTGGTCCTCGCTCAGGGAGAGCAGGGCCACGGGAAGCTTGGATTAAATGGGGGTTCCGATGCAGGAAAATCAACGTGGTTTCGCAGCAGGGGTGAAGCATGAGAGGCAGGATCTACGCCGTTTTCTCGATGTCGAGATCGAAATTGCCCCGGGTGTGCTTGCGCCTCGCGAGGAGACGGAACTGCTTTGCCTTGCTGCCATCGAGCGGTTGACGGAGGAGGAAGAGCCCCTCGTCATCGATATGTGCTGCGGTTCCGGCAATCTTGGCTTGGCGATAGCGACCGCAGTCAGTTCGGCACGGGTCATCGGCGCCGACCTGACCGACGAAACCGTGGAACTCGCGCGGCGCAACACGGTGCGGCTCGGGCTGAAGAGCCGGGTTTCGATCTATCAGGGCGATCTCTTCGAAGCGCTGAATGGCCAGACGCTCACTGGCAAGGTCGATATGATCGTCTGCAACCCGCCTTATATTTCGACGCGGCGCCTGACCGACAGCCTGGCGCATCTGCTCGAGGACGAGCCGCGGGAAGCCTTCGACGGCGGGCCCTTCGGCATCTCGATCCTGCAAAGGGTGATCCGGGGAGCGGTAGCCTTCCTGAAACCCGATGGCTATCTGATCATGGAATTCGGCGAAGGCCAGGTGGAGCAGGTGCGGCACCTCGTGACGCGTGTCGAGGGCTTTGCGCCGCCGGTCTTCATAACCAATGAGGAGGGTACTCCCCGCGTCGTGGTGGCGCGCAGGGAGGCTATGGGAGCGGATCGTGGATAGCACTGGCGCCGGCCTGATCAGACCTCTGACGAAGGCGGACATCCCCGCCGTCGCCAGCATGTTCTGGCGTATGTTCAAGCCGAAGAACCAGACCGTCTCGCCTGCCGCCGAAGCCTATCTGGAATCGCTGTATCTCAATCCCGACAGCCGGGACAAGGATATCATTTCCCAGGTCTTCATCGGCGACAATGGCGTGCTCAACGGCTTCATCGGTTCGCTGCCGCTTCGTATGAGCATTCAGGGGCGGACGCTGCGCGCTGCCATATGCGGGCCTCTCATGGTCGAGCATCATGCCTCGGACCCGTTGGCGGGCGCACGGTTGCTGCGCACATTTCTGGCCGGGCCGCAGGATCTTTCGCTAAGCGAAACGGCCAATGAAACCTCCCGCCTCATGTGGACCAGGCTGCGCGGCGTCGTCCTGCCGTCCTACAGCCTGGAATGGGTCAAGATATTCCGGCCTGCGGGATTCGCCGCCGATTTCGCGATGCGCTACACGCCGCTGGCGCGTTCGCTGAAGCCACTGGCGGCGCCCCTCGATCGGCTGGCCGGGAACTGGAGCCGCGGCCATCTGCAGGAGCAGGGCGGACTGCGCGCCACGAGCGACGAGGCGACCGATTTCCCGACGTTGATGGAGCTGATACCGTCCTTCCTGCAACATTATGATCTGCGCCCGGATTGGACGGGTGACGAACTTCGTTCGGTTCTGAACGCAGCGATAACCAAGTCTTCCTATGGCGAGCTTCACAGCCGCATTGTCCGATCCGGTTCGGGCACCGCGCTCGGCGCCTATCTCTACCACGGAGGCAGCGGCAGGGTGGCGCGCATCCTGCAGATATTTGCACGGCGCGGACAGGAGGATGCGGTGCTCGATCGCCTGTTGTCGCATGCTGCCCAGTCGGGAGCAGTCGCGGCGCGGGCACGCATCCAGCCAAATCTGATGGCGGCGATGATGGTGCGCAAGGGCATGTTCTTCCAGCGCTCGTCCACGGTTCTTCACGCGCGGGATGAAGCGGTGCTCGGCGCATTCGCCGCGGGAAATGCCTTCTTCAATGGATTGGCGGGCGAAGCCTGGAACAGGCTCAATGGCGACGATTTCCGCTGACCTTGGCCCAACAGTCAGTGGCTGATGTTTTTCTCCTGCATGAAGCTCCAGATCGAACGATTCACGCTGATGATCGAATCGATCGTATTCTGGATCCGCTGCAATTCGGCATCGTCGAGCGCTTCCACCTTGCCATATTTCAGGCTCTCGTCCATGTCGATGATGCGCATCAGCTGCGTGGAGGCCATGCGGCCGGATTCATCGAAGGAATAGATGCAGTGATTGTACTTGTTGCGCAGGCGCTGTTCGCGCGTCATGCGCGAGGTGATGTCGAGAACCGACTTCTTGACGTCCGGAGGGGTTGACCGGATTTTGGCCAACCGCTCCAGAAGATCTATGCGAGCGCGTGTCGTATTGAGTGTCAGGAATACGATCGTCGCCGCTTCCTTATTGGTATCGAGGAGGTGGGCAATCAGGTAGATGAACAGGCTTTCGGTGTTCGTCCAGGCATAGTTCAGCTTGCCCACCAGCATCAGTACGTCGTCAAATCGTGACATTGCCTAGAGCGCTCTCACCATTTCAGCGCCACCATTCATGCGCGCCATTGACGTACCGTAACCTCTAAAAGGGGGCGAGTATCGCTCCTGGTCCTTGTTGTTGCGATAGACCGCAGCCGCCTGGGTCCGGTTGTGGACGCGCAGTTTGCGGATGAGGTTGTGCACATGGACCTTGACGGTGTGTTCCGACAGCGACAGCCGATCCGCGATGATCTTGTTCTGGAGGCCTTCCGACAGAAGCTCCAGAATCTGGTGTTCCCGGATCGTGAGCGTCTTGATCGGCTTCGTACCGTTGCCGGCAGCCCGCAAGGACGTCTCGATGGACGTGACGGAAGGCTTTTCCTGCTCGGCGCCGGCCGAGCGGACAATGGATGTCGGATAGTATTCGCCGCCATTGAGCAGAAGCCAGATGACGGCCAGCCAGACGTCGAGCTTCAGGTTGAATGGCAGAAGCCCCTGGATCTGCTTGTTGTCGAAGAGGTGGCTCAGCTCATGGATTCCGGTGGCGGATTCCTCGATCATCATCGTGATCGATGCCGACGGGAACCGTTCGCGGCAGCGCATGACGCAACCCGTGACGTCATCGGCAAAGCTGGCCTGGATCAGCGCGAGTCCCACCTCGCTATCAAATGGTTCAGCCTCGACCAATTCGTCGGCGAGGTAGATCTCCAGGTTCGGGAAAGTTCTTTCAAGAGATTGCACCAGGCCCTGAAATACGGCGCCGGACTCCGCGTAGATGAATACGCCGTTCTTTGACTTGGCTGGCCCCTCTGATCTGGACGGATTTTCTATTTTCAGGCGTGATATAGAATTGTTCATAATAGTCCCCTACGCCCCAAAATAAGTGTCACCTCGGGGCCAGTTAGCGTTTCGCGTTTTGTTTTGTAATTGTGAACATTTCCTCAGCACGGCAACCCCCGTCACCGGTGCTGACCTTTTAAGGATTAGTAAACCCGGCGTGACGCCACCGTGACATTGTTAAATGTTTATACATCCGATTGTCCTTCGACTGCCAATCTAGATAGAATTATACTGTTTCAGGCCCATCCGGGTCATCGTCCCAATTCATTAGCCGGGATTATGCTGCCGCTGGCCGCCGGCAACGGGTCGCCGCGAGCGCGCCTCATAAGTGTCTGGTAGCTTGGCTTTATTCGCCCGTACCGCGTCCGATTCGCCCGTTCTTACTGGTTTCTGCCGGAGCTAAGTACAATTGGTAGCTTAACGAGGCCGGTTTTCGGCCCTAGGTTCACGTCTCGGCTTGGCGTGCAGTAGGTAAGCCGGATCATCACGAGCATCAGTACCATCATTGTTACCTTGTGCGAGATTCATCGTCTCGCACATTGCAGGCCGATGCTTGTCGGAACTTAACACGGCAGAGCGCGCAGATAATCTCGTTTGAAATGCATAGAGATTTGCCGCTTTGATCTTTTCGGAGGAATTAACATGAGTGGCAATAAGAATTACCAGCTCCCCGGCTTCGACCCGTCCGCCTCGGCCAGTGCCGACGCCGACGCATTCGCCGCTGCGCTGGCGCTTCAGTTGCAGGGACAGGGTCAAGGCCAGGGACAGGGCCAAGGGCAGGATCAGGGCCAAGGGCAGGGACAAGGTCAGGGCCAAGGCCAGGATCAGGGTCAGGGGCAGGGCCAGGAGCAGTCGTCCAGTTCCGAAAACCTCAACCTCAATGGCAATGGCAACCTCAATGGGAACGGCAACCTCAATGCCAATTCCAACGAGAGCTACAACGGCAATGAGAACTTCAATTCGAACAGCTCGACGACCGACGTCACGGTTGATGTAACTGTCGATCTCGGCATCGAAGGCTATTCGCCCGACGACAATGACTTCGCCGATCTCGATCTGACCGGCAACAGCTTCGACAATATCTTCCTGACCGACTCCGGCAGCATCACGTTCGATCCGGGCAATGATGTGAATTTCTCCAATGTGCTCAATGGCGCATTGACCGGTGCCGGCAATGATACGGGTTTCGCGCTCAATCAGGTCGTGGACCTCGTCGACAATGATGCGCTTTCGGGCGTTTCGCAGAACAACACCGGCAGCGTCACGCTAGGTGCAGCTGGTGGCAACGCGTCGGCGGGCGATGGTATCGGCCTCGGTGACGGCGGTTGGGGCGGTCTTACGAGCAGCTTCTTCGGTGGCGGTGCCGGTGGTTCCGACATCACGGCAGGCGATGATGTCAATGGTTCGAGTGCAGCCAGCGCCGAAGCCAACATCAACTCCTCGGCATTCACCCAGGAAATCGTTCTCGGTGCCAATCTGCAGCAGAACGCCTTCGAAGGTACCGTCATCAACGGCTCGTATACCAGCACTTCCGTAGGCGACACCGATCAGGTCTAGCCTTTCCAACGAGTATCACCCTGCGCGGAGCTTCCGCGCAGGGTGCGTCATGAACCGCGTTGGAACTACATCCGCGAACGGCGGGAGCTACCAGAATGCTGGGATTTGGTGATCATATTTCGGAATCGATCACGCACTTTATGGGTTATTTCCACACATCCATCGAAGCGGTGAAACTGCGACTGGACTATCGTGAATTCAAGGTTGCTCCGAATGCGGAGCCTGAACTCAACCCCTTGCTCGTCGTCGAGACCAATCCTGAACAATACGTCGCTCCGGCCAGTTCGCAGGCGAGCGTAAAATACCTCCCCACGCCGTGGGCACCGACGGCCGACCAGATGATGACCTCCGTTTCATACGACACCCTGGAACTCGAGCTGCACGGGCAGAAATTTCATCATTTGAAGGGGAATGTCGGCGTTGGCGGCGGATCGCGTGCGGTGGATCAAGACAGCGGTCCCCATTTCGGCCTTCCGCCTTCCGAGACCGCGGTCGTCCTGCAACAGACGAGCCATCTCGAAGACAATGACATCATCATCATGGGCAATCACGTTCCGGTCGACCTGAACTGGGGCGATGACGCCGCGTTCACGAGCCTGACGGGACTGGCTTTCTCCGTGAGCGAGCCTTTCGACGCAGCCAGCAGCCTGGACTCGGTCGCCGACATACCGCAATTCTTTGCGAACCAGATGTCCGCCATGCAGGGTTTCGCGGCGCCTGCCATTGCCGGCGCCGATATCTCCGTCGTGTCCGCCGACCATATCGAAGGCACATATGTCAACGGTTCCGCCGAACTCGCCAACCTGAGGCTCGAGGACTATCTGCCACAGCCGACCGAGGCTGCAACGGATGGCCAAATTACTGCTGGCGCCGAGGGAGCGACGATCAAAGGGACGGAAATCGACGATTCGGTCACCTTGAAGGCCGGCGGCAATCTGATGGTCAATCAGGTGTCGCTGCAAAGCCTGGATTCGGTCGGCGCTCACTTCGCGGTTGCCGGCAATTATTATGACATCAGCGCGATCGTCCAGGTCAACGCCTATAGCGACAGCGATGTGTTCGAGGGGGGATTTGCCGGGCTTGGCGCCGCGCCATCGACACAGGCGATGAACATTGCCAGCTTCCTCTATGAATCGGCCCAGGGCCAGAACGCAACAATACCTGGCGAGGCGCCGACATTCCCGCAGAATTGGCAGATCAGCGTCGTCACGGGCGACCTCCTGCAGATGAACTGGATCTCGCAATATAGTTTCATGTCCGACAATGACGTGCATGTGCTCTCGGCAACCGGCGCCTACACCACCATCGTGACCGGTTCCAACGGCTCCATGAATAGCGCGTCCTTCGCGGACCTGTGCAAGTCATACGACCTCGTCATGATCGGCGGGAACTATTATGACGGCAATTTCATATTCCAGACCAACATACTGTTCGACAACGACAAATTCACTACGGGCGGCGCGGCGGGGGAATATAGCGGCGGCCTGTCATCGAGCGGCAACCTGTTGTGGAATTCCGCCAGCATCGCCAATACGGGCGGGGCTAACTGGGTGAACGGCCTGCCCCAGCATTATGCCGATGCCTTCAGCCAATTGGCCGGCGGGAACTACACGATGCCGTCGGGCTTCGGCGCTGACGCGGCGCTCCAGGGCATAGAGGGCCTCCGGGTTCTTTACATCAGTGGCAATGTCTACGACCTGAATTATATCAAGCAGGTCAATGTCTTGGGCGATGCCGATTATGTTGCGCATTACGAGGATGCTTTGCTGAACGGGTCGGACGGAACGGAATGGGACATCAGCACCGGATCCAATGCGTTGATCAACATCGCGTCCATTGAAGACATGGACGCGAATGGAGGAGGTACGTCCTATGCGGGTGGAGGCGTCTATTCCGACGCGATCCTGATCCAGGCCGACATCATCGCGCCAGCGCCTGCGCAGAACGGGCAACAGCCGCTCGCCAACGAACTGGTGGCATTCCTGGACGATGATGCGCCCGGCCATGCGGCCGCGGATCATGGTCCCGCCGTCGACATACCCGACACCGGTCCTGCCGTGGACGTGATGCAGACTGTACTCGCCTGATAAAAACAAGAATGCGTGGAGGAGCGCGAGGCGAATGAACCAATACACCACGACCGGCCTGTCCGGGGCATTGCCTCGTCATGGCGACGAAGCGGAGCTCAGCCGGTTGACGTTTGAAAGCCTGCTGGACGAAATGGAGGCGCAGATCCGCCGGCTGTCCGGCGAGGACGCGGAAACCGCGACGGCCAATCCGGTTGAAGCAGCCCCGGTTGCGCCGATTGCCGAGGGGCGTCAGCAGCCGGTAGAGGAATTCGGCAAGGTCATCGAAGGTGATCGTGGTCCTGTTCCCGCCAAGGAAAGCAGCAATGTCAAGCCGATCACCAGCGGCGAAAACTTCCATAAGCGCGTCGCCGCGGTAAGTTTCGCCGACAGTTTTCGCAACGGCGTCAATGCGGTGCGGCGAAACCTCATCATCACCATGGGTTTCACCTTCTTCCTGAATATCCTCGTCCTGGCGATCCCTATCTACCTGTTCCAGATATCGGACCGCGTGTTGACGAGCCGGTCGACCGATACGCTGGTGATGCTTACCGTCGTCATCGTCGGGGCCGTCATCGTTCAGGTCGTGCTGGATGCGGTTCGGCGCTTCATTCTGATGCGCACGGCGGTGGAGGTCGCGGTGCAATTGGGAGCGCCCATTTTGAGCGCCGCCGCCCGTGCATCGCTGCATGGCAATGGCAAGGACTACCAGATACTCGGCGATCTGCAGCAGTTGCGATCGTTCCTCACATCGGGAACACTCCTATCATTCTTCGACGCGCCGATCGCGCCGATCTTCCTGCTGGCAGTGTTCCTGGTTCATCCTCATCTCGGATTCATCGTCGTCGCCTCGTCGCTGCTGCTGATCGCGATCGCCTTCCTCAACCAGCGCGCCACGGCCGCTTCCTTTGCCGAGGCCACCAGCTACCAGAGCCGGGCCATGCTGCACCTCGACTCGATGTCGCGGAACTCGCAGATCATCAATGCGCTGGCGATGATACCCGAAGCGGTGAAGATCTGGGGCCGCGACATGGCAGGTTCGCTGCGATCACAGGTCAAGGCACAGGACCGGAACATTATCTTCGCCACCATTTCCAAATGCGTGCGGCTGCTTACACAGGTCGCGATGCTCGGATGGGGCGCGCATCTGGCCATTGACGGGCAGCTTACGGGCGGCATGGTCATCGCAGCCTCGATCATCGCCGGCCGTGCGCTTGCGCCTATCGAGGGCGCGATCGAAGGCTGGAACAGTTTCATCCAGTTCCGCTCCGCCTTCGGCAGGATTCGCAACCTGCTGCAGACCTCGCCATTGAACTTCGAGCGGCTTCGCTTGCCGGCTCCCCAGGGCCGGCTGGATGTCGAGCGGATCCTTTACGTTCCGCCACCCAACAAGAAAGTCATCCTGAACGGTATCTCCTTCACGCTGATGCCAGGAGAATCGATGGCCGTCATCGGCAATTCCGGCGCGGGCAAGACGACGCTGGGCAAGATGCTCGTCGGGTCCATCCTGCCGACTTCGGGCAGTGTGCGCCTCGATCTCATGGACCTGCGAAATTGGGACCAGCGCCAGTTCGGCGAGAATATCGGCTACCTGCCGCAGGACGTGCAGCTGTTTCCGGGCACGATCAAGGCCAATATCGCGCGGATGCGGGAGGACGCCACCGATCAGTCGATTTATGAGGCGGCGGTTCTTGCCGACGTGCATGAACTGATCTCCAGTTTCCCGCAGGGCTATGAGACGGTGGTCGCTGCCGATGGGGCGCCATTGTCCGGTGGGCAGAAGCAGCGCATCGCTCTCGCCCGCGCCTTCTTCGGCAACCCGACGCTGGTCGTCCTGGATGAGCCGAATTCCAATCTCGACCAAAAGGGCGATCAGGCGCTGACGAAGGCGCTCTATCACGCCCGCAACAACAAGATCACCGTCGTCACCATCACCCAGCGGCCGGCGCTGTTGAGCTGTGTCGACAAGATCATGGTGCTCAACAATGGCAGCGTGACCATGTTCGGCTCGCGCGAGAAGGTCCTGGAGGCACTGTCGAGGAAGAAGGCGCCGGCACCGGAAGCCTTCATCGAAGCAGCGGAATAGAACAAGAAAAGGGAGCGAACCGTGGCCGCGACGAACGCATTGAACGACCTCGAATGGTATGCGGGCGTGCCTCGCTCTATCAAGCCCTACAGCAAATTCGGCGCTGCGCTCGTCTTCGTGTGTTTTGGCGGGTTCGGGACATGGGCGGCCACCGCGCCGCTCGCCGCTGCCGTGATCGCGCCGGGAAGCTTCGTCGCCACCGGCAACAACAAGATCGTGCAGCATCTCGAGGGCGGCATCATAAGGGAGCTCCTCGTCAAGGAGGGTGACCAGGTCAGCGAGAACGATAATCTGGTGCGCCTGGACGAGACTGCGGCGAAGGCGAATGCACAACAGCTGTTCCTGCGCCAGGCACGGCTGGAGGCGATCCTCGCGCGGCTTCATGCGGTGGTGCGCGGCGACGAGCGCTATCAGCCGCCGAAGATAATCATGGACAATCTGACCAATCCCGATATTCGCGCGGTCAACGAGAGCCAGAGCGACAATTTCGCCAATGCCCACGCGAAATATGCGAACGAGCTACAGATGATGGAGCGGAACATCTCGGCGCTGGAGTTCCGGCGCGTCGGGCGGATGGCCCAGATCGACGCGACCGCGACGCAGGTCGAACTGCTCAAGGACGAGTTCAAGGCCAAGCAGTCGCTGTTCAAGAAGGGGCTCATGGCCCGTTCCGAGGTGAGCGTATTGCAGCGCGCCGTGGCCGATGGCGAGGGCACGATTGCACGCCTTTCGGCAGAAATTTCCGAAATCAACGCCCAGATCGAGAAGTTCCGCAAGGAAATCATCCAGACCAAGGATACCGAGAAGCAGGCCGCCCTCGATGAAATCCAGAGTGCGGAGGCCGAGCTCGATGCAGTGCGCGAACAAACCCGGCAGGCCGATAGCGTGCTCGACCGGACGTTGATCAAGGCGCCGGTGGCAGGCACTGTGGTGCGCCTGCATTACCACACGGCCGGCGGCGTCATCGAAACCGGCAAGCCGATCGTGGAGATCCTCCCCGCCGGCGTTCCTCTCATCATCGAAGCGCAGATACCGCGGATGCAGATCGATGAAGTCAAGCAGGGGCAGGAAGCCCACATCAGGTTGAGCGGCCTCAACCAAAGGACCACGCCGGTCATCAACGGCCGCGTCGACTACGTATCCGCCGACTCGATGACCGATAACGCGACCAAACAGGATGTCTATCTGGCGCGGGTCAGCATTCCGTCGGAGGAACTCGGCAGGATCAAGGGTTTTTCACCGACGCCAGGCATGCCTGCGGACATTCTCATCCAGACGCATGAACGGACTTTCTTCGAATATCTGGCGAAGCCGGTTCTCGACAGCATGTCCCGGGCCTTCCGCGAATCCTGAGCGGATCAATGCGCGCTGTGGCTCGTCAATTCCTTGCCGGGCAGCGCGATCTTGCGGGCCGGAGCGGCAGCCTTGGCAACTGGATAGGCGGCCGCAGCGGCTGCACCGGCCAGCACGTAGAACAGCATTCCAAGATCGAACACGGTTCCGACCAGCGCTGCCCCGACAAGATTGGCGGCGATCCCGCAACGGATGGCGCGGACGATATGGCGGGTCTGGCCGCCCGATGGGCGCAGGCTCCGCCTGAACAGCGTGGAAGCCACGAAGAATACGAAGCAGAGCGCGCCCGGCACCCCGACATTCGAGAGCAGCACGAATACATAGCTCGATGCGCGCGCGCCGCCGACGCCGACGCCGAGGCCGAAGCTTTCGACGAAGTTCGTCCATGCCACCTCGTTCCAGTATCCGCGTTCACGCCCCGACGCGCTGTCGAGCTTGCCGAACAGGCTCTCGTCGAAAAAGGCAGCGACGGCGTCGATGATCGTCGGTGACAGCACCGCGATCAACAGGAGCAGGGCGATCGCGCACATGCCGCCCATATAGATGAACAATTGCTTGCGCATGCGCCCGCCATTGAAGACCGGAGCGAAGGATTGCACCATCAATAGCGCCATGGTCGCCATGAGCCCCACATAGGCAGTTCCCGAGGTCGAAAGCAGCAGCAGGACCAGACTGGCCAGCGCGTAGAATCCGGAGCGGAGCGGCCTTACATTGTCGAGATAGAGGCTGGCGCTGATCGCAAAGAGGATCAGCGTGAACGTGGCGAAGGAAGAGGATTCAGGGAAGGTTCCCGAGATCCGCTTGAGGCCACCCATCTCGACAGCCGTCATCAGCGAATAATTGGCCGTGTGGATGAATTCCAGCAATTCGCCTGTGCCGGTCGCGAAGGTAGCGAGATCGAGAATGGCAAAAAGGACGTTCAGGCCGCAGAGGAAGAAGAAGGCGCCGAGGAAATGGTGAAAGGCCTGCTTGAGCCTGAAATAGGCGAACGAGGCGGCAAAGCAGACGACGCCGCCCAGGGCATAGACCGTCTGCGTCAAATGGGTGCTCGAGAAGGTAAGCGGATTGAGCACGATGCGGCTCAAGCCGCCGGGCAGTCTCTGCACCATCATGGTTTCCGTCACGCCGGCGAAGAGGCGCGGGAAAAAGATGGTGCTGATGATGCCATAGGTGATCAATAGCAGGAGCCAGAAGCCGCTGCTGGGCGCCAGAAGACTGCTGAGGAAGGGCGAAAGACCGGTGATGCGAAGCGTCCGCCAGGCAAAGAACACGAGGAACGCATTGGCGACGAGAATCGACGCGCCGCCGAGCGCAGGCAGGGTCAGTGCCGCCGCCGCGCCGAAAAGCGTGAGCGCCAGCATGCCGTAGAGCGCATACTTCCTGTGCATGAACTGGACGAGGATGCCGAACAGCAGCACACAGACGCCAAAGACATTGGTTGCCATGATCTAGTTCCGCCGCCTTGTCATCATTGGATTGCGGCTCCGGCCAGGGCGTTGCTCTGGATGAATTCCTGAACCGTCTTGAACGCGGGCTTCAACGCCCCCGGCCGCCATCCGCCCTTGCCGTCCGGATCGAGCTTGACGAGGCCCATGAATGCCTCGAAATCCGGAGCCCAATAGGTCTCGTCCATCAATTCGTAGATGTGGGCCGCCTGCACCGGATAGGATTTGCTCAGCTCCTGGAGCCGCGCCATTGCCTTCTTCAGGCCTTCCGCCTGCGCCTGCTCGCCCTCGACACTGCCTTTCGGATGGTTGAATTCGGTCACCCAGATAGGCTTGCCATAGGCGGCCAGCGCCTTGAAGGCCCATTCCGGGTCCTCGCCATAGGCATGCCATACGCTGATATCCCATTCGATCTTGTCTTGCTTCATCCGCTCGAACGCGCCGATGTGGCCCCAGCCGGCTGTGCCCATCGCAATCTTGTATTCGCCGCCCGCCGCCTTCATGCCCGCGATCAACCCACGCATCACGGCCGCGACTTTCTCCCAGCGCGGGCCGTAATAATCGAGCGGGTAGAGCCCGCCTGCCGGGCCCCATTCGCAGGGATATTGCGTGCCGTCGTCGCGCATCTCGCATGGCTGGATGATGGCGAAGCTCTCGAGTTCGTTGCCGAGTTCCCATACGGAGATCTTGTCTCCGAGCTGTGCCGCCGCCTGCATCGCAAGCCGTTTCGACACGGTGAAAATATCTTCCTTGGATGCTGACTTGAGATCGACGACCGGCGTGAGCACGGGAAGGATCGAAATGCCTTTCCGCGCTGCTGCATTGACGAGCATTTCAAGCTTCGGCAGTTGTTCGGGCGTCTGCAGGTCGACCCGGTAGGATTTGACGCCAAGCGCGGCCATCGTTTCTACCTGGAAGGTGAGCGTGACGCCATGATAGGAGGCAAGAGGATGGCCGTTGACGCCCCACATCATGCGCTCTTCCGCAAGCGCCGCCCTGCCGGGAAGAGCTGCCAGCAACAAGGTGCCGATTGCGAAAACCGCTTGCGTGAAACCCGGCATGGCGCTTCCTAATGATCGATGGTGGATATCGCCTCGACCAGTTGCGGGCCGAGATGAAGATAACGCGTCGTCTTCCGCTTGGCCGTTATATCGCGCCATACGCGCAGGACCTGCTCTTCCGAGAGGCCCGCAGCGACGGCGACGCTCGCGGCCGGCAGGGCATTATTGAGGCCGTAGAGGCACAGATCCATCTCGCGATAGGGCAGGGCGAAATAGAACTCCTCCTGCGTTTGCGCCAGCTGATAGGTATCGGTCGTCGGCGGCCGCGCCGTCACCTCTTCCGGCACCCCGAGATAGGCGGCCAACTGATAGACCTGCGATTTGTAGAGATGCGCGATCGGCTTGAGATCGGCCGCGCCGTCGCCATTCTTGACGAAGAATCCCTGGTCGTATTCGAGCAGGTTCGGCGTCCCGATGACGGCGTAGTTCAGGCGGTCGGCATGGTAATATTCGATCTGCTTGCGGGTACGCTGCTTCATGTTGGTGGCGGCGACGATGCCGAGATAGACTTCCGCCGGCATGCGGAGCTTCGCCGTCGTCCCGTCGGGCCGTTGCAGCACGAGCGATGAAATATTGTAGCCCTCGCCGGAAAGCGCATTGGCGATGACGATTTTCGACGCCCAGCCAGGCCCGAATTCGGGCTCGATGCGGCGGATAAAGGCGTCCCTGCGCTCATAGCAGCCCATTGCTTCCAGTTGCGGGCCGATATCCTCGATAATGCCTGGAAGCCCGAAAGCGTCGGCGACCTGTTGTCCGAGCCGCAGGCTTTCCGGGTCGGAATCGTTTTCCGGCATGAAAAGACAGAAGACGTTCCGGGGGCCGACGGCGCGTGCCGCCAATGCGGCGCAGACGCTTGAATCGACGCCGCCGGAAAGGCCGAGGACGAAACCGCGGCGCCGGAGCGGCGAGCGCAGCTGGCTCCTCATCGCGGCGACGATGCGCGCGACCTCGGCAGCCGGATCTATTTCCAGCGACAAAGGCAGGATGTCCGCGCCGGGCCTCGAGGAAATCTTGTTCATCATATTTGCTCCTGTGGCTCTGCCGCGAGCCTCCGACTTACCTTGCCCGTATCGGTCTTGGGCAGCCCAGACCTGAATTCCACCGATTTAGGCACCATGAAATCTTCGAGATTACGCGCGCAATGGCGAATGATGTCCTTGTCCGTCAGGGTTTCATCGCTCCGCACGACTATGGCGCGCACCGCCTGGCCAAGCACGGGATCAGGCACGCCGATCACCACCGCTTCGGCAATTCCGGCGCAGGCGTGAAGGACGTCTTCGACCTCCTTGGGCGCGACTTTCTCGCCGCGCGTCTTGATGATGTCGTCCTTGCGGCCGACGAAGAACAGGTAACCCTCGGGGTCCATCGTGAAGAGATCGCCCGTATGGAGCACCTTTTCCCAGGGGCTTGGACCGGGGCGCAGGGCGCGATCCGTCGCTTCCCTGTTTTCCCAATAGCCCTGCATGACATGCGGGCCGCGGATGACGAGCTCTCCAACGGTCCCCGGCGGTACGCGCTGGCCATCATCGTTCACGACGAAGGCCTCCGTGTTCGGAATGGCGATGCCAACGGAACCCGGGCGGATGTCGAGCTGCGACGGCGGCAGATAGGTGCAGCGCTTGCACTCGGTCAGCCCATACATCGAATAGAGGCGGGCGCCGGGAAAAAGCTCCCGGAGGCGGGCAATATGCGCCGGCGGCAGGGCCGCGGCGGTATTGGTGAGGTAGCGCAGGCCCGGCAGAAACCCCGGTTGAAGATCGCGCATCTGCAGGATGAGCGCCGCCATGGTAGGGACGATCGGAAAGCCGGTAACGCCCTCGCGACGCATGGTGTCGAATATGGCTTGCGGGAAACTGAAGGATTTTTCCAGCACCAGCGTTGCGCCTGCCCTGACCGTCATGAACAGCTGATAGAGCCCATAGTCGAAGGCCAGCGGCAGCACGTTGAGGATGATGTCGTCCTCGACATTCTCAACATAGGTCGTGATCGAGGTCGCCGCAGCTTCGATGTTGCGGTGGTTCATCATCACGCCCTTTGGCCGTCCGGTGGAGCCGGACGTATAGATCAGCATGGCGAGGTCCATGTCGATCCCCGCATGCGGCACCGGCACAGGCTCGACCTGAAGCGCATTGGCAAAGGACAACCGGTTCTGGCCGGCCATGTCGTCACGCGACCCGGAAACGATCAGCTCGCAAGCGGTATTCGTGCCTATTGCTTCACTGGCTATGCCGGCCAGCTTCTCCTGGGTGATGATTGCCCTCGCCCGGCAGTTCTCGATGATATAGGCGAGCTTGTCCGCCTTTGTGGATGGGTTGATGGGGCTGAAGACAGCCCCGGCCTTCATGACGGCATAGATGGAGACGGCAGCTTCCCAGCAATTGTTCATGAACACGAGAACACGGTCGCCGCGCATTATGCCCTGAGCCCAAAGCGCGGCGGCGAGACGATCCGTCAGATCGTCGAACTCGGCATAGCTCAGCCTCCGGGTGCCGGCGACCAGCATGGTCTTGTCGCCAAGGCGGCGGGCGGTCTGCCGCAGGATGTTCTCGATGCGCATTTGCCGGGCCTTTCCTCAAGCCACCGATTTCTGCGGTACAGCCTTGCTGGACACGAAACTGGCGATGCTCGCGATGGAATCGAGGTTGGAAGGTACGATGTCCGCATCGTCGATGGTGATGTGGAACGTGTCTTCAAGGAAGGTCACCAGTTCGAGAACCCCGGTCGAATCGATGACATCGCTCTCGATCAGCGACGTCGTCGCCTCAAGCGGGTGGCTGGTGTCGCCGAACAGGTAGTTCTCGACGATGAAATCTCTTATCTGTGCCTCGAGCGTCATGCTGAATATTCCTTTCATGCTGCGGCATAGTTGTTTTGATAGGATTGTTGGGCGAAGGCCTGTTGCCAGAGCTGCGTCGACAGAATGCCGACGAAAGCGCTGTCGTCGCGATGCCCCGGCGTGTCGTTGCGCACGCATTTTTCGAGGAGCTTGCCGACGGCGCCGGCGTTGAACAATCCGCCATCGTCGATCGCTTCCGGGCTCATCAGCTCGGCAACGTAACCGGGCAAGTGGCCACGGGTGAAGGACTGGCTGTCGGGCGCCCTGTAAGGCTGCTTCTGCCGGGCGGTGATCGTCTCGGGTATCAGCCCGCGCATGGCCTGCTTGAGGATGTGCTTCTCGTCGAGGCCATTCAGCTTGGCGCTGATCGGCAGCCTCGCTCCAAATTCGACGATCCGATGGTCGAGGAACGGGAAACGCCCCTCCACGCCATGGGCCATGGCCATGCGGTCGCTTTGGCAGCACAGGATATAACCGGGCAGCAACAGGCTGGTTTCGAGATATTGAGCCTGGTTCAGCGGATGCCAGCGCGCATAATCCGCAGGCAGTGTCGAAATCAGATCTTCCGTCGCGTCATAGCCATGAAGCGCCTGTTTCAGCTCAGGGGAAAAGAAAAGTTTCGTCGCCGCCGTGCCGCGGAATCTCGGGCGATGCGAATAGAGCGGATCGTTCAGATCATCCACGCTGACGCCGAAGAATGCCGCAAGATATTCCGGTTTCTGCTGCTGCAGCCCCGGCAGATACGGATAAAGCCGGCGGAACAGCTGCGGTCTCGTGCGGGAATGGGGCTGGCGGGCGCAGAAACGCCGGACCTTGGCTTCGCGGAACAGGTCGTAGCCGCCGAAAACCTCGTCGGCGCCCTCGCCGGTGAGGACGACCTTGTAGCCGTGCTCCTTGGTAAGCCTGGACAAGAGATAGAGCGGCGCTGGCGCCGTTCGCAGCACCGGCCGCTCCATATGTTCGACGACGGACGGGAATATATCGGCAATGTCGCTGCCGCTGCAGGTCAGCGATGAATGCTTCGTGCCGAGCGCCTCGACCATCTGGTTCTGAAAGATTGTTTCATCATGTTCCGCGGATTCGAACCCGATCGAAAATGTCCTCAGCCGATCCGGGATGACACGAGCGGCCAGGGCCGAAACCGCCGACGAATCCAGCCCCCCGGAAAGATAGGAGCCGACAGGTACATCGGCGCGCAGCCGAATTCTGGTAGCGTCGGTCAGAAGATGCCTGAGTTCCTCGGCCATATCGGCTTCGGATCGCGATTTGCCGTGGTCGCCGCCATGCGGATAGTCCAGCTGCCAATAGGATGACCGCTTGATGCCACGGTCATCGACGAGCATCAGATGGGCAGCCGGCAGTTCGTAAATGTCCTTGAACGCCGTTCGCGGCGGGATCGGCGCCCAGAGCGTGAATATCTGGTCGAGCGCATAGGGATCGATTTCGGACCGCACGCCTGGAACGGCCAGCAGCGCCTTTATCTCCGATGCGAAGAAGAAATTGCCGCCGTGGCACGTATAGAAGAGAGGGCGCACGCCCATCCGGTCCCGCGCCAGCATCATGCGGCGGCGCTTGTTGTCCCAAAGTGCGAAGGCGAAATCGCCATTGAGCAGCTTGACGCAATCCGGCCCCATCTCCTCGTAGAGATGAAGGATCACCTCCGTGTCGCTCGAGCTGCGGAAGCGGTGACCCTGCGCGATCAGGTCGTCGCGCAGTTCCACATAGTTGAACACTTCACCATTATACGAGATTACGAGGTTGCCATCCGCGCTCTGCATCGGCTGCTGGCCATCGGACAGGCCGACGATCGACAGGCGGACATGACCGAGCCCCGCATCCGTCATCGACTGGACGCCGCTTTCGTCGGGACCCCTGTAAGAAATCGCGTCGGTCATCCTGCGCAGGATGCGGGGGCCGTCTCCACCGATTTCCGTTCCACAATAGCCCGCGATCCCACACATTTTGACTGCCCCTTGAGCGGCATATACGGGTTATTCCTTCCCGCTTCGATGCCGCCCATGAAGCCTATAATATGGACCCGGAGCGTCAATAAACAATTGGGTTTAACAGGCGCCCGTAATACTAGGTATGCGGCGCGCTATACTGATCTATCAGGCTTGATTTCAGTCTATATGTGTTGGAAATTGCGATCTGGCATGTTCAACGTGCATCGAAACTGGTGAATAAACACAAAAGATAGCCGATATAGACCAAATTCATTATGGTAAAACTGTGATCGATTGATTGTCACGCCTTCTGTAGCCGCTGATAATGCTGGAAAAACAGGTGGCGGGGCAAGAATCATGTGGCACGAACTCAAGAGATCGATCCTCGGGATCGCGCGGCGGCTCATGCTTGCCGCTGCTCTGTGTTCCATACCGTTTGCAATGCCATTGCCGGCGGCTGCGAGCGAACCCTACAAGCTGGCACCCTATACGAGATTGCGTCTCACTGTGCTGGAATGGGTGGCCGCCCGCGGTGAATATCGCGAGTGGAGCGCACTGAACGGCGAATATGTCGTTTCCGAGGAAGGGTCGCTTCTCCTGCCATTGGTCGGCACCATGGAAGTGTCTTCCTTCGATGCCGTGACCATGGCGACCGAGGTGTCGAAACGGGTGCAGCAGATCACCGGTCTGGTGAACCTACCCAATGTGGCCGTCCAGATCGTCGATTATCCGCCGGTCTTCCTCGTCGGCAATGTCGAGCGGCCGGGTGAATATCGTTTCCGTCCGGGCCTGACGGTGCTTCAGGCGGTGGCCCTGGCAGGTGGGCGATATCGTCCGCGCGAGGAAGCGAGAACGGTCGAGCAGATTCAGTATCTGGGCGAGCTTCAATCGGCGCATGGCGAAATGGTGCGCACCCTTGCCCGGATCGCGCGGCTGAGGGCCGAAATTTCGGGTCAGAAGGACATCGAATTTCCAGCCAACCTTAACGAGCTTGCCGATGAAGCCACGGTTTCCTCCATTATCGCGGAAGAACGGGCGGTATTTCAGGCGCAGTCCAATGGTCTTACCCAGCAGCTTGAGAACCTGAGCGAGCTGCGCCGGCTCTTCGCCTCGGAAATCGATGTGCTGCAGGAAAAGGTCGTCGGCCAGGAGAAGCAGCTCAAGCTGCTCGATGATGAGCTCGCCGCAGTCAAGCCGCTCGTCGAGCGCGGCATAGCGACGACATCGCGCCAGTCCGACTTGCAGCGCATCATAACGGCGCTTCAGGCCGATCGCCTGGATCAGGTGACCGCAATCATGCGCGCACGGCAGAACATAAGCCAGGCGAGCCGGGATGCGCAGAACCTCGTCAGCACGCGGCAGACCACCGCCTCGACCGAACTCCAGACGGCCCAAGCCTCGCTGGATCAGCTGAAAATCCGCCAGGAGACGGCGCAGCGCCTGCTCGTCGCGGCGGGTTCGATCCTTTCGGGGCAGAAACGCGGTGAAAAACAGGAGCCGGACCTCACATTCACCATCACCCGCAAGGCCTCCGCCGAGCCGGTCGAAATCGCCGCCGACGAGAATACGCTGCTTGTGCCGGGCGATGTGGTTCGTGCCTCGCTCAATGTCCGGTTCTCCGCACAGACGGCTGGAACCGCGGCGATGGTGCCGCAGAATTCCGGCGCCGCGCCTCTCGCGGCGGCGACCGGCCTGACCAACACTCAGTAACAACAGGATGATGGGCACGAGAATGGCCAAGTACAAGGATCTTGAAATGTCCGACGACAATCCGGCCGATGCCAATCTGATCGGAATGCGCGATATCATCGGATTCCTGAAACGCAACTGGCGGCCGGTCCTCGTTTCGGTACTCGGCTGCGCCATGGCCGGCATGTTCTATCTGGCCGTTACCGAACCCATATTCACCGCTACCGCGCGTATCGTGATCGATCCCGAGCAGGCCCGTATCGCCTCGCAGGACGCGGTCTCCGGCGCGATCGTCATCGAGACGGGCGAGGTGGAGAGCCAGGTCGAGATCATCCGCTCGGAGGCGATTGCGATCAGCGTCATCGCCGAACTTGCCTTGACGGAAGACCCGGAGCTGCAGGAACAGCCGTCGCTGCTCTCGCGCCTTGCCTTCTGGCGCAGCGGCAATACGGATGGGAAACAGGAAGTGGCGCTTCGGCGCACTGTCGCCGGTTTCCTGGAGCGCCTGCGCGTATGGCGTGTCGGTCAGTCCTATGTTCTCGACATCGCCTATAATTCCGTCGATCCGGTCAAGGCGGCCGCCGTCGCCAATGCGACGGCGCAGGCCTATATCAAGGCCGGGCTCGAAGCCAAGTCGTCGGCCGCCAAGAGCGGTGCCGGCTGGCTCGAGGCGCGTCTTGCCGAGATCAGCCGCCAGGCGAACGAATCCGCCAAGGCAGTCGAGGATTTCCGCAACCGCAACAATATTTCGCAGGCCGGCCCGACATCGCTCGACGAGCAGCAGGTGGCGGAGGCCAATATCCAGCTCTCGCGCGCCAAGGCGGATGCGGCAACGGAGCGGGCCAAGCTGGCCATGATCAATCGCTTCCTTGAATCGGAGACCTATGTCGATGGCTATGTCGACGAGGCGCTGCGAAGCCCGCAGATCACCGCCTTGCGTGAACGCCTGACGGTGGCCACGGGCCAGCGCGATGAATTGAAGAGCCGCTACGGCGCCGAGGGCACGGCCGTACAGGCGGCGGAAAAGGAAATTGCCAGCCTCCAGGGCGAGGTTCGCGCCGAGATCGTCCGTATCGGCCAGGTCTACAAGTCGAACCTCGAAGCCGCCGAACGGCGCGAGCAATATGTCAATGAACAATTGCAGGCGACGATCCATTCCGGCCTGAGCAAGGGCATGGCGAGGGTGCAGCTGGCGGAACTCGAAAGCCGCGCCAACACATACCGGCAAATGTACCAGAGCGTGATGCAGCAGCTGATAAGCGCGCTGCAGCAGGAATCCTTCCCGGTTGGAGATTCCCGCCTGGTGTCCGCTGCCGCCGTACCGCTTGGCAAGGCCTGGCCGAAAGGTTCGCTGGTCCTGGCGCTTGCCGTCGTGCTCGGTACGCTCGGCGGCCTTGCCTACGCCGCCATTCGCGAAGTCGCGGATCGCCGCATCAAGACGGCAGCCCGCCTGCACAGGGAACTCGGCCTCAGCAGCCTCGGTACCCTGCCTTTCGTGCCGCTGAAATCGCTGTCGCGAACCGGCGGGCATGAGTCGCAGCGACTGCTCAGCCTCGTCATGGACCAGCCGAACGAACCATTCGCGGATGCAGTGCGCAGCACGAAGGCCTCGCTGGACCTCATTCTGCGTCGCAGGAACGGCAAGATCGTCGGCATAACCTCGGCGCTGCCGGGCGAGGGCAAGACGACCTTGGCCAGCAATCTGGCCCAGCTCTACGCCGCCACCGGCTATCGCACCATGCTGATCGACGCCTGTGCGGCCAACCCGACCCTGACCCGTGTTTTCGCTACGCTGAACCAGAGGCTCGACCACAAGGGCGAAGATGGTGGAAAATCCGTCGACGCGCATTATGGCCGTTCCGAGCTGGCCGAAGAGCGCCGACGGCTGGCCGAGGTCAAGGAAAGGCGGAACGACGAGCCCTATCAATCCGTGGCGGTTATCACGCCACCGGCCTTGATGGGCGTCGACGAGATCACGCATAAGTCGACACAGTCCTATCGCTATCTGAACCTGCAGGCGCTCGAAGCCAATCTCGCACGGCTGCGCGAGCAACATGACATCATCATACTGGACCTGCCTGATCTCAAGACGACGGCGGATGCGCGTATCGTCAGTGGGACGACGGATTGCGTGATCCTGACGGTGGGCGACGAGCAAAACGTGACACTGGACGTATTGGGAGCAGCCGTGGCGAGCTGCGGCGCGCTGGACGCCGATGGTGTCGGCGTCGTGTTCAACAATGTCCGCCGCTCCCGCGCAACCGCGCCTATCTCGTTCTGGCCCTCCAGCCGGGAGCTGAAATCATCATTGGCCGCGCTTGGCAAACGCTATGTACGCGTTGGCAAGAAAAGGGGAGCCGCTCATGGGGTATGATTCCGCACGCCGCCTGAGGATGGCCGTCGGGATACCATCGACGGGAAGGAGCGACATTCTGGCGGCGACAGTGCCGCTGATCGAGAAACAGACGCGACTGCCGGAGAAGATCGTCATCTGCACGTTGCGTCCGAGCGACGTGCCCGATGGCCTGCACCATCTCGCCATTCCGGTGTCCACGAAGCTGTCGTCCTCCGGCCTGGCGAAACAGCGCAACGATATCATCAAGGAATTGTACGATTTCGATATATTGGTGTTCCTGGACGATGATTTCCTGATGGCGCCCAACTACCTTGCCGAAGTGGAGCGCCTTTTTCTCGAGCATGAGGACGTGATGGTGGCGACCGGCAATGTCCTGCTCGACGGCATAGGCAGCCGCGGCATTGGCGTCGCGGAGGGATCGGGCCTGTTGAAGAAGCTGCTCGACGACCCCGAGACACGGCCCGAAACGATGACGAATGTCTATAATGGCTACGGCTGCAACATGACGGTTCGGCTGGATGGCCTGCGGCGCAACGATATCTGGTTCGACGAGAACCTGCCGCTCTATTGCTGGCTGGAGGATGTGGATCTGAGCCGGTTGCTGGCTCAGCACGGCCGCGTCGTCAAATCGAACACCCTGCGCGGCATCCATCTCGGTGTGAAAACAGGACGAACGTCCGGGATCAAGCTGGGCTACTCCCAGATCGCCAACCCCTATTATCTCGCCCGCAAGGGCACGATGCTGAAGTCCAAGGCGCTCGCCATTGCGGCGAAGAACGTGGTCGCCAATCTGGTGAAAAGCCTTGCGCCAGAGGCTTGGGTGGACAGGAAAGGCCGTCTGAGGGGCAATCTGCTGGCACTTCAGGACCTAATTGCGGGGCGGATATCGCCAAGCCGCGTACTGGTGGTGGAGAAGAACGATTAATTTCTTCGCACGCCATCACGCAATAGCCTGGCTGTTGCTGGGTCTCATCATGCTCGCCACCATCGGCCCGATGAGCGTGCGGCCGGTGACATTGCTCGGCCCCAACACGGAACGGTTCGCGGCCTTCCTGGCGCTGGGCATCGTCTTCAGCCTCAGCTACCCCAATCGGCTCGTCTACGTGGGAATGGTGCTGTTTCTGTGCTGTGGCCTGTTCGAACTCGGGCAATATCTGATGCCCGGCAGGCATGCGGATATCAGCAACTTCCTGGTCAAGATGGCGGGCGCAGGCATGGGGATAGCCGTCATGGCCCTGTTCCGCGACAGGATCGCGGCGCGTCAACCGCCGAACTGAAATTCCCGATCGACCGGGATCTGCATCGCATTCGCCAGATGATTGGTCTGGCCGGCAAGGCTGATGACCGCGATCAGTTCCGCGTGCTGCGCAGCGGTCTGACCTTTCGCCCTGGCAGCGGCGCTATGGGAATGTACGCAATAATTGCAGCCATTGGCGGTTGAAACGGCGATATAGATCATTTCCTTGACCAGCGGGTCGAGTGTTCCTTCCGCGCCCATCACCGCTTTCACGCTCTCCCAGACACGCTTGAGCGTTGGCGGGTCATTGGCGAGGCCACGCCAGAAATTATTGATGAAGTCGGACTTCCGCGTCGCCCGGATGTCTTCGAAGACGGCGCGCACCGCCGGGATTGCGGCCGCCTCGGCGTCTGTCAGCAGTTTTACAGTGGTCATGTCGACACCTCAAAAATCCGTGTTTCGAATGTGAACGATCTCCGCAGAACCAGCCAGTTCGCGTGTCCAGCGATCCGGAAGGCCGGAACAGTGACGTTCTGAAGGTGCATCGCATTGGATTCCATCGATGCGCGGACCGGCCTATTTGACTCTGTTCTTCGCCTGCTTTTCCTCATAGCGGGTGACGATGAGCGTATAGTGCGATATGAGGCGCCGATAATGGTCCGCCGTCTGCGCCGAGACATCTTCCTTCACGCCGGTGCGCGATGTCCGATATGCCTTGTCGGTCCCTGATTCCAGCCGCTGCACGATGATTTCGTAATCGGCAATCACGGCTTTCAACCGCTCCATAAAGCCATCTTGTTCTGATTGTGCTTTTCCCAATCGTTGATCCAGTCGGGTGGAGAAGGCGAGTTAGATTGTCAGTGTGGGGCAGTATGATGTAATTCTGTCCCGGATGATAACCTAAGCCAAGGATGGTTCAAGTTTTCTTATCGCGCCTGATCGGCTCGATGAGGCATTCGATTGTCATTGTTACTTCGGGCATCGACGCCGCCATGCGGCCGGATGGTCCGTCCATTCAAGAGAGCATCTCCCAGCCTATGTTTCACGCGGCAAGACGACATGGATGGTTCTGGTCTGTACCGGTCTCGCTCGCCATCCACGGGCTGATCGCCGCCTTTTTCCTGTTCGATATCACGGCAGCCTTGCCGAAGATGAAGGAAGACAAGGCGATCGAGGTTCGGCTGGTGCCGCCGCCGGCGCCCAAGCCGCCGCCGAAGCAACCGCCGAAGCAGCCGAAGCCGCCCGAACCTCCAAAGAAGGTGCCCGCGATGGAAGCGGCCGCTCCGCCGAAAAGCCCGGATCAGGCGAAGCCGCAGCCGGCTCCGGCAAGCCCTGCGCCTGCGCCGCCTGATGCCGGACAGCAACGCCGGGAACGTGAGCCGCAGAAGCTGCCAGTCGAGCGCAGGGAAGGAAAGCTCGCCAGCGCCGATCAGGCGGAGCCGAAGGCCAAGGATGCTCCAGCCAGGAAAGCTGAGAAGGCGACGCCAAAACGAGCCGGTGGCGAACGGCAGTCGTCGAAGGCGAAGAAGGGTTCATCCAGGCTGCAAAAGGCGACACGATTATACTCGCCGAATTCGATCTCGGATCCGCGCATTCGAGATGCCCTTGCCAAGCTGCCGCCGCGCCGGCGGATCATCCAGCTATGCAGTATCGAGGCGCTCGAACAGATACGGCACCAACGTCCTGCGTCATTCCCGGACCTCTTCGTGCCCTTCGAACCCGGGGGCGGCAGGCTTTCCGATCAGGCGCTCGATGCGACCGGCGGCGCCTTCCGCAGCCGTACCAGCTGGTTCAGCGTGGATTACCGCTGCGGGGTGAATGGCGACCAGACGGAAGTGGTGTCGTTCAGCCTGAGTTTCGGCGATCTCATTCCTCCGGGCGAATGGTCGGCGCGGCGGTTGCCGCTGAATTGAGGCAAGTCAAATTCATCATACAACATACCCAAACTTGTATATTGACATGATGAAGAACTCTTCCTATCGATAGACGACGGGAGGAAATGACCGGGCATTGCAGCGGCCGGGCACCTGTAGGGGAGGAGACCTCGCAGGATCCGCGCGCTGCATGCGAGAGCCCGGCTCATGGTCTCTTCCCGCTTGTTCAGGGAGGAACTTATGCTGAATTCCATTCGATTGACGATGCTGACCGCCATGGTCGGCGCACTGATGACAGGCGCGGCAGGGGCACAGACGGTGCTTCGCTCTGCCGATACCCATCCTGACGGCTATCCGACTGTCGAGGCCGTGAAATATATGGGCGAGCTGATCAAGGAGCGCACCGCCGGCCGCTATTCGGTCGAGGTCTATCATTCGGCGCAGCTTGGCGAGGAGAAAGACACGATCGAGCAGGTGCAAACCGGCGTTCTGGACCTCAATCGCGTTTCGATGGGCCCGTTCAACAGCGTCGTGCCGATCACCAAGGTGCCGTCGCTGCCCTATATCTTCCGCTCCGCTGACCATATGCGCCATACGATGGATGGACCTGTCGGCGATGAAATCCTCAAGGCGTTCGAGGCGCATAATCTTGTAGGACTGGCATTCTACGATTCGGGAGCGCGCTCCTTCTACAATTCCAAGAAGCCGATCACGTCCCTGGACGATCTCAAAGGCATGAAGTTCCGCGTCATCCAGTCGGATGTTTTCGTCGACATGGTCAATCAGCTTGGCGCCAACGCCGTTCCGATGGCCTATGGCGAGGTCTATTCGGCGCTGGAAACCGGCGTGATCGACGGCGCCGAGAACAATTGGCCGAGCTTCGAATCGGCGAAACATTACGAAGTGGCGAAATTCTTCTCTCTCGACCAGCATCAGATGGTGCCGGAAGTGCTGGTGATGTCGAAAGCGAGCTGGGACAACCTGACGCCGGAAGATCAGGCGATCGTGCGGCAGGCGGCAAAGGACAGTGTCGCCAAGATGCGTGAACTCTGGGATGCCCGCGAGAAGAAGTCGCGCGAGATCGTCGAGGCTGCCGGTGTGAAGGTCAACGAGATCGAGAGGCAGCCGCTGATCGACGCCATGAAGCCGGTGTACGAGAAATATCTATCGACGCCGGAGCTCAAGGACTTGGCTGCCCGTATCGAAGCCACGCAGTAAGCGGCAGATCCCCATGGAGCCTTGTCTTCATGGGGAACTCCGCCCGAAGGGGAGGAATGGAATGAGTGATTTTCCCGCGACGCGCGTCCGGCTGAGCCGCGTCATCACGGCGATCAGCAATTTTGCGCTCTATCTCGCCGGGTTCGGCATGGTCATGATGACCCTGCTCATCGCCTATCAGGTATTCTCGCGCTTTATCCTCAACTCGTCGCCGAGCTGGACCGAGACCTCCTCCATCATGCTGATGAGCTGGTTCATTTTTCTCGGCTCGGCGATCGGTGTCCGCGAGAACTTTCATCTCGGCTTCGACGTGCTGCTCTATATATTGCCGAACGGAAGCAAGGCGGTCCTGCGCACGGTTTCCGACCTTGTCATCTTCGGCTTCGGCCTTGGCATGGTCTGGTACGGCAGCAAGCTTGTGGGCCTCACCTGGCAGGCTCGCCTGCCGTCGCTTGGCCTGCCAGGCGGCTTCGATTACTTGCCGCTCGTTGCTGGCGGCGTCCTGTTCAGCCTGTTTTCACTCGAGCGCATGGTTCTGCGCTGGGCCGGCGTCAGCGTCGATCATGACATAAACCTTGAAGAAGTCCCCGAAATGCCCAAGGTGCAGGAGGCCTGAATGGATCTTTGGATTTTGTTCGGAGTCTTCACGCTCCTGATGTTCATCGGCACGCCCATCGCCTTCTGCCTGGGCGCTGCCAGCCTGGCGACCGTGGCCTATCTTGGATTGCCCCCGCTCGTCGTCTTCCAGCGGATGAATTCCGGCATGAGCGTCTTCTCGCTGATGGCGGTGCCATTCTTCATCTATGCCGGCGACCTGATGGTGCGGGGCGGCATCGCCCAGCGGATCATTTCCTTCGCCGGTTCGCTCGTCGGGCACCTGCGTGGCGGCCTCGGCCAGGTCAATATCATCGCCGGCACGCTGTTCGGCGGCATATCGGGTTCGGCTGTCGCCGAAGCGGCAGCCGTCGGAGGGATCATGATCCCGCAGATGAAGGCGAAGGGCTATGGCACCGACTATGCGGTGAACGTCACCTCGATGGCCGCCCTAATTGCGCTGCTGCTGCCGCCGTCGCAGAACATGATCATCTATTCGATCGCCGGAGGTGGCAAGATCTCCATCGCCGATCTCTTCACGGCCGGCATTCTCCCGGGGCTGCTCCTTGCCGCCGCGCTGATGATTACGG
Source organism: Phyllobacterium sp. 21LDTY02-6 (assembly GCF_023554255.2). Taxonomy (GTDB): domain Bacteria; phylum Pseudomonadota; class Alphaproteobacteria; order Rhizobiales; family Rhizobiaceae; genus Phyllobacterium. The sequence continues at coordinate 74,438 of NZ_JAMJWD020000006.1, read as the reverse complement.
CCTATTTCGTCGCTCGCCATCGCGGCTATCCGACCGAGGCGTTCCAGGGCTTCCGGCGCGCCGGCGAGCTCGCCGTCATAGCGCTACCGGGCCTGCTGCTGATCGCGATCATCTTCGGCGGCGTCCGCTCCGGCGTCTTCACCGCCACCGAAAGCTCGTGCATAGCCGTCATCTATGCGGCGCTGGTCACCATCCTCGGCTACAGGTCGATGGGTTGGAACGATTTCGTCCACGCCACGCTTGGCGCGGTGCGGACGACGGCGATGGTCCTGCTGATCATCGGGACGGCGGCATCGTTCAGCTGGCTCATGGCCTATCTGAAGGTCCCCGCCGCGTTGATCGCCGGCATGAATGCCATTTCGACCGATCCGCTCATGGTGCTGCTGCTCCTGAATGTGCTCATGCTTCTGCTTGGCACGTTCATGGACATGGGACCGATGATCATCATCTGCACGCCGATCTTTCTTCCCCTGGCCCAGCACTACGGCGTTGATCCGGTGCATTTCGGCGTTATCCTGATCCTCAATCTCGGAATCGGGCTGAACACGCCTCCGGTCGGAACGGTGCAATTCGTCGCCTGCGCGGTTGGGAAAATCACCGTCTGGCAGGCGATGCGGTCGATCTGGCCCTTCTACGGCGCCGGCATCGTGGTGCTGGGACTGGTCACCTATATTCCGGCCATTTCGCTTTGGCTTCCGAGCATCTTCAAATAGGAAGGCAGATAGAAATGGATGTTGTGGACCTCAAGGTAGAACGAAAGCCCAAGCTGTGCGAGACGGTCGTCGCCGCGATCCGGGAACAGCTGCGCACCGGCATTATCCAGCCGGGGCAGAAGCTGCCGACCGAGGGCCAGTTGACGGGAGTCTTCGGCGTGAGCCGCACGGTTGTACGAGAGGCGTTGGCGCAACTCGCGGCAGCGGGACTTGTCGAACCGCGCCAGGGAGCCGGCGTGTTCGCCACCGAGCAGATCAGCACTGTGCTCGGCGCGCTGGCATCCGAAATGGGAACGAAAGACTCCATCGCGCTGAACGTGCTGGAGGTGAGGCTGGCAATCGAGATCGAGTCTGCGGGCCTCGCGGCCGTGAGGCGCAATGCGGCGCAGGAGGCCGCGATCCAGGAGGCGCATTTCGAGTTCGGCAGGCTGCTGCGCAACGGCGATCCGACCGGGCCGGCCGATCTCGCCTTTCACCGCGCCATCGCCAGCGCCACGAACAATCCCTTCTATGTCGAGATGCTCGATGTGCTCGGACGCCGGGCAATTCCCTGTGACGTGACCTCGCCGTGGTCCACCGAAACGACGCAGTCCGAAACCTACCAGCAGGGATTGCAGCGCGAGCATCTGACGATCCTGACGGCGATTTCGAATGGTGATGCCGATGCGGCGCGCGACGCCATGCGGGCGCATCTTTCTTCCAGCCAGCAGCGATACCAGGAGCGCTTGCAGGAGCGCCGAACCATGCCAGATGCGGGTTGAGCCCGTTTCTTCAATCCAACCAGAGTTGCCCAACCAGAATTGCAGGAAATCATGACCCAGCCTACCACCGACTATTCCATCCGTTTCGCTATCGACCCTTCCGCTGCTGCAGCCATGGGCACAGATGAGCTTCGGCACAATTTCCATATCGGCGATCTGTTCCAGCCTGGCCAGGTGACGCTCACCTATACGCATTACGACCGGATGATCGTCGGCGGCGCAATGCCCGGATCGGCGCCGCTGGAGCTTCAGGCCATCAAGCCGACAGGAACCGCGAATTTCCTCGACCGCAGGGAATTGATCGTCGTCAATATTGGCGGCGCCGGCAGGATCGAGGCCGATGGCGCTTCATTCGAGCTCGCCGCTCGCGACATGCTTTATCTCGGCATGGGCGCGAAGGGTGTTTCGTTCGCGAGCAGCGATGCTGGAAACCCCGCCAAATTCTATCTGCTGAGCGCGCCGGCGCATCAGGCCTACCCGGCACGTCTCATCCGTATCGGCGATGCGAAGCGCATCGATCTCGGCAGCCGCGCGACATCGAATGAACGGTCGATCTTCCAGTTCATCCATGCGGATGGCGTCAAGACGTGCCAGCTCGTCGTGGGCATGACCCAGCTCGCCGAAGGCTCCGTCTGGAACACGATGCCTTGCCACATCCATGATCGCCGGATGGAGGCATATCTCTATTTCGACCTGCCGGAAACGGCGCGCGTCTTCCATTTCATGGGCGAGCCGGACGAGACACGCCATATCGTGGTGAAAAATGAAGAGGCGGTCCTTTCGCCGGGCTGGTCCATCCACTCAGGCTCCGGCACCGCAAACTACGCCTTCATCTGGGCCATGGCCGGAGACAATATGGACTATACCGATGTCGACGCGGTCGCCATCGAAGATCTTCGTTGAACCGCGGAGCATACGATATGAACCAAGCAATGTTCTGCCAGAGCGGCGACAGGCCATGGACACCCACGCCGGACGGGAATCGCCGGCGCGTGCTGGTCCATACGGACGAGCTGATGATCGTCGAATTCGCCTTTGAGAAAGGCGGCGTCGGCGCCCTCCATTCCCATCCGCATGTGCAGGGAAGCTATGTGGCGGAGGGGAGTTTCGAGGTTACAATCGACGGCGTGACCGAAATTATCGGCGAAGGAGGCAGTTTTATCGTCCCTTCCAACCTCGTTCACGGCGTAAAAGCGCTTGAAAAGGGGCGTCTGGTCGACAGTTTCACGCCACGCCGCGCGGATTTCATCAGCTGATCCAGCTGTCGCCGGAAGAGATGGTTACATTTGCAACTATCTCTTCCGGCCTTCACCGCGACGACCTGTGCGACTAAACATGATTTCTCTTTTCATGTTTAGCTTTTGCCCCTATGTAGCCAGTCTCCAGGGGCTCATATGCACCGCTTGCAGATGTTTCCCGATTATTCATTGCGGTCGGCAGAGACATTGAATCAACGATCAATCATCACGCGGCGGTCTTTGCTCGCCATGTCGGCAGGTTTCATCCTGTCACCGCGTTTGTCATATGCCGCAGAAGGCCCGAGGCTCGCCGCCATCGATTGGGCGATGCTCGAAACGGCATTCGCCCTCGGAGCCCATATTGTCGCCGGCACGGAGATCAAGCAGTTCCGCCGCACCTCGGTCGAACCGGCTCTACCGGCGGATTTTATCGATCTCGGCTTGCGCGGCTCCCCGAATTTCGAGCTGTTACGGTTCATTCAGCCGGATTTCATCCTGAGTTCGCCATTTTATGCGCAGCACGGGGCGAAATTCTCGCAGATCGCGCCGGTGATCTCGCTTCCCTTCTACGTTGCCGGCCAGCCACCGTTCGAAAAGACGCTGGACGCGGTGCGCAATCTCGGCGCGAAGCTGGCGCTGGCCGATCGCGCGGAACAGGTGGTCGCCGAGGCAGAACGCAACCTGGCGCGCTATCGGGCAGAGCTCGGGCGCAAGGCTGCGCGACCGATCTATGTGATCAATATTGGCGATGGGCGTCATTTTCGCGCTTTCGGGGCCGATAGTCTGTTCGGCAATATCATGGTCCGGCTGGGACTGACCAATGCGTGGCAGGGAGCCACGGAGTTCAGTTTCGCGGCGCCAGTCCCGATAGAACGGCTGGCGGAGATGCCGGAGGCGAAGATCGTTATCGTCTCCGAAATTCCCGTCGAGGCGAGGTCGACCCTGCGCAGCAGCGTGCTGTGGAACGCGCTTCCTGCCGTGCGTCAGAACCGGGTGCTGCAGTTGGAAAATGTCGGGCCCTATGGCGGGGTCATCGCCGGCATGCGGTTTGCGCGGCTGCTGCACAAGGCCCTGACGGAGGCGCCGGAATGAACGCTGCACTTCGCCCCCGCAATCTTGTCGCGATCGTCGCGGCAGCCATGCTGGCGTCTGCCCTGTCGGCCTATAATATCGCCCGCTATGCACCTGCGACAGGCTTTCCCGCCTGGCCTTTCGATCCGGCGTCGATGTCGCTCGATCAGATCATCATCGCCTATGGCTTGCTTCCGCGCGCCGCTGTCGCCCTTCTTTGTGGCGCGTGTCTCGGCCTTTCCGGAGCCCTGCTGCAGCGGCTGCTGCGCAATCCCATCGCGGAACCGGCGACGCTCGGCATTTCGTCGGGCGCGCAATTGGCCATAGTGGCGGCGACGCTGTTTGCTCCCGGGCTCGTCGATGGCGGCCGGCAGGGCGTTGCATTCGGGGGCGCCGCGCTTGCGGCCCTTATCGTCGTCGGGTTGAGCTGGCGTCGCGGGCTGGACCCGATCGCCATGATCATCGGCGGTCTCCTCGTCGGCATAACGGCGAGCGCAATCTCCGCCGCGCTGGTGCTGGCGCAGGGCGAGTACCTCATGTCGCTCGTTTCGTGGAACGGCGGCGCGCTGAGCCAGCAGGATTGGTCCACATCGAGAAACCTCCTGCTGCAGTTCTTCGCCGGGGCACTGGCAGCGGCCGTTCTGACGAAACCGCTGACGATACTCGGCCTCGACGACAGCAGTGCCAGGCGGCTGGGACTGAGCGTCAATCTCATCCGGTTCGCCGTCATCGCCATTGCCGTATGGCTCGCAGCTTCGGTCGCCGCCGCCGTCGGCCTCGTCAGCTTCATCGGCCTCGCCGCGCCCGCCTTCGCCAGGCTTGCCGGCGTCCGCAAGGCGTCGTCGGTGCTGCTGCTCGCTCCGGTGTACGGCGCCCTGCTGCTGCTGCTTGCCGATGGCGTCGTCCAACTGCTCAGCTCCTCGACGGGAGAGACCTTCCCCACCGGCGCGGTGACGGCGCTGCTCGGCGGGCCGCTGCTGCTCTTTCTCCTGCCGCGGCTGAAATTGCGCGAACTTCCAAGGCAGACGCCGACTATCGACAGAGTGAAGATCAGGCGGCCCTGGCGCGTCGTAGCGATCCTCTTCGCCGTGGTGCCGCTCCTCGTCTTCCTGATGCTGACGACGGGCCGCGCCCCGGCTGGTTGGGTCTTCTCGGTCGGCGACGTCTTCCATGAGCTCCTGCCATGGCGGTGGCCGCGGCTCGCCGCTGCCGGTGCAGCCGGTGCCCTGCTTGCCGTGGCGGGAACCATCATGCAGCGGATCACCGGCAATGCCATGGCGAGCCCCGAGGTCATGGGCGTCAGCGGCGGCGCCGGCGTGGGTTTTGCAGCGGTGCTGTACCTCGTTGAAGCGCCGGGTCCGCTCGAATTCCTCATCGGGTCGATCGCCGGTTCGCTCACGGTGCTGGCGATCGTCGTCGGCTATGTGCTGCGAAAGAGCCTGCCGCCAGATCGCCTGCTGCTCGCGGGCATTGCCATAAGCTCTTTTGCAACCGCCATCCTCTCGCTGCTGATCGCAACGGGGAATCCGCGCTCCTGGCAGATATTGATCTGGATCAGCGGCACTGCGCTTTCGGTCACGGCCGAACAATCCGTGGTGCTGATGGTCCTTGCCGGCCTCGTATTGGCGGGCGGGCTGTCCTGCCTTCGCTGGCTCGAGATCCTGCCGCTCGGCGAAGCCGTGCCCTCGGCGCTCGGCATGTCGGCCCGGAGGACGCGCATCATGTTGTTCTGCCTCGCCGCCGTCGCCACGGCCGCCGCGTCCATGCTCGTCGGCCCACTGAGCTTCGTCGGCCTGATGGCTCCCCACATGGCGCGGATGGCAGGCTTCCGCCGCGCGCCCAGCCATCTCGTCGCTGCCTGCCTCATCGGCACAATTCTCATGCTCGTCGCCGATTGGGCGGCGCGCACCGTGACTTTCCCCTACGAGCAGCCGCTGGGGATATTCGCCTCGCTCATCGGCGCGCCCTATCTTCTCTGGCTCATCGGGCGGGAAAAGCCATGATCCACGCTAATCCTCGCCCGGATCGTCCTGCCTGCGCAGAAACCCGACATAGAGGCTGGCACCAGCCAGCAAGGCGGCAAGGCCGAACCAGGTAAAGATATAGACCAGATGGTTGTTCGGGAATGATATGCGGGTCAGCCCGCCGACCGGCCAGCGGCCTGGATTTGGCGTTGCATCGGCGTCGATGAAATAGGGCGCCAGGTTCGATATGTTGCGCTGCTCGCCTATCGCCGCGACGTCGCGGGAATACCAGCGGTCGGAAGCCGGATCGTTGGAGCGAAGCAGCGTCCCTCCGGGTTCTGATATCCGCAAAAGGCCCGTGACGCGCGCGGGCGCCGTCCCCAGCGCCTCCGGACGCGAGGCAGGGCTGCGTTTCTCCGTCGGCACGAAACCGCGATTGACAAGGACGGCAGTGCCGTCATCGAGTATCAGCGGGGTGATCACCCAGGCTCCGGCGCCAAGCTCCGTTGCCGCATAGACCAGGGTCTCCTTGTCATGCAGAAAGGTGCCCGTCGCCGTGACGTGCCGATATTCGCTGTTGGCGGCCGTCACGTTCGGCCATTCCGATCGTGGCGGTGGCGGCAAAGCAGGCGCGTTGACACGTGCCTCGACGCGGGAAATCAGATCGAGTTTCCACGCCCGCCGCTCGATCTGCCACATGCCGAGGGCGACGAGGACTGCGATCGTCAGAACGACCGCGACGCCGACAAGAACCCTCTTCAACAGGGAGCCCCGTCTCCCGGCGGCGTTGGTCATGGTGTTATCCGTTGCCGCGAAACTGTTGTGTCATGGCATGTTTCTCATCATCTCCGGGCTCATCGGCATCATGTTGGAGTTGAGATGGTGCATGACCCAGAGCGAACCCGACAGCGCAATGGCGACGATGACGATGGTGAAGATCAGCGCCATCATGGTCCAGCCGCCCTCCGACTCCATGTTCATGTGAAGGAAATAGATCATGTGAACGACGATCTGGACTACGGCGAAGGCCATGATGAAGAAGGCGGTCAGCGTGGGATTGTCGAAGACATTGCCCATGACCAGCCAGAATGGCACTGCCGTCAGGATGACGGACAGCACGAAGCCGGTGATATAGCCCTTGAAGCTGCCGTGCCCGGCCTCATGGCCGAGGCTGTGGCCATGATGGGTGTCAGAGGCGCTTTCGTGTGACTTTGGTTGCTGGCTCATCCGAGGACTCCCATCAGGTAGACGAAGGAAAAGACGCCGATCCAGACGACGTCGAGGAAATGCCAGAACATGGAAAGGCACATGAGGCGGCGGCGGTTTGCGGGAATGAGGCCATGTATCGAAACCTGCACCATGAGTGTCACCAGCCAGACAAGGCCGAAGGTGACATGCAGGCCGTGCGTTCCGACGAGCGTGAAGAACGACGAGAGGAATGCACTGCGCGACGGTCCCGCGCCCTCATGGATCAGGTGGATGAACTCATAAAGTTCGAGGCCGATGAAGATCGCGCCGAAAACGCCCGTTATCGCCAGCCAGACAAGCGTCGATTTCTGGCGTCCCCGCTCCATTTCCAGCATGGCAAAGCCATAGGTGATCGAGGAGAAGAGAAGCATCGCCGTGTTGATGGCGACGAGCTGAAGATCGAACAGGTCGGCCGGCGAGGGGCCTGCCGCATAGTTCCGCCCGAGCACCGCATGGGTGGCGAAGAGCACGGCGAAGATGAGGCAATCGCTCATCAGATAGAGCCAGAAGCCGATCATCGTGCTTTCTTCGGGATGGTGCTCCTCCCGCAGATAGAATTCCGGCTTTTCCATTTCCTGGACGTTGGTATCGCTCATGTCACACCTGCCCGGCAAGCAGCGTCGTGCGCTTGTTCTCGGTCTCGATCACTTCTTCGACGGGAATGTAGAAGTCGCGCTTGTAGTTGAAGGTATGGCCGATCGCCACCGCGAGCATCGCGATGAACGATACCGCCGCCAGCCACCAGATATACCAGATGATGGCGAAGGCCAGCACGACGCTGATCCCGCCGAGGATGATGCCGGCGCCGGTATTCTTCGGCATGTGGATGGGCAGGAATCCTTCCGTCGGGCGTTCATAGCCGCGCTTCTTCATGTCCCACCAGGAATCATGGTCATGCACTACCGGCGTGAAGGCGAAATTGTAATCCGGCGGCGGCGAGGAAGTCGCCCATTCCAGCGTCCGCCCATCCCATGGATCGCCGGTGAGATCGAGCAACTCGTTGCGGCGGCGGAAGCTGACGAACAGCTGGATGAGGAAGGACAGGATGCCGATGCCGATCAGGAGTGCGCCAAAGGCGGCGATGACGAACCAGATCTGCAGCGAGGGGTCCTCGAACTGGCTCACGCGCCGCGTGACGCCCATCAGCCCCAGGACATAGAGCGGCATGAAGGCGAAATAGAAGCCGGTCAGCCAGAACCAGAACGACATCTTGCCCCAGAACGGATCTAGCTTGAAGCCGAATGCCTTCGGGAACCAGTAGACGACGCCGGCCATGAGCCCGAACACGACGCCGCCAATGATGACATTGTGAAAATGGGCGATGAGGAAGAGGCTGTTATGCAGCACGAAATCCGCCGGTGGAACTGCGAGCAGGACGCCGGTCATGCCGCCGATCACGAAGGTGACCATGAAGCCGATCGTCCACAGCATGGGCACTTCGAAGCGGATGCGGCCGCGATACATGGTGAAGAGCCAGTTGAACATCTTGGCGCCGGTCGGGATCGATATGATCATCGTGGTGATGCCGAAGAACGAGTTCACGCTGGCGCCCGAGCCCATCGTGAAGAAATGGTGCAGCCAGACGATATAGGACAGGATCGTGATGACTACGGTGGCGTAGACCATGGAGGCGTAGCCGAAGAGCCGCTTGCCGCAGAAGGTCGCGACGACCTCCGAGAAGATGCCGAAGGCGGGGAGGATGAGGATATAGACCTCCGGATGGCCCCAGATCCAGATGAGGTTCACATACATCATCGGGTTGCCGCCGAGATCGTTGGTGAAGAAGTTCGTGCCGACATAGCGGTCGAGCGAGAGCAGCGCCAGCGTTGCGGTGAGTACCGGGAAGGACGCCACGATCAGGACGTTGGTGCAGAGCGACGTCCAGGTGAATACCGGCATTTTCATCATGGTCATGCCCGGCGCGCGCATCTTCAGGATGGTGGCGATCAGATTGATGCCGGAGAGGGTGGTGCCGACGCCGGCCACCTGCAAGCCCCATATGTAGTAATCCACGCCGACCCCGGCACTGTAGTCGGCCCCCGAGAGCGGTGGATAGGCAAGCCAGCCGGTGCGTGCGAACTCGCCGACGAACAATGAGATCATGATGATGACCGCGCCGGCCGCTGTCATCCAGAAGCTGAAATTGTTGAGGAACGGGAACGAAACGTCGCGCGCGCCGATCTGCAGCGGCACGACGAGGTTCATCAGGCCCGTGACGAACGGCATGGCCATGAAGAAGATCATGATCACGCCATGCGCCGTGAACACCTGGTCGTAATGGTGCGGTGGCAGGTAACCTTCAGCGCCATTGAAGGCGATGGCCTGTTGAATGCGCATCATGACCGCATCCGAAAAGCCGCGCAGAAGCATGATCAGCGCCAGGATGATGTACATGATGCCGATCTTCTTGTGATCGACGCTGGTCAGCCATTCGTGCCAGAGATAGCCCCACTTCTTGTAATAGGTGATGAGTGCAAACAGGGCCGCGCCGCCAAGCGCAACGGCGATGAAGGTCGCGACCAGAATTGGCTCGTGATAGGGAATGGCCTCGAGGGTCAAGCGCCCGAAGACGAACCTCAGAAGATCAGAATCGAAAGACATGGCATAAACCGTTCTTTTTTGTCGACGCGAGCGTCAGGTCAATTGTGCAACTGGTTGGGGACATGGGAACCATCGTGAGGCTGGCTGTCCGTCGGCTTTTCGTCGTCCCGCGGCGCCGTCCCGCTGGCAGGGAAGGTCGCCGCCGTTCCCCCATCCTTGGCATGGCGGTTGTCATATTCGAGCCGTGCGCGATTGTCGGCGCTTTCCTTGCCGCCGCCGCCCATCATGTCGATATGCATCATCTCGTTCATGCACATCTTGCCCGGTGCGGCGCACATGTTCAGGATCGCCTCATAGAGGCCGGGATCCGTCGAAGCGAAATAGCGCACCGGTTCCTTTTCGCTCGGTTTTTCCAGTTTCAGATAGGCGTCGCGGTTGAGCGCCGTGCCGCGCGACTTGGCATTGGCCAGCCATTGGTCGAAGTCCTCCTTCGACAGGCCATGGAACTTGAAACGCATGTGGGAGAAGCCGTCGCCGCTGTAATTGGCGGAGAACCCGTCATATTCGCCCGGCTTGTTGATGACGGCGTGCAGCTTGGTCTCCATTCCGGGCATGGCGTAAATCTGCCCGGCGAGTGCTGGAATGTAGAACGAGTTCATGACGGACGAGGAGGTGATGCGGAAATTGATCGGCACATCCACGGGAGCCGCGAGCTCGTTGACCGTGGCAATGCCCTGGTCGGGATAGAAGAAGAGCCATTTCCAGTCGAGCGCCACTACCTGCACGGTGATGGGCTTCACATCGGCCGGCACCGGCCTTGCCGCATCGAGCCTGTCGAGCGGCCGATATGGGTCGAGCTTGTGCGTGCTTATCCAGGTGACCGCGCCCAACGCTATGATGATCGCGAGCGGCGCGGACCAGATCACGACTTCGAGCCGCAGTGAGTGGTGCCAGTCGGGATCATATTTCGCAGTCGTGTTCGAGCGGCGATAGTGCCAGGCGAAGAACAATGTCAGCAAGATCACCGGGATGATGATGATAAGCATCAATATCGTCGAGATGACGATGAGATCGCGCTGCTGCGTGGCTATATCGCCGGAAGGCGACATGACGACCATATTGCACCCGCTGAGATACAGCGCCGGCAACAATAGGATCAGAAGACGGATTAGTTTCACTGGATATTGCACGTCCGTGGCTTCCTGTTTAACGCAGATTTCGCTCTAACCGCGAAATCCTGCAGGATGAATATTCGCCTCCCGGGATAGCGGTTCATCACCGCCTATGTGGCCATTATGAGGGCATCAGCGGATATTTGTCCGCTGATCCGCAGCGGCATATTGCTGCGGTTCCTTCAAAAGCACTGTCCTTATCTTCGAAATGGCTTCCTCCGCGCTCGTTCCATAAGGAATTAGTCCCTTCAACCGCCCATCGGCGCCGATCATGAGCAGCGCCATGGTATGGCTCATATGATAATCGCCGTCCTCGGCCGGTTCCTTCCTGGCATAGACCCGCCAGCCATCGATGACCTTGCGCATTTCGGCCGGATCGCCGGTAACGCCTCTGATGCGATCCGAGAACGCTGTCACATAGCCATGCAGCACCTCCTGCGTGTCTCGTTCCGGATCGACCGAGAAGAAATACGTTTTCAGGTCCTTGCCCTCCGGCCCGAGCTGCTGAAGCCAGGCGGACAGTTCGAACAGCGTTGTGGGGCAGACCTCGGGGCAGCGCGTATAGCCGAAATAGGCGAGCATCGGCCGGCCGTGAAAGACGGATTTGTCCACCTTGGCGCCCGTGTCGTCGACAAGCGTGAAGGCCGCGTTGAAAGGGCCGCTGGTTTCGCCCGGCAGCCACCGGCTCAACAATGGCGCCGAGAGCAGGCACAGGCCGAGAAAGGCAAAGGAGAAGAGGACCGTTGCGGAACTGCGCTTCATGACAGCGCCTCCGCTTCACGGCTGCGTTTCGCCGCAGCTGCCATGAAGGAACGAGCGATCGTTGAATTCAAACCAAGACGAATGACGCCAATGTTACGCATGCGAACATGCCTCCATAAACGGGAAGACAACAGGAGAATTGTACTTCCGCCGAGAACCGATCTGAACAGCCGTGCTGTCCAGCACTAATCCCAAGTCTATGAATTCAATGCAGGCGGTGCGCGTGGCCCCGTATTGGGTGACAACGGCCAGGGCATTATCGTAGCGGTTGGCCACGTAGTCAATTCTGCCGGCCCGAAAATGCCCCGGGGCTTCCAGACTGAAACAGGTTCGGGCGGCAGCATGCCACTGCTTATCCGGCAAGCTTCGCATTTGCGCTTGAAATGCGCTTCGGCCTGCCAGTCCGAAGGATCATCCGTCGTGCAGATCACCGGTACGCTGCCATCCGGCAAGGCGTAGAGTGCCAGTTCCTCGGGAGAGAGCCCTTCGCGGGCCTGCGCCGGCTTTCCGTGGGCGAAACCGATGGTCAACAGGCCGACTGCGCAAATGATGCGCACCGCCAATTGCAACCGGTTTATCCACTCGAACGTCACGCTATTCTCCTTGCATCGACCACGCTGCTGATAGCGCCCATTTCGATCATGCTCAATGCGACAAAATATGCCTGTAATACTCAAGTTTTCTGTCTAGCAGCGATGAACCGTGGCGTAAAGGCGCAAGCGGAGCTTCAGGCGAAATTTTCAGAGATTCTCCTAAGTTGCCGATTTTGCGGGATAAAGTCGGTGGCAACGCCCAATCGCCGCCGTTGCCGATCTGGGGCCGGTGCGGCAGAATGGCAGGGCAGGAGCCGCTACATTTGGCCGCGCGGAAGTTCTGGAGATCAGAGCGCGATGGTTGAGTATACGGGCGCCGACGGCTATTGTCTTCCTTGCCAGCAGAGCCGCTTTGCGAAACAATGCGGTGCGGCGCAGTGGCCGATTTGAGGAAATGCCATGTCCAGTACCGTCCATTATGGGCCATCATCATCGACAATGGAGCGGGACGCGCGTCAGATCCATGACGACAAGCCCGTTTCGCCGGGCAGTATCGCCATCGGCGTGGTGATCGGGAGAGCGTCGGAGTTCTTCGACTTCTTCGTCTACGGCCTGGCTTCGGTACTCGTTTTTCCACGGCTGTTCTTCCCGTTCGAACCGGACAGGCTGACGGCCACGCTCTATTCCTTCATGGTGTTCTCGCTGGCCTTCCTCGCACGGCCGGTCGGTTCTCTGGTCTTCATGACGGTTGACCGCTGGTATGGCCGTGGCACCAAGCTTACCATTGCGCTCTTTCTCCTCGGCGGCTCGACTGCCTCGATCAGCTTTCTCCCGAGCTATGACAGTATCGGAGTCTGGGCGATCTATCTTCTCGCGCTTTTCCGCCTGGGGCAGGGGTTTGCGCTTGGCGGGGCCTGGGATGGGCTTGCCTCCCTGCTGGCCCTCAACGCACCGCAGCAGCGACGTGGCTGGTACGCGATGATACCGCAGCTTGGCGCGCCGATCGGCTTTGCGCTGGCAAGTGGCCTTTTCGCGTTCTTCGTCGGCAATCTGTCGGACCAGGACTTTCTCAGCTGGGGCTGGCGCTACCCGTTTTTCGTTGCCTTCGCCATCAATGTCGTAGCGCTTTTCGCGCGCTTGCGGCTGGTGACGACGAAGGAGTTCGGCAATCTGCTGGAGCGCGAGGAACTGAAGGCCGCGCCGGTGCTGCAGGTGCTGCGCGTCCATGGCCGCGATATCATCCTTGGCGCCTTCGTTCCCTTGGCGAGTTTCGCCATGTTCCATATCGTGACGATATTCCCGTTGAGCTGGGTGACGCTGTTCAGCCAGCAATCGACGGGCGAGTTCCTGACCGTGCAGATTGCCGGCGCGGCGCTCGGGGTTGTCGGCATCGTATCCTCCGGCCTGCTTGCGGATCGGATCGGCCGGCGCAACCAACTTGCCATCGGCGGCGCGATCATCGCGATATTCAGCTTCGTCGGCCCCTATCTTCTCGAGGCGGGAACAGCGGGGCAGGACGCCTTCGTCATCATCGGCTTTGGTATTCTGGGCCTGTCGTTCGGCCAGGCCTCCGGCGCGGTATCGTCGCGCTTCGGCCGCGGCTATCGCTATACGGGCGCGGCGTTCACGTCCGATCTGTCATGGCTTGTCGGAGCGGGATTCGCGCCCTTGGTGGCGCTGTTCCTCTCCAGCCGGTTCGGGATTGCGTTCAGCGGCTACTATCTGCTTTCCGGCGCGCTGTGCACGCTGGCAGCCATCAGCCTGAGCAAGGCTCTGGAAACGCACGACTGACGCAAGCGGGGTCGCAGCAAAAATACGCGACCGTTTTCCGGTGGGCTCGGTCCACCGTTGCCGCGACGATACCGTCAATTCAAATGGCTTGATCTAGATGGAGATACCGCCGCAAAGGCCGGTGACAAGGATAGCCATGGCTACCACGATACCAAGTGCCGAGAGGTAGCGTATCGGGCATGACGCGCAGGACCACGCAGCATCGTCGTCCTCTTCGATATCATCATAACCCGAAAAATCACTCATCACGACTCCGTTCCGCCCAACAAATTCGTATGGTCGGTATCATTGACGCATAAAACATTTGTGACAAGAGCTTAATCGAACGGCAGAGCCAAAAAACAGGCATTCTTTACCAAATTCGCTTGGGATAACGTGAAATTCTGCCGCCGGAAGCGCCCGAATTGGTGCGCAGGACCGTCAATCGGCCTCCGGCATGGACAATATCTCCCTGTGGCAAGCCTTGCATGTGCCCCGCCTGCAATTATGATCGTGCGCGAAAGACAATGGAGAGAACATATGGATCTTGGCATCAGGGGCCGGCGGGCGATCGTATGCGCCAGTTCGAAGGGACTTGGGCGCGGCGTCGCGGAAAAGCTCGCGGAGGCCGGCGTCGATCTGACGCTGAATGCACGAACTGAATCGACATTGCGGGCGACGGCTGACGAGATCGCACGGAAGTACAATGTCAAGGTGCAGATCGTCGCCGAAGACGTCACCACCGAGGTGGGGCGGCAGGCGCTGCTGAAGGCCGAGCCCGAGCCCGATATTCTCATCAACAATGCGGGTGGACCGCCGCCCGGCGCGTGGTCGGACTGGGGCGAGGCGGAATGGACGTCGGCGCTGAACAACAATATGTTGACGCCGATCTTCCTGATGAACGCCATCCTGCCGGGCATGATTGCGCGGAAATGGGGCAGGGTGGTCAACATCACCTCCAGTTCGGTCAAGGCGCCGATAGCGCAACTTGGCCTGTCGAACTCCGCCCGGGCGGGCCTGACTGGTTTCGTCGCGGGAACGGCACGCCAGGTAGCCAGGCATGGCGTGATCATCAACAATCTCCTGCCGGGCTCGCATGATACCGACAGGACCAAGGGCTTTCTGGAGAAAGCCGCCGCAACGCAGAATATTTCCGTCGAGGAGGCCCGTGCGGAAGCCTATCGGAAGAATCCTGCGGGCCGCTACGGTACATCGGAAGAATTCGGGGCGGCGGCAGCCTTCCTCTGCAGCCAATATTCAGGCTTCATCGTCGGCCAGAACATCCTGCTCGACGGCGGTGCCTACAATTCCACCATGGGCTGATACTTCCCGGCAGTGGGAAATGTCCCTGACCGCGGCGCCATCCGACCGCCGCGGTCATTTCTCGATTATTTGATGATTCTCGCGATCTTGCGCGTCGCCCGCTCACCAAGCACTGTCTGGCCATCGACAATGACGTAGCGATCATTGACTTCCGGTACGTCAAGCGTGTGCAACTCGACCGTCTCGGGCAAGGTCGAGCCAACGGCAATACAATTTCCACGTGCAAGTTCTGCAACTGGAGTTGACTTTCCTCCCGCCGATCATGATCCTCCGTCGCTTGACGCAAGATCAAAGGGGACTGAAATGAAGTTCAAGCTGAAGTTCCGGCCGCTGGCCGTTGCCGCCATAATCGGTTCGATGGCGATTGGCGCATCGCTGGCGATCGCACAGACGCCGGCATTCTTCCGCATCGGCACCGGTGGAACGGCCGGAACCTATTACCCGATAGGCGGGCTTATCGCCAACGCGATCTCAGGCTCCGGCGACAAGGGCGTGCCGGGATTGGTTGCCACGGCCGTGTCTTCCAACGGCTCCGTTGCGAACATCAATGCGATCAAGGGCGGCAGCCTTGAATCCGGCATGACGCAGTCGGATGTGGCCTATTGGGCCCATAGCGGCACGGGTCTCTACGAGGGCAAGGGCAAGGTCGACGATCTTCGCCTGATCGCAACGCTCTATCCGGAGACGATCCATCTGGTGGCGCGCAAGGGTGCCAACATCAAGTCCGTCGCCGATTTGAAGGGCAAGCGCGTTTCCCTCGACGAGCCTGGTTCGGGCACGATCGTGGATGCGAAGATCGTCCTCGCCGCCTATGGGTTGACGGAAGATGACGTTCAGGCCGAGCATTTGAAGCCGGGTCCAGCAGGCGAACGCCTGCGCGACGGCGCGCTCGACGCCTATTTCTTCGTCGGCGGTTATCCCACCGGCGCCATTTCGGAACTTGCCACCTCCAGCGGCATTTCGCTGGTGCCCATCACCGGTCCGGAAGCCGAGAAGCTGCTCAAGGATTACAGCTTCTTCGCCAAGGACGTCGTGCCGGCCGACACCTACCAGGGCGTTGCGGAAACACCGACCATTTCCGTGGCGGCCCAATGGGTTACGAGCGCGAAGCAGCCGGAGGAGCTGGTCTACAACATCACCAAGGTGATGTGGAACGACGCCACGCGCGCTGCGCTGGATGCCGGTCACGCCAAGGGCAAGTTGATCACCCTGAAAAACGCGACCACCGGATTGGGCATTCCGCTCCATCCCGGGGCCGAGCGCTTCTACAAGGAAGCCGGTGTTCTGAAATAGCAGCGGCAGCTGCCGTCGCCATTGTGAAACGCGGCCCTTTGGCCGCGTTTCCTGCTGGATTGGCATCTGGCTGGATTGGTATTTGAAAGAATGGAGTTCTGATGAGCGACTCATCGACCGACAAACCCATATCCCCGATGGAACTTGACGAAGCGAAAGCGCGCGAGCTTGAGGAGAAATTCGATTCGGAGATACGGTTCCGCCCGCTTTCGCCAAAGATCGGCTGGGTCGTCGGGGCATTGCTGGTCACGCTCTCGATATTCCACTACTACACCGCAGGCTTCGGCCTGCTGTCGGAGATGGTTCATCGCGGGATCCATCTGTCATTCGTCCTCGGTCTGGTATTCCTGGTCTTTCCGTTCTCGCGCAAGGGCTATGACCAGCCCGCTACGGCCTCGCTGCTGAGACCGTTCGGCATATCCATCCTCGACTGGCTGCTCGCGCTGGGCGCCGTCGTTGCGGTTCTCCATGTTCCGCTCATACCTCTGGACGAACTGGCCTTCCGGGTTGGCAACCCGACACAGACGGATGTCGTCCTTGGAAGCATCCTCGTCATTGTGCTCCTGGAGGCGACGCGGCGCTCGGTGGGCTGGCCCCTGCCAATCATTGCCATCCTTTTCATGGCCTATGGAATTTTCGGGCAGTCGATGCCCGGCATCCTCGTTCATCCGGGCGCAACGGTTTCGCAGCTCATCGATCATCTTTATCTTACCACCCAGGGCATCTATGGCATCGCCCTCGGCGTCGTCGCGACGTATGTCTTCCATTTCGTGCTTTTCGGCGTGTTCGCGACACGGATCGGCCTCGGGCAATTGTTCCTCGATTGCGCCGCCTGGGTAGCCGGGCGCTATGCCGGTGGTCCGGCCAAGGTGTCGATCTTCGGCTCGGCGCTGTTCGGCATGATATCCGGTTCGTCCGTCGCCAATACGGTCACTGTCGGCTCGCTGACCATTCCGGCCATGATCCGGCTCGGCTACAAGCGCCATTTCGCGGCGGCCGTAGAATCGGCCTCGTCGACCGGCGGCCAGATCACGCCACCCATCATGGGCGCGGCTGCCTTCCTGATGATCGAGTTCCTCGATCTGCCCTATACGACGATCATACTGGCCGCCATCGTCCCCGCATTCATGCATTTCTTCGGCGTTCTGGTGCAGGTTCATTTCGAAGCCAAGCGTTCCGGCCTGCGTGGAATGACGCCCGAGGAGATGCCGGACCTCAAGGAAGCCTTCAAGCGCGATTGGCCGACGGTCAT
Organism: Phyllobacterium sp. 21LDTY02-6; assembly: GCF_023554255.2. Lineage (GTDB taxonomy): Bacteria > Pseudomonadota > Alphaproteobacteria > Rhizobiales > Rhizobiaceae > Phyllobacterium. Next base: position 56,797 of record NZ_JAMJWD020000006.1, on the reverse strand, counting down.
TCCGCTCATCGTCCTCGTGGGAATATTGCTGGCCGGCTACACGCCATACCTCGCTGCGTTCTGGGGCATCACCCTTTGCGTGCTCGTGGGATTGTTCAATCCACGCAAGCGCATGACGATCATGGAAGTGTTCGATTCGCTGCGCGATGGCGCCAAATACGCTCTGGCGGTCGGCGCTGCCGCCGCCACCGTCGGCATTGTCGTCGGCGTGGTGACATTGACCGGCGTCGGGTTCAAGATCTCCTTCATCGTGACATCGACTGCCGCCGAGATGGCGACCTGGTTCGGCTCGATATTGCCATCCATGTTGTTTGCTCCGCAGACGCTGACCTTGCTTTTCACGCTGATCATGACGGGCATCGTCTGCATTCTGATGGGCTGCGGCATCCCGACGACAGCGAACTACATCATCATGGCCACTATCGCCGCGCCAGCGCTTGGACTGCTCGGTGTCGAGCCGATCGTGGCCCATTTCTTCGTGTTCTATTACGGTGTTCTCGCCGATATCACCCCGCCTGTCGCGCTCGCCGCCTATGCTGCCGCCGGCATGGCGGGAGCCGATCCGTTCAAGACGGGCAATACCGCGTTCCGGCTTGGCCTCGGCAAGGTTCTGGTGCCGTTCGTTTTCGTCTTCTCGCCATCATTGCTGCTCGTCACCCAAAATTTCACATGGAGCGCCTTCTTGACCGCTTTCATAGGCTGTGTGCTTGGAATCACCTTCCTTGGCGCGGCGCTGTCGGGATATATGCTGGTGCGCACGCGTGTATGGGAACAGGTGCTGCTGGTGATCGGGGCAATATTGCTCGTCGTGCCGGAGTTCTATTCGTCGCTTGCCGGGGTGATTCTGGTTGTGCCGGTGCTGGTACGCCAATTGAAGGCGATGAGGGCAGGTACATTGGCGGGCGGTGTTTCGGTCTAATGTGAGGCCCGCTGGCGTTTGACCTTGTCCAGTTCCAGCGCGCGGGTCAGATCGGCTGCAAGTTCGGCGATGGCCTTCAAGACCTCGCCTTTCTCCCAACCGACGATACAGGCGTCGCCAAAGAGAACGATGAAACGAGCTTCGAGCGCCAGTTTGCAGCCCTTCAGCCGGGCGGTCTCGTCCAGGTAGCTTTGCGGTGGAGAGATTGGAATCATCATGTTCTCTCTTTCGGTCAGGGTATGTTCAATCGCGCGCAAGCCCGTGGAACAACCGGAGGGTCAGGATCGACAACAGCCAGAGCGCTCTTGTCTGGCTGGCGGTAGCGGGTAGGAAACGGGCAACAGATAACAAGGTCGCTGGCGCATGTCCGGTTGGGGACACGATCGTCACTCGAGCGGCAACGGCACGTAAGGGCGAGGTTCATGCCGCGCCGGTGTGGCAGCGAACGCGACGGCAGGTGAAAACCCTGTCGTGGCAAGCGCAAGCAAACTGTGGATCATGGCTCCCCCCAAAGATCATGCCGCAACTCGGTCGATAGCGTACAAAGATAAAGCCAACTCACTATGAATGTCGAATGGAATTGAGGGGAAACCCTCAAAAAACAACTTCAATAATGCTTCAAGATTAATTGCAAATCGGGCGTTTTTTCGCGCACTCAGGCGCAAGACGGCAGCTTGGAGGCGAGTAGCCCTTCAGGAGACGTTGTAGACGGCTATGAAATGGATCGTCGCTGCGAGAACGACGAAGCCGTGCCAGATCGCCGTATTGAAGGGGATGCGCTCGAAGACGTGAAAGATCACACCCGCGGAATAGACCAGGCCGCCGGCGACGATCAACCATAATACCTCCGGCGCCAGCCGCTCGGCCAATACCGGATAGGCAAGGACGCCGCTCCAGCCGAGAGCGAGGTAGAACACGATCGACAATGCCACCATATTGTCGGGCCTGATCAGTTTCAGCACGACGCCGACCAGCGCACTTGCCCAGACGGCCGCCATCAAGGTCCACAGCTGGCACTGCGCAAAGAACGGCGTATAGGTGCCGGCAATCAGCAGGTAGATCGCCGAATGATCCCAGCGCCGCAATTGCATCTTGATCGGCGTGGCCGGCCACATGTTGTAGGCGGCCGAGATACCCAGCGACAGCAACAGCGTCGCAGCATAAATGATCGCCGGTGCTGGGCCCAGCTGGTTCGACCCCGAGAGGAGCACCACAGCGCCTGTCAAACCCAGGAGGACCCCGACGATATGCAGCACGCAATCCGCCCGATATTCGGCGACCGAATATTGGCGGATGGCCGCTGTGGGAGCCCCTGGTGAGTTCAAGCCGTAGTCTCCTGCATTACCCGGAATGGGCTATCCGGTATAATGTCCGTGTCGGCTCTGCGGTTCAACCCGCAGTGTCGTTATTTGCCGATGACCTGTTCATGCGCCGGAAATAATGCTCGGCGTGCTGATAAAGATTCTCGGCTTCCGAATGGTTTCCAGCGACGACCTGCTGTTCTGCCTGGGCCAGGTACTTCTCATAGTTCCTTCTGGCATTGTCGTCGTTGGAGCGGTTATCCGATTGTCTCGGGGTTCTGGTCTGTCTGTTTTTCATCTGGTTCTCAATCGATCTGCTGCGCGACGATCTCGCGCATTTCCTCACGCGTGAACAACGGCTTGTCAGTTGATCGTCCGACGTGTCCGGCATTCTTCAGGTTCTTGGGCTTCAGATTCGTGGGCTGCAAATTCGAGGGCCTCGGATGTGAAGTCTTCAAATGAGCCGGCGCCTGGCGCCATGTGTCCTTGGCAGAAATCTGCCGGTTGTTTTCATTATATGTATTGTACATGTTGGTCCCTTGGCACGTTGATCCGTGCATTGTTTCTTCTTTGTGGAAAGTGAGTTCTGAGTCATGCTCTGGCGCAAAACGCGCAATCGGAGCAAATGACGGAAGAATTCCCGATCTACGGGGTGCCGGAATGTGCATCGGCTTCTCATAGATAGGGCTGTCGATGGCTACTTGCAAGCCAGGCAGCGGAATAATGTTTTTGCCCGGTCGAGCAGCGTCGAGCTAGTGTGGTGGAATTGAAATACGCCTGACTATGGCGGCGGGGGGGCGGAGCGTATTTCAATTCCGAAAACCACACTAGAAACATAAGGTCACTAGGTGCGTCCGCCGACTTCATCGATATGTTCGAGCAGATCCGCCGGATCGTCATAGACCCGGAATGCACCGGATTCGCGCAATTCCTCAGGACCATAGCCGCCGCTGAGCAACCCGACGCCGAGCGCACGGCATCGCACCGCGGCCAGCATGTCCCAGATACTGTCGCCGACGACGACTGCAGTGTCGATCGGCGCCTCGAGACGCGCGGCAGCCGCGAGAAACAGGTCGGGATCGGGCTTGGCATATTTGACCATGTCGCGTGTGACGACCGGGGACTTCTGCGGATCCACGCCGAGTGCGGCAAGATTGACCGCCGCGGTCTCCATGCGTCCGCTCGTGGCGATCGCCCAGGGAATGCCTGCCGCGGATAGCCAATCGAGCAGTTCCGATGCGCCGGGCAGGGGGCGGATATTGCTGGACTGGCGCTGATAGGCGGCGGCATGCGCCTGTCGCAGCCGTTCGACGCGCTCGGCGCTGAATTCCATGCCCGTCTCGCGCAGCAACTGATTGGTGAACAGTCCGCCGCTCATGCCGATCTTGCGGTGGATGCGCCAGACCGAAAGGTCGATGCCCTCGCTGTCGAGGGCTTCCTTCCAGGCAAGCACGTGCTGGTAGACGCTGTCGACCAGTGTGCCGTCGAGATCGAATAGGAATACGGGCTGGATGCGCATCGAACTGCTCCTGCTGCGATCATGGACCCTGGCATGTGACCACAGTCGGAAAGCGAGGACAAGGCTTCCGGCCAAAGTGGATGCTCTGGTCAGGTGACGGTGTCTGTTTCGATGGCGGTATCGCGGCTCTGCTCCTGGAGCTGTTCCAGAAGATATTGTCTCCCGCGGTTCACCCGGCTGCGAATCGTACCCAAAGGGCAGCCCATGGCTTCCGCCGCTTCCTCATAGGAGGAGCCCATGACGCAGACCAGCATCAGGGCCTCGCGGAATTCGGGCGCCAGGCGGTGGAGCGCGTCCTGAAGCTCGTGCCCGCGCAAGGTCCATTCCTGCGTCGGAGCGACCGGTATTGCCTGATCGCCAACATCGCCTTCAAACCCCGTGGCCTCGCGCACGCGGCGCTTGTAGTTGGTATTGTGGGCATTGCGCATTATGGTGAAGAGCCAGGATTTCAGTTTCGTTCCCGGCGTGAATTGATGAAGCGAGGCATAAGCCTTCATCAGCGTTTCCTGTACAAGGTCGTCAGCTCTGTCCGCTTCCTTGTGAAAGCTCCGAGCGAATAATCGCAAGGCAGGGATCGCCTGCACGATCTCTTCCCTGACGCTAAGCCCCTCGGAACCCGTCTCCGGTGCCTGCTCTCGAAAAGCCATCGATTAACTCCCTTCCGAAGCAAGGGAAATGGTTGAGGCTAGTTTGGGTTCCGAGTGCGAAGGACTTTTTCAGTTGCCGCCAAGAAGGGTCAAAACCGTACAGTCTTTCAGCGGGCGGAGGGGGCGAAAGTAATCAGCAGAACGGCAATGATCGCCAGCACCACGCCCGATATTTGCAGCAGGCTCAATCGTTCGCCATAGAAGCCGACCGCGATGATATTGATCGCTATGAGCTGAATGACGGCGGAGAGGCTGAATGCGATGCTCATGCCGAACTCCCGCACCAGCCGCAGCATGACGAGATTGCCGACCGAATAAAGAATGAGGGTTGCGACCAGCTTCCAGTTGCCGGGTGCCACGGCCCAGCTCTTGGCGAAACTCGCCGCTAGCAGAAACACAAAAGTCGATGCGGCGAGCAGCACCGATCCCACCAGAGTCATGCCGTGACCTCAGCCGAAATGGAGCGCAACCGCGCCGGTTCGGGCAACCTGCGGTGATTCTCGCTGCGCAACAAGCCGCGCCGGGGCGTTAAATATCGATGAGGGAGATGCCGAACTCTGCATTGCGCTTGCGCCGCAGCGTTGCCGGCGTCTCATGCACCGTGACCTCGAGGGTCGGGCGAACGAGACCGTCGAGGAAATGCCCGCCTCGCGTCGTGCCGTCCGACAGTCCAAGCACGGCATGGATGTGAAGCGCCGGCTTGCCGGTATCGTCCAGCGCGATGTCTCCGATTGCGCTAAGTACCTCGCATTGCTGGCGCACGGGAATTTCGTGATAGTGTTTCGTCTCCAGATCGAACCATCCGACCGTTGCATATTCGAAGGCGCCGATGGCGCTCAGCGATGCACTCTGAATATTCTGCTCCCTCGCAAAACGGCTGATCGCCTCGAATGCTTCTTCGCCCGCGTCGAGTATCAGGGCGAGCGAACGTGCTCCATCATTTTCCGCCAAGGTCTTGTGCTTCATCGTTTTTGATCCTTCGACTGAATGCGATTTCAACTCGGATGACAGATGAATTTCATCGGCCCGCTCACGCCGGTACCGACAAGGCTGACCTTCAGGGTCGTTCCGTCCTCAAGTGTCAAGGACGCGTCCGACGCATTGTTGAGCTTGCGCAGGTCGCTCGCATCAACGGCAACCAGCGTCCCGACGATATCTGCCTTCATGACATCGCCGCCACGTTCGATCCGGTAGCTGACTTCGATTTCTCCATCGCCATCTGACAATCTTCCCGTGCCGGCCTCTTCCGTAATGGTGCTCATGTTTCCTCCCTCGCCGCCGCCTGTTCTTCAACCGACAGATCGCGGTCTTGTTCCCTCGCGGTCACGATTTGGCGATGGAGCGCTCTTGACCATGCGCGGCTGTTGCAATTGAGTTCCCGTCATTGGTATTCTCCCTCGGCGGGGTCCTTGCGCTTATATCCGCGTCAACGATTTGCGTGCAGGCAGGTTGCCGGCCCTGCGCGGGACATGGCTGGCTGGTGGGTTGAGCGAGGAAATATGAGCGGCAATAAAAAGCCCGTCGCAGACGAACTTATGGCGGAGAATCTCGATCAGGCGTTCAAGGAACTGCGTGAATCCCTACTGAACGAACCAATATCGGAGCCGACGCGGCAGCTTTGGGAGCAGCTCGAGGAAAAGCTCACCAGGCACGTCGAACAGCTCAAGATGAAAGTCGGTCAGACCAGGTCCTAGGGAGCCGCGAGCCGCCTCCCGCCGCTCCCGTGCAATGTCGGACTATTTGGCGAAACCCTGCTCGCAGAGGCGCTTCAGTTCTTCGGGTGCGATGCCTTCCAGCCCGAGTTCGGGCAAGAGATCATTGTCCGCCTTGAGATCTCGCCCGTAGGCGGCGGAGTAGATGGCCACCCCCGCCTCATGTAGCGAGGCAGGATGCCCGCTGATACGGCCAAGCAATGCTGTCGGCCAAAGGCCGAACGGCGCATCCTCGAGAATGTATCGGCTTTCGATTGTCGTGGGACCAAAGCCGCCACGACCCTGGCGATGCATTTCCTGGTTCATTTCGGAGACGGAGGCCATGGGCACGTGGAATGACAGCGAGAAATGCTCGTACACCGTCCGAACCTTCAGCCCGAAACTACCGGCGATCGCCAGCCGCTCCTCGTCCAGCGCCTCTATAAGACGGCCGACAGCCGGTGTGACATGCTCGCCCTGACCCCAGACCTCGCCCTTTTCCATTCGGGTCAGATTGAGCATCGCGATGCCGAGATGGTTCTGCGGATTGAGATTGCTGAGCGAAATCGCAAGCATGCCGTCGCGCTTGACGAAACGGTCGCCGAAAAGCTGCGTGCACAGCGTCCAACCCGCGTCGATCGCGCTGGCAGGCAGGGTCGCAACGTCCACTTTCTCCCGCACGGTGGCTACGTTCACCTCCGTAAGGCTCTTTTGCCTGCCGGTAGTCACCGTCGTGCCCCAGACGATGATCGGCAATTCCAACCCGCGGGCAGCCAGGAGCCTTGACAGATAAAGTGCGCCAAACGATGTGTGGGAACTGATGATGACCGGCTGCCCAGGGCGCAGATGTTCGATTGCTGCATCCATCACCGCCCTGTGGCCATAGGCGGGCAGGGCAATGAGCACGGCATCGGAAGTGGCAACCGCATCCTCGCAATCGCGCGCCGCGCCAACCTCGAACTCGCCTTCGATGGCCGATGTGGCCCGCAACTTGTTGCCAACCGCGAGTTCGGCCGTTTTCGTGCCGGAGGGGGACCAGATGACCGGTGTATGGCCCGCCCGTGCCAGATAGGCGGCACATCCGAAGGCGATCGCTCCGGCCCCAAGAATTCCAATGCGCATGACTTCTCCCGATTAACCATTTGAGACAACGACAGCGGATATGACCGGAAACCTGTCGAATCTGCTTGAATTTACATTTGTATTTTATGTTGGAGTTGTGTTCAATGAGCGATGAAGCACAGGGGCGATCGGCTGGCCTGTTGCACCGCGGCAGCGGGTTTTTGGCCGCAACGACCCGGCAGACGAGCCAAAGGGGAAGTGAGAGAGATATGAACGGATTGACGACAAACCGCCGTCAGGCACTGAAGCTCATGGGTGTTCTTGCGGCGCCGATGATTATCCGCCCACGGGCATCCTGGGCCCAGGGCAAAGTTCTGAACATCACGACCTATGACAAGTTCGTACCGCAGGAATTCATCGACAAGTTCCAGAGCGATACCGGTATCGAGGTGCGCATCCGCCTGACGGACGACCAGGGCAAGCAATATAATCTGCTGACCGCGGAAGGCTCCAATCCTTCGACGGATATCGTGACGGTGACGGGTCACAGGCTGACCCAGTTCATCAACTCCAATCTCCTCGCAGCGGTCGATACGGGCCGGTTGAAAAACTGGGGCAATCTCGCGCCGAGCTACAAGGATGCGCCCCAGCTGACCATCGATGGCAAGGTCTGGGGCGTGCCTCTCCTCGCAGGTTTCGAGGCACTGGCCCGAAATACCGAATATACGAAGGCCTCCGATAGCTGGAGCATCCTGTTCGATCCGGAATACAAATCCTACACATCCTATATCATCAGCGATTTTCTCTCGATCACGATGCGCTATCTTGGCAAGGACGGCGACTACGTCACTTACGAGGGCAAGCGCGAGGAAGCCCAGCAGGCGACCAACGAGGCGCGCGATTTCCTGATCAAGCACAAGGACATGGTGCGGAAATATTACGACGCAGGCTCGGAAATGCAGCAGATGTTCGTCAATGAGGACATCTATCTTGCGCAGACGTGGTCGGGCCCGACATCGAAGCTGATCATGGACGGGCATCCGATCGAGCTGTCCATACCGAAGGAAGGGACCTACGGCTTCCTCTATTCCTTCAATGTCGTCAACAATGCCCCGAATGCGGACAGCGCCTATCTCTTCCTCGATGCGATTCTCGCATCTCCGGAAATCGGTGCGGCCATGACGCGGCAATCGGGCTTTACCTCGACGTTCAATGGGGTAGATAAGGTTCTCAACGATCGCGAAAGAGCAGCGTCGACGCTGCCCGAAGAGCAGATCCAGCGCATCCAGTTCTTCAGTTCCGTCAATCGCGACATGAAGAACGAGCTTATCGACCGTGCCGTCGCCGAGATAAAAGCGGCCTGAGCGGCCGTGGCAGCGGAGACAGGTTGGCATGAATGATCGAGATAACCCGGCCCGCTCCGGTGGGCCGACCGGGAACGCACCGCGCTATAGCGGATGGATTGGCCGGCTTGCCGGGTCGAGCGCCTATCGTTTCAGCATAGGCATGCTTGCACAAAGCCGGGCCGGGCGGCTGGCGATGCTGTTGGCGGTTCCGCTGCTGTGGATCGTGGTCTTTCACATCGGCCCGATCTTCCAGCTCGCGCGCATAAGCTTCCTCCAACAATTCCCGATCCCGGCAGGAAGCTCCGGAGCCTATACCTGGGCCAATTACCAGATATTCTTTGCCGATTCGGTCTATTTCGTCCCGTTTGTCCGCAGCCTGATCTTCTCGGCCTGCGTTACGCTGGCGGCGTTGGTCATCGTCTACCCCGTCGCCTATTATGTCGCGAAGGTAGTCGATCCGCGCCGGCGGACCAAGGCCCTCCTGCTGTTGCTGGTGCCGTTCTGGGCGGGAGAACTGATCCGGACGTTTTCGGTGATCATGCTCCTCGCCAACAGGGGCGCGGCAAATGTCCTGATGCGGGAACTCGGCTTGATCGACCGCCCCATTCCGTTGCTGTACAATTATTTCTCATTGAGCTTCGGCGTGCTCTATCTGATAGCGCTGTTCATGCTGCTGCCGCTTTATGCGGCGATCGAGAAGATACCGAGCCATCTCGTCGACGCCGCGGCGGATCTCGGAGCCGGGCCGCTGACCCGGTTTCGCCGGATCATCCTGCCCCTGTCGAAAGACGGCATCGTTTCCGGCTGCAGCCTCGTCTTCCTGACCTGTGTCGGCGTCTTCGCATCACCACTGCTGCTTGGCGGTCCGGGGACCGTGATCTTTCCGGAGATCATCTCCGCCTTCTTCCATGGCGCCAGTGACAAATGGCCGGTTGGCGCTGCCTTCTCCATGATCATGCTGGTCGCCGCCCTGGCGATCGCGGGCCTGTTCATGCGCATCGTCGGCGGTTCGCGCTCCACGAGGTTCATGTGATGAGCAACAAATCCTTCCTTTTTGCGGACGCACCGCGCACCATGTTGACGGGCTTCTATTGGGCATTCGTCATATATCTGCTCGGTCCGCTGCTGCTGATGTTCGCCATGAGCTTCAAGGATGCGACATTCATCGCATTCCCCATAAGCAACTGGACCCTCGACTGGTACGCGAAAGTCGTGCAGGACCAGCAATTCCTCTCGGCCTTCGTTTATTCGCTCTTCATCGCCTTTGCCACGACCTGTTTCGCGACGATCATCGGCGTCTGGATATCGATGCTCATCTCGGCCGAAGGCATCTGGGGCAAAGCGCTGCTGTTCGCCCTGGCCTGTCTTCCAGCGGTGGTTCCCGGCATGATCTCGGCGATCTCGCTGCGCATATTCGTCAGCGTCCTCGACATGCAGACGGGCACGGCGGCGATCATCATGGGCCACACGGTTCACGCCGTTCCATTCGTCGTGATCATGGTGCTGACCCGCCTGCGCACCATGCCAGCCAATCTTGTCGATGCGGCGCGCGATCTCGGCGCGGACAGTTTCATTGCCTTCTGCCGCGTCACGTTGCCCTTCCTTGGACCGGCTCTGGTCGGCGGCATGATCTTCTGCGCGTTGACGAGCATTGACGATTTCGTCCGGACCTTCTTCCTTGGAGGCTACAGGCCGACGCTGCCCATGCTCATCTTCGCCAAGGTGCAGGGCGGAATGTCGCCAGAGATCAATGCCATGGCGACACTCGTCGTTATCGTTACCGCCGCTGTCGGGCTTTATGCCGAGCGTCTTACCCGCCGATCAAGGATCAGCTGATGCAGCCTATCGTACATTTCGACAACGTAACCAAGACCTATGGCGCAGTGCCGGCGGTGGACAAGCTCGATCTGGAGATCGAAGCGGGAAAGTTCGTCACGCTGCTCGGGCCGTCCGGTTGCGGCAAGTCGACGACGCTGCGGATGCTGGGCGGGTTCGAGACGCCGACCTCCGGCCGGATCATCTTGAGCGGCAAGGACGTCACCTCATTGCCGCCCAACCGGCGCAATGTGAACATCGTCTTCCAGGATTACGCGCTGTTCCCGCATATGACGGTCGGCAAGAACATCGCCTTCGGCCTGGAGCTGAAGGGCATGGCGTCGGACCGCATCCACAGGCGCGTGACGGAACTGCTGGAACTCGTCCGCCTCGAAGGCTTCAGCGACCGCATGCCCGCCCAATTGTCTGGAGGGCAACGCCAGCGCGTCGCCCTGATGCGAGCGCTCGCACCGGATCCCGACGTACTGCTGCTCGACGAGCCGCTCAGTGCGCTCGATGCCAAACTGCGCCAGCAGATGCAGATCGAGTTGAAGTCCATCCAGGAACGGACCGGCAAGACCTTCATCTTCGTCACGCATGATCAGGAGGAGGCCCTCACCATGTCCGACAAGATCGTGATCATGAACAATGGCCGTATCGAGCAGATGGGCGACCCACATACGCTGTATCGGCGGCCGGAGAGCCGCTTCGTCGCCAATTTTATCGGCGAAACCAACTTTTTTCCGGGGAAAGTACTCGAAATTGCCGGGGACGTCGCCGTCATCGATGCAGATGGCGACAGATTGCGCGCCCGCACCGCGGCTCGAAAGCCCGGTGTCGGCGATACGGTCGATCTTGCGGTTCGTCCCGAGGCAATCGTTTGCTCGGCAGTGAAGCCGGCCGGCGACAACGCCATCGAAGGCGAACTGGTGCAGGAGATATTCAAGGGCAATCATAGCTCGCTGACCATAAGACTGCCGCAGGGGCGCATCGTCCATGCACTGGTGGATCCGCTCAAATCCGATGGGTTCGCGCCGGGGCCGATCTGGCTGAGCTTTGACGAGACGCACGCCGTCGCACTCGTAGCGTGATCTGCGAAGGGACGATGCTACAATGCTGAAACAGGATGCAACAGGTCTGGATGCGCTCAACGCACGCGTGCGCGAGGACCTTGAATATCTCAACTATCCGCCGGCAAACTGGGTGCCGGTGAAATCCGACGCTGCCGGAAACAGGGCTGCCGACGTCACGATCATCGGGGCGGGGATGTGCGGGCTCGTTGCAGCATTCGCTCTCTATAATGCCGGCATTTCGAATGTCCGCATCCTGGACAGGAACCCCGCCGGACGCGAGGGGCCATGGATGACCTATGGGCGCATGGAAACCCTGCGCTCGCCAAAGCAACTCGTCGGCCCGGCCTATGGCATGGCTTCCCTGACCTTCCGCGCCTGGTTCACCGCCCAGTTCGGCCGAGCGGAATGGGATGCGCTGTTCCGGATACCCCGGCCGATGTGGATGGACTATCTGCGCTGGTACCGCGACGTCCTTAACCTGCCGGTGGAGAACGACGTCGATGTAACACGGATCAGGCCGCAGGAAGACGGCTTGTTCGAGCTCGAGGTTGCGGGTGGTGCGAAGCCGGCAATCATGACGCGCAAGGTCGTGCTGGCCATGGGCCGCGAAGGGCTCGGCCGGCCCACGATCCCGGCCTTCATGTCTTCGCTTCCACGGCATGCGTGGTCGCATTCCTCTGACATGATCGACTTCGCATCGCTCGCCGGCAAGCGGGTCATCGTCGTCGGCGTCGGCGCTTCGGCAGTCGACAATGCAGCCGAGGCGCTGGAGCATGGCGCGAAGGAAGTCCGGCTTCTGGCGCGACGCAAATCAATGCCGACGATCAACAAATTGATGGGCATCGGCTCCTATGGCGTTACGGCTGGTTTTGCCGAAATCAGCCCGGAATGGCGCTGGCGGATCATGGACTACTCGTTCAAGCAGCAGACGCCGGCGCCGCACAACTCCACCTTGCGGGTCAGCAGGCATGACAACGCGTTCTTCCATTTCGATTGCGCTATCGAGACTGTGGCGATCGAGGGCGACGAGCTGCTGGTTCGCACCGTCAATGGACGCGAATTCCGGACAGATCACATCATTTTAGGCACGGGCTTCACCGTCGATACGTTCAGCCGGCGTGAGCTCGAACCCTATGCACAGGAAATATCGACCTGGGCGGATCATTACACGCCGCCGGCGGACGAGGCGAATGCGGACCTGGCACGCTTTCCATGGCTCAATCGCGATTTCTCCTTCACGGCAAAAGCTCCGGGCCGCGCACCCTGGCTCAAGGATATCCACTGCTTCAACTATGGTGCGACGCTGAGCATCGGCAAGGTCAGCGGCGACATACCGGCGATCAGCGAAGGTGGGCAATGGCTCGCCCAGGGTATCGCCGCGGGGTTGTTCATCGAAGACATAGATGTTCATTGGCGCAATCTCCTCGCCTATGAGAAGCCTGAACTGGATGGCTCCGAGTGGACCGATGCGGACGCGCCATCGGACGGGCCGGATGAAGCAAGACGCACATATGCGGGAGGCCGGAATGGCAAATGACGTTATCGATGAAGTCCTCGGGCTGTCGCAGGGCTCCGATCTGTTTCGGCTGCGCGTGCAGCGTGCGGAATTGAAGCATCGGACGCAGACGAGCTATCAGGCGGCGCTGAAGCCATCCGATCCCCGCAACCTGTCCTATGCGATGCGGGCGGCCCTGGCGGCGCGCATGGCCCGCCTGTGGAATTCACGCGAGCTCGCGGAACATTATGACCAGCTTCTGGGCCAGGAAGCGCCCGACGGAGTGGAAAGCGCCATAAGTGATCCGAAACTTCGTCCTGAGGGACTGACGGCGAGGCTGGAAGCGATCATCCGCCACGTCGATCTCGTCACGCTCCGGCCGAAAGACGCCACTCGCGCCGATATCGAGCGGCTCTATGCTGCCGGGCTTGACGATCGTGACATCGTGACACTGGCCAATCTCATAGCACTCGTGAACTACCAGATACTCGTGACCGCGGGTCTGCGCATGTTGAGGGACAATTGATATGGCCAAGGAAGTCGTGCACGAATTCACCCTGGATACGCTCGGATGGGACCCTTACGTCACGCCGGTGGATCTGGACAGCGCCACGCCTCAACAGCTCGAAGCGCTGAAGGTGACACCCTCGAACCGTAAAATCTCGGCCTATGTCCTCGTCCTGGCACAGGAGGCCGAGGCGCTGGCCGAGCGTACGCCGCTGTTCAACGACATCATGTACAGCGAAGGCGGCCTGTCGCGTGGCGGACGCGAGCTTGGCGCGCTTGCCGCCTCGATCGTCAATCGCTGCGTCTACTGCGCTTCCGTCCATGCGAACCGCTTCATCGCCAATGACAAGCTGCCGGAGATCATCGAGGAGATCTATGCGCGCGGCGTCAAGGCCGATCTGCCGGAGAAATATCAGGCAATATTCGATTTTGGCGTCGAGTTGACGGCCAATCCCGACAAGGTCGGCGTCTATCAATTCTATCATCTGCGCGAAGTCGGCCTCTCCGACCTCGAAATACTCGACCTTATTCACGCCGTCGCGATCTTCGGCTGGGCTAACAGGTTGATGCACACGCTTGGCGAGCCCGTCAGGGGCGGCTGAACGAAGCGCTGGAAATATTTTACCATTGTCACGTTAGTATCTCGCCGTCGGCGCGTGATATGATAGCGAGACGCCGCGGGAGCGATGCCCATCGCGCCATCACTCGACGGAAACAAGTATGTCGCGATATCGAGCCCGCTTCTGGCTGAATACGCTCCTGGTCGTGCTCCTGATCGTCGCGGGCGGCGCCATCGGCACCTGGATCAGCCATCTGGTCGCCGTGTCGCGCGACCGTGGCGAGATGGCCACATACACGACACAGGTGCTCGATCGAGCCGTGACGGTGTTCCGCGAGGCGGACGTGCTGCTGGCCGCGGTGAACAACTCGCCGTTCGAGTTCTGTTCGGATGAGGAAATCAGATATCTCCGCAACATCCTGTTCGAGACGAAATACCTGAAGGACATAGGCCGGGTCCGGGACGGCGCATTTCACTGTTCGGCAGTTTTCGGCAAGGCCAAATCGCTGAAGTCGCTGCCGCCTACCGATCTTCGTACCGCCGATGGCAAGCGTGTCTACCCCCGCATGGACCTTGCAATATCGATGTCCACCGCGCCGGTCATCGAATCGGGAAGCGGCAATGTCGTTCTCGACCCTGCAGCCTTTGACGGATTCGACGATCCTGCTTTCCGGGCGGCGGTGCTCTATCATACCGCCGGCGACAAGAAAGCGATAAAACTCTTTGGCGGTCATGATCTACCGGCGACGATCGACCTGCCGATTGCCGGACCAGGGCGCAAGGGCGACATCCTCTACAGGAACATGTGCCGCGAGCAGGCCTGCGTAGCCGTCGAAGCGGATGTGGCTAAACTCCAGGCCGCCGCCCGACCGGTAACGATCGTCATCATCATCCTTTGCGGTCTGCTCGGCGGCGCACTCGGCCTGATATATTTTCTTTACCGCAAGACGCGATCCGGCATGAGATCACGCTTGTCCCGCGCCATCGCACGCAACAGCCTGACCGTCGAATACCAGCCGATCGTCGAAATAGCCACGGGACGGATGACCGGCGCGGAAGCGCTGGTGCGCTGGCGGGAGAATGGCGAAGACATATCGCCGGAAGTATTCGTGCCGGTGGCGGAGAAGGCCGGCCTGATCAACCAGCTGACACTTGCCGTGGTCGACCAGGTGCTTGCTAGCCTCGGCCGGCATATTGGCGCCCATCCGGATTTTCGCATCAGCATCAACATCGCGGCCGACGATCTCTTCAACCGTGATTTCAACGTCCTTTTGACCGACCGCCTGCGGAAGGCAGGGGTTGATCCGCGCCAGATCGCGCTTGAAATAACCGAACGTTCGACGGCGGATTCCAGCGCTGCACGGGGGGCGATCGAGCAATTGAAATCGCGCGGACACAAGATTTTGCTCGACGATTTTGGAACCGGGTATTCGAGCCTCGGTTATCTTGGAATGTTGAATGTCGATGGCATAAAGATCGACAAATCCTTCACCCAAACCATAGGGACGAGTTCCGTTACCCGCTCGATCGTCCCCCAGATCGTCGACATGGCCAAGGTCCATGGACTCTCGATCATCGTCGAGGGGGTGGAAACGGCCGCGCAACGGCAATATTTTGCACCCATGGTTCCAACCGTTCAGGGGCAGGGGTGGCTGTTCGGGCACCCTGTCACAGCCGCTGAACTGATCGCAATGCTCGACCAAAGATCGCCAGGGAGGCAGGAAACGCCATGAAAGCCATGCCCACAACCTCATTGCCCTCAGGAACAGCCCTGCCGGTCCTTGGCCAGGGCACATGGTATATGGGCGAGTCCCGGCAAGCGCGCAGCGCGGAAGTCGAAGCGCTGAGGCTCGGTATCGACCTCGGCATGACCCTCATCGACACCGCCGAAATGTATGCGAGCGGGCGGGCCGAAGAGGTCGTCGGCGAGGCTGTCCGCGGCAGGCGGGACAATGTTTTCCTCGTCAGCAAGGTTCTGCCGTCGAATGCTTCAAGACATGGAACCATTCGGGCCTGCGAACAGAGCCTGGCACGGCTTGGCACCGACCGGATCGACCTCTACCTCTTGCACTGGCGCGGCGGCTACAGGCTGGATGA
Source organism: Phyllobacterium sp. 21LDTY02-6 (assembly GCF_023554255.2). GTDB lineage: Bacteria > Pseudomonadota > Alphaproteobacteria > Rhizobiales > Rhizobiaceae > Phyllobacterium. The sequence continues at coordinate 40,766 of NZ_JAMJWD020000006.1, read as the reverse complement.
AACTGTCGAAGCGTTCGAGGAATTGCGTGCCGCCGGCAAGATAGGCGAGTGGGGCGTCAGCAATTTCGACATGGAGGACATGGAGGAATTGACCGGGCAGGCTGCGGGGCAACAGGTCGCCGCCAACCAGATACTCTATAATCTCCGGCGCCGGGGGCCCGAACATGAGCTTGTCCCCTGGTGCCAGGCGAGGTCTATTCCGATCATGGCCTATTCTCCCATAGAGCAAGGCCGCCTCCTCGACCAGAAGACATTGATCGACATCGCCGCTGAACTTGAAGTCACCGCGGCAACGGTCGCGCTGGCGTGGGTGATAGCGCGGGGCGGCGTCATCGCCATTCCTAAATCCGGCAATCCGAAACATGTTCGGGAAAACCGGTTGGCGGCCGAAATAGCGCTTTCCGCCCAGCATCTTGAATTGCTCGATGCGGCCTTTCCGCCGCCACGCCGAAAAACCCCGCTGGAAATGCTCTAGAATTTCACTGTCCCGCCAAGGCTAAATCCTCGAACACCCGGATGATTCAGCGCTCAGCTGATCTGTCCTGAGGACGATATGCAACTTATGCACGCACAGAGTTGCATCTGTTGCAGCATTCCCCTAACAAACATGAGTTGATTCATCAACATTTGGATCGGGGGGCGCATCGCGCCAAAACGACGAGAAGCGAAATGAGCATGACAAAATGGCATTTGCGCCGTGCTGGCTGGTACGCATCGACGGGGATTGCGGGGCTGCTGCTGGTGCTGGGAAGCGAAAACGTACAGGCGCAGAGCAAGCCGAACGCACAGGCGGGCAGCAATTCCATCGTCCTGGATACGATCGTCCTGGAGGGCGCCAAAGAGGGCGCCAAGGGCATTGTCGGAACCGAAGGCTATGTCGCCAAATCCAATCGCACGGCGACGAAGTCTGACGCGCCCGTCGCGGAAACCGCGCAATCCATGTCGACGATTTCACAAAAGCAGTTGCAGGATATCAAGCCGCAAAACCTCGTCGAAGCGCTGAACTACAGCGCCGGCTCCAGGGGCGGCCAATATGGTGCCGAGCCCCGGTTCGACGCGTTCAAGGTCCGCGGCATCGACCTGACCTATACCGGGATATTCCGCGACGGACTGCGCCAGATCAGCAGCCCGAACGGTCTGTTTCGTCTCGAGCCCTATGGCGTCGAGGCGATAACGCTGCTGCGTGGACCCTCGGCCTCGATCTACGGTGCCAGCAGTTCGGGCGGCATCGTCGACATCATTTCGAAGCGGCCGACCGAGGAGAGGCTGCGCGAAGTGGAACTGCAATACGGCTCCTACGGAAGGGTGCAGGGCGCGTTCGATTTCTCCGGCCCGCTCGATGCCGAGAACACGCTGCTCTACCGGCTGACGGGTGTGGCGCGCGATGGGCGTAACGAGATCGATGCCATCAAGGACGACCGTCTGTACATCGCTCCCGCCATCACCTGGCAGCCGAGCGACGACACGAAATTTACCGTGCTCGGCGAGTATATGGACAGTACGACCGGCGGGACCTGGGGATACATAAATAATTACGGTCCGGACGGCACCTCCACCGGAGCGACACCGGTCTATGGCGGCGATGCGCGGTTTAATGATTTCACGCAGAAGCAGTGGCGTATCGGCTATGAGCTGGACCAACGGCTCAGCGATTCCGTGACACTGCACCACAAGCTGCGCTATTCGGACGTTTCGATGCGGCAGGAATGGGTGTTCGAGCAGTTTCCTGGGCTAAGCTATGAAGATAATAGGGGCCTCGCCACCGATACATATCTGAAGACGGAATTCGAGACCGGCGCGGCGCAGCATGAGCTCATTACCGGCGTCGATTACAGCTACATGAAATATACCGCGGAGCAAGGTACGGGCGCCGATCCATTTACCGATGATTTCACCTATGTGCCCGAGATCGATTATTACGAGGCACAGCGGCAGCGCAGTATCGGCATCTATGCCCAGGATCGGATCGAATATGGCGCCTGGAGGTTGTCGGCCGGGGTCCGCCATGATTGGGTGGATAGCGCCTTTTCGCCGGGTGGCGACACCGAATATGAACGCGACGACAGCGAAACCACGGCGCGCTTCTCACTCGGCTATGTGACCTCCTATGGCATCATGCCCTATGTCAGCTATGGAACCTCCTTCGTCGCCAATCCCGGAGTGATCCAGAATGTCGGCGGCGTGGCCCAGCAGGCACGCCCGACACTCGGAGAACAGGTCGAGGTCGGCGTGAAATATGCGGTGCCGGATACGAATGTGCTGCTCACCGCATCCGTGTTCAACATCGAACAGGAAAATGCCTCGGTTTACGAGACATCGTCCGGCGATAATCTTTTGACCCAGCTCGACCTGCGCTCAAGAGGCGTCGAACTCGAGGCGACCGCATCGCTGGACAATGGGCTGAGCCTGATCGCGGCCTATTCCTACAATGATGTCGAAATCACCAAGCTGACACCGCAAACCGTCGGCAAGACGCTCAACTCGTCGCCCTATCACATGTTCTCTATCTGGGCCGATTACGAGGTGCAGTCGGGGCCGCTCGAAGGCCTCGGTGTCGGCGCTGGCATACGCTATGTCGGGTCGAGCTTCGGCGACAATGTGAATACCCCGGTTCTCGACAACAAGGCGCGCACCTTCGTCGACGCGTCGCTGCGGTATGATTTCGGCAAGCTCAACCCGTCATTCGAGAACGTGCGTCTGCAGATCAATGCAACCAATCTGCTGAATGAGGTCAAGCAGGTCTGCACGAGCGGCTTCTGCTATTATGATGAAGGCCGCAAGGTCATCGCCAGCATGCGGTATCGCTTCTGATGGCCAGCGCGAGGATATCGGCACCGTCGCCCCTGGCGGTCTTCATCGCGGTGGGCGGCCTCTATGTTGCACAGAGCGTGATCGGCGGTCTGACGATGCTCGGCCTGCCTGCGGTGCTGCGAGAGCAGGGTTTGCCGCTGGACCAGATAGGGCTGCTATATCTCACCGTCCTGCCATGGGCGCTCAAATTCCTTTGGGCCCCGCAGGTGGAGCGTTTTCGCTTGCCCCCGGTCGGCCGCAACCGCTCGCGGCTGATCGTGCTGGTCGGCGGACTGCTCTGTGCGGCCGGATTGGCAGCGATCGGCCTGACCGGGCCATCGCCCTTGCTGCCGGTCATCATCGTGCTGACTTTCATCGCTTTCGTCACCTCTACGGTCGATATCGCCTGCGATGGCTACGCCGTCGAAGCCTTGGCGAAGGAACATCATGGCTGGGGCAATGCCGCACAGGTCGGCGGCTCCTATCTCGGTTCGGCCATTGGGGCCGGCCTGTTTCTGGTGCTCGTGGCCAAGCTCGGCTGGGCCTATGCGACCTATGGCATGGCAATGCTCGTCATCCTGCTCGGGGTGCCGTTCATTTTCGGTCCGGCGACGCGCTCGCAGGTCGAAACGCGTCAACACCTGCCCTCTTTGAAGGCGGCCTTGCGCCGGCCCGAAATCATCAGGGGTCTGGTCATTGCTGCCGTCTTCGTCGCCGCACAAAAATGGGGCATGTCGATGATGGGTCCGTTCCTCATCGATTATGGCTTCGATCTTGCGACGCTGGGCATCCTCAACGGGCTCGGCAGCATGATGATAGGCCTCGGCGGCGCGCTGCTGGGTGGTTTTCTGGTTCGGATATGGGGTGCGGGACCGGTTCTGGTTCTCTCCATACTGGTCCAGACAGCGCTTCTCGCTGCCTTTGCCTATTTCAGCATTCATCCGGGACTGTCCAAGACCCTGGTCATCACCGTGGCGATAGCAAGTTCATCCGGCATCATGGCACTGGGTTTCGTGGCGCTCTATGCCCAGTTCATGGGTTGGTCCGACCCGAAGCAGGCGGGCGTGGACTTCACCATCTTCCAATGTATGGATGGCCTGGTGAGCATGGCGGGCGGCGTGGGTGCCGGCTGGGTCGCGCAGCATCTCGGCTATACCGCGTTCTTTTCTGTTTCTGCCCTCGTCGCCCTTCTGTCCGCACCGATTATCTATTTCATGATGCGACAGAAGAGCGAGGCTTCTCCGGCCGGTGAGCGCGGCGAAGCCCAGGGGATCGTCTGACAGGCACGAAATTTTCCGCACCGATCATTGATAAACGCCGAACGGCTTCCCAGCTTATCAGATACGAGATGGAGGAAGTCATGGGGCCATTCAGGGGATCAGGGCGGTTGTTGCGAGCGGGGCTCCTTGGGGCGGGCGCGATCATTGCAGCCGCATCGGCATCCGGAGCGCTCGCCGGAGAATGCTCGAGGCAACCTGCCGCCGGCATCGACTGGAGCGAATGCAGCAAGAAGAGCATCATTATCCCCAGTAGCGACCTCAGCGGCGGCGCACTTTTCCATACCGACCTCAGCGGAACGGATCTGGCCGGTTCCAATCTGACAGGGGCGAACTTCGAAAAATCGGTGCTGATCCGCGCATCGCTTGCCGGTTCCATGGCCGAGGGAGCGAATTTCGCCAGGATCGAGGCCTACCGGTCGAATTTCTCTACCGTCAAGGCGGACAAGGCTTCTTTTACGATCGCCGAGCTGCAACGCGGCATCTTTAAAGACGCCAGCCTCAACGGTGCGAACTTCGACAAGGCTGAGCTCGGGCGGGCGGATTTTACCGACGCGAAGCTGTCGGATGCACGTTTTACCCTGGCAAATCTCTCACGCGCCGATCTCAGCGGGGCTTCCGTCAATGGCGCGGTCTTTGATCGCGCATTCACCTATCGTACGCGCATCGAAGGCGTGGACCTGAGCGGCGCCAAAGCCCTTACCCAATCGCAGCTGGACATTGCCTGCGGCGATTCCGCGACGCAGCTGCCGGACGGCTTGACCATGCCGGCTGGCTGGCCTTGCACGGACGATTGAAACCGACGAATTTCGCCGGTCTGGCACACGCTGCCCGTTAAAAAAATATCTCGGCGGATGCCGGGCCATACGCATTTCCATTTAAATCCAATTGTTTAGTAGGCGTTGGCCTACGTCCCGCATTATCTGAGTATTTGCTTGGCCATTGAGCAAATATTCACTACACTCGACCGCTCAGATCGAGGGAGGTTACAACATGGCCGTACAAGGCATTGCATCCAAGACTTCTGACAAATCCACCGAGAATCCAGCCCACGAGTTCGACAAGGCCGTTGCGAGAGCTACCAACAAGGCGGCGCCTACGGAAACGAAACAGCCCTTGCTGTTTGCCGTGGATGGAAAACCGCATGTTCAGATCCTGAAGGAAAAGTCCGACGGCCCGGCCGGGGCGGACGATTTCCGCAGCAAGGCCAAGGAGAACAAGTGGACCGTCGTTGAAGAAAAGGATGCGCTGCCGCCGGTCAGCAACCTGAAGCCCAAGCGCGTCGATCCCACGACCATCACCTATGATTATGAGGGCAAGACCTATGCCGTTTCGGAGCATTTGACCCCTTTCAAATTCTCGGTGCTCGAAAACAAGCTCGCGGGAACAGAGATCAGCAAGACCGACAACAATATCGACATCAAGGTCGCGGATTCCGAGGCGACTGATTTCATGAATGCCAAGACCACCGAAGACGGCAAGACGGTGGGAGAACTGTTTCATGACAACATGAAGAAGGAATGGGGCGAGCTGGATATCAAGGATCCCCGCCGCCAATACTACGAACTGCTGCAGGCAAAGGCGGCTCTGGTCGGCGGGTACGAATATCTCCCCAGCGAGACGGGCGAGCGGATATTCGGCACGACAGGCACGTCCTATCTTCCCAATACGGTCATCATGGACCAGGCCAGTACCTATGGTCTGCTGAAAGAGGAAGAAGTCTCGAAGAAGCTCGCCGAACTATCCCAGAACGAGGAAGTGATCGATGGCGTCGATGGTCTCATGAAGGACGCCGTCGCCAAGATCGAGGACAAGAAGGGGCTGGTCAACAATATCTACAAGACCATGGGCAGCCAGGAATATATGGACATGCTCGAGGGCATGGACAGCGATGGCGCCAAGACGCGGTTCGCCAATGACCTGAAGTCCCTGGACTATCTCGACAAGGAGAAAGCCACCGAAATTCGCAGCAAGATCCTCGACAAGGGGCTGGTCGACGAGATCAGCAAGATCGTCGAGAGCGGCGAATATTCCGACGAGGGGCTCAAGACAGCCGTCAACGATCAGGTGCAGATGGGGCTACAGGGAACGTTCTCCACGATCTTCGGCATCGCGTTCTCCGACAAGGCGGTGCAGAACTATTTGAAGGACGGCAAGGCCGATCTGCCCGATGACGTGAAGCGAGGGCTGGACAGCTACAAGGCGGCGGTGAAGATCGCCAGCAATTCCATCGTGGATTCGTTCAAATCCAAGGGCAGCTTTGACATCAAGGACGTGTCCTCGCGCATATCCACCGTGCTCAAGGCCAACAATCCCGATATTCCGACTGGCGTAAGGAACGGAGCCGCGGCACTGCTCCAGGCCAGCATGAAGAACGGAGTTCTTCCCGCTATCGGCGGCGTTCTTTCAGCAACGGCTGCGATCTATACGCTCAACAAGAACATGGGCGACACCGTGGAAGAACGGATGGGCGCCGCGCGCGGACTTCTGATCGCCGTCGCCACCACGCCCGCCCTGGCCCTGGCGTCAACCAAGGCTCTCGGGAAAATGTTCGACAATCCGGGCATGGCGACAATGCTGGGGCTGGAAAACAACACCCAGCTTCGCGAAATCTACCTGGAGCGGTTTCCAAACGCCGACAATGACATAACGATTCCCGGGCCCCGCGATATCGAACTGGATACGATCGACGAACAGCGCAGTGCGATCTCCGGCCTTCTGCCGGAACCCGATCTGGGTGAGCCGATGGACGATTGGGCGCGCCACTTCCAGGATTATTTCAGCGATGTTGCCTCGGGTGAGGGAGAGACCGGCGGTCGTCCGGCTACGGTCTCCGCTGATAGTCTCGACGACATCATGGAGGATCCCAATTCGCGGGTAGCCACGGCAACGTCGGAGTCCGGTTCCAGATATTCCAACATCCTCGACGACCTTGATGCCGACCGCCGTGCGAGCATCATGGGAATGGTCGACGATCGCATCGGCAATATGGGGCTGGACCCGAGCGACCTCGACAACCCGAGCAAATTGCGGCTCGTCGGCACCGTGTTGGGCACTGTCGGCGGCATGGCGGACTTCACTGGCGGCGTACTGGATCTTGCCTTGGGCGGCATGTCCATCGACAAGCTGCGCAACAATCCCGACGCCCTGCCAAGCGAATATGCGGCTGCGACAATGCAATTGCTCGGCGGCATAAGCATAGCCGGCATGGCCGGAACGAGCCTGGCCAGCATGATCGCAGGGCCGGCGACGGCCTCTGCACTCGGCATAGCATCCGGAGTCCTCGGCATTGCCGGTGTTGGCTTTGGTGCGATTGCCGCGATCGTCACGGGGGTTATCGCCAAGCAGAAGCAGGAGCGAAAGGCCGATGAGCTCCGGCAGGACTTCAATGATTGGAGCACGCTGGGGGTCACCGAGGATGACTGGGGTGACAAGCTCAACTACACGAGCCATGCCCGCTACAATTACAACTATTATCACGGTACAAACCGCTATTATGACCTCTATCCGGAGGACAAGCCGGTCTGGGAAGCGAGGCCGGACCAGTACAAGGATTTCACCAATTATGTCGATGATCACGGCAGGATAACCGAGGACTGGTTCGACGATTGGGACAAGGATCACAATTCCGGCCTGGGCGAAGGCAGTCCCGATCCGTCCGGCCTGCCGCGCTTCGGCGATGACGGCAAGCCGGGGACGTTCGACGACTTCAAGCAGGATATCGACCGGGTAGACGTCGGTTCCATCGAGCAGGCCGAGGATGGCCGCGTCATCTTCACCAAGGATGGCGTGAAGCAGGTCATCGATCCGATCATCGGCGGCGAGGCGGACGAGAAAGACCGGCAAAAGATCATCGACTACCTGAACGATCTCTATGAAATCTCGCACCCGGATGGCAAGCGCGATCAGGAGATCATCGACAGGATCACCAGGCTGCATGATGAATCCGACCGTCACAACGACATCGATTATCTGAAACGTGCCCTGGACACATCCAAGGCCCCGCTGCTCGGCCGGGAGGGCAAGGCTGGCACTTTCTCGGACTTCAAGGAGGACATCGATCGGGTCGATATCGGTTCGATCGAACTCGATCCGACGAACAGCAACAGCATCAGTTTCGTCAAGGATGGCAGGCGATGGGCGTTGGACAAGAACGACCATGGGGACCTTTCCGACTCGGATGCGTCCGATATCTTCGACTATCTGAAGGACCTGCACATCATGGTCCAGAAGGATGGCGGCCAGGATCAGGAACTGATCGACAAGATCACTGAGCTTCACGACAAATCCGACGACCACAACGACCTGGATGATCTGCGCACCGAATTGGGTCTCGCGAGCGATCCGTCCGGCCTGCCGCTGTTCGGCGATGGCGGTATCCCCGGCACGTTCAGTGACTTCAAGGAGGATGTCGATCGCGTCGATGTCGGGTCGATCGAACTGCTGGACGATGGCAGGGTGATCTTCACCAAGGACGGGGTGAAGCAGATCATCAACTCCTCCGCCGGCGACGATTCCGACCGCGACACGCGTGACTCGATCATCGGCTATCTGTCAGGCCTTTACGAGTTGACCCATCCGGACGGCAAATTCAGCAAGGAGATCGCCGACAAGATGAACGAGATCTTCGGCGGCACCGACAAGTACAATGATCTTGACGATATCCGCGAACATCTGGAGGCATAGGCGGGCCAGCGCCTGACATCGACCAGTATTCGTATTGCAAGGTTCTGCATTTTGTGCCGGCCCGTCGCCGAAATAGCGGGCCGGCGTATATATTTTCAGCTTTTCGGCACAGCACATATTGCCAACCGCCCGCCTCTTCGGTGAGACAAATAATTTCAGAGATAGTGCGAAAAGGCTGACTGAAAACGACAAATCTCCCTGTCACAAAATATACTTCAAAATTGTAGAAATACTATAGCAATTAAAAATTACATAAGATTTGATTTGAATACCGGATATATTCTAAGCAATGTGGCATCGGTTGAACAATATTTTCAAACTGGGGAGGTTGATATGCCAATTGACAGGTTCTTGATGGATATTCTCAGAGTAGGCAAGACTAACGACGCCTACAACGTCGTCATTGGCACTGACAGGGCGGACGATATTCGCGCGACAGGCAGCTATGGCTGGTATCTCGAGGGTCGCGGCGGCGGCGACACGCTCGTCGGTCCAAGCACAGGCGACACGGTGGGCTATGCCGCTTCTCCCGAGGGCGTAAGGATTGATCTGAGCTCCGCGAATCCTGAGGGATTTCTGGATGTTGCTGCGGGCGGTCATGCCTGGGGCGATCGGATATCGGCGAGTATTTCCAATGTCGTGGGATCGGAATTCGATGATCTCTTGACTGGCGACGGGACCAGGAATGTGCTTGCCGGTCTTGATGGCGATGATGGTCTGGTTGGCGGCGGCGGGGATGACACTCTTGTCGGCGGCCTGGGTGCGGATTCACTCGATGGCGGCACCGGCGATGACAGGCTTCTGGGTGGAATCGGGAATGACATCTTGCGTGCAGGTATCGGCAATGACCGGCTTGAAGGCGGGCTGGACAACGACCGGATGAGCGCAGGCGAGGGCAATGATTCCCTTCTTGGCGGTGACGGTGACGATTGGCTCGATGGCGGCACGGGCGACGATCTGATCAGCGGCGCAGCCGGCAACGACAATCTCGCCGGTGGCGATGGTATTGACAGCCTCGATGCCGGGGCGGGCGATGACACGGTCAGTGGCGGTGCTGGCGGGGATCGCATCAATGGCGGCGATGGTATTGACAGGATCGGCGGTGGTGCTGGGGTGGATCACCTTAGCGGCGGCGACGGTGATGATTTCATCTCCGGCGGCGACGATCGGGACTACATCGGCGGGGGTGATGGCAACGACCTGATCGACGGTGGTGCCGAGTCAGACTTTATCTGGGGCGGCGCGGGCAATGACGTGCTTGTCGGAGGGCCGGAAGACGACACGCTGATGGGCGGGGCAGGCGATGATATCATCGTCAGCAATGGCGGCGGCAACATCATCGCCGGCGGTGATGGATTCGACACACTGGACAGGTCCCAGGCCCACGATCCATCCGATATCGGGCCGGACTACTACATGGATATCGAACATTTCATTGGCAGCCGGTTTGATGATGCCATAGGCGGCAACGCCTCGGACAATTTGATCGAAGGCGGGCTTGGCGCTGATACGCTGACCGGCAGCGGCGGAGCCGATTCGTTCATCTTCGACCAGACCAGCGATCATTTCTCGGTGCTTGCAGGACAGACCGGGAACGACACGATAACCGATTTCAGCACGACCGAGGGAGACAGGATCGACGTGAGCGGCTTTGATGCCAATGCCCTTGCATCCGGTGACCAGGCTTTCCACTTTATCGGCGGCAGCGAGTTCTCGAACCTGGCGGGCGAGCTACGGATATTCCAGGCGCAGCAGGACACGCCCGATGCTTCCGATCTCGACCGCTGGATAGTCGAGGGTGACAGCAACGGCGACGGTATTGCCGATCTGGTCGTTCAGGTCGACGGCTATCTCGATTCCGGTCTATCCGCGCAGGACTTCACGCTATAGGTCCTTCGCGCCAAGATGGAGTTTGCATGCCGAACGGGCTAGGTCTCTTCAACCGGGGCCGTTAACATATAGCCGCCAAGGCGAACGGTCTTGAAGATGACCGGGTCCTTGGCGTCTTTCTCGAACTTCTTTCTCAACCGGCTCATATGGACGTCAACGCTTCGTTCGATCGGCCCGGCGAGGCCGGCATGCGAGACGGCGAGGAGTTGTTCACGCGTCAATACCCGCCCGGGGTTCTTGCAGAAGGCAAGAAGCAGGTCGAACTCGTGCGTCGTCATCGGCACCCGGGCGTTGCTGGGATCATGGACCTGCCGGCGCAGGGGATCGATCCTCCATCCCTCGAAGCGATACAATTTCGGTCGCTCCCTGCCCACCGGGGCGTAAGACGCGCGCCGGAGCAGCCCGCGAATGCGCGTGGTGACCTCGCGGGCGCTGAAGGGTTTGGTCATGTAATCGTCGGCGCCTATTTCGATGCCCAGTATTCGATCGATCTCGTCACCGAGCGCAGTCAACATGAGGATCGGAACAGTCGTCTCTGTCCGCAAGCGGCGGCACAGGCTGAGACCGTCTTCACCGGGAAGCATGACGTCCAGCACGATCAGGTCGAATTCGTTCCTGGCAAGATGCGAGTCCATCTCCGCCCCATCAGATGCAATCTCCACGAGCATTCCATTTTCCGTGAGCGTGTCGGCAAGCATCTTAGCGATCTGGTAGTCGTCCTCGACGATCAGAATCGTATTTCCTTCGCGGGTGCTTCGCATGTGGGTATCCGTATCAAGGAGCGCGTTCTTCGCAAACATTAGCGCCGGAACCAGTCATGAATGTTTCAAAACATTAAGTTTTGTTTCCAAGATGGCAGAGGCGATCGGGCACTATTCCGTCACGGGCTGCAACAGAACTTAACATAAAATAACAGCCGGAGGCCGAAGGCTCATTACAGCTTGGGACCGTTGAACCCGGGACGCGATCGCGCTCTCGGCGTGACGTTTGAACAATTGGAGTCCCATATGTATCTCTACCCGGTCAATCTGTCGACGCAGGCCCTGTTGACGCTTGCAGGCGCAGCGTTTTTTGTTGTTGCTCTCGATCCATCGGTCTCATCGGCAGCTGATACGCCAACGGAGTCTGGCGAGATCGCTCCTGTTCCAACGCAACCCGATCCGGCGCGATACGGGCCCATCAGGACCCGGCTGCACGATTGGGAGGTAACCGTTGGCGGCGGGGCCATGTACAAGCCGGCGTTTGAGGGCAGCGATACGATGGAGATCTCGCCGGTTCCCTTCGTTTCGGCAAGATTGTTCGACCGCCTCACCATCGACCCCACGGGCCTGGAACTCGACGCCTATGAGAATGGACCGTTCACGCTCGGACTCCTGCTGGGGTATGACACCGGCCGCGACGAGGATGATGGCGATGACGACTACCTTGAAGGGTTGGGCGATATCGGCTTCGGGGTAAACGTCGGTGCGAGAGCATCGGTGGAGTACGGCCCGGCGGAGTTCTACGGAACGATCAACAAGACAATCGGCGGAAGCGACGGCCTTTTGGGCAAGGTTGGCGTCGAGCTGAAGCAGCCGCTTTCCGAAAGATTTGTGGTCGGACTTGACGCCTCTGTCACCGTCGCCGACGAAAACTACATGGACGCCTATTTCAGCGTCAGTGCCAACCAGGCTTCCAAGTCACGCTTCAAGGAATACGACGCCAACGCAGGATTCCAGCGGGCCGATCTTGCGCTGACCGTTACCTACCTTGCCTCCGAAAATTGGGTCGTGCGCGGCAAGGCCGGCGTTGGCCTGCTCCTGGGCGATGCCGCCGACAGTCCCATCGTACAGAAGAAGACACAACCGGAATTCGGCTTGTTCGTGGGATACCGGTTCTAGCCCGTCATATGCTCGGCAGTGCCTGCCAGCACACAAAACTTAGCAGAATGACACGCTCAAGACGGCGGGAATGCCCCATCAGTATGGCCGAAGGACGATGTCGTCCGGTGCAGTACGAGGAGATATTCATGGCGATACACCATTCTGATGCAAGGGCGGACAAAGCAACGCTGCGGGTCATTGGATTGCCAAAGCCTGACATGTCAGGGCGGTTGTGCCGGGCAAATGGCATCATGGCCGGTATCGTCGGCTGGGCTCGGCTATCGGCCCTTGCCTGCTTCGTCGCGGCGAACAGCACGGCGGCCATCGCCGAAGGTGCGGCGCCTGCCGTGACGGTTGTCGCGGCGGTATCGGGACAACTCGCCCAAACTGTTCGTGTCGTCGGTACCATCGTGGCCAGGGAAGAAGTACTGGTTCATGCCGATCTCGACAGCGATAATGGTGCGAAGATCGTGGAGATTCTGGCCGAGGTCGGCGACAGGATCAGGAGCGGCCAGCTGCTCGCACGCCTGGATAGCAGCAGGATCGAGATCGAACTGAGGCAAAGCGATGCAAGGTTTGCTCGCGCCGAGGTGGCAATCAGACAAGCAACCAGCCAGGTCGAAGACGCACGCACGGTCGAACGACAGGCCCGATCGAACCATGACCGCAGCACGAGGCTCAAGGCTAAAGGCGCGGTATCGAACCAATCGGTCGAAGATAGCGAAACCGCACTGATCCGGGCGGTCTCGGCGGTCGAACTTGCTGAGCAAGGATTGGAACTGGCCAAGGCCGACTGGCAGCTGGCAGAGGCCGAGCGGCAGAACGTGAGATTGCGGCTGGACCAGACACGCATCATTGCGCCAAGCGACGGCGTCGTCATCCGGCGCCCTGCCCAGCTGGGCGCAATCGCATCCTCATCGACCGGTCCGCTTTTCGCCCTGGCGCGCGACGGGGAGGTGGAACTGAATGGCGAAATTGCCCAAAGGGAATTTTCCCTTGTCCAAACCAACGCCGCCGCGCAGGTGGAATTTCTCGACGGCAGACCTCCCGTCGATGGATCGGTCAGGCTCAAATCGGCTGAACTGAATGCCGGCAACAGGTTGGGTCAGATCCGCATTTCACTATTCGAACAGCCTGACATCGCTATCGGAGCCTTTGCGCGAGCAAATGTGATCGTCAGGCAAAGGCATGGAGTGATCGTGCCGGACGCGTCCGTTGTCGGCGCCGATGGCTCGTACCGCGTCCAGGTCATCGCGGATGGCAAGGTACGGGCGCGGGAGGTGACCGTGGCGCTGCGAACTGACGGCCTGGTTCAATTGAGCTCCGGGCTGGCTTCGGGTGAAGCCGTCGTTTTGAAGGGGGACAATTTTCTGAAGGAGGGCGATGCGGTCACTCCCGTCAAGGCGGCTTTTCGCGCACCGGCAGAATTGCAATCCGCCGAGACCGTTAGTTCGGTTGCCCGGCAATGAGAGTAGCACTGTCTGCCTGGGCCATTCGCAATCCATTGCCGCCCCTGCTGTTGTTCGTGGTGCTGACGGTGCTCGGAATAGCCAGCTTCATGCGGCTGCCCATCACCTATTTTCCGATCATAGACGAACCGACTGTCAAGCTGACCATTGCACAGCCAGGCATGTCGCCGGCCCAGATGGAATTGCAGATAACCCGGATTGTAGAAGATGCCATTGCACCGCTGGTCGGGGTAAAGGAAATCAGTTCGTCGATAAGCGACGGAGAATCCACGACGACGGTTGAATTCGAGCTGGAGATACCGATCGACCGTGCAGTGTCCGATGTGCGCGATGCGGTATCGTCCATACGGTCCAAACTTCCGCCCACGATCGATGAGCCGACGATTGTACGCGTCGACGAGGACAGCCAGCCGGTCGTCACCTATAGCGTTGCCGATCCGGCGATGACGGGCGAGGAGCTGTCATGGTTTGTCGAGGACGTGGTGATGCGCAAGCTTCAGAGCGTCGCGGGTGTCGGTCAGGTCGAACGGGCGGGCAATGTCGAGCGCGAGGTGCAGGTCCAGCTCGACCCGGATCGGATGCTCGCTGCAGGTATCGGTGCGGCGCAGATCGACCAGGAGATCGCGTCGAGCGAAATCGATCTCCCAGGTGGCAATGTCGAGCTCGCTGGGCGCGATCGCGCAGTGACGGTCGACAGCACCGCGCGGACTGTGGCCGAGCTGGCCAATAGCAGGATCAATCTTCCAAACGGCGGAAACGTAGCGCTATCCGACGTCGGCGAGGTGTCGGACGCGATCAAGGAGCGGCAGGATTTCGCGACCTTGAATGGCGAAGATGTCGTCAGCCTCTCCGTTTTCCGTACCAGAGGAGCGAGCGACGCCGTTGTTGCGGAACGTATTGCGGAAGAAATCGAAAAGCTGAGCAAGGCCTATCCGCAAGCGATCATCACCCGCATCGACGATAGCGTGACCTATACGCTGGGTAATTATGAATCTGCCATGAGCACGCTGGTCGAGGGTGCAGTGTTGGCCGTAGTCGTGGTTTTTCTGTTCCTGCGCGATTGGCGCGCGACGGTCATCGCTGCGGTGACCCTGCCTCTGTCGGCCATTCCGACGTTCTGGGTAATGGATATGCTCGGATTCTCGCTCAATATATTGAGCTTGCTCGGATTGACGCTCGTGACGGGAGTTCTGGTCGACGATGCCATCGTGGAGATCGAAAACATCGTCAGGCATATGAATATGGGCAAGCGCCCATATCGAGCTGCGCTGGAGGCCTCCGATGAAATCGGTCTGGCGGTTATCGCGATCTCGGCGACGATCATCGCGGTGTTCATGCCAGTGGGTTTCATGCCCGGTGTCATTGGGCAGTACTTCAAACAGTTTGGGCTTACCGTCGCTATCGCCGTTTTCTTTTCGCTTCTCGTTGCCCGCCTGATCACGCCGGTGCTCGCGGCCTATTTCATGCGCAGCCACCCGCTCAAGCCGGTCCGACAGAGCGCCGTCGCCCGGGCGTATCGCAACGTGTTGGAGACAACGCTATCGCAGAGAGCTGTGACGCTCTCGGTGACGCTGATGTTCTTCGCTGTTTCGGTCTGGTTTGCCAGCACGCTGCCGACCAGCTTTCTGCCCGATGAAGATACCAGCCGTGTCGCACTCTCCATCGAACTGCCGCCGGGATCGATACTCGCCGAAACGGAGGAAAGAGCCGGGTTGATCGCCACTCGTCTCGGGGCTCTGCCGGAGGTAAGGAATATCTTTATCCGGGGCGGTATCAGCGCGTCAGGTGTCAAGGAAATCAGGAGGGCAGCGGTCACCATAAACCTCGTGCCGAAAGCAGAGCGCTCGCGTTCGGCCAGTGAAATGCAAGCCACGGTCGCGGAGATACTGAATTCCGTGCCTGATATCCGCTATGAGCTGGTCAATAATCGTGGCGGTCGGGACATATCATTCGCCGTCCTGAGTACGGATGGCGAGGCTGCGAGTGAAACCGCGCGCCGGATATTGACCGAGATGGCTGCGATGGCTGAATTTCGCGATCCAATCTCTTCCGAGGCGGCACTGCGGCCGGAGCTGCGCATCAGCGTCCAGTCCGATATCGCGGCCGATGCGGGTGTCAGTGCCGCGGACATAGCGCGCACCATAAGGATATCGACGGCCGGTGACATCGACAGCGAACTCACCAATTTCCATGACGGCAGCCGACAGATACCTATCAGGACACGGCTGATTGACAGTGGTCGCAACGATCTCGCTACGCTCTCGTCATTGCGTATCCCGACCTCATCCGGTGCGACGGAGTATCTCGGCAATATTGCCGACATTGGCTTCAGTCAGAGCGCGGCGACAATCGAGCGATATGACCGGGAGCGGCGCATTGAGATAGGCGCCGATATGGCCAATGGCTTGTCGTCAGGGCAGGGCCTGGCGCTGATTCGTGATCTTGCAGCCGTGAAAACCTTGCCTGGCGGGGTGCGGATAGAGGCGACCGGGGACTCCGAAACGCAGGACGAGGTATTCACGAGTTTTGCGGCGGCCATGGCCTTGGGCATATTGCTGGTCGTGGTCGTGCTCATCCTGCTGTTCGGCAGCCTGCTCACGCCGCTGGCAATACTTTCTTCGCTTCCGCTGTCGATCGGTGGAGTCGTGGTGGCATTGACGCTGACCGGTGCATCAGTGTCTCTCCCCGTCGTGATCGGCATCCTTATGCTGATGGGCATCGTGACGAAAAATGCCATCATGCTTGTTGACTTCGCGATCGAGAAAGAGGCTGCGGGCTCGACACGCCGGGCGGCGATAATCGGAGCGGCAAGCGATCGCGCCCGTCCGATCATCATGACCACGGTCGCCATGGTGGCGGGCATGATCCCCGCCGCGCTTGGAACGGGAGAAGGTGGCGAGTTTCGTGCGCCCATGGCCATAGCGGTCATCGGCGGACTGACGGCATCGACGCTGCTGTCTCTCATTGTCGTCCCCGCTCTCTACATGTCGGTGGCCAACGCTGCACAGAGCATCGGTCGCGTGTTTCGGTTGGGTTCGGGCCGCGGCGATCATCTTCAAAAGAACGCTCTGGACGACTTTCGCACGCAGTGACTACTGGATACAAATCGAGTTGGTGGCATGACACACAGCGGGATTGACAATATGCGTGCAACGGACGCCCGGAAGCGTTTGCCGGCAGCAATGCGATCAGTGTTCCAGAAACTGATACCACAGACATTGCGCGGGCAAATCATGGTGGTGATCTTCGTCGCCGTTATTCTTGTGGTTACGGTCGGGAACTGGTTGAGCGCATTCCGCGCCTATATGGGCGTCGAAGACATAGATCTGACCAATGCAAAGGCTGCCGCGGTAGCCCTGCTGGTGCAAAAGGCGCCGAACGCAGAACGGTCCAAATTGATCGAATGGTCGGCCGAGGCGGGGATGCCGCTTGAGATAGTGACCGCCGAATCCTTGAGGGACAGAACTGCACCCGACCCTGCCTTCCCATCCGCCCGGTGGATCGTTGGAAAGTTATTTCCCGCCGATAATCCTTTGTCCGCAGGCGGACGACAGATCGTGCTGGACGGCCGGCCGGCCCTGGTGTTTCCCCTCGATGGAGATCTCGCTGTCGTTTTCAAAGGCTTGCCCGACACTTTGGTAACGTCCGACGTCGTGGGGCCGCTTTCATATTATATCCTGGCATTCGTGACCCTCCTGATCCTTTTCTCCATCTATGCGTCGCGAACGCTGACAGAGCCGCTTGCATCGATCACGACGCGCCTCAAGGAAGTGGAAGGCGATTACCTTGCACCCGTCTTCGAAGAGCGCGGAACGGTTGAGCTGGTTGCCCTTGCACGGGCGCTGAATGAAATGCGCGCCAGAATAAAGAAAATGATCGAGATCCGCACCCGGCTGCTTCGCAGCGTAAGCCATGATTTGCGAACACCGTTGACCAGGGTGAGGCTTCGCATAGAGAGATTGAAGGTCGATAGCCAACCGATCATGTCCGATCTGGACAATATCGATGCGCTCGTCCAGGAGACGCTCGACTACATGAGCAGTGCCGTCAGCACCGAAACCCTGGAACGTACGGATATCGCCAGTTTGCTGCAGACGATCTGCAACGAATATTCGGATATGGGGCAGTCCGTTTCCTATGAAGGCCCCGACAAGCTTATCGGGCAATGCAAATCGCGAGCTCTAACGCGAGCGGTCAGCAATCTTTGTGACAATGGCATCAAATTTGCGCACAATGTAGTCATACGCCTGAGATCGGACGATGCCCGGATATTGATCGAAGTTTGTGACGACGGACAAGGCATCGCGCCGGCGCTTCGCGAACTCGTGACGGAGCCATTCTTCAAGGCGGACGCGGCGCGCAAGACCGTGGGTATTACCGGTGGCTTCGGCCTGGGCCTATCGATCGTGGCCGAGATCGTCGAGGATCACAGGGGCCGTCTCTCCTTCACCGACAACCGCCCGAACGGCTTGATCGTGCGCATCGAAATTCCACTGAAATAGGCTGCCCGCCGTCGGCGACGAGCTGCAAATGGGTCCGCATTGCGGCAGCTATCCAAGTTTCGCCGCCATTGAAACAAATCTAAACAATCGGACACACATCAACACAAAATCTCGCGAATATCGCCGGGTTTTCGGTGAATAACCAGTGGCACAGGCTCCCGTTCAAGGCGCCGCAATTTGCAAACTGGCAGGTTTCCCGATGACGAACCTCGAGCGATGGCTCCACCGTAACCATGAATGGGCGTGCGTCTGCCGGACTGCGGCTTCGCCATCCGGAGCACGGGCGGAGGGACGCGGTTCGCACGGACCATGACGTGAGCCTCGCCGGTACCTGTCGCCCTGAGGCCTGGCCTCTATTCGTAGAACTTCTCCTCGCAGAGCCCGCAAATTTTCATGAAACACGTTCAAACCATTTCGGTCGTCGTGCCAACGCTCGACGAAGCCGAAAATATCGACCTGCTTCTGTCGTCCGTCCTCTCCCAGTCCGCCGCGGACATGATACTCGAAGTGCTGGTCGCCGATGGTGGATCGACCGACGGAACACGCGACCGCGTCCGGGCGTGGGAAGCAAGGGCACCGGTCAGGCTTGTCTGCGGAGATGGAACGCAGGGACTGGCAGGTGATGTCCTGCAGGCGGCGCAGTCTGCTACAGGCACCATCATTGTCGTCATGGATGCCGATCTCAGCCATCCGGTTGAACAGATCCACGATCTCGTTCAGCCGATTATCACCGGCACGAGCGACATGGTCGTAGGGAGCCGATATGTGGCAGGTGGCGCGACCCCGGATTGGCCGGGTTCGCGCCGCTTGCTGTCGCGGCTCGGCGGCGCCTTGGCCTGGCCCTTGTGCGATCTGCGGGATCCCATGTCCGGGTTCTTCGCAGTGCGGAAGGAGCGTCTGCTAGCGGTTGATCCAGAGGCCATCGGATTCAAGATCGGGCTCGAGATCATAGCGGAGGGTGGAGGCGACCTCCGGTTGACGGAAGTGCCGATCGTCTTCCGTGACCGTGTACGGGGCAAATCCAAGATCGGCTGGGGGCAGATGATGAGCTTTGCACGTCGCCTTCTTGTCCTGTCGGGCGGGGCGGTGTCGCTTGGAAATGCGACGCGTTTCGCCGGGGTCGGTCTTGTCGGCCTCGCCTTCGATCTCATCATGTTCCAGCTTCTGATCGAGGCGGGAATCGGCCTGGGAGCAGCGCATGCCACCAGCTTCTTCGCAGCCACGATCATCAATTATATCCTGAACTCGCGATGGGCTTTTGCCGGCGATGTCAGGGAGCGGGATTGGAAACGCTGGTTTCGCTTCGTAACGGTGTGCCTGCTGGCATTCGCGCTGCGAGGCGGCGTCCTCGCGGGAGCAATCGAAATCCTCGGATGGCCGGCGCAAGCCGCCATTGTCCTGGGCGTCGGCGCTGCGGCAATCGTCAATTATCTCGGCAATGCCTTTTTTGTCTTCCCGTCCCTGAACCCTCGCGTGCCGCACGACACCCGATGGCGCATCGCAGCTATCGGCGTTCTGGTGTACGTCCTTGCGCTGCGCCTGGCATATCTCGGATTGGTGGATCTCCTTCCGGAGGAAGCATATTACTGGAACTACTCCCAGCACCTCGATATCGGATATCTTGACCATCCTCCGATGGTTGCGTGGCTCATCTGGCTTGGCACAGGACTGTTCGGCAACAACGAATATGGCGTAAGGATCGGCGCTTTCGGTGTCTGGGCAGCAACTGCATTCTTTGCGTTCGGCCTGACCAGAAATCTTTTCGGCAAATCGGCCGGACTTGCCAGCGTGCTTTTTGTATCGATCATGCCGTTTTTTTTCTCCACGGGCCTGATGATGATGCCGGATGCCCCGCTCACCGCCGCCTGGGCGGGCGCACTCTATTTTCTGGAGCGGGCACTCGTGGGCGAGCAACGCCGGGCGTGGTGGGGCGTGGGGGTATGTATCGGGCTCGGGATGCTGTCCAAATACACGATCATCCTCCTCGGGCCCGCTACGCTCGTCTTCCTGCTCCTGGAGCCAGGGGCGCGGCATTGGCTGAGGCGGCCGGAGCCCTATGGTGCTGCCCTGGTCGCGGTGATCCTCTTTTCACCAGTTGTTGTGTGGAACGCCGTGAACGATTGGGCCTCGTTTGCCTTTCAGAGCACACGCCGCCTCGACAATTCTTTCAATTTCTCGTTCCCTGCACTCGTCGGCAGCGCGGCAATCTTGCTCACGCCGTTCGGACTGCTGGCTGCAATTCGCGCCGGCAAGCGCATTCTGACACGCGGCGTGGCGATGGACGATGCAGATGCTGTCCGTCGATCGCGTTTTATCGCCGTCTATACGCTGGTGCCGCTTTCGGTATTCATAGGCTTCAGCCTGTTTCACACGGTCAAGCTGAACTGGACCGGACCCGTTTGGCTTGCGCTTCTTCCGATGATCTCCTTCATGGCGGTTGCAGCAACTGACAATGCCGGGAAGTTCGGTCGTATTTTGCAGGGTTCATGGGTCCCAACCGTCGCCTCGACGCTCGTAATCTATGGGCTTGGGCTACATTATCTCGTCCTTGGTCTGCCGATGGCCGGCTATGTCGGTACCATTCGGACACTACCTGTCGCCTGGAGGGAACTCGGCACCGCCGTAGGGTTGGTGCAGCAATCTGTCGAGGAGGCAACTGGCGCGCAGGTTCTGCTCATTGGAATGGACAAATACTTCCTCGCCAGCGAGGTTGCCTTTTATAATCGGCGAGATGGAAACGGAGTAGATAGCTCCGTTGGTAGCGGCGCGGTTGGCAAAAATAGCTTGATGTATGATTACTGGTTCAAGCCGGAAGACTTGCGGGGCAAGACCGCTGTTCTGTTCAGCCTGAAACGGCATGAACTGGAACAGGAGGGTTTGGCGGAGCGCTTTTCCCGGCTCACGGAAATCCAGCAACAGGAAATAACCAAACACGGCGTGAATATCGGCAGCTTCTACTACAGGACAGGATTTGATCTCAGAGATCGATCCATCACGGCGGCGAGATAGCGGACGATGGATATCCTTCCCGGGTGCCGGATCAGGATGCCGATGTTGCGCCCAGGTCTTGCCAAGGATCGACGATGAGACAGCTGCCGTCATCGGCGCACCAGACCGCACCCGGCGAGTGCTCGCTCTGCGCTCTGGCGAAATGCACGGCAGACTCCTTATCGGCAAATAATCCACCGACCAGCCGCTGGCTGTCGCATACAACCCAATCCCCGTCGATGTTGCGCCCGACAATGAACCGGCAGTACGTGTTGGAGTTGTCATGCCGTTTATCCAAATATCCCATGATTGCCCGCTTTCGCCAATTTCCAGAGGTTGCTGAACGCATTGACATGGGTCACAAACGCCACGCCAGCGGCGTTGAGGCCGACAGTTCCGGCGTCCTGGTCCAATCCTCGATGGCCTCGCTGCCGTCCTTTTCGATCTGCCCGCCAAGATGATTCAACGCGGTCCGGATCTGATACGCGGTCTCGGATGTCACTGGCACCAGCGGCAAGCGAACTTCATCGCTTAGCCCGAGGCGATGCCTGAGGCCGTATTTCACCGGACTGGGATTGGTTTCGAGGCTGAAAGCCTTGAGCACAGGGGCGATCCTGTCCTGAATATATCGGACGGTAGACCAGCGGCCGTTCTTGCAGGCTCGATACATCGCGGCAAGGACATGCGGCAACACATTGGACGCGACCGATATGACGCCGTCGCCGCCCGACAGCATGAATCCGGCCGCCGTTTCATCGTGACCCGATAGGAGGTTGAACCTTGCGCCAAAGATCGTTCGGATGCCTTCCGATCGTCTTGCATCGCCGGTGGCGTCCTTGATTCCGATGATGGAGGGTAGCTGAGCCATTCTGTCGAGCGTGGAAACGGCAATGTCGACGCCGGTTCTCGATGGTACATTATATGCGATGATCGGAATGTCGGTATTATTGGCGATGGCCTCGAAGTGCCTCGCAATGCCCTCCTGATTGGGTTTGTTGTAATAGGGCGTGACGATGAGTACTGCATCGGCACCACATGCCTGTGCTGAAATCGTCTGTGCAATAGTCGATCGCGTACAGTTTGTGCCGGTGCCCGCAATCACCGGAACCCGGCCATTTGAAATCCTGACACAGGTCTTGATGATCTTCAGCCGCTCCTCCCAGGTGAGTGTGGGCGCTTCTCCGGTCGTGCCACAAGGCACAAGAGCATCGATTCCGGATTGGATCTGCCAGTCCGCCAGGGACGCCAAGGCCTCGTAGTCGACATTCTCGTTCTTGAAGGGGGTGACAAGAGCCGTCATCACGCCCTTGAAACGTTCAGCTCGGTATTCGCTGTTCATGATTGGAAATCTTTCAAATGGAAGGATTTGCGTTCACTGCACGGAGTAGTGCAGCGCCAGTCCGAATCTCAGGGCAGCGACCAGAAGGACGGCCGCCGCCAGGATGCCGCTGGCGAGCAGTTCGGTCCGGTGCTTTCGTGGCAGGTCGGGTTTCGGATAGGTTTCCGCAGCAAGTGCGCTTGGAGGTAAGGGCATGCGATTACTCCTCGGTTGTTGATCGAAAAGTAAAAGCCCCTCCATATAGAATCCATGTCGGGCGGGTAGATGAGATATAAAATCATTACTATATGATGGAATGTAACCGCCGTGCTCATATGAATTTTTTATAGTAATCGATAGTTTGAATAATGGATTTCCTATATTGTTGTATCTAGGCTTCATCTCTGCAAAGAGTTTGATGCCATGCACGACCTGAATATTGTACTCGCAATCATTGTTGTGGTCCTGTTGCTCGTCCAGAACGGTTCGGAGGGCGTTCGCTCCGGCAAGTCCACCCGGGCGCGGCTGAACGATGCTGACTGGGCCGTCCTGGTTTTTACGCTTACCCTCACCGTGCTGGTGGCACTGATTGCCATCCGCATATGAGATGTCCGCTATCGGCACGTCCTCTCAAACGTGGCGGCTGGAGGCGCGTTCATGCTTTTGAAGCGATGCAATCATGGAGTGCCTTGGCAGTTGTGGCCGATCGCATTCGATCGAGCACGCCGGCGGCGCCAAGTCTCCGCGAAAAGCAGGCAAGGACGTTGAGATGCTGGTTCGGCTCCGTCGTCGGAGTGAGCAGCATCAACACGATGTCGACTGGCGCTTCATCTATGGAATCGAAATCGATCGGCTGTCTCAACCGTACTAGAATTGCCGTGGGCGTTTCGATCCCGCCCATGCGCGTGTGCGGAATGGCGACGCCGTGTCCGATCCCGGTAGATCCCAGTTCTTCCCGTTTCAGCAATGCGCGCTGAATTTCGTCGCCCGGAACTTTGGTGATCAACGCTGCTTTTGCTGCCAGCAACTGGAAAAGATGCAATTTTGTTACGGCATTCAGGTCGACGGCGACATTATCAGGCCGAATGTAGTCGTTCAGTTTCATCGGGTTCTCAGCGCAAGGTTCATGGTTTTACAGGCCGCTTTACGGCCGGTAAGGCGACAGGTGAACCTTAGATGCGGGCACATATTTTTTCGATTATGCAGACCGGGCAAAGATATAAAAAACTGATAAGTGTGAGGGGGCCGGCCGGGCCCCAGAGCGGCTGGTCTTGCGCCCAGCCCTATCATCGGGCTCTCATCCGTACCGCCGGCCCGATCTGGCTGGATACGCATCCCAGGCGCCCTAAAGTTGGCTGGGGATAGCGGTAGATTTCGCTGGTAAATGGTTAATTTCCGTTAACGATAAAGTGCTTGACGCGACTCGCTTCTTTCCGCAGTTTGGTTACGGTTTGAAGGGGTTTGTGGTGCAAATAACGTTACCGGCGATCTCTGGTGTTAGCGCTCGGTCCCAACGTTAAATTCCAAACAAGCGTTACCCCTTTGGTTTTTCTGTCGAATCGGCGCATTGTCCGCGGCGCGCCGATGGGCACATGCAATTGGCGAATAGGAAGATAGTCCATGATGATGCGAGCAGCACAAGAAGACCAACTGGATGCGTCGTCGCCCGATGCAGCCGCTTGGCCTGCTGCACCAACGGCTGACCGGGCGATCGCCGCTGACGCAGAAATGCTGTCCGCGCAATTGCAGGCCATGCGCAATCGGTTGTTTCCGCCGACAGCGCAGAAGACCTTGCGGAAGTTCACCAGTGGCGAGGCTGCAAAGCTGATCGGCGTGTCCGATGGTTATCTGCGCCAATTGTCGATTGCGGGCGAGGGACCAAAGCCGGAGACGGGCACCGGTGGCCGCAGGCTGTACAGCCTTGCCGAGATCAACGCCTTGCGCCGGCACCTCGCCGATGCTGGTGGCCCCAAGGCTCGCACTTATCTTCCGCACCGCGATCCCTCCGCCGGCGAACATATGCAGGTCATCGCGGTGACGAATTTCAAGGGGGGCTCTGGCAAGACGACCACCAGCGCCCATCTGGCGCAGCATCTGGCGATGTCGGGATTTCGCGTGCTGGCGGTGGACCTCGATCCCCAGGCCTCTATGTCGGCGCTCTTCGGCTATCAGCCGGAGCTCGATCTGACCGGCAATGACACCCTGTATGGCGCCATTCGTTATGATGGCGAACGTCGCCTGCTCAGTGACATTATCTGCAAGACCTATTTCGACGGGCTCGATCTCATCCCCGGCAATCTGGAACTGCAGGAATTTGAACATACCACGCCGCAAATGCTTGCCGATCGCCAGCACGGGGCCCAGCAGAGCATAGAACAGCAGATGTTCTTCGCCCGGGTCCAGGCCGCACTGGATACGGTTGCCGATGATTACGACGTGGTCGTCATCGACTGCCCGCCGCAACTGGGCTTCCTCACCCTGTCCGCACTGTGCGCCGCCACCTCCGTTCTCGTCACCGTTCACCCGCAAATGCTGGACGTGGCCTCCATGAGCCAGTTCCTGTTCATGACGGCCGATCTGCTGGCCGTCGTGCGCGAGGCGGGCGGCGAGCTGAATTTCGACTTCACGCGCTATCTGATCACGCGTTTCGAGCCGAACGACGCACCGCAGCAGCAGATTGCAGGATTTCTCCGCTCGCTCTTCGGCGATCGGGTACTGACCTCGTCAGTCGTCAAATCGACGGCGTTTTCCGATGCCGGACTGACGAAGCAGACGCTTTACGAAGTCTCCCGGGACAGCTTTACCCGGGCGACCTATGACCGGGCCATCGAGTCCCTTACATCCGTCAATTCCGAGATACAGAGCCTTATCTACAAGGCCTGGAACCGGCCGGTTTGAGGAGGCGAGCGTGACCGACAGAAACCGTAGAGATCAGTTGAAGGCCTTGTTCGGCACGGTGGAACCTGCCGCGCCGAATGCCGAAACGACATCGTCTCAGAGCGCCGCCCCGGCGGAAATCGCCAAGCCGCGTTCCGCATCTGGCGCGGTAAAGGCCATGGGATTGTCGCTCGGCGGCATATCGCGCGAGATCGAGGATGCGCGCCGGTTGAAGGACAGTCTGGCGGGGGCCGAGCGGATCGTCGAGCTCGATCCCAATCTCATCGATACATCGTTCGTCGAAGACAGGTTGAGCCCGACCTCGGGTTTCGACGAGAATTTCGAATCTCTGGTCGAGAGCATCAGCCAGAATGGCCAGCAGGTGCCTATTCTTGTGCGGCCGCACCCGGAGAATCCCGGTCGTTATCAGACCGCCTACGGACATCGCCGTCTTCGCGCGGCCTCGCGCATCGGCAAGCCGGTCCAGGCGATCATCCGTGAATTGAGCGATGCACAGCTTGTCCTGGCGCAGGGCAAGGAGAATACCGAAAGGCGGGACCTGTCGTTCATCGAGCGCGCCTTCTTTGCCAGAAACCTCATCGAGCGCGGCTTTGAACGCGGTCTGGTCCAGGACGCGCTTTCGCTCGATAAGGCCGAGATGACGCGGTACTTGCAGGTCGCGGCCGCAGTCCCGTTCACCATTATTCGCGCCATTGGCCCGGCGCCCAAGGTCGGCCGTCCGCGCTGGGTGCGCCTGGCGGAACTGTTCAAGGCGGCGGATGCGCAGGCGCTTGCTCACGACGAGATCAGTCGCGGACCCTTCCAGGCGGCAGACAGCAATGCGCGGTTCAATCTGGTGTTTGCGCGCCTGCTCAAGCGTATCGAACCGGTGAAACTGCCGGCCCGGCCAGCATCGGCCCATGCGGCGGCGCAACCGCAGGCGGGCAAGATTGCCCGGCTTGATATCGAAAAGGGACGCCATGTACTGACCTTCTCGGAGCAGCTTCCGGAAGGGTTCGCCGAATATGTTGCCGCGGAACTGGAAGGACTTCTGGCTCGGTATCGGGACAGAAAGACCGGTTGATCCCGGTCCCGCATGCGTTTGTCTGCGTGAGTTGAGACGCAAATCAAGGAAGCCAACGAGAAGGAAATCAACGGCAAGAAAAAAGGCCCCCAGAACGTTACCGCCCCGGAAGCCCTCTTCAATGTAGCAATTCGAGAGAATCACTTCCACCCTGACTTGTCAAGAGTTGGACGCGTTCCGGCACACCTTTTCATTGCCTCAAATCGAGGTGAAGGAACATGACCGATCGTTTTGCAACGACGCCATTTGGCGGGCGATCGCTGTCGCGCGCCATGATAATGGCGCAGGAAAGAACAGCGCGAGCCCGCTTGAAAAGCGCGGAAAATGCAGAGAATTCCGCCGAGAAGTGGACATTGCTGCGGTCTTTGACCGAGGCACGAACTGCGTTCAATCTGTCCGACAGGACCATTTCCGTGGTGGAAGCCCTTTTGAGCTTCCATCCGGATACGATGCTGGACGGGACGCAGCCGCTGATCGTCTTTCCGTCCAATGCCGAGCTTTCCATGCGCACGCGCGGCATGTCCGCGGCAACGATCAGGCGCCATCTGGCGGTGCTGGTCGAGATCGGACTGATCATTCGCCGTGACAGCCCGAACGGCAAGCGATACGCGCGCCGTGGCGATAGTGGGGAAATAGAGCATGCCTTTGGCTTCGATCTTTCGCCGCTTGCACTGCGTGCGCAGGAAATCGAGTGGCACGCCGCAGCGGCACGCGACTTTGCCCGAACGATACAGCGGCTGAGGAGCGAGATTACCATTCATCTGCGTGACATTGCCAAGACGATCGAGGCGGGCTTCAACGAGGCGCGTCCTGGCGACTGGAGCGCCTATTGCGAGGAACTTGCGGCACTGTCCGGGCGTGTTGCTCGCAATGCCACCGCCGGCGCTCTCGGGAG
This sequence comes from Phyllobacterium sp. 21LDTY02-6, assembly GCF_023554255.2. Lineage (GTDB taxonomy): Bacteria > Pseudomonadota > Alphaproteobacteria > Rhizobiales > Rhizobiaceae > Phyllobacterium. The sequence continues at coordinate 13,128 of NZ_JAMJWD020000006.1, read as the reverse complement.
CCGCCGCGATGCGCTCAGGGTGCTGCGTGCAAAGGTGGAGAAGGCATATCTGAATACCTTGTCAGAACAAGAAATGAGCGGCACTGACTCTTCTTTTGAGCGCCATATTCAGAATTCAAATATAGACCACCAATTTGAAAGGGCCCAAGAAAAGGGCCAGAGGCGAAATGCCGAGCCTGAAAATTGGAAGGAAGCTGCAGGACGGGCGGCAGCAATGGAGAAACTACGCCGGCGATTGGACGAAGCCCGACGATCAAGGTCTGATAGCGGACCGCGCGCCGCGGCCGAGCCACCGAAATCCGGCACAAGCGGCGGAACCTCGATACCGTTGGAAGTCGTTTTGCAGGCGTGTCCGCAAATTCGTGATTATGCGCGCGATGGCATCGGAAATTGGCGCGACCTGATGCAGACCGCAGCGCTCGTGCGTTCCGTGCTCGGTGTTTCGCCGGATGCTTGGCAAAGGGCGCGTGATGCAATGGGCGATATCAACGCATCGATCACCGTGGCTGCGATCCTCGAACGCGCCGGCGATATCCGCTCGCCCGGCGGCTATCTGAGAGCGCTGACCGATCGAGCTGAAATCGGCCAGTATTCGGTGCTTCCGGTACTCAAGGCCCTGGATGGTGCCCCGCGCTCAAGGTCCTCACAGTGAGGGAGCGGGGGTTATCGTGCGAGCCAGCCGCCGTCCACGGGAAGAATGGTGCCATGCACATAATCCGACGCGCGCGAAGCAAGGAATACCGCAGCGCCGGCGATGTCTTCGGGATCGCCCCAGCGGCCGGCCGGGATGCGGGCGAGGATCTGGGTGCTGCGCTCGGGATCTTCGCGCAGGGCAGTCGTGTTGTTGGTGACGAAGTAGCCGGGGGCTATGCCGTTCACGTTGACGCCCTTGGCGGCCCATTCGCAAGCGAGAAGGCGGGTTATGCCGGCGAGGCCGCTTTTGGACGCCGTATAGGAAGGGATGCGTATTCCACCCTGGAACGAAAGAAGCGAGGCAATATTGATGATCTTGCCGCGTCCCTGGGCGATCATGTGACGTCCCGCCGCCTGCGAAAGGAAGAATGCCGACTTCAGGTTGGTGTCGATGACAGCATCCCAATCCGCTTCGGTGAAATCGACGGAGTCATTGCGTTTGATGATGCCGGCATTGTTGACGAGAATATCGAGCCCGCCCAGCGTTTCGATGGTGTTCGATATGATGTCACCGATAGGCTCGACCGAGGAGAGATCGGCCTTGATCGCGGTGAACCGGGCATTGGTCGCCTCGACGAGGGCGCGGGTCTCATCCATGGAAGAGCGGCCGACAGCAGCAATCGACGCGCCGGCATTGGCCAATGCGACAGCGATGGCCTGGCCTATACCGGTATTGGCGCCGGTCACTATGGCAACCTGGCCGGAGAGATCGAAAAGTTCCTTCATTGCCATCGATATTCCCTTTGTTTTCACGTCGGCTGCGCTTCGTCTGGCTGACGCCAGGTATTCGGGCGGAAAGCGCTACGGATCGGAGAGTTCGGCTATCGTCGGTTTCGCGACAAGTACGAGCAAGTCGTTACGGGGATATGACCAAAGACGGCAGAGTTCCTCCGGAGAGCCGGGCAGAAATATTCTAATATTTCAGTTCTGGCAAGCAGCGCCGCGCCTGGCCCATCCGCCGCGTTGAGCCCGGCAATCGAGCGTTGAACAGCACTGCAGGTTGCAATTGCAGCGGGTTGTAGATTGTCATCAAGTCGTGTTGTATATAATCATACTTTCAACTTGCCGACGTCTCCGCTTTTCACCGGAGTTCAGATTTGCCTGTTGTCGTCAGATTTTGTCCCGGAAATGGCGAAAGCTCGTCTGAAGGGGCAGGAATTTTTATTATCGATGTATTTTACTTAGTTTCAGGATGGCTCCATGATTGCCGGGGACAATGAATTAGAACCAGCGAATAATCGGTCCTTTTTGCGGCGCAGCCGGGTTCCCGTTGCGGCTGTGATCGGCCTGCCGCTATTGGCGTTGCTGCTGCTCCTGTTTGCGGCGTTCGGCGTTATCCTGCGGGCTGAGCAGACGGAGCTGGTACGTGTCTACTCGGAACGGACCGCCCAGCTCCTGGCTGAAGACCTTGCCCGACACCTTGCTGAACTGACCGCTCCAAGCGCGGAGTATTTCGATACGCTGCATCGCAACGTGATCAATCGCGGATGTGATACGTCGGACTGCATTTTCGACCTCATCCCGCAGGAACGGCTACGCTCGTCGGAAATTCCGGCGGTGGTCAATTTCATCACCTTTGGTGACGTTACCGGCCGATTGGAAGGAATAACCAGGCTGAGCGTCGATGATGCGGAGTTTCTCGGGCGGGCAGTGGCTCCGGCTGGCGATCGCAACCCGCTGACGATGTATCTGGGCAATGAGACACGGACGAACGAGGATTTCGTAACCAGTCGGCGACCATGGTACGCAACCGGCATCACTTCGCCCGATGTCCAGTGGAGTCCCCCTTATAATAGCGGGAGAATATGCGCACTTCGCTGGTCGAGCTCGGAAAACTGGCGCATTATGCGTGTCGCCCGGATCGACGGCAAGGACGGTCAACCGCTGGGTGTTCTCGGTGTCGAGGTCTGTCTGGGGCGGATTGCTGTTTTTCTCCAGGAAGCAAGAACCAATACCCTGGAGCGGGTCGGTATTCTCACTCCCTTCGGGCAGGTCATAGCCATGAACAACGGTGTTCTTGAGATCAAGCCTTACGAGGCGACTGATGCGAACGCCGAGGCCATCTATGCGAGCGTCCCGGTCGCTGGCGACAATCTTTCCGGCTGGAAGCTTATGGTCGAACTCGCGCCGGAGTTTTCGGAAGCGGCGCTTTGGGACTACAAGCAGTGGCTGGTTCTATTGTGCGGACTGCTTTTCAGTCTTGGCGTGACGGCGTGGGTTGCATCGCGGGTCGTGACGCCGTTGCAGCGGCTGTCGCAGGTGGTAACCGATCTCGGCAGCCTTCGGCTAGACAGGTCGATCTCGGTGCGATCCAGAATATCCGAGCTTGGTATTCTCGCCGACGTCATCGAGAGGATGCGGGGGGCTCTGCGCGAAAACCAGCAGCGGCTGGAGTTTCTTGCCTACCACGACACGGCAACCGGCCATCTCAACCATGCCGGCCTGGCCGCGCATTATGCGAAGATGCAGACCAGCCATGTCGAGCTTCTCCTTATCGACATCCGCAATTCCGGCTATGTCAGCGGCATCTATGGCCCGGCGGCCCTGGATCATATGGTCGGAAGCATCATCGCGCTTCTAGGCGAGGAACTGGATGGCGCGGTAACCGGTATCGTCAATGGCCATCAGATTGCGTGCCTCATTGGTGGCGCCGCCGCCATCGATCGTCATCGTGTCGGTGAAGTGTTTTCACATCTGCAGAAGCCGGTCGAATATGAGGGGTTGTCCACGACGCCTGAACTCCAATTGGCGGTCAGCAGCCGCGACAACGCGGCGGACCAGTTTGACGATCTGCTTCGTCGCGCGATGGGCGCCTTGCACCATGCTCTCGAGTCGGGGACTGCCGGACCCGTCTGGCATAATTCGGCAATGGTCCAGAATATGCGGGAAGTCGTCGAACTGAGTGGTGACGTTGCGCAGGCGGTGGCGCGGGGAGAGTTTGCAATCGAGCTCGAGCCTGTCCTGGACCTCGAAACCAGGCTTGGGCATGGCGCGCATAGTCGCGTGGTCTGGCACCATCCGCAGCTTGGAACCATGGATGAGAGCCGGTTCCTGCCTGTGCTGGAAAAAACAGGTGCAATACGGCATGTGGGCTTCTTTGCCCTGTCTCAGAGCTTCGAGTTCCTGCATATGTTCGGGCTGCAATATCCGGCTCAGACATTGCAGATCGCGATCGATATCTATCCCGTTCAGCTTCTCGACCCGCTTTTTATCGAGCGGGTTTCGGAACTGCGGCGCGACTGGGACATCAAGGCCGACAATATCCGGTTTGTCATGGTGCCGAACACGATGTTGCTTGAAGACCAGCAGCTTGTGCGGTCCACGGAGCGATTGCGGTCGCTGGGCTTTCATCTCAGCCTCGACCAGTCGAGCCGGGCGGATGCAATGGTTCAGCACCTTTCGTTTACGCCCTACGACAGCTTCCTGATGGACCTGACGCAGTACTTGTCTGGCGATATCGAAAAGGGGCTCGCGCTCCTGCGCTCGACCTGCCGTATGGCGGACGAACTCGGCATGGAAGCGATCGTGGCGGATGTCGGAGATGCTTCGATGATACCGAAATTTGTGGAATGCGGCTGCGGCTATGGCATGGGCCCGGCTCTGGGCCTGCCTATGGCACCGAGCAGGTTCATGGCGCGGTTCGCGGTGGAAGAGCCGGCTGCCGTGTAGCTAATCTACCCTGCCGCGCGCCGCAACCGGTTCCACGGCAACGATGCGGTCGTTGGAAATGAGTGTCACTGTGTCGAAGAGGTTCGACACGACGCAGGCGTGGTTCGGAATGACGCGCACGCGATCGCCGATATCGGGTTTTCGCGCGCAACGGGATATGTCGACCGTCCCATGCTCCTCGCTGAGCGAGGCGATGACGGCGTCAGGATGTTGCACGATCCTGCCGAAGCCTTCCATGCCGAATGTATCGCTGGTCAGGGACTTTGAACCCGCATCGATGATGGCGCGATTCTCCGTCGGGCGGCTCACGACGGTCGCGAGAACGGTGAGGGCGCAATCGTCCCAACTGCCGGCCCCTTTCGACACCTGGAAGCGGTCCATGTAGATATAGGTCCCGGGCCTATGCTCCGTGGCCGTCCTTACCTCATGGGCCCGCCACATATCGGGCGAGCCGCCATTCGAGACGATGCCTGGCTCGAGACTGGCGGCGATTGCGAGGGCCTTCGCTCGGGCAAGGAAAGCTTCATTGGCTTCGACGGCGCCGGTCTTGGGGTAGGTCATGAACCCTTTGAAGCGGAGGCCACGCGCTGCGTCGATCAGCTTGGCCAGTTCCAGCGCTTCCTCCGGCGTCTGTACGCCGCATCTGCCCATTCCCGTGTCGCACTCGACCAGGACTTCCAGCGGTTTCGCCGATTGCGCAAAAGTCCTGGCGAGACCGGCGACCGTTGCCGCGCTGTCGGCCGTGACCCGCAACGTCGTGCGGCCATGCAAAGCGAGGAGACGCGCCAGCTTGGCCGCTCCGACAATATTATAGGGAATGAGAATGTCGCTGAGGCCGGCATCGGCCATGATTTCGGCTTCGCCGAGTTTTTGGCAGGTAATTCCGACGGCCCCGAGTTCGACTTGCCGCAAGGCGAAGCGCGGCAGCTTGTGCGTCTTTATATGCGGGCGGACCGCGAGACCATGTCGATCCGCATAGGCCTGGAAACGCTGCAGATTGGCTTCGACACGATCAATATCGATCAGCACGGCCGGGGTATCGATGTTTGCGAGTGTCACTTCAGTCTCCGTTCCGCGTCGGGCTTGCGATTCGTCCGCAATGCTCGTGGCCAGCATATCGGTCGGCGCGAGCAGCGCATAGCGGGCTGGCTAGGCCGGCAGATATTGGAGCCCTCGCGACAGCTGCAATCGAAGCTCGCAAACGAGGCTTGCATTTACTAGACGACTGGTCTATTATAACACCATGAGCAAGATCGACACACGAGCAGTACTGATAGACGAGGGCCTGAAAGCCCTTCTCTCGCATGGATATGAGGGCGCGGGCATAGGCCCTATCCTCAAATCTGCGGGCGTGCCGAAAGGGTCCTTTTATCACTTCTTCGAAAGCAAGGAGGATTTTGCTTCGGCTGTACTCACGACCTATTGTGAGCGCAACAGCGTGGTGCGCGCGCAATTGTTCGGTGATCGTTCGAAGTCGCCGCTCGGTCGGCTCCGGGCTTATTTCGAATATTATGAAAACATCTACGGGGCAGGCGATCCAACCTGCGGATGCCTGCTCGGCAATCTTTCACAGTCCATCGCGGCCCATAGCGAGGTATTGCGCAAGGAATTGAACCGGTCTTTCACCGCGTGGCAGGAGGATTTCAAGAGCGTGCTGCGTGAGGCACGGGACGCCGGCGAACTGCCGGATCATCTCGAGCCAGACGAGGCGGCAGCATTTCTCATCGACGCCTATGAAGGCGCGCTCATCCGAATGAAAGCAGAAGGCAGCATCAAACCGTTGCAGCGTTTCAGGGCCATGGCTCTCGAAGGACTGCTCGCCGGAGACAAATAGGAGATTTATCATGGCATATGTCGAGACGACTGGTCTACTAGAAATCGAACCGAACTATCGGGCACTGGCAAAGGTCGAGCCGCGGCAGGTCGGCAGGGTGGTCCTGCTCGAACGGCTGGCCGCATGGTGGAGGAGGGGAGCGGATGCGGACACGGACGGGCGCAGGCTTGCCCGGCTGAGCGATCATCTCCTCTCCGACATTGGTCTTACCAGGGCGGAGGCGGAAGAGCTGGACCGCCGTGCAGGCTGACAAAAAGCAATGAACGCGATCTTGCTTCCGTGGTGACAGATTCCCATATTGGGCGCATAGAAATGGGTCTGCCTCAATAGGGGGCCCGTCACCATCGCACCGGTCAATGCCCATCGCGGATTGGCCGGGAAAGGAGACAAGAGAATGAACATCGAGAAATATACGGAGCGGGTTCGCGGCTTCATCCAGTCGGCGCAGACTTTCGCACTTTCGTCCAATCATCAGCAATTCGCGCCAGAGCATTTGCTGAAGGTCCTGGTGGACGACGAGGAAGGCCTCGCAGCGTCCCTGATCGAACGCGCCGGCGGCCGGGTCGCGGACGTGCGGCTGGGTTTGCAGGCAGCACTTGAAGCCATGCCCAAGGTCACGGGCGGCAATGGCCAGCTCTACCTCGCGCAGCCTCTCGCCAAGATATTCACGACCGCCGAAGAAGTGGCAAAGAAGGCCGGCGACAGTTTCGTCACCGTCGAGCGGCTTCTGACCGCACTCGCGATCGAAAAATCCGCGAAGACATCTGAAATTCTTGCCCGCGCCGGTGTTACGCCGACGGCGCTCAATGCGGTTATCAACGATATCCGCAAGGGGCGGACCGCCGATTCCGCCTCGGCCGAAAACACCTATGATGCCTTGAAGAAATACGCCCGGGACCTCACGGCCGACGCGCGCAGCGGCAAGCTCGACCCTGTCATCGGCCGCGATGACGAGATCCGCCGCACGATCCAGGTCCTTTCCCGCCGCACGAAGAACAATCCTGTCCTTATCGGCGAGCCGGGCGTCGGCAAGACGGCCATCGCCGAAGGCCTGGCCCTGCGCATCATCAATGGCGATGTGCCGGAATCGCTCCGGGACAAGCAGTTGATGGCGCTCGACATGGGTGCGCTGATCGCCGGCGCGAAATATCGCGGCGAGTTCGAGGAGCGCCTCAAGGGCGTGCTCTCGGAAGTCACCTCCGCGAATGGCAACATCATCCTCTTCATCGATGAGATGCACACGCTGATCGGCGCAGGCAAGAGCGAAGGTGCCATGGATGCTTCCAACCTGCTGAAGCCGGCGCTGGCGCGGGGCGAATTGCATTGCGTCGGCGCGACCACGCTCGATGAGTACCGGAAGCATGTCGAAAAAGACCCGGCGCTGGCGCGGCGCTTCCAGCCCGTCTTCGTGGACGAGCCGACGGTGGAGGATACGATCTCCATTCTGCGCGGCCTGAAGGAAAAATATGAGCAGCACCACAAGGTGCGGATTTCCGATTCGGCCCTGGTCTCGGCTGCAACCCTGTCCAACCGCTACATTACCGACCGCTTCCTGCCGGACAAGGCGATCGACCTGATCGATGAAGGCGCGGCGCGCCTGCGCATGCAGGTGGATTCCAAGCCGGACGAGCTCGACGAGGTCGACCGCCGCATCATGCAGCTGAAGATCGAGCGCGAAGCGCTGAAGGTCGAAACGGACAATGCCTCGCGTGACCGGCTTGGGCGGCTGGAGAAGGAGCTTGCCGATCTCGAAGAGCAATCGACAGCCTTGACCAATGCCTGGCAGGCCGAAAAGCAGAAGCTCGGCCATGCGGCGGATCTGAAGCGGCAGCTCGATGATGCCCGCAATGCGCTCGCTTCGGCGCAGCGCAATGGCGAGTACCAGAAGGCCGGCGAACTGGCCTATGGCACGATCCCGCAGCTCGAGAAGGAGCTTGCCCAGGCGGAGCAGCATGACGGCTCCGTATCCATGGTCGAGGAGACGGTGACGCCGGATCATATCGCCCAGGTCGTTTCGCGCTGGACGGGCATTCCCGTCGATCGGATGCTCGAGGGCGAAAGGGAGAAGCTGCTGCGGATGGAAGACGAACTCGCCAAGCGGGTCGTCGGCCAGGGCGAGGCGGTGCAGGCGGTCTCCAAGGCCGTCCGCAGGGCGCGTGCCGGTCTTCAGGATCCCAACCGGCCGATCGGTTCGTTCATATTCCTCGGACCGACCGGCGTCGGCAAGACGGAGCTGACCAAAGCGCTGGCATCCTTCCTGTTTTCGGACGAGACCGCCATGGTACGCCTCGATATGTCGGAATATATGGAGAAACACTCCGTTTCCCGGCTGATCGGCGCTCCTCCCGGCTATGTCGGCTATGAGGAGGGTGGTGCCCTGACCGAAGCCGTGCGGCGTCGGCCCTATCAGGTCGTGCTTTTCGACGAGATCGAAAAGGCACATCCGGATGTGTTCAACGTGCTGCTGCAGGTGCTGGACGATGGGCGGCTGACCGACGGTCAGGGTCGGACCGTGGATTTCCGCAACACGCTGATCGTCATGACGTCCAATCTCGGCGCCGAATATCTTGTCTCGCTCGGCGAGGACCAGGATGTGGAATCGGTGCGTGACGAGGTCATGAATGTCGTCAAGGCGTCGTTCCGCCCGGAATTCCTCAACCGGGTCGACGAGGTGATCCTTTTCCACCGGCTGAAGCGCCGCGAGATGGACAAGATCGTGCATATCCAGCTCGAGCGTCTGCAAGCGCTGCTGGCCGACCGCAAGATCGTGCTCAAGCTCGACGACGAGGCTACCGGCTGGCTCGCCGACCGCGGCTACGATCCCGCCTATGGGGCCCGGCCGCTGAAGCGGGTGATACAGAAGGAAGTCCAGGATCCGCTGGCGGAGAAGATCCTGCTTGGCGAGATACTGGACGGATCCACCGTCAAGATCACGACTGGGTCAGACAGGCTCAATTTCCGCACCGCAAGGACGGCGGAAGACGCTGCGAGCAGCGAAGCCGCCTGACGCGAGCCGCAGCTTGCAAAAATCGATGGCCGCCGCAGGGCGGCCATTTTCATGTCGCCTTCATCGCATAAATGCGACAATCATCTTTTAGCCATTAACCATAAATGCAGAAAATGCCGTCATTTATGGTTATGAATTGTTAGCCGAACGGAAGCTTGAAGAATGGCGCTTGATCGTTGCTTACTGGTGGGATTGGTTTTGGGGCTGTCTGCTGGCACGTCTGCCTTTGCGTCGCCTTACGCGCCGGGCGGGATCGCCGGCCAGAAAGCCTACACGCTGGCACAGTTCTTCGAGCGCGAACGCTATTCGCGCCGGGAAGAGCCGCGCGCCTATATCGACGAATATGGCCGCAGGGTCATCGTCGATCGGCGCGGCCGCATCGTATCCATCGAGGAACCCGATTCGCGTTATGACCAGGGCGCGGATTATTTCCCGGAGCCGCCGCAGGATCCCTATGATACCGGCGCGATTTCCAACGACCCGTATCCCCGCGGGGAGCCGCTGCCGTCGGAACAGGATTACGGCAATGTAGACCGCGCACCGCTGCCGCCGGCCGATAGCGGTCCGGGCCTTTACGATCCGACCAATCCGCAGGACAATTTCGGCGCTCAGCAGGAACAGATACCGGCGCATCCGAATCCTGCGCCTTCGGTGGAACTGCCGAAAGGGCAGGGAGCAAAGTCGAAGATCGCAGCGATCCAGGTTCTTCTCGACCGGATCGGGGTATCGCCCGGCGTAATCGATGGTCGAAAGGGTGGCAATGTCGATAAAGCCGTCGCCGCCTTCGAGGAAATGACGGGACAGCAGTTCGATCCGCTGAACGAGGAGGGCATCAATGCCTCGCTCGAACAGACGGGCGGACCGGCCTTCGTGTCCTATACGATCACAGCGGAAGATGCGGCCTATCCCTTCGTTGCGTCCATTCCGGAGGATTACGGCCACAAGGCCCAGCTGGAGCGCATGGCCTTTACGTCGGTGGCGGAGATGCTCGCCGAGCGATTCCACATGGATGAGGCCTATCTGAAGGAGATCAACAAGGGTCTCGATTTCAATACGCCCGGCATCACCATCCAGATTGCCAATATCGGCCAGAGCGCCGGCGGCGGCGTTACCCGCATTATCGCCGACAAGGGCCGCAAGCAGGTCCGCGGCTACAATGCCGATGGCAAGCTGGTCGTGGCCTATCCCGCCACCATCGGTTCAAGCGATACGCCCTCGCCATCCGGCACGGTTCAGGTCGAGCGGATCGCGCTCAATCCGAATTATACCTATAACCCGAAGCTGAATTTCAAGCAGGGGCAGAACGACAAGGTGCTTACCATTCCCCCGGGGCCGAACGGGCCGGTCGGGACGGTCTGGATCGCTCTGTCGAAGCCGACCTACGGCATTCACGGCACGCCCGAACCGTCGAAGATCGGCAAGACCAGCAGCCATGGCTGCGTGCGCCTGACCAATTGGGATGCGACCGAGCTTTCAAAGCTCGTGCAAAAGGGCGTCACGGTAGAGTTTCACGAATAGAAGGCTTCGGGGCGGTCAACCGCTGGCGGCGACCTTCGTCGTCGGCGAGCCATCATCCAGCAGCAGCTGGTCGATGCGTTCGCGCTCGCGCTTGAATGCGAGGAGGTCGTCGCCACGCAGTTCGCCGCCGCTGGGCAGGCGGATACGCATCGGATCGACCTTCGAGCCGTTGACGATGACTTCATAGTGCAGATGCGGACCGGTGGACAGTCCGGTGGAGCCGACATAGCCGATCACCTGGCCCTGCCGGACCTTGGAACCAGGCGTCACGCCGCTGGCGATGGCATTCTGGTGCGAATAGCTGCTCTCATAACCATTGGAATGGCGAATGATGGTCTGGTTGCCATATCCATTGGTCCATCCGGCGCGCTCGACCACACCATTGCCCGATGCGATGATCGGCGTTCCGCGTGGCGCGGACCAGTCGACGCCGGTATGCATGCGGGAATAGCCGAGGATCGGATGGCGCCGCATGCCGAAGGGCGACCGGAAGACGCCATTGGGCACGGGCTTGCGGATCAGGAACTGCTTGGAGCTCTTGCCGTTCTCATCATAGTAATCGGTCGTGCCGTCATCATTGTGGAAACGGTAGAAGCGGCGTGTCTCGCCGGAGAAATTGGCCGAGACATAAAGTATCTCGGATTGGCTATCGGCCTTGTCCGAGCCTTCCGGCAGCGAAAACAGTGCTTCGAGCTTGTCGGACGGCGACAGGCGCGCCTGGAAATCCACATCCGACGCCAGCATGCGGATCAATTGCTGGATCATCGTGTCGGTCATGCCGTAGGCGATGCCGGCGCGGTAGATGCCATCATAGACGCTTGGCAGATCGTCCGCGCGCCGCATCAGCGGCGGGCTGTCGTCGAAGGCGAGCTGCAGGCCCGGCGTGACTTCCGGTTCGTCCGCGGGCACATATTGGCCCCGGTCGTTGAGCGCGATGGTCAGGACATGCGTGGTGCGATTATAGACGCTCGCCCGGATGATCTGGTCGATGCCGTTCCTGGATTCGACGCCGAGACGGAGCACGCTGCCCGCCTTCAATCGCGGCGAGTTGAGGAGCTTGGCGATGGCATCCGACATGCCTGTCGCGTCGCTGTTCTCGTAGCCGGAATCGTTGAGGGCGGCGAGGACGTTCTTGTCGCTGCGGAAGGGTATGAGTTCCTCGGAATAGCCCGCGCCCTCGGCATCCTCCGTGAGGCGTGGCGAGACGCTGACATTCTCCTGGATGATCTTGACCGCGAGCGGACTGCGCAGATTGTATGGGTCTTCGTCCGAGCCGAAGCGCAGCGGATCGACATAATGCAGCGAAGCAACCTGGATGGCGCCGTCGGAGAGCAGCGAGCCGGTATTGCGCACGACCTGCTCGACCTCGTCGACGCTCAGATCGTCCGATGGATCATATTGGGCGCTGGCAATCGGAAACTCGACCGTACGCAGGCTGACTTCGCTTTCCACCTTCGCGCCATAGATCAGGCCGGTGCGCGGTGCGGGATTCTGGCCGGTATTGGCCTCGGCAAAGACATTGAGCGGATTGAAGGGCGGGTAGCGGCGATTGCTGTTGTGCACGTCGGCGAGCGAAATGCGGACGAGCTCGAAGGGCATGGTGCGCACGACGTCGCGCTCGCCCTCCTTGAACATCGTCGAGACGTCGAGCCGCCGGCGATCCCTGTTCTTCTGTATAGGTACGGTCGCGGCGACGCGCGGCCCCTTGGTCACATCACCGGAACTGGCGCCGGGCATGGCGTTGCGCGCCATGATTTCGGGCGGAGTCGCCAGCTGCTCGCGGCCATCGAGCGCGGCAAAGAGGGCAACGCCCATGAGGACGCTCGATGTGATCCCGGTGAGAAAGGTGCCGGCAAGCCAACGTGCGGAAATCTCGCGCCGATCCGGCGGCCCGCGTCGTCCATCCGTGATCAACGGCGGCTCATTGCCGGGATCGATCAGTGATTGCCCCTCATACTCATTCATACGATCAAATATCGATTCCGTCGTAGCCGTTGCAGGTTGTGGCGCTGAGAAGGCCATGGGGCCGATTGCCGGGCCCGCAAAAAGTGACCGCAGTTTTGCCCCGTGACGCGCCCCGTGTCAACGCAATGTGCGCCGTCGAGGAGAAGCATCCAGCCTTCATCCGCGAGCCGATTGCAGCGCTAGGGTGGAAATCGGGCGGGTTTGTGGCCCGCAGGGCATGGTTAGCATGGTTTATATGGATAGAGACGGGGTTTATAGGGACGGAGACGGGCTGATACATTTCCGTCATGTTTTTCACATTAACTTCAAAAAGCCAGTTGACACTTATGAGTTAGGTTGTCTATATACGGCACCAACGAGGGCGGGACGCCGCTGGCGGTTGCTGGTTGCGCCCTAAGGTTCTCGGTGGTTCCTGACTGGATGGATTAGTATTGTCGGGGAG
>NZ_JAMJWD020000005.1 GCF_023554255.2 Phyllobacterium sp. 21LDTY02-6 | reverse complement strand
CTTTGGCCGCTGTCGCTTTTGCATCATGTGCTGGCGCTCAGGAGATCCGCATCGCAACCGAGGGTGCTTACCCGCCATTCAATTCCCTTAAAGCCGATGGTACGCTCGAGGGGTTCGACGTCGACATCGCCAATGCGCTGTGTGCGGAAATGAAAGCGACGTGCACCATAGTCGCGCAAGATTGGGACGGCATCATTCCGGGCCTGATGGCCAAGAAATACGATGCGATCGTCGCGTCCATGAGCATCACGGAAGAGCGCAAGCAGCAGATCGACTTCACCAACAAGTACTACACGACACCACTTGCGGTTGTGGTTCCCAAAGACAGCACGCTTGCCGGCGTATCCGTGGAAGACATGAAGGGCAAGATCGTCGGCGCACAGGCATCCACGACGCAAGGCAATTACGCGACCGACAGTTACGGCAAGAACAGCGCGGACGTGAAACTTTATCCAACGCAGGACGAAGCGGCTGCCGACATGCAGAATGGCCGGATCGATGCACTGATTTCCGACAAGTTCGTGGTAGCCGATTGGCTCAACAATGCCGGCAAGGAATGCTGCAAGATGCTTGGAGATGTTGCGGGAACAGAAACGGAGGCCGGTATCGGCATACGCAAGGGCGACGACGAACTCCGTGCCAAGTTTAACAAGGCGATCGACGCCGTCGTAGCCAACGGAACATACAAGAAAATCGTAGCGAAGTATTTTCCGTTCGATATCTATTGATCTGCGACTAGCCATCCGGTGAAGCCACCGGATGGCTAGGTGGTTCCATAACCTATCTTACCTGACTTTGATGCCGCCCCCGGTGGGTTCAAGGATGAAGTGCGACTTGCGATAGATAACAATGGCTTATCACTTGCAAGGAACCCGTCATGGAGCGCACCTACTCCCAGATTGACATGGATGAACGGCGCAAGATTGCGCGCTGGCGAACAGCCGGTGTCAATGTCGATATCATTGCCGAGAAGCTTGGTCGTCATCGTTCGACGATTTTCCGCGAGCTCAAGCGCAATCGTTTCATCGATGCGCAGATACCGGATCTCAACGGATACTATTGTGTAACGGCGAACGACATGGCGCGAGCCTGGCAGAAAGGCTCTGTAGAGAATATGAACAAACGAGTGAGACGCTATCTGCCGCGCGACACCGATCTCCTGTCCCTTTCCCATCGATGCGTGCGATCGATCTGCGAGCGGCTGAACACGACACCCCGAAAGTGTCTCGGCTACAGGACACCAACGGAAGTGTTCAGGGAGCAGCTTGTTGAAATTGTATCGCTGCCGGAATAGCCTGCCCTACCCGCCGTTGCATTTGAAATAGAACCCACAGGTTCAGATCAGCGCCAAGGGCGTTTTGCCTTCAATCGCGCCCCGACACTGAAAGAGCAATTCGAGGCAACCGTCGCGTGAATTCCGTCAAGAAGCTCGCAGACCGCGTCAATTCTAAAAATTGCACCACAACCTTCCTCGGCTCTGCCGTGATTCCCGCTGCGAAAGGACCGGAATCAAGTGAAGTGCTTCGCGGCAATCAGCCGTCCCACTTGAAATTCCTCACACAGTTGAGCCTTCTGGAAAAATTCTTTAGTTTCTCAAGGATTCATGCTGCCGTTCAACGCAATCTCTAGATTGTCGCGCAGCTCACCATCTCAATCCGGCAGCAATGCCAAAAACATGAGGGACCGAGGGCGGATTATTGACAGAAACAAGTGTGCAAGACGAAATCAATCCAGAGGCAATTCCTCAGCCGGAAGGCGCAACCCAGATCATCGATACTGACTATGAAATCGGTCAGGACAACATTAATTATCGGCGTCGGTTCGTTTTTGAACTCGATATTCACAATATTGTATTCAGTGTATCGGCCATTGGTATCGTTGCATTCACGATTCTTACACTCGCCTTCCAGAACACGCTTGGTTCATTTTTCGCGGAATTGCGAGATTTCCTGACATCCAATCTCGACTGGTTCTTTCTTGCTGCGGGCAATGTGTTTGTTTTGCTCTGCATTGCCCTGATCGTGCTTCCATTAGGTAAAATTCGCCTTGGCGGGCCTGGAGCCACACCGGACTATGGCTATGTGTCGTGGTTCTCGATGCTGTTTGCCGCTGGCATGGGCATCGGGCTGATGTTTTATGGCGTGTCAGAGCCGCTCGGTAATTTTACCGCCGCCATGCAAGGGCCGGTAACAGGCCCTGACGGCCTGCGCACGGATTGGTCGCCCTTGAATGGCATGGCTGGCGATGCAGAAGGGGCGCGGCGTCTGGCGATGGCGGCGACCATATTCCATTGGGCGCTGCACCCTTGGGCCATCTACGCCATTGTCGCACTTTCTCTGGCGCTCTTTACCTTCAACAAGGGATTGCCCTTGACCTTGCGCTCTGTCTTCTACCCGATCTTCGGCGAAAGGGTTTGGGGTTGGCCGGGACATATCATCGACATTCTAGCCGTCTTCGCTACGATATTCGGATTGTCCACATCGCTCGGAATCGGCGCGCAGCAAGCGAGCGCCGGACTGGAATTTCTATTCAATATTCCGTCTAGCCAAGGCGAAATGGTGATCCTGATTATTATCATTACCGCGATTGCGACCGCATCAGTCGTTGCGGGGATGGATAAAGGGGTCAAGCGTCTTTCCGAAATCAATATGGCGCTGGCCCTCCTGCTTCTCGTTTTCATTATTCTTGTTGGCCCGACGCAACAGATTTTCACGGGCTTCTTTAAGAACCTGCTCGCTTATGTGGAATATCTCCCGGCTCTGTCCAATCCGGTCGGGCGAACGGATCATAATTTCCGCCATGGCTGGACGGCCTTTTATTGGGCATGGTGGATAAGCTGGTCACCTTTCGTGGGAATGTTCATCGCCCGCGTCAGCCGTGGCCGTACGGTGCGCGAATTCGTGATTGCCGTGCTTCTCATACCTTCCATCGTGTCAACGCTTTGGATGACAGCGCTTGGCGGTACTGCCATCAGCCAAGTGGTCGATCAGGGTATGACTGCGGTACAATCGGCGGCGCTTGAACTGCAACTGTTCCAAATGCTGGCAGGATTGCCGCTTACGTCCATCACGTCGCTGATAGGCATCATTCTTGTCGTCGTGTTCTTCGTGACTTCATCCGATTCCGGTTCCCTTGTAATCGACACGATCAGCGCGGGCGGCAAGATAAATGCGCCCACTCCGCAGCGCGTATTCTGGGCCACTTTCGAGGGACTCCTGGCTATCGCCCTGCTTTTGGGTGGTGGCTTGGCTGCATTGCAGGCCATGGCCGTTTCTACGGGGTTTCCGTTCGCGATTGTCCTTCTCGGTGCCTGCGTGGCGCTGGTGAAGGGACTTGTGGCGGAACCACGATAGAAGGGTGCCGTCGGCGGCGTTTGCCGTAACTCTGACAGCGTCATATAAAGCCGCCCCCTGTAAAAAGGCGACTTTGTGACCGACCGATTTGGTAGGGCCTGTTACGCTTCGATCCCCTGCGACGGAGCGGGCAAGGCAGGCCGTTCCACCTGCCATGCCTTGAAATCCGCGCCGCTTGGGTTCTGGAACACCGACAGGCCGAATTCCGGCAGCAGCGCAAACAGGTGGTCAAAAATGTCGGACTGGATCGCCTCGTAATCGCTCCACGCAATGGTTTTCGTGAAGCAATAGATCTCCAACGGCAGCCCCTCCGGTCCCGGCTGAAGCTGGCGCACCAGAATCGTCATGTTCTGGTGAATCTGCGAGTGCGCCCGCACATAGGCTTCCACATAGGCGCGGAACGTGCCCATATTTGTGATGCGGCGGGTATTGGCGGTGATGCTTCCCTTGTCACCCAGCTTGCCGTTCCATTCCTTCAATTCTTCCTGCTTACGTTGCAGGTAATTTTCCAGAAGGCGGAAACGACCCAGCTTTTCGATTTCTTCCTGTGTCAGGAAACGAATGCTGGTCTGGTCGAGATAGATCGAGCGCTTGATGCGCCGCCCGCCTGCTTCCTGCATCCCGCGCCAGTTCTTGAATGATTCCGTTACCAGTTTGCGAATGGGGATCGTCGTAATGGTCTTGTCCCAATTCTGGACGCGAACCGTATGCAGCGCGATCTCAATCACATCGCCGTCCGCATTCAGGGCGGGCATTTCAATCCAGTCGCCCACGCGCACCATGTCGGTGGACGAAATCTGAATGCCTGCCACCAACGACAGCAAGGTATCCTGAAACACCAGAATGAGGACCGCCGCCATTGCGCCCAAGCCGGACAGGAGAATGAGCGGCGAACGGTCGATGAGGGTTGCGATCATCAGGATTGCGGCAATCGCATAAATGGCGATTTTGACAATCTGGATATAGCTCCTGATCGGCTTCAGCTTCGCTTCCGGCCTTCGATGGTAAATGGTGTCCACCACGTTCAGGGCTGCTGCCAGCGCCATTGCAAGCGTCAGGATGATAAAGGCGTTTGACACGTTGCGCACCACTGTCACGGCGGCGGCCGGCAGATGCGGCACGAGCGCGATACCGGAGGCAATCACGAAAGCGGGCATGATGTTGGCGAGGCGTTCGATGACGCCATATCGGCGCAACTCTTCGTCACGCCCGTAGGCGGTGCGGCCAAGGAAGCGATTAACGACGCGCAGCAAAATCTTTTTGAGGACAAAATTGGCAAAAAGGGCTGCAAGGACCAATACGGATAAAGCAATCAGTGTGTAAATCCACGGATAGGCGGCGAGGAATGCTTCCAGCGTTTCCGTCATTATTCCGGTGTTCTCCTTTGATCGATGGGGGAAAGATTGCGAGCAGGTCGCAATCAACAACTATAGCCTGAAAATGAACTGCATTTGAACCACAGGATGTGATGGGGTTGTCCAATCGCACGTGGGGTGTCAAGCATTCTGATGTTGAAACGACGCTGCCGGGTGCATGGTTGTCTTCGCGGTCGACATTATCCGCCGCATGATGGAGCTTCGCGTAACGAGCCTTCAATGTGGACAACGCAGCAGCTGAGACAGCGATGCAACCCTATCACATCCTCATGCGCCCTTGTCAGAGGCGGTAGACCCGCACGGCATTGTCATGAAAAAGTGCCCGCTGATCGGCAGATGGCAGATGGGCGACCGATCGCTTGAAGTTGTCGTAGATGTCGGAAAAATTCATCTGCAGGCGGGCAACGGGATAGTCAGTGCCGAACATGCAGCGCTGCGGTCCGAATGCCGCAATGCAGTCGAGCACAACGCCTTCGACGCTTTCGAAGGTCCATTCGGGATCGTAGGCCCCGGGATTGGAGATTTTCAAAAGCACGTTCGGTCGTTCGGCGATCCGCTTCAGGCCGTCGCGCCACCGCTGCATTCCGGCTTCGTCGCGGTCGATCGGGCTGCCGCAGTGGTTGATAACCAGCCGCAAATCAGGAAAGGCCCCGGCCAGGTCAAAGACGGCATCGGCCTGGTAGGGATACATCATGAGTTCGAGATGCAACCCAGCATCATGGACTAGGCCAACGTCGCGTCGCCAATCCGCGTCATAGGCTAGATCAGGCCGCGAAACAAAGGACTTCGCAGGCTCGTGCGGATGGAAGCTGAGAATGCCGCGCACACCGATCACGCGGTCATAAGCGGCCTGCGCGGTGATCAGACTTGCCGCCGCCGGAGTGCCCAGCGCCGCGCCCGCAATGTAGCGGGCGGCCACCGAACTGGACTTGTCCAGCGCTTCCAGCCAGCGCGTCTCACCAACCGGATCGGCGGCATCCCACAGTGCTTCGATGTGCACGGTGGCGACGACATCGTGGCTTGCGCTGTCGCGCAGATAATCGGCGACGAGATAGTTATGCATCAGGTTCTCTAGGCCGGGAAGCGGGACCGCCGAATCCGAGGGCGTCAGCCATGGGTGCTTGCCCATGGAAAGGTCCCACAGGTGATGATGGGCATCCACGATCGGGCCGTCATAAAGCTTTGCCATCATACATTTCTCCGTCCAGGTTCAGAGGTCAGCCGGCACGGGCATGGTCCGCCAGCGCTTCGAGGAACCGCATGCAGCGATCGATCTGCTCGACGGCGATCCATTCATCGGTGATGTGGGCTTCCGAATCCTGTCCCGGGCCGCAAAGCACCGTGGCCATGCCGGCCTTCTGGAAAATGCCGGCTTCGGACCCGTAGTCGACGACCATGGTTTCGTTCGTGCCTGCGAACCGTTTGGCCAGGGCTTCCGCTTCCGAACCGGGAGCCGCGACAAGCGGGGGGACGTCGTATGCCACGCTGGTGTCCACCCGCGCGTCCTTGTAGCGTGCGCGCATGCCGGGCAGCACCGAGCTATCGACGAAGGCGGCGATGCGATCCTGCACTTCCTCGGTCAGGCCGAGGCGGGTTGCACGTATATCCCATTGGAACGAACAGTCGCCGGCGACGGTGTTGCGCGCTGTACCGCCATTGATGACGCCGACACTGACCGAGCTGTACGGCACCACGAAGCGGGAACCGGGCTCGGGCTCACTCGCCAGCTGGTCGGCGCAGCGATGCAGTTCCTCGATGATCGTTGCTGCCGCGAATATAGCATTGGTACCAAGGTCGACGCGCGAGGAATGAGCAGCAAAGCCGGTGACCTTGGTCAGCATGCCACAGCTGCCCTTGTGGCTGTCCACCACGCGCATCGCGGTCGGCTCGCCGACGAAAACGGCGCGAGGCCTGGCGACGGCTTTGTTCAAATGATCGACCAGACCGTGGACGCCAAGGCAGCCGACTTCCTCGTCATAGGAAAAGGCCAGATGGATGGGCGTCCGCAGCCCCGCGGTCTTCAACGCTGGCGCCATCGCCAGCGCGCAGGCGACAAAGCCCTTCATGTCGGTGGTTCCGCGACCGTAGAGCCGTCCGCCTTCGCGGGTGAGCTTGAAAGGATCGCGCTGCCACTCCTGTCCCTCGACTGGAACGACGTCCGTGTGGCCGCTCAGGACGTAGCCAGCCTGTGCGGGATCGCCGATAGTGGCGAAGATATTCGCCTTCTGGCCCGAGGCGTCGGGAATGATGGTCGAACTGATGCCGTGACTGCCGAGATAGTCGCGGACATAGTGGATCAGCTCCAGATTGGAACGATGGCTGACAGTGTTGAAGGCAACCAGTCGCTCCAGGATTTCGACGGCACGAGCGGAATTGGTGCTCAAGAATCTACCTCGTCGGCAAACAATGGCGGCTTCGCCGGCCAGCTTGATGGATCACCCGCTGATGCTATACGCAGTGATGCAATTCGCATACTATTGAATGTGATAGTCCGTGGGGCGACTCATCAAGGTGAGGAAAGGCACAGGTGAAAGACGTTCATACTCTATCTTCACAGCAAGGGGCGGTCCACTCCCTGATTGCCGGCCTGACCGGCCATGTCGCCGGAGCCGAAACCGCCGCCGAACTCTACCTTTCGGAATTCGTTGAGGCCATGGGCTTCGAGTATTTCTCCTACGCCACCATGCCCTCGTGGAGCGGCGGCTCCGAAGGGTTGGTCATCACCAACTACCCGCCGAGCTGGCAGCGGCTCTACCGGCAGGAATCCTATCATCATATCGATCCTGTGATGACGCAGGGGAGCCGGGCCGTGCTGCCGTTCAGGTGGGGAAGCAGGGAGTATCTGAACGGCCTATCGGGCAATGAACGGCGCTTGTTCATCGAGGCCCGCGACCACCGCATCGGCGAAGGCTTCACCATCCCCGTCCATGGGCCGCAGGGCGAATTCGGACTATTCAGCGTGGCGAACAGAGAAAGCCTGCCAGAACTGGCCGATCCCTCGAGCTCCATCTACCAAGGTCTGATGACGGTCGCGCCCTTCGTCCATGCATATAGCCTGACGTTTGGACGGGAAGATACACCTCCCGATGTATTGCTCACCGAGCACGAACGGGTCTGTCTGAAATGGACCTCGCTGGGCAAGACGGCCTGGGAGATCGCGCAGATCATCGGCCGCAGCAAACCGACGGTCGAATACCATCTGCAGAAGGCAATGAGGAAAATGGCAGCGGCGAACAAGGCTCATGCTGCTGCGCTCGCCATGAAGCGCGGACTGATCTGAACGGACGCGATCGATCCTCGTCAGAAGATAGATAACCGTTTGAAAAAGAAATATAAAGTTGACAACAAGGAAGTAATATACCGGGACGAATAGCGGTGTACACTGAGGATATCGAATACTTTACCGGAAGCTCGCATGTGGCACCTTTTAGCGATGAGTCAGGCGTGCCCAACGCGTGGAAGGCATATACGAACTCGGAAATGCCTATCCGGCTAGCAAACGTTTCGAATGATATCAGCCCCTTAGCCGATTTGATGCCGGAGACTCACACTAGGCTTCTCTCAACAGTTCGAGAGGCCTTTCTGTACTCGGATGCATCCAAGGGGATATTGAGAGTCCTCAATAAGATCGTTGAAGACGACGAGAAATTATATAGCTATATTTCAAAAGCCCCTGTAACGAAGCAAAAGGCGGCCGAAAAATATCCGCTGTTCGTACGCAATGCCCCGCGTAGTTTCGTAGACTTCTATACAGAACATTTTGACGGGCTGTTTGATGCGTCGCTTGCAGGCGGCTTTTTGCCACTATCGGAGATGGCCACGCTCGCAGAAAGCATCGACGACTATGTCGATTATCCATGGTATGGAAAGGCCAAGAATATGAGTCGGCTGGAAGACATTCTTTTAGTCTTCTCGAATGGCGGTGGCGGTTATCTCTATCTTGATTTGCGCCAGGATCAGTCGAGCCGGCCTGATCCTGTTTGCATGCTCATCATGACCGATCCGGGTGAGCCAATGGAGTTCGTGCCGTTTTGGGAGTATCTCGATGCATGGACGTCGATAGCTATGGGAGCCTGATTTTTTGCCGCACGCGATTGAAGCATTGTCGGTCATCAAAATAGCCGGCAAGCTAAGGTTACAGTGCCGGTCAACCCGACAGGCAGCGGGCTTGTTCGTCGGCCCAACCCGGGCGCGCCGGCGACCCCAAGTGACATGCTCCAGGTGCCGATTCCTGCCGCCAAACAACAGCGCCCTGGTTCGTATCCTTCAGAGCGCTCGACTAGGAAAGCTGGGCCTCGATCGCCGCTTTGTCGAGCACTGACCATACTCTGACTATCTTTCCGCCTTCATATTCATAGAAGACGTTTTCGCAAAACTTCACGCGCTTGCCGTTGACGGGAAGGCCGAGGAACTCCCCGCTTGGACTGATGTCAAATTCGAGGCGGCTTGCCAACGTATTCTGATCGCACACCAGAATGCTCACCTTGAAATGCAGGTCGGGGATCTCGCGAAATTCCCTCATCCGGGCCTGTCGGTAGGCCGCAAGACCGACCGTCTCTCCATTATAGGCAACTTCAGTGCCGACATATTTTCCAAGGCTGTCCCAGTCCTGAGTATTGAGACAGTCGATATATTCTTGGTACAAATCGGCAAGTGCAATCGTCATCTTGGTTTTTCCCTTGCTTCAAGTGATCTGCTCTCGGACCCTGATGACAACGCTCGCGAAATCCTCGGGCCGCTCCTGCGGCACGTTGTGAGCCGCGTCAGCGACGCGGTGTACCCGCGCCGCCCCGGCCTGCGCCAATATCGGTGCGACGTCATCAAACGCGCATGCAAAAGGACCACCGGCCATCCGTCAGCCACGCCATATTCGAGGTAGGCGACGGACAAGGTCTCGGTATTCGCGGTCCGTGTCGAAGTCATTTCTGTCGCCCTCAACGCCTGCCGCCCTCAATCTTGGCGATGAAGGCGCGCAGGTCCCCAAGCAGCAACTCCGGTTGCTCGAGCGACGCGAAATGGCCACCCTTCTGCATGTCGCTCCAATGAACGATATTATAGGTCTTCTCGGCGAACGACCTCGGCGGTGGAAGGAATACTGGATCGGGAAACGCCGCTACGCCCGTCGGGACCTTGATGCGCGTACCCTCTGGAAAGGTCTGCGATCCTTCCAGTCGTTTGCCGTGATAGATCCAGGTCGACGTGACGACAGAGGACGGTGCCAGGTAGAGCATGATGTTTGTGAGCAGTTCATCTTCCGAGAACTTGGTCCAGATATCCGGACTGCCGTTTGTCGTCGTGCCCAGGTCGGCCCACTTGCCAAACTTTTCCAGTATCCACCCCGCGGTGCCGACCGGGCTGTCGGCGAGCGCTGCCCCCAGCGTCTGCGGGCGGGTTTCCTGCTCGTGATTGTAGCCTGTCTCCCAGTCGAGTATTTCAGCGCGCCTCCTGAACAGGTCCTTCTCGTCTGGAGTCGTCGGTTCAGCGTCCTTGGCAATGACGCTGACCATGTTTAGATGAAAACCGAGCAGTGCGTCCGGTTGGCTGTAGGCCATCCAACTCGCGATCCCTGCTCCCCAATCTCCTCCCTGGACGACGTATCGGCGACTCGGAAACAGCCGTGTCATTAGTACATGCATTAGTTCGGCTGCCCGTCGCGGTCCGATGACGCCGGTGATCGGCTGCGAGAATGCGAATCCAGGCAGGGACGGAACGACGACGTCATGACCGTCCGCGACGAGCGGATCGATAAGCCGTTCGAATTCGAGGTAGGAGCCCGGCCACCCATGCAGGAGAAGGAGGGGTGGCCTCGTTCCGTCGCCCCTGGCGTGCAGGAAATGTATCCCTTCGCCCTCGACATTGGTTTTGAAATTGGGAAGTTGATTAAGACGCTGTTCGACCTCGCGCCATTCATATGTGTCGAGCCAGTAAGCCACCAGGCGCTTGAGGTCATTCACCCCGACGCCGGCCGACCAGCCGCCTGCATCGGTAAGCTGGGACCAGTCATACGCCTCGACCTTCGTGCGGATGGCCGACAATCGTTCATCGGGTATGTGGATCGTAAAGGGCGAGATCATCGTATTTTCCGCTTCAATCAATTGCCCGACGGGAAAGCCCAGCGGGCAAGTAATTTCCATTGACCTGTCAGATGCAAAGATGGACATTTTTTCCGCCGTGTGTAAGCCTTTTTTCTATCAAACACTTTTGCACAGGACGCACAAATGGCCGGGATGGAAGTAATCGATGATCTCGAGGTGTTTACGCTTGTCGCCGCTGCGGGAAGTTTTTCCGCTGCTGGCCGCCGCATTGGTCTTGCGCCCTCTTCAATCGCGAGGATCGTCGATCGCATCGAAGCAAGGCTCGGCGTTCGCCTGTTGCTGAGGACCACCCGTCTGCTGACGATCACCCCGGAAGGCATGGCATATCTGTCTGCTGCCCGTAGAATCCTTGCGGACCTCAGGGAAACCGAGCAAATGATTTCGGACCGGAGTTCTCCGCGCGGGCGCCTGCGGGTGACAACATCTATACAGTTTGGGAGGCTGTCACTGGTTCCGCTCCTTGGCGAGTTCATTCGGCGTTATCCCGACATCATGCTCGACGTCAACCTTACCGACGCGGTCGTGGATATCGCTGCCGGGCAGGCGGACGTCGGTATCCGTTTTGGGCCGCTTGCAGACGGGCCACTGACGGCGCGAAAGCTCGGCGAAACTCGCAAAGTGATTGTCGCTTCTCCAGAATACCTTGCGCGTCGGGGCATACCGAGAGTGCCGGAGGACCTGCATGGCCACGACTGCCTTGGTTTCAACTTCAAGCGTGCTGCTCCGACGTGGCCGTTTCGGAAAGACGGGCGCGACTATCCACTGACCATCAAAGGCAGCGTGGAGGCAAACAACGGCGAGACGCTAGGACAACTTGCCGCCGACGGCGTCGGTATCACGCGTGTCGGAACCCAGACGGTGGAGGATGCGATCCGATCGGGGCAGCTCGTGCCGCTTCTCGAGGATTTCAATCCCGGAGACGTCGAAGAAATCCATGCGGTGTTCGTCGGTGGCACGCACACGCCGACGCGCGTCAGGTGCTTTATCGACTACCTCGTAGAACACTCACGCCTGCTCGGCACAGGGCGCCCTGTGCGTCCGGATGACGAATACACCTAGCAAATTCCGGAACTGCCGGATGAACTTGCTCCCGGTCCTCTGCACACGCATTCCTTATGAGCTCCCCATTTATCGGGGCGGGGGGCATGCCGCTACCTTGTTCAAAGGAGGGGCGTGTCAACCCAGAAGGCAAGATTCTGTTGTCCGGGTCAGCGTTCGCTGGGATCTTTCCAATCGAGCCGCAGCGAAGTCTTGCCGATCCCAGGATTGAACGAATTGGTTGGATCAAGCTGGCGATAGAAACTCTTTAGACTGTCGGTCGCTTCATATTGGTGGCCCACATTGTGCTCGGCCGGATATTCGGCGCCGCGCGCCTTGAGCAGCGACAGGATCGTATCCTTGACCGCGTCACAATCTTCGCCCTTCTTGACGAGATACTCCTGATGCAGGACGTGGCAGAAAAAATGCCCGCAATACATGGTAAAGTCGATCTTCTGCGTGATTTCGGGTGGCAAGTTTTCGAACCAGTCGATGGTGTTGCGTGGAAGTGCGACATCGAGCGCGACTATGTCTTCGACTGTCCTTGGATGCACGGCACGGTAGCGTACGATCGAGCCGCCAACCGCGAAGCGATTCAGGAAAGCCGCCTGCCCCTCTTTTTGGGTGCACTCAAAATAGCCGCTCTGTTGCGATGGAAAACGAGATGCAAGGTAGCTGCGGGCCTCATCGATGCCGTCATTGCCCATTTTCAGCAGAAGGTGATGTTCGTATCGGTCGCGATATTCATTGAGACGTCGGGGTAGGTGATTTGGGAGCACATCGGAGATGAACTGCAGAATCCGGTCGCTCACCGCTCCACCCAGGCCAAGCTTTTCGCTGACCCCGTCGAAACGGCTTTTCAGCGCAAAGGCGAGCGGAACCTTGTCCGTACCGAAAGCCTGGATGAACAGAAACAGGTCCTTGCCATAGCGCTTGCTGGCATCATAGGCGGAGCGATGCATATATTCGCCCGCGATAGGAAGCGAGTTGAAACCGCTTAGGATGTCCCGCCGGATTGCCTCGAGTTCAGAGGGGTCGTTGCTTCCAATGTAGAAAACCTGACTCTTCTCGTCAGTTGCAAACGTATCGAGCCGCACCGCGAACACGGCGATTTTGCCGGCAGAACCCGATGCTTCATACAACCGCCGCGGGTCAGCGTTGAAGCGCGCCGGTGTATTCGCCGAGATGTCACGCACGTGGTTGCAATATTCATGATCCGAAGCATGGAGATCCGACATGACGATATCCGAGTCAGAAATCCTCCCCTCGTCGAGCCTGGCCAGGATAGTTTCTGGCGTGGCGCCCAATTCAATACCCAGATTGTTCACCAGTTTGAGTTCTCCGGCAGCATCAATTCTGGCGAACAGGGCAAATTGCGTGAACGCCGGTCCGCGCCTTATGAGAGAACCGCCTGAATTGTTGCAGATACCGCCGACTACCGACGCACCTATGCAACTTGAACCGATGACCGAGTGGGGCTCCCGCCCGATAGGACGCAATCTCTTTTCAAGCTGATCGAGGGTGACGCCCGGTTGCGAGACAATTTGGGCACCATCTTTCAATAGATCGAGCCGACGAAGCCGCAGCGTGCTGATGATGACGACGGGCCGATCGTAACCTTCGGTGGCTGGGGTCGATCCGCCCGTCAGGCCGGTATTGGCAGCCTGGAAGATGATGATCATTTTTGCCTTGTGGCAAGCCTGAAGGACGCGCCACATTTCCACCAGCGTTCCTGGTCGGATAACCGCCAGCGCGTCGCCGCCTCCGTAGCGATAGCCCAGCCGGAACCGACGCGTCTCAGCATCGCCCGTCAAGACATGCCGGCGGCCGACGACAGCGCGAAGTTGCTCAAGAAAATCGTTCATGTGCTCAGCTCGGTCTATTGGTCGGTCCGCCATTGACCTTCAGAAGGTGCGCAACGGTCGGCTCCGCAATTTGGCTTGGGAGAGTATCAGGCGAAGTAACGTACTCGGATGGCGTCGATGGCCACGGCGATGAAGATCATGAAGCCGCCGATCATGCCGACATAGAAGGATGGCACATTGGTAATCGCGAGACCAACCTGGATCACGGTCAGAAGAAGCACGCCACCGAGAATGCCCACAACATTGCCGCGTCCGCCAAACACACTCACACCGCCGATGATGGGCGCGGCGATTGCGTAGAGCAGATAGCTCGAACCCTGGTTGGACGTTATCGCCATTTGCCAGGATGCGAGGAGAAAGCCGGCCACGCCCGCCAGGAAACCGGCGATCGTATAGGTGATGATCTTGATGCGGTTGACGCGTATGCCGGCCGAGTTCGAGGCAAGCGGATTGCCGCCCACTGCATAGATCGACCGGCCGAGAATTGTCATGCGCAACATGATGCCAACAACTGCAAGTGCGATCACCAGGATCAACGGCATCAGCGGCCATCCGCCCAACGTCGTAGCCTGGCCAATCCAGACGTAACCGTCGGAAAGGTTAGTTAACGTCTTGCCTTGCGTCAGCGCGAGCAGCGCACCCTGTAGAATGATCATCATCGACAGTGTCTGGATCAGCGACACCATGCGCAGTTTGGTGATGCAAAGCCCGTTAAAGAAACCGACTAGTGTGGCGACGCCCACACCAACCAGCATTGCCAGGAACCAGGGCATTCCCAGGTCCGAGTAGGCAAGTGCACCGATCGCAGACGAAAAGCCCAAATTTGCCGGGATCGAAAGATCGATCTCGGCTACCAGCAGGGGCAAGGCAACGGCGAGTCCAAGCATGCCGAGAACTGTCGCCTGCACGGTGATGTTCTGCATGTTCAGCACGGTCAGGAAAAATTCGTTGAACATGCCGAAGCCGATGACAAGTGCTACCAACCATATCCAGACCACGTTATGCAGAATCCAGCCGATCATCTTGTGCATCCCCGCATTTTTCTCGGCGGCTGCTTCTTTCGGTATGGATGTGGTCGTGACAGTGCTCATTTCTTGTTCCTCTACCGTTGCTTGATCACACCTGCGCGAGGCGGCGCAAACTTTCGGTTGTAATGTCATCGCCAGTTAGGGTTTCGTAGATGGCGCCGTTTCGAAATACGCAGACGCGATCGACGGAGCGCACCAGCTCGTCCGTATCGGTCGAGACGATGATGACGCTGACGCCGGTCTTGCTCAATGCATCGATAATGCGAAGCACGTCCTGCTTGACGCCGACGTCGATGCCTCTTGTTGGTTCGTCAAGTATCAGAAGCCGCGGCTCCGTCGCCAGCACACGGCCCAGGCAAACCTTCTGCTGATTGCCGCCGCTGAGCGTGTTCACAACGGCAGCAGCGTTTGGCGCCTTGATCCCCATGCTGGAAAAATAGCCGTCACAGAGATTCGCTTCCTCGCCGCGCTGTATGAAGCCGAACAGCGCGCGGCGCTGGAGCGACGAAAGAGCAATATTCTCAGCGATGGAAAGATGTCCCACGACACCGTCCCTGCGTCGGTCGTCCGAGAGATAGGCGATACCGTTGTCGAAGGCTGCCTGCGGATGGTTCGGCAACCCCTGCCCGGCCTTCCCCTCGAAGCTGATGCTTCCGGATCTTGAACGATTCAGGCCGAAGATGGCCTTGGCAAGCTCCTTCGCACCAGCACCGGGAAGTCCAGTGAAGCCGACGATTTCTCCCTTCCTGATATCAAGACGGTCAAGATCGACATCGTCCGCAACGACGTTGTGTAAACTAACGGCCACAGGTTCGGCTTCGAAGCTCCGCCGCTCTCGCTGGAACAAAACCAGACCACGTCCAAGCACAAGTTCCGAAAGTTGCGCCGACGTCATCGACCCAATGTCCTCGCTGCCACCGGCAAGAGAACCGTCGCGCAAGACCGATACGGCATCGCAAATTTCGAGGATTTCGTCGTTGTAGTGGGAAATGAAAATGAATGTAACGCCGTCATTCTTCAGCTGACGCATGAAATCGAAAAGCTGACGGCGATCCGGAACGGTCAAAGCAGCCGTTGGTTCGTCCAAAATGATGACCTTGCCGCCTGAGAACATAGCACGCAGAATGTTGAGCTTGCGGCGCGCAACGGCATTGAGCCTACCGGCGTTAATGTCAGGGTCTATACCCGAATCTTTGAGCATGCGCGCGGCGTCCGCTTTCAGCTTGCTCCAGCGTACGAAGCCGCCTTTTGCTGGCCAGATACCGAGCATGAGGTTTTCCGCGGCCGACATGTGATCAATGATCATGGGCTCCTGCGTGACGAGGAACACACCAGCCTGCTCCATGGCGCGCACGTCGGCGTCGGCTACATTGATGCCATCCAGGTAAATGGCGCCGCTGCTGGGAGCTCTCTGGCCGGAGATAATCCCGACCAGCGTGCTTTTCCCTGCACCGTTTTCGCCGAGCAGGCCATGAATGCTGCTGCGGCGAATATTGAGACTGACGGAGCGGAGTGCATAGAAGAGGCCGTACACCTTGCTTACATTTTCGACACGCAAGACGAACTCGGCGTCAGGCGCAGTGCTCGCTGCAGCGCCCATTGTCCTGTGTTTGGTCGTTTCGACTCTCAATTCGGTCTCCTCCCTACATCTCCTACCGTTCGATACGGTAACCCGGCCGCCAAAACGGAGCGGCCAGGCAACCGCCGAATATCACGTGTAAGGAACGCCCCATTCCTTTTCAGCGACATAGCCCCAGTGGCGCTTGTCAGAGGCGTTTTCGCCATTGATGATGAATGGCGGAATGATCAGCGTCGGGCCGGTAGTGCCCGCGACGATTTCGCCCTTCTCCCAGAAATACTTCTTGTTTTCATAGGTGCCGGTCGGAACCGCCTCGCCCTTCATGGAATGCTTCTCGAGCATCTCGACAGCGATCTCGCCATAGGCGATCGGATCCTGCGAAACGCAGGCATCCATGTAGCCTTCCTGCAGCAGCTTCACCGCAACGGGCTCACCGTCGATCGTCACGAAGATTACGTGGCCTTCTTCTCCGACCTTCTTCCAGCGCCCCTTCTGCTGAAGGGCCGTGGCGATACCGCGAGCGGGAGAGTCGCTTGGCGCGTGAACGGCATCGAGATCCGGATGCTCGGACAGTGTGGCCAAGGTAACGGATAACATCAGGTCGAGCTGACCTTCGGTCGGACGGGTGATATAGGTAATATCAGGATACTTGGCGAATTCTTCGTCCATGCCTTCCTTGCGCTGACGCCACGCGACGCTCGCCAGGGAGCCAAAGCAATTCAGCACCTTGCCACGCGCGGCGCCATGTTTCTTCGTCAGACGATCTATGATCTCGCGTGCCGCCATGACACCCCCGAGATGATTGTCAAAGCTGACAGTGATGGCAACGTCGCCGCCATCGGCCGGCGTATCTATGATGGCTACCGGGATTTTCTTCTGATTGTAGCGGCGGATGGCACTGACGATCGCCTGACTATCGATCGGATCAGCAACCATGGCGGCGGGCTGTGAGAGCATCAGGCTCTGCCACTGCTCCAGTTGCTTGGTATTGTCGAAGTTCGCATTGGTCGCCTGGAAAGCCCATTTCCGGCCCTCAACGGCGCGCTTGACGGCTTCTTCCTCGATGACGAAAAAATAGTAGTCGAGGCTTTTATTGCTGAACGGCAGGAACACCCGGTCTTGCGCATACGCCATGCGCCCCGCTGTCGCACTCACACCCAATGCAAGCCCTGTCGCCAGGACCTGGCGACGGTTCACTCTGAAATCATTTCCCACGTTTCAACCTCCCTGTTTTCTTGATATAGTTTCACTACATTTTGCCCGTCAGTGTCAAGTCACTTCCGCTCACACGCTAACTCCTCCGCTTAAAAACGACGCCTTTCGACTGAAAATGCCTAGATGTCCAGCGGTTTGGCTAGGTGGGTACCGGTGGTGTCGGGAAATGCGCTAAGGTCGACCTGAAGTTTTACTACATTTCTCGCATTTTTACATAGGACGATCCGTCCAAGCAGCCGACGACCATTCCTGCGGATTCGCGGGTGAAAAGACCATTCTCAACCACACCGGGGATCTGGTTGAGCGCGATCTCGAGAGACCTGGGATTTGAAATCACTCCACATTTGCAATCCAGAATAAAATTGCCGCTGTCGGTCACCACAGGTTGACCATCACGCATGCGTCGATCGATGCTTGCCTGGATGCCATGCTCGGCTAGCACGCGCGCAATCATCCTTTCGCTCTGCTTCCATGCAAACTGCACCACTTCAACCGGCAATGGAAACGCCCCGAGGCTATCAACGATCTTCGTTTCATCGCAGATCGTGATCATCCGTTTGGACGCGTGCGCAATGATCTTTTCCCATAGAAGACAAGCGCCGCCGCCCTTGATCATGTTGAACTGACGGTCAATTTCGTCAGGTCCGTCGATCGTCAGGTCCAGTTCGCCAATGTCGTTTGGGTCAGTAATGGCAATGCCAACTTCGCGTGCAACATCAATGGTCGACCGGGACGTGGTCGTACAGGTCAGCTTCATGCCATTGGCAACATGCTTGCCGAGTTCACGAACGAAGAAGTGGGAAGTCGTGCCGGATCCCAGCCCCAGCTTCATGCCGTCGTGGACGAACTCTTCAATGACCCTGCGGCCCGCTACTTTCTTGGCTTCATTCTGCTGGTCGGACATTTCTATTCCTTGATGACGAGTGAATTCAAATCTTGTCGGTCAGCCACGAATCGAGTGCCGGTAGCTGG
The DNA here is from genome assembly GCF_023554255.2 of Phyllobacterium sp. 21LDTY02-6. Lineage (GTDB taxonomy): Bacteria > Pseudomonadota > Alphaproteobacteria > Rhizobiales > Rhizobiaceae > Phyllobacterium. Next base: position 393,588 of record NZ_JAMJWD020000005.1, on the reverse strand, counting down.
TCCGGGAATTCGCTGCCGCTCGAGACGGCGATAGCTGTAACGAGCATGTTGATGACGAGGTGGTGGTTCAGGCGCGAGGCAAGCGGCGTCATGAGTTCCGTCTGATCATAGGGAAGGACCGCAATCAGAGCGTCGGTCACGTGGGCCAGCGGGCTTTGCGCAGCTGTGACCGAGACAACGCGGGCTCCGCCCGCTCGCGCCGCGATCGCGAGTTCCACCATCTGCTTCGTATGGCCCGATTGCGAAAAGATAAGCGCAACCTCGCTCGGGCGCGCGCTTTCAGCATGCATCCACTGTTTGTTCCGGCCAAGAATCGCCGCGCAACGCATGCCGAGCCGCTGGAATTTGTGTTCGGCGTCAATTGCCGTCACCTCGGATATGCCGCTTGCATAAATTCCGGTCCATGCCGCATCGCGCAGCAAGAGCGCCGCGCTCTCGATCTGCTGTGGGACCAGATCTTCCATTGCACGCTGTATTGCATTCAGCGAATTGCGGCACGTTTTACGCACAATATTATCAATGCCGTCATTCGGAATGATCTGCTCGTAAGCAAAGGGCGCGGAGGGAACCAGACTCTGGGCGAGTTTGAGCTTGAAGTCTTGGTAGCCTCCGTAGCCGAACCTACGGCAAAAGCGCATGATCGTGGGATCGCTGACGGAACAGCTTTCGGCCAGTTTTGCCATACTCATATGGATAACGTCGCCGGGCGATGTATTCACGAACGTTGCGATGCGCTGTTCGGCAGCGCCCATCTTGTCCATTTCCTGGTAAATGCGCTGCAGCAAGCTTACCGTCATGCGATCCGCCCCCTGCCAACGGCAGACTCTTGAGTTGTCGATGGGCGGTACGCCATAAGGTCGGAAATGCGTGTCAGACGCTGCCTGGGCTCAACATCGACACCGGCGCCGCCACCCCACGGCACCACGAAGAATGTCGCCTTGATGGCATCCGCCGTTGCCTTGTCGACATTCGTGTCTCCGACATAGGCCCAGCTTCCCTTGTTCACGCCCATGCGGTCAGCCACGGCCAGAAGGTGACGCGGATCGGGTTTGCAAGCGGGAACAGCATCGGCACCGAGCGCAACTTCAATAATATTGTCGAGTCCGAGAATTTGGAGAATTTGCTGTGTCAGCGCATGCGGTTTGTTCGTGCAGATACCGAGGCGAAAGCCGGCTTCATGAAGACTTTGCAGGTCCTCGTGAACATTGCTGAAGAAGCGCGTCCGACTGGCTGGGTCCCGTTCGTAATTCGCAATATAGCTTTTGACGGCCGCATCGACGGTCGTATCGTCGACGGGTATGCCTTGGTCGACGAAAATGTCCCATAACAAACGGCGCGGCCCGTTGCCGATGAATTTCTCCACATAATCCACTTCGAGTTCCGGCAAGCCGTTGGCCGCCATGTAGACATTGACCGCAGCGGCGATGTCGGGAGCGCTGTCGATCAGCGTACCGTCCAGGTCAAATATCAAAGCCGAATAGTTGGTCATAGCTGCCAGGTCCTCGCGGTTTCCGCAGTAATTTCGTCAGTCAGCAAAAGCAGGATCGGCCAACGCGGAAAAGCTCGCGCGAAGTGCCGGGTAGAGATCGCTATAAATTCTGTGCCCCTTGCGATAAACATCACGTGCGGAATCATTGGCACGTTCCCGTGTCAGCGCCCGGATCGTCCCGGCGGCCTCGGTCGCATCCTTCCAGGCGGCAACCCCGACGCCTGCGACCAGGGCCGCGCCGAATGCAGCACCTTCAGCGGCGCCTTCAGTGGTTACGACATCGCAGTCAAACATGTCCGCCTGTATCTGGCGCCACAACCGGGATTTAGCCCCGCCTCCAGACGCCTTGATTACTTTTCCCTCGATCCCCATCAGCTTCATCAACGCGTGCATGTCATAAAACGCGTGTACCACACCCTCCATGACGCTGCGGCCCATATCACCGAGCGTATGCCGCGCGGTCAGGCCGACAAAGGCCCCGCGCGCCACCGGGTCGGGATGCGGGCAACGCTCGCCATTGAGATAGGGCAGGAACAGCAAGCCCCGCGCGCCTGCAGGGCTCTCGGACGCTGCGTCGCAGATGGCCTCGAACGACAACTCGTCGCCGCGGCCAGCTTGTGCAAGGACAGATCGGAACCAGCCCATCGCGCCGCCGGCATTCAGCGAAACCCCCATGGCGTGCCACTTTGAAGGCGCGACGTTGCAAAACATCTGGATGCGGCCATCAGGGCTCGGCGACGGAGCATCGAGCGCTGCCGCGAGGATGCCGGCAGTTCCTATCGTGGTTTGCAAATCGCCAGGAGCGATGACGCCGGAACCGATCGTTTGGATCACGCTGTCCCCGCCCCCTCCTACCACCGGAATACCGGCTGGCAGTCCGAACAACGCCGCACCCGATGCGCTGACTTGCCCGGAAATCTCATGCGATTCATGGCAGATCGGCAAAAGTGAAGGATCAATACCGAGCATTTCAATCAAGTCGGTGGCCCAGACGCGGTTCTTCACGTCGAACAGGCCGGTCCCTGATGCGTCGGACACCTCCGTCGCCAGTTCCCCCGTCAGCATGAAACGCAGGTAATCCTTCGGGTTCAGGACATGGCGCAGCCGCGCGAAGAGTTCCGGTTCGTGCCTGCTCATCCAGACAATTTTTCCGCCTGTATAGCCAACCAACATCCGGTTTCCCGTTCGCCCGATGAGCGCCTCGATGCCTCCTGCCTTGCGAGTAATTTCTGCTGCCTCAGCCGCATTCCGCTGATCGTTCCAGAGGATTGCAGGGCGAAGAACCTTCTTGTCTTTGTCGAGCGGCGTCAGGCCGTGCATCTGGCCGGACAGCCCGATGCAGGCCAGTTTCACATCCCGGCGCTGGTCCATAACTTGGGCTACGGCCTTGCGAGTGCCCTCGACCCAAAGGGACGGGTCCTGTTCGGTCCAGCCGGCGCGCGGCTGAGAAAGGCCGTAGGTTGCAGTGCCCGTCGCCAGGACGTCGCCGTCCACGGACAGCAGCAGCGCCTTGCAGCCGGAAGTTCCGATATCGATGCCCAACAAAGCGGTCGTCATGGCTCACGCCCCGACGCCGTGAAAGAGGCGCACGTGCTTGAAATTGAAGTATTCCAGCAACCCTTCCCGGCCGTGTTCATAGCCGATGCCGCTCTGCTTGCGACCACCGTAAGGTGCATTCATAATGCCGGCGTCGACATTGTTGATGGCGACGTTACCATAGTCGAGTTCGGCTGAAAGCTGATAGATTTCCTCCAGATCGCGGGCATACACGTAGGAAGCAAGACCGTAGGGCGTATCGTTTGCGCGTGAGGCAGCCTCCTCCAATGAGTCGAACGGCGCGACCCCAACGAGAGGTCCGAACGTTTCTTCGCTCATGACCTTCATGTCCTGCGTACAGTCGGCGACGATCGTCGGTCTGAAAAAGAAGCCCTTTTCGAACTCCGGGCCTTGTGGTGCATTGCCACCTGCAACGAGGCGGGCGCCCTTGACCAGGGCATCATCAAGATGGTCGCGCGTTTTAGCCAGCGGATCGCGGGAGGCCATCGAACCAAGGTCCGCGGCGGGGTTGTCGAGGCCGTCACCGATTGTAAGGGCATCGGCAGCCTTGGCAAATCCATCGAGAAACGTCTCGTAGATCGGGCGTGCGACGTAGATGCGATTTATTGCGATGCAGATCTGCCCCATGTTGCGGAAGGACCTGCGCGTCGCGCCTTTCACCGCCGCATCGATATCAGCGCTTTTCGTGACGATCATCGGGCAGTTTCCACCGAGTTCCAGCGACAGGCGCTTGACGCTCGGGCAGGAGCGCTGAATATGCAGTCCGACAGCGCTGGAACCAGTGAAGGCGATCTTGTCGACACCTGAATGTTCCACGAGTGCCTGACCAACGATCGAGCCCTTCCCCGTCAATACGTTGACGACACCGGCTGGAATCCCGGCTTCGCTCACCTTTTCAGCGATGGCCAGTGCGGTAAAAGGCGTAAGTTCTGCCGGCTTTATGATAATGCTGCATCCGGCAGCAAGGCTGGCGCAAAGTTTCCACCCGACGAGCTCCGCCGGATAGTTCCAAGGCGTGATCGCTCCAACGACACCGATCGGCTCGCGCACTACCTGGCTTTGATAACCATTCTGGTCATTCGGTACGATTTCGCCGAAAACGCGTACAGCTTCCTCGCCATAGAAGTGGCAGGCTTCCGCAAGCTTGAGGATTTCACCTTTTGCCTCGTTCAGCGGCTTGCCCTGCTCGCTCGTCATGATCTGCGCCATATTCAGCACATCGGCAGCAATCAGCTCGCCAAGGGCGTGCAAAGCGTTGGCTCGCACTTTTGCCGGGACACGAGACCAAACCCTGAAAGCCGCGCGAGCACTTTCAACAGCGGCATCGACCTCTTCGGCTGTCGTGGCTGCAATCTGACCGATCATTTCGCCCCGTGCAGGGTTTATGACGTCGATGCGTCCGCCGCGTCCTTCGACAAACTGGCCGCCGATAAACAGCTTGCCGCTGATTTGCGACAGTTTGACTGCAGGCATATAGTCCTCCACATGTTTCCTTGTCGCCGGACGCGACGTGCCCGACTGATGTTTGAAACTAGCATAACTACCTGAAACACAATTGTTGAAATCATGCAATCAGGAATTTTCAACGACGGCGCCTCTTTTGCCTCATCATGCTGCTTTTGTTAAGGAAAATAGCCCATTGCTCCCGAGTTTCCTGATACTGATTGCCGAGAACTGCCGCGAAAATGCACATTTCTCCGAAAGCTCTCCCTATTTGCTCTTGACGAGATGAGCGTCATTTAAATAGTTTTACTACGCATAAAGTGGAGGAGTACGCGAAGCGGCAAACGCGTTGCTGCCATCCCATGATCTTTCATCAATCCAACAACGTTCGGATCAATAGAGTAAGATGACATATCGTTCGAAAATGGACTTGAGTGGACGGCTGGCCCTGGTAACCGGCAGCGGGCAGGGAATCGGTGCTGCCTGCGCACAGGCACTCGCCGAAACGGGCGCCACGGTGATCTGCACTGACATCGTCCTTGGTCGAGCCGAGAATACAGCGAGGGCCATCGGCGATATGGCCAAGGCCCGCGAGCTGGACGTCACAAACAGTCAGCAGCTGAATGCGTTGGCCGATTCATTGCCTCCATTGGATATTCTGGTGTGCAATGCCGGAATTGTCAGCAATGTGGCGGCCGAAGAGATGACGGACGAGCAATGGGATCGCGTCATTGAAGTCAACCTCAGCGGTGTCTTCCGCACGTGCCGGGCCTTCGGCCGGCGCATGCTCGAAAACGGCAAAGGTTCTATCATCAATATTGGCTCGATGTCCGCCGAGATCGTCAACGTACCGCAGCCGCAATGCCACTATAATGCGTCAAAGGCAGGCGTTCATCACCTGACACGGTCGCTTGCGGTCGAATGGGCCAAGCGCGGCGTGCGAGTGAACGCCGTCGCGCCCACCTATATCGAGACGCCACTGCTTCAGAACCTGGAAACCCAGAGCGGCCTCGTCGATCGATGGCTTGATCTCACACCCGCTGGACGGATGGGACAGCCGGATGAAATCGCATCGATCGTTCAATTCCTTGCTTCCGATGCTTCGAGCCTCATGACCGGTTCGATCGTGACAGCAGATGCGGGGTATACGAGCATCTAGAAAAAGGCCTTTGGCCTGCCGAAACATATCTGCGGCGCACGGTGTCCGAAGGTCGTGAGTCTGATATCCGGTCATGCAGACAGTACCGGCTGCAATGGGCGAAACGCGCTGGCGACTGTGATAGAGTCTGCACTTAAGGTAACAGTGCCCTTTTTCCTTGTATTGCCGGAGGAGCAGAAAGTGTCAGAGTTCCAGCCGATTTAGGCAAGCCACTAAATCTATTTCTGCGAAAGGAGGAGCGCATGAAAACACGCAGGCCACAGGCACTGTGCGTGGCGTTTGGTATATCGATAGCGGCCACGATCTCGCAAGCCAATGCCGAGGTGAAGCGTATCGCGATAGAAAGCAAGGTAGTTGTCGCAAACGGATCCGACGCAAACAACGAAATCGGGAATTATGAAATCATAACGGGTCGAGCCTACGGGACCCTCGACCCCACTGATCCTCTCAACGCCATTGTAACAGATATCGCGTTGGCGCCTCGTAATGCGGATGGACTTGTCGAATATGACACCAAGTTCACCCTCGCTAAGCCTGTCGACATGGATAAGGCGAGCGGTGTGCTTTGGTACGATATCGTTAATCGTGGCACTGGTGCAGCTGCGCCGAACGCCTACGGGCATGTTCAGTTGCTGAGCGGCTGGCAGGGCGATATCCCTCAGAAAAGTGACAACTATGCCGCAAGCGTTCCCGTTGCCATCAATTCCGATGGTACTCCGGTCACAGGCAAGGTGCTTGCGCGCATCGTCGACGCCAAACCCGGCACCAACACGATGCCCTTGGCGATCCTTGGCCGAGCCATTCCTTATGACGCTGCTTCATTGGACACGAAGCAGGCTCGACTCATCAAGAAGTCGTCGGAAAAACGTTCCGGTGAAGTCGGTCCAGTCAAGGAAGTCAGTCCAACAGATTGGGCGTTCGCAGATTGCAAGGACATCCCATTCCCGGGAAAGCCGGACCCCCGCAAGATTTGCCTGAAGGATGGATTTGACCCTCATTTTCTTTATGAGGTCGTTTACAATGCCAAAGATCCTCTTGTGCTTGGGATCGGGCTTGCAGGAATCCGGGACGTCGCCTCCTTCTTTCGTTACGAGAGCAGGGACAGGAGCGGCAACGAGAATCCGGTCGGCGGACAAATTAAGCATGCCATTATCAAGGGGGTGTCTCAGTCCGGAAACACCTTAAAGACCTTCCTGCTGCTCGGATTCAACGAGGATGAGAAGCATCGCATCGTTTTCGATGGAGCAAGCCCCCACATCGCCGGCAGGCTAACCACGATCAATGTCCGCTTCGGCCTCCCGAGCGGCTCGGGAACGCTTTATGAGCCAGGCGGCGAAGGTGTTTTGTGGTGGTCTCCATATGAAGACAAGGTCCGTGGGCGTGCAAAAGCGAGCCTTCTCGATCGGTGTATCAGGAGCAAGACTTGCCCAAAAATTATGGAAACCTTCGGCGCGGCCGAATTTAACGCACGTCTGTTTACCATCGCGTTGGTCGGAACGGACCGCAAAGCGGATCTCCCACTGCCTGACAACGTACGGCGGTATTATTTTCCAGGAACAACCCATGGCGGCGCCGACACGACCAGCTTCGAGGTAGCGGGAAGGCCAAGTCGTTCTTGCGTCTTAGCGGAGAACCCGAACGCTGAGACTGAGCAGATGAATGCGTTGGCGGTAGCTTTGGTCGACTGGGTTGTGCACGGTGTCGAGCCGCCTCCAAGTTCTTACCCGACACTTGCTCACGGCGATCTCGCTGAAAACACATCCGAAGCCATGGGTTTTCCGGGTATCCCTGGTGTTTTGGAACCAACTGGTCTCGCGATTGGATTGATGGATTACGACTTCGGCAAAGACCTCAATTACAATGATTTCTCTGGCGCCCTTTCCAAGCAGCCGCCTGACATCAAGCAAACGATTCCGCCATTCATGCCCAGGGTGAATGCGGATGGCAATGAAACATCCGGTATCCCCTCAGTTCTGCACGCAGCGCCACTCGGCACCTATACGGGTTGGAATGCGACGGCAGGCGGGTTTTTCAAGGGACAGCCTTGTGGCGGCGGGCTCACGGGCGGCTATGTTCCGTTCGCAGCAACCAAAGAACAGCGTGAGCAGGCCGGTGACCCTCGCCCATCACTCGAAGAGCGCTACGGCACCAAGGAAGGCTACCTTTGCGAGGTAAAAGCTGCAGTCAAGCGTGAGATCGAAAGGCGATTCCTCCTGCGGCAGGATGCCGACAAGCTTATTCGTCGGGTCGAAGGCGCGAACATCCTTCCAGAAGCGGATCAGGCGAGCCCCGTGGCGAGATCTGTTGCGCAACAACTTTGCAAGGACTAGCGCGGTCGTGCACCCAAACGGTCTATCTAGGAGGAATCCATGTTGAAATTAGTCGCTACCGCAGCAATGGCTGTAACAGCATTTGCCGGCACCGCCTTTGCAAGCAATGAGCACGTGGTGAACAAGGGCACGCCGGTGCCGGAATGTCGGGCGCATGTGAACTATGATCGCAATGCCGACCTGCCGGGTTATCTTGGCAGTGACGGCATTTGCCATCCCTTCATGCCGACCAATCAGCTTGTACCTGAAAACTATCGCGGCACTGATTACTACGCTGACGAGTTCACGGACGCGAAAATTCGTCAACGGTGGGAGGAATGCAAGAAAGAGGAGGCATGTGCAGCCGCTGCCCGTAAGGGAGCCAAGGGATTCGCCAAGATCGAGGACCACGACACCGGGGCCGTCGACAAGGCCGGCAAGATCGACCCGGAGGGGAAAGTCGATCTCAAGGACATCCGTCGGCCGTCTTATTTTGGTCAGTCACCCTATGGGGAACCGATCGCCAAGGTCGAGAAGCGCACCTACACGGTGGAGTTCACGGTGCCACGCGACAGCTATGAACGTCTTCACCTCCGGAAGACAGGCGACATCAAGCTTCGCGGTTGGTACATTGTCGGCTCTGAAGTCGGCGATCAAGAACGGCGGCGCGCGCTCGTCATCATGAACAATGGTGGCAGCAACGAGATTACCGCCATCGACAATCCGGCCACCGAAGGCGTTGTTAAAGATCCTGCCACCGGGAAATATCAAGCGGGAGAGTTTCCCGATGGTGTATCGGAAGAGCCGGGAATGCGGCACTGGCGAGGCTTCATCTATGCCTTGAACGAAGCCGGTTTTGATGTGCTTGTCACGGATCGGCGCGGGAACGGCATCTCAGGGGGCCTTAACGGCTACAACACCGCAGAGCAAGCCAATGACATGTTCCGCGAACTGGATCAGCTCGAGAAGGGTGAAGGCTTGCGTTTGCTCACGCCTGAGGGAAAAACCTTGTCCGGTGAGCAGGCCGTGAACGCAATTTTCAACGACGCATCGGTAACCGAAATGCCGGTCGTGCTCGGCGGTTATTCGCGCGGGTCGTACGCTGCGGCTTGGGCCATGCACAAAAACTTCGTCGAGAACTGCAATTATGACGTGTCAGACGCGAAATGCGGCCCGGCGATCGGCAACAAGAACGTCAAGGGAGCCATTCTCTACGGCCCCAACGCCGGTGGTCTGGGCTACCGCATGGGCGGGCACGACATGATCGAGGCTGCGCTCCGGACCGAATTCAGCACCACCTATTACGTCGACTCGGGCGTACTCGCGAACATCGGTAAATGGCCTGCGTTGCAGATAGTCAAAGGTACATGGGATTACGTGGAGGGTCTCGAAGGCTCGTTCGACGCGTACCGGAGAGCATCTGGATTGAAGGATATATTTGTATTCAATGGTCCGCATCAGTTGAGCACCCAGGCCTCAGATAACATGAAGCTTGTCGGAGATCGTATGGCAGCGTTCGCCAAGGCCGCTGTCCTTGGGCGCGATGCAATCGCCGGTACAACAGCAGTCAACAACCTGAAGGAATTGGTTCTGTCGGCGCCGGACCATTGGGAATTGACAACGACACCAGCAAAAACCGTGCAGCGGTAAACCGGCACTCTGCTCGACAGTCATTAAACAAAATTGCCGATTAGGTGGATATCCCCACACCGGGCTCCCGAGCAACTCGAGGGCCCGGTGTGCCTAAGTTTCGCAACGAACTCGCCGGCACCGATTTGTGAGTTTGATCGGTAATAGCACTGATAAGTCGCTAACTAGCACTGATAAAATGGACAGAGACGTATCAGATACTTCGCATCTTCTTAGGTTGTCGCTCACCAGATCCCTCCATCAGCAGTTGTTCGAGGGCGGCATTGCGGGCATTTGCCGAAGATTGTGCCATGGCAAGGGCGGCCCTTTCGGCATCGCGTTGTTCGATGGCCTCCAGGATAGCGGAAAGCTCGCTGATGCTGGTCTCCAGGCGCCCGGGCTGTGTCATCGCCTTGACGCGCAGCCAGTTGATGCGCGCATTCAGCTGGCCGAGTAGATCCTCGATCAGCTCATGATCAACGACATGCACGAGGTGCTCGTTCAGGCGGCGCATCAGCGCCACGATCTCATTGATCGAGTTCTTGGTCGCGGCTTCCCGAACAGCTTCGAAGATGGTCCGCAATTCCGCGATCTCTGCGTCACTGGCAATGTCGGTAAAGCGACGGATGAGCAGGCTTTCGAATAATGCGCGTACCTCGTAGATCTCCGCTGCTTGCTTCCTTGTCAGAGTGGAAACAACAGGGCTTTTACGTCCTTCGACACGGATCAGACGTTCCGCTTCCAGCCGACGGATCATTTCGCGTACCGATGCCCGGCTGATCCCGAGCGCCAAGCAAAGCTCCCGTTCGATCAGGCGCGTGCCGGGAGCGAGCGTCCCGGCCAGAATGGCGTCCCGAACCTGCTCGAATGCCTGTTCCCTCACGAGGACGGGCGGGCCCAGAAGACTCAATTTATCGGCCAAAACGCTCATTGCTCTCCTCTATCAGTCCGCCGTCAAAGCGGCAATGGTGAGCGCCAATGCTTGCGCGCGGGGAACGAGCGTCGAAAGCTCAACATATTCTTCTGGGCTGTGCGCCTTTCCCCCGACGGGTCCGACGGCGCACAAGGTCGGGGTTCCCACGGCAGCGGTCAGCCCCGAATCCGCGCAGGATCGGGTGAATTCCCCATCGACATCGAGCCCGATTGCGCTTGCCGCGCGAACATATCTCTCGAACAGGGCTTTAGATGCCGGCGATTGTGTCATCGGCATGAATTCTCCCAAAATCCGAATCTCCGCGGCCGTATCGTCAACGCTCGGCTGGCTTGCTATCGCTTCGACGGCAGCAATCAGCCGATCACGGTCCTCGAGTCTCTCATAGCGCAGATCAATATCGCAGGTTGCGTGCGGGGCAACGGTGTTGACGGATATGCCGCCCGCCACGGTCCCAACGTTCACGGTGATACCGCCAAATTGCTGCGGCAGCGTCATCCAGCGCTCAATCTTGCGGGCGACTGCCAGTATTGAACTGCGACCCTCATCGAAGTTCAAGCCAGCGTGCGCGGCCTTACCCGCGATATCGCAGCGAAAGAAGATGCCGCCGCGTCGGCCGGTGACTACATTGCCGCTGATGCGCCCGGGCTCGGCATTAAAGACGTAGCCGGCCTGCCTTGCCTCCCGCTCGATGAGCGGCCGTGAGCCCGGCGATCCGATTTCCTCGTCTCCGGTAAACAGCCCCACTAACGGCAGTGGTGCTCCGCCTGTGGCGGCAAAGGCAGCAAGAACAAAGGCGTTCATGACGAGACCGGCCTTCATGTCGGCAACTCCGGGCCCATAGGCGCGATCACCGGCGATGCCGAACGGCCGCCTCGCCGCCTCGCCTTTGGGAAAGACCGTATCGCGATGGCCAAGCAGCATTACCGGCGGGCCTTCCGTCTGTCCCGGAACGATGGCCCGGAAGCAGTCCCCTTGGTTAGGGAGCGAAATGCGCTCGCAGGCGATGCCTTGATCAATTAGGAAGCGCTGCAGGATGATGCCAGCAGCATCCACACCCGACTTGTCATAAGAGCCGCTATCCTGGTCGACGAGCTCCTTGAGGAGCTCCATCATCTGGTCGTATCTGGCATCAAGCCACCTGGCTATGGAACCCATCGCATTTCCCTTTGCTGTAAAAATAATCACGCCTCTTAGTTAGCCAAAAAAGCGTTGACGAAACATTTTTGATCTGGCTATCATATTGTCAGACAAGAAGGCAACAGGCGTTCGTCGCCGAGGCATCCGCTTGATGCCTCGCGCACGGCCGCAGTCAAAAAGCCCATCGCCCAAGGTTTTGAAAATGAGCGAGCTGCGGAACAAACCGCGGCGGTTAGATCGCGCGTCCAATCGGGGCGCCTGTCACCAGAGGGACAACGATGTCGCAAATAGCTTCGCAGCTGAGTGGGATGGAACCATCAGCCACAGGAAATCTCAATCTGATACGGCGGCGCGCCGTTCTATCGTGCGCTATCGGCAATTTCGTCGAATTGTTCGATTTCTTCATTTTCGGCCTGTTCGCATCACAGATCGCCGCGAATTTCTTTCCTACCGGAGACAAAGTGATCTCCTTGCTGGCCGCCTTCGCTACCTACGGCGTCGGCTTCATCATGCGTCCCATTGGCGCGATAGTCATCGGCACTTATGGAGACCGGCACGGCCGCAAGGCTGCCCTGGTTCTCACCGTAGGGCTAATGGCCTCCGCCACCGCCCTGACCGGGCTCATCCCGCCGCATGCCTGGATTGGCGTATGGGCACCGCTCCTCCTCGTTCTGTGCCGCCTAGTGCAGGGGTTTTCGACTGGCGGGGAATGGGGCGGGGCGGCCGCCTTTCTGGTTGAATATTCGCCACCGGGGAAGCGCGGTCTCTTCGGTAGCATTCAGCAGACCAGTGTGGGCCTGGCGCTGATTGCCGGTTCGCTTTCGGCGGCGCTCCTCAATTCACTGCTCACCAGCGATCAGATGATCGACTGGGGCTGGCGCATCCCCTTTATCGTCGGTTTCGTGCTGGCACCGGTCGGCTTCTATCTGCGTTCGAAGGTGGCCGAGACGCCAGCTTTCGAGAACGCAGTCGAGAAAAATCACACGACGACCAGCCCCGTGATAGAAACGTTGACTCGCTACCGCAGGCCTGTCCTTGCCGCCTTCGGCCTCTCCATCGTCGGCACGGTCGGAAACTATGTCTTCAATATCTTCATCCCCAGCTACGCCTCCAGCCAGCTCGGGATCTCGGCAGGCACCGCCTACTACGCCAGCACCATCGCTGCGATCGTTCTGACCGTATTCACGCCGGTCATGGGGGCTCTTTCCGACAGGATCGGTCGCAAGGCCGTGCTGCTCATCTCCTCCATCGGCTACATTCTTGCCGCCTACCCGTTGTTCGCACTGCTGTCCGGCGTGCCGACCGGTGCCAGTCTAATACTGATCCAATGCGTGGCGTCCTTTCTGCTGGCCATGTATGCGGGCCCGCTCTGCACCATCCTCGCAGAATTGTTCCCGACCAAGGTGCGCGTTACGGCCCTCTCGATCGGCTACAGTCTGGCCGTCACGATTTTCGGCGGATTTGCACCATTCATTTCGACCTTCCTGATCCGCGTGACGGGAAGCCCGATCGCACCGGCGATCTTCATCATCGTCTCCGCCATCATCAGCACAGTCACCCTTCTGCTCATCAAGGACCCCACCAATGCTCCGCTCGACTGATCCAGGTCCCAGCCAATTCGACCCGTCCGAGAGCGCCAACGTCTGCGACCCCGTAACGCTTGAAATCGTGCGGGGAGCAATTGGCGCTGCGCAAGCCGAAATGGAAGCCCTTCTCGAACGCACCGCGATCTCGGCCTTCATCCGCGAAAAGAAGGACTTCTATACCGCTCTGTTCGACCGGGACGGTGTGATGGCGGTGGGATCGATGGTGCCGATCTTCGGGGACATCACCGGGCCGGTCTTCGCAGAATTTTCTCCCGACAGCATGCGACCGGGCGATCTCTACTGGTACAACGACTGCTACGGATCGCGCGGAGCAGTCTCGCATTCCAACGACCAAGTCCTGTTGGCGCCCGTTTTCAAGGACGGCAAGCGCCAGGCCTTCGTAATGAGTTGGGCGCATTTCGCCGATATCGGCGGCATCCGTCCCGGCTCGATCAGCCCCGATGCCACCGAGATCTTCCAGGAGGGGATCATCGTTCCGCCAACGAAGCTCATCGATGCAGGACAGACGAATGAGGCCGCGCTTGCGATCTTCCACCGCAATTCCCGCTTCCCGGAGCAAAGTCTCGGGGACATGCGAGCGCTGATGGCGAGCGTCGAGCTCGGCGTCAAGCGCGTGACGGAAATCCTGGACCGCTTCGGCGCCGATGTGGTTGCCGACGCGCTGGCCCAGCTTCTGTCCCGTACGCGCCGTCTGGTGCGCAGCCGCCTGGCCGAGACCTTTCCCTATGGTACGCATTGCTTCACCGACGCCATCGACAGCGATGGACACGGAAACGGTCCTTTCAAGATTCGCTTCGCGCTGACGCGAGAAAAGGCCAACGGACACGACCGCTTCATCTTTGATGCGACGGAGACGGACGACCAGGCCCCAGGGCCGGTCAATTTCCTGATGAACCCGGGGGTTCCCGGCATGGCACTCGGGCTGTATTATCTCGGCGGCGACACGAGCCAGGTCTGCAATGCCGGCGGACCGCAGGCGCTGGACGAGGTGCGGTTGCGCGAAGGCTCGCTCCTCTGGCCACGGTTTCCCGCACCGCTCGGCATGCGCGGTCTCACCATGATGCGCACGCTCGCTGCTCTGAACGGCCTCGTGAACGTCGCCGGTGGCGGGGCACCGGCTGCCCATTCGGCGTATGTGATCGCCATCATGCGCGGCACCTTCATCAATGACAGCGGCGTGAGAGAGCGCTTCCTGCTGGCCGACGGCATCGGTGTCGGCTATGGCGCGCGGCCGTTCGCCGACGGTATCGATGCCGTCTATTTCGTCGCTCAGGAGAACTATCCCGTCGAATTCCTGGAGGTCGGCTATCCGGTTCGCCTCAGGGAATACGGCGTAGTGCGCGATTCCGGCGGCCCCGGACGTTTTCGCGGTGGCTGCGGCATAGTGCGGGAATATGAAATCCTGGCCGAGGAGCTCGTTCTGGCGATCCGCATCGACAGCGTCCAGAATCCGCCATGGGGCATCGCTGGCGGCATGTCCGGCGGCGTTGGTCGGGTGACCGTCAATCCGGGCGCTGCCGACGAGCGGGTCCTCGCGCCGCTATCCGATGGCAATAGGCTGCAGCGCGGAGACGTCTTGAGAATCGAGACCGGCGGCGGCGGCGGCCATGGCCATCCCTTTGACCGTCCGGACGCCGCGGTGCTCGAAGACGTGCTGGGCGGTTTCGTCAGCTACGAGGCGGCCGAGCGTCACTACGGCGTCGTCATTCTCAACGGCGTTGTCGACCATGCCGCGACCCGCGATCGCCGCGCCCCCCGGTTCCCCGTTCTTGCATTCCATCGTCGCGAGTATGTTGATGCTATCACCTAAATCTCCCCTCTCCGTCGCCGTCGATATCGGCGGCACCTTCACCGACATCGCCCTTCTCGATCGTACCACCGGGCAGGTCTGGCGGACTAAGACGCCAAGCACCCCGGCCGATCCATCGAAAGCTTTCCTGACGGGAATCAATCTTGCCCTGTCGATGGCGGATCGTTCGGCCGGTGCCCTGACACAGGTGCTACACGGCACGACCGTCGCCACCAATATGATCCTCGAAGGCAAGGGCGCGCCGACCGCCCTAGTGACGACGCGCGGCTTTCGCCATGTACTGGCTATCGGCCGGCAGGATATCCCGCGCAAGGCCAATCTCTACACATGGATAAAGCCGAAGCGTCCGGTGCCGCCGTCTCGTATCGTCGAGATCGACGAACGCATCGATCCTGGCGGCATCGTCCGACTGTCTCTCGACGAGAAGAGTGTGGCCGAAGCGGCCGAGGCCTTGCGCGCCATGCAGGTGAAGGCCGTTGCCGTCTGCCTCCTGCATGCCTTTGCCAATCCGGCTCATGAAAGGCGGGTGGTCGCGATCCTTCGCGAAGCGCTACCGGACGTCGCCGTCACATCTTCGACCGATATCCTGCCAGTGGTGCGCGAATACGAGCGTTCGCTGACGACCGTTCTCAATGCAACGGTGATGCCGGGTGTGACGACCTATATCGGCCGTCTGGAGCAGCGTCTTAAGACCAAGGGTGTCGAAGCACCATTGTTGCTGATGCAGTCGAACGGTGGCGTTGCCGGGTCTTCCACTATCCGTCAAGCGCCCGCCCTGACGGCGCTCTCTGGCCCTGCCGCCGGTGTCGTTGGCGCTCGGGCCATCGCTGCAGCCTGCGGCATCCGCGATCTCATCACCGTCGACATCGGCGGTACGAGCGCCGACATCTGCCTGATCAAGGACGGCAGGATCGGCCTCACTCAGAGCGGCAGGATCGGAGACTGGCCGCTGCCGCTGCCGATGGTCGACATGGTAACGATCGGCGCCGGCGGCGGCTCGATTGCGGACGTGGCCGACAGCACGCTTACCGTCGGTCCGCGTAGCGCCGGAGCCCGGCCCGGCCCAGCAGCCTATGGCCATGGCGGGGACCTGGCTACGGTCACCGACGCTCATGTGGTGCTCGGCCATCTGCCGGACCGGCTGCTGGACGGCGGCATGGCGCTGGATGTCGCGGCGGCCCGCGGGGTCGTCGCGGATCGCGTCGCCGAACCACTCGGCCTGTCGGTCGAAGCCGCGGCCCGCGGCATACTAGCGATTGTCGACAATCATATGGTGGGAGCCGTCCGCGTGGTTTCCGTCGAGCGCGGCCACGATCCCCGTGACTTCACGCTAGTGCCTTTCGGGGGCGCGGGGCCGCTGCATGGCTGCGCGTTAGCCACGCTTCTCGGGATCTCGCGCATAATGATCCCACCGGCACCGGGCGTTCTCTGTGCGGACGGGCTGCTTGCTGCGGACTTAAAGGCGGAATTCAATCGCACGCTTCCAAAGGCGGGCTTGATAGATTTCGACGTCGCCAACGGAATTTTCGCCGAACTCGAAGCGGAAGCCGGGTCTTGGTTCGAAGCCGAAGGCGTGCTGCCGGAGGTCCGTCTCAGCAATCGGGTCGCGCTGCTGCGTTACCATGGGCAGGGCGGTGAGCTCGCCGTCGCCTGGGGCGGGACGAAGGAGGAGACCGAGGCGGCATTCGCCTCCCAGCACCTTGCCCTCTACGGCTTTACGCTGGACAGTCCGGTGGAGCTCATCACCCTGCGTGTTGAAGCCACTGGCCGTACCGCTAAACAGCCGGTCACGATGCTGAGCGAAAGGGCTGCTGCGCCGACGGCTGGCTACAAGACGGTGCAGTTCGAAATGGGGGGAGTCGATGTGCCGGTCTTCGATCGCAAGCAGCTCGGGGCCGGGCAGAAATTGGCCGGTCCGGTCATCCTGACGCAGCTCGATACCACGACCCTCGTCTTGCCGGGCTGGAGCGGGGTCGTTCATCCGTCCGGTGCCATCCTTCTCACCCGTGATGCCGGAGTCCCGCAATGAGCGTTTCCAATTCCAATCTCGACGGAATCTTCCGCCATATAGACAGCAATAAAGAAAGCTTCATCGAACGGGTAATGGATTATGTCCGCCACCCGAGCATCAGCTCCCAGAACATCGGCATCCGCGAGGTCGCCGACATCCTCGTGCAGATGCTCGGCAAGCTCGGAATGGATGTCGAGGCCATTGCGACCCGTGGCCATCCGATGATTGTGGGACGGTGGGGCCACAAGCCCGGCAAGCCGACAATTCTTCTCTACGGCCATTACGACGTCCAGCCGCCCGAACCGCTGGAGGCATGGCTGAGCCCTCCCTTCGAACCGACCATCCGGGACGGGCGTATCTACGCGCGCGGTATCGGCGATAACAAGGGACAGCATTTCGCCCAGCTTCTGGCGATCGAGTCCCATCTGGCGGTCAACGCCGATCTACCATGCAATGTCATCGTCTTGTTGGAAGGAGAGGAGGAGATTGGCAGCCCGCACATCGCTGAATTCGTTCGCCAGCATGGTGAAAGGCTAAAGGCCGATCTAGTAGTTACGGCCGATGGTCCGATCCATGCATCCGGACGTCCCACCATGACATTCGGAGTCCGTGGCATGGCATCCTTCGAGCTGCGGGCCAAGACCGCAAGCCATGATGTACATTCGGGCAATTTTGGCGGCGTCGTGCCGAATGCAATCTGGAAGATTGTCCACCTGCTCGGTACGATGCGCAACGAGGCCGGCAACATAACGATCGAAGGGTTGCACGACGCGATCGTGCCTCCGTCCGATCTAGAACGGGCGGCTGCCACAGCGCTTCCCATCGACCTGGATGCAGTGAAGAAAGAGCTCGGGCTTGCCGCGCTCGACGCCCCGCAGGGCCGGCCCTATTACGATCGTCTGATGTTTCATCCGACCCTCACCATCAACGGCCTGCACGGTGGCTATGGCGGCCCCGGAACGAAGACCGTGTTGCCCTGCGAGGCCATCGCCAAGTGCGACATCCGGCTCGTCGAGGCGATGACGCCGACCGACGTGCTGGTGAAGGTTGGTGCCCATGTGAGGAAGCATGCGCCGGACGTCGAGTTCGTGCCACTGGACGGCATGCTGCCCTCCAAGACCCCGATGGATTCTCCCTATGGTGATGCCATCCGCAAGGCGGTGCTGGCCGCTCAGGGCGTGGAACCACTGCTCTACCCGACGATGGGCGGCAGCCTGCCCGACTACGTCTTCACGAAGACACTGAACATTCCAGCCTTTGTGGTGCCCTATGCCAATGCGGACGAGGACAACCATGCGCCCAACGAGAATCTGCGAATCGACTGTTTCGTGAACGGCATACGCACCGGGGCGGCTCTCTTGGCCGAGCTCGGCGAGATGGAGCATACTTGGTCATCAATGGAAGCAGACTAGAAATGCTTCGCGTTTTACCGCCTTCGGATCACGATCTGAAGTAGAGTTTGCAAGGCTCTGCCGCGTTCTGGACAAGCGTACGGTGTCACGATTGATGGCAGCCAGACTATGCCGTCATTTCTCCCATCGTCACCGCTGCCACTTCCGCCGTCCGCCGTCGCGTCTTTCACTCTTTCAAATTACGTCAACGCTGGATCATAACCACAACCCGGACCGATGTCCTGCTCCGACCGGGCCGAGCGTCGGAAGAATGTCCTAGTGGCTGGAGATACGGGTAAACGACGCTACCGATCGCATGGTGCTCATCAAGGCCGCGCGAACGACAATTTGCCTCGTCCACCCCCGCCCTGCTCCGCTACGCACAAGAGTCGGCCTCGCCTCACTGCCTGATCTCGTCATGTCGTCGCTGCGATTAAGATCCACTCGCATTCTGATTGGGGAAGTGCGCGATACTGCGTCTGAGGCTTCATAACAAAAAGTTCAGGTTTTGATTCTCCTCTTCAAAACTCAGTCATCTGCCTCCGGTCCGGGGGCCCGCCCAAGTTCTGAGCGGGGTCACCTTGCAAAATTCCATTTGCAAAATTCCATTTCTTATATAAAAGTCCTGTTTGGAGGACCGATGTCGTTGCGGTCGGTGATCGGAGGAAACATGTCACAAACACAAACATCATCGACGTCAGTACGCGCATTTCGCGTCCGCTGGCTCATTCTTGGAATCACATCTCTCGTACTTGTCCTAAACTACGCCGACCGCGCAGCATTCGGTGTGGCCGGCTCGGAGATTATTAAGGAATTCGGCCTGACGAAGACCGAGTTCGGCTTGATCACCAGCTTGTTCTTCTTCGGCTATGCTCCGTTCTGCTTTATCGGCGGTTGGCTCGCAGACAAATACGGCCCACGGGCCGTGATGGGCGGTGCCGTTGCCTGGTGGAGCATCTTCACCGCACTTACCGCAGCGGGCACTGGCTATATCAGTTTCCTTTTCATCCGCTTCTTCTTCGGCTTTGGCGAAGGACCACAGGGAGCGGTCACCGTAAAGACCATGAAGAACTGGTTCCCGAAAAGTCAGATGGGCACCGCCGTCGGCATCAGCCAAGGTTGCACGCCACTCGGTGGTGTAATTGGTACGCCGTTGGTCGCCTGGCTCTTGGCCATCTCAGGGGACTGGCGTATTCCCTTCATCGTTCTTGGCGTTCTCGGCGTTGTCATGGCGATCGGTTGGTGGGTTATTGTCCGGGACACGCCAGACATTCATCCCTGGGCGGATTCCAGAGAGGCCGAAGAACTGGCGAATGACAAACTAGCGGACGTCGATCCTGTCGTCGAAGCCAAGCAGCCTTTAAGCTTCTACTTGAAGCAGCCTCTTGTCCTTGCGACCGCGACTGCGTTCTTCGGGTATGCCTGGGTACTCTACACGTTTCTATCCTGGTTCCCCGTCTATCTGGTCGATGCACGTAATCTCGACATCAAGAGTGTCGCCTGGGTCGGAACAATCCCGTGGGTTCTTGGGGTGATCGGATATATGGCAGGCGGCGTTATTACTGACCGCATCGCAATTCGGACGGGCAATCCTGCCGCCGCCCGCAAGTGGATGATCATCTTCGGACTGACCGGAACGGCAATCCTTCTTTGTGGTATTGGCGTCGTGTCCTCGCTTGCAATGGCTGTTGCACTGATGTCTGCAGTCGTCTTCCTGCTCTACCTCACCGGGAGCCAGTATTTCCTATTGATCAGCGACACAATGCCGGGCTCGCGTCTTGGCGGAGTCGTAGGATTCGTTCACTTCATCGCCAATACGTCCGGAATCTTTGCACCATGGCTCGTCGGATACATCGTAGATCACACGGGATCCTGGGCTCTTACATTTGGTGTCTCCGCGGCTATCTGTGTCGTCGGCATTGCCACCCTGCTGATCTGGGGTCGGCTCGAAACCGCACAAGACGCGGTCTGATTGGAGGAAACCATGCCTGGTTGGCAGACTATTGAACGATACTTCGAAGATTACACTATCGGCGAACGCGATATCGAGCGCCGACGCACGGTAGATCAGGCTGACACCACCATGTTCGCAGGTCTTACCCTTGACTTCCATCCGGCTCATATCGATGAAAGTTTTGCGGCTCCCCGCTACGGCGGAAGGCTTGTGCACGGCATGCTGACCTTTTCTATCGTGACCGGGCTCTGCGTCGAATACAACATGAAGGCCATTTCCTACGGATACGAAAAAGTCCGATTTCCCGCCCCTGTCAGGGCGGGCGACACCATCGTCGCATGGAGCGAGGTCATGGAGCTTACGCCCCATCGCAAGCCGGAAATCGGTCTCGTTACCAAGAAATACACTGGTCAAAACCAAGACGGAGTGACCGTATTCAGTTGCCTTCACATTCTTGCCATCGACAGAAAGGCTTCAACATGAACCCATTCTTGAGCGAATTCCGCGGCACTGGTCCGCTCCGCGACGTCACCGTTCTCGATTTCACGCAGATGATGATGGGTCCGGTCGCTACGCAGCTGCTTGGCGACCTTGGTGCCGCTGTCATCAAGGTCGAGCGACCACAGGTGGGCGAGTGGGAGCGTAGCTACATGCCCCGCGGCCGGAAGTTGCTGGGCGAATCTCCTTATTTCCTTGCCTTCAACCGTAACAAACTTGCGGTGACGGCCGATCTGAATGATGAAGAAGACAGAGCTTTCCTTTTCGACCTGGTGAAGAAGTGCGACGTCGTCGTCGAGAACTTTCGCCCTGGGGTCATGGAACGTTTAGGCTTCAGCTACGAAGCTCTGCGGGAAATCAATCCCTGTATCGTCTACGCCTCCGGCTCCGGTTTCGGCCCGAAGGGCCCACTCGTCAAACGACCTGGCCAGGACATGCTACTGCAGTCGATGAGTGGACTTGCCGCCAATAGCGGTCCCAGAAATGGTCCACCAGTGCCGACGGGAGCTCCCGTCCTCGATGGATCCACGGCATTTTTGCTCGCATTCTCGATTGTCTCTGCCGTGCTTGACGCACGCGAAAACGGCATCTCAAGGAATGTATCGGCAAGTCTTCTCGGTGCATCATTAATGATCCAGTGCCAGGAGGCATTGGTCGCGATGAACACTGACCTTCAGTGGGAACGAAGCGAGTCCGGCATCGCTGCTCCATGGACGGACGCACCTTATGGCGTGTACCGCACATCCGATGGCTTCTTGGCAATGTCTATGACGCCGCGCGGGCGCCTGAAGGAGATCTTCGGTCTTTCCGATGAACTCTTGAACTGTACTGACGATGAGTGGTTCTTGAAACGTGATGAGGTCAATTCCATCCTCGTCGAGAAGATGGCGACGCGCTCGACCGAAGAATGGCGGGCTGATCTGACCGAGCAAGGCATGTGGGTCGCGCCCGTTCAGACGGTGTCTGAGATCGTGGAAAGCGAGCAGGTTCAGGAGAACGGATACGTCGAAAATATTTCCGGCCCTGGCGGCGAGAAGTTCCGCGCAATTGGTCTACCTTTTTCAATGAGCGGCATCGACAAGGTGGACCGTCTTCCTGTCCCGACTGTTGGTCAGCATGACGAGCTTGTCCGGACCGCCCTCGGGTACCCTACCAGCCAGTCGTGAGCTGGTTACGCATTGAACAAAGTTGAGATCAAAATCATGACGAATATACAACTCAAGGGAATAGCGTGGAGCCATTCCCGTGGGATCGATCCTTTGCGTGCCTGTATCCCACTCCTGGCAGAACGCGGTATCGATATCCAATGGGACACGAGGCCGCTTCAGGGCTTCGAAGAGGCTTCTATCGAGATGCTTGCAGCAAGTTACGATTTGATGTCGATCGATCATCCGTTTATGGGTGACGCCTTCGCACAAAAGGCGCTCCAACCAATTTGCGAGATCATCGGCAAGGGTACCTATCAGGACTACCGTGATAACGCCGTCGGCCCCAGTACCTCAAGCTATGAATGGATGGGGAAACTGTGGGCGGCGCCGGTCGATGCAGCATCCCAGGTTGCAGCCTATCGACCAGACTTTCTGGCAGAGATTGACGTCCCAAAAACCTGGGATGACGTTCTCAAGCTGTCCAACACTGGAAAGGTTGGAATGGCGGCCAATCCGACACATATGCTTCTGGCCTATGCAACCATATGCCACGCGTTCGCCGATACCGACGCCGTATTGCCGGACCTGCGCCCCGTTTGGTGGAGTGACGAAGGCATTGAAAGGGAAACCGCTTTGAAGGCACTCGCCTGTCTGAAGAGACTGATGAGCAAGGCTGTCGAACTTTCGTGGAATGCAGACCCAATCGACATCTTTAATCATATGACTACACATGACGATATCTTCTATACGCCCGTCGCATTCGGCTATTCGAATTATGCACGCCCTGGTGAATATGCCAAGCCGCTCAACTTTACGGCGGTCCCGAGCTGTACTGGCACAGTGGGAGCTGGGATGCTTGGGGGTGTCGGACTTGCAGTGTCTCGTCGAAGCACGGAAATCGATGCCATCCGCGCCGTGCTGGAAGTCTTGTCGTCGCAGCAGATTCAGTCCGGCATTTATGCAGAATCTGGCGGACAGCCTGCACACCGCCATGCGTGGACCGATAAGAAGGTCAATGAAATCTGCCCGAATTTCTTTGAACCTACATTGGAATCCCTCGACAAGTCGTTTGTAAGGCCGCGTGTGCCCGGCTATCCTGCCTTCCAACGCAAAGGCGGCGAGCTTCTTCACCAGTTGGTTCGGGAGGACGCACCGGACCGTGTCATCGTCGACAAGTTCAACGATCTTTGGAGGCATTTTTGCCGACCGGAAGCACGAGTGAAGTGACCCGCCCGCTCGCCGCGACACCGATCACACAGGAAACTTGGGCCGGTCTTCTTAAAAGGGCTCATCAGTCATTTCCTGGCAGTCGCGCCGTGCTCACCCCAGGTGGCTGGTACACCTATGACGATGTGCTTGTCAGGGCCCGCAAAGTGGCCGCTTGGATGCTGCAGCACGGCATTGCGGTTGGAGCGCGCATCGTTCTAGCGCTGGACAATCGCTGGGAAATGCTCGTCGTTGAGCGAGCGCTTGCGCTTTGGGGCTGGGTGCGGGTTGCACTCAGTCCGCGGCTGCATCCGGAGGAAATCGACTACGTTATTGAGGACTGTAATGCCGCACTGATCATTTGCGAATCGCGAATTGCCGAAGCGTTGCGGAGTTCCATTCCCATCATCGTCCCCGAGGACGCTTCCGATCGTTTCATCACTCTTAGCGCGCTCATCAACTGCGATCTTCCAACGCCGCCCGCCCCATCGATCGCTTCGGATGACCTTGCATCGCTCATGTATACGTCGGGCACGACCGGCCGTCCAAAGGGTGCCATGAACAGCCATGGTTCCTGGTTCGCGATGGCAACAAACACGCGTGCCTTGCTTCCAACCATCGGCGAAGGCGACGTCCTATTGCATGCTGCACCGATGAGCCATTTTAGTGGCTCTGTGGCATCCGCCTTCGCGGCCTATGGCGGTGCGATTGCTTTGATGTACAAGTTTGACCCGTCAACCTTTGTGGATCAAGCCAACCGGGTCGCTGCGACCTGTATCCCGATGGTCCCGACGATGATTGGGGACCTCGTTTTGCACAATCGTTCAGGCCCAATCAGAAGCCTGCGGAGTATGCCATATGGTGGATCAACAATCAGCCCTGAGACGATCGTTGCCGCACGCCAAATGTTCGGCAATGTACTTCTGCAAATCTACGGGATGAGTGAGGCTTTGATCCCTGTGTCGAGCTTCTCCGCGAGGGATCAGGCGTCGTCTTCCGAAGCCCGCTTGCGCTCTGCAGGCAAGGTATGCCCAAATATTGAGGTGCGCCTTGCCAACCTCTCCGATGAGGTCGGCGAAATTCAGGTCCGTGGCCAGAACGTGATGAGCGGGTACTGGAACCGTCCCGCAGAAACCGCCGAGGTTCTCAGCGAAGACGGCTGGTACTCATCCGGCGATTTAGGACGCTTCGACACTGACGGATATCTGGAAATTGTCGGAAGAAAGCGCGACGTGCTGATTTCTGGTGGTTTTAATATCTATCCGGCTGAGATCGAACGAGTAATCTCAAGGATACCCGAAATCGCCGAGGTCGCGGTCGTGAGCCAGCCAGATCCTCGCTGGGGAGAGAAAGCGGTCGCCGTCGTTGCCTGCAAGCCTGGCAGTTGGGTTAGCGTAGATCATATCATCGACCATTGCTGCCAACATCTCGCCAGCTACAAAAAGCCCTCTCAGATCTTCTTCGTCGAGAAGCTTCCAAAAACCAGCACTGGCAAGATTAGTAAGTCGGCCATTCGTCAACTTCTTGATCAAGAAGCCTAATCAGTCAAACCTCTTCAGCCTGCAACAAGCACCAAACAGAACTGGATATCATGTGACGAGCAGTCCTTCAGTAGCCTACAAGGGCGTTTTTCCTGTCGTCCCCACCATCTTCAACCAGGATGGAGCACTCGACCTCGAGGGCCAACGTCGTTGTATCGACTTTATGATTGATGCCGGGTCGGACGGTCTGTGCATACTTGCAAATTTTTCGGAACAGTTTTCGCTGACCGATAGCGAACGGGAGACCATCATGCAGGTTGCACTTGAACAGGTCGCCGGACGTGTGCCTGTTATTGTTACGACG
This sequence comes from Phyllobacterium sp. 21LDTY02-6, assembly GCF_023554255.2. Lineage (GTDB taxonomy): Bacteria > Pseudomonadota > Alphaproteobacteria > Rhizobiales > Rhizobiaceae > Phyllobacterium. The sequence goes on along the minus strand of NZ_JAMJWD020000005.1, from coordinate 368,461 downwards.
ACTCATTTCTCCAACAAGATTTGCGCCGAGCGCAGCAAGCGCGCCCAAGATGCTGGTGCGGCCATGGTCATGATCATGCCCCCCTATCACGGCGCTACGTTCAGGGTCGCAGAGCCGGGCATCTTCAAATTCTTCCAGGTTGTCTCTGACGCGATTTCAATCCCGATCATGATCCAGGATGCTCCCGCATCGGGTACAATTCTGACCGCCCCGTTCCTTGCAAAAATGGCGAAAGAAATCCCCAACGTCTCCTACTTCAAGATTGAAGTTGCGCAGGCTGCCTCCAAACTCCGTGACCTGATCGCGATCGGCGGTGATGCCGTGCTTGGCCCGTGGGATGGCGAGGAAGCGATCACACTGATGGCGGATCTTGATGCCGGAGCCACCGGAGCAATGACGGGTGGTGGTTATCCCGATGGTATCAAAACGATCCTCGATGCTTACTTCACAGGCGATCGCGGGCGGGCGCTGGAACTCTATGAATCGTGGCTTCCGCTGATCAATTACGAGAACCGCCAATCGAGCATCGCTACTGCAAAAATCCTGCTGAAGGAAGGTGGAGTCATTCAATCTGATCATGTCCGGGCGCCGCTTGCTCCGGTGCACGAAGATACCAGAAGAGGTCTCATCGAACTTGCTCGACGACTGAATCCGCTTGTCCTGCGTTGGGGGAAGTGAACTAGCTTAGCCAGTAGATACTACGCCAAAGAACTCCGCTGCGGACTTGCCTGCCCGCGTGCCCTGAAGTGGTCGCGTGAACCGAATGAGAATAACCTGTTGCCGGCCGAACGGGACATGGAAATGATGGGACGTTAATCATCCTCTATTTCATTTCTAAGAGCGTCGCCTGCAACTCCCAACGAGGCCGAGCACTGGTTAACAAAACAATTTTTAAAAATGAAACCTAATTTCTTAAGCAAAATGCACTAACCTGGTCGATGAGGCATCGGGGAAATGTCGTTAACCTCGGTCGGCTGGTATTCGGAACTACGTCGTTGACTCGGCATGTTGCCCAAACTGGATGATCATGAGATGACATCGACTTATGATCATCAACTTCAGGGTTGTGACCGACAGGACGGATCGAGAATGCACAAGAAAATGAATGATAGCGTTGGGTCGACGACCAGAAAATATACGTCGCCCGCTTCAGATAAAGCCTTGGATGTCCTGGAACTCCTTAGCAAAACTGAGGCAGGCCTAACACAGCAAGAACTCGCCAAGGCACTCGGACGCAATGTAACGGAAGTCTTTCGCGTCCTCGTAACACTTGAGGAGAGAGGATATCTCTTGCGGGAGGATGGAAAGTACATTCTCTCAGACAAATTTTTTGAGTTGGCATACAGGCACCCTCCAGTCGAGCGCCTGCTCCTGGAAGCATTACCGATTATGCGCTCATTGGCAGATCAAACTGGCCAATCTTGCCACCTCGCCGTCCGAAACAATATGAACGCGCTTATTATTGGGCAAGTTAGCTCACCGCTGCCCATCGGTATCGGAGCTAGACTAGGCGCGCTTATCCCGGTTCTTGAGACGACGTCAGGTTTAGTTCTGCTAGCCTTCGAAGATGATAGCTCACGGGAGCGCTGGCTCGGACAGCTGTCTCCCAGTAATATGAGTTTCGCCGCCCAGCGTGGCATTCCCGGAAGGCTCGATGAAGTCCGCAAGGCAGGCTTTGTTCGCGAGGCGAGTACGACGATCGACGGAGTAACAAACATCGGTGCGCCAGTTTTCGATTTGACCGGTCAGGTGCAGGCATCATTAACCATGCTGTTTTTGACTCAGAAAGCTATGTACGTTCCCATCGATACCGCCCAAGAAATGTTGCTGGCTGCAGCGAGGAACATATCGAATGCCCTTGGCATGAAAGTGTTCTAATCTGCCGAATACGCTTCTCCCGCGGAGAGGACCGACAGAAATTGCTGTAAGGATCCGATGGATCCAAACCCTTGACGTGTCCAAGCCGAAACATCCCTGGACCAATGGCAGGTCGAACGAATGAATCGGACCCTCAAGCATGCAACAGTCAAACGCTATTATTATGAAAGCCATGATCAACTCCGCCAGCACGTCGCTGACTTCATTACCGCCTACAACTTTAGGCGTCGCCTCAAGACCCTCAAAGGACTCACACCTTACGAACATATCTGCAAATGTTGGACAAAAAGAGCCAGAAACATTCACACTTGATCCAACCCATCAAATGCCGGAACTAAGCACCTAGGATATCAGGCAGCAAGACTAGGGCGGACCTTTGACGAGGGCAGATATTCGCGAAGATGAAACGGATGACCTGGTCTTGATGCGGCCGAGCCTTGAACGCGCAAAGGCACTCAACCCGGCAAATCGCCAGCAAATCTATGCCGACTCCGGACATGCACGCCATTCTTGGAGGAAGCGCAACGGTTCAATCGCGACCTAGCCGAATTTCGGGAACTGATTTCAACGCGCTGACGGTAAACGGCGAGAGAGCTCTCGCTATTCGTGTTTCGGTGTGGAGCGATGCTGAGATGCCCGACAATGCTGCCGAACAACAAAGGCCGTGGCCTGGCGAATATGAGCTAACCTTGTGTCCAGCCAGCCTGTGGCTCGACAGCCTCATTATTCACTGCTGGCGGATTGGAGCACGACATGCCCCTCCCCCACATCAATGAAGCAATCGCCGTCATTGTGCAGCGGCAGGCGGACGACAACTGGTTTCTGCCCAGTCCGCCGCCGGCCAAAGCGCGGCACTGCATCGAGCAGGTTACGTGTGTATGGATGCTGTGGATTCTCGATAATGGCGCTGACTGAGCCGCATTCGACGATCCGCCCACGGTGCATAACTGCCACGCGATCACAGAGACGAGCAACTACAGCCATGTCGTGCGAAATGAAGATATAAGAAAGGTCTCCCTGCTTCTTCAGTTCGGCAAGTAGATCAAGAATCTGTGCCTGTATGCTGACGTCGAGGGCAGATACAGGCTCATCGGCAACCACTATGTGCGGATCGGGCGCCAGCGCCCGGGCTATGGCGATGCGCTGACGCTGGCCTCCGGAGAATTCATGCGGATAGCGCTTGGCGAACTCCCGCTTCAGCCCTACGCGATCGAGGAGATCGGCGACCGTAGCGTCGATCGCCCGCCAGTCGCTTTCGCCCCGTGCGAAAAGACCTTCGCCAATCTGTCGGCCCACAGGCAATCTCGGATTGAGCGACGAATACGGGTCCTGAAAGATCATCTGACACCGCCGCAATTTATCGCGGCGCAAGCGCGGCGACATCGTATCGATGCGCATGCCTTCGACATGCAATTCCCCCGCAGTCGGCGTTTCCAGTCCAACGGCAATCCGCCCGAGTGTAGACTTGCCCGACCCACTCTCGCCGATGATCCCAAGCGTCTCGCCTTGTTCGAGCGCAAGGGAAACGCCGTTGAGTGCATGCACTGTGTGCCGGTTTGCCGAGAAGGACTTCCGCAGCCCCTCAACCCTCAGCAACGGTTTGGATGTCATTGCCGTGCCCTTTCGCATTGCGCACCGCGCTGCATCAGGCCTTTTTCCACCGTCAGGTGCGAGGCGAGCAGCGCTTTGGTGTAATCATGTTGCGGAACGCCCAACACGTTATCGACCGCCCCCATCTCAAGGATACGCCCGCCGCGCATGACGGCGACGCGATCAGCGGTTTCGGCGACCACCCCGATATCGTGGGTGATCAGCAGTATTCCCGATCCGAGCCGTGCTTTCAGATCAACCAGCAGATCGAGCACCTGCGACTGCACGGTGACGTCGAGCGCCGTCGTCGGTTCGTCCGCGATCAAAATACCAGGCTGCAGCGCAAGTGACGCCGCGATCATGACACGCTGGCGCATGCCACCCGAGAGCTGATGCGGATATTGCGCCAGCACTCGATCCGGTTCCGCAATGCCCACATCTTCCAAGCAGGTGCGTGCCGTAGCCAACGCGTCCCGCCGGGAGACGCCGTTGTGGCGCACCGGCCCCTCGGTCATCTGGCGCGCAATCGTCAGGACCGGATTAAGCGATGTCATCGGCTCCTGGAAAATCATACCGACCTTTGCCCCGCGCACATCCTCGATCTCCCGGCGACCGAGAGCGGAGATATCCCGTCCGTCGATCTCGATACGGCCGCTCATCTCGGCCGCCTCGGGAAGAAGGTGCATGATTGACAGCGAAGTCATGCTTTTGCCGCTGCCTGATTCTCCAACGAGCGCGAGAATCTCCCCGCGGGCAAGGTCAAAGCTAATATCGTCGATCGCGTGGAAAGTGCCTGCCTTGGTCGGAAATGTGACCGATAGGTTCCTGACGCTGAGATAGGGAGCGCTCATGACCGACCCTTTCGACGGGGATCGACAATGTCGCGCAGGCTGTCACCGATCAGGTTGAAGGAGAGAACGGTCAGGCAGATGGCGAGACCCGGGAAGATCAGGATCCAAGGCGCCTTGGTTATATAATTGCGGCCTGCGGCAAGGATCGCTCCCCATTCCGGCGATGGTGGTTGAACACCGAGACCGAGAAACGAAAGGCCGCTAGCCGACAGAATGGCAGAGGAAAATCCGAGCGTTCCCATCACGATCAGGCTTTGGGTGATATTCGGCATCACATGCACCCGCACCAAGCGACCCGAGCGGATGCGGGCAAGCCGCGCTGCCTCGATATAAGGTTTGGCTCGTTCAGCCGCCGCCAGCCCGTAGGTCACGCGGGCGTAAAAGGGAACGAGACTGATGGCAATGGCGAGCGTTGCGTTCCCAATACCCGGCCCCAGGAAGGCAACGAGCGCCAACGCTATCAGCGTGTCCGGAAAGGAATAGAGCACATCGATCAGCCGCAGGAGCACGGTCTCGATAGTTCGGCCGGAAAAGGCCGCGAACAGCCCGACAAGTCCGCCGACAAGGAGACCGCTCACCACAGCTGTGATGCCGATACCCAGCGACAAGCGCCCGCCGATGAGGACGCGACTAAAAAGATCGCGGCCAAACTCGTCCGTACCGAACAGATATTTCATGGATGGCGCCGTAAGCCGCGGCCCAGCCGCCATCCGCATAGGATCGAAGGGCATTAAATATGGCGACAGCAACGACGCCATAATGATGACTATTGCAAGCCCGAGGCCAAGAGCGACGCTGAATGGCAGGTGCCGGCGCTGTACGGAGGTCTGTATCGTGCTGGTCATCTGTGCCTCATGCGTGGATCCAGAAAGCCGTAAACAATGTCGATCAGCATCGAGACGATGACTACCGAGATGGCGAAGACAACGATAAAGCCCTGGATCATCGGATAATCGCGCTCAAGCATAGCCTGGATGGCGAGACGACCGATACCGTTCCAGGAGAAAACGTTCTCGATGATTACCTGGCCGCCGAGAAGATAGGCAAAGACGAGACCGACTACCGTCACAATACTGATCAGCGCTGGCCGGAGCGCATGAACCAGCAGCACTTCATGCTCACGCAGTCCCTTGGCCCGGGCCGTGCGGATATAGTCTTCGTTCAGCACTTCTATCAGAGCCGACCGAGTCATGCGGGCGACAAGTGCGCAATAGGTCAGGCCGAGCGTCAGGGCTGGCAGGATGATGTTGCGCCAACTCGATCCCGCGACAGGTAGCCAGCCGAGCTTAAGCGAAAAGACTTGCATCATAATAAGACCGAGCCAGAAGGCCGGGATCGACACGCCAAGAACGGCTACAATCATGACTGCGGTATCCGCGATCCGGCCGCGATTGACAGCCGCCAGAAAGCCGAGCGGGATGCCGATCGCCAGGGCCACACCGAGACCCGACACGGCAAGCGCAAAGGTGTTAGGCAAACGCTGCAGAAGCAACGTGGCGACGGATTCGTTGCCGCGAATCGTCGTACCGAGATCGCCTTGCAGAACCTGGCCCAGATAGAGCAACACCTGCTGCCAAATTGGAAGATCGAGCCCGAGTTTGGCGCGCATCTCCGCCATTGCCTCCGGTGTCGCAGAAACAGACTGCGCCATCATGGCTGTCACTGGATCGCCCGGTACCAAATGGATGAGCGTGCCGGACAGCATGATCACCGCTATGACGGTGCCGCATGCGGCAAGAACTCGCTTTGAAATCAGAAACAGCATCGGAACCCCTCCTGTCAGTGGCCGCCCTATCTGATGGGGACAGGTCGGCCGGAAACCCCGTTATTGCTTCAGGGTAACGTCATTGAACAGGAGCGATACCATGAACCCCAGCTTGAAGCCTTCGACTTTTGCGCTCGAAGCCATGAGCCAATTCCAGCCTGGAGACAGTAGTGGAACCGTGTAGGTATTCTGTATCAGGTACTTCTCAATTTCATGGATCTTGGCGGCGCGAGCGTCACCCGACAGTCTGCGCTGCTCGTCTAGCATGGCGTCGACTTGTTCATTCAAGCCCATATTGACGAAGCCAGGGCGCTTCCACAGGAGGTTGAGATAGTCTGGATCGACACCCGACATGCCCATCGTCCAGACGAAGGGGGCTCCGTCAGTGCGCTCGTTCTCGTTTGTCATGTGATCGAAGTGGGATGCCACCTCACGCGTTTCGATTTCCGCCTGGACATTGATGGCAGCCAGATCCTGCTGCATGATCTGATGCATCTGGTCCCAGCCTGACAATTTGTGAGCAATTATCTTGATCTTAAGCGGATTTTCGGCCGTAAAGCCGGCGTTCTCCATGATCAGTTTGGCGCCGTCAGGATCGTATTCCGCCCCCCAGGTGGCGCACAATTCGTCATCCGTCGCAAACAGCTTCGGTGCGACGGGGCAATTGGAGGTGTTGACCAAACCTTCGAACGCGATGTTGGCATAGGCATCGCGATTCATCGCCATACCGATGGCCTTTCGAATTTCCGGGTTATCCAGCGGTTTGATCTTCCAAGAGAAAGCAGCCAGCACCTGCTGGCCTGAAAGCTCAGCGGCATAGATTTTGAAGTTGCTGTCACTCTTCAGATCCGTCGTTTCCTCCAATGAAGGCTCAACGACATCGGCCTCGCCGGAACGCAATGCCGCCATGCGGGCAACCGCTTCAGGAATTACCTTGAATGTCAGCTTGTCGATATGTGGCTTGCCCGGGTTCTCTATGAGCGGATTAAAGTTCTGGTATTCGGCATTGGCCTCGAGCTGGAGGTTATCGTTTCGCGTCCAGCTGACGAACTTGAAGGGGCCAGTTCCGATCGGCTTAAAATCGGCGCCAGCGAATGCGGATGGGCAGACGAAGCCCGCCTGGATGCCGGTCAGGAATGACAGGAAGGGACTATAGGGTTCCGACAACGATACTTTCAGCACTTTGCCTTCCACGCTCGTGCCCGTGATCGGTCCCCAGAGGGAGCGGTCCGGATTGACGGTAGCCGGGTCGATAGCACGATCAATTCTCGCCTTGGCACCGGAAGCGTCGAAGACGCTACCGTCATGACACTTCACTCCGTCGCGGATGGTGAAGGTATAGGTTTTGCCATCCTCCGCAACGGACCACTCGCTTGCTAGGCCCGGATGCAAAGAGCCGTTCTTGTCCATGGTCAGCATCGTGTCAAAAATCAGGTTGGTCATCTGCAGCGACTGGGTCGTACTGGTCTTGTCGGGATCGAGACTGTCGGCATCGACGGCACGTGCTACGATCAGGTCTGCAGCGGCGGCGATGGAGATGCTCAATCCAGTGCCGACGGCCACGGCTGCCAGCAGCGCGAGGATATTTTTGCGGAGATGGTGCTTTTTCATGCGCTTGTTCCCTTTTTTATGATTGAATCTCGAGTGGCGGATTAGGCCACTGATATTGGCGGTCGCTTGCCCTCCCATGGTCTTGCCACTTCCAGCTGTGACGCGAGCCGAAAGAGCAGGCCTTCAGCGGCAGGAGCGGCGGCGAACTGAACGCCTATCGGCAAACCTTCCGCGTTCCAGACAAGCGGTACTGACATCGCCGGTGAGCCGTTGACATTGAAGATATGCGTGAAGGGCATCCAAGAAAGGTAGAACTCGTAGTGCTCGCGCATTGACGTTGCCATCGGGAACGCCTCATGTGGAAGGGGCGGCTGCGCGAGTGTCGGCGACAGGAAGATGTCATATCGGTTGAACGTGGAGGTTACGACTGAGGCTACGGCGTGCAGGCGTGTTGTTGCGATATTGACGTCGACCGCCGAGATACGGTTCCCAGCATCGATCATTTCCCACAGCATGGGCGGGAAATCTTGTTCAGTGAGCTTACGTCCCAAGACGCCTTCCTCGATCCGCATATCGGTCGCGTATTCCGCCAGGATAAATGTTTCGAAAGCACTCCAGCCGTCATCCGGTAATTCGATGTCATGAGGCTCGCAAATATGGCCTAAGCCTTCGAGCAACTTTACGGTTTCCTCGACCGCCTTGATGCAATCAGAGTGGGTGGCCGCTCCATAGGGCGCCTTGGTCGAGACACCTATGCGCAATTTCCCGGGATCGCGGCCGACCTCACTTGCGAAATCGCCGCCGCTGGGGCTGTTGAAGAACTGGCCGACATGCAGGCCCTGTGTTGCATCCAGCATACCGGCGCTATCGCGGACAGAGCGGGAAAGTACATGCTCGACCAGCATGCCCTGCCAGGTGCTGCCTGACGGGGCCACGGGGTTGCGGCCGCGGGTCGGCTTCAACCCGAAGCAACCGCAGGCGGACGAGGGCACGCGGATGGAGCCACCGCCATCATTGCCATGCGCCATCGGCACCACTCTGGCCGCAACGGCCGCTGCCGTGCCGCCACTCGACGTACCGACCGTGCGTGCTGGGTCCCAAGGATTATTGGTGACACCATGTGCGCGCGAGCGTGTCGTCCAGTCCATGGCTAGTTCAGGAACTGACGTTTTGCCGAAGATCACGACTCCGGCCTTTTTGAAGCGATGGACTAGCTCGGAATCTTCCGTAGGCTTGACCGCACTGCGCGGTGGCCACCCGGCGCCCGTTGGCTGGCCACCATAGTGGGCGGTAAGATCCTTCAGCAGAAAGGGAACGCCCTTAAATGGACCGTCCGAAATCTCGTGCGAGATGAAACGTCGGGCTTCCTCTTCGAAGGTGGAGACCACCGCATTGAGCTTGCCGTTAACGGCCTCGGCGCCGACAAGTGCCACATCGAGCAATTCACTGGGTGTTACCTCCCGCATCGCGACAAGTTTGGCTAGTCCTGTGGCGTCGAAGTTCTGGTATTCACTGAGCTGCAACTTATTAGACCCCCATTCGGTAATCCTAAGAAGTTAAATCGCGCTCAAATTCTCCGCATGATCCCCCAGGGTGAGAACAGAAAGTTATTTTCTCTCACCCTAAAGAGTGATACTTGCGGTCTTGATCCAACTAGATGCGCGGATGTCCTTTTGTCGAAGCAATCGAGTCTCATCCATCGCCACACGTCGCCACCCCGCTCTTCGCAGGGCGTTATCAACCGGCCGCGACTAACAACAATGGCCGGCTTGCTGCAGCAACGCCGTCTCTGCCTCGTACATGCTCCCGCTGGATCGGGCAAGACCACGCTGCTCGCACAGTGGTACGAATCCCTACGGGAGGCCCGGTCCAAAACAGTTTGGTATTCGGCAAGCGAGGCCGACCGCGACCCCCTCTCGTTCGCGGATGGCTTGAGTCTCGCTGTCGAAGCAAGCTTCACCCAACTTGGAGCGTTCGCGCAATTTCGTGACGAGCCAAATTCTCTCGCTCGGCTCGTGGCAACGATGGCCCGGTGTGCTGCGATCACTCCGCTTGCTATGTTCATCGACGACTACCATCTCGTGGAAGGAGGCGACGGCGGCGAAACGATCAGTAGTATTCTTACGGCACGCATTCCGAATTTGACTGTCATACTGGCGAGCCGCAGCCGTCCTTCGATACCGCTAGGCCGCCTACGGGTTAGCGGTGAAGTTCTCGAAGTACCTGTCGGAGAGCTGTTTTTTGATGAGAGTGAAACAGAGGCTTTCTTCCAGGCGGCGCTTGGCGGAGCGCTGACATCTGAAGAGAGCCGGCAGATGCATAGCTATACCGATGGCTGGGCAGCGGGCCTGCGACTTGCGTCACTGGTCCTCGGACGGGTGCCGGGTGCATTTGCAAATACACCCCCGACGGGAAGCCATCGCGCTTTTGTGGAATATTTTCTTGAAGAAGTAATCCTTGGCCTACCGGAAAAAGTCTACCACTTCCTCACGAAGACCTCAATTCTCGACGCGCTGAATGCTGGTCTTTGTGACGCCGTGACCGGGCGGGATGATGGTAACGAAACTCTTTCTTACCTCGAAGAAGCTCAGCTTTTCGTCGTCGCCCTGCCGGGAGCGCATCGATGGTACAAATACCATCACCTGTTTCAGGAATTTCTGCTTGCTCGACTTCAGTCCGAAACCGATACCGACCTGTCTGACCTACATTCGCGAGCCGCCCGATGGTTTATCGAGAACGGCGCGCCAATGGATGCCGTACGACACGCTTTCCTTGCGCGCCGGCCAGATTGGGCAGCAGAAATGATCGAGAGCTATTGTCTCTTCGACTATCTGAGCCATGGACGGTTCGAAGTCTTTTCCCGCTGGATGCAACAGCTGCCACGAGATGCGCGCGAGGAACGGCCGCTGCTCCTATTCCTCCAAGTTTGGCGTTACATAAACATGCGGCGCTTTCTGCAGGCGGAGCAAACACTTCGAACGATCGAGACCCTTGCTGCCGACAAGGCAAGCCGAATGTCGGTCATTGCTTGCGAGACAGGGCTTGATGTCGAGGGTCGCCTGCATCTGATGCGTGCGCTCATCGGGGCCTATGGTGGCGACCTAAAAAGCGGCCTAGCTCATATCGATGCGCTCGACGGCCGTGAGCTGGATCAACTGGCCTTCGGGCAGGTGGATCTCGATTCCATCCACAGCTATCTTGCCCTACAGGCTGGCGCCCTCGAGCTTGCCGAAAGACTGACCTGGCGGGCCAAAGGCATCTATGAAGAAATGGCCGTGCACTGGGGCGGCCTTCATTCCCGCTCGATCGCTGCCATGTGCTATATCGCACGTGGCCTCATGCGCGAGGCAGAGAGTGTAGCAGAAGACGCGCTGCGGATAGCTCGTAGCAATTTCGGTGAACATTCCTACATGGTTGCGCTGCCCTCCGTGCTGTTGGGTGTTGTTGCCTTCGATCGAGGCGAATTCGAAAAGGCAGAGCAGCTTTGGCTTCGTGCCATCCCATCTGAGAATACGACCGATGTCTCCGGTCTCTGCGAGCGCATACTGATACCGACGGTTGGTCTTGCCCGTGTCTACGACGCGACAGGCCGGTCCAACGAGGCAAACAACGTGTTGGTGCGCGCCAGCCGCCGTGCCTACGAGACCGAGGACTTTAGACTCGAATTTCAGCTCGCTGTCGAACGGACTAGCCGTGCGTTCCGCCTTGGCTACAAAGCCGAAGGATTGCGAGAATGGGAACGCCTCTCGCTCCACCTGCCCGAGGCAGAGCGTCGATATCCGCCGTCAGCGTGGCAGATTTGGGATGCGTATCGTGTCGTTGAGGCACGGGTAATGATCGAATCTGGCCAGCGGGCTCTTGCAATCGAAAAACTGCGCGCAGTTGAGACTTTAGCGGCCCAACAAGGCCGCACATTAAGTGCCCTGCAAATTGGTCGCCTGATTATATGGCTGGCTGGCGGCAATAGTGCCGCCTTGGAGCCGCACCCGGAGCTCGGCAATTCACTGGACGTCTACCTGGACGTCTCACAAGCAAGCCCACCTGCTCGTGCGAACCGGCGAACTGGGAGCACAGCGGATGTTGCGCTAAATACTCTGACGCAGCGGGAAGAGGAAGTGCTGGAGCTGTTGCGATGGGGGCTTTCCAATAATGAGATCGCCAATAAGCTCGATATCAACATCAATACAGTAAAGACGCATACCAAGAACATTTTTTCTAAGCTCCGCGTCAAAAACCGTACCCAGGCAGTGTTAAGATCGATGCCCTAGATGAACGTTCGAGAATTGTTCGTCATGAGTGGGCCGATGGTCATCATAGACTCGTGCCGGCCTTTGTGTGGACAAAACCGGATTCTAAGTTAGCGCCAGGATAGACCCTGACCCATCCAGGCGTAGGTCCAAGACCGTCCAAACGGCACTGGGCTATTTCGCTAGGCGGTAGCGGCGGTAGTACTCGTCCGGCGTATCATGCTGCCGCAGCGCCAGATTTATTCTCTCCCTGATGCGATTCTCGATCCCAACATCCCGAAAGGGCCTGGATTGCGCTGCATCCGCCTGAAGATCGTACAATGTCGTTCCGACATCCGGCGCCCATCCGACGCGATCATTGTTCGGGATTCGGCGAGCATCTCTCAATGCGTCGATCCTCAGGACCGGCATCTGCTTGGTGAAATCGAATGCGCTGCGGAGCTCGGATGTCTTCATCTCAGCAGCTGTGAACATGGACGTCATGTGCATTGGCATGAGCGTGTACTCGTGAAGTCCCGGCGCATAAAGGTCCTCCGGATAGAGATAGTAGGTGTATCGCCCGTCGCTGGCGCCAATCGGTCCTCCAAACACGCCAAATATCACAACGTCCCGGACGCTGATGTCCCTCTCCAACTGCGGCAGGAGTGAGAAGCCACGAACCTCCGGCGGCACCGGTATCCCAAAGAGATCAAGGAAGGTCGGCATCAGGTCTGTGGCCTGGGTGAGCGATCTGCGTCGCTCTCCTGCTCTGGCCGCGTGATCGGGGTGATGGACGATCAGCGGGATGTTCGAAATCTCCGCATAATAGGGCATGCGATTCTTGCCCCACCAATCATGTTCGGAGAGCAGGAAGCCGTGGTCGGTCGACAGTATCAGGGCCGTGTCTTTCCAAAGGTCGTATTCATCGAAATAATCGAGCAAACGCCCGAAATACTCATCGCACATCGACACGAGCGCGGCATAATTGGCGCGAATCTCCGCTATTTCTTCCGGACTGTCGGCCACCTTCTCATATTTCGGCCAGTCCAGGATACCGCCTTTCCAGCCCGTGCTGTATTGTTCCTTGAACCGATCCGGCGCCGCAAACGGCTCGTGCGGATCGAAACATTCGAGCATCAAAAACCAGTTGTCGGCTTCACGATTAATATCCAGGAATTCGAACGCCGACTTGAAACATTTCGGCCCGGGATAATCATCCTCCGTGAGAAGCGATTGCCTATTGATGACGCTCTGCAGGCGCTTCCACGGATCGTCGAAATCATAGTGCTGCGAAGAATACCGCTCCTTGAAGCGCTCCAGAGGTGGCTGCACCATCGCTCTCCACGGATCGTCTTCCTGGCCGCGGATGAACTCCCAGGTCTTGAACCTGTTGTGGTATGTCGAGCCGCCGTCTTCGAAATAATGCTGATGGTCGGTCACCAGATGCGTATGGATACCGCGGTCCCGCATCAGTTCCGGAAAGGAATTATCAAAGGGTTCAAGCGGTCCCCAGCTTCGATGCATGAAATTGAGGCGCCCAGTGTGGAGATCGCGTCGCGCCGGCATGCAAGGGAGGCTGCCCACAAAATGAGTGTCAAACGTTACGGCTCGTGCCGCGAAGCGGTCGAAGTTGGGTGTTTTGACAGCCGTGGAACCATAGCAGCCCATGGCGGTTCGATTGAGCGAATCGAAGAGAACGTAAATCGCGCGCATCAGGCAACATCCGGTTCGGCTGCATCGCCGGACGGCAGCCCGAGACGGCCAAAGGCCTCGCTCGGCGCTTCGTTTTTGCGCATGAGGCTCGCCAGCAGGGCAATCATACGCCGCTCGATCGCCGGATCATCGAGCGCCCGCTCCTGACCCGGATCCGATACGAGGTCGTAAAGCCGCGTTTCCTTTTCCAGAAGCGCACCGGGTCCGTAGTTCGCATACATGGGCGAGCGGTTGGTGACGGGTACTTTCAGCAAGGGCACCCGTTTGGTCCAACCGAAAGGAGGTGTAAGCGTGGAGGAAGCAAGTTCTTCGGGCGTGAAGCGCTCATTCATGTGATTCGGCATCAACGTGTATTGAAAGATTTCCTGGTTCTCCAGATCTTCGGGAAAACGGTGGTAGGTGTAGCGGCCGTCCGTGACATTCACTGCCCCGCCGAAATAGCCGAAGAGAACAGCCTCGCGCTCCTGATCGCTGAGCAGCGAATAGCCTTCAGCTTCTGTGGGAGCGCTCAACCCATGAAGATCAAGGAAGGTCGGCCCGACGTCGATCGACTGCGTAAGGCGCTGGACGCGGCGTGTGCTGGGGTTTCTTGCATCGTGGATGAACAAGGGAATATGAACGATCTCCTCATACATGTTCATCCGGTTCTTCGCCCAGAAATCATGTTCTCCAAGGAGAAAGCCATGATCTGTGGTGACAACGAGGGACGTATCATTCCACAGACCGTGTTCATCGAAGTAGTCGAGCAATTGTCCGAGAAGAAAGTCGCAAAGCGACATGATGGCATAATAATTGGCGCGCAATTCCTCTGCCTCCTCTGGCAGTTCCTCGACGCGTCCATATCGCGGCCAATCGCGGATGGGACCGTTCCAGCCGGTCTTGAAGAGTTCCTTGAACCGCTCAGGCGCAAAGAAGGGCTCGTGGGGATCAAATGTTTCTATCTGAAGCAGCCAGTCATCGGCATCGCGGTTCATATCGAGAAACTCAAACCCGTGCGCAAAACACTGAACCGACGGGAAATCCTTCTCTTCCTTGATGAACTCCCGATTGATGATGTGTGGTCCGTATTTGCTGATCGGCCCGCTTGCCGTTTGCGTCTCATGATACTTCTCGCGGAGCCGCTCCCAATGCGGTTGTACCATGGCCTTCCACGGATCGGATTCCTGGCCGCGGACGAACTCGAACGTCGAATAGCGATTGTGATATGTCGCCCCACCATCCTCCCAATAATGATAATGATCCGTAATCAGGTGCGTGTGAACGCCCTTGGTTTTAAGAAGCTCTGGGAAGGCGTTGTCGAAGGGCTCCAATGGTCCCCAGCTACGGTGGAGGAAGGTCAACCGTCCGGTCAGCAGATCCCGGCGCGCCGGCATGCATGGCAGCGAGCCGACATAATGCTTGTCGTAGACGCTCGATCGCGCCGCGAGCCGATCGAAATTCGGCGTCGGGATACGGGTGCCGCCATAGGCGCCGAGCATGTGCCGATTGAGGGAATCGAACAGGACAAAAACCGTTTTCATGGATTGACCTTCCAAAGCATCAAGAGCGCTACTTCACCGCACCGGCGGTCAGCCCACGCACGATGAAACGTTGACCAATGAACATCATTATCAATGCCGGTATCGTCGACAGTATCGAGGCTGCCGCCATCTGGCCGTACTGGACCTCGTATTGCTGGGCGAAACGGGAAATCGCAACGGGAACAGTGGCAGTGTGGCGGCTGGTCAGGGTCAGCGCCACCGAGAACTCGTTCCACGAGAAGACAAAGGCAAGCACGCCGGCGGCGATCAATCCGGGAACCGCCAACGGCAAAGCAATGCGCATGAAGATCACCGGACGCGTACAACCATCGACCAGCGCTGCCTCTTCGATTTCCTGCGGTATCTCGCGGAAATAAGCCATCATCATCCAGACGGTCATCGGCAGGTTCAAGGCAATGTGGGTCAGCACCACCGCGGTCAAGGTGCCGGAGAGCCCAAGCTCCCTGAAGATCAGGTACCACGGCCCGACAAGCGTCAAGGGCGGGATCATGTTGAAGATGAGCGTCCAGCCAAGGAGCAAGCGTGAAATCGCCGCGCGCGACTTGAAATGGACAAGGGAATAAGCGGCAAGTGTTCCGATAAGGAGCACGCCCACAGTGGAAAGGAAGGCCACCACCAGGCTGTTATAGACATTCTCCGGAAAGTCCGAGCGGCGTGAATAAAGCACGTCGGCATAGTTGAAAGAGGTTGGATTGAATATCCATGAACCTTGAAGGATATCGATCTCATATTTCAGCGACTGTAGAAACACCCAGAGAAATGGGGCCAGGATCGCGAAGACTCCTAACGAGAGAAGCAAATAGGCGGCCAGGCGGCTCGGGCCGCGAAGATCAAGCATCTCTCGCCCTCACGAAACGGCCCGCGCGGTAAGCGACCCAGATGAAAGCAACGGTGGCGGCAATGACGGCAAGCGACAGCATGGAGCCGAATCCAAGGTCGTTCTGCTGAAAATAGACCTTGTGGAGATGCAGGCTGACGACCTCCGTTGATGTGCCGGGCCCTCCGGACGTCAAGAGGAAAATCTGGTCGAACACCTTGAAAGCAAGAATCGTTCTGAAGAACAACGCAACGACGATCGTCGGCCAGATCAGCGGAATGATGATACGGAAAACGATCGAGCGGTTCGACGCGCCGTCGATACGCGCTGCTTCGATCACGTCGTTCGGGATGGCTTCGACAGCGGCGAGCAGGATGAGGAAGACGAAGGGCGTCCAATGCCATACATCGACGATAACGACGGACAGCAGCGCCAGCGACGTCGAGCCAAGCCAGTTGACGGCGGGCAGGCCGATCAGCGTGATTGCCTGGTTCAAAACGCCGAAGTCCAGGCTGTACATCAATTTCCACATGGAACCGATGGCGACCGGCGGCATGAGAATCGGGATAATGAGGATCGTTCTTAAGATAGCCTTCGCCTTGCCGGCCGACGAGACCAGGATGGCAAGGCCAATACCGAAGCACACTTCGATCACCACGCTTACCAGGGCAAAGACGACGGTGTTTTTCAGAGCGATGCGGAATATGTCATCATCCAACAACTGCCGAAAATTCTCCACCGGCGTGAATCGCCATATCTCCCTCGCCCGCTCGAACGTGATCGTGGACGTCGCCATCGCGATCAGTTCGAGCACCGGATAGACGGTCAACAGGACGAGGAAGATACAGGCTGGCGCAAGCGCCAGCCAATGGAATTGACGATCGGCAAAATTAGAAAGAGAGCCGGTTCTTTTGATACCTGTGGTCATTGATGCGTTCCGCAGCCGTCCGCCCAGGCGAACGGCCGCTTTTTGGTTATTCGGCGAGTGGCGCGATCTGACCGGTCTTGCGGCCACCCTTCTTGAAGATGGCTTCGATGTCCCTGGCAGCCTGGTTCAGTGCGGCCGCGGATGAGAGTTCGCCGATCAGCGCCTGGTTCAATCTCAGGCCGAGCGCCTGATTAACGGCAGGACCTTCCGAGTAACCGAGCAACTGCTTGCCGTATTTGATCTCCTGCTGATAAGCAGGCATCCAGCGAAATTGGGGCTTGTCCTTGAGGTCGGATATGAATACGTCCTCGCGAACTGGAATGCCGCCCCCCTCGGCGTAAGCATATTGGGCCTTGTAGGTGAGGAACCATTTCGAGAAGGCGATGGCGCCTTTCTTCCCATCATCTGAGACATTTTTCGGAACAGCCAGGACCCAGTTGCCGATTGCAACACCTGGCTCGCCATCGGCCTTCGCTTTTGGCAGCACGGCAGCATTGATTTTGCCGACTACGGCGGACTTCTGGGGATCGTCGAAGTTCGGGAAAGCGGCTACGACGGCATGCGCTTGCTGTCCCTTGCCGGTCTGCATGAGCTGAATGAGATCACCTTGTCCAAGCGAAGCAAAATTCTGAGGGCCGCAGGACCTGGAAACTTCGATAAACTTGTCGAGGGCAGCTTTGACCTCTGGGCTGTTCACCGTCACCGTATAGTCGCCGGTTGCAGCATCCTTCTCGATTGAGCCGCCATAGGACAAGAGATAGGCCATGAAATCGTAATAGATGGAGTCACCCTTCTCGCCCCGCTGCAGATAGCCATAAGTCTCCGGCGGATTCTGCAAGACCTTGCAGTTGGTAAGAACGTCATCGAACGTTACGGGAACCTCAAGTCCCTTTTCCTTCAACACATCGGCCCGATAATAGAAGAGCTGCACATTTCCATTGGGCGAGTAGCCCATGAGCTTGCCGGTGGAGCAAGTGCGAAACTCTTTCGCCTCATCCCAGCAGCCGCTGTCACCAAACGAATAGACTTCCTTTGGCACCTGGAATTGTGGATCGATCTCGTTCAGCGGCTCAAGGAAGCCGCCTTTGTAGAATTCGACGGTAGATGTTCCATTGATATTCACAAGATCGTAGGGACTGGTGTCTCCGGCGTGGACGGCCGAGCGAGCTTTCTCCAGCATTCCGTCGAATGGCGTCACTTCCAGATCAACCTTGTTGCCGGTCTGCTCCTCATAAAGGGCGACGACGTTTTCGAAACCCTTGTACCAGGGTGACGCATTGATCAGGATCGTGATCGGCTCTTGCTCTCCGACATCGAGAAAACTGTCCTCTGCAATTGCCTGGTGTGCCCAGGCTATCACCGTCCCAGCGGCCAGAAGGAGGGCAAGCGCTTTCAACTTCATGATTTCCTCCGTGGTAAAGGTGGCAACAGTAAGCGACAAGTTTGGCCGTGATAAAGGAAGGCTTTTCTATTCCGTGGCCCTCATATGAAATGACTGATGCTGATTTCATCCAGTTTAAATGACATCTTAGGCCAGCAATAACTGGGAGGAATATCGTGGATCGCACGTTGCTTGCATTTCTTGTGGTAGCCGAGGAAGGCAACTTGACGTCTGCTGCCACCCGTGTGGGCTTGACCCAACCGGCACTCACCAAACTCATCAAACGTCTGGAGCGCGATTACGAAGCGCCGCTTTTCGAGCGAACATCGCGTGGCATGAATCTCACCCGCGCCGGTGCGAAGCTTCGCGAGCGTGCGCGGCGGATTGAAGTGCACTATCGACAATCGCGAGAAGAGATCCGATCGATGGCCACAGGCATGCTGCCACATTTTTCCATCGAAGCAGGCGCTGCCTATCACATGGAGATCGCTCCCGATCTCACCCACATCCTGAGCGAGGAATTCCCGGACACAAAACTCAGGCTCGATTTCAACGTCGCGACACTGACCCTCCCACGACTGATTGCGGGCGAGGTCGATCTCATGCTCGGAGCGATCCATGACAGCCCTCCCGAAGGGATCGAGACCGCCGAAATCATGCAGGTCGAAATTGTGCCATATTGCTGGAAGTCCGACCGGCTGGCGAATATTGAGCAGATCAAGCCAACCGACCTCAGCGATCGCCGATGGGTGATCTATAGTCGTGACGATGCAATCATCTCCAGAATGGCAGGTTATTTCCGCGAATGGTGTTTGCCGCCGCCGCACATCTCCATGGAGGTGGAGGCACTTGCTGCAAGCTTCCGGATCGTATCCGGATCGAACAAACTGGTACTTGCACCCCGGAGCCTGTCAAATGTCGCCGAGGAGTTCGGCCTGGTGCCTCTACATCTTTCTCCGCCGATCTGGCGTTTCGGTTCAGGCGCCTGGTTCAGAGGATCGTCCCGGGATTATCCGATCATGCGGCGAGCGCTCGATCTACTCCCCCGCCTGACGACGGAGGCTGCTGCCATTCCCGGAAGTTATGGGCGTGGACTCGTGAAGTCATTTCCATAAGGCGCTTCAATTACCTACAGTCGCCGCCACCACACATGGAGGCACCAAATGCGTCGACCAAACGTCATCGTTTTCTTCACCGATCAGCAGCGCCACGACACCACTGGCGTGCATGGAAATCCCATGGGCCTGACGCCGAACTTCGACCGTCTTGCGATGCAGGGCACGCATCTCTTCAACTCTTTCACCAGCCAGCCACTCTGCGGGCCGGCACGCTCATCGATGCAGACCGGGCAGTTCGCGACGCAGACGGGCGTCTTTCGGAATGGCATTCCACTTGCCGATGATGCCGAGACGATTGCAAAAGTATTTGCGCGCAACGGATACAAGACCGGCTATATCGGCAAGTGGCACCTTGGCGGTTCCGATCCCGTGCCGAAAAGCGAGCGTGGCGGCTATCACAGCTGGCTCGCCGCCAACCTACTAGAATTCACTTCGGATGCTTACGATACGGTCGTTTACGATGTCGACGACCAAAAGAAGAAGCTGCCGGGCTATCGAGTCGATGCATTGACCGATGCGGCCATCCGCTATTGCGACGATCATCAGAACGACCCATTATTTCTCTTCGTGTCGTTTCTCGAACCTCACCACCAGAACCATACCGACGCCTATCCCGCCCCTGATGGCTATCGCGAAGCCATGGATGGCAGGCTTTGGACGCCGCCGGATCTCGCAACGCTCAAGGGAACTAGCACCTGGCACCTCGGCGGGTACTATGGGATGGTCAAGCGCCTTGACGAGGCATTCGGACGTCTCATCGACGCGCTGAAGAGCCTCGACATGCTGGACGATACAATTGTCATGTTCACCTCCGACCACGCCTGCCATTTCAAGACCCGCAACAATGAGTACAAGCGCTCTTGCCACGAAAGTGCGGTCCGTGTGCCGACCATGATCATCGGCCCGGGTTTCGAGGCAGGCGGCCAGGTGCGCGCGCTTTTTTCGACGGTCGACGTTGCGCCCACGCTTATCGACGCTGCCGGTCTGGAGGTGCCGGAAGTGATGACGGGCAAATCGATACTGCCTGTCATTCGCGATCATCGCGCTCCTTGGCGACAGGACGTGTTCTTCCAGATCTCCGAGACAGAAACGGGACGCGCCGTCAGGACGCGTCGGTGGAAATACGGTGTAACCTCCAGCTACGACAGGGACGAAGCTCGTTCGGAATCCTATAAGGAGGCTTACCTGTACGATCTGGACAATGATCCCTATGAGATGGTCAACCTCGTCGGCCTGACATCTTTTCGGGAGGTTTCGGATGATCTCAAGGCGCGTCTCCTGCGATGGATCGAGCAGGTCGAGGATGGCCAGCAACCCGAGATCATTGACGCGAAGCCACGCTTCCCCCGCCAGTACCGCCTCGACGCCCGCGACCTCATCGACGCAGTCGACCGCGAAAGGGATGTCGATCCGATCGAGTAGCGTCAATCATGTTGGCTTTGTCGCAGGCAAAGCCAACATAACAACAAACGCAGTCACCGCCGCGGCCTCAAAATTTAATCAGCTTTTTGGCAGGCCGGGCGGATTGGTCCGCGACTCCGGCAGCGCCTCTTCGGAAAGCCGCCAGCGTGCCAGTATCCTGGCGTAGACGCCATTCTTTATAATGCCGTTGGTCGCAAGTGTCAGTGTATCCGCGAGGCCCGATCCTTTGCGTGTGGTGATCGCGACATCGGAGCGCTCAGGCCAGCCGGCCGAAAGCGTGCCGACGCGTTTGATGTTCTTATCGCGTGCCTCGATATAGACGAGCTGAGCATGTGGCTGGACGATCACATCGACTCGGCCGGACCGCAGTGCCACGAGCCGGGCGGCATCATCGTCGTGATATACGAGCTCGATCGGCTTTAGCCCTGCCTTGACGTTCTCGTCGCTCCATTTCAGCAGGATACGCTCTTGGTTCGTGCTGGCGCCAACCGTGATGCGCAGGCCCGCCGCATCCTTGGGTTCCTTGATCTCCTGGATGTTGCTGTCGGTCCTGACGAAGAAGCCGTGCAGGCCCTGTCGATAGGTGGAGAAATCGAACTTCTCCTTGCGCTGCTCGGTGACGCCGACATTGGAGATCACCGCATCGTATTTGCTGGAGGCAAGCCCCAATGGCCAATCGGCCCACGCAACCGGGATCAGGTCCAGCTCGAGGCCCAGGCTGTCGGCGATCGCGAGCGCATAGTCGGGGTCTGCACCCACAACGGTCTTGGCGTCGGTGGCATAGGTGGCAAGCGGCGGGCCGCCTGGCGAGACCGCCACGGTGAACTTGCCAGGAGCCGTGAATTTGAAATCCGTCGGGATCGCCGCGATCGCCGCTGGATCTTTTTCGGCGCGAATACGCCCTGGCTGATCGGGAGAAAGGTCAAAGATATCTTCGGCCGAACCGGATGCGACAGACAAGATCGAGACGAAGGTGCTAACGGCGAGGAATGCGGCTTTTCGCGTGAAAATATTCATGGTCGGGTTCCGTTCTGAGAGTAAAACGGGACGCGGGCGGAGGAAGCCAGCGTCCCGGCTGCGGCGCGTCACCGCATCAGCTTTTCGGAAGGCCAGGAGGATTGGTCCGCGATTGTTCTATCCCTTCGGAAGTGAGGTTCCAGCGCGCAAGCGCCTTGCCGTAATTGCCGTTCCTGATCTGGGTGTTCAGCGCCTCGGTTATCGCGTCAGCGAGCCCGGTTCCCTTTTTCGTGGCGACGGCGATCTCCGCAGTTTCCGGCCAGCCACCCGAGAACGTGCCGACCAGCTTTGTCTTGTCCTCAGTCTTCGCCTTGTAAGCAGCGATGGCGTTTGGTCCAAGATAGGCGTCCGCGCGGCCCGATGCGATGGCGAGATCCTGCACCACGACGTCGTCGTAATATTGCACTTCCGTTGCGGGAAGGCCTTTCGCCTTGTTCGCCTCGATCCAGCGTAGCAAGATTTGTTCCTGATTGGTGCTAGCGCCGACAATAACTCTCAATCCGGCAACATCCTCCGGCTTGGCGATGCTATCGATCTTGCTGTCCTTGGCGACGTAGAACCCGAGCAGGTCGTTGCGGTAACTGGAGAAGTCGTATTTCTCCTTGCGAAGCTCGGTAACCGTGACGTTATGGATCGCCGCATCAAAACGGCCGGAATCGAGACCAAGCGGCCAGTCTGCCCAAGTGACCGGAACGAGCTCAAGTTCGAGCCCGAGACTGTCAGCGACGAGCTGGGCGATATCGGGTTCGCTGCCGACCGGCGTCTTATTATCAGTTGCATATGCTGCCAGCGGCAGATTGCCTGGCACGGAAGCGACTGTGAATTTGCCCGCCGTAACGAACTTATAGTCTTTCGGTAGGAGGTCGATCGCTGCCTGCACCTTCTCGGCCCTAACCCGATCCTTTTGTTCCGGGGAAAGGTCGACATCCTGCGCGCGGGCGGTCGCCGCAGGAAGAGCGGAAAGCGCCAGCAGGCCGCCGATGGCGAGACTGAAAAGCTTGGTCCTGTAAGACATGCTGAGTGTTTCCTTATTTGTGCCTGGTTGTTCAGAGGACTTTGGCGAGGAATTCGGCGGTGCGCGGGTGTTCAGGCCGGCGAAAGACCTTTTCCGGTATACCGGTTTCGAGGATTCGGCCCTGTTCCATGAAGACCACCAGATCGGAGACTTCACGGGCAAAGCCGATTTCATGGGTGACGATGACCAGCGTCGTGCCGGAGCGAGCGAGCTCCTTGATGACGTCAAGCACCTCGTTGACGAGTTCCGGATCGAGCGCCGAGGTGGGCTCATCGAACAGCAGAACTTTCGGTTTTAGGGCAAGCGCCCGGGCAATCGCGACGCGCTGTTGCTGACCACCGGAAAGCTGGCGCGGATATGCATTCGCCTTGTCGGCTAGCCCCACGCGGGCGAGAAGGTCACGCGCTTCGCCTTTCGCCTGCTCCGGTGGAAGCCCGCGCACGGTGATCGGGGCCTCGATGACGTTTTCGAGCGCCGTCAGATGTGAGAAAAGGTTGAAGTTCTGGAACACCATGCCCACTTCGACGCGACGCTTCAGGATTTCCTTCTCCTTCAACTCGTAAAGCGTCCCACCATCCTGCCGATAGCCGATCAGTTCACCATCGATGGCGATGAACCCGCCGTCGAAGCGCTCCAAGTGATTGATGGAGCGCAGCAACGTCGACTTACCCGACCCCGACTGGCCGAGAATGGCGGTGACACTGCCGGCCGGAATGGAGAGTGTTACGTTGTCCAGAACCTTCAGCGCGCCGTAGCTCTTCGAAACACCGTGGATCGTCACCTCGCCTCCGCGTGCTTGGAGATGTGCGGCATTGGTCCGGCGCTCGACCGACCTGGCCGCCGGTTCTGCCAGCTTTGGCGTTTCCGTTAGCTGCGGCACCAGGCGGCGATAAAGGCTGGAGAAGATCGAAAGCGGCGGATTGCGCAACGCACCTCGCGAATAGTGCCGCTCGATATGATGCTGGATGATTGACAGCGCGGTCAGGATCACCAGATACCAGACGGTCGCGACCATCAGCAGTGGGATGACTTCCAGATTGCGACGGTAGATGATCTGGATCGTGTAGAAGAGTTCCGGCAACGCTAGGATGTAGACCTGCGACGTACCCTTCGCGAGGCCAATGATGTCGTTGAAGGCGGTCGGCAGGATAGAGCGCATCGCCTGTGGCAGAACGATCCGCGATGCTTGACGGCCGCGCGGCAACCCGAGCGCAGATGCCGCCTCGAGCTGTCCCTGATCCACCGAAAGGATACCGCCGCGAATGATCTCGGCGGCGAAGGCCGCCTGGTTGAGCGTCAGGCCCAACACCGCTGCGGCAAATGGCGTGATGAGCTGTGTCGTGTTCCAGCTGAAGAAATCTATACCCGTATACGGCACCCCTACCGTAATCGTCTCGTAGAGATAACCGAGATTGTTGAGGATCAGCAGCAGTACGATCAGCGGGATCGAGCGGAAGATCCAGATATAGGTCCAGGAGACGCCGACCAGCAACGGCGAACGGGAGACGCGCGCGAGCGCCAGGCCGGTGCCAAGCAGAAAACCGAAAAATGCGCCGAGGAGCGTCAGCAGCAGCGTTCGTCCGAGCCCGACCAACACCGGTTCGGCGAAGAACCATTCGGCGAATACATCCCAGCCCCAGCGCGGATTGCCGAAGATGGAATGTAGCGTCGTGGCAATCAACAACAGCGCAAAAATAGTCCCCACCGTGCGAAGCGGGTATCGCGCCGGCACGATGCGGTAGTGGGAGTAGTCACCCTTGGCGGCGGGTACTTTCGGCGGATCTATGGCTAGCTCGTTGAACTCAGTGGCAATGGTCATAACGATCTCCTCACCCGCCGTGCAGGGTTGCCGCGGCAATGGCCCTGCGCGCCGCGTAGGTACCTACCGAGAGAAATTTCTCGAACGGCAGTTTCCGGATTGTTGCCGGGTCGATTGTCGTATCGAACAGCGCCGTGTAGCCATTGGTGAGATAGAGGCCGACTGCTTCCGGCTGACGAAAACCGGTGGTAAGATAAATGCGGGCATAGCCCTGCCGCGCCGCCTGGGCTTCCAGCTCGAACAGCACCTTGCGGGCCAGCCCTTGCCGGCGATAAGCCGAATGGGTCCAGATGCGCTTGAACTCGGTAGTATCCTCGTCCTGATGCCGCATGAAGGCGCCGCCGGCGATCGCCTCTCCGTCGCGCAGAAGCAGAAGGAAATTGCCCTGCGGTGGCTGAAAAACGTCCGGCGCGTAGCGGTTCATCTCCGTCGTGGCGCCTTCGGCGTCATAGAAGGCACCGTAGCGGCTGTCATACTCGCAGGTCAGTTCCTCGATCAGCGGCTTTGCTAGCGGATCAAGCGGTGTTGTGTAGACAAAACGATCGTTCACGGATCACTCCTTCATATCGACTGCTCAGGCAGGAAGGTTTCGGCGAGTCGCGCCCAGAGCCGCGCAGCGGGCGCTATGATCTCGTCATTGAAGTCATAATGGGGGCTATGAAGGGGCGCGCTTTCGCCATTGCCGACGAAGAGGTAGGAGCCCGGCCGCGCCTCCAGCATAAAGGCGAAATCCTCGCTGGCCGTGCGCGGCCGGAAATTCTGAACGATCTGATCCGCAGAAAAATTCTCCTCCGCCACGCGACGAACGAAGCGCGTTTCATCGACATGGTTGACGACCGGCGGAAAGCCACGCCGATAATTGACTTGCGCATAGGCGCCGAAACTGTCCGCATGGGCCTTTGCGAGCGCCAGAACTCGCTCTTCCAACTTGTCCCGTATGGCCGGCGAATAAGCCCGCGCAGTCAACTTCAATTCGACGCTTTCGGGAATAACGTTGGAGGCAGAGCCGCCATGGATGGAACCGACGGTCAGCACCGCCATTTCGAGAGGATCGACATTGCGCGCGACGATACTCTGCAGCGCAGTGATGAAGGAGGCTGAGGCGAGCACCGGATCGACCGCCTCATGCGGCGCCGCTCCGTGCCCGCCACGGCCGACGATGCGGATCAGTGCCTGGTCAACTGAAGCCATCGCCGGTCCTTCGACAAAGCCGAACTGCCCTGCCGCCACGCCGGGCCAGTTATGCAGGCCGAAGACCGCGTCGACAGGAAAGCGCTCGAACAGCCCATCGTCGATCATTTTGCGGGCACCGGCACCGACTTCTTCTGCCGGCTGGAAGATCAGCGTCAGCGTGCCCGAAAACTTGCCGTGCTCGGCCAGGTAACGAGCTGCGGCGAGCAGAATGGTTGTGTGGCCGTCGTGACCGCAGGCGTGCATGACGCCAGGGTTTCGGCTGGCATAGGGAAGATTCGTCGCCTCTTCGATCGGCAAGGCATCGATATCCGCCCGGATACCGATGCTCCTGCCGCCCTGCCCTCGCCTGAGTGTAGCAACCACTCCATGGCCGCCTACACCCTCCGATACCTCGTAGCCATATGAGAGGAGGTATTTGGCTACGATCCCGGAAGTCCGCCGCTCCTGGAAGGAGAGTTCAGGATATTGATGCAGCTCACGGCGGATGGCCACGAACTCATCGATGGAGGCAAAAATTGTCCGTTCGGCGCTGTCGCGAGGACGCGCGCCGTCAATATGAATGTTCATCGTCGTCTGCTTTCCGAAAGTTGAGGCTGCAGTTTTCTGAAACTTGCAGCCGGTTCAGCCTCTCAGCTCCTTATCGTCAGCCTTACGCTCGGACCCTTTCTACATCGCTGCCCGCCCCCGCCTTGTAGATGCTCTCGCGATACGGAAGACCGAGATGCTCGCGAAGCGTCGCTCCTTCCAGATGCGGGTCGAAATAACCCCGCTCCTGAAGGATCGGGGTCACCAACCGGATGAAATCGTCGAGGCCTTCCGCAATTACCGGGAAGCCCAGGATGAACCCATCTGCCGCATCGTTTTCGACCCAATCGATGATCTTGTTAGCGGTCGCATCCGGGGTGCCGACAAACCCCTCGCGCGGCGTGGCTGCCTCTAGCGCTGCCTCCCGCAAGGTCTGGCGCTTTTCCTTGGCGACCCGCTTGATGCGGTCGGTAGTGGAACGAAAACTGTTCTTGCCGATATCGCCGAGCTCTGGGAACGGTTCGTCCAGCGGATAGACGCTGAAATCGTGATGGTCGAAGAAGCGGCCGAGATAGGCAAGCGCCTCCTCAACCGAGATCAGGTTACGGATGATCTGGTATTTTTCTTCGGCCTCGGCCTGGGTTTCGCCGACCACCGGCGCGATGCCGGGGAAGATTTTCACGTCGTCCGCCGAGCGTCCCTGAGCAACCGCCGCCTGCTTTACACGCCGCGAGAAGGTCTGGTTGTCCTCCATCGAGACGGCGTTGGTGAACACGGCATCCGCATGTTTACCGGCAAGCCCGATGCCGGCATCGGACGATCCCGCCTGAAAGATGACCGTCTGTCCTTGTGCGGAACGCTGGATATTGAGCGGGCCTTCCACTTGGAAAAAGCGGCCCTTATGGTCGAGCCGGTGGAGCTTGTCGCGGTCGAAGAATTTGCCGCTCGCCCGGTCGCGCACGAAAGCGTCGTCGTCCCAGCTATCCCAGAGGCCTTTAACGACCTCGAGATACTCGTCGGCAATCTCGTAGCGCAGCGCATGCTCCGGATGGTTGCGGCTGTAGTTCTTCGCGGTGCCTTCGAGCGGCGTCGTGACCGCATTCCAACCGGCGCGACCGCCGCTCAAAAGATCAAGCGAGGCGAACTGGCGGGCGATGGTGAAGGGATCACTATATGAGGTCGAGACGGTGCCCGCGAGACCGATCTTCGAGGTGACGGTGGCAAGCGCCGAAAGGATTGTCAGCGGCTCGAACCGGTTGAGGAAATGCGGAATGGATTTTTCGTTGATATAAAGACCGTCCGCCACGAAGGCGAAGGCGATACCGGCCGCCTCGGCCTTGAGGGCTGTCGTACGGAAGAATTCGAAATTGACGCTGGCATCGACCGGACTCTTGGGGTGGCGCCAGGAGTTCATGTGCCCTCCCGCACCCTGCAGCATGATACCGAACCGGATTTTCTTATTCATCACATACCCTCCTTGGGGCTTTCCTTGGAGAAAGTCATGCGGCGGCGATTAGCGGCTTCCGGGCCAGAAGCTCGATGGATGCCAGCCGCTCGTCGGCACTCACTGCCGGCGGCTCCAGAATGAATTCCTCGATGCCGTGCCGGTTCGAAAGACGGGCCAGTTCGTCATGGATGCTCTCGGGCGTGCCGTGCAGCACGCTCGGTTTGCGCTCCTCGATCCGGTACTCCTTGGCTCCGGCCTGCCTGGCGAACTCCTCCGCCTGCTCGCGGCGGCCGAGGCTTACGGACTGGCCATTGTCGAGGAAGACCTTGAAGACCTTAAGTTCTGCAATCTGTGCTGCGGCATGAGCTGCATTTTCGGAGGCATAAGCGGCAAGCGCCAGGATCGCCGACTTGCCGCCGCTTTCGTTACGGAAGGTTTCGACGCTGACGCGCAGGGTCTCTGGGTCCCCGTTGAGATGCCCGGCGAAGACGAAATTCCATCCATTTACCGCAGCGAGCCGGGCACTGTCCGGGCTGGCGCCCAGCAGGAAACGATCTGCCGTAATGGGCGGCTTCGGACCGGCAAATGCCGGGGCCTCGTCCGACTGACCTGCTATGGCGCTGTCTAGAAACGCCATCAGTTGGGCGAGCTGTTCTGCGAAGTCCGGCTTTACGGAGCGATAGGCCTGCAACGCCGCCGTCGCTTTTGGCAGGCCGCCAGGCGTCTTGCCGATGCCGAGATCTACACGTCCGGGGGCGAGCGACGACAGCAGGTTGAAGACCTCCGCTACCTTGTAAGGACTATAGTGCTGCAGCATGACGCCGCCAGAGCCAACGCGGATGCGAGACGTATTGGCGAGGATCCAGGAAATTAGTACCTCCGGCGCGGAACTTGCCAGTTCGGTGCCGCCGTGATGTTCGGCGACCCAGAACCGGCGGTACCCAAGCTCCTCGGCCCTTTTTGCGAAATTGACCGTATTGGACAACGCCGTAACGGCATTCTCTCCCGGCGGAATAGGGCTTTTGTCGAGAAGGCTCAGGGCATACATCGCAACCTCGCAGGTGGCATTCCAATCCTGCAATCATTTGTCTACCGATTTAATAGACTAATGAAGATCGATATTTCTGATTGTATCCCACTTCGGCGAAATCTTTTTCCGGCATTCAACGTCGCGGGAAGTTGCCGTTCCGATTCTGGTGAGAGTGGGGTACTTATTCAGGCGGCGGGATGATGCTCCCCGTACGCCAGCCTTTGGCCTGCTGGCTCCGCATCGCCTGCCGCCACTCGTTCAGATACAGCCTGGGGAACACTTTTCCATGTTTGGACACGAGTTTGGTTCATTGAAGCTGTTTCGGCTACTGGTGCCACGGTATCAGATCGATCAATATGACACTTAGGAGACCGCGATGAAAAAACTGGCAACAAGTTTGGTTCTGGCGATCAGTCTATTTGGCGGACAGCATGCGTTCGCTGACAGTGCTGCCTGCAGAACAGTCAAGCTGTCCGATCCCGGTTGGACCGACATCACCTCGACAAATTCGGTCGCCAGCGTTCTCCTTGAAAGTCTAGGTTACGAGGCAGATGTGAAGACGATGTCGGTGCCGATCGGCTATGAGGCGCTGAAGAACAAGGAAACGGACGTATTCCTCGGCAACTGGATGCCAGCCCAACAAAAGTTCCGCGACGATCTCGAAAAATCCAAATCGGCTGAACAGATTGTCACGAACCTGACCGGTGCAAAATTTACCCTCGCTGTGCCAAGTTACGTTGCTGCCCAAGGCGTCAAGAGCTTTGGCGACCTTGCGGCCAACGCCGACAAGTTTGAAAACCGAATTTACGGTATTGAGCCGGGAGCTCCTGCAAACCAGAATATCGAGAAGATAATTGCAGACGCCAGATTTGGATTGAATGGATGGAAACTGGTGGAATCCGGTGAACAGGCGATGCTTGCGCAGGTGGAACGTGCAGTGCGTACGCAGAAGTGGGTCGTATTTCTCGCTTGGGCACCACACCCCATGAACACCAAATTTGAGCTGACATATCTATCAGGTGGAGACGATTATTTCGGCGCCAATTTCGGAGGTGCTGAAGTCAACACACTCGCCCGCACGGGTTGGGCGAGCGAATGTCCAAACGCAGCCAGGTTGTTCTCAAATCTCGTCTTCGATTTGAGCATCGAGAACGTGTTGATGGGCAAGATTCTGGACGACGGGGAAGATGGCGAGGCAGCAGCCAAGGAGTGGGTCAAGGCGAACCCGGGACAACTCGATATATGGCTGAAAGACGTGGAGACGGTTGACGGCGCACCAGGGCTGGAAGCGGTTAGAGCCTCGCTGGGGCTCTGACTCGAGCTCCAACCGATAGGCGATAACCTTGCGGCTGCCGAGCGAAGCGAAGTGCCGGGCAATTGCCACAACCGATCCTGCGCGATCCTCCGGTTACAAGCATAACTCTGTCTTCCATACAGGGCGCAGGACTCATGGATAGCCTTGCTTCGATGGCGGGCGGAATGACCGCAATAGGCGAAACGCGCTGGCCGCTGTGATGGAGCCTGCACTATCGGGCAGGCGCCGTAGCGTTCGCATCCGTGGTCGCCCGCAGACCCCCACATCGCCAAGAGCAGCTAGCGCTCAATGCGCGCACGCGCACCGTCGGACAGTTCCTTGAGTATGATCGCACAGGAGGTTGCGCCGGCATCGAGCACGCCAAGCGACCGTTCTCCAAGGCGACTGGCACGCCCGATCTTCGCCACAAGATCTATGGTCGAGTCGCGGCCGGCCTCCGCCGCGGCGACCAGAGCTTCGAGCGCCTCACGGAAGGTTTTTCCGTCCGCAGTCGCTCTGTCAAAGGCCTCGATGGCGGGAACGAGCGTATCGAGCAGCGTTTTGTCGCCTACCTTGGCCGACCCGATCGACTCGACGCCGGAAAGGCCCGCATGCAGCATCTTGCTGTAGAGCGCTGCGTCAATCTTTTCCGTGCCTTGGATGCTTTCGGCAAACTCCGTGAACATGACGCCATAGAGAGGTCCCATCGAGCCGCCAATTTCGGTCATCAGCAGGTCTCCCAGCGTATCCAGAGACTCGGCAAGCGTCAGGTCTTTGCCTTTTAGCCGCTCCGCAGCCATGCCGAAGCCCTTTGCCATATTCACCCCATGGTCGCCATCGCCGATCTTGCCGTCGATCTCGCTGAGGTAGGCGCGGTTTTCGATGATCCGCTCAGCCATTGAGAGAATTATTGCACCTGCGGATGCGTTGTCGAAATTCTGCATGGATGCTCCTCCCGTCACAGGATAATTGTACAACGCGTCTCGACGTCGAGCAGCGCTGCCAGTTCTTCGTCAAGTGCCATGATGGTCAACGTCGCGCCGACCATTTCCAGTGATGTGAAGTAGTTGCCGACCCAGGTCTTGCGGATCTTCAGGCCACGCGCCGATATTTCGCTCTCGATCGTGTCGTTGAGGATGTAGAGTTCATTCAGCGGCGTCGCTCCGAGACCCGAGACGAGCACGGCGACCTCTTTGCCTTCCGGCAGGTCGTGATCGTCGAGCACGATCTTCACCATGTCGCGTGCGACCTCTTCGGCGGTCTTCAGCGCCTCGACCCGTACACCCGGCTCGCCGTGATGCCCGATGCCGACTTCCATCGTACCGGGTTCGATCCGGAAGTTGGGCTGGCCTACGGCCGGCAGCGTGCACGGGCCAAGGCCGACTCCGATCGAGCGGCAATTGTCGATTGCTTTCTGCGCCGTGGCGCGCACCTCTTCAAGGCTTGCGCCCGTTGCGGCCTTGGCGCCGCCTATTTTCCACATGAAGATTTCCCCGGCCACGCCGCGGCGTTTCTCGCGCTCCGCTGCCGGGGCGGAGCAGACGTCGTCATTGGCGACGACGGTTGCTACTTCGATGCCATTTTTCGCGGCGAGTTTCACCGCCATCTTCACATTCATGTTGTCGCCGGCATAGTTGCCGTAGAGCACGACGACGCCTTTGCCACCATCGGCTTCGCGGATGGCGTCATGAAAGCTTTTTGCGGTGGGCGAGGAGAAGAGTTCGCCGACCGCGACCGCGTCGAGCATGTTTGTGCCCGTATACCCGATGAAGGCCGGCTCATGACCAGAGCCTCCGCCGGTTACTACGCCGACCTTGCCGGCAACCGGCGCGTCCCTGGCAACGATGACACGCGGGTTCTCAGCGGAAAGGCGCACGATATCTGAGTGGGCCTTCACAAATCCCCTGACCGTGTCCTCAACCACCATGTCAGGGTCGTTGATAAAACGCTGCATAATCACTCCTTTACGGTTACCAGTGAGGCTGGCGGACACATGCCCGCCCTAACAATTTGGTTGGCGGCTGATTGAGAAAGGGCCGCTGGCCCGGCGAATTGAACGCATCAGGCGCGTGGCTTGACTGAGAACAGCGCTCCTGCGCCAATAATGAACAGCCCGAGAATCGCGAGTTGCGAAGTACTGGGAATTCCTACGAGAATAAGGACATTGCTGACGAGAGTGATCAGCACCACGCCCAGAATCGTTCCGAGGACCGTTCCAGATCCGCCGGTGATCCTCGCTCCGCCGAGAATGACAGCGGCGATCACCTCAAGTTCAGATCCTGCAAGATCAAAGGGGTTTGCCAGACGATTGCTGGATACGTGCATGATACCTGCAACGCCAGCGAGAAGGCCCGCATAGGCGAACCCGAATATATGAACCTTGCGAAGACTATACCCTAGGCGCTCAGCAATCTCCGAGTTGCCGCCGACTGCATAGATCGCACGCCCCATAAGCGTGCGGTTCAGCAAAACCCAGGTCACGGCGATTGCCACAACGAGAACCAGTACATAAGCCGGCATGGTGGCAACGGCGCCATTGGAGCCCTGGTAGTGAAATAGCGGCAGCTTCCCGAAAGCGTCCATGGCGGCCGGGATGTTCATAAACAGTGCGGTGCCGACGAAGGTCAGTAGAAACCCGCGGATCACATACTGCGTACCGATTGTAACGATCAACGATGGAGCCCGAAGCTTGCTGACGAGGAATCCATTGGCCGTACCCAGTAGCGCGCCCCCCAGGGCAGCGGCGAGAAGGATGACTGCAATCGGCATCTCCGGTGCCTGACTTGTGACAAGCATCGTGACGACATACATCACGAACGCGGCAATCGCGGTGAACGAAACGTCCAGCCCCCCGGAGGCCAGTACGACGAGGACGCCGAGCGCGAAGAGACCCCGAACAACGGTCGAGCGCGCCAGGTCAAACAGGTTCGACATCTGCCAGAAGTCCGGATTGATCGACCCCACGACCAGACACACGAGGACAATCAAGAACGCGGTGACAGCCGGTGGATGACGCACGAGCCAGCGTGTCAACCGGTTGAGAGCGCCATGCCGGTCGGTCTGGCCAGAAGGAATTTCGGCGGCGATGTCGGTGGGGTCAGCATCCCCAGGCTCTTCCTTCTGTGATACAGGTTCGGCGGCCATGGACCGGTAGAGTACCTCTTCCTCGAGGCCTTCGGCCTCGAACGTATCGGCGAGGCGCCCCTTGCGCATCACCATGATGCGATCGCAATTCTGTAGCAGTTCGGGCAAATCATCGCTGATGATGATCACGCACATGCCCTCCCCCGCGAGCTGCTGGATAATGCGGAAGATGGTGTCCTTGGAGCCCACGTCGACGCCGACAGTCGGTCCATGCAGGATGAGAAGTTTGGGCTCGATCGTCAGCCAGCGGCCTATCAGGACGCGTTGCGCATTGCCGCCCGATAGCGAGGTGACCGGCTTATCGATGTCGGGTGTCGCCACCTGCAGGTCTTCCACCGTCTTTTGTGCCAGCGCTCTGGCGCGGCGTCCGTCGAGCAGGCCGAACGCGCCCCGCAGCCGATCGAGAACCGCCATGACGATGTTTTCCCGGATCGATTTCTCCAGAAACAGCCCTTCGGACAACCGATCTTCCGGAACATAGCCGATACCGGCATCGATGGCATTGACGGGTGATGAAAGGTTAACGGTTGCATCCGCAAGGGAAACGCTGCCGTGGCTCGGTGGGTTGATACCGGCGAGCGCCAGCGCCAGCTCGTTTCGGCCGGAATCGAGCAGGCCGGTGATGCCGAGGATTTCGCCCTTGGCGACATTGAAAGACACGTCTTCGAAGCCGCGGCCAGCGAGTGTCTGAACAGACAATGTCCGTTCGCCGCTATGCGGCGTGGAGCGATAGCGCTTGTCCTCGAGCTCCTTGCCTGTCATCCAGAAGCCGAGCTTCGTTTTGGACTGTTCTGCGACATCGCATTCTGTAATTTTGAGGCCGTCGCGCATGATGATGGCGGTTCCGCCGATCGCCTTGCACTCATCGAGCTTATGGGTGACGAACAGCACCGAGACGCCGTTGTCATGCAGCGCGCGCACGACACGGATGAGGTTGTCCACTTCTCGGCGTGTCAGTGCCGTCGTCGGCTCGTCCATGATGACGAGACGGGCGTCCGACGCAATCGCGCGGGCAATGGCGATCAGCTGACGGGTAGCAATCGGCAATTGTTCTACCGGTGTTGCAAGAAAATAGGCGTCGGTTGGCAGGCCAACAGCTTCGAGCGCTTTGACGGCGGTCTGGCGCAGGGCTTCGCGATCCAGCTGCCGCGCCAGATTGCCGTTTGCTGCCACGAGCTGGCGAGTCAACGCAACGTTTTCCTCGGCGCTGAGATTGGGCAGAAGAGACAGGTCCTGGTAGACCGTTTCGATCCCCGCGGCGAGCGCGCCTATCGGATCGAGGCTCTCCACGGTCTGGCCATTGATGATCAGTTCGCCGCCATCGGCTGATTGGGCACCGGAGATAATCTTGATCAGCGTACTCTTGCCGCAGCCGTTCTCGCCCATCAGATGATAGGTGCGGCCGCGTTCGATACTGAAACTCACTCCCTTCAGTGCGCGGACGCCGCCGAAGCGCTTTTGCAGGTTTCTGACTTCCAGAAATGGTGTCGCGTCGGCCGAGGCGGAACCTCGGGGACCTTCAATTGTAACGCTGTCTCGCATTATCTCATTCCGTTATGCTGCGCGCCGGCGGTGCTTCGCCGGCGCATTCATGACGATCGTTGCGGGATCAGAACGGGTATTCTTTGTAGTTCGACTTATCGACATCGACCCAGGCTTCCCCGACGATGATGATGCCGTCGCCTGGCCCCTTCTTGACGCTGACCTTGTTGTAGCCGGGAACGCCAAGATCCATGCCGTCGGTGATTTCCTTGCCCTGAAGCAGGAGATCGGAGACTTTGTTCATGACATAGCCCGCATCCTTCGGATCCCAGAAGGAAATGCTCTGGACGGCGCCAGATTCGAGATATTTGGATGTATCCTTCGGCAAGCCCAGACCGACCACGCAGACTTTACCGACGAGGCCGGCTTCTTCTACAGCACGGCCGATGCCGATGACATCAATGGCTGAACCACCCTGAAAGCCTTTGATATCGGGATATTTGCGCAGTATTTCGCGAGCTTTTTCATAGGCCTTGTTGGCGTCGTTAAAGGATTCGTTCTTCTCCGAAACCAGTTCCATTTCAGGGTGCTTTTTCGCATTCTCAGCACCACCATCCGCCCATTGGACATGCGTCAGGCTGCCGAGCGAACCGACGAAGGACGTCCACTTGCCGGAATTGCCCATGCACTGGGCAAGTCGCTCGTTGAAACGTGCGCCAAAGACCGCATTGTCAAAGGCCTCTATGTCGACATTAGTGTTCTTCAGGCTGTCGCCTTCATGCGTAATGATCTTGATGCCGCGGCCCATGGCGCGCTTGAAAGCACCCTCAAGCGCCGACGGATCCATCGGAACGACCGCGATGGCACTGACGTTCTTGGCGACCAGGTCTTCAATCAATCGGAGTTGTTGTGCGGAGTCTGCCTTTGCTGGTCCGACCTGACTTGTCTTGACGCCGGCATTGTCCTTGCCATAGGCGACGACGCCCTGTTCCATGCGGGTAAACCAGTTCTCGCCGGTCACCTTCACGACGGTAACGATTGACGGCGTATCCTGTGCAACGACGGCCTGGGCTGCGCAGAGAGCGCCGAGGGCGACCGTGCAGGCTGCGATTTTCCTGTAGAGAGACATAAGCGTTTCCTCATTATCGTTGTTGCCCCAAAAAGGTGCTGGCTGCGAGGGCATTGCGCCGCCAGCAATGCCGCGGCTTCAACTTCGCAATGGAAGGAAGGACCGCACGTCGAACCGCGAGGTTGCGAGGAAGATCAACAGCAGCAGACCCCAGGCGCAATCGCGGAAAAAATTGGAAATATCGATGAAATTGAAAAGACTGGACAGCATTTGCAATGCCGTTGCCGACAGGACGACGCAAATGATGCGCCCGTAACCGCCTTCGGGGCGAACCCCGGCCATGACCACGATCAGAATGGCGATCAGCACATAGGATGTGCCGTAGTCCCACTTCACGCTGGAAGTGCGTGCAGCGATGATGATGCCGGCGATCGAAGCGAGAACTCCGCAAATCGTATAGATGACGAACAACATGCGCCGGTTTGGAATACCGGCATAACGTGCGGCTTTCGCATTGCTTCCCATCAGATAAAGCTTGAGGCCGAAGGGCGTGTAGCGCAACACCACGCCGAGCATGACGGCAATGGCGATGAACAGGGCGAAACACATGGGCACACCGAGGACCGGCGTGTTGCCGAAATCATCAAGCGGCTCGATGTAGCCGAGGCTGACAGCCGAACCATTGGTGATGAGAACGGCAATCCCGGTGAAGAACAGTTGAGTGCCTAGTGTGGCGATAATCGGGGTTAGCCCGACGAAGGCGACCAGCGCTCCATTGATCATGCCGCCGACGAGGCCGACGAGCAGCGCAATGCCCGCGAACAGCCCGACGAAGGTCAGCGGCAGATCATCGGCCGAAACCCAATCGCGGATCAACAGGTAGGACACAATACCGGAAAGATTGGCAAGCGCGATGCCCGACAGATCAATGCCGCCACTGCCCGCGATCATCGCCAACATGACGCCGAGCGCCAGAAGCGCAAGTTCCGGGACTTGCGCCGACATGGATTGAAAATTGTAAAGGCTGAGAAAGGTATCACCAGCGAGGACAACCGCAACCGCAATCACGAGGGCGTTGACCACCACAAGGAAATTCAACTGCCGATCCGACAATCTGGCAAACACCGCACATCCTCCCGCATAGCTGCAAGCCAACCACCCTGTGAATTGCTCGCCCAACTCCCAGGCCATTTCGCTAGCCGGCGCTGTTGTCGCTCCGTCCTCCGCTAGCCAAGGCCTGGAAAGCTTATGTGAGTTTTTGACATATGTCGATAGTAAATCGAACTTTGTAAAAGGGCCGCCTGATTGCACAGGGGCTCGGCTTCACACCTGTCAGCAAAGGCCGGGACCGGCAGCAAGCGCAGCTTTAAAGGTCAGGACAAGCGTCGCAGGATATCGGCGACAAATTTGCTGCCATGCGATCCTGACGGGAGCGATTTTATCTTTGGATCACGTGGGATATGCAATCGTGAACAGCGCGGAGGAATTCATCGGCAATGCCGGATGGTCGAAGCATTTTAGGTCGAATGCACCAGATTTCCGAGTAGAGCGTTGGCACAAAGGGGCGAAACACCAGCCCTGGTCGCCCGTAGCTTGCGGCTGTGAGCTGGTCCACTAGAGAGAGCCCTGCTCCGTTAGCGACAAGATCGCAGGCTACGAAAGCCATCGGTGTTTCAAGATTTAATTTACGGGGGATTTGGGCGTCGATAAAAACCTGGTCCGCCTCGGTAATGTCGCCAATATCGCCTATCCGGACGAATTCCTCATCCTGGAAGTCGGCGGGTCTGATAGTTTCCCGATGCGCCAGCCGATGGTTTGTTGGCATGATGCAGACCTCCGGAATTCGAACCAGAAGCTCACTCGAAACAAGCGGGTGAATCGCGCGACTGTGCGTGAAGCCGATATCGATCTGGCCGCCAATCGCCCATTCATGGATGCGTTCGGAAGTGCGCGCATGCACTGAAATTGAAACATTCTTCTTTCTTGCAGAGAAGTTCGTGACGATCGGCGGCAGGAATGAGCCCGCCACACTCGGCATAGCGGCGATGTTCAAACGACCAAATTTCAGTTGCCTGATATCGACAGCGGTACGCCGAAGCCGTTGAATGCTCTCCCATGTGCGCTCAACCTCGGCTGCAAACACCTCACCTTCCCGCGTCAAAATCAAACGACGCTTCGTCCGTTCAAATAGTTCCAGCCCAACGTGGCTTTCGAGTTGAGCGAGCAGTTTGCTTGCAGCAGGTTGGGTAATCGACAAGGCGTCTGCGGCCGCGGTCAGCGTTCCCTGACGAACGACCAGACGAAATAGCTCAATTTGCCGAAGTCGCACATCGTCCTCTTACATAACAAAACGGAATGAACTTACGCACGATCTCATATTGATTCTTTCGATCAATCGAGACCTATTCAGAGGTGATTTCTCCCGTCACCAAAGTTGGGGAGAGAGAGCGACAGATTCGAAATACCATAGATAATCGCAATTATCGACAATCGCCTCTAGTTTCACAGATTTCTCAGACGAGCAAGCTGGCGAACAGGGAAATGCCTTGCTGAATCCGCCGGAACCGAAATTGAGGATACTCCATCTCACGAAACGCTCAAAAGCGGCGAGGCCTGCCGATGAGCGCCTTGACCACCTGACAACGGTTTATAAGGACTGTGGCCTATGATGCATGCGGAGACCGTTGACCGGTCAGACGACCACGCTTTCGAAGTAACGAATAAGGTCGTGTTGGCAATCGCGGCGCCGATGA
Organism: Phyllobacterium sp. 21LDTY02-6; assembly: GCF_023554255.2. GTDB lineage: Bacteria > Pseudomonadota > Alphaproteobacteria > Rhizobiales > Rhizobiaceae > Phyllobacterium. Next base: position 329,891 of record NZ_JAMJWD020000005.1, on the reverse strand, counting down.
CGATAGCCTACCTGACCACCCCCCTCCTCGGGCTTGTAGACACTGCTGTCGTCGGTCAGCTCAATGACGTGGCTATGTTGGGAGGGCTGGCCGCCGGTGCTGTGATATTTGATCTAGCGTTCACGAGCTTCAACTTTTTGCGTGCCGGCACGACGGGTCTCATCGCCCAGGCTTATGGTGCGCGCAATGTTGCGGAAGAACAGCAGATATTCTGGCGCGCTTCAGCCCTAGGAATCCTTTGCGGCCTTCTACTGGTCACTGCCGCACCCCTCATTTCACTGGCCGGAATGTGGTTCATTGGAGCATCGCCGGCGGTCAGCTCTGCAATGGATACCTATATTCGAATTCGCCTGTTGGCCGCACCCCTGTCGTTGCTGAACTATGTAATACTGGGTTATCTACTCGGAAAGGGGGATGCGCGCGTCGCCTTAGGATTGCAGGTCCTGATAAATGTCTTCAACATATGTTTGTCAGTATGGTGGGGCCTCTATCTCAACCTGGGGGTTGCTGGCGTCGCCTGGGCAGCAGTTGCCGCAGAAACCATCGCCGCCATTCTTGGCATGGGAATTGTGCTCAGCGGCTTCGGCCGGATAATCCCGATCTCTTTGAGAATGCTGCTGGCGCCCCCTGCCGTAAAGCGACTGATGGTCTTCAACCGGGACATACTGATCCGCACATTTGTGCTCATGGGAGCGTTTGCCCTTTTCGCCAGGCAAGGAGCGCGCCTCGGGACCGTGGAAATCGCCGCAAACGCCATTCTCATGCATTTTCTCATTATCGTAAGCTTCTTTCTTGATGGATTCGCCGCCGCAGTTGAACAACTGGCAGGCCGAGCTGTGGGAGCACGCTACCTTCCGGCATTTGATAAGGCGGTCAAACTGACAACAGTCTGGGGCGGCGTTTTGGCTGCGGTATTCGGTGTAGTCACTGTTGTTTCGGGCACTGAATTAATCAGCCTGTTCACGACGTCGAAAGAGGTAAGAGAGGAGGCAATAAGGTATCTGCCGCTGGCTGCGTCCACTGGACTCACCGGTGTTCTCGCGTTCCAGATGGACGGCATATATCTGGGAGCAACGTGGTCTTCGACACTCCGGAACATGATGCTTTTCTCATTCGTCGTCTATATAGCCGCGCTTTTCGTTCTGGGCCATTATCTTGCCAACTATGGTCTGTGGTTGGCACTGCACATTTTTCTGATTGTGCGTGGCGTAAGTCTGATGCTCGCGCTTCCACGCCTTCGCACCGCGGCATTCGGGAAAATATAGATCGCGTTCGGTCGTTTGCTGAACTGGCCGCCACGCGAACTTCAGGAAATCAGGAATCGGCAAAGGTGTCCTTCATGGCCGCAATGATGACCACGGCGGATGCTGCTCCGGGATCGATGTGGCCAAGGGATCGTTCGCCCAGGCGCAGAGCCCTGCCGCGCGCTGCCACCATCGATTTGGTTGATTCACAGCCGGTTTCAGCGGCCGACAATATGTCCTGCCACATTTCGACGGCCGTTGCGTCGCGAGCGCGGGCCCTCAATGCCGCCTCGGCAGCGGGAACCCAGGCATCCAGCATTGTCTTGTCGCCGCGTTCGCCCTTTCCTCGTCGCTTTATACCTGAGCTGAATGCCGCGATGAGATCCGCCTGTTCCTGCACCGCCAGGCGATCCTTGCCGGACAGAGCCTGCGCCGCATCTGTAAATGCGGTCGCATAGAGAGGGCCGGTGGAAGCTCCGACTGCATCCAGGAATGTCGATGCCGCAATGCGCAAGATTTCCGAGGGGGAAAGGGTCTCGCAATTCGAACCCGACAATCGTTTGGTCACAGCGGAGAAACCCCGAGCCATTGTTATTCCGTGGTCCGCATCCCCAATCGCTCCGTCAAGCTCCGAGAGCCTGCCTTTTTCGCTATTGATCGCCAGAGATATCCGCTCGAACATTCGGATGATCTGCTGCGTACCTGGCTCACCCATTCCATTTCCTCCCATTCCACTCACGAACTCTCGTTGTAACAGCGGTAATCATGCAATGTTAATCGCCACGCCGTCGCAGGGATGACGAAGGAGTTCCGTGAGCTGGTTGTCCAGATGCATGATCGAAATCGATGCACCAACCATGTCGAGCGACGTACAGTAGTGCCCGATCCAGTTAGCTTCTATTCTGACGCCGCGCGCGGCGAGGCGCTGCCGAACGCGCCGGTAGATAATATAAAGCTCCATAAGCGGGGTGCCGCCAAAAGAATTCACAAGCACCGCCACGCTGTCGCCCTTGGCCGGTTTCATTTCCACGAATATCTGATCCATGATGCGATCGACAATCGCATCGGCTGGTGCCAGCTCCTGTCGGATCACCCCGCGTTCGCCATGAATGCCCATACCGATTTCTATGTCGTCGGGCCCGATATCGAAGCTTGGACGCCGTGTTTGAGGCAATGAGCACGACTCCAGCGCGACCCCCATGGTGAACGTGCGGTCATTGGCATGGCGGGTCATCGCTTCACATTCATAAAGATTCAGACCGCGGTCGCATGCAGCGCCGGCTATCTTGAAGATGAAGAAATTTCCCGCGACACCTCGCCGTCCCTCGCGATCTTCCAGGGAGGAGGATGCGATATCATCGGTCGTCAGGACGGTTCGGACCTTGATGCCTTCAACCTGCGCCATCTCGGCGGCCATCTCGAAATTCATGACGTCCCCGGCGTAGTTGCCATACACGAAAAGCACGCCTTCACCACCACTGGCGGCGCGTGCGCACTCGAGAATTGGCCCAGGCGGTGGAGAAGAAAATACATTCCCAACGGCGACGGCATCGGCGAGTCCCTGGCCGACATACCCGAAGAAACAGGGTTCGTGCCCGGATCCCCCGCCAATCACCAGTCCAACCTTTCCCGGGCGCGGACCATTTCGAGCCATTAAAGCCCGCTGGGATCCGTTGATTGGCGAAAGATGGGAGCTATGAGCCTCGATGAGACCTTCCAGCATTTCCTCCACGACCTCATCTGCATCGTTAAGGAATTTCTTCACGAAATTGCGCGTCCTTAGCGGCTGCGCGACCTCGTCCTGCGATCGCGTTCGTAGCGGCCTGGTGACGTTCGGTCGTACGTCCTCGGCGCTCAATATCGCCGAACCGGTCGCAGCATCGGTTATGAGGATGGTCACGTATCCTCCTCTCAACGCGGCCAGAATTGCGGGAACCTTGTCATAGCCACCGGCTACGGCGATGCGCATGTCGATGGCCTTGAGCGTATCCAGATCGATCCCGATCGTGCGCTCATCCAGCGGGCCCTTCACGGGGGTGCCTTGTCCATCAAGGAAACGGCCCGCCACGACACCCACGGCGTTCTTCGACAGGTATTCTTGAATTGCTACAGACTCAAAAAATCCGCTCGTATGAATAGTGGAATTTGGCCTTAAGGATGCAATTCCGAACAAGGCCTTGTTTGCCTGCTGAAGGACCTCGAACTGATCTTCCACCAGCGGTTCCTGCATGATGATGTCACGCGCCTGGCGACTATTGACCAATGCCGGGGCGGTAATGTTGACAAGACGGCCCTTGACTGCCCGCGCCAGTGCCGCAGCGCAATGCTCTGGCGTGTAGGCAAAATTTGCTCTCGTCCCGCCGGTAGCCTGCACGACGGTTACATCCTGCACACTTGCAGACGTGTGCTCAGCGATAGCCATTACCGTGCGGCCCCACGCGACAGCAAGAGTGTCTCCCGATCTGATCATCCTCGATAGTGCCTGTCCACCAGCGGCCCCTAACCGGTCTATCAGGGGGCGAGCACCATCGTCGCTTGGCACCACGAGGCAGTCGTTCAGACCAAAATGCCGTTTGAGTTCCTTGGCCAACAACAGCGAACCAAGGCGCTCTGGTTCCAACGATATATTGACGATGCCGCGATCGCGTGCATCCGCAAGATAGGTGTTTACGGTCGCGCGGGAGATTCCCATGATCTGTGCAATGTCGCTTTGCGTCCGCCCGTCTTCGTAATACAGCCAGCAGGCCCAGACATAGGGATCATCCCCAAACCTCAGCGGCATGGGAGCTGCAACTTCGACTGCATCGCCTTTCGTTCCCGTGGTCTTTCTTGGAGAAGTGTTCTGGTCAACCATGATGCGCCTACCCGTCCCTATATGTGACAGGCAAAATGAGGCCAATGTGGCAGCATTGCAATTGCCTCCCTGAATTCGGCGGTATCTGAGCGCTGCGCGCATGACAACTCGATGGCTACATCAAACGCGGCATCGGAAGTTCTTGAGCAATCGAGCGGCCGACCCGGCCCTGGCAGAGCCTCCCCCGTGGCCGGCTTCGATGAGCATCCGCTGTGCAACGACCAGTAACAGCATCAGGACAGACGAATTGCGCCACAGGCGTTGGATAGCGCTAATCGGCGGTCCAGCCGCCGTCGACCATGAGGGCCGTTCCCGTGATCATCGACGATGCATCCGAGGCGAGATAGATGACGGCGGCCATGATGTCTTCGACCGTGCCGAGACGACTGAGCTTTATTTTCTCCTCGATCCAGCGCACCCGCTCGGGATCTGCGAAGGTTTGTTCGGTCAAAGGTGTGCGAATGAAGGTCGGGCAGATCGTGTTGACGCGGATACCGCTCCTGCCCCACTCGATCGCCATCGACTTGGTAAAGCCTTCGACCGCGTGTTTGGAGGCGCTGTAGACGGCGCGGTCTATGCCGCCGACCTGCGCCATCTGCGACGAGATGTTAATGAGCGATCCGGGTTTTCCGGCGTCGATCAGACCCTTGGCAATCGCCCGGGTAAGAAAATAGGCACCGCGGACGTTGATGCCGAAAACGGCGTCGAAATCGGCAGTGGTGGTTTCGAGCGCCGGGGTATGGCGGGCGAGCCCGGCGCTGTTCACCAGGATATCGAAGGGGCCGAGAGCCGCGACCTGACGCTCCGTCTCCGTGACATCGGCGACGTCGAGGGAAAGGGCATCGGCAGAGTATCCGCGCGCGCGGATAGCTTCCACGGCCTCGGCGAGCCGGTCCGCGTTGCGGGCCGCGAGAACGACCTGGGCGCCGGCTTCCGCCAGCGCGACGGCGCCGCCCAAGCCGATACCAGAGGACGCGCCGGCGACAAGTGCGCGCTTGCCTTCCAGTCGAAACGAAGGTGTGGTCGGCAATTCCATGGTTCCGGCCCCGGCTTTTGAAGGAATGTGTGCCAGCGGTGGCACGCCCCGTGGGTTATGTACCTTATTCCGCGGCGACGCCATAAGGTACGTTTTTACCGCCATAGCGGCGAACGCGCACATTGGCCTGTTCGGCGTGGCCGACGAAGCCTTCCAGCATGCATAGCCGCGAGCAATAGGCGCCGAATTCGGCAGCAGCGGCATCCGTCGTCACCTTCTGGTAGGAGTGCGTCTTCAGGAACTTGCCCACCCAGAGACCGCCGGTGTAACGCCCGGCTTTCTTCGTCGGCAGCGTATGGTTCGTACCGATGACCTTGTCGCCATTGGCGACATTGGTGCGGGGACCAAGGAATAGCGCGCCGTAGGAATGCATCTTTTCCAGGAACCAGTCGTCGCGGTCGGTCATGACCTGGACATGTTCGGAGGCGATGTCGTTTGCGACGTCGAGCATTTCCTCATAGGTGTCGCAGACGATCACCTCGCCATAATCGCGCCAGGAAGCAGAGGCGGTTTCGGTGGTGGGCAAAATGGCTAGCAGCCGGTCGATCTCGGCCAGCGTCGCGCGTGCAAGCTTTTCCGAATTGGTGACGAGGACGGCCGGGGAGTTGTAGCCGTGCTCGGCCTGGCCCAGGAGATCGGTGGCGCACAATTCGGCATCGACCGTCTCGTCGGCGATGACCATGGTTTCCGTGGGGCCGGCGAAGAGGTCGATACCGACGCGACCATAGAGCTGGCGCTTCGCTTCGGCGACGAAGGCGTTGCCGGGGCCAACCAGCATGTCCACCGGCTTGATCGTTTCGGTGCCAAGCGCCATGGCGCCCACGGCCTGCATGCCGCCGAGAACGTAGATTTCATGCGCCCCCGCCTTGTGCATGGCTGCGACGATCGCCGGATGCGGTTCACCCTTTTGCGGCGGCGCAGCGGCGGCGATGCGTGGAACACCCGCGACAGAGGCGGTCAGAACCGACATGTGGGCAGACGCCACCATCGGGAACTTGCCGCCAGGCACGTAGCATCCGACCGACTGGACCGGAATGTTGCGATGGCCGAGGATGACACCCGGCACGGTCTCGACCTCGATGTCATGCATCGACGCCTTCTGCGCTTCGGCGAAACTCCGGATCTGTGCCTGGGCGAATTCGATATCGGCCATGTCGCGCGCCGTGACCTTGCTCATCGCCGCTTCGATTTCGGAAGCGCTGAGGCGAAAGGAGGGCGGTGAAAACTTGTCGAACTTTTCCGACAGCTCGCGCACAGCGGCGTCGCCGCGGGTCTCGATGTCCTTGAGGGTCGTCTCGACGACGGCGCGAACCCTGGCATCGTCCTCGGCGCGTTCGTCGGCAGGTTTGCCACGCTTGAGATAGGTGATGGTCATGATTGATCTCCCTTTGCGACCAAGCTGTAAGGGCGAAGACATACCGCTTGCAAGTTTTCATAATCATCATGAAAAATTTTCATGATGATTATGCCGAGTCTGGGCTCGTTTGAGCCGGACACTACATCTCGACCACCAGCCGGATCACCTCACCCTTGTGCAACCGGTCGAAACCCTCGTTGATCTCGTCGAGTCTGATCGCACCGCTGAGAAGCTTGTTCACCGGCAGGCGCCCCGACTTGTAGAGGGCGACATAACGCGGAATATCGCGAACCGGCACGCAGGTACCGATATAGCTGCCCTTCACGGTGCGCTCCTCGGCGACAAGGCTGACAATGTTGAGCGGCATGGCCGCCGTTGGCGCAGGCAGCCCGGCCGTCACCGTCGTTCCGCCGCGCCGGGTCATTTTGTAGGCGGTCTCCAGCGCCTTTTCGGAGCCTGCGAACTCGAAGGCGAAATCGGCGCCGCCATTTGTGAGCTTCCGGACTCTTTCGACGGCATCCGCGTCGCGGGCATTGACCGTCGCCGTTGCCCCGAGCTCGCGGGCGGTCTCCAGCTTTTCATCCGACAGGTCGACCGCTATCACATGCGCCGCACCCGTGGCTATCACGCCCAGCAAAGCCGCCAGCCCCACACCGCCGAGACCGACGATCACTGTGGTCTGCCCCGCTTGGACCCTTGCGGTGTTCACCACCGCGCCGACCCCGGTCAACACCGCGCAGCCGAACAGCGCTGCCTCATTGAACGGGAGGTCCTTATCGATCTTGACGATCGAGCACCGCGACACGACTGCGTGGTCGGCGAAGGCGGAGCAGCCGAGATGGTGATGAACCGGCTCTCCATCAGAGTGCAGCCTGATGTCTCCAGTGAGGAGCGTGCCCTTGCCATTGGACGCGGCACCCGGCTCGCATAGTGCCGGTCGTCCCTCCGAGCATGGCAGGCAATGTCCGCAGCTTGGCACGAAGGCCAGCACGACATGATCGCCCACATCCAGATCGTCGACGCCTTCACCGAGTTCGACCACCTCGCCTGCCGCCTCGTGGCCGATTGCCATCGGCAACGGCCGCGGCCTGCTGCCGTTGATGACGGAGAGATCCGAATGGCAGAGCCCGGCCGCACGGATACGCACCAGAACTTCTCCGCGTCCCGGGCGGTCCAGATCAAGCTCGGCGATTTCCAGTGGCTTGCTCATGGTGTAGGGCATGCTGGCGCCCATCTGGCGAAGCACGGCGGCTCTGATCTTCATGTCTCTCTCCTTCAAATGCGATCTGCAGCCAGCGACGCTAGCACGGCAAACACCGCACACGAAAACTTTCGCCGGCGGTTTCGATATGAGCCGCATGCGGCGCCAGAAAATGTCCGGTCATCAGCATCCTGCCGGTATCTGCTATGTCTGCCAGCAGGGCGTTACGGGTGTGTGCCGACTGCACTGGATCCTCGCAGCCCATGCAGCTAAGCCGCGGATATCTGAGCTGGATCGGGTGATGGATGATGTCGCCCGAAAACACGCACTCGCGGCCATTGGAGTGCAGCCAAATGGCAACATGGCCAGGCGTGTGGCCGGGTGCCGGCTTGAACGTCAGGCAGCCGTCAAGCTCGTATCCGTCGTTCACCAGCACCACTTGCCCGGCTTCGACGACAGGCAGGACACTGTCGTTATAAGCGGCAAGATGATGGCTGCCCGGGTCGGAGCCATATTTTTCGGTCCAGTAATCGTATTCCTTCCGCCCGAAAATATATTTTGCGTTCGGGAAGGTCGGCACCCAACGCCCGTCGATGAGCCTCGTATTCCAACCGACATGGTCGGCGTGAAGATGGGTGCAACAGACATAATCGATCGCATCGGGCTCGGCGCCCGCCGCACGCAGGCGCTCAATGAAGGGCGTATCAAGATTGGACCATTGATTGCGCGCGTGACGCTTCTTGTCATTGCCGACACAGGTATCTACGAGGATCTTGTGCCGACCGGTATCGATCAGCCAGGCATGAATGCTGAGCTTGATCTGGTCCGTAGCGGGGTCATGGAACATCGGCGTTAGCCAGGATCGCTCCCGGGCCAGCATTTCCTCTGTGACGAGTGGAAAGAAGGACCTCATCTGGAACGACGTGTCCTCCATCTCCCATATGGCGGAGACCACGATGTCTCCGATGGCAAAGCGGGTCATCACACCTCCACTATCCGTGTGCGCTCAAGCTGACGCAGCGACTGCCTGCTGCCGAACCGGCGGCCAGCCGCTATCCCGTGATGTCGCGAGCCTGTTCAGCAGTTGTTTCAGCACCCAGGCCTCGTTCTCGTCGAGAAGGGCCAGAGTTTCGGCTTCCGCCGATTTCAGCATTGCGACTATCTCGATCATCGCCTTGCGACCCTCCCCGGTTAGATGCGCCGTTCGCGTCATTGTTCCATCGACCTTGATAAGGCCTATGGACTTGAGTTTGTTGATCGTTTCGTCAGTGATCTCGTCTCCGCGCGAGCGGCCGATCTCGCGAATTTCCTCGAGCGCGCGGCCATCCTCATGGCCGAGCAGTGTCAGAACGGCATAGTCCGCGCCACTCCATCCGCGTCGACGCCGTTCTGCCATCGCGTCGCTGCGAATCTGATAGAATACGCGCGAAATCTGATAGATGAAGTCGTCCGGCGAAAGGCTGCTTTCCTTCTTTTCGAACGAGGTTGCGTCGCCGGCGTGGCGAATGAGCCGGCCATACTGCCCGCCGTGAAAGATCAGCGGCGGCGTGCTGGAATGCTGGAAACCGATAATTTCGCCAACGAAAATGATGTGGTCGCCGCCTTCGTACTGATAGGCGGTACGGCATTCGAAACGGGCTGCGCAGTTTTTCAGAAGCGGAATTTCGTCTTCGCCACGCTCGACTGCCAGCCCATCGAACTTGTTTTCCTTCTTGCTGGCGAACAGGCCGGATATGTCGCTTTGGTCTGCCGACAGGATATGCACGGCGAAATGTTCGGCCTGCCTGAAATCCTCGAAGCTGGACGAGGTTTTCGCCAGGCTCCAGAGTATCATCGGCGGATCGAGCGAGACCGAGCTGAAGCTGTTGGCCGTCCGTCCGATATCCCTGTCGCCAACGGCACGAGTGGTGACGACGGTGACACCCGTAGCGAAAGATCCGAGGGCGTTGCGGAGAATGCGTTGATCATGGGACATGGCGTCTGGCTCCTGTCTTATTGATATTGATGGACGGCCCGTGTCGAGGATGCCGGTTCGAGCGCGCCTTCGTTAGATTCCTCTTCGAGATCGGCACCGGCTGCTTCGCGCAACGGAACGATGCTGAGGACTGAGAGGCAGGCAGCTGCCATGATGTAGCACGCAAGCGGTATCCAGGTTCCCGACCACGCCCATAGTGCTGCTGCGATCATCGGCGTCGGCCCACTCCAGAGCACGGTGGCGAACTGGTAGGCGACCGATACGCCGCTATATCGCACCGAGGCGGTATATTGCTCGGCGACGAGGCTGGGTTGCGTGGATTGCGTCGTCGCCTGTCCGAGGACGATGGAAAGTATCATCGCCGCCGTGATCCAGAACACGTTCGCCGTATCGAGGAACAGGAAGAACGGTGCGATGAACAGGCCGTTAAAAATCATCCCGCCCATGAATACGCGCTTGCGGCCGATCCGGTCGGACAAAGCGGCGAAAATTGGCTGGGCGACAAAACAGAATACCGCAGCGATCATCAGGGAATTCAATGCGGTGCCACGATCAATGCCAACCACGGTGGTGAGGTAGACAAGCGAATAGACAGCAACGACGTAGAAACTCGTGTTCTCTGCTGCCTGGCAGGCGATGAGAAGGGTGGTCTTCTTGCCGTGCTTGCCGAGCACTTCGACGACGGGCAGGCGCTCACGCTCGCCCTCGGACTTCATTTTCCGGAAGCTCGGCGATTCCGCCAGGCGGCGGCGCAGGTAGATGCCGAAGACCAGCAGCACGCCGCTGAACAGGAACGGTATGCGCCATCCCCAAGCCATGAACTGTTCGGGCGTCGTCAGCGCGCCGACGAGCGCCATCATGCCCGACGACAGAAGAAGTGCCGCCGGAATGCCCATCTGAGGCCAACTGCCGAAGAAGCCCCGCGTCCGATTGGGCGCGTGTTCGACGACCATCAGTGTTGCCCCTCCCCATTCGCCGCCGACCGCAAAGCCCTGCAGAAAGCGGAGCAATGTCAGAAGGATCGGCGCACCGACGCCGAGCACCGCATAAGTGGGGATGAGGCCGATCAGGAACGTGATGCCCCCCATCATGGTCAGGCTGAGCACCAGCATGGCCTTCCGGCCGATCCGGTCGCCGAAATGGCCAAACACGATGCCGCCCAACGGGCGGGCGATGAACCCGACAGCAAAGGTCGCGAAGGCCGCGATCATGCCCGTTGCGGGGTCGAATTCAGGAAAGAATATTTTGTTGAAGACGAGGGCCGTGGCCGTACCGAAGATGAAGAAATCGTACCACTCCAGGGTCGACCCGATGAAGCTTGCGAGCGCAACCTTGCGGATGTCGGATGTTTCTGTGGCCATAAGCTCCTCCCAAAGCTGATAGTGGCAACCGCATGGACCTCCCTGCGTCCTCCTGCAAGAAGACCCATGCGCGGTTTTCAGGTCACTTCTGAAGCGGGATATCTACATCCAGCAGCGGCGCATGTTGCTGCGCCCCATAGACGTCGGTATCTCCGATATCGCCGGCAGGTACCGCCCGCGGAAAGGTTGCCTTGAAGGCGGACGCCGTGTCGTAGGGAGTGAAGAGCACGTCCTCTTCCTTGACGCCGTAGAGTTTTGAAAACAGCGCGGCGTTCAGCACCCCGGTGGCCTTCACCTCTTGATAGACCGAGTGATCCTCGAACAACACGTCGATCGTCACGTTGAAAGGACCGGCATTCTTGCTTTTGCAGATTTGGGCAATGTCTCTGATGAGGGCCATGGTCAAACTTTCTCGTATTCGATGGGGAAGAGAGCGCAAGGATCACTTACCTCGACTGTATGGAAGATGCTGAAGCGGTACATCGGTCCCATGTCGATATCGGACGGACTGAACGGGAAGGCCATGTTGCCTTCCTTGCAGAGGCGTCCTGGAAAGTCCGCGTGCAGCATGGAGGTCCGGGCCATGGCGATCACCGCATTGGCGACATCCGCAGTCTTTCCGACCACCTCGATCACGAAGCCCAGTTCGTGGCTGGTGATCTGCTTGACCGGCTCCCAGCTGCCCATGACACCATCCTTGCCGTAGCAATGGACGATCATCCGGTAGTCGTCGCGCGGCACGCCGAAGGACTCGGCCTTCACAGCCACCTTCTCACGATGGGTCGCGAGATAATCGTCGATCTGCGAGATCAGGATCGGGTCGCGCGTGCCGCAGATGGCGATGGCGCGATAACCGGCCATCTCGACCCCCTCCAGCTTCACCGTGTAGCGTTCCGCGGGCGTCCAGGTCATCCCGTCGATCTTGACCGCGCGGTCGCTGATGGCCTGGAACCGGCAATTGGCCGTATCGAGAAGTCCGCCTGGCTCGACATGATGGATAGGGCTCGAATTTTCATGCAGCGCGAAGTTCGCAACCGCCAGCGGCGTCGAACGACGGATCGGGTTCGGCGGTTCGCAAACAACATGATCGTCGCGAACACGCAGGAAGATGCAGTCTGGCTCCTTCGGCACCGTCGGCTCGGCGCCGCATTCCAGCATCTTGCCCGCATACCAGGATGGTGCGGGCGCCATGCCGGCGCGGATTGCGGGTGCGGCCCATTGCGCCGGGTCACTGCTGCGACCAGCGAGAATGACCTGCGCTCCTTCGTCGAGCGCCCTGGCGAACGGCTCCGGCCCCATCATGCCGACAACGCGGGTTGCGTTGTCGATCATGCCGCGATCGAGCGGCCTCATCTTCCCCAGCGGCTTGGTCACGCCGGCTGTGGCCCATTGGGCAAGATCGCCCTTGCTCTGTTCCGAATGGATTAGCGCCATCTTGAAAGACAGCTTTTCCTCCCGCGCGATTTCACGCACAAGCGCTGCCGTATCCTGCAGATGCGGCTCCCCGCCCGCACCACCGGATGTACCGATAATGCAGGGAATGCCCGCCGCGACGCTCGCCTGCAGCATCAGCCGCAAGTCACGCTTGACCGACAGGCGGGAGCAGAAGGATTTTCCCGCGCCAAGATAATAGGGCCCTGGATCGGTGCTGCCGCCATCGCAGCCGATGACATGCGGCTCCCAGGACATACCGATCTTGAGCGACTCTTCCGCATAGCCATAGCCGAGGATACCGCTCGTCGAGAGCATTCTGAATTCTTTCATCGATCTTCTCCGACTGCTGTCTTATTCGGCTGCGCGGCGCTGGGCAGGATGGGTCGGCATGGAGATGCCGAGATTTTCGCGGAGCGTCGTACCGGCATAGTCCTTCTGGTAGACGCCGCGTCGCTGCAACTCCGGCACCACGTAGCGCACGAAATCCTCGTAGGCGCCTGGGGTGTGCGTCGCGGCGAGCACGAAGCCGTCGCAGGCCCTCGAGGTGAACCATTCTTCCATCTGGTCTGCGACCATGGTCGGCGTGCCGCAGAAGATCGGGAACTCGCCGATCGTGCCGCGACCGGAATAGTGTACGAAGTCGCGCACGGTCGGGTTGGGTTTGCCGCTCAGCGTGATCACCCGCTCCTTGAAGCCCGACCAGGAAAGCTTCTTCAGCTCCTCGTCGGTGAACTCGCTGTCCATCGGCTTGCTGGCGAAATCAAAGTTGAGTGCTTCCGACAGAAGTACGAGGGCATCGATCGGCTTGGCGAGCGCACGAATATATTCGCGCTTCTCCTCAGCGATCTCCACGCTTTCGCCGACGCAGACATAGCAGGCCGGACAGATTGCAACTTCGTCCGGGTCGCGACCGGCGGCGGCGACTTCTTCCTTTACGGCGGCATACTGCTTCTGGCCTGTCTCGATCGTCGGGTAGACGACGAAGATCAGGTCGCCCCACTTACCGGCAAACTGGCGGCCACGGCCGCTCTGGCCGGCCTGGATGAGCACGGGGCGTCCCTGCGCCGACGGCGGCACAGGCAGTGGGCCACGCGAGCTGAAATACTTGCCCTTGTGATTCAGACGATGAACTTTCTTGGGATCGGCGAACCGGCCCGTCTCCTTGTCGACGATCAGCGCGTCGGGCTCCCAGCTGTTCCACAGCCCCGTCACCACTTCCATGAATTCGTCGGCTCGCTCGTAGCGCAGATCATGGGCGAGATGCTCGGTACGGCCGAAATTGGCGGCCTCCGAATTATTGAGCGACGTCACGACATTCCATGCGGCGCGGCCCTTGGTCATCAGGTCGAGCGTGCCGAACAGGCGTGCCACGTGGAAAGGCTCGTAATAGGTCGTCGAATAGGTGATGCCAAGACCGATATGGCTCGTCGCCATACCAATCGCGGTGATGATCGAAACCGGGTCCATCTTGACGACGCGCACCCCGTTCTCGACTGCCTCTTCGTGATCGTCGCTATAGATATCCGGCATCGCCAGGCGGTCGTCGAAGAATGCGAGATGGAACTTGCCCTCCTCCAGGATGCGTCCGATGCGCTGGAAATACTCAGGCGAGAGAAAGTCGACGGCACCGGCAGGATGCCGCCACGAGCCTGGTGCAATGGAGCAATTCTGCGCCTGCAGAAAGCCAACCATTTTCATCTGGCGTTTTGAACTGGACATCGCTCCTCCCACATCAAGCAAATCAATAAAGTTGCGCAAACGTTTGCGCAATCTGATCCAAACGGTTTATGTGTTCGATGTCAAGTTGCGTTCTAAAATTTTGTCGCCGCCGGCGCATTTTCCACCGACTCGCAGTTGGCGCATATCGACGCGACAGGCCGCCACCGTTTTGCTATGAAGCCGCATGAGCTCAATTTTGACCCCACCAGCACCACGCAGAGCAACGGTCGTCACCCTGTCGGAACTGGCCGGCGTCGCGCCGTCGACGGTGACGCGTGCCCTGAAGGGAGACACCCGCATTTCAAAGAAGACGCGGGACTTGATTCTCGGGCTTGCAAAAGAACATGGCTACATGCCCAATGTTCTGGCGCGCACGCTATCTTCCGGCAAGAGCGGGCTTTATGGCCTCGTTTTGGGATCGGCGGAAAACCCCTTCTACCTGGAACTTCTATATGAAGCGACGCGACAGGCCGAGAAGCTCGGCTTTCGTCTGCTCATCATCCATGCCGGCGGCGGGCCGATCGAAGACATCACTGCCCAGGCGCTAATCCAGTATCAGGTCGACGGCTGCATCATCTCGTCAGCCATCCTGTCGTCGCGCGCAGCGGAAATCTGTGCGCAGAACAACGTGCCGCTGGTCATGGTCAACCGTGTGGCCCTTGCCCATGGCTGCTTTGTCACTTGCGACAACCGCGCCGGTGGAGTCGAGATTGCCAGGCTGATGATCGCCCGCGGCAGGCGCCGTTTCGGGCTGGTCTATACCGCGTCCAGCAGTTCGACCTCGCGGGAACGCGAGGAAGGTTTCGTCTCCGAACTGGAGCAGGCGGGCCTGAAACTGGCCGTCCGCATCGATGGCCACTCCAACTATGACGGAGGCTATGCAGCCGGCCAGGAGATCGCAGCCCTGCCCGCGCATGAACGGCCGGATGCGATATTCGCGCTTAGCGATATTATGGCGATGGGCGTCCTCGACGCATTGCGCCTCGCATCGATCAACGTACCCGAAGATATTGCCGTCGCCGGCTTCGACGGCCTGCCAAGTTCGGCGCGGCCGATCTACGACCTGACCACAATCCAGCAGCCTCTGCCACTGATGATCCAGCGCGCCTTTGAGCTTCTGCAGGCCCGCACCCTCGACCCGAGCCTGCCGGATGAACTGATCGCCATGCGCGGAAAACTCATCATCCGCGGCTCCTGCGGCTAACGTGAAAGGGGCATGTAGTGCCCCTCCCCGACACCGGCATCTTATTACTTACTGAGTGACGGAATGTAGGTCACGATCTCCGGGAAGAAGTAGATCGCCAGCACAGCGCCCAGCATGATGAATACATAGGGCAATGCCCCGTGCATGACCTCTTTCAAACTCGATCTTGCTACGGACTGGATGACGAAGAGGTTCATGCCGACCGGCGGTGTGATCAATGCGATTTCAATCATCAGCACAAAATAGATGCCGAACCAGACCGCGTCGATGCCGTGAACGCCGAGTGACGGCAGCAGCACCGGCAACACGATCAGGATCATCGCGATCCCTTCCAGGAACAGGCCCATGACAAGCAGAACCGCCGTGACCGAGATCATGAAGAGACCGGCTGATTCGATATTGGCAGCGATCCACCCTGAAATTTCGTAAGGAATGCGGTAAAGCATGATCGCCTTGCCGAAGACATTGGCTCCGGCGATGATCAGAAGAAGGTTAGCGGTCGTCAGACCCGCCCCGAATACTGCCTCGCGGAAGTCCGTAAAGGACACGCCACGTCGCATGCCGAAGACATAGATCAGCGTCATGACGAGGCCGACAGCGGCCGATTCCGTCGGTGTGAAGACGCCCGCATAGATGCCGATGATCATAGTCAGCGCGATAACGATTGTCGGCAGGGCTCGCACGCTCGCCATCATGCGCCCGCCATCTCCGGCGGCGGCCTCGGTTTGTGGAGCCCCGCCAAGGAACGACTTGATGACGCAATAAACCAGGAAGGCGGCAATCAGGAACAGGCCTGGGCCCACGCCTGCGAGGAACATTTGCGCCGTGGATTCCTCCGCCACCGCGGAATAGATGATCAGCGGGATCGAAGGCGGGATGAGAATGCCGAGCGTGGCGCCGGCAGCAAGCGTGCCCATGACGAAGCGGCGGTCATAGCCACGGCTCACCATTTCGGGGATGGCAACCGTGCCGATCATGGCGGCAACGGCGACGGAGGAGCCCGAGATCGCAGCGAAAATGCCGCAGGAGATGATCGTCGCGATCGCAACTCCACCCCGCACGCCGCCAACCCACCGCTGTACTGCGTCGAAGAGGTCCTTCGCCACACCTGCCTTTAGCAGGATGTTGGAAGTGAGCAAAAAGACGGGTACGGCGAGCAGGATGAAATTATTCACCGAGCCGAGGAATTCCATGGACACGCTGGCGAGCGGTACGCCCTTCATCATCAGAAGCACGATTCCGGTCGTCGTCAGTGCGATGCCGACTGGAATGCCGGTAAACAGGAAGACGAAGAGCGCGATCAGCACAAGAACGCTTTCCATATCAGATATCCTCGTGGCTGAGTTCGGTCTTGCGACGTTGGCCGGTGGCGACAAGCAGGATCAGATCCAGCGCGGCCTGGATGAAGAATAGGAAAAAACCGACGGCAACCGGCAGATAGAAGAGCCAGTACGGAATGCGCAGCACGCTTGCCGTAGCGCGGCCAACCGCGGCGGAATCAAATGCCGCAATGGTCGCCTCCCAGGAAACAAGAGCACAAGCGACGGAGATGACCGCAAAGGCAAGTCCCTCGAGCATCATCTTGCCACGCTCACCCACGGCATCGGAAAGAAGCGTGATCGAAATCAGTTGCCGGCGATTCATACAGGCCGGAAACAGGAGGAATGTCGCCCAGACCATGCCGAGCCGTGAGGTCTCCTCTACCCAATCCGTCGGACTATTGAAAAAGTATCGCAATGCCACCTCATAGGCGACGATGACGCCGATGAAGAGGTAGATCCATGAACTGTATTCACCGATCTTCAGGATAGTCGCCTCGATGGCGTTCACCCACTTCTTTTCTTGCGGGGGCATAATGCCGTTCCTCCCAGAATTTCACGCCTGACCAACGCAGGCGTTTGCGCATATGCGCAGTTGGCCGTAACGGTGGCTGAGCCACCATCCTTGCTTCTAGTGTTGACCGGTCCTTTGGCCTTACGGCAGCGTGAGGAGCACCAAGCCGCCTATTGCAGTTTCTGCGCTTCTTCGAACACGGAACGGGCAAGTTCGTTTCCGTTTTCGTAGAAGGCTTTGGCGACAGGCGCCGTCTTCTGCTTCCACTGGCCGATCTCTTCGGGCGTGAGATCGATGATCTCCATCTTGTTGGAGAGAACGTCACGCGTGTGCTTCGTGGCGTCGAAGATGCGGTCCATCAAAACGGCCTCAAGCTTGGCGGCTTCTTCTCGAAAGATGGCCCGAAGCTCGCCCGGCATTGCGTCGAGCGCCTTCTCGCTCATCAGGGCGAAATGCGTCTCGTACATGTGGTCCGTGGCGATCACATATTTGGAAACTTCGTAGAGGCGCCGCTCCTCGACCGACGGCCAGCCAGTCAACCCGCCATCGACGATACCGCGCTGGAGCGCCAGAAACTGCTCGCCGCCGCTGGTAACCACCGGTGCTGCGTCGAGCGCTTCGACAAACTCGCTGACGGTCGTGCCGAATGTCCTGATCTTGAGCCCGTTCATATCGGCGGGCAGATGAACTTCCTTGCCCGCTGTAATCATCGTGATGAAGCCGTAAGGGATCCAGAAAAGGGCATGAGACCCCGTCTCGTTGATCCTTTTATCCAGCATGGTGCGGATCGGCGTGCCGGGCAGGACGGCACGGTCAAGTTTCTCGCGGGTATCGAAATAGAAAGGAACGGCAAAGACATTCAGCGCCGGGACAGTGCCGGCGAGAATGGATGCCGACGCGATCCCGATGTCGATCGTGCCATTCGCTACCGCCTCGTCCATGTGCTGATCGCTGACGAGCGATCCGGAATCATAGAATTCGAACACGATTTCGCCATTCGTCCGCTTCGTTACATTCGCGGCAAATTCTTTGACGACCTTGGTGAGATAGTGATTGTGGGGAACGCTCGTCGCGACTCGCAGAGCGCGTTCGGCAGAAAATCCCTGGCCTGCGGTAGCAAGAACGGCCGCGCAAACGATGGCCAGCGTTCTCAATTTCATGGTGCTCCTCCCATTCTGTTTCACGACTGGATAAAACGAACAGGCCCTCCTGCCTGCTCGTTGCCAAGTGCGCAAACGTGTGCATGAAACATGTCAAATTTGCCGCGCTAGTCAAGATTTTTTTCATCTGTCACGAAATTTACGTCTGCCTGGGAATACGCCTGCAACTTTCAAGCGCTGCCGCGCACCATCAGCTTGCCAGGCAGAATGCTGGTCGCCGTATCATCGATCGCGACTGCAGCGCCGGCCTCGATCAGGTTGACCACTTCATTGATCATGCGGGTAATCGGCTGGCGGATTGTGGTCAGGCGATAGGACGTCCATTTCGCCATCGGGATATCGTCAAAGCCAATGACAGAGAGATCGTCCGGCGTCGAAAGTCCCAATTCTCGCGCTGCATCAATGGCGGCAAGCGCCATGATGTCATTGCAGCAGAACACTGCGTCGGGCCGCGTTTTCTGCGTCAGCATCGCCTGCGCCGCGACATAGCCGCCGCGATAGGTATAGCCACCGGCAGCCTCCGCGAACAGCGACTGTCCGCCTGCCTGTAGCGCCTCACGAAACCCCGCCGCGCGATCACGATGCGTCGAGGTATCCAGGATACCTCCGATAAAGCCAATCCGCCGACGCCCGCGCGCCATCAGAAAAGTAGCAGCATCGCGCCCACCCGCATGGTTGTCGCAGGCAACGGCATTAACGCGCACATCGCTCTGTATCCGGTTGAGCAGCACCACACGGATGCCATGCTGTCGGCAGGCCCGCGCCATGTCGGATGTCAACCTCGCCGACGTTACGACGAGTGCGTTAGGTCGTGCTGCCAAGATCTGCGGCGTCAACTGATCCATATCCGTGCCAGGCGCAATCGTATAGACGAGCAACTGCCGGCCCACCGCCTGCAGCGCTTTGGCCAGTGTGTCGAGTACAAGTGGATAGAACGGATTGGCAAGATCGCCAGCCACCAATGTTACCGTGCCAGCAGAAATCATCTCCGCCGTGCGCCGCGCCGGGCTGGTATAACCGAGCTGTGCCGCTACCTGCAGGATTCGCTGCCTCTTCGCGGGGTCGATCGACGATCCGGGCGAGAACGCCCGCGATACCGCGGAAATCGAGACATCTGCCTCATGCGCCACCTGCTTGGCTGTCGGCTTCAATCCTGTCTCCGTGAAATCTTTTCAAAGAATGATGAAAACTTGCATGCGCTATCGCTAGCACATTACCTTTCTCATCGAAAGAGACGTATGGCGATCTGTTATCTGAAGCAGGGCAAAGCAACCACCGTGTGCCGACGATGCGATGGCCCACTCTTACGCTCGACGGCCGCGGGACAGCCCGCCTGAGCCGGCGCCCCCGCCATACCCTCTAACGCTCGGCCCTCTAACGTTTCGCCTTGATGATGCGCATCAGCATTTTATCGCGCCATGAGCGGCGCGCATCGAGCTGTTCGGACGGCAGCACCTCGCGACGCTCCGCATCCGCCCGTGCTATGGCTTCAGGCACCCAATTGCGATTGGCATTCCTCTGCCCGGCAAAGCCGGAATACATCGGCCCCAGCCGTTCCGCATAATCGGCCAACCCTTTCGGCGCGTTGAGATCAATCGTCTCGAACGGCCCCATGAAGGCCCAGCGCAAACCAAGCCCGTCGCGCACCGTCCGGTCGATATCCTCCGCCGTCGCATAGCCTTCCGCATAGAGCGCGAAAGCCTCGTCGAGCAACGCACCCTGCAGGCGGTTGAGAACGAAGCCCGGAATTTCGCGGCTCAGCGATACGGCCGACTGGCCGATATCTCCCATCAACTGCCGTATACGGGCTGCCTCCTCCGGCGCGGTCCAAGGTGTAGGAACGATCTCCACCAGCGGCACGAGATGCGGCGGGTTAACCGGATGCACGACCATCATGCGTTTCCGATTCCTGCAATCCTCGTAGAAGGCGGATCCCGGGAAACCGGAAGTGGAACTTCCGACAACGGCATGTGCCGGCAGGAACGCATCGATGGCGCGGCTCACCTCACGCTTGACGTCGATCCGCTCGAAGACGGATTCCTGCACGTAGTCGCATCCGGCCACGGCGTCCTTGAGGTCCGCCGCAAAGCGGATGCGTGCCAGGATTGTCCCGGCATCATCGCAGAGCCCAGCCTCTACCAGATCGGCCAACGCGTTTTCGACCTGGGAGAAGATGGCTGCCCTGGCGTTCTGGCGGTCGTCATAAATCGAGACCTGCATGCCTGCCCGTGCAAAGACGATCGCCCAGCCCTGCCCCACCAGGCCCGCGCCGACAACGGCAACGTTATTGATAGCTTTCATGACGCAGGGCTCCTCTTGTGCATGCTGGATCGCGCGACGCCTCCGCGTCCGCAGGACCGAGCAAGCATTGCCGGATACGACGCGTCAACTGCCGGACCGCATGGTGAAAATCTTTCATCATCAGGCACGGTTCGTAACAGCCGGGATCACAAGCACGGCGCGACACCCTAACCTTCAGCACGAAACCATCCCGATCGACGTCATCGAGTTGATTGTTTACATTCGATTTAACTCATGCACACTGACCCTAACGTGAAAGAACAGGAAGGGCGGCGTGTCGGGAGGCGCGCCGAATTGTCCGATGGTTCCTCATTCTGAGCATATTCGCGAAATCGAAAGCGTCGGTCTCGGCGCAGCGACCGGTCGTGATGACAATGTCGTGCAAAGCTGGCTGCGCTGTATCAATGAACATCGGCTCGATCCCGCGCAGTCTTGCGAAGCCTATATTGTGCCGGATACCGAGTTACGTGAACATCGTCAGCAGTCGGAAGAACTGATCTCGATAGCACGGTCCGGACTCGAGAATCTGTTTCGGCAGGTCGCGGGTCAAAATTATGTGCTGCTGCTCTCGGATCGCCAAGGTGTGACAGTCGATTTCCTCGGTGATCCACTGTTCGACAATAATTTGCGCAAGGCCGGGCTCTATCTTGGCTCTCAATGGGCGGAATCCCGCGCGGGCACCTGCGCCGTCGGTGCCTGTATCGAGACCGGCGAAGCACTGAGCATCCATCAGACCGATCATTTCGACAACACGCATACCCCGCTTTCGTGCACCGCCGCGCCGATTTACAATGTCCGTGGCAGGCTTTCCGCAGTGCTGGACATCTCCCTGCTGAGTTCTCCCATCAAGAAGGCGAGTCAGAATCTCGCCCTGCATCTGGTTACGGCTACGGTGCGGCGCATAGAGATGGCCAATCTCATGGCGCAGGCCAGACAGGAATGGGTTCTGCGCTTTGCCCGATCACCTGAATTCCTGGACGTTGACCCGGAGGCAGCCATCTCCATCGACGGTTCCGGGCGAATTATCGGCATGACCAATGGCGGCGCCAAGATTCTCGCGCGTTCGGTGAGTCTCGACTGGCGCCGACCTGACGACCTGATCGGACAACCGATCTCGCGTTTTTTCGATATGGAAATCGACGATCTGCCTGATCTGATGCGCCAGCGCCGTCCTCAGGATCGTCTTGTCTTTGCCCGTGACGGTAACGCCCTCTTTGCCCATGCAATCGAGCCAAACGCCACGGCGCGCGCACCTGCAAGCGTTCGCGAAAGCATTCCTCGCTCCCTGCGCAGTCTCGGCGGAGGTGATCCACGTCTCGCAATGCTTCAGGCCAAAGCCGCCAAACTCGCCACAACGCCGCTCAGTATCCTGATTCAGGGAGAAACCGGAACGGGAAAGGAATATTTGGCACGCGCCATTCACGACAGCAGCGGAGTCAAAGGACGCTTCGTGGCGATCAATTGCGCGGCGATCCCGGAACAACTGATCGAGGGCGAATTGTTCGGCCACGTTCCCGGCGCTTTCACCGGCGCCAACCCCAAGGGCCGAAAGGGATTGATCGAGGAAGCCGATGGCGGCACGTTGTTTCTCGACGAGATCGGCGACATGCCCATCCATCTCCAGAGCCGCCTGTTGCGCGTACTTGCGGAGAGGGAATTGCTGCCTATCGGCGCGATGCGCCCGAAACCGGTCAATATTCGCGTTGTCGCCGCCTCGCATCGGCTGCTCGGTACGCTCGTCAAGGACGGGCTCTTCCGGGAGGACCTGTTCTATAGGTTGAATGTGGCAACCCTGACCTTGCCTTCCTTGCGTGAGCGATCCGACTTTGAATGGTTGCTGGATGCAATCTTGCAGAAATACAGCGTGGGCGAGAACGTGCTGACGGTCGCACCCGATGCACTGGACGTGCTTAAGGCCTACGCCTGGCCGGGCAACATCCGCGAACTGGACAATGTCGTTTCAGTTGGCGCTGCGCTTTGTCAGACCGGCATCATCACTCTTGCGGATTTGCCGGAAGCAATGCTCAGCGTGGCGGACCAGAAGCGCCCGGCCGCGCCTGGCTTGCAGAAGTCTGCACTGGAGGCGATGCTCATCGCCTGCGATTGGAATGTTTCGGAGGCGGCCCGCAGGCTGGGCGTCGACAGGTCCACGGTCCATCGTCAGATCAAACGACATGTACTGAGCCCGCGCGTGCACTGAGCAGGTCACGTCGTTTGCTGGTGCACCAGCGTTGCAACAGGTGTTGCACGTGCCGCAATCGATGCAACACTCACCTCCCGTCTAACGCCTGAAGCGCCTGCTTTTTCCTCTCTTTTCCAATTGGCACAGCTTTTGCTTACCTCATCGGTGTGCATTCACGTGAATGCCGAAACTCGGGAGGAAAACAATGTCATTCAATCTTGAGGGGCAGTCGATGGTCGTGGCCCCGAAAATACGACAGCTCGGTCCTGACGCGATGGTCTGCGTGAAGGACAGATAATCGTCACGGGACAAGAAACGAGTTTCAAGGAGGAGACACTATGCTGGAAATTGATCCACGTACAAAGATCGATGCCGTTCTTGGCAAATTGGAGAAAGCCCTGACGGACGGCGACATCGATGCGGCCGCAAGCCTGTTCCAGGCCGATTGCTACTGGCGCGACCTGGTGACGTTCACCTGGAATATTCGCACGATGGAAGGTCCCGATCATGTGCGCGACATGCTGGCCAAGCAGCTGGCCGCTATCAAGCCCAATCATTTTCACCAGGATCCGGCCCATCCGGCCAGCGAAAGTGGCGAAATCACTGAAGGCTGGTTCGAATTTGAGACTGATGTGGCGCGTGGCTATGGCCACATCAGACTGAAGCACGGGCTCATATGGACGTTGTTGACGACCATGACCGAACTGAAAGGTCATGAGGAGCCTAAGGGAACCAGGCGTCCGATGGGCGCCGAGCACGGCAGCGATCCCAGCCGCAAGACCTGGAAGGAAAAGCGGGAACGGGAGGCAGCCGAACTTGGCATAACGACGCAGCCATATGCCGTCATCATCGGCGGCGGCCAGGGCGGCATCGCGCTTGGTGCGAGGCTGCGTCAGCTTGGCGTGCCGACGATCATCGTAGAAAAGAACGAGCGGCCGGGCGACAGCTGGCGCAAACGCTACAAGTCGCTCTGCCTGCACGACCCAGTCTGGTACGATCACCTGCCCTACATCCCGTTCCCGGAAAACTGGCCGGTCTTCGCACCGAAGGATAAGGTCGGCGATTGGCTCGAAATGTATACCAAGGTCATGGAGCTGAATTACTGGAGCTCCACGACGTGCACATCGGCCCAGTACGATGAGAACACCAAGGAGTGGACTGTTACCGTCGAGCGCGATGGCAAGGAAATCGTGCTCAGGCCGAAACAACTTGTGCTGGCGACTGGCATGTCCGGCAAGGCGAATATTCCAAAGTTCAAGGGACAGGATGTCTTCAAGGGCGAGCAGCACCATTCGTCGCAGCACCCAGGTCCGGATGCCTACAGCAACAAAAAGGTGGTAGTCGTCGGCTCCAACAACTCCGCCCACGATATTTGTGCAGCGCTCTGGGAGGCTGGCGCGGACGTCACCATGGTGCAACGTTCATCGACCCACATTGTAAAATCGGACTCGCTGATGGAAATCGGCTTGGGCGATCTCTATTCCGAGCGTGCCGTCGCCTCTGGCATGACAACCCGGAAGGCCGATCTCATCTTCGCTTCACTACCCTATCGCATCATGCACGAGTTCCAGATTCCGATCTACAATGCCATCCGGGAGAAGGACGCCGACTTCTACAAGCGCCTGGAAAAGAGCGGCTTCATGCTGGATTTCGGCGACGATGATTCCGGTCTCTTCATGAAGTATCTCCGGCGTGGTTCGGGCTACTACATCGACGTCGGCGCGAGCGACCTCGTGGCAGACGGCAAGATCAAGCTGGTAAGCGGCGTGGGCATCCTCGAGCTGACGGAAGACTCGATCTTGTTCGAAGACGGCCGCGAACTAAAGGCGGACCTGATCGTCTACGCTACCGGCTATGGCTCGATGAACGGCTGGGCCGCCGATCTTATCTCCCAGGACGTCGCCGACAAGGTGGGCAAGTGCTGGGGCCTGGGTTCCGCCACGACCAAGGACCCCGGGCCGTGGGAAGGCGAGCAGCGTAACATGTGGAAACCGACGCAGCAGGAGGCCCTTTGGTTCCACGGCGGCAATCTGCACCAGTCGCGTCATTATTCGCAATATCTTTCGCTGCAGCTAAAGGCGCGCAAGGAGGGTATTCCGACACCAGTCTACGATCTGCAGAAGGTGCACCATTTGTCCTGAACCCTTCCGGCCCAGGTCCGCGCCGGGGGCTGCCGCATTCATTTGAACCAGAGTGCGGAAGCTCCCGTGCGGGCTGTGGTCCGACGTAAGCAAACCCCAGAGCTTGCTATCGGGCTTCGTAGCGAGCAATCAGCGCCTTATAATCATCGACCACACGCCGATAGTGGGCTGCCCACTGTTTCGAATTATCTATGGGCGTTCCGTCGCATTTCACCGATCCCGCCTTTTCCCTTCCGGTCTCCAGAGCCTCCGCATAGGCCTCGTAGGCCGGAATTTCCGCTTTCAGCCTCTGAATCCATTTATCCTTTCCGTCCGCCATTCTCCCTCCTCGAACCCGTCGCTCTTGGCTAAGCCAAGCCTCCCAGAGCCAATGTGATGGCGCTCTTCAGAGCCATCCCGAGACGAGCCTTCCTCGGCACAACGGGACTTGCGTCCATCCCGGTGCAATAAGTCATGCGCGTGAAGGCTTGATGATGATTTGCCGAGACCAATGCGACGGCGTCCGATCCTTCGCCGCATTGGTCAGCTTCGATGGAGTTGATCAGGCCGAAGATGCCTCATCGGCAATGCCGTCGATCTTGTACTTCTCCAGATAATCGCCGAGAAGGTCTCCATAGTCGTTTTGCAGCGATGAAGCCTGGCTCTCGTTGATAGCCGCAAAAATGAACACGGAGGCCAGGCTCAAGACACCGCCTGCGATGCCAAATCCGGCACCGAGTCCGCTTATCAGACGCGGAACCGTCAGGCCGAGCACGCCCAGCCCGCCTTCTACCGTCACGGCGCTGGCGCCGAGCATACCGAGCGTGCCGGCCGCAATATTGACGCCGCCATATCCCGGATCGCCGTTGCGGATCGCCTTGACGCCGTCAAAGATGCTGTAGGCACCGAGGGCAAGCGCTGCCAGCCCGCCGCCAAGACCTCTAAACCCGAATTCAAACCTGCTTGCATTCTTCTGCAGAAATTCATTGAAGTTCTTCGGATCGTCGCTCACCTTGATCCCGGCTTTCTTCATATAGTCGCGGTAACCCTTCACTCCGCCTTCGGCCAGGAGCGATGCCGTCTGGACCGAGCCGATGGCTATATCGACCTTGTTGCGGTCCGTCAGCTCACCGCCCGAACCGGCCCCCTTGGCTATGGTGATGCCGACCAGAAGCAGCCCGCTCACGCCATGCTGGACACCTTTGTCAAAGAGTCGCTTGGCAGAATTATTGGCGTCCACAAGGCCATAGGCACCCGCCCCTTTTATACCCTGCCGCAACAATTCCCATTGGCCGCGGAAGGCGGTCAGAATCTGGTCCGGCTTTGCCTTTGTACCGTCCGCATTGACGAGCAGCTCCGGATTCGTCTCCTCGATCCCCTCGAGGATCTTTTCGACCTTGTCGTCATCGAGCTTGTCGCCGCCATCAACGCCGAAGGCTTTCTTCAGATCGTCGAAAGAGCCGGCCTCGAAGGTACCCTTCTCGGCAATGGAAGTGAAATTCTCGTTCAGTTTCTTGTCGAACTTGCCGGTGAATGCCGGATCCAGCCCAGCATTGTAAACTGCTGCCTCCAGACTGAAACTGCCGATTGCCTCTTCGGGGGAGTGATCCTTCAGCAGTTCCTTGAGACGATCGCCGGAAACCATCGTTTTCTCGTAATAGTCCTGCAGCTCGCCATTGTGCTTGGAGTTTTTAACCGCCCCCTGCAACGCCTTGGTATCGTCGAGCCCCAGCGCCGCCTGATACATCCTGCCGGTCTGGAGGAAGCTGGCAAGGTTCTCTGTCGGACTGATCGATTTTCCATCCTCGGTTTTCGTTTTCCACTGCTTGTCCAGCAATGCGCCGGTCTTGATGTCCTTGTCGTAATTTTCGGTCAGCGCCTTCTTCAAATCCTTGTCACTGTCGAGGAAATCCGAAAGGGCGGTCTTGCCCGTCTCGTTGAGGAATTTCTCGACTTCAGGGTCCTTGGTGAGCGTGGCGATACGGGCATCGATCTCCTTCATGACCAGTTCCGGGTCGTCGCCGACACCTGCCCGGTCCTTGAGCTTCTTGATGATGTGGTCTTCCTTCCACATCCCGGCCTGCTCACCCATCCCGACCAGATCATAGGCTTTCTGCAGGTCGCGCACGACCGCTGCCTTCTCCTTGGCGCTATACTTTTCGGGGTTCTTGAAGATCTCGTCGTCGAATTTCTCGACCTGTACACCCGAAACCGCATTGCCATCCGCCGCGCGCACGGCAAACCCGATCGCCCCCTTGGCATCCTTGGGCGCGTCATTATTTATCCAATCCGAGATGTCGGTCTTTGAAAGCTTGCCGTCCGAGCCATTGCGCAGCTTGTCATGGCTCGTTTCAAGAATGTCGAAACTGCCGGGTTTCGTCCAGAAGTCGAGCGACTTCCTCAGATCATCGCTCATGAATTTTGGATTCTCATCCTTGAACTTCTGCAGGTCCTTGAGGGTAAGTGTATCTCCCTGCGCACCCGTCGCGTCCCTGATGGCATCGAAATTCTCGTGCAGGATCGAACCGTGCTTGGCAATGATCTTGGATGCGTCATCGGCATCCTTGTTCTTCTTCAGATAGTCCTCATAGGTGCCGCCGACGCCCGAGAGGCTGGAGAAGCCATATTTGCCGAAATCCTGAAGCCGTCCGGCTTCCGTCCCGGGTTCGGCTTCGGCGCTATCGGTGAACCCGTCGATCTTGCCATTGTCGACATTGTCGCCCGTTTGCCGCTTGCCGTCCGCATCATAGTTCTCGATACGCTCCAGCACCTGCACCGCGCGATAGGCGGCATTCCGATCGCTCTCATAGTCCCCGACACGATCCTTCAGCATGTCCTTCACGCCGCTCTGATTGCCCAGATCCTTCAAAAGCCGGCTATCGTCGATGATCTCCCTGGCATCGCGCTTGTCGTAGTCCGGCAATTCCCACTTGATGCCCAGAGCCTCCGCTTGCTTGCGCGCCTCCTCGTCCTTGCCCGCATCCGACCGGTCAGGGAACTTGCCCTTCAGATGCTCGAAACCATATTTGCCAAAGTCTTTCAGGCGCCCGGCTTCCGTCCCGTGGCGGACCTCATCCGAATCCGTGATCCCGTCGATCTTGCCGTTGCCGACATCCTTGCCCTTGGCGATCTTGCCTTCCTCGTCGAATTTCTCGATATGCTTGAGAACCTGTACGGCCCTGTAGGCCGCATCGGCATCCTTCTCGTAATCGCCGACACGTTTCTTCAGGTTCTCCTTCATATCCTTGATATCAGGACGACCCTTGCCGCCGTCCTCAAGATCGACCAGATTCTTCAGCATCGGGTCGGAATCAATGATCGATTTGGCCGAACGCTTGTCATCCTTCGGACGCTTCCATTCGATGCCCAGCGCCTCGGCCTGCTTGCGAGCCTTCTCCTCGTTCTCGATGGGTTGCGAACCACCCCCGTCCGAGGTCTCGCCGCCATCCGATGTGGGCGATTCCGGCTTGTCCCTGACAGGTATATCCTCCAGATTGCCGTTCAGGTTCTTGAACCCGTATTTGCCGAAATCCTGCAAACGCCCGGCTTCGGTCCCGTGCTTGGCCTCATTGCTGCTCGTATAGCCGTCAATCTTGTTGTTACCGACCTCGTCGCCGTCCTGAACCCTGCCCTCGCCGTCGAACTTCTCGATATGCTTGAGCACCTGCACCGCGCGGAAGGCAGCATCCGCATCCCTGTCGAAATCGCCGACACGCTCTTTCAGCATGTCCCTCGCATCGCCATGGTTCTCAAGGTTCTTTAGCAGGCGATTGTCGTCGATGATCTCTTTGGCAGACCGGTCATCGCCCTTCGGACGCTGCCACTTGATTCCGTGCGCTTCGGCTTCCTTGCGCGCTTCCTTGTTATCTGCAGGATTGAGCTTTTCCGGCAGCTTGCCCTTCAGGTGCTCGAAACCGTATTTGCCGAAATCCTGCAGGCGCCCGGCTTCCGTCCCGGCATAGGCCTCACCGCTATTGGTAAAGCCATTGATCTCATTGTTGCCAACATCGCCGCCGTCCAGTTTCTTGCCCTTTTCATCGAACTGTTCGATGTGCTCAAGCACCTGCACCGCGCGATAGGCAGCATCGCGATCATGTTCGAAGTCTCCAA
Organism: Phyllobacterium sp. 21LDTY02-6; assembly: GCF_023554255.2. GTDB lineage: Bacteria > Pseudomonadota > Alphaproteobacteria > Rhizobiales > Rhizobiaceae > Phyllobacterium. Next base: position 300,800 of record NZ_JAMJWD020000005.1, on the reverse strand, counting down.
CACGATCTTTGAGCTTGTCCTTCACGCCGCTCTGATTGCCAAGGTTCTTGAGAAGAAGATTGTCATTGATAATGTCTTCAGCCGAGCGGTTATCGCCCTCGGGAGTAACCCAGTTGATCCCCAGTCGCGCCGCGTCTTCTCGGGCCTTCGGATCTCCCCACATGGTGTTCGACTTTACCAGATTGCCCTTGAGGTGTTCAAAACCGTACTTGCTCAGATCTTTCAGCCGGCCCGCTTCCGTGCCGTGCCTGACCTCACCCGACCCGGTGATTCCGTCGAGCGCGTCGTTGCCGACATTTGTATCGGTAATAAGCTTCCCATCACTGTCGAACTTCTCGATATGTTCGAGCACCTGATCAGCCCTGAACGCCGCATCGGCATCCTTCTCGTAGTCGCCCACAAGCTTCTTCAGACCGTCCCTCATGTCCTTTACGTCAGGACGGCCCTTGCGGTCTTCTTGACCGATCAGGTCCTTCAACATCGGCGAATGTTCTATGATGTATTTGGCCGAACGGTTATCGCCCTTCGGACGGTTCCATTCGATACCCAGAGCCTCAGCTTGCTTGCGTACATTCTCGTCCGGAGAGTTTTTTGTTGCAGCAATTATTGTAGCCCATTTGTTGGAAAAATCGGGCTGGGGCGCTTTATTGACAACGGCTTTTTCGGATTTCACTGACGGCAAGGGCATTGAAAAGTTCCTCCACTGTTCATACCAAATTGAGAGTAATCAATGTTTTAACTATCACTAACAGACGACATGAGCCCTCTCCCCACGAGAGTCCGTGGGTAGATGTACCGTTGGCAACATAGAGCGGAACCGGGATATAAACCGTTCCCGCACGTACGGTCGGCCAACCTCGGATGCAGTAATTTCACAGTACTTATGGCGTCTCCTCCAAGAGGCAAGCAGAACTGCACCTCCCACCTCTCGACCCTTTATAAGCAAATGCCGTGCCAGTTGCACAAACCTCCTATAAATGCTTGGCAATAAACGGATTTGTGCAAACAAGTTTTTTGCCTGCATCTTAATGTGTGTGTATAACCGCGCAAGATTCTGGGCCTTGTGCGGATTTACGCACAATATTTCCTTTCCGCCTCATGACGAAAAGCGACGGCTTGAAGTTGCCGAATAGACCGTTTTCAAGTGATTCATAATCGAACGCTGGATTTGCTTTACCGACACTACGGATCGCCAGCTCCAGCCCCAATAGCTGTGGCAGGACCTGTTCGGCGAAGCCTGTCGCCTTCGAGACAGGCCCGGACATTGGGTTGCTTGTGGCTGCCAGCCCTATGAAGGTTCTCACGTAGATTTCGCTAACTCGGCAATTATCCTTTTGAGCTCCACGATAGGAAGGTCTCTGGTTTGACGCCATCCGTCCGCGCCTTCTCGATCAGCGGCCTGAGGCTGCCGTTGACGAATTCTTCCATTGTCGTACGCAGCGCGGGGCGATCGTCGCGGAACGCTACACGCCCATCGTTAAGAGCAGCCAAGGTGTCGTTATCGTAGACCCACCGCCCGAGGGTTCCGAACCTCTCCCGGAATACCGTCTCGACCTCGCGATCGCCCCTATCGATGAAGCGATAGTCCACCTCCCTACCGAGAGCCCGGCCGATAATCGCAGCGATCTCCGTCATTGTGTAATCGATGCCCAATTGCTTTACGGATCGGTGCTGGTCGGTCGGCGTGTCGAACTCCTTCGCCGCAAGATCCGCGATGTCCTGAATGGCAACCCAAGGAGCTTTGACGTTTGGGTCAAGCGACCAGCCGATCTTATCGTGGTGCGCGATCGAGTCGATCCATCCGGACAGATCCTGCATGAACCAGCCACCCTGCAAGTGCACCAATTTGATGTCGCGTAGTCGGTTGAGTATCTGATCCAGGATATGGAAACCCTGGAAATGGCCGGTATTTCCGCTGACCTCGGATCCCATCCCGGTCAGGTTCACGGCCAATTTTACAGGGGAATCCCGAAGTGCGTCGAAAAACCGGAGCGCTACCGTAGGGTAGTGCCCATGGAAGTCCTCCGATCCCCAAAGGGTTTTGACCATTAGGAACGCTGCGTCGGCGTCTTCGAAGAATGTGTCAAGCTCACCAGCACCTGTGTCGAAGCTGCCAAGGAACGGTTCTGCGCCTTTTGCAACAAGTGCATCGAGGGCGGGTCCTCCTCTCGAAAGAGCTTTGACTGAATGGCCTTTGGCCAAGAGGTTTTCGGTAAGTTTGGCACCGATCCTGCCGGTCGCGCCAACCACGGCGATACGCATGGCTAATCTCCTAAAGTTGATGAACCAAGACTTTAAGGGGTTGAGTCGCGAGTGAAAGTCGAGATAATGCCATATGATCTCGAAATCGGGCCAACCTTGGAATAAGCCAGCTCCCTGCAGCACTGCTATCGATCTGAGCCTCTCGCATGGGCCGGCGATGGCTATCAAGCTGGACTTCGCAGACTATGAGCCCGAGGGAACGCAGCACCAACACCGGCAGGGTCAACTGATCTTGGCGCTACATGGCGCGGTTACCTGCAGAGTGGAAAGTGGGGTCTGGGTCGTTCCGCCCAACTGCGGAGTTTGGATACCCGGCGGCGTTCCTCACAGCAATCAGGTCACGTCCAATGCTCGTGTGACATATCTGTTTATCGAGCCCGGCGCGGCCCTGCTTCCGGCTGAATGCTGCACGCTTTCGATATCGCCGATGCTTCGGGAGATGATACTTCGGGTAGCGGAACTATCCGAAAGTGATGCGCGCGACGCTCATGTCGATCGGCTCATGCGGGTCATGCTCGATGAACTCGCGCTGATGCCGCGGGAGGGGCTGGAGCTGCCCGTATCTGACCATCCGAAGATCGCCTTGATCGCTGCGGCTCTTCTGGCAGACCCGAGCGACCGCCGAACCCTCGGCCAATGGGCTGAGCATGTCGCCGTCAGTGAGCGATCGTTGAAGAGGCTAATGGTCCAGGAGACAGGATTGAGCTTCGGCCGTTGGCGACGTCAGCTCCATCTAGTCATCGCGCTGCGGGAACTGGCCGGGGGCGCGACAGTCCAGCGGGTAGCAGGCGACTTGGGATATGAATCTACGACGGCCTTCATCGTCATGTTCAAGAAGGCTCTCGGGACCACACCATCGCGTTACTTTGGTGCTCGCTTATTGAACACGGAGCACGCGTATAATTAAGACTATAGCGGCAACGTTCGCGTCTATGGATCAGGCCGGGCAAGCTTGCCGAAAGCAATACCCAGCAGGTCACCAAGGTGCGAACTCTGATAGAGGAGTTCGGCTTTGACGTCGCAAGCCCGGCCGAAGCCCGAACGATCCTCGCCCTCAAGGGCGGCGACCGTGTCGGTTTCTGGTCTGCAATTGCGCTTGTCCAATCGGCGATCCTAAGCAGGTTCGCTGACCCAGTCTTCATGTCCATGGCGTATTCGGATCACGAGAATGGTTTCATCCACTTCGATGCGGTAAACGATCAGATGGGCATTGAACGGATAGATTCTAACTGGCGGTGTAACCTCTTCCCGCTCACGAGCCATTCGCGGATTCGCGGCGATCAGTTCAAGTATTGCGAACAAGTCGTCATGGTAACGCCTGGCCTGTAGCGTTCCGAACATGCGGATACCCTGCTCGGTCAGGGCAATGATGTCCTCTTCCGCTTCGACCGAAAGGCTAAAGTGCATTATCTGCTGCCGCGCGCCGTTTCCGTTCGCGCGACAGCTGCAGCGAAGATCTCGTCCTTCGATCGGCTGCCAACACCACTTCCGAGACCGTCATCAACGAAGCGTTGCATGGCCACGATCTTATCATTACGCGTTTGATCTCTGCGGATCAGATCCCGCACATAGTCACTAGCATTGGAATATCTCCCGGTTTTCGCTTGGGCTTCGACCCAATCTTTCATCGGGGCCGGTAGAGACACGTTCATAGTAGCCATTCAAGCCTCCATTTGTGTGCAGATTAACGGCGTTTGGCAAAGTTTGTCAAACTTTCTCGAACACAGAGCTTCGAACGAGCAGCGTTTATTCTGACAGCGGTGAAGGGAGATGCCCGCAAAGCTCGGCATGCTCGCCACCGCCTGTTGACGCGAGTGTCGTCATCCAGTGGGGAGGCAGGTCGAGGCCAGAATCGATCATCGCCGCCGCCGAGCCGTGAGGTTCGCCATCGGACGATGGCTCGAGCGCTTCCAATGGCAAAAGGTCTTCACATAATACCTTTTGTGTGCTGATATGCTCCCGAACAATCAGGGGAGCTACACATGATGAAAAGCGATGAGCGTTATCGCTCGGAGGAGGCAATTGTTCCATTTCGCGTCCATTCGACATGGACCCGGTCTACTGTCCCGGCGACAGACTATCGGCCCGATCTACCACCGTTGGTAATTCTGCACGGCGGGCCGGGAATGCCTCACGACTATAGCAAACCGATGATCGCTTTCTGCGACGACGGAAGAAAGGTCATACATTATGATCAAATTGGGTGTGGACGTAGCAGCCATCTACCGGATGCACCGAAGACCTTCTGGAACGTGCAGTTGTTCGTCGATGAACTGTCCAATCTCGTAGACTTCTATGGGTTGGAGAACGGTTTCCATCTATTGGGGCAATCCTGGGGCGGAATGCTGGGGCCGGAATACGTGCTTCAATGTCCTGAGGGTGTACTCAGCATGACGCTGTCCAACTCCCCGGCTTCCATGCCACTTTGGACCGAAGGCACGTCGCGGCTCATTGAGGAGCTTCCGACAGATGTCCAAACGCAGATTCGAAAGCATGAAGTTGCTGGTACGACCAGTCACCAAGAATATCTTGATGCTGTCGATTTTTTCTATCACAAGCACTTATGCCGGCTTGATCCGTTCCCTCAAGATCTGACGGATAGCATAGAGCGTATGGCGGCCGACCCCACCGTGTATAACACGATGATCGGGCCGAGCGAGTTTACGATTACCGGCTCTTTGAAGGAATGGACCGTCATCGACCGTCTACACCAGATTGTCACCCCAACTCTTGTTGTTGCGGGGGAGTTTGACGAGGCTCGACCAATAGCATGGCGACCATTTGTCGAGCGGATGCCAAACGCTTCCAGCTATGTGTTTCCAAATGCGAGCCATACACCTCACTTGGAATGTCCCGAGGAATATTTCCGCGTCGTTGGCGAATTTTTACGCACGAACGACAACAATTAAGAGCGTCTGACGAATATGGAAAACTCACAAACCACCCAAGCAAATAGCCTGGAGTCGCTGGGATATAGCCAGCAATTGCAACGCTCGATGTCGCTAACGGACATCGTAGTCTACGGGCTCATTTACATGGTCCCGATGGCACCCATCGCTGTCTTTGGAATCACCTACAATTTTTCGATGGGAATGCCAGCACTCGTATATCTGGTGGCAGCTACGGCAATGGTATTCAGCGCGCTCTGCTATAAGGAAATGGCAAAGCGCTACCCTGTGGCAGGATCAGTGTATTCTTACGTTCGTTTTGGCATCAACAGTTACTTCGGCTATCTCGCAGGCTGGGCCATACTGCTCGATTACCTTCTTCTTCCGGCGCTCTTGGCAGTATTTGCAGCAAGTGCAATGACCGGGCTTTGGCCAGCATTTCCGGCTTGGATATGGGTAGCAATCTTCGTGGCCTTGGCGACTCTGATTAATCTGGGAGGCATTTCGCTGACTGCAACCATGAATAAGGTCTTTCTCGGTATCCAACTTGCGGTGCTCACGATCTTCGCTGTTGTAGTGGGACTTGACCTCATCAATGGACGTATATCCCTGTCTTTGTCTCCCTTCTTCAATAGCGAGGGTTTTTCATGGCAGATAGTGTTTGGCGCCATTCCGATCGCAGCTCTGAGTTTTATCGGTTTTGACGCCATTTCCACCCTTAACGAAGAAGCCAGAGGCGGTGGTGAAACAGTCTCGAAAGCCACAATGATCGTGCTCGTGGCCGTGGCATTTCTCTTCATGCTCCAAGTATATCTGGCCGCGCTTTATGTGCCCGATAACACAATTTTTTCGGAGGGTGATCAGACGAACAATGCGTTCTATAATATCGCTGGACAAATAGGCGGCGACTGGCTTCGCATATTAGTGACGCTCAGCTCCGCATTGATCGCCATTTTTGCCAATTCTCTGGCTTCCATGGCGACCTCGTCACGCCTGATCTTCAGCATGGCACGTGACAGGCAGCTTCCCTCCTTTCTGGCCGCAGTAAGTTCGAATAATGTTCCACGCAACGCGACCTTGCTTATCAGCGTTCTTTCACTTCTGATTGGCATCTTTGGTGCAGAGAACCAGGGTGTTCTGACCACGCTTGTAACATTCGGTGCCCTTACGGCGTATATACTTCTGAATATAGCAGTCCTTGTCCGTTTTGGGCTGATCGACCGCAGTAGGAAGCTATTCTTGCATTGGCTGAGCCCCTTGATTGGCACAGCAATCTTGTCATATGCGCTCTGGCATGCGGATTATCACGCGCAGATCGCCGGAACGATCTGGATGATTGTAGGCGTCTGCGTTGCGCTATCTCTTAAAATGTCTGGTCATCTCGGGCGAGTAGAACAGGTTTCCTGATAAATTGACTTATCCCAAGCCCGAGCTGTGCTTGGGCTTGGGATTTTTTATGAATACTGCGATAACCGCACTGGCATTGCGGAAGGAGTTGCCGCAACGAAGAACGGAACCGAGTGCATGAATGCGTCTTGACGATCTCTTGAGCCACGCTGCAGGACCGGAGTTGAGGACCGCGGCAGTGACGGCGAAACGTGAACTGGCTGACCGCATCATAACGGCCATTGTGATCGGGGCGTATTCTCCTGGTGAGCAACTCCCATCGGAAAGGGAGCTGGCTGACCTTCAAAAGGTAAGTCGCGTCACTGTTCGGGGAGCCCTTGAACTCGTCCGGGAAAAAGGGCTGCTGACGTCGAAACGCGGACGCGGCGGCGGAACATTTGTAAAAGCAGTCAACTTGAAGACTGCGGCTCCCGATTCCGTTCGAAAATTATTGACTGACGAGTTGCCCCAATTGACGGAATTTGTCGATTTCCGTTGTCTGATCGCTGGGTTGGAAGCCAGGACGGCCGCTGAACGACATAGGCAAGAACAATCAGACGAACTACGAGAGATATTGAACGATTTCTGTGCTACTGACGATCTGGCGCAGGCCAGAGTCCTGGATCGCAGGTTGCACCAACAGATCAGCAAAATGGCGGGAAATCCGCAACTGGAATCATTGGTAAATCAGTTGAGTATTAAAGCGACGCTTGGATTTAATTCAGAACCCTACCCACTTGCGTATTTGGACCAAGCCAGAACAGAACATATCGAGCTCGTCGATGCGATAGTGACGCGCGATCTGGCTCGATCATACAGCGTGGCATACAAGCATTTCTCTCTAACGCTCAAGATTATGATCGATGTATTGGAGCTGATCACTTCTTCCTAAATTGGCTGTATGAAACCTGCTCGTTCCCGACTTCCAGATAAGTTTGCATGTCCGTGGCACTTTCCAGAGTCAGCAGGAAGATATCAAAAATGACCTATTTTACCATCGCCATCGCTATTGTGACCCACGAACGAGTCAATACGTTTTCACCGGATCAGATTGGAATGGCCGGCGGGGATCCTCCGCAAGGCTCCTTTTGAGCTGGCGCTCAAATCGGGCAAGACGCCGCCCTGTCGGCGGTTGATCGCGCTCGACGGCAAACCGCTCTGGCTGCTGCAAGGCCTGAATCATCGCGATTGCTCCTCCGCAACGCGGTCAATGATCAAGCAGTAGACCGAGTCCTGGGACTGGTGAGATGAAGCCTGTCACTCCGCCAGTTGATCAGTGGATCTCGGAGGCATAAAGCGCATCCACATCGCCCCAGCACAACTCCGTGGATGGCTAGAAACCGTTGTTCCGCTACACTGTTGCAGAACCTATTGGCGCATGCTCCAATCGTCCGATGAAACAAAACACTCGGGCCCTCGATGGTTCAACACGTCGCGTCTTGTTAAGTGTTTACTTGGTCGGAATGACCCTGACAGGGGTCGTTCTGGGTTTCTGCTGGTATATGTCGCCATTGGCGCTAGGGTTCGCGCAATGGCCAACCGATTCAGAGATGAGATATTGGACCGCGATCCTGTATGATCTGTCCTTCTATGCCGGCATCCCGCTGGTTGTTCTCGGGCCGATAGCTGCCATCGTGCCGTATAGGATGGGCTTTGATCGCACCGCCTTCGCCATTCCCCTGATTTCGCTCGTGACCTTCATGGCTTGCACCGCGGGCGTGCTCATGTCGCTGAAATGAAATCAGTTTTCCCGCCGCATGTCCGGGCGCGCTTCATCGACGAAATACCAATAGGCAAGCCGTGAGAAGGCGCGTCGTCCTGATCGGTGCAACCGGCACATTCGGTAGCCGGTTGGCCGCCCTGTTGGCCCTATCTTCCGAGATCGAATTGGTGCTCGCCGCGCGGCGAAAAGAGGCGTTGGAGACGCTACGCAAATCGCTCGCTGCCCCGATGCGCGCAGCCGCGCGGGCCAGCGAACCATAGCGAGGGTTCATCGGGAAGTGCCTCGAGACAACCAAGCGGCACCGCTGAAACACATCAGCTTTTCGTCACCTGTACGTCTGAACCAGTGCCAGCCTCTTGCGCAAGCTCTATCTCGTCTGGTGTCAATTTCGGCGATGCTCTGGATCCAGATTGTTTACCGTCACCTGAACCGAGGCCACCCAAAAGGGACCGGCTCACGAGATCGGCATTGGGCGCATCGCCCGTCACCAGCACTGTGCGACCTCCGTGAGAAGCAGCATCTCTGAGGGCTTCCAGCCGATTGATTTCCATCATGAAGGCCATGGCATCAGAATCAGTCAGCGTCGTATCAGCACGAAATGCTGAAAGCGCCCGTGCATTGCCTTCTGCAATAATGCTGCGGCTTTCCGCGATGCCGCGTGCGGTGATCGACATTGCTGCTGCCGAGGCTTCCGCGCTCTTGGTGCGTTTTATCTTTTCAGCCTCGCCATCATTCTCGGCCGCTTCCAATCTGCGCTGCGATGCAAGCACTTCGTTGAAGGCTGAGATCATCTCAGGCGTTGGCCGTGGATCATCAATCAGCACCGCCCGGATCTCGTAGCCATAAGCATTGATAGCTTCGTCCAAAGACTCACGGACGGTGCGGGTGAACTCATCTCGATCAGTGTAGAGCTGATCGAAAGTTCGTGCGGCCGCAACGGCGCGCGCATCCGTTGCCACGTAGGATTCGATTTGGGCCTCCGGGTTGTGTAACTCATAGAAAGCCGCTTTGACTGCTGATGGTATGACCCGATATTGCAGACTGATCGGCATCGTCACAAAGGCATTATCCTTCGATTTGACGCCAAGCTGTAAAGCGATCTGCCGGGTTTGGAGGGAAAATGGCTTGCGGGCGCGCTGAAACGGCCATGGAAACTTGATCGACAATCCGGCAGTACGGTAGCCCGTGTAACGCCCGAAGGTTTCAAGTACCCGCGCATGCTGTTGCGGAGTTATGACAAAGAATGTCTTTGCCCATCGCAATATGATCAGTGCACCGATAACTCCCACCAAAGGCGATACCGGTATTTCGAAGCCAAAGAGATTAAATTCCGGAAAACTGAACATGAAAATCCTTCTCGATTATCAACATGTCCGCGCAAGCGGCAAGGCAAAATGGCTTCTCCTGCCAGGTGAGAACGCTACCGCGGCAATCGCCATCGGGCAATACGTGCCTGTCCGACAGTTAGGGCGATCTGGATACTCAATCGATCTCATTGTATGAACAGACGATGGAACTTGACCAAATTCTGGGTCATCCGCTGTTTCCCTTCGCGGATTTTCGCACCAGCGATACATCGTTTATGATGCTCAGCCTTTGCTGGGCAGCGCCGCCGGTCAAATTGGGCTAGGCTGCTGCGACCGACATGTAGTTGGAAGTCACATGCACGGAAGCAGCCTGAAAATCACGCAAAGATCGAACTGTGTCGACTGGCAAGTCAAGGTTCTACTGACTAATCAGCCGTGCGCTGTGCGCGCCTCCTGCTCGGACAGAATGCGTTTCCGGTTTGATTGCTCGTCACGACGGCGAGCCTTCTCGACCCACAACACCGACGCCAGTGTGATGAGACAATAGAGAGCAGTTATCATCGCGACGGGCCAGACAGAGTCATACCAGCCGACAAGCGCAGTCGCTAACAACGGCAACGGACCAACAAAGATGGCGCCGGTAACTTCGCGCGCAAAGGCGATCGCGCTGTAGCGCACCTCGGTTGGGAAGATATCGCAGTAAAAGGCAGGCTGAACACCAAAGGACGATCTGGCGCCAATCGCATGGCCGATGATGATCAGAACAACCGCCATCCACGGTGTGCCCGCGCCCAGCAGCTGGAAATATACCAAGGAGTAGACCGCCGCCGCAGCCGAACCCAAGGCCATGATGACAACCCGTCCGAAACGATCGGACAATGCCCCAAATACCACGCACATGACCGCGCCGAACGCGCTTGAAAGCATGACACCAGTTAGAATGATCTCACGTGGGAAACCAAGTTTAGACGTCGCATAGGCCAAAGTGAATGTCTGGAACACATAGGAAAGGTTCGGCGCGAGGTTAGCGCCCATCGCGGCAAGCATTGTGCGGGGATGATTGCGGAGCACTTCCAGCACCGGCAATTTTGTGTCGCGGCGCTCTTCCTTAACCTGAATAAATTCCGGCGATTCTGGAACCTTGCGGCGTATATAGACGCCGAGAAATAGCACCAGTCCACTCAACAGAAATGGAATGCGCCAGCCCCAACTCATGAATGCGTCTTCCGGCAGCAACGTAAAGAGCGCAAAAACACCCGCCGCCAGAATGGTCGCCACATCCACCGCAGCGGCGGGAAGGCTGGCAAAAAGCCCCCGTCTGTCCGACGCAATCTCGCCTGCCATAACGACGGCGCCGGCATATTCCGCGCCAGCTCCCAGGCCTTGTACAATGCGAAGCAAGAGAAGGAAGATTGGGGCCCAGATACCAATCGAGGCATAGGTCGGCAGCAAGCCGATCAGTGTCGTGCTGACGCCCATCATCAAGAGCGTTAGCATCAGCACCGGTTTGCGACCAATGCGATCGCCCATCCAACCAAAGACGATACCGCCAAGCGGGCGCACCAGGAAACCCACTGTATATGTCGCAAAAGAAGCAATTATCCCCGTGGTGGGGTCAAATTGCGGAAAGAACAGATGGTTGAATATCAATGCTGCCGCGGTGGCGTACAGTATGAAGTCATACCATTCGACGACTGTTCCAATGGTGCTTGCAAATATTGTGCTGGCGAGTGCCCTTGACCCGGTTGTTGGACTCGTTCCCACGAGCGTTCCTCCCATGAACTAATGATAGATTTGTACAGCCTCAGAAGTCCTCTCATCGGCGCCTGAAAACTGGTGCCCTTTTTTCCTTGAAAGCTTCTCGCCCTTCACGCGCATCCTCGGTTGCAAAGCAGATCGTTTGCAGATCGCGTTCGTATTCGATGGCTTTTTCAAGTGGCATCGAAACAGCAGCTTTGAGATTGAGTTTCGCAGTCTCGGCGGCAATGGGTGCGCGCGATGCGATCAAGTTCGCAATTTCGTGGGCGCGTGCAAGCAAATCGGCCTGCGGCACAACCTCGCTCACCAGCCCCCACCGTTCTGCCTTCTCAGCTGAAATCGGATCGCCTGTCATGATCATCAGCGCCGCATTGGATGCGCCGACGGAATGCGCCAGGTGGGCCCCCACTCCGCCGCCGCCGATCCAGCCGAGCTTGATCTCAGGTGCCGCAAACTGGGCATTTTCGGATGCAATCCGGATGTCACAGGACATAGCCGTTTCAAGTCCCCCGCCAAAGGCAAAGCCGTTGACGGCCGCAATCGACGGCTTGAGCAACGCACGAAATGCGTCGCAATAGTCTGGCCGATTACGGAACTGCCATGGTGTCTCATACGCATCGAGTTCGCGGATATCCGAGCCTGCACAGAAAGCTCGCTCTCCGGCGCCAGTCAGAATGACACAACGGATAGTGTTACTATCGTTGCATTCTGTCACTGCAGCAACGATCGCATCAGCCATTTCCGGCGTCACGGCATTGAGCTTTTGCGGGCGATTCAATGTGATGATGGCAATCGCCCCAGCTATTTCGAATTTTATTTCTTCTGTCATTCAAAACCTACCTTTCACCGCCACGCACGCGCGAAGCCGCATAAAGAGATTGCAATTCATTCAGCACTGCGGGTGCAGGGCGGCGTTCATCAAACGCCGCTCTCAACATCGCCGAAGCCTTGCCCTGAAAAGCGATGTAGCCGTCATGACGCGGACGTACATAGGCCTGCTCCAACGTATCCGCCGTATTGCGATAGAAATCGGCCCATTGCCGGTTCACCCGGTCATCGTGCCAGACATCGCGGCGCGATGGTTGACCATCATGGTCGGGAATAAATCTCGATTGGGCTTCGTGGCCCATCAGCCACAACAGATGGCTTTTGAGTTGCGGCGTAACATTGCAACGGCGGGAAATACCAATACCCGTACCACCCAACGTCGAACCAGGACGCCCGCCAACGGCGGCGCGCGGTGCATTTTGAAACATGATAGTCCGTCCACTTTGCGGAGCCGCATAATTCACATAGCCATAGACCAGCGGGCAAAGTGCGACGTCCTCATTCTGACCCATATGTCCCAGCAGGCCGATGGGATTCATTTGCCGGACAGACGCAGGGCTGCGCGCAGCCAGTTCCGCCATCAGGCCATAGACCTGTCGTCCGACAGTTTCGGAAACCAATATGTCCGGATCCGCTTCAGCGGGCGGTTCCCCATGAGCGGCAGCAATAGACAGAAATGACAGACAGGCATGCGGACCAGCGAGCGATAGTGCTACCTTTCCGCTTCTTTGCGAAAGGCGAAGCACTTCATCCCATGTGACCGGAATATCGTCTGCAATATCTGGACGCAGAGCCATAACCTGCGTGGCGGCATCAAGCGGCAGGGCCCAGTGCTTACCCCCAAAGCGATAGCTCGTCAGCGATGGGCCGATGCTGACTTCGCCAAGTTCGGCAATTGTTTGCGCGCCAAACACTTCCTCAAGCGAATGGAGGCAGTTGCTGGAAATGGCCTCACCCACATGCGGATGATCGAGAACCACGAGATCATAGCGTGCGCAGAGATCCGCGATCGGGTGCGATTCAAACCCTTCCAGTGGCTGCTTTTGCCAAAGGATGTCCAAACCTGAATTATTGACGATCGGCAATTTTGCTGCCGCAGCCAATGCGTTGTAGCCGCGCGGATGGTCCCAAGTGAGCGCTTTAACCGCCTGCATTTCAGATGCTGCCCGAAACAATAGCGCCCGATCGCTCCAGCGCTTCGATTTTGTCGGCCGCATATCCGGCTTCAGCCAGTACATCGCGCGTGTCTTGGCCCGTGATTGGTGCTCCGCGATCCACTGTCGATGGCGTTTTGGAGAAACGGATCGGGAAACCCGGTGTCTTCACCCTGCCCTCGGTCGGATGCTCATATTCGACAAACGTGCCATTGTGCTTGATCTGCTCGTCTTCAACGAGATCGGCATAGCCATAGACGGGGCCGCACCAGATATCAGCAGCACGCAGAAGCTCCAGCCATTCGCTGGAAGTCTTTGTCCTCAGCTTTTCCCGGGTCTTGGCAAAGATTTCGTCGCGTCGCGTCCAGGTGTCGACCTCGTCATTCATGGTAAGGAAACTATCTTCGCCGATGACCTTGCCCAGCGTCTCCAACTTTGGAAAAGCGACGATGATGAAGCCATCAGACGTTGCAAAAGCGCCGTAGGGGGCACGGATATAGACATGGGCGTGTGGCTCTGCCGACCGTTCCTGTGGCTTGCCGCCGACGGTGAAAACCGAAAGCTCCTGCATCTGAATGGTCGTGATCGCATCCAGCATATTGACTTGTACCAACTGACCCTCGCCAGTGCGCTCGCGATGGAGTAGCGCAGCAAGCGCGCCTTCAAAGGCGTTGTAGGCCGTGATCGCATCAACAAGATATTGCCCTGCAGCTGTCGGCGGCTCGGCCTCACGGCCTGCCGACAGCATGGCGCCCGACATGCCCTGCAAAACGAGATCCTGACCCGGCCGGTGCACGTAAGGACCATCTTCGCCATAACCGGAGATCGAAACGTAAATCAGCCCCGGATTGATCTTGGAGAGCGACTCGTAATCAACGCCCAGGCGCTTTGCGACGCCTGGGCGATAATTCTGCAAGAACACGTCGGCAGTTTTCACTAGGTCCAAAAGGACCTGTTTCCCATCCGGAGATTTCAGATCAACCGCGAGTGAACGCTTGTTGCGGTTGAGCGACAGAAACGAGACGTTGACGCGGCTGCCCTCGGCTCCGCCCGCCGCCACATGGCGCTGCCATTCTCCCGTGGTCGGCTCAACCTTTACCACATCAGCGCCAAGATCGCCCAAGCGCTGCGCAGCGAATGGCCCGGCCATAGCAATCGAACAATCCAGCACACGATAGCCTGATAAAATACCCATGGCAGCTCCACTTCCCTGCTCAAATCCATTTGCGCAGAAGCTACCTTAAATTTTGCCCATGTCTAGAGTGAGCGCTAACATTTCTACATGCAGATCAACATGATTTGTGTCATACTACTACCAATTGCATTAGCGCTCACATTTTTCGTTTGACCTAACGTGATGTATGTGAATAAGATTTTTACAAGTGAATAGCATATTCACATGGGAGGAGAACACATGACCAAACTAAGCTCAGGCCTCGGTCTGAAGGCACCACTTGCGCTCGTCATCTTGTCGGCTTCCGCATTGAGCACGCAGGCGCTAAGTCAGGACCGCGCCACACTACTCGGCTCACTTCCAACCGAAATTCAGGCGCTTTATACCGATGTGGTTGAAGTGGGCCCTTCGGCTTATGCTGATTTCAAAGCACCAAGCAAACCATGGCGGTGGTGCCATTCGGAATCCTATATGGGCAATCCATGGCGGGTGACCTTCAATGATGAACTCAAGCGCCTCGTAGACAACGCGATCGCGGCTGGTGATGTGTCTGAATTTGTTGTTTCGGACTCCAATGGCGATGCCACGCAGCAGATTTCACAAATTCGGGCCTTCATAGAACAACGCTGTAATGTCATTACGACCATTGCTGGCTCGTCCACTGCACTCAATGCAGTGATTGACGACGCCCATAAGGCGAATATTCCAGTCATCACGTCGGCTGGGGCCGTCACGACGCCGAACGCCATCAATGTCATGCATAACCAGAATCTCTGGGGTTATGAGATGGGCAAGGGCATCGCAGCGACACTCAAGGATGGCGGCACCGTCCTTCAGGTCGAAGGCATTTCCGGTCATCCGCTTGTGCAGCAGGAAAATGCCGGACTTGAAAAGGCTGTTGAAGAATCCACCAACCTGAAGATTGCACGCAAGGTGAGCGGGGATTGGACCGGCACCACAACGAAATCCGCGGTGCTACAAGCACTCGCCACTACGCCCCAGCAGATTGATGCAGTCTGGTCAACGGGCAGCGAAGCTCGTTTCATTGCGGAAGCCTTCCAGCAGGCTGGTCGTCCGCTGCCTCTGATTGCAGGTTCCATTTCAGGCGATGCCCTTGGCTATTGGAATGCCAACCGGGACACGTTCAAGTTCTACGGTGGTGAAGTTTCACCGCATGTCGCGGCACAGAATGCCTTCCGGGTCGCCTTGCGGGTTCTTGAAGGTCAGAAACCGCTCGTCAACACCATCATTGCACCTATGCCGACGATTACGCAGGCCGATCTTCCGACCTGGTACAAGGACTGCATGAAGCCGGATTCCGCAGCCATCTTCCCGATTCCGCCGCAGGATCCATTTCCAGAAGAACTCTTGAATGGCTACTTTTCGAACGGAAGCGCGACAGCGCTTTATGATTTTGCCAAAGTTCCAGCTTCCTGCGCCAAGTAACCGCTTGCCGGACGACACCGTTACCAAATCAATTGGCAACCGCTTTGGCTTGTCGCATGCAGAAAGGCACTTCGATGCCAGAGTCTGAGCATTCGACGCTGGGCACTTCCAGCATACACAGGCTGCTTGCCGAAGCGGGACTGCCCAATATCGCGCACGCTCCCGTCAGGACGCTCCGTGTCGAAAATCTCGAAAAACGATATGGCGAAACGGTAGCGCTCACAAATGCCAATGTGACTTTCAGCCATGGCGTTCATACGATCCTGGGTGAAAACGGGTCAGGCAAGAGCACCATGCTCAAGATATTGTCGGGAGTAGTCGCACCTACCCATGGACGTGTCGTGCTCGATGATCACACCGTCTCTGGCAAATCGCCTGCCGATATGAAAGCACTGGGCCTTGCAACAGTGTTCCAGGAAGTCCTTATCGCTCCACATCGTTCGGTGGTCGAGAACATCTTTCTCGGATTTGACGGGCTCGTCACCCGCAAAGTCAGTAAATCGGGACGTGAGACGGCTGCCGATGCAGTCCTGTCCAAGATCGCGCGCTTTCCTATCGACCTTCATGCAGCTGCCGGCGGCCTGTCACTTGCTGCACAGCAGCTTGTGGTAATTGCTCGCGCTCTCATCAATCGCCCGTCGATCCTGCTTCTCGACGAAGCCACGGCCGCACTCGACTATGCAGATCGCGATCTCGTCTTTGAAGCAATCGAGGATTATGCGGCTTCCGGCAACATCGTGATCTTCATTTCGCATCGACTCGAAGAAGTGAAGCGCCTTTCTGATAAGGTTACCGTGCTACGCAGCGGACACGTTGTCGATACGCTCGACAGGCAGCAAATCAACAGCCAGATACTTCTGAAACTCATGGCACCGGAGGCTCACCTCGATGTCGAGTGATCAAATCATCCTTTCCTATGAGAATCTGGTTCTTGCACCGGGACGCAGGGCTTTGTCGGGCACCATACGCGCAGGCGAAATTACCGGCCTTGCAGGCCTGGAGGGCCATGGCCAGGAGCAGTTTCTGCTGGCACTTGCTGGACTCGTTCGGCCCCGTCAGTCCACGATAGAAGTAATTGCTCGGTCAGGTGAGCGTAACAGCTATCACAATCATCACGCTGCGGCCAAGTGCGGGGTGGTCTATTTGCCGCGCGATCGGCGCGCGACCGGCATTTTCCCAGCGCTGTCCGTGCTCGACAATTTCGGCATGCCTTCCATGCCGCGCTTCTCGTGGGCCGGCATTCTCAATCGTCGCAAACAGAAAGAAGAGCTTCGGCGCTATACCGAATTTCTGTCGATCCGCTATCCGGCAATGGACGCGCCGATCACGGCACTAAGCGGTGGCAATCAGCAGAAGGTTCTGCTTGCCCGACTTCTGGCACTCAAACCGCGTTTGATGCTGCTCAATGATCCAACGCGCGGCGTTGACCTCAATACACGCATGAAGTTCTACGAATCCTTCCGCGAGCTTGCCCGTGAAGAAGGTATCGCGCTCGTCATCCTATCGAGCGAAATCGAAGAAATCCTGCAGATCTGTGACACTGTCTCAGTGTTTCGCGATTTTGAATGCTCGAGAACCATCGGCAAATCCGAAATGTCGATGTCGGGCGTTCTTGCAGCCATGTTCGGACAGAATGAGATTCAGCTATGATAGCATCCGACAGCAAAAGCGGCTTGCCGCGCATGTACTCTGGCCGCCGGGAAACATGGCTGGCCGCAACTCTCTTCGTCATTCTGCTTGTCATCAATATCGTGCTCAACCCGCTGCGCTTCGCACCTTCGAACTGGGGCTCGGTGCTGGGATTGGCAGCACCAATGCTGCTGACCTCGCTTGCTATCACGATACCATTTCTTGCCGGACGCGGCTCGATCGACATCTCTGTGGGTCCGCTTGTCGGCTTGGTCAATGTCATCCTGGTCCAGATACTGATTACAGGAAGCGACGTCTCATCACCCTTCATCATTGTCCCTGCCGCAATCGCAATCGGGGTTCTTGCGGGTGCGCTGAACGGTGTTCTGGCCGCAATCATCCGTATCCAGCCGATTGTCGCGACCCTTGGCACCTATCTTATCTTTGGCGGGCTGGCGCTAACCATCCTGCCTTCGCCATCGGGTTCTGTACCTGCATGGCTGGCATCCCTTGCTGGGCCCTGGTCTATCCTGCCGGTAGGCACGGCGGTCTTGATATGGATCGCTATCAAACGCCTGCCTTTTTATGAGACACTCATGGCCGTCGGTAGTGAGGATCGCGCTGCCTACACCGCCGGCGTCAATGTTCCGTTCGTCCGTTTCATGGCCTATGTGCTGGCTGGATTATTTGCAGGGCTTGCAGCATTGTCGCTCACCGCCCTCATCGGTTCGGGCGATCCTATGATCGGACCTGGCTACACGCTGATTGCCATCGCTGCGGTTGCGCTTGGCGGCGTCAGCCTTGCAGGTGGCGTTGGCGGACTCACGGCCGCATTTCTGGGTGCTGCGGATATTTTCCTGCTGCAAAGCATGCTGACGGCCTTCAATGTCTCTACCTTCGTGCTTCAGGCAGTCTATGGCGCCGTCCTCGTTCTTGCGGTGTGCCTCAACTCCGAACAACTGAAACCACTTCTTTGGCGCAAGGCGGCCCAATCATGATCAAGGTACTTGCGACAAATCGGGCACTGGTTGCCTTCATCGGGGTGATACTGGTCTTCCTGTTGGGAGCGGCCATCATTCCGGGCTTTGCCAGTTTGTTTTCCATCCGTGCCATGCTGGTACTGGCTGCACTACTGGCAATTGCAGCGCTTGGTCAGACGCTGGTGATGATCCTTGGAGGCATCGACCTTTCCATTCCCTTTGTCATAGGCTTTGCCAATGTCGTCTTCGCAAGCCTCTATGGCGATGGAATGCCGCCGCTTGCGGCCGGCATGATCGTGTTGGTATCGGCGGCATTGATCGGTGCTGTTTCCGGTGCATTATCGGCTGCGCTTTCCATTCATCCGCTGATTGTTACGCTTGGCGTCGGGACGATGGTTCAAGCCGGGGTTCAGCTCTGGACACGCGGATTGCCTACCGGGTCTGCACCGCCATTCATCAATGATTTCGTATCGCTGGGAGGCAATATCGGGCCTTTGCCATTTCCGTGGCTCATTCCCTTCACGATTCTCCTTACCCTTGGAACCGTCTTTGTCTTGCAGCGCACGATCTATGGCCGCAAGCTTTATGCACTGGGTTCAAACATAAAAGCTGCCGAACTTGCACTGATCAGACCGGCTGCAATATGGGCGATAACCTTTGGTTTGAGCGCTGTATTTGCGGCCCTTGCTGGCATTCTATTGCTCGGCTTCACCGGCTCCTCGAGCGCTACTGTCGGCACGCCCTACCTCTTCCAGACTGTCTCAGCAGTCGTGATCGGTGGAACTGCACTTGTCGGCGGTCGCGGCGGCTTTGTCGGAACAGTGGCAGGCGCAATCATGCTGATGGAACTACGTACATTTCTCATTGGGCTGGGCTTTTCGGATGCCATGGTACAGTCGGCCCTTGGCGTATTGATCCTGCTCCTGGTCGCGGTCTATGGCCGAGACCGCCATATCCGCAATCTGATCTGAAGGAAATGCAGTTGGACGAGAGGCTCGCACGCACGATTGAAGCCATCAAAGCATCCGGTGCCGATTGGGGACTTTTCACCAGTCCTGATGGCATCGCCTATGCCTCGGGCCATATCGTTTCCATTGAAACGGGACCATCGCCCTTTGCCGGTGGACCAGCCATCGCTCTCGTTGGTAAGCACGGCGAATGCGGGCTTGTTGTCACCAATCTCGAGGCGGAAACGCCAAGCTGGGCAGATATGATTCTCACATATGAAGGTTTCTCATACAAAGAGCCGACGGACATTTTCGCGAACTACTGCAATGCGACGCAAGAGCTTTGCACCAGATTGGGTGTCGGCGGGACGATTGGAATAGAGCAGAACAGCTTCCCGATGTCCCTATTGCCGCTCGTCAGCACGCAGCGGCATGTCTCGCTTGACGATGCCTTCAAGCGCCAGCGCATGGTCAAAACAGCAACCGAGATCACGTTGTTACGTGAGGCCGCATTGACCGCTTCCGCCGGGCAACGCGCATTGATCGAACACGGCAAGCCAGGCCGCAGCGAGCTGGAGATATTTGCAGACGTACGGCTCGCCATGGAAACCAGCGCCGGCGAACGCCTCCCACTCGCCGGGGACTTCATATCGGGCAAGGAACGCACATCGGCATTCATGGGTTGGCCGACAAACCGGGTCATCGCGACCGGCGACCCGCTCATTTGCGATCTCGCGCCACGCGTCAAAGGCTATTGGGGCGACAGTTGCGCATCGGTAATGCTGGGTAAAGCAAGCGTAGGGTTCGAGAAACAGTTCAACGCCGTAAAATCAGCGCTTGATCTGGCGATAGAAATCGTCCGTCCTGGCCTTGGTATCGGTGAACTGGATCAAAAACTTCAGGCGCATATTGCGGCGCAGGGCTATGGCTATGCCCATCACTCCGGGCACTCCATCGGCACATCTGTGCATGAATGGCCGCGACTCGTGAGCTATGAAACCGAAAGATTCAAGAAGGATATGGTTGTGATGGTGGAACCGACCTCCTTCGATCCGGACATTGGCGGTGTGCGGCTCGAATTCATGCTGCATGTAACCGAGATTGGCTGCGAAGTGCTGACTGACTTCGAGCACCGGATGAGCATTTAGCCGCTTGCTCTGATCTTCAACTCGAAACCGACGTCGACGATCCTGGTCGTTGACGTCTCGCCGCGCATGGCTTCCAGTAAAAGCTTGCCCGCCTGCCGGCCAATTTCCGCCGAAGGCACCGCTACTGTCGTCAACGGTGGCAGCAGATGACGCGACAGTTCAAAATCACCAAACCCGGTAATGGCAAGCCGCTGTGGAACCTTGATTCCGATGCGCTGCGTCTCCAGCAATGCACCGGACGCCAGGACATCGCTCGAGAACATGACAGCATCGGCTTCCGGATATTGGGCCAGCGCTTTTCGCAGAAGATCGATCCCTGAAGCTACGGCAATCGGCATTTCAACCGCTACCGTGATGCGTGGCTTCTCGTCCGGAAACTGCTGCTCCATCGCCGCCTTGAATGCAGCTCTGCGCTCAACAGCACGGCTATCACCTTTTCGAACAACACCAGCAAACACAATATAACGTCGACCTGCGTTGATCAGATGACGTACCATTTCGGTGATCGCCGCCGCATTGGAAAACCCGACCAACCGATCGATTGGTTTATCGGTAAAATCCCACCCTTCAACAACAGGAATTTCGGCGCGTTTGAGCAATGCGACGCTGCGTTTGCTATGGTGTGTGCCAATCAGGAAAACGCCATCCGGCCGGCGGCCGAGGAGGCTGCGAATGATCTCTTCCTCGCGCTCAAGCCGATAATCGGTATTGCCGAGGAATATCTGATAACCAGCCTGATGCAGCACTTCGGAGAAGTGCTGGATGGTGTCGGCAAAAACAGACGCGGACAGAGTGGGTATGATCGCCGCGACCGTATTGCTCTTATGCGATGCAAGGTGACTCGCCGCGAGATTGTGAATGTAATGCGTTTTCTCGATAGCAGCTTGAATGAGCTTCTGCTTTTCAAGCGTCACGGAATCTGGAAACCGCAATGCCCGCGAGACGGTTTGCATGGAAACGCCTGCGGCAGCAGCCACATCCGCCATAGTGACGCCAGAGCCTTTGCGGCGTCGTTTCCGGGGTGATGACGTTTCAACGTTCACAGATGGAACGGCCTGACACAGACGGGAGTACCAATTTCGATGCGTTTACCCGTATCGGTCAAATTGCCTGTCTCCTTGTCGATTGCGAAGATCACAATGCAATCTGCATTCTGGTTCGCGACCAGAAGCCAGTTGCCGTCCGGCGTCAGCGTAAAATTACGCGGTGTTGCACCACCCGTAAAGCTGTAACCGATCTCAACCAAGCTTCCATTCTCCTGGTCCACACGAAAAGCTGCGATCGTGTCGTGGCCACGGTTGGAACAATAAAGGAAACGGCCATCTGGCGAGAGGTGAATATCCGCACCATGCGACTCAAAGCCCGCCGGCACCGTCGGCAGGGTCTGAACAAGACGCATGTGCTCGCCGGCACGCTCAATCAGAGAGACGGTCGAATTCAGTTCGTTGGAGACATAAACGAACCGCCCATTGGAATGCTGCGCGATATGGCGCGGCCCAGCACCGGGTGCCGTCGCAACACTGCCCAGCCGCGTGAAAGCACCCGCGCCATCCAGCCGATAGGCGATGACTTCGTCGAGACCAAGATCCGCTGACAAGAATATGCCGCCTTCCGGCGTTTCAACCACGCAATGCGGGTGGCTGCGTTCCTGCCGGTCAGTCGCAGGCCCCAGGGTGCCCGCGTGACGAACACTGCTTGCAGCAGGAGCGAGGCTTCCGTTGCCTCGTACTGGCAGCGAAACAAGCGACTGGTCCGGTCCACCCGATCCCATCCCATAATTGGCGACCAGCACAAACTGTCCGTCACGGGTCACGGTATTGTGTGCGCTTATACTGCCCTGTGTGCTTTGCTTGTTGAGATAAACCAGCTCACGACTTCGAGCATCGAAGCGATAGGCGCTAACCGCTCCTTCGTGCCAGCCGAACACTTCGGAATTCGCGTAAATGACGCCTGAATCTGCGGCAACACTCAGAAAAGTCGGATTATCGACGGACGACGTGGCACAAACATGTGACGCATGTCCTGTCGTTGTATCGAATGCATAGACGGAAAGACCTTCGCCACGCGCCCCCTGAAAATAAGGCGCTTCGCGGTTAAGTGAGCCAACCGCCAGATACAGATTCCTCACGCATTCCTCCAGTGCATCATGTCTGCTTAATGCATTACCCATCCACCATCGACATTCAAGGTCTGGCCGGTGATAAACCCGGCATCATCCGACGCGAGGAACATCAGGGCCGAGGCTATATCCCTGAACGATCCGCGACGCTTAATTGCCTGATGCTCCAGCACGAAATTTGTATAGGCTTCTGGATCAGGATGGATTTTTTCAGCATCCGTTGGAAATGCACCTGGAGAGATTGCGTTGACGGTAATGCCATAAGCACCGAACTCGCGTGCCCATGCGCGGGCAAGTCCGATCAGCGCGCCCTTCGACTGCACGTAAGGCGAGAGAAGCGCCCAGCCGCCATAGGCAGTAACACTGGCAATGTTGATGATCCGCCCCCATCCCTTGTCCCGCATATGCGACAGCGCCACCTGAACGCAAACAATGCCTGCATCGACATTGATGTGTTGCACCTTCTGCATTTCCTCAAGCGTATAGTGCTCAAACGGCTTCGACGGATAAATCGCGGCATTGTTGATCACGACATCGAATCCACCGATTTCATTTGAAATCGCTTCCAATGCCGGTCGAAGTGCCCGCAAATCCGCGAGATCAAGTGTGTGGATCGAAAGCCCGGCAAGACCATGTGCCGCGGCCTTTTTTTCGAGCTCGCCGACCTTTTTAGGATCGTGATCGATAGCCACGACCCGAGCACCTGCGCGGAGAAAACTCAACGTGGTTTCGAGACCCAGGCCCCCGGCAGCACCCGTATAAAGAATAGTCTTGCCTTCGACGGAAAATGGGGACGATGTGCTCATGAACGGCCTCCAATGGCAATATGATTGCCTGATGGCACCGGGAAATCGCCATCAGGCTGTTTGCAAATGGCTAGAATTCGGGCTTCGCTCGCCGCAATTTCCGCGGCATCGGCGAGAATGCGGAACGTGCTATGGTAATTGCGCTCTTCGCCATGTTCGAGCCAGATCAGTTCGCCCCGCTCGCGCGCAGCGCCATGCCCCAGCACATGATTAGTCGCGGGCTCTATGCCGAGCGCATACTGCCCGGCTTGCAAGTTTTGCCACTCATACATGCACGCGAACTGATCCTTGCGGGTGACGACTTCAAAGCCGATGCCGAGCCGATCATTGACCAATGCGACCGGCACTTCGCCATTGGCATCGGCACCCATTTCATGCTGCCAGACCTGTTCATGAAACTGCATCTGCGGCGCCGGCAGTGTGCGATAGCCAACACCCTGCTTTTTGTAGTCGTCTCCGGCATGTGCCGCCCAGACTACATCATTGATCGGCGCGAGATAGCGCGAGCCTTCGGCCAAAACGGGATGCCCGACATTGATGTGATAACAATACATATGCGGCGTGCGATAAAAACCGTTATTGGTCACGCGATCCATCAGCTTGACATCGTTGGTGCCCGCCTTGATTTCGATGCGACGCGTCAGTTCCAAATGTTCGCCAAAGACGGTTCCTTGCGTAACGGTGCCCTCGCACCAGAGATAACATTCGTCGCCGTCCCAGCGTTCTCCATAGCCGGTGAGCTTCGCCGGAATAGTGCCGATGCGCCCATGAATGGAATGCTTGATCGTCTGGCGCGGCTTGTAATTGTAGTGATCTGCAGACTCATCATGCATGAAGAGGATGTGATCCAGACCGCACGTGACCATCAGGCCGGAAAACGAGCGCATCCAGCCGAGGCCGCCTTCACCCTCATATTCATGCAGGCCCGGATGGCGGAAACCGGACGGAGAATGCCAGCCGATAGCCATGCCACGGTATTCGCAATCGGCAATATCCAAAGCCCGATCAACCAGCACGGTGAAGCGCAAACCGGTGCCTGACCGGAATTCCAGCATTCTTATGCCGCGCTCCAAACCATCTTCGAGCACCATCAGGCGAACGCCCGCAAATTGCGCAAAAGAACCACTGCTTGCGGCAATGTCGCGACGCGACCTCACCTCTCCATAAAGCTTCACCATTTTGGCACCTTAAATACTGTAGCGTGCGGCCATTTGAATTCCGAAAGCGGCCGGCGCTCCCAGGATGAACTTCGCATCGGCCACACAGCCCGCTCAACGTGGTATTACAGTCCTTGCGCGCGCAGCGTTCCGTCGAGAAATTTCTTCGCACGTGGCACATCGGTCTCATCGAGATGTTCAATGATCATCGGAATATTCGGATGTTTCTGGGCAAGACGCTTGAGATAAAGGTCATAGTTGAGCGAACCGAGGCCCGGAGCCGGCAGTTCGATCTCACCCACGCCGCGGAAAGTATGGCTTTCAAGCGCGTCGGCGTCGCCGATATCGGCATGTTTTTCGCTTTTGTCATCACCTGAACGCTTGACGTCCTTGGCATGACCGATCTTGATCTTGTCGGACAACGTATCAAAGACCTGATTGAGGATTTCATCCATCCGATCGATATTGTGCGTCTCGAAATAATTTGTCGGATCCATCAACAGGCCAAGGCCCGGATGATCGACCTGTGCAAACATCTTGACCGTTTCCTCAACAGAGCCAACGACGTTGTTCACATAGGTTTCAAGCAGAAATACCGCGCCGTGATCATAGGCGAACTGCGACAGGTCAGCGATGACCTTTCGGCATTCCTCAAAGCCTTCTTCGGTCTTGTTTTTTGGGTGGTGGACCCAGTCGGATTCCGTGTTGTAGGTACCGGTTTCAGAAATCACGTAAGGCGTACCGAGATATTGCGCGTGACGGATGATCTCTTTGAGATAGTCGACGCGCCGCCCGCGCTCAGCCTTGTCCGGATGAATGATGTTCGTATAGCCGGAAATGCACGATATCGGCAAATTGTGATCGCGGAATGTCTCGCGGATCTTGATGCACTTATCCTTGGTGATCTGACCGGCACTCAGGTCAATATCCTTGAAGTGCATGTCCAGCTGGACTGTATTGAAATCAAGCGCGCGGATTTTTTTGGCCGTTTCTTCCAATGAATAAGGAAAATAGCCGCTGAAAATACCCACCTGCATCATGATCCAATCCCTCCCCTTTTACTTCAATTGATTGATATTTCAGACAATCTGACCGTGCGGCACTCATCGATCGACTTATAACCAGCCTCAATGAGCGCGACAGTCTTCACATTGTCGGCCACTGAAAGCGCTGGCGGTTCGCCCGACTGAATGGCGTATTGCAGTTGCTCCATCACGCCGATGAAGGCATGTGGAAACCACATTGTTTCCCACTTCGGACTCACCCATTTGCCGCTCGTCGTCTTCCTGGACACATAGGTCAGCGTGGACGGCGAACCATCGGGCCAGCCGATCGTGCCCTGTGCCACACCATCCGTACCTTCGACGCGCCACTTGATGTAAATATCGCTGTCGAAGCCCTCTTCGCGCGGCCCCGACCAGACATCTTCGATCGAGACAGCCATGACGCCACTTGCGAACATCAGCGTCGAAACGGTAATGCCGTCCTTGTGTTCAAACCTGGTGCGCGGGTCAGTTCGCGTTAGCGTGGTGATCGTTTCTGGCTCACCGAACAGAAATCGCAGTACATCGAGATGATGCACGCTCATATTGGACAATGTCAGGCGATCGTAATCTTCGAGAAATGTCTGCCAATGAGGGATCGCACGCATTTCGATCGTCGCCATCACGGGCGCACCTAGCTCACCCTTGTCGAGAATTTGCTTCAATACGCGCATCGACTGGTCATAGCGCATGTTCTGATTGACCGAGAGGATTTTACCAGCCCGTTCCGCTTCATCGCGAAGAGCAATGGCTTCCTTAAGCGTCAGAGCCAGCGGCTTTTGCGCCAGAATTGCCTTTATGTGCGGCTGTGCGAGCGCTGTGCGAATGAGCGCAGGCTGTTGGTCCGGCGGATATGCTATGTCGAGGACTTCGATTGCTTCATCGGCGATCAGCGCTTCAGGCGTGTCGTGAACCATGCCGATACCCCAGCGTGCGGCCACCGCCTCGGCCTTGGACTTGGTGCGCGAGGCGATTGCCGCGACGGTAAAGCCCGCAATCTTGTAGGCCGCAAGATGGCACTCCGACATGATCATGCCTGCACCGACACAGCCAATTTTGAACTCCCTGGCCCGCAACTGCGGATCAGGAGCAAAGCCCAGCGCTTCCCTCATTGCATCCTCCACTGTACTCCAAGGGTCCACATCTTATCGACGGATCGACAAGCTGGACCCTCCTCCTTCGAGGAGAAGCCAACCTCCATTGGCAACTTGATGATTATTGAAGCCTCAACATCGCAGTGTCAACGCCATTAACAATCATTTTACATCATTTATCATCAATATTGATGACTGGCGCCGATTTTCGTCCGAATTCCACGACTCGCCTATGAACCAATGACGTCTTATGATGGAATTATCTCGTAGCGCACTAGATTCTAACGAGGAAAACCCATGCCCTTAGCACGACCGGGCTTGCATCCTGCGGAATTCGAAATACATCATTTTCCATCATTTTGATGAGGAGTCTGATTTGCGTTCGACGGTGAGCGATATTGCTAAGACAGCGGGAGTTTCCAGTTCTACCGTCGATCGCGTGCTGAACAACCGTGAAGGCGTTAAAGAGCGCACGCGGCAGATCGTGCTCGAAGCCGCCCGGGACCTTGGCTATCTGCCTGGCAGCACACGGTCTAGCCCATATCCCGCCCACCGCATCAGGCTGGATTTCGTTTTGCCAGCGGGCACAAACACCTTCATTGCCAATCTGCGCAACCAGATTGTCAAGCAGGCCGCTCTGCAGCCTGAGATCGAGCTTACAATCCACAGTGTCGAAGGTTTCAACCCCGATACACTGGCGCGCGCACTCGAGGCGCTCAAGGGACAGGCGCAAGGCATTGGCGTGATCGCACTGGATCACCCGGCCGTGCGCGAGGCCATGCGCTCCCTTGCCGAAGCCGGCGCACACATCGTTACCATCGCATCTGACATCCTGCATGTGCCGCGCGTCGGCTATATCGGCATCGACAACCGAGCTGCTGGCCGCCTCGGCGGTTATATTCTCGGCCGTTTCCTTGTCCGGTCAGCAGATAAAAAGATCGCACTTTTTGCCGGATCCCTTTCCTATCGTGGTCATGAAGAGCGTGAAATGGGCTTTCGTCGTGTAATCACGGAGGAGTTCTCACATCTTGACATTGTCGAACTCAAGGAGATCGAGGACAGCCGTGAGAAAGCCTATACGGAAACCATGGCTTTGCTTGAGCGCCATCCAGAGCTTGCTGGCATCTATAATCTCGGCGCGGGCAATCAGGGCATCGGACAAGCGTTGATCGATTCCGGGAAATCAAATTCTGTCATTTTCGTCGGTCACGAATTGACCGAAAACACCAAACGACTTTTGTTGAATGGCACCATGGATGCCGTCATCGATCAAAACCCGCGCGTTGAAGCGCGGGAGGCGCTCGCCGCGTTGATAAACAGCGTCAAGGGTCAGCCCTTCGACAATCATCCGCCACGCATACAAGTAATATTCAGGGAAAATATTCCGGAGCTCTAATCCTTGCCTTTTGCCCAAGGACTTGCAGGCAAGACCGGCTATATGGGCAAATGGCAGTCGATCGGGAAAGGGACGTCGATCCGACCGAATAGCGTTCAATTATGGGTGTTGTCATGTCTGGATGGCGCCCGTTTGGCAGGGTGATTTTGGGAGAAGTTTGAGCTCGGCGGGTCGGGTGCAGTCATGTCTCCGGCCTTTGCGTGCGGCATGTCATGACCGCTGGACCTGTCACGGCAGCTGTATGCGCATTCACATTGGTCGCTATTATGTTCGGAAGATGCGCATTGGCGCAGAGTTGTTATTTCCAGATTCAGCGTTTGGCTGGCGCCGTCGAGCCGCGTACTATCAGCTTGGCCTGCATGGGGGGCGGCAGGTCGGGCATTTCGCCGCGCAGGCGCGCCAACAAATATAGCGCCGCCTCTTGTCCCATCGAAGCTCGGTCCACTTTCACGCTGGTAAGCGGTGGAGTGGTGTGCTGCGCAATGGGATCGTCGTCAAAACCGATGATGGAGAGATCGTTCGGTATGGATATGCCGCGTGCTCTGGCCTCGGTCAACACACCGAAGGCGATCTGGTCGTTACCACAGATGATTGCAGTTGGCGTCGGGCTTCCGGCGGCCAGGATAGCCGCAAGACTGTCCCGACCGAACTGAATGCTCCAAGGCCCCTCGATGAAGTGCTTTGGTCGCATGCCCAGCCCTGCAGCCGCCAATGCGTCGCGGACCCCGCCGACCCGGGCCTCGACCCTCGCATTATTCGCTTGAGGTGGAGCGATCATGCCGACGGTTGTGTGGCCCAACGACAGGAGATAATTCGTAATTTCTTGAAAAGTCTTGAAATTGTCGATGCCGATTGTGGGGTGACGACTATTGGCATTGAAGCCATGAGTGATGACATAGGGTACACGGCGTGCCGCCATTAAATCGAAGATGGGATCGCCGAAATCTTCCCCAACCACGGTTATGGCTTCTACCCCGCGGGCCAGCATGGCCTGGGTACTGCGCATTGCTTGCGCGGGGTCGTGATTGGATACCGACACGATCAGGTTGATTCCAGCATCGGAAAACACTTCCTGCAGAGCGGCGACATGGGTGGCAAATATGCCATTTGCCAGAGTCGGGATCAATGCGCCTGCGATCAGACTGCGGCGTCGCGCCAGTGCGCTTCCTGCTCCGTGCGGCAGCCAGCCAAGGCTTTCAGCGGCCGCCAGTACTCTTTGCCTGATGTGAGGCTGAACCTTGTCCGGCTCGTTAAACGTCCGGGAGACGGTCGCCTGCGACACCCCGGCAACCTTGGCGACGTCAACGGCGCGGGGTGATCGAGGCATTGTTGGCTCTTCAATGGCTTTGGTCATCTATCAGGCCTGTGTCATCCGCTTTGAGGCATAGCTGCGACTGATATTGCATTTCCATACAAGGTTGACAAGGCAAATGAATGCGCATACATCCGTGAAACTACAAGTCCGGCGCTCGTATCAAGCCGGCGGAATGGCGTATATCGGGAGGAGATCGTCATGACCCAATTTAAACTGTCACGCCGGCATTTCATCGGCGCAGCGGCTTCTGGCCTCGTGCTGCCACGAATACCTGACGCTTTCGCCCAATCCGGCTATCCGAGCGGCAATATCACATTCATTGTCGGCTATAATCCCGGCGGCACCAGCGATCTCATCGCGCGCAGCTTTGGTGACGAGATAACCAAGGAAACCGGGCAGACCGTGGTGGTGGACTATCGTCCGGGTGGTGGTGGTGGCATTGCCGGCGACATGGTCTCCCGCGCACGCGCCGACGGCTACATGCTGCTGGCGGTTAGCAACACTTTCTATGCGGTGACACCGTTCCTTGGTAATGTGCGTTACGACCCGCTAGCCGACCTTACGCCGGTGGGATTTGCTGGCGACCAGTTCAATACTATGTCGGTCCATCCCTCGGTTCCGGCCAATACGCTTGAAGAGCTGATCGCTTATGGCAAGGCCAATCCGGGTGTGCTGAACTTTGCCTCCAACGGACAGGGTTCGCTCACACATCTGTGTGGTGAATATTTTAAGCAGCGCACCGGTATTGAAATGACCCACATCCCCTATCGCGGCGCGGCAGATGCCATTCAGTCCACGCTCAAGGGTGAGACGCAGGTCAATTTCTCCATGGG
Organism: Phyllobacterium sp. 21LDTY02-6; assembly: GCF_023554255.2. Classification (GTDB taxonomy): domain Bacteria; phylum Pseudomonadota; class Alphaproteobacteria; order Rhizobiales; family Rhizobiaceae; genus Phyllobacterium. The sequence continues at coordinate 270,407 of NZ_JAMJWD020000005.1, read as the reverse complement.
TGATGCCGGCTATCATACACGCGGTGAATTGCGCGGCCTTGCCACGCTTGGGGAAAGCCGCTGGCCATCCCTGCCTGATGTCCCCTCGACAACGGAAGCTGGTCTTCCCGACTGGGCCATCCGTTCGTGGCACGGTGTTGCCGTGCCGAAGGGGACGCCGCCCGAAATCTGCCAGCAGTTGAACGAAATGATGAACCGCTATGTGCAATTGCCCAAGGTGATCGAGCGTTTTGCAACGCTTGGGCTACAGCCCGGTCAGCAGACGCTGGCGCAGCTCGAAGAGCGTCGCCGCCAGGACCATGCAGTGTTCGGGGATCTGATTGCGAAGGCAGGTATCGTCGCAGGCTCCAAGCCTTGAGGCATCCGCAATTGTGCGCATTGAAAGAGATGAGATGACCTATAGAGATAATTCCATGAAGGCCCGCCTCGTGGCCGGCGAAAAAGTTCTCGGCTGCTGGACGTCCTCGGGAAGTCCAGTCGTCACCGAGTTACTGAGCCTCGCGGGCTATGATTACCTCCTGATCGATCAGGAGCATGGCGTGGGCGACAATCTCAGTCTGATCGGCCAGCTTCAGGCTATGGCCAACAACCCGGCCACCGCTATCGTTCGCGTGCCATGGAACGATCATGTGATGATCAAGCGGGCGCTCGATGCTGGAGCAGAAGGAATCATGATCCCCTCCGTCGATACTGCAGAAGAAGCCCGGGCCGCCGTGGCAGCCTGCCGCTACGTGCCCTCCGGTATAAGAGGCGCTGGCTGGGCTGGCAGCAGGTCCTCCCATTATGGGATGATCAAGGATTATCAGCTTACGGCTTCCGAGCGCCTTCTGGTCGTCTTGCAGATCGAGACGGTCAAGGCGGTGGAAAATCTTGACGAGATTCTCAAGGTCGAGGGCATCGATGTCGTGTTCATCGGCGCCATGGATCTGACCGGCTCCGCCGGTCATCTGGCAGACCGTCATCATCCAGAAGTCGTGCCCTATTTCGAACTTGCCGAGCGCAAGATTCTGGACTCTGGCATTCCCATGGGCACCGTTCCCCTGCAACGTTCCTGGCAGGAATTGTTCGATGCCGGTTATGCCATGGTCAATTCCGCGTCGGACACCGCGATCCTGCGGGACCGCTCCCTCGCCGATGTCGGCACGTTCCGTCAGCTTTACGGGCGCACGGGCTAATAAACCAAGGATTTCGACCATGCCCTCATTCGTGTGCAATCCGAAAGATTTCTGGATGGGGCTGCTCTACCTCGTGGTGGGCGGGGCGGGTCTTTTCTATGGCCGGGATTATGTGATCGGTAGCGCGGCCAATATGGGCCCAGGATTCTTTCCGTTCTACATTTCCTGCCTGCTGTTGATTTTCGCGGTGATTTCTTTCGTTCGCAGCGTCACAACGACCGGCGAGGCTGTCGGCCCAATTGCCTGGAAGGCCATTGCGTTGATCACCGGGGGCGTCCTCGCCTTCGGCTTTCTGATTGAACGGGCGGGTCTTGCCATGACGATGCCATTGCTGCTCGTCCTCGGGGCGCTTGCCAGCGACAGGTTCAGCCTGGAATGGCGGACTGCGTTGGGGGTGATCGCCTTCACTCTGGCTTGCGCGGCCCTGTTCACCTACGGCCTCGGCCTGCCCATTCCTATTCTCGGCTCCTGGTTTCGGTGAGGCAGTAAATGGATATGTTGGCCAATCTCGGTTTGGGCCTTGTCACGGCAATGACCCCCTTGAACCTGGTGTATTGCTTTGTCGGGGTTTTCCTTGGCACTGCAATTGGCGTTCTGCCCGGCCTTGGCCCAGTCGCCACCATCGCCATGTTACTTCCACTGACCTTCGGTCTGCCGCCTGAAACATCGCTGATCATGCTGGCGGGCATTTTCTATGGTGCTCAATATGGCGGTTCGACCACGGCTATTCTGGTCAATCTGCCGGGCGAAACCAGTTCGGTGGTCACCACGCTCGACGGTTACCAGATGGCGCGCAATGGCCAGGCCGGCAAGGCACTGGCCACAGCGGCCATTGGCTCGTTCATCGCGGGCACCATTGCCACTCTGGTCATTGCGCTCTTTGCCCCCTTTCTGGCTCAGGTCGCGTTCAACTTCCAGCCGGCGGATTTCTTCTCTCTTATGGTGCTGGGCCTCATCGCTTCCGTGGTGCTAGCCAATGGATCACTACTCCATGCGTTGGGCATGATCCTTATTGGTCTGCTGCTTGGTTTCGTGGGCACCGATATCAATTCTGGTGTTGCCCGCTACACATTCGATGTGCCGGAACTTTATGACGGCCTCGAGTTCGTCGCCATTGCCATGGGTCTTTTCGGAATTGGAGAGATCATCGCCAATCTCGAAGAGAAACTGGACAGGAGCATTTCTCTCAAATCGGTTTCGGGCAGCCTGCCGACGCGGGAAGATTGGAAACGGATCTTCTGGCCCATCCTGCGTGGCACCGGATTGGGTTCCATCCTTGGCGTGCTGCCCGGTGGCGGGGCCAACCTAGCCTCTTTCGCGGCCTATGCAGCCGAAAAGAAAATGTCCCACCATCCCGAAGAATTCGGCAAGGGAGCCATCGAGGGTGTCGCGGCACCGGAAGCTGCCAATAATGCCGGCGCTCAATCCGCCTTCATCCCCATGCTCACTCTTGGCATACCCTCCAATCCGGTCATGGCCCTGATGATCGGCGCCATGTTGATACAGGGCATTCAGCCCGGACCAACCGTCATGACCGACCAGCCAGCGTTGTTCTGGGGGCTGATCGTGTCCATGTGGGTGGGCAACCTGTTCCTTATCATCCTCAACCTGCCGCTGATTGGCTTCTGGGTAAAACTCGTTTCTATGCCGTATCATCTGCTTTACCCGATCATTCTGGGCTTCTGTGCCATCGGTGTGTTTACTGTCAGCAATGCGAGCTTCGACGTCTATCTGATGGCGTTGTTCGGCGTGGCTGGATATCTGCTGCGCAAGATAGGCGCAGAACCGGCACCGATGATGCTGGCGCTCATCCTTGGCTCAATGATGGAAGAATATCTGCGCAGAGCATTGCTTCTATCGCGGGGTGACAGCACCGTGCTGCTCACCAGCCCAATCAGCGCTGGTATCCTTGTGATCTGCGTGGTGCTCGTGGCGCTAGTGGCTCTGCCCGCTATACGGCGTGGACGTGACGAAACCTTTGCGGAATAGGAGCGTTCATGGCGTTCACCACTTTCCTGGCTGGCTCTGTCGATGGTCAGCCCATAGAAGGCTTTGATATTGCGCGTGGAGATACGCGCGTTCGTCTCTTCAGCTATGGTGCGGTGCTCAATCAGCTCTGGCGGCCCGACAGGAAAGGATGCGAGGCGGATATCGTTCTCGGCTACGATCAGCCAGACGCATATGTGACCAATCGCGGCAATGCTGGCGCAGTCTGTGGTCGCCATGCCAATCGTCTTGCCGCCGGTCAATTCACGCTGGACGGTGTCGATTACCAGCTTGCCTGCAATGATGGTGCGCACCATCTCCATGGTGGCCCGAACGGCTTTGGCAAACGTGTCTGGAGAGCCGTGCCGGATGCCTCCGGCCATGCCGTACGATTTGAGCTGGACAGTCCCCATGGCGATGAGGGCTATCCAGGCCATATGACGGCAAGCGTTACCTATGCGCTGGACACCCGCGGTGATCTTGGAATCCATATTCGGGCCAGCAGCGACCGGAACACCATCGTCAATCTCGTCCATCACGGCTACTGGAACCTGACGGGCCATGATTCAGGCTCTGTATTGGGCCAACATCTTCGGATCGCAGCCGGATATTATACGCCAGTCGATGCGGATAAGATTCCATTGGGGACCATGCGGCCTGTCAGCGGCACGCCCTTCAACTTCCGCACTTTACATCCAATTGGAGATCGCATTGAAGACGCATGGCCGGGAGGTGGATATGATCACAATTTCTGCCTTGACGAATGCGCAGAAGACGAGCCCAGTGTCGAGGCATGGGATCCGGTATCGGGGCGCGCCATCGCCATTCATACTAACCAGCCGGGCCTGCAATTTTACACGGCGAACCATTTCGGTGCTTTCCCTGCCACAGGAAAGGGTGGAGCGCATTACGATCGATATGCCGGCTTTGCCCTCGAGACGCAGGGCTTTCCCAATAGCCCCAATGTCAGCGCTTTCCCATCCACAGTTCTCACGGCAGGCGAGACCTATAGGCACGACATGCTGATCCGGTTTTCTCTCAAAGACGTGCCGGAACCGAAATCATGAGCCATTCTCCGGGCCAGCCACGATGCTCATTGCGGCGCATCGGAAACGGAACAACAACCGTTCCAGTTCACCTGGTTACCCATCTGCGGCGGGATGATGCGCGACAGCCCTTCTCTAATAGCTGAGGAATCGCGCAGTATCCGGGTCAATCGGAATACCTTCCGCCGCCCTACGGTCGGCCTCCGCCCACTCCCTGTCCCCTGGCGCCATAACAGGCCCGCCACCTTGCCGGCGAGCAGCGCCCCTTAGAGAAGCGAGATATCCCGCCATGGCTTGGGCAAATAATGTGGCACCAACAAACTTCTCGGGATCTACAACGAGAACGAAGTGCCCCATATTGCGTGGTTGATGCATGTTATCCGTGCCGTACATGGGTATAAAATCAGGATCGAGGGTCGTGCCGGTTAGAAGTGCGGAGAATAGCGTGGCCACTCCAGCCAGACCGGCTCCCTTGTAGCCATATTCTTCGCCGCCGAGTGGCAGAAGCATTTCTACCTTGAACGGGTCGGTGGTGGCCAACCCGCCCTGGTCGGCCGCTACTCCGGATGGAAGTGGGGTGAGAAGCGAGCGATGCAATAGGACACGGTTCATCGGTATCGACGACGTCGCCATATCAAGCAGCCATGGCCGGCTATCCGGGACTGGCGCGGCAAAGGCCAAAGGGTTGGTTCCATGGAAGCGTTGTGCACCGTCGAACAGGCTCACCATTGCGTCGGTATTGGTCGTCGCGAAGGTAATAAATCCTTCCTCTGCGCCCGCCATGGCGTAAGCGCCGGCTGCGCCCAGATGCGAGGAATGCTCGATACCGACTGCTGCCACGCCGCTTTCTCGCGCTATATCCAATCCGACCTCTACAGCCTTGTAGGCTGCATAATGTCCAAGTCCATCGTCGCCGTGGACCATTGCGCTGCCTGCGGCGGTACGCCTTACGGATAATTGCGGTTGCTTGTTTAACCGTCCCTTTGCCAGCATACGGCAATAATGTTCGACAAGCCGGACGCCGTGACTGTCCACTCCGACCATGGAGGCATGCATCAGCGCCCGTACGGCGGCTGAAGTCGATTCCTCACTGGCTCCCGCATCCGACAAAGCCGCCAAGACGCGTCGCCGCAGATCATCGACCGGTACGAGAATTTGGTTATCATCGCGCATAGGGGATCTCACATGGTTACACCACCATCGGCGACGTAGACGGCACCGGTGGTATAAGCAGATTCGTCGGAAGCAAGGTGGACTGCCAGTGCCGCTATCTCCTCTGGCTGACCGAGGCGGCCCAATGGTTGCCGGGCGATAAAATCAGCCCGAGCTCCATCATAATCACCAGTGGCTTGGGCTCTCGCATTGAGCGAGGGACTATCTGTCGTGCCAGGGGCGATGAAGTTGGCACGAATGCCCTGTTTGACAAAGTCAGCAGCAAGTCCTTTGGTCAAGCCCATCAAAGCGGCCTTGCTCGCCCCATAGGCAAACCTGTTTGGTGTTCCTTTGATTGCCCCGGCTATCGAGCCGATATTTATGATGTTGCCGCCGCCCCGCTCGATCATGCGGGGCAGAAATGCCCGAATGAGATGGAATGGGGCCGACACGTTGATGTCGAAGGAGGCTTGCCACTCCTCATCCGGGCAGTCGAGGATTGACCCTGTGTGCACATAGCCCGCGACGTTGACAAGCACGTCCACCCTGCGGGGTATCGCTGCGAAACTGGAAATTGCGGCTCGATCGGAGACGTCCAGACGATGAGCTTCGATCCCTGCGGGTAGTTCAAACGGCGATCGGCTGGTGGCAATCACCTTTGCACCCTCCGCAGCGAAAGCCAATGCAATCGCCCGACCAATACCGGCACCCGCACCTGTGACGAGCGCAATTTTTCCGTCAAGGCGGTTGCTCATGACTTATTTCTCCTGTTCTTCCAGCACTCGCAGATAGGACTTGCGGGTTTGGTCGATATGCGCCGCCAACAGAGCTTGAAGCTCAGGGATATCTCGTCGCTGGACATAGGTGAGCATTTGGCGATGCTCCGCGACTGAACGCGAATTCAAGTCTGCGATCCGCGACAGGCGTGATCGCAATGCCTGTGTACGAAAGCCCACCTGACTGAAAGCTTCGACAAGGAAAGGATTGCCGCAAAGCTCGATGAATACCTGATGGAACGCACCGTCCAGTTTGTGATAGCTGACGGTGTCATCGCGGTCATAGGCCGCCTGCATCTCCTCCATGACGACACTCATCTGGGAAACAAGTGATGTGTGGTTGCGGTTAATTGCCAGGCGGCAAGCGGCAAGCTCCAATACCGTACGCAATTCGCTGATCTGCTCGACCTGTTCTGCTGCTATGCGGAATACGAAAGAGCCTCGTTGCGGAAGCACTTCTACCAATCCTTCGAGCTGGAGCTGCTGTAGCGCCTCTCGCACCGGAGTCTTCGACATACCAAGATCGGCGGCCAACGCATTTTCCGAAAGAGCAGCGCCCAGCTGAATCTTGTTATCGATGATACGGCTTCGCAGTTCGTCCACTACCAGTTCCTTCAGTGACCTTGGTCTCTCGATCTTCATCATTTTGCTCTCGACAATCGCCAATACTGCAACTGCCTCCTTATCAGCCGAAGATCAGGTTGGGTATGTAAAGAACAATGCTCGGGACAAAGATCAGCAAAATCGTCACAATGCTGATAGCCAGCAACAGCGGCCAGCCTTCTTTGATATAGTCCTTTATCGAGACGTTGAGGATTGAGCAGACCGTGTACATGGCAGCTCCAACCGGAGGTGTGAAATTGCCCAAGGTCGCCGCGATCACGAAAATGATCCCGAAATGAACAGGATCACCTCCCAGTCGGGTGACCACCGGCAGAACGATCGGCGTCATCATTATGATCAGCACCGTTGCATCGACAAAGAGCCCGGCTACGATTGTGAGCAGCACGATCAGTACCATCACCACCTGGACATTATCGGTCAGAGTGCCCAACCCGGACGCCACAAGCTCAGGTAATCTCTCGAATACAATTCCGTAACCGAAGATGGCAGATAGGCTGATCAGAAACATTACGGATCCGACATCGCCAAGGCTTGACTCCAGCGCTTCAATGAAGTCGCTCACCTTCATTCTCTTGTAGATAAGAAAGCCGATAAACACGGCATAGAGTACGGCAACGGCGCCAATCTCTGACGGAGTGAAGATACCGGCGCGAAGCCCCACCAGCAGGATAACCGGGAACAGGATGGCCCAAATGCCGCCGCGGAATGCAGTGATCGTCTCTTTGGCTGTCGGGCGCGTCGAGCGTTCCGGGGGATAACCCCGCTTGGTCGCCGTTATCCAGACCGAAAGGCTCATCGCAACGCCCAGAAGCAACGCCGGCAGGATCCCACCGGCAAAAAGGCGCCCGATCGAAACCGATCCAATCGTACCGAACAGAATCATTCCAATACCCGGCGGAATGATGGGGGTCAGCAAGGAGGAAAACGACAGGACGCCCGCTGCAAAGCCCTTGGTCATTCCACGGTCAATCATTTGCTGGCCGAGCATGCGGGACTGCATAGCCGCATCCGCGATCGCCGAGCCGGAAACACCGCCCATTAAGGCAGATAGCACGATCGAGATTTGGGCCAGCCCGCCACGCAGTCGTCCGGTGAGGACGGATGCAAGATTGAGAAGGCCCTCCGTAATGCCCGAGCGGTTCATCAAGTTGCCAGCTACAATGAACAGTGGGACGGCGAGGAGCGAGAAGTTTTGCGTTGTCGATACAGTTATCTGCAGCGGTATCGAAATGGGCAGTTCGGGGTGCTGCAGGAAGAACATCATTCCGGAAATGCCTATGGCGAATGCGACCGGCATTCCGATGACAAGGAAAATGGCAAAGACGATAGCGACAAGGAGCATGGTTTTGCCTCAGCTGACAGATGCTGTCGGGGGTGCGTGTTCCAGGCGGGCGTCCTTGAACTTGATCAATGTCGTGATCAGCATCAGCGTGCAGCCGACGGCAATTGAGCTTGTCACCCAGGAATATGACACTCCAGGAATGCCGTTGAAGGATCTCGCGCGGCTTGCCCATGCCAGAGTTACGCCATACCAAACGCCATAGCAGAGGAACACGGCTATGATCCCGAGATTGATCTTATCAAGGACGCGTCTGGTCGTGGATGGCAATCGTTCTGTGAAAAGATCCAGCGACATGAGGGTGTTGTTGCGCCATGCGATGTCGGCGCAAAGGAAAACGGCCCAGGCGAAAAAGCCGGTTGATAGATCAATGGTCCAATTGAGTGGCATGCTCGCCATGCGCGCGACTCCACCCAATAACACCATACAGATCATGGCGATGAGAAAGAAGCCGGCGAGGATAGCCTCCAACCGCGTAAGGGAACGATAAAATGCCTTCATATGATTTTCCTAGCCAGCCATCACCTATCAGCGGCCCAGTTCTTTGTAGAGCGCGTCTCGAACGTCCGTCAGGTTGAGGGCTTTATATGCTTGCTCACTCGCGGCTCTGAACGCTTCGAGGTTGACATTGTCCACAACGGTCATTCCCGCTTCGATCAGTGCCGCCTTTTCTGTTTCAGCCTGCGCCTGCAGCACTTTCGTCGTCTCCTGCCCTGCAACGCGGCACTCCTCGACGAGCGCTGTCTGGAACTCGGGCGGAAGAGTTTCGAACCACGTCGTTGAAACGACCTCGAAATTCAGAAGCAGGATATGTCCTGTTTCGCTAACGTGACTGACCACTTCTTGGAGATTGTTTGGCCGAATATTAGCGTAAGTGACCTCTGCGCCGTCGATCGCCCGCTGTTGGAGCCCTGGATAGATTTCCCCGAACGCCATAGCCGTGGGCGCCGCGCCTAGCGCACGGGTCGCTTCCTGCCAGATGGGAGCCGGGGGTGTCCGGATGCGAAGGCCGGAGAGATCCTGGGGGTTGCGGACGGGCTGATTGGTAAAGACATGGCGCAGCCCTTGCGAGAAGTCGAAACACACAACCTTGAGACCGTGCTGGGTCGCCAATTTGTCGATCCATCCTTGAACCACAGGCAGTTCGGCCAATTTGAAGGCTTCATCGAAAGACTTGACCAGATAAGGTCCGTTGAGGACCGCGATCTCTGGGACGTAGTTGCCTAGTCGCGCCGCATCGGTGTTTTGGCCGACATTGGCCCCCATACGGATCTGCTCAATGATGTCTTCCTCAACACCGAGCTGGGCAGAGTGAAATACCTCGATCTTGAGCCCGCCCTTGGTGCGCTCAAAGACGCGATCTGCCCATTTCTGAAAGCCCTGGTGATAAGCCTCGGCAGGCGTGTGCACGTGATTAAGCCGTAAGACGTATTCCTGAGCCAGAGCTTGACCGGTGGACATGAGCGCCAACGCGCCGACGCACAACGTCGCTGCAATGCAATTCTTAACAGACATGAATTCCTCCCATAAAGCCACCTTGTTCCCTCAAGGCAGCATGTCTCCTCAAATGCGGATGCTCCACGAAAGTCTGCTGCGTGTTCTCCTCCACCATCAGACTGCTAATGACAGATCTTGCATACTTGCATATCAGATGCAAGATATCAGATATAAGCATGAGACAGGGAGGATACCGGACGATGACGCAACGCTCTATACACGCCTACACATGGGTCCCGCAGTGGACGACAGAGGACGGGGCCTATGCGGTGGAGAGGGCGGCGGCATTTGGGTTCAATCATGTTGTTGTCCCCATCCGTAACCATGAGAACATCGAGCCGACCAAGATTGGGCGGATCTTTGCCGATGCCGGACTTAAGCCCGTAACGACATCGCCGCTGCAGATCGACAACGACATATCAAGTACTGATCGGTCGATCTGGAAGCGCGGCGTTGAACGTCACAAAACCGCGCTGGAACTTGCCGCGGCCATGGGTGCAGATCGAATGGGCGGTATACTCTATTCCGCATTCGGAAAGGCCACTCGTGTGGCCACGGAAGACAACTTCAACGCCGCCGCTGAAGGGCTGGCGATTGTTGCGGACAAAGCAAAAACGATGGGAATGATGCTGTCACTCGAAGTGGTGAATCGTTACGAAACGAACCTTATCAATACCGCATCCGACGCAGTCAGAATGATCGAAACCATCGGCGCAGACAACGTCAAAGTACACCTCGACGCCTTTCACATGAACATAGAAGAAGACGATATGATGGATGCGCTGGAGACTGCCCTTCCCCATCTGGCTTACTTCGAGATCGACCAGAACCATCGAGGATCGCTAAGCCGTGGTACCATCGACTTTTCACCCCTTCTGATCCGCCTTAAACATGCCGGTTATCAAGGACTCGTAGGTGTGGAGGCATTCTCGTCGGCCGTCTCGCATCCAGACATCGTTGCCGGTGTCGGAGCATGGCGGAACTTGTTCGAACACGGAGATCACATTGCACGGGAGGCGGTCGAACTCCTCGAAAAGCATGGATTCTGAGTCCCTGGAACCTGGTTTGTGAAACATTGGTGAACGCCCGGACTCTGTCCGCTGCCAAGGCAGGCAGACATAGTCAACCCTGTCAAAGACCGACGCGCGTCGAATTCTTGATCGATGCACCAACGTCCATGGCGATGCTATTGTCGGCTGCCATGCTGCTGAGCGCCTGCGAATGGCTCGCCCCGCCATCCTTCGCCAGCTTCATAATGCCGATGTGGATCGCCGCGGTCGGCATCGTCTGGACGGTGGCGGTCACGGCGGATGGCGCGCTGCAGGTTCGGCCACATGGCCGGGACCGCCGTCGCCGCCTATTTCTGCACGCAGAGCCTGTTCGTCGGCATTGCCGGCAGCCTGGCGGTGATGCTGCTGCCGGGCGACACAGCCTGGCCGCTCGTCGCCTATTCCGCCGTCATGGCGTTGATCGTCATGATGGCGCCGCGGCTGACGCGGCGATAAGCCAGGACGGGGCGGTGCCTAGGCGCACCGCCCTCGCCAGCAGCTACCAGGCGGTGAAGCCGCCATCGACCACGACGTTGGACCCGGTCATGTAGGAGGATGCATCGGAGGCTAGAAACCGGATGATGCCATTATACTCGTCGATCTCGGCCTGACGGCCCATCGGCACCCTTTCGAGAAAGGCTTCGATGAACTCCTTGTCGAAGCTCGCCGTCTTGACGCCACCGAAGGAGATGAGGTTGACGCGGACTTTCTTGGTGCCCCAATAGGTGCCGAGATAGCGGGTCAGGTTCACGAGCCCGGATTTCGACGCGGCGTAGGAAATGGCCTTGACGAAGGGTATGCCGTCCCGCTTCTCGCGATAGGCATAGAGCGCCTGGTTGGGCGAGACGATGCCGTAGATCGAGCCGACATTGATGATGGAGCCGCGTCCCGCCTCGGCCATCCTGCTGCCGACCACCTGGCTGGTCAGCATGACTCCGGTCAGGTTCGTCTCGATGATCTCGTCCCAGTATTTCTGCGGATAGACCTCGAAGGGCGCGTTCTGCTCGGCCGAGCCGTCCGGCTTGGAATCAATGCCGGCATTGTTGACGAGGATATGCGGCACGCCCCAGTCCGCGATCAGTTTTTCGGTGGCCGTCTCGAGCGCCTCCTTGTCGCTGACGCTGGCCTCATAGACGCGGATGCGCTCGGTTAGCCCCGGAAATTTCTCCGCCAGCTTCTCGTCGCTGAACGGGCGCCGGCTGTAGATCGCCACCTTGGCCCCTGCCTCCGCGAGCGATTTGGTGAACTGGGTTCCGAGTTGGCCGAGGCCGCCGGTGACGACCGCAACGCGGCCTGCAATGTCGAATGGATCACTCATTGATTGGTCCTTGCTGGATATGATGCGCTTTGCTCAGGCGGATTTCGCTGCCGTGTCGATTGCTTCGCGGGCCCGGCGGCATCCCTCATTGAGGAACAGCACGTCATTGCCCATGATGATCATGTCGACGCCCTTTTTCTTGAGCGCCGTGACATTGTCGGCGACCGGCGGAATGCACGGCGCCATGACCTTTATGTTGCGGGCGTGGGCCTTTTCGATAAGCTCGGCGAGTTTGTCTTCCACCTCCGGATGCGACATGGAATAGTCGATGGAAATGCGGCGCGAGATCGAATAATCGGCAGGCCCGAAATTGATCACGTCGATGCCTTCGACATCGAGGATTTCGTCGATATTGTCGAAGAATTCGTAGCTTTCCGCCATCGGTATCACCAGGCGGCTTTCATTTTCGTGCTCCATATAGGCCGACCACTGGAAACCCGGGCCGCCGAAGCCTGCCGCACGGCAATTGGCATCGCCGCCGCGCCGTCCATAGGGTGGAAACTTTGCGGCCCGGACGATGGCGCGGGCCTGTTCGGCGGTGCCGACCTGGGGAACGATGACGCCCGTGGCGCCGAATTCCAGCGATTTGCGGATGTCCCACTCATTAGTGCCGCGCACGCGCACGAGTGGCGCAATTCCGGCAAGCAGCGCCGCCAGTACCAGCTTTTCCATCTGCGGGTCGATGTTGACGGGCGTGTGTTCGGCATCGATGAAGGCGAAGTCGAGCCCCCAATTGCCCGCCGCCTCGATGGCCGTGGTGGACCCCGTGTAGAAGGTCGCGCCGAAGACGGCCTCCCCACGCTTCATCTTGTCGATCAGGGTTCGATTCTCAGGACCGGGCAATTGTCATCTCCTTGGATTTGCATGTCATGAATTGTGCGGCTCATTTCAGATCCGGGGCCACGAAGCTTTGAAGTTCCGGTGTTCTTGGATTGGCGAAGAGCTCTTCCGACCTCCCCTCCTCCCAGATGCGGCCCTGGTGCATGAAAACGGTACGGTTGGCGACGCGGCGGGCAAATCCCATCTCGTGCGTGACGAGAACCATGGTCATTCCCGCCTGGGCGAGTTCGGCAATGGTCTTGAGCACCTCGCCGGTAAGTTCTGGATCAAGCGCCGAGGTCACCTCGTCGAAGAGCATGACTTTCGGCTTCATTGCCAGCGAACGGGCGATCGCCACGCGCTGCTGCTGCCCGCCGGACAATTCGTCGGGAAAGGCGTGCCGCTTTTCCTGCAGGCCGACCCGCGCCAGCACTTCCTCGACAAGCGCCGATTGCTGCTCCTTCGGAACGCCCTTCACCACACGCGGCGCCAGCGTGATATTCTCGGCGACCGACAGATGCGGGAAGAGATTGTAGCTCTGGAACACCATCCCCACCTCCTTCCGCAATTCACGCAGATTGGCGCGCGACCGGTCGAGGACGTGCCCGGCAACCTCGATGGCGCCGTCCTGAAAAGGTTCGAGGCCATTGATACAGCGCAGCATGGTGCTCTTGCCCGAACCGGAGCGGCCGATGACTGCGACGACGTCGCCATTGTCGACGGTGAGATCGATCCCATTGAGGACCGGGACGGCGCCATATGATTTCTTCAGGTTTTCAATGCGCAGCGCCGGCATGCTTTCTCTCCTTCAATCTCTCGCTCCACCACGACAAGGGGAAGCACACGAGGAAATACATCGCGGCGACCGTCAGGAAGACGTGGAAGGGCTGGAATGTCATGTTATTGAGCAACTGCCCTGCGCGGGTCAGTTCCACGAAGCCGATGAGGGCCGTCACGGATGTATTCTTCACGATCTGCACCATGAAGCCGACGGTCGGGCCGAGCGCGATGCGGAATGCCTGAGGCAGGATCACATAGCGCAATCGTTGCGTGCGGCTGAGCGCGAGTGCGTCCGCGGCCTCCCACTGGGTGGCCGGGATGGCTTCGATACAGCCCCTCCAGATATCGGCGAGGAAGGCGGTCGAATAGATCGTCAGCGAGATCGCGGCGGCGGCAAGCGGCGGAAAGTAGAAACCGGCAAAGCTCAGCCCGTAAAATGCCAGGAATACCAGAATGAGCAGTGGTGTCGCCTGGATCAGCTGGATATAGCCGGCGATGATGACTTGCAGCCAGCGTGGGCCAAGCGCCCGGCCGACCGCAAAGATGAGGCCAAAAATGCCGCCGCAGACGAAGGTGCACAGGGAAAGGCCTACCGTCCAGATCAATCCGTTCCAGAGGAACCCGACGCTCGACCAACCGAAGGACTGGATCATGATTCCACCTCGCGCGGTAAAGTGAGTGTTGCAGTGGCCGAACCTGCTGGCGGCGTGCGGCGGCGGAACAGCCACAATCCGACCAGCCAGTAGAGCAGGCGGAACGCAAAGGTGATGCCGATATAGATGGCGGCGAGAACGAGGAAGGTCTCGAGACTGCGGAATGTCTGCGATTCGATCTTAGCGCCCGCGAGCGTCAATTCCGTCGCGGATATGGCCGAAGCGATCGAGGTTCCGAGCAGCGTGAGCGTAAGCTGGCCGGTCAGCGCCGGATAGATGATCCGCAGCGCCGGTATGATGACGACATAGCGCATCACCTGCAATCGCGACAGGCCCAGCGCAAGGCCGGCCTCGATCTGCGTCTTCGGGATCGCCAGAAGGCCGGCGCGGAATATCTCCGCCGAATAGGCGCCGAGATTGAGCGAGATCGCAAGGATCGCCGCGTGATCGGCGCTCAGGCGAAAGCCGATATAGGGCAGCCCGAAGAACAGCAGGAACAATTGCACCAATAGCGGCGTGTTGCGGAAGGCTTCGACATAGGCCGCACCGAACACCGCGCTCCATTTCGGCCCGTCCACCCTCAGCAATGCCACGGCGAGGCCGATCACCAGCCCGACCGCGATGGATTGGGCGGACAGCGTGATCGTGTCGATCGTACCGCTGACGAGCTCCGGCGTTCGGGCGAATACCGGCGCAAAGTTCATTTCATAAGCCATGATGCCTCCTGCTACAGCCGGCCGGCGGTGCTTTCTGCCCCGCCGACCGTCGGGCGCGCCATCATCTGCGCGCCGCCCCCGGTCAGAATGTCGGCAGCTTGCCGCCTGGCGTCGGAATTCCGATCCACTTCTTGTGCAGCTCATCGAGCTTTCCAGTGATTTCGGCGTAGTAGATGAAGTTGTTCAACCACTGGTGGAGTTCGGTCGCATCCTTGCGTGTCGCCATGGACCAGTAGAGCGTGAAGATGGGCAAGTCGTTCTTGACTTCGAGATTGTCGAGGCTGCGCTTGGTGATGACGTCATTGGCGACGGCGGCAACCGCCGCGGTGGCGTCCACCTGCCCCGAAACGAGCGCCTGCATGGCCAGCGCGTCGTCGTCGAAGCGCACGACCTCCAGCCCCTCGATGCCGTAGCCGCTGACAGCGACGTCCTGCGTGCTTCCCTTTGGCACCGATACGCGTTTGCCCTTCAGGTCGTCCAGCGAAGTAAGCTTCATGTCCTTGGCGGCCACGAACCGCATCTCATAGGCCCCGTAGGGATTGGTCATGAGAAAGGTCTTCGCGCGCTCCGGCGTCGCCGTCATATGGGCGATCAGGAAA
Source organism: Phyllobacterium sp. 21LDTY02-6 (assembly GCF_023554255.2). GTDB lineage: Bacteria > Pseudomonadota > Alphaproteobacteria > Rhizobiales > Rhizobiaceae > Phyllobacterium. The sequence continues at coordinate 254,878 of NZ_JAMJWD020000005.1, read as the reverse complement.
TCGACACGGCCGGATTCGAGTGCAGCCGCACGCGATGCATTGTTCACGGGCACGACGGCGAGTTGCACGCCGAGAGCCTTGGCCGCCTCGCGAGCCAGGTCGACGATGAACCCATCGGGATTGCCGGAAGCATCCACCGTGTCATAGGGCGGGATGCCGGTGAGAACACCGATGGTGACCGTCCCCTTCTTTTCGATATCGGCCGTGGTCTGCGCCTGTGCCGCGGCAAAGGGCGTTGAAAGCAAAGCAACAAGGCCGAGAACGGCCATGGTGTGACGCGCAAATGATCTGATCATATTTTCTCCTCCCGATCCTTCTTCCCGGCGCCTGCTGCCGCGGGTGTTTCGCGACGATTTGATGATGGCCGCCCTGGCTCCGTTACTTCCGAGACCTCCCAGTCACGTCGAGCCACTCTTGACATATGACTTATGACATCAGTATGAGTCAAGTGTAGTTCGGCGAATTTGTCGGGTGACCAGTCAAGCCAGTGCCTGTTGAAGTTTCGAGGGCATTGCCGCAAAGGCTGGAAATATCGACTGGAACAGCGGGAGCGAATGCATGATATCCAATGAGCGAATCTCGGATCAGGGACGGTCCCGGGACCGGCTACATTCTTCGGTGGCCAGTTCGCTGGAAGCCCAGATCATGTCGGGAGAGCTGGCGATCGGTGAGCGCCTGCCTTCCGAGAGCGAGATCGCGCGCGATTTCGGCGTATCCACCCGTTCCGTCCGTGAGGCAATACAGATACTTGAAACCAAGGGGCTCGTCCGACGCCGGCATGGGGAGCGGACGACGGTGGTGCGGGATGATGTCGGCGAATTCCTCGGCACCCTCGCCATAACCGTCAGACAGCTTTTCTCGAGCGACCCGGAATATTTGTTACAACTGATGGTTGTTCGTCGCATGATCGAGACGGAAGTGGTCGGACTGCTGACCGCCAGCGAAGATCCGGTGGACGATGAAGTCCGGGCGGCGCTGGACTCGATGCGGCAGGCGCGCGACAGCGGCGATTTCTCGGGCTTTACCGAGGCCGACGCGGCATTCCATCTCGCACTGGTGCACTCGACCGGCAACCAGATTCTCTCGGTTTTCTACGACAATCTCTATGGTCTCATCACCGAGGTTATCCGAGTGACGAGCCGCGTGCCGAGCAAATCGCTCGATGCGGCCTATGCCGAACATGCGGATATTCTTGCCATGATCCAGAACAGGGACGAGGCAGGTGCAAAGGCCCTCATGCGGGCACAGATCGACAATAGCGCGGCCTATCTGCGCGTTGCCATAAAGAACAGCAAGGACAAGGACGGTAAGAATGCCTGATTTCAACTATTCCGACACTGACTGGGAAGCCATTTCGCGGCTGAAGAAATGGTACTCCGGCGATGTCCACGACAGCATGGAACATCTCGGCCTGTGGGGCTACCTCGAGGGAATCTCCCTGCTCGGCGCGCTGCCTGCCGGCGAGGTCGTCTGCGGGCCAGCCGTGACCGTGCTGTTCGAACCGTCCGATCGCAAGGGCGAGCCGCAGGATGTCTATCACAATGCCATCGACAATACGCCCGAAGGCGGAATTCTTGTCTGCGATGCATCCTGTGCCGATGGTGCCTGCTCGGGCGAACTGATGAGCACCGGGGCGAAGACGCGCGGCGCGGCGGCGACGATCGTCAATGGAACGGTGCGCGACCTGGCGCAGGTCCGCGCGCTTGGCTATCCGCTCTTCGGCACCGCAGTGAGCCCTGTCGGCGTCACCGGCAAGAAGGAGCCGAAGAAATCGCAGGTCCCATTGAAATTCGGCCGGGTCGTGATCAATCCGGGCGATGTGATCTTCGCCGATATCGACGGTGTCGTCGTCATCGCCAAGGACCGGGTGCATGATGTCGCCGACGCGGCAGACGAACTGGGCAGGAACGAAGCTGCCGCAAGACAGCGCATATTGGCCGGGGAGAAACTGCAGTCGATCTGGCCCGCCTGATCAATTTTGGCCGGCAGCGGTGCTACAGCCGTTGCCGGCGTTAATGGCTCTGCAAATTCTTCGTAAACTACCATTGTGAGATTGAAAAGGTTGAACTTCGCGCCGGGAAGTCGCAATGTTCAAGGGCCTCATCATCCTGCTGTTTGCGCGACGGTATCTGGCGTACGATCCGTTGGCGGGAGCAGTTCTGCTCGCTAGAGCGCGATCGAGCGCATTGGCAATCGCTGCCGAATAGATCAACGATAGACCGCGTGGTCGAATGCAAGCTCTCGGCTTGCTGGGCTCCGCATGGCCTGGTGGAGTCCGGCGAACAGGCGATGCTTGCGCAGGTGGCGCGTGCAGTGCGTACGCAGGAGTGGGGCTCTAACGGATGTGTTGCAAAAATCGGTTAGGAGGGAGCTCAGCTTACCGCTGAACACCGGATTTTGTCGAAACGACGGCCTTCGAACATCGATAATTCTCCGCTGAAGACGAGCGGCGTTCCTCCCTGAGACCAGGAACGATCGCATACCTGAATCAGATTTCCTTAGGTTTAACCTGGTTTAAAAATGTGGGCAGCAGGGCGAACGAAACTTTTTTGACCGCGCTTGAAACCCATCAATGGAGATGCCAATCCTCCGAAAGCCTCTATTTCATCAGTGGTGTCAAGGACGATGATATCGGCCCTGTTCCCGGGAGAAAGTCCATAATTCGGGATCCGCATCAGCCGGGCAGCATCTGTGCTGATCATATCGAAGCAACGTGGAAACTCTTCTGGGCCGATATGCATGACGTTGGCATAGAGATTAGCCATTCGTATCAGCGAGGCATCACCATAGGGGGTGAAGGGGTTGAGAACGTTATTCGTTGCCACTGAAACTGTAACTCCTCGTTCAGCCAGAAAATGAATTGGCGCAACACCGCGCGCTGCGCGAAACTGCTGTTCCCTGCCGTTTAGATAAAGGTCGGTGGATGGCAGGGCTGTAACGGCGACGCCTGCTGCGGCAAGCCGGGTTGTAAGCCGCTTGAGCTGTTCGTCACCCATTGCTGCGAGTTTGGTCGCATGTCCGACCGCTACACGTCCCTGCCATCCGGCGGCCTCTGTGCGATTACAGATTTCCTCCAGGTGAGACCCGCCCGGTTCGAGATCGAAATCGAGATGGAAATCAAGATCCACATCGTGCTCCACCGCCATCGCGAACAACCGTTCCATTTGAAACGAAGGGGCGGAATCAGTGTAAGGACAACCGCCAAGCAGATCGGCGCCCTGTGACAGGGCCACCTCGAGAAGAGCTTCAGTACCCGGGTCATTGGTCAGACCCTCTTGTGGAAAGACGCAGATGGCAAGATCAAGTGCGAAGGCGTAATCGATTTTAAGCTGCTTCATTGCTTCGAAGCTGCGCAATCCCACCCTTGGGTCGACCTCGACATGCGCACGCATATGCATTGTCCCCTGACCGATTGCCATCTCGATGGTTCGCGCGCCGCGTGCATATACATCCTCAACAGTGAACTCCTGCTTTAGACGGGAAACGGCAGCAATTGCTCCCTTGAGCCCGCTATCCGTCTGGCGACATCGGCACAGGAGACAGGATTTGTCTAGGTGGATATGGGTATCAACTAGGCCCGGAAACACCAAGCGTCCTGCAAGGTCTTCCTCGATTGCAGCAGTTGATGCCGATGCTGAGCCGATCGATGTTATCCATCCATCCGTAATGACAATATCCTGTACGAACGGGTGGCCTCTAACACGGGCATTGCGCAGAACGAGATCGACGGAGTTCGAGGAAGCCATAGTTGCAATCCGGGATGATTTAAGCATAGGATAATTGTATGCACTTCGAGCGAGATACTGGCAACACTGCGGGAGAATTTGATGGACACGATGGCGCAGCGCGATCTTCAGGCCGTGAAGGAATATCTCGATGCTACAATGGCTCCGGATCCTGTTCGGGCAGAAAAATATGTGGCACCGGGGTTTATCTGCCGCTTCACGGGCAATCGCCTGTTCGAGACGCCCGGCGGCCCCACAGGATTCAATGGCGAGCGATATCAATGGGTAAAAAAGCAGATTGAACGTTACGATGTCGTGCCGGGAAAAGCGGAAACCATCATCTACAGCCTCGGCTATCTTTATGGGGCCTGGCCTGACGGAACACCCTTCAGCAACAATCGTTACATTGACCGGTTTGTTGTGCGTGACGGATTGATCGTGGAAACGGACGTCTGGAACGATAGTGCCGAATGGATACTTGACCCCTCCATTGCACGCTGAACAGTCCCCCTCACGGCCAAAATATCTCTGGGCTCGTGTCTCTATCCGTCAGCCTTATTCTGCATAGGGCGCTAAAATGTCCATCAACCCGCGACTTCGCCCCCCGGATCGTTGCAGCAGCGCACGGGAAGCTACCGCCTCCAGATGATCCTTCATCATAGCTGCCGCTTTTTCCGCAGGTCCGGTGCTAATAATATCAACTAGCTCAAGATGTTCGCTGATAGCGCACTCGGAAGAGTGCGGGCGGCCAAATGCTGCCAGAGCGAGCGCGGCCCGATAGCAGATCTCGGTGACGTAGCGAATGAGGATCGGTTTGCCCGTCATTTCGGCGAGCCGTACGTGGAACTCCGTCGCCAGTCGAATGGACGTACCTTCCGCACCGTGGCGCGCTTCATGCTCGGCTTCGATGATTGCCTTCAGCTGCTTGGTCTGGGTATCGTTAAGCTTGCCAGCCAGATGCCGTACCACTTGGCGCTCGAGATCCACACGGATATCAAAGATGTCACGTGTGTCCTCGAAGGTCGGAATCGCGACAACCGCTATTCTGTTGCGCCGAAGGTCGACAAGACCTTCGGCAGCCAGTTGGCCCAGCGCATGACGGGCAATCGTCCTGCTGACGCCGAAGCGCTCTCCGAGCGCATCTTCCGGAAGCCGATCACCAGGAAGAAGCGCACGCTCGATGATTGCCCGGCGCAGTGCAGTACAAATTCCGGCTACGCGGTCTCCCTCGTCTTTTCCCGAACGTTTTTTTACTGTCATGTTTTCCTCTTGGTACCTGATCTGGATATGCGAGCTGTGTCAGGTTTTCAACTCGCAATCGTGCACTATTTTAAGGCACATTTTTCTAGAATGCATAAATAAAATGCATGCAATCATTATATCTTTTTGTACGCAGTTAAAATGCTCTGGATTATGCCGATCATCGCTAATTTAGAATCTGGCACATTTGTTGCATGCAGTTTTGAGGAGGTATGAAAGGGGCTGCTATGCACAATGAGCGAACAAGGGTTGCGGTGGAACTATCGCAGGCTGCCGTATCCTTCGGACGTGGCAGCAAGGCGATAGCTGCGCTGCAGGAGACGACACTGCGCATCAATGAGGGTGAGTTCGTCGCCCTCGTCGGACCTTCCGGTTGCGGCAAGTCGACAATCTTGAAACTGGCAGGCGGCCTGCTTCAACCGAGCCGGGGTGCCGTAATCGTTGGTGGCAAGGAAGTAAGTGCAAAGGCACTGCGGATCGGCATGGCTTTCCAGAACCCAACGATGCTGCCCTGGTTAACGATTGAACGAAATGTGATGCTGCCACTGAAGATTGTCCGTCCGTTCAGAGCTGACTACCGCTTAAAGAAGAATAGCGAATACAGGGATCGTGTCCATGCGCTGCTCAGGGATGTCGGTCTTGAACGCTTTGCCAACAGCTATCCCTGGCAACTATCCGGCGGCATGCTTCAACGGGCCAATCTTTGTCGCGCGCTTGTGCATGAGCCGCGCCTCCTGCTCCTCGATGAGCCCTTCGGTGCACTGGACCAATTTACCCGCGAGGAACTCTGGGGCACGATGCAGTCGCTCTGGCTGAAACATAAACAAACAGTTCTTCTCGTTACTCATGATCTCAAGGAAGCCGGTTTTTTGGCCACACGCATATGCGTGATGAGTGCCCGCCCCGGACGCATCGTTGACGACAGAGGTGTTGATTTCCCTCGCCCGCGCACGATCGAGAAGACATTCGAGGCAGATTTTGTAGCGCTTAATCAGCGCCTGCGTGAGCTGATTACCCGTAGCCGCACTGACACCGTCATTGAGGAAGCCTGATCCATGACCTATGAGCTGCGCCGGCGCCTCTCGGCAGCCTTCCTCATCTTTGGCTTCTTCCTGCTTTGGGAAGTGCTTTGCCTTTCGATGCAGGTTTCAGATCTGGTCCTTCCACGCCCGACCCAGGTGATGGAGACCCTGATCAGCCGTTTTGGAGTGCTTTGGCCGCATATCGTCCAGACATTGTGGACGACGATGAGCGGCTTTCTGCTTGGCGTTACCGTTGGCGTTCTCATTGGCGCCGGGATTGGAATTTCGCGCACGGCCTACGATACGCTCTATCCGCTGCTCATTGGCTTTTCCTCAATTCCAAAAGTAGCGGTCGTGCCGATTTTTGTGCTCTGGTTCGGTTCCGGTTCAGTTCCGGCAATTCTCACCGCATTGGTGATGTGCTTCTTTCCGATCGTCGTCAATATCGCCACGGGTTTGGCCACTACTGAGCCGGAACTGGAAGACGTGCTGAAGTCGCTGGGTGCGAGCAAGCTCGATATCCTATGGAATGTCGGCCTCCCCCGCACCATGCCATTCTTCTTTGCCTCGCTGAAGATTGCCGTCACGTTCGCTTTCGTTGGCAGTGTACTGTCTGAAACGGTTGCCTCCAACAAGGGGATTGGCAACGTCATGATGACGGCATCTTCAAACTTTGACGTGCCGCTCGTTTTTGCAGGCCTGTTCATACTCGCAATGCTTGGCATGCTTCTCTACGTCGCCTTCTCGTTCGTAGAGCGGCGCGTCACAGGCTGGGCCACGCGCCGGGAAGACTTTACCGCCATCTGAACTTTCAACTTAAACGGAGCCAACTATGCTTAAGACACTCTTTTCCATACTCGCTCTTGGTTTTTTCCTGTGTGGCTCGGCTCTCGCCGAAACCAGTATCAAGCTGACACTCGGCTGGAAGACGCAGGGATCCGATGCTCCTTTTCTTCTTGCACAGCAGAAAGGCTACTTCGCGAATGAGGGGCTGAACGTTACCATCGATCAGGGTGAAGGATCGGCGGCAACGGTCACACGCATCATGTCGGGCGCTTATGATGCTGGGTTTGGCGATATCAACGCAATCATTCAGAACGCCGCTACCCGCCCGAATGAAGTGCCTGTCATGGTCTATCAACTTTGGAACAAGCCGCCATTTGCTATTGTCAGCAAAAAGGAAACCAACATCACTGGACCGGCGGACCTTGAAGGCAGGAAGCTAGGTGGTGCGCAGGGCACACCAACCACCCGGCTTGTTACGGTCCTCGGGACCCTCAACAAGGTCGACATGTCGAAAGTTGCCATCGAAAATATCGGCCCCAATCTTCAGGAGCCGATGCTGATCAAAGGCGACATTGACGGAGCGCTCGTTTTCAATATCACCAGCTGGTTCAATCTTATCAACAACCGGCAAGACCCATCCAAAGATTATAACTGGCTGCTGTTTGGCGACTACGGGCTGGATCTCTATTCCAATGGACTGATGGTTTCTCAGCGGTTGATCAAGGAAAATCCTGAAGCTGTTGCAGCGCTTGTTCGTGCCGTCAACAAGGCTGCGATTGAAATAGGCACCGACACCAGTACAGGTATCCAGTCGGTTGTTTCCTATGACAATCTCGTCAAGGAGGAACTTGAACTCGCGCGCCTGAAATTTTCCTATGAAAAGCTCATACTCTCCGGCGAGACAGAAAAACTTGGCCTCGGTGACCTTGATGACGCACGCCTTGCCCGGAGCATCGACATCATGGCGCAAGGCTATCAGTTGCCGTCGAAGCCGAAGGCGGAACAGATTTTCTCGCGGCAATTCCTGCCGCCGCTGGAGGAGCGCAGGCTCGTCTACAAGGCCGATTAATCAGGACCGTAAAATATATCGGATCGCATGGATCCGGTCGTTCTTACGCGCGAGGTAGAGATGCAGCAACGGGTTGTAAAACATGCTGGAGCGGCGATGGTCACCAGTCCGCACGCTCTGGCAAGCCAGGCGGGCATCGATATCCTCGAAAAGGGCGGCAATGCCATCGAGGCTGCAGTAGCGATGGCTGCCGTGCTGGCCGTGGTAATGCCGCACTTTTGCGGTCTTGGTGGCGATGCCGTCTGGCTGATTGCCGATCGGCAGGGGCGTAGACGCGCCTTGCTCGGCATCGGTCAGGCAGCCAGCAAACTGCCCGTCTATAAAAGCCCGATAGATCTGCGGGGCCCCTCTTCAATGGTAACGTCCGCCTGCGCCGTTGACAGCTGGGATCATGCACTTGCCTTCAGTGCGAGGCACTGGAATGGAAAGCAACGTTTGGGCGATCTTGTTTCGCCAGCGATCGGGCTTGCCGCAGACGGATTCGAGCCAAGCAGATCACAGAACTTCTGGCTGGAGTACCGCAGCCAGGAGCTTGCGCAGTGGCCAGGCTTTTCCAGGCAATTCGATCACCGCGAACGTGACGGCCTCTTCCGGCAGGCAGACCTTGCAGATAGTCTGACCCTGCTTTCCAGACAGGGATGCCGATCCTTTTACGAGGGAGTACTCGGACGCAAGATAGCAGACGGGCTGGCTGCCATCGGTTCGCCGTTAACCGCGGCAGATCTAGCCGCTACCCGCACGCGTCATGCAGAACCGATCTCGCTCGACTATCGCGGTGTCACGATGCTTGCACCGCCACCGCCAACGCAGGGTATCTCAACCCTTGCCATTCTCGGTATCCTTTCCCGCTTCGACTTGCCTTCGTTCCCTGCTCTCAGCACCGCCCGCTACCATCTGCTCGTAGAAGCGGTGAAGCAGGCATTTCTTGATCGCGCCTGCATTGCAGATCCTGAATTCACACCGGTTCCTTCCGCGAAATTACTGGATTCAAGGCACCTCGATACCAAAGCGGCGATGATTGACCGGGGCAAGGCTCTGCCTTGGCCACACCTTGGGCGGGACGGCGATACGGTTTTCTTCGCCGCCACGGATGCGCAGGGCCAATGCGCCAGTGTGCTGCAAAGCACCTATTTCGATTGGGGAAGCGGTGTTATTGTTGGCGATACTGGTATTCTCTGGCACAATCGCGGTGCAGCATTCTCGATCGAAACGGATAGTGTCAATGTGGTCGAGCCGGCCAAAAGGCCATTCTTCACGCTAAATCCAGGTATAGCACTTAAGAACGATGCCCCCTTCCTTCTCTATGGAACACAGGGTGCCGATGGCCAGCCTCAGACACTATCAGTCATCCTGACCGGCCTGATCGATCATGGAATGACCCCGCAGGAGGCACTCGCCCAGCCCCGCTTTCTCCTTGGCCGGACATTCTCTGACAGTCGTGACAGCCTCAAGCTAGAAAGGTCTATAGGAGAGGAGATCAACCAGGAGCTTTCATTGCTTGGTCACGACATAGCGCTGCTTCCGACATTATCGCCCATTTTCGGTCAGGCGGGCATTATCCGCTGCGGTGACAGCATGAGCGGTGCACATGATCCGCGTGGAGAGGGCATTGCCCTCAGCATACCTTCGTGACAGAAGCTAATTACCCGGCTGTGTTGCACATCACTCAGCGACTTGTCACCGCTGCGAAGCGATCGCAAGCAAAGATGGCGGCAATCTTCAGCCAATCGAACTGGCAGCGCTGCCCGACGAATTGACGCCTATTCTAGAGTCAGTAAACCGGTTGCTCGATCGCATAAGGGCGGCGATGGAAGCAGAGCGAGCGTTCACGTCCAACAGCGCTCATGAATTCCGCACTCCCTTGGCCGGAGCGCTGGCACAGACCCAGCTGCTGAAAGCAGAACTGACCGACCGGCGCAGCCTGCGCCGCATCTCCGATGTGGAGGGCTCTTTACAGAAACTGATCCGCCTCGTTGAGAAACTCATGCAACTGGCGCGGGTTGATGCGCGTATCGGCCTATCGTCCAACTCGGTTGATATGAGGCAGCTGTTGAGTTCGATCGTGGAAGAGCTCCAGCGCTCCGCGCGCACAAACGAGCGCCTTCGCTACGAAAATTCGGCTGTCAGGAAGGTACATCTGAAAATAAGCGAGGATGCTTTTGCCATAGCAATAAGAAACCTTATCGAGAACGCGTTGATACATGGAGATGCCCAAAAGCCGGTATATGTCGAGCTTCGCCCCTACGGCGAAATCCAGATATCCAACCACGGTCGGGTACTGGATGCCGATGAACTGGTGAGTGTTCAGAGCCGGTTCAAGCGCGGCAAGACCAATGCGGAAGGCACCGGGCTTGGACTCTCCATCGCTACGGAGTTGATCGGTCAGATGAGCGGTCGTCTCGTATTGAAGTCTCCGGCGCCACAATTGGGTGAAGGCGTACAGGCAATCATCATCTGGCCGCAGGGTTGAAGATCGGGATACCCCGGACCACTGGGATAGGCGAGCGCGCGCCGATCACTGGTCATCAATAGGTCAAGGTGACCACCACGGTGTCGCTGTAGACCCCGGACGACGGAGTGGGTTGTGGAGGAACCCGCCCGTAAACCCGTATAGACTTGGGCAGCGCCATTTCCGGTTCCCGCCACTGTGCTTCCTGGTGTCGTGGTATCGCCCCAAGGCTGGTCGCGTGCAGCGTTCTTGTAGAGGCCGTAGGTAACCGTTTCTGCGCCCTTGGACATCTTGCGAGCAGTCGGTGGAGCGTTCGCCGTACCACCGTTTAAGAGAGATCGTATAGGTCGCGCCCGGCGTGCATCTTGCCGTGACTGATCCGGTAGAATCGACATTCGAACTCAGGATGCCCCTCGGGCCGAAATCGATGTTCTGAACTGATACCAGACAGTTTGCGGCCACGCTCGCGTTCACATTGAAATTAGTGGTGGCCGTCCTTCCGGCCGAAGACGTGCAATCGTTACCTAACGAATACGAATACCTGAAGGGCGTGTTTGCGCCCGAGAACGTAGACAAATATGTGCCAGGATTTGCTGTCGGCTGGCTCCCCAGTACGGCACCATAAACGGTGATGATTCCTGAGCCGGAGCCCAGGGCGCTCAAAGTGAGGGCATAGGCGGGGGATCGTGCGGATATGGCCAGCTGTATGAGCCCCAAATGATGCTTCGGCTTGAGTCAGTGTATAGCTGGTAGTTGAGCGTGTTGGCACCGCTTATCATTTGCCGTGCGGCTTCCGATGATGATCCTCCGCTGCCGGCTGCAAGGTTGGCACAGAGCAATATCCTTTGCAAGACCAACCCCGTGCAATTGACACTGATCGTCGCCGTCGAATTGACTTGGCTCCCTGACAGCGTATCCACCGCGCCAAAATTCATGCTCGATGTGCTGAAACTGCAAGTCTGAGCGAACGCGAGCGAGGGTAACAACAGCAAGAGCAGAAGATAGATGAAGCGCGTCATGTTCTTTCCTTGCTTTACTGGCATCTTACATCGTCGATCACGACCTGTTTCCCCGACTGCTGCTCATAGGGGAACTCGGCAAGACACTTGCTGCCGTCGTTTAGCGATATCTCGACGGTGTTCTGCGATCCGAGATTGCGAATGTAGGCCTGGCCGTCATAGCCAACGACGAACTCTTCACCAGAGCCTTGCAAGACACCATGGACGCCAGCCTGAAGGGGCAACCCTTCCTTGTCCTTGATTGTGACCAGTGCGGCTTTTGAGATCTGGTATGAGTATCCGGCCGCTGTCGTTCGTCTTGCCGACTGGCCGGTTCTGCTGCTGGACTTCCACTCCGGGAGTACCCACATCCACCACAGCGAAGGCATCATCAATCCGGTTCGTGGCGAATACGCTTCCTCCGGCAACTGCGATAGCGCCATCGATTTGCGCCGTAGCCCGCACGTCGCCGTCATATTGCTGCACTCCAGCTTCCAGTCTTGCAAATCGCGAGCGGTAGCTCACCGAGGCTTCTCTGTTGTCGACCTTGCCTTCGGAGGTGCGTGCTCGCCAGCCTATGCTGCCATGCTCCCGCTGTTCCGACTTCGCAACGTCCGCAACGACATTCAAACCATCGGGGCCGTTCTCGATCCCAGTGCTCGCCATTATATTGTCGCCAAGCGGAATGGAGAGCCCTGCAAACACGCCGAAGCTGTCGGGCCAGCACCGCATCGATCGCGGCATAGTCGACGCCCGGTAGATTTTCCGCATCATCACCATCGTCGCCATTCCCTTCCGGATCGATCGGGGCCTCGGGGGCGAACGACACCGGCTGTGCCCACCTCGGTCCCACCGACCGACGTGATCTCGGATGTCTGTCGCAACGTTCGGACGCCGTCTGTGGACAGCACCCAGTCTGGCGCCTGCCCTGCGATGCGCAGGCGGGTGCGCAAAACGTCCCGGACGATGGTGAACTCGTGGGCGGTATGCGGATGTCACGCGTGGCATCGGGGAGACGAGATCTTCGAGATGCACGAATTCGCCATCGCTCCGGGTGAGACGGGTGGTTTGCGATACCGCGACCCCTTGAAATGATGGTTAATACTTAAGATGACTAGAAACTATCTCGGCCTTTGCTTCCGTTGCACTGACGCCTGCCTGGTGGTGTTATCACCTGCGATAAGTACCTCTTATCGCCTGTGAGATGGTCCATGGATTGACCATGCCCGGGCATGGCCGCTAGTCTCCGGCACAATAGCAACCGCGTTGCCGCGCGTCTGCCTGTTGGCGCAAGGAGCTCCCGCATGACCGTCAAGGTCGCCGAAGCCAAGACCCATCTGTCCGAACTGCTGGCGCGGGTCGGGGCCGGCGACGACTTCATCATCCCCCGCGGCAACGATCCGGTCGCCCGCCTGCCCGACCAGGATGCCCGGGCGCCGGATCTGCTGCGCCACGAGATCCGCACTATCCTTTGAACGCCGAGCGGCATGGCCGGATTTCCGCCGACCTGATCCATTCGGCGCTGGCGCGTTTGCGCGGCTGCCCTTGACGCTCGTCGGCGCTGGCGACGATGCCGAGGTGGTCCGGCGCGATCAGCTCGCCGGCATCCTGAGCGACGACGACATCGACACCCTGCGCCATCTGGTCCAAGCCGGCATCGGCGCCAACTCGCTGAAGGCGCTGGCCTCCGATCTCGGCTATCTCGAAGCCTGGTCACTGGCGGCAACCGGCGCCCCCTGCCCTAGCCGGCGCCGGAAGCACTGCTGATCAAATTCGTTGCCCAGCACCTGTGGGACCCGGCCCGGCGCGAGACCGATGCGGCACATGGCGTGCCGAATACGGTTGCGGCCGAGCTGCGCCGTCAGGGCCTGTTGCACGCCGACGGACCGCATGCGCCGGCGACGGTGCAGCGGCGGCTGACCAGTTGGTCGAACAACCGCCCCTCGCCGCCAGCGGCAAGGACGGTAACGCCCCTCCCCTGCCCTGCCTGAAGATCGTGCTCGGCCGCACCAAGACCAGCGTGGCCGGAGACGATGCCTGCGCCTTTGTCGTCGGCGCGCCGGTCACCGCGCTCAGAGCATCGAGCGCGCCGGCATCCGCGACGGCGCCGTGTTCCGCGACATCGACCAATGGGGCAACATCAAAGCCCGGGCGCTCAATCCGGCGGCGGTCAATCACATCCTCAAGACCCGCATCGCCCAGGCCGGTCTCGTTCCGGCCCTGCTCAGCGCCCATGGCCTGCGCTCCGGCTATCCCACCGCCGCCGCCCGCAGCGGCGTGCCCCTGCCCGAGGCCATGCAGCAGTCGTAGCACCGCTCCGTCAACCAGGGGGCGCGCTACTACAACAGCGCCGAACGCCCCAGGGGCGCTCCGCGCGCCTCATCGTGTGACGGCGTGCAGGCGGCGGCTTGCGGTCGTCGCCGGATACATTTTTGTCCGCTGACAAAAACAGTAGAAAACCATGGAAAGTCAGCACGATACTGGCTACATCGTGCGAAAATCAGCGAGTCGTCCGTTAACCTTTCGTTAACCTTAAAGTTCTTGCGGATCATAGAGAATCGGACATAATAACGGTTCATCGGGCCGGATTGCCCTAAAATCGTTACTATGGAAGTCACTGGGCAATGAACGAGATCTCGGTTAGAAAGCCGAACGCAAGGCTGAAGTTTGAAGAGCAGATCCTCGAACAGGGCGATCAGATCTCGAAGAAGCTGCATCTGCTTAGCCTGCAGAATTTTCCGGATACCGGTAAGAAGACACTTCGTTCATTCTCGCTTGCCGAAGCATCACAATATATCGGCGTCAGTCAGAGTCACCTTAAGAAGCTGCATCTGGAAGGCAAGGGGCCAGCCCCTGAGACATCGTCGTCTGGTCGCAGGTCATACACCGCTGAGCAGATGCAAGAGTTGCGTCAGTATCTGGATCAATATGGCCGCTCAGAGGCTCGCAATTACGTGCCGTACAGGAAGGCTGGAGAACATCTGCAGATCATAGCTGTCGTCAACTTCAAGGGTGGCAGCGGCAAGACGACGACTACAGCCCACCTGGCGCAGTACCTCGCGCTTACCGGGCATCGCGTTCTGGCCGTGGATCTTGATCCGCAGGCATCTCTTTCTTCGCTTCACGGCTTCCAACCTGAACTTGATCAAGTTCCGTCAATCTATGACGCAATACGGTACGATGACGAGCGAAAGCGTATCTCTGAGATCATCCAGAAAACGAATATTCCTGGTCTCGATATCATACCGGCAAACCTGGAGCTTCAAGAGTTTGAGTACGACACGCCACTGGCCATGAGCGACCGGAATTCGAATGCCGGCAAGTCTTTCTTCACTCGCATTTCAAAGGCACTCGAGGAAGTTGACAGTTCCTACGATATTGTCGTCATCGATTGCCCTCCCCAGCTCGGCTATCTCACGATCACAGCACTGACAGCGGCAACCGCAGTTCTGATTACAATTCATCCTCAAATGCTTGATGTCATGTCAATGGGTCAGTTCCTTTTGATGTTGGGCAACATTCTTGAGCCTATCCGTGCTGCAGGGGCAGAGGTCAACCTTGAGTGGTATCGCTACCTCGTGACGAGATACGAGCCTACAGATCAGCCTCAGGCTCAAATGGTGGCGTTTTTGCAGACCTTGTTCGGCGAGTTCATCCTCAAGAACCAGATGGTGAAGTCGACGGCGGTATCTGATGCCGGCATCACGAAGCAAACCCTTTACGAGATAGAAAAGAATGCCATGACTCGATCCACTTATGAGCGCGCAATCGAATCCTTAAACGCCGTGAATAGCGAGATTGAAGGGCTGATCCACGGAGCTTGGGGCCGGTGAATTGTCCGCTGACAAAATGCACCTTTTTACACGCAATTCCAGTGCGATAGACTATTGCGGAGATTGATATGGCCAGAAAAAATCTGCTTGCAGGACTTGCCGACACAACCGATGAGCCGGTGGAAGCTAATTACCGGATAGGCGGTGCTTCCAAGTCGATGATCCGATCGGTTAACGAGCTTGCCCGCCAGGCTGATGCTTTTCTCGAAGGCGAACAGGTCATCGAAATCGACCCGGATGTCATTGACGGCTCCTTCGTCTCAGATCGCCTTGGCTCAAATGATGAAGATTACCAAGAGCTCCTGCAGGCGATTAAGGAGCGCGGTCAGGATAGCCCTATCCTTGTTCGCCCACATCCTGATTTCGATAGCCGTTATATGATCGTCTTCGGGCATCGACGCGTTAGAGTTGCTCGCGAGCTTCACCGGAAGGTACGAGCTGTTGTAAAGGCGCTAGACGACAAAACTCACGTCATCGCGCAAGGTCAGGAAAACTCGGCTCGAGCCAATCTTAGTTTTATTGAGAAAGCACTTTTCGCCAGCAATCTCGAAAAGCTTGGATATGACCGAGAAACAATCTCCTCAGCGCTCGCCGCGAATGCGGCGGCGGTGTCCAAGATGGTATCGGTTACCACGCGCATTTCTCAAGATCTGATTTACCGGATCGGCTCCGCGCCTGGAATAGGGCGTGAACGCTGGGTAGAGCTGAGCCTTCTTGCCGAGCGCAAATCTACCCAGATTGCGGAGGTGTTGGCATCCGAAGAATTTGGCAGCCTGGACAGCGACGAACGCTTCAGCCGCGTCTTTGCCGCTGCCAGCATCAAGGGAAAATCGGCGAAGAAGGAGCGTTTAACCGCCTCTCCCGCCAAGTCCTGGATATCCAAGGACTCTTCCGTGATCCTAACGATGAACCAGAAAGCCAAGAAAGTCGCCATCGAACTAGGAAATGAAAATGCCAAACCGTTCAGCGACTGGCTTTCGAGTCGTCTGGACCGTTTGTATGATGAGTTTGAGCAATCGAAAACTGGACCAGCAGGAGACTAAATCGCAAAAGAAAAAGGCCCCCAAAACGTTGCCATCATGGAAGCCCTTCTCGAAGTTCTAGCAGACTGAGAATCGCATTTCCACGAATCACTGTCAAGAGTCTTTGGCGCCGTTTTGGTGAGCGGATTTCTTTTGCCTCACGGAAGGTAAGAGGAAATGCAAGCAATAGAGACTATCACGTCCGCCTTTCGCGGGCGAAAGATGTCGTTTGCGCAATTGCGGGCGTCATCTTCACAAGAGAGTAAAGAAAAGAGCAACGCCGTCGACCGATGGCTCGTCTATAAGCAGCTCTGTATCGCCAAGTCCGTATTCGGTATCAACGACCGCTGTCTGGCTGTGTTGAGTTCTCTTCTGTCATTCTATCCCGAGAACGAGATTTGCGAGAAGAACGGGCTCGTCGTGTTTCCCTCGAACCGTCAGCTGGCGCTGCGGGCCCATGGAATGCCGGAGTCGACGTTGAGACGGCATCTGGCGTCCCTGGTGGATGCCGGCCTGATTGCACGTCGCGATAGTCCGAACGGCAAACGATATTCCTATAAGAACAGGGCAGGGGTGGTCGAGGAGGCCTTTGGCTTTTCCTTTGAACCATTGCTTGAACGCGCCAAAGAGATTGCAAGAGCTGCAGAGACAGTCCAGGCAGATGCATTGCTGCTGAAACGAACGCGTGAACAGGTTAGCTTGCAGAGGAGGGACCTGGGCCAGCTTATCGACGCTGCTCTTGTCGAAGACACCGCCGGGCAGTGGACGCTCGTTCACAAGCGCCTGCGCGCAATCGTTGACGCTATTCCACGGCGTGCATCACAGGCCGAACTCCAGGCAATTCTGGGTGAACTGGCCCGTCTGCGTGCAGATGTCGATAACTTATTGAAAACATTGGATGATACTCAAGAATTGAGCGCCAATGATGCTCAGAATGAGCGGCAGCATATTGAATCCCTGCCTGAATCCCATATTAAATCTAAAAATTCAAAAATGAATGATTTTACGGAGCCACTTCCGTCATCCAATGCTCTTTTGGGGAAACCAAATCCCACATCAGCGCATATCACCGTTCCGCTCGACGTCGTTCTCAGGGCTTGTCCGGATATTCGTGACTATTCACCGAGTGGCGTAAGCTCATGGCGTGACCTCATCGATGCAACACAGATCGTCTCCCGATGCCTTGGCATTGCGCAATCGGCCTACAGCGACGCCAGGCTGATCATGGGCACGGAATGTCTATCGGCCGTCATCGCATGGATCCTGCAACGCTCCAGTGAAATTACGTGTGCCGGCGGCTATCTACGATCGCTGACGCAGAAGGCGAGGCGAGGGGAGTTCGCTGTCAGCCAGCTGCTGATGAGCGGCCTGAGAGCTACTGCCAGATAGTTATGTCAAAATGTACGGCTGGCAAAGAGTAGCACACGCGCAGCGTTTGTCGGCATAACAGAAATGAACCCGGAGATAGCTTCGGAATGGTGAGCATTCACTCTGATTACATTGCGCTGCGATCTTTGCCCACGCCCCCTGCCACCACTGCCCACCCATGAAGGTATGCATATATGACTTAAAGGAAGTGTGGCAGCAATGCGTGGCGGCTAAAACCGGCTGATCCTCTTAGAACCGATTGGGCCCCTGCGTCCGGCGGTATGTGCCAACGATTGCGGCGCGCATCGGGCAGTGGTCGAAATCACCTTCCAGATGCACCGCATTTCCTTGGAAAGTCAGAACCAACCGCGGCGCCGATGTCAGATTGGCATTTCCTGACCCGCCAAGATCTTTCTCGATCAGCAGCCGCCCATCAATGCGATTGCCCACCAAACGACCTTCAGCAACAGTTAGGCAATCAGCCGCGACACCGGAGCCGTCGCGTGGATCGCCACTGCCGTACACTTCCACACGGTATTCGTTCGGGCGCCCGGATAGCTCCGTCACGCGCAATTTGGACACCAGTGGTGATGGCATTTCGTACACGCCAACAGGTGATACATTGACCTGTGTAGCATCCGCGCCAGACGGAATGGGTTCCACCTGTGCCCCCGCCTCAGGGGCCACCAACGCCAAGGCAACTGTCGCCGACAGCGCAATTGCCGCGAGGGGAAGTCTAAGGGAGCGTGCTTGGAACGGATCCATATGCCACTGCGTTTTCGGGCGCATTACTTCTCGCCATCCTACAGCGTTGCCAGACGGCGCTGCCCGAACATGATAGCTGCAAGCGATTTTCAATTTCAAATAAATCCTGCAACAAATCACCAGACAGTGAGCGGAGGAGTTATTTGAGAGCCGAGAAGACGGTCCACTACCTATGCGTTGCCCGAGGAAGACTGAGATGCCTTGGTTCGGCGGTACGCCGTAGATATGACCCAACCGCGTACGAAGTGCTATTGCTATTGCTATTGCGCAGCGTTGGAACCGGTTGCGGCGATGAACGCAAACTTCATATCGCGCTTCGCCTTCAGCTTCGCCACCTTCACCGCTTCAATCTTGTATTCGCGGCTGAACTTTCGTCTGTGTATTCACACTCTCCGCTTTCACGTAGAACACCTTAACTCAGTGTCCTTGAAACCGGCAGCAGGTCAACTCGCCAACAAGATGGCTCGTATCGTATGGGCTTTGATGGCCAAAGGTGGAGTTTATCGAGTTCATCGCGGCAGAGTAACCCTGCAACGATCGTGAGGCTGTCGGAGGTGTAGGAAGGCCAGATGGAAGATATGGCGTAACGGTCGACGAGACGAGACCGGGAAAACCAGATTGCGACAAAGTGCCTTAAGCACGCGGTTGTGACATACGGGCCCGCATGTGGAACGCTGCATCGGCCGCCGGATACATGTCAGCACCCGACTACACGCAATATCTCTGCTAAAAGGTTCTTCTTGCACCCGCCAGTTCGGTCACAACCACGTGTATTATCGTCAAGGATTTGCGGTAAAGCCACCGGTCGTGCACAGCGGCCGGGTTTTCAATGAACGGGCCCATTTCGGCAATGTCTACCGGTAAACCGTAATCGTTAGCGGTAGATCGGCAGTTGCGAACTCTAGTTGTATTAGTTACGGTTGCCGCACGTTCCAGCTGAACCCGTTCTGAGGTTCCGCCGAACGGACGACGGTATGCGTGCAGGAAGTTGTCGATGAACGAGATGCCCAGCTTTTCCACCGCCGCCGAACTGCGCAAGGAACTGGAATATGACTGGTGGCCGAAATGGCTCCAGAAAAATGAAATGCAGCTGGTCGCCGAGCAAGAGCAAGAGTTGCAGGACTGGCTTGCCGGCTCGAACACCTATCATAACTCTGTCCCTAGGTAGCAGGGGACGATTTCCAAGTGCCGGTTGGCGCGGTACCAGCTTGACTATCTCAGTTCGGGCAGCGGCGATGCTGAAGCGCTGGGGTTGATCAGCCACCTGGCGATGAATTCGGACTGGGACCTTGGCAAAAACTGTTCGACAACTGGCGCTCCGAGGATGACGTGATGTTCGCGGCCGCGTTCGACGGCGCGGCGGACTATCATGTGAAGCAGAGCCATCAA
Organism: Phyllobacterium sp. 21LDTY02-6; assembly: GCF_023554255.2. GTDB lineage: Bacteria > Pseudomonadota > Alphaproteobacteria > Rhizobiales > Rhizobiaceae > Phyllobacterium. The sequence goes on along the minus strand of NZ_JAMJWD020000005.1, from coordinate 235,192 downwards.
CATGTCGAGGAAGGCCATGTCGAGCGGCCCGACGAAGGACCTTATCGAGACCTGCGTTTCGAAATCGAGGACCCGAACTACTGGATATTCCCGGTCGAGTTGCTGGCAGTGCTGCGCCTGCGCGAATGGATCGGTCTGTCCAATCCGCTTATGACGCATCCGCTGTTCACGGTTAGCCCGCTCGGCAAGCTGCCGGGCGAACTGCCCAGAACCAGCACGCCGCTCTTCGACGCGGTGGAGAAGAAATTCCGCGAGATGTTTCCGGCAACGCCCTCGCTCGCCGATCTACCCGCCCTGCGCCAGGAACAGGGGACGGCCTAAGCAGCAGTGATAGTCAACTCACGATAACCAGAGAAAGTACACCGCCCATGCACTGCGCCTATCGCCACGATGATATCGGCCCGTGTCTTGCGTGTCATTTTCCGTCAAATGCCGCGATGACCGGCAGCCCAGATGTTTACGTCGATGGTCTCGTCATCTTCATATCACTGTATCAACGGGCCGGTCCGCTCTCACACGCGCAGATCGAGATTTCCGCCGATGGCCTTGGCAAACAGCGGCAGAACCTTACTGAGCGTTTCATCGCGGGGAACCGGCAGAGGATCATGCAGTCTGCCCAGCGGTGTCGCGTCGAACAGTGGGTGAGAGACGTCGATCACGTCCAGGCCCCGCAATTGGCGAATGCGGCAGGCAGCCAGAAGCTCGACAGGGAAGAACCAGTAGTCCTCAGTCTTCACCACGTCATAGTCATCAAAGCCGCAACCCTTGACATGGAAATCGGCGGCCTTGGCCAGGGCATCGCCGAACATTCTTGCGCTCGGATCAAGCAGCTTCTCCAGCATCGGTGCGAAACCCTCCAACTGATCGATTTCCGGTTCGTATTCGTACACCTCGTCGCTGCCCCGCCAGGCCTTGTAAAGTTTGATCGCCACCCAGGGCATGTATTCGCCAAAGGTCTCCCACGGCACCGCGCCGTTGCCGCCTTTCTGCACATCCCAGCGGTCGAACAGGGTTTCGGCCATGCGAACGGCGTGATTGGGCCAGCCGAGCGCCAGCATGGTGCAGACCGGGATGAAGTCGCGGTAGCTCAGACGATAACCAGCCGGGTCATCGGACTCCATGATAGCGTGGGCGCATTCCTGATACCAAAACGTGTAGAGCCCGCCGAGCGACAGCCGCTCATCCGGGAATAGCTTCTCGTTTACGTTCGTATCCATTGCATGCCTCATGTGCCACGTCGCAATGTCACGAAGAGCGCTTGGAATCAGTTTCTTTTGAGTTTGGTCATCTTCTAAGAACGGCGTCAGAATGTCGGCATGGGCACCCTCGTACAATTCTTTGTTGATATTCTTGGTCACCCACCCACGCGCAAATTTCTGCTGATCCGCGAGGTTTTTCTGGAAGGTTTTCATCATGTCGGGATCGGTCATGGTCACTCAGTCCAAAGGTTATACATCGGGCGGGGAACTCTAGGGCGCGTTAATCAGATGGCGGCCCGGTCATCTGCTTGTGTCAGCCCTTGCTTCGCGTCTATTCCCTGATCCGTCTTCGGCTGAACCTCCGCCAAAGTCGGATTGGCGATGAGCAGGAGGCATGTAACCGTCGCCGCTTTTATCCGAATTCGTCTCAATCGGCGGTTGATGTATGCACGAGATCAGATGGATAGTTGGGGTGATCTTTGAGTTCGCTGTCGTCGATATTTAGCATCTTGGCGACACCAGCTGTTTCAAAACACCAATATCCAAAATAGATGTCGTGCTTGTTCTTGTGGTACCGGCCGTAAATTTGGGATGTATGCGCGCTTGGCTTTAACGGCGGGCATCGTCACTATCTGGAAACCTCGGCTGAAGCTGATCAACCATTTCACGCGCCGTTTCCGGTGTAATCTGCCAGCGATCCGGATCATTGAACTCCGTGATCAATCGGATACGATTAGTCGTACGGTTATATTGCAGCAGGACGCGCGTAAGTGCTTCCGGAATGGAATCATCCCGCACGTCCGCGAGAAAATCGAGCACCGGCTCCCTAAGAGCAAGAACTGGGAAGCTTACTGCCCACCAGGCGCCGTCCTTGCCATAGGCATAGCCGCTGTTGCCGAAATTCCGCCCTCCGGCGGAAATGGAAAAGACAACCGCCAGTTCGCTCCAGCGTGGATCATCAAGCTCGCCTGTGGCCAAAACCGCACCGATAATCGCTTTCAGATGAGCCCGCCCGCGTCGGCGTTCTTCGTTATTTTCCGGCCCGGACATGGCGGTTGAGGGGACCTGCATTCCTCTCATTCCCCGAGATTGGGCCGCAATTCCCCGATCATCGCATCAACGTTTTTCGGCGTTACCTGCCAGCGGGAAGGATCATCATATTCGAAATCGGCCTTGACCTGCCGCGTCACCTTGTTGAACTGGAAGAGCATCTTGATAAAACCCTTGTCGCCCTCCTGGCGCAGCCATTCGCGATAGCTATTTACTTGGGGCCGCACTTCGCGAGGTTTGAAACTGATAGCAGTCCAGTTCCCGGAGGCATCATATGCATACCCATATGTGCTGCTTACATCCCCATCACTATCGAATGAAAAGACAACTGAGATTTCAACCCACTCAATGTCAGTTAATCTTTCATTATTTACCAGAACCCGTGCAATGTCACCCATCAGTTCCAAGTTTTCTGACATTGTTTACTCCATGTCTCTGAATGATACGCGGTCAAAATGCTGTCCGCTTTTATTCTTGAATTCCGGCGAATCCTCGTAAATGGTCCGATTCGTTTTTGGATCACGAACTTGATATGTAACATCAAAACTGTCCGGCCTTGTTGATCCTGGCGGATATACATCGATCTGATAGTCTACCTCATAACCTTTCTTGATCCAGTCTGCCCATTCGTTCTCCATCGTTTTCCAGGCACCCGTGTTGAGGTTACCTGCCTGGGGCGCAATTCCGTAGTCAGGAGTATCACCCATGAACCGATGCGCCACAAGGTGGCCGCCATGATCGCCTTCATTACCAAGCCGACCAACCGCAGTCGCATTGTCGCCTCGTGGGGTCCCGCCGAAATCCTGGCGAAGCGTACCCTTTGCGCCTATCGGGCGACCCGTTTCCGGATCGTAGGTAATCTCGTTTTCATTACGTCCCCGCGTGAGTTTCTTTTTGCCAGATCCGGCAGCTCCGGCGCTGACTTCTCTATTGGTATCTTCCCTGAGCACGCCTACATGATTGTCTTCCGGCTTTCCATATTTCGCCTCCAACTCAACCTGGGAGAAGTTTCTTTCAAAGCTCCCCCCATTGGGATTTTTTACCTCGACATGGATTTTGCGATCGGGCAGCCGTCGAAAAACGAACTTCAGGCTTTTGAGTGCTTTTGCAGAAACACCGGCAACTCCTGCTCCGATTGCGAGTTCGCCCAGAAAGAAGGCACCGTCCGTTGCTACTGTAGCAAAGGCATAAGCGACACCACATTCCCGATAGCGGTTGACGATCTCCTCGTAGAGGCCCTGAAAGTATTCTCCCAATTTTTCTGCTGCTATACCGGCGTGACGGGCAGATTCCCGCGAGTTTTCGATGCTTTGGCCCATCAGCTTCTCAGCCTCGACCTTGCGGTCTCCGAATCCCAGAAAATCAAGTATGCTTGCAGCAAGGGCTTGATTGGCCTGAGATTGCGCTATTTCAGAGTGGCCGATCGATGCCAGCCCATGATACCAGCCGCTTTTGGTCAATTCCTCAAAAAGCTGTCTGCGTGCGCTTTCATCTGTCGCCAAAATGTGGATCATCTCAATGACGGCGACGTATTCGTAGAATTTTTCGCCGAGATAGGCGGAATACGAACACTGGCCGCTAAGATGGGAGTTCTCAGTATGGTCGATGCCCACGCCTGAGTTGCTTCCGGAGGGAGACATAAACGAAACATCGTCCATGGTCAGCGCGCCGTCCCGAACTCGGCCCATTCGTAGGATGTCTTTTCCTGAGTGCGGAAAAAGTTGCGCAACTGTTTGGGAGCTAGCCGCGCCATATCCGGAGCCGCCCTCAGACCTCCATGACCGAAGGTGCCAATCGCGAGGCTCGCAAGTTCTCCAACCGCGAGCGTCGTGATACGTTTCATCTCGCGGTCGCTTTCCTTACCGTTGATAGTCTTTTCGACTAACGACTGCATGAATCCGAGTCGCGATGCCTCTGGGATGTCGATGTCGGTGGTGTTTTTTGCTGGCGTCACCCCAATCTCCGACCAAAACTGCTTTCGGAGCCGATCACGTATCGCCTTGTTTTCCTGCTCAGCGGCGAGCCATTCAGCGGTTTGAAGTTTTATCATTGCGAGGCCCTCAGTTGAGGTCAATACGACCAGCTTTTACCTTCATGACCTCATCCTCCTTGATCAAAAGCTTGACGCCTTCAATTATTATGGTGCCGTCTCGTTCCATGAGAATGCGCGACTTGCCACAGACGATCTCATATTTATGGCCCACGACAGTCACCTTGGTCTGCCCAACCTCTTCCCAGGTGCCGACCGCGACGCTTTCGTTCTTCACGCCACCCACGGTGAGCTGATAGCCGCCGCCGACTGTAGTGGCCTTTGCTGCTCCGACAATTTCTGTCGATGATACCATGACAGTCTCGGCTTTGTTTTTGCCGACGCCGATGACCAGATTGCCTTCACCCATATTAGCGATGTCGGGAACACCCAGCTTGTTGGCGAGCCCGGAAATCTTGTCGGTCAGCGCCTTGAAGGCGCCCGTCACCGCTTTTTGCAGTATATTCGGCCCGACCATCAGCGTCATGTTGCCGCCAATCACCTCGTGGTGGTTGTTGCCGACTTCGATCGATTTGTTGTGTCCGACAGATTCCGACTGGTTGTTGTCGACGCGCTTCGAACGGTTGTTCTCGATGTGAAGTGTGTGATCCTTCTGTGCGTGAAGATAGATTTCTTCCCTGTCGCGCTCGTCTTCAAATGACAACTCGTTGAAACCTGTGCCCTTATGTGTGTTGGTCCGGAACACACTCTTGGTCTTGTTGGCAGGAAGCTCGTAGGGCACCTTGTTCGTCGGATTGGGCACGATTCCTGTGATCAATGGCCTATCCGGATCGCCATCGATGAAGGTCACCAGAACTTCCATCGCGATTCTTGGGATTATCTGTCCACCCCAACCGCCTCCGGCCCAGTTCTGTGCAACCCTGATCCATTTGGTGTCGGTCCCGTCCTTTTTGGCGCGGTCTCTTTGCCAGGGGAACCAGAGCTTCACGCAACCATCAGGGTCAACGTGGATTTCCTCCCCCGCAGGGCCAGCCACAACCGCAATTTGTGTTCCCTCGATGCGCTGTTTGCGTGTCGTACGGTGCGGAGTGAGCGGTACGCGCGAGGGGATCGCCTCGAAGCTATTACGGTATTCCGGTTCCGAGTCGCTCGTTTCGTAGGAGCGGTCCACGATCAGGTGCTCGGCGGAAATAATGACGTGCTCTTCGTATTTCGCGTCGGGATTGGCCGCATCATAGGGCTGGAAGCGTCGTCCCGCTTCAAGCGTGCGCACGTTCGATGTGCCGGTGACACGCTCGTGATCCGCCTCGGTTGCCTGCATCCGCAGCTTCTCAACGCGTTCTACTTCCTCATTGGTTATCGCTTGAGCCGGCCACTCGAATATTTCGCGCTTGTGATTGTCGGGCAGATCGACCAGAGTTGGTGTCGTGCTGCGCGGAATGGTGCCAAACGTCTTGTAGTTCCAGTCCGCGCCTGTCCTGACACCTGGCACATAGGCAAAGCGCCGCGACCATTCGCGGATATGATTGTGATCCGAGCTTCCCTGGGCAAGCCGCACTCTACTCTCGCCCCTTGCTGCAGCCGACGGTTTCAGCCAACCCGAGGCATGATCCGCCACATGCAGCGTGTGCGCTCCATCGTCAAAGCTGAACCACCAATGCAATCCATCCTGTTCGAGACGGCGCATCAGATAGTTGAAATCGCTTTCATTGAACTGGGTTGAGTAATGGATAGGGGGAAGTGGATTGATCACGGCGGAACTATCCGCATGCTTGAGGCCATGCTCCTTCAGTAGGGTATCGAGCACATCGAGACTGGTTTGATCCATCCAGATCCTCGAATCCCGCGTCTGTGACAGCAGCCAGAGACTGGGTCGGAGGATGATATGATAGGAGCGTAGGCTGCGTGTTACTGCCGGTCCTTCGTGCAGTTCGGTCACGATACCACTGAAGGGCCTGTAGATTGACTCTTCCTTGTCTTCGTCCTGGCCAATGTCGACTTCGACACCAACGAGGTGACCGATCAACTCCTCGGGCTTGATCGTCTGTTTGGAGCGCACCGCGATCTCGATCTCGAAGAGCCGGTTAACGCCTTCGCTGATCCGCGCGCGTTCGGGCAGCAGAACGTCCTTGCCCAAAGGTGACGTTATACGCAGTACGCGCGAAGCTTGGACAACTTCCGTGGAAAAGCTGGGCATCTCGTTCATCGGCAACTTCCTGGGCGCATACCGTCGGCCGTTCGGCTGAACCTCAGTTCAGGTTCAGCTGGAACGTGCGGCGACCGTAACTAATACAACTAGAGTTGGCAACCCGGCTCGAAACGATTACAGATTGCCCTTCTGATCTACGTGTTCGGTTCCAACATGTGACGGCGTAGCTTGACGATAACGACCTTCAATTTCGCTGCCTCTGGAAGCAACCGCACCATATTGCGTCCGCACTGTTCTTCTCAGCGTACGATTTCAGCAGAGCCTGTTCCGACCTAAATAATATCTCAGCCGGGCAGGGATTGCCGCATACGATCAGTACGGCTAAGCCGGGCATTGCTGGTGATGGCGCCGACAAGTCTCAACGATATCTATAATGCGATAGGCAAGCCGACGGCAGCATTTACCAGTCTCGCTTAAGCTTATCGAAATCAGGGATGTTGTCGATGTCGATGGCCTCGTCGATAGGTTGTACATCATTCCAATCTACAAATTCAAACCAGCCTCTATCATCGGCTTGAATGTGGTCCGTTAAATCGGAAAACAGCGTTTCCTTCTCGGGTGCCGTCAGGAAATCGTGATGAGCTCGCCACCAACGACGGAAATAGACGACGTCCATATCGAGGCCGAAGAAGAGGGAAGGGGCGGCTTCCTGATTTACGAAGTACACATCCCAGAGATAGTCATCCCATCTGGTGCGCTTGCCGGCAAGCCACTGTTCCTCGGAAGCTTCGACGCGCTGTTTGAATGCCTGGGAGGGTCGGGCAACATGGTCACGGTAAGTGGCGATGAAAGCATCAAACCGGTTGGAGGGTAGACGTGTGGATTTTTTCCCCGATCCTCGCACCCAATCGTGCAGGGTATCCCTCCATTTCAGGTATGGTCCGATATTCTGCTTCTCACGTGGCTGGTCTACCGGAGTAAGGTGCTCCTGCATGGCCGCATGCCAAAGGATCAGACGCTCCGGATCTTCGCCGCCCTTCCGAAGCGCCTCGAGGAAGCCATCGAAAGCTTGAAAGGACAGTTTTTCATCCGCATCCGGGGGAATTGTGGCGCGCACCTCGAAATAGTGCTTTGCCTGAGATTGCATGAAGGCTCGGTTCCGAACCGGCATGCACAGCTCGTCATCAAATTCGACCGCCTGATCGCTGACGACCCAATGCAGTTCGATTTGAAAGGCAAATTCTTTCGTAAGGTACTGCGGATAAGGATAGGGATCAGACATAGTTTTCTCCTCAGAGCCCCGGTCGGATGATACGCAGGAGATCGCCCAGATTGCCGGTGTCGCGCAAGTTGGTAAAATTCAGACAATCGGGATGGTCGCGACCCTTCCACGAGATGGTCTCAGGGGTCCAGCCTATTCTTCGGCTCAATATGTTATTGATCACCAGCCGCTCCTTGCGACTCAGCAACTGCGCGGGATTGCAGCGCGCCCTGTTCATCTTTTCCACGCCGCCTTTCACTCTGTTAAAAGCGCCTTGAAGGCCCTGAATGTGATTGTTAAACCCAACAGTTCCCGGGCCATGGGCTCCGCACATCTGCTCTACCATGCGATTGAGATAACCATGAAAGCCGCCTGATGCACCCGGCAGGCGCTTGTTCTGGTATAGCCCTTCCTTGACATCGCCGGCTGCCTCCTGACACTCCGGCGGGGGATCGCAGGTCGTACACGCGTCAACGGCATCGCCTTGAGCCGCATTCTCTTCTGCACCTTCATTGGCTTGCTCCATCATGGCGGCATCATCGCGGCCAATGCCGGCGATGGCATTGCCGAGCTGGCGCATGCTTTCCTCGCGCTCCTCTCTGCCCGGCGTTACAACATGAGCAGTTCCGACAACTGCTGTACCTATGAGGCCCTCAACAATCCAGGGAATGGCCGGAAGAAACCAAGCAACCATATTATAGCTCCTTCAATTGCTTGGTGGTTTCACGCATAAGAATATCTACCCGTTCGTTGGGGTCAGGACTGGATTTCTGTGCCATGATAAAATCACGTAGTCCCGGCACGGTTTCCAGGTTTCCCTGTGTGAAGAGCTGCATGTAGCACCATTTGCGCAGCTGCGGCTCTCGGGTTACTCGGTATCCGAGAGCCGATTTCAGCCAGACGCGTACCATGGTCTCCAGTTGCTTCTCCGAGATGGCAGAAGCCCTCTCCTTACCGTATTTGCGTAGATATTCGACGGTTCGTGCCGTGAGCCAGTTGAATCGGCTTTGCTCGATATCAGCAACATTTCGTGTATCAAGGGCCAACGGACCAACGGACGCGGTGGCATCCCGCGGCCTGTCGACCCGCTTCAAACCGCCGCCCCACTCCTCATGGGGGGTGAATAGGATGGAGCGGGCCGGGCCGAGGAGGCGTGCACATTGATCCGTCCGTATTGCCGCCGTTACCTGTGCCATAACATTGGCATCGGCATGGCGGAAAGTGACGCGTTCTGGCGCCGTCTCTTCGGACTTGCTGCGAGGAATGAGTATTTGATTGATCGTGCGCAGATGTCGATAAAGGGCGACTTCCGTCAAATCAGCATCGCCGACCCAAAAGACGGCAGCGCGGCTATCTGTGACGATCTGCATTAGAGATGCGAGTTGTACGTTGGGATCGGCAGGTCGTCCAATGACGTCATCTTTCATCCGAACAGAATCTTCGCCGAACGGCTCATAAAGATCATCATCGTTGGGATGGAGGTAATAGAGATCAGCCAGCCAGGGGCCGCCGACCTTCAAGCCATAGTCGTCGCCGCGGTAAAGCGACCGATGCGCTATCGTAGCTGCAGCGAGTCGCGATGGCAGGTCATCAAAGAGGGCTCCTTCCAGGCCAGCATAGACACGCATTTCAGGGTTCGCAGCAAGCCATGACAGAACCTGATCCAGCCGTGCACGACTCTCCGGATTGACTTTGGCTTTCTCGGCTTCTTCCGTCACGCGCGATCAGCTTTTCAAGGAGGGAGATGCTGCTACCGTCGAGCCAGATTGACAGGGGGTGGATTTTGCACCCGCATCGCCGATGAAAACGTTCGGCGATCCCTGTGCGGCCTTACCGCCACAGTCTATAGCATCGCCAATCCGACCAGCCGGTTGTCCATTGATAAATACGGTCGACGAGCCCTTGGCCAGCGCACGGCCGTGAGAGGGCTCTGGACAAGATGAGCACCCATGTGCCTGATAGCTGTCGCCGACACGCATCAGCGGCTTGCCGTTAACAAAGACATTCGGGCTTCCTCCCGTGGCGGCGGAGGGGGGGAAATGGCAGGCATGGCCGGAACCGATATCTCCGCGACGATGGGCTGGCGGCAAGTTGCTGTCTCCTGATCATTCTGAAAACAAAGATCTGCACGAATGAATAGCAACGCTAAACAATCAAACTAGAGTTTGCAACTACTGCTCGACATCTGCCCCTAGCAAGTGAGCTATGGGACGACAGCGGCATCTCGGACAGCCAATCCTTACGTTGTGCGATCGCTCCCGCCAGCGCTTCCTTTGCGTCATCTTCATATCACTGCATCGATGGGCGGGTCCGCTCTCACGGCTGCCGTGCATCCGGCTTTCATTGCCCGCGTCGGAAATCGTTATTCAGTCCAAAGGCCGCAACGGGCGGGGAACTCTAGGGCGCGACTTCGTTTATCGTACCTGGCAAGATAGGCTTCGACCCGGTCGGGGTGCTGACCCTGGAAGAACGATATGTGCGCGCCGCTTTCCGGATACCGGATAGGTTTCAGCAGGTCGGCGAGGTCAATGTTTTCTACCGCGAGGCGGGAGCAAAGGATGCACCGGTCCTTTTGCTGCTGCACGGCTTCCCGACGTCGAGCCACATGTTCCGGGACCTCATACCGCAACTGGCTGACAATTATCATGTGATTGCGCCAGATCTCCCCGGTTTCGGATATACGTCGGCCCCGCCGCGTGGAATGTTCGAATACACATTCGACAACTTGGCTAAGGTCATCGGCGGTTTTGTCGACGCGTTGGGATTGAAAGAATATGCGCTTTACATCTTCGATTATGGTGCGCCGGTAGGGCTGAGGCTTGCAGTTGCTCATCCTGAGCGCGTGACCGCTCTGATCAGTCAGAATGGCAACGCCTACCTCGAGGGGTTCAGCGATGAGTGGGATGCCTGGCGGGCCTATTGGCAGGATGATACGCCGGAAAATCGCGAGGCGTGCCGCTCAGCGCTTTCGGCCGAAGTCATCGAAAACTGGCAGTACCGAACCGGCGCGAACCCACGCCTGCTCAGCCCCGATGGATATATGCTGGACATTGCCCTCATGGCCCGTCCTGGTGCAGAAGAGATCCAGCTGGACCTCATTCACGACTATGCCAGCAATATCGAGCGGTACCCGGAATTCCAGTCGTATTTTCGCGAACATCAACCACCCTTTCTCGCCGTATGGGGCCGGCATGATCCTGCGTTCATACCCGCAGGCGCCGAAGCCTACAAACGTGACCTTCCTGACGGGCAGGTCCATTTCCTGGATACAGGTCATTTTGCGCTCGAAACCCATTCAACGGAGGTCGCAAGTATCATCAGGAGCTTTCTAAGACAGCACCTTTGAAGGGTCCGAGTTGAACCCATCGTTGGGTTAGCCGTTAATGCACCGGAGTTTCGAGACTGGATTGGATCGGCTGTGCTTGTGAACGGCATTGGCATCAGAATGCCGTCACACTTGTAACTCTCACCCTTCGATTTCGTGTTCTAATCTATACTCACGGTTATCTGCAGGTCATAGGAGGAGACGATCATGCCTAGTAGGAAACGTGATAACGGAATTCCAAAGATCGTAGAGCGCGCCACGTTCCAGGCAGAACTGGACGCATTGCGTGTTCGAGAGAAGTCCCACATGAGAGCAGGTGATGCCATCGCGGCCTCCCGCCGCCGACTTCCCATGGTGGCGGTGGACGGGGCGACGCCGCTTGTCGGGGAGCGCGGAACGATGACGCTGCTGGACGCCTTCGAGGGACGCCAGTTGCTCATTGCCTACTACTATATGTGGTTCAACGGCCGACCCGCGCCGGAGCAATGCGAGGGCTGTACCTTCTTCACCGCCCAGGTTCGTGAGCTTTCCCATATCCATTCGCGCGACGTTACCTACGCTACCTTCTGCCAGGGTTCCTATGACGAAAGTGTCCTCTATCGCGACTTCATGGGCTGGAAAATGCCATGGTATTCGGTAGAGATTTCGGCCGACACGCTGCTCGCCGGCCGCCGGCCAGGCATGATGTACCTCATCTGCTATCTCCGGCAGGGATCGGACGTATTCGAGACCTATTGGACGACCCGTCGCGGCGTCGAGGCGATGGACAACACTTACCGCCTGCTCGACCTGGCGGTCTATGGACGGCAGGAGGATTGGGAAGACTCGCCCGCCGGTTGGCCACAGCATTGGGGCGAAAACAACCATCCTTTTCGTCGCGACGGCCGGCCAATCTCTCAATGGCAGCGCTTGGAGGCTGGGCATTCCGATGATCTGGGCACGCGCAGCTCATGACATCGCCTGAGCGATTTCCGCGCGAGCTTGGTGAACCGGTCCGCGAAAGTAGATGATCATGAATTCTGATCGCATCGACAATCTGATGGCGTCCGTGCCTCGCGCTCTGGCGGTTCGCGCCGCGCTGGACCTTGGCATCTTCACCCTGCTCGGAGACAGGGCGATGACCGCCAAAGGCCTTGGAGCAGCGCTCGAGATTGATCCGGATCGTCTGTCACGGCTTCTATACGCATTGGCCAGCATCGATCTTCTCGAGATCAGCGCTGATCAGTTTCGCAACGGGGTCGAAGCCTCTGCCTATCTTGATGCGACCAAGCCGACCTATCGCGGCGCCGATCATGCGCTGCTGCGGGAGCTCTGGGGAGCAGACCTTTTGACGGCCGACTCTCTGCGCCAGAACGGACCCGCCGCCCTGCATGATTTTTCCGACGCGGACCCCGCGGCCGCAGCGGCCTTCAACCGCAAGCTGGCACCTGGTGCGCTGAATTTCGGCCGACAATTGGCGAGCGCAATGGACTTCTCTCGCGTCCGTTCGGTCATAGACATCGGTGGGGGTCCCGGAACAATTCTCGTCGGCCTTCGCGAATCCTGGCCGCATATCGTCGCAACAGTAATGGAGCTAACGACCGTCGCGGCGATAACGGCGGACATCCTGGCGGAATATGGCGCCCGCGACATCGCTGTCGAAGTGGGGGACATATGTGCGGCACCCTCCACCGGCCGACACGATCTGGCGATCCTGAAGGCCGTCGTGCAGGTTCTTCCGCCCGACCGGGCGCGAAGTTCGATTTTGAATGCGGCGCGCTGCCTCACACCCGGGGGTGAGATTATGATTGCGGGATGGGGGGTCGTTGATGATGATCGACTTGGACCGCCCGAGGGAGTCTTTCTGAACCTGACCTTTCTGAACCTCTATCGTCATGGCGAAGCCTATGCCGAAGCTCAGTATCGCGCGTGGATGACAGAAGCCGGATTCAGGGACATTACGAGGTCACGCCTCGGCGACGGCTCTACATTGTTTCGCGCGCACCTTGGTCGCGACTGATCAGGATCCCACGTCGCGACGATTGCAGATCAGGTCATGCTGCAACATCAGTCACACGCGATCGAAGTCGTCGACTCCGGGTTTCGATCAGCGCTTCGGTGTACTATTGCTAATAGCTACGGTGCGAACTCTTCATCTGTGACGAGCTTGCCCCATTCGACGTTCTTGCCGTCCTTCATGTAGGAAATCGCGATGTGGCCCATGCCGGTCTTGTCGGTTGCCCCATGCCAATGATTGACGCCGACCGGAATCCAGACGACATCTCCCGGATTGATCTCCCGCTTTTCACTTCCCTCCTGCTGAACCCACCCCTTGCCCGAAGTGACGATCAGCATCTGGCCGGCGGGATGCGTGTGCCAAGCGGTACGAGCGCCTGGAGCGAAGGTTACATGACCGCCTGTGCCATGCGTGAACTCGTTCGCCGGAAACAGCGAGTTGACGACGACGTGCCCACTGAACAAATTGGCGTCGCCTAGCGCGGATGGTGCCGACGCATTCGGTGTGATCTCGATGGCCTGCGCATGGGCAATCGCCGTCGACAGCGTGACAAGCGATGCGGCTGCAATCAGCTTCTTCATTTCGGTTCCTTTCCCATGGTGGTCGAAGACTTCGGGGGTTGCCGCAGCTGTGGTCATCGCTGCGCAGATAGTCTGACCAGCCGATCCTTTGAAGGTCCTTGCCCTCGTGGAGATCGATTGGTGGTAATGATGAGGAGATCGTCGCCGACCGGCAGCACATGCCGGACACGCTCACCCAGGTTGACTACGGGCTGGAGCGCTCGGTTTTGCCGATCGAGCACATAAAGCCCGCGGCCCTGCAGGGCCGTTACCAGCAGCTCGTTGCCGGCGAAAGCAATCCCCGATGGCGCCCAGGTGTCATCTCCCGAATGGAGGAACGGCTTCTGCATTCCCTCCTGGGCTTCGTCGCCCGAGATGACAGGCCAGCCGTAATTGGCGCCGGGCGTAATCAAATTGATCTCATCGAGAGCGGCCTGACCGTGTTCGGCGACAAACAACTCACCGTCGGCATTCCACGCCAATCCTTGCGCATTGCGGTGGCCATAGGAATAGACAAACGAGCCTTGAAACGGGTTGTCTTCTGGAATGCCGCCGTCGAGCGTCAGGCGGAGAACCTTGCCAGCGAGGCTTTTGAGGTCCTGGGGGCGCTCATAGTTTTCGGTCCAGCCTGTCGTGACATAGAGATGGCCGTCGGGGCCGATGGCAATTCGACCGCCATTGTAAAGCCGGTGGCCAGGAATGGCGTCAACGAGCACAGCGGTTTCACGCCACGTATTCCCGTCAAATTTGGCAGCAACGACCCGGTTGGCTGGCTCCAACCCGGATGAATAGGAATAATAGAAAAAGGCCCGACCGCTGTCGGCGAAATCCGGCGCAAGCGCTATGCCAAGCAGTCCCGCACCGCCTTCGGTTCTCAACGGATCGGTTGTTTCGAGAGCGGACCGCTGAACTTTCCCGTTCTCGATAATCACAACGGACCCGGCTTTTTCGGTGAGGATCAGCCGTTTGCCATCGCGAACAATGTCCCAGGGGTAATCCAGACCATCGGCGAGGACGCTGGACGTCCACGCACTCTCACTATGATTCAGAATTGGCGTAGAGGCATCCTGCGCCATCGAAGAGCCAGGCGCGCAGCTTCCTGCCAGCAAGACCAAAAGAGTTGCGTAAAAGTGCTTAGTCATGCCTGTCCTTCTGTTCTCCGCAATGGGCGTACCCTTGTGCTTCGTCAGCCCGTACGCCGTTGACCCTCAACCCTTTGGGGTAATTTTTACGGTTGCCGCGCGGGCGCGTTCACCGATCATCGGCGCGAGATAGCGGCTCGTGGCGTATTTGCGGCGGTATGCTTCGTCGATGCGATCGTTGAGAGCGCCATCGCCCGGTTCGAAGGCCACTTCCCTGGTCATGCCGGCGGCTGTGATGCGGCCTGCCTTCTGACGGATCGCGGCCTGATACCAGCGCGATTTCTGGCCATTATAGCCGCGAACATAGAGCCCGCCGTCCACGACAACCGACCAGATCCAGGTCAGCGTGCCGTAGGTGGTGCCGTCTTCGCGGAGCGGCGCGATATGCAGGTCGTCGCTTTCAGCTATCTTGTGCAGTTCATCTTCGGGCCATGTGTTCATTGCAAGTACTCCCTGAATTTGGGCGCTTGATCGCGTGTGTCCATGTCCGTCGTGCGCGCTAGTCTTTCGCTTGTTCGACGGTGACTGCGGCAGAGCCGGTAATGCGTAGTGCCTCGATGCCCTGGTCGATATGCCCGAGTTTCACGAGACCGGGCGAATGGCGGAAATCCTTGTGAAACAGAGCAAGATTGCCCCACGGCGCGTAATAGGTGACGTCACCGGCCTTGGGATCGATTCCCGACGGAGCTCCCTGCGTGCTGAGCTTCCGTGGCAAATAGGCGATCTTCTCGGTCGCTGCAAAATCCTCAAGCGTGACAGTCAGCGGCAGCATGGCGATGAAATCGCGCGTTGTAGCATTGTCTTCGAGGGTTGCCGTCACGACCGTCCCGTTGAGCGTGAATCTGACCTTCATGGCTGCCTCATTGGTCTGGGCGTGAGCTGCGTGGGCGACGAGTGTCTGCAGCGTCGCTGCGAAGAGGATTCCGCGAGCAAGTGACACCGCAGCACCCGGCATTGTGCTCGTTCGAGGTATGTTTGAACCAGTCCACGACTTTACCATCCTTTGGCCGCCCCGGATTAGCTGCGGCGCTTTTCAAAGATGGCCTTGGCAACCGGCAGCGCCGACATCGCGTTAGGCCAGCCGGCGTAGAATGCCAGATGGGTGATGACTTCGGCGGCTTGCTCTTCGGTCAGCCCGTTGTCCATGGCTTTGTTCAGGTGGAAGGCGATCTGTTCAACCTGACCGACCGAGATCAGCGCGGCGACCGTGACAAGGCTGCGATCCCGCGGCGCCAGATCGGGGCGCAGCCATAGGTCACGGAAGAGATAGTCGGTCGTGTACTGAACGAGGCCGGGAGCAACGCTGCCGAACTGGTTGCCGACAGTGGTGGCGCGTTGTGCTTCCACCTGTTCGTCCAGCGGCAGAGGCGGAGATTCGACGGCTGCGAGCTGATCCGGGCCGATGCCTCGCTTGGCAAAAGCTTCGCTCACGGGACCGACCGTGGCCATCGCCTTTCCCCAGCCGGAATAATAGGCGAGATGCGTGATCGCCTCCGAAATCTCGGATGGCTTCACGCCGTTCTCAAGCGCCTGATCGGCGTAGTAGGTGAGAGCCGGGGCTTCTCCTCGCGCGATCAGCGCGGCAATCGTAACGAGGCTGCGATCGCGCCGATCGAGACCGGGACGCTGCCAGACGTCGCCGTAGAGGCGTTGCTGCGTGTACTCTTCGAGAGCGGGCGCCACTGAACGAACCTGATCGGGCGAGAAACGGCGGCCTTCGAGATTGGGCTGTTGAGCTCCTGCATCCGAGGCAGTCATCATAACAACTCCCATGAGTGGTGCGATTAGATGTTTCATCCGGGTCTCCTGAAATTCCTGGCCGGCAGTTGCTATGAGAGATACATTCAACTGTGGTCGAACTGGTTTTCGGTGATGGGATCACTCCGGGCCAAAGCTTTGACAGGGGAGATCGCTTCATTACGCACACCCTCCGCTTCTCTCGTTCAACGCTGCCTGGCACTGAGCTGGAAATTGTCTGTGTCGAAAAGCTTGCGGGAGGTGATCATGTCCTTGGTGGTCTCGACATATTTCCTGAAATGCGGAGATTCGCGGTGGGAATCGTAGGCAGCCTCGTCCGTATACATCTCGAAGAACCTGAGGTGGTTGGGTTTGCCTTTGATCGACACCGCGTAGAGCGCAAGGACGCCTGGCTCGACGCGGATGGATGCTTCCATCTCCTCCTTCACGGCAGCCGAGTAGGCGGCCATCTGCGCCGGATCGATTTCCAGCTCCGCGATCCGGATCACCGGACCCTCGGCCTCTTGTGCCATCGCCGGCTGGACGGCAAGCGGAGCGATGATCGAAGCGGCGATGACGAGAAGGCCTTTCAAGCTCATAAAACGGCTCCAATTGCTGCTTTTGGTTTGCGAAGAGGCCAGTGCCTCTTCTGTGTGAGGAGACATATAGACCTTGTCGTTTGTTTCGATTAGACGCTAATATGAGATTGAACTTATACCTAAGGTCAATGAATGCAGCGGGAAGAACTTGGAGACCTGATGGCCTTCCTGGCGGTGGCCGAGGAGAAAAGCTTCACCAAGGCCGCCGCCCGGCTTGGCACGTCCCAGTCATCGCTCAGTTTGATTATTAAACGTCTGGAGGCACGGCTCGGAGTTCGGCTGCTGACCCGAACGACGCGGAGCGTTGCCCCAACGGCTGCGGGAGAACAGTTGTTTTCCACCCTTGCGCCCGCGTTCGGCACTATCGATGCCCAACTATCGGCGCTCAGCGAATTCAGGGACAAGCCGGCGGGAAGCTTCAGGATTACCGCCGGCCAGCATGCAATCGACACCATACTTTGGCCCAAGCTTTCCGCATTCCTCCTCGAGTATCCTGACATCAAGGTCGAACTCATCGCAGAGTCTGCATTGACCGACATCGTGGCCGAGCGCTTCGATGCCGGGGTTCGGCTAGGCGACCAGGTCGAGAAAGACATGATTGCAGTCCGCATCGGGCCGCTGGCGCGAATGATCGTCGTTGGTGCGCCGTCCTGCTTTAGGGACCAGCCGCCGCCGAAGTCGCCGCAGGAACTGACGGCGCACCGCTGCATCAACCTGCGGCTGCCGAGCTATGGCGGATTCTATGCTTGGGAGTTCGAACGAGACGGAGGCGAAATTCGGGTGAGGGTGGACGGTCAGGTGGCATTCAACGGGGTTCCCCAGATTGTGAAAGCTGCCCTGGACGGATATGGCCTCACCTACGTTCACGAAGACGTCGTTCGGGAGTATCTTGATGACGGGCGGCTTGTGCAGGTCCTCGACGATTGGACGCCGCCGTTTCCCGGATACCATCTCTATTACCCCTCGCGCCGGCACCATTCGCCCGCGTTCACCTTGCTGGTCGAGGCATTGAAAGAGTGATCGAACGGCACCAGGTCAGCCTTTCAGTTGACCTCTTTGAGCGTCTTTTTTGAGATTCCGCGAAGGCGCACTCTAAATGCCTTGGGCCTGGCTTACCTACTCCTCCAAACGGCGACGCTTTGCGCCACCGCGGCCAACTTCGCCAGCAGCAACGGCGGCAAGATTGGCGCGAATTTCGGCTTCCGTACTCCTGTTGTGTTTTTTCGCTCGGGCGGCATGGAAGCCGTCACGGATGACGATCGTCATCGCCGTCATCTACGTGCAGCCTGTTCCTTTATCTTCCGGATGGCATCATTGAACCCCTTCGGCGTGCCACTGGAACCAGCCAGCTTGCCGACCTTGACCTGATCGATGCGCTTGCCGATCACGACCTTCGGCACCGCGACGGCGAAGGCGCGCTGCAGCTCGAGAGAGCGGCGAACGTAGGCATGTGGAGTCACGGTCACGGCAGTGATGATACCGTCCTTGAGCCACGCCCTGACGGTGATGTGCGATGGTTGGCCGCCGTAATCTCCTGTCGCCGTGTAGACCCCCGTCGGCATATTGGGCGGGCCTGGCGCTTTGTGCTTCCGCTGCTCCGGCAAGCGTCATCGTCAGGGCGGTCGTCACGAGAATGTTCCTTGTCTGGTGTCGCATCGTGTTTCCTTGTCTCAAGTAAAGACTTCGCCATCGAAGTTGTCCGAAACCTCGACGCGCCCGTCGGCGAACATACGGACAAAGGAGAAGTCGAACGTCGTCATCAGTTGTGTGGGCGAGCCGAAGAACAGTGCCGTAGCGAGCCCGTCGGCAGTTGCCGTGTCGGCCGCGATGGCCCAAGTGGCGATGACATCCATCGTCGGCCGTCCGGTTCGACCATCAAGGACATGATGGAGGCCTTTGCCCCACCGCCGGCGATTTGATGCGGACGCGCAGATCGAGGCATTTCTCAGGTTGGCGACTCCGATCACCATGCTTGGATCGAAAGGATGTTCGAGGCCGACATCGAGTGCGGTGCTTCCGCGATGGCGCATATCCCCGCTGCCATCGACGATGAAGCCTTCGATACCCTCGGATGCGAGAAGCCCGGTGACGAGATCGATGAGGCTCCCTTTACCTACGGCTCCTACATCGACGACGAGCGGAGCTCGTGTCGTTATCGTCCTGCCCGAGCGCATAACGTCCTGGCACCAGACCAGGCGGTGTCTCGATATCAACTCCACCGCATCTTCGTCAGGCGTTAGCGAGTAACTAGCGTCATATCCGAGAAGCTCGAGGTCGCGACCGACGAGCGGATCGACCGCCCGATCCGTCGCGGCATGAAGTTGGTCGTAAATCTCGAACATCGGGACTGCATCAGCCGGGAAGCTGAACGTTCCGCCATCGACAGCTTTCGCAATTCGCGTGACGATGGAGTCATGGGGGAACCGCGAATAGACGCTGTCGAAACGCTCGACCAGATCGAGGATTTGGTCCTTCGTCGCCGGCTCCAGTGGCGCAGGCGTGTCGATCTCCCAGGACGTGCCTATGGCATCGAACTCGAAACGGGAGGTCAGCAGCCCGGCACACGGCGGCCTTGTTTTAGAGCTTGCGCGTGCCAAGCCACTTCACCATTGCCGATCGCGATGATCGAAGAAGCTACTGGCGTTCTCGTCAAGCGAACCAATTGCGGCGACGTCTTCCTGATCGAGCTCGAAGTTGAATATCGAAAAGTTCTCGGCCATCCGCTCTTTGCGCACGGACTTCGGGATAGCCACGATGTTGCGTTGGATCAGCCACCGGAGCACGACCTGCGCGATGCTTTTGCCATGCTTCTTACCAATCGACCCCAAGAGTTCGTTCGTGAACAGCCCGTTCTTTCCCTCCGCGAAAGGACCCCATGCTTCGGGCTGAACGTTGTATTCCTGAAGCAGCTTCTGCGCCTCGTCCTGGTGATGGAACGGATGGATTTCGATCTGATTGACCGCGGGGACGACCTCATTGTGGAGCACGAAATCCAGCAGGCGGTCGGGATAGAAGTTGCCAACGCCGATGGCGCGGACGCGGCCTGCCTTGTACAGCTCTTCCATTGCCCGCCATGCCCCGTAGACGTCGCCGTAAGGCTGGTGGATGAGCCAGAGGTCCAGATAGTCGAGCTGCAGCTTGTTCAAGGAACGTTCGAAAGCGGCCTTGGCACCCTCATAGGTCGCGTCCTCGATCCAGAGCTTGGTCGTGACAAACAATTCGCTTCGATCAATGCCGACAAAGGTGATCGCTGTCGAGTATGGCGACCGCGGCGTTCGTGCCAATGCCGTCGCGCCGGGCGTGATCGAGACAGATATCCTGGAGGGAATTGTAGCCGACAGTCGCACCACCCTGGCGAGCTATGGCCCATCCCATCCACTAGGTCGCGTCGGTCAGCCACAAGACATTGCCGAGATCATCGCCTTCCTCGCCTCTCCAGCTTCTGCCTTCATGACCGGCACCATGGTCATGGCCGATGGCGGCTACACCGCACTGTGAAAGGACTATCGATGCCATCAATTCTCATCATTGGGGCCGAACGTGGCCTTGGTCTCGGCCTCGCCGAAACACTAAACGCCATGGGCTGGGCCGTCACCGGAACTGCACGTGCAGGCGCTGATACAACCGCATTGCAGTCGGTTGCGCGAGTTGCTCATGTGGACGTAACACAGGCGGATCAGGTCAAGGTATTGCGCAGCGAAATTGGAGACTCGTTTGACGTCATCTTTCTGGTCGCAGGCATTTTCGGGCCGCTACACAATTCAGTGACTGAAGCGACGGACGCCGAGTTCTCAGAGATCATGCTGACCAACTGCTTCGGTCCGATCCGGTTGGCGCACCGACTGCTGGACCGCTTGTCTCCTAACGGTACGTTGGCGGTGATGTCATCACACCGTGCCAGTATCACGCTGAATACCGAGCCCGGCTTAAAGCTGGACCTATACCGGGCCAGCAAGGCGGCACTGAATATACTCGCCCGCACCATTCATGCGGATCATCCCGAGCTGACCGTGCTGTCAATCCATCCTGGCTGGGCAGCCACCGCTATGGGCACGCTGGACGGCACCGTCGACGCGGAGATATCCGTCGAGGAAAGTGTAAAAGGTATGGCGCAGGTTCTTACCAACCACGCAGGAACACGACAGAACCTGTATCTGGACTGGCAGGGAAACGTCCTGCCCTGGTCGCCAGGCAGACCCTTAGTGCGGATTGGGCTTTGGTCTCAATATAAACACTCCCCCACGGTTTAACCCACATTGAAATCAAACGAAGGGAGATGCCATGACTCGTATCGAATACCAGTTGCATGCGAGGCCGCGCACCGATCGATTCACACTTGACAAGAATTGCTTGCCCGTATTTTAATCATGCCTGCAGATTGAGCAAATCGTCTGTAATCACATGACTTCGATGGTCGAAGGGCAGTTTCGCCCCATGACGCCCCATCCTTGATGGGATACTGCGTCGTGGGGCTTTTGGTATTGGCAGGCTGATGGACGCGGTAAAAATCGGCATACTCTATTCGACAACCGGCCCGTACGGGGCGATGGGGCGCGAATCGCGTGACGGCGCCGAATTTGCCATCGGAGAGTTGCGCGCTGCGCATGGCAATCTGGTCCAGCCGGTATTCATCGATCCGCATGGCGCAATCCCAGAATATCTCGAAGGCGCGCGTTCAATGCTGCGCGATTCCGATTGTCGCCACATTGTTGGAACGATCACGTCTCTGGCGCGCAAAGAAGTCATTCCGCTCGTGGAAAAACACGACGGTCTGCTTTGGTATATGTGCCCCTATGAGGGCTTCGAGGCCAACGAGAATGTCATCTATACCGGCGCTTGTCCCAATCAGCATCTTATTCCTCTTTTCGAATATCTCCTTCCCCGTTATGGCAAGCGGCCTTACCTCCTCGGCGCCAATTATGTCTGGGGCTGGGAGATGAACAGGCTCTCGCGTGAACTGATCAACGAGTCGGGGGGTGAGATTCTTGGCGAGCGTTATTTGCCATTCGAAGAAACCGCGGTCGAGCGCATCGTCAATGACATCGAACAGCGCAGGCCAAGTTTCGTCCTCAGCAATCTTATTGGTCCGGCAAGCTATGCGTTCCTGAAAGCCTTCAAGCTGCTTGGAGATCGCGACCCGGCCTTCAAGCCCGAAAACTGCCCCGTTGTCAGTTGCGACCTGACGGAATGCGAACTCGGCGAAGTCGGTCGTGGCGTCGCAACGGGACAATTGTCGGTAGCTTCGTACTTCGACAGCCTCAACACACCTGAAAATCTGGCATTCAAGGCGCGCCTCGCAAAGCGCTTCGGAACGGAGCGGCGTATTTCCAATTTCTTCGCCAGCGCTTATTCGGCCGTAAAAATGTGCGGTGAAGCCATCCTGGCCTCCGGAACGGACGACCCGCAAATAGTTCTTCGCCGATTGTCGGGAGCGCCCCTATCGACAGTGCATGGCG
Source organism: Phyllobacterium sp. 21LDTY02-6 (assembly GCF_023554255.2). GTDB lineage: Bacteria > Pseudomonadota > Alphaproteobacteria > Rhizobiales > Rhizobiaceae > Phyllobacterium. The sequence goes on along the minus strand of NZ_JAMJWD020000005.1, from coordinate 212,728 downwards.
ATATTCGCATCGATGGCGAAACCAATCATGCAGCGTTGCCATTTCATCTGGGCCGGATCACCACCGACAATGGGTTTGATATCATCGCATCACGGCCCGCAATTGCGGCCGATCCCTATCTAACTGGACGCAGGAAGCGCCCAGCACCAAAATTACGGATCGTGTCATGAGGGAAACGCCGAATTTTACGGGATGGCGCGTCACGGTCTTGCATCGTCCGGAGGCTGCAACAGAGCGGTTATCGCGCCAGCTGAAGCTGTTGGGTTTTCACGTGACAATCCAGTGGACCCCTCTCGATGTCGACGAACTCCCGGACATGATTCTCGTTGATGCGGATCAGGGATGGGACAACCTTCTGCCATGGAGTGGAGCCAGCGCACCCCGGCCAGTTGTCGCACTTCTCGGGTCGGAAGCGCCGGGCCGCATCGCCTGGCTCATGGAACACGGCTCTTGCACAATCATATCCAAGCCGATCACTGCGTCGGCCATCTACCCTGCACTGGTTATGGCAGTGAGCATCCACACGGAGCGTGAAACGGTTCGCAACAGGCTCCTGCATCTCGAAGAGCGTATTCGCCTCCGCCCGTTGGTTCATGCCGCGGTACAGAAAATCATGGCGGCGCGCCAAACTGACGAAGAGCATGCCTACAGCATCTTGCGCAACTGCGCGATGCAGAGACGGCTGCCAATGGAACAGGTCGCCGCCTCGATTATCGGCGGCGCAGAGCCCCTCCCGGAGGCCGGTTGATGGACGTACTAAAAGCCATGTTGCGCCAACCTGCAGCGCTTTTCGGATTCATTGTCGTTGTGACGGTCGTGGCAATGGCGATCGCAGCGCCTCTTATTGCGCCCTATAGCCCTGACAATCAGATGTTCGACGGCCTGACGCTTGAAGGAGCTCCGATGCCGCCGAGCGGCCAATTTCTACTCGGAACCGATACGCTTGGGCGTGATTTGTTTTCTCGGATGCTTTTCGGTGCTCGCACATCTTTGGTCATCGGTCTCGTCGCCAACGGAATCGCCGTCGCGATCGGATTGTTCATCGGTATTCTCTCCGGGTATCTGCGCGGCATCGTTGGCGGGCTACTCATGCGCTTTACAGATTTGATGATGGCATTTCCCGCCCTTCTTCTCGCTATCGTACTCGCGGCATTGCTTCGACCCAGCCTGTGGATCGTCGCGATGGTTATAGCATTGGTGAACTGGGTGCAGGTAGCGCGGATCGTCTATACGGAGACGCGAGGCCTGGTCGAACGGGATTTCATACTCGCAGAACGGTCGCTCGGTGCGGGACATTTGCGCATTTTGTTCATGCACATTCTCCCACATCTGATCCCGACAGCAATTGTCTGGGGAACGCTTGGCATTGCAACGACCGTGCTGCTGGAAGCAACGTTGTCATTTCTCGGCATCGGGGTGCAGCCGCCGCAGCCGTCCTGGGGCAATATCATTTTCGAAAGCCAGAGTTATTTTCAAGCGGCACCGTGGCTTGTGTTCTTTCCTGGCGCGATCATTCTTTTGACGGCACTTTCATTCAATCTCGTCGGCGATGCATTGCGCGACATCCTCGATCCGACGCAGCGAGGGCGCGGTTGATATGGTACTCCTCGTTCTGCGCCGCCTTGTGCAAACCGCGTTGATCTTGCTTGGTGTTGCGGCGATCACGTTCCTGCTGCTTTATGCCCTGCCAGCCGACCCGGCACGGATGATCGCCGGTCGCAGTGCGACCGCACAGACGGTTGCCAATATCCGGCGTGAGCTTGGTCTTGACCAACCATTGCTGGTTCAATTCTGGGCCTATCTGCAGGGTATCGCACATGGTGATCTTGGCCGCTCCTATGCGCAGAAAACAGATGTAGGCTCTTTGATAGCGGCCCGTATCCCAGCCACACTTGTTTTGATGGCGGCAGGCATTCTGCTGGAAGTCGTCCTTGGGCTCACATTCGGCATCATTGCAGCGCTTCGCCGCGGAGGCGTGATCGACAGGGCCGTCATGATGGCATCGTTTATTGGTGTTTCCGCTCCCCAATTCGTCGTTGCCCTGCTCCTTCTTTATGTATTTGCAGTGACACTTGGCTGGTTCCCGATGAGCGGGTTCGGTACGCCAGCGCATGTGGTTTTGCCGGCAATGACACTTGGTATTCTTGGCGCGGGCTGGTACGCACGCATGGTACGCTCGGCCATGATCGACGTCCTCAATCAGGATTACGTCAGGACCGCCCGCGCCAAGGGTCTATCGTCCGCGCGGATTATCCTGCGGCATGCCCTCCCGAATGCCATGCTGCCCATCATTGCGATGATCGGAATTGATATTGGCCAGTTCATGGGCGGCGTTGTGGTTGTCGAAGCCGTTTATGGATGGCCCGGTATCGGTCAGCTCGCCTGGCAGGCGATACAGCAGGTCGATATCCCGATCATCATGGGCGTGACGCTCGTTTCAGCGCTCGCCATCGTCCTCGGCAATCTTGTAGCGGACACTATTGCACCGCTTATCGATCCGCGCATTCGCGCACGCTAAATTCTGACAATCAAAAAAGGGGAACAAAATGTTCAAAAGCTGGCTTCGAAACACAACAATTGCGACGGTACTCGCGCTTGCGCCATTGCCTTCGTTTGCGCAGGATACGCCACAACAAGGCGGCGATATCATCGTTACCTATAAGGACGACATCGCCACCCTTGATCCAGCGATCGGGTACGACTGGGTCAACTGGTCGATGATCAAGAGTCTCTATTCGCGGCTGATGGATTATGAACCGGGGACGGCCAATCTGGTTCCATCGCTCGCCGAAACGTTCGAGGTTTCGGATGATGGCCTCACTTACACCTTCAAGCTTCGCAAGGGTGTGAAGTTTACGAACGGCCGGGAAGTCGTGGCCTCCGATGTGAAGTATTCGATCGAACGGGCTGTAAATCCAAAGACTCAAGGACCAGGCGCCGGTTTTTTCGGGGCGATCAAGGGGTTTGAAGACGTCACAGCTGGCAAGACGACGACGTTGGAGGGTATTACAGCGCCAGATGATTCGACGGTAACCTTCCACCTGTCCCGGCCAGACGCCACGTTCCTCCACGTCCTCGCAATCAATTTTGCTTCCGTTGTTCCGCATGAGGCAGTCGAGGCCGCGGGCGGGGATTTTGGCAAGAAACCAGTCGGTTCTGGTACGTTTATCCTTAAGGATTGGACAATTGGCCAGCACCTCGTCTTTGAACGCAATCCGGATTATTTCGTCAAGGACATGCCTCACATCGACAAGTTTACGGTCGAAGTGGGCCAAGAGCCGCTTGTGGCACTGTTACGGCTGCAGAAGGGCGAAGTTGACATCGCCGGCGACGGCATACCTCCAGCCAAGTTTCTCGAGATCAAGAACTCTGCCGACGGTCCGAAGATGATTGTGGACGGGCAACAACTTCAAACCGGATACATTACGTTGAACACGAAGGTGAAGCCTCTCGACAACCTTAAGGTTCGCCAGGCGCTCAACATGGCAATCAATAAGGATCGCATTACGCGCATCCTGAATGGTCGTGCAACGGCGGCGAGCCAGCCGCTTCCGCCGCTGATGCCGGGCTATGACAAGAGCTTTACCGGCTATGCCTATGATGTTGAAAAGGCCAAGGCGCTGTTGGCGGAAGCGGGGTTCCCAACCGGCTTCGAAACCGTGCTCTACTCCACCAACACAGATCCCCAGCCGCGGATAGCACAGGCAGTTCAGCAAGATTTGGCGGCTGTCGGCGTGAAGGCCGAAGTTCGCGCCTTGGCGCAAGCCAACGTTATCGCTGCAGGCGGGACCGAGGGTGAAGCACCAATGATCTGGTCCGGCGGTATGGCCTGGATCGCAGACTTTCCGGACCCGTCGAATTTCTACGGACCAATCCTCGGCTGCTCCGGCGCCGTAGCTGGTGGGTGGAATTGGTCCTGGTATTGCAATCAGGATATCGACAAGCGGGCCGTTGCTGCGGATTCGATGTCTGATCCGGCCAAGGTGGCCGAACGCTCGGCCACATGGGGCAAGATATTCACGGATATCATGGCCGATGCTCCCTGGATTCCGCTTATCAACGAGCGTCGCGTCGTTGCCAAGTCGCTGCGCATGGGCGGGGCCGATAACATCTATATCGATCCAACACGCGTCATCAACTACGACGCCATCTACGTGAAGCAGTAATCGCATTTCGCGTGATCCCCGGGCGGAAAAGGTCCGGGGATTGAGACTCAATCATCTGGAGAACTGCCATGTGCGTTGCCTGCACCCACACCATCCATCGCGCGAGACATCATTTCGGTTGGAACCGCGACTTCGAGCCTGCTCTTGTCGCCAAGGCCGGCGAGACAATCCATTTTGAATGTCTGGACTCCTCCGGTGGACAACTCGGCAAGGGTGCAACGCTTGAAACGCTTGCCAATCTCGACTTCGGCAAGATCAATCCCGTTACGGGTCCAGTCTACGTGGAGGGAGCCGTACCAGGTGATGCGCTAAAGGTTACACTTCGCCGCTTCGTTCCTTCAGGTCTCGGCTGGACCGCTAATATTCCAGGATTCGGCCTGCTTGCAGATCAGTTTGAGGAACCAGCTTTGCATATGTGGACGTATGACCCTGTCGCCATGACACCGGCGCTTTATGGTCCGGGTGGGCGCGTTCCCCTGAAGCCCTTTGCCGGCACTATCGGCGTTGCTCCCGCCGAACCTGGATTGCACTCGGTGGTGCCACCGCGGCAGGTTGGTGGCAATCTCGATATCCGAGATCTGACGGCCGGCGTAACGCTTTATCTTCCAGTGGAAGTCGAAGGCGCGCTGTTTTCGATTGGCGACACGCATGCGGCGCAGGGCGATGGCGAAGTTTGCGGAACGGCCATCGAAAGCCAAATGGAAGTCGAGGCCACTATCGAACTCGTCAAGGACGCCAGGTTGAAAAGTCCACGGTTTACGACGACAGAGCCTGTCACCCGCCATCTTGATGGTGCGGGCTATGAGGTGACGACAGGTATTGGACCTGATCTTATGACAGGGGCCCGCGAAAGCCTGATGCGTATGATCGATCTGCTGGGTGCCGAGCACGATCTGAACCCGATCGACGCCTATCTGCTCTGCTCGGCCTGCGGCGATCTGCGGATCAGCGAAATCGTTGACGCGCCCAACTGGGTGGTTTCGTTCTACTTCCCGAGGATCGTGTTCGCGTGAAACCTGTTGCACCAGTACCTGTGCCAATCCTGTCAGTACGTGATCTGTGTGTGGACGCCCGCACGCCGGAAGGTCGACGGCATGTTCTTCAGGACGTCAGTTTTGATCTCATTCTCGGCGAGACATTGTGTATTGCCGGAGAATCCGGCTCCGGCAAATCCGTAACATCGCTGTCGATCATGCAATTGCTGCCCAAGGCCTCGCTCCAAATCGCCTCGGGCAGCATCAAACTTGCCGACCGCGAATTGACCAACCTTTCAAACCACGCGATGAGGAGCATACGCGGCGGCGATGTCGCCATGGTTTTTCAGGAGCCGATGACGTCGCTCAATCCTGTGCTTTCAATCGGAGCGCAACTTACCGAAGCGATCCGTGAGCATCAGGGGACCGAGGGCGACAAGGCTGAAACGATAGCACGGCAAATGCTCGACGCGGTTCATATCACCGAGCCGGGCCGCCGCCTGAAGCAATATCCGCATGAACTCTCCGGTGGCATGCGCCAACGGGTCATGATCGCGATGGCTCTTTCATGCAGACCAAAGGTCCTGATTGCCGACGAGCCGACGACAGCGCTCGATGTCACTGTACAGGCGCAGATCCTCAAATTGATGCGGGAATTGAAGCGGGAATTCGGGGCGTCGATCATTCTGATTACCCATGATATGGGTGTGGTCGCCGAGATGGCTGACCGCGTTGCAATCATGCAGAACGGACGGATCATTGAGCAAGGCAGTGCCCTGACGGTGTTCGAACGTCCGACGGAGCTGTACACGAGACAACTGCTTGCCGCCGTTCCTCACCTTGGCGCCCATGCCGGGACGGACGGACCACCTCGCGTCGGTTCTGATGTTGCACACGGGGAAGTGCCAGACCGTTCGCCAATCCTCCTTGTACGCAATCTTAACGTTACTTATGGGACTCCGACGCGTTGGCTATTCAAGGGCAAGCCACCAGTGTCCGCTGTTACAGACGTATCATTCGAGCTTCGTCCAGGCGAAACGCTTGGCCTTGTTGGAGAAAGCGGCTCAGGCAAATCGACGACCGGCAAGGCCGTACTCGGCCTGATCCCATTCACCGGCGATGTGGTGATCGATGGAAAGCATATTGGCGGCCTGAGCGCGCGCCAGATGCAGCCCATCCGCCGCTCCGCGCAGATGATCTTTCAGGATCCATACGCGTCGCTGGACCCGCGTATGGCTGTCGGTGCTGCGATAGCGGAACCTTTGATTATTCATGGTCTCGCCAACAAGAGCGAGCGAGAGGATCGCATCGCTGAACTGCTCCGCCGTGTCGGCCTGCAGGCTGATGCCGCCAGCCGCTATCCGCACGAATTTTCCGGTGGTCAACGCCAGCGTATCTGCATTGCGCGCGCCCTTGCCCTGGAGCCAAAGCTCATCATTGCAGACGAAAGCGTGGCCGCGCTCGATGTATCGGTGCGGGCTCGCGTTCTCGATCTGATGCTCGAATTGCAGGAAACGATGGGATTGGCCTACCTCTTCATCTCGCATGACATGGCCGTGATTGAGCGCATGTCGCATAATGTCGTCGTCATGAGAGCGGGCCGGATAGTTGAGACGGGCAAGCGGCGCGAGGTTTTCGAAACGCCAAAGGACGAATACACCCGCGCGTTGATGGCAGCCGTGCCCATTCCCGACCCGCGTGCCCGCAAGATAATCTGATCTTACCCTGGACCTTGAGTCTAAGAACCGCGCGATACCCTTCGCTCGCCGGTAGTCGGACTGAGGAGCAGGACAAATCTGAAAAATCTCTGGGCAAGTCCGCGACTTTCGCTACGCTGGCGAGGAAGCACAAGATGCTTCACCAAAAGAGGATGGAACATGAAGAAACGAATATTGGTAACTGCTTTGGCCGCTGTCGCTTTTGCATCATGTGCTGGCGCTCAGGAGATCCGCATCGCAACCGAGGGTGCTTACCCGCCATTCAATTCCCTTAAAGCCGATGGTACGCTCGAGGGGTTCGACGTCGACATTGCCAATGCGCTGTGTGCGGAAATGAAATCGACGTGCACCATAGTTGCGCAAGATTGGGACGAACTCACTGCATAATTGCGTCCGGCGGTAAGCGGAGCTTCCTCCTAACCGATATTTGCAACACATCCGTCCAAACAGGCCGGCATCTTCCCGACGGAACTGGTTCGGGCTTTCGTATCCCACGCCATAGGCAATCGAAGTTGCGGAATCCTGACCGGCTATCAGTTGGGAGCGCGCGTGAGCGTCATCGGGTTCATCGGCCTGATGGCGGGATGTCGAGCGACTTTTGATCGGTGAGGATGACTGCTGCTTCCCGCCGGCAAGCGTGCTGAGGGGAGCGGCCATCATGTCGCTGGCCGTGTGACACCTGCTGACATCATGGTGGCAACTTGATTGCGCTACAAGCGGGCCATGCACAAGCTGTCATCAACGCTCCGGCGATATCAAAGGAAAAATCATGAAATTCGCGTCCGTCCGTCTCATCGCCGCCGATATCAAAGCCATGGTGGCGTTCTATGAGATGATGACAGAAACAGCTGCCACCTGGCTCGCGCCGCAGTTCGCCGAAATTGTCACCGCTGGTGGCACCTTGGCAATCGGCAGTGCGGAGACAGTGGCACTGTTCAGCCCGGGGAGTTCGGAGCCGTGCGCTAACCGCACCGCGATCCTCGAATTCATGGTCGACGACATCGACGCTGCGTTCGAAAGGCTCAAAGATAAGGCTGATATAGTGCATGAGCCCAAGCTTTTGCCCTGGGGCAATCGCACATTCCAGGTCCGCGATCCCGAAGGCTCCGCCGTCAGCCTGTTTATGCCTTTTACCGATGCTGCAAAAGCGCGGTTCGGATCGCGCTAAGCCTGGCATACGCGATTGGCTTGCAACAGAGCCCGAGAATGTTGGGTTCTCGCACCGCGAGCTCAATGTCTGCGCCTGATCCTGTAAACCGCCGCGGGCGGAAGGTTGGCCAGCGTACCGCCGATCCGCACCGCCTCGAGGCCGAGATGATCAAGCAATCTGCGTGGAACCGGGCAACGGGGGCCATAGGTGAATTGATAGAAGGCGCCGTCCGGCGTCATCTTGCGGAACGCGCCTGTCAAAATCGCCATCACCTTCCGGGGCGGCATTGACAGCAAGGGCAGTCCGCTGACGACGGCGCCGGCCGGCCTCCCGCCGAAGATATCGATGGTCCTCAGGCGGGCGGCGTCCATCTGGAGCATGCGTGCTCGCGGATAATGGAGTTCGAGTGCGGCGGCGAATTCGGACCCGAACTCGACCAGGGCGAGGTCTTCCTGCCTGACGCCCCGAGCGATCAGGGCACGCGTGAACGCGCCGGTTCCAGGGCCCAATTCAATTACCGGCCCAGTATCATGAGAGATTTCGGAGGTAATCAGCTTGGCAAGCGTGCTCGATGATGGCGCAATGGCGGCGACGCGCATCGGGTTTTTAAGCCACGCCCGGAAGAAGCCGGCAGTTTCCGTCATGCGCTGGCAATGAGGCATGGACGCGGCTGTTGGGGCGTAGCTGTCAGGTGTTGGATCTTGCATGGAGTGATCTTTCTATTGCGGCCGTGGCCATCATTTATTGCCGAACACGGCAGCAATCCGCTGGTTTGCAATCAGCATGGCGATTCCGGTCAGGATGCTCGCCATCGGGACGATGAGCAAACCGATCCCAAGACCGTTCGGCACTTGCGCTGCTGTCGCGGAGTCGCTGATGATTCCAACGATCAGGGGACCGAGTGCTGGGCCGAGAAGGCCGGAGCCGACCATTGCGAGGCTCGTCGCCATCGCCTCCTTGCCCTTGCCGGCCACCATATGTGCGGCGCCGAAGCACCAGGGCAGCAGAAACGCGAAGGAGAGCATGCCGGGTACGAAGAGGAGGATGGAAAGCCAGCCGACCGGCGCGAACAAAGCGGCAGACGTCGTCAAGCTTGCGATCATGAAGAGGATGGCGGGCGGCCCAAGGACCCGGCCGGTACCGGAGTGCACCGCGCGATCGAACAAGCGCCCGCCCACCAGCGTCCCGACTATCCCCATCAGGCCTTGCAGCAGCCCGAACGCCAGTCCGGCCTCGCTGGCGCTGAAGCCGTGGGTGCGGATGAGAAAGGGAACGGCAAATGCATAGAACGGAGCCGCAGCGAAACCGAGTGCGATCGACCCGATGAACAGCCAACGGAATGCCGGGGAGGAAAGCAATTGCAGGCTCGCCCGCAGGAAGGGCTCGCTATTGGCCGCCGGGCGCCTGAGCGGCGGGGTCGGTCCTATGACGATGAGCGCCAGCAGGGCGATCAGCAGCCCAAGGGCGCCGGCGCCGACGAGTGCTGTGCGCCAGCCGAGGGCGTCGCCGATCGCACCGCCTGCTCCGAAGCCCACCATGGTGCCGAGCGGAATGCCCATGGAGAAAATGCCCAGTGCCAGGCCGCGGCGCTCGGGCGCGACTTTGCGAGCAATGATCGCGTGGCTGGAGGGCGTGCCGCCGGCCTCGCCAAAGGCGACGCCGAAGCGTGTAAAAGCGAGGAACAAGAAACTCATGGCGAGCCCGCCGAGCGCCGTCATCGCGGTCCAGAGCACGATGCACAGGATCAGGACGAAGCGCGGCGAGCCTCGATCGGCAGCACGGGCGAGCGGCATCGACAAGAGCGTATAGCACACCGCAAAGGCGATGCCTGTCAGCAAGCCCACCTGCGTATCGCTCAGGTTTAGATCCTTCTTGATTGACTCGGCCAGGACGAAAGGAAGCATCCGATCGACCTGCGACGTAACGCTGACAAGAAACAGTGCGACAAGCAGCACAACGACCCGTCGCCCCTGGACATATTCATCGCCGTCGGCAGTAGACATAGTGGTCGGCACGTCTCGACTGTCTATTGACGACGCGGCAATTTCTGTCATGTTTGACGCTTCCCTGGCTGTGATTGGCATCATCAAGCTAGAGGAAGTCTTCAATGACCAAAATGCCCGATACAGCAAGAAATTTGCCTATTCCTACAGGCCGCGATATGTTGCCTATGGCAGGGCAAGTGATGCGCTGGCCTCGAACGCAGTCGGAGGTTCGCGTGTCGTCATCGCTCCTTGGCGGAGTAACCGCTTATATCGAAAGCCAGGGCGGCGGTGAGGGCCTGTTCCCGACACAGATCGACAGCGTCAACATCACCCGTTCATACGAGCAGCGGATGCCGATGCGGATGATCTACCGTCCGTCGCTGTGTGTCGTCGTCCAGGGAGCAAAGGAAATCCACTTTGGTGAGGACACGCTTCGCTACGGCGCCATGGAATGTCTGGTCGTCAGCATGGAAATGCCGGCGAGTGGTCGGGTCGTCGATGCAAGCCCGCAGCTGCCCTATATTGGCGTCACCATAGATCTGGACGTTTCGATGCTGCGCGAGGTGCTGGAGCAGTTGGAGACGCCTCCGGCTCCGCCTGCCACTCCCGGTGCATGCGTGTTCGTCGGAACGGTCGATGAACCATTGGCGGAATGCGTGCTGCGGCTGATACGGATGTCGCAAACGCCGAAGGCAATCCCGATCCTCTATCCATCTGTCATGCGCGAGATCTGCTACTGGCTTCTCACGGGCCCGCACGGCGCCGAACTATGCAGTCTCGCGGTGCCGGAATCGAATTTCATGCGGGTTGCCAAAGCCATCTATTTCCTGCGGGCCAACTTCACCCAATCCCTGCGGGTGGAGCAACTTGCCGAAGTTGCGCGCATGAGCCCGTCCTCGTTCCATCAGCACTTCAAGCAACTGACTTCGGTGACGCCGCTTCAGTTCCAGAAGCAGCTGCGCCTGCTGGAGGCGCGGCGCATCATGGTTGCGGACGCGGCGAGTGTCGAGGAGACCGCCTACAAGGTCGGTTACGAAAGTCCGTCGCAGTTCAGCCGAGAATATTCCCGAATGTTCGGCGTGGCTCCGAAGCAGGACGCGCTGAACCACCAGCGGATGTACAGCCAGTATGCCAGCCGCAAGGCCCGTTCCGCCTGAACGCGTTCTGCAGGAGGCCGCTCCGTGTCACTTCGGCTCGGAGCGGTCTTTTAGAATACGATACGAAGCCAATCACATCAGATTTTGCCGCGCAGCCTGATGAACGGTTCTGACGATCGGTTGAAAACCGAGGCTGCGAGCAAGCGAGACATCCATGTGGAGGTGCCAAGGATTTCCGAGCGGCGTCGCCGACGGTTCCATTGTGCCGCCGACCAGGGTGACGAGTTCGTAGATCGAAGTCGGGGCCTCATCGGCGATGTTGACGATACGCCCATCCATCGCCCCGGTCAGGGCGATGTTGATGGCCGTGGCGATATCGCGGTGATGTACCAGGCTCATTCTCTGGGCAGGATGCATTTTGTAATTGGCGACAAGTCGGGGCAGTTCCTGGAGATGTCCGTCATTGTCGCCATAGACGAAGCCAAACCGCTGGATGGCCCAGTTCAGCCCGCTATTGCGCAATGCGTTCTCGGCAGCCAGTTTGCTGGCGGGATAGGCCTGTTGCGGGTTCGCCGCATCGTCCTCGCGGCCAGGATGCGGGCTGTCCGCGTGATAGATATTGGACGTGCTTGCCATGATGAAACGCGCCTCGGGCGCACGCGCCTTCGCCGCCGCGATGAGATTGCACGTGCCTTCGAGATTGCTCTTCCAAATGAGATCGGTGTCGGGCGTACGGAAAACCGCTGCGAGATGGATGATCGCCGAAACGCCCTCCATTGCCGGCATGAGCGAAACGGGATCGAGGAGATCGGCTTCCACCGCTTCCACGCCGGCGGGTGCCTTCTTGCTGTTGCGCATGAGCGCGCGGCAGGTCAGCCCTGCTTCGACGAGGCGCGGAAGAAGACGGGCTCCGACGAGCCCCGTTGCGCCGGTTATCAGCACTGTCATGGATGGGTTCCTTTCTGCAGAATGGTTTCGAGCCGATCAGTCGCGCTCTGGAGAACTCGGATCGCGATCGCAATGTCGGCATCGTCGATGCCGTCGAACGCGGCTGCGCGAATGAAGGACAAATCAGGTAGCTCGCCCCATAGCTTCGTTCCGGTGGCGGTGATGCGTAGAAGCTTCTGGCGCTGATCAACCTTGTCTGGCTCCTGCTCGATCAACCCCTTGCGTACAAGCGTTGCAACGATGCCAGTCATTGTCGCGCGTTCGATCGCGAGCAACCGCACGAGATCACGCTGCATGGTCGGCCCTGCCGTTGCGAGCTGGTGGAGCACGTACCACTGCACGGAGCCGAGATCGTAAGGACGCAAGGCTGAATCCATGACCGCCCGACCGGCGAAGTAACATCGCTTGGCCCAAGCTCCAATGATGTCACGATCTGTGTCTTTCCCGATCACCGATGCATACTCCAATGTTGCTAGCTACCTAGCAAATATGCAAGGTACCAAACAAATGTCAAGGGCTGCGCCTTGCTCTGATCGCGGGCTGGAATAGGAGAGCGCATCAGCGGGCGGATTGAGGCCCACGCTCTTCACAAACTGCTGCGCGGGCGGGCAAGGCCCCTATTCAGCTGCAGGATCGGGCAGGAAATTTGCGGTTCTTGGCATTCGTCGCTCGGCAGCCGCCGTGTAATTTCCGCAGCACAATGTCCGGCAATCGTCCCGGCCGGATCCAAGGCCGCGCTGATTTGGGATTGGGCAGCCATCGAACTCAGGGCGGCACGACTCTCGACGTGACATCCACCTAACCGGCAAAAGGAACGTAGAATGTTGAAATCAGTAACCGGGCCCATGCTGGCCGCAACGCTCCTGGCGGGCGTGATAGGCCTTTCGGCTGGAGGTGCATTCGCACAGGCTTCTTCACCGGATCAGATCGTCGGCGTCTGGGAATCCGAAGACGGCAACATCAAACTCGAGATGTTTGACGCCGGAGGAAGTTATGCGGCCCGGGTCCTCTACGGAAAACTTCTGATGGAGGCTGACGACAAGACCTTCAAGAAGGACACGCTCAATCCGGACCCGAACCTCAGGAGCCGTTCCCTGGAGCGAGCCGTTCTCGTGACGAACCTCAAATGGGACGCCGCTGACGGTCGCTGGGAAGACGGAAGTTTCTACAGCGGGGCAACTGGCCAGACGCACTCCGCTCGAGCCACGCTGGTGAGCGGAAAACTCGAACTTCGCGCCTATATGGGCACCGCCATACTTGGCCGAACCATGGTGCTTCGCCGCGCGCAGTGAAGCCCCATGACGCGCCGGCGTTAGCCTGTGCGAGCAGGCGGAAGACAAGGATGATGAGATGACGAAATGGACATCCGGGGACATTCCATTGCAGCTAGGCCGCTCAGCGGTCGTCACCGGTACGGGCGGGCTAGGCTTCGAGACTGCGCTGGCATTGGCGCGAGCCGGCGCTGATGTGGTGATCGCCGGGCGCAATCCCGGCAAGGGCGCGAAAGCCGTGGACGCAATCAGGGAAACCGTCCCCGGCGCACAGGTGCGGTTCGGCAAGGTCGATCTCGCAAATCTCGCTTCGATCGCGGAATTCGCCACGCAGATCGGACGGGAGCAGGACAGTATCGACCTTTTGGTGAACAATGCAGGAGTCATGAGAACGCCAACGTGGCGCGAGACCAGTGATGGCTTCGAGTTGCAGTTGGGGACCAATTATCTTGGTCATTTCGCCCTTACCATGCATTTGCTGCCGCTCCTGAAGCGGGGGCAAAGGCCCCGCGTGGTGACTTTGGGCAGTGTGGCAGCACGATGGGGAACCATGAACTTTGAAGACCTGCAAGCCGAACGCGGTTACAAGCCGATGCAAGTCTACAGCCAGTCGAAACTGGCCTGCATCATGTTCGCCTTCGAACTGAACCGACGCAGCAAGGCTGAAGGATGGGGCATCGATAGCTTGGCGGCGCATCCCGGCATCTCGCGCACGGACCTCATTCCGAACGGTCCGGGCTGGTCGAGCCTGCCTGGATTTGCGCGGCGCTATTTATGGTTTCTCTATCAGCCCGCATGGCAGGGCGCCTTGCCAACACTCTTTGCTGCGACCGATCCGGCGGCGCAGGCCGGCCACTATTACGGACCTGACCGGCTGGCTGGAACCCGGGGCTATCCAATCGAGGAGAAGCCTCCTAGCCAGGCGCTGGACACTACCGTCGCGGCTCGCCTCTGGGAGATTTCGCTGCAACTGACCGGGTTGGGCACGGATGCGGTGCGGTCCCGGATCCGGCATGGCAGGACGGATATTTCCCCTCCTTTGGATATCGTGCCAACTGAAGTAATGTAGGAATAGGCATGTTTATTGTTGGTTTGGACATGGAGGTGGAGCGCCGGCGTTTCTATTAGGAGGGCAAAAGCGGGCGCGTCGCGACATTCGTCACTCATAGCCTCGCTAAACTTTTGGAAAGACGTGGATCTCCTAAATGACCAAGTGGACGAGCAAGAATATTCCATCGCAACAGGGTCGCACGGCTGTCGTGACCGGCACTGGGGGATTAGGCTACGAGGACGCACTTGCCCTGGTTGGGGCCGGAGCGAATGTCGTGATCGCCGGGCGCAATCCCCAGAAGGGTGCTGAAGCGGTGGCCGCGATCAGACAAACCGTACCCGACGGGCAAGTGCGGTTTGGCAAGGTGGATCTCGCCAACCTCGCGTCGATCGCCGAATTCGCCGCGCAACTGGCGCGCGAGCAGGACAGCCTCGATCTCCTGATCAACAATGCCGGCGTCATGACGCCGCCGAAGCGTCGTGAGACCAGTGACGGCTTCGAGTTGCAGTTCGGCACCAATTATCTCGGCCATTTCGCGCTCACGGCGCATCTGCTGCCGCTCCTGAAGAAAGCGCAGAACCCCCGGGTCGTGACCCTCGGCAGCATTGCAGCGCGACAAGGCGCGATCAACTTCGATGACCTGCAGGCAGAGCGCGGCTATGAGCCGGGACCGGTCTACAGCCAGTCGAAGCTTGCCTGCGTCATGTTCGCCCTGGAATTGAGCCGGCGCAGCAAGGCGTCCGGATGGGGCATCGAGAGCCTCGCCGCCCATCCGGGCGTCACCCGCACCGACCTGCTTCCGAACGGAGCGGGCCGGTGGAGCGCGGCTGGGATGGCGCGCCGCTTCCTGCCATTTCTGTTCCAGCCCGTGTGGCAGGGCGCGCTACCGACGCTCTATGCAGCGACCGACCCGGCGGCGCGCGACGGCGCCTATTATGGGCCTGACAGGTTGAGTGGGACGCGCGGCTATCCGACCGAGGAGACGCCGCCAAAGGCGGCGCTCGATTCCTCAGTGGCGGCACGCCTCTGGGACGCGTCTCTTAAATTGACGAACGTGACATTCGTGTGAGACCGGGGCCCGCGCTGCGCCCAACTCCCGCACACGTTGAGGCTGGTTAGTTTAAGGCGCAAAGTGCCGAGTTGCGACAGGCGATCTGCCCTGTATGATCGGGTTATCTTTGCAATCGTCCGGGATGAGCCCA
The DNA here is from genome assembly GCF_023554255.2 of Phyllobacterium sp. 21LDTY02-6. Lineage (GTDB taxonomy): Bacteria > Pseudomonadota > Alphaproteobacteria > Rhizobiales > Rhizobiaceae > Phyllobacterium. Next base: position 197,166 of record NZ_JAMJWD020000005.1, on the reverse strand, counting down.
TGGATCCGCTGTCCGACGTCCTTTCGCTGCTGAAACCCCATGCCTATGTATCGTCCGGTTTCGACGCCGGCGGCGAATGGGCTGTTCAGTTCGGCGATCAGCACAAGCTCATCAAATGCTATGCTGTCATGTCGGGTGGCTGCTGGCTCACCGTCGACGGAGTCAGTGATGCAGTGCGGCTTGAGGCCGGCGATTGCTTCGTGCTGCCGACGGGTCGCCGCTTCCGTCTTGGCAGCAGCATCAATGGACCAGCGGTCGGGGCCGCTGAGATATTTCCGGTGGCGCGAAGGGGTGGTGTCGTCACGCTTAACGGCGGCGGCGGCCTGTTTCTCATTGGAAGCCGTTTCGGCGTGAAGGGCAATCACGCCGACATGCTGCTGGGACTGCTTCCGCCGATCGTCCATATTCGCCAGCAGCCCGAACAGGCAACCCTGCGTTGGTCGGTCGAACAGATGATGAAGGAACTGCGCGAACAGCAGCCGGGGAACGCTCTTGTCGTGCAGCACCTGGCCCACCTGATGCTGATGCAGGCTCTGCGTATACATCTCGACACGGATGGCGGCGAGCGCGTCGGCTGGTTCTTTTCTCTGGCGGACGGACAACTCGGCGCCGCGATCAAGGCGATCCATGCCGATCCGGCATATCAATGGACGCTGCAAGAGCTGGGCGAGATAGCCGGAATGTCGCGTTCGACATTCGCGCTCAGGTTCAGGGAGCGGGTGGGCGAGCCGCCAATGCAATATGTGGCGCGGTGGCGGATGCTGCTCGCCTCCGACAGGCTCGAAAATTCAAGTGATCCCGTCTCGGCGATAGCCGCTTCGCTCGGCTATGAATCGGAAAGCGCGTTCAGCACGGCCTTCAAACGCGTCATGGGCTGCTCGCCTCGCCAGTATGGGCGTGGGCACAAGGTAGACGCGGAGGTCAGACCAGCCATGACGAACCGGCGCGATACCGTTGCCGGCTCTGGCGCGATCACAGCCTGACTGAGGTCGCTTGTCGATTAAGCGATCAACGCAGGAATGGGCAAGTTTTTCGCGCGTTCAGGCATGGAGCTCCAGCTTACCTGACCCTATTGATATGAAAATGCCAAGCGGACCGTGTCGGGACAGATATTGAGGTCCCGCCGGTCCCGGCGCGCGGCGATACCGATATCGCCTTCAATCCAGCAACAACGGACGGCGGGGCCCAGCCCTGAACGCGTCGTGGAGTCTCACCGATGGCATGGTCCTACGGGTACTATACTGATCTGAACTATTCCTATGGTTACTACTCGGAAATGAACTCGGCAATGCTGCGCCTTGCCTGTCTCGGCCAAGCGGCTGAGCCGCAGCTGCGCGAGAAGCCGATCTATCTCGAACTTGGTTTCGGACAAGGCGTCTCAATCAACATGCATGCGGCGGGATCCGCTGGATCCTATTGGGGAACTGATTTCAACCCCACCCAGACGGTCGAGGCCCGCAGGCTCGCCGCAGCTTCCGGCGCCGACCTTCATCTGTTCGATGACTCCTTCGAAGAGCTGTCGAGCCGGAACGATCTTCCAGACTTTGATATCATCGCGCTTCACGGCATCTGGAGCTGGATTTCTGAAGCGAACCGAAAAATCATCGTGGATATTATCAGGCGGAAGCTTCGCCCGGGCGGAATTGCCTACATAAGCTACAACTGCCTGCCCGGGTGGGCCCCGGTTATTCCCATCCGGGAGCTGTTGTCCCTCTATCAGGACTATGGCGACGGCAGAATGTCGGGACCTGTGGGAATGATCGAAGGTGCGCTCAAGTTCTCCGCAGACATCGCGAAGGCCGGTTCCATCTATTTTCAGGAGAATCCTGTCGCTGGACAGCATCTCGAACATCTGATGAAGCAAGGCCGCAACTATCTGGCACATGAATTTCTGAACGCCGACTGGCATCTGGGGCATTTTTCCGACATGGTCCGCAGCCTTGAGGACGCCAAGCTCTCCTTCGTTGGATCTGCCAGTCTTTTGAGCGGCGTCGATGCGCTCAGGCTCAGCGAAACGGGCCGCAAGCTCGTCGCGCAAATCGGCCATCCGATCATGCGGGAGACGGTGCGCGACTATCTGCTGAACAGACGGTTCAGAAGCGACATCTTCATCAAGGGACCTCGGAAACTGTCGGACTCAGAACATCGCGATGCGTGGCACGCGCAGGTCTTCGTCCTGTTGAAGCCAATAGCCGATATTCCAAAGAAGATCCCGTGCGGTCGCGGGGAAGTGGAACTGCCGACCGAAAAATATGATCCTGTCATCGAGGCCTTGTCCGATGACGGATATAGGCCAAAGCGCGTCGATGAACTATTGAGGCATCCGAAACTTCAACGGCTTGAACCCAAAGACGTCGTTGAAGTGCTGACGGTTCTCACCGGTGCAGGGTTCATGGGTCCAGCACAGCAACCCTCCCAAAAGGTAATAGAGCAATGCAGGGCTTTGAACAGGCATATCCTGGAACGCGCCCTCGTCGGCATGGATCTGCATCACATGGCGTCACCGGTGACCGGCGGCGGGATCGCGATGCCGCACATGACGCAACTATTTATTCGCGCCTGGAACGAAGGGCGGGTCAGTCCCGATCTATTGGCTGATTATGTCTGGGACTTTCTGGACAGAATTGGCGAACGCTTGCTGAATGAAGGCAGCAGGATTGAATCCAAGGATGAAAACCTCAAGCAGATCGGGATCGCGGCCAGCAAATTTCTAAAGTTCGAGCTGCCGCTGCTGGAAGCCCTGCAGATCGTCGAGCCTTCCTTAAGCGGCGAAATCGCCATGCGAGGAGCGATGGACGGTGGCGCGGGAGCTCCACGAATGGTCGGAGAAGCTATGCGCCTCTCATGACGGCAAAGGCAGGGCGCGGTCTGTTACGGCAGCGGCGCAACAATGTGTAACCGGGGACCCATTCTGGCACATTTGGCTACAATTCAATCATTCGCCGGGACAACTGTGGGACAACCTTGGTTTAGGTTAGTTCCAGCCGTTTCTGATGCGTCAGACAATGAAATGCATCGAGAGCTGAGGAGCACAGTCTGCAGTAGATCACAACAGCGTTAAACATGACGGCAGGGTTCGAGAAGCCATGTCGCTATCAAAACATAATGGGCGAGAACAGCTCGCAGAATAATCTTTGACGAAGCCGCGCGTTATTAATGCAGTCGGCTAAAGATTATTCGAGCCTGTTCTTGTCGAAATGCGAAGTCGTGTTCAAATGACAACTATAAAAATCGTGTAAAAACAATTAGTTATTGCTATACCAGATTGCCATTGGATTGGCTGTTGCTGAACTGCAACGCGGTGAAAGTGAAGAGCTGTGGGTGCAAAAAATAGCTTTGACACTGTTGAATATTGCGAGCTTATTCATGGCGTAAACAGAACATCATTGGAGATTTATGATGAACATTAAGAGCTTGCTAATGGGCTCCGCTGCCGCGCTTGTCGTGGTATCGGGCGCTCGTGCCGCAGATGCAGTTATCGTTGCGGAACCGGAACCGGCGGAATATGTCCGCGTTTGCGACACCTATGGTGCTGGCTTCTTCTACATTCCAGGTTCGGAGACCTGCCTGAAGATCAGCGGTTACATGCGTTACGACGCGCGTGCCGGTGACAGTGCGTATAATGGCGAAGAGCGTGACACTTATTCCCAGCGCTCGCGTGTTTCCCTTCGTGTTGACGCACGCAACGAAACGGAACTCGGCACGTTGCGTTCCTATGTCGAGCTACGGTTCAATTTCAACAACGGCAATGACGACGAATCTGTCGAGTTGAACAACGGCTTCATCGAACTCGGTGGCTTCCGTGTCGGTGCCACTGACTCGCAGTTCATGGCATGGACTGGCTATATGGGCGACATCATAAACGATGACGTCATCCTGGCGGGTCAGTATGTGACCAATCAGATCAGCTATACCTGGGCTGGTGGCAACGGTTTCTCAGCGATGATCGGTGCAGAACAGGGCATGGAGGCTGACCAGGGTTACGGCGATGTCGACTACCGCATCGATGACTACATGCCTCACATTGTTGTCGGTGCGCGATACGAACAGGCCTGGGGCAAAGTCTCCGGTGTTGCCGGGTATGATTCGGTTTCCGAAGAATGGGCCGGCAAGGTCCGTTTGGATGTGAGCTTCACCGATACAATCTCGGCTTGGGTCATGGGCGGCTACAAGTCCAATGGCGATGAGTTTGAGAACAACTATTTCGGTGCATGGCACGGCGACTATGCCGTGTGGGGCGGTCTTGCGGCCAAACTTTCCGAGAAGGCAACTTTCAACGTGCAGGGCGCCTATGAAGAGGACGGTACATTCAATGCTGCCGCCAACGTCGCCTATGAACTGGTTCCCGGCTTCATGATCACGCCGGAAATCAGCTATACGTCTTTCGGTGGCGAACGCCAGGATCGGAACGATTTCGACGGCAACGGAGACGATGCCTTCGAGGGGATCATCCGCTTCCAAAGGAACTTCTGAGCACACGCGAAGCAGGATTCCGGGACCAAGCCCCGGAATATTGAGCCGATTCCCACATTGGGAAATGGCCCATCCTCATGCCGTAGAAGGACTGCGGCGTGAGAAAATGATGATCCGATCTCCAGTCAGGTCATTGTTCATGGAACGGTGGGCTTCGCCCGGCCCACCGTTCTTTTCGAGCCTAGCCGGGGCCTTGAAGATGGCTTGCAGGAATAGGCAAATTCATCGCGGTTTCGGGCATTCTAGCCATTGGAATCTTCCATTAGTTTGATGGGACCAGCCAACCGGCACAGCCAGCGGCGAAACTTCGTAACTCAATCCGAGAAGGGGGCATCACCAATGTCCGAACCCGATGCGCTGCCAACAATCGGCGATTCAGATGCGCAAGCAGCCAAAGGCGAGGCCTGAGCATGGACCCGCTTGGAAGCCTCATCAACTGGATAGCTGCTTATGGCATGTTCGGCCTGTTCGCGCTCGGCCTCGCGGAGCGTTTCGTGCCCGTTCTGCCATCTTACGGCGTCCTGGTCGCAATCGGCATTGCGGCCGTGGACAGCGCCTGGTCACTCCCGGATGCGATCATCTTCACGACCGCCGGAAGCTTTAGTGGAGGGCTGGCCTTTTACCTGCTTGTTCGAGCCACAGGGCGGAGCCGATCTACCCGGCTGCTGTACTGGCTTGGCAGGTTGCTCGGTTTGTCATCAGCGCGCATCGATAACACCTTGTCATCATTCCGGGCGCGTGAGCGAAGCCTGATCTTCATCTCCCAGCTCATCCCCGCCGTGCGCCTGATCGCGCCGTTGGTCGCCGGGCTTATTCCCGCGAACTTCCGGCGATTTGCTGGCGGAACAATATTGGGCATCGCTCTTTGGAATGGCCTGTTCGTCGCCGTCGGCTACTTTGCCGTGCTGGCGGTTCCGGGGATGAATGCATCGGCCCTGGCGATCAAGGTGCTTGTTCTCCTCATCACAGTGGAGGTGCTGCTTGCGCTGGGATGGCGATTTGCCGCCCGTTGCGCATGGCGCGCGGCCGAAAACCGATCATGACAAGCGACCGCCCCAGACATGTCGTGGAACTGCTTGCGCCGCGAACGGCTTCAACAGGCAGCAGTCTGCCGACCAGGTTTGGCACGGTCCGCCCTGAGTGGGTGACGGATCTTGAGCAGGAAGACGAAAAGTCGCCGTTGCGCAGGCTTGTCATCGCCGGAATAACCACGATCGGCATCGCGTTTGGCGGGTTCTTCAGCTGGGCCTACTCAGCCGAACTGGGCAGCGCCGCGATTGCAATTGGAACGGTGATCGTCGATTCGAAGCGCAAGACCATCAGCCATTTCGAGGGTGGTATTCTGGATAGCCTGCTGGTGCGCGAAGGCGATGTTGTAACAGCGGGGCAGCCGCTCCTCCGGTTGGACAATACGAGGGCCCGCTCGGACCTGCGGGCATTGCAGAGCCGCCGGGTCGGTTTGATTGCCAGACTTGCCCGCCTGCATGCGGAACAAGCCACCGCAGCCAAGATCCAGTTTCCGGAGGATTTTGGTGCTGGGGATGATGTTACCGTCCGGAACGCCATGAAGGCAGAGCAGATATTCTTCGAAAAGCGCTCTTTTCAGAAGATAAGCCGTATCGACGTGCAGCGGAAAACCATCGAGCAACATACCGAGCAGGCGAAAGCGTCAGAGGCGCAAATAGCTGCAGCCGATCGGCAGATCGCCCTGATCACAGAACAGCGCGCCGCTGTCGCCGGTCTGGTCGATAAAGGGTTCGCAGAGAAATCCAGGCTCACCGAGATCGATGCAAGATTGAGCGAACTGGCCGGAAACCGCGGTGAATATGCCGGCGACAAGGCAGTAGCAGAACAGGCGAAAGCCGGTGCGGAGTTTGCTCTTCATGGCATTGAAAGCGACTTGCAGTCCGAAATTGCCGGCGAGATCACGACGAACCAGATCGAGCTTGCCGATACGGAAGAGCGGATTGTTGCGGCCAAGGATGTCTTGCGCCGGGTTGAGATAGCATCGCCGCAAGCAGGTATCGTTGACAATATCCGGTTGCGTACACCTGGCGGCGTTGTTGCGGCTGGAGAAGCAATTCTCGATATTGTGCCTGAGAACGAGCCGATGATCGTCGAGATGATGATCAGTCCGCGCGATATTGATGGCGTGGCGGTCGATTCGGCTGTTCAGGTCAGATTGACTGCATTCAATCAGCGTTCCCTCTCACCGCTCGACGGCAAAGTCACCTATGTTGCCGCCGACCAGCTCATCAATGAGAGAAACGATACGGCTTATTTCGTCGCACGCGCCGAAATCTCCGCCCGATCATTGGCCGCCAATCCATCCATCAGGCTCTACCCCGGCATGCCGGCCGAAATTCTCATCGTCCATAAACCGCGCCGCGCCATCGACTATCTTGCCGGCCCGATTACCGACACGTTCAATCGGGCGTTCAGAGAAGACTAGCGACATGAAAGTCAATCTGTTCCGGGGGGTTCCAGCATTCGTGCACAACAGCTACGCCGGGCACAATAGCTACGATTGTGCAGATATGTCGCTGTTGCCGAGCGCGTTGCCGCTCAGGAACGGCAGGCTTGTCGTTGGAGTTCCCGTCAATGCCAGCATCGCATTCGCCACCGCCGGTGCGATGGGCGGTACGCCGGGTTCGCCCATGCCGGTCGGCCGGTTGGCGGATTTGATGATATGCGTTTCCACCGCCGGCATCTCGTTCATCCGCAAAATCGGATAACGATCGAAATTGGTTTCCTGGACGATGCCGTCCTTGAGGGTTACCGCGCCATAGAGAGCGGCCGTGAGACCAAAGGCGATCCCTCCCTCCATCTGCGCCGCGATCTGGTCGTTTGCGATGGAGATGCCGCAATCGACAACGGCAACGACGCGGCGGACGATAGGCCGGCCATCGACCAACCGAACCTCGGCGACCTGGCCGACGATGGTGCCGAACGCTTCGTGAATGGCGAGCCCGCGCGCCCAGCCGGGCTCGATCGGACTGTCCCAACCCGCCTTGAGGCAAAGCTCTTCAAGCACCGCCAGCCGTCGCTTATCCCCCGCCTTCTCGTAGAGTACACGCCGGTACGCTGCCGGGTCGAGACCGGCCCGCCGGGCAAGTTGATCGACGATATGCTCCATCACCAGGGCGGTATGGGAATGACCGACCGAGCGCCACAGGCCGACCACTACCGGGAAATCCGGGGTAAAGATCTTCCCATCGACGGTTGTGGCGGTCGAGAAGTACGGCGAGTTGGTAATACCTTCGGTCGCCAGATTGTTCGGCCCAATGGGAAACAGCGCCTGACAAACGCTATGGACGCGCCAACGCGTGGGGAAGCCGTCAACTCCGATTTCAACCCAGGCACGATGATGCGACATTGGCCGGAAATAACCCGACATCATCTCATCCTCACGGCTCCACATCAGCTTGACCGGGCGCCCGGCAGTCCGCTTTGCGATCCGTACACATTCGACGAGATAGTCGGAGCTCATGTTGCTGCGGCGACCAAACGATCCGCCGGCCGGCACAATCTCGATGTCGACCTTTCCGGGGATGGTCCGTGCCGCGAGCGCGCCCAGAACCTGATCGATCGTCGCAGCATGGGCTCCCGACGTAATCGCGACGTCCCAGCCATTCACCTGGGCGACACAGTCGAGCGTCTCCATGGGCGCATGCGCGAGATAGGGAAAGTCGAAGACGAACTCCGCGACGTCGCCGCCATTGAACGCGATCTCTGGATTCTCGCCCTTGGAAAAGAACGTACTCGGTTCCACATCGCCGCGTCCTGCCGCCAGGTCGTGATAGTGGTCGACAAGCTCTTCGGTTGAACGTTTTTCGGCTTCGCCATCGTCCCATTCGATGCGAAGTGCATCGCGCCCCCGCCAGGCGGCATAGGTCGTTTCGGCAACCACCGCAACGCCGGTCTCGATCGCGAAAACGTCAACAACCCCCTTCACCTTCCGCGCGTCGGCCGCGTCGAATCGCGACAGCTTGCCGCCGAAGCGTGGGCTATGCGCGACCATCGCAACGAGCATGTCCGGGCGTTGGATGTCCTGCGTGTAAACCTGGAGACCGGTGCTTTTCGGAAGGCTGTCCTTGCGCCGCACCTTGTCGGTACCGATCAGGCGATAGTCCCCTGGCTGTTTGAGCACCGGCGATTCCGGCGGCGTCTGGCGCGATGCGTCGGCAAGGAGTGCGGCGAAGGTGGCCGTGCGGCTCGACGCCGGGTGTGACACGATACCGTCGCGCACGTCGATCGAGCCACTCGGAACGCCCCAGCGAAGCGCGGCCGCGCCCACGAACATGGCACGTGCCGCGGCACCGGCATTGCGCATCAGATCCCAATTGGATGCAATACCGTTAGATGCACCTGTGACCTGTGGGCCATAGGCACGAAAATTGCTGCGTGAATCGATGACGCGTATCTTGTCCCAATCCGCGTCGAGCTCCTCTGCGACCAGTGCAGCCAGCCCGGCATGGATACCCTGGCCCAATTCCTGCTGCCTGCTGACGATCGTTACCCAACCGTCCTCGGTTATGCGAATGAATGGACCGAAGGCACTTGGCTCCGGGTCGCTGCCGCCGCCCTGCAGGATGGCGCCCAGCGCCTGCATCGGATTGGTGGCAGCATAGCCGACGATCAGCGCACCGCCGACCAGCGATCCGCCCAGGATCAAGCGGCGGCGAGACATCCGGAAACGCTGGTTCCCGGCGGGGGTATCGGTCATGGACATTCTCCTATCGGGCGCAATCGGCTCACTGAGGGCACGCTGCGCCGGTTTCAAGCCAGGCTTTGATCAGCTCTCCGAACTGCTCCTGAGTGCCGGGTGCGGGTTTGCGGTCTGCGCCGGGGTGCCAGGCCCAGCCGACCAGTCCGTCCTCCGTCACGTGATGAAGCAGTTGTTCGCGCGTCATGTGCGACCGTGCCGGATCGAGAAGCTGCCGGCAGATATCGCCAAGGCTTTTGCCTTGCCAGGCCATTTCGATAGGCGCGAGCGTCCAAACTGGATTGCCGGGCACGCCGGATGGCTCGAAATTCGTGTCCCCGTGGCAGGTCGAACAGCGCAGCGTCGGTTCGCCACCCCCATCCGGGCCCCGTGATACCCACGGCATATGCGGACGCAGCGTATCCGTCTGCGTTGGCCGATCGGTTGCCGCATGGCAGTTCATGCAGCGAGGGTGCTGGACAACGCGCCCGGCTTCCTCGAATAGCGCGACAGAACGTTCACCCTGATCGGCGATCACAGCGAAGTCGGCGGCCAGGCGCAGGCGTTCGATCTCGACCGGGTGCAGTCTGGTTTCGATAGGCTGCGTCAGCGGCATGGTTCTGGGATACAGCGCATAAGCAAGACCGCCCGCACCCGCCACCACGATCAGACCAAATATGGACAAGAGGCCAACTTTAAGTCGGCGACGCCAGGTCCGGAATGCGGATGCACGCCGGCTCATGTGGCGGTTCCCAATTTCAGTGCTGCGTCATGGATCGCGGCACGAATCCGGTTATAGGTGGCGCAGCGACAGATGTTGCCGCTCATCGCCAGATCGATATCGCGGTCCGTGGGCTTTGGGATGGTCCGAAGCAACGCGATCGCGCTCATGATCTGCCCGGATTGACAGAAGCCGCATTGCGGGACGTCGTGCGCAACCCAGGCCTCCTGGATCGCCCCGGCCTCGGCGCCATCTACGGCCTCGATCGTAGTGATCCTTGCGGACGAGGCCGCCTCTAGCGACAGCGTGCAAGAGCGCGCCGGAACACCGTCGACGTGCACGGTGCATGCACCGCACTGCGCCATCCCACAGCCATATTTGGTGCCGGTCAGCTTCAGCGTGTCGCGCAGCACCCAGAGAAGCGGCGTATCTCCGTCATCGTCGACGCGGTAATCTTGGCCATTGACGGAAAGCGTGTAAGGCATGAGCAACTCTCAGGATTTCAGCGATTGCCCGAGAGTAATCTCTTCTCCTCCAGACGAACACGCGCGATCCTTCAGAAAAGCTGCCCATTCCTACGAGTACGCGCATGGTCCGTTCGTGGCCTGAAGGGTCAAGTGCCCAGCGCCGCCTTCACTCGTTCCTGAGTGAACGGATAGTGACGAAGCCGCACGCCCCCGGTGAGCCGCGCCACGGCGTTGGCGATGGCCGGGCCGGTGGGAGGAAGGCCTGCCTGACCAATGCCGCCAAAAGGGCTCCCGGGCGTCGGCACCACGGCTACCTCTATTTCGGGCGCCTCGGACATGCGGATTACCCGGTACGTGTCGAAATTCTGCTCTTGCACCACACCGCCGACGACGTTGATCTGCTCAAACAGCGCATGGCCGGTGCCGTTAGTGATGCCGGTGATCATCATTGCCTCGATATGGACGGGTTGGATCGCGACACCAGGATCGATCGCGCACCAGACTTTATGCACCCGGATTGCCCCGGTGTCGCGATCGAGCGAAACCTCGGCAACCTGCGCGCAATGCGAGCCGAAGGCATCGGAGTAAGCCAAGCCGAGCCCCCGGCCGTCACGCGCCCGGTCCCACTCAGCCATCCGGGCCACAGTCTCTACCACCTTGCGTGCGCGGGGCTGGTCCTTGAGCAGTTCCAGCCGTAATGCGACGGGATCGACCCCTCGGGCGGCAGCAATCTCGTCAATGACGCATTCGATCGCGAATCTCGTGTAGCCGACGCCCACCGCGAACCAGAATCCGATTGCGAGACCCTTGTCCTGCCTTAGATATTCGATCTGATGTGCTGGCACGGCGTAGTTGAACTTTGCGCCCTCGGTTACGACATCGTCGTGGCCCCCTGCCTGCGCGAAGACAGGCGGCAACGTACGTGCAAAGATCGAGTCCGCTACGATGCGATGACGCCAGCCGACGATATTCCCCTCCGCATCGAGCCCCACCCGGACATGCTGTGCTTCGAGTGGCCGGAACGTGTCGTGCTGGAGGTCGTCCTCGCGGCTCCAGATCATCTTGACGGGGCGGCCCTCCACGGCTTTCGCCAGCGACACGGCGTCGACGATGAAATCGGCCTCCGCCTTGCGACCAAATCCACCGCCGAGCAGCGTTGTATGCACCTTGACCTTGTCGGGCGTGGTGCCGACCACCTCAGCCGCGAAGCCCTGTGTGCCCGTCGGACCCTGGGTAGGCGCCCAGATTTCCACCGTATCGCCGTTGACGAGTGCGGTGGCATTCATCGGCTCCATGGTCGCATGGGCAACATGGTCGCTCATATAATCGACCTCGATCACGGTCGCGGCACCGGTGATCGCTGCCTCTGCGTCACCATTGGTGTGCGCAGGAACTCCTTGCATCCGGAGGTCGCGGCCGATAGCGCGGTATTCGTCGATCAGGCCTTGACTGTTGTAGTCGCGGACCCGTGACGTCTGGCTCCAGGTAACCCTGAGGAGGTCTTTCGCGCGCTTCGTCGCCTCCACCGTTTCGCCGATGATGCCGACGCCGTAAGACAGAGGCACGATATGGGTGATGCCCGCCACGTCCCGCGCTTCGGCATCGTCGATTGTTTCGGGCCGCTCGCCTTGCACCGGCGCACGCAGTACTGCTCCGTAGAGCATGTTCGGAAGCTGGACGTCGATACCGAAGACTGCTGTCCCATTGGTCTTCGAGGGCACATCGATGCGCTGGATTGCTCTGCTTCCAATATAGCGCCACCTGTCGCTTGGCTTCAGGTCGGCCTCCGTCGCCTGCGGCAGCGGATCAGGGAGTACCGCCCTGGCGGCGATCTCGCCGTAGTCCAATGAGCGGCCCGAGGACGGATGCACAACCCTGTGCGGCTCGGTCTCGAGTTCCCCTACCGGCACGTTCAGGATGCCGGCCGCGCCGGCCAGCAGGATCAACCGCGTCTGGGCGCCGGTCAAGCGAAGCAGTGCATTGTAGCCGCGCGTCGACTCGCTGCCGCCGGTGAGCTGAATTCCGTAGAATCCGGGGTTGCCATAGGTCTCGGCGTCGGAAGGCGCCTGGACGATCCGTACGCGGTTCCAATCGGCATCCAGTTCTTCGGCAACAAGCAGCGGGAGCGTCGTTGTAATACCCTGACCCATCTCGACGGCCGGCGAGACGATGCTGACCGTGCCATCCGCCGCGATCGTGATCCAGGCGTTGGGACGGAAGTTGCCTTCGGCGGCGGCGACCATGGCCGCACCGTAGGCGAGATCGGGCAGTCCTCCGAACGCCACTGCGATACCGACGCCACCGACCGTCATCAGGAAGCTGCGCCGCGAAAGTATGCGGGATTGGGGATTCAATATCCGATTCATGGCTCAGCCCTCCCGCGCGGCGCGTTCAATGGCGCTGATGATGCGCACATAGGTCCCGCAACGGCAGATATTGCCGTCCATATGAGCGATAATCTGTTCGCGCGTGGGGTCGGGATTGTGCTCGAGGAGTGCTGCCGCCTGCATGATCTGTCCGGACTGGCAGTAGCCGCATTGCGGCACCTGCTCGACAATCCAGGCCCTTTGCAGCGGATGGCTGGCGTTCGGGGACAGGCCCTCGATGGTGGTCACCTGCCGCCCCGCCACGTCCTCCAGGAAAGTCTGGCAGGAACGCGCCGGCTCTCCGTCAATATGGACAGTGCAGGCGCCGCATTGCGCAACTCCGCAGCCGAACTTGGTACCGGTGAGCTTCAGATGCTCGCGGATTATCCAAAGCAGCGGCGTATCCGGTTCGGCGGTGACATCGACCGCGTTCCCGTTGATCGTGAAGGCTGTCATCTATGTTCTCCTCAATCTGGTGATTGACTTTCGAGGTAATCGATAATGGCGGCTCGTTGCGCCGCATCGGGGATGCTGACGGTCATCCGTGTGCCGCGTATCATTTGGCGCGGCGCGGTAAGGAAGGTGTCGAGCGACTGGCGGTCCCAGACGATGCCTGAAGACTGCATCGCGCCGGAATAATTTGCACCTTCGACACTGCCGGCGGTCCGGCCGACGATGCCGAGAAGCTGGGGACCCATTTTGCGCTGCCCCGGTTCCATGCTGTGGCAGGTGGCACAACGTTGCTGGAACAGGCGCTGTCCATCCGCCTCCTGCGCAGCGCCGGAAACCGGATAAAATAGTCCGGCAAAAGGCACGAGGATCGCAAGCAGCGCCGGTGCTGTGATGCGGCCGGCCGCATTCGCCGCTGTGGCATGGATCATGTTGCTAATCACTGTGTCGCCTCCAAATTCAAGCGACACGATAATTATGCCCGCTGAAACGATCTATGCTTGGAAATCCGTCATATCTTTTCGATCGTCCGAGTTTGGACCCGAAACGCCCAGTAATCTGGTCGTCACCAATCGTTACATCTTCGGCACAACCAGGGGACATCACGATGGCAATATGCGGCCAGTGAAGCGACTTGGAGAAGGCAGATGCAGATCGGACTTTGGGAACTCCGCGAGCTCAAAAAAGCACTCACCAGTTTCTGTGAAGACAATGGACTTGAGCTGGGCGACGAGGCCGCGCTCAGGGCAGCGCACCAACTGCTCCAACTGGCCCAACAGCAATCGCTAAGCGCCGATCGGTTGCTTCGCCAACTGCGCACCCAGAACGCGGGTCCAACTGTGGAAGTCCGGTCGCAACAACCCGCGGAGCGCCGAAAAGAGGCTGGCCAGGTTCTCCGGCCATAGCTCGATTACACATTGATACACTTTTGGCGATCTGCGGCACACCCGCGCGACAACTCCCCGCTACGTTCCGTTGATCGCCATGGCGCAACGGTTGCGTGGTGTGCCTCCTGGAACAACTTTTTCACATGGTGTCTAGAATGATCCGACGTTACCGACGCGTCCTGCTCCAAATGAGTCTCGTCCTAAGCTGCGCCCTTGCCTTGCCCGGGTCCAGCATCGAGGCAGCCGCCCAGCAGCCGGCCGAAGATCCGGAAGTAAGCGTTCAGACACTGCAGCAAAGGAACGTGACGCTCACGCGCGAATTGCCAGGAAGGACAAGCGCCCATCTTGTCTCCGAGGTCCGACCCCGGGTGACGGGTACCATCCTGCGGCGCGTTTTCAGAGAGGGCAGTCTCGTCGAGGCCGGCGACGTGCTCTACGAACTCGATCCGACGCCCTTCGAGGCCAATTATCGAAACGCGCAAGCGGCCCTTCAGCGGGCAGAGAGCGCGGTTCCAAGCGCTCGCGCGCGGTTCGATCGCTACCAGAGTCTGAGCACCACCAATGTGGTCAGCCAGCAGGAGCTTGATGAGGCGCGAACCCAGTTGCTGCAGTTTGAGGCGGACGTTGCAGCGGCAACAGCAGCGGTGGAGACGGCTCGGATCGAGCTCGCCTACACAAAGATCGTGGCGCCGATCAGTGGACGCGTCGATGGTTCGACCGTCACGCAAGGCGCCTTGGTCACCCAGAACCAGGCGCAGCCCCTGACGACAATTCGCCAGCACGATATCATCAATGTCGATCTAGTGCGGTCGAGCGCCAGCCTCCTGGCGCTGAAGGCGCTCACATCCAACAACGCCAGGTCAGCCGAAGAATTTGTAACAGTCGAGCTCAAGCTCGAGGATGGTTCGCGCTACCCCATTCCGGGCAAGCTGCAGTTCATTGGATCTTCCGTCTCGCAATCGACAGGGATGGTCTCGTTGCGCGCCGAGTTTCCCAATCCCGACGGCATCCTGATGCCGGGGATGTATGTGCGTGCGCTGATCGAAGAAGGCTCTGTCGAGAACAGTTTCCTCGTGCCGCAGCGCGCCGTTTCCCGCAATCCCCGCGGTCAGGCAACGGCAAGGTTCGTCAATGGCGAGATGAAGATCGAGGAGCGAATTCTGACTGTCGATCGCACCATCGGCAATAGCTGGCTCGTCACTGCCGGCGTGGCCGAAGGCGACCGCGTCATTGTCGAGGGATTTCAGCGAGCGGGAGTGGGGCGGCAGGTCCGCACAAAGGATGTGATCGTTGAAGATCAGACGGGGGAATTGAGAGATGTGCAGCAAGCTTCTGCACCGCCGCGCGAGGCCCAGGACGTCGCGAGATCGCCTGCTCCGTCGCTTCAATAGGATTCTACATTCATGTCCCGCTTCTTCATCGAACGACCGATCTTTGCCTTCGTCCTCGCCATAGCGATCATGATGGCTGGCGCTTTGTCGATCCCGACGCTGTCGATATCCCAATACCCTCAAATCGCACCGCCCGCTGTCCGGATTACAGCAAATTATCCTGGAGCTGATGCGAAAACGGTCGAGGATTCGGTTACCAAGGTAATCGAGCAAGGCATGACCGGGATCGACAATGTCGATTACATCTCATCGAACTCCGCAGCCACCGGGGAAGCTTCGATCACGCTCACATTCACCAATGACGCCGATCCCGACGTGGCGCAAATGCAGGTCCAGAACAACCTTCAGCTCGTCGAGGCGCGGTTGCCGCAAGCCGTGCTGGACAGCGGTTTGACGGTCTCGAAATCGACGGCGAGCTTTTTCCTGATTGCCGCTTTCGCATCTTCCGACGGCAGTCTCAACGGGAACGATATTGCCGACTTCATCGATACGTCGCTAATGGACACGTTGAGAAGGGTGCCGGGCGTTGGCGAGGCGCGGCTTCTGGGCTCCGACCGTTACGCCATGCGTATCTGGCTCGATCCCGACAAACTGGCGCAGCACGGTCTGATGGCCAGCGATGTGACGCAGGCGGTGCGAGCGCAAAATACCCAGGTCTCCGCCGGACAGCTTGGTGCCCTGCCACAACGACGTGGCCAGCAACTCAATGCGACGGTCACGGCAGGGAGCCGCCTGCAAACGGTAGAACAGTTCGAGGAGATCATATTGGATAGCGCCGCAGATGGCTCCGTTATCCGCCTGAACGATGTTGCAAAGGTTGAGCTCGGTGCCGAGAGCTACAACAATTCGAGCACATATAGCGGCACGCCGGCTGCCGGGATTGGTTTCAGACTGACAGCCGGGGCCAATGCGTTGGAGACGGCCGAGGGCATACGCGCCGAGATCGAGCGGCAACGCGTCAATTTTCCATCGAGTGTGGACGTCCATTATCCGTTCGACACATCGCCTTTCGTCCGATTGTCGATCGAAGGTGTGGTGGTGACCCTCATCGAGGCCGTCGTCCTCGTCTTTCTGGTCATGTATCTGTTCCTGCAGAACATCCGGGCAACGATCATTCCAACATTGGCCATTCCGGTCGTATTGCTCGGAACGTTCGCTGTCCTGGGGCTGTTCGGCTATTCCATCAATACGCTCACAATGTTCGGCATGGTGCTCGCTATCGGCCTCCTGGTGGATGATGCCATCGTCGTTGTCGAGAATGTCGAGCGGGTAATGGAGGAAGAGGATCTCGGCCCGCGTGAAGCGACGATCAAGTCGATGGGCGAGATCAGCAGCGCTTTGATCGGCATAACGACGGTTCTGGCTGCGGTGTTCATCCCGATGGCGTTTTTCTCGGGTTCCGTCGGCATCATCTACCGGCAATTCTCAGTTACGATTGTTACGGCGATGGTCCTGTCGGTTCTTGTGGCGCTGGTTCTCACGCCAGCTCTTTGCGTATCGCTCCTCAGGAAACCGAAACATGGGGGCGCCAAGGCCGCACCATTCCGATGGTTCAATGCCGGCTTTGCCAGCTTCACTGGCATGTACCAGCGAACGACCCAGGCCCTTCTTCGCCGCATGGCGATTGGTGTCATCCTGTTTATCGCAATTGCAGCTGGAGTTGGCGCTCTGTTCACCAGCCTGCCTTCTGCGTTTCTACCTGAAGAGGACCAAGGGCGCCTCGTCACGGCGGTTCAGCTGCCGCCCGGTGCGACGGCCGATCGAACGCGGAGGGTCCTCGATCAAGTGATCGAGCACTACATGACCAACGAGGCTGATTACGTCGAGGGAATTTTCGGATCGGTTGGCTTCAGTTTCGGCGGGCAAGGGCAGAACGTTGCGACCGTGTTCGTGGCTCTCAAGGACTTCGAGCAAAGACGAACACCGGAGTCCACGGCGGCGGCGATTGCACAACGAGCCATGGCCGCTTTCAGGAGTATATCAGATGGCCGCGTGGTCGCGCTTGCTCCCCCGGCGATCCCCGGCTTCGGAAACAATAGCGGCTTCGATTTCTTTCTCCGCGACACGGGCAATGCCGGGCACGAGGCCCTCATGGCTGCACGGAACCAGCTCCTGGGCACTGCCACGCAGAATGAGAGATTGACCGGCACGCGTCCGAACGGACAGGACGATACGCCGCAATTTTTCGTATCCATAGATCGTGACCGCGCAAGTGCCTTGGGCATCGAGCTGTCGGATATCGACTCGACGCTGTCTACCGCGTGGGGCGGCACATACGTCAATGATTTCCTGGACCGTGGCCGCGTGAAGCGCGTATATGTGCAGTCCGGCGCGGAATTTCGCATGCAGCCCGAGGATTTCGAGCGCTGGCATATCCGAAATAATGCAGGTGAGATGGTCCCGCTTTCGTCGTTCTCGACCGGGGATTGGAGCTTCGGGTCGCCGAGGCTGGAGCGCTATAATGGTGTCTCTGCCGTGCAATTGCAGGGTTCACCCGCGGCGGGAGTGAGTTCTGGACAATCGATGGAAGAGGTCGACCGCATGGTCGACGATCTGCCGGAGGGTTTTTCACACCAATGGACCGGATTGTCGGCAGAGGAACGGCTTGCAGGGAACCAGGCGCTCCAGCTCTACATCATCTCGGTGATTGTCGTTTTCCTGGCACTGGCGGCACTTTACGAAAGCTGGACGATACCTTTCTCCGTCATGCTTTCGGTTCCAGTGGGCATTTTGGGAGCCTTGGCCGCGGCAAGCTATTTTGGCCAGTTGAACGACGTCTACTTCAAGGTGGGCTTGCTTACGACGATCGGGCTTACGGCCAAGAACGCGATCCTTATCGTTGAATTTGCGACGGTGGAGGAGTCGAAGGGCAAGACACTCATCGAAGCGACGATAGAGGCGGCGCGTCAACGCCTGCGACCCATTCTCATGACCTCATTCGCCTTCATCCTCGGCGTCTTGCCACTGGCGACCGCGTCGGGTGCAGGCGCTGGCAGCCAGAATTCGATTGGCATCGGCGTGATGGGCGGGATGATTTCCGCTACGCTTCTCGGCATATTCATGATCCCGGCGGTGTATGTTGCAACACGGGCGTTGACCAGCATCGGATCATCGAGGTCACCCCGCTCTCGGCCGCTGGCCGATGCGCCGGCGGAGTAGCAGCCAGCTTCGCATCGCGCCGCGTGCGGCAGCTATGCGGAACCGACTCCAAGGACAAAGGCTGTGAAACTTTGATACACTTTTTCGACTGCGAAACCCCGCCTTTTTAATGTATCGTTCATCGAGAAAAGGGTACCAGCATGGACGAAGCCGCACATATCGTGGTCGTTGACGATCACGGCGATATTCGAGATCTTGTTCAACAATATCTTGAACAGCAGGGTTACAAAGTCAGCGCCATGGAAGGCGGCGCTGCGCTGCGACGTCTTCTGGAAAAGCAGGTCGTCGACCTGATCGTCCTTGATGTGATGATGCCAGGTGAAGATGGACTCTCGGTCTGTCGGCATCTGCGTGCATCGAGCGGGACGCCCATAATTTTCCTGACCGCGATGGCGGACGACACGGACCGGATCATCGGACTGGAACTCGGTGCGGACGATTATCTGGTGAAGCCGTTCAATCCGAGGGAGCTGTTGGCCCGCATTCGGGCGGTATTGCGCAGATCCAGCAATACGCCTTTGCAGTTCACGGGAGCAAACCCGAAGAATGTCCGCGTCGGACCCTGGCGCGTCAATCTGGGGCGCCAGGAGATTTCCGGTGACGATGGCGTCGGAATTCCTCTCAGTTCAGCCGAGTTCCGTCTGTTGAAGGTTTTCATCGGGCGGCCGGGTCTTGTCCTGAGCCGGGAGCAGCTTCTCGATCTTACGGTCGGTCGAACCGCCGATATCTTCGATCGCAGCATCGACAATCAGGTCAGCCGCCTGAGAAAGAAGATCGAGGACAATCCCAAAAACCCGACGATCATCAAGACGCACTGGGGTGGCGGATACAGCCTTTCGGCAGAGGTATCCCTGGAATGATAAGAATCTGGACGAGAAGCCTTGCTGCGCAGTTCATCGGGTTCACGCTCGCGGCTTTGCTTATAGCCCAGGCCATAACATTCGTAATCTCGTGGAAAGAGCATTCGAAGGCGCTGGATGCGGCCGCAAAAAGCGAATTCTTCAGTCGCGCGCGCACGATGACCCTTCTCGTCAATGAGGCTGTTCCCCAGTTTCGGCAGCAGGTCCTTTCTGCCAGTGAAACCGGCGATTCGCGATTCTGGATCAGCGATAGCGACGCTGCAGACGCGCCCTCATGGCGAATGGAAGCAGTCAGGCAATATACCCGTCCGCTCGATAATTATATCGATCTCGTCCGGCTCTTCGAAGGTGGCACGGCAGTAGCACAAATACCCAGCGCCAAGAAGGTCGCATCTTCCAATCACGGCGAAGACTGGAAAACTCCGTATCAAGACATATGGGCGCTGCCCCAACCCGTCAAATATACCTACTTCGACGGAGCGCGTGGATACGGCATGGTCGTGAAACTGGATGACGGACGGTACTTGAATGCGGCCTTCTACATGAAACAGGATAGCTGGTGGACGTCGACATCCTTCAGCTCGCTTGCTCTCACCGCCGTCGTGCTCGCGATAATCGGTATCCTGATAGGAAATCGCATTGCCCATCCACTCAAGAGTCTGGCGAGAGCCGCGGAGGCACTGGGGCGCGGGGAGAACCTGCCTCCGTTGGAAGAGAAGGGACCCGAGGAAATTCGGCGGACGGCATCTGCCTTCAACCAGATGCAAGCGCGCCTGCACCGGTTCATCGATGACAGGACGAAGATGCTCGCGGCGATTGGTCATGACCTGCGCACTCCGCTGACCTCTCTCAGGCTGAGGACGGAGTTCGTCAAGGACGTGGAGATACAGCAAAAGATGCTGATGACGATCGAAGAGCTCCAGAGCATGACCGAGGCCGCGATCGCGTTTGCTCGAGGCGAATCGACAGAGGAAGAAACCCGTCCGATCCAGCTGGAGGCGTTGATCGGCAGCATATGCGACGATCAGGAGGAACTGGGCCGACCTGTAACCCTGATCCCTGCCGACAAGATCGCTTATCGGTGCCGGCCGGATGGGCTTAGACGTGCGATACGCAATGTCATCGAGAACGCAGTCCGATACGGTGATGAAGCCAAGGTACTCATTCTTCAAACGGCAAACAGCGTCGATATTGTCGTCGAGGATCGTGGCCCAGGCATCCCGGAAGAGATGAGAGAAAAGGTCTTTGCTCCCTTCTTCCGATTGGAGACATCCCGCAACAAGGAGACTGGCGGAATCGGGCTTGGCCTTGCGATTGCACGAGCAGTCGCTCGTCAACATGGCGGCGATATCATCTTCGTTTCCAAGGATGTCGGAATGCAGACGATTATTTCTCTGCCGCGTCACGACGAAGGCGAGGGCGGGCATGCCATCGACCCCAAGCGCTGGAGATTTGCGACGGCGGCAACGAGGTTCCGCCGCGGACGACAGGCAAGCCCAATCTCGTCCTGATCGATTTCTCGGCTCCTTGTTCCAAAGAGCCGAAGACGACAGCGCTTATCTGTTGTCCATATCCTGCACTGCGCCCCATCCTGAGGGCGGACAGGTTATTCGTCAGGACTCAACCTCCGATAGTTTCCACTTCGCTACCGCCGCCGCGACATCTCGTTACACTTGATTACAGTTCAAACCGCCCCGGGGACATTCCTGGGACAGGGTTGCGGTAGGCTTGCCTCAAGTCGAAACCGAGGTAGGCAACGCGCGACAGGCCCAGCCGTCGTGCCGATGAAGACCCAAGAAATAAGAGGTAACGTCATGGAAAATTACCGCGAGGATTATGTGAGCCGCGTGCAAAGCAGAGCTTACGGCGGTGTTCGCAAACTGCTTGTCGATGTACTGCTCCTGGCCTTGATCGTCGGGTTTGGCCTGGCGATGAATTCCCTGGTGGCCTGATCGACCGGAAACCGTCGGATGAGGCGCTCCGGAACGGCCGTGGTCTCTAGACCCCAGCAAGCGCTTTCCTATGGTGTCCGCGTCAGGTATTTGGTGTGGAACCGTACGTACCCGGCCTCGGTTTGCTTAAGGTGGCCTTTGATGAGTGCATGGAATTCCGGCAACCGATAGAATGGCACCCCTGGATATGCGTGATGCTCGGCATGGTATGGCATGTTCCACGCGAGCTTACGGACCAGCCATGTCGTCGTTGTCGTCCTGCTGTTCTCCAGCATGTTGGCGACATAGGGGCAACGACCATGCTCGGCAAGCAAGTAAAGGCGCAGGAAAGGCTGCCCCAATATTGCGGGTATGATCCAGACATAGATGAGGGCAGCCGTCTGCAGATATATGGACGTTCCAGTCACAACGGCGTAGCCGAGGATCATCATCTGTGCCTCGCGGCGGACCTTGTTGCGCCCCTTTGCCGGTACGAATGGTTCGCTGCCATATCCCATGGCATTTACTCCGAGCGTCTTCAACTGGCTGTACCAAACCTGAATCCCGCTTATGTGGACAAGATATTCCCGCACGGTTTCAGGCTTTGGTTCCGCTAGCTCTGGATCATTGTCCGGATCCTGAGTAAAGCGGTGATGAGCAAAATGAAAGTAGCGGAACCAGTCCGCCGGCAGGACAATCATGAAGCTGCACACCCGCGCGACAATGTCGCTCAGCCACTGCGTCCTGAAAGGCGTACGGTGCACAGATTCGTGTAGAAGGGTGAACAAGAACACGATCAAAATGCCCTGCGGCAGAACAAGCAAGGGCCACAAGGGCACACGCACGGCAATTAGCCAGCCGAGGACAATGATAGCGCCCCAATGTCCCGCCAGTTGAACAATACCCGCAATATTTGACCTGGCGGTCAGATGGTTGCGTTCCTCCGGCGTCAATGATGCGATAATGGTTCGGTGATCCATCGGACTTTCCCAGGTTGAACAGATCGAGAGATTGGACCCTACGCAACGAGGTGCCTTTTCCAAAACGACGTTTTATGCGATTATGATAAGATGAACTTATCTATTTCTCTCGTATGAGCGCCTTTTCTCTCCGTAGTTTAGAAGCCTTCGAGGCTGCGGCTCGCTGCGGCAGTTTCGTGGCGGCCGCGAAGGAGCTTTCGGTCTCGCCAGCCGCCATCAGCCAGCTTATTCGTGCGCTTGAGGACCAGGTGGCTCGAAAACTGTTTCACAGGATCAATCGGAGCGCCGTACTCACGGAAGCGGGCAGGGAAATTCTGCCGCGGCTGGCGATAGCCTTTGACGAATTAAGGAGTGTTTCTCGCGAATTGAGTGGTGGTGAACGACGACCCTCGCTGGTCGTGTCGGTACCACCGTCTGTCGCAATGGGCTGGCTTTCAACCCGGTTGCCAGACTTCATTGCGGTACATGGTTTGGTCGACATTTCACTCAGAGGTGAGGAGGATCCGGTCCCTTTCGAGCGTGATCTGATCGATATCCGGTTGTCCTATGGACGCTTTCATTATCGGGACCACGATTCGGAAGAGATTATGACAGATTCCGTCTATCCCGTCTGTTCACCAGGTTTCCTGGCCGAGCATGGATCATTGGACACGCCTGCGAGCCTGTTGACGGTGCCGCTCATCCATACGGATTGGGGACCTGCCGCGGCAAGTTTTCCGTCGTGGCGCAGTTGGTTTGATACGGCATTGGTAGTGCCGACTGGGGATGTACGCAAAGGCCTAACGACAAACTCGTCAAGGGCAGCCCTTGATCTAGCCCTGGGCGGACTGGGCGTAGCGTTAGCGCAAGGCATGTTTGCTGCGAGGCCAATCGAAGCCGGCACGCTTATCAAACCCGTCAATCACGCGCTTGAACTTGCTCAACCCTATTTCCTGACGATACCGCGACGGAGTGTCAAGAAGATGGTGGTGACGGCCTTCAAGGCATGGTTTTTGGAAGAATGTACGAGATCGATAAAATCGCCAGTGCTGCAATGAAAGGCACGAACTGCGAAACATCACATTGGCGTTGTCACGTTGGTTTTCCGTGGCAACGCGCTTCCCTCCGGCCACCAGATGGTACCAATTCTCCAGGACTATTGCCCGCCTTTTGCGGGCTTCGATCGGCGCTGACTTCACCCAATCGAATGATGCTGATGGGCACCTAGCCATCACTTCTCGATTACGGCCATTTATGATGGCGGACATAGTCGAGGAAGACCCGCATGGCCGCACTGGTGTGCCGCCGGCTCGGATAGTAGAGATACCAGCTCGGCAGTTCCTGCTTCCAGTCGCCGAGCAATTCGACGAGCCGACCCTGTTCGACGTCGGCGCGGGCATAATCCTCAAAAAGATGGGCAATGCCAGATCCCGCGCGGGCTGCCTGCAATTCCTGATGGGCCGAACTCAGCGTCAGCCGGCCTTTCGGCGTGATCTCCACCTCTTCACCGTTCTGCCCGAATCTCCACGTCGCCATGGTCCCGCCGGGGAAACGGCGACGGATGCAGTCATGCTGCAAGAGATCGCCCGGCACTTCTGGATGGCCGCGCCCGCGCAGATATTCGGGCGAGGCGACGATGGCGTAGCGCAGCGCAGGGCCGAGCGGCATGGCGATCATGTCCTGTGCAAGCTGGTTGCCAAAGCGCACGCCGGCGTCGAAACCCTGTTCGACAATATCGATGATGGCGGCATCGCTGATGATTTCGACATTGATGTCGGGGTAGATCTCCATGAAGGCGAAGGCGAGGGGGCACAGGATATGGTCGGCCGCCGGCCCCGGTGCATTGATGCGCACCGTGCCGGATGGGCGCTCGCGCAGCTGGTTCAGATCGTCGATCGCGGTCCGGATATCGTGGAGAGCGGGCCGCAGGCGCTCGAGCAACTGCTCACCGGCTTCAGTGGGCGCGACGCTGCGCGTTGTCCGGTTCAGCAGGCGGATGCCCAGCGCCTCCTCGAGAACGCTGATCGACTGGCTGACCGCCGACGACGATACGCCCCGTGAAAGCGCTGCGGCCCTGAAGCCGCCACGGCGCACCACATCCTCGAATATTTCCAGACTGTCCAGGCGTAGTGGCCGCATTGCAAAGCCTTGCTTAATAAGCTGATCTATTTTGATTAGCTTATCCGTACGACCGATCCGTGTCATCCCTTGTGAAGCCGCGCAACGCATCGTCCGCGGTGAGGCATCGGGACGGGATGAGGAACATGGTCGAGATCACGTTGAACCGCAGGAAGATCATGCTCACGGCCGCGTCGGCCGCAGCTGGGCTGGTCCTGCCAACCGGCGCGGCTCTAGGCCAAGCTGCTCCCACCGCCTCGCCCCCGATCAAGAGTGGAAATGCCGGCCATTATCATTTTCGCATCGGCGATATCTCCGCCACCGTCCTGAGCGACGGTTTGATCGGGGGCCCGCCGCGCGTCTATGCCAGCGATGCGCCGGAGTCGGAACTGCAGGATGTCCTGAGGCAGGCTTTCCTGCCCGCCGACCGCCTGACGCTGAACCTCAATACGCTTCTCATCGAGACGAATGGAAGGCGCATTTTGCTCGAAGCCGGTGCGGGGCAGACCATGGGCCCGCAAGGTGGCCGCATATTCGCCAACCTTGCCGCCATTGGCCTGCAGCCTGACGACATCGACATCGTGGTCGTTTCGCACACGCATCCGGATCATGTCGGCAATCTTCGCGCCCCGGATGGCGGCAGGGCATTCCGGCGGGCGATCGTGTTTGCACCGCGTGCCGATTGGGACTTCTTCGTCCGCAACGACCCCGACCTTTCCTATATGCCGGTGCCGCAGGATTTCCGCCGCGATTTCGCAGCGGCGATCAAGCGCAGCGTCGAACCGGTAACCAACGGCATCGAACTCTATGAACCCGGTGCGGAGATCGTTCCCGGCCTCGTCACGCTTCCGGCATTCGGCCATACGCCCGGCATGGCGAACTTCCTCGTCCAGTCCGGCAACGACCAGCTGCTGCTGACCGCTGATCTTGCCTATCATCCCATCGTCAATATCGACCGGCCATGGCTGCCGGGGCCGGATCGCGACAAGGATGCGGCCCTCGCATCCCGCCGCCGCATCTTCGATATGGCGGCGACGGACCGGCTTCTCGTCCTCGGCTTCCATTACCCGTTCCCCGGCCTCGGCCGAATGCTCAGGACGGATGCGTCCTATGCCTGGGTCCCGATCAACTGGCAGTTCTGACCGCTGAAATACCAAGCCATTCAAATCAACCGTCCCAGGAAAGAAGAAACATGAGCGAACAACAGGATTTCGGCGTCAGCCGACGCGGCTTCATCGGCGCTCTCGGGACCGGCGCCACCATGCTGGCCGCAACGCCGCTGCTTTCCACTGCGGCGCAAGCCCAGGGCGAGCCAGGCGCGTCCGTTGCGGCGGCTACGGCAACGGCACGGACACGGACCATACCGCGCACGGAACAGAAGCTTACCACGCTCGGCCTTGGCACCTTCCTGACCTTCGACGCCCGCCCGGGTGACGATCGTGGCCATCTCGGCGAGGTCTTCCGGCGCTACGTCGCCGGCGGAGGCCGGGTCGTCGATACATCGCCCCTCTACGGATCGGCAGAGGTCTCGGTCGGCGCGTTCCTGGCAGGAGCACCGGAGGCAGCCGACATCTTCGTCGCCAACAAGATCTGGTCGACCGGCGAATATCTCGGTGACGAGAGCCATGCGCTGGCGAGCTTCGAACAGTCGAGGCTGCGTATCTGGCGCGATTCGATCGACCTCATGCAGTGCCACAGCATTGTCAACGCGGCGGTCGTGATCCCGCTGATGCAGGCCTGGAAGAAGGAAGGCCGCATTCGCCATGTCGGCGTCACCCATCATGAAACCGGCGCGCAGGATCAGCTTGCCGAAATCGTCGAGCGCGACGGCGTCGATTTCATCCAGACGAACTACTCCATCTTCAACCGCGGCGCCGAGCGGCGTCTGTTGCCGGCGGCGGCGGACCGCGGTGTCGGCGTTCTCATCAATCTGCCGCTGGAGAAGGCGCGGCTGATGAAGGTGGTCGAAGGCCGCCCGTTGCCGGATTTTGCCCGGGAGTTCGAAGCGGTGACCTGGGCGCAGTTTTTCCTCAAATGGGTGATGGCGCATCCGGCAGTCACGACAGTGCTGTGCGGCACCTCGAACCCGGATCATGCGGAGGACAATGTGCAGGCCATGTATGGCGCCCTGCCGGATGAGCCCATGCGCCGGCGCATGGTGCAGCACATGGAGACGATCCCGGGCTTCGCCGATATAGGGCGTATGCCCTGGTATCCGGGCAAGGACGCCCAGTACCAGGGCCTGATCCGGTCGGCACAGGCAAGTGCTCGCGCCCGACTCGGCCAGTGAATGTCGAGGGGCTACCTCGACCAGAGATCGATTGGATCGAGGCAGGATCTCATGGCAATCCGCCAACAACGTTACAGCACCCCAGCCGCCCTGCGAGTTTTATCCTCACGGCGGTTATACTGTTCTTGAAAAACAGCATAACGCCGGGTGCGTGTTCAGCGGTACGGGCGAAGTCGCGGGTGCGTGATCCTGCCCTGCGGCCTGCTGCTCTTCATCCTCGCGAAGGTCTGCCCTCGTCAAAGGTCCGCCCTGGTCTTGCTGCCTGATAGCCCAGGGCGCGGCTGATATCGTGGGCGAAACTACGCACCATCAGGATCAGCAGTTCGCGGCGTTCAACAAACCGGGATGTCAAGGTGCCAAGGTTGAGGGCAGCGACAACATTTCCATCGCGATCTCGCACCGGCGCAGCGATGCCAGTGGATCCAGTGACGAATTCCTGATCGTTCACCGCATATCCGTCATTGCAGATACTCTTCAACAGCCTGCGCAACTGCTGAGGGTCCGTGACGGTGTGGCGGGTGTAGGTTAGCAGTTGCACACGTGAGAGGTAATCGTCGCGCACGTCCGGGTGTGCGTGGGCAAGCAGCAGGCGACCGGTGGCCGTGCAGTAGGGTGCGATCGCCGCGTCCATGTTCACATCATAGCGGATCGGCTGGTTGCTCACGCACTTGGCGAGCCTTCGAATCTCGCAATGAGCGTTCATGGTGGAAAGCAGGACGGTCTCGCCGGACCGGTCGCGCAGGCGCTCCATGAACGGGCGCGCGGTAACGACCAGTGGCTCCTCGTGCTGCCGGAAGGGAAAGCCATGGCTCGTCTCGATCAGGATGTAGCGGCCGCGGGTGTCCTGCGTGAGGTGGCCCCGCGCGGCGAGCGTCTGCAAGAGGCCGTGCGCGCTGGATTTCGGAAAGCCCAGGTCCCGGATGATCTGCGACAGCGTCACCGGTTCGCGCCGCCGCGAGAGATAGTCGAGAAGGTCGAGGATACGGCCGGCACTCTTCACTTCGGAGTTCATATATGTGAACAATACCTCGCTTGCTGACTAATTCTTGAGCTTGTAACACTTTTGGAGCAGAGGCGATACGCAGAGCGCCAGAAGACGAAGGTTACGAATGAGCGCCACCCAAGAGCACGATCAGCACCGGCCCTGGATGTGGGCGGAGGAAATCTGGCACCAGAAGATATTCAAGGCAAGAGCCGGACGATCTCTGAAGCCGGCGTCATGGAAGCACGGCGCCCGCATGGCTGTAGCGATCTCGTTTGACAGTGATCACGAGACCTTCGAGCTGAGGAATGGCGGCATCTCCATCAGCAGGCTGAGCCAGGGGCAATACGGTGCCCGCTGCGGCATGCCGCGCATATTGGCGCTTTTGGAAAAGTATGGCGTGCCTGCCTCCTTCTTCATGCCGGCAGTGTCGGCGATGATCAATCCTCGCGAGGTCGAGGCCGTCATTGCCGGCGGCCACGAGCTTGGAATGCACAGCTGGATCCACGAGTTCAACTCGCGGCTCGATCACGCAACCGAGCGGGATCTGGCGCTGAGGGCTGCCGATGTGCTGGAGAAGCTCTCGGGCGTCCGTCCGGTTGGCATGCGTACCGCATCCTGGGATTTCAGTCCCTACACGCTGGCGATCGCCCGAGAGATGGGCCTGCTCTACGATTCTTCGCTGATGGCCGACGACGAGCCCTATGAGTTGCTCGAAGATGGTGAGCCGACCGGCCTGGTGGAGATCCCTGTCGAGTGGATCCGCGACGATGCGCCCTATGTGGCGATGGACAGGATGACTGGTGCGCGCCCCTATGGCGGCCCTGGAATGGTCGCAGACATCCTGCAGCGCGAACTGGAGGTTGCCTGGGAGGAGGGCGGTCTCTTCCAGGTAACTCTGCATCCGCACCACGTGGGTCATCGCTCCCGCATTTTCATTCTGGAGGAAATCATACGGCTCGCGCAGTCGAAAAGCGATGTCTGGTTCTGCACCCATGCGGAGCTGGCCCGCTACTGCGCCCAAGAGTGCGGCCTTGTCGCTGGCGAACCTGCCAGATGACACTCGTTCCATGACGCTGGAATAATGAATAATGAGAGGGTGAAGACATGAAACCAGGACTAGCATTCATCGCGTCCCTCGCTTTGGCCCTGATGGCCTCGACGGCCATTGCCCAGACCAAGGAGACGCTGACTATCGACCTGCCGAACGATGTGGCAACGCTCGATCCGCATCTGCAATGGAATACCGACAGCTACACGGTGTATCGCAACATTTTCGACAATCTCCTGACCCGCGACAGCGGGGGCAAGATCGTCCCCCAGATCGCCACCGAATGGACCTATGAAAACGACACAACCATCACCTTCAAGATCCGCGCTGACGTGACCTTCCAGGACGGCTCGAAGTTGACGGCGGAAGATGTCGCCTTTTCGATCAATCGCATTATCGACCCGGCGCTCAAGAGCCCGCAATTGTCCCAGTTCGACCAGATCGCGACGGCGGAGGTTGTCGATCCGACGACGGTGAAAGTGACGACGAAGTCGCCATATCCTGCGCTGCTGGCCCAGCTCGTGAAGCTGTCGATCGTGCCCAAGGCCTATGTCGAGAAGGTCGGTGACCAGGACTTCAACCTCCATCCGGTCGGAAGCGGGCCCTACAAGATGGCCGATTGGAAGAAGGGCATCCAGACGGAGCTCGAGGCCTATGACAATTACTGGCGTGGCGAGCCGCCCTTCGAGAAGGTCGTATTCCGTGCCGTTCCGGACGTTTCGACGCGCATCGCCGATCTGAAAACCGGCAAGGCGGATCTCATCCGCGACGTGCCACCGGACCAGGCATCCACCATCGAGAGCGACAGCACCAAGCTTCTGACGGGTGAGACCGAACGCGTCGGCTATCTTTACCTGAATGCCGAGGCGGGCCCGACCAAGGACGTGCGCGTGCGCCAGGCAATTGCGTATGCGATCGACAAGCAGGGCCTCGTGGATGCCTTGCTGGAGGGCTACGGCAAGCCCATCAACGTCGTCGGCGCCGAGCCCATCTTCGGTTACACGGAGGCTGTCGAAGGCTATCCTTATGATCCGCAGAAGGCAGCCGAACTCGTCAAGGCAGCCGGTGCGGAAGGGGCAACTGTCGAGTTCTTGACCTCACCGTCCTATCCGCGCGCGCTCGTGGAAGCCATCCAGCAGATGGTAAACGAAGTCGGCCTGAACGTTACGATCTCCTCAAGCGACCAGGCCACCTTCCTGAAGCGTCGCCAGGGCGATGCAGAGAATGCCGGCGGAATGGCCTTCGGCGCCTGGTCATGCGCCTGCCAGGATGCGGACGGCATCATCTTTCCGCTTTTCCGCAGCGGCAGCATCTGGGCGAAGTACAAGAACGAGAAGTACGACGCGCTGGTGGACCAGGCGCGCGCCATCCTCGACGAGGGAAAGCGCAAGGAGCTATATACCCAAGCTTATGAGGTTCTGCGCGAGGACGTCCCGGGTCTCGGCCTCTATCAGGTCTATGCGCTCTATGGCGCAGCCAAGAACCTGCAATGGACGCCGTCTGCCAATGAAGCCATGTTCGTCATGGACATGAGTTGGCAGCATTGAGGGCGAGGGCGGGATCGTGTTGAACTACACCGTCCAGAGGTTGATACAGGCACTCGTTGCAATCTTCGGCGTGCTCACGATCGTCTTCGTCATCATGCATCTTTCCGGGGATCCGACGCTTCTCCTGGTCCCCCAGGACGCTTCGGCCGAAATGATCGCCGAGCTGCGGCATCAGCTCGGGTTCGATCGGCCGATCTGGGTTCAATATATCGACTATCTCCATGGACTGACGCAGCTGGACTTCGGCATGTCCGTCGTCCAGCGCGTGCCCGCCCTCGACATCGTTGCCTCGCGCTTACCCTATACGATTCAGCTGGCCGCCGGGGCGCTGATGGTGGCGATCGGCATCGGCATTCCGTCCGGCATCATCATGGCCACCATGCGCGGCAGCGCCATCGAGCGCATTCTTGCCGCCATCGTCGTGACGGGACAGAGCGTGCCGACATTCCTCTCGGCCATCCTGCTGATCTTCATTTTCGGCGTCACCCTGCGCTGGTTGCCGACCTCCGGAGCGAGCGAGCTTCGTGCGATGATCATGCCGTCGATCGCACTGGGGGCGCTCTCGATGTCCACCTTTGCCCGGATGTCACGGATTGCCATCATCGACGAACTGGGTAAGGACTACGTCCGGGCGGGACTTGCCCGGGGGCTGTCGCTTGGCCAGACTGTCTTCCGCCACGTCCTGCGCAACGCTTCGATCCCGGTCATCACCATCGCCGCGCTGGAGATCGGCAATCTGCTTGCCGGCGCCGTGATCATAGAGACCGTCTTTGCCTGGCCGGGGATCGGGCAACTCGCCATTCAATCGATCCAGTCGCGCGACTTCCTGGTGGTCCAGGTAATCGTGCTGCTGATTTCATTCGTCTATGTGCTGACCAGCGTACTGGCCGACCTCGTCTACGTGGTGGTTGATCCGCGCATCCGCCTGGTAAGGTAAGGATATCATCGTGACCGCAAGCGCCCATGCCATCCGCCAGCGCCTTCGCCGTGTCCCACCCTCGGTGATCGTCGTTTCCGTCTTGCTGGCGGCAATCGTCCTCCTGGCGGTTTTTGCGCCGCTCGTGGCCCCTGCCGACCCCAACAACCAGACACTGCTGGCCCGCCTGAAGGCGCCGGGATTCACCTATCGGGGTGTCACCTATTGGGTGGGAACGGATGACCTTGGCCGCGACCTTCTTTCTCGGACTGTTTACGGCGCCAGGGTTTCTCTGGGAGTAGCAGCCCTCTCGGTCATCGTATCGACCATGGTTGGCGTCTCGCTCGGCATGCTCGCCGGCTGGTTCCGCGGCTGGACCGAAACGATCATCATGCGTCTCGTTGACATCATGATGTCAATCCCGGCCATCCTGCTGGCCGTCCTGACGGTTGCCGTGCTCGGCCCAGGTTTCCTGAAGCTCGTCCTCGTCCTCGGACTGACCCGCTGGCCACGCTATACCCGCGTCGCCTATGCCCAGACGCTGCAGGTGTCGAACCTCCCCTTCATCAAGGCGTCGGAACTGGCCGGGGCGGGGGCCGTCCGCATCCTGTTCCATCATGTCCTGCCCAACATCGCCGGCCCGATCCTGATCGTGGCAACCGCGGAGTTCGGCCTGATGATCCTGATGGAATCAGGTCTCTCCTTCCTCGGGCTCGGCATTCAGCCGCCGTCGGCCAGTTGGGGCTCGATCATGAGCGTCGGCCGCCAGTATCTCGAACGCGCGTGGTGGATCGTTGCCGTCCCGGGCGTTTGCCTCTTCCTTCTCGTCTTTTCCGTAAATGTGCTCGGTGACTGGCTGCGCGACCAGCTCGACCCGCGCTCCCGTTCCCGCTGAGGTTACCCCATGGAATTCCAAGATAAAACAATGGTCATCACGGGTGCCGCCGGCATCTTTGGCAGCTGGACCTCGGCCTATTTCGCCAAGCGCGGCGCCCGGCTCTGCCTCAGCGACATCCGCATGGACGCGCTCGAGAAGGTGGCGGCGGATCTCAATCTCAATCCCGCCACCACCCTGCTGCATGCCACGGAACTGACGAGCGATGTATCAATGCTCGACCTTGTCGAACTGGTGCGGCGCGAATGGAAGGCGCCGGACATCCTCGTCAACAATGCAGGCATCTACACCCGGTTCAGCCTGCTCGATATGGAATTTGCCGACTGGGATCGCGTCTTCGGCGTAAACCTGCGGGCGCCCTTCGTACTCACGCGCGAGATGGCAAAGCTGATGATCGCCGAGGGCAAGCAGGGATCGGTGGTCAACATCTCTTCCGGCGCTGCCCGCAAGATGAACCAGAACTCGGTGCCCTACTGCACCTCCAAGACCGCCATCGAGCGTCTGTCCAAGGGGTTTGCGATGGAACTTGCCCATCATGGAATCCGCGTCAATGTCGTGGAGCCGGGCTTTGCGCCGGGCAGCGAGGTTTCGGCCCTCGACGAGGCCTATGTCGAGAACATGCTGAAGAACATTCCACTGGGACGCTCCAGCGGTCCGGACGATGCGCCAAGTGCGATTGCCTATCTCTGTTCCGGGCAGGCGGCGTTCATTACCGGCGCCGTGCTCAGCGTCGACGGCGGCAATTCGATTGGGAATTACAAGCGCCCCGAACCGGTCCCACCGGCACGCGCAGGCTAGAGGAGCGCCGGATGGAGATACACCCGCGCCCATTGCTTTCCGTGGAGGGTTTGACGGTCGAGATCGCCGGAGCCAATGTCGTCGACGGAATATCGTTCTCCGTCGCACCGGGAAAGGTGATGGCCCTGGTCGGGGAATCCGGCTGCGGCAAATCGTTGACGTGCTATGCCATGCTCGGCTTGTTGCCGCCCGCAGCGCGGCGTTCCGGCGGCCACATCCGTCTCGACGATCGTGACCTTACGGCATTGTCGCAGCGTGACATGCGCAAGACACGGGGCAAAGACATCTCGATCATCTTCCAGGAGCCGAGCGCATCGCTCGATCCGCTGACGACGGTGGGTGCCCAGATCGCCGCCGCCTATAGGACGCATCACAACGTGCCCCGCGCCGAGGCCCATGCTCGGGCGCGCCGGATGCTTGCCGATGTCGGCATTCCCGATCCCGACCGGCGGTTCCACCAGTATCCATTCGAACTGTCGGGGGGCATGTGCCAGCGCATAATGATCTCGATCGCGCTGATCTGCAGTCCGCGCGTACTGGTGGCCGACGAGCCGACCACGGCGCTTGACGTGACCATCCAGGCCCAGATCCTCGACCTGATGAAGAAGCTCGTCGCCGAACGCGGCACCTCGATCGTCATCATCACCCACGACATGGGCGTTGTCGCCGATATCGCCGACGATGTGGCGGTCATGTATGCCGGACGCATCGCCGAGATTGCTCCCGTCCAGACACTCTTCGAGAAGCCCCAGCACCCATACACGGCGCTTCTGCTCGCCAGCATCCCCAAGCTCAGCGACGCGCCGAAGGCGGACCTTGCGACGATCGAGGGGAGGGTGCCCACGCCGAACGAGTTCGGGGCCGGCTGCCGCTTCGCTGACCGCTGTCCGCTGGCGACCGAAAAATGTCGTGCCGAACAGCCGCCATTGTTCGATCGCGGCGGCGGACACCGCTCCGCCTGCTGGCACATCGACCGCATGGCCGAAATCCGTGAGGTAGCCGCATGATCGATAACCTGCAGATTGTTCTCGAGTTGAAAGATGTGGCCGTGCATTTCGGTGGCCGCGCCGGGCTCCTCGGTTCCTCGGGGGCGGTCGTCAAGGCCGTCAACGGCGTTGATCTGGAGATCAGAAAGGCGGAAACTGTAGCCCTTGTCGGCGAATCGGGCTGTGGCAAGTCAACGCTTTCCAACACGATCGTCGGACTCCAGGCCCCGGTTTCCGGCAGCGTGAAGATTGGCGGAGACGAAGTGGTCGGGGCTGATCGCCGCAAGCTCAACGACATTCGCCGAAAGGTGCAGATGATCTTCCAGGACCCTGCTCTTTCGTTGAATCCGCGCTCGACCATCGGGGCGACCATCGCCGAACCGCTCATCGTGCGCGGCATAGCCAGGGGCAAGGCGCTGAAAGACCGCGTGGCGGAGTTGCTGACGCAGGTTGGCCTGAGACCAGAACATGCCGACCGCTATCCCCACCAGTTCTCCGGCGGTCAGCGTCAGCGGGTCGTGATCGCCCGCGCCCTTGCCCTGGAGCCGGATCTCCTGATCTGCGACGAGCCGGTCTCGGCGCTCGACGTCTCGGTGCGGGCGCAGATCCTCAACCTGCTCGTCGCGCTGCAACAGCGCATGGGCGTCGCCTACCTCTTCGTCTCGCACGACCTGAGTGTCGTGCGGCACATCTGCGACCGGGTGGTGGTGATGTATCTCGGTCGCTTCGTGGAGATGGCAGATCGGGACACCTTCTTCGCAAATCCCAAGCATCCATACACCCGGGCGCTGATGTCGGCTGTACCTGAGGCTGATCCGATAGCTCAGCGGAGCAAGCAGCGCTTCATCCTGCAGGGAGAGCTGCCGAGCCCGGCAAACATCCCCTCCGGCTGCGCCTTTCATACGCGTTGCCCGCTGGCGACCGAAATCTGTTCGAAAGTCCGCCCCGAGCTGACGCCGCGTCCTGACGGTGCAAGTGTCGCCTGCCATCATGTTTGAAAATGCCGCCATGACCGACCGTGCAACTGAAGAAACCATTGGACTTTCCGGGCTGGAGGCCGAGGCGGAAATCCGGATCGACCGTTGGGGCATACCCCACATCCGGGCGGCGAGCGAGGCCGACCTCTTTCTCCTGCAGGGATTCAATGCCGCACGCGACAGGCTCTGGCAGCTCGACCTGTGGCGCAAGCGCGGCCTGGGTCTGCTGGCCGCCGATTTCGGTCCAGGTTATCTCGCCCAGGATCATGCCGCGCGGCACTTCCTCTACCGCGGCGACATGGCAGCCGAATGGCTTGCCTATGCCGATGACACGCAGGTGATCTGTACTGCCTTTGCCGCCGGCGTGAATGCCTACATCGCTCTGTGCGAGCGGGAGGCGGAGCGCCTGCCGCCCGAGTTCGCGGTCTTTGGCACGCACCCTGCTCGCTGGCAGCCGGAGGACGTGGTGCGGATACGCTCCCATGCGTTGACCCGCAACGGCGTCTCCGAGATTCTGCGCGCCAATGTCATGGCGATGACCGATGCGACAACCGACCTGCTGCGCTTCGAGCTCGATCCGCCGGTGGAACCGAAACTGGCGGAAGGACTGGCCTACGCGGATATTCCTCTACAGGCCGTGCGGCTGTTCAAGCTTGCGACGGCGCCGGTCACGTTCGAAAAGGAGCGGTTGTCGTCAAGCCTTGCCGATGCCTGGAGTTGGTCTGAGGTGACGGATCTTGGCGAGGTTGTTCAGCGCAGTGCCGAGGAAGGCTCCAACAACTGGGCAGTCCACGGCTCGCGCACGCAGAGCGGCCGACCAATCCTGGCGAGCGACCCGCACCGGGCCCATGCTGTCCCTTCGCTCCGCTACCTGGTGCACCTGGAGGCCCCGGGCATCAACATTATCGGCACGGGCGAGCCAACCGCGCCGGGCGTCTCGATTGGCCACAACGAGCGCACCGCCTTCGGCCTCACCATCTTCGGCGCGGACCAGGAGGACATCTACGTCTACGAGACGAAGGAGGGCGAGCCGGATCTATACCGCTATGGCACCGGCTGGGAACAGATCGAGCGGATCCAGCAAGCTTTCGCCGTCCGTGGTTGTGCAGAGCAGGTGCTGACGCTGTGCTTTACCCGCCATGGACCGGTATTGCACGAGGACAGGGCGCGCCGCCGGGCGGTCGCCATGCGCACCGTCTGGCATTCTCCTGGCTCGGCCGCCTATCTCGGCAGTCTGTCCTACATGCGAAGCCGCTCGACACAGAGGTTCGCGGATGCCCTTGACCATTGGGGCACGCCCTCGGTCAATCATGTCAGCGCCGATGTTGACGGCAACATCGGCTGGTTCACCGCTGGCTTCTCGCCGATGCGCCGCAATTGGCAGGGTCTCCTGCCGGTGCCGGGTGACGGCAGCCACGAATGGGAGGGCTTCCTGCCGGCGACGGAGCTTCCGCGCAGCTTCAATCCAGCCACTGGCTTCGTGGCCTCAGCCAACGAGATGAACCTGCCCGCGGATCGCGATCCTGGCGCGCCGTCCATTGGCCATGAATGGGCGGAAGGCAGCCGGGCAAAGCGCATCAAGGCCGTGCTCGGCGGTGATCACAGCCATACGCTGTCCGCATCGATGGCCCTGCAGACAGATGTATTTTCGCGGCCCGCCGAGGTGATCATCGGCGTGCTCCGGGAAATTGCATCGCGCGTGCAGATGGATGGGGCGCAGGCCAGTGGGCTTGAACTGTTCGAGGGCTGGGATTACCGCCTCGAGGCAGGGAGCGCACCGGCCGCATTGTTTGAAGTTTGGTGGATGAAGCACCTGCGGCCCGGCCTGCTGGCGCGCTTCGCGCCGAACGCGACCGTCCGCCAGCTCCTGCTGCCCGGCGATTTTGACCGGCTTCTCTCCCTGCTCCAGATGCCCGAACGGTTCTGGAGCGTCGAAGAGCGGGACGCGCTGGTCCTTTCGACCTTGACGAAGGGCTGGCAAGATTGCGCTGCCCGGCTTGGGCCGGATCCGGCGGCATGGCGGTGGGGAAACCTCCACCAGGCGCTTTTCGAGCATGCGGCGAGCCGTGTGAAGCCGGAAACCGATACGGAATGGAACGTGGGTCCCTTGCCGCTCGGTGGCAGCCGCTCCACGCCGATGCATGCGGCGTATCGGATCAGCGATTTCGGCGTCAATGCCGGCGCTTCCGTGCGGCTGGTGATGGATGTCGGCCAATGGGACAACAGCGTCTGCGTCAATACACCTGGCCAGTCGGGCGATCCGCGGTCGCCGCATTATGCCGATCTTTCCGAATGCTGGTCGCGTGGCGAGTACGTGCCGCTGCTCTATAGCCGGGAGAAAGTCGACGCCGCGACGACGCACCTGATCCGGCTCGTGCCTGCCGAAATGATGGAGTGACCCGCAAATGAACCTGCCAATCACGGCCAGCGATGTCGATGTCGAGCGGTTGCTCGAGGAACTCCGGTTCTGGGTCAGGGCGGAGACGCCGAGCGGCGATGCAGCAGCGGTCAATCGTTTGGCGGACCGCCTGGAAGAGGTGGGCCGCAAAGCAGGCCTCGCCGTCGAACGTAGGCCGGGCACGCTCGGCTTCGGCGACATCGTAACGCTCCGCACGCCACGCCTTGAGCGCTACAACGCCAAGAGCATCCTGATTCTCGCGCATATCGATACGGTGCACGCAATCGGCACGATCGGCGAAAAGTTGCCGCTTCGACAGGAGGGGGACCGGCTCTACGGCCCCGGCATCTATGACATGAAGGCAGGCGTGCTGATGGCGATCGAGGCCATGACGCTCGTGATGAAAGCGGGGCATAACCTCCCGATCGAGCTGCTCGTGGTTCCGGACGAGGAGGTGGGTTCGAAAAGCTCGCGGCCGGTGATAGAGGATTTCGCAACGAATGCCGCCTACGCGCTCGTCGTCGAGCCGGCGCGGGACGGCGGCAAGATCGTCACTGCGCGCAAAGGCGTCGGACTGTTCGACGTCGTCGTGCGCGGCCGCGCCTCGCATGCGGGCGTCCACCCGCTTGACGGGCGCTCGGCAATTCGTGCCGCAGCCCGGCTGGTTCTGGAGCTCGAAGCGCTGAATGATCCCGATCGCGGCATCACGGTAACCACCGGCACGATCGAGGGCGGCACCGGGCGCAATACCGTGCCGGCGGAATGCCGCCTGCAACTCGACCTGCGCCTGCCGGACGCAGCAACGGCAGCCGAAGTCATCGGCAAGATCAGGAACATGACGCCGGTCGATCCCGACATCACCTTCGATATCTCGGGCGCGATCAATCGACCACCCTTCGCGCAGAGCGGAGAGGGACGCCGCCTCTTCGATCACGCGGCCAGGATCGCGAGCGAACTCGGCATTGCACTGGAAGGCATGACAACCGGCGGCGGATCGGACGGAAACTTCACGGCGGCCCTTGGCGTTCCGACCCTTGACGGACTGGGTGCCGACGGAGGCGGAGCGCATACATTCGAGGAACATATCCTGATCGGCAGCCTGGCACCGCGAACTGCTCTGCTCGCTAACCTGATCGCGTCGCTGGACAGCAAGGTATGAGCACACAGGCAGGAACCGGCGCATCAGCCGCCGGGCGGAGGCAAGCAGGTTGACCATCAATCAGGCTCTGGCCTTCATGGTGATGGCGGGCCTTGCCGCCTACGTGCAGGCGTTAACCGGCTTCGCCTTCGGCCTTATTCTGATGGGTGCCGTTGCACTGGGCGCGATGATGCCGCTTCAGGACGCGGCCGTGGTGACCAGCGTGCTCACCCTGGTCAATGCCTCCATGATGCTGAGCAAGGGTTGGAACGAAGTGCTGAAGAAAACGCTCGTGCTCGTCCTTCTGAGCAGCCTGCCGTCGCTGGTGATCGGCTATCTGCTGATCGAGCACCTTGCCGAGAACGGCGTCGTCCTCATGCGAATCCTCCTCGGCGCGATCATCATCGTCTCGTCGCTACAACTCGTCTTGCCGCCGAAGCGCGAGAAGCAGCCCGCCAGCGATCGCTCTTTCGTCACCTTCGGCATTTTTTCCGGCCTGATGAGCGGAATGTTCTCCACCAGTGGTCCGCCGCTTGTCTACCATCTTTATCGCCAACCGCTGCCGCTTGTGGCAATCCGGGAAACGCTGGTGACCATCTTTGGCGTGAACGCACTGCTCCGGCTTGGCGTCGTGATCGCCGACGGCACATTCCCGGACCGTCATTATTGGCCAGCCTTTTTTGCCATCGTCCCGGTCATGGCCGGCACGCAGCTTGCCCGCCGCCTGCCGCTGCCGATTGCGGGAAAACATCTGAAGCTCATCGTCTTCGTTCTCCTCTGCGCGTCGGGAGCCTCACTGGCCATACCGGGGCTTGCCGCCGCGCTGCAACTGTTAGGATCCTGAAAATAGGTGCCCCATGCGTCTGAGCATTTCTGAAGCGGAGGATATGGTCGTTGCCATCCTCACCCGAAACAAGGTGGCGGCCGGGAATGCCCGTTCCACCGCCAGGGCTCTTGTCGCCGCTGAGGCGGCCGGCCAGAGCGGTCATGGCTTGCGTCGCGTTCCAGCCTATGCCGCGCAAGCGCTGGCCGGAAAGGTGGATGGCTTCGCCATTCCCGTCGCCACGAAGACGGCCGAGGCCGTGCTGCGCATCGATGCCGGTTTCGGCTTCGCCTATCCAGCGCTGGATATGGCCGTAGCAGAGCTGGCGCCTTTGGCCGGCCGGAACGGCATCGCTCTTGCAGCCATTCACCGCTCGCATCACGCCGGCGTCATGGCGCTCACCGTCGAACGCTTCGCCGAACAAGGACTTGTGGCGCTGATGGTCGCCAATGCGCCCGCGGCCATGGCCCCCTGGGGTGGCAGGACTGCGATGTTTGGCACCAATCCCATTGCCTTTGCCGCCCCTTTGGCCGGCGCTGACCCCGTCGTCATCGATCTCGCCCTCTCGAAGGCCGCCCGCGGCAAGATCGTTGCAGCCAAGCAGAAGGGCGTCGGCATCCCCCCGGACTGGGCGCTCGACAAGGATGGTCAGCCGACGACGGATGCGGCAATGGCGCTAGAGGGGACGATGCTGCCGCTCGGAGAGGCGAAGGGCGCAGCTCTGGCGCTGATGGTCGAG
Organism: Phyllobacterium sp. 21LDTY02-6; assembly: GCF_023554255.2. Taxonomy (GTDB): domain Bacteria; phylum Pseudomonadota; class Alphaproteobacteria; order Rhizobiales; family Rhizobiaceae; genus Phyllobacterium. Next base: position 157,139 of record NZ_JAMJWD020000005.1, on the reverse strand, counting down.
ATCCTTGCGGCCGGCATAACCGGCGCGCAGTTCGCCTATGAAGCCTCATCCCTGCTCGACGACAAAGGGCCCCCGCCCGCGCTCGGCCAGACGATAATCGTTATCGATCCGCAAGCGTCCGGCGGTGGGGACATGCTGCCGCGCCTCTCCATGCTGGCCGAGATGATCGGCGATGACCCGGGTGCGCGCCTTCCGGGGAAGCGTGGCGCCGCCCGGAGGCGCCAGGCTTTGACGGAGGGGCTGGAGCTCGACGCGGACATTATGCAGCTTCTTCACGCCTTGCCTTAACTTTGATGTTTGCGTGATTCAGCCCCAGTTGCTTGAATAAGCAAAATCCTCACCACGCCCGCGAAATCGCGTCTGGTCATTGAAATGGGGGGAGACGGGCGGTCTTCAGCGCGTCAGTAGGTATCAGGGTCGAGGTCCGAAGACCGCCCGCGACGTCTTTGCCTGCCATTGTCACGCTTGTCAGACGCAACAACCCGGAAACAAGAGCGCTACCTCCGTTTCCTTCTGCAGTTTGCTGGCCAATCGGGATTGTCACTTCCGACTGTCCGGCAACGCCATCCTTCCCCAGCTTGTCGAAACAGCTCCGGAAGCTGCTCCCCCACTGGAAAGGACCGAATCAAAATAACCCGGTTTCAAAGTGGTGGGATAAGTCTGTGCAATTTATTTTGGTTGCCGGAAGAAAAAAGAGCAAGATCAGCAGCTTGCAGGGCGAAATATTTTTTGAGGCCGAAAATCTATCCTACCACGTGGGCCGGTTGTGCCCATGTTCAATGGGTATCAGCCCCAGCCATGGGCGGCGAGCCCATAGATCCAGGGTTCGGCGGGCTTGCGGTTGAGAAAGGGTCTTCCCTTGGACATTGTCGTGACGGTTCCATACACGCCAAGCCGGCACTGCGCCAGGAAGTCGGCAAAAAGCCCGTCCTTTTCCCGCGTATCGACACGAACGAATTCGCCCTTGAGTTTCTGCAGGTGGATCGCGGCGAGGTGGACCGCGTCGCGGTCGCTGGAGGCGACTATGGGTCCGATGACCTTGCCGCGGCCGAAATCGCGGCAGCAGGAATAGCCGGCGAGCTTGCCGTCGCGCTTCAGGACGACGATGTCCGCCTTGCGGGTGATGATGTCGAGGAGATCGCCGCGATCGACACCGAAGGCGCGGGCGTCGAGATCCGCAATATCGCCCAGCATCCCGGCGGATATGGGGGCAAGCTCGCCGTCGAGCGGCGGCAATGGCGGCAATGTCAGCGCCGCCTCGCCCTGGCACTGATAGACGACAGCCTCGTCCCGGAAGTCCAGCGAAAGATAGAGCGCATGGGCCGCATGCGTCGCGTTGAGGCTCAGATATCGGCCCTTGCAGCGACCCAGCACCTGATCCATCAGCCAGCGGCCATTGCCCTGCGCCTGCGCGCGGGGCGTGGTGATCACCATGCCGATCGTCGCGAAATCGTCGCCGTGCGGAAACCACATCGCACTTCCGAACACGCGCCCGATACCATCGACGGCAACGATGCCCGGTCCCGTCTGCAGCAGCTGTTCCCAATCCTTGGGCCGGTGCGGCCAGCCGACGCCCAGCGACAGGGCATGGAGCGAGGCGATATCCGCCTCGGCGATGTCGCGCGCAACCAGCTCGAACGATTGCAATTGCAATGAATTCCGCATCTCGGCCTATTCGCTCCCTCCCGCAGGCATATCCTGCCGCATCATCGCATGGCAACTCCGGCAGGACTTGCTTCCTGACGCGGGCAATTCGCAATCTTCGTCCGAAGCGCCGCCGTATTCGGCATGGAACGCTGCCCGGGCGGGCTATGCTGCCATATCGAAGATTGCTCTTACAATGTGGCAGCCCATGCAGGTCGAAGAAATTCTGGCAAAGCTGATCGGATTTCCGTCTGTCGTCGGATCGCCAAACCACGCGATCGCCGATTGGATCGCCGCCTATGCGCGCGCGGCAGGCGCCGAGGTAGCCGTGCTTCCGGGGCCGGAAGGAGACAGGAGCAACCTGTTCATCTCCGTCGGCCCGCGCGAGACACCCGGCTATGTTCTTTCAGGCCACATGGATGTGGTGCCGGCGGGCGAGGCGGGCTGGCAGGGCGATCCGTTCGCTCTGCGGCGGGATGGCGACAGGCTCCATGGCCGCGGCACCACCGACATGAAGGGGTTCCTCGCCTGTGCGCTGGCCGCCCTGCCGAAGCTTGCCGCGAGCCGGCTGGCGCGGCCGGTTCACCTCGCCTTCTCCTATGACGAGGAGGCGGGTTGCCGCGGCGTGCCGCATCTCCTTGCTGCGCTGCCCGGTCTTTGCGCCAGGCCTCTCGGCGCCATCATCGGCGAGCCGAGCGGGATGCAGCCCGTGCTGGCGCATAAGGGGAAAGCCGCGGCCAGGCTCGAAGTGATCGGCCGGCCGGGCCATTCGTCGAGGCCGGACCTCGGATTGAACGCCGTCCATGCCATGGCCGTCATCGTCGCGCAGGCGGCACTCCATGGGCAGGCGCTCGCGAACGGCCCGCTCGATGCGAATTTCGAACCGCCTTATTCGTCCCTGCAGTTCGGCGTGATCGCGGGCGGCCAGGCGATCAACATCATCCCGGATCGCTGCACGGCGGAGGTCGAGGCGCGCGCCATCGCGGGCGTTTCGCCGGCATCATTGCTCCAGCCGGTGAAGCAGCAGCTATTTGCCCTGCGCGAGCAGGGTTATGAAACCGCCTGGGACGACATGAGCGCCTATCCGGCATTGTCGCTGCCCGCCGAACATGCGCTCGCCGGGCTGATGGTCGAGCTGACGGGGGAGAAGGCGCTTGCTGCGGTCAGTTACGGCACCGAGGCTGGACTCTATCAGCATGCCGGCATCGACGCGATCATCTGTGGCCCCGGCAGTATCGACCGGGCTCACCGTCCCAATGAATATATCGAAACCCGGGAACTCGCCGCATGCCAGCAGATGATTGCCGGCCTCGCGGCGCGTCTCACATCGTAGCGCGGCGCCATGGCTTTTCTCTTCAATTCCGATGCGGCGCGCGGCGCCATCTTTCGCGAGGCTTTTGCCCGGGAGCTGCCGGATATCGAGTTCTTTCAGGCCGGCGAGAGCGTCGAGCCCGAGAGGATTCGCTATCTGATCAGCTGGACGGCGCCGGAGGATATCGCGCGCTATTCCAATCTCGAAATCCTGTTTTCGATCGGCGCGGGAGTTGACCAGTTCAAGCCGGGCAGCGTGCCCCGGCACGTCAAGCTCGTGCGCATGATCGAAGACGGCATCACCCGGATGATGCAGGAATATGTGGCGCTCGGCGTCCTGACGCTGCACCGCGAGATGACGGCCTATCGCGAACAACAAAGGCAAGCGCAATGGCGGCCGCTGGCCATACCGCCGGCCAGCGAACGCCGCGTCGGGTTCCTCGGCCTCGGCCTCCTGGCGCAGGCTTCGATCGAGCGCCTGAAGCCCTTCGGTTTCGCGCTGTCCGGCTGGAGCCGCAACAGCAAGGAAATCGACGGGGTCGAATGTTTCTCCGGGGCGGGCCGGTTTGCGGACTTCCTGCAACAGGCGGATATTCTCGTCTGCCTCCTGCCGCTGACGGACGAAACGCAAGGCATTCTCGATGCCGAGCTCTTCGCCCGGCTGCCCGAGGGTGCGCGGCTGCTTCATGTCGGCCGCGGGCCGCAGCTCGACCATGACGCGCTGATCTCGGCGCTCGACAGCGGCCATATCGCCGGCGCGATGCTCGATGTGACCGATCCTGAACCGCTGCCTGCCGCAGACCGGCTCTGGTCGCATCCGAAGGTCGTGATCACCCCGCATATCGCCTCCGTCACCCAGCCGGGAACGGCTGCAAGGGCGGTCATCGAGAACATCCGTCGCCACCGCGACGGCAAGGAAATGGTCGGCCTCGTCGATCGAACACTCGGCTATTAACCAAGGAAATGCCATGTCACTTCTGATCACCATCGATACGAACCCGGATTTTGCACCCAAGGAAGCACTCCCGACCCCCGAACGGCTGATATCCGGCAATCCGGCTTTCAAGACCTGGGCGCAGGATGCTTCGAAGGACGAGCACGTGCTGACGGGAATCTGGGAGGCGACGCCGGGCGAAACGCATTCGATCAAGGGAACGACCTTCGAATTCTGCCACATCCTTTCCGGCCTCGTCGAGATCGAGGAGAAGGGCGGGGAGACGAAGATCTACCGCGCCGGCGACAGTTTCGTCATGAAGCCCGGCTTTGTCGGGATATGGCGCACGATCGAAACCGTTCGCAAGATCTATGTCTGCGTCTACGAATGAGCGCGGGGCGACCATGACGCTAAGCTTTGACCCGGAGACGCTTGAGCTTCCCTTTCATCACTTCATAGCCGGCGAGCGCGTGGCGGCCGAAGGGGCGCTGGAAATGCGCCGGCCATCCGACGGCATGGCCTATGGCGGCTGCCCGGTCGCCGATGCGTCCCTGGTCGATCGCGCGGTCCAGGCCGGGCGGGAAGCGCTGAAATCGAGCGGCTGGGCCGATGCGCGGCCGCGTGAAAGGCTGAACGCCATGTATCGCTGGGCCGACCTGATCGACCAGGAGGCGCCGGCGCTGGCCCGGCTCGAGGCCTTCTGCTCGACCCGTCCGGTCGTGCAGCTCGCCGAGGGCGACATCGCCGTGACGGCCGAGCAGATACGCTTCTTCGCGGAATTCGCCGACAAGGAGGGCAGCGTCGTAGCGCCGACGAGCACCGACAGTTTCGGCATGACGCTCAGCGAGCCCTATGGCGTCATCGGTGCGATAACGCCGTGGAACTTCCCGATTTCCATGGCGGGCTGGAAGCTCGGACCGGCCCTCGCCGCCGGCAATGCGGTCGTGCTCAAACCGTCGGAAATCACGCCTTTCTCGACGCTTCTCATGGCGGAACTTGCCGTGAAGGCCGGTATTCCGGCCGGATTGATCAACATCGTCCTCGGCGATGGTCCGACGACCGGCAATGCCATCACCGGCCATCCCGATATCGCAAAGGTGAGTTTCACCGGCTCGACCGCTGCCGGCAGCGCCATCATGGCGAACATAGCCCGCACCGGCATCAAACCCATGACATTGGAACTCGGCGGCAAGAGCCCGCAGGTGGTGTTCGCCGATGCCGATCTCGAACTTGCGGCGGCCGCCATCTCGCGCGGTATCCTGGCCAATGCCGGCCAGGTCTGCGTCGCCGGCTCGCGCCTGATCGTCGCCGAGGAGGTTGCCGATGCGTTGAGCGAGGCCATCGCGCGCCACATGGCAAGGATCGAACCGGGCCTGACCTGGGACGAGAATACGCAATATTCGCCGATCATCTCGGAGCGGCAGCTCGGCCGCATCGACGAGATCGTCAAGCGCGCCGCCAGCCTTGGCGCCGAATGCGTCGTCGGCGGCCGGCGGATGGATGTGGAGGGCTATTTCTACGAGCCGACCCTCCTGCGTGGTGTCGATGGCAATTCTCCCGCCGTCACCGAGGAGATATTCGGCCCGGTGCTAACGCTGCAGACATTCCGCGAGGAAGAGGAGGCGCTCGCGCTCGCCGATCATCCGACCTATGGGCTGGCGGCGGGCCTGTTCACGCGCGACCTGTCGCGCGCGATGCGCGTGATGAAGCGATTGCAGGCAGGGACGATCTGGGTGAACCGCTATGGGCGTTCGCGCGATCACATTCTGCCGACAGGAGGCTATAAGAGTTCGGGGATCGGCAAGGATCTCGGGCGGGAAGCCTATCTCGCCAACCGCAAATACAAGAGCGTGCTCATCGACATCGAAGGAAACAATTCATGAAGAACCATTCCATAGCGCTTATCCCGGGCGACGGCATCGGCCGCGACGTCACCGACGCGGCATGGCAGGTGCTGGAAGCCGCAGCCTCGCGCCACGGCTTCGGCCTCGAAGCCCAGCGCTTCCCGTGGTCCTGTGCCTATTACCGCGAGACCGGCGCCATGATGCCGGAAGACGGCATCGAGACGTTGCGCAAATTCGACGCCATCTATCTCGGCGCGGTCGGCTGGCCGGCGGAAGTGCCGGATTCCGTATCGCTGCATGGCCTTCTGCTGCCGATACGCAAGGCGTTCGTGCAATATGCGAATATCCGGCCGCACCGGCTGTTGCCGGGTGTCACCGGTCCCCTGCGTTCCGACGGTTTCGATATTCTCTGCATTCGCGAAAACACCGAGGGAGAATATTCCGGCGCGGGCGGGCGCGTGCATATGGGCACCAGCGATGAAGTCGCGGTCGAAACGGCGATCTTCACCCGCACCGGCGTCGAACGCATCATCCGCTTCGGCTTCGAGCAGGCGCGCGTGCGCCGCAGGAAGCTCGCCTCGGTGACGAAGTCGAACGCGCAGAAATATTCGATGGTGTTCTGGGACGAGGTCACGCGCGCGGTGGCGAAGGACTATCCGGACGTCGAAGTTTCGTTCTTTCACATCGATGCCATGGCGGCACGCATGGTCATGGCGCCGGAAGGCCTCGACGTCATCGTTGCGTCCAACCTCTTCGGCGACATCCTGACCGATCTCGGCGCCGCCATCCAGGGCGGGCTCGGCTACGCCGCCTCGGCCAATATCAACCCCGACCGCAGCGCGCCGTCGATGTTCGAGCCGGTGCACGGCTCCGCGCCGGACATTGCCGGCATGGGCATAGCCAATCCGATCGCGGCCATCTGGTCGGCGGCGCTGATGCTCGAACATCTCGGCGAGCAGGAGGCGGCGCGGGGCATCATGGCGGCGATCGAGGTGGCAACGACACAGGGCATCGGCACGATCGCCGGCAAGGACAGCACGGACGCCATCACCCGGGCCGTGCTTGCCGCCATGGCTTGAGCAGAAACGAGGAAACCATGCACGCATTGAAAGACAAGGGGCTGTTCCGGCAGCAGGCACTCATCGGCGGCGACTGGCGCGACGCGGCGTCGGGCGCAGATGTCGATGTCACCAATCCGGCGACGCTCGACAGGCTCGGCACCATTCCCGACATGGACGCTACCGAGACCAGAGCGGCCATCGAGGCGGCATCGCTCGCCTTCAAAAGCTGGAAGAAGAAGACCCATGCCGAGCGCGCGGCACTGCTGGAGCGCTGGCACGCGCTGATGATCGAGCACGAGCAGGACCTTGCGCTGCTGCTGACGCTCGAACAGGGCAAGCCGCTCGACGAGGCGCTGGGCGAGATCCGCTATGGCGCGTCCTTCGTCAAATGGTTTGCGGAAGAAGCCCGTCGTATCGACGGCGCTACCATTCCGTCCCCAACGGCCGACCGCCGCATTCTCGTCCTGAAGGAAGCCGTCGGCGTCTGCGCGATCATCACACCCTGGAACTTCCCGAACGCCATGATCACCCGCAAGGTGGCGCCGGCGCTCGCGGCCGGCTGCACGGTGGTCGTCAAGCCTTCGGAGTTCACGCCCTTTTCCGCGCTGGCGCTTGGCGTGCTGGCCGAACGGGCGGGTATCCCGGCCGGGGTCATCAATATCGTCACCGGCATGCCGACGGAAATCGGCAAGGAACTGATGGCGAACGAGACCGTCCGCAAGATATCCTTTACCGGATCGACGCGGGTCGGCGCTCTATTGATGAAGGGTGCCGCCGACAGCATCAAGCGGCTCAGCCTCGAACTCGGCGGCAACGCGCCGCTGATCGTCTTTGACGATGCGGATCTGGAGCAGGCGGTCGAAGGCACCATCGCCTCGAAGTTCCGCAATGGCGGCCAGACCTGCGTCTGCTCCAACCGCATCCTGGTGCAATCCGGCATTTATGAAGCCTTCGCCTCGAAGCTTGCCGAGCGCGTTTCGGCCATGAAAGTGGGCGCAGGCACCGAGGAAGGCGTTGCGATCGGCCCGATGATCAATCATGCGGCCATCGAAAAGATCGAGCGCCATGTCAGCGATGCCCTCGGCCGCGGTGCAAGTATTCTGGCGCAAAGCGAGAAGATGGCGGAGGGCAGGCAATATGCGCGTCCGATCGTGCTTGGCGGCGCGACGACCGATATGCTGCTTGCGTCGGAAGAAACGTTCGGGCCCGTGGCTCCGCTGTTTCGCTTCGAAACCGAAGAGGAAGCTATTGCCATCGCCAATGCCACGCCGTTCGGTCTTGCAGCCTATTTCTTCACCGAAAATCTCAAGCGGTCATGGCGCGTCGCCGAAGCGCTTGAGTTCGGCATGGTCGGCCTCAACACCGGCCTTGTATCGACGGAGGTCGCACCCTTCGGCGGTGTCAAGCAATCGGGACTTGGCAGGGAAGGGTCGAGACTCGGCATCGACGAATATCTCGAGGTCAAGACGCTGCATGTCGGCGGGCTCTGAGACAGGAGAGAAGGCGGGGTTTCCCGCCTTTGCTTCGCAGCTGAGAAATCATTGCACCCTGTCGAGGAATTTATAGTAGAGGCCGACCAGCGGCAGGAACCAGGGCTTGCCGGAATAGCCGGGGATGGCTGGCCACTCCAGGCCGGCGAACGGATTGCGGTCACCGCGCCCGAGGATGGCGTCCGCCAGATGGATGCCCATCTGCGTGGACATCTGCGCGCCATGGCCGGAATAGCCCATGGAATACCAGACGCCGTTGGCAAAGCCCGCGCGGGGATACCGGTCCTGCGTCATGTCCACGAGGCCGCCCCAGCAATAGTCGATCTCGACATCGGCCAGATGCGGAAAGAGCCGGACGAGGTTGGCGCGCAGGATCGCGCCGCTCTTGCCGTCCGAGCGCTGGTCGGATGTTGCCGAAAAGCGTGCGCGACCGCCGAAGATCATGCGATTATCGGGTGCGAGGCGAAAGTAATTGCCGATGTTCATCGAGGTCACATAGGTGCGGTTGCCGGGCATGGTCGCCGCGATTTCGGCTTGCGTCAGCGGGCGCGTGGCGATGATGAAGCTCCCGACCGGGATGATGCGATTGCGAAAATATGAAAAGCCGGCATCCGTATAGGCGCCTGTCGCGAGGATGACGCTGTCAGCCGTGATGCTGCCGCGCGGCGTGACGATCCGATGGCCGCCGCTGTCGGTCTTGTGCTCGGTTACGGGCGTGCCTTCGAAGATCACCGCTCCATGCCGGGCGGCTGCGGTCGCCAGGCCGCCGACATAGCGGCCCATATCCATCATGGCGCTTTTGCGCGAAAGCATCCCACCGTGGAAATCGTTCGAGCCGACCTCGCCGACGAGATCGCCGCGTCGCAGCAGCGCCGTATCGGCATCGACTTCGGCGTGAATAGCCTCGAAATTGCGCGCGAGACTGTCAAAATGCGCCGGTTTTGACGCAAGTTTCAGCTTGCCGGCGCGCCGGAAGGAACAATCGATATTCTCCTCCCGAACGATGCGCTCGACCGTATCGACCGAAATGTCGAACGCCTTGTAGAGCGCCCGGGCGCGCTCCGGTCCGAGATGCTCCTTGGCGGCGATGTAACTATGCGCCAGGCCGTTGTTGAGATGGCCGCCATTGCGACCCGACGCGCCGGAGCCGACATGCCCCGCCTCGAAGACGGCGACGCGGGTGCCCGCTTTGGCCAGATGCAGTGCCGCCGACAATCCGGTAAAGCCGCCGCCGATCACCGCGACGTCATAATGCCCTTCCGGCGGGTTCGGCTCCGCGCCGGTGAAAGGCGGCGTCGTATCGTGCCAATAGGGCTTGAACTGCATCGGCTTTTCTCTCCGTGGCGGCGCTCGTGGAACGCGCGGTTAAAGCCCGACGACGCCCGGCAATCCCGAAATATCCTTGATCTCGGTATAGCCGTAATAGGGGTTTGCCGGCTCGTGGCCACGGTTGACCCAGACCTTGTTCCTGATGCCGAGATCATGTGCCGACATCAGATCATAGCGGAACGACGAGGAGACGTGGAGAATGTCTTCCGGCCGGGCATTGAGCTGGTCCAGCATATATTCGAAAGCCTTGAAGCGCGGCTTGTAGGCCTGTGCCTGCTGCGCCGTATAGACGGCGTGGAACGGCGCGCCGAGCTTTTCGACATTGGAATGGATCTGCTCGTTCATGGCGTTGGAGAGGATGACGAGCGGGATTTCCCTCGCGACCCTGGCAAGGCCGGCGGGCACGTCGGGATGCGGTCCCCAGGTCGGAACCTTCTCATAGACCTTGCGCGCGTCTTCCGCATTGAAAGCCACATCGTGCTTCCTGCACGTCCGCTCGACCGCATTGTGGATAACCTCGTCATAGGGCTTCCAGTCGCCGAGTATCTCATCCATCCGATAGGCGGTAAAGTCGGCATTGAACTTCTGCATCGCCTGCTCGTCGAGCTGGTCGCCATAGAGCTCGCAGGCGGCCTGCGACATCTGGAAATTCGTCAGCGTGCCATAACAATCGAAGGTGATGTATTTCGGTCTGAACTGGGCCATGTCTGATCCTTCCTAAGCCTTGCGGACACTGCGGTGCCCTCCCGATCCATAATAATTGCCGGCGGATGGACTAATCACTGCAATGACCCGCAGCCGAAGCAGATTGTTTCGTATCTGACTGCAGCTTTGGCAGAGAGTTGCGTCCGAACCTTCGTCGGATACGCATCGGCGCGGCGTCCCGGAACGGTTTGGTGATTGTCGCGGCATAAGATGCGGCGCTGGCGCGGAAGGACAGTGAAATTGCGCTGCCCGGACGTGCTGGTCGGGAGGAACTGCTGCTCCCGGCAGCCTAATTTGTTCCTGGAGAGAAGCGATCTGGAAGAAGGCATGACAACGACGCAAATTACCATCGGGGAGTTGGCATCGGCAGACCTCGCTGCCGCCGTCACCCTGTCCCGGCAGGCGGGCTGGCCGCACCGGCGCGAAGACTGGGCGATGATGCTGGCCCTCAGCACCGGCGTGGCCGCATTCGAGGATGGGCGCGTGGTCGGTACGGCGATGATGACGCCTTTCGGCGAAGACATCGCCACCATCAACATGGTTATCGTGGACGAGGCGATGCGGGGCCGCGGATTGGGGCGGAAGCTCATGCAGGCAGCCCTCGATGCCGCGGGCGGACGGACATGCCTGCTCGTTGCGACCAAGGACGGGCTGCCGCTCTATGAAAAGCTGGGCTTTGTCGCCACCGGCGAAATCGCGCAGCACCAGGGCGTGGCGTCGAAAGTCGAAGCACCGGACAATGTTACATGGGCAACGACCGGCGATCATGAGCGCATCCGCGTGCTCGACCGGCTGGCGAAGAAGTATGACCGCTCCGAACTGATGCGGCTGCTCGACGAGCGCGCGCGGTTCGCGGTCATTCGCCCGGAAGGTCAGGTCGAAGCCTTCGCCGCGGTTCGTCGCTTCGGCCGTGGCCTCGTCATCGGCCCGGTGGTTGCGAGAGACGCTGCCGAGGCTCGTGCGCTCATCAGTTTCGTGCTTTCGAACCATGCGGGCGAATTCGTGCGCGTGGACACGGACAGGTCCACCAATCTGGCGCCATGGCTCACCGAACATGGGCTCTCGCATGTCGGCGGCGGCGTCACCATGCGGCGAGGGGCCGACGTGCGGGCCGCAGCGAGCGAGCCGTACCAGACCTATGCACTCGTCAATCAGGCTCTCGGTTGAACAGGTAGAATCGGAGAATATCATGCTCAGCAATTCATTGATCGAACTCGACCGCGCCCATCTGGTGCATCCGGTTTCCTCCTATCGCGGCCATGAAGCCGCGGGTGTGCGGGTGCTGCAATCCGGCAAGGGTGCAACCGTCACCGACGCTTCGGGCCACAGCCTGCTCGATGGTTTCGCCGGCCTCTGGTGCGTCAATGCCGGTTATGGCCAGGACAGCATCGTCGAAGCCGCCGCGAAGCAATTGCGCGAATTGCCCTATGCCACCGGCTATTTCGGCCTGGGCTCGGAACCGGCCATCCGCCTTGCATCCGAACTGGCAGATAGGGCGCCGGGCGATCTGAACCATGTCTATTTTACCCTCGGCGGATCGGACGCCGTCGACAGCACCATTCGCTTCATCCGCTATTACCAGCATGCCAGGGGCAAGCCGCAGAAGGACCAGTTCATCTCGGTCGAATATGGCTATCACGGCTCCTCGACGGCGGGCTCCGGCCTCACGGCCCTCCCGGCCTTTCACGCGGGTTTCGGCGTGCCCTATGACTGGCAGCACAAGATTCCCTCGCATTATGTCTACCGTAATCCGGCAGGCACCGACCCCAAAGCGATCATCGATACATCGACGGCTGCATTGCGCGCCAGGATCGAGGAACTCGGCGCGGAACGCGTCGCCGCCTTCTACGTCGAGCCGATACAGGGCTCGGGCGGTGTCCTGGTGCCGCCGGCAGGATGGCTCAAGGCCATGCACGCGGTGTGCAAGGAGTTCGACGTGCTTTTCATCGCCGACGAGGTCATCACCGGCTTTGGCCGCACCGGGCCGCTCTTTGCCTGCGAAGACGAGGACATCGTTCCGGACTTCATCACCGTCGCCAAGGGGCTGACATCCGGCTACGCGCCGATGGGTGCCGTCTTCATGTCGGAACATGTCTACAATACGATTGCCGACGGTGCCGGCAAAGCGGCTGTTGGCCATGGCTACACCTATTCCGCGCATCCGGTCAGCGCCGCAATCGGTCTCGAATGCCTGCGTCTCTACGAGGCCGGGCTGCTTGAAAACGGCCGCAAGGCCGGCAAGCGCCTGATGGCGGGGCTCCAGTCGCTGGCGGATCATCCGCTTGTCGGCGATATTCGCGGCCGTGGCATGCTGGCGGCGATCGAACTCGTCACCGACAAGGAGCGCAAGACGCCATTGCCGGCGGATGCCGATCCGGCGCGCCGCATCTTCGACCGCGCCTGGGACAATGGCCTTGTGATCCGCGCCTTCGCCAATGGCGTGCTCGGCTATGCGCCGCCGCTTTGCTGTACGGACGAGGACATTGACGCCATCATCGAACGCACGCGCCTGACGCTGGACCAGACGCTTGCCGACGAGGATGTCCGCGCGGCCATGCGCGATTGAGAACGCGAAGCGCGGTTGCGGCGGAATTTGGCAAATACCGAAGATTCGCAATTTTATGCTGCCGTGCTTCGCCTATTCAGCGCAAATGATGCGCGCGTCCATAGGACACTGTCATGGCTGGCAAAGGCAGCTGCGGAACCCGGACCCGCTCGATCCGGACGGAGATTTGCCCGATATGCGACCGGCATCCGCAGCACTGCGCCGGTTCGAGGCCACCACTGCAATGAGGTTCGTTGACGATTGAAACCATGAAAACGATGAAGCCGATGCTCATAAATCGGTGCATCTGACGCAACCGCCAAAAAAGGGGAATTCTTATGAACGAGAAGATTACCGATTGGACATCCTCCGATGACCGGATGATTGAAAATGCGATCCGGCGCGGTGCGACCCGGCGCGAGCTGCTTCAGATGATGATGCTCGGAGGCGTTGGCGCCATTGCCGGCGCATCCATTCTCGGCCGGGCGACGTCGGCACTTGCGCAGACCCCCGTCAAGGGCGGCTTCGTCAAGGCCGCGGGGTTCAGCGCCTCCACCGCCGATACGCTCGATCCGGCCAAGGCGTCGAACGCCACCGACTATGTTCGCTGCTGCGCCTTCTACAATCGCCTGACCTTCCTCGACGGCAAGGGCCAGATCCAGATGGAACTGGCCGAAAGCATCGAAAGTGCCGACGCCAGGACATGGACGGTCAAGCTGCGCAAGGGCGTGACCTTCCATGACGGCAAATCCCTCACCGCCGATGACGTCGTCTTTTCGCTGCAGCGGCACCTCGATCCCGCCGTCGGTTCCAAGGTCAATGCGCTCGCAAAGCAGATTTCCGGGACGAAGAAGATCGATGATACGACGGTCGAGATCACGCTCGACAGCCCGAATGCGGATCTTCCGACCATCCTTGCCATGCATCATTTCATGATAGTTGCAAATGCAACTACCGACTTCTCCAAGGGCAATGGCACGGGTCCGTTCGTCTGCAAGGAGTTCCAGCCGGGCGTTCGCTCGCTTGCGGCGCGCAACGAAAACTACTGGAAGAACAACGGACCGCATCTCGACTCATTCGAGTTCTTTGCGATTTCCGATGAGAGCGCCCGCATGAATGCGGTGCTTTCCGGCGATATCCAGCTTGCCGCCAATCTCAATCCGCGTTCGCTGCGCGTGCTCCAGAACAATCCGGCGGCCAAGCTGTTCATCTCGAAGCTCGGCACCTATACCAATCTCAACGTCCGGCTGGACATGACGCCGGGCGACAAGGCCGGGGTCGCGGAGGCCTTCAAATATCTCACCAACCGCGAGATCATCCAGAAATCGGTGCTGCGCGGGCTGGCGGAGATCGCCAACGATCATCCGGTGCCGGATACGAGCCGCTACTACAATGCCGAACTCAAGCAGCGCGAATACGATCCCGAGCGCGCCAAGTCGCTGCTCGAAAAGGCCGGTGTACTCGGCGAGGAGATCCATATTACCGCGGCCGAGGCGGCGTCCTCCTCGCTCGATTATGCGATGGTGCTGCAGCAGGCCGCGTCGTCCATCGGCCAGAAGATCGTCATCGACCGCGTGCCCTCGGATGGCTACTGGTCGAACCATTGGCTGAAGGACGCGGTGCATTACGGCAATATCAATGCGCGCCCGACCCCCGACATCCTGTTTTCGCTGCTGTACAAATCCGACGCGCCCTGGAACGAAAGCCAGTACAAATCCGAAAAGTTCGACTCCATGCTGCTGGAAGCGCGCGGTCTGCTGGACGAGGCGAAGCGCAAGGACATTTACGGCGAGATGCAGGCAATGGTTTCCAACGAAGCCGGCACGGTCATCCCGGTCTTCATGTCGAATGTCGATGCGATCTCGCCGAAGCTGCACGGCCTGGAGCCGAATCCGCTGGGCGGGATGATGGGCTTTGCCTTCGCCGAATACGCCTGGCTGGAAGCCTGACCGGTATCATTGCCGCGCCCGGACGCCGCTATGACGGTGTCCGAGCAGTTTCCCCTTTCCGAGTTGCAGGCTGTGCATCATGAAATCTCCATTGTTGAGTCTCATCGCCAAACGCCTCGTCATTGCGCTGCTGACGCTGCTCATTGTCGCGTTCACGATCTTCTTCGCAACCGAGATGCTGCCGGGCGACGTGGCGGAGATACTTCTGGGGCAGGCGGCAACGCCGGAGGCGGTCGCCGGGCTTCGCGCGGCGATGAACCTCGACCAGCCGGCGTTCCTGCGCTTCATCTACTGGCTTGGAAACCTCTTCACCGGCGACCTTGGCGTCTCCTACACCAATAATGTTCCGATCGCCGATCTCATCGGCAGCCGCCTGGTGAATTCGCTCAGGCTGGCGGGCATCACCGCCGGCATCTCGGTGCCGATCGCCTTGTTTCTCGGCATCACGGCGGCGATCATGCGCGGCACGATCTACGACCGCCTGGTGTCGATCATCACGATTTCGGTGATTTCCGTGCCGGAATTCATGGTCGCGACGATCGCGGTGATCGTATTCGCGGTCTATCTCGGCTGGCTGCCCGCTCTTTCCATGGCCAATGAGGTGACGTCGTTCAGCGGCCTCCTGAAGGCATTCGCCATGCCGGTCATCACCTTGAGCTTCGTGATTTCGGCGCAGATGATCCGCATGACGCGCGCCGCCGTCGTCGAAACGCTGGATGCGCCCTATCTCGAAATGGCGTTGCTGAAAGGTGCCTCGCGCAGCCGCATGGTGCTGGTCCACGCCCTGCCGAATGCGCTCGGCCCCATCGTCAATGCGGTGGCGCTTTCGCTCTCCTACCTGCTTGGCGGCGTCATCATCGTCGAGACCATTTTCAATTATCCCGGCATAGCCAAGCTGATGCTGGATGCGGTCGCAACGCGCGACCTGCCGCTGATACAGGCCTGCGCGATGATCTTCTGCCTGGGCTATCTCCTGCTCATCACCCTTGCCGACCTTATCGCCATCGCATCGAACCCGAGGCTACGATAATCATGTCCGCACCCGTCCTCGACCAACCCGACACCAAATCGCCGCGCTTCGGATATCGCTTCAACCTGTTCGGTATCGTTTCGTTTCTGATCATTCTCGCCTGGGCGCTCGTCGCCATACTGGCGCCATGGATAGCGCCGCACCCGGTCGGAGAGATCGTCGATTTCGACTTCTTCGGTCCAATGAGCGCTCAGTTCCCGCTCGGCACCGATTATCTCGGTCGGGACATGCTCTCGCGCATCATCCACGGCGCGCGCTTCACCGTCGGGATTTCGCTCGCCTCGGTCGTGCTGGCCTGTTTCTGCGGCGTGACGCTCGGCATGATGGCAGCGGTGATCGGCGGTTGGTTCGATGCCGCCCTCAGCCGGTTTCTCGATGCGCTCACCTCGATCCCGAGCAAGATATTGGCGCTCGTCGTCGTGGCCGCCGTCGGCTCCTCGATCCCGATCCTGATCGTGACCATGGCGGTGATCTATACGCCCGGCAGCTATCGCTTCGCCCGTTCGCTGGCGATCAACATCAACACCATGGACTATGTCACCGTGGCGCGGGCCCGAGGCGAAAAGCTCGGCTATCTCATCCGTTCGGAGATATTGCCGGGGATCATCGGCCCCGTGCTGGCGGATTTCGGGCTGCGTTTCGTCTTCGTCGTCCTGCTATTGTCCAGCATGTCGTTCCTCGGCCTCGGCGTGCAGCCGCCCTTTGCCGATTGGGGTGCACTGGTCAAGGAGAACATCGGAGGGCTTTCCTTCGCCGCGCCGGCCGTCGTGTTCCCGTCGATCGCGATCGCCAGCCTGACGATCAGCGTCAACCTGCTGATCGACAACCTTCCCCGGAAAATCCGAGATCGGAGCGCGTAATGGCCAATATTGTCGAGATCTCCGGACTTCGCGTCGATGCCAAAACCGATTCCGGCCGCAAGGTCGAGATCATCCGCGATGTGAGCTTCAATATCGCGGCGGGCGAGATCGTCGCGCTGATCGGCGAGAGCGGATCGGGAAAGACCACGATCGCGCTGTCGCTGATGGGCCATACCCGGCCGGGTTGCCGTATCGTTAGCGGCAGGATCGCGCTGGGCGGCGAGGATATCGCAAAGCTCTCCGAGCGGAAAAGAGCGCGCAAACGGGGCACGGAAGTCTCCTATGTTCCGCAAAGCGCCGCTGCCTCGTTCAATCCGGCACACCGGATCATCGACCAGGTGATAGAAGTGACCCGCATCCATCGCCTCATGCCGGCCAACAAGGCCCGCAGCAAGGCTATCGAGCTTTTCAAGGCGCTGGCCCTGCCGAACCCGGAAACCATCGGCGACCGCTATCCGCATCAGGTCTCGGGCGGCCAGCTGCAGCGGCTCTCGGCGGCCATGGCGCTCATCGGCAATCCGAAGCTCGTGATATTCGACGAGCCGACGACGGCGCTCGACGTCACCACCCAGATCGAAGTGCTGCGCGCGTTCAAATCGGTGATGCGGTCGAACGGGATCGCCGGCGTCTACGTCTCGCACGATCTAGCGGTGGTGGCGCAGATCGCCGACCGTATTGTCGTGCTGAAGAACGGCGCCGTGCAGGAGATCGGCAGTACCGAGGATATCCTGCGCAATCCGCAGCATCCCTATACAAGGGAGCTTCTGGGCGCCTTCGAACCGGCGCCCCGCGCCGCTGCGAGCGGGCCCGAGACGGAGAAGCCCGCGCCCTTGCTGGTCGTCGAAAACGTCGTGGCCGGCTATGGCATGATCGACAAGGCCGGCAATCCCGTGCTGACTGCCGTCGACAATGTCAGCCTGCATCTCGCCCGCGGGCAGAATCTCGGCATCATCGGTGAATCCGGCTGCGGCAAGTCCACGCTGGCGCGGGTCATCGCCGGCATCCTGCCTGCAGCGCGCGGCAGGATATATTTCGAGGGCAAGGAGATGCACAGCGACCTGCGCATGCGCAGCCGCGACCAGCTGCGCGAATTGCAGATCGTCTTCCAGTTTGCCGATACGGCGCTCAATCCGAACAAATCCATCGCCGATATCCTGGCTCGGCCGCTGGCCTTCTATCATGATATGGACGGCAGGGGCCGGGAAGCGCGGATCGACCAGCTGCTCGACATGGTGCGGCTGCCCCGGGCCATGCGCTACCGCCGCCCGGCCGAACTCTCCGGCGGGCAGAAACAGCGCATAAACCTGGCGCGGGCTCTCGCAGCCGATCCGAAGCTCATCCTCTGCGACGAGATCACATCCGCGCTCGATACTGTCGTTGCCGCGGCGATCATCGAGCTCCTGAAGGAGCTGCAGCGCGAACTCTCGGTGTCCTACCTCTTCATCAGCCATGATCTGTCGACGGTGCGCGCGATCTGCGACGAAGTCGCCGTCATGTATGCCGGGCGGAAGGTCGAACAGCTCAGCCCCGACGAGATGGGAAGCACGGCGAGCCATCCCTATTCGCGGCTGTTGTTCTCATCGGTGCCGAAGCTCGATCCGACATGGCTGGATAGTCTGGAGCAGGATCCGGAACTGATGCGTAGCTTCGACCGTAGCTGACTGCACCAGCTGCCGGGCTCTATTCGTTGAACATCGAATCCAGTGGAAGATGCGCCTTGACGATCGGCGATTTGAGCACGACGAAACTGAAATATTTGTCGATACCGATATCCATGTCGATCAGCCGCTCCATGACCGTCTGGTAATCGGTGATGCCCGCCGTGACGAACTTCATCAGATAGTCGTAGCCGCCGGAGACCAGATGGCATTCGATGACGGAATCGATCTTCTCGACCGTTGCGAGAAAGCGCGCGAAATCGATCTGGCGGTGGTTCTTGAGCGTGATCTCGGTGAAGACGGTCAATGTCTGGCCGAGCTTGGACACATCGATCTGCGCCGAATAGCCGGTTATATAACCTTCCGACTGGAGCTTCTTGACCCGCATCAGGCAGGGGCTGGGAGAAAGATGGACGAGCTCGGCCAGCTCGACATTCGTGATCCGCCCATTCTTCTGCATTTCGGATAGGATCCGGATGTCGATTTTGTCGAGTTTCATGATGCTGCCAATGATCGGTGCCCTGGTTGATTATCATCTTTTTCGGTTGTCGCCGCAATGAGGCCCATCGCGACGAAACATAGCCGCCGTCGCGGCTGGACCACTCTATTACACGCAATATTTGCCCGTCATAAGTGCCGAAAACCACAGGAAATTCTGTGAAAACAGCTATTGCGACGCCTGGCACGGCATAAGCTGCTCTAGGATACATGGAAACTCCGGAGTTCCGCCCATGCCTGCCCCGCTGATGCATATCGTAACGAGTCCGACCCTGCCGAAAGAGGCAGATGTCGTTGTCATCGGAGGCGGGGTGGTAGGGGTATTCGCCGCCTACTATCTCGCGCGCGGCGGCGCCAGGGTCGCGCTCGTCGAAAAGGGCCGCATTGCCGCCGAACAATCCAGCCGCAACTGGGGCTGGTGCCGCCAGCAGAACCGCGATGCGCGCGAATTGCCGATGGCGACAAAGAGCCTCGAACTATGGGAGAAGATTGCCGAGGAAACCGGCGAAGATACCGGCTTCCGTCGTTGCGGCCTGCTCTATCTGTCACAGGACGATGCGGAGATCGCCGGCTGGGCAAAATGGCGCGACTTTGCCAGGACCGTCGGTGTGACGACGCATATGTTGAGCGCTGCGGAAGCAGCGGAGCGGGGCAGGGCGACGGGTCGCGCCTGGAAAGGCGGCGTCTTTTCGCCGAGCGACGGCACAGCCGATCCTTCGCGCGCCGTGCCGGTGGTCGCTCGCGGCATCATGGCCGCCGGCGGCACCGTCCACCAGAATTGCGCAGCGCGCGGCCTGGAGCTCAGCGCCGGCCGCGTCAGCGGCGTCGTAACCGAGGCGGGCACCATCCGCACCCGAACGGTGGTGATGGCTGGCGGCGCCTGGGCATCGTCCTTCTGCAACCAGCTTGGCGTTCGCTTCCCGCAGGCTTCGATCCGCGCATCCATCCTGGCCGTTGCGCCCGGCGCCGTCGGCCTGCCGGATGCGCTCCATACGTCACAAGTCTCGATCACCCGCCGCAGCAATGGCGGCTATACGGTGGCGATCAGCGGTCGTGCGCGCGTCGACGTGACACCGCAGCAATTGCGCTTCAGCCCGGTCTTCGTGCCGATGTTCCTGCGCCGCTGGCGCAGTCTTGCGCCGGGCGGCCTGGGCGGCTGGCACAACGGCCACGAAACATTGCGCAAATGGTCGCTGGACGAAATCACACCGATGGAGCGGAACCGTATCCTCGATCCCAGACCGGATGCTGCGCAGATCGATCTGACCTACCGGAGAGCCGCGGCGCTGCTGCCGGAAATCGCCAGAATGCCGATCGCGGACAGATGGGCCGGCTATATCGACAGCACGCCCGACGGCGTTCCCGCCATCGGCGAGATCGGGACCATACCGGGCTTCATCCTTGCGGCGGGTTTCAGCGGTCATGGCTTCGGCATCGGCCCCGGCGCCGGCCATATGATTGCCGACACCATCCTCGGGCGTAAACCGGTCGTCGATCCGGCGCCTTACAGGCCCGAGCGTCTCGATGGCAGCGCATGGGGCAAGGTTGCGGATTTCTAGCGCTGGTCCTGACGGCTGAATGGGGCGCTCCGTGCAAGCCCGGCCAAGCATTGCCTGCGCACACGATGAAAGCGCGGGTCGCGGCGTCGTCAGTCGCCGAAACCGACGATTCCCTTGACTTCCGTGAACTCGTGAAGCCCGAACTTGCCATATTCGCGACCATTGCCGGACTGCTTGTAACCGCCGAAGGGAGCCGCACCGTCCCAGGCCGAGCTGTTCAGACGAACGATGCCTGTCCTCAGTCGTCGTGCGAAAGCGCGCGCCTCCCCGGCTTCGCCCTGGACATAGGACGCCAGGCCATAGGGCGTGTCATTCGCGATCTCGGCCGCTTCATCCTCGCTTGAGTAGCCCAGGATCGACAGGACGGGGCCGAATATTTCCTCGCGGGCGATAGTCATGTCGTTGGTAACGCGGGCGAAGATCGTAGGCCGGACGTAGTAGCCGGCATTGAGATGTGGCGGTCGGCCTGGTCCTCCACTCACGAGTTCGGCGCCTTCCTCGACGCCCTTGCGAATGAGACTCTGTACCTTGTCGAACTGCATCCGGCTGACGATGGGACCAATATCGGTCGCCGGATCGGCCGGCGCGCCGACGCGAACCGCCTCGGCGGCCTGCCGAGCCAAGCCGATTGCCCGATCCATGCTTTCCGCCGGCACCAGCAGGCGTGTCGGTGCATTGCATGACTGGCCGGAATTGGCAAAGCACTTGGCAATACCGGCGCGAACCGCCACGTCGAGATCGGCGCTTCTGAGCACGATGTTCGGCGACTTGCCGCCAAGTTCCTGGTGAACGCGCTTTACTGTCGGCGCCGCTGCCTGCGCCACGGAAATCCCGGCGCGGGTAGAGCCGGTAAAGGAGATCATGTCGATTTCGGGATGGCTGGCGAGCACCGCGCCCACGGTCGGGCCATCGCCATTGATCAGGTTGAACACGCCCGCAGGCACACCCGCTTCATGCAGAACTTCCGCAAACAGGATGGCGTTGACCGGGGCGATCTCGGATGGCTTGAGCACCATCGTGCAGCCGGAGGCGAGCGCCGGCGCCACCTTGCAGGCTATCTGGTTTATCGGCCAGTTCCACGGCGTGATCATGCCGACAACGCCGACCGGCTCATGCACGATCCGGGTGGTGCCCTGCATGTACTCGAAGGCGAAATTTCGCATGGCGCTGATAGTCTGTTCGAAATGAGCGATGCCGATCCCGACCTGCTCCTCCCGTGCCATACGGCGGGGCGCACCCATTTCGCGCATTATGACATCGCCTATCTCGTCATTACGCCGTTTCAAGATTGCGACGATGCGCTCTAGCAGCGCCAGGCGCATTTCGTGCGTGGTCAGGGAGAAGGTCGCGAACGCATGGCGGGCGGCAACGATGGCGCGCTCGGCATCGGCCGCCGACCCCATGGCGATCTCGGCAAAGGGTTGCTCCGTCGCAGGATCGACGACCGCCAGCCGCTGGTCGCCGATCGGGTCGACCCAAGCGCCGTCGATGTAGAATTTAAGATGTCTTTGCATTGATCTCTCCCATCAGCGGCCGGCCAGGATGAAATCGGCGACCCGTTCTGCGATCATGATCGTGGGCATATTGGTGTTGGCGCATGGAATGGAGGGCATCAGTGAGGCATCGCAGACCCGCAATCCCTCGATGCCGTACACTCGTCCCGTCGGTGACGTCACCGCCATCGGATCGTCGGCCGATCCCATGCGGCACGTCCCCGATGGATGCCACGTGCCGCCGACATGGCGCCGTACGAACTCCGTTAAAGCATCGTCGTCGGTCAATAGACCGTTCATCGTCGTTCCCAACGTGATCGCCGAATGGACAAGGGCAGGGCGGAACGGCCCTGCTACGTCGAGCAAGCCCGAAAGAATGCCGCGCTGCAGCGCATTCCACGCGCCGGGTACGGCCACCTTCGCGACACGCGGCGAGTAACTGGAGGGAAAGGCCGTACCGCGATGGCCGTTCATGAAGGGATCGGACAGCACTTCGGCGCCCATGCGAACGGCAAGCTTGAGCCGGATCAGGTCACGCTCGTCGCTCAACATCCTGAAATCGACGTCCGGCTCGCATGTCGGGTTGGTCGAGGCGAGTTTCACCACGCCACGGGAGTAGGATTTGTTGACCCAGAAAAACAGGCTCCCTAGACGCTGCCCGATGGAATGCCAGCCCGACCGCGAGAGGATAGCGGCGTGCATGTCGCCGCTTGGGGTGCCGTCGAGGCCAGAGGAAAAGCGCCAGACGGCCTGTTCGTGATGTTCGGATTCGTCGCGTACCCGCATATGGGGCGGCAGGTAGGCTGCGACGGCGATGGAGGGATGTTCCATCAGGTTGCGTCCGACACCCTCGCGGGAGGCCACGACATCGACGCCCTTGGGTGCGAGATCGCGGACCGGGCCAACGCCGGACCGCAGAAGCAAGGCCGGCGAATGGATCGCGCCGGCAGAGATGATCACTTCTGCCGCATGGATGGTCTCCATCGTTGCGCCCGACAGTTGCGCCCCCGTGGCACGACGGCCGTCGAACAGGATCCGAGTTGCGACGCTTTCGGTGATGATGCGGAGATTGGTCCGTTTGCGGACATCGGGCGTCAGGTAGGCCAGCGAGGTCGGCATCCGCTCGCCGCGATCGCTGACGGCGACTGCACCGCGAAAGACGCCGTCTTCCCAGGGACCGTTCTGGTCGGGCTTGATCGGATGGCCGCGCCGGTCAAGCGTCTTCATGACGCGATCGACGAAGGGTGAAATCTTGTCATCGGAGACGCGGCGGATGGTGAGCGGCCCGTCCTGTCCGTGCAGCGGGCCGCGGAAATCCCTGTCGGCCTCGATCTTGAGGAAATAGGGTAGGCAATCGTCCCAGTCCCAGCCCTCTGCCCCCAACCCTTGCCAATCGGCATAGTCCGCCGGTGCCCCGCGATTGGCCATCAGCGCATTGATCGCCGAACCGCCACCCAGCAGTCGTGCCTGCTCGTAGCGCCGCGATGAACGGGGCGCGGCATTGGATCGGGCATAACCCATCATGGCCGTCAATTCACACCAGATATTGCGCGTGTCGAGATAGGCGCGTCCAGGATAGCGGCTGCGGATATCGTCGGGGATATCGTCTGCCGAGATGTTGCGCCCGGCTTCGACCAGAACGACCCTTCGCCTCGGATCGGCCGAGAGCCGGGCAGCCAGCACGCAGCCAGCGGACCCTCCACCCAGGATCAGGTGGTCGACGATCATGTCGCCCGCCCCTGGGAGCGCTCGGTATTACGCGCATTCAGCGCCGCCAGCATCAGCAGGATGAAGGAAACCGTCGTCAGCAATGAACTGATCGAGGCGATCGTCGGATCGATCTCGTCCCGAAGCGCGGTGAACATTTTCTTGGTCAGAGTCTGGTTTTCGCCACCAGAGATGAAAAGCGCGACAACGGTTTCGTCGATCGCCGAGATAAAGGCGAACAGCATGCCGGATATCACGCTCGGCCGGATCTGCGGCAGAGTGACGGCAAAGAAGGTGCGCCACCGGTTCATGCCCAGGCTGCGCGACACCATTTCCTGGGTATGGTCGAACTTGCGAAGCCCGACCAGGACGGAGGTGACGACATAGGGCAAACCCAGCATCACATTGGCGAGGATGAGCCCGGTCATGGAAGCGAGCAATCCGACCTGCGCATAGACGAGGAAGATGCCGACGGCGGTGATGACGATCGGTACGATCAATGGCAGCAGCAGCAGAGCCTGCAGGCTACGCACCAGGCGCGATTGCGTGAGGTTCAGGGCATAGGCCGCAGCCGTGCCGAAGATGGTCGAGATGAAGGCGCTGCAGACAGCGACGGTCAGGCTGACTCGGGTCGCCTGCATCCAGGCGGCGCTGCCCAGATAGGATTCGTACCACCTCAGCGACCAGGAGGGTGGGGGAAATGCGAGGAAGCGCGCACCGGAAAAGGACATTGGCAGAATAATCAGGACCGGTATCATCAGCCAGGCAAGGATGAGGGCCACGAAGCCGTAAAGAAGGAACTTTGAACGGTTCATGCGTCACCTCGTTCCCATGATGCGTTCGAACGGAATGAGCAGGCTCGCAAGGCGGAAGACCAGAAAGACGCAGACCATCAGCACCACGCTGATTGACGAGGCGGCGCCCCATTCGTTGTAGACCTCGATGTTGCGCGATACCAGCATGGACACCATGTAGGTGCGCCCACCTCCCAGAAGTTCCGGTGTTATATAGAAGCCGAGCGTCAGCACGAAGACCAACACCATGCCCGCGATCATGCCTGGAAGTGACAACGGCAGGAATACGCGCAGGAAGACATGCAGGGGCGAGCCGCCGAGGCTGGCGCCCGCCATGGTCAGCTCGCCCGGGATCTTCTTCATCGTCGCATAGAGCGGCAGCACCATGAAAGGCAGCAGGATATGGATCGTCGCCATGACCGTGCCGAACTCGTTGTTGACCAGGCGCAACGGCTCGTCGATCAGCCCCGACCCGGTCAGAACCGAATTGATGATGCCATTGCGCTGCAGCAGGATCAGCCAGGCATAGGCGCGCACAAGTACCGAAGTCCAGAATGGCAGCAGAACCATCGCAAGAACAAGGATGCTCCAACGTTGCGGCAGACCCGCCGCCACATAGGCGACGGGGTAGCCGAGGATGACAGTCATCAGGGTAACGGTCACGGCGATGCGGAAGGTTTGGAGGAAGGTCACCCAATAGACAGAGTCCGTCAGAAACCGCTCGTAATGGGCAAGCGTGAAGCCGCCGTCCTGCCGGATCGACTGCCAGGCCAACCAAAGGAGCGGCAGGACCAGCAGCACGGTGATGACCAGCAGGGCCGGAGCCAGCAGGATCATCATGAGCCTCTGCTCGCGCCGCTCATGCAACTCCGCGGGGTTTCGTATCGACTGTGCCATCAGTTCGCCTCCAAGGCTGATGATTACTGCTGGATAAACGCGGCCCAACGCTTCTGCGCGTCCTCGCCAGCCGGTGAACTCCACCATTCGTCCGACACAAGGACCTGGAGTTTCGCATTCTCGGGTGAGCTGGGCATCTCGGCTGCGCGTTCCGCGGAAATCTTGCCTGTCTTGTAGGCTTCCGGATTCGCGGGCCCGTAGTCGATATAGGTCGGAAAGTTCGCCTGGATATCGGGCGTCAGCGCGGCATTGACGAACTTTACTGCGGTTTCCTGGTTGGGTGCGCCCTTGAGGACGCAAAGCGATGTGTACTGCAGGAACCCCTCGTTGAAGGAATAACCGATCGGCGCACCTTCCTTGACGACCGCGGCCACGCGACCGTTCCAGGCCATCTCCATGTCGACTTCGCCGTCGGCAAGCAATTGCGCCGACTGCGCTCCGGAGGTCCACCACACGGCTACATGCGGCTTGATCTCCTCGAGCTTCTTGAAGGCGCGGTCTACATCGAGCGGATATAGTTTGTCGGCCGGCACGCCGTCAGCGAGCAGCGCAGCTTCGAGCGTTGCCAGCGGATGGTTGCGCAGAGCGCGCGTGCCCGGGAATTTCTTCACGTCCCAGAAGTCGGCCCAGGATTTGGGAGCGTTGTCGCCGAACTTGTCCTTGTTGTAGGCGAGTACGCTCGAATAGAATTCATAGGCAACTGAATAAGGGCTCTTGTATTCGGCCGGCATCTTCTCCGCATTGGGAATCTTGGAGAAGTCGAGCTTCTCGATCATGCCCTGCTCGCCCCCCCGTATGCAGTCCTTCGCCGGGGTGTCGACCACGTCCCAGATAACCTTGCCAGATGCTGTCTGCGTCTTGATGACCGGCCATGCGTCGGGGGCACTGTCCTGGTTGATGGTAATGCCGAGCAGTTCGGCAACCGGATCCAGGATTGCCTGGGTCTGGGCCTCCTGATAAGCGCCACCTTGCGACACGAAGGTAATTTGTTCGGCTGAAGCCGTGCCAGCCAGAAAGACCGCAGCTGATACGGAAAGCGCGATGATGGAAAGTCTATAGGCCATTACTGGTTCTCCTCTTTCTTGGCGGGGACATTATGCCCCGGTTGCTACGCGACTTTCGGGTCTTAGCGCCCGATTGCATCGAGGAACTGGTACCAGCCGGCGACAAGCCGGACGACTGGCTCCCTGATGGGATAGAGGGGCACGGGCTTCAGCGGTGTGCGTGTGAGGAGCCCGAGATCGGGGCTCTCGCCCGCAACCATGGCCGCCACATAGCGGCCCATGTTGGAGGCCATCGCGACGCCAGTGCCGTTGTAGCCCACGGCATAGACCACGCGGTCGTCGAGCCGGCCAAGATGGGGAATGCTGTCCATGGTCATGGCGACCAGGCCCGACCAACGGTGCGTCACCGATACCGCCGCCAGTTCCGGAAACTGGCGGACCATCGCTTTGTGGAGAGCTGCAAAAGCGCCTTCGGAATCGGTTTTGCCGAAGGCGCCGCGGCCACCATAAATCACCCGGTCTCCGGCTCTACGGAACCATCGCATCATCCGGCGCGTCTCCGTGTAGCTGCGGTCCTGCGACAGCAGGCTTGCATAGGCGCTGTCCGTCAGCGGCTCGGTGGCGATCATGGCAGAGCGGAACGGGATGATGGACTTTCGCACCGCCGAGGTTGCCGGCGTCAGGTCGGAATAGGAATTTGTGGCGATCACGACTTGACCGGCCGACACGGCGCCGTGAGGAGTTTCGAGTACTACGCCGTTGCGGTCCCGCCGGATCGCTGTGACCGGCGCCTTCTCATGGATGGCGATGCCCGCGGCCTTCAAGCCGGCTGCAATGCCCAGCACGAAATTCAGTGGATGAATGACGCCACCATGCGTGTTCAGCATGCCGCCAACGAAGTCGCGCGAACCGGTCTCGGCCTCCATTTCCTCGGGTGACAATATGGAGCATGCGCGATCACCAAGCGTGCCGTGCAGCCACGCGACTTCCTTCTTGAGTCCATCGAGCGAAACCTGGTTGTGCGCACAGCGCAGCGAACCTGTGGGATGAAACCCGGCAGAGGCAATGCCGTAGTCTTCCACCAATTCCCCGACATGGTCGATCGACTCGATGCCCAGGTCGTGCATGCGGCGTGCGGTATCGAGACCGTATCGTGCGGCGATGTCGGAGAACGACAACCGGAATTTTCCGGACACCACGCCGCCATTGCGACCGCTTGCGCCCCAGCCGATCCGGCTCGCCTCCAGCACCACGGCTGACAGGCCGCGGCGCGCAAGATAGCGCGCGGTCGACAGGCCCGTATATCCGCCGCCGATTATCGCAACGTCAAACCGATGACCGCTGGACATTTCATCGAAAGCAGGACGGCTTGCAGCCGTTTCCTGCCACAGGGATTGAATGTCGGGAAGGGGAGGTTGGGTGGTCATCGGTCTGGTTCGTTTTTGGTCAGGCTGCTGTTGCCGTCTTGAGACGGGCCGCGAGTTCTTTATCCACGGCATCGGCGAGTTGCCCGAGGGAGGAAAAGTGGAAGTCGGGCTTGGTCACTACCTTGGGCTCCGGCGTACCCCCAAAACCCTCCTGACCCTGACGGCGCTCGATCCAGCAGGTCGTATAACCAAGCTCGCGGGCTACGCCAATGTCGTGGTATTGGCTCTGGGCGACATGCAGGATCTCCGACTGCCTGAAGCCGAAGGCGGACTGCCGGCCCTTGTTGAAAGCAAAGAACTGCGGATTGGGCTTGGCGCAACCGGTTTCGTCGCAGGTGACGCTGTCGTGGAATGGATTGCCGAGCGTATCGGAGTAGGCGGAAAAGGCAGTCCGGTCCGCATTGGTCATGGCGACCAGACGGAAATTCTTGCGCAGCCGGGCGAGCGCCTCGACCGAATCTGCAAAGGCGGGCCAGCGCAGTACGGCGAGCTGGAAGGCTTCGGCGGTGGCATCGTCATTCTTGAAGCCTGCTTCGTTGGCAAGCGAGAGATAGACATCCTTCATCGCGACGGAGGAACGGCCATAAAACTTGTCGCGGCCACGCTTGTAAGGCTCGAAAATCTCATCATCGGTCGCGGTTGCCGCCTTTTCGCCCCCAAGTGCCCGAACGGCATTGAGCACACCGGTTTCGAAATCGATCAAGGTGCCGACGACATCGAAGGTCATGACCTTAAATTGCGTGAGTTGCATAGTGTTATTCCTTGTTTGCTGCATTGAACGGGGGTCGTCAGCCTGCATCGGGGACGATGATCGTGTCTTCCGGGTGTAGCGCGAGCGTTATCGTCTCACCCGGCGATTTCATGAGTGCGCGGCCGGCATGATTGCTGGGAAGCCGGAAGCTCAGCTCCCCGCCGACGTCAAGCCTGACGAACACGCGAATGCTCTCACCCTGATAGAGCACGTCGGTGATGGTGGAGGTCAGCCTGTTGCAAATGTCCGCTTCGGAACCGTCGGCCACGGTCAGCTTCTCGGAATGGACCACGAGATGCAGACTGTTGCCATCGGGGACGCGGTGCGTCGTTTTCAGCGTCTGACTACCGAGCCGCACGGCGTCGTCGCTTGCGCGATCGACGGCCAGCAATGTTGCTTCGCCGATGAAGCGGGCCACGAAGGCATTCGCGGGATGATCGTGAAGGCGCTCCGGCGTGTCGACCTGCACGAGCCGCCCCTTGTTCATGATTGCCACGCGGTCACTCATCGTGAGGGCCTCGCGCTGATCGTGCGTGACATAGACGATCGTGGCTCCGAGCCGCCTGTGCAGGCGCTTGAGCTCGATCTGCATGGTCTCGCGCAACTGTTTGTCAAGTGCCGAGAGCGGCTCGTCCATAAGGATAAGGCCGGGCTCGAAGATCATGGCACGGGCGAGCGCGACACGTTGGCGCTGACCGCCGGACAGTTCATGAACCCGCCGGTCCTCGTAGCCGACCAGCTCCACCATCTCGAGCGCCGACGCAAGCTTGCCCGGCCAGGTCGACTTTGGCAGCCGGCGTGCCCTGAGCGGAAAAGTGATGTTTTCGCCGACGCTCATATGCGGGAACAGGGCATAGTTCTGGAAGACGATTCCGATTTCACGCTTATGTGGCGGCTCGAATGTAATATCTCTGCCGCCCAACCAGATCGAACCCGACGTCGGCTGAACGAAGCCTCCGAGGATGCCCAGCAGGGTGGTCTTGCCCGAGCCGGACGGCCCGAGAATGGAAACGAATTCGCCGGGAGAGACATCGAGGCTGACGTCATCAAGTGCGCGAAAAGCCCCGTAGGATTTAGTCGCCTTCTTGATGGAAACGCCGACACGCTCTTTGTTTGATTGCTCAAGCATATGATTCCACTGCAAAATTCTTAAAGCCTCGATGACAGTTCGAGACACGGCACCACGATCTTGCAGAAACAGCAACAGATTGACAGAAAATGGCGCGAAGCGCCCGTTCAACGATCAAACCGTCATGTTCCCCTGATTGCTTGGAAAGACTTTTGCCTTCCTTGGCTCTCAGCAGACCAAACAAGACGCGGACGTGCAATTGAAAAAAAATCCAGTCGGTGTTACAAAATGTAATGACATTTCTTCGAAGATCGCTTCCGTCCATGAATGGCCTGTTTACGTTCGAGGCAGCGGCACGTTGCGGAAGCTTTTCCAACGCCGCGGACGAGTTGAACGTGACGCCTGCCGCAGTTAGCCGCATGATATCGCGGCTCGAGGAATATCTTGATATTGCTTTGTTTCTTCGTCAGCCCGGCGGCGTCAGCTTGACGGAACCGGGCCAGTTGCTGTTCGATGCAATCGCACGTGGCTTTGCCGGGATCGAAAGCGCACTTCGAGAGATCGAGGACCGAAAAACCGGTACGGAAACCGTGTCGCTATCCGTATCGACCGGTTTCACCACGCACTGGATGATGCCGAGAATGGCGGAGTTCAAGAAGCAGTTTCCCGCCGTCGACCTGCGGTTCCAATTGGTGATGGGGGCTCTGTCGGGGCCTGTCAACGATGTCGATCTCGGGATGCGCTTTGTGGACGGGCCGGACGAGCGGCATGAGGCCGCTTTCATCATGCCTGAAATATTGCTGCCGATCTGCAGTCCCGACTACATGGAGGGTCATGCTATATCGGGTCGCGGAATCAGCGGCGTGCCCGACACGATGATCAACCTGAGTGACGCACAGCCGGATTGGTCGAAGCTTTTCACCCCGGCCAATGGCATTAATGCACAGAATTCCATGATCTTTTCGGACTATGCAATTGTCGTACAGGCGGCCTTGCTGGGCCAAGGCGTGGCACTTGGCTGGCTCAATGTTGTCGCCCACTGGCTGAGGACGCGCGCGCTTGTACCGGCGCGCGAACACCTCATGGTCACCGGTCGTCGCTGTCATCTCGTCAGACTGCGTGACAAGCCGGTGCGTCCGATCGTCGGCGAGGTCAGGGACTGGCTGATTGCGGAGCTTACGGCGGACGTCCATGCCGTGAACGATTTGTACCCCTTCTTGAACATCTCGGCGTCGGGGCACAATCATTTGGCAAACTGAACATCGGCTTCGCCGCTGCAAAGTCATCACTCTGCTATCGCACCGGCCCCCAAGCGCTGTCCGCCACTCTGATCAGGTGGCGACCGGCCTGCGGCTCGGGGTGCATTTTCCAGCTATCAAGCTGCGCGCTTCAAGGCGTCCGCGAGCGTGGAGACAATGATGTCGATTTGATCGCTTTCAACGATCAGTGGTGGAGACAGGGCAATGATGTCCCCCGTGACGCGGATCAGCAGGCCCTTTTGGAAGCAATCGACAAAGACATCGTAGGCCCGGCCTCCGGGTGCATGCGTCCGCGGCTCCAGTTCAACCGCGCCAACCAGGCCGAGATTGCGTATGTCGATGACTGACGGCATTCCCTTCAGCGAGTGCAGCGCGTCCTGCCAATGCCCTGCCAGACTGGCTGCACGGGTCAAAAGACCTTCCTCGGCATAAATGTCCAGGGTCGCGATCCCGGCAGCGCACGCAGCCGGATGACCCGAATAGGTATAGCCGTGGAAAAGTTCGATGGCGTTTTCCGGTGCAATCATCAATTCGTCATGCACCTTGCGACTTGCAAAGACGGCGCCCATCGGAATCGTTCCGTTGGTAAGGCCCTTGGCGGTCGTCATCAGGTCGGGCACGACACCGAAATAATCAGTTGCAAAGGGCGTACCGAGGCGACCGAATCCGGTGATGACTTCGTCAAAGATCAACAGGATGCCATGCTTGTCTGCTGTCGTGCGCAGCTTCTCCAGGTATCCTTTCGGTGGAAGAATGACGCCGGCCGAGCCGGACATGGGCTCTACGATGACGGCGGCGATGGTTTCGGCGCCGTGCAACTGGACCAGCCGTTCCAGATCGTCGGCGAGGTCTGCCCCGTGGGCAGGCAGGCCTTTCGAGTAGGCGTTGCGTTCGATGTCCAGCGTATGGCGCATATGGTCGGTCGGGATTTGCGGGAACATCCGCCGGTTATTGACGAGACCGCCGACGGATATGCCGCCAAAGCCAACGCCGTGATAGCCCTTTTCCCGACCGATAATTCGGGTGCGGGTGCCTTGGCCGATTGCACGCTGGTAGGCGATGGCGATTTTAATCGCTGTATCGACCGATTCCGAGCCGGAACCCGTAAAAAAGATGCGATCAAGCCTGCCCTGGCCGTCACCCGGAGCGATTTCGGCAAGACGGGCCGCAAAGTCGAAGGCGATCGGGTGGCCCATCTGGAAGGTCGGCGCGAAGTCCAGCATCGAAAGTTGGCGCTCGACGGCCTCGGTGATCTTCCTGCGGCCGTGGCCGGCATTACAGCACCAGAGGCCGGCTGTGCCATCGAGAACCTTGTTCCCGTCAATATCGGTGTAATACATGCCATCAGCCCCGGCCAGCAGGCGAGGCGACGCCTTGAACTGCCGATTGGCGGTGAATGGCATCCAGAAATTGTCGAGTATGGGAGCATTGGTCTTGGTGGTGATTTCCATCTGTGCCTCCTTGGGACGGAGCCAGATTGGGCATTTTTCAGAGACGAACAAGCCCTTTTCTACCACCACCTAATACATTGAAAATGCTGTCACTGTTAGATAGAGTTTCTGTTATTCTGAACAAACCAAAAGGATGCTCATGTCAGTCGATATCGGCAATCGGCTCCGGGCCGTGCGCACCGCAAGCAATCTGTCGCAGCGCGAACTGGCGAAGAGAACCGGGGTGCCGAATTCAACCATATCCTTGATCGAATCCAATACGTCGAACCCCTCCGTCGGAGCTTTGAAGCGCATTCTCGACGGTATCCCCATAGGTCTGGCGGAATTTTTCGCTTTCGAACCGGATCGGCCGAAAAAGGCGTTCTATGCAGCCGAAGAACTTGTCGAGATCGGCAAGGGATCGATCTCTTACCGGCAGGTCGGAGAGAATCTCTTCGGTCGGGCGCTGCAGATCCTGAAAGAATGCTACCAGCCCGGTGCCGACACCGGGAAAGTGCCGCTTGTTCACGACGGTGAGGAGGGCGGCATCATCCTGTCGGGCAGGCTTGAAGTCACCGTCGATCAGGAACGACGAATTCTGGGACCCGGCGATGCCTACTATTTCGACAGCCGGCGTCCTCACAGGTTCCGGTGTGTTGGGCCAGTACCCTGTCACGTTGTCAGTGCATCGACGCCGCCAACGTTCTAGCTGCGACGAGCCATTCGGCGAGACCGCCGTCCTATCCGAAGGACGCGGACTCGATGGACAATCGTCGGCCGACGGTGCGCGTTGCGACGGAAGCTGTGCTATAGGCAAGCTCGAAACGTGAAGGACGATCAAGTGACGACGCTGCAGGAAGTTGCGGCCAGGGCCGGATGTTCGCCAGCGACGGCGAGCCGGGCATTGACGCTGAAGGGATCGGTCAGCGAGGCGATGGTGCGCAAGGTGCGCCGCGCGGCGGCCGAACTCGGCTATCGTCACACTTTCCCCAGCGGCAAATCCGGCCGCCGCCTCGTCGTCGGCGTGCTGATCCCCAGCATCACCAATCCGGTCTTCTCTTCCTCACTGTCCAGTATCGAGAACCGCATGCTGATGGCTGGCCATGGGGTGTTGATCTCCCAGTCCCACTACGACCCGGCCCGGGAGCTCGATGCAGTGGCCTCTCTGCTCAACGAAAAGCCGACCGGCCTGATCCTGACGCTCTGCCGCGCCGAAAGGAGCGCCGTTCTCGGCCTGCCGCTGCCTCCGACGGTGCTGCTTCACAATCGGCCAACGGAACGGTTTCAGTCGGCGGTCACGGTCGATAATTTCAAGGCAGGCCACGAACTGACGATGCTGCTGCGACAGCTCGGGCATGAGCGCATCATTTTCGTCTCCGGCAGTTTTTCCGCCTCGGACCGCGCCAGGCTGCGCTACCAGGGCTATGCCCAGGCGATGGTCGACAGCGGCGCCATGCCGCTTGCCGCCATGCAGATTTCCTTCGTCGGCGACTACGACATGCTCGATCTCAGCGCTGCCATGGCCGATATCGGGCCGACGGCGATCATCGCCTCCAACGACCTGCTCGCTTTCGGCGTCATCAGCGCGCTGCGGCGCGAGGGCCTGAGCGTGCCGGACGACGTTTCGGTCGCCGGTTTCGACGGCATTCCGCTCGGCCGGATGATGGACCCGCCACTGACCACGATAGAAATGCCCGACGCCAGCATGGGCGCCGCCGCTGCATCGCTTCTGCTCGACATCGCCGAAAACGCCGCCCAGCCAAGGCATCTCGAGGTCGCGTATTCTCTGCGGCGCGGCGGGACCGTCAGGGCGATTTAAGGGCTTTGGACGCGGAATTTTTCTCCGCCGCTGATTCACCGGCAACGCAAAAACAGAACCGCCGGACTCTTTCGCTCCCGGCGGCTGATATCTTCCAGGAATGAAAGCTCAGCTGCGTGGCAGCAGGCGCTTGATTTCCTTGGCGGCGTCTTCCAGCGCCTCGTCCGGGGTGGCCGACTGGTCGACGACGCGCGAAGTGTTGTCGACGATCGTCTGGGTGACGCGCACGCCGTTCGAACCCGGGAAGGCATACCACGGGATCATGCGCGGCATTTGCTTCAGGCCGGCCCGAAACAGCGGGTTTTCCTTGTAGAAGTTGCCGAGATATTCGGGTGCCTTGGCGGCCAGTTCGTTGTTCGGAACATAACCCGTTCCCGGAACGACGACCGAGGCACCGTAAGGGCCGGCAGCGAACTTGGCGAATTTCCAGGCGGCTTCCTGGCGGGCTTCATCCTTGGTGAGGATGACAACGGCATTGCCGCCGGTCGGCAGCTTGCCGTTTTCCGGGTCGAGCAGCGGGATTTCGGCCGTACGCAGGTCGAACTTGTCGCCGACATTCTTGATCGTGTTGCGCAGCGCGCCGGTGGTCTGGAAGGCAAAGCCGACCTTGCCGGCGACAAAGGCCTGCTCTCCGGCCTGCTTGGTGAAGACCGGCATGCCGGCTTCCTTGACCAGGCGGTCGACGACAGCCATGGCCTTCTGGCCCTTCTCGTCGTTGAATGCTACCTGGCTTTCATCTTCCGACAGCATGGTGCCGCCGGCGCCGAACAACAGCGCGGAGAACATCCAGTCGTCGCCCTGCCAGCGGAAGTCGATGGAATCTACATCGTTGCCAAGCGCCTTGATCTTGGCGCCGAGGGCGATGACCTCGTCCCAGGTCTTTGGCGGGACGTCCGGGTTGCCGCCAGCAGCCTTCACCAGGTCGGCATTGTAGTACATGATCGGATTCGATGTCGCGAAGGCCAGGCCGACCTGCTTGCCGTTGACCTGGGCAAGCTTCAGGATCGTGTCGGAAAAGCCCTGCTCAGACATGGTCGCCTTGTCCTTGGCGATCAGCGGACCCATGTCAACCGGGATGTCACGCTCGTTGGCCATGCGCAGGCGGTTCAGGCCGATGAAGGTCAGGTCCGGCATTTCGGAGGTGCCGACCTGGCGCATGATTGTCTGGATGCCTTCCTCATAGGTCGCGGAAGGATTGGCGAACTGGATCTTGATATCCGGGTTCCCTTCCATGAACTTCTTCGAGATCGTGTCCATCACGTCCTTGAAGAAGCCTGGCATCGGGTAATGCACGGTGAGCGTGGTTTCGGCATGGGCCGGCAGCGAAAACGTCATGGCAACGGTCGCGGCGGCAAGAATCTTGGTGATATGTTTCATCGCATTGCTCCTGGTTCGGGGCGATTTGGGTTAGGGCAGGCTTCGGTGTGGACGACCGGACTTGGGATTCAGCCCTTCAGACCGGTCATGGTGATCCCTTCGACGAAGCGCTTCTGGGCAATCAGAAAGGCTGCGACGAGAGGGGAGGTGATGATCAGGGTCGCCGCCATCAGCGCGCCGTAGTCGTCGCCCGCTTCCGCGGCGCGGAAGTAGAGGAGACCGAGCGGCGGCGTGGCATAGGCCTGGTCCGAGACGACGATCAGCGGCCAGTAGAGGTCATTCCAATGGGCCACGACCGAGAAGATCGAAAACGCGGTGATTGCCGGCCAGGCATTCGGCACGATGACCCGGGCGATGACGCCGATCTCGCTCATTCCATCGAGGCGCGCAGCGTGGATCAGGTCGTCCGGCATGGCGCGGAAGAACTGCAGGAAGAGGAAGATGCCGAAGACGGAGATCGAGAACGGTGCGACCAGAGCCATGTAGCTGTTGAGTGCGCCGACCCTGTCGAAGGCGACATAGAGCGGCAGGGCCGTCGCATGGATCGGTACCAGCAGGCCGAGCATGACGAGCACCATCATGGCCTTTGCCGCGCGGAACTTCAGCTTGGCCATGGCGTAGGCGCAGGGGATGGCGATCACCACCTGGATGACCAGGATCATGAGGCAGACGATCACGCCGTTGAACAGCAGCGTCGGCATGTGCACGCGCGACCAGGCCTTTGCGAAGTTTTCCGCATAGAACCAGTGTTGCGGGATGAGGTTCAGCGATGAGGTGAAGATGTCGCTCTGCGCCTTGCCGGCGGTCGAGATCATGAAGATGTAGGGTGCCAGGAATAACAGGGCGCCGAGGCTGAGTATCGAAAGCCGGACGATGCGGCCGAGGGTGAAAGCGTTCGGGCTCATGAGTAATGCACCTGCTTGTCCTGGACGCGGTACTGGATGAACATCAGCACGACGAGGATGGCGAGGAAGACCACCGTCATGGCCGAGGCGTAGCCGACCCGCAGGTAGACGAAGCCTTCCTGGTAGATGGTGTAGAGCAGCACTTCGGAGGCCTTGTTGGGGCCGCCTTCGGTGAGCGTCTTGACCGTCTCGAAGACCTTTACGGAATTGATGACGCTGATCGTGGTGACGAAAAGCGTGGTTGGGCCGAGCATCGGCCAGGTGACCAGCCGGAACCGGTCCCAGCCGGATTTCGCGCCGTCTATTTCGGCGGCCGAATAAAGCTCGCGTGGAATGGCGGTGAGACCGGCGAGGAATAGCACGAGATTGAAGCCGACCGACTGCCACACCCCGATGATCGACAGGCTGTAGAGCACGGTGTTCGACGCGCCGAGCCAGTTCGGCCCGTTAATGCCGATCATCGCCAGCATCGTGTTTATCGGGCCGATGGTCGGGTGGAAGAGATATTGCCAGACGGTCGCCATGGCAACGAGCAGCGACGCGACCGGCAGGAAGTATGCGGTGCGAAAGAACGACCGGCCGATGCCTTCCGCCTCGATCAGCATCGCAAGGCCGAGTGCCAGGAAGATCGACATGGGCGCGACGATTGCCGCATAGACGGCCGTGTTCCACAGCGACTTCATGAAAGTGCGGTCGCCGAACAGTTCGACATAGTTATCGAGGCCGACGAATTCGAAGCTTGGATAGCCGAGTTCGAAATTGGTGAAGCCGAGCAGGATGACCGCCGCGACCGGTAGGATGATGAACAGGAGGACGAGCAGGATCGCCGGCAGCGACAGCAACAGGCCGGCGCGCGCTTCCTGCCTCTCGGCGTCAGAGCGCCGCGCTTTCGCAGCGACCGGCACCGGACCAATCGAGGTTGCAGCCATGTCAGGCATAGGCCACCTCCTTGACCGCGCTCTTGACCAGCGGCGCCGAGGCAAGCCGGGCGCCATCGGCACCGAAGACCATGATGTGCTCGGCCGCTGCCGAGAGGCGAACCGGCGTGCCCGGGCCGAGGCCCGCACCTTCGGCGGGCGTCACCTTGGCGATCATGGTTTCGCCGATCGCATCGAGCTTGCTGTAGACGATGATTTCGGAGCCCAGGAACTCGACGCGCTCGACATGCGCGGGAAGCCCGGCGTTGCCCGAGCGGGAAACTCTCACGAATTCCGAACGGACGCCGAGCGTGACCGACGTACCGGCGGCCAGGCCGCGGTTGGCGAGTGCGCAGCGCTCGGTGCCAAGCGCGACGACGCCATTGGCTTCCGCATGCGAGGAAACGAGGTTGATCCGCGGCTGGCCGACGAATTTCGCGACCTCGATATGCTGCGGATCGTCGTAGATCACCTGCGGTGCCGCCAGCTGCAGCAGCGAGCCGCCGATCATCACGGCGACGCGGTCGGCCATTGAAAGGGCTTCCGCCTGGTCATGGGTGACATAGAGGGTCGGCACGCCGGCGCGGCGATGCAACTCGACGATCTCACCGCGGGCATGGACACGCAGGTTGGCATCGAGATTGGACAGCGGCTCGTCCATGAGGAACACGGCCGGGCGGCGCACCATGGCGCGGGCGAGCGCCACGCGCTGGCGCTGGCCGCCGGACATCTGGCCCGGCTTGCGGTCGAGAAGATGGTCGATCTTGAGCGAGGCGGCCATTTCGCGCACGTCGCGGTGGATCTCGGCGACAGCCTTGCGCTGGCCCGGGATCAGCGGAGCGACGAAGGGGATCTGCTGCGTGCGCGTCAGCCGGCGCATGACCAGCGGCACGGCGATGTTCTGGGCTGCCGTCAGATGCGGATAGAGCGCGTAGGATTGGAAGACCATCGCAATATTGCGATCGGCGGCCTGCGTCCCGCTGACCTCGCGGCCATTGATGACGATCTCGCCGCTATCGGCGCTGTCGAGACCCGCGAGGATGCGCAGAAGCGTGCTCTTGCCGCAGCCCGACGGGCCGACCAACGCGATGAATTCGCCCGGCTGCACATCGAGACTGACGCCCTTGAGGATATGGTTGCCGCCAAAGGATTTCTGGATGTTGGAAAGGCTGAGGGTGGTCATTCCGCAGCCTCCTTGGCCGTCCGCCGCAGAGACTTGGCAGCCCGGCCGCCCTTTGGCACTGCCTGCGGATAGACTTCGTGGATGACATCGTCGATATAATGGGCAGTCATGCCCGGAACAGTGACGATATCGCTCGTCACCTCGTCGCCGAACTGGTGGACGACGGCGCCGATCAGGCGCTCGCCCGGCATTTCTCGCTCGAGCGTGTCGATGACGAAAGCGGCCGACGGCCCCCAGACGATCGAGGTGTTCTCGAACTTGCCCTTCCAGGCCCAATGCAGGTGGCCGCTGGCAAACAGCGCCACGTCATGGCCGGCCATCAGGTCGAAGAGACGCTTGCGCTGGGCGGGACGAAAACCCCAATAGCCGGTATCGCCTTCATTGGGAACGTCGACAAACAGCGGCTTGTGGGAAAACAACGCCAGCCGGCGTCCGTTGCGTTCCTCGAATGCGGTCCGCAGCCATTCGAACTGCGCTTCTTCCTCTTCGTCCTCGTGGCCGAGAAGAAGCGCATTGAGCCCAATGAAACGCCAGCCGTTCGCATCCTCGATGAAGCGATCGCCATCGGTCAGATCGCGCCAACGCTGGAGGCGCTCCGCATTGACCGGCTGATGGAAGCCCGGCAGATGGCCGACATCGTGATTGCCGGGAATGACCAGCATGGGGGTCGAGACCTGGCGCATCAGATCCATCGAAAAGGTGATGTCCTGGCCATGATCGGCGCCATCGACGGAAAGGTCACCGGTATGGATGATCAGGTCGGCCTTCTGGTCTTCGATCCAGGTCAGGAGCGGCGCCCAGTTCCCATTGAAATGGGTCTTTTCCGGGCTGAAATGGGTGTCGGTGATCTGGATGACTTTCATGGTCGGCTCTCCGGTATTCAGGCGCGCCGGCACATTCGGCGGCGCTGTTGCGAGCCTCTTAGCGCTTCCTTGTGTCAGCCCCGTAACAGGCGTTTCCAATGGCTTTCATTTCGGTCACAAAAGCGTCACGCGCCCCGCCTTGAATTCCGGCATCTTCAGCGCTCTTGCGTGGAGGCCTTGCGATCGAGAGCCTGCAGTTCATCGCGATAACGCGCGGCCAACCCCGGCGGTGCATCTTCACCATGGCTGTCCAGGAACTGATGCAAGGCATCGCGATATTCCTGTTTGAAAGCCTCGTTGTCCGGGCTGGCGGCAAGCTGGGCGGCAGCGCGATCCACTGGTACACGTGCTTTCATGACGAGCTGCCGTTTCCCGTAAGGCGATTCATCGCGCATGATCGCAACATTGCGCTCAAAGCCGGGGATGTATTTGACGACGAAGCGCTCTCCCGTCGGCGGGATATTGATCTCGTTGCGGGGCGGATAGAGGCTGGCGGACATTGTGTCGAAGCTGATTCTGATGTCGCGGCCATCGGCGGTCTTCATGACGGCGTCGTAGGCCCAGATATTCTGGTTGTTGAGCTGAGAGTTGGTTTCTTCGGCATGCGTGATGACCGCAGTGCCATAGATACCGAACGCGTTGAGGAAAATCGCATTGACCATTGACCCCGTGATTATGTTGAACACGCCAATGAGAAAGCCAACGATGCCAAGCACGAACCATGCGGAGTTCGCCCGCCATCGTGTGATAGCGGCACCGATTGCAAGGCCGCACAATGTCAGCAGCGGCATCGACAGAAGGAAATGTTGGCTGAGGAAATAGAGCAGGGCAGAAAGTGCAATCATCCGTCCTGCATAAACGATTATGGCATGTATTGCAGCAGACACTGCGCCATTCATCACGCGGATGAATCAATCGCGGCCAATCGATTCAAAAAAGTCGTTGGATTTCCGGGCTCGTGCCGGCGAAGATTCCGCCATGTCACAACAGGCGCCATTCCAGACCTACATGCAGCGCATCGAGCCGGAGCA
This sequence comes from Phyllobacterium sp. 21LDTY02-6, assembly GCF_023554255.2. Taxonomy (GTDB): domain Bacteria; phylum Pseudomonadota; class Alphaproteobacteria; order Rhizobiales; family Rhizobiaceae; genus Phyllobacterium. The sequence continues at coordinate 116,796 of NZ_JAMJWD020000005.1, read as the reverse complement.
CAATATGCGCCGCTTCTATCACCTGTCGATCCAGCAAAACCTGTTTGGCGAAGTGTCGTTGATGCGCAACTGGGGACGCATAGGCTCGGCCGGACAGGTGAAGATCCAGACATTTGCTGGCGAAGATGATGCGCAGGCCCGTTTCACCCAGCTGTTCAGGGCCAAATGCAGGCGCGGTTACCGGGCGTTGGATTGACCGATGGCATAGCGGCGGCTGCGCGCCGACTATCGTGTCATGACCCATTGGCCTTCAGGCCGTGACGATCGTCATCTCGCTAGCCACAGGTAGGTTGCCGCCGTCCAGGAAAAGCCAAGCCCGCCACAGCCTTCGCCGGTGATCGGGTCGAAATACTCGGCAAACCCCTCCGTTTCGATGGCATCGAGCGTACTTGACCGCAGGGTCTCTGCCATTTTTGCCTGGGCGTTGCGCTCGAGACCGTCGATCAGCAGCCAGTTAATGATCGCCCAGGACGGACCGCGCCAATAGCGTTTTGCCTCAAAACTTTCCACAAATGGTTTGGTCGTCGGGAAAGCCACTTTCATACCGTCCGACCAAAGCCGCATCTCGGCAGCCAAGGCTTGCGTCAAATCCGTGTCGAGGTCGAGTGCCAGCAGCGGAAGGAAACCCGCCTGGGTCGGCGCCTCGATGTCTTGACCGGAGATCAGATCGCTGGAGACGAAGCGGGACAGGTTTGGCCGCCATTGTGCCAGCAGCGCCCGGCGTGTGCGATAATTAAAGGCCGCAAGTTCCTCTGCAGCTGCGTCGAGGCCGAGCTGGCCGGCCAGATGTTCGAGATCTTCACCGGCCTTGAGAAGGATGGCACTGGTCTGCACTTCCGCCACTTTGAACGATGCCTTTTCCCATTGCTTGGCCGGGTTCCAGCCACAGGCGGCGTAGGTGTCAACCAGATGGATGAAGCGCCGATAATCCTCGTCGCGAGGGCGCATGTCGGCATTGACGTGGCCCGTATCCTTGCGCACCACCGCGGTATTGGTCGTCGTCGGCACTCGGGCAAGCGCGACGTCCCATGCCGGCGAATTGTCGCTACCGCTTTCCCAAGGATGCAATAGCGCCACGAGGCCCGTGCCATCGGGATCGCGTGCCGCATACCACCAACGATGCCATTTCAGGGCCGCTTCGAATAGCACGATCGTGCGGGCCCGGGCATTGTCGGTGCCAGCCTTTTCCGCCGCTTCGTGAACGGCGCGCAGCGCCATGCCGAATACCGGCGGCTGGGTAATGCCGGATGTCGGGATAGTGTGGTTCGTGCGCCAGACGCCGGGGCCCGGGAAATAGGTGTCACTTGGCTGGTGGAAGATGATATGCGGAATCATACCGTCGGCCCACTGGCCCTCGGCCAGACGCTCCAGTTCGCGATAGGCGCGATCGATATCATAGGTAGCAAAACCCATGGCAACAAAGGCGGAATCCCAGTTCCACTGAAACGGATAGAGCCTGTCGGTCGGCACGGTGTAGCCGCCACGGTCATTCGCTGCGAGGATCCGTTTAGCCTCGTCAAAGTATTTGGTCACTGTCAAAACTCCAGATGTCTCAGGCTGCTGCCGGATAGGAAATGCCGCTGTCCGGCGACAGCCAGGTCAAACGCTTGGCATCCAGCGTAAGACCGATCATCTCGCCATTCCGCACAGTTTCCGTGGCAGGCAGAATGACGCGTGCGGCCTGACCAAGAATGCTGCCGGTTAGAAGCAGGTGCGAACCCATCGGCTCGGCCACCCGCACCTGCATTTCCAGTCCCTGTCCGTGAGGCGCGCGCTCCACCGTCTCGCCACGTAGGCCGAGCAGGATGGTGTCACCGCTGCCGGCCGGCACCGCGAACCGCTTGGTACCGATCGCCACGTGGCCAGCGGTGACTGGCATGCTGATGAAATTCATCGGTGGGTTGCCGATGAAACTGCCGACAAAGCGCGTGGCCGGATGATTGTAGACCTCGACCGGCGTACCGACCTGCTCGATGCGGCCGTCATGAACGACGGCTATACGGTCGGACAGCCCCATTGCCTCCGTCTGGTCGTGTGTGACGTAGATCGTCGTTGTGCCGGCCGCCTGCAGCACTGTCTTCAGTTCGGTGCGCATCTCAAGGCGCAGCAAGGCGTCGAGGTTGGAAAGCGGTTCGTCCATCAAAAGCACGCGGGGCTCCACTGCGAGCGCACGCGCCACCGCGACACGCTGCCGCTGGCCGCCAGACAACTTGTTAGGATAACGACCGAGATTCGGCTCGATATGCAGCAGAGCGGCTGCCTTCTCGACTTGTTTCTTGACACGAGCCTCATCGGCTTTCTGCATACGCAATCCGAAGGCGACATTTTCATAGACCGTCATATGGGGGAACACCGCATAGTTCTGAAAAACCATGGCCAGGCCACGGTCTTTTGGCGGCAGGCCGACGATGGAACGGCCATCGACGCTAATATCGCCGGATGTTCCGGTTTCGAGCCCGGCAATGATACGCAGCAGCGTGGTCTTGCCGCAGCCCGACGGTCCCAGCAGTGAGACGAATTCGCCGTCGTTGATTGTCAAGGAGACTTCCTTGAGCGCCTGGAAGGTGCCGAAGTCCTTGCGGATACTGTCGATGACAATGTTGGCCATGAGTTATTCCGTTACTTGGAGGAGATGCCCCAGATCGCGAAGAGGTAGCGCCTGACCGCGAAGATGAAGACAACAGAAGGAAGGATGAGGAGCAGACCACCGGCAAAGCGGTAGTGCATCGGACTTTCCGACAGAACCGTCAGCAGATAGGCGGTGAGCGTGCGGTTACGCACCGTTAGCACCGAGGCAGCAAAAACCTCGTTCCAGGAGATGACGAAGGCGAAGACGGCGGTCGCGACCAGACCTGGAAGCGCCAGCGGTGCAACAATCTTGAAGAAAGCCTGGATGCGGGTGCAGCCAAATACCCAGGCGGCCTCTTCCAGTTCGCGCGGCACGCCAAGGAAAATGCCCTGTGTGACCAGCGCAGCGAATGGCAGCGCCAGGACCGTATGAATGAGACCGACGCCGATGACGGTATCATAGAGCCCGAGACGGATGAATGAAACCGTCAGTGGCAGCGCCAGGATCGCCAGCGGGAAGGCGCGGGTCAGAAGAACCAGAATACGAAAACTGTCCTTGCCGCGAAAATTATAGCGTGCCAGCGCGTAACCCGCAGGCGCACCGAGAAGAATAGACAGCGCAACGGTGATTCCGGCCGCCCCAAGCGAGTTCAGGAACGACTGGACGACGCCTTCCGTCTTCAGGAAGAGAAAAAACGGCTGCAGCGAAACGCCTGTGGGCAGGATGGACTTCGGCCACTGGTATACGCCGGAGCGCCCGCCCAACGCACCGAGCGCGACCAGGTAGATGGGCACCAGGACCCAGGCGCAAAGAGCCACGATACCGCTCCACAAAAGGAGCCGGCGTGCAGAGATAAAGCTCGTATTGCTCATGGCAGACGCTCCGGATCGACCTTTATGACCTTGAGATAGAACAGGGTGGCGATTAGCGAGATGACCATGATCAGTACCGCATAGGCAGCGGCCACGCTGTAATTCTGGTTCTGGTTCTGCCAATTGTAGGCTTCACCGACGAGGACCGGAAAATTGCGCCCCCCAAGTGCATAAACGACGGCAAACACCTCGAAGGCCAACACCGTGCGCAGGATCAGTGCCGACTGCAGGGCGGGACGGATCAACGGCAGAGTGATGCGGGTGAAGCGCGTCCAGGGACTGGCGCCAAAAATCTCGGCGGCTTCCTTGAATTCCTTTGGCACCTGGTTGAGGCCTGCAACGATGATGATCATGACGATCGCTGTGCCGCGCCAGATTTCGGCGACGGCGATGCCGACGAACAGCGCGACTGGCGTTTGGTAAGTGAGCCAGGCCGTCTGCCGCTCGATAAGGCCCATGCTGAACAGCAAGGTGTTCAGATAACCGGTATTTTGCAGGATCGATAACCACACCATGCCAGCGGCGAGATCGGAAATGCCAAGCGGGATCGTCCAGATCCACAAAATGGTCTCGCGGCCGCCATTGACCTTCGACACCATGGTGCCCATGGCCAGCGCCATGGCGATCTGCACCGGCACGACAACGAGCGTCAGTAGAAAGGTGTTGAGGATCGAGCGGCCAAAATTGATGTCGATCATCATCGTGCGCATGTTGGCGAGGGACGGCATGCCGTTATCGGACACTGCAAGCCAGATCGTCTGGACCAGAGGCGCGATGAAGAGCAGGCCCAGGAAGAAGACGGTGGGCAGGATCAGCAGATAGGGGATCCAGGATCGGTTTTGGGTCATCGACTCTCGCTTTTCAGGAAGCAGACCTGGGAGGAACCAGGATGAGCGGTGCCGGGCGGTACCTGCGCGTCCGCCAACAACATGCTCGGTCATCCCGGGGTGAGGATTGGTCTATTCGACTGGGCAGGCGCCATCGTTTTTGACGTCCGGTGCCCAGCACGGGGCCTTGGCATCGGTCATCAGCCTGGTCATTGTATCTCCCTGTGCCTTCAGGACCGCGTCGATCGGTTCATTTTGCAGGATGATGCGCTGGAAGGCGTCCATATAGACTTTGTTGAACTCGCCGCCCTTGTCTCCAAGACCGACCGGAAGCAGCGAAATCACCGCGTCCGGAGCGCTCTGGGTGGCGGTGACGGCGCCGGCGAGAAGGGCGACACCCGGATCGAGATCCGGCGGCAGTTGCACGTTGAGCGTCGGGAAAAAGCCGACCAGGGACGCGGTCTTCAACTGCACATCCTGGGTCGCCAGATGTTCGATGATCGCGGTGGCATTGTCCTTGTCTGGCGCACCCTTCGGGATGGCGAGGCCGGCGACGACCGGCATATAGCCGCGTCCTTTCGGACCGGCTGGTGCCGGGAAGACTACATATTGGTCGGGCGATGCGGAAATGGCGTTCTTCAGGCGCGCGACGTGATCCCATGCGACCATGACTTCACCTGAAGCCAGAGGCTCCTGCATGAAATCATAATTCGTCGAGGTAGGCGCGACTACGGTCCACAACTCCTTCAGCTTGGCCCAGCCGGCTGCAGCATCGGAATTCTTGAACGTGCGTACCACGCCGCCGGTGAACGACGGATAGAAATAGCCCTGGAAATAGCGCGCCATCAAGCCCTTGGGCCCGGCCGGAAAGCCGATCTGTGGGGCGCCGGTGGCTTTCTCCATGTTCTTGCCCCAGGCAATCAATTGGTCGTAGTCAAGCTTATTGATGTCGGCGCCTTCCGGAAGGTACTGCAGCGCATCCTTGTTGGCGGCCATCACATAGGTCGCCTGCATCCAGGGGATGTACTGCTGTTCGGACTTCCCGAGCTTGCCTAGATCGAGCAGCGACTGCGGCATGCCAGCGCCGGCAAGCTTTTTCGCCAGATCGTCGAGCGGCTCCAGCGTCTGCTTGTCTGCCAGCGGCGACAGTTCGCCATGCAGGGCGCCGACCAGGCTTATAGTATGCTTGCCTGCCTGCTGCTCGGCCTCCATGCGCACAGCAAATTGCGGCGGTTCCTCGACCACATAATCGGCTGGTTTGTCGAGGCCGCTCAGGAGTTCCTCACGAACGGCTGTCGCTTCTTCGATAGGGCGCAACTGGGTCGAGAGGAATACGGTCTGCGCTGTGGCAGGGACGGCCAGACCGATGGCGGTTGAGGCCAGGATTGCTAATGACAAAAGGTGCTTCATTGTTTCATCCTTGGTTTGTTCAGGCCACCGGCGACGAGCGATGGTGGCTGTCGCGATCGACGAACTCGATAGCGTGCAGCTCTTGCAGTGTTTCGGGCGGTTCGCCGGCAATGGTGCGCAGGAGAAGCGATGCAAAACTATGGCCAAGATTGCCGCCGGTCATGCGCATCGTCGACAGTGACGGACTGGTGAATGCGCCGATCGGCAGGTCGTCATGGCCGATGAGGCTGATCAAATCGCCGCCATCGACCTCCCGCAGCGCTCGCAACGCGCCGATCGCCATTTCGTCGGTGGCACAGACCAGCGCCGTCGGGCGGTCGGGCCGATTTAGCAGCTCGAGAGCTGCTTCATAGCCGCCCTGCTCGGTCGGCGCCTGCTCGATGCACAGATCGGTTGGCAGGGCGCAGTCGTTCATCGCCGCCTCCCAGCCCTTCTTGCGCTCATGCGCAAAAAAATAAGCCTGCGGGCCGGCGATATGACCGATGCGACGATGACCTGCATCGTAAAAACGCAACGTTGCCCGACGAAACCCCGATAGGCCGTCACCATCGATAAAGGCGTGCTGGATGGTCGACTCGGTGCGGCCGTTGGTGACAAAGGGAATACCGCGCGACTGCAGGAACTCGACACGTTCGTCGTGACGCTTCGTGCGTACCAGCAGCATGGCATCTACTCTTTGGCCGTCGACAAATCGCCGGCACATGTCGAGTTCGCTCTCACCGCTGGGAACTGGTGCGATCACCAAGTTGAGACCGGCGGCGGCGAGATGCTCGGCGCAACCCGAAAGCATTTCGAGAAAATGGGCCGGACCGATATGCCCGGGCTCGCTCGGCAGGGTCACGGCCACCAGTTCGGCCCGTTGCTTGCGCAGCCGGCGGGCCGAAGCATTGGGATGGTAGCCGGCCTGCTTGGCCGCCTGGCGCACGCGTTCGCGGGTTGTGGCAGAGACATCGGCGTAACCATCCAGCGCACGCGAAACCGTGGTGATAGATAGCCCCAGCGATTGGGCAAGTTGCTTGAGATTGGCCATGTCTCCTCCCGAGATGCGAAGAAGATCAACCAAAACGTTTTGGAAGTCAACTCCAAAACGTTTTGGATGGATATTCGTGAGACGAGGCCGAGGAGGTCAGGCGGCTCGATGACTGTGACGAACGCGCCAAAGCTGCGCAGCCTTGTCCAAAAACTGCGCGTAACTTTTGTCGTCTGCACTGGTTGCCGTCATCATCGCCATTGCAGCGGTCGCAATGATCGTATTCTCTGCCTTCTTATCCATCGTCGTGCCGGACCAGACGCCATACCAGAATTCGAATGAGCTGAAGCTTGAATGCTTGTCGCTCCTGTCTTTGGAAAGCGTTGGAAGCAGCAGATTCGTTTCGCGACCGTCAACAAGCCGGTAGATCGTATGCGTGTGATGTGGAACCAGTTCGGCAACATCCCGGCTGCTCGACACGACAGACATCGAGGCTGTACCTAGGATGCCCCCCGCATGGCGGTGCAGTTCACGATATGTGGGCTGCGTAACCCCGAGAAACGATGCGTTCAGGCGCATTGGATTAAGAAGATGAACAAGACTGTTCATCGGCGAGCGTGACTCGAACAGTGGATAGAGCGCCAGAAGTGCTTGTATTTGGGGCGCGAAACCAGCCAGGGGCATGAAACAGATGTTGTGCGTCTTCAATGCGCTTTCTGCAAGAGCATGCGAGGTTGCAATGGGAATATTGACTGCTTCTGCCGCAATCTCGAGTTTGCCGGAAACGTCCCCTGTACCACAATTGCCATGCAGGACGACGGGATAACCAGCTCTGGCGACCAGCAGAGCAGAGAGCATAAACCACGGCGACTGCATGGAATTGGGTGACAGATAAGCTGGCCAATCAAGCGCCGGCATATTTAGTCCCGTATCCACCGAGTACATTCGCCGAGCTGCCCGCGCCATGCCCGCCAGTTCGGTCGCGGTCTCTCCGCGATAGTGGATGAGCCTCAATAGCGCACTGATCTGCATTGGATCGGCGTTGCCAGCGAAGATCGTCGAAAAGGCGTCCTCTGCTTCCGATATTTCCAATGGGCGGGTCTGACCAGATCTCCGTCCAACCACGGCGATATATTTTGCGAGCCTTCGCAAGGGGTCACTCTCGTCCTGGATACTGGCGAATTGTCGAGCAAGCTGTTCGGGCGTCGGGTGATTTTCAAGCGCAACGACTTTGCGGATACCAAGCGGTGGCGCTGCTACAATGCTACTGCGTTTCCATCCTTGATGGGCTGCGAAGTCCGACGTGGGTGATTCCGCGAACTCCGCGCTTAGAAGCGTTTCAGCTTCGTTGGCCAGGCGCCGCAACCGCCCGCGCAGTGCTTCAGCTTTCGGCGTCGCGACCATATTGCGCCCGGAACGGACGAGAACGGGATCATTGAACTTCTCGCGAATCTGGCCGAGCAACCGGCTCATTGCGGCAATACTCAATCCCATCTGCTTCGCAGCGCCGCCGACACTGCCTTCCACAAGCAGTGCGTCAAAAGCAATCAGGAGACGCAATTGCCCCAAGCGAAGGTTCTCATTTTCTCCGCCTTCCGGCTGCTGTTGCGGTTTCACCTGCTTGCTCGACACAGCGCTGTAGCCCGTCCATTTGCGATTTCTGAAATTTGGAATGTTTATAAAACATGGCCGTTGACGGCACCTTATTGCCATACATAAGGAGAGTAAACAACTCAACTTTAAGCGGTGGACAAATGAGCAGCCTGTGTCGGGGATCAGAAGGCAATAGTACGAATGGTCGCCGGGCCATTAAATCGTTCATTTATAGAACGATACTCGCAGGAACCTCCCTTTCGTCGGTGCTATATCTGAGCCAGGCAAGCGCCCTTGCGCAAGCTGTCGAAACCGCTGCTGAACAGACAACCTCAACGGCTGCAGATACGGGATCGACATCCGGCGATACAATCATGCTCAAACAGATTGTAATAACCGCAACGGGTTTCGAGCAGACCATCAATGACGCTCCTGCGAGCATCACCGTGGTTCCGGGAGAAGAGCTGAAAAAGGGCGTGTATCGGGACCTGACCGATGCCTTGAAGGATGTTCAGGGCGTCGCGGTCACCGGCTCTGCAGCTGAAAAAGACGTTTTCATTCGCGGCCTTCCCGGCTCCTATACCCTGTTTCTCGTCGACGGCAAGCGCCAGAGCACCCGCGATGCACGCACCAACGGCAACTCCGGCTTCGAACAGAGCTTCATGCCGCCAGCTAACGCTATCGAGCGGATCGAAGTCATCCGCGGCCCAATGTCCTCGCTCTACGGATCCGATGCCATGGGCGGCGTCATCAATGTCATTACCAAAAAGGTATCAGATCGATGGAGCGGTTCGCTCACAGTCGACGGTACAGTCCAGGAACATTCGAAGTTCGGAAATTCGCTGCAGGGCTCCTACTACCTGACCGGTCCGCTGGTTCCAGATCTTATTGGCGCTCAGATCTGGGGGCGTGGCTTGAAGCGCGAGGAAGATAACATCGTCAGTGGTACGCCTGAGCAAGAAGACGTCGACGTAACCGGCCGCATCACTATCACGCCCAACGAGGATCATGATATTCGATTGGAGCTCGGCAAGACCCGCCTGCGCCGCGAAACCACTGTCGGCAACACAGCTGCGTCCGGCGCGGATTCCTACAATTATAACGACCGCGACCATTGGTCGATCAGCCATACGGGTCGCTGGGGGCCCACAACGTCCGAATTCTCGTTCCAGCAGGAACGAGCCGAGCGAACCAACTTCAATTGGGACAACGGGACCAGAAGCTACATCGAAAACCTTCGTTCGCCGCAGATCCGCAATTCGGTGCTGGACGGCAAGTTCACGACGCCTTTTGAGCTCTACGGAGATCATACCCTCGTTACAGGCGGACAGTTCATGCAGTCAGTCCTGACCGACCAGAACCCCGGACGGCGGACTGGCCTGGATGAAGAATTCAGCGTCGATCAATGGGCCCTCTTTGCGGAGGATGAGTGGTGGATCACTCAAGATTTTTCCCTCACAGGCGGACTGCGACTGGATCACCATGATATCTATGGATCACATTTCAGCCCGCGCGGTTATGCTGTCTGGCACGCAAACGAGCAATTGACGTTCAAGGGTGGTATCTCCACCGGCTTCCGGGCTCCGGAGATTCGCACCATCGCACCGGGCTATGCCTATGCTACTGGCGGCGCCGGTTGCTCCTATGGTCCAAATGGCACTTGCGGTGTCATCATCGGCGATCCCGACCTCCAGCCGGAAAAGAGCACGAGCTATGAGGCCAGCATCCTTTGGGACAACCAATCCGGTCTTCGACTTGGTGCAACTTATTTCTATACCGACTTCAAGGACAAGATCAGCAATGCACTGGTGATGGACGCCGACGGCAATCCGGTGCGCTGGAGCGAAGACCGCAACTACCGTCTCTGGTATAGCTTCAACATCGATGAAGCCGTCATGCAGGGTGTGGAACTGACCTTCAATTGGGAAGCGACCGACACGATCAGCCTGCGCGGTAACTATACTTATACCGATTCCGAACAGCAGACCGGTGAATATATGGGTTTGCCATTGGCGCGAACCCCGAAGCATATGGCCAGCTTGCGTGCCGACTGGACGACGCCTGTAGACGGCCTCAGCGTATGGGCCGCAGGTAATTATCACGGCGAGGAAACCAATGCAGGGGCGCGGATCGGAACTGCTGGCGAGCCTGTTTACCGAAACGGCAAGGTTGTTGCACGGAAGTACAAGCCATACGCAACTTTCGACCTCGGCGGATCATATGATTTCAGCGAAAACGTTACTCTGAATGCGGCCGTCTACAATGTCTTCGACAAGAGGGTTGGCGTAGATGACTTCAACACCGTGGTTGATGGCCGTCGGTTTTGGGTCAGCATGACATCGCAGTTCTAGATCTGGAGTAGCACGGTGCCAGCAGCTGTCGGCTGGTATCCTGCATGGATTCGCTCATGAGCCCTCTGAAGAATATCAAAAAAAAGGCCTGCGTCATCGTGGCGATCATACTTGCTGCTTCTGCCGCGCGGGCAGCGGAGCCCGTCATTGCTTCCTTCGATATGGAAGCCAATGGCATTACCTATCGCATATTTACTGCTGCGCCTACTGAAAGGGCGCCTGACGGTGGATATCCGGTTGTCTACATGACCGATGGCAACCGCATGCTACCGATCGCAGCAAAGCATATGGCGGAAAACACCGACTTGAAGGCCGTGATCGTCGCAATCGGCTACCCTTCCAGCGATCGGAAAGAGATCGTTCGGCTACGATATTTCGATCTCACTCCGCCAACGCCGGATGAGCTGATTCCCGTACAGACCGGTGTGCCGAAAACCGGCGGACGCGATAAATTCTTTCATTTCATCGAGACACAGGTGAAGCCGGAAATCGAGAAACGCTTCGAGATTGATAAAGGCAGGCAGGGTCTGTTCGGACACTCGCTGGGCGGGCTTTTTACACTTTATGTGCTGTTCAATCACACGAGTTCATTCCAGAGCTATAGCGCTGCTGATCCATCGATCTGGTGGAACGATCGTTCAATCCTGCAAGACAAGGATCGTTTCATCGAGCGGTTCAAGCAATCGCCACTACCCGTCCGCCTTCTTGTCGAAACATCAGGCAAGCGCAGCACACGCCCCGGACAGACAACGCAGGACGAGGAGCGCTTGAAGAAATTGCGTGGCGGGCCTTCGGGCTCCGATATCCTGCAGGAGCTTTCCGGGCTGCTCCGAATGGAAACGGCCGCTCATCGCTTTGGCGATGAAAGCCACGGCTCGATGATTCCGCTGACAGTGCGCGATACGATGAATTTTATGCTGCTTGGACAAAAGCCCGGCGGTGAAAAGAACTGAACCGGAGCGAACAGAATTGATGAAAGGATCGAATACAATGAATATCGGTCAAAGGCTTGCCCGCATGTGTGGCGCTGCCGTCTTGGCGTTAAGCCTTGTCTCGACTGCGAACGCAGCTGACATAACCGTCAAGCATGCCCAAGGCGAAACTGCGATTCCAGCCTCTCCAGCAAAAGTGCTGGTCTTCGATCTGGGAACGCTCGACAACCTTGATCGCCTGGGTGTCAGGGTGACCGGCGTGCCGAGCGGCATATCGTTTCCCGAATATCTGAAAAAATACCAAGGCGATGACTATGCAAAAATAGGCACGCTGTTCGAGCCGGATTATGAAGCCGTGAACGCCGCGGCACCGGACCTCATTATTGTGGCCGGGCGGTCGGCCTCGAAATACGGCGAATTGTCAAAAATCGCGCCAACGATCGACCTGACGCTTGATGCCAAGAATTTTATTGCCGGCACGGAAGCCAATATCGAGAAGCTTGGGCAGTTGTTTGGCAAGGAAGCCGGCGCGAAGACGGAAATCGAAAAGCTCGACGCTGAACTGGCAGCGCTAAGGAACAAGGCTGCAAACAAGGGGAATGGCCTTCTCATCCTGACCTCCGGTGGCAAGATCAGTGCCTACGGCCCCGGATCGCGGTTTGGCATTCTGCATGATAGCCTGGGCGTCACGCCCGCAGCTCCGAATCTTTCCATTGGCAATCATGGTCAGCCCGTTAGCTCGGAGTTCATCCTCGAAACAAATCCTGACTGGCTGTTCGTGATAGACCGCGATGCCGCAATCGGGCGCGAAGGCAACTCGGCAAGGCAGGTTCTCGACAACGAACTGGTCCGCCAGACCAATGCCTGGAAGAAGGACCAGGTGGTCTATCTGAACGCGCAGAACTGGTATCTCATTGGCGGAGGGTTGGGAGCACTGCACCAAACGATCAGGCAGATTTCCGCTGCCTTCGACAACGCAAAGTAACAGCTCATCAATCAGTCGATCCGGACCAGCTGTTTCATCCGGCGTTCCGAAGCCACGACCAGGTAACAAGGCAGGAAATAGGTGTGACGAGACTCGCTGCAGCCATAGCCGTCGTTGTCATACTGGCTTTCATCAGCCTGTTTATTGGTGTGAGCGACGTGTCACTCGGTACACTCTTCGGCGTAGGAAGCACTGACCGCGCGGCCGAAGTCATGCTGGTCAGCCGTATTCCACGCACTCTCGCGATTGTCCTCGCCGGCATGTCAATGGCTGTCTCCGGTACGATAATGCAGATGCTGACGCGCAATCGCTTCGTGGAACCCTCGACAGCGGGGACCGTGGAATCGGCAAGCCTCGGTGTTCTGCTGGTCATTCTGTTTGCGCCTCAAACGCCTGTGTTCGGCAAAATGCTTGTGGCTTCTCTTACCGCACTTGCAGGAACCGCCCTGTTTCTTCGCATCCTGCGCAGCATTCCGTTGCGCTCTGTACTGGTAGTTCCGCTCGTCGGAATTATGCTTGGTGGAGTTGTCAGCGCGATCACCACCTTCATCGCCTACCGTTTCGACCTTCTACAATCGCTCAATTCATTTACTGTTGGCGATTTCTCGGGAGTGCTTCGCGGACGCTATGAGCTCTTATGGTTGGCTTTTTTCCTGACGGTATTGTCCTATATTGCGGCTGATCGCTTTACAGTTGCGGGACTGGGCGAGGATTTCACCACGAATCTCGGCCTGAACTATCGTCACGTTGTCACGCTCGGTCTCATCATAGTCTCGATGGTCAGCGCCTCCGTCGTAGTCACCGTCGGTTCGATACCGTTCCTCGGGCTTATCATTCCAAATATCGTCAGCCTGTTCGTCGGCGACAACATGCGTCGTGCAGTGCCATGGGTTGCAGTCCTCGGTGCCGGGCTTGTCCTTGCATGCGACATTGCGGGCCGGTTGATCCGATATCCCTACGAGATTCCCATCGGCACGATGATGGGTGTGACAGGGAGCGCTATTTTCCTTTATCTCCTGTTGCGGCGGGGCTCGCGATTTGCGTAAACGCCCTGCCTTCCTCCTATCGCTGCTTTGCCTGCTCACCCTGATTGCCGCCATCGCCTTCATGACGATCGGAGCTAAGGGTGGCTGGGCATTCATCCTGTCCTTCCGGGGTACCAAACTGGCAGCGATGGTGCTGGTGGCCTATTCGATTGCTGTTTCGACCGTATTATTCCAGACAGTAACCAATAACCGCATACTCACTCCCTCGATTATGGGTTTCGACGCGCTCTATATCCTGATCCAGACGCTGGTGGTTTTCTTTTTCGGTGCTGTACACATCGACTGGCTCGGGCCAAACGTGCGGTTCCTGGCAGAAACCTTCATCATGGTAATCTTCGCCGGTGCACTGTACCACTGGCTATTTTCAGGTGCCGCGCGCAGCCTGCATCTCGTAATGCTTGTCGGCATCGTTTGCGGTGTATTCTTCCGCAGCATTTCCAATCTGATGCAGCGAATGCTCGATCCCAACCTGTTTGCTGTTTTGCAGGACCGCTTCTTTGCCAGTTTCAATACGATCAACAGCGATATCCTGATCATATCAGCCTGTATCGTCATTGCCGTGTCGTTATACGGACTGCGCTTCATTCACGTCCTCGACGTCCTCTCTCTAGGGCGTGATCCGGCAATCAATCTGGGCGTTGATCACCACCGTGTGGTACGCAGGATTCTATTCATGGTCACAGTGCTTGTTTCGGTCTCGACTGCGCTTGTGGGACCGGTCACTTTTTTTGGGCTGCTTGTCGCCAATCTTGCCTACATGATCGCAGGTTCTGCAAAGCACCGGTTTGTTCTTCCAGTGGCAGTGCTGCTTGCAATTCTTTGCATTGTCGGCGGGCAGACGGTGCTCGAACGGGTCTTCTCATTCAACACCGCGCTTAGCGTTATCATAGAGTTCCTGGGCGGTCTGGTCTTCATTATCCTTCTCGTCAAGGGGCATGCACGTTGATCGAAATCAGCCAAGTCAGTAAATCCTATGATGGTACACTCGTTGTCGATGATGTGACCCTCAGCCTGCCTGCTCGCGGCATCACATCCATCATAGGGCCAAACGGGGCAGGAAAATCCACACTGCTCTCCATGGTGAGCCGTCTGCTCCCCATGGACAAAGGGCGGGTGACAGTCTCTGGCCTTGACGTGACCACGACGCCTAACGACGTACTGGCGAAACGCCTTTCGATATTGCGACAGGAGAATGTAATCAATTCCCGCCTTACTGTGCGTGACCTTGTAATGTTCGGTCGTTATCCCCACACGAAAGGCCGCCCGAACGAAGCAGACCGCAAGCACGTCGAACGGGCTATCGGGTATCTCGGGCTTGAAGAATTAAGTGGACGCTTTCTGGACGAGCTTTCCGGCGGGCAGCGGCAGCGTGCCTTTCTGGCGATGGTCCTGTGCCAGGACACGGATTATGTATTGCTTGACGAACCGCTTAACAATCTCGACATGAAACACTCGGTCATGATGATGAAGCTATTGCGCCGTGCAGCAGATGAATTAGGCAAAACCATCGTGGTGGTTCTCCACGACATCAACTTCGCCTCGTGCTATTCCGACCACATAGTTGCCATGCGTCAAGGCAAGATACTGCACCAGGGATCACCGGATGATCTCATTCAACCGGACATCCTTGGTAATATTTACGAGATGGAAATCCCAGTCGAAATCATCGATGGCAAACGTATCGGCGTTTACTGGTCCACACCTGACAAGCGATAATCGTCATATCTGTGGCCGGCCATCAGAAATCGGAAATGCGGCTGTCATTGCCCGCAATCCAGATTGACGTGGCATCGAAGGTCGCACCCATCGGAACGGTACCGTGATGCGACCCCGACTGAGCCTCACCATGGAATTTCACCGTTTATATCCACGAAGCGCCCGCTGACAACGCCGTCCTCGAGCAGCGCATACTTGACTGGTGCTCTCGCACCGTCCGCCGCCCCTGCGAGACCCTGTCCACCGGTGAGATCAGTCTTGACGAAACCGGGGCTGACCGCGTTCACGCAAATTCCTGTGTCCTTCAGTTCCTGTGCAAGCTGGACTGTAAACATGTTCACCGCCGCCTTGGAGGCATTGTAGGCCAGAAGACGCGACGCGTAATAGGGGTTAGACGGATCGCTATTGGCATCGAGTGAACCCAGTGTGCTCGATAGGTTGACGATACGCGCCGCAGAAGATCGTCGCAGAAGCGGCAGCATTGCTTGTGTCACCGCGACCATGGCTACGAAGTTTGTCTCCATCGTCTCGCGGATGACCGCTGGGGAAGCTGAAGTTGGCGGCCCATCGTCTTTGATGTTCCATATGCCAACGTTGTTGACAAGGATGTCGAGATGGCCATGCGCGTCTTGGATGTGCTGTGCAGCAGCAGCGATGCTGGTTTCATCACTGACTTCGAGTTCAACGAAGGTAGCCTCGATGCCCTCAGTTCTCAGTTCGCGAACTGCCCGAGTACCTCTGTCTGCGTTGCGCGCGCCGACAATAACGCTGACGCCACGTTGACCGAGTTGGCGAGCGGTTTCGAGACCAATTCCCTTGTTTGCACCGGTTACGAGAGCGATAAGATTTTGCTGCATGCGCTTCCCTTTCTAGTTTTTGTCCGCAGATGAAGATATGAATAAATCCTCAGTTTGAGGATTCGCATTTGGATATCGAGGTGCCATCATCGTTAAAACGCCGGAAATCGCCGCAACAGAGGCGGGCGTCGGCGACGCTTGAGGCCATCTACGAAGCAACGATTCAGCTTTTGGTGAAGGACGGGCTCTCAGAGCTGACAACGACAAGAGTGGCAGAACGCGCTGGCGTCTCGGTTGGCACATTGTACCAATATTTCCCGAACAAGCAGGCGTTGATATATGCGGTGAACGAAGTCTACCTGGACGCTCTCGCCGAGAAGATAAAAGCGGCATGCACCGCGCGGCGGGGCGACGTCATGGAAAGCATGGTCGAAACCCTTATCGATACCTATTGGCAAGCAAAAACGGAACGCGCCGACGTGACGCGTGCCCTGTACCGATCTGTCGTCGAGATGGATAACGAAGCACTCATTTCGGCGTTCATAGCTCGTACTGACGCGGCTGCCGTCGCTATGTTCGCGAGCGCATCCGACGCACCTTCTACCGATCCCGTCCTGGTGACCAGGGTCATTCTGACTGTGATTTTCGGGGCAGTTCGCAATGCCTTCGAGCGCGCAGTTGCCGGTCCCATCGATGATGGCCTCCGCCAGCAATTGCGGATCATGTGCGTTGCCTACATTCGTGCAATGCAATTGTCCGATCCAATGAGCCTTGCGAATTGAGTACGCCAGGGGATTTGATTACGCTCGCTTGTACACGATCGTGCGGCCGCTAATTTAGGGCCTGTGAGTTGAACTCCCACACTGCGATGTGTATTAAACATTATACTATTAACAGTTGTTATCAATAATATGTTCTTGGTAATTTTAAATACTATAATTATGATATCAATCACATTGTAATAAAACCTTACACTTTATCGAGCTAAACATTTTCTTTTCCAGATTTGCTTATATGCCTCTTCAAGAGCGCAGAAGCAAACTCGAGATCCCCATTTTCAATTGCGTCAAGAATACCCAAATGTTCTTTGCATGCCTTGCGAATCCGCTCTTCGCCCAGTCTCGCAAAGTCGGAATATTCAGTCATGCGCCGCAGGTGGTTTTGCCAGCGCACGGATTGGGTGAAAAAGCGATTATTCGCCCATGAAACGATGGTTTCGTGAAAGTTGGCGTTGGCACTGAACCAGATATCTTTTGTAAGGCGTTGAAGCGGCAATGCCAGTATCTCTTTTTGCTCACGCTGCAGAGCGGCAAGCTGGCTTGGTTCAGGTGCGTAATCCGTTTGAGAAAGCGCACCGCATTCCACCACGAGGCGAAACGCATAGCTTTCATTGACGGCACGCTCATTGTCGAGTGACTCGGCAAACCGCCATCCGTGACCGGGCAGACGTTCTGCCAGACCTTCAGTAGCAAAGCGCATTAAAACTCGACGAACTGCACCACGCGTAGCTCCGAGTTGATCGGCAAGTTCCGCTTCCGATACTTCATCACCAACAGCGCCCGAAGCACGCAAACTCATCAGTCTTCGGTAAATATCTTCCGCTTCCGACGGCGGGAGCAACTCGTCATTCAACTCATCCGGTTCAGGGAAGCGATGTAGTTGATATCCGCGATTGGGTGTCTGACTAACTAAACCGCGTTGCACCAGCAGATTGAGCACCTGACGCACAGGTGAGCGCGACACTCGAAGCTCCTTGGCAATGGCGGCATCTGACAGCCGATCGCCAATCTTCCAACGAGCAGCGGATATGAGCGAAACCATCTTATGCGCAACTTCTGCCTGAAGGTTGCTCAGACCGAGTCCGCTCTCCGCCGAACGCCTAATATTCATATTCACGTGCCGTGTCCCTGAATGTCCATTTTTTATAAAATCAAAGAATACCGCGTGTTTCACAAGTGGTCATTTTCATAACGCTTACCCCATTGGAATGGCGGGCAATCCTGCATGAAAATGGCACGCGGAAAATGCTCCATATGGTAACAAAAAACTATTGACGCCGCAAATAACGGATGCAAAAATGTATTAAATGAATATAAAATACAAAATACGGATGCCCATGTCAGTTTCTCCTTTTCCATTCATTACGGTTTCGGGCGCTCCAGAGGAGCGTGGTCGTCAATATGGGATTCTGGCCGCAGAACGTATTAGGTGCAGCGCCCGTCTTTATGCGGGTACGCTTGACGCGTTCGGTTTCTCACCTGCAGGTAAGAAACGCATTGTCGAGGAATTTGCACAAAAGATCGAGGAGTTCGACGCGTCCTACGTCGAAGAAATGCGCGGCATTGCCAAGGGCGCCGAAGTTCCGTTTGAGCAGATCGTTATGATCAACGCACGCACTGAGGTCGTGGCAGTAGCACGTTTGGAAACCGGCGCGCCCGATCCGGAAGAGCAGGATGACGGCTGTACCGGCGCGCTCATCATGCCTGCGAAGAGCTCGTCCGGTAATCTGGTGCATGGCCAGAACTGGGACTGGCGTTCTGAATGCGTGGAGACTGGTATCGTACTGCGCGTCCGCAACAATAATGGCCCTGATTTCGTTACTTTTGTTGAAGCCGGAGGTCTGGCGCGCAGCGGCTTTAATGAAGCCGGTATCTCGATTACCGCCAATTATCTTGAATGTGAGCGCGACTATAAGAAGCTTGGCGTTCCGCTTGGTCTCGTGCGTCGCAAGGTGCTGGAGCAGGAGCATTTTGCCAAAGCCATAAAAGCCGTGGCTTCGACGCCGAAGTCCTGCTCAAACAATATCATGATCGCCACCAGTGCTGGCTTTGGTATTGATTTTGAGTGCGCGCCGGATGAATCCTTCCCAATCCTGCCAGAGAACGATCTTATCGTTCATGCAAATCACTGGGTCAGTCCGATTGCGCTGGCGAAACTGCGTGACACAGGCATTCCATACGTGCCGGAAAGCTTTTATCGCGACTGGCGTGTGCGCCAATGCCTTGAAGCTAGTGGCGGCAAAATTGGCCGTAAGGAACTCAAAGAAGCGCTGTTTGATGACTTCCTGACGCCTTATGCCGTGTGCCGTCCGCCACGTCCGGGCAATCACGACAATATCACGGCCACGGTCGCCATGGTGGTGATGGAGGCGGCTCTCGGCATGATGGAAATCGCGCCCTTGCCAGCCTTGAATCGTGAGTTTGCGACCTACTGCCTGCAGGATTACACGCCGCTTCCTGCCGATGCTGCACCACGCGCGAAATCCCTCTTTATCGAAGGCTAAAGAAATGCTGCGCTTTGCGCTCTCCAGAATAGGCATGGCCATTCCAACATTGCTGATTGTGGCGGTGGCTGTGTTTGTGATTGTCCGGTTCATACCGGGCGATCCCGCGGCCCTGATGCTGGGCGATTCTGCGGATGCGGCAACATTGGCTGCCTTGCGCGAACAGCTAGGGCTCAATCATAGCATTCTGACGCAGTTTCTGCTCTGGGGCGGCAATGTTCTGCATGGCGATCTTGGCGTATCCATTGCAAACCAGCAGCCTGTGCTTTCCCTCGTTCTGGAACGGTTTTTGGTGAGCGCGCGTATTGTGCTGTCTGCTGTCGTGCTTTCCACGCTGGTCGCGGTTCCACTCGGAATGGTCGCTGCATGGAAACAAAACAGCCTGACTGATCTCACACTTGTGACGTGCGCCACTTTACTGTTGTCGATCCCGGCATTCTGGATGGGTCTGCTGCTGTTGCTGGCATTTGGTCTCAAGCTTGGATGGCTGCCGATTGTTGGTTATGTCAGCTTCGGCGAAAATCCATGGAAGGCGTTTCTCTATCTGGTATTGCCGGTCACGACGCTGTTTCTGCATGAAATTGGCGTGATCCTGCGTATGGCGCGAGCATCGACGCTCGAAGTGCTGAACCTTGATTACATCACCCACGCACGCGCCAAGGGGCTGTCGGAAGCAGCCGTTATGTGGCGCCATGCATTCCGCAATGCGTTTGGTCCTACCTGGACATTGCTCGGTTTGATCCTTGGCAATCTGCTGGGCGGTATTGCAGTCGTGGAGACGGTTTTCACTATCCCGGGTCTCGGCAGGTTGCTGGTCGATGCAATTTTTGCCCGCGACTACCCGGTCATTCAGGGCTGCTTGCTGTTTACGGCTTGCGTCTATGTGCTGGTCAATCTGATCGTGGACCTTTTTTATCCGTTCTTCGACCCGAAGGTGACGGCGAAATGAAGAACATCTCTCTCAATGCCTTAATCGGCGGCTCTTTGACTGCGACGCTACTGACAGTGGCGCTTGTTGGCTCCGTCTGGACGCCTTACAATCCGCTTTCGCTTGACTTTGCCGCGCGTCTTGCGCCGCCAAGTGCAGTGCACTGGCTTGGTACAGACGAGTTTGGGCGCGACCAATTGAGCCGCCTGATGAAAGGCGCGTCCGCCAGCGTTTCGATTAGCGTTTTCACAGTCTTTCTTGCCACCTTGGGTGGTGTTCTGATTGGTGCAACCAGCGGTTTTTTACGTGGCTGGTTCGACCGGTTTCTGATGATGATCAATGATGCGCTGCTGGCCTTTCCCGGCATATTGATGGCGCTTGGTCTTCTGGCTGTCTTTGGCGCAAACAAGAATGGCATCATCCTCGCACTGGCTCTCGCCTATATGTCTTCGGTTATCCGCGTGGTTCGTGGGACGGTCTTGAGCCTGCGTGAGCGAGAGTTTGTCGAGGCTTCCCGCGTCATGGGAAACTCGGAAATCTATACGATGGTGCGTCATATCCTGCCCAATTGCCTTGCACCCGTGTTGGTAATGGCAACGTCGATGTGCGGCTGGGCAATCCTTGCTGAAAGTGCGCTGAGCTTTCTGGGGCTGGGCGTACCGCCACCGGCGCCGACATGGGGCAATATGCTTGCCGGAAGCCGTAACTTCATCGAACAGGCCGTCTGGCTTGGCATTTTCCCCGGGCTTGCAATTTCGCTCTCGCTGCTTGGCATCAATCTGCTTGGCGACGCATTGCGCGATCGTCTCGACCCACGCATGAGGCAGCGCTCATGACTTCCGCACCACTGCTCGAAATCGACGATGTAAGCCTGCGTGTTGGCGATAGCACACTGGAGATCGTCAAGCGTGCTTCCTTCTCCCTCAAGCGTGGCGAAATCCTTGGCATTGTTGGAGAATCTGGTTCCGGCAAGACGATGCTCGCGCGGGCGATCATGGGACTGGCGCCGTTATCGATCAAAACCAGCCATGGTGCGATCCGTTTCAAGGGCCAGAACATTTCCACCATGTCGCCAGCCGCATTGCGCGGTCTTCGTGGTGATGGCATCGCCATGATCTTTCAGGAGCCTATGACATCGCTCACCCCGTCGCTGACCATTGGACGCCAGCTTGAGGAAGGGCTGGAGCTCCATTTCCCCGCGGAAAAAGCTCAACATGCCGAATGGATCAGAGCCATGTTGCAGCGGGTTGGCATCGCCGATCCTGATCGTGCAATACAGGCGTATCCACATGAGTTTTCCGGTGGGATGCGCCAGCGTATCATGATCGCTTGCGCCATGCTGATAAAGCCCGATCTGCTCATTGCGGACGAGCCGACCACAGCGCTCGATGCGGTCATCCAGCGCGAGGTTATGGAGTTGCTGGTTGATCTCACGCGTGAACGTGGAACGACCGTTTTGCTCATCAGCCATGACCTTCCAATGATCGCGCGATACTCCGATCAGATTGTGGTGATGCGCCAAGGAGAGATGGTTGAAACGGGTCATACCGCTGATGTTCTCGCCAAACCGCAGCATGATTATACCCGCAAGCTGCTTTCAACATTGCCGGTTCGGGGAACTGCGCGCGTGGTGCCACAGGCAGAGCCGCTGATCAGCGTTCGCGATCTGGTTGTCGATTTTGAGGGGCGCGGCGGCTGGTTCAAGAAGGCCGGCGGCAAACGCGCACTGCATGGCGTGACGATTGATGTTTTGCCGAATGAGGTCGTCGCGGTGGTTGGCGGGTCAGGCTCGGGCAAAACCACTGCCGCACGCGTTATGGCTGGATTGATCAAACCGAGTGGTGGCAAGCTGCTGTTTAAGGGACAGCCTGTTGAAAGACGTTCAACCCATTACCCCGACTACCGTTATCACACGCAGATGGTGTTTCAGGACCCTTACTCGTCGCTTGATCCGCGCATGAAAGTAGGTGAATTGGTTGGTGAGGCGCTGCGCTTCTCAAAAGAACTTTCTTCGAGCCAAAAGGTCGAGCGGGTTCGTGAGACGCTCGACGATGTGGGGCTCGGTGGCGACTACGCCAATCGTTACGCGCATGAAATGTCGGGTGGCCAGCGTCAGCGTGTGGCGATTGCCCGTGCGCTTGTGCGCCGTCCAGCTTTTGTGATTGCCGATGAAGCCGTTTCGGCGCTCGATGTAACTGTACGGGCGCAGGTTCTCGATCTCTTTGCCAAACTTCAGCAGAGCTATGGCTTTGGCTGCCTGTTCATCACCCATGATCTGGGCGTGGTGGAGCAAATTGCTGACCGTGTGATCGTCATGAATGAGGGACGCATCATCGAGCAGGGGACGCGTGATGAAATCTTCGACGCGCCGCAAAACGACTATACCCGCCGTCTGCTGTCGGCCATTCCGATGCTCGAACTGACGGGCGAGGGTGGCGTCAAACTGAAATGGCGCGGCGACGGTGGAAATACGAAATCCGGGGAGGAGGGCGGTCATGTCCATCATTGAAGAACAGCCTGCAACCAAACGGCAGGGTCACGGCAAAAAGCTCAGCTTCTATGATTTTGGTGCAACCACCTTTTTCGCAAGCCAGTTCGATCAGCGCTTCAGCTACTGCCTTTACGTGCCGGAAGACTATGATGAAGACGGCACGGAAACGCACGAGTTGATTGTTATCGTCCATGGTACTGGTCGCACCGCCGCACAATATCGCGATCACTTCGCAAGTTTTGCGCAAAAGAACCGTTGCATCGTACTGGCACCGTTGTTTCCTGCTGGCATCGTCGTGCAGGGCGATCTCGCCAATTACAAACGCATCGAGTTTCATGGCATTCGCTTTGATCATATTCTTCTGTCGATGATCGACGAGGTGGCAGCCAAATATCGCCTCAAGAGCAATCGCGCGATCATGTACGGCTTTTCGGGCGGTGGGCAGTTCTGCCAGCGCTTTTTCATGCTGCATCCACAACGGCTCAAAGCCGTTTCTATTGGCGCGCCCGGTGTCGTGACCTTGCTTAGTCCCGATTATGACTGGTGGGTCGGCGTGCGCGATGTTGAGGTCCGCTTTGGCTGTCGCATCGATCTTGAAGCGATGAAAGCGGTGACGGTGCAAACGGTTATTGGCGAAGAAGACACCGCCACCTGGGAAATTGCCATTCCGCGTGACAGTGCCTTCTGGATGGATGGTGCCGATTTGCAGGGCGATTGCCGGATTGACCGCATTGAAGCACTGGCGCGGTCTTTCGAGACGCATGGCATAGCAGTTCGCAGAGACCGGGTGCCCGGCGTAGCACATGAACCTTTCAATGTGCTGGAGCCGGTGAAAGCGTTTTTCGCTGATGTTCTGAAGTCACAAAGCTGACATTGCCGCAAAATCAGAAACAAAAAGGGGAAATCAAATGTTCAATCCAACTTCAATACGCGCCGCATTTAGCATCGCGCTTCTTGGCCTCTGCGCTACGTCCTTTCAAGTACATGCCGCAGATGATGAGATATTACGCGTAGCTTTTCATTCCGATGTCGCAAGCATCAATCCCGGCGTCAACCGTGACGCCAATTCCGATGTGGTCGTCGCGCACATTGCTGAAGGCCTGGTCGCCTATGGCGATGATCTGGCGATCAAACCAATGCTGGCTGAAAGCTGGACCGCGAATGCCGATCATACGGTCTATGAGTTTAAACTGCGCAAGGGTGTGAAATTCCAGAATGGAAAGGACCTGACAGCTAAAGATGTGGTTTGGAATTTCGAACGCTATCTCACGCCTGAAACTGGGTTTCAGTGCGTAAATCGTTACAATGGCAAAGTGGATTCCAAATTGAAGTCAGTCGAGGCTGTCGATGATGGCACGGTGCGCTTCAGCTTTGCGGCGCCTGCTCCAAACTTCGTCATTACCATGGCAACCATCCAGTGCACACCCTGGATTTTGAGCCCGGAATCCGTTGATGCTGATGGCAAACTCATAAAGCCTATTGGCACTGGTCCTTATGCCTTTTCCAAGTGGGAACGGGGCCGTTTTCTGGACCTAACTCGTTTTGACGATTACGCGGCGCTATCAGGTGCGGCAGATGGTTTGGCCGGGAACAAAAAGGGTCATGTGAAAACGATCGAGTTTATGACGGTTCCTGATTCAAGCACGCGTACCAATGGTCTGTTGTCGGGCGAGATCGATTTCATCGATGAAGTTGAACCGACTGGCCTCATGGATCTGGAAGCAAAAGGCATGAAGGTCAATGTCCAGCAGACGCCTGCATGGATGGTGCTGCAAATTCAGTCAAACTCGGCGAAGCTGAAAGATCCGCAGCTCCGTCAAGCGATCGCGCATTCTATCGACCTTGACCAACTGGCAGCGGCGATTGGCGAGGGCATGTACACGCCGAACCCTTCGGTCGTAGCACCAAATACGATCTATTCGGACAATCAGGCAGCTGCCTGGCCTGCTTATGATCCCGCGAAGGCACAGGAATTACTTACCAAGGCAGGATACAAGGGCGAGCCAATCAGTCTTCTGGTTGCCAACCGTCAGAATCGCGTACAGGTCGCCACCATTATTCAGGCGTTCCTTGCAGCATCTGGCATCAACGCGCAGCTTGAAGTGCGTGATTGGGCAACGCAGCTCGACCAGTATCGCCGTGGTGCATATGAACTTGCAGTCTTTGCCTATTCCGCGCGCCTCGATCCGCTGTTGTCGTTCCAATCGATGATTGGTGACAAGAAAGCCGATGCTGCGCGTCAGTGGGATGATGCAAAGGCGGAAGAGCTTCTCAAGCAGGTTTCAGCGACAAGTGATGTCGATGAACGCAAAAAGCTCTTCAACGAACTCAACAAGCTGATGGCAGAGCAGGTGCCGATTCTTGGTCTGGTGAATTTGCCATCCATCACGGCGACGGGTCCAAAAGTGAATGATTACAAGGGGTGGGCTGGCGATACTGACCGTTTCTGGACGGTCAGCAAAACCCGGTAACACGCTTCATTTACTAAGTTCTACATTGAGATAGGTCCATGGCATCTACATCGTTTGATTATACTCAGAGCGACGCGGTTGGTCTGGGCGAGGCCATTCGAAATAGAATTCTATCACCGCAGGAAGCCGTTCAGGAAGCATTCGCTGCGATTGAACGGTGCAATCCGCAGCTCAATGCAGTCATCTATGAAATGCGTGAACAAGCTGATGAGCAGCTTAAAACATTGCCGGAGGGGCCATTAAGTGGCGTGCCGGTTTTATTGAAGGACGATTGTCCGTCCTATGCGGGGGCAGCGATGTCCTTTGGATGTCGTGCAGCACAGAGCAATATTTCGCAGCATGATCATGAATTGGTCAAACGCTACAAATCGGCCGGTCTGGTTGTGGTGGGAAAGACCAATCTGCCTGAATTTTCCTGCAACATTGCAACAGAGTCGTCGCTTCATGGACCAGCGCTCAACCCTTGGGATGTAAAGCGCAGCATTGGCGGTTCCTCCGGCGGTGCGGCGGCGGCGGTTGCGGCTCGTATGGTGCCGGTTGCCTATGGTAATGACGGAGCAGGCTCAATCCGTATCCCTTCGTCCTGTGGCGGCCTATTTGGACTGCGTCCATCGCGTGGGCGTGTGCCGTGCGGCCCGGTCTCGACAGAGAATTGGGGGGGAATGGTTAGTCATCACGTATTGACGCGTTCTGTTCGGGATTCCGCAGCGATGCTTGATCTAACCGATACGCTGGAACCTGGCGCTCTTTATGCTGCGCCTGCAAAGAAGAGCCTATTCGTCGACAGTGTAAAAACTACTCCTCGCGAACTTCGCATCGGCGTTTGGCGGCGATCCGATCTTCGCGAGGATCTGGATGAGCAGTCTGTTGCAGCTCTCGAAGAGACGATCAGATTGTGCGAACAGTTGGGGCATATCATTGTGCCAGCAACGCCGGATTTTGACGGCATTGAGTTAGCGAATGCCATGCAAAAACTGATTGCCGTGTACACGGCAATCGAAGTTGCTGATGTTGCCGCGACAACCCGAAAACCCGCGAATGACCTCTACTTTGAGCCATCCAATCTGGGTTTGGCTGCCTTTGGCGAGGGTTTGTCCGCAACAGAAGTCATTCAGGCGCGCCTGACTGCAAACAGCACGGCGCGCAGTTTCGGTCGTCTGTTTGAAGGATGCGATGTGGTTTTAAGTCCCGTTATGCCGGTTGCATCATTTCCGCTTGGAATGCTTGATGCGCGCGCGCCTGATTGGGAAGATTTTGTCCAGCAGTTTTTGACGCTGACTACTTTTACCCATCCAATTAACGCTGCCGGCTTACCCGCAATGAGCGTTCCGCTTTACGAGACGCCCGATGGCTTCCCGGTCGGCAGCCAGTTCATTGCCTCTTATGGAGGTGAGAACCTGTTATTCGAACTTGCTGGACAGCTGGAAGCTATGTGCCCGTGGTCTGATCGACTGCCTGCAATTCACGCGTGAAATCAAGAGAAAACTGATGCTGTACACAAAGCCCTATTTTCAACCAACTGATGTGAGCGAGGTTTTCGACCTGGTTGACAGAACGGTGCTTGGCACCTTGATTACCAGCCATGAGGAGGGTGTCGCAATCTCACACCCCGTTTTCATGATCGATCGGGCGAGAGGTGGAAATGGCACGCTGGTCTCCCATGTCGCCGCGTCGAACGACCATGTTGAGTTTCTGAAGCGCGGACTGCCCTCGATCGCGATCCTGATGGATGCTGGACATTATGTGTCTTCGTCCTGGTATCCAGGCTACCCGGAAAGAGACAGCGCACCGACATGGAGTTTTATGGTCGCCCACATTCATGGAACACCCGACATATTATCGGAAGCGGCAACCGCCAGGCATCTCCACGAGCTCGTCAAACACATGGAAAAGGGGCGGGACAAGCCCTGGCAGATGAAGGAACTTGGTCCCGGCGGTCTTGAGCGACGCTTGCCAAATATCGTCGGCTACGAAATGCCGATTGATAAAATGGAGATCAAGTTCAAGCTCGGCCAGGATGAAAGATCGGCTGACATGAGCGCAGCAATCAAAAAGTTGCGAGAAGAAGGGCAGGATGATGTTGCCGAGATGATGGCACGACACTGCAAACTTTAAAATACTGAAAGAGGAAGTTGTGTTGATTGCATGAATATCAATTTCCTCGCATTCATCTTGTTAGGTCTTAATTTAGTACAAAATCATCAATGAAAACGATAACAACACGATTGCAGTGTGTGAAGTCGTCAATGACTTACAATAGATCATTGCACATACCGATCAGGAACAATCACATCATTATATTAAACTACGAACAGAAATCATTAACTGCGTTGGAAGACTATTCATGACGGTTCCATCATTGAAAGAGGTTTTGTCCAGGCCGTCTGCTTCCTTCATCGAAGCCGGCGCGGCTCTGGTGGATGCAATGTCGGAGTGGGATGATACAAAAGCGTGGAAACTAGTCGAACGTCATGCGATCGATCCGGAAATTCGCTCACGCTTTGCTCAGGTTTCGCCGCAGCTCATGCAGGCGGTTCTGCGCCATGGCGCTGGCCTTTCGGCAACTTCCTCAACGAATGCAATCAAGTGGATAGAAGAAAATAAGGGCCGCTGGAAAGGCATACTAAACCCTGAAGCCAATCTATGGAAGCGCGTTGACTTAAGCTTTGGCACAGCAGGCGGTCAAATTGCTGAAGCCTCAGCCCGTCAGGATAGAGAAACTGCTTGTGCGCTTTATAACGCTTTCATGGCCAGGCACGATGCAAAACTGGCAATCGGTGCATGGATGGAGCAGCGCAGTGTTTATGCGACGGATAATTATCTTTCGCTTTTATTGCCGGGACAGCGACGTGATTGCCACCTTGGCTACGATCTCTTTGCACCAGCACTTACACCGCTTTTTGCCCCTGCAGATGGAGAGATCGTGCAGGCAGGCATCATTGACGAGAGGCTGGATTATGGCGGGTTTCTCGTAACTCGACATGAAGTTGAGTCGAAGACATCCATTTGGGCTTTGTGGGGACATTTGTCGCATGAATCTGTTCTACGATGGTCGAAGGGAGATACTGTTTTCGAGGGCAAAGAACTGGCGAGAATGGGCGACTTTGAAGAAAATGGCTGGTGGCTGCCACATCTCCATTTACAACTTTCGACAATACCATTTGATGATTTTAGACTTATGCCAGGGGTCGGGGAGTATGCACTTCAACCAATCTGGAGAGAACTATTTCCCAACCCGCAATGTTTGGTTATGGGCGATTAAACCTATGTGTGGGCTGATACGATGGTGCACGATCCGTTGCAAACATTGTGTCAATACTTGAGGTGATAGCATTCTGGCTTTTAAGAGCTGGGAGTTTTCGATGTTTAAAGACTGCCGCTTCGACAAGGTACCTGGCTTACCATGAGCCGGCGCAATCTGGAGGAAAGCGCTTTCACTCAACAGCAAATCGCCCAATTCACTGCACGCTGAGCCCTCCTAACCGATTTGCAGCACATCCGATCTGGCACGCCATGGCGGATACAGCGCTGACCTGATGCTCAGGACTGGCGATGGAGCAATTCGTCGATCAGCAGTTTGGCGGCGGGCGGGACCCGCGCCCCCTTGCGGGTGACGAGCTCATAGGCCTCGCTTCGTGACGCCAGGGCCAGCGGCAGGATGCGCGTCATCTGTCGGCGCGCGAAGAACTGCGCGACTTCGATCGACACCAGGGCCACGAAGGACGGGTTGGCCTGCAGCAGCGCCAGTGTCGCAAAAGCCGAGGTCGTCTCCAGCAGGTGCTGCGGGAACTGGATCCCGCAATCGCGGTATTCGCGTTCGAGCAGGAGCCGCATCGGCATGTTCGCGCGGTATACCACCCATCGGTATGGCGCCAGCTCCTGCAGGGTGAGCTTCTTCGCATGTCGCAACGGATGGCCGACATTCGCGATCACCGCGAGTGTTTCATCCTGGAGCTTCACGCTGTCGTAGACCTGCGGCGCCTGACTGATGGTCGTGCGGCAGATCGCCAGGTCGAGCCGGCCGGCGTCGAGCTGGGCCAGTAGGGCGGCACTAGTGTCCTCGACGATCTCGACGGACAAGTCGACCTGCTGCGCAACGAGCGCCGAGATGGCATCGGTGAGCAGCGGCACCGCGCCCATGATGACGCCTGCCGCCACCCGCCCGCCCTGGCCACGCATGATTCCGACGATCTCGTCGCGCAGGTGGGCAATATCAGTCTGGATCAACCGCGCGTAGCGGATCACGCAATGGCCGACGGCATTAGGCTCCAGGCCCCGGTTGGTGCGAACGAACAGCGGCGTGCCGAAGGTCGTCTCAATTTCCTGCAATGCCTTGCTCGCACCCGGTTGCGTCAACGCGACCTGCTGCGAGGCCTTCAAGAGCGAGCCGTGCTCGCCCAGCGCGACTAGGAGCCGCAGCTGTTTCAGGTGGAGCCTGGAAATGATGGAGTGGAGTGGTGGGGTCATGTCTGGGTTAGATAAATGTTATACCAAGATCACATCCGCCGCAAGGATTCAGGTGAAGATCATTGGCGGTCCGCCCGCAGAGAGCCCCTCGATCAGAATGGCTATGTTCTCGACGCGTTTGTCCAGAGCCGCGTAACATCAAAGCTGCCAGGCGATTGCTGATGCGCCTGCCAAAAAAGCAAGGCATTTCGCCCAAGCATATCCCGCCAGACCAAGAGGCCCGGCGGGACGATTGTTGAGCGCTATGGTCCTGCTAGCTCGAACGGAGGGCTGCGTGCTTTCCTGCGATGTAGCCCTGAGCGAGAGCTCGACCGTTCCCGTGCTGACTGAACCCGCCGGCAGCTTCACCGGCGGCGTAGAGGCCGGGAATTACCTTACCGGCAAAGTCGAGGACCTGGCTTGCGGCGTTGATGCGCAGGCCGGATCGGGGGTCGTGGATCACCGGCGTTGACCAGGCGGCATAGAAGGGCCCCCGTTGGATCTTGTATCGGGGTGTCGGTTTGCCGAAGTCGGAGTCGGCACCCGCATCAACAAAGCTGTTATACCGTGCTACCGTCTGGACCAGGTTGCTCGCCGGCATGGGAACCCGCTGATACGGCATGACGATCTTGGCCGCGAGTTCCGCCAGCGTGTTTGCCTGGAAGAAGAATCCGTCAGGATCGACATTTGGGGGCGTCGGATTCCAATTCTGGCGGGCCACGGCATCTGCATCGAAGATGGCCCAGATCGGGCCCCCGCCGTTGTGACCGTCGCCGATTCCAGCCATGGCGGCGTTGATCCAGTTTTGTGGGTTGTAGGTGATGTTCTTGGCGTTCAGGTAGCTATTGGGAGTGTACGGGTTGACCGAGCCGGCACTGTTCGTCCCAAATTGACCTCCCGTTTCGTCGAAGAACCGCTTCCCGATCATGTTTACATGGATAATGTTCTGGAAGTTGACGTTGGCTAGTCCCGAAGCTTTCGCAAGGTGGAAGACAGGGCTATTGGGACCCCACTGCAGGTACGAGTAGTTGTACCGCGTTCCGATGGCGGTTGGCTTGGTGATATTAGTGCCGAATTCTCCGGTCTGGTTGTACGCGCCCGCGAGGGACGCACCGACATTCAGCCCTGCGAGAATGCCACTGGCGTCCTGGAAGGAATAGGGTTCGCCAGCGACGCCGCAGTACTCTGCGGTGAGCCGTGGGTCGAACTGTCGGCGGTATTCCACGTTCCCGTTTCCGCCACCGGTCGCGATCACGATGCCCCTGCGTGCCAGAATGTTGACCATCCGGTTTTGGTAAGAGGCTCTGACCTGGGTCACGCCTTTATTCGTCCGGTGCAGTGAATCCAAACGGTGATTCAGCAGGATCTTCACGCCACGCGCCTTTGCTGCGGCCTCCAGCGGGTATATGAAGCCGGGCCCTTGAGCCGTCGTCCGCCGTCGTGCCGGGTCCACCTGCAAGCCGGTCCGGACCGAGGGGTAGTCCATGATCGCCGAGTGCATCATGCGGTGTACGGAGTTGCCGACCTCGTTGCCACCGACGTTGTCGGGTCTGGCTGTCGTCCACACGACGCCATGGCGGACCAGAAAGTCATAAATGGTGACGTTGATGTCGGCAAATGCCCGGATGACCTCGCGATCGTTATAGCGGTAGCTTGGAAAGCCGTTCGACTGAACGATGGACCAGTCAGTCAGATCGCGAAACAGGAGATCTGGCGTGTCCGCGATGCCGGCCGCTAGCTGGGCAGAGGTTCCGCCTCCCAGCGGAATGTTGCCTGAGCTGACGATGCCACGTCCGCCGATATGCGGCTGCGCCTCGAGGACAATAACCGACGCGCCTGCCTCTGCGGCGGCGACTGCGGCGGCAAGGCCCGCCGATCCGCAACCCAAAACGACGACATCGGCTACACGCTCGCTCGCGGCATTGCCAATGTTCACCTGAAAAATGCTGCTGCCCACCCCTGCGGCGGCCATTCCGGCACCGCCCTTCAACAATGATCGTCGGCTGACTGTCATAACGCTCTCCTCCTGAAGTTTTTGACCAGCGCATTCGGGCTTGTGTGAATCTTGGCCTGAATAGCAAAACTCATTAATCGTGATAGTCGTGAGATTTAGTCGACTGCAGTATTGCAGCATTCGCTGGCGCGACAACTGAGAAGATGTGATCTCGGTATAACATTTACGCAACCCAGGTATGGCCAGCCGCTGTTCGTTCGCACCAACCGGGCCTGGAGCCCAATGCCGTCGGCCATCGTGTGATCCGCTATGCGCGGCTGATCCAGACGGGTCTCGTGCAACCGCGCGAGGATATCGTCGGAATCATGCGTGGCCGGGGCGGGAGGCAGCGCCATCGAGCGCAATGGCTTCGACTGGCGGATTGTTGCGTGGCGGCGGATAGGACGCGATCTTATCGACCATCCCTGCCACAACGATCCGTGATCGGCAACCAGCAGCGGCCCGCGTATCTGCAACCGCGCCAGACGGCCGGGAAGCTCGGCAATGCTTCCCGGCCAGAACTCGACATCGGCAAGATAGACTGTTGAAGATACGACCTACCTGCTGGCCAACCAGATCAGAGGGAAGCGACTGCTCCAATCGTGAAGCGGGTAGAGGTCCGCCGGATGGCATTGATGAGCGGCTTGCCGAATTCGGGAATTTCGATCTCGAAAATATCTCCCTCCTCGGTCGCAATCCCGTCGCCGAAAGAAGCAACAGACGTCCCGAGGAACTGGACATGCACATAGCCCGGCCGGTGGAATTGATCGTATTTGAAATGGTGATACTCGAGGTTGGCGATCGAATGGGACATGTTGTCCTCGCCTGTGGGGAAGGATTTTTCCCAGATCACTTCCGCGTTTCGGCGAATGCGAACCACGCCTTCGACATGGGCCGGAAGGTCGCCGAGCCTCAATTCTGGTCCGAATGAGGAATGACGCAACTTGGCATGGGCGAGATAGAGATAATTCTGCTTCTCCATCACGTGGTCCGTGGCTTCGTTGCCAACAGCAAAGCCCACACGATAGGGGAGGCCATCGTCGCCGATCACGTAAAGTCCAACCACTTCGGGTTCTTCGCCCATATCTTGAGCATACTGGGGCACCGGCAGGTCCTCACCGGGACGCACCACGGTAGACCCGTCGCCCTTGTAGAACCACTCTGCCTGGACACCAGGTTTGCCATCGGCAGGCTTGCCGCCTTCGACGCCCCATTTGAACATCTTCATGGAGTCGTTGAGGTCGGCTTCCACCGCTGTCGTTGCGGTCTGATGCATCTTCGAACGGGAGGCAGCGCTGCCGGTATGGGTGAGGCCCGTCCCCGCGATGATGCAATGGGCAGGATCGGGATGGTCGAGCGGCGGCAGCACCCGCCCCTCGTCCAGCAGGGCCTGGTAGGAATGCGCCTTTCCGGTTCCCAGTTCGCTCACGAGTTCGGCGATCTTCTTACCTTTGCGAATGGCTTCAAGCGCCAGTTCACGCGTGGTCAAATAGACGTTGAGTTCCTTGATCTCGTCGCCGGAGACGATGCCGACGGCTCGTGTCCGGCTATCGGTTTCAAATTGAATCAGATGCATAATCACTCCATCATCTGGAAGGGCCGCCCGGACGATCGCGTCAGGACCGGCGGGTTTCGGCGACGAACGCCGCCATGGGTGATCCGCAGCGCTGTGCTTCTGTCGTTTCGCTTGGAAAGTTCACCTCATCGAGTCGAACCATAGCCAATGAGGCTGTCCGGGTATAATGACGAACTCTGATACTGCTATCACCAATGAGAATAGAGGGTGCTACCCCAATCTGGAATCCATCTTGGCATGAGCAATGTCACCAGGGCGATCTCCGATCAGATTAAGACCCCTGCCACCAATCGAACAGCCCTGCGGAGTTCACAAGCCGATGCCGTAGCGCTGCAGACACAGCGCTAGCGCCTCAGCCGCGCCGCAACGCGCGGGCAGTTCGACGCGCAACCGCGCATAGGCCCATTGCCGCCAAGGACGCGGAGAACTGCCCGCTATCTCGACGCGGACGAGCGACGGCAATCGGTTGGTGCTTGTCCATTCGGGGTTGAGCGCGCCGTCCGGCCCGGCATAGCTGAACGAAAGCTTCAGATCGCCGTGCACCAGCGGAAGATCTTCTCCGCCCCCGGCGGTTGCGTAATCGCGGCGGGCCCGAATGAGGGCCTCGTCGGCTCCGGCCCGACCCATCGAATAGGTGATGTCATCAAGTCCCGCACGCGGCTCGTAGCCGAGCGCCGGGCGCACGAAAGTGACCTCGTCGGCATGGCCGGTGAAGCGGATCGCAGCGGCCCCTTCCGGGTTGGAGTAGTTGGGCTGCGCCGCCTCCAGATCCTCGACCATCCGGTCGAGAATCACCGCCACCGTGTCCTCCTGCCCGCCTCGGGCGATCATCCCCTGCCATTGGCGCAGCCAGGTTCCGGTGTAGAGCGCCAGCCCACCAAACAGCATCGTTGCAAGCACCAGCGAAGCCAATGCCTCGATCAGCGTGAAGCCGGCCCGAGCCTTGCGTTTCCTCGTCATTGCAGCTTGCCGAGACGTACTGTCTGCGTCACGTCGCCATCCGATCCGTCGGTGCGGCGAACGGTGACGGAATAGAGCTGCCATCCGGCCGTCGTCAACGCAGCGTCGCGTTCGAAGCGGTACCGTTCCACGATGACCGTGAAATCTCCGATGACGCTCCGGCCCGTTCGCAACGGGTTAAGGGTCATTGCGACCGCCATGGCAGCCTGCATGCCGACACGGCGTTCGGTCGATCGTTCCAGACCCGCGAACGCACCTGCAGTGCCCGTGATCATACGCGCGATCGGAATGATCAGCAGCACGGCGACGGCAAGCGAGGCTAGAACCTCGATCAGGGTGAAACCGCGTCTATGCCGCGCTATCATTTCGGCCTCATTTCCACGCGGCCGGTCAGCCAGTCGACGCGCAGTTCGATCTCCCGGCCGTCGGCGGACAATGTCATGACGCCCCCGCAGGACCGTCCGTCGGCAAGGAAGCGCAAGGCTCTGATTCCGTCTCGTATGGGACACCGGTCCGACGTGACCCAGTTCATGGCCACCACGTCCCTGATGGAGATCGGATTGGCGCCATCCACCTGGATGAGTTTGTTTCCCGTATCGACCATCACGTCGGCGACGCTGCCCGTGGTCAATGCTTTCGCCCTGCCTTTTCGGAATTCCCCGCTAATGCGAACGGCCTCGGCAGAAAGCTCTGCAGCCCCGGCGCTTGAACGCGGGCGGGGCATCAGCACGGAGGCAGCGAGGGCG
Source organism: Phyllobacterium sp. 21LDTY02-6 (assembly GCF_023554255.2). Classification (GTDB taxonomy): domain Bacteria; phylum Pseudomonadota; class Alphaproteobacteria; order Rhizobiales; family Rhizobiaceae; genus Phyllobacterium. Next base: position 81,834 of record NZ_JAMJWD020000005.1, on the reverse strand, counting down.
AAGATCGCAAGCGCCACGACCACGTCGAGCAGCACGACACCGCGCTGCGCCCCTTTGCCGTTGCTGTTACTGTTGTCCTTAGAGCTGGCCGGACACATTGGAGCCACTCCCACCGGGCCCGTCGTTGGTGATGTTAAACGTCTTTCCGTCGCTCATATATTTGTATTCATTGCCCCACGGATCACGCGGAACGGTGCCGCCGCGAAGGTATGGCCCGTTCCAGACCTGGATGGTTGAGGGCTTGCGCACCAGGGCTTCCAGGCCCTCTGCCTGCACCGGATAACGGCCGACATCGATGTAGAAGATGTCGAGCGCGCTGGAAAACGCCTCGATCTGAAGCTTTGCCGCGCGTACGCGCGAGTCGGACAACTGCGCGAGAACACGAGGACCGACGAGCGCCGAGATCAGGCCGATGATAGCCAGTACAACCAGCATCTCGATTAGCGTAAAACCCGCCCTGCGGCGCCGGGCACGCCTGCGCTGCATGAGATCGGGACCAACTGCGAAATGTACGCTTTGCAAGCAGGCTCCTATCGGACCATGTCGTTGAAGGACATAAGAGTGGACATGATAGACACGATCATACCACCGATCAAGATACTAATGGTTGCCACCGCCGCAGGGCCGACAAGCCCGACGATACGCGACAGCGAACGCTCCAGCCGCACTTCATAGAAGTCGGCGACACGATAGGCCAGCCCCGCGAGTTCGCCACTTTGCTCGCCGAGTCTCAACATGCGCACCGCCAGCGGGGGAAGCTGAAGTATCTCAAGCGCATGGCCAAGCCTGTTTCCCTGCCTCAGCGCGTCGGAGGCCTGCTGCGCGCGTGCCCGGGCGGCCTCGCCGCGATCGATGGTATCGCTGATGAGCTTGAAAGCCACAGGAACTGCCACACCCGTTTCGACCATGATGCCCAGGAGACGAGCGAAGCGCCCTGTCCGATAGCTCCCCGGTATCTCCGACATAAGCGGAAGTTTTTTGGCGAAAGCCCAGAGCCATGCCGAGAGAAGGCCCCGCCGCGCCGCTACAAATCCCAGCAATACGAGTATCGAAGCCGCAAGCAAAAGGACCAGCCCGTAGGCGCGCAGGAAATTCGAGACCGCGAACATCACCACCATCAGCGTGTCCTTCTTGCCGCTCTGCATGATCATCGGTTCGAACTGAGGAACGACACCCACCAGGAAGAAGACCAGTACGCAGATCGTGCCGGCAAACAGCACTGCAGGATATCGGAGCGCTTCGCTGACCTTGGCCTGCAATGCCTCGAAATTCTGGCGCTCCTGCACGATGCGCGACAGGAGGGTGGGCAACTTGCCAGAGGTCTCCGCGACACGAACCATGGCGACTTGGAACGCCGGGAACAGAGCAGGCCAGGCTTCCAGCGCGCTGGAAAATGGCTTGCCCGACGCCAGGTCGGTGCGAATGCCGGCAACAATGGGCTGAAGCCTGCCGCTGTCGAATTCCTTTTCCATGATCGCCAGCGCTTCGTCGATCCGGATTCCCGCATTCAGCATGATCGACAGGTCGGAGAGCAGCCGGGTAACCTGCGCCGCCGGTATCCGGGTCGAAAACAGTGGTGCGCGCGATGTAGACGGCCTGCTTTGTTCGACACTGACCGGGATCAGCCCGCGCGCCCCGAGCTTCTGGACGGCATCGTCGGAATCGGACGCATCGATTCGCCCGAGTTCGATACGACCCTCGCCGTTCAAAGCCTTGTATGCGAATGCCGTGGTGCCCATGGTCACCCCCCCGAAAGCGTGGGCGGTGGCTCCGCCGGAGGAATCATTTGTTCACCGCTCGGCTCATCCGAAAAGCGCAGCGAGGCGCGCCCTCCCGCTCCATCGAGCTTGACTTCAAACTGGTCGACCGCCTTCAGTGTCCAACCTTCGCGGCTTTCCCCGGTCCGCAGCGTGAACGCCGCTATCTCGGCTGGGGAGGTGAAGGTCGCGCTGTTGAGCCCCGACGACCGTACGATGCCAACCAATTGCCAATCGGGCGCCGCAGCCGGCGGCGGTGGCGGCGGTGGCGGCTCGGGCTGCACGATGATCGGTTCCGGCTCGGCGGCGCCGAACGCCATCGGGGGAGTCCGGCTCGGCGAGAACAGGGGGCGATCCCGAAGCGCCGCATAATCGCTCACCAGGCGTTCCCTGACCGATAGTTTTTCCGTGCCGAAGGACAGGCTCGACGAGGCCGCGATGGCGGCGAGCATCATTGTCGCGCGCAGCCTGGTCGTCACGATTGGGGTTCCTTCTCGCGGAAGGCCGACAGAGTAACGTTGAGCGACAACGGCTGATCCATGGAACCCGAGGTCTGATCTCCTCCCAACATATCGACCTTTCGGTTCAATCGAAGCTTGAAGTTATCAACCACCATGACGGGCGAACCAGCTTCGATTGCATACATGAGATCGGGCAGCGATTGCTCCAAGACCTCGATATCGGCAGTCAAACGAATGCGTTCCAAAGACTCCAACTGAGGATCGCCTATATTGGCGGCCTGACCGTCCGTGGGAACATCGACGCGACGGATAACGGCGCCCACGCGTTCCACCCGGTTGGAGAGCAGACGCTGGAATTCGGCGGAGACGAGCCCGCTGGTTTGTGCATCGAGAAGGATCTTGCCCTCGCCGGGATCCAGAGCCTGGTTCGCGCCTTGCTGAACCGGGGAAGTTGACGCCTTGCTTTCAAGCAAGGCGGTACGTTCCTCATAGAGCGCCAGCGCGCTCGCCTCCGCGCGCCAGGACAGCAGGGTATCGGCGACGATTACAAGAGCTCCGACAACCAGCAGCGCCATGACGGCCAGGGATTGAAGCCGCGTGTCGCGCCACAGGGGTGTCGTCGTCATCGCAGCTGCCCCCCCGTGCGGATGAGGGGGCGGGTGTCGACCTCGAACTCCGAGGTGACGCCATCCTCGCCGCGCAGGGCCGGTCCGACCAGCTTGCTGTCTTCAAAGCGGCCAGACGATTCCAGCGCGGTCAACACTTCGGGGACGTCCCTGGTGCGGCCCGAGAGGCGCATGCCGCCATTGGCGAAGGACACCTCAATGGCATATGAATGTGTCGGGAGGGCTGCAGCCAGGTCGTCCAATGCTCCGAGCGCGCTTATCGCGTCGTCCTTGATATTCAGCGCCTCCTGCTCCGGTGCTGTATCGGCCTTGTCCGGAGTCGCCGCCAGCGCGATTGCCTGTCGCGCCTTCTCGGCCCGCATCTCGACGGCGGCGCGACGCTCGGCATAGCTGTTCTGGATCATCGGCCGCACCGCCGATGCCATGACGGCAGCGACCAGGCTTGCTCCCAGAATTCCGGCAAGGACAAACTTTATCCGGCCGCGCGTGCCGGCGATCCGTTGCCGCTGTGTCAATACTCTTACGGCATCGCCTTCCGGAAGTGGCGCCGAGATCACGACCTGGCGGGCCTCGGCCGCATTCAGGCAGGCCAAGGCGGCAGCGACACGCGACTTCGCGACGATTGCGACGGCAACGGTGATCTGCCGCGCCTCATGGCTGATCCCCAGGATCCTGTGGCCGAAATAGATATCGGAAGCAGGCAATGGAGAAAGCGCACCCATCCGCGAGGTAACGATGCCCTCGACGTGGCTGGCAGCCTCCATCGGCAGTTCGACCCGGCGCGCGATCATCCAGCTCGCCGGGATGCCGAGATGGACCGTCTTTCCGTTCACCGCGGTGCGTAATGCGGCCGGCGCCTGCCCGTCTGGAGAAATCGGTATCGACAGGGCTGCTGTCGGCTTTCGGCTGGTCGCTGGCTCGATTTCAAGCGCGCTCTCGTCGTCCGTGACCCGCGCGACCACGCGGCTGCTGGATTTGACGCGCGCGAGTTCATCCAGCAGGGAGGCCGGTCCCGCGATCCAGTCATCCATGCCGCGGATGACCGCGGTGAAAGGAGAAGCCATTCCGGTCAAACCTTAGAGCTGAAAGCCGGCACAGGATCCAAAGATCCGTTGCCGCGTCAAAATAGTCATAGCTTACCCTCAGGCCTCATTCCAGATCAATCACAGCTATTCGCCCATCGGGCACCGATCTTGAACGCAGACTGGGACGACCAATCCTGACGGGTGGAGTTGCAGAGATAGAGCGCCGTCATGCCGGGATTGTCGAGCCACTCAGGTGATTGCAGCCGCTTCGCAGCATTGATCTTGGAAATCTACACCTCCCAGAACTGTCGTTTAGCCATTGATATGGCATCGGCAATTGTCGGACAAGTACCCGTGGTAAAATATGTGGACAACATGCCCATTTTGTGGAATGTAGTGAAAATCTGAACGATATGGCAGGCGCGGAGATGCGCCGCGTGCCGGGGAGGGGTAGCCAGCGTGAGCCAGATCATCTTCATTCCCGCCGAGGGGGGCTCGGGCGAACCCCGTGTCGCGGCGTCCACCGATACGGTGAAGCGTATGGTCGCCCTTGGCTTCGACGTGGTGGTTGAGAGCGGAGCGGGCACACTGTCACGCATCGTCGACGAAGACTACGCGAAGTCCGGTGCCACTATTGGTTCCGCATCCGATGCGGCCCGCGCGGATGTGATTCTGAAGGTTCGCCGTCCTAACACGACAGAGCTCAAATCCTATAAGCGCGGCGCCGCCGTGATCGCCGCCATGGATCCGTATGGCAATGACGACGCCGTCGCCGCGATGGCGGCAGCCGGTGTCTCGGCCTTTGCAATGGAATTCATGCCGCGCATCACGCGCGCCCAGTCCATGGACATCCTATCCAGCCAAGCCAATCTGGCGGGATACCAAGCCGTGGTGGATGCAGCAGCCGAATATGATCGCGCGCTCCCGATGATGATGACGGCGGCCGGCACTGTTCCTGCCGCCAAGGTATTCATCATGGGTGTTGGCGTCGCCGGCCTTCAGGCGATTGCCACTGCCCGGCGCCTGGGCGCCGTGGTCACCGCGACCGACGTCCGTCCGGCCGCCAAGGAACAGGTTGCGTCGCTGGGAGCGAAGTTCCTCGCCGTCGAGGACGACGAGTTCAAGGCGGCGGAGACTGCCGGCGGCTACGCCAAGGAAATGTCCAAGGAATATCAGGCCAAGCAGGCGGCGCTCACCGCCGACCATATCGCCAAGCAGGACATCGTCATCACCACCGCGCTGATCCCCGGCCGCCCCGCTCCGAAGCTGATCTCGGCGGCGATGGTCGCCTCGATGAAGCCAGGCTCGGTCATCGTCGATCTGGCGGTCGAGCGCGGCGGCAATGTCGAAGGCGCCGTCGCCGGCAAGGTCGTCACCACGGCCAACGGCGTCAAGATAGTCGGCCATCTCAACGTCGCTGGCCGCCTCGCTGCTTCCGCCTCGCAGCTCTACGCCATGAACCTTTATGCGTTCCTTGAGACGCTGGTCGACAAGACCACCAGAACGCTTGCCATCAAGCCGGACGATGAACTGGTGAAGGCAACCCTGCTCACGCATGAGGGCGCTGTCATTCACCCCACTTTTGCCGGTAAGGCACCGGTGAAGGCCGCGCCGAAGAAATCGCCGCCCAGGCCCGCCGCTGCCAAGAAGGCAGGCGCGGCGAAGACCAAAGGAGGGGTATGATGGAAAAATCCGCTCTCGACAGCCTCGATCAGGCAATCGCCGATGCAGCAGGTGCGGCGGTTCACACCGCGACCGGCGGTGCGGTCGATCCCTTCGTCTTCCGCCTGGCCATCTTCGTGCTGGCGATCTTTGTCGGCTACTACGTCGTCTGGTCCGTCACGCCAGCGCTGCACACGCCGTTGATGGCGGTCACGAACGCGGTTTCATCAGTCATCATCGTGGGTGCGCTCCTTGCCGTCGGCATCTCCGCGTCAGGCGCTGCGTTGGGCTTCGGCTTCGTCGCGGTCATCCTCGCATCGGTGAACATCTTCGGCGGCTTCCTCGTTACCCAGCGCATGCTGGCGATGTACAAGAAAAAAGAGAAGTGAGGCAAAACGCATGAGCCAGAACGTCGCCTCCTTCCTCTACCTCGTCTCCGGGGTACTGTTCATTATGGCCCTGCGCGGCCTGTCGCATCCCACGACCAGCCGTCAGGGCAATGTCTACGGCATGGTCGGCATGACGATCGCCGTCGTGACGACCCTGGCTCTGGCAGTTCCGTCGCCAACCGGCTTCGCGCTGATCCTGCTAGGTTTGCTGGTCGGTGGTGGCATCGGCGCGATCACTGCGCGCCGCATTGCCATGACGTCGATGCCGCAGCTCGTCGCCGCCTTCCACAGCCTTGTCGGCCTTGCCGCCGTTCTGGTGGCAGCGGCAGCTGTCTACGCGCCTGAAAGCTTCGGCATCGGCCTTGTCGGCGCCATCCACACCCAGGCGATCATCGAAATGAGTCTCGGCGTTGCTATCGGCGCGGTGACTTTCACAGGCTCGATCATCGCCTTCCTCAAGCTCGACGGGCGCATGTCCGGCAAGCCGATCATGCTGCCGTTGCGCCACGTATTAAACGCCGGCATCGCGATTGCGCTCGTGGTTCTCGTCGTCCTGATGGTCACTACGCAGTCGACCACGATCTTCTGGATGATCGTTGTCCTGTCGCTCTTGCTCGGCATTCTCCTGATCATCCCGATCGGTGGCGCGGACATGCCGGTCGTCGTCTCGATGCTCAATTCCTATTCGGGTTGGGCCGCGGCTGCACTGGGCTTCACGCTTGGTAATCTCGCGCTGATCATCACCGGCGCGCTGGTCGGTTCGTCCGGCGCGATCCTGTCCTACATCATGTGCAAGGGCATGAACCGTTCCTTCATCTCGGTCATTCTCGGCGGTTTTGGCGGTGACGCGGCCGCGGCTGCTGGCGACGACGGCATCGAGCGTTCGGTCAAGCAGGGCGCGGCAGACGACGCCGCCTACCTGATGTTGAACGCGCAAAAGGTCATCATCGTGCCGGGTTACGGCATGGCGGTGGCGCAGGCGCAGCACGCGCTTCGCGAAATGGCCGACAAGCTCAAGGCCAATGGCGTCGAGGTGAAATACGCCATTCATCCGGTCGCCGGCCGCATGCCTGGCCACATGAACGTGCTGCTGGCCGAAGCCAACGTGCCCTACGACGAAGTGTTCGAGTTGGAGGACATCAATTCCGAGTTCGCGCAGGCCGACGTTGCTTACGTCATCGGCGCCAATGATGTCACCAACCCGTCGGCGCGCGACGACAAGACCTCGCCGATCTACGGCATGCCGATCCTCGACGTCGACAAGGCTCGCACTTGCCTTTTCGTCAAACGCTCGCTCGGCTCCGGCTATGCTGGCATCGACAATACACTGTTCTACAAGGACGGCACGATGATGCTGCTTGGCGACGCCAAGAAGATGACCGAGGGTATCGTCAAGGCAATGGATCACTGAGCTCGGCAAGGCGATGAAGCGGGAAAGGTTCCAGTCACTCCAAGCCCGCTCATTCCAACGCGGCGCAGTCGGGTAAGTTCGATGAACCTGCAACATACAGACTCACACTCGCTCCTGTCGTCCATGGCCGATGCCGGACTGGCGAGCCGCGAGGCAACACGGGGCCTTTTCGGTGAAAGTACGGCCTCGCGAGCCTCCGACCTGCACCGCCTGATCGAAGCGCAGATCGTCGATGCCGATGCCCTCGCAGGCTTCCTGTCCTCCTATTATGGCGTGCGGCTTCTCGACCGGCAGCAACTCGCCGACTACAGGCCCGCCGCGCAGAACCTCTCAAACCGATTTCTTGTGGAGAACTGGATCGCGCCGCTCACGGCGCCTGACGGGAGCGCCGTCATAGGGGTTCTCCATCCCGGAGACGCAGATCCGATAGAGGCGCTGCGATCCGTTCTGGATAGTGACGTCGAGGTCTGCGTAGTTCCCGCACCCGACCTGGAATCCTGCCTGGAACGCCTTTCCGGCACCCAGGATGTTGCCCAGGTCACCGGCGAAGGAGCAACCTCCGAAGCGGCTATTGCAAGTCTGAGGGATCTCGCGAGCGGCGCGCCGGTCGTGGTTATCGTTGACGACATCTTCAGGCGCGCGCTCGACCTGAGGGCGACCGACATCCATCTCGAACCGATGCGCGGACGGCTCGTGATGCGTTTCCGCATTGACGGTGTCTTGCGGATCATGCCTTCACCGCCGCACGAAATGGGCGATGCGATCGTGTCGCGCATCAAGGTTCTCGCCGGCCTCGACATCACCGAGCGCCGCAAGCCTCAGGATGGCGCGATGCGCCTTCCCATAGGTGACCGCGAAGTCGAACTGCGTGTTGCTACCCTCTCCGCCATCCATGGTGAGACCGTCGTCATGCGCATCCTGCACCGCGACAGCGCCCTGCTGGATTTTGCGGGCGTAGGCCTGGACGAGGAGGAACAACAGACGCTGAACCGCCTGCTTGAGCATACCCATGGAATGATCGCCGTCGCGGGCCCGACCGGCAGCGGCAAGACGACGACGCTCGCCGCAGCGCTCTCAAAGCTCAACGATCCGAGCCGCAAGATCGTTACCATCGAGGATCCCGTCGAGTACCAGATCCCCGGCATCGTGCAGTCGCAGATCAACTCGGCGATCGACATCACCTTCTCGTCGGCGATCCGAACGTTCGTACGTCAGGATCCCGACGTAATCCTGGTCGGCGAGATACGCGATGGCGAGACCGCACGGGCCGCAGTCCAGGCAGCGCTCACCGGACACCTCGTACTCACTACCGTCCACGCGAACACCGCGGCAGCGGCCTTCACGCGCATGCGCGACCTGGGTGTCGAGACCTATCTGCTGGTCGGCGCCGTACGGGGCATCATCTCCCAGCGCCTGCTGCGGCGGCTGTGCGATCACTGCAAGCAGGAAGGAATTCTCTCGCCCGACACTTTTTCCTCCGACACGCGCTACCAGGCTGTCGGGTTCGCGCCAGGCCAGAAAGTGTACAACGCTGTGGGCTGCGGCCGTTGCAACGGCACAGGGTATCGCGGCCGCATCGCCGTGTTCGAGATCCTCGTCCTTGACGAGGCGATCACGGAACTCGCTTCACAAGGGGCAGATCACTCCAGGATCGAAGCGCTCGCGCTGGAGCGGGGCATGAGCACGATGGCCCATGACGCTGCCAGGAAGGCTGGGCAAGGTCTCACCTCTCCGGCGGAGGTGCTCAGGGTCACCGGGTTTCGCTGAGCGCATCCACCCACCGACGCGCGGGATGATTGAACGTCGTCGAAAGTGGATACACCATCAACTCGACCTTCGTGCCAGCCTCTGACCGCGGACGGCTACGGCCTCCTGCAGAACTTGGCCACTATTGCCCGCCTTCTTCGTGTTGATAGGGCTCGATGGTTTCGCCCTCCAGGACGTAACCCGAAGCAACTTTGCTTGAACCGTCGACGAAGGAGAGGTCTTTCTTTGCAGATTGTACTCGCATTGTTCCTGTTATCAGCACACCTTCGAACAGACTCGTGGGTGCGTATGGAGCGGAGGCTTTCAGATAGATCACCTGGTTCGGCGGCGGCGGCGGCTCATGGATGCAAGCACCGAAATAAGGGACGAGCAGAAATTCGGTGGTACCCTTTGGATCAAAATCCAAGGGCAGAAGATAGCCGGCTATGGCGACCCGCTTGCCGTCATGCTTCTTCTCGGTGAGGGTTCCACGCCTCTCGGTTTCTCCAGCCCAGATCGCATATCGTTCGTAAAGCGCGTCAAGATCGACGCCTTGCTTTGCGAGTTTCTCCCTGTCGGCGTCGACCCTTTTTTTGGCCTCGTCGCGCTGAAGGGCAAATTCTTCGCTCAATTCGCCCGACGGGTGACCTTTCCAGTAAAGGACATTTCTCAAGGCCTCCTGCTGCTCAATGGGAAGTTCTTGCGGGAAATTTGCCAGCGGCTCTGTCGACGGCACCAGCATCTCCCATTTCAGCTGGGTAGCGCCTTCACTGAATGCCGCATCGCAGCCAAGACCCAAAACAGCCAGGACGAGAGCGATGCAGTGGACCATCGATCTCGCATTGCAGAAGAAAAATCTGGAAGTGATCATGTTCTCATCCTCATGCCATTTGCGAGCGACATCCTGTAGGCACCGTATGCCGGCAGGACACCGGCGGCCATTCCGCCGATCAATATTGCCAATAGCAACAGAGCATCGGTCGTGGATGGAGGCTGAACGCCGATGTCGATGCCGAACTGCCTGTCAATAATGGGGCGGGCCACCACCAGGACCGCATAAAGCGCGGCGGTACCGATTGCGATCCCCGCCACCGTCAGCAGTGTCGCCTCTCCGACGAGAAGTCCTGCGACCGTGCCGGGTCTCGCCCCCAGCGAACGCAATATTGCGATTTCACGACGTCGCTCGTTGAGCGTCGACAGGATCATCGCCGACAAACCGAGCATCGAGGTCACGACGACCATGGCCGACACGCCCAGCAATGCGGTCTCGGCGGTGCCGATCAGTCCCCACATCTCCTGCAAAGCCACGCCGGGCATGACGCCTGATAATGGTTCAGCTCTGTACTCGTTGACAGTGCGCTGAAATCCAATGACTTGCAGGCGCGACTTCAAGCCGATGATGGCCGCGGTTATCGCCCTCGGAGGAAGCGGCATCTGCCGCAGACGGTCGGCCGTCGTCGCTAGTCCCGGGATCCGCGAACCAGACCGCCAGTCGACATGAATGGCCTCGATAGCCTTGAGACTGACATGGAGTGATTTATCCACCGGCGTGCCGGTACGCGCCAAAATGCCGGACACGCGAAACGGGAGGTCGTCATGCTGCGGCCCAAGGGAGCCCACGCCGTGCGCTACGGTGATTTTGTCGCCGATCGAATAGTCAAGCCGGCTCGCGACGTCCGCGCCGAGGACGACATCGAAGAGGTCATTAAAGGCTGCGCCGGCGGCAAACTTCAGGGTTTGGCCGCCGCGATACTGAAGGTGCGCGAAATAGTCCGGTGTCGTCCCGATAACGCGAAAGCCACGGTGGCTGTCGCCAAGGGCAAGCGGAATTGCCCAGGCTACCTCCGGGCGCGAAACGATGTCTTCGTAGCTGCGCCAGGTGACATTGTTGGTGGCGTTGCCAATGTGGAACACCGAGTAGAGAAGGAGTTGCATGCCACCCGATCGCGCGCCAATGACCAGATCCGCACCAGACACGGTCCCGGCAAAGCTGTCTCGCGCGCCACTGCGCACTTTCTCGACACCGAGCAGAAGCATGACGCTGACCGAGATTGCGAGAATTGTGAGCGTCACGGTAACCCAGCGGTTACGCAGCGATTGCAGAGCGAGACGTGCGACAGTCATGCTCGGGCTCCGCTTTTCGACGCTCTCAGAATGTCGTTGACCTCGACCACTCTGGTGAAATGTTGCGCCAGGCGCCGGTCGTGACTGACCATGATCAGGGTTGCATTCGTGGCGTCGATCTGACGGAACAGCAGGTCGAGAAAGTCCTGCTGCCGATCGTCGTCGAGAGCCGATGTCGGCTCGTCGGCGACAATAATCTCGGGCGAGCCGATAAGCGCCCGTGCCGTCGCGACGCGTTGCTGCTGGCCGACGCTCAAAGTGGACGCTGTCTGCCGCCCGATATCCGCCGGAAGTCCCAGGGCCGACAGGAGGCGCCGGGCTTCGCTGTCGGTGCCGCCAGCGGCCGTTGCGCGTGCGCGACGTTGCGGTGCAAAGCTGAGCGGCAGCAGCACATTGTCGATGACGGCGCCATAGGGGAGGAGGTTGAACATCTGGAAGATGATGCCGAAATGCTCCGCCCGAAACCGGTCGCGTTCACTGCTGCCTAATTTATCAAGCCGTTGACCAAGTGTTTCCACGTTTCCGGCTTGCGCCAATGCGATGCCGGTCAGCAGACTGAGCAGCGTCGATTTTCCGCTGCCGGATGCGCCAAGCAGCAGGAGACGCTCGCCGCGGAGAACCTGAAACTCGCTGATTGAGAGACCAAACGCGTCTCGCGTGTTCCACTTGAATTCGACGCCGCGCAAGCGCACGGCGTCTGTCGCCCCTTCCAGGTTCATCTCACATTTCTTCCAGACGGGGCACCTCGCGCGTCACCTGGTAGGCGGTCTGCCCATTGGCATTGATGGCCGTCACGTCGAGTTTCTCGGATCCGGAGAAGCGATCGAAGAAAGGGAAGTAGATCGACGTGATGCTGGCAGCCTCCGCGCAGGCGAGAGCGTAAGTTGCTCGGAACTCCGTGTGAGGACCCGCGTGCTCTTCGGTTTCCGCTGTCTTGTCAGACTCCGCCACAGCGTCATGGACCTTATGGTCTTCCACGACGATTTTAACGTCGGCGGAGGTGACGGTGCAGCCCGCAGGTTCGGGCAGGACGACGAGCTTCAACGGCTCCTTCAGGTCGGTGAGCGCGGCCTCCACGGCTTTCTTCTCCCGGGCGGTTTCGGCTTCGTATTCAAACCCGACAATATCCATGCCGGGGGCGGAGAGCTCCATCTGAACATTGTTGTCCTCGATGACGATCGCCAATGTCCCGTGTCCATGGACATGCGGACCAAGTTCTCGACGTTCTTCCTCCGCGTGCGCCGCCGAAACAAAAATAAATATGCCAGCGGCAAATAATATCCCGGCGTGGTGATGCGATCCCATCTCTCTCTCCAAATCTACATGATCACTGGCAGCCAAGGACAATCAGTACGCGATTGGTGGCGATATACGCTTGCCACCCCCGGTCGCTACACCATCCTGGACAATTCGGTACTGATCAGTTTCGCCGTCTCACGCACCAGCCTTCCGCAGAGCTCGTGGCGCTGCTCGTCGTACCGATATACGGGCATACTGATGCTTACCGCTCCAATCGGTTCCCGCAGACGATTGAAGATCGGGCTGCCGAAACAGCGGATATCTGGTTCGTTCTCCTCGTCATCGAATGCGAACCCTTGCTCGCGGGTCAACTTCAATTCGTCGAACAGCGCTTCGGGTGTCGTGAACGTCTTGGCGGTATGGCGCTTCAAATCCAGGCCCTTGAGGACTTCCAGCAGGCGCTGGTCCGGCAGGCCGGACAGCCACGCCTTACCCACGGATGTGGAGTGAAGTTCGACCTGGCCACCGATACTGGTTTTCATCTGGACCCTGTTGGAGCCTACCAACTTGTCTATGTAGACCATCCTGTTGTTACTGGGCACCGCAAGGTGCACGGCCTCATCCGTTGCGTCGCGGAGCGATACCAGAAAATCCCTTGCGATCGTCCGCAAGTCGGAATCCTCCCAGGTCTTGGCAGCAAGCTGGAGGAGGCGCGGCCCCAGGTGAAACGTTCCGCCATCTCCCGACTGGATGATCAGCCCCTCCGCCATGAGCGCCGAAACGAGGCGGTAGACCGTCCCCCGGGGGAATCGCGCGCGCTTTGTCAGCTGGGCGATGTCCAGTGTTCCGGGGGCATCCGCGATGGTCTGCAGCACGGTCATGAACTTCGAGAACGAAGCCGCTCCCTGCACGTGAGTAGGGGTACTCGCATCGGTTTCGTCCTGACTGTCACTGCGGCTCATACGCGTCTCCTTGCAAGCTTGACAACGGAACATCGTGATACTACACAATATTGGACAAGGTGTCCATATTGTAGTCAACGTTCCTGATTTCGTTTCTAGCCGTGTGATCGAGGAGGATCAACGGCAAACTCGTGTACCGAAAGTGAACGTATCGGACCGTCTGTACCTTCTGCAAGTGGGCGCGGGAGTTTCTGTAGGGAGAGAGAGCAAATGTCCAAAAAAGGGTACTGGGTTGCAATGGTCGATATTGCAGACCAAGAAGGGTACAAGGAATACATTGCCTTGAACAAGGCAGCGTTCGACAAGTATGGGGCGTCCTTTGTCGTTCGTGCGGGAACGAGCCAGGTTATGGAGGGCCCGCACGCGAACCGTCTAGCGGTAATCGAGTTCAAGGACTACGAGACCGCTCTCGCCTGCTACAACTCTCCCGAGTATCAGACGGCGATCAAGGCCCGTGAGAAGCATGCCAAGGCACATCTGGCCGTGGTCGAAGGTGTCTGACCACGGAAGCTCGCCCGAGACCTCCTGTCTGATGGAGGGATCGTTGCATTACCCCTTGCGCTGTTCGACCGGATGAGCAGGACAGGCCATCATCACGCGATTGGGTATTTATGCCCGTCCAGCATGCTGGAGGCCCCCCGCTCACGGTCTGCGAATTCTCGTCAGTGTGCCGCGAGGATCGATGTATGCGCGCACAACTTTTTCGGGAGCAGTTATGACCACACCGTTACAGTGGCTTTTCAAGGTTTTTGACGTCTTCGTAGTCGTCGGCATGGCCGTCATAAGCATCTTAATCTTCACCAATGTCGTGCTGCGGTACGGCTTCAGTTCAGGCATTCCGTTTGCTGTTGAAGTCTCCCGTGTGGTCCTCGTCTGGGTCATCTTTATGGGATCAGTGGTGGCGTTGGCCAAGGGAGCGCATCTCGGCGTCGAGTCGTTGGTTGTCCGGTTGCCTCAAAGGGCGCGCTTCGCCTGCTTTCTCGTTTCATACGGCCTGATGCTCTGGTGCTGCTGGCTCATGGCAAAGGGCAGCTTGTCACTCACCATCATCGAGTGGGGCAACGTCGCTGCACTGTCGGGAATTCCCGTCGGACTGACGTTCGCCGCTGGGCTCGTCGCCGCCGTTTTGATGGCCGCGATTCTTCTACTTGATCTGTGGCGCGCGCTGCGCGGCATCCTGCCCGCCCCATGGTCGGGAGCAGAGTCTGCTGCGTCTCAACTGGAGGTGTCACTCGCGCAAATTTCGGAGAAAACCCCGTGACCAGCTTGGTATTCATCGGTTCCCTCCTCGGTGCGATGGCCATCGGAGTTCCTATCGCCTTCGCCCTTATGCTGTCGGCGGTCGCCATGATGATGCTGATGGGAAATCTGGATGCGCAGATTTTGGCACAGCGTCTGGTCAATGGCGCGGACAGCTATCCGCTGATGGCGATCCCATTCTTTCTCCTTGCCGGCGAACTCATGAACGCTGGCGGCCTCTCCCGCCGTATCGTGAACGTCGCCTTGGCGCTCGTAGGTCACATACGTGGCGGCCTCGGTTACGTGGTCATCGGCACGGGCCTAGTGCTTGCCAGCGTCTCCGGTTCCGCAATCGCGGATACAGCGACGCTGGCCGTCATGCTGGTCCCCCTTATGCGGGACGGGGGATACCATATGGGTCGAGCCTCGGGCTTGATGGCGGCGACAGGCATTATCGCCCCTATTATCCCGCCTTCTGTCGGATTCATCATCCTGGGCGTTACCGCCAACATTTCCATCGCCGGCCTATTCTTCGCCGGAATCGTGCCAGGGCTCATGATGGGGCTGAGCCTCATGGTGGTCTGGTGGTTCCTCTCCAACAAGGAAACAGCGACGGTTCGGCTCAAACTGCCGCGCAGGGATCTCCCGAAAACCATCATGACCGCCGGTTGGGCATTGATGATGCCGGTGATTATCCTGGCCGGACTGCGGTTCGGCATCTTCACTCCCACGGAGGCCGGCGTCGTTGCCGCCGCCTATGCACTGTTCGTGGGGCTCTTTGTCTATCGGGAGCTGACACCGCGGCTGCTCTATGACGCGCTGCTCGCCGCCGGTCGCTTGACGGCAGTGATTATGCTGCTGGTGGCAGCCTCCATGATCACCGGCTTCATGCTGACGATTTCCAATCTGCCCGCCCAGCTTGTCAGTCTCCTCGGTCCGTTCATCGACTCGCCGATCCTGCTGATGGGTATGATCGTTCTGGCAGTCTTCGTGGTCGGCACGGCGCTCGATTTCGCACCCTGCATCACCATTCTGGTGCCCATCCTCATACCGCTCGTCAATGCGGCCGGGATCGACCCGGTTTATTTCGGGGTCCTCTTCATGATGGTCAATGCGGTCGGCCTGATCACGCCTCCTGTCGGGACGGTGCTCAACACGGTGTGCGGAGTCAGCGGAGTTTCAATGGAGGCGGCTACGAAGGGTGCCATGCCTTACCTCGTGACCCAGATGATCCTCATTTTGCTGCTGATTCTGTTCCCGGCATTGGTGACAGTGCCAGCGTCCTGGTTGCATTGAGGATCGGGGCGTCGTGGAGCTGGACGGGACATTCGACGACGGCTTTTCCGCTCATGCAACACGGGGTCTCGACGGGGACGGCGGCGGGACCCTGACGCGGAAGGAGTTGCGGCCGCGGGCGCAGGTCAATGTCGAATTGCTGCACAAGTCCGGGTCCTTCTCCTACCTCGATCTGACCGGCGTCGACGAGGTTTGCGGCGCCCAAGCGGAAGCAGAAAGCATGCTTTGTGAATTGCGAGCGCTTCATAGAACGGAACTTTTTTGAGGCGCCAGACGCGAAGCTGGGGTGGGGGGTATAGGTGAGGGTAGGTCGGCAAGGCGGCGCTTCAAATGGCTACCTCGTGTGGATTCGCAGCTGCGTGGCGGCCTGCACCTTGGCGTTGGTGACCTCATGCACCTCCACGAGTGATTATCTTGGAGAGACTGCCGCGCGGCCAGACCTCCTGGACAAGGTCGCTAACGCAGATTTGAGTGCCCGCAAGCCTTCCGGCGGTGGCTTTCTGTCGAAGCTCGGCCTGGGCCGTGCGCAGAACAACCGACAGGGTGAAGTTTACTATGGCTACGCACAGCAACTGACTGCCGGCGAGCGCAAGTCGCTCGAGCGCTTGAGCGGCGGCGAGTTCGAGGTCAATCTCGACGAAGCCGAGATCAAGGTGGCCGCGCGAACCGTTCTCGGTGAAGTGCTCGGCATCAGCTATACCATTGATCCAAGGGTAGCCGGGCGCGTCTCGATCACGACGTCGAAGCCTATGCCGGCCCCGGAAATCCTCAGCATGTTCGAGTCCGCGCTGCGCAGCAACGGCGTGGCCATGGTGCGCGAAAGCGACCGTTTGCGGTTGATGCCTGCGAACGAAGCACTCGGAGCAGCTGAACTCGATCGGGGCACCACCATCCAGCCCGGCTATGGCGCAACGGTCCTGCCACTGAAGCACGTTGCCGCCAGCACGATCCTTCCGCTGCTCGAGAACTTCGTCGCCCGTGCAGGCATGGTGCGCGAGGATCCGGGCGGCAACGCGCTGATCTTTCAGGGGACGGCGACGGAGCGGACTGCGGCGATCGAGGCCGCACGGTCCTTCGATCAGGATTGGATGGCGGACCAGTCGGTCGGTATTTTCCCCGTCAACAATTCGAGCGCGGAGGCGATGATGCCCGAGCTGAACCGCGTGCTCGACATCGGGGAGGGCGGTCGCGGCCGCAACACGATCAGGGTCCAGGTGATCGAGCGCAGCAACGCGATTCTGGTGGTGGCGAAGACGCGCAACCAGTTGCAGCGCGCAGCGAGCTGGATCAAGCGGCTCGACCGGCTCGACGCGGCTGCCGCCAATTTGCGTGTGTACAAGGTCCAGCATCTGCAGGCACGACGCCTTGCATCGATGGTCAACGAGATATTCAACGGCGGCTCGGCATCGTCGGCTTCGGAAGATCCGGCCTCGCAGTTTCCGCCCGGCTCGCAGTTTTCGCTTGGCTCACAGGCCGACGGCCAGAATCAGGGAGCAACCGGTTCGCAGCCGGCCGTTGCGACGCCGGATCAGCGCATGGCGGATGAACTGCCGAACGCAGGCGGCGAAACGCCGGCTCCGGCGGCGGGCAACACGAACTCGTCCCAGGGCGGCGTGCACATCACTGCGAACCCGGAAAACAACACCATTCTCGTCTATGCGAGGCCGGACCAGCAGCGGCTCATCGAACAGGCCCTCGTCGCGCTCGACCGCCCGCAGGAGCAGGTTGCCATCGAGGCGACGATCGCCGAGGTGACCCTGACCAACGAGTTGCGCTATGGCGTGCAGTTCTTCCTGAAATCCAACGATCTCGGCCTGGGCGGCGACAAGGGCTCGGGGGGCTTGGTCAAGGAAGCAGGCAAGGCTGTGCTGTCCAGGACCCTCCCGGGCTTCAACCTGCTGCTCGGCCCCGAAACCGAGCCGCGCGTCGTCATCGACGCCCTGCGCGGCGTTGCCGAAGTCAAGGTGCTTTCCTCGCCCTCGGTGGTGGTGCTCGACAACAAGCCGGCCGTGCTACAGGTCGGTGACGAGATCCCCATCGTCACACGCACGGCGCAATCGGTGACCGACCCGGAGGCGCCGGTCGTCAACAATGTCGAGTTCCGCAATACCGGCGTCATCCTGAACGTCCTGCCGCGCATCACGGGCAACGGCACGATCAACCTCGTCATCCAGCAGGAAATCAGCTCCGTGCAGCGAAGCCAGGCGCAGTCGCTGACGCCGACCATATCGCAACGAAAGGTCAGTTCGACCGTATCGGTCACAAGCGGCCAGACCGTTATGCTCGGCGGCCTGATCAACGAGCGCCAGCAGCGCGGCCGCGACGGTGTGCCAGTGCTCGGCGACCTTCCGCTGATCGGCGACGCGTTCCGATCCAACCAGAATTCCGCGACTCGCACCGAACTCATCATCCTCATCCGCACGCAGGTCATCCGCGACAGCCTGGATGCTCAACATGTGGCTGAGCAGATGCGGTCGGAGCTGCGGCTGATGAACGAGCCGTCCAAGAACATGCCGCTACGGCGGCCAGCCAAGACAATGATCGAATGAAGATATTCGTGGCGCGGCCGCGGGCCATCGCAATCGTGGCGTCCGTCGTCGCCGCAGTGACATTCCCGCCAATCGTCGGGGGAACCACATATATGTTGGCGGCTTGGGCCGTGCTGTGCCTGCTGGCGGCGGCGATCACCGTTCATGACCTGGCGACGATGCTCATTCCCGACCACTACACGCTGGGCATCCCCCTTGTCGGGTTTGCCGAGTGGCTTGCCGCGTCGGGAGACCCCGAAGCGCTCACCGTTCGGGCCGAAGGCGCTCTGATGCTGGGAGGGGCGCTGTGGCTGTTCGGTATGCTTTACGAGCGCCTGCGCGGGCAGACCGGGCTCGGGATGGGCGATATCAAGCTGCTTGGGGCATCGGCACTGCTCGTCGGGATTTCCGGGACCGGGGTTCAGATCATGCTTGCCGCATCGGCCGCGCTGATTTTCATCGCGCTGCGGGCGATGCGCTTGCGCAGACCGTTGCGGGCCGCTGCGAAGATTCCATTCGGAACGTTCCTCGCGCCGGCCCTGGTGATCGTGTGGGCGTGGCTGCCCATCGTATGGTGACCACATTGTTTGAGCCGGGGAGGGCCTTGCGGCAGTGGGCGTGAACTCGTCAACGAGCCGGCGGGGTACAATCCTCGTCAGCGTCCTGTGGATTTTGATTTTCTTGGGATTCCTTGCTGTTGTCCTTCGCGTGCAGATGACCGGGGTCGTGGCCAGTGTGCGCATCACGGAAGACAAGGCATCGGCGCGCATTCTGGCGGAAGCCGGGCTGTCGCAGGCAGCCGCCGAGATCCGCGCGGGCCCGCCCGACGGCGTGCGCACGTTGAACGATCGGATATCTTCCACGATCACCCTGCCGGCGGGGATCGCTTCCATCTCCGTGAGAAATGAGGCGTTGCGGATCGATCTCAACACCGCCGAGCGGCCGCTCATCGTTGGCGCGTTGCGAGCAGGGGGCGCCGCTCCCGGAATCGCGGACGATCTGGCGACAAGGATCATCGGCCGCCGCGCCGGGCCGACACCGCAGAACGGACAGCCGGCCGGTTCCGCTCAGCAGGCCGGAAACGACACAAAGCTGTTTCAGACGGTCTCCGAGCTCGCCGCCTTCCCGGGAATGACACCCGCCATCGCCATCGGCATCGAACCCTATGTCACCGTCTCCTCCGGCTTGCCCGGCGTTCGCCTGGAAGCGCTCGATGACGGACTGCTGGGCGACATTCCCGGCCTGCCGCCGTCGGCGCTAAAGGCGATCAAGGATTTCCACACCGGCCGCCTGTCGCGCGACCAACTCGACCAGTCGCTGGCGGGGGTGACCTTCAACACGTCGGCGCAGGCACCCAGCTGGCGCGTCGAGCTCAAGACGACCCTGCAGTCGGGCTACAGTGAATCTTTCGAGGCATTGATACTTGTATCGAACGTGGACGAGGCACCCTATAGAGTGCTTGACTGGCGTCGCGCGGCAATCGAGCTGGAATGAAATGCTCGCGGTGCCAGCAGTCGGGCATCCCGGCTTCAGTGCCGGGTCAACCCGACACTCCTCTGTGAGATTTCCCGATCGCAGAGCATCAGAGCCCCCCAGCCACCGTGATCAAGGTGCCTGTCATGAAACCGGAGCCAGGAGATGCGAGCATCAGGGCGGCGCGCGCGATGTCCTCGGGCTCCGCGATGCGCCCCATGGGCGTTGCCGCGGCAATCCTGGCTGGGCGCTCGGGATTTCCGCCTTGCGTGTGTATCCGCGTGTTGGTGGTCCCGACACGGATGGCGTTGACGCGGATGCCCTCGGGTGCCAGCTCCTTGCCAGCGCCGAAGGTGATGGATTCCACTGCCCCCTTAGTGGCGGCGTAGTGGACATATTCGTTGGGGCTGCCGAGGAAGGCGGCCAGCGACGACATGTTCACGATCGTCCCGCCTTGGCCGCCCCGGCGGGTGGACATGCGCTTCACGGCCTCCTGTATACAGTACATGACGCCGAAGACGTTTATCCTGAAAGCGGATTCCAGCACCGCAGGCTGGAGTTCCTCTATCCTGCCGGCTTTGCCAATGATCCCGGCATTGTTGACCAGGCAGGTCACTCGCCCAAGTTTTTCGTCGCAGGCGCTGAACAGCGCATGGATATCCTCCTTCTTGCCCACGTCTCCCTGCACGGCGATGGCACGGGCGCCAGTGGCCTCGCACGCCTCGACGACTTTGGACGCTGCGGCGGTGTCCGAAAGATAGTTTATGCAAACATCATAGCCTTCGGCGGCGAACAGCCGAGCCGTTGCGGCACCGATGCCGTGGCTCGCACCCGTCACGATTACAATAGGTCTCACGGAATCAACTCCTCGATTTTGCCTACGAACGTTCTCAGCTCAGAAAACGGCCTCGAGGATCGCGGCGTAGTCTTCCTTGGTCAGAGGACGTGGATTGGTGGGGTGAGAGTGGTCTGCGATGGCTCGCTCACACACCCAATCGATGACGTGGCGGGGCACCCCAAGTTCGGACAATCTGGGTGTGATGCCCAATCGACCGTTCAACTCGTCCAGTGCGTCTGCGAGGGTTTCTCCTTCAAGTCCCGCCAGGCTTTCGAGGTAATTGACCTTCCTGGCAACTGCTTCAACTTCCACGTTCCACCGAAGGACAGTCGGCATCAAGATGGCGTTGAGCGTCCCGTGATGAAGCTTCGCCTCCTTGAGACCGCCCAATGCATGGCTAAGCGCATGGACGGCTCCAAGCCCCTTCTGAAACGTCATGCCCCCCTCGAGGGCGCCCATCATGAGTTCGGCCCGCGCCTCCGCGTTTGCTCCGTCCGCGTAGGCAACAGGCAAGGCCTTCCAGATGCGTTTGAAGCCGTCGGTGGCAATTGCCTCTGCAGGCGGATTGTAGCGGGGGGAAAGGTAGGTCTCGATACAATGTGACAGTGCGTCGAGCCCTGTCGATGCCGTCAGAGCCGGGGGAAGCCCCATTGTCAAACCCGGGTCACAGATCGCCCTGCGCGGGATGAGGTGCGGGCTGATGAATCCGAGCTTCCGGCCGTCGTCCAGTGTGATCAGTGCCGCGCGCCCGACTTCCGATCCAGTCCCCGCCGTTGTCGGAATTGCCACGAGCGGCGCTACCGCCGCCGTGATACGCGCCACCCCGCCCAATATCGCTGCATAATGCTCAAGTTCACCATCATGCGTGGCGAGCAGCGCCACGCCCTTGGCCAGGTCGATCGGTGAGCCGCCGCCAATGGCCACTACCCCATCGCAGTTACCTTGCCTGTACAGCGCGAGACCAGCAGCAACTGCGCTCTCGGTAGGGTTGGAGGGAACGTCCAGGAACACCGGCGCCGTTTTCAGGAACTCGAAAACCGGGCGTTCAAGCAGACCAGCAGATTTGATGCCGTGATCGCTGATCACCAAAGGGCGCGATACGCTGAGTTCGCGCAACGTCTCTGCCAGTGACTCGGCTGCTCCAAGCCCGAAGTTGATGCTTGTAAGGTAGTTTATATTATTCAAACTGCTACACTCCTTGGATATTCCGCCCTCATACATCGCCGCAGCCACCGTCCACGCGGTACAGTTGGTGCAGCCGGCGGATACGAACACGCGACCATCGTAGAACCACATCGTTCATCATGTGGACATATTGCCCACAGACTAGGCAGAACTCTGCAATTGTCAAGCTCTGCTTCGTGTTGGCGGACGCGCCCCCTGTCTTGACAAAAAGAGTGCAGAGCTTTACCGATTTGTAGACAGATTGACCACTATATGGACATTTGATGACGGACCGCGAGGGCGACCGTCGATCAGCTCGGGAACGGAGCCGTCATCAAGTCTGCCATTCACGATCAAAACATTGCGCAAGGCCTTCCACGCGACAATCACCGATGCCTGTAGCAATTGGCGTCGGCGCACACCCGAACCGAAAGGAAAACCGTTGTCGAAACCCGCCGCCACCGTGTTGATACCAGGCTGGATGCACGAGCATGCCCGGCGCATGCTCGGAACGCATTTCACGCTGGTCGAAACCCCTGACTGTGATATTCATGCCGATCTGTCCCCGGAAGTACGGGCTTCAATTCGTGGCGTGGCCTGTCGCACAAGAATCGATCGGCAGTTCATCGACGCCCTTCCCAACCTGGAGATTATCGCCAGCTACGGCGTCGGTTACGACGCGGTAGATGCTGCCTACGCACGCAGCAAGAATATCGTCGTCACGAACACCCCTGATGTCCTGAACGAGGAGGTCGCCGATCTCACCCTGGGGCTCCTTATCAGCGTCGTGCGCGAGATACCCAAGGCGGCAGCGTTCGTCCGCGAGGGCCGGTGGAAAGCATCGGAGTACCCGCTCAGCCGTCTGACGCTGCGGCGCCGGAGGGTCGGTATCTATGGAATGGGGCGAATCGGCCGCTGCATCGCCCGACGAATTGAAGCATTTGGGCTTCCTATTGCCTATCACAGCCGGCGCCGGGCGGACGGAGTCGCGTACGACTACTTTCCTTCACTTCTGGAACTTGCCAGTGCCGTCGACGTGCTCATCTCCATCGTACCGGGGGATCCATCGACCGCAAACAGCGTGAACGCGGAGGTGCTGTCCGCCCTCGGGCCCGAGGGCGTGTTCATCAATGTGGGCCGCGGAACCGTCGTGGACGAGGATGCACTGGTCAGCGCCCTGCGCACAGGAACCATTGCGGCTGCCGGCCTCGACGTACTCGCGGATGAACCCAATGTCTCCGACGAGCTGCTGGCGCTCGATAACCTGACAATCCTGCCACATATAGGGTCAGCGTCGGTCAGTACGCGCACCGCAATGGCGGACCTCGTGGCACAGAACGTGATCGCCTGGTTCCAGAGTGGAGCGCCAATCACACCCGTCCCCTAGACCGCGTCCGTTCGGCTATCGATGCTTCCCACACCGTCAATTGAAGGTAGCAGCCATGACGTTCAATCCAATCGGCAAGCAACTGATCGGTGGGCTCCGAAGTGCGGAGATGAAGCGTTGACAATCCGCCAATAGTCTGCCCATTATTCTATGTTGGACAAAATGTCCACTATGTGGAACTTCTGAATTGGTCGATGCCTGGGGGAGTTGGGTCAGTTTCACGATCTCCATCGATCAAGCAGATAGAGGAGGAGTGACTGTCATGAATTTACGGAAAGGCGGACTGGCCCTCGTGGCCGCGCTGGCCATCGGGGGGGTAACGGTTACCGGTGCTCTTGCACAGAGTGTGTTTACTTGGACGCCAAAGCCGGTAGCGCTGGCACCATACAAGCACCCGAACAAGCCGCGGACGACGATTGCCGACGTACGCGCCAGAATCCCCCGCCCGAAACAGACCAAGACCTGGCACGAGCAGGTCGTCAGCGACAAGCACCTGCAGGCTTCATGGGTGCAAATGGCGGTCGGTGATCAGTCGCCGGCCATGTTCATATCGGACACCCGCGCGGCCTTCATTGTCTGGGAGGGTTCGATCGAGTTCACGGTCGGGAGCCAGGCGCCGTTTACCGCGACCAAGGGCTCCATGGTTCAGGTTCCCGCGCGCACGCAGTTCCAGATGAAGAACGTGGGCCCGGTGCCGTCCCTGCATTTCGAGGTTTTCACCGCGGACGCCAAAATCACTTACCCGCAGGCGGCGGCAACCTTGCCGAAGCCGCAGAAGGGAATGACCTGGGCGTTGACCCGGCAGGATCCGGGCGAAGAAGCCCTTGGGACGGGCAATGTGACTACGAGGAACTTCACGACCGACCCGGCTGCGTTCCAATTCGTAGTCGCTCCCGGCTTGTTCCTCAACGCGATCCGCGGCAGCGCGCGCGACTGCAACATGCAGCCACCAACGGCGCTCGGACACAGGCACATCAACTATGGCGAATTCTGGTTCATCATGGAAGGCCAGATCCAATACAACATCGAGGGCTTGCCTGGCTTCGTCTCGGAAGCTGGCGATATCGTCTATGTCCCGGCCGGCCGCTGGCATTCGGCAGCGAACTATTGTCCGGGGTTCGACACGCGGATTGCCATCAATCCCTTTCCGACCGGTACGCATAACTGGCCGCCGACTGCCAGCCAGCCCAACCCCCCGATGCCCCCGCTCTCGGGCAGGGGATGGCTGGATTGATCGTGCCGTTGGCTTGACCTGACTTTGGCGCCGGCGGTGTGGTCGGGGATCGCATACGTCGGCGCCGTAGCAGAGCAGCGTACCCGCCGCTTCAGGAACCTGGGACGCAATATCGTTACTCGTGGCCGAACGGGCCATTGTCGTGACGCCGGTCCTGTTCCTGAGTGGTGGCAGTTTTCGCATTCTGGTTCCTGTGAACCAATTCTTGGGAGGTTGAATTATGAAGAAAATACTGTTTCTGACGGCGGCGCTGCTGGGAAGCCTTCTGGCTGCAGCTCCCGCAGTGGCCCAGAATCCGCGCCTGGGCTACGTCCCCACGGAAGACCATCCGGTGGGACAGGCCTCGCGCCATTTTGCGAAGCTGGTGGAAGAGAAAACCGGTGGTCGCATCAAGATCGACACGTTCGGCAACGGCGTGCTCGGCAGCGAGCCCGAAATGCAATCGTCGGTTCAGGCCGGTTTCATCGACATCATGGTCGGCCCGACTCCCAATCTGGTCGGCGTCGTTCCGCAATTCATGCTCTTCGACCTTCCGTTCTTCTTCAAGGACTTCGCGGCGGCCGATGCCGTCATGGACGGCGCAGTCGGCGAGCAGCTGTTTGCACAGCTGAAGGAAAAGACCGGCATTGTCGGGCTGGCATGGTGGGACAACGGCTTCCGCCACCTGACCAATGCAGTTCGCCCCGTCAACACGGTGGAGGATATGGCCGGGCTCAATATCCGGGTCATCCCCAACCCGTTGTTCATTGCGACCTGGTCGGCTCTGGGGACCAATCCGACGCCGCTTCCCTGGCCTGAGCTCTACAGTGCCCTCGAAAATCGCGCAGTCGACGGTCAGGAGACGCCGTACGCTCTGATCAGTACCGCAAGGTTCTATGAGGTGCAGGGCCATCTGGCAAAGACGGGCCATGTCTATACCCCGTTCGTTCTGCTCGCGAGCCAGAAGTGGTTTGGAAGCCTCTCCGAGGAAGACAAGACGATCGTCATGGAAGCCGCGAAGGAATCGGCAACCTTCCAGCGGCAACTTTCTCGCAAGGCCGCAGAGGATCTGGAGGGGGAACTCGAAGCGAAGGGCTTCAAGATCACCCGCCCGACGCCTGAAGCGCTTGCAGCCATGAGCGAACGCGTTGCGCCTGTCGTGAAGGAATACAGCGATAAGATCGGCGTCGATCTGGTCGAGCAGGCACGATCGGCTATGGGTGCCAAGTAACATCCACCTTCGTGGCGCCGGGGCTCGGTTCACCTGCTCCGGCGTCAATCTGCAGAAGCACAATGCGTCTGGTCCGGTTTGAAGTGCAGCCAGATGGTGGACGCAGCAATACCGAACCAATAGGGTTGCAATCGCTGTGACACGATTCTCGACCTGGTTATTGTGATGATTCTTGAGAGCTACGTCCGCGTCTTTGTCGATCCTGACGCTATCGACCGCACGATCGATTTTTATCGTTCGCTGCTATCGGGCGAGGTCAGCCTGCGCTTCACCGACCCCGGAACTGAGCTGGAACTGGCGGCAGTCACTTCACAGACGCTGTCCGTGCTGATCGTCGCTGGGCTACCCGATCGACGTGCGCCCTTTGAGGCGACGCGGTTGACGATCAAGGTTGACCGACTGGAGACGGCGATCGCCATTCTGCTGAACAATGGCGGCCAGCAACTCGAGCCGGTCCAAAAGACGCCCGTGGGGCGCAAAACGCGCTTCAGGCACGCCGATGGGACCATTGTGGAATACGTCGATCATGACGCATCCCTTCCGTGATTGAAGGACAGGATTTGCCGCGTGCGCTCCGGCAGCAATACACGGAACTGACGTCATAATCGCGTCAGCGGCAAGCCACCTTCGTCCCGACCGAATTTTGCAATCCATCCCAGCAGGTTTGGCTTCCAGTTTCGCTGGAGGCGTTACCATTTATGGCTGAAGGATGCGATGACCGAACGACCTTCACCGTAGAAACAACCGAAGTTGCAGCTTGCAACGTAGCGTTCATCCGCGATGTTGTGGACATTGATCGCGGCGGTGAAGTTGTTCTTCTCGTATCGCAAACCTGCGTCGAACAGGGTGACGGAAGGCAGGGAGATAGCGTTGGCGTTCTCGCCATACCGCGAGCCGATATAGCGGACGCCACCGCCGACCGAGAAACCGGCCAGTGCGGTGCTTTCCGCAAAGGTGTAGTCAAGCCACAGAGAGGCTGCATGGCGCGGAATATTGGCGGGCCGGTTGCCGGTCGTGGACGTGGCCGTCATATCGCCTTGCGTGATCTCGGCATCGGTGTAGGTGTAGTTCGCCAGAAGATCCAGCCCTTCAGCAAGGCTCGCAACGCCTTCGATTTCGAAGCCGCGCGAACGCACTTCGCCTATCTGTGTCGTTACCGCACCTGGGAAGCCAGCCCTGATTTCCTCAGAGGCAATGTTGGTCTTGGTGAGGTTGTAGACGCTAGCAGTGATGAAACTCTTCTTGCCGGCAGGCTGGTACTTGATTCCGGCCTCGATCTGCTCGCCTTCGGTGGGCTGCAGGAGATCGCCGGTGATGTCATTCGTGCCAGCTTGAGGAGCGAACGAGGTGGAGTAGCTGACGAAGGGTGCAAGCCCGTTGTCAAACAGGTAGACGGCGCCCGCCCGCCCAGTGAGAGCATGGTCCCTTTGGGTTGTTCCGCTTTCGTGATTGCGCGTCTCAGCCCAGTCCTGGCGCAAGCCGAGCATGAACGAAAGTCGGTCGATCTTAATTTGGTCCTGAACATAAAGACCGGTCTGCATCAGGCGTACGTCGCTTATGCTGGCCCGGGCAGGATCATAGGTGATCGGCGTGCCATAGACTGGATTGAAAAGGTCGATCGTCGTGCGGCTGCCGGTAAAATTAGACGAGCGCCACTGGTTGGTGTTGCGATAATCGATCCCGAAAACCGCTTTGTGCTCCAATAGACCAGTTTCGAATTGAGCTTCCAGTTGATTGTCGATGCCGAAGCTGTCGAGCTCCTCCGACTGAACGCTTGCACCGCGCGTAACTGTGCGCAGGTCTGCAGGATTCAGCCTGTTGAAGTACAGGTTGTTGAAGTCTGCGTCGAAAGACAGATATTGCGCATTCTGGCGAAATTCGAAGACTTCGTCGAACCGATGGCGAAACTCGTAGCCGAGTGTCCAGAGAGAGCTTTCGTTATCGTTGAAATCGGGTTCCCCAAGGTAGCGGTTGATCGGAACGGTTCCGTGGGGATTGAAGTCCAGGGTGCCAGCCTGCGGCAGACCGACCTGCGAGGTTCCCGTGTCGCGCTGGAAGCTGCCAAGAATGGTGAGGGCGGTGTCGTCAGTTGGCGCCCAGGTCACTGACGGCGCAATATGGAAGCGGTCGTCCGTGATGAAATCCTGGTCACCGTCGGCAAGCCGCCCGAGAGAGTTCAAGCGCCAGGCGAAATCCTCACCGAACGTGCCACCCGCATCCACTTTGCCGACATATCGACTGTCGGTCCCGATCTCGCCGCCCACTTCGACGAAATCCGTGAATGTCGGCCGCTTGGAGATCAGATTGATCATGCCGCCCGGCTCACCCTGGCCGTACAGCACGGAAGAAGGTCCACGCAGGACTTCGATGCGCTCGAGGCCGTAAGGTTCGAAGGCCAGCGCGCCGAAATCGCGGATGAAGCGGAACGAGTTGAGGTAGACGCTGTCATTGCCCTCGAAGCCGCGGATCAGCGGATTGAAATAACGTACGTCATTTCCGAAGGGCTCTGCAATGACACCAGCCGAATAGCCCAGGGCCTGTCCAAGCGTCTGGACGTTGCGATCATCAAGCTGGTCGCGAGTGATGACGGAGATCGACTGGGGAATCTCGATGATCGGCGTCGTGGTCTTGGAGCCGGTGGTTGTGCCAGTGGCCACGTAACCGTCCACCGGGCCGCTTCCAGCCAGTGCTTCTTCCGCGGCGCTCGCTTCTCTGCCGCTCTGGATAATGATGGGCTCCAGGTTGATCGTACCGGAAGCAGTGCGGTCGTCCTGAGCGGTGGCGGGAAGTGCCTGATATAGCAGACCGCAAAATGAGAGCGCTATGAGATTGAGTTTCTTTTGATAATGAAAGGACATCAGGCCACCCGTCGGTATTAATGACCGACATGTAGCCAGAAAAACATGAGAACAATAGTTTCCTTTTCAAGCTCTTTCGGTAAATTGCGGGATATGTGGGATTAATGCCACATGTGTCTCCCGACGGCCCCTTATTCCCGGCCTCTGACCGCCGCCGCAGATCGCATGTTATCGAGCAGAACTGCGATCAGGAGAATGAAACCGCGCACGACATACTGGTAGAAGGCCTGGATGTTGAGAAGGTTCATGACGTTTTCGGCAATGCCCATGATCAGCACGCCGACAATAACGCCGGTCATGGCCGCACGTCCTCCGGCCAGTGAAACACCGCCGAGAACGCAGGCGGAAATGACCGAAAGTTCCAGGCCCGTTGCAGCATTCGGCTGTCCAGAGGTGATGCGGGACGCGAGCAGTATGCCGGCGACGCCGCACACGAGGCCCTGAAGGGCGAAGATCCATATCCGCATGCGCACGACGTTGACGCCAGCAAGCCGCGAGGCTTCGGGATTGCCGCCGATCGCCAGCGTGTTCTTGCCGAACACCGTGCGATTGAGGATGAAGCCGAAGACGATGAACAGCAGGATCATGATCCAGATCGGCGTCGGGATGGTGAAGATGCGCGACAAGGCCAGCTGGTAGAAGTTGGGATCATTGATGCCGACGGCGCGGCCTTCGGACGAGATCAGCGCCAGGCCGCGGACGATCTGCATGGTGGCAAGGGTGGTGATCAGCGCGTTGATCCGGAATTTTGCGATCACGACGCCATTGACGAGGCCGACTGCGCTGCCGGCGAGAAGGGCGGCCAGGAGCCCCAGCAGGATCGAGCCGGAGGCGTTGGACACCATGACCGCGATCATGCCCGAAAAGGCGACTGTCGAGCCGACCGATAGATCGAAATCGCGCGACGCCAGGCAGAACATCATGGTGCAGGCGACGATGCCGATCGTGACCACCGATTGCAAGAGGCCGAGCATGTTGCGCTCGGTCAAGAAGTTCGGAACGAAGATCGACACGATCACGAAGGCAATGGCGAAGATCACCACCAGCCCCTGTTCGCCAAGAAGGATTTTTTTCAACGAGTTCATCGATTGCGTTCCTGGATTAGATCGTGTGGGCTGCGTTCTTGTCGGGCAAGGCGGCGGTCAGTATGCTGCGCTCTTCGAAATCAGGGCGTTCGATGTTGGCGGCCACGCGACCCTGGCACATGACCATGATGCGGTCCGATATGCCCATCACCTCAGGCAGTTCGCTGGAGATGACGATGATGGCCATGCCGTCCGCTGCCAACTCGTAGAGGATCTCGTAGATTTCCGACTTGGCGCCGACATCGATGCCGCGGGTAGGTTCGTCGATCACGAGGACCTTGACGCCCTGCTCGGAAAGCCACCGCCCCAGAATGACTTTCTGCTGGTTGCCGCCCGACAGGTTGATGATGTCCTGTTTGCGCGACGGCGTACGCACCTTCAGCCGGGCGATGAAGCGATCTGCGATCGCAGCTTCCTTCTTTGGGCTCAGAATGCCGAAAGGCGAGAAATGTCTTCTGGAAGAGATGGCGATGTTCTCTTCGATCGAACGGCCCTGCACGATGCCATCGAACTTTCGGTCCTCCGGGCAAAGCACCATGCCGGCATTGATCGCGGCCTTGGGATTGTCGGGTGAAACCGTGACGCCATCGATGGAAACCGTTCCTGTTTGCCGATGATCGGCCCCGTAGAGCAACCGCGCCATTTCGCTTCGACCGGCGCCGATCAGGCCGAAGAAGCCCAGGATTTCCCCTTTGCGGACCGTGAAGCTTATCGGGGTGCGCAGCCTGGCGCCGGAAAGGTTCTTCACCTCGAGCCGCGCCTCGCCGAGAGGGCGCTCCTGCCAACCCCAGATGTTGCTGATCTCGCGTCCGACCATCTCGGTGATGATCTTCTCGCGGGTCGTGTCAGAGATTTTCGGGTGATGAGCGGCAAGGCGGCCGTCACGCAGGACGGTCAGGCTGTCACAAAGGCGGAAGATCTCGTCCAACCGGTGCGAGACGTAAAGTATGACCGTTCCCTTGGCCCGCAACCGATCGATCAACCGGAACAGGATTTCGCTTTCGCGCGAGGAAAGAGACGAGGTCGGCTCATCGAGCGCGATCACCCGCGCTTCGAGCATCACCGCCTTGGCGATCTCCACCATCTGGCGGGCGCCGATGGACAGGGTGGATACCTTGGCGGCGGGATCGATGTCGATGCCGATCTCGTCCAGCCTGTTGCGCACGGTCTCGACGAGGGTGCGGCTGTCGATAATGCCGGCCCGGCCGGGAAAACGCCCCAGCCAGAGGTTTTCCGCCACCGTCAACTCCGGCACCAGTTGGAGTTCCTGGTGGATGACGATGACGCCGGCATGGAAGGAATCCCTCACCGAGCGATAATCCTGCTCTTCGCCGTCGATCAAGATGCTGCCGCTGTCGGCGGACTGGTCGCCCGACAGAATGCGGATGAGCGTGGACTTGCCCGCGCCGTTCTCGCCCATCAGTCCATGGACGGCTCCTTTCTCGACCGAGAAGGAGATATCGGAAAGCGCCTGGACGCCGGGATAGCCCTTGGAGATGGCGCTGAACTGAAGGAACGACATGAATGCCCCAGAGAAGGTGAATAGGCGGTCCCGGCAGCATGAGTCGCCGGGACGAGGTCTTTTCAATGCGGCAGTTTATTGGATGCCGAGCTCTTTGCGCACCTGCTCATAATCGCTCCGCAGCGCCAGTGAGCC
Organism: Phyllobacterium sp. 21LDTY02-6; assembly: GCF_023554255.2. Lineage (GTDB taxonomy): Bacteria > Pseudomonadota > Alphaproteobacteria > Rhizobiales > Rhizobiaceae > Phyllobacterium. Next base: position 50,463 of record NZ_JAMJWD020000005.1, on the reverse strand, counting down.
GGAGGTCAACGTCAGCATCGGCGGCTCCTTGTCGTTGGCGATCCAATCGTACATGTTGAGCGCCGTCTCGTAACCGTGGCGCTTCGGCGAGATGATGACCGTACCGAAGAAGCCCGTGGCCGTTGGCTTCTTGAACTCGTTGATCGCCGACTCGGCGCCGCCGATCCCGACCCCGATGATGTTTTCGGCATTGATCCCGACGGATTCCGAGGCTCGAACAGCGCCGAGCACGGCTTCGTCGTTGAGGCCGAATGCCACCCAGTGCTTGATGTTCGAATGCTTGTTGAGGACGGTTGTCGCGGCGTTGAGAGCTGCCTCCGTATCCGTCTTGGCCTGCGGCGCGTCGTAGATGTTCTCGGCGGGGAAGCCGGCAGCCTTGAGAACCGAGACCGCTCCTTCGACGCGATCGACAGCCGTCGGAAGCTGATCATAGGAGACGCGGATCGCGCCGACCTCCTTCATGTTCCAGCCGCGCTTCTTGATCTCGTCGGCAATCGCCTGGCCCACGGTCTCGCCGATCTTGGTTGCGGAAATGCCCATGTGAGGGACGTCTTCAAGCGGGCTGCCGTCAGCGCCAACCAGGCGATCGTCGACCGTCATCAACTTGAGGTCATTCGCTGTCGCCTTGGCCACGATACCTGGACCCAATTTGACGTCCGGCACGCAGATGATGAAGCCCTGTGCCCCTTGTGCGCCAAGGTTGTCGATCGCCGACTGGACCTTCTCGCCATCTTCCGCGCCGATCTTGACCAGGGTGAAGCCCTTCTCCTGAGCCGCCTGCTCAGCGAACTTCCACTCGTCCTGGAACCAGGGCTCTTCGGCCTGCTTCACCACGAACCCGATCTTGACATCAGCCGCCCATGCCGCGCTTGCCGACAGGACGACGGCACCAGCCAGCAACAGTGCTTTCAAAGAACGCATAGATATTCTCTCCCTCTTGCCGCGTGCCTCCCCGCGGACCCTCGACAACTATCCATTAAATATCATATCAGTCAATATATATGTATGATTTTTTGCGTGGCATTCTATCGAGTGGACGCCTCGGCATTCTTACGCGCGCGCCGCAGTGCGTCCGTCATTTCGCTCCGCGCCACGCCGATGAGTTGCTCCATCGCGTGTCGGGCTGCTTCAGGGCGGCGCATCCTGATGGCCTCGAGAACATCCTGATGCGTAAGAATTGCCTGTTCATGCGACTGGCTGGCGCGGTTGGTCAGCCGGAAGCTTGCGAGCAGCGCGGCCCGGATGGCGCTTGCAAATTGGCGGTAAACCCAGTTGCCGCTGGCGTCGATGATCGCCGTGTGGAACTCCAGATCGGCGCGGCTCCAATCCTCGGTATCACGTGAATTCGCCTCGACCATGTCTTCGAACGCTTTCGATATCTGGTAGAGCTGGCGAGCGTTGGCATTGGCGGCCGCCTGCGCCGCGGCGGCAGGCTCAAGCAGCTGGCGTGCGTCGATTAGGGAGGAATAGAACGTGTCGTCCGGCCCCACCGACAGCATCACGTCCAGCACGATGGGATCCAGGTAGTTCCAGTTCTCGCGCGGGAGAATGGTCGTCCCGGCACGCGTGCGCGATCGAACCATCCCAAGTGCAGAAAGATATTGCATCGCCTCGCGCAGGCTGGTGCGACTGACGCCGAATTGCTCTGTCAACTCCGCCTCATTCGGCAAGGTCGAGTTTTCGCGAAAGGTCCCCGAAACGATCTTCTCTACGAGACAGTGCAGCAATGCTTCTCGAATGGTACGCTTGCCACGCTGCGCGATCGGCGCCCCATGCTCGGTCAGTACCTTTGTCATCGATCCTGCTGTCAAGTTCTCGTTCCCCATCTTTCCCCCAGAGCATTCCGTTCGCCAAGACGGCCATGGGTAGTATGAATGAACAGCCGCGTCTGATCAAATAGGAAAATAAATCATATTTAAGTTGACATTCCCCATTACCCCATTACCTTGACGCCACCGGTCGTGGAGAGCCGAGCCGGCGGAGAAACCGTATCTGAGGGAGGAGCAGATGAAGCTCTTTAGGAACGCAGCGCTGCTGGCAGCCGTCGCGCTGGCAGGCGTGACAATCGCCGCTGCACAGGAAGATCTCAAGGTAGGGGCGATCTACATGGACGCCCAAGGCTTCTACGCCGGGGTGCGCAAAGGCATCCAGACCGGTGCAGGCGAAGCCGGGCGCAAGCTGGACATCGTAGAAACCAACGCGCAAGGGGATGTCAGCAAAGAGTCGTCGTTCATCGACTCTTTGATCTCGGCGGGGGTGCAGGCAATCATCGTCTCGCCCGTTTCTGCCGATGGATCGTATCGGGCCATCAGGCGCGCTCATGACGCCGGAATTCCGGTTGTCTGCTACAACACCTGCCTCAATGAAGCGGACATGAAGGAATATGTCTCGGCCTATGCGGTCGGCGATCCCTTCGAGTTCGGACACAAGCTCGGTGACGCGGCCGCTGATTACTTTATCGCCCAGAAGAACGATGCTCCCAAGATCGCGGTCCTGAATTGCGAGTTTGTCGAGGTTTGCGTCACCCGTCGCAAGGGTTTCGAAAAAGCGCTGATGGCCAAGGTGCCGGGCGCCCGGATCGTTGCAAACCAGGAGGGCGCCGTCCTCGATAAAGCGGTGTCGGTCGCCGGGACGATGCTGTCGTCCAACCCGGAGATCGATGCCTTCTTCGGCGAAGCAGGTGGGGCCACCCTCGGAGCGGCACGCGCGATCAAGAGCCAGGGCAAGACCGGCCAGGTCGTGGTGTTTGGTGGAGATATGACAACCGAAATCGCCCAGGAACTGGCCGACTTTTCCGTAATCAAGGCCGTGGTCGACATCTCGGGACAGGGACTGGGCAAGCTGGCGCTCACGCAAGCGATCAAGTCGATCGAGGGCCAGCCGCCGGAAGGCATTAAAGTTGCCTACGATATCGATGTCTACAAATCGCCCGAAGATGGCAAGGCCTGGCTTGAGGCCCATGCGGACGGCATTCCCTGATCGCCAGCGGGCTTAACCTGAGACCCAACCCGACGGGGCCGCCGCACATCCCGGCGGCATCCAAACGGAAAGATTGCCATGACTGCCACGCAGATGCGACAAGCCGATATGACTCCCGTAGCATCTATCCAGGGATGCACCCGACGCTATCCTGGCGTGCTGGCTCTCGATAATGCGACATTCGAGGTAGCGCCCGGTGAAGTAAGGGCGTTGCTCGGGAAGAATGGCGCGGGGAAATCCACTCTCATCCGCATGCTGACCGGAGCCGAGATACCCGACAGCGGCAGGGTGCTGCTGGATGGCTCCGAACTGACACACAATGGGTCGGGTCGCGCCCAGGAGGCCTTTGAGAAAGGCGTGCGCGTCGTTTATCAAGAGCTCAGCCTGGTGCCGGGCATGACGCTTGCCGAGAACCTTTTCCTCGGGCGCTGGCCACGCAAGCGCAGGGTAATCCAATACCGAACGATGGAGGCCGAGGCAGCGCAGGCGATGAAGCTTCTTGGTCTTGATCTTGCGCCAGACGGTTTGGTTGCGGGCTTGAGCCCTGCAGAACAGCAACTGCTTGAGATCGCGCGCGCCATGCTTGGTCGACCCAAGCTGATCATACTTGACGAGCCGACCAGCTCGCTTGCAGCCGCGGAAGCAGAAAAGGTGATGGCAGCCGTCACCCGTGTCGCGGCACAGGGCATCGCCGTTATATATGTCAGCCACCGGATGAACGAGATCCGCCAGATCGCTCACTCGGCAACGATCATGCGGGACGGCAAGATTATCGACACCGTCGATGTGAAGGGAGCCGACACCCGCGAAATCGTACGACTGATGTTGGGTTCGGAGGCCTCGCAGGCTGCTGCGCTGGAAGACAGGAGCCAGGCTGAAGTGGTGCTGGAGGTCAGGAACCTCGGCCTTGCGCCCAAACTTGCCTCGGTCTCCTTCGCCCTCCGCAAGGGAGAAGTGCTTGGCGTCGCTGGCCTGCTCGGATCGGGCCGCACCGAGTTGCTGCAAGCCATCATGGGGGTGCGGCGGCCCGATGCGGGCGATGTCTTGGTCGATGGCAGTCCGGTCAGGCATGCCGACTACAAGCGGATGCTCCGCAACGGCTTCGGCTACACGCCTGAAAGCCGAAAGGAAGAAGGGATCGTGCCGCTGCTCGGCGTCGATGAGAACACGCTCTCGACCAACTTTGCGGGCGTCAGCAGCAATGGCATCCTGTCGGCCCGCCGGATGGCGGAAGCGACGCGCAAGATCGTCGACCGCCTGCATGTCAAGACCGCAAGGACCGACACGCCAATCGGCACCCTGTCGGGCGGAAACCAGCAGAAGGTGGTCATAGGACGCTGGGTCTATGCAGGAAGCCGCGTCCTGCTGCTCGACGAGCCGACACGTGGTGTCGACGTCGAAGCGAAGGCGCAGATCTATGCGATCATTCGCCAACTGGCGGAGGAGGGGCGCAGCATCATCTTCGTCTCCAGCGAGATCGAGGAACTGCCGCTGGTCTGCGACCGCGTGCTCGTCCTGAGAGACGGGGCGCTGCAGGAAGAATTCAGATCACCAAATATCGATCAGGACAGCCTGATGGCAGCCTGCATTACCGGACATTGAGGGAGACAGACCATGTCGCTCGATCACGCTGCCAAACCGGCCGCATCTGACAAGGCCACAAGAGCAGGCTTCACGTTCTCGCAGCATATGAACGAGCTTAGCCTGTTCTTTGCGATTGTCGTCCTCTACGTCATCTTCTCGGCGACCGCCCCCGGCTTCATGTCGTTCAACAACCAGGTCAACATTCTTCGCGATGCCGCGACGATCGGCATCGCCGCATGGGCGGTCACGTTGATCATCATCGCCGGCGAGATCGACGTCAGCGTCGGTCCCATGGTCGCCTTCACTTCGGTGATCCTCGCGTTCCTCCTGCAGATGGGCATGCCCACACCGGTGGCTTTCGTTCTAGCCATAGCGCTCGGCGCGCTGCTTGGCGCGATCCCCGGAGTCCTGCGCGCATATTTCGATGTACCCTCCTTCGTCGGCACGCTCGGCATGTGGAGCGCGCTTCGTGGAACTGCCTTGTTTGTCACGGACGCCTTGCCGGTCTCGATCGGTCGCAACGACATGCTCGATGCGCTGGACCGCTCCATCTTCGGGATTCCGCCCGCAGCGATTGTCATGCTCGTGCTGTTCGGAGTCTTCGCCTTCATCAGCAGGAAAACAGCATTTGGCAGGTCCGTCTTTGCAATTGGCGGCAATGCCCACGCCGCGTTCCTCAGCGGCATCAGCGTCGCTCGCATCCGGGTGGCCCTGTTTGCAGTCGGCGGCGCGATGGCGGCGATCTCCGGTATCCTCTTGGTGTCGCGCCTGGGCTCCGGCAATGCGACAGCCGCAAATGGTCTTGAGTTCGACGTTATAGCAGCGGTTGTCGTGGGCGGCACGGCTCTGTCGGGCGGGCGCGGCTCCATGCTCGGCACCCTTCTTGGCGTTCTGGTCATCACCTTGATCGGCAATGGCCTGGTGCTGCTCGGCATCAACCCGTTCTTCCAGCAGGTCGTGCGCGGCCTGATCATCGTCATCGCGGTGTTGGCCAACATCCAGGCGATCAAGCGCAGCCTCGCGCGCAACAAGGGATGATCGCTGATGTCGATCATCAATTTGAGATCCGGGTCCCTGTTTCTGCGGCTCTCCACGATGGGCGGGTCGATCCTCGGCTTCTGGAAGGACGACGGAAAGCATCGCGTACCGCTGCTGCGCGATGCGCCCGACGATGCGGATGCGTTATCTTCCTCCTGCTATCCCCTCGTGCCTTTCGGCAACCGCGTAAGGGACAATCGCTTCGAGTTCGCGGGCCAGGAATTTCGTTTTAGCGCCAACACCTCGTGGGACCCCCATTACCTCCATGGTGAAGGCTGGCAGTCGGAGTGGGCCGTTGAAGAGCAGGCGGATGAGCATGTTGTCCTCGGCTTCTCCCACCGGGGCGAAGGTACGCCATACATCTATCGCGCCAGGCAACAGTTCTCGTTGAAGGACGGCGCGCTGGAGCTGAAGCTTTCGGTTCAGAACGATGGCAGCAAGCCTTTGCCCTTTGGCCTGGGGTGGCATCCTTATTTCCCGATGACGCCACAGACGACACTGCTTGCGCCGGCCCGCACGTTCTGGACGGAGGTGGAGGGCTGGCTACCGGGGGAGGCGACGGAGCTGCCCGCCGATCTCGATTTCCGCCGGCCGTCACCATTGCCTCACCGCTGGGTCAATAACGGTTTCCAGGACTGGTCGGGCGAGGCGGTTATCTCCTGGCCGGAATGGGATACGCAACTTCACCTGACGGCAGATCCGCTGTTCCGACACGCTTTCATCTTTGTTTCGGATACGGCCTTCGATCCGCAATTCAGGCGCGACTACTTCTGCTTCGAGCCGATGTCCCATTTGGCCAACGGCCACAACATGCCAGATCTCGGGGGGCTTCAGGTCCTTCAGCCCGGGCAGCAGCTTTCCGGCAGCATCCGCTTGCGTCCCCAGGCTATCGAGCACACGAATGTCCTTTAGGAGAACACATGTCTGATCCGAACCGCTTCGACTACATCATCGTTGGCGGTGGCAGCTCCGCCTGCGTTGTCGCGGCAAGACTTGTGGCCGAAGGGCGGGCCCGCGTGCTGCTTCTGGAGCGCGGCCCCGCAAAGCCGAACCCGATCATGAACTTCCCCGCCGGATACATGAAGTTCCTGGCAAGGGACACCTACCTCGCCATGCACAAGACGATGCCGCAGCCACAGCTCGACGGGCGCGGACCGATCGTGCCGCAGGGCAAGGTGCTTGGCGGTGGGAGTACCGTCAACGCGATGGTCTACATGCGTGGCCAGGCGGCCGACTTCGATCTCTGGAACGAGCTCGTGACCGCCCCGGGCTCAAATGATGGAGCATGGTCATACCGGGACCTGCTGCGTTACTTCAAGGCGCAGGAAGACAACGATCATCTGGCCGGAGAATATCACGGCGTGGGTGGGCCGCTGAAGATTTCCCATCTGGGTCACACGAGCCCGATGACCCGTACCTACCTGAAGACCCTGCAGGGGATGGGCATTCCCTATAACCCGGATTTCAATGGCGCTGAACAGTTCGGCGTCGGCTTCATGCAGCACACGATCGACTGGCAGACGCGCAGACGGTCAAATGCGGTCGATGCGTTTCTTGCGCCGGTGATGAAAAATCCGCTCCTGACGATCGAAACGGGGGCCACGGTCACTGCGGTAAAGCTCGAAGGGGATCGTGCGGTCGGCGTCGAATACGTTCGCAACGGCGCGCCGAGGTCAGCGCTCGCAGGAGCTGAAGTCATCCTGGCAGCGGGCGCCTATCAGACTCCGAAGTTGATGATGATTTCCGGTATTGGTCCGGAGAGCGAGCTATCCAAGCACGGCATCAAGGTGAAAGTCGCCTTGCCCGGGGTCGGCAAGAACCTTCAGGATCATTACGAATGCCCGGTCGTCGCGACCACGAAGGGGGCCTTCGGTTACTACAAGCAGGACCGCGGCTGGCCGATGGTCAAGGCCGGGCTGCAGTACCTGATGTTCAGGTCAGGTCCCGTCTCCACCACGGGCGTCGAAAGCTGCGCCTTCTATGATCCAGATGGAAACAACGAACGGCCGACGATCCAGATGTTCTGCGTCCCGACCGTTTACCTCGACCGCGATGTCATGGGAACGGAGCCTGGCGACGGCGTCACCATCAATTCGTTGTTGTTGCGGCCGAAGGCGAGGGGATCGGTCACCCTCGCTTCAAGCGATCCATTCGCAGATCCGGTCATCGATACTCGGATTTTCGGGCATCCAGACGATCTGCGCATCACCATGGCAGGCTTTCGTTTCGCCCGCACGGTGCTGGCGGCGTCGCCGATGCGTGACCTGATCGACAAGGAGATCTTCCCGGGTGCCGATGTGGTAAGCGACGAAGCAATTGCCGCTCACTGCAAGCGTACCGTCAAGACGGGGTATCATCCTGTCGGCACGTGCAAGATGGGGCAAGATGGCGATCCGGAAGCCGTGTTGGACGCCAGCCTGAAAGTACGAGGCACGCGCGGCCTGCGCGTGATCGACGCCTCCCTTATGCCCACCATTGTCAGCGGCAATACCAATGCCGCCGTTCTTGCAGCCGCCGGAAAAGCGGCCGACCTCATCCTCGCCTGATCGGAACCTGATTATGAAGATCACCAAGCTTACCACGTATATCGTCCCGCCGCGCTGGCTGTTCCTGAAGATCGAAACCGACGAAGGTGTGAGCGGATGGGGCGAGCCCGTCGTCGAAGGCCGGGCGCTGACCGTCGAAACGGCGGTTCAGGAGATGGCCGACTACCTGATAGGGAAAGACCCGTTCCTCATCGAAGACCACTGGACGATCCTGTATCGTGGCGGGTTCTACCGCGGGGGCGCCGTTCATATGTCTGCGCTTGCGGGGATCGACCAGGCCCTGTGGGACATCAAGGGAAAGGCCCTTGGCCAACCGGTGCATTCCCTGCTCGGCGGGCAGCTCAGGGATAGGATCAAGGTCTATTCATGGATCGGTGGCGACCGTCCGGCGGATGTCGCGCGCAACGCGCAGGAGGTGGTCGCGCGCGGGTTCAAGGCGATAAAGCTCAATGGCTGCCAGGAAATGCAGTTCGTCGATACGAATGAAAAGGTGGAGAAGGCAGTCGAGACGATTGCCATCGTCCGTGAAGCAGTTGGTCCGCATATCGGCATTGGCGTCGACTTCCACGGCCGGGTACACAAGCCGATGGCCAAGGTCTTGGCCAAGGAGCTCGATCCCTACAAGCTGATGTTCATCGAGGAGCCGGTTCTTTCCGAGAACAAGGAAGCGCTGAAGGAAATCGCCAATCACACCTCGACGCCGATAGCACTTGGCGAGCGATTATATTCGCGTTGGGACTTCAAGTCGGTTTTCGAGGGAGGGTTCGTTGACATCATCCAGCCTGACCTGTCCCATGCCGGCGGGATTACCGAATGCCGCAAGATCGCGGCGATGGCCGAGGCCTATGACGTGGCACTTGCACCGCATTGCCCACTCGGTCCAATCGCACTGGCCGCATGCCTTCAGATCGATGCCGTTTCCTACAATGCCTTCATCCAGGAACAGAGCCTTGGTATCCACTATAACGAGTCCAACGACATCCTGGATTACATCTCCAACAAGGACGTGTTTCACTACGCCGACGGTTTTGTCGGCATCCCCCAGGGGCCGGGGCTGGGGGTCGAGGTGGACGAAGCCTACGTGATCGAGCGGGCGAAGGAGGGCCATCGCTGGCGCAACCCGATCTGGCGTCACCCGGACGGTAGCTTTGCTGAATGGTAAGGAGAACACGATGACCGGACGCCTGACGAAAAAGCGGATATTTGTGACCGGAGCGGCTCAGGGAATTGGGCTCGCAATTGCCAAAGCCTTTCTACGGGAAGGAGCGTCCCTGTACCTCATAGATCTCGATCGCGAGCTTCTGGAGAAAGAGGCTCGCGCGCTCCGGGAGGCGGGCGGCAAGCTTGGCTGGATGGCGGCGGATATAGGCGGAGCTGCTGCAATGGCCGACGCTGTGCGCCGGGCCGCCGAAGAGATCGGTCCGATCAACGCGCTGGTCAACAACGCCGGCGTGAATGTGTTTGCCGAACCTCTCGAAACCAGCGATGAGGAATGGAACCGCTGCTTCGACATCAACCTCAAGGGCGCATGGAACTGCTGCAAGGCGGTGCTGCCCGGCATGATCGAGGCCGGCGGCGGCGTCGTCCTCAACATTGCCTCCACTCACGCCTTCACCATCATCCCGCATACATTCCCGTACCCGCTGGCGAAACACGCATTGCTCGGCATGACCAAGTCGCTCGGCCTCGAATACGCCTCGAAGAATATCCGCGTCAATGCGCTGGCACCCGGCTATGTCTCGACGCAGAAGGTCATCGACTACTGGAACAGCTTCCCAGACCCCGAGGCGGCAAAGGCAGAAACGATGAAGCTGCATCCAGGAGGAAGAATCGCTTCCCCCGAAGAGATCGCGATGGCGGCCGTTTTCATGGTTTCAGATGAATGTCCCTTCATGAATGCGACCTGCTTGACCATCGACGGCGGATTGAGTGTTCAGCAACATCCGGCTTGACCAGGCTGGGCAGAGCGATAATTCCAGAGCATGTCACGCAACGCGGCGCCATCTTGCCCCGAGTTTCATCCCGACCATCACCATGCGAGCTGCATCCTCGGCTGCCCTGGAGAGTAGTTTCGGGGCACTGAAGATTGCGTCCTCCAACGAGCAGCGCCTGCTCAGGATCGAGGCAAAGGCGTCAATGCCGTGCTCGAAATTGAGGCGCACACCCTTGCCGATGGTTCCGGCAAGCGCGATCACCGGCACGCCGGCAGTTTTCGCCCGGGCCGCCACTTCGGCAGGCACCTTGCCGAAAGGCGTTTGCCCGTCAAGGCTCCCTTCCGCGGTGATGACAAGGTCGGCCTGCGCAATGAACCGATCCAGCTCCAGATACTGCATGACAATATCGTAGCGCGGGTGGAGCTTGCCGGCGAGGAGCCCGAGTACCGCAGCACCCAGCCCCCCGGATGCGCCCGATCCGGGCGCCATGCCGACTTCGATGCCTGTCGTGTCGCGGATGGCCGCGGCATATCTCTCCATGGCTGCAACGAGCAGTTCCACCTGCGTCGGCGTCGCGCCCTTTTGTGGTCCGAAGATGCGGGCGACGCCGCGCTCGCCAAGCAGTACATTATGCCAGTTGACGGCCGCATCGATGCGCACGCCATCGAGGCGCGGGTCGCGGCCGCTGATATCGATGGTGCCGAGCCGGGCAAGTGCTGCACCGCCACGAGGCAGGGGATCGCCCGACCCGTCAAGAAACCGGATGCCGAGCGCTTCGGCCATACCGGCGCCGCCATCATTGATGCCGCTATCGCCACAACCGAGAAGAATACGGCGCGCCCCCCGGTCCAGCGCGGCACGCACCAGTTCGCCGACGCCATAGCTCGTCGTCAGGCAGGGATTGCGCTGATCGCGCGGGACGAGGCTGAGCCCGGCAGCAGCGGCCATCTCGATCACGGCGGTTGGCGTACCGCTGCCGCCGAGGAAACCGAAATGTGCCTCGACCGGATCGTTGACGGGACCGGTCACTGTCAGGTTGTAGAGCGTGCCGTTGGTGGCCTTGACCAGGGCCCTGGTGAAACCTTCACCGCCATCGACCATTGGCGCCTTGATGACGGTAGCACCGGGATAGGCGCGCAGGACGCCGCTTTCGATGCAATCCGCTGCCTGATCCGCCGACAGGCTTTCCTTGAAACCGGAGGGTGCGACGAGAACCGTGAAAGACATGGGAGTGTTCCTTTACCTATGACAATAATGTGACAGGGGAGGAACGGGATGGCTCGAAACCTATTCCAACAAATCAAAAATAAATTATGCGGCTAATAAAAAAGGCCACTCGATGTGGCCTTTTCATCTGTGTTTTCATTGCATTCAACGCAGCGGCAAACCCTGCAGTGGCCAGACGAGGGTGGCAAAGACGACGAGCATCGCCACGAAGGGCAGGATCAGGTAAGCCGCGAGCCGGAACAGGTCGGCCTGCCCAAACGGCTGCGGGTCCATCGTGCCGAAGAGTGCCACCGGCTTGGCGGATACCATCAATGTCTGGCAGAAACCGCTTGCCAGCGTGACGACCATAACGAGGTTGAGCGGATCGATCCCGAGGGCTGCAAGCGGCAAGGCAAGGGCGGGAATGAGGACGGTCGCCCGCGCCGTGCGCGACGTGATGATGATATGAGAAAGCGTTGCCACGATTGCGGCGAACGCAACAATGAGTACCGGCCACGCCGCGATGCTGCCGCCGGCAAACTCGACCATCCGTTGGGCCAGATGCTCCGCGGTGCCGGTCTCCAGCAGTGCCTCGCCGATGACCAGCGTGCCTGCGAGGAAGAGCAGAAGGTTCCATTCGACGCTTTTGAGCGCCGTTTTCAGCGGCAGGCCAGAGACTTTCTGGTTGGCCAGGAGAAGCGCGGCCGCAATGCCGATGAGCGGCATGCCGATGCCATGCACCGGCTGCGCGGCAAAAAGCAGGATCATTGCACCGGTGATCGCGAGCACGGTCCATTGCTGACGCGTCAGCGGAACCCGGGTCTTGTCGAGGTTATGCTCTGCGATCTTGATCGAACGTTCCTCGCGGGTGAGGAAAAAGCGCAGCAATACATGGCAGGCGAGCAGCGAGCATAGGAGCGAGAAGGGGCCGGCAAGTGCGATCCATCCCAGAAAGTCGGGGCTTTGCCCGCGCAATCGCTCCATCGTCCCGGCGGCGACGAGGTGAGCACCGGCGCCGATCAGGGACGCGCCCGCCGAAAGCAGGATAATCGAGGGGAAAAGCAATGCGAGCGCGCGGTTGATCCGCGCATTGCCGATTGCGGCTGCAATGCCGAGATAGACCGGAGCCATCATGGCAGCGCGCGCCGAGGTCGAAGGGATGACGAAGGCCGTTGCGAAGATCAGCAGTGTCAGCGCCCAGAAAAGGCCCTGCACGGTGGCAATCCGGGCGAGAAGCTGGCGGATGACCTGCTCGATGACGCCGACCTGCCGGAGCACCCCCGCAACGACGAATGCAGCCAGCATCAGCCAGACGATGTCATTGCCGAGCGAGCGATAGAGCACCTCCTCGTCGATTGCACCGACAACCGGCAGGAAAGCCGCCCCCGCAAGCGCCACGGGCGTATCCGGCAAGTCGAGAACGGTCCAGGCGATGATCGTCGTGACGAAAACCGCCAGCGTCAGCCGCATGTTCATCGTCAGCCCGTCGATAGCGAGAAAGATCAGAACGGCGCTGAAAGCGAGGATGATTGCTGCGACGATCCGCTTGACGCGGGCGAGCGGTACCGTGCGCTCAGGTGGCGCGGACGGTTCCCCACGCCGGTCGGCGTGGGGTTCCACTGGGGCGATTGAATATAGGGCCACGATCGCCCTCCTTTCGGTCTGTCGGTTGTCTCAATCGTCGTCGGACGATGAATTGGAGGAAGAATTCGAACTTGAATTGCTCGAGGAATTGGACGAGCTGTTCGAGCTGGAATTGCTCGACGAGTTGGAGCTGCTGTTTGAGTTCGAATTCGAGCTCGAGTTTCGGGAGGAATTCGACGAACTGTTGGAATTGCGATTGGAACTCCAACCGCCGCGCTTGTCGTCGTGCCGATCGCGATTATAGCGAGCATCGCCAGCCTTGTTGCTTCGGGTCATCTTCTGCAGGAAGCGGTGAACCGCGTCGTCAGCGGCGGCGGGAACGGGCGCCGCGGCGCCGGCGACCAGGAATGCGCTCAGGATTGCGATGAACTTTTTCATGTCGTTTCTCCTTCGAATGACAGCCTCATTGGCTGCGGGGGAGAAACGGCTGCGGGCGCTTCTTATTCCCGAAAAACAAAATATTTTCAATCGATTACGCAGCCCCTACGCAGCTTAAGGGGACATGCGTCAGCGCCGCCGCTACCGGTGGCGACGGATCGACGAACCCATCCGGTCAGGATCATCTCTGGGCGCGGGCGAACCGACGATACCAGCCGTCCGATGCCAATGTCTTGCGCAGGATGGTCTGGCGCATATTGCCCTCCGTCCGGCTCTCGGCGCGAATGTCCGCGGCGAGGTCCGATGTCTCCCTGCGGAAGGGAATGACCTGGGCGATCGGCATGCCGCGTTCGAGAACATGCAGGCCTGGCTCGCCGGTCGCGAAGAACGGGAAGTGGATTTCCGACTGGTAGGTATCCGTGTCGACAACACCGGCCACGATCTCAAATATGCCGTTCGGACGATTCAGCGGCGGAACGAACAGGCAGCTCCAGCCGGGAGGTGTGCGGATGGTCCAATAGTTGTGAAACTTGCAGGGCGGCAGCGGCTCCCGCGGATTGCCGGCAACCTGATGGCTGGCATGATTGCTGACGAGCGTGCGGTCGAAATCCCAGCCGCAATCCACCGTCTTTCCGCCGTCGGAGATTTCCATACGCACCGTTGCCGCGAGGCCGATGACCCAGCCCGCCGCCATGGCGTCGAGAAAGGGCATGCAACGTTTCACCGTCAGTCCGCTATTGGTGGGCGAGACATGCGCCGCGTCGACGGGTGGCAGCTGGCGGAACCAGTCGGGCAGGGCTGTCTTGGCGCGTACGGGTGCTGGAATAACCCCCTCGTCCTCCTTGCGGCAAAGAAAGGTCAGTCGAGGCTGTGGCTTCTTTAGAAGTGCAAGTTCCATGGCTGTTCTCCGCGTGAACCGATGCGGGAAGAACGGCGCCGGGATACACTTATTCCCACCGCAGCCAAATATTCGTTCAGGGTGCCAGGATTGCCCGTTCCTCCTCGGGCGACAGGGGCGCGCCGGCCTCGATCGACGAGAGATAGGCATCTATCGTTTCCTGCGATGAGGCAGGCACGTAGCCATCGGCCCGCGGTGTCGTCAGTGCCAGCCGCGTCGCCCAGGCACCGTTCTGGCGGCAGGCGATGGTGAGTGTGCTGCTTTCCGGCTGTTTCAGCTCGTATTCGCGGCAAAGCTCGCCACGTTCGTCGCGGAACGAGGCGACGACACGCAACACCAGGTTCGAGGCGGCAAGTGTTACGTCCCGGCCGGAAGCCTCCCTGTCGAGGGCGGTTGCGATCTCCGCGCCCACGCCAGGTGTCGATGGGGCCATGCGGCCCAGTGAAAAACCGACAACACCTGCCACCACGGCCACGAGACTAGCCGCGATCGGCATGAGCCAGCGCCACGTCGCCGGCTGTCGCTTCGGCCGGAAGGGAACGATACTGTCCTGCGATGGCGTCGGGCGCTTTGCCTCCTCCGCCATCCGGTGCACCGAAGCGCGCAGTGCCTCCGGCACCGGCTCATCGATCAGCGGTTTCAGCGTGTCGCCCACCAGACGACGGCTGTCGAGGAAAACGGCGAGCCGTTGGGCCAGCGCCTCGTTATGGGCAAGCGCCTCCTCCAGCGCAAGACTTCGGGCTTCCTCCAGTTCGCCGTCGGCGAAAGCCATCAACGTCTCATCGTCAAAATCGTGTCCGGTCATGCAACGCCCCTTTTCGTATCGGACGAACGTTTTTCCCCGAAACTTATTCCTGTCATTTCCGCAAGATTCTTCCGTGCCCGGGCAAGGCGGCTCATCACCGTTCCGATCGGGATCGATAGAACCTCGGCCGCATCGCGGTAACTGAGTTCCTCGACACAGACCAGCACGAGCACTTCGCGCTGCTCGTCCGGCAGCTTCTGCAAGGCAGCGGTGACTTCGAGCAGATCCATGCGCGCAAGCGATGCGGCCTCGCCGGAGGGAACCGATACGTCGCGCGCTTCCTCCAGTTCGTCGTGGGGGCCTGCGGTTTTCTGCCGGCGCAATTGATCGATCCACAGATTGCGCAGGATGCGAAACATCCAGGCATCGAACCGGCTACCGGGCACAAAGCTGTCGGCCGCGAGTATGGCGCGCTCGCAGGCGGTCTGCACAAGATCATCCGCCAATTCCCGGGAATGGCAGATTGAAATTGCAAAACGCCTGAGGTTAGGCAGGAAGGCAACCAGCCGTTCCGGCACTGTCTGCATGTCGTCGATCATCCGGCTTTTTTTGCACGCCGGGGAATAAGCTGTCGAGTCAAACGTATAACGAGGGTGGTGGAATTGAAATACGTCTCACTGTGCCGGCAAGGACGGAGCGGATTTCAATTCCGCACCACACCAGGAGTATATATTTGTTAGCCTAATCGAAAGCGCTTCCAAGGCCGCGCACCTGGACTGGGATGTCGCTACAGGAGACCGATCGTGCTGCTCATTTTGAAACTGAAACCATTGCGCCTCCTCACTGCCGCAGTCACCCTGGGCGCAATGATGGTGATGCCGCTGCCATTGAGTGAGGCCGGCTTCACCATTCCGGCCGCATTTGCCGACGATGATGACGATGACGACGACGATGATGACGACGACGACGGTCCCCGGTATTATCGCGACGTCCTGCCTGATCCGCGCCCGGTCATTCGTCGGCCTTCCCGCGAGCGTCGTGAACCCGTGCGCCGTGCACCCATACGCCGCCCGGCCCCGGTTCCGGCGCAGGCGCCGAACGAGCTCGTCGCGATAGGCCTGCAGGAAGACGCGATCGCGGGGCTGGTCCAGGAAGGCTTTGCCGTTGACGATCGTGTCCAGCTGTCGCTCGCCGGCGGCGAAATGGTGCGGCTCACCGTGCCGCGAGGGATGACGCTCGAAACGGCGCGCGCTGCCGTTGCTGCCCGCGATGCCACGGCAACCGTCGACCTGAACCATTTCTATCGGCCGCAATCGGAAAGCAGGTCAGGCTGCGCCGGCAAGGGTTGCACGCTTGTGCGTGAGATCGTTGGATGGCCAAAGGGCGATGGCGCCGGATGCGCAAAGCCGCACCGTATCGGTCTCATCGACACGGCGATCAATGCCGACCACATGACATTGGTCAATTCCCGGCTTGAAGTCATCCGCCTTGATCAGGGCCAAGCGAAAAAAAGTTCGGGCACGCAGCATGGAACTGCCGTCGCCGCCCTTTTGGTCGGTACGTCCGACAGCCGTGTTCCGGGCCTCCTGCCCGGGGCGGAGCTTGTCGCTGTCGATGCTTTTCGGCGGTTCGGAAAGTCTGCCGATATCGCCAGCATCTATGACCTCGTGCACGCGCTGGACCTGCTCGTTCAGCGTGATGTCAGGGTCGTCAACCTGAGCCTGACCGGCCCGGCGAATACCCTGCTGGAGAGCGCGGTGAAAGCGGCGACCAGACGGGGGATGATCCTCGTGGCTGCCGCCGGCAATGATGGACCGAACGCAAAGCCCGTCTACCCTGCGGCCTATGATGACGTGATCGCGGTTACCGCGGTCGACAAGGCGCGCAACCCTTATCGTCGGGCGGTGCGTGGAGACCATGTGGACATTGCCGCTCCCGGCGTTGGTGTCTGGACCGCGGCGTCGATAACCGGAGCACGCCAGAAAACCGGCACATCCTTCGCCACTCCCTTCGTAACGGCAGCGGTCTCGCTGCTGATTGCCGGTGAAACGGATATGTCGCCAGCGAGACTGGAAGCAAGGATACGACAATTCACCGATGACATGGGAGAGCCCGGGAGAGACCCTGTGTTCGGGTGGGGGCTTCTCAATGCAAGGAGGCTTTGTCAAAGCGGAAGCGAACAGGGGCCATCGGCGCTGTAAGTTTGCGCACGGGAAGCGCTTGACCTGTCAGGCGGCCGGCTGGCGCAGCTGGCGCCCGATGCGGGTTCACCATGAGCAAGGTGATTGAATACGGAAAATCCGCACCACGCCCGCGAAAATCGCGTCTGGTCATTGAAAATGGGGGGAGACGGGCGGTCTTCAGCGCGTCAGTATCATATCAGGGTCGAGGTCCGAAGACCGCCCGCGACGTCTTTGCCTGCTATCATTGCGTTTGTCAGACGCAACAACCCGGAAACATGAGCGCTACCTCCGTTTCCTTCTGCAGTTTGCTGGCCGATCGGGGTTGTCACTTCCGACTGTCCGGCAACGCCATCCTTTCCCAGCAATCGAAACAGCACCGGAAGCTGCTCCCCCACTGGAAAGGACCGAATCAGAATACTCCGGTTCCAAACAGGGGGGATAAGTTTTTTTGCGTGCCGGGGCGAAGAATGAGCGAAATCAGCGGCTTGCAGGGCAAAATATTTTTTTAGGCCGAAAATCTATCCCACCACGTGGGCCAGTTGTGCCCCCGTTCAGGGCCCGCAGCCTTGCCACCAACCCACCTAGCTTCAATGCCTGATCCTGTAAACCGCTGCGGGCGCGGTGTCCGTGCTGTCAGTTCTCCCGCAGGATCGATGCGATTATTGCGGCAACGTGTCGAAGCGCGGTATCCGTGTGCCGGCGGTGGTGCCAAGCGAGATGGAGGGGGAAGCCGGCGATTGGGATCGGCGGCGGAAAAGAGACAAGTCCGCCTTGGGTCGCCACAACGCGTGAAGGCAGCATGGAGATCATGTCCGAGCCCTGAAGGAGCGACGGGACAAGCTGGAAGTTTGGCACGACGAGACCGACGCGCCGGGCGAGCCCGCGCCTGGTGAGTTCGGCGTCTAGCGGGGTTCGCGTGTCGCCCCGGCCGGAGACGAGGATGTGCGGATAGCCCAGCCAGGTATCGAGCTCGAAGTCGCTGGCTATGGGATGGCCCTCGCGCATGGCGACCAGATAGTGCTCCACGAGCAGTTCCTCCCGATGAAGTTCGTCGTCCGCAGGCGGGAAAACGGAAATGGCCAGATCGGTCGTTCCTTCCACCAATTGAACACGGGCGGCGTCGGCTCCGTGCCAAGGCTGGATCACAAGGTCTATGCCCGGCGCAGAATGTTGAAGTTGCTGTTGCATGGGCGCGATGACGAGCAACGCCGGATAGTCCGCCATCGTAACGCGCAGGGTCTGGCGTATCTCGCTGAGCGGCACTTCCGGCGGGTCGACCAGATCCACGACACCCGCCAACAGCGATTTCAGCGGCGCGCGCAGCGCCTCGGCCTTCGGGGTCAGGCGCATGGTCCCGCGACCGCGTTCCAAAAGCTCGTCGCGAAACAGAAGGCGACAGCGTTGCAGCGCGGCCGAAGCCGCCGGCTGGGACAGGCCGACCCTTTCGGCGGCGTGACTGACGTGGGCCTCGTCCAGTAGTGCGTCGAGTATGACGAGAAGATTGAGGTCGAGCGTTCTTAAATTCATGGAACCGATAATAGATTATAATAAAAATCGATTGGAGTAATTTTTCGTGCAGCGCAATCGTCGCTCCATCTCAGCCCAAAAGAGAGGCGATCATGAGCAAGACACTCATCCTCCTGTTCCATCCCGACCTCTCAAGGTCGAAGGCAAATGCCGCCATGGCTACGGCAGCGGCGAGGCTGCCAGATGTCGAAATCGTCGACATGCAATCTGCCTATCCCGACGGCATCGATATGTTCCGCGACGGTGAAAGCGAGGCGGCACGCCTGCTCGCCGCCGGGCGCATCGTGCTCCAGTTTCCCGTGCAATGGTATTCGACGCCGCCCTTGCTGAAAGCGTGGCAGGATTCCGTGCTCACGCGCATGTTCTATGTCAACTATGAGACGGAAGGCCGCGTGCTGGAAGGGACCGAACTGATGGTGGCGGCCACTGCGGGCAATGTGCCGGAAGCCTATCGGCCGGGCGGACGCAACATGTTCGAGATCGAGGCATTGTTTGCGCCGCTTCGGGCTACTGCCAATCGCTGTGGTCTTGAATGGTCGCCGCCCTTCGTCATATATAAGGCGGACAAACTGCCACCCGAGGCGCTAAGGGCCGAGGCGGATCGCTATGCTGACCGGCTGGCCGAAGCCTGCCGGTGAGAGCAGCTATGCAACCGCCTTCGCCACCATGTCCGGATGCTGGCCGATCACCTTCACATAGGCGATAGCGAAATCTGGTGCGGTTACCCGCGCCTGCTCCCAATCGCGTAGCGTGCCGACCGGAACCGGAAACCGGCTGGCGAACTCGGACTGCAACAGGCGAAGCCCGGTTCTCGTCTTGCGGATCAGGCGGGCGCGCTGGCCCCGATCCATAGCTTCGGTCGTCACGTCGAAATCGTCGGCGTCGGCCGGATCAGCAGGCAGCGTAATATGCTCTTTCTTCACCTTGTTGCTCCTTCTCACCGAGATGAAGCGAGGCAGATCGCCCCGCCGCAGTCAAAACGGAAACCGGGTTGACTGGTGCCGCTATTCAACGGAACTGTAATTCAACGCCTGACCAGCAATCTTTCCAGCGCTTCTGCGACAAGGGCGGGTACGCCCTTCGGGTCGTCGAGATATGCTGCTTCGAGCAGACCGTCCGACAGGGCGACGAGCAGCGAGGCAGTAACGGATGGAGTGGGATCGCCATCTGCCAGCAGAAGTTCCCGCAGGACATCGTGATGCCAGGTACGGCGCGCATCGATGGCTTGCCGCACAGCGCTTGTCGGGTCGGGATATTCGGCGGCCGCGTTGAGAAACGGGCACCCACGCCAGCCGCCGGCAACCACGGCCGCGCTGATCCGCCCCATGATAGCCGAGATCATCGCTCGCGGCGGTTGCTCGGGAAGCGCTGAAACGGCATCCCGCCCAAGCCGGTCCTGCTCCTTGATATAGGTCAGGACGAGATCATCCTTTGACGGGAAGTGGTTGTAGAAGGTCGCCTTGGCCACGCCGGCCTCCGCGATGATGCGGTCGATGCCGACGGCGCGAATGCCCTCGGTATAGAAGAGACGGGTGGCCGTATCGAGCAGGCGGCGACGTGCGGCGCTTGCTCCGGTGTCGTTCTGCGAAGCGGTCTTGTCCATGCACTTGACTCTAACAGACAGGTCTGTATGCTGCAA
The DNA here is from genome assembly GCF_023554255.2 of Phyllobacterium sp. 21LDTY02-6. Classification (GTDB taxonomy): domain Bacteria; phylum Pseudomonadota; class Alphaproteobacteria; order Rhizobiales; family Rhizobiaceae; genus Phyllobacterium. The sequence continues at coordinate 30,162 of NZ_JAMJWD020000005.1, read as the reverse complement.
ATAGACAGACCTGTCTGGATAGGAGGAGATCATGCAGACGAGCGACACAGCCGAGATCATGCGGCGATTCAACCAGGCGTTCCGCGATCACACGCCCGAGACACTCAGGGGCCTGATCGCCCCTGACTGCGTGATGGAGTCTATTCAGCCGGCGCCGAACGGAACGCGATACGAAGGCCATGACGCCTGCCTCGCGTTCTGGGAAGCGCTGGCCAATGACCCGGTTGCGCATTTCGACGTCGAAGACACGATCACAATGGGCGACCGCGCCATCATCCGCTGGCGTTTCAACTTTGGCGCCGGGGACTCGGTCCGGGGCGTCAACCTGATGCACGTCCGTGACGGCCTGATCGTCGAGGCACTGGGGTACTCAAAAATCCCCGGCCTATCGACGCCGCTGCCGGAGTGACAGCAACAATCCATCAGCGTTTCAAGGAGGAAAGCTCATGATTATCATCGCTGGCTACACTCGCACCGACGTTGAGAAGCGGGACCGTGCCGCGGAAGCCTTCAAGGGCATGGTGCAACGCGCGAGAGCGCAAGATGGCTGCCTCGACTTCTCCATAAGCGCGGATGCGGTCGATCCGGAGCGCGTCAATCTATTCGAATGCTGGCGCGACCAAATCTCGCTGGACGCCTGGCGCAAGGTCGCGAAAGGAGGGCCGCGAGGGAAGCCTCGGGAAGTGGCAGTAAGCCTCTATCGCACCGACAAAGCCGAAAAGCCCTTCCAGGCCCGGATTTCAGGAGGTGAAAAGATGAATGCCGACAGCAAGACGACCCTCGAAATCGTCAACCGTTTCCATGATGCGTTCGAAAAGCATCGCCCCGAAGATCTCGATGATCTGATTGGTGACGGCTGTGTCCTTGAGAATACCACGCCCGCACCCGATGGCGCGCGCTACGAAGGGCGTGCGGCCTGCCTCGACTTCTGGAAGGGGATCGCATCCTCGGCGAACCTCGTCTTCGAAGCCGAGGATATCTGGGCCAGCGAGGATCGCGGCATTATCCGCTGGCGGCTCCGTTGGGGCGAGAGCGCGGCGGATCGGGTTCGGGGGGTAAACATCATGCGCGTTCAGGACGGACAGATCGTTGAAGGTCGAGGTTATGTGAAGGGATAGCCGCGATGCAACGCAGCTGGTTGAGGGCAGCGTCGCGTCGACGGAGGCTCCAGCAGCTTGTGTCTCGCCATGGAACTGCGCTCAGGGCACGCCATCGCCCATCTGCCAGGCTGGCGTTTCCGCAAATTCCGGCGGGCCGCCCTGGGTGAGCAGATAGCCATATGTATCGCCCGCCAGCCCGTCGTCGGGCGCTCCGGAGCCATCGGGCGATGCCCAGTCGGCGTGACGCGGGTTGGAAACGGCAAATGTGGTCTGATCGACGTCATAGCGGATGACGAGGTAACGGACATTGTCCATGGGCTCGCCGGAGGTGAGTGTCTGGAGTGCCTCCTCGGCTCGGAACCTGTCTGCCGGCGATGCCGCAGCCCAGCTTCCATTGCCTTCTGCGGCATCGAGCATGCGGTCAAGAGCGTAAGTCGGGCCGAGACGCTGGTCGGCGCTGAGCTTCGAACTGTTGGCCTTGATCTCGGCTACGATATACTGCCTGGTCTTGGGGTTGTACATGAAGATATCGACCCCGTGGCCGGACGGGTTCTTGGCCGTGAGTATCGTCGTATAGCCCCGTTTTTTGAAGTCGTTGATGGCAAAATCTTCCGCAGCATCGCCGATTTTCTGATTCTGCGGTTTGATGGTCGGTTTCGGTTGGACGACCGGGGGCTTGCCAGGTTCAGTCACGACTTCAAGTTCAGGCAGGTGCCTGCTTGCATTGGTGCGGCGCAGGGCAAGCCTGTCCGGCTTGCCATTGACCCCCGGCTGCCTGTACCAGACATAGTCTGACCGGTTCAGGTTATTGGCAGCAATGTAATCGTCATATGCCTCTTGCGACGAGCCTTTCAGGCCGCCGTCCGGCCCGTCCGTGCGGGCCATTTCCCGGCCGGTGGAGGGCTGCTTTATGACCGAGGGATCGGTGATTTTCGGATCGGTGGCGATGCGCTGCAGTCCCGAAAGATAGCCGGTATAATCGCCGATCTCGGCTGAAATCTGGGCTTTTTCGTAGTCCGACAGGCCGGGCTTCTGCAGATCCTGGCGCAACTGCTGCAGCTTGGGGGTCAATTTTTCCAGTTCGAATTGGATCTGATAGGCCTTGGTGCCGGGCTTTGCGACGTCGGCGCCGAGGAAGCTCCGCAGATTTCCCTGGAACCCGTTGTTCTGATACATCAGCCGGGCAACGCGCCTGTGATTGGCTATATCCGCCTGCGAGGCGGAAGGGCCGGCCTCGATGACAAATCCGCCGTTTCCGGACGGGTCATCGACGATGCGAATCTCGTTTCCCTGGAGCTGCGGATTCTTGACGACGGTCGGTTCATAGGCCGCAAGCAGATTCCGCGTCTGCGTGACGGGGTTGAACATGCCTGCAATGTTTCGCGGGGTCGGCGAAGGACCGCGTGACATGTTCACGCCAATCGTCGTGCCCCAGAAGCCCATGGAGAGGATGGCGGATGCTTTTTCCTCGCCGGACATGGAGCCCCAGTTGGTGGCGCTGTAGTGGGCCATATTGGCGATGGCCGCCGCATCCGCAGTGTTTGAAATGGCCGTGCCGTACCCGAGAATACGCGCCATTGTCGGGGTAAGCGTCGCGCCTTTCGATGCGATGTTCGCCAGTTTCGCGGCGCTTCCGAACGCCGCCGCTCCGGCGATGCTCGATACGCCGTCGAGCCAGAGCATGCGCGCGTCGGCATCCGTGATGGGATTGATCGACTGGCCATGTTCAGCGCGGTCGGCAAGCTGGGTCCCGGCGCGATAGGCCCCCCAGCCGGCGGCGGCGACGCCGACGCCGGCAACGATGGGCGTTGCGACACCGCCAGTTCCGATGATGACCGCCGCGCCCACGATGATGCCGCCCACCAGCGCGGCCTTGTCGATGATCTCGGTTACATGCTCGCCGAAAGTGTCGACGGTTTTCGGCGTGTTCTCTGGACCGGACAATTTGACCGATCCATCCGGATTCTGGGTAAGCTGACCATCGGCAGGATAGGTCATTGCACCGGGAGGCAGCTGATTATTGGCCTTCCAGTCGTTGAAATCCTTGTATTCACGACCGAGATTATCGACGAATTTGTCGCCACCGGCTGTCGATACCCGGAACAATGGCAATGTCACTGTGCCCGTCTGGCTGCTGGAATACTGGATCGGCAGCACCGTGACGGCGATGTCGCCTCCGCCGGCCGTCCTGCGAATCTGGTCGGCGATTGTCTGCACGGGCTTGTTGTCTTCACCGCCAAAGAGCGAGAGTTCGCCATTGGCGACCTTGGCCTGCATGTCCTCATCTGACATGCCCTCCGGAATGACCGGTTTCGAGCCCATGGCGGTGCCGATCGTGTTTTCAAGGTCCGTGCCCTTGAGCACCATGGGCGCATTGCCGCGCAGTTCCAGATATTGACCTGCGGTCTCCTGCGCAGGCGGATTGACAAAAACCGGATTTTGCCAGGGATCATCGGTCTTCTTCAGGGTGTCGGCATTGATGTTCCTGTCTGAACGGACGATGGCGAGCGCATTGGCACGCGCCCCGAGGGACAGCGAGACGTCGTCACCGGTTCCCGGAAACAGCAATTCGCGCCCTTGGTCGGTATCGAGAATGGACTGAAGGCGACGAGCCTCCGCATCGCGCGTCCGGGCATCGTCCGGGAACCACTCGCGGGCGAGGGCTGTGGCCATTTCACCCGGGCCACCCTCGGGATTCGAGCGCAAGGTCGGGCTATAGGTATCGGAGAGCGCAAAGACATTCTGGACAACCGCGCTTGTAGTGGGCGTATGGGCCCCCGAATTCACCGCCATGAGAACCGCCTGCAGCGAATTCGTGCGGTCCATGGTTGTCTGTCCAGTGTCGGCCTCCGTCCTGAAGCCGATCGACTGGATGAAAGCGGCAGCTTTTTCAGGGCCGAGCGCTTCAATTGCGCTTCGCAGCGACGACATATCGTATTTGCCATCCTCGCCGACCGTCGCAGGTGTGCTTGCCCGGACGGCCTGATTGGCAAAATAGCGGGCTCTGAACTTGTCCTCCTGACCGGGTTGCCCGCCGGATTCCGGTGCGGCAAGGGTTGCCGCCCGCGCGGCCATCCGCTCACTGACGATGGTTCGCAATGCCGGGTCATCGGACCGGCTCGCCGCCTCGGCGAGATAGCTGATGTCCGACAGACCGCTATCCGTGTCGAGTTTGGCAAGCACCTTGTCGAGGAGATATTTCTTCGTGCGCTCATCCAGCTTGCCGAGATCACCGTCCTCGCCCTTGAGGGCTTTCATGACCGTTTCCACGCCGTCCGTATATTTGAGCTCCTTGCCATCCAGCCAGGTATCGACCTTCTGCTGATTTTCGGCATCGCGCACAAGCTGGACCGCTTCGGGATTCTGCTTCAGCGCAAGCTGCACCTCCGGCGGCTGGCCTTGCGACAGATCCGTGAAGGTTTTCTTGACATCGCCCGGTCCTCCTGCGGCGCGTGCCTTGTCGATGATGCCGCGCGCCGTGTTTTCCGCTTCCGATCCGGTATGGCCACTTTCCCTCAGCCGAATGCCCATATCCTTGGCGACCTGCTCGATCTCCTTCTGGGCCGATCCCGCATCCTGCCAGTTGCGATCATACAGATATTGCAGTTGCGCCGCCCGTTCGCCCTGCGGAAGGCTTTCCAGATAGGACTTCACGTCAGTTGCAATCTCGCCGCTCTTGCCCTCTTTACCCTTGAGATGGAGTGCGTCGCCGAAACTGTCGGCGGCTGCATTCCTGATCGCGGTGCTGGCAGGAGCCGCGTCCTTCCATGTCCTCGCATCCGCCTGCAGGCGGTTCGCCGCAGCCTGGCGCTCCGAGGGAGGGAGGGCGTCGAGATAGGCTTTTACATCCTTCTGAATATCCTGGCGTTCCGCATCGGCCTGCTCGGGCGACAATGTCTTGTCTTCCAGCACTTCCCGACCGCGCACGCGCAAATCATTGAGGAAGGCTTTTTCGTCCGCCGGTACGCCATTGACGTCCTTGGGGCTGCTGGCTGTCAGAACCGGATCGCGCTGCGGGATGAAGATGACCTCGTTGGGATGCAGCACGTCATTCGGACCGAAAATACCCTTGTTGGCATTTTGAAGCTCAATGAGGGTGATTCCGTTGTCGCGTGCGATGCGCTCGGGCGCATCCCCAGCCTCGACCACCGCGACTTTCTCTTCGAGAGGATCAATCTTGCCGGACCCGCCGGCTTTCTTCCTGTCCTGCAGGGCTTGATTGATGCTGCTCGTAAACGCCCGTTCCTGCTGGGTATTTGCGGGGGTGACCACATTCCCTGTCTTGTTGTAACGGAATTTGCCATTCTCATCGATCCGGAACATCGTGTCCTCCAAAATGCGATGCAAACTATAGTTAATCCGTGACGGAGCTCAGGACCAATAAGAATAGCTGCCGGCTGTAACGCCAAATGACATTTTGTAACAATTCTGAACAGACGATTGCCGACTTACTGCTGACGGTGCTTCAGGCGATGCTTCCTCCGGCCGGAACGGTCCACTGAATAGACGCACCGGCTTAACAGTTACTTCAGCCGTTGCCGACACGAAACCATGTGCGCTAAGTTTTGAACGATGACCAAAGAATATATCCTCGACGGCACGAAGATCACGTCACTTGAGGCTTTTTACGATCAGGTGAGCGAACGACTTGTTCCGGGTGTAACTTGGGGAAGAAGTCTTGATGCCTTTAATGACATCCTGCGCGGAGGCTTTGGCACGCCCCAAGGCGGATTTGTGCTTCGGTGGGCCGATTCAGAGGTATCTCGGGAAAATCTGGGCTATCCGGAAACGGCAAGGCAGTTGGAGAAACGGCTGGCACGCTGTCACCCCGGCAATCGGGAGCTTGTGCAATCCGATCTAGGCCGAGCGCAAAAAGGGCAGGGGACCACCGTATTCGATTGGCTTGTTGAGATCATTCAAATCCATGGCGCCGGCGGTGACGAGGCCAAAGACAACGTCAAACTCGTCCTGGAGTGATGTGTCCACTATCCATCCGACACCTGCATCTCTTTCTCCCGCCATCCGCGTGCATTGACACCAGCGGTGATGGCGAGAGCTTCCAGCGCGGCAATGTCGTCGCCGGAGAGCATCCAGTCGGCGGCGCGCAGCAGTGATGTAACTGACACACAACTGGGCAGGTGCGAGAGATATTGCCTAAAATGTAGGCGATCCGGAATTAACCCGGTCGGCGAGAAAGCTCGATGGGCGCCTGCGTCGGAGGCTGGCATGATTTTTGCTTGCATAAGATCAGCGTAATTTCCAGGAGTTGATATGATGCAACCGACTACCGCAATGCCAGATGACGGCAATACCCTGTTTCCGATAGTGCTGTCATTGGTAGCTGCGGCAGCAACCGGCGTTTTGTGGGCCTATGCCAATCCCATTCAACTGGTTCCCGGTGTCATTCAATGGCGGATCTTTGCTTTTCTGCCCCCGTTGATCGGCATTCTCCTTGGGGCGCGAAGCGGCTTCATATGTGGCTATTTGGGAACGATCGTCTGGTCTCTCTTGGCGGGCACGTTCATTCCAGCTCATTCTCTGATTGTCGATGGCATCATGGTCGGGTTGACTGGGCTCGTGCCCGGTCTCTTGTTCAATCCGGACAGAACCCAGTTCAACCGCGCAACGCTCGTAAAAATAGCGCTTGTGTGCCTGGTTGTCGGGCTCGTCATGGTCGCGATCGTTTCTGCCAGCCTCGCTTATCTCGGCATATTTCCCTACTGGTGGGCGGTTTTCTATCTCGGACTTTCAGACATTGTGCCGATGTTGATCGGAACGCCTATGTTGGTCGTTCCAGCATTGAAAATACTGAAAAGCGCCCACAGCTCCGGGTTCACCCGGTTCTGAATCATGAAGATGCCGTCCACGTGTTGTCCGGTGGCCTGGCTGTTTCTTCCCTATTCGCTTGGATGCGCCTGAGGCGATGTAGTGCTCAAAATAAATGAACTGACGATAGGGTTCGGTGAGAAGCCTTCTGTTCTCACCGGCATCTCCCTTGATGTTGCAGACGGAGAAAGCGTGCTCATTTGCGGCGCTGCGGGTTCAGGGAAAACCACCCTGCTGTCGGCGGCTGCGGGGATCATCCCGCACCTGATCCGGCCTGGAACCATCAGCGGCCAAATCGAGCTTAACGGCACACCGTTTTCAGCTATCGGCAAGAAGGCATTATACGCATCGGTAAACATCGTTTTTCAAAACGTTGAGGATCAGCTCTGGGATCTGAGCGTGGAAGATCTCATCGCATTCCCCCTGGAGAACAGAGGGGTTCAGAAGTCCGAGATCAGGCAGCGGATCGGTGAATTGTTAGGCCAGTTGCAGCTTGACAGTCTTCGAGGAAGGAGAGTTCTGACCCTGTCTGGCGGTGAACGCCGTATGGCGGCAATCGCTGCAGCCATGGCGGCGAGGCCCCGGCTGCTGGTGCTTGATGAACCGACAACGGGCCTGGACCCCTCGGCACGTTCCCGATTGGTCGAAACGCTATTGGAGCTTCGCACCGAGATCCCCATGCTGCTTGTTGCAGACCAGGACGCCGTTTCGCTTGCGCCCCTTGCCGACCGAATTGGCCTGCTGAAGGATGGCCGTCTATCGAAGCCGCTCTCGAGCGCGTCAATGATGCGGGGTTCGGAAAGCTGGCTCAGCGCCGGTGTCTTGCCACCGACCCGCATGAAGAAGCGGCGAGATGCGGCGGCAAAGGGCGACACATTGATAGAGGTCGCCAAGTTGAAGTCGAGCCTGACGAGGTCCGATGGGAAGCATGTCCTGCAGGATGTTTCATTTCAGCTGCAAGCGGGCGAAATCGTTGGATTGATAGGACGCAATGGGGCTGGAAAAACCACGCTTTTCCAATCCGTGCTTGGGCTTAGCAAGGTCGTGGACGGCGTAGTCAATATCGATAGGGTGGATGCAGGTAATTGGACGCCTGCACAACGTGCGCGACGTGTGGGCTATCTTCCGCAGAACATGCGGCGCATTCTATTCAATCTGACTGTCCTCGATGAAGTCATCTTTGCGGCCACCGGCAGCACCAAACCGAACCGGGACGCGGCTGTCATCGACAACGCCATGCTGAGCCTTGCGAAATACGGTCTGGCGGACCATGCCGGAGACAATCCGTTCGCGCTTTCATCGCGTGCGCAGGCAATGCTTGGCCTGGCTTGCGTGGAATCGACAGGCTGCAGTCTTGCGATCCTGGACGAGCCGCTCCTCGCGCGCGATATTGATGGCCGCAGGATGCTGGACATATTCCTTGATGACCTCGTGAAGCAGGGAAGGGCAGCACTGATCATTTCACATGATCTCGAATTGATAGATGACATTGCAGAGCGCACGTTGATCCTGGACGAGGGAAGAATGGTATTTGACGGCGAGACGTCCGAAGTATGGACCTCCGACGCATTCCGGAAACTTGGTTGGATGCCACCCAGGCCCGTTTTGGAGCACGCATGACCTGGCTGAACAATGTGAATTTCTTTATCAAGGTGTTCGTCGCATTCGCCATTATGGGCGTGGCGTGGCTGGCGCCGAACCTGCCGATGAGCCTCCTTCTCGTCGTCGTTGTAATCGGAATTCTCGCGGTTGCGCGTGTTCCCGGGTTTCGCGGCTATCTGAAAGGGGCTGCACTGCTGGCGGGCCTGGTCATCATCAGTTGGTGCTTGAACCTGATGCTGCAGGGAATGTCCTGGATGGATGCCCTGCCAATTGCAACCAAGATGGCATGCCGCCTGATCGCCACAACCGGTGCCTTTTACTTTGTGATGGAAACAAGCACACCCGGTTCCATTCTATCCGCATGCAGCGCGGCGCGGCTTCCGCCAATGGTCACGCTGGTTCTATCGCTTACGTTCGGGATCATTCCCATGTTGCGCGAAGAGTTTGAGCGTATCGGCGATGCACAACGGGCGAGGGGAATGGAGATTGATCAGGTGCCGTTCTTTACAAGGCTGCGCTTTGCCTTGGCTCGTGGCGTTCCATTGCTCGTGCAGGCAATCAGAATGGCGCATGCAATTTCATTGGCGCTTGCCATTTATGGGTTCGATACGCGGCAGAAGCGAACGACCTGGCGAAACGTCGGTCTGAGCGTCGAGCCCCTATTGCCGTTTCAGGAGAAGGCTAAATGACAATAACAGAATCGATATCACCACATACCGGCAAAAAATGGCGGGTCGACGTCTCAGGTTTCGACGTAGAGCTACCAATTGTTGCGATCAAACCGGATTTTGCGATCTCCTTGATGATGGTAATCGACCTTGGGATCAAGTTCGGCGAACATGTCGGCAAAAAGCTCGCTGAAAGGCTGGCTCCGCTGCAACCGGAAGTCATTGTCGGTGCAGCGACGCTCGGCATTCCGGTGGCCATGGAAGTAAGCCGGGCCTTGGGTCTCGATCAATATGTCATCCTTCAAAAGTCACCCAAAATCCATCTCGGCGATGCGCTCGTTCAGCCTATTTCGTCCATCACATCAAAGGGCGAGCAAAAGCTGCTGCTCGATCGCCAGTCCATACCGCTCTTAGAGGGTAGGAGGACCATCGTTGTTGATGACGTTGTTGCATCTGGATCAAGTTTGAAGGGGTCTATCCAATTGGCCCGCGCCGCCGGGGCCAATGTCGTTGGTGTCGGACTAATCCTGACGGAAGCGAACGAATGGAAGTCGGTGCTCGGCGCCGACGCCGATCTGGTTCACAGCCTCGCCCATATCCCCCAGTTCAAACAAGGCACAATGGGTTGGGAGCCGATTCCCGAAACGCTCTGATTGGAGACCCGCAAGATAATCTGATCCTACCCTGGACCTTGAATATAAGGTCCAGGATGCCGGTAACCCCGCCACAATGGCGATGGCTTTCTCACCGTTTACCGTCGGTGCGTTGTAGCCAGTTCCCGGAAATCGGCCAGGTCGCGATTGAACCGTTGCGCTTCCTCCAGGAATGGAGCATGCCCGGAATCGGCATAGATTTGCTGGCGAATTGCCGGGTTGAGTGCCTTCGCGCGTTCGAGGCTCGGCCGCACCATGACCAGGGCGTCCTTCTCGCCGTAGAGCATCAGCATAGGGGCCGTGATCTTGGCTAGCCCGTCTGCCGCAGAAACCGTCATGGAAGGCACTGTTCGGGTCATGATCCATGATGCCATGGCCGCGTTCGACAACAGTCGCTCGAACGTCACCTCGTCTGGCGGTGTTGCAAAGCATAGCGCCAGAAAGTCGCGCATTGCATCGAGATGAACCTTCAGCTTGTCCGAAGCAAGGCCCGCATAGACCTCTGGGTGCGACGTTATAAGCTCAGCCTTCAGTTCAACAACGCCGCCGACATAGACCAGACCGCCGATGCCGTCATCTCCGTAAGCTGCAATATAATTCGAAACGACCGCCCCACCCAGCGACCAGCCGACAAGAACCGGATTATCGGCCTTCGTCGCCTCGAGCACGGCACGCAGATCGTCGGCCCAGAGGCGTCCATCTCTATAGGCCTGTGCGTCCCGTGGCTTTCCCGAAAGCCCATGTCCACGAAGATCGAAAGTAATCAGCCGGTAATGCGAAAGATCGGGGCTGGCCAACTGGTTCTCCCAATTCAGATGGCTTCCGAGCAATCCATGGATGAAGACGATGGGCGGACCTGCAGGATTGCCCGCTTCCTGAACCGCGATGTCGACACCGTCCGGTGATCTTACAACATAGTCCTTTTGCCCAGCCATCGTGACCGAGGGCATGATCGTGATCAATATTGCCAGCCATAATGCGAACAGCACCGAGGCAAGGCCGGTACGCGTCGGTTTGCTGCCGCTCAACCCCGAAGGCGATGGCTTCCCCTGTGTCGTCAATATCGGATAATTCACAATAGGCATTCCTTATGTTTAGCGATCACTACAAACTAAAGACTTGCTTTATTCTGTCAAGCTCTCTTTAGTGATCACTATGGATAAGATAGTGAAGAAACGCCGGGGCGGACCACGGACCTTCGATAGGGACCAAGCGGTCGATACCGCCATGCGCCTGTTTTGGCGCCATGGATATGAGGGAGTCTCGCTTAACGATCTGACGGCGGCGATCGGGATTGCGCCGCCAAGCCTCTATTCAGCGTTCGGCAGCAAGGCAGGCCTCTATCGCGAGGCGCTGGATCGATATACTGGCCTGCCAAGAGCCGTGAGCAATCTCGGGCAGCCGGCTAGTCTTTGCGAAGCAGTCGAAACACTCCTCGAGCGCGCCATTGATGCCGTCACGGCGCCAGAGGGGGAGCGCGGCTGCATGATTTCGGGTGGCATGATCCAGTGCAGCGAGGACCATGCCGACCTAGCACGTGAATTGGCGGAGCGCCGAGGTTTGATGCGGGACACCATCGCCCTTAAACTCGAACGCTGGCTGAATCGGGATCGAGCCGCTTCCTTGTCCCGCTACCTTGTCACCGTCCTGCAGGGCCTTTCAATCCAGGCATGCGACGGTGCCTCCCGCGAAGACCTTAGGCAGATTGCTGGCGAAGTCGTGGCCGGCATCAGGGCTCGTGACCTCCTGAATTGAAACAGAGAGACACAACGCGGGACGCGGGCATCTACCGGATTGGTCATTTGCAACAACGACAATCGCTATGCCGTCAAGCCATGAGATCAGCCCACCACATAGAGCACGATAGCGAAAATGGCCATTGTCGAGAGAATGGGAACCAGGACCATCACAAGCATGGTGCGATCTATCGAAAGTCGACCATTTCTATCCCTGCTTACATAGACAAACACTCCAAGCACGAACGCTGCCACCATGGTGACAAAGGCCAGAGTGATGTGCTCAACCGTAAACATCTGCAAACCCGTGATTTCCATACTATTGAGAGATAGAGCGTATTCGGGCTTTATCGCAGCCCTCCGCAGGTCGATGCCTGTACCCACCGTCCGGAATACGCAGTTCGGTGTCCTTTTCCACCGTCTTTAGATTGGAATTGCGGGCACTCTCGAGCGTCAGGCTACTCTTTCAATCGATCGATCGCTGCCAACGAGGCGTTCACAGACGCGTTATCCGCCGTTGCAACAATGCTCGCTGCCGCCTATGTCGCCGCTACCGACATGACCCGCCAAACCCAAGGAGCCTCCATGCCGACAACGAAACTAGTTGCCCTTATGTGCACCCTAACGTTCTGCAGTTCAATGGTCGCAATGGCTGAGGAACGACAAGAATACGGGCCGCGGCTGGAAGGCTTTGATTATCCCTACAAGACGGAAACGTTTCGCTTTACCGGGCAGGGACAACCACTCGAGATGGTGTTCATGGACATTGCCGCCGACAAGCCCAATGGCGAAACAGTCGTGTTGCTGCATGGAAAGAACTTTTGCGGCGCGACGTGGGAGACGACGATCAAGGTGCTGAACGATGCCGGTTACCGCGTCATCGCGCCGGACCAGATCGGTTTTTGCAAGTCGAGCAAGCCGGACAGGTATCAGTTCAGCTTTCATCAACTGGCGGAGAATACCAGGGCATTGCTGAAGCAGCAGGGTATTGAGAAGGCCACGGTGATCGGCCATTCGATGGGGGGCATGCTGGCGACGCGTTTTGCGCTGATGTACCCGGAATCGACTGGACGGATGGTGCTGGTCAACCCGATCGGACTCGAGGACTGGAAAGCCCAGGGGGTGCCGTACCAATCGATAGACGCAGCCTTTGAGGCAGAGAAAAGAACGACCTTCGACAGCATAAAATCCTACCAGCAGAAGTTCTATTACTCCGGTCAGTGGAAGCCCGAATATGACCGCTGGGTGGGTATGAGCGCCGGTATGTATCAAGGCAGCGGTGGCGACATTGTAGCATGGAACCAGGCGCTGACTTCGGACATGGTATTCACGCAGCCGGTAGTGCACGAATTCGATCGGATCAAGGTTCCGACCATATTGATGATCGGCATGACCGACAAGACAGCGCCCGGCGCCAACCGCGCGCCGGACGACATTGCCAGGAAACTGGGCGACTACACGCAACTGGGGAAAACGGCTGCGGCGGCCATCCCCAACGCCAAGCTCGTGGAGTTCGAGGATCTTGGCCATTCACCGCAAATACAGGACCCCGATCGCTTCCATGACGCCCTGCTCGAGTCGTTGCGATCAAGTTAAGTCAGGAAAGGCGGCAGGATGTCACCAGAGCTGGTGGACATGGGGAGCTAGCTGCTGCGTGTAGATTTCACGCAGAGCAGCCATCGTATCGGGCGAAAGCGCGGCGATGCTGCTGGCGGCAGCGTTAGCTTCTGCCTGTGCTGCGTTCTTGGCGCCAGGGATCACCACGGTGACAGCCTCTTCCATGAGTATCCAGCGCAGTGCGAACTGCGCCATGGAAACGTTGTCCGGAACCAGCTTTCGGATGTCTTCGACAACCTCCAGCGCGACCTCATACGGTACGCCAGCGAAGGTTTCCCCCGGTCGAAGGCCGAGCCGTCCCGGTTGAACGCACGGTGGTCATTGGCGGCAAAATTTGTTGTTGCGGTCATCTTCCCGGTCAGCAGGCCCGAGGCAAGAGGGACGCGCGCAATGACGGCCACGCCCTTTGCCTTTGCCTCCCGGAAGAACAGGTTGCCGGGACGCTGCCTGAAAATATTGTAGATGATCTGCACCGAGGCCATGCCCGGATACTCGATCGCTTTCAGGCCTTCTTCGACCTTTTCGACCGAAACCCCATAATTGCGGATCTTGCCCGCGCGCTTCAGTTCCTCCAGGGCCTCGAAAACCTCAGGGCGATAAAGAACCTCGGTCGGCGGGCAATGAAGCTGCACCAGATCAAGGCAGTCGGTGGCAAGATTCTTCAGCGAACGCTCGATGAAGGCGGTCAGGTTCTCCAGCGTGTAGCCGCTTGCCGTATGGGGCGACAGGCGTCGCCCGGCCTTGGTAGCAACAAAGGGCCTGTCGCCACTGCGCTCCCGCAATACCTCGGCGATGATGCGCTCCGAGCGGCCATCGCCGTAAACGTCCGCGGTATCGATGAAGGTCATGCCTGCATCGAGTGCCGCATGGAGAGCAGCGCGCGCGTCGGCGTCCGAGACTTCGCCCCAGGAGCCGCCGATCGCCCAGGCACCGAAGCCGATTTCCGATACTTTGCGCGCCGTATTGCCGAATTTTCTGTATTGCATGACAGGGCGTTCTCCTTATGGCATTGACTGGCCGCCGTTAACTTCGATCACCTGCCGGGTTATATACCCGGACATGGCCTGCGAGTTTGGAATTTTGCGTCACGACGCGGATGTTTTCCAGGACTTTTCGATGATACGAAACGACGCCATCACTGCAAGTTGGGTCCATGTTTCATGACCCAGGCTGAATTCCGTGGCTGAACTATGCGGTGCTTATGAGTATGCCGGCTTCCCTGGCGGCAGCGATAAACAAATCTCTCACGATTTCGTCCGCGACTTTTCCTTGCAGGGCGTCGAGACAGGCTTGCCGGGCCGATGTTATCAGGCCGCCTGGCACTATGGGCCAGTCAAAAAGAATGAATTCTGCGGCTTCTTCGATGGAATGGATGATTGTGGGCTTTTGCGTATGTTCGTTGAGTACGGTTACCGATGCGAATGGCATTGCACTTCCGAGTTCGAGGGCACCGAATCAGGCGGAATTTCAATTATTTACGTTTCCCGTGATTCAAACGTGACCCAGGTGTCGCGCGGATCGGAAGTCGAAGCCAGCCAAGCCTTCTTGCTCAATTATCGATCCTGCCGATCTCGCTCAAGCATTGGGTGCCCAATTCGTTGTCCAGGGAGCAGACGGTTTTAGTTGGGACGATTTATGGGGAGGTGCAGGGAAACGCCCGCCTTTTCGGCGGCCGTTCGCAGCCGCTTGTCTCTCGTCCACAAGGTCGCTTGCTGGGCAAGAAGGACGGATGCCAGCAAATGAGCATCGGTGTAGCCAATGCCGATGCTGAAAAGACTGTGGCGCTCGATCATGGTCATGACTTCGTCGTGCGTCGCGACGGCGACCGCGCGCTGCGCTGCCAGAAAGGCGATCACGCTGCCGCGATCCCTGAGGCTGCCAAGCGCCAGCTCACCGATCACGGCTGGATGGCAAAGGAGAAGGTCGTCTTCGATAATCCTGCGCAGCTCTGCATCGACGCGACGAAAATGATCGATCCAGATCGAGGTATCTGCGAGTATCACTTCGCCTTTGCGCCCCGGCGGCGCGGCGCTGCCTCGGCATCGGGCATCGTTCCTCCGAGCGCGATGAGGCGCTTTCCGGACTCCACACGGACAAGAGTTTCCAATGCCTGGCGCACAAGGGCCGCAGTTTCTTTTGTACCGGTCAGGAATCTGGCCTTCTCGATGAGTGTATCATCGAGATTAATGGTCGACCGCATGATGAGCTCCTCACTTGAAGCGTCAAAAATAGCACCATTTGGTGATAGAATCCACGACGGCTGCAGCACTGCCATCACAAATAACCAACCGCACGGTTCGTAGCTGTTTCCGTGCGATCCGTTTCTGCCGAACGCGGGCATACATTCTTGTTGTGGGGCACTCGCCTGGATTGATGCCGTAGGGCCTGATCTGCCGCAACAAGCGCAGTGATGACTGCCTGCCAACGAGACCCCTCAGGCCGAATCTCGCAGCATGATTTCTGCGTTGAGCAGGATACGCTCGCTTCCGTCCGCAGCCTCTGCACCTTCGATCTCATCGAGTTTGCGGAACAGCAGATCCATCGCCAGACGACCGATTTCGTTGTAGTTCTGCGCCACCGTGGTGATTGGCGGGCATGCGTAAAGCGAAAGCGGATGGTCGTCATGGCCAGCAATACGGATATCGCTGGCGGCCGAGTGTCCGATTTTCAGCCCGTGCTGATAGGCGGCGGCGATGGCCCCGAAAGCGACGCGGTCATTTGCGCAGAGAATAGTCTTGGTCGGGAAGCCACCGCTCCTTAGAACGCGTTTCGTTTCCTCATAGCCGAACCGCTCGAAATCCCAGCCATCGTCATGACTGATCTCCAGTACGACCGGCTCCATCTTCAGCTGCCGCATAGCCTCGACATAGGCAGTCTCGCGGGTCGCGGCATTGGTATTGACCGGCGGCATGCCGAGATAGCAAGGCGGCTCGCCGGAGCGAACGAGGTAATCGACGATGAGCTGAAAACTCTGGCGGTTATTGGTGCCGACGAAAGGCGAGGTGTCGTCAAGCGGAGAGTCGACGTAAACCAGTGCGATGGATTTCCCGAGCGCCTTAAGCGTTTCGTGTTGCGACTGTACTCCGAGCGGAGCGATGACGGCACCGGCGACGTTCATCGACTTCAGCGTTTCGATCGCCCGCGCTTCGATCTCCGCATTGCCATCCGACGACAACACGAAGGCCAGAAAACCGGCGGCATTGGCGATCAGTTCGACACGGCGCGTCAGGGCCATGTAGAATGGATCAGTGGAATTCGGAATGATGATGCCGATGATATTGCTGCGCCGGCGGTTGAGGTTGACAGCAAACATGTTTGGCCGAAAACCACTGTCCTTCAGCGCCACCTCGATCAGTCCACGGGTTTTGGGACGTACCGAGTTCGGGTCGTTGAAATATTTGGATACGGTCGGGCGGGACAATCCGACAAACTCGGAAAAGTCCTCCATCGTCTTGATGGGCGAATTGATGGGTTTGTCTGACAATGCTGTCCACCCGTTTTGCTGGTCAGTTTAACACAGTTCAATCAAAACTTCTGAGTCCCCGCAAGCCGCGCCAGTCAGGCGCGGCAGGCTTCGAAATAATCGTCCAGTACGCGATCGACGGCGGCGAGGGCCAGGGCGCGGGCCTTTCGCTCCACCTTACCGTCACGAACCGAAACATAGGCGCCGGCGAGATACTGGCTGATCAGCATTTCAGGGATTTCGACGCCATCCAGCAGGTCGAAAAGAGTCTCGACCGCGGCATCGATTTCACGATGCGGCCAGTAATAGCGGATACGGTCGCTATAGCTGAAGTGGCGCTGGATATGCTTTTCGGCTTCCGGGCCGTGGTAGTATTTGTCCCAGTTCTTCGGGTCGGCGGTCATCACGCGTTCGACGGTGGCGATCAGCATTTCGGAGCGCTTGCCGGCAAACAGGAATTCGGCGATCTGGTCCAGACCGTACAATGCTTCGCGCAGCGCAAAGGTAAGACCCGGGCCAACTTTCAGGATCGCAAAACCATCCAACACCAGCTGGCGCAACATCTCACGGGTCTGGTAGTCGGTGGAATGGGCTTCGAAAACCATGCCTGGCATATCGGAAAGCGTGGCGCTGAGGGCCTTGGCCTTCGCCGGATCGTAAGGGATGACGTTCTCGTTGCCGAATTCCACGCCCGGCTGCACGACGACACCTACGACGCGAGAAAATGCCTCCGATACACCGGCGGTCGCGAAGGCCCTGGCGTGGATGGCAATGGTTTCTCGAGCTGAATCCGGCCTGGTGACTTCGAGCACGTCAAGCTCCTCCATGGCGCCACCGGGTATAGGCACTTCGGTACCGACGATATAGACCGGCTTGACGCCATTCGAGCCCTTCGCGGCCGTCTCGGCAATCACTGCCAGGCGCGCGGCGCGTTCTGCCGTCAGCGCGTCCGGCAGGGCGACAGGCTCACCTGCGCAGCCCATACTGGTATCGAGGTGCAGTTTCGTGAAACCTGCACGGACAAAAGCCTCGATCATCGTGCAGGCTTTGGCCATTGCCTCTTCAGCCGCCAGATCTTTCCATGGATTGGGACCAAGATGATCGCCGCCGAGAATGAGCTTTTCCAGCGGGAAACCGACTTTCTTGGCGATCTTCTCGGCAAAGGCCCGGAAATCGGCGGGCGTCATGCCGGTGTAGCCACCGTCCTGATTGACCTGATTGCAGGTGGCCTCGACGAGCAGGTAGGCATCCTGCTTCAGCGCACGCAGCATCGACGCCTCGATGACCATAGGGTGGGCCGAGCAGATCGAGGGGATACCCTTGACGCCTGAACCACTCCGCCAATTGGCGATGTCGGTGAGATAGCTCTTCTGCATTTCAGACATTTCCTTGCGCTTGAATGAGTGCGTCGAGTTCGGCGCGGGTGGAGGCGCCCTCCATCGGGCCGGCCCTGGTGACCGCGCGGGCGCCGGAAGCATTGGCGTAGCGCAGCGCTTCGGCTGGCGGCATGCCCTTCAGCCAGAAGGTGACGAAGGTGGCGCCAAAACAGTCGCCGGCGCCGGTGGGATCGACCTCCTCGACCTTGTAGCTGTCGAGGTCGACCTGCATGTCCTTGTCGAAATAGCTCGCGCCCTTGTTGCCGCGCTTGACGACGATCGCCTTGATGCCCTTCGCAAGCAGCTCGGCGACGGCCTCCTTTTCCGTGCCTGCCTCGGCGAAGAGAAAGAGTTCCTCACCACTCGGCATAAACAGGTCTGTCATCGAAAGTACGGTCCGCAGGGCTTCGCGCATGCCGGGGCTATCGAGAATTTCGGCACGCAGGTTGGGGTCGAAGGACACCGTACCGCCCGCGCCCTTGATGCGTTCGACGGCGGTGAGGATGCTGGCGACGACGCTTGGGGAATACAGCGCGGTGCCCATGACGTGCATGTGCGTGCAGGCATCTATCAGCGCGAGCGTCTTGTCCGACAGTTCGATCGTGCCGCAGGCGCTGTGGCGGATGTTGAAAACGAAGGAGCGGCCACCATCCTCGCGGTAACGCACGAACGCGCTGCCGGTCGTAGCGAGCGGAGCCACTTCGATGCCGGAGACATCGACGCCATCTTCGGTCAGACGGTTGATATTGACCCAGCCGAAATCGTCATCGCCCACGCGCGAGATGATGGCGCACTCCTGGCCGAGCTTGCCGACCTGATCGATGAAGATGGCTGGTGCGCCGGAGGGAAACGGGCCGATCAGCGGCACGGCTTCGCGAAATCCGTTGCCGCGATCAGTGGCAATGATCTCAACGAGAATTTCGCCGATGGTGAGGATTTTCGACATGGATGCTGCTTGCTCTGATTACTGCTTGGCGCGCTTTGAGCGCACGTCGAGATAGACGGCGATGAGGATGACGAGGCCCTTGACGATGAGCTGATAGAAGTACGGCACCGACAGCATGTTCATGCCGTTGTTGAGGACGCCGATGATCAACGCACCGATCAGCGTGCCGATCATGGTGCCGACGCCGCCGGCAAGGCTGGTGCCGCCGAGAACGGCTGCGGCAATGGCGTCGAGTTCGTAGCTCATGCCGGCATTGGTTTGCGCCGAGAACAGGCGCGACGAGAGCAGGATGCCGCTGATCGCCGCCATGACGCCGGAGATCATGAAGATGACGATCTTCAAACTGTCGACCTTGATCCCGGAATAATGCGCCGCCTCCTTGTTGCCGCCGGTGAGATAGGCGCGACGGCCGAACTTGGTCTTGCTCAACAGGATGTGGTTGAACAGGAACAGGACGGCGACGACCCAGATGACGATCGGGATGCCGATGAAACTCTGGGTGCCGATGGCGGTCCAGCTGGGTTCCATGATCATTGCCGGCGCGCCATTGGTCGGCAGGCTGACCATGCCGCGATAGATGCCCATCGTGGCGACGGTCACGATAAAAGACGGCAACAGCAGTTTCGCTGTCAGTACGCCGTTGACGAGGCCGAGAAGCGCGCCCGCAACCAGCGTCAGGGACAGCGCCGGCGCGAAACCGAGACCGAAGGCGAAACACTGGGCGCCGACCATGCCGGCGACCGCGATGATCGAGCCGATCGACAAGTCGATTTCACCAAGCAGGATGACCCAGGTCATGCCGAAGGCTGCAATCGCGATGACCGAAACCTGTTGCAGGATGTTCAGGAAGTTCGCCACCGACATGAAACGCTGGTTGGCGACGGAGAAGATCACGCACAATATGATCAGCGATAGAAAAATACCGCCATATTGTCTCATGACCTGTTTGAAAGCGGCGCTGGCTGCGCTCTTGTCACTCATGATGTAAATCCTGTGGCAAAGCTCATGATCTTTTCCGGCGTCATCTGGTCGGGATCGGCAATCGCCGTGACCTTGCCCTCGCTCATCACGACGACGCGGTCGCTCATGCCGATGACTTCCGGAAGTTCAGACGACACCAGCAGGATTGCCGTGCCTTCTGCCGCCAGCTGGCGGATGATCTTGTAGATTTCGAATTTGGCGCCGACGTCGACGCCGCGCGTCGGTTCGTCGAGGATGAGTATTTTCGGCTGGGTCAGAAGCCATTTGGCCAGCACGATCTTCTGCTGGTTGCCGCCGGACAGCGAGCCGGCGCTGATGTCGAGCGATGCGGTCTTGATGGCCAGTCGGTCAACTTCTGCATTGGCGGCTTGACGCTCGCTGCGGCGTTTCAGGAATCCGAGCGGGCTCGAAAAACGGTTCAGCGCCACCATCGAAATATTGCTTTCGACACTATGGCCCAGAACCAGCCCTTCTTCCTTGCGGTTTTCGGTGGCAAAACCGATGCCGCGGCTGATGGCATCGACCGGCGAGGCAATCGTCACCTCCTTACCGTCGATGGCCACCGTACCGGCGGAAGCGCGCGCAATGCCGAACAGCGTGTTCATGACCTCTGAGCGACCGGAGCCAATCAACCCGAAGAAGCCAAGGATTTCGCCGGGACGAACCTCAAAAGACACGTTTTCGAACTCGTCGCCGCGTGACAGGCCCTTGACGGCAAGCACAGGTCCCTTGGTTGTCGCCGGTGCGGCAACCTCACGCGCCGGATAGATCTCGTTCATGTCGCGGCCCACCATCAGGGCGATCAATTCGGCAATGGTCACTTCGGTCTTGTCGCGCGTGGTGATGTAATTGCCGTCGCGCACGACGGTAATGTCGTCGCTCAGCCGCATGATTTCTTCCATGCGGTGAGAAATGTAGATGACCGCGACGCCACGGGCCTTCAAACGGGCGATGATCTCAAACAGGATTTCGGCTTCGCTGTCGCTGAGGGAGGAGGTCGGCTCGTCGAGAATGACGACCTTGGCCTCGATGCTGAGGCCTTTTGCGATCTCGACCAACTGGCGCTGAGCGATCGATAGGTCGCCGACCCTGGTCGTGACGGAGACCGGCAGACCAAGCTCTTTCACCAGTTCGGCAGCTTTGCGAACGAGGGCCTTGTCGTTGATGAAGCCACCACGTGAAGGCTCGCGCGTCGCCAGGATGTTTTCAGCAACCGTCATGTTGTTGCAGAGACTGAGTTCCTGAAAGACGATCGTCAGGCCCGCCCTGGCAGCATCCTGCGGACTGGTCGGCGCGTAAGGCTGGCCGTCGAGCAGGATCGAACCCGAGGTCGGCTGGTAGACGCCGGCCAGGATCTTCATCAGCGTCGACTTGCCGGCGCCGTTTTCACCGAGAATGGTATGAACGCGACCCGATTTCACCGAAAGCTGCATGTCTTTCAGCGCGGTCACAGCGCCGAAGACCTTTGTCATGTCCTTGATTTCAAGAACTGCATTGTCGCCTGAGATCGTCACGACGTCACCTTTCACCGAGAGGGCGGGCCGTTTCGCAACGGCCTGACACTTCTTCTTCCTGATCCTGCACATCGCTGCCGAAAACCAACCAGTATCGGCGTGGCTGCGGACGGAAGCGGTCTCCATGCGGCAGGCGTCAACCTCGCATGGATCGCCTTTGGGAGATTACTGCTTCTTCGTGTAGACGCCCGGCACGATCGGCTGTTCGGCGGGGACGTCCTTGCCTGCCTGCAGGTCCAGCGCCGTATCGACGGCAAGCTTGCCCATCTGGTCCGGGAACTGCTGGATGACGCCGACCATGTCCGGATCACTATCGACGGCCTTTATGGCTTCCGGCATGCCGTCGAAACCGATGACCTTTACCTTGCCGGTCAGGCCCGAGGACTTGACTGCGACGGCGGCGGCCAGGGCGGCGTCATCGCCGAAACCAAAAATGCCAGTGATGTCCGGGTTGGCCTGCAACATGTTCTGGGCAACGGCCAGCGCTTCTGCACGGGTAATGCCGGTCTGGACCGATACGATCTTGATGTCCGGGTGTTTGGCGATGGCGTCCTTGAAGCCGTTGACCCGGTTCACCACCGACTGCACGAGCGGGTAGTCAATGATCGCGACATTGCCTTTTCCGCCGAGCTGCTCGGCCATCAATTCGCCTGCCTTGACGCCACCGGCATAGTTGTCGGTGCCGATGTAGGAGGAAACCTTGACGCCTTCGACAGGAACGTCGACCGTGATGACCTTGATGCCGGCTGCCTGGGCGCGGGCAACGGCTGCAAGTGCGCCCTTGCTGTCGACCGGGGACATGATGATGACGTCGACGCCCTTGACGATGAAGTCTTCGATGTCGGCGAGCTGCTTGTTCAGGTCCTGGTTGGCGATCGCGATTTCCACCGGAACATTCTTCGCCTTGGCTTCGGCAGTGATCGCCTTGGCAAGCTCGTTATAAAATGGGTGCTGCTGGGTGAGCAGCGATGCGCCAACGCCTTCGGCGTGAGCTGCAGCCGCGGCAAACGCAATGCTGGCGGTAACCAGAAGCGTGTTGGCGATAGTCTTAAAGGTCATTTTATTCCTCCCAGTCCATAAGGCCCGTTTACGGCGACGATCCATCTGGGCGGGCCTCCTGCTGCCAGCGGATGTTTCCAACATATCCTTTAAAATTTACGCGCGTCAAGAAATTTTAAATCATACGTAAAATATCAGACCGATAGCCATGCCGCTGAAGGAACGGGGCTGAACGGTGCTGGGCGCGGGGTGAGGGATTTGGACCGTTGCGGCTACGGCATGGTGCATCAACGAAACGAGCGCCTCATCGTCCGACAAGGCGCTCGCTCTTCGCTGTTCGTATTGGGGATCGGGATCAGCCGTCGGTGTGAAGTTCGGCCGCCGATTTGCTTTTGTCGTTCAGGCCATCGAAACGATGGTCGAACTCATCCTCGGCCTTCAACTCCTTGCCCTGGAAGGTGCCAGCTGCCTTCAGCAAGTCGATCGTATCCTGCTGGCGCGGAATGATCTCGGATTTCCAGTCCGGGATGTAGCTTTCGCCGCTCTCGGCATGGATGACGGCCTGGGCGTCCTCGGCGCTCAGCCTCTGGTCCTTGACCAGGTAGTCCCGGGCCCAGGTCTCCGCGTTGCTGTTCTTCCAGAGATGGGCGCGGTACCAATGGACGACGAGGTCGCGGATCGCGGCCGCCTGCGCCGGATCGGCGAGCGCGGACTTGGCGGCATACAGAATCTTCAGGTTCTTGTTGCCGCCATCGGCGTCTTCGATCTCGCGGGCCCCGGTCCCGGCGACGGACTTCAGATAGCGCGCTCGATCGGGCTGCTTGAGAACGGCGGCGTCGATCTGGCCGGCACGCAGAGCATCCGCGAACTCGGCAAGGCCCAGATTGACCGGCTGAATGTCTTCAGGCTTCAGGCCGCTCGCGCGCAGGTTCCTGAAGACGATCGCCTGCTGGGCGGTGCCGGGATTGATGCCGACCTTCTTGCCCTTGAGGTCCTTCAATTCGTTGATACCGGATTCGGGAGACGTCGCAATGATGGTGCTGGGGCCTTCCGTCACCACCACGCCGACGATGACGACCTCGGCGCCGGAGAAGTGGGCCAGGATCGGCGGCACATCGCCGACGGCGCCTACCTGCGCGGCGCCCGCACGGATGGCTTCGAGGCGGAGAGGGCCGCTCGTGAAATTGGCGAAGGACACGTCGGCGGCGAGCTTGTCGTATTCGCCGGAGAGCTTCAGGAGGCTGGCGGCGTTATTCGCATCGTCGGCGAGAACGATCCTGGTGCCGCTCGGGACTTTCGTGGGAAGCGCCGGATCGTCCGCCAGGGCCGATGTAGCGACCAAGGCGGAGAAAATGGCGGCAATCCCCGCCAGGAATGCTTTCGAGGATCTTTGCATGTCGGCCTCTCAGTGCTGTCGCTGGGGAACGCCCAGATGTTCAAGGATTTCGGTTCGGTACGCTTCAAAACGGGTGGGGGATGCCCGGACGTCTTCGGTCTTCTCGTCATAGGAGACTATCCCGTCAGTGATGATCAGAACCCGATCCGCCAACCGCAGCGACTCTTCCACGTCATGCGTCACGAAGAGTACAGCGGGCTGGTGCCGGCTGCAAAGATCGAGAAGCAGTCGTTGCATCC
The DNA here is from genome assembly GCF_023554255.2 of Phyllobacterium sp. 21LDTY02-6. Taxonomy (GTDB): domain Bacteria; phylum Pseudomonadota; class Alphaproteobacteria; order Rhizobiales; family Rhizobiaceae; genus Phyllobacterium. The sequence continues at coordinate 6,046 of NZ_JAMJWD020000005.1, read as the reverse complement.
GTATCCTTGTCAGGGCATCGAGTGCGCTGAAGGGCTCGTCGGCAAGAATAAGCTCAGGTCTTCGAACGAGGGAACGCGCCAGCGCCACCCTCTGCTGTTCGCCACCCGACAAGGTTTTCGGCCAGGCATCGGTGCGATGCTGGAGTTCGACTTCTTCCAGCGCCCTCAGCGCCCCCGCTCGGGCATCCGGATCGTCCAGACCGAGCGTGACATTGTCGATGACCTTCTTCCAGGGTAGCAGCCTCGAGTCCTGGAACAGAACGGAACGCCGGGAGGGGACGGCGATGGTGCCCGTCCCGTCGACGCCCTCGTCCAACCCCGCGAGCGCACGCAGGATGGTGCTTTTACCGGAACCGCTCTTGCCGAGCAGCGCCACGAACTCTCCCTTGTGGATCTCAAGATTGACGCCATGCAGCACCGTATTGCCGTGGAACCGACGGACGAGCCCCCGTGCGCGCACGGCGACTTCACGTCGGGTCAGCCCTTTGACTACTGCTCGAGCGACTGACGCCATGACAGGACCCTCCTTTCGATGATCCGGACGGCAGCATCGGACGAAAAGCCGAGTACGCCATATATGATGAGCCCGAGCAGCACGAGTTCGGTCTGGCCATAGGTTCGCGCCTGGCTGATCATGTAGCCGATGCCGCTTGTCGCATTGATGGTTTCGACAACCACGAGGGCGGTCCACGCCCCGGTCACGCCAAGCCTCAAGCCCGTGAAGAAGCCGGGGAGGGAGGCGGGAATGACGATGTCGCGGACGAAGCGCTTCCGTGTAAGCGCGACGGTCTGACCGAGTTCGACGTAACGCCGATCGATGCTGCGCAGCGCGGCATGCGTGTTGATGTAGATGGGCACCATGACGCCGAGCGCTATCACCATGATTTTCATCGTTTCACCGATTCCGAGCCAGATGATGAAGAGCGGGATGAGCGCGAGGTTCGGGATGGCTCGCTTCACCTGGACGTTGCCGTCGATGACGGAATCGCCAAATCTGCTTAGCCCGGCGATCACGGCGAGCACGAAACCAAGCGAAACGCCGATACCGAGCCCCAATGCGGCACGCTGCAACGACATCAGGAGATCGTTCGCCAGTACGCCTGTCGCGATCGTTTCGTTGAAGGCGGTGAGGACGGCGGCCGGCCCGGGCAACTTGGCAGGCGACACCCACTGCTGGGCGGATGCCACGTACCATAGGAGGATGACAAGGACCGGCCCCAGGATACGCTGACCGGGGATCGACGGCTTCGGAAGCAGCCGGACACTCGTGGGAGCGCCGCGGCCGACCTCGCTATCGGGACGCTCGCCCGGCGGAGAAAACGATACCAGTGTCATGTTCCGCCTCACTCATTCTGCCGCGGCGGCGAAGACACGCGACGCCCGCGTTACATTTGGCCGATCGAGGCCGAGATGTTCCCGCAGCGTCGCCCCCTCATATTCGGTACGGAACAGGCCGCGGTTCTGGAGGATCGGCACGACGTTGTCGACGAAGGCCGTCAGCGACGTGGGCAATGCCGGCGGGATGAGATTGAAGCCGTCGGCGGCCCCGTTCTCGAACCAATGCTGGATCGTGTCCGCGACCTGGTCTGGCGTGCCGGTCGCGATGCGATGTCCGCGGCCTGCGCTCAGACGGCGAAGCAGCTGCCGCAGTGTGACCGTCTCGGTGGAGGTGAGATGATGCACGAGGTCGTGGCGGCTTTTCTGGTCAGTGGCGACTTCCCCGCGAGGCGGTATCCGTACCACGTCGTCGAGATCATGGTTCGAATAGTCGATACCGGTTATCCGCTTGAGCTGTGCCAGCCCGTAGGTGGGGAGCGTCAGATCCTCGAACTTGTCCTGCAGGCGCTTCGCCTCCTCTTCCGTTCCGCCGATAAAGAAGGAGAGACCGGGAAGTATGTGGACCTTGTCCGGATCCCTACCGTAGGTTCGCACCCTGGATTTCACGTCGGCGTAGAACGCCTGCGCCTCGTCGAGCACCGGCTGCGCGGTGAAGATCGCTTCCGCGAAGCGAGCAGCGAGATCCTTCCCGGGTTCCGACGAGCCTGCCTGGAAGACGACCGGGCGACCTTGCGGCGAGCGGGGAACTTCGAGCGGGCCCGCAACATCGAAGTGCTTTCCGTGATGATCGATGCGATGGATGCCGTCTGGCTGGACGAAGGTGCCGCCCTCCTTGTCTCCAAGGATCGCGTCGTCGTCCCAGCTGTCCCAGAGACGGTTGACGATTTCAAGGAATTCGGCGGCCCTCTCATACCTGGCGTCCGGATCGGGATGATATCCCAGGCTGAAGTTGGCGGCTGCGGCGGCGTTTGCCGTGGTGACGGCATTCCACGCTGCCCGACCCTTGCTGACATGGTCCAGGGTGGCGAACCTGCGGGCAAGGCCGTAGGGGTCGTTGTAAGTGGTCGATGCGGTCGCGACCAGACCGATCCGCTCGGTAACGCCGGACAATGCGGCGATGAGGGTAAACGGGTCGAGCGAGTCCCATGGCCTGTCTTGGGCTCGATCCTTCAGAACCGGGTGGTCGGCGAAGAAGATGGCGTCGAGCTTTCCGCGTTCGGCGATCCGGGCGAGGTTCCGGTAGTGATCGATATCCGTTACAGACGCGATGCGGGTTTCCGGAAGTCGCCACGCGGCCTCGTGCTGGCCGACATTGCGAAGAAACGCATTAAGGTGGAGCTGTCGAGTGTAGGTCATGGCTTCCTCCAATCTATCTTTTTATACTCGACTCGGTTGATAGACTTTGCGAGGCACATTTTTTTCCTTATGGTCGATGCAGGGAGCAAATGTCTCCAAAGGGCAGGGCGTTTGGAGCTGAATGGAGCTTTGAAGTCGATTGCTTCAGCCGTTTCTCGCTGAGCAATGGCGCCCTGTCTGGACGAAATCGCACGAACTTCTGAAGGAATAAGCCCATGACATCGGTCCGTCGTATCGCACTTGCAAGCAGGCCAACCGGGGAGCCCGGTCCGGAAAACTTTCGTCTCGAGACGTTCGAATTGCCGGAAGCGGCCGAGGGAGAAGTCACCGTAAGGTCGCTTTACCTCTCGCTCGATCCCTACATGCGCGGTCGCATGAGCGATGCGAAGTCCTATGCGGCGCCGGTTCCGGTCGGCGGCGTCATGGAAGGCGAGGCGATTTCGGAGGTCGTCAAATCCAGACATACAAAGTTCGCACCAGGCAACATCGTTCGCGGCCGAACCGGATGGAGCAGTCACGCCGTGGTCAGCGGCGATGTATTGAAGCCAGTCGAAACTCACGGCGCGCCGATCACGACGGCGATCGGGGCTCTTGGAATGCCCGGCTTTACCGCATGGAGCGGACTGAAATTCATCGGGAAACCTAAAGAAGGAGAAACGGTTGTCGTCGCCGCCGCGTCCGGTCCGGTGGGTTCCATGGTCGGCCAGCTCGCGAAACTGGCTGGCGCCAGAGCCGTCGGCATAGCCGGTGGTCCCGAGAAATGCGCTTTCGTGAAGGACGAACTCGGATTCGATGCAGTCATCGATCATCGATCGAAGGAATTTGCCTCGGGTCTCGAGGCAGCATGTCCGGACGGTATTGACGTGTATTTCGAGAATGTCGGCGGGCATGTCTGGGACGCTGTCCTGCCGCTGCTCAACCAGTTCGCTCGTATCCCTGTTTGCGGCCTGGTCGCTCATTACAATGGATCAGGATCGGCTGAGACCGACCGACTGCCGGGGACGATGTCCGCGATCCTGCGCCGCAGCCTGCTCGTCCGCGGCTTCATCCAGACGGAGTTTGCCAGCCATTTCGACGAATTCCTGGATGAAGTAGGACCTCGCCTCGCGGCAGGCGAGATCAAATACCGGGAAGATATCGTCGACGGGCTCGAGAACGCGCCGGAAGCCTTCATCGGCATGCTGACCGGAGGCAACTTCGGCAAGTTGATCGTCAAGATCGCCGACTAGGCTGCGAGGTATGCAGCGCTTGCGCCAAGCCGCCGCAAGCCGGACAAGTGGCGCGATCAGCGCTGCAGACAACATGCTCTCAAATTCGGCTTCGAAGAGCGCCAGCCAGCTTCGGTTTTGCCGAATGGACACCGATGGCCACCGTCGTCAACAAACGAGGATCTGATATCGCAGCGATCGGAAAACACACCTTGAGTCGCCGGGTCTTCGATGAGCCGTAGTCGATGACATTGCGTCACCCTTCTGCTCGCTGGATTTCAGCGTAAATTGTTTCTATCCGAGCGGCTTCTGCGTCGCTGAGCGCCGAAAACTCTCTATCGCGGGCCCGACCTGACAGGTGCCCTCCGTTCTGGCGTAGGAAGCGGAACAGCAGGTCCAGCAAGCGATCGGGCATATCGATCATCTGCTGTACTTCAAGCTTGAACGCGTCATAGATGCGAAGGAACGCCGTTTCGGCCGGCAGGTCCACATCGATCGTCTGGGCTACGCATTCGAACAGGAACGTGGCGTGCGGCGTTGCGTCGAAATAGCGGTAAAAGTCGGCGGTGTCATTCAGCACTGCGACATTGCCACGGTCCGTTGATTGCCAACGAATAAGCGGCAAAAGGCGCCTTGAGTAGCTTTCCAATGCGGTTCGATAGGCATCGATGCGATCCAGGATGACTGACGAGACCGGGAAGACGAGACCGGGAGGGTTGAACCCGCGCTCGGCGAGAACATGATGGATCAGATAGCGGTGCAATCGGCCGTTTCCGTCCTCGAAAGGGTGGATGTAGACGAAGCCGAAGGCGATAGCTGCGGCGGCGAGTACAGGATCGAGCCGCTGTGCCGCGCCGCTGTCGAAAGAGGCCAGGCCGTCGATCAGCGAGGGCAGATCTTCGTGTCGGGCGCTGACATGATCGGGGATCGGCGCGCCCGTCTGGCGATCGTGCTCGCCAATGAAGCCACCGTCGACACGCAGGCCGAGATGGACGAAGCGGGCATCGCCGATGACAATACGTTGTAACCGCTCCAGTTCGGCACGGTCTATCGGCCGGCGGCCGGCTTCGCCGATCACCTGGCCCCAACGCTGGATGCGATCTTGTGGCGGAGTTTCTCCCTCTATCTGGAAGCTCGAGCGCGAATCCTTGAGCAGCAGGAATGCAGCGGTGCGCGCAAGCAGGTCTGCCGGCACTTCGGCGATCAACCGCCGCGCTTCGTCACCAAGCCCGCGCGCAACGAACGCCGCGAGTGCGGGCGTGCGGAAGATCATCGGGCAGAAGGCTGGTGTCCCGGGCAAATTGTTCTTCACCCGATGTCTCGTCGAATTCGTTCCACTCACCGCGAATTGGCGATCTGGATCGACGACAAGGGCATAGGTGCCCTGTGCCGCGTCGGGCAGATCGAGAGGTGTATCAAGCAGCCATTCGTAAAGAAACCACAGCCGACGCGCATAGGCGCCAGTAGGCGCTGCGCGCACCAGGTCAGCGATTGGCTGAGGACCTGTTTCCCGGAAAAGAGCTTTCAGAACCGCAAGATCCAGCCCTTCATAGCGCAACGCGAAGGTCAGATGCCCAACGAGACCGTTGTCCGGTTGGTGGCGCGGGGTATAAATATTCCAACTCTCGGCCTGATAGACTTTGTGGCGTGGGCCTATCGCTGACAGGGTGATTGGCACTGGTACGGATAGTTCAAAAGCATCAATCAGGGCGGCATAACCGACAGGGATGGCGGATTCTGGCATGCCGCGGCCGTGAAAAATGCTGACCGCGCCTGAAAACGGCTTTTTTTGTCCCTGTTCCATGAATCCTGGTATTTGCTTCGGAAACTGTGTCTGGGCGTAAGGTCTCATGAAAATCGATCATTGGCAATGAATTTCGATGACAACAAGGACGAACTTGCGAATATTGATTCTCCGGGTCCTCGCGCCGCCGGGCGCCGGTATTCGGACCGAGGAGCAGGACAAATCTGAAAAATCTCTGGGCAAGTCCGCGACTTTCGCTACGCTGGCGAGGAGGCACAAGATGCTTCACCAAAAGAGGATGGAACATGAAGAAACGAATATTGGTAACTGCTTTGGCCGCTGTCGCTTTTGCATCATGTGCTGGCGCTCAGGAGATCCGCATCGCAACCGAGGGTGCTTA
>NZ_JAMJWD020000004.1 GCF_023554255.2 Phyllobacterium sp. 21LDTY02-6 | reverse complement strand
TCATCGAACGAAGGCCGGAAGGAGAGCACTGCCGTCAAGAGACGCAATCCGCTGACTGATAAGTCCATACAGTTCCGCGACGAGAAGAGGATCGACAGAATGCGCGAGGGGTTGGAATGAGATACGCATCGGTAGATTGTGCGTCTGTGACGAGGAGAGAATTCCTCACCCCAGGTCCCGACTACAATCGGGTAATCGGCCATTGGACGAGGGCCTCGGATATCCCTCGCACCGTCCGGCACGCCATGCGTGTTGATTACGTGGATGACTATTTAACGCCGCTCGAGCTTGGCAAGGAATGGCTGTTTGAGCTGACATGCAAACATCAGCCGCGCACCGGCGCCATCCTGATGCATGGTGGCGAACTCTTCGTGCGTGCTACTGGGGATAGCATGCCCCTCGAGGACGGCGTCAGGCCCATGGGTTTCCTCGTGGCCATGGGCTTGGTGGTCAAGGGCAAGGTGGTCGTGATTGAAAGAGAACACTGGGGCGGAAATCCATCCGACCCGCGTTATGCTGAAACGGCCAGAATGCACGGGGAGAGTCGGCAACTGAGTGTGCCACCATCGATAAGCGAAGCCTATTACCACCGTTTTGATGGCATGATCATCCCCAAGTACTGTACCATTGGCATTGGCGGTCGCATGCTGCCCTATCCGACAAGCTCATGGGACACCTGGGATGGGTATCTCGAACGGTTCCGCGGTTACAAGAAGAAATATATGCCATGGCTGGAGGAGCGGATTCCGGGAGTTCGTCACCCGCGGAAGCACTGGCCTTGGATCAATTTCAGGATGTTTCTCTATGCGCCGGGCACGGCCGGCAAACAGGGCGATGCGTTCTTCGTCAAGAACCACATTCAGGATGGCGTGATCTACCATGTGCACGACGGCGATGTGGAGAACATGCGCATCCTTGCCGACCCCGCCGAAGCCATTGATCGCTACTGCGAACATGTGCTGCTGGAGAAGGACGGCCGCTTCGATTTCATGCCCTACACCCAGGAATGGCGCCCATAGGCTGGGCCCGGGCGTCGTGGTTCAAGCCGCGGCGAGGACCGCCGAATAGGGAAGGTGATGGTACGAAAACGATCGGAAGTAGCCCTTGCCTGCGAGCACCTCGGGGCATTGGCGCTCGCTGGCGATGCCGACCGGCTCAAATTCCATCAGGACTCGTTCGAACGCGGGGAGCGTCTTGGCTTCGTTCCTTATATCTCAAAACAAATGATTGATCGTGCGCTTCAGATTGCCGAGCAAAACAAGCAGATCGGGCAAGAGCCTTCATGTGCGGACAGGCATCCATCCGTGCAATTCCGCCTGAACGGCCTCGGATTCCCTTGAGCACCCGGCACCTTCCCCCGACCCCGGTGATTGAATCAAAGGCGGCAACTGCTCTATGCTATTGGCTGACCCGTCAACGGATGCGCCATATGCCGAGATATATCTTCAAACTCTTTACCGGCGAGGAGGGCGTGTTCGATGGCGATGGAACCGAACTCCCATCGCTGGACGCCGCCGAAGCAGAGGCGATCAAGGACGCGCGGCTCCTCATGAGCAGCGCCATATTGCGCGGGCATGATGTCTCTGGCGGCCGGGTCGAAATCTGCGACGAAGCCGGCAATCTGCTGCGGACGGTCCTGTTCAAGGATACGATCCGGCCCCGGGACGGCTAGCGCGGCCGGTATCGATCATGAGCCGCGTACCGGCGGCATCGAAGCGGTTCGAGCACCCTTCCGGGGCAAGAGACCGCAGATTGCACTGAGCGCCCTAGCGCAGGAACGGGTTGCCGATCAGCCGTTCATATTCCCGTTCCGGAACGCCATAGCAGCCGCCGGCGATCTCCTCGAGCCGGGAGCGATCGACGATGCGGATGTTTCCGCGCGTGGCCTTGATGGCGTGCATGCCTTCAAGCACGTGGATCTCATTGGTAACTCCCGAGCGGCGCACGCCCAGCATCAGCGCGAGAAATTCGTGCGTCAGCGCCAAATCGTTGACGCGCAGGCGATCGTGGCACATCAGGAGCCAGCGCGCCAGCCGCTCCTGCATGTTGTAGCGCGCATTGGCGAGCGCCGAATGCGCCAGTTGCAGCTCGGCCGTATGCACATATTTCAGGAACAGTTCGCGCGCCATGTTGAAGCGCTCGAACATCTGTTCCAGCTCGACCACGGGCACCGAAACGCCGATCCCCTCGACCTGCATGAAAGTGCGGTTCGGCGTCCGGTCCGCCCTGAGGACGATATGGGCGCCGGACACGCCTTCATAACCGACATGGCCGACTTCGATGGATTCGTCATCGCCCGTCGAGGCGACGACGGAAGCCAGGCCCTGCTCGATGAAGAAGACATGGCTGTTCGGCTGGTTGGTTTCCACGAGAACGCGCTTCAGTGGAAGATCGACGATCTTCATCACGGGAGAGAGAAAGTGAAATGCTTCGATTGGCAGCTTCCTCAGCAGGTAATTCTGCACCGCCGAGGGATCGATTATGGTCATTTGTGCTCCAGTCGGGCTGGAGCCCGTCCCTTGGCAGTCCATGCTGCTCAAGGCCGTGGTATGACGGAAAAAACCAGGCCACGCTATGCTTTGTACGGTTTTGACCTTCAACCGGTCTCAAGGGTGGAATGAGGTGAGACCGGGAAAAACGCCGAGCCATCCAGCCCGCTGTCTCAACCCTAGTCCAATCTGCGGATTTGTCCATTTTTCATTTGAAAACACCAGTCCGCCCTGCTTGACGAGAGCGGCGAAAACCGCCGCCAGTTGGTTGCGGCTCTGCCGGCAGCTGCCTTCGACGGCGCATTGCGGGATCGCAAGCGGGCAGGCAGCCGCCTCGCTCTGGACGCTAGCGCACAGATGCACGAAAGGCCGGGAAAGACGGGCTGCGCAGCCTGGCCCTGGTCAGGGCCGGTCGAGCGGGCATGTCTTGCAATAATCGAGGCTGGGGATGAGGTAGCGGATGCAGCAGACGCGCCGCTGCCGCTTGAGATCGGCACCGACTTTCCGGTAGCGCACGGGCTCGAACAGCCGGTTTGGCCGGCCATCGCGCCATTTGCGCGTATCGAGCAGTTCAACCGTCTCGGCGATGGCGGGGTGATCGGGCCCGAGCGCGGCTTTCAGCCGTTGCAGGACCTGCTCGAATATATTGCCGGCATTGCTCCACAGGACGCGCGGCGCAATGCCGCTCGCAGCGGCCAGTGCCGTGATGACCGGCTCGAGATGATCCGTCAGAAGCGGCTCGAAGCGGTCGAAAGCATCGGCAGGGCCAATGGCGTCTCCTTCGTGCCGGAGCCTGAGTGCGGTAGTGCGACCATCGGGCGACAGCACGATGTCGAGATCGGCCAGGGCAGTCGGCATCCGGTGATTGGCGACGAGGCTGGCGGCGAGGAAAGGCGTCAGCAGCGTGGAGAAATGCCATTTCGACCATTGGGAGGCCACGGCGCGCCTTTCCGGCTCGGCATAGTTGCGGGCAAAGCGCGCGATGAGGGCGCCGAGCACATCCGCGTCGAGCAGGTCCGTGCCGGCGATGGTCTCGCGCGGGTCATCCGCCTGCGCCAGCATGCCGGCGACAATGGCGAGGTCTCCGGTGAAAATCCGTGCGAGCGTGGAACTCATTTCCGTACCAGCCAGATGAAATAGGTTCCGCCGAGGCAGGTGGCGACGATGCCCGCCGGGATCTGCCAGGGGAAGGCGACCATCCGGCCGAGCCAGTCGGCGAATACCATCAGGATGGCGCCAAGAAGGCCGGCGGCGCAGAGCTGCGCCATTGGCCGGTTCAGCCCGAGCATGCGGGCCATGTGCGGCGCCATCAGGCCGATGAAGCTGAGCGGGCCGACGAGCAGCGTCGATGCCGCGGTCATGATCGCCGTCAGCGCCAGCAGCACCAGCCGTGTCCGGCGCACGGTCACGCCGAGAGCGCTGCTGGTGGCGACGCCCAGCGGCAGGATCGAGAGCCAGCGCCCGGTCAACGGCACGAGGATGATCATCATCAGCGCGATCGAACAGACCAGCGCGGCATCGCGGCCGGTGACGGAATAGGTCGAGCCGGCGAGCCAGCCGAGGACCGTGACGATGCGCGGGTCGCCGCTGAACATGAGCACGGATATGACCGCGCCGAGGATTGTCGTCAGCGCGATGCCGGCCAGCAGCATGTGTTCCGGCGCGAATGACGAGCGGCGGCCGAGCCACAGCATCAGCAGCAGCGTTGCGAATGCACCGAGACTGGCGGGGAGCATCATCGCGGCGCGGTCGGCGCCGGGCAGGAGCAGGACGGAAACGATCATCACCAGGGCGGTGCCGGCGGATATGCCGAGCAGCTCCGGGCTCGCCATGGCATTGCCGGTCACCCGCTGCAACAGGACGCCGGCCATGGAGAGCATCAGACCCGCTGCGGCCGCCGCGGCAACGCGCGGCAGCCGCCATTGCATGAGAAGGTGAAACTCGTCGCCCAGCGCCCAGGTCCAGCCGGCCTCGACGCGGCCGAGCGAGAGCGCCAGCCACAGGACGAGCAGAAGCAGCGCCAACAGCATGACCGTCAGGCGCCATGGCCGGGACGATTGCCGCAGGGCAGCCCTCGGCCGCGTGACGACGGGACCCGCCGGCCGCACCTTGCGGATCAGCCACAACAGCAGCGGCGCGCCGATGAGCGCCGTGACGCTGCCGGTGGGAAGGTCGGCGCCGCCGGCGACGATCTGGACGAACTGGTCGGCGAGGGTCAGCAGCGCCGCGGCGATCAGCGGCCCCCAGACGAGCCGTTCGCGCAAACGGCGGGCCCCGGCATACCGCGCTATGGCCGGGCCGGCGAGGCCGATGAAGCCGATGACGCCCACCGATCCGGCGACGAAGGCGCTGAGCACCACGGCAACGGCAATGGCAAGCGCGCGCGCCACCGTCAGCGACAGGCCGACGCTGCGGGCGCCGTCGTCGTCGAGGTCGAGCAGCGCCAGCGGACGCAGCATGAACAAGGCAATGATGGCCGCGATGCCGAGGCGCGGCAACAGGCCGGCCACCATGATCCAGCTGTTCTGGCTGAGCGATCCCGCCTGCCATTTGAACAGATCGCTCAAGGCGTCGAAATGGACCAGAACGAGCGTCTTGCTGATCGCATCGAGGTAGAGCGAAACGACAAGGCCGGAAAGAATGACCAGCAGCGGCGACAGGTCGCGCTTCCATGTCAGCGCCAGCACCAGCAGCACGGCCAGGCTGCCGCCAAGGAAGCCGATCATATCCTGGCCCAGCACCAGCAGACCGGGCATCCACAATGTGGCGGCGGCGAGAGCGAGCTTCGCGCCGGCAAAGACGCCGAGCGTGCCGGGCTCCGCCAGCGGATTGCGCAGCACCTGCTGGAACAGCACGCCGGCAAGGCCGAGCGCGGCACCGCAGAGCAGGCTGGCGCAAAGCCGCGGCAGCAGGCTGTAATGCAGCATCAACTGGCGCATGTCGGCTTCGGACGGGTGCAGCACGGCATTCCACCAATCGCCCGCCGGCAGCACCGCCTGGAAATTGCGCGCGGCCAGCGCGAGCGCAACGGCGGACAGCAGCAGGACGAGCGCCGCCGGGCGAAGGGAATGCGAAACCCTATCCATGCCGGCCCCCCTATCCATGCGGGTTCGCCTATCCATGCGGGTTTGCATCCGGGGCAAGGGCGGCATCGAGCTGGCTGGCCAGTCGTATCGCCGAATGAATGCCGCCATTGGGGTAGATCACCGGCATGGCGATGACGCGGTTTTCCCGCACCGGCTGCAGCGCGTTCCAGAACGGGCTCAGCCGCAGCCGCTGCAGCGCCCGCTCGGTTTCCTCGCCGCGATGGAAATGCACGATCTGCGCTTCCGGCACGGCGGCGAGCCGTTCGATGCCGATGGTGGCGACGCCGGATGCGTTGACCTTGCCATCGAAGGCATTGTCCAGGCCGAGCCGGCGCAGGACGTCGCCGATCATGCCATTGCCGCCGAATATCGCGGCGTGGCGCCCGTCCTCGACCAGCCGGATGACATAGACCGGGCGTTGCTTGCGGGCGGCCAGGCTCCGGCGTGCGGCCGCAAGAACGTCATCGGCGCGCGCGTTCCACATCCGGGCTTCATCGCCCTTGCCGACCATGGCGCCGACCTGCAGCAACAGGTCCTGGAGATGCTCCACCGCGGGCCTGTCGCGGGATACGGTGCTTATCGGGGCGAGCGGTGCGATACGGGCGAGATTGTCCTGGCCGAGGATCTGCCAATCGGCCAGCATGATCAGGTCCGGCTTCAAATGTTGCAGATATTCAAGATTGGGCTCGAGCAGCGGGCCGATATCGACGACTTCCAGCGGTAGCGACGGAACGGCGACCAGCTTGCGGTAAAGCGGAAGATTGGCGACGGCAATGGGGCTGAAACCAAGCGTGAGCAGAAGCTCCGTCGGCAAAAGATCGAGGGTGACGATGCGGCGCGCAATGGTGGCGGAATGTGCCTTGGCGGCAAGTTCCGCAAGAAGAGGGGCGGCCATCAGGCCGCCCATGAATGCGCGCCGCGTCAGCGTCATCCCTGCGCTACCAGCGATAGCCCAGGCTCGCCGTCACCGTCAGCGGTTCGCCATAGCGGCAGCCGCCGGAATCGACGCAGGTATAGTATTTCTTGTCGAAAAGATTGCGCGCATTGACGGAGAGCGTGGCGCCTTCGTATTTCTTGTCGATGGCGCCGAAATCATAGCTCACCATCGCGTCCACCAGCACGCGCCCGGGCACATCCTTGTCGAAATCCGGAATATTGGCTGAGCTCAGATAGCGGGCGCCGGCGCCGATCTTCGCACCCTTCAGGCCGACATCGTCCAGCGCATAATCCGCCCATAGCGAGACCGTATGGTAGGGCACCAGCGCCACGCGCTCGCCGGCCGGGATCGTCTGGCTGCCCTTGACCGAACGCGCATCCGTATAGGCATAGCTGCCGATCAGGTTCAGATTGCCGAATTCGGCCTTGGCTTCCAGCTCGAAGCCACGGGAGCGGACCTCGCCGATCTGCTCGAAAGTGATGCCGCCATCGGCGGAAGTGACGACATTGGTCTGGGTAAGATCATAGATCGCGGCGCTGAGCAGGAAATTGCTGCCGGGCGGCTGATAGCGCAGCCCGACTTCATATTGCGTGCCCTTCGATGGCTCGAACATGCCATAGAGCCCGTCCGGCCCTGTCGTCGGCGCGAAGGACTGGCTGACGCTCGCATAGGGCGCGAGGCCATTGTCGAAGAGATAGACCAGCCCGGCGCGGCCGGTGAAGGCTTCGTCCTTCCGGTTCGATACCACGCCCGAACGGTAGCTCGTCACGCCGCTGTCGCTCCAGTCATAGCGGCCGCCAAGCAGCAGCACCCATTTGTCGATCTTGATCTGGTCCTGCAGATAGACGCCGATCTGCTTGCTCGACTGATACCAGCCGCGATCGCTGGCAAAGTTGACGATGGGCGTCGCGTCATAGACGGGGTCGGAAAGATCGAGCGGCCCCACCGCCCCGGCAAATCGATGCGATTCATAGGTGCCGCGGTAATAATCGATGCCACCGAGTACCGTATGTTCGGCCGGACCGGTGTCGAACTCGTATTGCAGCGACGTATCGGTGGTGAAGCCGGTGGATTTCTCGGTGCGGTTCCACAGGCCGCGCCGCAGCGTATCGCCGCTGAGGCCGGTGACGGTGAGATAGTCCCACTGCACGTCCGCGCGGAAATAGCGCGCATTGTTGCGCAGCTTCAACCCGTTGTCGAACTCGTGCTCGAACAGGTATCCGAGCGTGAACATGTCGCTGTCATAGCGGTCATAGCCGTGCTGGCCCACGAACATGTCGCGCGGTATCCGCTCCGACCTGACGACGTCATAGGGCAAAGGCGGGGCAAATCGGGTGCGTATCTGCTGGTAGCTGCCGAGCAGGGTCAGCGAGGTGGCATCGTCCGGGCTCCATTTCAGCGCCGGCGCGATATAGCGGCGGTCGTCCGGCACGTCGTCGACCCAATTGTCCGCATCGCGCAGCAATCCCGTCAGCCGGTACGACCATGCGCCGTCCTCGGTGAGCGGGCCGCCGAAATCCGCCGAGACCTGCTTGCGGTCATAGCTGCCATATTCGACATTGACCTCGTGCAGCGGCTCGGCGGTCGGCCGCTTGCTGATGGCATTGACGACGCCGCCGGGGCCGAGCTGGCCGTAAAGCATGGACGAGGCGCCGCGCAGGACTTCCACCCGCTCCAGCCCATAGGGCTCCTGCGCGCCGTCATAGACATTGGTCTGCAGTTTCATGCCGTCGCGCAGCATGCCGAGATCGCCGGTGGCGACATTGAAGCCGCGCACCATGAAATCGTCGACCATGCGCGAGAAGGCCGGCGACTGGCTGACGATGCCGGGCGTATAGGACAGGGCATCGGCCATGGATGCCGGCTTGGTGGTCTTGATCTGGTCGGCGGTGACTATGGAAACCGATTGCGGCGTCTCGATGAGCGGCGTGTCGGTCTTGGTGCCGCTGGCGCTGCGCTTCGCCACATAGCCCTGCACCGGGCCCCAGGCATTCTCGCCGCTGATATTGATCTGTTCGAGGGCGATCGAGCCATCGGCCGAGGTGCTGCCCGTGATCACGGCGGCGCCTTGATCGACGATCGTCACCGTGCCGCCGCTGATGCGATAGGTGAGGCCGGAACCGGCGAGGATCTTCCGCACAGCTTCGCTGTTGGTCAGCGGGCCGCGTGCGCCGGGCGAATTCTTGCCGCGCGCGAGGTTTGCGTTGAAAAACAGCTGCATCTGCGTCGCCTGCGAAAACGCCACCAGCGCGGAGGAAAGCGGTTGCGGCGCGATATTGAACGAGGCCCGGCGCTGCGTCGCGGCTTCCTGGGAAACCGGTTGCTGGGCCAGCGCGGCCGGCGCCGTCATCGCCGCCGCGATGGTGAGAACAGCGGCCAATGCCGGTTTCAGCAGCGGTCCTGCCGGATTTTGCTGCGCCAGGTCCCCGGCTTCTGGTCCCGATCTTCTTCCGCCCCGCATGAATTCACCCCGTCCTGTTGCTGTCGCGAGGCACCGTGTTTTTCTGGTCCTCATGGTGTTAGACACCCGACAACGCCGAACCAATGAGCGCGCAGGCAAATTATTTTGCCGCGTACTGCTAGCGGGCATAGACGAAGGTCAGATAGGCCGTGGCGTTGACGATGCGCACGGGCAGCGTTTCCGCGATCGTCTGCAGCGCCTTTTCCGCGTGCGCGGTCTCGAAGATCGCCGTCACCGGCGTCGCGCCGATGCCATTGTCCATCAGCATGATCCTGCCGTGACGGTAGCGCTGCAATTCCACGAGCACGCGCCGCAAGGGGACGTCCTCGAAGACGATGCGGTCCTGCCGCCAGGCCTTGACGCCAGTCGCATCGACGCGGGCGGGCGGCCGCGGCCCATCCTCGCCATAGCTGATCTGCCAGCCTTCCCGGACCACGACCGGCGCGGCTGTCGGCGTCTCGACCGCAACCGAATGTTCGAGTACCGCCACGGTGACCTCGGCGTCGCTCAGCTTCACGTCGAACTGGGTTCCGAGCGCCCGCGTCGTTCCCGCCGCCGCTTCCACTAGGAAGGGCCGCCGCGCCTCCGCCGCCACGCGGAAGAATCCCTGGCCGCGATGCAGCACCAGCCGGCGCTCCCCCTCGGTGAATTGCAGCGAAGCGGCCGAATGGCTGCCAAGCTCGGCCGTGCTGCCATCGGGCAGCGTGAACGTGCGGCGCTCGGCAATGCCGGTGCTGTAATCGGCCGAAAACTCGGGACGGGCGACCACATAGAGCGAAGGCGCGCCGACAAGAGCGACAAGCCCGCCGAGCAGCAGGCTGCGGCGGCCGATACGCCCGGAGCGGCTCAGGCGCTCATATTCCGGCTTGACCAGATCGAAGCGATCCCACAGCCGCCTGGCGCGCGCATAGGCGAGGCCATGCGCCGGGTCGGCCAGAAGCCATGTTTCCAGCGCGGCGCGATCTTCGTCGGAGGCCTTCTCATCCCTGACGAGAAGGAACCACTCCAGCGCCTGCCTGAAAACGGGATCGGTATCGACTTCCTGCATCTGCTCCCTGGAATTCCGTTGCATCGGTCCGGCGTCTCCGATCGATGCAAATCTCAACTCAGCTGGCGGTCGAGCTCCAGCATCGCGGCAACCACATGCGAGATCACCGTATTGCGCGAAATATTCATCTGCGCGGCGATCTCGTCGTAGGAAAGCCCCTCGATCCGGTTCAGCACGAAGGCTTCGCGGCGGCGAACGGGCAGGCGCAGGATCGCCTCGAGCAGGCGGCGCAGTTCGTCGCGATACAGCGTGACGAGTTCCGGCGAAGGGGCCGCATCGGCGATCTGGTCGAATTCGATGCCGGGTACCTCGATCTCGGCCCTGCGGCGCGCATCGCGCAGATGATTGAGCGCCAGATTGCGGACCGCCTTCCGGGCATAGGCCGCGCTCATCGTGCCGGCCTGGCCATGCTTCGCCAATATATTGGCAAAGGCCTGCTGGACGAGATCCTCCGCCATGACCGGATTGCCGATCAGCCGCCGCACGAAGGAACGCAGCCGGCTGTGCTCGACTTCGTAAAGCTCGGTTATCTGCAATGTATGAGCGTTCATGCGGCGGCCGTTAATGGCTGCCTCTCCGGCAGCAGTTGGTCTCTGGAAATCGTGTACGTGCTCGAATATTGAGGCGCAATCGCTAAGATTTAGGAATATTCTAAAATGAAATCAGCAGCTTGGTCCGGATCGGCTGAAACTTGTGGCGCTTTATCATGTTTTGCGTGCAGAATCATGCCCTTCGCCTGAAAATGCGCCGCGAACGGGCTATCGATGGCTGCCGGTGGCAGCGAAATGTTTGTGAACAAGTGTTACCGGTTTGCTACAATGATACATGCCGTCTGCCACGGTTTTTCCGGCTGCCCCCAGTTGCCCGGCCGCCCTGTCGCCGGCTCCAGCCGCCGCCATGCTTCCAGCCTTCAGGTCGGCAGCGTTGCCCGTGCCGCCGCGCCGCGGAACGCCCGCAGCGATGGGTATGATTCCCCGCCTTGCGCCTCCTGCCGTGCCTTCGTCAGCATCAATTCGCGCTCATGGGCCGGCAGCCGCACCAGCGCCTGCAGCGCCGCATCCGAAAGCTGGAACCGGCCGCAATTCAGGCAGACGACCCTCATGAGGTTTGCCGAAGCCGTATGCGCCGCGATCTCGCCGCAGACCGGGCACGCGGCCTTGAACGACCGCAATCCCGCCGCCATCGTCAACGGCCCTTGGCGATATCGAGCCGCTTGGTCGTTTCGCTGAAGGCGGTTTCCTTGGCGGCCGCCGGCGCCTTGGCCTGTTTCGGCTTCCTGATTTCCTTGCTGCTGCGTTTTTGACCCTTGGCCATCGATCGATCTCCCTTGGCGATGTGAAGCGCACATGTCCGGCCGCGCGAAAGCGCGCTGCCTGTGCTGCTGTTGCGAAATATGGAAAATATCCGGGGAGCCTGCCTGCTCCTGCCGATATAGACCTGGGCGGGAGCGCATATCATCTCTCATGCACCGGCCGCTAAGCGTAGTCCCGATGCTGCCGTCACACTACGCCGATTGCCGGTGGAGTCAAACCGGCATCGCAATCTCCGCCGGGAGGAACCCGGGCGGAACCAACAGCCACAGGGTCCTGCATTGACATCCCGGATTTAATTAACGACCAACGCTAATAAACAAAATCGCTGTTTCTTTAATTAGCAAACTCAGCTATTAAAATCCCGGATGATTAACATTCGGAGCCGAGTTGTGCCACATACGTCCAATCTTGACGGACGCCTCGGCAGATTTGTCGAAACGGCTGTTGCCGGCGAGCGCGTGAGAGCCTTCGTTCCGCCGCCTCTGCCGCCGGAGCCGCCTGTCGGTCTTTCCCATCTGCTGACCCGCTTGAGCGAAGCGGAGCGGGCGCTCGGACGGCTTGACGGTGTTTCCATCCTGCTGCCCAACAAGGAACTTTTCCTCTATATGTATGTGCGCAAGGAAGCGGTTCTGTCGTCGCAGATCGAGGGAACGCAATCGACCCTGTCCGATCTCCTGCGGTTTGAAACCGAGGCTTTGACCGGCAAGCCGCTGGACGATGTTCGCGAAGTCTCCAACTATGTCGATGCGATGATGTACGGCCTTGAACGCATGGCCGAACTGCCGATTTCGCTGCGCCTCATCCGGGAGATGCATGGCAAATTGCTCGATAGCGGGCGCGGGGCAACGCAAAACCCCGGCGAATTCCGCACCTCGCAAAACTGGATCGGCGGTACACGTCCCGGCAACGCGATGTTCGTCCCCCCGCCTCCCAACGAGGTGATGAAATGCCTCGGCGACTGGGAGCGCTTCGTGCATGCGGAAACGCCGGAAATCCCGGCGCTCATCAAGGCGGGCCTGCTGCATGTGCAGTTCGAGACGATCCATCCCTTTCTGGATGGCAATGGCAGGCTCGGCCGTTTGCTGATCACGCTTTTCCTCTGCGCCGAGGGCGTCCTGCGGCAGCCGCTGCTCTATCTTTCGCTTTATTTCAAGACGCACCGCGCCGACTACTATCGTCTCTTGCAGGAGGCGCGCGAGCGGGGCGCCTGGGAAGCCTGGCTCGAATTCTTCCTCGACGGCATTGCCGAAACCGCCAACCAGGCCTTCGACACCGCCAACCGGATCGCCACCCTGTTGGCCGAGGATCGCGAGCGCATCGTCGCGGAAGCCGACCGCACGGCCTCCGTCCTGCAGGTCCACGACCTCATGCGAACCAGCCCGTTCCTGACGGCCGTCGCTGCGGTGGAGAAAACCACGCTGACCATGCCGACGGTCAATGCCGCCTTGGTGCAGCTTCAATCGCTCGGGATCGTCAGGGAAATCACCGGTCGTAAACGCGGCCGCGTGTTTTCCTATAGCGCCTATCTCGACATCCTCAACGATGCGGCGGGCCTGTAAGCAGTGCAATATCAGGAAATTGGTGCCGCTTGCGTGACTCGAACACGCGACCCCATCATTACGAATGATGTGCTCTACCAACTGAGCTAAAGCGGCAGGAAAGTTGCCTTTCCGGTCGGGGCCGGCGTCCGCGCGGGGCGTAGCCTCCCGAATGGGGGCCTGATACAGCCATTGCGGGGCAAATGCAAGGGCGAGATCAGGCTGCGCAGAGAGTTTTCCGCGCTTCGTGATATTCGCGCTCCAGCCGGGAAACCAGCGCGCCGGCGCTGGTGATTTCCTTTACCGCGCCGATGCCCTGGCCGCAGCCCCAGATGTCCTTCCAGGCCTTGGCGCCGGTGGTCGCCGATTCGAAATCCATCTTGGTCGGGTCGGCCTCGGGCAGATGGTCCGGGTCCATGCCGGCCTGGGCGATGGATGGCTTCAGGTAATTGCCGTGGATGCCGGTGAAATAATTGGAATAGACGATATCCGCCGCATTCGAATTGACGATCATCTCCTTGTAGCCTTCAACCGCGCGCGCCTCGTCGGTGGCGATGAAGGGCGAGCCGATATAGGCGAGGTCCGCGCCCATGGCCTTCGCGGCGAGAATGGATCTGCCGCTGGCAATGGCGCCGGAAAGCAGCAGCGGCCCGTCGAACCATTCGCGGATCTCCTGCACCAGCGCGAAAGGCGAGAGCGGCCCGGCATGCCCGCCCGCGCCGGCAGCGACGGCGATGAGCCCATCCGCGCCCTTGCGGATGGCCGAATTGGCATGGCGATTGTTGATCACGTCGTGCAGCACGATGCCGCCATAGGAATGGATCGCCTCATTCACCTCGGGCACCGCGCCGAGCGACGAAATGACGATCGGCACCTTGTATTTCACGCACATCATCAGATCGTGCTCCAGCCGCCTGTTGGAGCGGTGCACGATCTGGTTCACCGCAAAGGGCGCGGCCGGGCTGCCGGGGTTCTGCGCATCATGGTCGCGCAGCGCCTCGGTGATCTCGGCCAGCCATTCGTCAAGCTGCGCCTCGGGCCGGGCATTCAGCGCCGGAAACGAGCCGACGACGCCCGCCTTGCATTGGGCAATGACCAGCGGAGGATGGGAAATGATGAAAAGCGGCGCGCCGACAACCGGAATTCGCAAATTGTTCTTCAAGATTTCCGGTAACGCCATCGGCCGCTCCTCCAAATGTTATTTTGACGTTTGCGTAAACGTAATAACAGTCTAGCAGGCCTTGCCCATTGAGCAAGTCCCGAGTTTGAGGCCGTGGGGGCCGGCCGTGGGGGCTGAACGGGAGGTGGCCGTGGGGGCTGAACGGGAGGTGGCCGTGGGCTGTGGCCGTGGGGCGCGGCCGTGGGGTTGGCAGGGGGCCCGACGTGGGGTTGGCAGGGGGCCGGGCGGGGTCGAGGAGCGTGCCCGTTCGCAGGGATGTTTGTCGGGGCCGGTATGGTCGGGCGAAGTTTTCCGGTCCTTTCGCTGGCCCCCGTTTGCCGAGGCGGGTGCCCGGTCAGTTCAGGAGCACTCAAATGAAAGGGCCCACCGGCAGGAAGGCTGATTTTTCGGGCGCCGGATCGTCATCGCGGTGGTCCTGACATGCGCCGTTTGCCCTTATGTCTTGAATAAGCCACGAGATAGGGTATGGCTGGAAAAACATATCGTCTGGCCGTGAATCAGATGCGCGGCCTGAACGGGCGCTTGGCGGCCCTATGGTCTTTTGAAGGAAAATCGTCGGTTTGGAAGCGATTGAGCAGGCAATAAGAAATGCGTTGGCCAAGGCCGATGCGGCAAATCCGGCGGTGCGGCAGAAGATCTACGAATCTGCCTGGACGGCGCATGAGCGCTCGCTCGCCGCCAATGGCGCCCTGGACGAGCAGCAGCGCAACGAACGGCGCGAGCGCCTGAAGGCGACCATCACGCGGGTCGAGAACGGAGCCGCAGCGCAACAGCCTCCTCTGCGGCCAGAGCCTTCGGGGCGTCAGGCGCCTGCCATGCCGACTGTCGAGCCGGCAGCGCGCCCGCAATCGCCGCGCCCGGAGCCGGCATTCGCCGATGCCCCGCGCGGCGAGCGGCGGGAGCCGGTTCTCGGCGAGGACGAGGCGCTGCTCGGCACGCCTGATCTGCCGGCGGACCGTGCGGCGACAGCGGACAATTACCGCCCGGACTATCGTTCGAGGCGCAAGCACCGGCAATCGGAAGGCAGCAGGGTCGGCGGTCTCCGCAAGTTTTTGATCGTCGCGGCGCTGCTGGCCGTGGCGCTTGGCGGGCTGTGGTATGTGGCCTCCGGCCTCATCGCGGTCAAGCCTTCGACCACCGCCGCCAGCAATCCGCCGGCCAGCGGCAGCCATGAGCCGCTGAAAGAGGGACAATTGCCGCCAGAAGGCACGTGGATCGAGATATTCGGGCCGGCAGACACGTCGCAGGTATCGGTTTCCGGCCGGGCGACCGCGAGCATTGCCGGCGACCAGGCGCAGAAATTCCTGCGGGTGAAATCACCCGGCGAAGCGGATGAAATCAGCTTCGCGGTCGGCCCCGGCGTCCTGCAGCAGATCGCGGGCAAAAAGGCGGTGTTCGACATATTGGCGAAGACCGGCGGACCGGCGACGCAGATGGCCGTCAGCTGCGATTTCGGCAGCGCCGGCGATTGCGGCCGCAAGCGCTATGACGTCTCGGATGCGACCTCGGAATATCTGGTGCAGGTGGAACTGCCGGCCGGCTCCGGCAATGGCACCGGCGCGATCAAGATCAATTCCGACATATCCGGCGCGGGCAAGAGCGTCGATATATTGGCTATCCGCCTCCAGATCATGAACTGAACATCGTGACACGCGCTTTTCTTTCTTCCGGCGATCTCATAGCGGATCGCCGGGCTTCCTATGCTGAAATGCTGGCGGAGGCCGGCGACCACGTGGCCGCGGCGGACCTCATGCGCCAGGCGCTGGAGATCGTCCCGGACTGGACGGCCGGCCTGTTCCGGCTGGCGGAAATGTTCGAGGCCGCCGGCGACGGCGATGCCGCGGCGGATATCTGGCGCGAGGTGCTGGCGCAGGACCCCGATGACCGGTTCGGCGCGGCGCTGAAGCTTGCGGCCGCCGGCCATGGCGAAGCGCCGCCGACCCCGCCGCCGGCCTATGTCGAGACCCTGTTCGACGCCTATGCGCCGACCTTCGAGAACATGCTGCTGGACCGGCTGGAATACCGGGTGCCGGAATTGCTGGCCGCTTCCATCGAGGCGGCGGCGCCGGGCCGGCGCTACGCATCGGTGCTGGACATTGGCTGTGGCACCGGCCTCATGGCGCCGCATCTGAGGCCGCAGGCGGAGAGGCTGGTCGGCATGGACCTGTCCGAGGCGATGCTGCGGCAGGCGGCCGAAAAAGAGCTTTACGACGAATTGCTCAAGGAAGACGTCAATCTCTTCGAAATGCCCGCCGACAGTGTCGATCTCGTCGTGGCCGCCGACGTTTTCGTCTATGTCGGCGATCTCGCCGCCTCGTTCGCCACGATCGCCGCCATCCTGGAGCGCGGCGGCCTGTTCGCATTCTCGGTCGAGCGCCATGACGGCAGCGACGACATGCTGCTGCAGGAATCGCTGCGCTACGCGCATTCCGAAGCGCATGTCAGGGACCTGCTCGGCCGGTATGCGATGGAGCCGGTAAGCATCGCCACCGAGCCGATCCGCCTCGACCGGGGCGAATATCTGCAGGGCCTGATCGTCGTCGCGCGGCCGAAGCGCTAGTCCTTGCGGAAGATCAGGCGGCCCATCCAGCCGGTAATGACGGCGAGGAAGACGGCAAAGAGGCCGTAAAGCAGGCTGTACTGGTTGGCGGCGCGATAGATGCGGAATTCGAGGCCGGCCTTCAGGATGTTCAGGCTGGTGGAGCTTTCACGCAGGAATTCGCCATTGCGGAAGAGGAAGGCGCGGGCCACATGCTTGCCGACCGGCACATTTGCCGGCAGCGACAGCGTGGCGCGGAAAAGCGTCGCCGAGAGAAACTGCACATCGCCGATACGCTGCGTATAGAGCCGCTGCTTCAGCTTCAGCCGCGGCAGTTCCGCGGTGAATTCCTTCAGCGACTGGCTGGAATCGAAACCGTCCGGCATCGGCTCGTAGTACATGTTGTAGACGCCGATCCCGAGCTGCTGGAACACTTTCGGCACCGCGATATCCTGCAGGCTGCGGGTCGATGCAAGCGAATAGGAGGCGGGAATGTTCTGGAACGCGACGGATTCCGCATTGATCCAGATGCCGAGATAGCGGTCCTTGCGGCGCACGACGAAACTGCGCTGCGGCCCTTCCAGCACCACCACGACATCGTAGCGGCCCTGCCTCTGGATCAGCGGATCGGCATTGTCCAGCGCGCCGAACACGGTGAGATCGGTGCCGCGGAACCCGGAGGTGATGGCGATCGTGTCGGTCGAAAGGCCGATCTCCACCGTCTCCTTGTTGCCGGGCAGCTGCTGGGCCGCGGCGATGGAGAGGCTTGCGAGAAGCGTCAGCGTCGAGAGGGCGGCCCTGATCATTGCGCCCCCGTGACCACCGCCAGCCCGACCGAATAAAGATCGTCGGGTGTGACGAAGAGTTCTATGGCGAGACGCAGGCCGACGGCAAGAACGAGCAGCGCCAGCAGCGCGCGCAATTGCTCGCCGCGCAACTTCTGGCCGATACGGGCGCCATATTGCGCGCCGATCACGCCGCCGGACATGAGCAGGAAGGCCAGCACGATATCGATCGACTGGTTCGTCGTCGCCTGCATCACCGTGGTGAAGGCGGTGACGAAGACGATCTGGTAGGAAGAGGTGCCGACGACGACATTGGTCGGCATCTTCAACAGGTAGATCATGGCCGGCACCATGATGAAGCCGCCGCCGACGCCCATGATCGAGGAGAGGAAGCCGATGGCGCCGCCGAGCACGAGGATCGGAATGATGCTGACATAGATCTTCGAGGCGCGGAACCGCATCTTGAAGGGCAGGCGGTGCACCCAATTGTGCTGGCCGGGCCGCTTCAGCGTGGCGAGTTGCCCCGCCCGGGTCCGGCGCATCGCCTGCACGCTCTCATAGAGCATCAGGCCGCCGATCGTGCTGAGGAAGACGACGTAGAGCAGCGAGACGATGAGATCGAGCTGGCCGAGCTCGCGCAGCAGCACGAAGACATAGATGCCGATGGCAGCGCCGACGACGCCGCCTATCACCAGCAGCGTGCCGAGCTTGACGTCGAGCGTGCCGCGCTTGAAATGGGTGAGGGCGCCGCTGAAGGACGAGGCGATGACCTGGTTGGCGCCGGTGGCGACGGCAACCGCCGGCGGGATGTTGTAGAAGATGAGCAGCGGCGTGATCAGGAAGCCGCCGCCGACGCCGAACATGCCCGACAGGAAGCCCACCGCAGCACCCATGCCGAAGAGCACAAAGATGTTGACCGAAATCTCGGCTATAGGCAGGTAGATACCCAAGGGAAACCCCAATTCTCATTGCCGTCCCGTAGCGCAGGATGACAGCAATTCTTTAAGGTTTCTTGCCCTTTCGGCCGACTTTAGTCAAACGCCGACTGGCCTGCTGCGAGCCCCGCCGAAAGTTTAGCTGCGGTGCTGTGGCATATGCGTTACGTCCGCGGCTCAGCCCTTCTTTTTCAGGAGGTTCCTGACGAGGTCGGAATCGACGGTTCCCGTCGGCGCAAGGCCATTATCCTTCTGGAATGCCATGATGGCTTCGCGCGTCTTTGCGCCGATCTTTCCGTCCGATCCGCCGGTGTCGTAGCCGTTCTTCTTCAGGATGAGCTGGATGTTGCGCACGGCCTTCTCGATGTCGGCCGAGCCGGTTACGGTCGGTGCATCCTGCCATTCCGCCGGTATCTGCGGTGCATTGGCTTCGCTGTTGGTGTCGCGAGCCTTCCACAGGGCCGTTGCCGCCCTGGCGCGCTCCAGCCGTGCGGCGTCGAGCACCTTGGCCACTTCATCGCGCTTGCCTGCCGCGTCCTTGTCGCCGGCATTGGCGGCCAGCGCGAACCATTGGTAGCTCTCCTCGAGATTCTGCGCCATGCCCATGCCCTTTGCGGCGAGGATGCCGAGATTGAACTGGCTGTCCTTGACGCCGTATTCGGCGGCGCGATTGAACCATTGGGCTGCCGCCGCATTGTCGGGCGCTCCGTCGGCGCCGGCAGCGAACAGCACGGCGAGATTGTGCATCGCGCTCGTATTGCCCTGCTCGGCGGCCTGCCGGTACCATTCCCTGGCCTTGGCAAGGTCACGCTCGACGCCGAGACCCTTCTCGAAGAAATTGCCCAGCCTGTACTGCGCCGGTGCGAAGCCGCGCGTAGCGGCGAGTTCGTACCATTGCGCCGCCTTGGCATAATCGCTGGTGACGCCCCGGCCATCCATGAAGCGGTTGCCGATCTCATATAGCGCCTTCGTATCGCCGGAAGCGGCGGCATCGCGCAAAGCGTCGGGTCCGGCCTCGAGCGGTACGGCGGGTATCGCCTCGGCGGGCGGCGTTTCGGCCTGCACCGGAGCCGGTTCCGGCGTCGCGGGAGGCGCTGCGACGATGGCCTCGTCTATGGTCGCCGGCGCTGCCGGCTCGGCCGGCTGGATGGCGCCGACATGGCTTGAATCTGTCGCATCAATGCCGGTCGGGCCAGTATCGGTCAGGCCAGAGTCAGTCTGGCCAGAGCCAGCTGGAGTGGAATCGGTCGGCCGTACCGCTTCGGTGGCGGGCTGGGCGACGGATGCTGCCGTTTCAGGCGCGGTGGCCTCGGTGAAGAAGGCGTTCTTGATCTGCAGGCCGGCAATGGCGATCATGATGGCGCTGATGGCGATCAGGATCGGCTTGCGGCGGCGCGAAAAGAAGCCGCGCCGCGCTTCAGGCGTCTCATCCGCGCCAGCCATGGCCGGCTCGCGTTCCTGCTCTTCCGCCTCGGCAGCCGCCGCATGGGCAGCACGCCGCGCCGCAGCGATCAGGTCCGATTTGGTGGAGGGAAGGTCGGCGCCATGGGGCTTTTCGCGCCGGTCGTCGCGCACGCGCTTCAGGATCGAATCCAGGTCCGGCATGCCGGAACCCGGTTCGCTTGGGCCGCTGTCGAGATCGACGGCAGGCTCGACCTGGCCGTCATCATCGCTGGCGGTGTGATCATCAAAGCTGCGGGTGATGCCGCCGAGGAGCGAATTCCGCTCGCGGCCATCGGCTTCCGCTGCGGCGGGTTCAGCAGCCCGCTCGACCGGGGCAGGCGCGCTTTCAAGCGATGCCAGCCGATCGACAATCTTCAGCAGCGTGTCATGGATGGCTTCGAAAGTCTTGGTGTTGCGGTCTTCCGATTTCCGCGCCAGCCCTTCGAGCACCTTCAGATCGTCGGCGAGCTGGCGGGCAATGGCGCTGTCATGCGGTGTTTCGAAACCGGCCGCATTGCCGATGGCCTCGACGGCGGCCTGACGGGCGGCCTCGATGACGAAATCGCGATTGGCCGCCAGCGAGTCCTCGATGGCGTCGAGACGGGGGGTGATCGAAGCCACCTGCGCATGGCGTTCATTGGACAGGGACAGGTGTTCGGCCAGGCCGGCGATCTGGAGTTCCAGATTGCGGATGGCCGCATCGGTCTGCCCGGCCGGCGGCACATTGGCGGCGATATATTGCGCCATGTCCTCGAAACGGGCGTCGATATTGTCGGCGAGGCGGGCGCCATGATGCGCGCTTGCCTCATACTGGTCGTCGAGCCGCCGGGTCAGCGCGCTGAAGCGCTCGTCCATGCGCAGGGCCAGCTCTTCGCTGGCGCCATGGCCGGACATGGTCTCCAGCTTGTCGATGATCTGGACGACACGCTGCTCGAGTTCACGGAAATCGGAAATGTTGATCGCGGCCGGGGCATTCTGCAGATGGCGCGACATGGCGGCCAGCTGGTCGGAAAGCGCGTCGATGTCGACCGAGGGACGCGTGGTCCCGGCGAGGGTTTCGACCCGATGCGCCAGCTCGCCCATGCGCTGCAGGAGCGTATCGGAGAAGCGATCGTCGAGCGCGGCTTCGACATTGCCGGCAAGGCTGGCGATGCGCGCTTCCAGCCGGTCCAGCCGGTCCGTATCGGCATGGCGGTCAGCGGGCCGCGCATTGGCGACGATGGCGCGGCTGATTTCGTCCAGCCGCTCATCCATCTGCCGCATGAAGCTGGCGGGCAGGGTGGGTTCGCCCGCCTGCGGCAGCGGAATGCTCTCGCCGGAGACCCTGCCCGCATATTTCACGGGCGGAACGTCACGCAGGATCGATGGGCCGCGGCCCGTCCGTTCCGGCCAGCCATGTTCGAGGCGTGGCGCGGCGCGGTCGGCGGTCGACAGGCGCAGGCGGTTCATGGAGCTGCCATGCGGCGTATCGGAGGCGCGCAATTCCTTCAGCTGCGCCGCAACGGCGGAAAGGTCGTGCTTGCCATCGGCCTGGCGCGGCGCATAGGCGCGCTCCGTGCCGCGTTCTGGGCTGCGCTCCGGGCCGCGCTGGCTCGCCGCAGAGGCGCCGGCGCGGGAGGCCAGCCGGGCGAAACGGTCGGCGAGGTCGCCATCATCCTGCTCCGGCTGCGGCGCCGGCTCGCTCGCCATCGCCTTGCGCAACTTGCCTTCGAGGATTTCGAGCGTCCTGTTGAGATCATCCAAGGACGAAGCCTCGCGCCGCGCGCGATTCACGTTGACCTGTTCCATCAGTGACCCCTGGTTCGTCATGGACGCCTGCTTAATCTCTGTGCCGCCTGCGCGGCTCGGGTTCATTGCTTGAGCTCTATGGGAAAGCCGGGGCGTGTCGCGCCTTGGAGCCAAACCGGAGAGCTGGGGCAGGGCCCCTCGCGATCCGGCAAGCCGTGAAAAACAAATCACAAATAAACACGGTTCACCGTTCTGGAGACATTGGCCAAACGTGGTAAACAACTGGTTAAATTAGTAGCGGAATCGCCAATAAAGCGGTCGTGGGAGATGAGAACGGATGTCTTTGTCGCGCTTGGCCATTTGCCTGGTGATCCTGGCCTGCTGCCTGCTGCCCGTGACCGCCATCGGACAGCGCGCTTCGCCCGTCCGCGTCAATCAGGCCGGCTATCTGCCGCAAGGACCCAAAGGCGCAACGATCATATCCGATGCGCAGGAGCCGCTGGACTTCCGGCTGCTCGATGCGGCCGGCAGCACCGTCTATCGCGGCAGGACCGTACCCGCCGGCCCTCATCCGTCGTCCGGCCTCAAAACGCATGGCGCGGATTTCAGCGCCTTTCATGGCGCCGGGGATGGCTACCGGCTGGCGGTGGCCGGCAATGAGAGCGTACCCTTTCCGATCGGCAACGGTCTCTATGAACGATTGAGCATCGACGCCCAGTCCTGGTTCTATCTCGCCCGCAGCGGCACCGGGATCCGCGCCGATATCGTCGGCGAGGCCTATGCAAGGCCGGCCGGGCATGTCGGCATCGCCCCGAACAGAGGCGACCGGCAGGTGCCATGCCTCGATCGCGACGAAGCGGCGAAGCTCTATCCGGATCTCGACTGGCATTGCGACTACAGGCTCGATGTCGAGGGCGGCTGGTACGATGCCGGCGACCAGGGGAAATATGTGGTCAATGGCGGTATCGCGGTGGCGCAGTTGATGGATATCGTCGAACGCGCCGAGCTTTACGCCAATGATCCGGCGGCCATCACGGCGGATGGGCGCTCGCGCATTCCCGAACACGGCAACAATATCCCCGATCTTCTCGACGAGGCGCGCTGGGAACTCGAATTCCTGTTGAAGATGGTCGTGCCCGACGGAGAACCGCTCGCCGGCATGGTTCATCACAAGGTTCACGATACGCAATGGACGGGCCCGCCGATGCTTCCGCATCTCGATCCGAAGGCGAGGGCGCTTTATGCGCCGTCCACTGCGGCAACGCTCAATCTTGCAGCGGCTGCAGCGCAGGGCGCGCGGCTGTTCCAGCGCCATGACCCGACCTTCGCCGCCATATTGCGCAAGGCGGCGGAAAAGGCATGGGCGGCGGCGCGCAAGCATCCGGCCATCTACGCGCCTTCGGTCTATTTCGAGGGCGGCGGCAATTATGGCGATGGCGATGTCAGCGACGAGTTTTACTGGGCGGCAGCCGAGCTCTATCTCACCACCGGCGGCGCTTCCTATCTTGCGGCGCTGCGCCAGTCGCCGCATTGGGCGGGCGACGTCTTCGACAGGGGCGGCCATGGCGCTTTCGACTGGGCGGGAACGGCGGGCCTCGCGCGGCTGCACCTCGCGCTCTACGGCAAGCGCCGGCTGCCCGCGGGCGATCATGCCGATATCCGCCGGTCGGTGATTGCAGCAGCCGACCGGTTGCTGGCGCTGCAGGAGACCGAGCCGTTCGGCCAGCCCTACAGGCCGGACAATGGCCAATATGACTGGGGCAGCAATCATCTGATATTGCAGAACATGATCGTCGTTTCGGCCGCCTACGATCTGACGCGAAAGCCCATCTATCTGCAAGGCGTCCGCCGGGGCATGGACTATCTGCTCGGCCGCAACCCGATGAACCTTTCCTATGTTACCGGCTATGGCACATTCTACGCCAAGAACCAGCACAGCCGCTGGTTCGCGCATCAGGTCGAGCCATCGCTGCCGCACCCGCCGCCCGGCTCGCTTGCCGGCGGCCCCAACTCGTCGCTGGTCGACGAGATCGCACGCGAGCGGCTGAGCGGCTGTGTCGCGCAATTGTGTTATGTCGATGATATCAATGCGTTCGGCTCCAACGAGATCACCATCAACTGGAACGCCCCGCTGGCCTATATCGCCAGTTTCCTCACCGATACCGGAGATGCCGATACCGGGGATGCCGATACTGGGGATACCGATACCGGGGATATAGGCACGGCCGGCGCGGGGAATGGGAATGCCGGAGACAGCGGCGCCGATTGATCGCCTTCTATTGATCGCCGTCTATTGATTACTGTCTATTGATCGTGGGGACCCGAAGGACGAGAAAATTGCCGCACCCGCACAATTTTGACGTTTACGGAAACGTCAAAATTGCCTATAGTGGAATCATGATCCGGCAGTGCCGAATTCCGCGCGCTGTCTTTCTGCTTGTGTTGGAGGAAATCTATGCCGAGTTATCGCGCGCCCGTGGAAGACACGCTGTTTGTGCTGAACGATGTCCTGGGGCTTGAACGTTACAACAACCTGCCCGGATTTTCCGACGCGTCGTCCGATATTGTCGAAGCCATTCTCGGGGAGGCCGGAAAGCTGGCGGAGAATACGCTCTTTCCGGTCAACCAGTCCGGCGACCGGCAGGGCTGCGTGCGCGGCGATGACGGTTCGGTGACGACACCAAAGGGCTATGGCGAGGCTTTCGGGCAATATCGCGAAGGCGGCTGGCTCGGGCTCGCTGTGCCGCAGGAATTCGGCGGCCAGGGCCTGCCCTACACGATCCATGTTGCCGCCGGGGAATACATGTCGTCGGCCAACATGGCGCTGATGATGTATCCCGGCCTGACGCAGGGCGCCATCGCCGCGATCCTCACCCATGGCACGGATGAGCAGAAGCAGGCCTATCTGCCGAAGATGGTGGACGGCGCCTGGACCGGCACGATGAACCTCACCGAGCCGCATTGCGGCACCGATCTCGGCCTTCTGCGCACCAAGGCGGTGCCGAATGGCGACGGTTCCTACAGGATATCGGGCCAGAAGATCTTCATTTCCGCCGGCGAGCACGACCTTGCCGAAAACATCATCCATCTCGTCCTTGCCCGCATCGAGGGCGCGCCGGAAGGGGTGAAGGGCATTTCGCTCTTCATCGTGCCCAAGTTCAAGCTCGACGGCGACGGCAATCCGGGCGAGCGCAATGGCGTTTCCTGCGGCTCCATCGAGGAGAAGATGGGCATCCATGGCAATTCCACCTGCGTCATGAATTATGACGATGCCACGGGCTACCTGATCGGCGGCGAGCACAAGGGCCTGCGGGCCATGTTCACCATGATGAACGAGGCGCGGCTCGGCGTTGCCCTGCAGGGGCTTTCCATTGCCGAGGTCGCCTACCAGAACGCCGCCGCCTATGCGCGGGAGCGCATCCAGGGCCGCTCGCTGACCGGGCCGAAGGAGCCGGACAAGAAGGCCGACCCATTGATGGTCCATCCCGATATCCGCCGCATCCTCCTGACCATCAAATCGTTCAACGAAGCGGGCCGCGCCTTCATCCTGTGGTCGGCATTGCGCTCCGATGTCGCCCATCGCTCCGGCGACGAGGCCGAACGCCAGCTGGCCGACGATGTGCTCGGCCTGATGACGCCGGTGCTGAAGGGCGTGCTCACCGACAAGGGCTTCGAGCACGCCGTCATGGCGCAGCAGGTCTTTGGCGGCCACGGCTATATCGAGGAACATGGCATGAGCCAGTATGTCCGCGATGCGCGTATCGCCATGATCTATGAGGGCGCCAATGGCGTCCAGGCGCTCGATCTCGTCGGGCGCAAGCTCGGCCTCAATGGCGGCCGCGCCGTCATGGCCTTCTTCAAGGAGGTCGGCGATTTCTGCGAGGAGAACCGCTCCGACGAAAAGCTGTCCTTCTATACGAAGCATCTGAAGAAGGGGCTGAACGACCTTCAGGCCGCCGCGATGTGGCTGATGCAGAACGGCATGGCCAATCCCGACAATGCCGGCGCCGCATCGACCGATTTCATGCACCTCTTCGGCCTTGTGAGCCTCGGCTACATGTGGGCGCAGATGGCCAGGGCCGCCAATGCCAGGCTTGCGGCCGGCGCTGCGAACGCCCAGTTCTACGAGACCAAGCTTCTGACCGGCAAGTTCTTCATGGAGCGCGTCATGCCGGAAACGGCGGCGCATCTGGCGCGGATCCAGAGCGGCTCGGAGACGATGATGGCGTTGCCGGCGGAAGCATTCTAGACTTTGGAACAAAGCCGCGGGCCTGGCCCGGGAAACCGATCTCAGGAGGATGATGATGGGTATGCAGCCAGAGGACGTCCTAGGCGTACCGAAGCCGGCCTGGAAGACCGACGATGTCGTCATGTTGCAGGAAATGGCCAGGAAGTTCCTGGAGGCGGAGGTCCTGCCGCATTACGACCGTTTCGAGAAGCAGGAAATCTTCGACAGGTCCGTCTGGGAGCGTGCGGGCGAGAACGGCCTGCTCTGCGCCTCGATGCCGGAGGAATATGGCGGCGCGGGTGGAACCTATGCGCATGAGAGCGCCATCCTCGAGGCCATCAGCCATGTCGGCGTCGATGGTTTCGGCATAGCGCTGCACAATTCCATCGTCGCGCCCTATATCCTGCATTACGGCTCGGAAGAGCAGAAGCGGAAATGGCTCCCGAAGATGGCGACGGGCGAATTGATCGGCGCCATCGCCATGACGGAGCCGGGTGCGGGTTCCGACCTGCAGGGGGTGAAGACCAGCGCCCGCAAGGACGGCAATCACTACGTCATCAACGGGTCCAAGACGTTCATAACCAATGGCCAATTGGCCAATCTGGTTATCGTCGTGACCAAGACCGATCCGGCGCAGGGCGCCAGGGGCACATCGCTGATCGTCGTCGAAACCGACGGCCAGGAGGGGTTCGAGCGCGGCCGCAACCTCGACAAGGTCGGGCTGAAATCCAACGATACGTCCGAACTCTTCTTCAACGAGGTCCGGGTTCCGACATCCAATCTGCTCGGCACCGAGGAAGGGCAGGGCTTCGTCCAGCTCATGCAGCAATTGCCGCAGGAGCGCCTGCAGATCGGCGGAACCGCGATCGCCATGGCGGAACGGGCCATCGCGATCACCTCCGACTACGTCAAGGAGCGCAAGGCTTTCGGCAAGTCTATCATCGAGTTCCAGAATACCCAGTTCAAGCTGGCGGAACTGAAGACGGAGACGACGATCGGCCGCGTGTTCTACGACCATTGCGTCGAGCGCCACGTCAATGGCGGGCTCGATCCCGTCACGGCGTCGATGGCGAAATACTGGCTGACCGACCTGCAGAACAAGGTCGTGGACGAATGCCTGCAACTGCATGGCGGCTATGGATATATGAACGAATATCCCATCGCCCGCATGTTCCGCGATGCCCGCGTCCAGCGCATCTATGGCGGAACCAACGAAATCATGAAGCTTTTGATCGCCCGCAGCCTCTAGGGTCTCGACCCCGGTGGCGGGCATGAAGGGAGAATATTATGGCCGACGCTTATATCTATGATCACGTCCGCACACCGCGCGGCAGAGGCAAGAAGGATGGAAGCCTGCATGAGGTCCCGGCCGTTCGGCTCGGCGCCCATGTGCTCGAGGCGCTGCGCGACCGCAACGGCCTCGATACGGGCCTCGTCGACGATATCATCTATGGCTGCGTCGATCCCGTCGGCGAGGCGGGCGCGGTCATTCCGCGCTCCTCCGCCTTCGAGGCCGGCTATGATTTCAAGGCGCCGGGCATGCAGATATCGCGCTTCTGCGCCTCGGGGCTCGATGCGGTGAATTTCGGCGCCGCCAAGATCGCCCAGGGCGCCGACGACATCGTCATCGCCGGCGGCGTCGAATCCATGTCGCGTGTCGGCATGGGCATGTCGGGCGGCGCCTGGTACATGGACCCGTCGGTCGGCCTGCCCGCCTATTTCATGCCGCAGGGCGTTTCCGCCGATCTCATCGCCACCAAATACGGCTTCAGCCGCGACGATGTCGATGCCTATGCCGTCGAAAGCCAGAAACGGGCCGGCGAGGCCTGGGAGAAGGGCTATTTCAAGAATTCGGTGCTTGAGATCACGGATATAAACGGCCTCAAGATCCTCGATCGCGACGAGCATATGCGCCCGTCCACCGACATGCAGGCGCTGGCTTCGCTCAATCCCTCCTTCGTCATGCCCGGCGAGATGGGCGGCTTCAATGCCGTCGGCATCCAGGCGCATCCGGAGGTGGAGGTCATCAACCATGTTCACCATGCCGGCAATTCCTCCGGCATCGTCGATGGTGCGGCGGGCGTGCTGCTCGGCTCGAAGAGCGCTGCCAGGGCCATCGGCTCGAAGCCGCGCGCCCGCATCCGCGCTTTCGCCAATATCGGTTCCGATCCGGCATTGATGCTGACGGGCCCCGTCGACGTAACGGAAAAGCTGCTCAAGCGCGCCAGGATGAAGCTCTCGGACATCGATCTTTTCGAGCTGAACGAAGCCTTCGCCGCCGTGGTGCTGCGCTATATGCAGGCCTTCGACATTCCGCACGACAAGATCAACGTCAATGGCGGCGCCATTGCCATGGGGCACCCGCTCGGGGCGACCGGGGCGATGATCCTCGGCACCGTGCTCGACGAGCTTGAGCGCCGCGACCTCAACGTGGCGCTGGTCACCCTTTGCATCGGTGCCGGCATGGGCACCGCCACCATTATCGAACGCGTCTGATCGGGAGAGCCGACCATGAAATACACCAACTTTAAGGTCGATATCGACAGCGACGGCATTGCGCTCGTGACCTGGGACATGCCGGACAAATCGATGAACGTCTTCACCGAGGAGGTGATGAAGGAACTGGACGCGATCGTCGATCAGGTAGCGAAGGACGAGGCCATCAAGGGCGCCGTCATCACCTCCGGCAAGGACACGTTCTCCGGCGGCGCCGACCTGACGATGCTCAAGCGCATGTTCCAGATATTCCAGGAGGAGAAGGCGAAGGACCCGAAGAAGGCGGTCGAGCTGCTGTTCGAGACCACCGGCCGGATGGGCGGGCTGTTCCGCAAGCTCGAAACCTGCGGCAAGCCGTGGGTCTCGGCGATCAACGGCACCTGCATGGGCGGTGCCTTCGAAATGTCGCTCGCCTGCCACGGACGGGTGGTTTCCGATGATCCGGCGGTGAAGATGGCGCTGCCGGAAGTCAAGGTCGGCATCTTTCCGGGCGCCGGCGGAACGCAGCGCGTGCCGCGGCTGACCAACCAGCAGGACGCCCTGCAGATGATGACGACCGGCTCCAGCCTCACCGCTGCACGGGCCAGGGCGCTCGGCCTGGTGCATGAGATCGCACCTGCCAAGAAGCTGGTCGAAGCGGCCAGGAAGATGATCAGGGACGGCCTGAAGCCGGTCCAGCCATGGGACGAAAAGGGCTTCAAGCTGCCCGGTGGCGCCATCTATTCGGCGGCGGGAGCCAATCTCTGGCCGGCCGCGACGGCGATCCTGCGCCGCGAGACCTATGGCAATTATCCCGGCGCCGCCTTCATCCTGAAGAGCGTCTATGAGGGCCTGCTCGTGCCCTTCGACACCGCGCTGAAGATCGAACAGCGCTACTTCACCAGGATATTGCAGACGACGGAAGCCGGGATGATGATCCGCTCGCTCTTCGTCTCCCTGCAGGAGCTGAACAAGGGCGCGCGCCGCCCGGACGACGTCAAACCGACGAAATTCAAGAAGATCGGCGTGGTCGGCGCCGGGTTCATGGGCGCCAGCATTGCCTATGTGACGGCGCGGGCGGGCATCCCGGTGGTGCTTCTCGACCAGTCGGTCGAGGCGGCGGAGAAGGGCAAGGCCCATTCGGCCGAACTCATCACCAGGGAGATCCAGAAGGGCAAGGCCAAGGCGGAGGACAAGGACAAGCTGCTCGAAATGATCACCGCTTCGGCCAGCTATGATGATCTCGAAGGCGCCGATCTGGTGATCGAGGCCGTGTTCGAGGATCGCGAAGTCAAGCGCGCGGTGACGGAGAAGGCGGAGGCCGTGCTGAAGCCCGGCGCCATCTTCGCCTCCAATACCTCGACCCTGCCGATCACCGGCCTCGCCAAGGTTTCGGTGCGACCGAAGAACTTCATCGGCATCCATTTCTTCTCGCCGGTCGAGAAGATGATGCTGGTGGAAGTCATCATGGGCAAGAAGACCTCCGACAAGGCGCTTGCCGTCGCGCTCGACTATGTGCGGGCGATCAAGAAGACGCCGATCGTCGTCAACGATACGCGCGGCTTCTACGTCAATCGCTGCGTGCTGCGCTATATGTCGGAAGCCTATAACATGCTGGTGGAGGGCATTCCGCCGGCGATGATCGAGAATGCCGCCCGCATGGCCGGCATGCCGGTGGGGCCGCTTGCCCTCAACGACGAGACGGCGATCGACCTGTCGCAGAAGATATTGAAGGCGACCCTTGCCGATCTTGGACCGAAGGCCGTCGACCCGCGCCACGTGGAACTGGTCGACATGCTCGTCGACAAATATGACCGCCGGGGCCGCAAGAACGGCAAGGGCTTCTACGACTATCCGCCCAAGCCCGCCAAGAAGCATCTCTGGCCGGAATTGAAGACGCTCTATCCGCAGCAGGATGCGGCGGGGGTCGATGTCGAGGTGCTGAAGCAGCGCTTCCTCGTCACGATCGCGCTGGAGGCCGCGCGCGTCATGGAGGAGGGTATCGTCACCGATCCGCGCGAGGCGGATGTCGGTTCCATTCTCGCCTTCGGTTTCGCGCCCTATACCGGCGGGACGCTCTCCTATATCGACGGCATGGGCGCGGGCAAATTCGTCGAGCTGGCGAAGAGCCTGCAGAAGAAATACGGCCAGCAGTTCAAGGCGCCGAAGCTCCTGCAGGATATGGCGGAGAAGGGGGAAACCTTCTACGAGCGCTTCAATCCCTATCGGGGCGAAGTCGGCAAGGCCGCCTGAGACAGCGCCGGCGGGGCGAATTTTCCTTTGCCCCCGCCGCGCATCATATGAGAAAGTTTTCCGTGAATTTTCTCGACTTTTGTCTGTATTCCGCCTAGAACAGAACTTGAAGGTATTTTTTCCTTTCAGGAAGCGCTCCGATGTTCTCACATGACCGCATATGGGCGGCCATCGACGCCTTGGCGGCTCGGCATTCATTGTCCGTATCGGGCTTGGCAAAGCGTGCTGGTCTGGACCCGACGACTTTCAACAAATCGAAGCGCTATGCGATCGACGGCCGCGCGCGCTGGCCCTCCACCGAGTCGCTTGCCAAGATCATGGAGGCCACCGGGGCCTCGGTCGACGAATTCATGTCGCTGGTCCATGGCAGGCCGGAGAGCCCGCCCGTTTCCTCGACGCGGCCCGTGCCGCTGCTCGGCTTTGCCCAGGCCGGCGCCGGCGGCTATTTCGACGATGGCGGCTTT
The DNA here is from genome assembly GCF_023554255.2 of Phyllobacterium sp. 21LDTY02-6. Taxonomy (GTDB): domain Bacteria; phylum Pseudomonadota; class Alphaproteobacteria; order Rhizobiales; family Rhizobiaceae; genus Phyllobacterium. Next base: position 504,891 of record NZ_JAMJWD020000004.1, on the reverse strand, counting down.
CCGGTCGGGCAGGGCTGGGATGTCGTGGAATTCCCGGTTGGCCCGAGCGATGCGGTCTACGCGCTCGAAGTGTCGGGCGATTCCATGCTCCCGCTCTACCGCGATGGCGATACGATCATCGTTTCGCCCGGTGCGCCGGTGCGGCGCGGGGATCGCGTGGTGCTGCGAACGCGCGACGGCGAGGTCATGGCCAAGATATTGTACCGGCAGACGCCGCGCACGGTCGAGTTGCAATCGATGAACCCGGACCATCCGAACCGGACGTTCGACGCCGCGCATATCGACTGGATTGCGCGGATATTGTGGGCGAGCCAGTGAACATGGCGTTTTCGCTGCGCCGCCTGCCGCTCTATGCCGTCACGGCTTTCGTGGCCCTGACCCTCGTCTATTCCTTCGTCGCTCCCTTCCAGGGCGCGCTCGATGGCAATGCCGCCGGCGGCGTCGTCGGCGAGGATGTGCCTGTCGCCGAGGATTTCGAGCTGCCGGCGGAGATGCAGCCGGGTGCGGAACAGGATGCGCAGCAGCAGGCATTGCCGGAGCCCGCCGAGGCTGCTCCGCCAGCATCGTCGCAAGGTACGGCCGCGCCGCTGGAACGCGTCGAGCCGCGCCCGCCTCTCAGCGATATCGGCCAGGCGGCAGCGCCCGCCCCGCCGCCCGAAGCCGTCGCCGTCGATGACAGCGCCAGGCCGAAGCTGCTCTATCGCCCGGTTGCCGGCACGGCCGGCGAGATCGAGGCGTCCGGCTACCGCATATCCCTTGCCGGCATCGATCCACCGGCCCTGGACGAGACCTGCGCCGCCGAGGGTGGCGGCGGATGGCCCTGCGGCATGGCGGCGCGCACCGCCCTGCGCAACTGGCTGCGCTCGCGCGCCGTGGAATGCGTCGTGCCCGAGCAGCCGCCCGGCGAGGCGATCGCCACGCGCTGCAAGCTCGGCACCACGGATGTATCGCAATGGCTGGTGACGAATGGCTGGGCCCGGGCCGAGGGCGACGAGCTGGCCGAACTCATGAACAAGGCGCAGGAGGAGCGCCGCGGCATTTTCGGCGCCGCACCGGCAGCGCCTGCCAGCAACGACGTGCCGCTGCCGCGGTCCGATGTCGCGCCGCCCGGCCTGACGCCGTCTGATATCGCACCGCCCGATCTGACATCGCCCGATGCGCCATTCGATGCGCCTCTCGATCCCCCGGGCGACATTGCGCCGCCGCCGCTATCGGCCCCGGATGCACCCTTCCCGCCGGCGCCGCAATAGGCGCCGTCAGGTCAGGCCTCGTGGCGGGCCGCCTTTATGCAAGTTCTCCCGCAAGCGCCTTGCCGATGAGGGCCCGCGTCTCGTCGATGCCGTATAGCGCCACGAAGGAGCCGAAGCGCGGGCCGCGCTCCTGGCCGATCAGCACTTCATAGAGCATCTGGAAGAACGAGACCGCGACGCCCGGCCCGCCTTCCGGGCTCTTCTTCGTATGGTCCTGGTAGCGCTCTATCGCGCGGGCGACGTCGAGCATGGCGTTCTGGATCATGTTGCCATCGGCATCCGCCGGCAATTCGGCGAGCTTTGCATCGATGCCGCCGAGCGCAGCCTGTTCGACCGCGTCGGCAGGGCGGAACTTCTTGGTCGGCTTGACGAAATCGTTGAAGTAGCGGATCGCATAGGTGACGAGCTCGTTCAGCTTCGGATTGTTTTCCGGCGTCACGCCCGGCGCATAGCGCGAGATGAACCCCCAGAGCACGCCGGCGTTTTCCGCATTCGAGGCGCTGACGAGATTGAGCAGCATGGCGAAGGGCACCGGCATGTCGAGTTGCGGCGGATTGCCGTAATGCTGGTGCCAGACCGGATTGCCGAGGCGCTCCTTCCAGTTCTGCCGCTGATAGGCGGAGAGGAAGGTGAAATATTCGTCCACTGCCTTGGGGATCACGTCGAAATAGAGCTTCTTGGCGGTCTTCGGCTTCTGGAACATGTAGAGGGAAAGGCTTTCCGTCGGCGCATAGGTCAGCCATTCGTCGATCGTCAGGCCATTGCCCTTCGACTTGGAGATCTTCTGGCCCTTGTCGTCGAGGAAGAGCTCGTAGTTGAAACCTTCCGGCGCGCGTCCGCCGAGGGCCCGGCAGATCTTCGACGACAGCGTGACGGAATCGATGAGGTCCTTGCCGGCCATTTCGTAATCGACGCCGAGCGCCGTCCAGCGCATGGCCCAATCGGCCTTCCACTGGCACTTGACCTTGCCGCCGGTGACTTCCGTTTCCACATGCTCGCCCGTATCGGGGTCCTGGTAGGTGATGGTGCCCCTGGCGACATCGCGGCCGATCATCGGCACCTGCAGCACGATGCCGGTGCGCGGCGAGATCGGCAGGAAGGGCGAATAGGTGGCGCGGCGCTCCTCGCCGAGCGTCGGCAGGATGATGTTCATCACCTCGTCATAGGCCGCCAGCATCTTGAGCAGCGTCTCGTCGAAGCGCCCGCTGGCATAATAATCCGTCGCCGAGGCAAATTCATAGTCGAAGCCGAACCGGTCGAGGAATGCCCGCAGGCGCGCATTGTTGGCGGCGCCGAAGGAGGGATATTCATTGGAGAAAGGGTCGGGGATACGGCTCAGCGGCTTGCCGAGCTGCGCCTCCATCATTTCCCGGTTGGGCACATTGTCCGGCACCTTGCGCAGGCCGTCCATGTCGTCGGAAAAGCACAGGATGCGCGTCTTGACCCTGTCGCCGGTCAGCACGCGGAACGCATGGCGCACCATGGATGTGCGCGCCACCTCGCCAAAGGTGCCGATATGCGGCAGGCCGGAGGGGCCATAGCCGGTTTCGAACAGCACGGTGTCCGGATAGCCCGTCTTCTCGTAGCGTTTGATGATCTTCTGCGCCTCTTCGAACGGCCATGCTTTGGCCTCCGCCGCCGCTGCGATGAGCTCGGGGGTCAGTTCGATCTTTGTGTCGGGGCGCGAAATCATTCTGTGTTCCTGTGTGTCCTGTCATTTGCGGGGGCGCGCGGACACTATGGCGGCAGCATCGCAACGTCAATTGGACTGGCGCAGGCAATCGTCGATTGAGTGACCGAATCTGACGTTCGCTCCCGCATCGCAGCGGCGTCAGATGATATTCAGGTTCGGAACAACGCTAGTAGAAATCGACCGGAAAGTAGCGCAGGTAAAGCTCCGAAATGATGCCCTTGGCTTCCATCGCTTTCAATGCGAAATTGAAACCATCGACGAGCTGCGCATTTTCGAGCGTCGTCGCGATCATCAGCCCGTCGCCGAGGAATTGCGGCGCGACATAGGGTCCGCCCGCGAAGATGCAGCAATTGTCCGCCTCGGCGCTGGCCAGCCAGAAGGCGAGTTCGGCGCCGTCGCCGAAAATCGCGTCGATCTTCTTGTCCTTCAGGTCCTTCACCAGCAATTCGCGCGTCGGGTAGCCGACCCAATGGGCCTGCGGGAAATAATCCGCGAAGATCGCCTGGTGCACCGAATCCGCGATGATCCCGACCGTCTTCTTTTCGAGCGACGCCGCCATGGGCGCCGGCAGCGTCGCCCCCCGCAGCGTGACGAAGCGTGCGGGAAGGCGCATATAGGGCGCGGTGAAGGCGTATTTCCGGCGCAGCGCATCGGTCGGGCGCAGGCCGGCAAGTATGGCCTCGGCTTCGCCGCTTTCCAGCGCCGCGGGGAGCTCGTTCCACGGCCGCGCTTCCACCTGGCAGATCGCGGTGATATCCAGTTCCTTGCAGATGGCGCGCACGAGATCGATGTTGAAACCGGAAATGCGGCCATTGCTGTCGACGAAATTGAACGGCGGATAATCGACGGTGGTCACGAACCGCACCCGCTTCACGGTGCGAAGGTCCGGCGTCGCGATCCTCTCGCGGCCTTCCCAGTAATGCGGGAATTTGGGCGCAGCACCCGCCGTGCCGGCGCCGAGGCCGAGGCCGATGATCGCCATGGCGATGATGACCGGTCTGATGGCGACCGGGCGGGTGATAACCAGACGGATGGCCAGGCGGGGGATCAAGCTGACGGTTCTGGTAAAACTGGCGATGGTATTGGCGAGATTGGCGATGGTCGCCAGCCTGATGGCGGCAGCCAGATTGATAATGGTCGGCCCGGTCGCGGTGGCTGATCCCCCGATGGTGACCTGACGGGCAATGGTGGAAAGGGTCTGAAGCAGCATGCGGTCTCTATTGGCCGGGTGATTTCGCTGCAACGCTAGCATGATTTGGCCGCTGGCACCATTGCCGTGCGTGCTTCTTGGTTTGGCAGGCTCACCCTGAGAGGCTCAGCATGGGAGGAGGCTCAGCACGGGAGGAGGTGGAGATTTGCAAGGTGGTAGTTCTGCGTGGTTTCAGATCCAAGCTCCCAACCTTTTTTGCAATCAGACAAAACCCCTCATGCTGAGCCTGTCGAAGCACGCACGATGCGGATGCAGCGCTTCAAAAAGGGCTTGCACAAACGTTGCTGCGCCCTTCGACAAGCTCAGGATGAGGGAGATTGGATTGATTGCAAGAAGGTTGGGCGCCAGAGATCGGAACCTCACACAACTACCACCCTGCCAAATACCCATTCCCTCATGCTGAGCTGCTAAGCCTGCCGAAGCACGTCACTACAGTATTGCCATCTCTTGCCTTGGAGGGCTGCCTCCAATCCTGAATTTATTGACCCACGCACGATGTCGATACGGCAAGCTCCCTGTCAAGGTGGCGTTATCGGCTCCGCCGGCACGGGCGGTTCCCGGGGCTGGGCTTCTGGCGCCGGGTTCCTTTGCATCGGGGCGCGGCTCGGCAGATGCGGCGTCTTTTCCCACAGGAATGGCGAAAGCCGCAGTTGTCCTATGGCCCGCCATGCCGCCAGCGAGATCATGAGCCAGTAAAGCGGCATCGATAGCAGCAGCCCTCCGTCGGTGGGCCGGCCCCGACCGGCAATCATCCCGAGAGCGTGGAACGAGAGGAAGGCAAGCGCGACATTCATGAAGTCCAGCACGCAGGTGAAGGGGAGCGCCTCCCTCCCCAGCCAGAGGGCGCGCAGCATGGTATCGAGGACGAGAAACGGCATGAGGGGATAGATCAGCGCCGAGGCGACGAGGCCCGCCGACGACAGGTGAAACAGCAGGAACCGCCGCAGTCCGACCTGCCGCAGCAGGGGCAGCGGATCGCGCATCTCGACGAGCCAGGTCTGGATCCAGCCCTTCATCCAGCGCGTGCGCTGCTTCAGCCAGATGCCTGCCTCGCCGGGCGCATCCTCATAGGTCGGCAGCGTCAGCATCTCGCTGTGATAGCCCGAGCGCGCCAGCCGCAGCCCCAGCTCCGCATCCTCGGTGACGTTGAAGGCGTCCCACCCGCCGAGCGCGGCAAGGCTCGGGCGGCGAAAATGATTGGAGCTGCCGCCAAGCGGCATGACCAGCCGTTGCGCTGCCATCCACGGCAGAATTCCCCTGAAATGAACGCGGTATTCGAAGGCGAACTGGCGCTGTATCCAGCCGTCGCGGCCGTTGCAGATGTCGAGCGGCGCCTGCAGGCAGCCGAGCCGGGGCCCGCCACGGCTGAACCTCTGCCAGGCCTCGCGCAACTGGCCCCGATGCGGCCTGTCCTCCGCATCATAGACGACGACGAACTCGCCGGAAACGAGCTGCAGCCCGACATTCAGCGCCTTCGGCTTGGTCCTCGGACCGAAGCCGGCGACCCCGACCACCCTGAACCCCGGCGGCAATTTCTGCGCCGCGAATGCCCGCAGCGTATCCCTATCGTCAGCCTCGCAAAGAAACAGCACTTCGAGCCGGGCGGGTGGCCAGTCCAGCTCCCGCATCGCCCGCACCAGCTGGGGTACAACGGGAGCTTCGCGGTAGAGCGCGACCAATATGCTGTAGACCGGCGGCACACTGCCGGTGCTTTCGAGCCGAGGCGGCCGCCTGGCGCGGCGGGCATGAAGCACTGCCATGCCTCTCAGGATGACGCTGCTGGAAAACAGCCCCGACAGCATCGCGTGGAGCGCGGAAAACAACGCCTGCTGCGATAGTATCGACAGAAACACCATCGAGGTCAGTATCGCCCCCATGAGGGCTCCCTGGCCGCCATCGACGACGATCCTGGAGGAGCGGCCCGACGCGGCATCTTCCAGCATGCCGGCGGCGCGGCGGGCCAGCGGCTCGCGGTAGTAATCGGCCAGATGGTCCGCCAGCACCGCGGGCGGCGTGAACGTCAACCGCCGCCTGTCCGGCGAACCCGCCGACAGATTGCGCCGGATCGCCGCGATATCGCTGAGTTTCGGCGCGATGTAGAACCTGATCATGCCATCGGCATCGGCAATTGCCGTCCGGCTGATCCGGCCGAGATGCTGCAATTGATCGAAGCGCGGCGCGACGATCGGTGCCTTGGCCGGAATATTGCCGGAACTGACGCCCGCCACCTGCGCAAGGCAGGCCACGACGACATCCGCCGGCAGTCCACCGCACCCATAAATCTCATCGATGAAACAGGTGCCATCGAGCCGCGCCCGGCGATAGGCTTCTATAATTGACGCCTTGCTCATGCCAGCCCGGCATAGACGCGCGGCAATGGATGCTTCAATAGAATACGCAGTCGAGACCATAAGGTAACTCTACAAAGGTACATTTACTGTAATGGCGGCGACTGCGTGGCCCTATTTAAAGGTATTAACCACTATCATTGCTGAATGGTTGCATATTTGTGACTTTCAACGAACAATTGAAATATAGGTAAAGTAATATCAATATAGAATATTATCTGTTCTATATTGTCAATACGTCGATAGTTGTAGATATCAGCGCGATTGTGCTGCGGTGGAGGAACACTCCGGGATCGAGGTGGCTCTACCGGGCCACGACCCATTTCCCTCATGCTGAGCTTGAACCTCGCAGAACTACCGCCCTGCCACCCACTACCTCCCTCATCCTGAGCCTGTCGAAGGGCGCAGCAACGTTTGTGCAGTCTCTTGTTAAATGCAGAAAATCCGCACCACGCCCGCGAAAATCGCGTCTGGTCATTGAAATGGGGGGAGACGGGCGGTCTTCAGCGCGTCAGTATGGTATCAGGGTCGAGGTCCGAAGACCGCCCGCGACGTCTTTGCCTGCTGTTGCTGCGCTTGTCAGACGCAACAACCCGGAAAACAAAGCGCCACCTCCGTTTCCTTCTGCAGTTTGCTGGCCAATCGGATTTGTCACTTCCGATATCCCGGCAACGCCATCCTTCCCCAGCAAATCGAAACAGCACCGGAAGCTGCTCCCCCACTGGAAAGGACCGAATCACAATAACCCGGTTTCAAAGTGGTGGGATAAGTTTCCATTTATCCCACCAGGAGGGGCGTGTGTTGCATAAATAAAGTGCGTCCTTCGACAGGCTCAGGACGAGGATGATTGATTTGATTGCAGAAAAGCAGGGAGCCCAGGTTGGAAACCTCGCAGAATTATCCCCCTGCCAAACACCCAATTCCCTCATCCTGAGCCTGTCGAAGGGCGCAGCAACGCTTGTGCAGTCCCTTTCTTTGCTTGCATCAAATCGAAATAGTGCGTGCTTCGTGGTTCGACGAGCTCAGCATGAGGGGGGCAGCATGAGGGGGCTCAGCATGACCGAGGTTGGCTCAGCATGAGGAAAATGGTGAGAGCAGAAACGGAGAGTGACAGGGTTTGAAATCCCCGAACTCTCGCCCTGCCACCACCATGCGGCCCGACCCGATCACCACCCCATATGTCAGAAAAACTCCGCGCCTGAGCCGATGACCAGCGGGTCTTCCTTGCCGATGATATCGGTGTCCCGGCCCGCATAGGGCAGGCTGAGCAATATTCTGCGGATCACGGCGATGCGCGCCCGGCGCTTGTCGTTCGCCCGCACCACGGTCCATGGCGCGTGCTGCGTATGGGTGCGCTCGATCATCAGGTCGCGCGCCTTGGTATAATCGTCCCACTTGCCGATGCCGGCAATGTCCATCGGCGAAAACTTCCAGTTCTTCAGCGGGCTGTGGCGCCGGTCGTGAAAGCGCTTCAATTGCATCGTCTGGCCGATATTGAGCCATATCTTGAAGAAGTGGATGCCGTCGGCGACGATCATGCGCTCGAAGCCCGGCACTTCGTCGAGGAAGGCGTCGCGCTGCTGCGGCGTGCAGAAACCCATCACCGGCTCGACGCCGGCGCGATTGTACCAGGATCGGTCGAAGGTGACGAACTCGCCGGCGCTGGGGAAATGCGCCACATAGCGCTGGAAATACCACTGCGTGGCTTCGACTTCCGTCGGCTTGGTCAGGGCGACGTTCCGCGCCGTGCGCGGGTTCATATATTGCCGCAGGTTGAAGATGGTGCCGCCCTTGCCGGCCGCATCCCGGCCCTCGAAAACGGTCATGACGCGCCCGCCCGTTTCCTGCAGCCAGTATTGCAGCTTGACGAGCTCGATCTGCAGCGCTTCCAGCGTGTCCTTGTACTCGTCCTTCGGCATCTTGCCGTCATAGGGATAATTGCCGGAAGACAGCGCCGAGGCATCGATCCAGTCGGGCAGCTTCGGGTTCTCGATGTCGAAGCTGCGCTTCCTGCCATCGACCACGAGTTTCACCGGCTTTATAGTTTTCTGCGAAGATGGTGTTTTCGGTTTCGGACTTTTCCCCAAGGCGCCTTCCTCAATTGACATAAAGCCATGTTATTGGGACATCGGAACAGCGTCCACCATTAAGACGCATGGAGTTTATCTATTCATGAGCATAGCCGAAAACCGGGACGGTCTGAGAGGCAGGATAATCGAACGCATCATCCGCTCGCGTTTCGTGCTGGCGGCGGCCGCCTTCGTCACGGCGCTGGTGCTGAGCTTCGGCGCGTCCTGGTGGCTGAGCTTCGGCATATTGATGCTGGTGCTCGTCGCCGTCGTCGGGCTTTCGGCGGCGCTGCCCCGCACCGATGCCCTGTCGGAACAGCCGGCCGATCCGGTGATCTTCCGCCTGTCCGGCCAGCAGCTTGCGGCGCAATTGCCCGATCCTCTCATCATCTTCGATCGCGAGGGCACCATTCTCTATGCCAATCCGGCGGCAAGCGGCGCGTTCCGGGCGATCGCCCGCGGCGGCACGCTGCTGATGCATTTCCGCGCGCCGGAGATCCAGGCGCTGGTCCATGCGGTGATGGAGGACGGCACCGCGCGCTCGACCGATTATTTCGAGCGGGTGCCGCTGGAACGCTGGTACCGGGCGACGGTGCTGCTGCTCGACCGGGTGGGCGCGGGCGAGCCGCAATTCCTCCTGTCGTTCCGCGACCAGACCGAGGCGCACCGGCTGGAACGGATGCGCTCGGATTTCATCGCCAATGCCAGCCATGAGCTGCGCACGCCGCTGGCATCGCTTACCGGCTTCATCGAGACGCTGCGCGGCCCGGCCCGCAATGACGAGAAGGCGCGCGAGAATTTCCTCGAGATCATGCACAAGCAGGCCGAACGCATGGCGCGGCTGATCGACGATCTCCTGTCGCTGTCGCGCATCGAGATGAAGGCGCATATCGCGGTCAAGGACCAGGTCGATCTGAGCGCCGTCCTCAACCATGTCGCCGATACGATGCGCCCGCTGGCGGAGGATCTCGGCGTCACCATCGAGCGCGATGTCGCGGCCGGCCCGATCAATGTGCTCGGCGATCGGGACGAGCTGACGCAGGTGTTCCAGAACCTCGTCGAGAATGCCTGCAAATACGGCCAGTCCGGCAAGCGCGTCGTCGTCGAACTGAAGCGCAGCGGCGATGTGACCAAGGCCGTAATCCAGGATTTCGGCCCCGGCATCGCCGACGAGCACATACCGCGGCTGACCGAGCGGTTCTACCGGGTCAATGCCGAAACCAGCAAGGCGCAGAAGGGCACCGGGCTCGGCCTCGCCATCGTCAAGCATATCCTTACCCGCCACCGCGCCCGGCTGGTCATCCGCTCGCGCCTTGGCGAGGGCGCCTCGTTCACGGTGCTGTTCGGCGCCAGCGACGCCTGAGGGAAGCAGTCCCGCCAGCCCACAGCCCCAAAACAAAGGAGGCGCCGTGTGGCGCCTCAGAACAATGCAGGATCATGTCCGGTTCAGGCCGGAACCCTATTTGCGGCGGCGGTCCGACGCCGGCTGGTAGGCCAGGCGCGAATGGTAGCTGCAATAGGGTCCGCTCTCGCCGACATCATTGCCGCAGAAGCTGAAGCCGGGCATCAGCGGGTCGCCCACGGGCCATTTGCAGGTCCGCTCGCTCAGCTGCACGAGTTCCAGCCGCCGCGAAATCGGAACGACGACATTCTCGGCTGGCCGGGTGACCGTGTGGGTCACGACCTCGGTGCTGAATTCGGTCTGCAGTGCCGTCGCGCCGACGCTGCGGCTCACCACCCGGGCGGACATGTGGCTGGCGCCGGAGCTGCGCTGGCCGGCGCCGGAATTGTTGACCTTCTTGCTGCGTGCCTGGCTGGAAGTGGTCTTGCCGCGCCCCGAAAGCTTCAACCGGTGGACCTTGCCGATGACGGCATTCCGGCTGACGCCGCCCAGCTGCGCAGCGATCTGGCTCGCGCTCAGGCCGTCGGCCCAAAGTTTCTTCAGCTGCTCCACGCGCTCGTCTGTCCAGTTCATGTCCCTAGCTCCATATGGGGCTCTGTTTTGCACGGCTGGCGGACTGAATCCTTCCTCGCATCGGGATTGCTCCAGATTGAACAAATACCATATCTATCCAGGTGACGAGGACGCCGTACGAAATCTAGCTATTTCGATTTCCAAACTACAATATGCGATGACTCCGTGACAAGAGTCGGGCACGGTCGGTTCCGTTGCTTTTTTCGGTTTTCCCCAACTTGAAGGTTAAACTGTTGCAGAAAAGACTCTTTTCTCGCTTGCCGGCAAAGCCCGCGGAGCGGTGCCGCCAAAGCCCCGAAATCGGCGAAACGTTCATTTGACAATTCGACCTTGAATGATGATATTACACCCGTGCGGCCGCCCCAAATGGCATTGTGGGCGGCTTTTTGATTTCATTTTTGCCGATTTCCATGACGGGAACAGCAAGCTTGGCAACTGGGTTTTGGAGGCCCGAACAAAATGACGGACGCAAATGCGCAGCCGCTTTACGACACTTATGCTCGTGCGGGCCTGCGCTTTGAGCGAGGAGAGGGTGTCTGGCTGACCACGGAAGACGGTCAGCGCTATCTCGATTTCGCGGCCGGCATCGCTGTCAATCTCCTCGGCTATTCCCATCCGCATCTCGTCGAAGCGCTGAAGTCGCAGGCCGAGAAATTGTGGCACCTGTCCAACATATATGAAATCCCCGGGCAGAAGCGGCTCGGGCAGCGGCTTGTCGACCATACCTTCGCCGACAAGGCCTTCTTCACCAATTCGGGCGCCGAGGCGCTGGAATGCGCCATCAAGACGGCGCGCCGCTATCATTATGTCAACGGCCATCCGGAGCGCTTCCGCATTGTCACCTTCGAGGGCGCGTTTCACGGGCGCACGCTCGCGACCATCGCCGCCGGCGGCCAGGCCAAATATCTCGAAGGCTTCGGCCCCAAGGTGGAAGGCTTCGACCAGGTTCCCTTCGGCGACAACGCGGCGCTGAAGGCTGCCATCGGCCCGGAGACCGCCGCCATCCTGATCGAGCCGATCCAGGGCGAGGGCGGCGTGCGGCTGGTGCCGGACGAAACCATGCGCGCGCTGCGCAAACTGTGCGACGAGCACGGCATCCTGCTCGTCCTCGACGAGGTGCAATCTGGCATGGGCCGTACCGGTCGTCTCTTCGCCCATGAATGGTCCGGCATCACGCCGGATATCATGGCGGTGGCCAAGGGCATCGGCGGCGGCTTCCCGCTCGGCGTCTGCCTGGCGACGGCCGAGGCCGCCAAGGGCATGACGGCAGGCACCCACGGCACCACCTATGGCGGCAATCCGCTGGCGATGGCCGTCGGCAATGCCGTGCTCGATATCGCGCTGGCCGATGGCTTCCTGCAGCATGTGCGGCAGATGGAAATCCTGTTGAAGCAGGGCCTTGCCTCGATCGCCGATCGCTATCCGGAGGTCATCGCCGAAGTGCGCGGGCGCGGCCTGCTGCGCGGGCTCAAATGCGTGGTGCCGAACACGACCATGGTGCAGGCGCTGCGCGACGAGCATCTGCTGACGGTCGGCGCCGGCGACAATGTCGTCCGGCTCATCCCGCCGCTCGTGGTCACCGAGGAGGAAATCCGCGACGCCCTGGCGAAAATCGAAGCGGCGGCGGAGCGCCTTGCTCCGGTCGCCCGGCAGAAGATCGCTTGAGGGCAGCATCATGACGATCAAAGTTGACGTCCGTCACTTCACGGATATTTCGGCCCTTTCTGCAACCGATCTGCGGACCATTCTCGACGATGCGCGCGCGCGCAAGACGAGGCTGAAGGCCGGCGCCATGGAAAAGCCCTTCGCCGGCAAGGTCCTGGCGATGATCTTCGACAAGCCGTCCACCCGGACACGCGTGTCCTTCGATGTCGGCATGCGCCAGCTCGGCGGCGAGACCATCATGCTCACCGGTTCCGAGATGCAGCTCGGCCGCAGCGAGACGATTGCCGACACCGCTAAAGTATTGTCGCGCTATGTCGATATCATCATGATGCGCACGACGACGCATGAGCGCCTGACCGAGATGGCGGAAAATGCGACGGTGCCGGTCATCAATGCGCTGACCGACGATACGCATCCCTGCCAGATCATGGCCGACATCATGACCTTCGAGGAGCATCGCGGCCCGGTGAAGGGCAAGACCTTCGCCTGGACGGGCGACGGCAACAATGTGCTGCATTCGCTTGTCGAGGCGGCGGCCCGCTTCGATTTCAATCTCAACATAGCGACGCCCGAGGGCAGCGAGCCCGATGCGCGCTATCTCGAATGGGCCCGGCAGAGCGGCGCGCGGCTGATGCTGACGACGGATCCCGTCGCGGCGGTCAGCGGTGCGGATTGCATCGTCACCGATACCTGGGTCTCGATGGGCCAGGAAGGACGCGCCCGCGGGCATAATGTGTTCGTGCCCTATCAGGTCAATGACACGCTGATGCAGCATGCCAATCCCGATGCGCTGTTCATGCATTGCCTGCCGGCGCACCGCGGCGAGGAAGTGACGGATTCGGTTATTGACGGGCCGCATTCCGTGGTCTTCGATGAGGCGGAAAACCGGCTGCATGCGCAAAAGGCCATCCTGGCCTGGTGTCTCGAGGGAGGTCGCAATGTCTGATGTGACAGGCCATCCGGACGAATATATGTTCGCTGGCGACGATGCCGTCGTGCCCTTCCAGGTGGAAGCGCTCGATGCGCGCGGCCGCGCCGTGCAACTCGGTCCGACGCTCGACGATATTCTGAGCCGGCATGCCTATCCGGAGCCGGTGGCCAAGCTCCTGGCAGAGGCCATCGTGCTGACCGTGCTGCTTGGCACCTCGCTGAAATTCGAGGGCAAGTTCATCTTCCAGTCGCAGTCGAACGGGCCTGTCGACATGCTCGTCGTCGATTTCAGCACGCCCAATGCGGTGCGCGCCTATGCGCGTTTCGACGAGGAGCGGCTCGCCGATGCCATCGAGCAGAAGGCGACGGCGCCGGCAGAGCTCCTCGGCAGCGGCACCCTGGCGCTGACGGTGGACCAGGGCGAATATACGCAGCGCTACCAGGGCATCGTCGCGCTCGACGGTTCCAATCTCGAAGAGATCGCCAAGACCTATTTCCGCCAGTCGGAGCAGATACCGACCGATCTGCGCCTGTCCGTGGCCAAGCTCATCGAGCGCGGCGAGGATGGAAGGCCGGTGGAGCAATGGCGGGCCGGGGGCCTGATCGTGCAGTTCCTGCCGGAATCGGAGCTGCGCATGCGCCAGCCGGACCTTTCGGCGGGGGACGTACCGGAATCCGCCTTGGACGACATGTCGGAATTCCGCGAGGATGATGACTGGGCCGAGATCAAGGCGCTGGTATCGACCATCGAGAGCTCGGAACTGACCGACCCGCAGGTCGGCGCCGAGCGGCTGCTCTATCGCCTGTTCCACGAGCGCGGCGTGCGTGTCTTCGACGCGGTGCCGGTCAGCGACGAATGTTCCTGCTCGCGCGAGAAGATCGCCGGGGTGCTGTCGGGCTTCACCGCCGAGGAGATCGACGACAGTATCGAGGACGGCAAGATCAGCGTGACCTGTGAATTCTGCTCGACGCTGTACGAGTTCGATCCGGCCGAGTTCCGCCCAAAGAACTAGGGCGTGGCGCGCCGCCATGCCATCCCATGAGGGATGAATTGCGGCCGGCTGGAAATGGCTGGAGCGGATGAAGGGAATCGAACCCTCGTATGCAGCTTGGGAAGCTGCCGTTCTACCATTGAACTACATCCGCATGCGCCTATCAGTGCTGGTTGGCGCGCGAAAATGCAAGCCAAGAATTGTCCAGTGCAAGCTTCAGCGGAAATGCTTCGACAGTTTGAGGCCCTGCGCCTGGTAATTCGAGCCGAGATCGGTGCCATAAAGCGCCTTCGGCCGTTCGAGCATGTGTTCATAGATCAGCCGGCCGACGATCTGCCCGTGTTCGAGGATGAAGGGCACCTCATGGCTGCGCACTTCGAGCACCGCCCGGCTGCCGGTGCCGCCGGCGGCCGTATGGCCGAATCCCGGATCGAAGAACCCGGCATAATGGACGCGGAATTCGCCCACCAGCGGATCGAACGGCGTCATCTCGGCGGCAAAGAGCGGCGGCACATGCACCGCCTCGCGCGAGACGAGAATATAGAACTCGTCGGGATCGAGAACGAGTTCGCGCGCGCCGCGATCGTGGATCGGCTCCCAGAAATCATAGAGATCATGCGCGCCGCGCCTGTCGACATCGACGACCGCCGTATGGTGCTTGCCGCGATAGCCGACAAGGCCGCTGGCATCGCCGGTCAGGTCGATCGACAGCGCAATGCCGCCGCCGGTGATGTCGGGCGTGTCCGAGGCGACCAGCGTCTCCGTGCCGTGCAGCGCCGCAAGCTCGGCCTCGTCGAGCTGCGCCCGGCCGGTCCTGAACCGGATCTGCGACAGGCGCGAGCCGGTGCGCGCGACGATCGGGAAGGTGCGCGGGCTGACCTCGAGATAGAGCGGGCCGCGATAGCCGGCCGGTACCTTGTCGAACTCCTGCGCGCCATCGACAATGACGCGGGTGAAAATGTCGAGCCTGCCGGTCGAGCTCTTCGGATTGGCCGAGGCCGACACGTCCGCCGGAAGGTCCAGGCTTTCGAGCAGCGGCACGATATAGACGCAGCCGGTTTCGAGCACGGCGCCGGCAGTCAGGTCGATCTCGTGCAGCTTCAGCCGTTCGAGCTTGTCGATGACCGGCGTTGCCGGGCCGGGCATGAAGCTGGCGCGGACGCGGTAGGCCTTGGCGCCGAGACGCAGGTCGAGGCTCGCCGGCTGGATCTGGTCGCTGTCGAATTCGCGCTCCGTCGTCAGCGCCCCCGCCTGGTGCAATGCCCTGATGCCGCTATCGGCAAGAATGCCCGCTTGTCGTGTCATATGGTCGTCAAATCCTGTCAAATCCGGTGAAAGCTTTAGCGTTTCACCCGATTGACGCAAGCGCCCAAGAGGATTAAAGCAATCTTATCCCGTGGTGATTTGGCCGGCCGGCTTGCAGCCACGTAAAACAATTTGCTAAAAGAGGCCCGGTCACGTCCGGCCTTTTTGCGATTCCCGCAAGGCCGGTTTTTTATTGCCTCCACGAGGCAGATTGAGAAAACGATGACCGAGAAGAAAAGCCGCAATTTCCGCCCCGCCACCCAGCTCGTCCATGCCGGCACGCTTCGCTCAGGCTTTGGCGAGACATCGGAATCGCTGTTCCTGACACAGGGTTTCGTCTATCCCGACGCCGAGTCCGCCGAGGCCCGTTTCAAGGGCGAGGATCCGGGCTTCATCTATTCGCGCTATGCCAACCCCACGACCGACATGTTCGAAAAGCGCATGTGTGCGCTGGAAGGCGCCGAAGATGCGCGCGCCACCGCCTCCGGCATGGCGGCCGTCGCAGCGGCGATCCTGTGCCAGGTCAAGGCTGGCGACCACGTGCTGGCGGCGCGGGCGATGTTCGGCTCCTGTCGCTACATCATCGAGACCTTGCTGCCGCGCTATGGCGTCGAGTTCACCCTGATCGATGGTTCCAGGATCGAGAACTGGGAGAATGCGATCCGCCCCAACACCAAGGTGCTGTTCCTCGAGAGCCCGACCAATCCGACGCTGGAAGTAATCGACATCACTGCCGTCGCCAAGGTCGCGAATTCGGTCGGCGCGAAGCTGATCGTCGACAATGTCTTCGCCACGCCGCTGTTCCAGAAGCCGCTGGAGCTCGGCGCGCATATCGTCGTCTACTCGACCACCAAGCACATTGACGGGCAGGGGCGCTGCCTCGGCGGCATGATCCTTTCCGACAAGGAATGGATCGACGCCAACCTGCACGAATATTTCCGCCATACCGGCCCGGGGCTGAGCCCGTTCAATTCCTGGGTGATGCTGAAGGGGCTGGAAACGCTCGCCGTGCGCGTGCGCCAGCAGACCCAGACGGCGCAGCGGCTCGCCGATTTCCTCGCCGATCACCCGGGCATTTCCAAGGTGGTCTATCCCGGCCGCGCCGACCATCCGCAGGCGGATATCATCGCCCGGCAGATGAGCGGCGGCTCGACCCTTGTCGCCTTCGAGGTCAAGGGCGGCAAGAAGGGCGCGTTCCGCTTTGAAAACGCGCTCGAGATCGTGCAGATCTCCAACAATCTCGGCGATGCGAAGAGCCTCATCACCCATCCGACGACCACGACCCACAAGAACCTGTCGGACGAGGCGCGGGCGGAGCTCGGCATTTCCGATGGGCTGTTGCGGCTGTCCGTCGGCCTGGAGGATGCCGACGACCTGATCGAGGATCTCGACATGGCGCTGAAGGCGTGAACGCAGGGCGATCACAAAGGATTTAGATCGCAGCGGTTGACGCCGCCGGCGTGGCTGGCGATATCAGGAACATACACTGGGACAGGTATGTATAAAGCCATCACACGCGAGATCGAAGTCACTGTCGAACCCTTTTACCTGGAGGATCAGTCCGACCCGGCGGCGAACCATTATGTCTGGGGCTACCGGATAACGATCTCCAACGAATCCGACGCGACCGTGCAATTGCGGTCGCGCTACTGGCAGATCACCGACGCGCATGGCAATGTCGAGGAAGTGCGCGGACCGGGGGTCGTGGGCGAGCAGCCGGTGCTGAACCCGGGCGATTCCTTCCAATATTCGTCCGGCTGCCCGCTGAAGACCGCTTCGGGCATGATGGTCGGCAGATATACGATGCAAAGCGTCGGCGGCGACCGCTTCGATATCGACATTCCGGCCTTTTCGCTGGATATTCCCGACCAGTCCCGCACCATCAACTAGGCTTCCCCATGACCGGCACCGAGCGCACGCAATCCCCCTATCTCAAAGGGCTCGTCTGTTCAGCCATCGCGCTGGCGATCGCCCTCGCGGCGCTCTATTTCGGCGTCACGCTGCCGAGCTTCAAGACGCCGTCCGAGGCGGCAAGCCAGCTCGTCGCCCTCGCGCTCGTCCCCGGCCTGATCGTCGGCCTCCTGGCGAAGAAATCGACGCGGCCCTGGCCGCTCTGGCTGATCGTCGCCGCCTATATCGTCATCCTGATCGTCATTGGCGCCGTCCACGAAATCACGGCGCCGATGCGCGCCTAGTTCTGTCCCAACTTCCAACAGGGAGGTTGCATCGATGAAATGCGTCCTTCGACAGGCTCAGGATGAGGAAGTGGGTGTTTGGCAGGGCGGCAGTTCGGAGACCTTTCTAAGCTCCCAACTTTCCTGCAATCAAACCAATTTCCCTCATGCTGAGCCTGTCGAAGCACGCGGTACACTGATGCGATCCGCCCCCTCATCCGCCGCGCCATAGCCAGATCGTCACGGCCCCGGACCTGCCCCTGATCTCGGCTTCGAGCGGGCCGGTCAGCGTGCCGCGCGCCGAGGCGGCATTGTCCGGACCCGCCACATGCAGGATTTCGCTGCTGAGCGCCAGTTCGGCGCGGTTGGCCTTGGCGATCTCCATGAGCCTGCTGGCGATGTTGACCGTATCTCCGGTCGCGGTGATCTGCTGGCGCTCGCCGCCGCCAAGGCGCGAGGCGACGACCGTGCCGAAATGCGCGCCGACCTTGTAGCCGATGCGCTCGCTGGTCGAGGAGGGCAGCGTCGCCAGCCATTGCCCGGTGCGGCCGCAGAGACTGACGGCACAGCCGAGGGCGCGCTGCGCATCGTCCGGCTTCGGCGCCGGCAGGCCGAACAGGATCATGGCGCCATCGCCCATGAAGCTGATGATGCTGCCGCCGCTCGCCGCCACTTCCTCGTCCACCATCTGGTAGAAGCCGTTGAGCAGGTCGCGCGTCGAATTGGGGCCGAGGATTTCGCTGAGGCCGGTGAAGCCCGACAGGTCGATGAAGATCACCGCCGCATCCTGGCGCACCGGCAAAGCCAGAAAATCCGGATGGCGCGCCAGCCATTTGCCGAGGCCGGGCGCCTGGATGGCCTGCAACATGCGGCTCTGGCTGGCGAAATGCTGCGCCCGCCGCCGGTTCAGGAGCAGTTGCAGCGCGCCGAATATCAGCACTGGCGGGCCGATGGCGGTCAGCGGCAGCGATATGCTCAGCCACAGGCCGTTGGAGAACAGCAGGGCATTGAGCGCCAACCAGCAGACGAGCACGGCGCCCATCGCCGCGAGGCCCGGCGCGTTTGGCCAGAACGCCAATATGGTGACCAGCAGCATCGGCAGGAGGATGGCGGTCGCGGCGTCGATGCGATGCGTGAACCGGTTGCGGGTGATGCCGCCATCGGCAACCAGATGGCCGATGGCGGTGGCGATGACTTCGACGCCGGGCAGGACCTGGTCGAACGGCGTCGGGAAGACGTCGCCGCCGCCGGTCACGGTGGTGCCGAGGACCACGACCTTGCCGGAAATATCGGCGGGATCGAAGCTGCCGTCGAGAATGGCAGCGGCGCTGATCGTCCTTATCGTGCCGCGCGGGCCATGGAATGCCAGCGGCAGCGCCTGGCCGCTATCGGTCGCGACATGCCTGCCGCCGAGCTCGATGCCGTCCGCCCCGAAGACCGGCTCGACGCCGAGGGAGAGCGCCGCGGCCTGCAGGGGGAAGGCGGCGCGTATGTCGCTGCCGCTGCGGAATATCATCGGGATTTCGCGCGGCGTGCCGGATTGGTCCGTGCCGACATTGACGATGCCGACCTGTGCCGCCTCGCTGAAGCGCGGCAGGGGCAGCAGGAAGCTCTCGGCGTCGGGGATGCGGTCGAGGAGGGCTCCGCCGGCGCCGGCGCGCTGGCTGCTCCGCTGGAACACGGCGGCTCCCGCTATGATGGATGGCGTGCGCGCAAGGGCGGCGGCGAGCGCGGCATCGCCTTCCGCCGCCCCGGCCTCGAGGAACAGCATGTCCACGGCGATGATATTCGGCCGCGCCCGGCCGATGGCGTCGATCAGCTCGGCGATCCTGGCGCGCGCCAGCGGATAGCTGCCGGTCCGCTGCACCGTCTGATCGTCAATGGCGACGATGGTCAGCGCATCGGGGGCGGGCCGGCTGCCGCGCAGGAGAATGCGCAGGTCCGTCAGCGTCGCCTCGACGCGCTCCAGGAACCAGAGATTGCTGCGCATGTGGGCGGCGCCAAGCCCGGCGCCCCAAACGAGGGTAAGCGTCAGCGCCGCCAGCATCAGGGCGCTGCGGTACCTCATGTCCTATTGGCCGAGCCGGGCCATGAGGGCGGCGACCCGCTTTGCCGGCCACCGCTTCACCACCAGGGCGGCAGACCCCGCATCGACGTCGACGCCCTGGCCCGGGCCGAGCACGACCGGCTCGCCAGCGGCGCGGCGCCTCACATCCACGGCGCCCCTTGCGACGAAGACGGCTGTGCCTGCCGCGCTCGCATCCACGGCCCAGCGCGTGCCGCGCACGGCGGCGATGGCCTGGGGCGTGATCACCTCGAAGCCTTGAGGGGAGGCGGGTGCATCGATGAGAATCGCCTTGTCCTGCAGGCGCACCTTGTCGACGCTGCCATCGCGGTTGCTGTCGATCAGGCTGTAGCGCGCATTGGCCTCGGCGGTGATCTTCAGGCCGCCGCGGCATTGCAGGACATGCCGCGCCGTGCCGCCGACCGGATGGAGCGTGCAACCCGAACCCGGCGACGACTGGGCGCGGGCGGGCGAAGCGAGCATGGCCGCAACGCCAAGGGCGGCCGCCCAGCATGAGACATTGGCAATGGTAGTCATGGAACGCGCCCCCGATCTTGCGCCATTATACGGCCATCCACCGTGCAAACAAAGCGCCGGCGCCTAATGAATCCTATGGATCGCCAGCACGGCCGAGTGCAGGGTCTGGAGCGCCAACCGGGCAGGACAGCTTGAATTCATGGCAATATGCTTTACATCAGCCATGGTCGCAGCACGCAGCTTGGAGAAATCGATGACGGACAGGTCCAACAGCTTTCTAGGGGATACGCCCGGCCGGGTGTTGCTCAAGCTGATCGTCGTATCGCTGGTCGTCGGCGTCGTCATGAACGCGTTCGACTGGTCGCCGATGGACATCGTCTATGGCGTCGAGCGCTTCATACGCCGCATCTGGAATCTCGGCTTCGGCGCGATCGAGAGCTTCGCGTCTTACCTGCTGCTCGGCGCCGCCGTCGTGGTGCCGTGCTTCATCATCTTGAGATTGTTGAACTATCGCCGCTGAATTTTTGGCACAATTCGTCTCTAGGCACGGGTGAACTTATCACGAGGTCATCCATGCCAGCCATTCATTCGGTCCTGCGCCCGCGCAGGCATCTTCACTGGGCGCTGCTCGCTTTGCTGCTGCCGCTTGCCGCCTGCCAGTCGGCAGGCAGGGGGCCGGGCGCCAGCGCCGGCGTGTCCGGTTCCGCCAGCGGCGCGATGGCGGCGGTGCGCTCCGGCAACGGGCTCGAATCCATGTCGCCCGACAGCAGGCTCGAGCAGGCCGCCCTGCAGCAGGCCATTTACATGGCGAGCCGGGGCCGGATGACCCATACCACCGGTTGGGGCAGGGATTTCGCCACGCGCGTCGGCGGCAATGGCATCGATGGCGCGGCGGCCGAGAACATCGCGATGGGCAGGATGGGTATCGACCGCCTGTTCGCCATGTGGATGGCTTCGCCGCCGCATCGGCGCAACATGCTCGACCCGCGGTTCAGGCATTATGGCCTCGCCTATGCTGAAGCCGCGAATGGCAGCAGCGAACGTTACTGGGCACTCGTGCTCGGGCGCTGATTTGCCACTGGCAAGCGGACGCCGGCAATGGCATAGAGAGGGGTAACGGCACAACCCGCCGCAACCTCCGGTGCCCTTCATGAACGACACTCCGCCGACACAGCAGCAGAAGATTGTCCGGCCCTTCGAGGTGACGAACCGGCTGATGCTGGCGATCACCATTCCGGTCATGCTCGCATCGTTGACGACGCCGCTGCTCGGCCTCGTCGATACGGCGGTGGTCGGCCAGCTGGGTGATCCGCATCTGCTCGGCGGCCTCGCCATCGGTGCGCTGGTCTTCGACTTCCTGTTCTCGACGATGAATTTCCTGCGCGCCGGCACTACCGGCCTGGTGGCCCAGGCCATGGGCATGCATGACAAGGTGGGGCAGCAGGCGGTGTTCTGGCGCTCCATCGGCATCGCCCTGATCGCCGGCATCGTCTTCATCCTGGCGACGCCGCTCGTGCTGATGGCGACGAACCGCTTCATGCAGCCGGACCCGGCAGTATCGGCGGCGATGTCGACCTATGTCACGATCCGCCTTCTGTCGTCGCCGATGGCGCTTGCCAATTATGCCGTGCTCGGCCTGCTGCTCGGCCAGGGCCGGGCCATGCAGGGGCTCTATCTGCAATTCCTGCTCAATGGCATCAATATCGCCATGACCATCGGGCTGGGGCTGCTGGCCGGCTGGGGCGTCGCCGGCATCGCCTGGGGTACCGTGCTCGGCGAAGGCATCGCGCTGGTCGTCGGACTGGTGCTCGTCTATCGGCAGTTCCGCGCCGAGCCGAACCCGACATTGGCGATGATCCTCGATCCGCATGAGCTGCGCCGGATGTTCGCGGTGAACCGGGATATCATGCTGCGCTCGTTCTTCCTGCTCATCGCCTATGCCTATTTCACCCGCGCCGGCACCACGGCAGGCGCGGTGACGCTGGCGGCGAATGCCGTACTCATGAATTTTCTCCTCGTCTCGGGCTATCTCATCGACGGTGTCACCACCGCCGCCGAGCAGATATCCGGCCGCGCGGTCGGCGCCCATTACCGCCCGGCATTCGACCGCGGCGTGCGGCTTTCCTTCCTGTGGGGCCTGATGCTCGCCAGCGCGATGGCGCTGTTCTTCCTCGCCTTCGGCGACGGCATCATAAGGTTCCTGATCAAATCGCCCGAGGTGCAGGAAATGGCATCGACCTATATGCCCTGGGCGGCGCTGGCGCCGGTCATGGGGCTGCTGGCCTTCCACATGGATGGTGTCTTCATCGGCGCCACCTGGTCGCGCGACATGCGCAACATGATGCTGCTGTCGCTGGCCGGCTATTTCGCGGCCTATCTGGTGCTGCCGGTCTATTTCGGCAATCACGGGCTCTGGCTCGCCCTGCACCTGTTCCTCGGACTGCGGGGCATATCGCTGCTGGCGATCCTGCCGTCCCGCGCCCGGGCGCAGTTCGCGGCCTAGGCCAGCAGCGGCCGGGCCGCCCAATCGGCCGTGTCGAGATCGCGCAGGCCGGATATGTTGGCGACGGCCTCCCGCTTCATCTGCTTGGAAAGGCCCTTGACGATCTCGGCCGCTATGCCGGGGCCCTTGTAGATCATCCCCGTATAGAGCTGAACCAGATCGGCGCCGGCGCGGATCTTGGCAAGGGCGGTCTCGGCGCTGTCAATGCCGCCGACGCCGATGATCGGCAGGTCGGCGCCGACGCGCTGGCGCATCTTCGCCAGGACGATGGTCGAACGTTCGAACAGCGGCGCGCCCGAAAGACCGCCTGTCTCGCGCTGTTCCAGCTGGTTGATCAGGCCGCTGCGGGAGAGGGTGGTATTGGAAACGACGAGGCCGTCGAGCGGGTGAAGCGCGAGTTCGGCGGCGATATCGTCCAGGCTCGCTTCGGGCAGGTCGGGCGCTATCTTCAGGAATACCGGCCGCTTCGACCCCTGCTGCCGGTCGCGCTCGGCGAGCACGCGGCCGAGCAGTTCCTTCAGGCTGTCGCGCGTCTGCAGGTCGCGCAGGCCCGGCGTATTGGGGGAAGAGATGTTCACGGCGAAATAGCTGGCGACGCCGGCGAAGCGCCTTATGCCGGCGACATAATCGGCGATGCGGTCGGGCGAATCCTTGTTGGCGCCGATATTGACGCCGATGATGCCGCGTTTGCCGCTACGCTCCGACAACCGGCGGAACGCGGCTTCGTGGCCCTCATTGTTGAAGCCGAGACGGTTGATGACGGCGCGATCCTGTACCAGCCGGAATATTCTCGGCTTGGGGTTCCCGGATTGCCGCAGCGGCGTCAGGGTGCCGACTTCGGCAAAGCCGAAACCGAGCTTCAACAGGGCGTCCGGCACTTCCGCATTCTTGTCGTAGCCGGCCGCCATGCCGAGCGGATTGGGAAAATCGAGCCCGGCGACATTGATCCGAAGCGCGGGATCGCCCGGTGTCGCACAGGCGGGCACGATGCCGGAACGCAAGGCCATGATCGACAGGCCATGCGCCCGCTCCGGCTCGAGGGAGAACAGGGTCCTTTGCCCGATGGATTGGAACAGACTGGCCATTAGCTGAGATCCGGAAAGATGTGCCTGCCGTCGCCGCCGAGTGGCAGGGGCCTGACCCAGGCCGCGGCATTGACGGGCAGCGCCGCATAGAGATGGGGAAACAGCGCGCCGCCGCGCGACGGCTCGAAGCGCAGGCTGTCGCCGAGAGCGGCGGCATCGACGGCGATGAGCAGGAGATCGTCCTGCCCGGCAAAATGTTTGGCGGCGGTCTCGTGCAACTGCCCGGCGGTGGAGAAATGGATATAGCCATCGGCCAGGTCGACGGGCGCGCCGTCGAAAACGCCCTTGGCTTCGGCAGCGTGCCAGAGCGCTCGCGGTGCGATCTTGTAGATGAGTTGCGACATGCGCGCTTACTAGCGCTAAATACGGCTTTCGCAAAGAGCGCAGACGCGCCGGTCACAGAATTCATGAAGGTTTCGGATTTTTGGCGTATTGTACGGCGATGATGACCCGTATCGAACGCTGGAGGCCTGAAATGCCAAGATCAAACGCAGTACCGGTCATGCTTGCCGCCATGCTTCTCGCCGGCCCGGCCGCGGCCGAGGAAACGGCGAATTATACGCTCGAAAAGACCGCCGAAGGCTATGTCCGGATGAACAACCGTACCGGCGAAATGTCGATCTGCCACGAAAAGCTGAACCAGCTCGTCTGCAAGGTCGCCGCCGACGAACGCACGCTCTACGAGGACGACATCGCCGACCTGAAGGCGCGGGTGGCGAAGCTGGAGGAAACCGTCGCCGGCATCGGCAAGCTGCCGCCCGCCGTGCGGGACGCGCTTCCGACCGAGGAGGACTTCGAAAAGGGCCTCAGCTATATGGAGCGTTTCATGCGCCGTTTCATGGGGCTCGCCAAGGAGCTGGACGAGGACAAGACCGAGCCGCAATCGCCCGCGACGCCGCAAAAAACCTGAGGACGAGCGCAACGATCGAGACTGTTTGTTCTTGATTTGTTCTAAATGATGACGGATAGTGGTCGCTCCACTTTCTCTGGGAGCGATGAGATGTTTGCCGTACCAACACTGATTGGCGAGGTGTCGATAAGGCTTTTTGTGCGTCATGGGGACCAGCAGAACGCGCTGGACTTCTATGGGGCGGTATTCGGGGCGCAGCTTGTCGGCAGGCCCTATCTGCACCAGGGCGTGCTGATAGCGGCGGAAATCCGGCTCGGCGAATCCGTCATCATGATCGTGGGCGCCAATCCCAAGCGCGATGCGGATGCGTCGCTCGGCGGGCCGCGCTCGGCCCATGCCATCGGCGCGACGCCGGTCATGCTCGACATCCATGTCGATGATGCGGATCGCATCATGCACCATGCCGTCGCGGAGGGCGCGCGCGTCCGCAACGCGGTCGAGACCCTCGACAATGGCGACAGGGCGGGCGTTCTCGTCGATCCCTTCGGCCATCTCTGGGTGGTCAAATCACGCCGCAAGCATCTTGCAGCGTGATCGGCGGGCCTTGTCGGCCTAGGCGGCGTAGCGCTTGGTCGCCGCGATCAGCTCGTGCACGATGCCGGGTTCGGTGACGGCATGACCGGCATCCTCGACGATGCGCAAATCGGCTTCCGGCCATACTTTCTTGAGGTGCCAGGCATTGAGCAGCGGTGTGCACATGTCATAGCGGCCATGCACGATGGTGCAGGGGATGTGCCGGATCAGATGCGCATGGCGCAGCAGATGATCGTCGGTTTCGAAGAAGCCGCCATTCTGGAAGTAGTGGCATTCGATGCGCGCAAAGGCGATGGCGAAATTATCCGACGCGAAGGCTTCGGCGCGCGCGGGGTCCGGCAGCAGCGACAGCGCGGAGCCTTCCCAGCGCGCCCAGTTCTTGGCGGCGGCGAGGCGCACCGCCGGGTCTGGATCGGTCAGGCGCTTGTAATAGGCGGCGACCATGTCGTCCCGTTCCTCTTCCGGGATATGGGCCTGGTAGGCCTCGAAACGGTCGGGATAGATGATGCTTGCGCCATTGGAATAGAACCAGTCGATCTCGAAGCGCCGGACGAGGAAGATGCCGCGCAGGATGAGTTCGCTGACATGGTCGGGATGGGTCTGCGAATAGGCGAGCCCCAGCGTCGAGCCCCAGGACCCGCCGAACACCTGCCATTTGTCGATGCCGAGATGGGTGCGGATGCGCTCCATGTCCGCGACGAGGTCCCAGGTCGTGTTCTCCTCGAGCTCCGCATGCGGGGTGGATTTGCCGCAGCCGCGCTGGTCGAAGAGGATTATCCTGTACTGTTCGGGATCATGCAGGCGACGCATGGTGGGGTTGATGCCGCCACCCGGTCCGCCGTGAATCATGATTACCGGCTTGCCGTCGGGATTGCCGCATTCCTCAATATGTATCGTGTGCAACCCCGAAACTTCAAGCATCTGCTCCTGATAGGGCTGTGCCTCCGGATAAAGAGTGTGTGTAATCATGCAATTCTCTTTCTAACTCGTCCCCACAATTGAATAATCGCTCGGGAATAAGGTTTTGCCAAGGCACTTTAACGGACTAGGCTTAACGACGTTCCCTCAATACAGCCGAAGAACTTTACAAAGTGCCAAATACTTATTGATATATCAGAAAAAATGGATTTAGTCGTTGGCATTACGCCTTTAGGTTTAGATGTTTTATTTGATACCAATTGAGGATTAGCAGATGCATTACCGGTTCGTTATCGTAGACGACCACCCATTGTTTAGAGGCGCGCTCAAACTGGCGCTGGCAAACTTCGGCGAACAGCTGGAAATCATGGAAATCGGCGATCTCGAAAGCGCAAAGCGGCTGCTTCATGTCTCGACCGATCTCGACCTTGTCCTTCTCGACCTTTCGCTGAGCGATGCCGGCGGCCTTACCGGCCTCATCGCCCTGCGCGCCATCCAGCCGCTGGTGCCGATCGCCATCGTTTCGGCGAGCGACGATGCCGTGACCATACAATCGGCGCTGGAGCTCGGCGCTGCAGGTTTCATCTCCAAATCCTCCAGCCCCGACACGATAAGATCGGCCGTGCAGGTCATTCTCGACGGCGGAATATGGTCGCCGCTCGGCGACAGCGAGCCGAGCGAACTCGAGCCGGAGCTTGCCGATCTCATCCGTTGCATCCGCAAGCTGACGCCGCAGCAGAGCCGCGTGCTCGGCATGATGGCGGACGGCATGCTGAACAAGCAGATCGCCCATGAGCTGCAGGTTTCGGAAGCGACGGTGAAGGCCCATGTCTCGGCCGTGCTCTACAAGCTCGGCGTCGACAGTCGCACCCAGGCCGTCATCCGCCTTGCACGGTTTCGCGGCGACCGCGAGATCGCCGAGGCGATCGAGAGCTGATCTCACTCCGCCGCGACGCTATCCTTCAAGCGCGTTATCAGGGCCCGGAGCATCGCCGGCTTGACCGGCTTGTTGAGGATCGTCACATGGTCCCGCGCCGCCCTTTCGAGGACCTCCGCCGAACGGTCTGCCGTTACCAGCGAGGCCGGCAGCTCGCCGCCGAAATGGCCCCGGATGAAGCCGATCAGGTCCAGCCCGTTCTCATTGTCGAGATTGTAGTCTGCCAGCACCGCCTCGGGCATGGCGCCCTTGTCCTGGCAATAGCGGCGAACCGCTTCCGCCGAACGAAACGCCGTGACGGTACAGCCCCAGGTCTGCAGCAGCTGCTGCATTCCCGCCAGCGAAGCTTCATTGTCGTCGATGCACATCACCCGCAGGCCGGCCAGCGCGCCCGGCTTTTGCGGCGCGGGCGCCGAAATGCTGACCGATACCGGCTGCGCTTGCGATGCCGCCATGCTCACGGCGAACCGGGAACCACGGCCGGGCGTTGAATCGACGCTGATGCCCATGTCGAGCAGATGGGCGATACGCTCGACGATCGAGAGGCCGAGCCCCAGCCCGTCGGATTCGCGCATGCCGCCGGTCAGGCGGGTGAACTCGCGGAATATGTCGTCGAGGCGCGTCCTCGGAATGCCGATGCCGGTGTCATGGACATTGAGATGGAGGGTCTGGCCCCGCCTCCTCACGCCCACCAGCACCTTGCCCGAGCGGGTATATTTGATGGCGTTGGAAACGAGGTTCTGCACCAGCCGGCGCAGCAGGTTGCGATCCGTCGCCACCACGGCCGAGGTCGGCAGGATGCGCAGCTCCAGCCCCTTCTCGCGCGCGATGGGCATGAAATCGCTTTCCACCTGCCGCAGCAGGGCATCCATGCGAAACACCGAGATCACCGGCTTCAGCGCGCCGGTATCCAGCCGGGAAATGTCGAGCAGGGCGCTGATGATGGTTTCGACGGCTTCCAGCGACGAGTCGAGATTGCGCACCAGTTCCTTTTCATTGATGCTGTCGAGGCGTTCGGTCAGCGCGGACGAGTAGAGCCGCGCCGCATTGAGCGGCTGCAGCAGGTCATGGCTCGCGCCGGCCAGGAACCGCGTCTTTTCCAGATTGGCGTCTTCGGCGCGCTTCTGCGTCCTGACCAGCTGCTGGTTGGCCAGCGTGAGTTCGCCGGTCCGTTCGCGCACGCGCTGCTCCAGCGATTCATTGGTCCGGCGCAGCAATTCATCGGCATTCACCGCCTGGCTGATATCGGTGAAGGTCGTCACCAGGCCGCCGCCGGGCATGGGGTTCGAACGCACCTCGATCGTCTGCTCGGCATTGCGCATCTTGATCCGCCACGGAATGATCGGCGCGGTGCCGTCATTGGTCTGGTATTCGGCGCCAAGATCGACGAGATCGCCACGCTGGAACATTGCCCGCAATATGTGGCCGAGCGGCGTGCCCATGCGCTGCAATTCCCGCGGCAGCTCGAGGATCAACTGGAATTGCAGGTTCCAGCAACTCAGCCGGTGGCCGCTGTCGAAGACGGCGATGCCCTGGTCCATGCGGTCGAGCGCGGTCTGCAGCAGCTGCCGGTTCTGCGCCAGCGCACCGGTGGCATGGTCGAGCAGGATCTGCGCCTTGCGCTGCGACGAGGTCGTCGGACCCATTGCGAGGGCCAGAATGGTGCGGGCCGAGGGCGGGCCGACGACCTCGGAAAGCAGGTGCTCGGCGAATTGCACGGTCTTGAAGTCGGCGGGCTGATCGTCGGCCAGCGTGATCTCCTCTTGCCGGCAAAAGGTGGCAAAGGCGGAATCGGCGTGCTGCTCGCCAATATAGCGCGCCAACGTGGTCTTGAGCTGGCCGAAGAGGATATTCGGTTGCAGCATGTCGGCGGGATCGGCCACGGCAGAACCGTCGATGACGAAATGCGCCGCCTGGATGCGTTCCAGCGGCGCCGGCGAGCGCGACAGGGACCCGGCGACGAACAGGGTCGAATTGACCAGGAGGCTCCAGAACAACCCATTGGCATAGGCGCTCACCTCGGAGCCGAACAGCGCTTCGGGCCTGAGCGCCGACAGGTTGAGAGGACCCGCAATCAGCAGTTCGGAGGCGGGATCGAGGAGCGACGGCAGCACCATCGTATAGATCCAGACGGCAAAGCCGCCGCACATGCCCCACAGCGCGCCGCGCGCCGTCGCCCGGTTCCAGAAGATGCCGCCGACGAAGGCGGGCAGGAGCTGGATCAATGCCACCGCCGAGATCAGGGCGAGCGAGGCGAAGTATATATGGTCGCTGAGATAATGCTCGTAGATGAGCATGATCAGCAGGACCACGACAATGACCGCCATGCGCGTATTGCGAATGGTGCCGACGAAGTCTCCACCCTTCCGATCGGCGGCCGCCCGGCGCCAGAGCAGGGGCAGCACGATATCGTTGGAGATGGATACGGCGAGGAGCATCGAAGGCAGGAAGATCATGCTCGTCGCCGCCGCCACGCCGCCGATGAAGGCGATGATCGAAACGACATTTGCCCCCGCGGCGAGAGGCGCGGTGAAGAAATAGAAGTCGGTGAGCTCGGGGTTGTGCGAAAATGCCTGGCCGGCGATGACGATGGGCAGCACGAACAGGCCCATCACGAACAGCGAGAGCGGAACGAACCAGCGCGCCGATCGCAGGTTCTGTCCGCCGCGCTGATCGACGAAATTCACATAGAACTGACTGGGCAGAAGGACGATCACCGCCGCGCCGATCAGGGCGAGGCTGGCAAGATTGGCGAAGGAGAAATCCTGGCCGAAACCTGCCACGATATCCGTCTGCCACAGGCGATCGGCGAACGACGCATCCGGCCAGTCGATCACCAGCAGGATGCTGATGCCCACGAGAACGAAGGCGCCGAACTTGATGAGGGTATCCATGGCGAGGACGAAGAGGAGCCCCTCATGGCGCTCGCCATAGCTTTGCGAGCGGGCGCAGTAATACACGACCCAAAGGATCAGCGCGCCGATCTCCAGGATGCCGTGGGCACGATCATGTTCGAGCGTCGGGAAAAAAGGCTGGTCCTTGAAGGCGCCGGCGAGATAGTGCAGCGCGCGCACCTGCAGCGCGATATAGGGAACGAGGCCGATGGTGACGATGGCCGTGACGACGGCGGCGACGAGGAAGCTCTTGCCGTAGCGCGAGCCGATGAAATCCGAGATCGAGGCGATGCCCTGCTGCCGCACGACGCGCCCGACATGCGCCAGCACCGGAAAGCCGATCGTATAGGCAAGGATGATGCCGATGTAGAGGCCGATATATTCGATGCCATGCACGGCCGCATAGCTGGGCGAGCCGTAGAATATCCAGGATGTCCCGCTGCCGATAACCACCAGCAGGTAAAGAAGCTGCCGCGAGCGCCGTGTCGAAACCGGGCGTCTGTCCGCCTGCAGCGCAACCAGCGCCTGGAACAGCAGGTAAAGCTGGATGATGATGAATGCAGCCGACCCCATGGGTCACTTTCTGTCCAATATGTATCAGACTAGTAATTGTTTTGTTGCGATGAACTACTGCGGAAATGAACAGTAGAAAACCAAATCAAGCACTTAACTATCGTAAAACTTCTGCTACTCTTGCCGGCGTCTGGTAGTCCCGGCCTCAGGGTATAATAGATTTGGATTAACATACAACGTTGGAGAGCGGTATAGCATGTTACAGGAATTCAAGGAATTCGCCCTGAAGGGCAATATGGTGGATCTTGCCATCGGCGTCATCATCGGCGGTGCGTTCGGCAAGCTTGTCGAGTCCATCGTCACCGACATCATCATGCCGGTCGTCGGGCTGCTGACGAACGGCATCGATTTTTCTAATCTCTATATCCAGTTGGCCGGCGCGCCTGCCAGCAATCTGGCTGCTGCGCGCGAGGCGGGCGCCACCATCGCCTATGGTAATTTCATCACCCTGTTGATCAACTTCCTGATCGTCGCCTGGGTGCTGTTCATGGTCGTCAAGGCGATGAACCGCTTCAAGCGGCAGGAGAAGGCACCGGAACCGGAAGCAGCGCCGGCACCGACCAAGGAAGAAGCGCTTCTCACCGATATCCGCGATCTGCTGGCGAACCGCGCGGCCAAGTAGCGGACAAGTAGCTGGCAAGGGGGGGCGCCTTGTCAGGCTCTGTCAGCAGACTATCATTCGGGCTGATGGAAACATCACAAATATCCGCGTGATTAACTGGCCTGCTTGCTTTAGTGGTCCCCTGAAAAGGGGACCCGAGCATGAGTCTGATCCAGCATTTGCGACACGAGGCGGCAGCAGCGCCCGAAAGCGGCATCGTTGCCGTCATGAACCACGGCCGGCGGCAGGAGAACGTCATCCCGCTATGGGCGGGCGAGGGCGACCTGCCGACGCCGGACTTCATCCGCGACGCCGCCAATCGCGGGCTTGCGAATGGCGAGACCTTCTACACTTGGCAGGCCGGCATTCCGGAGCTGCGCCAGGCATTGTCGGATTATTACCACCGACATTTCGCGTTGCGCCTGCCGGTGGAGCATTTCTATGTCACCGGCTCGGGCATGCAGTCGATCCAGCTGGCGATCCAGGCTACGGCCGGCACGGGCGATGAGGTCATCTACCTTTCTCCGGCCTGGCCGAATTTCGCCGCCGCCGCTGCCATAGGCGGTGCCCGGCCGGTCGCCGTCACCCAGGATTTCACCGGCAATGGCTGGTCGCTCGATCCGCAGAAGATCAAGGACAAGATCACGCCGAGGACGAAGGCGCTCTTCATCAACACGCCGACGAATCCGTCCGGCTGGACCGCCGATATCGAGACGCTGAAGGAGATCCTGGCCATGGCGCGCGCCAATGGACTCTGGATCATCGCCGACGAAATCTATTCGCAGTTCTATTATGGCGGACGCCGCGCGCCCTCGTTTCTCGATGTGATGGACGCGGAAGACCGCATCATCTTCGTCAACAGCTTCTCCAAGAACTGGGCGATGACCGGCTGGCGGGTCGGCTGGCTGGTCGTGCACCCCTCGCTCGGCACGACGATCGAGAACCTCATTCAATATTCGACGTCGGGCGTGGCGCAATTCATGCAGCGCGGTGCTGTCGCGGCGCTTGATGAGGGCGATGAATTCGTCCGCATGCAGGTCGAGCGGGCGCGCCAGGCCCGCGATATCCTGTGCGCCAGGCTGATCGATACGGGCCGCGTCAGGCTGTCGCCGCCGGCTGGTGCCTTCTACCTGTTCTTCGGCATAGACGGCATCACCGATTCCTATCGCGCCGCCTTCGATATCGTCGATCAGGCCAAGGTCGGACTTGCGCCGGGAACTGCGTTCGGCGAAGGCGGCGAGGCGTTTCTGAGATTGTGTTTTGCCCGCAGGCTCGACCAGATCGAAACCGCGGCAGACCGGCTGGCGGAGTGGATCAAGGCCCGCTGAGGGCCCGCCAGCCTCTGGTAACGGCCGCCTCCGGTAACGTCAGCCGCCGGCTTTTGATACGGCGAGCGTTACCACCCGGTCGTCGGCTTCGACCGGCGAAGTTTCTCCCGTCGAGAACGGGATGCCGAGCGCGGTCCAGACTTCCACCAGCGCATCCTTCAATTCGACGATGAGCTCGTTGCTGTGGAACGGGGTCGGCGTGATCCGCAGCCGCTCCGTCCCGCGGGGAACGGTCGGATAGTTGATCGGCTGGATATAGATGCCGTGCTGCTCAAGCAGGCGGTCGCTGGCCTTCTTGCACAATTCGGGATCGCCGACATGCAGCGGCACGATATGCGTTTCAGAAGGCATGACCGGGAGATTGGCCTGGGCGAGGACCTGCTTTGTCAGCTGCGCCTGTTGCTGGTGCAGCCGGCGCTCCTCCTGCGAGGTCTTCAGATGCCGGATCGACTCGGTCGCGGCAGCGGCGATCACCGGCGGCAGCGCGGTCGTGAAGATGAAGCCCGGCGCATAGGAGCGAACGGCGTCGATCACGCTCTTCGGGCCGGCAATATAGCCGCCGAGAGTGCCGAACGCCTTGGCCAACGTGCCTTCGATGATGTCGATGCGATGCGAAAGCCCCTCGCGGTCGGTTATCCCGCCGCCGCGTTCGCCATACATGCCCACCGCATGGACCTCGTCGATATAGGTCATGGCATTGTATTTCTCGGCCAGATCGGCAATTGCCTCGATCGGGGCGATGTCGCCATCCATCGAATAGACCGATTCGAAGACGATGAGCTTGGCGCGCTCGCGACCGGCAGCTTTCAGCAGTTCCTCGAGATGGGCGAGATCATTGTGGCGGAAGATGCGCTTCTCCGCGCCCGAACGCTTGACGCCTTCGATCATCGAGGCGTGGTTGAGTTCGTCCGAAAGGATGAGGCAGTTCGGCAGCAGCCGGGCGATCGTCGAAATGGACGCCTCGTTGGAGACGAAGCCGGAGGTGAAGACCAGGCCGGCTTCCTTGCCGTGCAGATCGGCGAGCTCAAGCTCCAGCTCGACCAACGGATGGTTGGTGCCCGAAATATTGCGCGTGCCGCCGGCGCCCGAACCCATGCGGCTCGAGGCGTCATGCATCGCGGCAATCACTTTCGGGTGCTGTCCCATGCCGAGATAATCATTGGAGCACCAGACCGTGATCTCGCGCGTGGCATCGGCCGTGCGCCAGAGCGCGCGGGGAAATCTGCCCACAATCCGTTCCAGATTGGCGAAGACCCTATAGCGCTTTTCAGCGTGCAACTGGTCGATCGCGTCTTCGAAAAACCGCCGATAGTCCATGAAATGCTCCTGTACACTTCATTTACTAGCGTTTTTGGCCGCCAAAATCCACGACCGCGGGGTGGGCAATTTGCCACGCTTCGAGGGACCCCGCCGCTACCGTCCCCTCAGGTTGATGAATGTGATATCTACAATCAATATCTGCAATTGTCGCGGATCAATCCGCAATCCCACTTTATTGAACCGGACACCATTGGCTCTACGATCGGATGCTGCAATATAGGGCGAATGGGACGCAGCAGAAGGCAATTGCGATGACGGTGCTGGTGACGGGGGGTGCTGGCTATATTGGCAGCCACATGGTTTGGGATCTGCTGGAGGCGGGGGAATCGGTCGTCGTCGTCGATACGCTCTCGACCGGGTTCAAATGGGCGGTGCCGCCGGAGGCCAAGCTCGTCATCGGCGATATTGGCGACCAGAGCCTGATGCGCCAGACCATCGAGCGCAACTATGTCGATGCGATCATCCATTTCGCCGGATCGGTGGTCGTGCCCGATTCCGTTCGCGATCCGCTCGCCTATTACGAGAACAACACCGCGAAATCCCGCACGCTCATCGACGCCGCGGTGAAGTCCGACGTCAAGAACTTCATCTTTTCCTCCACCGCCGCGGTCTATGGCGATGGCGGGCTTCTGCCGGTCAATGAAGACCATCCGACGCGGCCGGAATCGCCCTACGGCCTGTCGAAGCTGATGACGGAATGGATGCTGCGCGACACTGCCGCCGCCCACAACTTCCATTATACTGCGCTGCGCTACTTCAACGTCGCCGGCGCCGATCCCAATGGACGCACCGGTCAATCGACGCGCGGCGCGACGCATCTGATCAAGATCGCCTGCGAGACGGCGCTCGGCAAGCGCCGCTACATGGAGGTGTTCGGCAATAATTACCCGACGCCGGACGGCACCTGCGTGCGGGACTATATCCATGTGACGGACCTCGTCGCCGCCCATCGGCTGGCTCTCGAACGGCTACGCTCCGGCGGCAGCAGCATGGTCGCCAATTGCGGCTATGGCCGCGGCTATTCGGTCAAGGAAGTCATCGCCAGCGTGGAGCGCGTCCACGGCGCGCCGATCGACGCACGCCCCACCAGCCCGCGGCCGGGCGATGCGGCATCCGTGGTTGCCGACAGCAACAAGGCGCGCAATGAGCTTGGCTGGGTGCCGCAGCTCGACGATCTCGACAAGATCGTCGAATCCGCATTGAAATGGGAAGCATCGCTGCAGTTCCGCAACCAGCGATAGCGCGCCGGGCTACCGTTTCGGCTCCTTCTTGAAGGGCAGCATCAGCCGCAGCGTCAGAAATGTGAACAGCGAGATGATGATGGCGACATCATAGCTTGCAAGCCCGGCCGAGATGCCGATGGCCCCGGTCGCCCATATGCTGGCGGCCGTGGCGGTGCCGCGCACCGAATCCTTCAATTGCAGGATCGCCCCGCCACCGATGAAGCCGACACCGGTGATCAGGCCTTCGACGATGCGCGCCATCGCCTCGGGATTGTCGGTCGTCAAATGCTCCGTTCCCTGGATGACGCCGCAGCTGGCCAGCGCCACCAGCGGAAATGTGCGCACGCCGGCGCTGCGCTCTTCCGCCTCGCGCTCGACGCCGATCGGCACCGCCAGCGCATAGGCGATGAAGAGGGCGATGATATGCGGCACGACCGGTAGCGAATTGAGGTATTCGAACGTCTCCACCAATGCAAAATCCCCCGTTGAACAAAATCAGTCGGTAAACGTTTGTTAACTGCAGGACGTTCCCGTTGCGGTGGGAGGCGCTTTTGCCGAGATGTTGTGTAATACTAAGGCCTGCGGCGCAGCGACACATTGCGTTAAGGGCCAATAACGTAGGAAAGATACCAACCTTCTTCGTAGAGAATGGGTTAAACGACAAAATAAAGTTGGAGTCTAATCGATGGACGGTAATAACCGGACCTACGAAAAACAGCTATCCCAAATTGTGCGACGACAAATCTCGCAATCCTGTTATCGCTCGGCGATACGCGCGGCAGGAATATACAAGGTGGAAGAAACAGTACCGGAAAGCATTCTCGATCAATTGAAACGTTTGGACGAAGCAGAGCAGAAACGGCGTATGGGTTAGTTCGAGTTCGAGTTACTTGCAGTATTCAACAAAAAGCGGGCCAGCGGCCCGCTTTTGTTTTTTGCGGTCAGGCCGCAAGGGCGAAATCATTGGTTCGCGCCACTGCCTCGGCGATAGCCTTGGCCTCCGCTTCCGGGCCCATCGCCACGCCTTCGATGCGGACGAATTCGATATCGGTCATGCCGAGGAAACCCAGTACCGTTCGAAGATAGGGCGTCGCCTGGTCGAAGGCCGCCGCTGGACCGTCCGAATAGACGCCGCCGGAGGCCAGCACCACATAGACCTTCTTGCCGGTCACCAGCCCCTTGGCGCCGTCGGCACCATAGCTGAACGTGCGCCCCGCGCGGGCGATATGGTCGATCCAGGTCTTCAGGTTCGACGAGATGCCGAAATTGATGAAGCCGGTGGAGATGACGATCGTATCGGCGGCGAAGAGCTCGTCCACCAATGCGTCGGAGCGGGCGACGACTGCCTGCTGCGCCGGGGTGCGCGCTTCTGCCGGGGTATAGATGCCGCTGGCGAAGTCGGCGTCGATATGGGGCAGGGGATCGCTGGCAAGGTCGCGCGTGACGAGCTCGCTGTTCGGCAGGCCGGCCTGCAGGCGCCGGGCGAAATCCCGGGCGATGCGCGTCGAATGCGATGCGTCGCCGCGCGGGCTGGAAGTTACGAGAAGTATCGAGGACATGATGTCATCCTTTGGCGTTGAAACTGATGACGCTAATCTGGGCCTCGACATCGATCTAAAAAACTGGGAAAATATCTATGTAATCCATCGAATAAATAGATGAGTCGCGCCATGCAGCCAAACCCCACCCTCGACCAGTTGAACGTCTTCGCCGCGATTGCGGATGCCGGCAGTTTCTCGGCCGCGGCACGCCGGCTCAATCGCTCCCAATCGGTGATCAGCTATGCCATCGCCAATCTGGAAGCGCAGCTCGAGCTCAAGCTTTTCGAGCGGTCGGGAACGCGCGAGCCACGGCTGACCGAGGCTGGCCGGGCGCTGCTGGAAGATGCGCGGCGCATGGCGCTTGCCTTGCAGAACCTCCGCTCGCGCGTGCAGGGCCTGAAGGAGGGCATCGAAGCCAATATCGCCGTCGCCGTCGACGTCAATATCCCGACGCCCGTGCTCGCCAGCGTGTTGCGGACATTCGAGACGCGGTTTCCGACGGTTGGCCTGCGCCTTCATGTCGGTGCGCTCGGCACCATCTGGGACCTTGCTCTCAAGCGCCAGGTGGATTTCGCTGTCGGCGGCCCGCCGGTCACGCCCTTTGACGCGCTGGCGACGGTGCGCCTTGGCCAGACGAGCATGCTTCCTGTCGCGGCGCCGGATCATCCGCTGGCGCTCTATCCCGGGCGGGTGCCGCTATCGGTCATGCGCGAACATGTGCAACTGGTGGTGACGGATCTGAGCGAACAGACCAAGGGTATGGACTTCGGCGTCTATGCCTATCGTACCTGGCGGCTTACCGATGTCGCGACGAAGCGGGAGTTGATGCTGGCCGGGCTCGGCTGGGGCGGCCTGCCGAAATGGATGGTGCGCGACGACATGGCTGCCGGCCGTCTCGTGCCGCTCGATCTGGAGCCCTATCCGGAAACCGCCTATTCGATCTTTGCGCTGCATCTGGTCGATCGCCCGCTCGGCCCCGCCTCCGGCTGGCTGGTCGATGCCTTCCGCAGTGAACTCGATACGTTCGAATAAACGAAAAAGTCGAACGAATTGCTGCCCGTCCGGTTCATTGTAACAAGGCGGCCGCAGTTCAATCGACTTCGGCGATGCGGATGGGTCGCGTCCCGATCGGCGCGCCCGTACCGCGATCGATGGTCAGCGGATCGATCTCCGTTCCCGTCTCGGCGTCGTAGAACCGCGTGATCTTGCCGTCGCCGCGGTGCTTGCGGCCCCATGCGCCGATGGCGAACAGCACGGGCAGGAAATCGCGGCCGGCTTCGGTCAGCACATATTCATCCCTTGGCGGACGGATGGAATAGCGCCGCTTCTCCAATATCCCCTCGCCCGTGAGGGCTGCGAGCCGCGCGGTCAACATGGTCGGGGCGATGCCGAGGCTGCGGCGGAATTCATCGAAGCGGGTCAGGCCCGCATGGGCGTCGCGCATGATGAGCATGCTCCAGGCATCCCCTATGAGGGCGAGGCTGCGTGCGATGGGACAGGGCAGGTCGGAAAGTTTTTTCATGTTAGTATCTTTTTGATAGTGACTTACTACTAAAATAATAGTAACTGATTGCTCATCGATATTCCACGACAAAATGAAGGTTCAGGAAAATGAGCAACAAAGACAACCGGGTCGCCATCGTGACGGGCGCTTCCTCAGGCATCGGGCTGGTCACCGCACAGGCGCTGCGGCGCGATGGTTACCGCGTCTTCGGCACCAGCCGGAAGCCGGCGGCCAATGGTCCGGATGGAGTCACGATGCTGGTCTGTGACGTGACGGATGATGCGTCTGTCCAGGCGCTGGTCGACGAGGTTTTGAGCCGGACGGGGCAGATCGACCTCCTCGTCAACAATGCCGGGGTCGG
Source organism: Phyllobacterium sp. 21LDTY02-6 (assembly GCF_023554255.2). Taxonomy (GTDB): domain Bacteria; phylum Pseudomonadota; class Alphaproteobacteria; order Rhizobiales; family Rhizobiaceae; genus Phyllobacterium. The sequence goes on along the minus strand of NZ_JAMJWD020000004.1, from coordinate 466,506 downwards.
GCTGCTCGGCGGCGCGGAAGAATCCTCGGCCGCCCAGGCACGGGCCGTGTTCGATGTGAACGTCTTCGGCGTCCTGCGCGTCACCAATGCGGTGCTGCCGGTGATGCGGCGCCAGCGCAGCGGCCGTATCGTCAACGTAAGTTCCATACTCGGGCTCATTCCCGCGCCGTATAATGCGCTTTATTCATCGACCAAGCACGCGCTGGAGGGCTATTCGGAATCTCTCGACCATGAGGTCCGCACGCAAGGCATCCGTGTCGTGCTCGTCGAGCCGGGCGGCATCCGCACCTCCTTCGAGGAGAACCTTACCCGGCCCGATCGGCCGCTTGCCGTCTATGATACCGTCCGTGCCGCCGCCGAGCAGCGGATGCGCGATGTTATCGAGGAAGGCGAGGCGCCGGAGATCGTGGCCGCCACGGTGGTACGGGCAGCCAATGCGGCATCGCCCAAAAGGCGCTACACTGCCGGAAAGGTAGCGCGGCAGGTTCGTTTCATGCGCCGCTTCCTGCCCGAATCCTTCGTCGACAAGAATTTGCGTAAATTCAGCAAGCTCACCGACTGAACCAGTTATTTCCGGCCTCGCGCGAAAGTTGGCTATCATGAAAGCATTTCTCATCGACCGCTACGCCAAGGGCGGTGCGCTGCGCCTCGCCGAGGTCCCCGAACCGGAGCTGCGTGACAATGATGTGATGGTGGAGATCCATGCCGCCAGCGTGAATGTTCTCGATGCCAAGATCAGGGATGGAGAATTCAAGCTCATCCTGCCCTATCGGCTTCCGCTGATTCTCGGCAATGATGTCGCCGGAACTGTCGTCCGGGTGGGCCGTAACGTGCGGCGGTTCAAGGCCGGCGACGCGGTCTATGCACGTCCGGAGCAGGATCGAATCGGAACATTCGCGCAATATATCGCCATCGACGCGGCGGATGTGGCGCCGAAGCCTGCAAACCTCACCATGGAAGAGGCGGCGTCCATCCCTCTCGTTGCGCTCACCGCATGGCAGGTGCTGGTCGAGCGCGCCCGTCTGGAGAAGGGGCAGAAGATTCTGATCCATGCCGGCTCGGGCGGTGTCGGCACCATCGCCATCCAGCTTGCAAGGCACCTTGGCGCCCATGTGGCGACGACCACGAGCACCGGCAATATCGAACTCGTCCGAAGTCTCGGCGCGGACGTCGTCATCGACTACAGGAATGAGAAATTCGAGGAGGTGATCGAGGGCTACGACGTCGTTCTCAACAGCCTCGGCAAGGACACGCTGGAGAAATCCCTTGAGGTGCTGAAGCCCGGCGGGAAGCTGATTTCGATCTCGGGCCCGCCCGATCCGGATTTCGCCCGGCAGAACGGCTCCGGCTGGCCGTTGCGCCAGATCATGCGCCTGATGAGCTTCGGCATCAGAAGCAAGGCTCGGCGCCGCGGTATCGATTATTCATTTCTGTTCATGACGGCGAATGGCGACCAGCTTGCAAGGATCGGCGCGCTGATCGAGGCCGGCGCCATCCGCCCGGTGATCGATCGCGTCTTCCCCTTCGCACAGACCAATGAAGCACTGGCCCATGTCGAAACGGGCCGCGCGAAAGGCAAGGTCGTCATTGCGATGAAATGACGGACGGGGTGGAAATATCAACGAGATGGGATGGTGCTGCGAGAGAGGATTGAACTCTCGACCTCTCCATTACCAATGGAGTGCTCTACCACTGAGCTACCGCAGCCGATTTGCGAACGCGGCGGACTTCTGCCATATCATTGATGAAATCGCAAGCAAGCAATCGTATTCTCTTTGTAATTTATCTGGCCGGCTGGAATATGAGCCGGCATGTGGGTTGTCCGATTTGCATGAGTCTGAGGAAATGTCGTCGTCAAAGAAGCCAAATACCGAGCAGGAAAACCGTGAAAAGCGCCGTTCCGAGCAGTTGCGCGCCAATCTGGCGCGGCGCAAGCAGCAGACGCGTTCACGTCGCGCCGGGGCGCCGGATGAGCGCGACGAGGGTCTGAAGGCGGCGACAGAGACTGAAGAGCGTTCATCCACCGGTGAATCATGATCGGCCTTACTCCGGTCATAAAGCCTTTCTTGAACCATTTTGCGCGATGGTTTACATCAACCGCCTTCTCAAGGGGCTTAACGACAGGACGGGTCTTCCCGCGAAAGTGACAAATTATGGATCGCATCAAGATTGTTGGCGGTAACAAGCTCAATGGCGTCATTCCGATTTCGGGCGCCAAGAATGCGGCATTGCCGTTGATGATCGCATCGCTGCTGACGGACGACACGCTGACGCTCGAAAACGTGCCGCACCTCGCCGATGTGGAACAACTGATCCGTATCCTCGGCAATCACGGCGTGGATTATTCGGTCAATGGCCGGCGCGAACGCCAGGACGGCGCCTATTCCCGCACCATTCATTTCACCGCCCGCAACATCGTCGACACGATGGCGCCCTACGAGCTCGTTTCGAAGATGCGCGCCAGCTTCTGGGTCATCGGGCCGCTCCTCGCCCGCATGGGCACGGCGACGGTGTCGCTGCCGGGCGGCTGCGCCATCGGGACGCGGCCGGTCGATCTCTTCATCGAGGGCCTTGCCGCGCTCGGCGCGGAGATCGAGATCGAGAACGGCTATGTGAAGGCCAGCGCCAAGGGCGGCCTTGTCGGAACGCGCTTCACCTTCCCGAAAGTCTCCGTCGGCGCCACCCATGTCATGCTGATGGCCGCGACGCTGGCCAAGGGCGAGACGATCATCGAAAACGCCGCGCAGGAGCCGGAAGTCGTCAATCTCGCCGATTGCCTCAATGCCATGGGCGCGAAGATCACCGGCGCCGGCACCGACACCATCACCATCGAGGGCGTGACGAGCCTTTCCGGCGCGCGCGTTCGCGTCATTCCGGACCGTATCGAGACCGGCACCTATGCCATGGCGGTGGCGATGACCGGCGGCGACGTCATCCTTGAAGGGGCCGACGCCAATCTCCTCAAGTCGGCACTGACGACGCTCGGCCAGGCGGGCGCGGAAATATCGGAAACCAATTCCGGCCTCCGCATCGTGCGCAACGGCCATGGGATCATGCCGGTCGATGTGACGACGCAGCCATTTCCAGGCTTCCCCACCGACCTGCAGGCGCAGTTCATGGGCCTCATGACGAAAGCCAAGGGCACGTCGCAGATCACCGAGACGATTTTCGAGAACCGCTTCATGCACGTGCAGGAACTGGCGCGGCTCGGCGCGAAGATTTCGCTCTCCGGCCAGACAGCGACGATCGAAGGCGTCGAGCGCCTGCGTGGCGCGCCGGTCATGGCGACCGATTTGCGCGCCTCGGTGTCGCTCGTCATCGCCGGCCTCGCCGCCGAAGGCGAGACCACCGTCAACCGCGTCTACCACCTCGACCGGGGCTTCGAGCGCCTCGAGGAAAAGCTGACGCGTTGCGGCGCGGTGGTCGAACGCATCAGCGACTGACCGCATCCGGCAAGGCCCTGCATGCCCTGCGGCTGCCGTGTGGAAAACAACCCGCGGCAGCTTTGAATATTGCCGATGGATAATTCCAATTCCGCACGGTTTACTCTAACAGGTAGGTACCGAACAGAGCCATTACCTGCGAATGAGGCAAGAACATATGAGCACGCTCAAACTGATTGCGCTGGATGAGGAAGATCTCCAGATCGTTTCGGCGCATCTGCAGGATGCCGTCCTCAAGGTCGGTGATATCGACTTTCTGGCGACTGAAGCAAAGCTCGTGCTCGGGGTAAACCGTTTCGTCTGGGAGCTTGCGGCCGATGGCAAGCGGCATCGCAGTTTCGAGCGCCGCCGCACCGCCGTCTATTTCAGCCGCGCCACCAATCTGCGCGCCACCGGGATAGACCGCCAGTTCAAGGATGACGTCCTGTCGATCCTCGCCATCCGCTTCACTGCCACCGATGCGCCGTCCGGGACGATCGAGATCGTCTTTGCGGCCAACAAGGCGCTCCGCTTCGAGGTGGAGGCGATCGAGGTCCAGCTTACCGATCTCGGCCCCGCATGGGAAACCCAGGCGAAACCCGATCACGAACTTTAGGCGATGGACCGGCATCGGGCGATGATCCGGGCGAATGGACAGCGGCAGGCGGCAGGAGTAGCGGTGTGGTAGTTGTGCTTAGACAGTCGGAAGCCGATTTCGAGGCGCGGTTTGCTGCTTTCCTCGCAACGAAGCGCGAGGTGTCGGAAGATGTCGATCTCGCCGTGGCGGAGATCATCAGGCGGGTGCGCAACGAGGGCGATGCCGCTCTCATCGACTATTCGCTGAAGTTCGACCGGATAGACCTTGCCGAACATGGTATCGCCATTACCAGCGCGCAGATCGACGATGCCGTTGCCGCCGCGCCGGCTGCGACGGTCGAGGCGCTGACGCTGGCGCGTGACCGCATCCATTCCCATCATGCGCGCCAATTGCCGAAGGACGATCATTATACCGATGCGCTCGGCGTCGAGCTTGGCTCGCGCTGGACGGCGATCGAATCCGTCGGCCTCTATGTTCCGGGCGGAACCGCGAGCTATCCGAGTTCGGTATTGATGAATGCCGTTCCTGCCAGGGTGGCCGGCGTCGAGCGCATCGTCATGGTGGTGCCGTCGCCGGGTGGAGTGTTGAACCCGCTGGTGCTCGTCGCGGCGCGGCTCGCCGGCGTTTCGGAGATCTACCGCGTCGGCGGCGCACAGGCGATCGCAGCGCTTGCCTATGGCACCGGCACCATAGCGCCGGTGGCGAAGATCGTCGGCCCGGGAAATGCCTATGTCGCCGCAGCCAAGCGCCGGGTGTTCGGAACGGTTGGCATCGACATGATCGCCGGCCCGTCCGAAGTCCTCATCATTGCCGATGCGGACAATGATCCGGACTGGATCGCCGCCGATCTCATGGCGCAGGCCGAACACGACACGGCGGCGCAATCGATATTGATCACGGACGACGCCGCCTTCGCCGAGGCCGTCATGGCAGCCGTCGAGCGCCAGTTGCGAACCTTGCCGCGCGTCGAAACCGCATCGGCAAGCTGGCGCGATTTCGGCGCGGTCATCCTCGTCGACGATCTTGCCGCCGCAGTGCCGCTCGCCAACCGCATCGCCGCCGAACATCTGGAAATCGCCACCGCTGATCCCGAGCCGCTGCTCGCCGGCATACGCAATGCCGGGGCAATATTCCTTGGCCGCTATACGCCCGAAGTCATCGGCGATTATGTCGGCGGCTCCAACCATGTGCTGCCGACGGCGCGCTCCGCACGATTCTCCTCCGGTCTTTCCGTGCTTGACTATGTCAAGCGAACGTCCATCCTGAAGCTGGGAGTGGAGCAGCTGCGGGCTCTCGGCCCCGCCGCCATCGAGATGGCCCGTGCGGAAGGTCTCGATGCGCATGGCAGGTCGGTGGCAATCAGGCTGAATTCGCAAGGGCGAGAATGACGGCAAGCGATGCAAGATTGGTGGACGTGGAGCTGGACGATACGATTGGCCGTTCGACGCCCGATGTCGAGCATGAACGCGCTGTCGCCATATTCGACCTGATCGAGGAAAATTCGTTCCGTCCGGTGGGCGACGAGGGAGCCGGCCCCTACCGCCTGAAGATTTCGCTCGCCGAATCCCGCCTCATCTTTGCCATCTCGCGCGATGGCGGCGAGGATGTCGTCACGCATATACTTTCGCTTACGCCGCTCAGAAAGGTCATCAAGGACTATTTCCTCATCTGCGAGAGCTATTACGAAGCTATCCGGTCGTCGAGCCCGAGCAAGATCGAGGCCATCGACATGGGGCGCCGCGGCCTGCACAATGAAGGCTCGCAGGCCCTGATGGACAGGCTCGGCGGCAAGATCGAGGTCGATTTCGACACCGCCCGCCGCCTCTTCACCCTTGTATGTGTGCTGCATTGGCGGGGCTAGGGGCAGTGCCGCAGCCGGAGCAGGCATCGGACGACCACGCCGAAGACGCCAAACCGGCGGTGCCGGGCGCCGTACTGTTCATATGCGGCATGAATTCGATTCGCTCGCCCATCGCCGAGGCACTGGCGCGCAGGATATTGCCCTCCCGCACCTATATCGCCTCCGCCGGTGTGGAGAAGGGCGAGGCTGATCCGTTCGTCGATGCCGTGCTCGAGGAGATCGGCCTGCAACGGACATCGGCCCTGCCGCGCACCTTCAAGGAGCTCGAGGACGATTATTTCGACCTGATCGTTACATTGTCGCCCAAGGCACACCATATGGCACTGGAACTGACGCGGACGTCATCCGTGCAGGTCGAGTATTGGCCGACGCCCGATCCGACGCTGGTGAGGGGCCGCCGCGATCAGATATTGCAGGCATATCGCGACGTTCGCGATCATTTGCTGCATCACATCGAGGAGCGCTTCGCGCCGCGCGGCTGAGCCGGCCCCTGCGACTATCCGCAGCCTTTGGGCGGCCTGTGCGATTGATCCAACTCGGTTGTTCACAAATGACGCGCAATACTATAGGTTCCGCGCAAAATTCCGGTCCGAAGACCGCAATTCACTTATCTGGAGATAAAATAACGCATGGCGAAAGAAGAAGTACTGGAGTTTCCCGGTCTGGTAACGGAGCTGCTGCCCAACGCGATGTTCCGCGTGAAGCTTGAAAACGATCATGAAATCATTGCGCATACCGCAGGCCGCATGCGCAAGAATCGCATTCGCGTCCTGGCCGGCGACAAGGTCCTCGTCGAAATGACCCCCTACGACCTGACCAAGGGTCGCATCACCTACCGTTTCAAATAATCCTCCGCACCCGGCCTCAGGACATCCTGGATGAGCGATCAGCAGAAACTTGTTTTGGCATCGGGCTCGCCGCGCCGCCTGGCGCTCCTGGGCCAGATCGGCATAGAACCTGATCGTCTCGCACCGGCCGACGTGGACGAGACCCCGCTGCGCGCCGAGCATCCGCGCTCGCTCGCACGACGCCTGTCGCGCCTGAAGGCAGAGAAGGTGGCCGGCGAGATGCGCGATACCACCGGCACATTCATCATTGCCGCCGATACCGTGGTGGCCGTCGGCAGGCGCGTCCTGCCCAAAGCGGAGATACTCGACGATGCCACGGCCTGCCTGAGGCTGCTGTCGGGGCGCTCGCACCGCGTCTATACCGGGCTTTGCCTCGTTACGCCTTCCGGCAAGCTACGCCAGGACCTCGTCGAAACCCGCGTGCGCTTCAAACGGCTGTCGCGCGAGGAGATGGAGAGCTATCTCGCGTCCGGCGAGTGGCGCGGCAAGGCGGGCGGCTACGCCATCCAGGGCCTCGCCGGCGGCTTCGTCGTCAAGCTGGTGGGCTCCTATTCCAATGTGGTCGGCCTGCCGCTCCATGAAACCGCGAGCCTGCTTCACGGCGAAGGCTACCCTGTCTATTCCAATTGGCAGTCTTCCGCCCATTGAGGACGAGACATTGACCGAAGAAAACAAAACCTCAGCCAAAGTGACGCCCTTGCGGCCGCCGCGCCCGTGCCCGGAGTGCAAGCGGCCGTCGCAGCGCGAGCATTATCCATTCTGCTCGGCCCGGTGCCGCGACATCGATCTCAACCGTTGGTTGAGCGGGGCCTATGTCCTGCCCGCGGTGGAGAGCGCCGACGACAGCAATGAGGATGATGAGGGCTGAAGCAGCCCGCGGGGTCCGGTGCCGGCCTTCACCCTCTTTTCACTTCGAGGCGTTAATGTTCGCAGCATGAAGATCGCGATAATCGGCACCGGCTTCGTGGCCGACTACTATATGACCACGCTTGCCAATCACCCGCAGCTCGAACTCTGCGGAGTCTTTGACCGCGATCAGGCGCGGCTCGCGCAGTTCTGCGCCCATTACGGCACGCGCGCCTATCCCGATTTCCAGTCGATGCTTGCCGATGACGATGTGGCGATCATCGTCAATCTCACGACGCCGGAGAGCCATTACGCCTTGTCGCGGCAGGCGTTGGCGGCGGGCAAGCACGTCTATTGCGAAAAGCCGCTGGCGATGCGCTACGAGGAAGCCGCGGAGCTTGTGGCGCTTGCCGAAGCGGCCGGTCTCACCCTGGCAACGGCGCCGGCCAATGCGTTGAGCGCGGCCCATCGGCTCGTCGCTGACAAGATCGGGCAGGGAGCCGTCGGGCAGGCGCGGCTGGTCTATGCCCAGATGGAGGATGGGCCGGTTTTCCGCGCGCCATGGCAGGAATGGCGTTCCGTATCCGGGGCGCGCTGGCCGGGCCTGCATGAATTCGAGATCGGCTGCACGCTGGAGCATGCCGGCTATGCGCTGTCGTGGCTCGTCGCTCTGTTCGGCCCCGTCGACAGCGTAACGGCCTTCTCCGCGCTGACATTCCCGGACAAGGGACCGGGCACCGGATCGATCGAGCCCGGCCCGGATTTTTCGGTGGGTGCGCTGCGATTCCGGTCGGGCGTCGTGGCAAGGCTCACAAACGGGCTCGCCGCGCCACGCGACAGGTCGATGACCATACTTGGAGATGCCGGCACGCTGACCGTCGGCGACCTCTGGGATCATAGCTCGCCGGTCTATCTGGAAAGCGCCCATGGCGGTCGCAGCCTTGCCACGAAGCTTGCCGAACGGCTGGAGGCGAAACTCGGCAGGTTCATCCATTCGAAGCCGCTTCCCGGCCGAAAGATACGCTATGGGCGCGATGCCAGGCGCCTGCGCCTGCCGAACTATCCGTCACGCATCGATTTTGCCGGCGGAATTGCCGCCATGGCCGATGCGATCGAAGCTGGCACGCGCTGTTTCGCATCGGGCGATGTCGCCTTGCATATCACCGAACTGGCGCTTGCCTTGAACAATGCGGCATCGCTGCCGCAGCCCTACAGGCTGCAGAGCAGCTTCGAGCCCGCTAAAGCCGGATGATCTTCTGCGATGCCGGCTGCGACAGGACGAGGTTCAGCGCCCGCAGGACATTGACGCTGTCGCCGATGGGCATCGCCGCCGTTGCGGTCTCGCCGCGCTGGATGGCGCGCATGGCGGCTTCCGCCTCGAATTGCAGGCCATTGCCCTCGAACGGATATTCCTCCGTGCTGCGGCCGGGTATCGGAAGGCGATCCAGCATTTTGCCGAAGAGGCCGGGCGGACCCGACAATGGGCCGAAGGGAGCCCGGCATGCGAGCCCGTGATAGAGGGTCAGGCGCTGCGCCTTGAGGAACGGATTGTCGAGCCTGAGCGCGCCTTCGCTCCCCTCGATCACGAGATGATTGGCGCCATCCCTGTCGAAGCCGCAGGAAAGCTCCGCTGTCGCATGATCATAATGCAGCGTGATTTCGGAACTCATGTCGACGCCATTGGGCGCCGCATGCCACAGGCCCGAGACCTTCTGCGGCTGCCCGAGAAAATACATGGCCAGCGAGACGCAATAGACGCCAAGGTCGAGCGTCGCCCCGCCACCCAATGAGCGGCTGAACAGGCGGTCCTGCGGGTCGAATTCGTGCCTGTAGGCGAGTTCCGCCGTCAGTCTTCGCACGGTCCCTATGGCGCCCGCATCGAGCTTCGCCTTGGCTGCGATCACCGCCGGCAGGAAACGCGTCCACATCGCCTCCATGGCGAAGACATTGGCACGCGCCGCTTCACGCTGGATAACGGCGGCCTCGGCATGGGATGGGGCGAGGGGCTTTTCCACAAGCACCGGCTTGCCGGAGCGCACCGCCTTCAGCGACTGCGCCACGTGAAGCGAGTTCGGCGTCGCGATATAGACGGCATCGATGGCGGGATCGGCCAGGAAGGCATCGAGATCGGCATAGGGCCGCAGGCTGAGGAAATTCTTGGCGAAGCGCGTCGCATTCGCCTGCGTGCGGGAATAATTTGCCACAAGTTCCGCGCCCCCGACGCTGGCAAGATCCGATGCGAATTGCCCCGCCACCCTGCCACTGCCGATGATTCCCCAGCCAAATGGCTTCGGCGTGGCCACCCTCTCCCCCATTTCATCCATAGATTGCGAATCCCGTCCTTAGCTGCATCAACAAACGCATCTATCCTTGCCCTTTGCAAGAGGCAGAAAAACGGCGAAAAATTCGTGAGTTGATGCTGGACAGGACGATTTTTAGTGTTATAACCCACGCGCTTCCGACGGAAACCAACACGTCGATCGACAGGCCGCGAATGCGGGCCGGGAGTGCCCAGATAGCTCAGTTGGTAGAGCAGCGGATTGAAAATCCGCGTGTCCGTGGTTCGAATCCGCGTCTGGGCACCACTTCATCTTTTCATGACAAAATTCAACGTCTCAGGATTCGATTCTGGTGCGCTAGCTCTCATACGCCAGAAAGCTGTTAGTGGGGTATCAAGGGTCGCCAATTTAACAATTGATCGTTGATGTATTTACATCGTCCATACAAGTCACTATCTACAGAGCTTATAGAAGAACGGTTCCTTTCAATTCTGCATAGTTTTGATTGGTGGAGGTGTGAAAAATGTCAGCTTTGAAGAAAACCGAAAAAATCAATCTGCGGATGGACTCGGACACGCATGATACGATTAGTAGGGCAGCCGAAATTTGCGGTAAGTCGCTCACTGCATTCATGACTGAAGCTGCCGTCCACTCCGCGCAAAAAGAATTACTTGACCAGCGTTTTATTGGAGTTGACGCTGGTGTTTTTGACAATGTCAACGAACTGCTTTCCAAGGACGGCAAGCCTAACAAAGAATTGGTCCGGCTCTTCAAGAGCAACATGGCGTGGATCGATTAAGCGTGGCATTTCGAAGACCCGCTCCGCTAGCCGGCGAACACCTGCTCGACGGCTTTTCAAGTGGAAAGCCTGTGCTTGATGATTGGTTGCGAGACATGGCTCTTTACAACCAAAATCAGGGCTATTCACGAACCTTCGTAATAGCCGATGAGTCTAATGCTGTCGTCGGCTATCACTCCCTTTGTGCTGGCATGATAAGTCGCAACGATGCGCCTCGGCAGGTAAAAGGGACACAGGCACCAGCCCAAATTCCGGTAGCTCTGTTGGCGCGACTTGCGGTCGATGAAAAACACCAGGGGAAGGGCCTGGGAGCCGCGCTCCTTAAAAATGCCCTCCTAAGCGTTGTTTCCGCTGCGCAAGCAGTGGCGTTCAGAGCGGTCATGGTCCATGCTCTTGATAAGGAAGCGGAGACATTCTACCGAAAGTTTGGTTTTGTGGATGCGAAGGGAATAGGTGGGACGCTCCTCCTTCCTACGCAACAAATACTGTCGTCACTTCCTGCATAACGCTGTCCAAGTTGTCGCGTTTCACTCCCGTAACCAGGCACTTCCTCATTGGCGCCAGTTTACGGGCCATCGCTTGGAGCAAAGTCCCACGCCGATATGTACTTACACCATGCCGCCATTGGCGCGGACGACCTGGCCGTTGATCCAGCCGCCGTCCGGTCCGGCAAGGAAAGCGACGACGGAGGCGATGTCGGCGGGCGTGCCCAGCCGCTCCAGCGGGTTCATCTTGGCCAGGCGCTCGACGAGTTCGGGCGTTTTTCCGTCGAGGAAAAGGTCGGTTGCCGTCGGGCCCGGCGCCACTGTGTTGACGGTGATCGAGCGGCCGCGCATTTCCTTCGAAAGAATGGCGCCCATCGTCTCCACGGCCGCCTTCGTCGCCGCATATATGCCGTAGGTCTCCAGCCGGATGCCGACTACGCTGGTGGAAAGATTGATGATGCGCCCGCCGTCGCGTACGCGTCTCGCCGCCTCCCGCATGCAGTTGAAGCTGCCTTTCAGGTTGATCGCCATCATCCTGTCGAACATGGCGTCGTCGCTGTCGGCGATGGGCTTGAGCGCCATGATGCCCGCATTGTTGACGAGCATGTCGATCCCGCCAAATGCCGCCTCTGCAGCGTCGAACATCCGCGCAACGGCTTGCGGATCGCTCACATCGGCCTGTGCCGCTATCGCCTGGCCGCCACCAGCCTCGATCCCGGCAACCACGGCCTCGGCGTCCTGGTGGCGACCGGCATAATTGACGATGACGGTGAAGCCATCCTTCGCCAGCCGCTCCGCTATGCCCGCACCGATGCCGCGCGATGCACCTGTTACGATGGCTACCCTTCGATCGCTCATGACATTGTTCCTTTCGTCGCAGTTTGATCGGTCGTCTCGCTTCGATCTTCGAAACTTAGCACTCCCGGCTGTAGGAATAATCGGCTAGAATTCGGCAGGATAATACGGATTTTCGAACAATGGATCGATATGATGCGATGCGGGTATTCGTCAGGATCGTCGAAAGGCGCAGCTTCACGCTGGCGGCGCAGGATCTTGGCCTGCCCCGCGCGACAGTGACGGATGCGATCAAGGCGCTGGAGGCGCGGCTCGGAGCGCGCCTGCTGCAGCGAACGACGCGCCATGTGCGGCCGACACTCGATGGCGAGGCATATTATGGCCGTTGCCAGCGGCTGATCGCCGATCTTGAGGATGCGGAGGCGGCTTTTTCGAAAGGCAAGCCAAAGGGGCTGCTGCGGGTAGACGTCCAGGGAATGCTTGCGAGGACCTTCGTCATGCCCCGGCTCGGCGAATTTTTTGCCCTGTATCCGGAAATCGAGCTTCACATGAGCGAGGGCGACCGGTTTGTCGATCTCGTGCGGGAAGGGGTGGATTGCGTGCTGCGCGTCGGTGAACTCCAGGATAGCGAGATGGTCGCCCACCGTCTCACCGTCCTGCGCGAGGCCACATGTGCCTCTCCGGCCTATTGCCAAAGCCGCGGCGCGCCGCAGCGGATCGAAGACCTGGCGGGGCACGCCATGATCGGCTTTCGTTCATCGGCGACCGGGGCGATCATGCCGCTGGAATTCTCCGTCGAGGGCACGCTGCGCACTGTCACGCTGCCGGTGGCGATGACCGTCACGGGCGCGGAAACCTATTTCGCCGCCGCCCTTGCCGGCCTCGGCATCATCCAGGCCCCGCGCTATCGGCTGGAAAAATACTTCAATTCGGGCGAGCTCGTACCGCTCCTGCCGGACTATCCGCCGTCGCCCAGCCAGGTCTCGCTGCTCTATCCGCGCAGCAAGCAGCTCTCGCCGCGGCTGCGCGTATTCATGGACTGGATGGTGGAGGTCTTCCGTACGGTCGACTTGCCCTAAGCCCTGGTAAAGACAACCAGACGCTTGCCGCGCCGGTCCAGCAACACCAGTTTTTGCCGCTTCTTGTCGATCCGCCACGAGCGAACCTTTTCCATTGCCGCGAAGAATTTGCGTTCCTGAACCATCGCGGCAGGCACGCAGGCCATCCTCGTGCTTGCGATCGGCCCGAAATTGATCTTCCGGCCTTCGATTTTGGCTGTTCCACGCATGCGGTTGCAACCGCCCGAACCGCCTATGGCCCCGTCTTCGCGGATTTCGAGGATCGTCTGGAGCCGGTCGATCACGCCGGCGCCGCCGATGTCTTCGGCAAGCCATCGTCCCTGCAATTCCCGCGGCGCTTGGGATGGCTCGGCCAATACCGGCCGGCCGGAAAGCGCCATGAGGGCAATGACGACCGCAATGAATTTCCATGATCCCGATAACATGATGCGTGTTCCCCTGATCGCCCCGGATAGGCCGAGACTCGCCTATTCGCCGGTTTTCTGCAAATATAAAGCTGCGGCTGACGACCGAAAGCGACAATTACCGGGGTGGAGCCGCGCTCAGGGAGTGCGTGATGTGAGTAATACATCTCCTGAAAGTGGAGCCGATCAGGTTCAATTGACGGTCAATTGCCGTGATATTCTGCGCGAACGCTATCTGGACAAGGTGTCGTCCGTGCAATTGCTTTCCGTCTACCGGAAGGCCCTGGCCAATGGCTGGGGACTATCGCAGGTGCAGGAAGAAATAGACGGATTGCTGCGGAGGAAGGCGAGGGAGCTTGGCGACGAGCCGCCCTGCTGAACGTTTCGCCCTTGCGGCCGGATGTAACCTGATGTGACCGGACGGTTTTCTGCCATGCACGTTCGTTGCTGCGAACGGCTTGCAGGAACGTGCTGTTTTTCGCCTGACGCTGAGGCGCAGCCCCTGGAAAGACCAGAGGCTGGTCCCGCAAGCACTACCTGATCAATTGCAGGCCATCCAGGCGATGCGGCGGATGTCGGAGCGTGCGATGCCAAGATCGGCAAGGTTGCGGTCCGTGCAGACGCTCAACTCGTAGAGGTTCTGCCGGTATTGACGGTATTTCCTGATGCGGTTGCGAAGGCTCATGTTCTACCCCTTTATCGTTGACCCTCCCGCTGATAAGTCTCCGTCAATTCGGCCCGGCTGAAAACTGCAATTGTTGCAATGCAGCGTTGAGTCCAGTGCATGGCGCCTGCCGTTTTGACCGTGGCCGCGACAGCCGATATGAATATTCGCCCCGCCATTCGAGAGACCAAAGCCTTGCAATCCTTGAAGCAAACCGCGCGCGATCGTGTCGACGAAGTTCTCGGCGTCCTTGCCGGCCGCAATGGCGATGAGCGGATATTCACGCGCATCTATGCCGGGCGGGCGAGACAGGAGGCGGACGCCGCCGACCAGCGCCGGGTCGAGGGCCGGCCGCTCGGTGCGCTGGATGGCCGCATCGTCTCGATCAAGGACCTCTTCGATGTGGAAGGCGAGCCGACATTGGCCGGATCGCTGATGCGGCGCGAGGCGGAGCCCGCTGCTGCCGATGCGCTGGTCGTGCAACGTCTGCGAGCCGCCGGCGCGATAATCATCGGCAAGACATTGATGACGGAGTTCGCCTTCACGGCGGTCGGGCTCAACCCGCACTCCGCGCCGGCCGGCAATGCCGTGGATCCAGCGCGGGTTGCCGGAGGATCGTCGATCGGTGCGGCGGTGTCGGTGGCGGAAGGGACGAGCGATATTTCCATCGGCTCCGACACGGGCGGCTCGGTGCGCATACCCGCGGCGCTGAACGGTGTCACGGGCTTCAAGCCCACGGCAAGGCGCGTGCCGCTATCGGGCGCATTTCCGCTATCTCCGAGCCTTGATTCGATAGGTCCGCTGGCACGCAACGTGGCGGATTGTGCGCTGGCGGACGCGATCATAGCCGGCGAGCCATATCATCCGCTGCAGCCGCGCCAACTGGCCGGGGTGAAGATCGGCATACCGGTCGGCATTCCGCTGCAGGCGCTCGACGAGACTGTCGCCGGCGGGTTTGCCCGGGCGATCGCGCTTTGCGAGCATGCGGGCGCGTTGCTGGTGGAACACTCGTTGGACGACCTCATCGAAGCCATGGCGGAGGCGACGGCGATCGGCTCCATCGCCGGTATCGAGGCGAGCCGCGTCCATGCCGGCTGGCTCGAGAAGACAGGGCTCGATGTCGATCAGCGGGTGCAGCGGCCGCTGCTGCGCCGCCTTGGCGTGACGGAACGGGACTATGTCGCGCTGATGCAGAAACGCCGGGTGCTGGCGGGCGAAATGGATGCGCGGCTGGCGGAATTCGACTTTCTCGCCCTGCCGACGGTGCCGATCGTGGCGCCGACACATCAATCCGTTGCCGACGATGCGGTCTACAGGGAGGTCGAGGGCCTGCTCCTGCGCAATACGCAAATCGCCAACCAGTTCGACCTGACGGCCATAAGCCTGCCGATCCCCGATACGGAACTGCCTGTCGGGCTCATGCTGATGGCACGGCATGGCGCGGACGGACGGCTGCTGGCCGCTGCCGCCGCCGTGGAGACGTTGCTGTCCCAGCGGGGCCCAATTGGCCAATTTCATGCGGAAAAGCAGAAATAGCACTCGCATTTTTTCGCCGTGTGGTCAGGATGGGCCGCAATTCTGCCAGAGGAGTATCCCTTGAACCGCCATTATTCGTTCCTGCTCTGCATGGAAGCCTGAGCCTATGGATGACAGGAAGTTTTTTGAGGCGCTGTTTCGCGCGGCGGTCGACGCAGCGGACCCGGCTGCCACGATCGAGGCGCATCTGCCGGAGAAGCCGAGAGGCAGGACGATCGTCGTCGGTGCCGGCAAGGGCTCCGCGCAGATGGCGCAGGCCTTCGAACGGGCATGGAGAAAGCGCCATGGGGATGCGCCGATCGAGGGCGTCGTCGTCACGCGCTATGGCTTTGGCGCGCCCTGTGATGAGATCGAGATCATCGAGGCCTCGCATCCCGTCCCCGATGCCGCAGGGCTCGTGGCGTCGAAGCGGCTTCTCGACGCCGTTAGCGGCCTCAGCGCCGACGATCTGGTCGTTGCGCTCATATCGGGTGGCGGATCGGCCTTGCTGCCTTCGCCGCCGGAGGGGATGACGATCGAAGACGAGATTGCGGTCAACAAGGCGCTTCTGGCGTCGGGCGCGCCGATATCGGCCATGAATGCCATCCGCAAGCACCTTTCGACCATCAAGGGCGGCCGGCTCGCCGCTGCGGCACATCCGGCCCGCGTTCATTCGCTCATCGTTTCCGACATTCCGGGTGACAATCCGGCCTTTGTCGCCTCGGGTCCGACCATAGCCGATGCCACCAGCCGCGAGGATGCGCTGCGCTTCGTCGAGCGCTACAGGCTCGACCTGCCGGCGGCGGCGATGAAGCATCTTCGCTCGGAAGCAGCAGCAGCCCCGCAGCCGAACGATGCCGTCTTCAAGGGTCATGCGGTCGAGGTCATCGCCTCGGCAGGGGTTTCGCTGCAGGCGGCGGCCGATGCCGCGCGCATGGCAGGTGTCGAAGCATTCATCCTTTCCGACGCGATCGAGGGTGAGGCGAGAGAGGTCGCGCATGTCCATTCGGCTCTGGCCAAACATGTCGCCTTGCGCAATCAGCCCTTCGCAAAGCCGGTCGTCATTCTTTCGGGCGGCGAAACCACGGTCACCGTGCGCCACAAGGGCAAGGGCGGACGCAACACCGAATTCCTGCTCTCCCTCGCCATCGACATAGAGGGGACGGAGGGCATCAGCGCATTCGCGGCCGATACGGATGGGATCGACGGATCGGAAGACAATGCCGGGGCTTTTGCCGATGGCACCACGGTCGAACGGCTGCATGAAAAGGGGCTCGATGCCGCAGCTTTTCTCAATGGCAACGATGCCTGGACGGCATTTTCGGCCCTGGGCGATCTTTTCGTGCCCGGCCCGACCGGCACCAACGTCAATGATCTCCGTGCAATCCTCGTGCGCTAGGGGCCACGCGTCTGTCGCCATGATTGCCACCCTTCAGTCGCCATGATTGCCACCCTTCTATCGCCATGATTGGATGTACAACGGAAGCACCCCCGCATGCCCGTCTGATTCTGGGCCCACCACAAAGGAAAGCCGAATGCGCGCAGTTCCCATCCTTGCCGTTCTGTCACTCATAGCCATTGCCGGTTGCACGACCGCAATGAAAACGCCGGGTACTGCCGGCAAATCTCCCGTCACGGATACGTCCTTCGTGCCGCCGCCAAAGGAGCTGATGCAAAAGGCAACGCCGGAGAAGAAGCTTTCATTCGAAGAGAGCGTCGAACAGCGGCGCATCCAGACTGCCCGTCCGCAATAGGCGCGTTCTTCGTAGGCCGATCAGATGCCGCTTCCTCCGGGAGGCGGCATTTTCATTTCCGGGTGTGACGGCAATGGCAATGAAAGCTTTGAGAATGAAATGTCCTGAGACAGGAGCCGGGTCCTGAAACAACAAAACCCACCGCGGGAGGAGGTGCGGTGGGTTTCGTTGGTTATGGAGGGTCTTCTGGGAGGAGAAGAGACCATCCGTTTCGACGGATCGGGAGGAGGAGATACCGTCGAAAATTCCTGATCCAAAGATAGCGCAACGCAGATGAAATGACATAGACAATATTGCATAGCAGCATTGCGCCGTGTGCATCGCAACATGACCTGCGGTTGCACCCTCACATTGTCTTGATAATCGCCGAATGGAACATCTGCGCCACCACATCCGTTAATAAAGGGTTCGCATGGCGGCGATTTCCTGAATTTTTCCGGCCACGCGAGGAAAGGTCGGTACGATGCGCTACGGCAGATCAATCGCATTCGCGACAATTCTAGGCACCGCGCTTCTCGGCAGCGGAATGGCCGCTCATGCTTTCAGCATGGATGAGGCCGACAGCGGTACGAGCGAAATCTACAACAAGAAGTTCCAGCGCGCCGCGCTCCTCGAAGCGCGGGCCTATGTCTGCGGATCGGATTCCACGGCCAGCGAGGCTGCCATGCGCGCCGGCATGCAAGAGACCGGTCTGCCCGAAGACATCGCGGTCGAAGTCGTTTCGGATCTCGCCTCCGGCATCATCGACAAAGCGGTGAAGAACGGCAACAGGAAGCTGTGCGGCAAGGCAGAGGTAAGACTTTCAAAGCTTTGACAGGTAAAGCGACAGCATCTCTGGATACATATTTATTAAAGTTTTATTATATTTAAAACTTGCGTAGGCAGTTCACGAAGATTTTTGCTTGATAATACAAGCGACATGGAGACGAGAGAGATTTATTGTGATATCCGAAAAAAATATATTCTGGCAAAAGTGAGCGGCGTCGATTTTTGCAGAAACGGCAACAAGCAAGAACGCCATATTTTGTTGAACGCGGGTAGTATCCAGGGTCTCTGCGCAGATAGTCTTCGCAGGGACGTCCGGGGCGGGAGCATTGCATGAGCAAGCGTTTGGAGACATTGAAGGTCCTGAAAGAAGAACTTTCGAGGTTGTGCGCGCTCGCCGATCAGGAGGGGCTGGATATGATCGCCTACTTCATCGAAACGGCAATCCGCGAGTCGGATGAACAGCTCCAGGCTGAATTGCATCCGTTGCATGGATTGAATCTTGGTGCTGCGGCCAGCGGGGACAAGCGCCTCTGACGCGGCCGACGGGCCGGCCGATGGATCGCCTGTAGCCGAAGCCGCTCGGCGGCGTCCTCGAATGGCGAATTGAACCAGAGTTCAAAATTTATGAAGCATCAGGCGGGCCGCCACTTATTGCGCCGGGGAAGAGGCAGCCTATATTCTGGCAATGACCCCATTATCCGTTCTCGACCTTTCACCGATTGTAGTTGGCGGCAACGCGGCCCAATCACTCCGAAACTCCCTCGATCTCGCACGCAGCGCGGAGCGTGTCGGCTATAATCGCCTGTGGTTGGCAGAACACCACAATATGCGCGGCATCGCCAGCGCGGCGACAGCCGTCGTCATAGCGCATGTCGCGGCCGGCACCTCGAAGATACGCCTCGGCGCCGGCGGCATCATGTTGCCGAACCATTCGCCGTTGATGGTGGCCGAAGCCTTCGGTACGCTCGCCGCACTGCATCCCGGCCGCATCGATCTTGGCGTCGGCCGGGCGCCGGGCACGGATCAGCTGACCGCGCAGGCATTGCGGCGCAACCTCGATCAGGACATCAACGGTTTTCCCCAGGACGTGGTCGAACTGCTCGGTTATTTCCGCGAGCCCGAGGAAGGTCAGCGGGTGATCGCGGTCCCGGGAGCCGGCCTCGATGTTCCGGTGTGGATTCTTGGCTCGAGCCTCTTCGGCGCCCAGCTCGCCGCCGCGCTCGGCCTGCCCTATGCCTTCGCCTCGCATTTCGCGCCGTCGGATCTGGAACCGGCGATCGAGATCTATCGCGCGCGGTTCCAGCCCTCCGCCTATCTCGAAAAACCCTATGTCATGCTCGGTCTGAATGTGTTCGTCGCCGATACGGACGAAGAGGCCAAATTGCTGCAGACGTCGCAGCAGCAGGCCTTCGTCAACCTGCGCACCGGTCGGCCGGGCCCGCTGCCGCCGCCCGTCGCGGGCTATGAAGAGACGCTCGATCTCCAGGCACGGGCAATATTGCGCCACTCGCTCTCCTGTTCCGTGGCTGGCTCGCCGCAAACGGCGAAGGCCGGCGTCGAGGAATTCATCGCCCGTACCGGCGCAGACGAGGTCATGGTGACGGGAATGATCTTCGATCACGCCGCCCGCGTCCGCTCCTACGAATTGCTGGCGCGCGAGATGATCCAGTTGGCGGAACCGGCGCCGGCGGAGGCCGCCAGGGCGGGGTAGTCTTCGGCCTGGACACATTTTCGCCACGACATTGCCCCGAAATAACCTGATCGTCGGCAGGTTGAGGGCCAATTCCCCGCGTGAACTGCGCGAGTCATCAATGAATCGGACGTTGATGTCCTGATTCTGCATGATCGTTCGCCAATCACGTGAAAGGAATAACGATGCGAAAGATGATAGTGGCCGCGCTCTGTGCGGTCTTCCCACTGGCCACATCCGTGGCCTATGCACAGACAGCGACCCAACCTGCACCCAGCGCCACCGAGACGGCACCAAAGGCGGAAACGCCGGGTCAGAGCGCAGCTCCGCAGATCACGACGATCAACATCGTCGATATCAACGAGCTGCCGGAAGCTACGAAAACCCAGGTCAATGATGCCGTTGCCCAGCGCAGCGACAGCGATGTGAAGAAGCTGCGTTCCTCCATCGATCAATCGCCTGAGGTGACCGCAGCGCTGAAGGAAAAGGGGCTGACCTCCGAGGCGGTCGTCATCGCCAGCCTCGATTCCAAGGGGCTGCTCACGCTCGTGACCAAAAAGCCGAGCTGATCGCTATCCGATAGCTGACCCGGTGGTCGCGGCGGTCTACGCCGCGCCGGAACCGAGTTCAATGGCGCGCTGATGGGCGGCGGAAACGGCCTCGGCCATGAGCTGCTTCAGCTTGTCGTGGCCCATCAGGACATCGAGAGCCGCAGCGGTCGTGCCGCGCGGGCTCGTTACCTGTTCGCGAAGCAGCGTCGGCGAATCCGCGCTGGAGGCGGCGAGCGAGGCTGCGCCATAAACGGTCTGCATGGCGAGGAGCCCAGCCGTTTCGGGCTCGAATCCCACGGCGATCGCCGCTTCGGTCAGGCATTCGATGAAGTGGAACACATAGGCCGGGCCCGAGCCGGAGACCGCCGTCGCGGCATCGATCAGGCTTTCATCCGCTACGGATGCCACTTCGCCGCTCGTCTTCAGCAATTCATCGACCAGCGCCGCATCGGTGGCATCGACATGGCTGTTGCGGTAGGTGACGATCATGCCCTTGCCGATCGCCGCCGGGGTATTCGGGATGGTGCGGATGATGGCGGTACCCGTTCCGAGATGATCTTCGAAGAACCCGACCTTTATGCCCGCCGCGACGCTGACGAAAGTGGCACTTCCGGCAAAGCGCTTGTAGGCCGGCAGGACATTGCCCATGACCTGCGGCTTGACCGCGACAATGATGATGCGGGCCGGATAGTCTTCGGCGAGGGCCGCGACATCGGCGACGGCGGCGACACCGAGCGTCGCCGCGCGTTCGCGCAGAGCATCCGCCGGTTCGACGACGGCGATCTGCTCCGGCTTCAGGATGCCCGCGGCGAGCCAACCCTTGAGCATGGCGAAACCCATATTGCCGCAGCCGACCAGAACCAGATTACCGTCCATTTTTGTTCTCCCAGATGAATCGGGTGCAATTTGATGCCTAAGCCGGCGGTGGTCAACTCAAGCGCCGCCGATTAGGCGGAACGAGGCAATATGACCTGCCTTGCGGTAAGCCGCAGGCCGAAGGTCGCCATGACCACCAGCAGCCAGACCGGATCGGCGCGCCGGAAGAAGAAGCTTTCGAGAAATGCGTTCATCAGCGCGAAGGTCAGGCACATCATGAAGAAATCGGCGAGGAAGATATTCTCGCGCTTCTTCAGGCAGCGGACATAATCGATCAGCGGCAAAAGCACCAGCACCAGCATGGCGCAGACGAGTGCCGGGATACCCATGGCGATGGCAATGTCGAGATAGCCATTATGGGCATGAACGATGCCGCGCACGTCCCAATCCAGATAATAGGGGTTTTCCGCCTGTTGCACGACGGGCGCTTCCCAGAAGCTTTCGAGCCCGTAGCCGCGCCAGGGCGTATCGGCCAGTTTCTCCAGCGCGAACTGCCAGATCGAGGAGCGGCCGGTGAATGTGGCATCGACGCCGAGATTGAGCAGGAAATCGCGCGCGCCGGGGAAGAACACGGTGCCGATGGTGAAGTAGAAGAAGGCGAAGAGGACGAGGGCGATGATCAGCGCCGCGATCAGGCGAAGGCCCATCAGGCCGGGCAGCATCACGAGCAGGATCACCAGCGGCACGAGCGCCGTCGAGGTTTTCGAGCCGGTATGGGCGACGAACACCAGCGCCAGCAGCAATATGGCGATGCCGGGCTTCAGCCAGCGGCGGCGGATCAGGTAGATGCCGGCGAAGACGAAGGCGGCCATGACCGGCGCGGCAATGTTCTTGTGGGCGAAGATGCCGCGCCAGAGGCCGGCGTGCTGGGCCTCGACCTCCGCCGCCGTATGTCTGGCAAGGTCGGGGACGACGGCAAGCCCGACATAGGACAGCACCAGGACGGCAATGCCCGCGATCGAGAGGACGAGGGAGAAACCATCGCCATCGCGCGGCAAGGCCAGTACCGCGATGATGCAGAGCACGCCGATCAATGTGAAGATCACGGCGCGCTGCGCCGCGGCCGGATCGACGGCGATCAGGGTGGAATAGAACAGGAAGCCGAACATGAGCGCCCAGAGCGGGCTTGCGAGGCAGAGCAGCCGGCGCGGATCGGCCAGCCCGATCATCGCGATGATGGACAGGCCGCCGAGAGCGCCGAAGCCGAGCTGGTTGACGAGATCGCCGCCGCTGCCGGCAGCGGCAGTGCTGGCCGGCTGGAAAGGCCGGAACGAGATGATGAGCACGCAGAGGACCAGCGCCGCGATCAGGCTTGCGGCGAGGCGAAGCGGGATCGCCTTTTCAATTCTTTTCAGGCTGCCGGTATTGCTCATTCGAATATCCGAAATCCGCCAGCACGCGCCCAAGCCCGATATAGATGGGATAGGCGCCAATGGACAATGATCCTGATTTGAGCGCCGCCACGGCGCCCCTTGCCGGCGATGCGGCGAGGAGCGCCAGGCTCTTCAGCGTCGTCTTCGTGCGCCCGAAAGCGCCGCCGGCATGCTTGCGCCGTTCGATAAGGCTTGAAATCACGCCGTTTCGCAGCGCGCGCGCCCTGATCCAGCTCGCCTCGACACGCCGTTCGGGCACTGTCTCGTAGACCGGGGCTTCGGCGCACCAGGCAAGGCGGAAGCCGCGGCGAACGCTGCGGTCGATGAAATCCGAATCTCCGCCGCCCATGAAGTTGAAGGCGAGATCGAGAAATGGAAACGGCATCGCCTCAAGGACATTGCGCCCGATCAGGAGGTTTCCGGAGGAATAAAGGATCGGAACTGGCCCGGTTTGCGAATAATGCGGGCGAAAAACCGGATGCGATGCGAAGGATTGGTGCTCCTTGCGCGCGAATATCGGGATTTGCGGGCCGCCGACGAAATCGACGCCGAAAGCTTCGCGCGTGGCGCAGAGGTTTTCCAGCCAGTTCGGATCGGCGATCTCGTCATCATCGATGACGACCAGCGAGGAAAAGCGCGGAAAGACCGCAAGCGCCGTCCGCCAGCCGGCATTATAGGCGTTACAATTGCCGCGATCATGGGCGATGATCAGCAGGCCGGGGATCTTCCCGCCGGCAAACAGCTCGAGCGCCGCTGCCGCGCCGTCCCGCCGCTCGGCTTCGTTTTCCATGACGATCACGGCAAAGCGCCTGCGCGTCTGCTGGGCTTCGAGAGACGCCAGTGTCTTCAGCAGATGTTCCGGTCGCTTGAAGGTCGGGAGCGTCACCACGACCTCGATCTTCTCCGGTTCCAGCCCGGGCGATTGCGCCACGATGGAAATATTGTCAGGCAGTTGCATCGAAGATCGCGCCCAAAACTATTTATCCGTTATTTATCTTCACAGGGTATAGACGCCACTTGTTCAATAATTCATTACGCGCCGAAGAAAGCGCGGCGAGAAAACAAGATCGATGAATGTTTTGTTCGTAACATCTCTGGTTCCAGACGAAAACCCTACCACGGGCTACGAGATTGCCAACAAGGCGATCATCGACGGCCTGGTGCGCCTTGGCGTCAAGGTGACCGTGCTCGGTTTCATCTGGCCGGGGAGCAAGCCCGCCGATCCCGCGCAGACGATCGTACTCGGCGAGGTCGATGTCCGTAACGAAACGGCGGGCATCTTGCGCAAGATCGGGTGGATAGCGAAGGCATTTGCCACCGGATTGACGGTTTCTTCGGTCAAATTGCGGGTGGTTTCGCGCCGGGATCTGCGTGCAGCCATGGCACGGGCCGAACCCTTCGATTTCTATATGCTGAACGGAGTTCCACTATCCGGAACTTTCGAAGACTGCTTCAACGACCGGCCGCAAATGTTCGTTGCGCATAATGTCGAGCACCGGTCCGCCGCCGAAAACGCGCAGGCTGCCACCAGCCCCATCCAGAAATTCCTGTTTGGCCGCGAGGCCCGGTTGCTCGCCGGGCTGGAACGCCGCCTGTGCGACCGTGCGGCGTTCGTCTTCACGCTTGCCGAAGAGGATATTGCAGCGCTCGGTCTCGCCGGCAGCGACAAGGCGGCGGCACTGCCGCTTGCGACCGGCACCGTGCCGCCGCGCCAGGGCCCGCGCCGCATTGAGCGCGACATCGGCCTGATCGGCACATGGACATGGCAGCCGAACAGGATCGGGCTCGAATGGTTCCTGCGCGAGGTCGCGCCGCATCTCGATCCTCAGATCCGCGTGACGGTGGCCGGGGCGACGCCTGCCGACCTCAAGGCCGCATGGCCGAAGGTCGAATTCGCCGGGCGCGTGCCGGACGCGAAGCAGTTCGTGCTAGGCTCCGCCGTCATTCCGCTCATCAGCAGGGCAGGGACCGGGGTACAGCTTAAGACGATCGAGACGTTCGAACTCGGCCTGCCGAGCGTTGCGACCTCGCTTTCGGTCCGCGGCATCGCCGGCGTTCCGGCCAATTGCACGGTCGCCGATGATCCACGCACCTTCGCCGCTGCCGTCAACCGGCTGGTCGCCCGCTCCAGATCCGGAGAGAACCTCGATTGCGACGGAACGTCGTTCCATGCCGCGCAGGTCGAACGGCTCGACGCGCAACTGCGGCTTGGGCTGGCAAGACTGGAACAGTCGAATGGATGACAACGGCCCGATACCGGGGCGCCTGATCCTCGGCGTGCCGGTAGCGCCTCTGCGCCGGGACGAGGCGATCGCCGAGATGGCGGAGCGGATTTCATCGCGGCAATTCACCCGCGTGACCTGGCTCAACGCCCATAACGCCAATCTCGCCTGCGAGAACAGCGAATTTCGCTCGGTTCTGCAGGATTTCCTGGTCCTGCCGGATGGAATCGGCGTCGATATAGCTTCGAAACTGCTGCATGGCACGCCATTTCCGGCCAATCTCAACGGTACCGATTTCACTCCGGCGCTGCTGCAGGCGCTGCAACAGCCGCTGCGTATCGGCCTCATCGGCGCCCGGCCGGAGGTGGTGAAGCGCGCGGCGGCTAAATTCCGCGAGCTTGCGCCGCAGCATGAATACCGCATCATCAGCGACGGGTTTTTCACCCCCGCCGACGAGCCCCGCCTGTCGCAGGCATTGCAGGACTTCGCCCCGCATATCCTGCTGGTCGCCATGGGCGTTCCCCGGCAGGAATTGTTCATGGCGCGGATGCTCGGCCCGCAACATTGCATCCTGGCCTTCGGTGTCGGCGCGCTCTTCGATTTCATGGGCGGCGCCGTGCCCCGCGCCCCGGCCCATATCCAGCGCCTGCGGCTGGAATGGGCCTACCGGCTGATGCAGGAGCCGCGGCGGCTGTGGCGGCGCTATATTGTCGGAAACCCGCTTTTCCTGATACGCGTGCTTCAGGCGAAATTGAAGGGCGTCAAATGGGTTCAGTAGCGGTGGTAACGGCGAGCTATGCTCCGGATTTCGAGCGTTGCCGGCTGTTATGCGAGACGATGGATCGTTTCGTGACCGGGCACGGCAAGCATTACATCCTGGTCGAGCACCGCGACGTCGCCCTGTTCAAGCAGCTCGAGGGTCCACGCCGCCAGGTGGTGGACGAGCGCGACCTGCTTCCCGGCTGGATCAGGCCTTTTCCGGACCCGACAAATCTGGGTCGCCGCAGGCTCTGGCTCTCGCCGCGGACGATGCCGCTGCGCGGCTGGCACGCACAGCAGCTGCGCAGGATAGCCATTGCGTCGCATCTTGAGGACGCCGCCCTGTTCTATGTCGATTCCGACGTCACATTTCTCAAGCCGTTCGACTGCGCGTCGCTGTGGCGCGGCGGCGATCTGCGGCTGTTCCGCCGCGATGGCGACCTGCTGCGGCCGGTGCCGGGCGATCAGCGCATCTGGTCGACCAATGCCGGAAAGCTGCTCGGCCTGCCGGTGACGAGTGCAGAGGGCCATGATTATGTCGGCACGCTGATCGCCTGGCGGCGCGAGACCGTGGTCGACATGTGCAGCCAAATCGAACGACTGTCGGGCCGGCACTGGATTGCAGCCATCGGCCGCGAGCGGCGTTTTTCCGAATGTATGATCTATGGGCGCTATGCGGATGAAGTCGTCGGCGGAGAAGGATTTTTCCACGATGGGGCGGAATTGTGCCGCATCCACTGGTTCGCGCCGGCACCCACGGATGAGGAACTTCTCGCCTTCGTGGCAGGCATGGCGCCGCATCAGGTGGCCATCGGCATACAATCCTTCACCGGCGACAATACCGGGCGCATCCGGCGATTGCTGCGGCTCTAGACCCGGCGTGCCGACCGCCTGATGGCGCGATATGTCAGGATCGCCGAGAGCAGATAGAGCGCGGCAAAAACCGCATTGAGCCAGACCAGCCAGTCGTCGACGCCCGGCATGCGGGTCAGGAGCAGGTAGAGCAGGCCCGCCTTGGCGATGCCGAGAACGGCAAGATTGACCGCTCGAATGCCCGACTGGCCGCGCGCATAGAGAATTTCAGCCTGATATTCGAGGAGATTGCGGAAGCCCGGGACGAGCAGCACCAGCGGCAGCAGCGCAACGACGGAGGCGACATTGCCGCCCAGCGCCCGCGGGAAGAGATGCAGGAAAAGCGCCAATCCGCCGAGGCCGATCGCCGAGACGAGGAAAACGCCGGCTTCGAGGCCGATCCGCGTGGTGAGGGAGCGCAGCATGTCGGGCGTGCGCATCAGCTTCTGCACCAGCATCATGTTGAACGAGCGGATGGGCAGGGCGGTCAGATCGACCAGCCGCATGATGATCGAATAGACGCCGGCCGTCTGTGGACCGCCAATGGCCAGCACCAGCAGCTTGTCCAGTTCGGACTGCACATAGAACAGCACTTCCGCCCCTGCCACAGCGAAGGAGTCGGCGAGCCGCCGGCGATAGATCCGTGGCACCAGCCGCAGCCTGACCCTCGGATAGAAATAGATGATGGCGATCAGCAATGCGATACCATTGGCGCCGGCATACCACCAGCTCCAGGCCTCGAGGCTCGTGACCCAGGAGAAGGCGAAAAGCACGGCGGCGATTGCCCGCAGGGCGGTGCCGATGACGACGAGGATCGCGGCGCGGCCGAACCGGTTGAGGCCGTTATTGACGATGACGACGACTTCGAGCGAGCGCCAGAGCAGCGCTTCGGCACCGACGATGACGGCGAAAGTGGCGAGCGGCAGGCTCGAGCCGAAGAAGATCAAATGGGCGAGAAAAGCTGCCGCCAGGAAAAAGGGCAGCGACAGCACCACCGCGGCGAGGAAGCCGCCGGTATAGGCGCCGATCAGATGCGGCTTGACCGTCGCCACCCGGTAGAGCGGAGAAACGAAGCCGAAGGAAACGAGCCGGGACAGCATGACGCCCGTCGCCGAAGCAGTGGCGAAAAGACCGAATTCGGCAATGGTCAGCGTATTGGCGAGCGCCACGAAATAGGCGAGCGAAATGACGAGCCTGCCGGCCGAACCGCTGATCACCGAAAAATAATCGCGAATGATGCCTTGGTTGGCTTTGATGTGGCGCAGAACCAATTTCACTTCCTGCCTGAGGGCGGTTGGCTCATCTTGGACGAAAAGCCTTAACACCTTGTGCTCACGCAGCAATATCGGGCGGGACGATCGATGCCAAGCCTACCATTAACGAATTTTTTCCCATAGACTTTTATGATCGATTAACCGCGCATCGACGGTCTTGGAGTTCAATTCGAATGAGCAGTGGCGATAACGAGACGGCGAAGCGACGCTCGCTTCTCTCGTTTGCAAGTGAGGTCGAGGATCAGCGGGAGACGCCCGGCAACGAGCCGCGTGGCGAGGACAATCTCGACCATTACCGGCGCATGCGCGCTCTTCGCCTCGCGGCGGAAACGGATGCGGCGCCGCTGCCACTGCCCGAGATCGCGCCTTTTCCCGATTTCGATCCGGATGCGGATCAGCAATCGGCGGTAGACCGCATGCGCGCCGACATGGCCGCGATCAAGGCCGAACTCAACCGCCGCGTCGATGCGGCGGAGCGCCAGACCGATCACGTGCCGCCGCCGCAGTTCACACCGACCGAGTTTCAGCCCTTGCACGGCGACGAGGCTCCGGGTTGGCGACCGGACGCGGATCTGGAGCCGCGCAGCGAGGCGAGGGTTCCGACGCCGCCGGCGACGCCCGTTTACACGTCAGATCCCGTATACGCGCCCGTTCAAGCGCCGGCCCGGCCGGAAACCGATGACTGGAAGCCACTCATCGACCCCCGCATCGTCATCAACAGGGTGCTGCGCTCGAAATCGCTGATCCTCGCGACAACCATCATCGGCACGCTCATCGGCGTCGGCTATGCCATGACTTTGCCGAAACTCTATTCGTCGACGGTCGAGATGCTTGTCGATCCGCGCGATCTGAAGATCGTCGAAAAGGAGATCGCTTCCAGCCAATTGCCGGTGGATGCTTCGCTGGCGATCGCCGAAAGCCAGCTGCGTCTCATCCAGTCGAGCAGCGTCCTGACGAAAGTGATCGACAAGGCCGGTCTTGCGACCGATCCCGAATTCAACGGCGATCTCAGGGAACCCGGCCTGCTTTCCGCCGTGCGGGAGCTCTTTTCGTCCGACAGCACGCCGGACGCGACAACGCAGGAAACGCTGCTGCTGCGCAACCTCTACGATCATCTGAATGTCGAACGCAGCACCAAGAACTTCATCTTCAACATCACCGTCGAATCGCGCGATCCCGACAAGTCGGCCTTCATCGCCAATACCGTCTCCGACGTGTTCCGCGAGGAGCAGGCGAACATCCAGTCCGATACGGCGCGGCAGGCGACGGAGGCGCTGACGGCGCGGCTGAACGATCTGCGGCAGGGCGTCGAGGATGCGGAAAACGCGGTGCAGAAGTTCAAGGCCGACAACGACCTCGTCGATGTCCAGGGCCGGCTGATCAGCGACGACGAGATAACGCGCACCAATGACGAACTCACCGCTGCGCGCAACCAGACCATCCGCCTCAAGGCGCAGGCGGATTCGATCCGCAATGCGTCGGTGGAGGGTGTCCTTGGCAATACCTTGCCGGAGGAGTTCCGTTCCGGCGTCATCGTCGCGCTGCGTTCGCAATATGGCGCGCTCAAGCAGCAGGCGGACGGCCTTGCCACGAAACTCGGGCCGAGGCACCCGCAGCTGATCCAGGCGCAATCACAGGTGAGCGGCATCCGCACCGAGATCCGCAACGAGTTGCGGCGCATCGCGTCCTCGGTGCAGGTCGAACTCGACCGGTCGACGCAGCAGGAGCAGGAACTGGCGGGACGCCTTGCCCAGCTGAAGGCGCGCACCGCCAGCAACAATGAGGAAATGATCAAGCTGCGCGAGCTTCAGCGCGAGGTGACGGCGAAACGCGAGGTCTACGAGGCCTTTCTGCTGCGCGCCCGCGAAATGGGCGAGCTCGAAGGTGTCAGCACGGCCAATATCCGTGTCATTTCACCGGCGCGGCCTGCGCTGGAAAGCAGCGGCGGTTCGCGCAAGCTGGTGGCCATAGCCGGGCTGATCGGCGGCTTGCTGGCTGGCCTTGGCCTGGCCATGCTGCTCGGCATGATTGAAAGCTTCCGCGCCGGCAACCGGAGTGACGGGGATGGACCGCTCGGCCCGGCGCCGGATGGCAGCCGCGGCAGGAACGATGCAGGTGCGACCGCCGAACCCGGTTCACGTCTTGGCGCTGCGATAAGGCGGGCGGAGGCGAATTCTTCGCCGAGGGGCGATGCCTCGATGGAGGCGGACGACGCCGAGGCGGTGGCCGAATTCCTCTACGCCTATGGCGACGCACTTTTCGAGGCTAGGCCGCACGACAATACCAATATCGAGACGGCGCTCGAAAAGATCGCCCGGCTGCGCAAGGTGCTGGACGAGGAAAAGGACAGGCGGACCGCCTGACCGGGATGCGCCTGACACGCATACGCCTGACTGGGATGCGCCTGCCTGGCATGCGAATGTCGAATTCGTTGCATCAATGCAGGCGCGGCGTCGGTCCCTGGCCCTTGTCGTCGATGACATAGCCGCGATAGAACCGGTCGAGCCCGAACGGGACAGTCAGCGGATGCGGCTCGTCCTTGGCAATGGTCCACGCAAAGCATTTGCCGGAAATGGGCGTCGCCTTGAACCCGCCATAGCACCAGCCGGTATTGAGATACATGCCGGGCAGCGGGCCGGTGGTGATGATCGGCGAGCCATCCATGCTCATATCCATGATGCCGCCCCATGAGCGCAGCAGCTTCACCCGCGCCAGCGCGGGAATGAGCGCGACGAACTCGCTCATCACATCCTCGACGACGGGCAAATTGCCGCGCTGGGCGTAGGAATTATAACCGTCTATATCGCCGCCGAAGACGAGGCCGCCCTTGTCGGACTGGCTGAAATAGAGATGCCCGCCGCCGAAGGTCGCCACCGTATCGACGACCGGCTTCAGCGCTTCCGAAACGAAGGCCTGCAGCACATGCGATTCCAGCGGCAGGCGGTCTATGCCGGCGCGCCGCATCAGTTCGCTCGTGCTGCCGGCGACGGCGCAACCGACTTTCTTCGCATTGATCGGGCCGCGCGTCGTCATGACGCCGGTGATGCGGTCGCCATCCTTCATGAAGCCGGTGACTTCGCAATTCTCGATGATATCGACCCCAAGCTGGTCGGCGGCGCGGGCATAGCCCCAGACGACGGCGTCGTGGCGCGCCGTGCCGGCGCTGCGCTGCATCAACCCGCCGAGGATGGGAAAGCGCGCATTCGGACCGATATCGAGGCCGGGAACGAGCTTCCTGATCTGCTCCGGCGTCATGAGCTCGCAATCGATGCCGTTGAGGCGCATCTGGTTGCCACGGCGCGCATAGGCATCGAGCTGCGGCAGGGAATGGGCGAGGTTGACGACGCCGCGCTGGGAAAACATCACATTGTAGTTGAGGTCCTGGGAGAGCGTCTCCCACAGCTTCATCGAGGCCTCGTAGAAATGCTGGTTCTCGGTGAGAAGGTAGTTGGAGCGGATAGCGGTGGTATTGCGGCCGATATTGCCGGAGCCGAGCCAGCCCTTCTCCACCACGGCGATATTGCGCAGGCCATGCTCCTTGGCGAGATAATAGGCCGTCGCAAGCCCGTGGCCGCCGCCGATGATGACGACGTCATAGCCCGGCTTGGGATCGGGCTTTCGCCATGCGGGCTTCCAATCCTTGTTGCCGGTGAGGGCGTTCTTGAACAGGCTGAGGGCCGAATAGCGCATGAATATCCCCGGATTCGCTGCAGTCGCCCGGGATCATGCTCGGATTCCCGGATTTAGCCAAGTTCTATCGGGCGCAAACCCGGCCAGGCGGTCACATCATCGCATTGCTCTCGCGCGCCGCTTTCGCTATTGCGTCAGCAGACGCCGTTCTGGCGGTATTGTTTAAGCGCAAAATCAACAGAATGGCGATCAACCCGAGAGCGTGAAGTCCGAGGAGCGAACAATGGCGGTGACGATCAATGGCAGGGAAATTGCCGAGGACGTGGTTGCGAAGGTCAAAGCCTCTGCCGCCGAGCTGATAGCTTCCTCCGGCATCACGCCGGGAATAGCCGTCGTCATCGTCGGCGAGGACCCGGCGAGCCAGGTCTATGTGGCGTCGAAGGGCCGGAAGGCGCGGGAATGCGGCTTTCATTCGGTGCAGCACACCCTGCCGGAATCGACGTCGGAGGCGGAACTCGTCGCTCTTGTCGAGACACTGAACGCCGATCCGCTCATCCACGGTATCCTCGTGCAATTGCCGCTGCCGAAGCACATCGATTCCGGCCGCATCATCCAGACCATCTCCCCGGACAAGGATGTGGACGGCTTCCACTTCATCAATGTCGGCAAGCTCGGCACCGGCGAACTGGAGACGGCCTTCGTTCCGTGCACGCCTGCGGGCTCGATGCTGCTGATCGAGCGCGCACTCGGGCGCGACCTGTCGGGGCTCAACGCGGTCGTCATCGGGCGTTCGAACATCGTCGGCAAGCCCATGTTCAACCTGCTTCTGGCGCATAATGCCACCGTGACCATCGCTCACAGCAAGACGAAGGACCTTGCCGCCCTGTGCCGCACGGCGGACATTCTCGTTGCGGCGGTCGGCAGGCCGCAAATGGTGAAGGCCGACTGGGTGAAGCCGGGCGCCGTGGTCATCGATGTCGGCATCAACCGCATCGCCGCGCCCGAAAAGGGCGAGGGCAAGACGCGCCTTGTCGGCGACGTCGATTTCGCCGAGGCCGCAAGCGTCGCGAAGGCCGTCACGCCGGTGCCCGGCGGCGTCGGCCCCATGACCATCGCCATGCTCATGGCGAACACGCTGGTGGCCGCTTTTCGCTCGATTGGAAAAAAACCGCCGCGTTTCTGATTGCTCGGTTGTGGAGTTTTGCTAAAACAACGCATGGCCGAAACCCTGAAAGCTGGCAGGAACTTCGTATTTCTGCTGATCGATAAATTTCCCATGTTCAGTCTTGCCGCGGCCATCGACACGATGCGCACGGCAAACAGGATGGCCGAGAAGCCCTATTACAGCTGGACGACCGTTTCCGCGACGGGCGCGCCGGTGACTGCTTCCAACGGCCTGCAGATCAATGTCCAGCATGCGCTGGCCGACCTGCCGGCATCGGATATCTTCTTCGTCTGCGCCGGCCTGACGACGGAATTCGAGGACAAGCCGAAGGTCATCGCCGCGCTTCGCAGCATCGGCCGTCGCGGCGCCTCGCTCGGCGGGCTGAACATCGGCAGCTATATCCTGGCCGAGGCGGGCCAGCTCGAAGGCCACCGCTGCACCATCCATTGGGAAAACCGCGCAGGCTTCCAGGAGCGTTTCCCCGATATCGATTGCACCGGCAACGTCTTCGAGATCGACCGCAAGCGCTATACCTGCGCGGGCGGCACCACCTCCATCGATCTGATGCTGGAGATCATCCGGCAGGATTTCTCGCCCGCTCTCGCCAATGAAGTGGCAAACCAGTTCCATCATGAGCGCATCCGGTCGCAGACGGACCGGCAGCGTGTCGGCCCGGAGCGCGACCTGACGGGGAAATCGGAAAAACTGCGCAAGATCGTCGAGCTGATGGCCGACAATCTCGAACAGCCGAAATCCGCGGTCCGGCTGGCAAAGGCGGTCGGTCTATCCGTGCGGCAGGTGGAGCGGCTCTTCCTGCGTCATCTCAACATGACGCCGGGGCGCTATTACATGAGCCTGCGCCTGGAGCGCGCGCGTGAATTGCTGCGCCAGACCCATTCGCCCATCCTCGACGTGGCGCTGGCGACAGGCTTCACGTCGCATTCCTATTTCGCCCAAAGCTACAGGGCGCAATTCGGCCGCTCGCCTTCCGACGAGCGGCGCACGAATTATTGAGCAGTGGCTTCCTAGTGTGGTGGAATTGAAATACGCCTGACTATGGCGGCAGGGGCCGGAGCGTATTTCAATTCCGAAAACCACACTAGAAACATATAATTGCTGGTGACCCTATCGAATCTGAAGTTCATCTGACGCTGCTGCGGTAATGTAGTGATCTTCAGATTCGGGTCACTAGCCGAACACCGATGCGCCGGCATCCGCGCGTCCCACCGCATTGCGGAAGGTGGCGAAAAGCTCGCGGCCCATGCCATAGCTGTTATGGCTGAGGTCGGGCTCCGGCAGTGGTCGGGCCGTCAGCACCTCGACAGATTCCAGCACCTCCAGCGTGCCGGTCTCGGCGTCGAGCCGGATGAGATCGCCGTCGCGTATCCGGCCGATGAGGCCGCCATCGAGCGCTTCCGGCGTTACGTGGATCGCCGCCGGCACCTTGCCTGATGCGCCCGACATGCGCCCATCGGTGACGAGCGCGACCCGATAGCCGCGATCCTGGAGCACGCCGAGCGCGGGCGTCAGCTTGTGCAGTTCGGGCATGCCATTGGCGCGCGGCCCCTGGAAGCGGACGACGGCGACGAAATCGCGTTCGAGCCTGCCTTCCTTGAAGGCATCCTG
The DNA here is from genome assembly GCF_023554255.2 of Phyllobacterium sp. 21LDTY02-6. GTDB lineage: Bacteria > Pseudomonadota > Alphaproteobacteria > Rhizobiales > Rhizobiaceae > Phyllobacterium. The sequence goes on along the minus strand of NZ_JAMJWD020000004.1, from coordinate 432,371 downwards.
CAGCGCCGCCTGGCTCTCGAATACGAGCGCCGGCGCCTCGATCACATGGCGTTCCGCCTTGACGGCCGAGGTCTTTATGACGGCGGTGCCGAGATTGCCCCTCAGCATCTTCAGCCCGCCCGTCGCCTGGAACGGCTCGGCACAGGTGGAGAGGACCTTCTTGTCGGCGCTTTCCTTCGGAATAGGGACGCGGATCACGCCGCCATTCTCGCCGAGCTTGGCTTCGATCGTATAGGCGCGCAGGCCTTCATTGCCGCCCCAGACCGTCTTCACGTCCTCATGCAGCAGGCCGGCATCCAGCAATTCGCGGATGATGTAGCCCATGCCGCCGGCAGCGTGGAAATGGTTCACATCGGCAAGGCCGTTCGGATAGACGCGCGCCAGCAGCGGCACGACGTCGGAAAGGTCGGAAATGTCCTGCCAGGTCAGCTTGATGCCGGCAGCCGCCGCCATGGCGACGAGGTGCATCGTGTGATTGGTCGAGCCGCCCGTCGCGTGCAGGCCGACAACGCCGTTGACGACACTGCGCTCGTCGATCATCTCCCCGACCGGCGTGAATTCATTGCCGAGCGCCGTGATGGCCAGCGCCCGCTTCGCCGCCTCGCGGGTCAGGGCATCGCGCAGCGGCGTGCCCGGATTGACGAACGACGCGCCGGGCATGTGCAGGCCCATGATCTCCATCAGCATCTGGTTCGAATTGGCGGTGCCGTAGAATGTGCAGGTACCGGGGCCGTGATAGGACTTCGACTCCGATTCCAGCAAGGCGTCGCGGCCAACCTTGCCTTCGGCGTAGAGCTGGCGCGTCTTCGCCTTCTCGTCGTTCGGCAGCCCGGTCGTCATTGGCCCCGCCGGTATGAAAACCGCCGGCACATGGCCGAACGACAAGGCGCCGATGACGAGGCCGGGCACGATCTTGTCGCAGACGCCGAGATAGACCGCCGCGTCGAACATATCATGCGAAAGCCCGATAGCCGTCGCCATGGCGATGACGTCGCGCGAAAACAGCGACAGTTCCATGCCGGGCTGCCCCTGGGTAACGCCGTCGCACATGGCCGGCACGCCACCTGCAACCTGTGCGACGCCGCCGGCTTCCTTGGCCGCCTCCTTGATCAGGCGCGGATAGGTCTCGAAGGGCTGATGCGCCGAGAGCATGTCATTATAGGAGGTGATGATGCCGAGATTGGGCACGACATCGCCCGCCAGCGCAGCCTTGTCGGAAGGGCTGCAGGCGGCAAAACCATGGGCAAGATTGGCGCAGGCGAGGGCCGTGCGCTTGGGCTTGCGCGACGCCGCCTCACGCAAATGATCGAGATAGGTGTCCCGCGTCGGTTTCGATTGTTCCCGGATGCGGTTGGTAATGCTCTTTATCCGCTGTGTAACGGTCATGGTCGGCTCCTAGTGGTGTTGCCCGGACGTTGGGAGCATTCCGGGCATTCACGCTGCTGGCGCCTATGGCGCCCAGAAAATTTCGAGATTGACGGGCTCGTGCCGCAAAACCGCGCGAATGGGCATCTCTTCCGTTCTGCCTTCGCCCAGCGCCCGATCCAGCGTCTTCATCTTCCCGTCGCCCTCGATATGCAGAACGACAAGCCCGGCGCTGACGATCAGCGGCAGCGTCAGTGTCAGCCGCGGCTCTTCCGCACCGCTCGCCTGCATCGGCAGCACCGGCGCTTGCTGGTCCGCTGCGATCGCATCCGCCAGCCGGTCGCCGCCGGGAAAGAACGAAGCCGTGTGGCCGTCATTGCCCATGCCGAGGATCACGACGTCGAACGGCCGCCTGATCCGGCCTATGGCTTCCGCCGCGGCTTTCGCGCCGGCGGCAATATCGGCTGCGGGATTGTAGAGGCCAACGAAACCAGCCTGCGCCGCCCTGTTCTGCAGCAATGTATCACTGACGAGCTTCTGATTCGACCGGTCGCTGTCCGGAGCGACAAATCGCTCATCGACCAGCGTCACCGTGACCTTGCTCCAGGGGACGTCCTTCTCGGACAGCCTGCGGAAGAAACGCGCCGGGGTGGAGCCGCCCGATACGGCGATGACGGCCTCGCCATGGTCCCTGCAGGCGGCGATCAGCCGGTCCGCGACGGAAACCGCCAGGGCATCTGCCAGCGCATCGCCATCGGAAAAGCTCTTCAATCGCGGATCGCTCGTCATCGGTCTCGTCTCACTCCGGTTCATGCCAGGTGCGGCTGTCGCGCTCGATCAGGGCGATCGACGCGGACGGCCCCCATGTGCCGGCCGTATAGGTGGCCGGCGGCTGTTCCGTTTCCGCCCAGGCCTTGAGGATCGGGTCGATCCAGCGCCATGCGGCGACGACTTCGTCCCGGCGCATGAACAGGGTCTGGTTGCCGCGCACCACGTCCATCAGCAGCCGTTCATAGGCATCGGGATTGCGCACCTTGAACGACTCGGCAAAGCTCATGTCGAGCGGCACATGGCGCAGCCGCATTCCACCCGGGCCCGGGTCCTTGATCATCATCCACTGCTTCACGCCTTCATCCGGTTGCAGGCGGATCACCAGCTGGTTCGCGACGACGCGGCCGGCGCTCTCGCCGAATATCGAATGGGGGATCGGCTTGAACGAAACCACGATCTCCGACGCGCGGGTGCCAAGACGCTTGCCGGTGCGCAAATAGAAGGGCACGCCAGCCCAGCGCCAATTGGCGATTTCGGCCTTTATGGCGACGAAAGTCTCGGTATTGCTGGCGCTTCCGAGCTCATCCAGATAGCCTTTCACCGCACCGCCTGCCGAGGCGCCGGCGCGATACTGGCCGCGCACGGTAAGAACATCCGCATTGGTGGAATTGATCGGGCTGAGCGAGCGAAGCACCTTCAGCTTCTCGTCGCGCACCGCATCCGCATCCATCGATGCGGGCGGCTCCATCGCCACGAGGCAGAGCAACTGCATGATATGGTTCTGCACCATGTCACGAAGCGCCCCCGCCTTGTCGTAATAGCCGGCGCGGCCCTCGAGGCCCACCGACTCCGCCACGGTTATCTGCACATGGTCGATATGGGCCGAATTCCACAGCGGCTCGTAGAACGCATTGGCAAAGCGCAGCGCCATGAGGTTCTGCACCGTTTCCTTGCCGAGATAGTGATCGATGCGGAAAATCTGCTGCTCGTTGAACACGTGACCGATCGTATCGTTGAGCGCGATGGCGGATTCGAGGTCGCGGCCGATCGGCTTTTCGACGATGATGCGCGTATTGTCGGTCACGAGCTTGTAGCTCTTCAGGCGGCTCGCAATATCGCCGAAGAGCGAGGGGCTGACGGCCAGATAGAACGCACGAATACGCTTATTGTCATTGCCGATCGCCGCCTTCAGCTCTTCCCAGCCATTTTCGGAAGTGGCATCGACAGCGACATAGGACAGGCGCTTGATGAATTGATCCACCTGCTGCTTGTCATACTCGTCGGCCTTGACGAATTCCTTGATCGCCGCCTGCGCGAACTTGCGATACTCCTCGTCCGACATCGGCGTGCGCGATGCCCCGATGATGCGGGTCGGCTCCGAGAGCTGGCCGTCGCGCTGGCGCTGGTAGAGGGCCGGGATGAGCTTGCGCTCGGCTAGATCGCCGGTGCCGCCGAACACGATGCAATCGAAAGGGTCGACCGGAATAATCTGACTAGTCATGGATAGGTCTCGCTATGCCTGATTTACGTTGCCGAATGCCGCGCTCCGCCACGCGGCCTATATAATCTAATCGATTTAAAATGACCAGACCCGAATTGGTCTCCTGCGTCAAAATGGATTTGCTTCATTCACCATTCCGTCTACGATTCGAGCGATCATGGTGGCGATGGTACAGAACCAGCCCCGCAGGACAAGCGCATTCGTGCCGGCCGCCATGGGAACGTTTTAGCGCTGCACGATAAAGGTTCAGTGTCAGAAAGCATGAAGGAGACAGGAAAAATGACCCGGCTGGCAGGAAAAACCGCGATCATAACCGGCGCGGCCTCCGGATTTGGCGAGGCCATGGCGCGGCGTTTCGCGGAGGAGGGTGCCAGTGTCGTGGTGGCGGACCGCAATCTGCTCGGCGCCGAGACGGTCGCCGGCGACCTTGGCGGGAAGGCGCTTGCCGTTCACGCCGATGTGACGCGCAAGGACGATATCGACACCATGGTCGAAGCGGCGATGCAGCGCTTCGGCCAGATCGACATCCTCGTCAACAATGCCGGCTTCTCGCACCGCAACGGCTCGATGCTCGGCGTCGACGAGGAGACCTTCGATCTCATAGGCGCCGTGAACATGAAATCGATCTACTATTCGACCCAGGCCGTCGTGCCGATCATGGAGCGGCAGGGAAGCGGCAATATCATCAATATCGCCTCGACCGCCGGCCTGCGTCCGCGGCCCGGCCTCGCCTGGTACAGCGCCTCCAAGGGTTGGGTGATCAATGTGACCAAATCGATGGGCGTGGAACTCGCCCCGAAGGGCATCCGCGTCAATTGCCTTTGCCCGGCCGTCGGCGAAACGCCGATGCTTGGTCTCTTCCTCGGCGAGGATACGCCGGAGCGCCGGGCGCAGTTCAAGGCGTCGATCCCGCTCGGCCGCTTTGCCATGCCGCAGGATGTGGCAAATGCGGCGCTATACCTTGCTTCCGACGAAGCTTCCTACGTGACCGGCGTGGCGATGGAGGTCGATGGCGGCCGCTGCATCTGAGCCCCCGCCATTCTTGAATAGCGCGCTCCGTGGTCTACATTGAGGTCGTAGCTCCTTACCCCCACCCCTTGGGCACCAGGCTAAAGGAAATTCCCATGACTTCAAAACCCGTATGGTTCATCACGGGCTGCTCGACCGGCTTTGGCCGGGAGCTTGCCCTCCACACGCTTTCGCTCGGCTACCCGACGGTGGTAACCGCGCGCAACCCGGCGCAGGTCGAGGATATTGCCGCAAGGCACGGCGAAAACGCCCTCGTTCTCAAACTCGATGTCACCAATCCCGACGAGGTCCGGGCTGCCGTCAGGCAGGCGGAAGAGCGTTTCGGCCGCATCGACGTGCTCGTCAACAATGCCGGAATCGGCTATTTCGGCTCGCTGGAGGAAAGCGACATCGCTGAAGCCCGCAAGATGTTCGACATCAATGTCTGGGGCCTCATGGACATGACCCGCGCGGTGCTGCCGCTCATGCGCAGGCAGCGCTCCGGGACCGTCGTCAATATTTCATCGATCGGCGGGCTCCGCGGCTTTCCGGCCGTCGGCTTCTACAATGGCACCAAATTCGCCGTCGAGGGGCTGTCGGAATCCTTGTCGAAGGAAGTCGCGCATCTGGGCATCAAGGTGCTGATCGTCGAACCGAGCGGTTTCCGCACGGATTGGGCGGGGCGCTCGGCAAATGAAGCGCCCCAGACCATCGAGGACTACAAGGCGTCCGCCGGCGAGCGCATGAAGGCGTTGCGCGAACAGAGCGGCAACCAGCCGGGTGATCCGGTGCGGGCGGCGCAGGCGATCGTCAAGGCCGTGGAGGCGGACAAGCCGCCGCTGCGCCTGTTGCTGGGCAAGATGGCGTTCGATGGAGCGCATGAGAAGATCGCCGAGATGCAGCGTGACTTCGAGGCATGGGCGGAAACCAGCGTCGGAGCCGACGCGCCGAAGGCCTGATCCGCGCGGGCGGCGAACATGCACAATTTTCGCCGCCCCGCCTCCCATCGGCCCGGAATATGCGCTATCATCCTGTCACCGCAATAAAAACTGGTGATTGATGCCTTCCCAAACTCCTGACAAGAAGCCCCTGCGCACTCCGGCAGTTCGGCGGCGCACGCCCGCCTATGTCAAGGCAACACGCGGTGTAAGGAACTGGCGCGAGGCCGCCGAATGGCTGGCCTGGCGGGATATCGAGGACATCGAGTGCATCACGCCCGACCAGGCGGGCGTTGCGCGCGGCAAGATGATGCCGTCGAAGAAATTCACCTCAAACACCTCGCTCGCCCTGCCGTCGGCGGTGTTCATGGCGACGATTTCCGGCTCCTATCCGGAGGATGGCCACGGTTTCGCCTATCCGGAAGATGATGGCGATCTGAAGCTCATGCCCGACCTGTCGACGCTGTCGGTCGTGCCCTGGGAGAGCGATCCGACGGCGCAGGTGATCTGCGACCTCGTCAACAAGGAGGGCCAGGCGGTCGAGTTTACCCCGCGCAACGTGCTGAAGCGCGTCGTCGCGGCCTATAACAGGAAGGGCCTGAAACCCGTCGTCGCGCCCGAGATCGAATTCTACCTGGTGCGCAAGAATCCCGACCCCGATTATCCGTTGACGCCGCCCGTCGGCCGCTCCGGACGCGCCATCGGCGGCGGGCAGGGCTATTCGATCGCGGGCGTCAACGAATTCGACGAACTGATCGACGACATCTACCACTTCTCCGAAAGCCAGGGCCTCGAGATCGATACACTGATCCACGAGGAGGGCGCGGCGCAGCTCGAGATCAACCTGCGCCATGGCGATCCGATCGAACTCGCCGACCAGGTTTTCCTGTTCAAGCGGACGATCCGCGAGGCGGCCCTCAAGCACGACATGTATGCGACCTTCATGGCCAAGCCCATCCAGGGCCAGCCGGGATCGGCCATGCACATCCACCAGTCGATCGTCGAGAAGAAGACCGGCCGCAATGTGTTCTCCAATGCCGACGGCTCCGAGAGCGAAGCGTTCCGCCACTTCATCGGCGGCATGCAGAAACATGTGCCCTCGGCGCTCGTCATGTTCGCGCCTTATGTGAACTCCTATCGGCGCCTGACACCGGCGGCTTCGGCCCCGGTCAACGTCAAATGGGGTTATGACAACCGCACCACCGCCTTTCGCGTCCCACGTTCGGACCCGGCGGCGCGGCGCGTCGAAAACCGTATCCCGTCGTCCGATGCCAACCCCTATCTGGCACTGGCGGCATCGCTTGCCTGCGGCCTGATCGGCATGGAAAACCGCATCGAGCCGGATGCGCCGGCTTCCATCACCGTCAATGACAGCCTGATAGAACTGCCGCGCGGACTGATCGAGGCGACGCTGCTGTTCGAACAGGACAGCGACCTGCTCGCCGTCCTCGGTCAATCCTTCGCCACGACCTACGCGGCGATCAAACGGGCGGAATTCGAGACGTTCATGGAGGTCATCAGCCCCTGGGAACGCGAATTCCTGCTGCTGAACGTCTGACCGTTCCAGACGCATGACGCCGCGCCGGAAATTGAGACAGAAGTTTTGACCATGCCCTATCAGTCACCGATCTCCCCTGGCGTCTCATGGTATGAAGCGACAATCGCCGACCGGCCGCGCTATCCGAGCCTGGACGGGTCGCGCCGGGCGGATGTCGTGATTGTCGGTGGCGGCTTTACCGGTCTTTCCGCGGCGGTGCATCTTGCCGAGGCCGGCGCCGATGTGGTCCTGCTCGAGGCCCATCGCGTCGGCGATGGCGCGTCGGGCCGCAATGGCGGCCAGCTCGGCACCGGCCAGCGCGCCTGGGCGGAGGAACTTGAAGCGCAATATGGGCTGACCCGCGCCCGGATGCTGTTCGATCTGGCGGAAGAGGCCAAGGCGCATCTGCTCGAATTCGCGCAAAGCCGGTCGATCGACATCGAATATGTGCCGGGCCAGATGTCGGTGGTGCACAAGCCGCGCTATCTGAAACATTACCGCGCGCACGCCGAAATCATGGCCGAGCAGTTCGGCTATCGCCATATTCATTACATGGACGCGGACGAAACGGCGCGCAGGCTCGGATCGACACGCTATCTCGGCGGTCTCTATGATGCCAATACGGGCCATATCCAGCCGATGAAGCTGGTCATCGGTACCGCGCGGGCGGCAGCAGCCGCGGGCGCGGCCATCCACGAGGAGACGCCGGTCACGAACATAGTGTCAGGGCCGGCGGGCGTGACGGTCGAGACCGGCTACGGCACGGTGACCGCCGACAAATGCCTGCTCGCCGTCAATGCCCATGGCGGCAAGCTCGAACCGGTCAGCGCAGCGCATGTCATGCCCATCCGTTCCTTTATCGGCGCGACGGTGCCGCTGGGTGACGATAGTCCGGTGCTGCCGGGCGGCGAGAGCGTCGACGATTCCCGCTTTGTCGTACGCTATTTCCGCCGGGCGAAGGACGGCCGGCTGCTTTTCGGCGGCCGCGAGGCCTATACCGCCGACAATCCGCGCGACATCAGCACGCATATCCGCCGCCAGATCGCCGAGATCTACCCGCAGCTCGCCGATGTCGAGATGACCGAGGCCTGGGGCGGCTCCGTCGGGATAACCATGCCGCGGCAGCCCTTCGTCCGCGAAGTCATGCCCAATGTGATCTCCGCAGGCGGATATTCCGGCCATGGCGTGATGCTGTCCAATTTCGTCGGCAAGCTCTACGCGGAGACGGTGGCCGGCAATCGCGATCGGCTGAAACTGTTCGAAGAGTTGAAGGTCCCGGCTTTCCCGGGCGGACGGACATTCCGCGCGCCGCTGCTGTTCCTGGCTCTGAGCTGGTACGCCCTGATGGACCGGATCTAGTGGATCAGACTTTCCGCAGGATGACGCTTCCCGCCGAATAGCCGGCGCCGAACGAGCAGATGACGCCGATGCTGCCATTGGCCAGGTCGTCGGAATATTTCGAGAAGGCGATGATGGAGCCCGCCGACGACGTATTGGCATAGTCCTGCAGGATGTTCGGCTGCTCGCCCGGTTCCGGCTGCCGTCCGAGCACCTTGACGCCGATCAGGTCGTTCATTCCCTTATTGGCCTGGTGCAGCCAAAGCCGGGAAAGATGCGCCGGTGCGATGTTCTCGTCGGCGAGATGGGTCAGGATCAGATCCGCGACCATCGGCACGACCTGCTTGAAGACCTTGCGGCCCTCCTGGCGGAACAGCATGTCGCGCCGGTCCGTCATATGTCCCTCGCGCGTGCGGCGGAGGAAGCCGTTATTGTTGCGGATATTGTTGGAGAACTGCGTGATGCAGCGGGTGGACAGGATCTCGAAGCTGCCTTGCGCTTCGGCGAGATCGGCGCGCTCCAGCAGCAATGCGGTACAGACGTCGCCGAAAATGAAATGGCAATCGCGGTCGCGCCATTCGAGATGTGCCGAGCAGATCTCGGGGTTCACGATCAGGATCGCTCGCGCCGAGCCGGAACGGATCATGTCGGCCGCAGCCTGTATGGCGAAGGTCGCCGAGGAGCAGGCGACATTCATGTCGAAGCCGAACCCGCCGATCCCGAGCGCCTGCTGGACCTCGATGGCGATGGCCGGATAGGCGCGCTCATGGTTGGAGGCGGCGCAGATGACCGCATCGACCTGTGCCGGAACCCGCCCGGCGCGCTTGAGAGCAATGCCGGCGGCGGACAGGGCCATTTCCGCCATCACCGAAAGTTCCTCGTCGCTGCGTTCCGGCAGGACCGGATGCATGATCTGCGGATCGAGAATGCCTCTTTTGTCGAGGACGTGGCGCCGCTCGATACCCGAGGCTCGCACGATGAAATCCTCGTCGGACATGGCGATGGCCTCGCGGGTACCGGCGGCGATTTCGTCGGCGTAGCGCCGGTTCTCGTTTTCCGCGTAGCTGTTGAAAGCCTTCACCAGTTCCGCATTGCTGATGGTTTGTTCGGGCGTGAATACGCCTGTACCGCTGATGACGACCTTGTGCATGGCGTTTTCCGGATTTGATGCCTTTGCCAAGCGATAGAGCAAAGAACGGGCAAAGGGAACCCGTGCGCGGACAGCAAACGCAGGCACAGGCAAAACCGCCCGCGATTGCTCGCGGGCGGTTCAGTGCGTCGTGGCTGGCCCAGACCGAACCAGAGAAGGCGACGCCGCACTATTGCCTTGTAACGACCACCGGTATTAGCAGGTCTCCCCAGTTGCCATCGCCGCCATGGTGACGGGCCGAGCGGACGAGTTCGACGGAAACGCCGGCATCGACGGCCTTCATCACGGACTGGTTCAGCCGGTGCAGATCATTCGCCACCATGCGGATGACAGCCTGCTGGTCGGTATTCATAAGCGAGGCCTGTTCTTCGGCCCGTTCCTTTACGCGTGTCTGCGGTGCCATGATCGTGTACCTCCTTTACTCGGCTGCCGGACGGAATTGTGCGGTTTCGGTCGATTCCTTCATTGCTGTCGTGGAAGATTGTCCTCCGGTTATGGCCATCGAGACCGCATCGAAATAGCCCGTGCCGACTTCCCGCTGATGTTTGGTCGCGGTGTAGCCATTGGCTTCCGCCGCAAATTCCGCCTCCTGGAGCTCCGAATAGGCCGACATCTGCCTGTCCTTGTAGCCTCGCGCCAGCTCGAACATGCCGAAGTTGAGCTGATGGAAGCCCGCCAGCGTGATGAACTGGAACTTGTAGCCCATCGCCCCGAGCTCGCGCTGGAACTTGGCGATCGTCGCCTCGTCCAGATGCTTCTTCCAGTTGAAGGAAGGCGAGCAATTATAGGCAAGGAGCTTGTTCGGGTGTGCCTTGCGCACGCCCTCGGCGAAACGCCGTGCCTGTTCGAGATCCGGCTTCGAGGTCTCGCACCAGATCAGGTCCGCGTGCGGAGCATAGGCGATGGCCCGCGCAATGCAGGGTTCGATGCCGTTCCTGACCTGGTAGAAGCCCTCCGTCGTCCTGCCGGCATCGTAATCGACGAATGGCCGGTCGCGCTCGTCAATATCCGAAGTCAGAAGCTTGGCCGCCTCGGCATCGGTGCGCGCGATGACCAGCGTCGGCGTTCCCATGACGTCCGCTGCCAGCCGCGCCGCGTTGAGGTTGCGGATATGGGCCGCGGTCGGAATGAGAACCTTGCCGCCGAGATGCCCGCACTTCTTCTCCGATGCGAGCTGGTCCTCATAATGAACGCCTGCCGCGCCCGCCTCGATGAAGGCCTTCATGATCTCGAAGGCGTTCAACGGCCCGCCGAAGCCCGCTTCCGCATCGGCAACGATGGGCGCGAACCATGTGTCGACGGAAAGGCCTTTTCCCTCGGCCGTTTCGATCTGGTCGGCGCGCTGCAAGGTGCGGTTGATCCGCTTGGTCAATTCCGGCGCGGCATTGGCAGGATAGAGCGACTGGTCCGGATACATGGCCGAAGCCGTGTTGGCATCGGCGGCAACCTGCCAGCCGGACAGATAGATCGCCTTCAGGCCCGCCCGTACCATTTGCATCGCCTGATTGCCCGAAAGGGCACCCAGTGCATTGACGAAACCTTCCTCATGGATGAGCTGCCAGAGCCGGTTTGCACCATTCTCCGCCAGCGTGTGCCTGATCTGGACCGAACCGCGCAGGCGTTTCACGTCTTCTGGCGTGTAAGGGCGCTGAATGCCCTCGAAACGGTCTGCGGGCGCACTCGGAACTAGATTGTAAAAATCAGTCATCATTCTCTCCATTCGGATGATTTAGGCTCAGCAAGTCGCAGATCAGCGTCTTGTCGATGTGACTGAATTTACATTGCGCTGCAAAATACCCCTAGGAATATCGCCATTTCACGCGCAAACTTCGGGTCATGCTGTTGTGTATTTGACAGAGCCAGATTGTAAATTTGTAAATTCTGTAATAGGCTGTCGTAGCGGCACACGATGTAAATCTTGTCACAGTCGCGAGAGGGAACCCATGGCGGAAGGCAAGATATTCGCCGGACCGCGCATCCGCAGATTGCGCAATGAACGCGGCCTGACGCAGACCGCCATGGCCGAGGCGCTGGGCATTTCTCCATCCTATCTCAATCTGATCGAGCGCAATCAGCGGCCGCTGACGGTGCAACTGCTGCTGAAGCTTGCGGCAACCTATCGTATCGAGCTTGATACGCTGCAACTCGAGACCGGTTCTTCCATGGCAGCGTTGAAGGAGGTGTTCTCCGATCCGCTGCTGTCCGGGGAACTTCCGGGCGACCAGGAACTGATAGAGATCAGCAATGCCGCGCCAAATGCTGCGGCGGGGGTCATCAAGCTCTACCGGGCCTATCGCGAGCAGCAGGAAAGACTGTCGGACCTTTCCGAACTCCTGGCGCGGGAAGGGCGTGCGCCTTCGCTGTCGGCAACGCGTCTTCCCCTCAATGAAGTGCGCGAGGTGCTTGAGCGGCGTTCCAACCACTTCCCGCGCATCGAGGGCGAAGCCGAAAGCTTCCTCGGCCTGCTGCGCCCGGGAGATGATCTTTCCGGCGCTCTCAAGGCGTGGCTCAAGAGCGAGCATGGTATCTCCGTTCGCATACTCCCGGTTGCGACCATGCCGAACTGGCGTCGCCGCTACGATCGCCATTCGCAGCGCCTGTTCATCTCGGAACGGTTGTCGCCCTTCGATCAACTGCGCGAGATCGCGATGGAGGCGGCGCTGACGCGGATGCAGGTGATCATCGCGGCAGAAGTCGAAGATCTGAAGCTCTCCTCCGACGAAGCGCGGCGGATCGCCCGCTTCGAGCTTGGCCGCTATGCTGCCCATGCGCTGATGATGCCCTGCCAGCCATTCCAGGCTGCTGCCATCCGTACGCGCTACGACATCGACATCCTGCGCGCGCGCTTCAACGTTTCGTTCGAACAGGTCGCCAACCGGCTGACGACCATGCCGGCCCAGGCGGCGATACCGTTCTTCCTGCTCGAGATCGACAATGCCGGCAACCGGCTCCGCCGCGCCGGCGCGCAGGGATTTCCGCTCTCCCGCTTTGGCGGCGAATGCCCGCGGCTGCCTGTGCATGCGGCATTCTCCCAGCCGGGCCAGATCCTGGTCGAGGCGGTCGAAATGCCCGATGGCGCGGAGTTCCTGACGCTCGCCCGCACCCAGGAGGGGCCGCAGGGCGCATTCAATGAGCGGCCGCGACGCACTGCCTTGCTTCTTGGCTGCGACATCGGATTTGCCGATGAAACCGTCTATGGCGCCGTTGCAGGAAGCAGGGGCCAGAATTCGCAGGGCGGCAAGGGTCTGGCTGCGACGCCGGTCGGGCCCGCTTGCCGCCTGTGCGAGCGCGTCGCATGCCTCTCGCGCGCGGAACCGCCCATTACGCGCCCGCTCGGGCTCGATGAGATGGTTTCGGGCCTGAGCGCCTTCGATTTCCAGTAGTCCTGATGGTCCTTGCGACCGCAAAAACGCCCGCTGCGTCGGAATTTCCTGCGCTCGGCGCATCAAGCCAGTTGACGAAGCTGCCGCAATCTAAAAAGGTGGGAAAAGACCGTTGCGCAAAGCAGTCCTGCGTGGGTAATGGGGATACGGCGAAACGTCGATCTGGGGTTTGAACGGCACCTGTCGGATGCCGGCTGAATGGAGACAATAAATGGGAATGAAATCCGCTATTTTGACCGCTGCGCTGGTGCTGGGCCTGGCCGGTTCGGCGACGGCGCAGGAGCGCGTCGTCAACGTCTATAACTGGTCCGACTATATCGACGCCCAGATATTGACCGATTTCACCAAGGAGACCGGCATCAAGGTCGTCTACGACACCTTCGATTCCAATGAGATCCTCGAGACCAAGCTGCTTGCGGGCGGCACCGGCTACGACGTCGTCGTCCCGACCGCCAATTTCCTGCAGAGGCAGATTGCCGCCGGCGTCTTCCAGAAGCTCGACAAGTCCAAATTGCCGAACCTTTCCAATACCTGGGACGTCATCAACCAGCGCGTCGAAAAATACGATCCCGGCAACCAGTATGCGGTCGATTACATGTGGGGCACCACCGGCCTCGGCTACAATGTCGAAAAGATGAAGGAAATCCTCGGATCGGACGAAAAGCCGACATGGGACGTGCTCTTCAAGCCGGAATTGGCGGCGAAATTCAAGGATTGCGGCATCCATGTTCTCGATTCCGCCTCGGATGTCATGCCGTCTGCGCTTGCCTATCTCGGCCTCAACCCCGACAGCCATGATCCGGACGAACTGGCGAAAGCCGCCGATCTTCTGACGTCGATCCGGCCCTATGTGCGCAAGTTCCATTCTTCCGAATACATCAACGGCCTGGCCAATGGCGACATCTGCCTTGCACTCGGCTATTCGGGCGACATTTTCCAGGCGAGGGACCGTGCCGCCGAAGCAAAGGCCGGCGTGACCGTCGATTACGCGATCCCGGCCCAGGGCGCGCAGATGTGGTTCGACCTGATGGCGGTCCCGGCAGATGCGCCACATGTGGCCGAGGCTCATGAATTCATCAACTACATGATGAAGCCCGAAGTCATCGCCAAGGCATCCAATGTCGTGTTCTACGCCAATGGCAACAAGGCATCTCAGCAGTTCATCGACAAGGAAATCCTGGAGGATCCGGCGATCTACCCGACACCGGAAGTTCTCGAGAAGCTCTTCACCGTCGCACCCTATGATACCAAGGTGCAACGGGTGGTGACGCGCCTGTGGACCAAGGTAGTGACGGGTCAGTAATCTTCTTCAAAGCCCCGGCCCAGCGCCGGGGTTTTCACTGGGACGACCGGAAGCCATACGCAGCCATGCGCGATTGTTCCGGTTGTCACCTTGAAGCAGCGTCGAATGTATAGAGTAATTGTGGTGGCCGGAGCGTCCGCAGGCCTTCTGAAACCAAGCCGCCGGGCTGATAATTGGGATATATCATGAAATCATTGGGTAGTTTTCGCCGCAAATTCGCCCCATGGACCGATCCGCAGGCAACCCCTTTTATCTCTATCGAGAACGTTACCAAGATTTTCGGCAATTTCACTGCCGTCGACGACCTGTCGCTGACCATCTACAATCGTGAATTCTTCGCCCTGCTGGGCGCCTCGGGCTGTGGCAAGTCCACGCTTCTGCGCATGCTTGCGGGCTTCGAGGAGCCGACTTCCGGCCGTATCCTCATCGACGGGCAGGACATGAAAGGCATCCCGCCCTATCGCCGCCCGGTCAACATGATGTTCCAATCCTATGCCCTGTTCCCGCACATGACCGTGGAGGCCAATATCGCCTTCGGCCTGAAGCAGGATGGCATGCCCAAGGGCGATATCGAAACCCGCGTCGCCGAAATGCTCAAGCTGGTCAAGCTGGAGCAGTTCGCCAAGCGCAAGCCGCATCAGCTCTCCGGCGGCCAGCGGCAGCGCGTCGCCCTGGCGCGATGCGTGGCCAAGCGGCCGAAGGTGCTCCTGCTGGATGAGCCGCTCGGCGCGCTCGACAAGAAACTGCGCGAGGAAACGCAGTTCGAACTGATGGACCTGCAATATGAGCTCGGCCTGACCTTCGTCGTGGTGACGCATGATCAGGAGGAGGCCATGACCATGGCCGACCGTATCGCGATCATGGACAAGGGCAAGGTGATGCAGGTGGCGACACCCGCCGAGGTCTATGAGGCGCCGAATTCGAAGTTCGTTGCGGATTTCATCGGCAATGTGAACATGTTCGAGGGCACGGCCACGGCCATCGATGACGGCAAGATCGATATCGACACCGGCGCTGATGATCTGGTGATCCGCACCGATGCCTCGCGCAGCTGCACTATCGGCCAGAAGGTGAATTTCGCGATCCGGCCAGAGAAGATACGCCTGAGCCGCAAGCCACCGGCGGACAAATCCGTCAATGCCGCGCAGGGCGAACTCTATGACATCGCCTATTTCGGCGACATGACGGTGTTCCACGTCAAGCTCGCAAGCGGGCGGATCATCAAGGCGGCAAGCCTCAATGCGGTTCGCACGGTCGAAGACCCGCTCGGCTATGATGATGTGGTCTGGGTAAGCTTCGACACGGATGCCGGCATCGTTTTGACGGCCTGAGGAGAGCCAACGTGCAGAAACTGATAGCCTCCATTTCCAGCCGCCTCGTCATCCTGGTGCCCTATGCCTGGCTGCTGGTGTTCTTCCTGATCCCGTTCATCATCGTCTTCAAGATCTCGCTTTCCGAAGTGGCGATGGCAATCCCGCCCTATGCCCCCGCGATCGATCTCGCCGGCGGCTGGGAGGCGGTCAAGCAGGCATTCGGCCAGTTCTCCTGGGACAATTATGTCTGGCTCACCGAAGACCCGCTTTATTACAAGGCCTATCTGTCGAGCCTGCTGATCGCTGCCGTCTCGACCATATTGACGCTCATCGTCGGCTATCCGATCGCCTATGGCATGGCGCGCGCGCCGGCGACGATCCGCCCGACGCTGCTGATGCTGGTCATTCTGCCGTTCTGGACCAGTTTTCTGATCCGCGTCTATGCCTGGATCGGCATATTGAAGCCGGAAGGGCTGTTGAACCAGTTCCTGCTGTGGGCGAATGTCATCGACACGCCGCTCAATATTCTCAACACCAACACGGCGGTCTTCATCGGCATCGTCTATTCCTATCTGCCGTTCCTGGTCCTGCCGATCTATTCGTCCCTCGAAAAGATGGATTATTCGCTGGTCGAGGCGGCGGAAGACCTTGGCTGCCCGCCGATATCGGCATTCTGGAAGATTACCTTCCCGCTGTCGCTGCCGGGCGTGATCGCAGGTTGTTTCCTCGTATTCATTCCCGCAGTCGGCGAGTTCGTCATTCCGGATCTTCTCGGCGGTTCGTCGACGCTGATGATCGGCAAGACATTGTGGAGCGAATTCTTCAACAACCGCGACTGGCCGGTTTCCTCCGCCGTGGCGGTGGTGCTGTTGCTGCTGCTGGTTGTGCCGATCGTGCTGTTCCAGCGGTCCGAGGCCAAAGCGCAAGGCGAGAGATGAGATGAATACACAATGGTCCCGCTTCAACATCGTATCGCTGGTCCTTGGCTTTGCGTTCCTCTATCTGCCCATCGTCCTGCTGGTGATCTATTCCTTCAATGAGTCGAGGCTGGTCACCGTATGGGCCGGCTTCTCGACGAAATGGTATGTTTCGCTGTTCAGCAATCAGAGCTTCATCGATGCGGCATGGGTGACGATCCGCGTCGGGTTGATTTCAGCCACGGTCGCAACCGTGCTCGGCACGCTGGGGGCGCTCGCTTTGAACCGCTACACCAGGTTTCGCGGCCGGCTGCTCTTCTCCGCGATGATCTATGCGCCGCTGGTCATGCCGGAGGTCATCACCGGCCTGTCATTGCTGCTGCTCTTCGTCGCGATCGGCATGGACAGGGGCATCTGGACGGTGACTTTGGCGCACATCACCTTTTCGATGTGCTTCGTCGCGGTGGTCATCCAGTCACGCCTCGTGAGTTTCGACCGCTCGCTTGAAGAGGCGGCAATGGATCTCGGGGCGACACCTGTAACAACCTTCTTCAAGGTAACGCTGCCGGTCATCCTGCCAGCCGTTGTTTCCGGCTGGATGCTGGCATTCACCCTGTCCCTGGACGATCTGGTCATTTCGAGTTTTACCTCCGGCCCGGGAGCGACCACGCTGCCGATGCGGATATATTCGCAGGTTCGCCTCGGGGTGACGCCGGAGATCAATGCAGCCTGCACCATGCTCATTGCCATCGTCGCCGTCGGAGTGATCATCGCCTCGATCGTCAACAAGCGCCGCGAGGTGCAACGGCTGCGCGACGAGCAGGCAGCGGCACGCAACCTTATTGCCTAGGCTGGTTGCGTCGCGCGCTGGTCCGGCTATTGCGAAACGATCGGTGAGATAAAGGGATTGTCCCAGGAACCGCCGATGAAGAACCGGGTGTGATTGAGCGCAGGTTCCGGCTTCGGCGCGTCGGCCGGCGTACCCTCGGGCGGTTCCGGTGCCGGCACGGGCGCAGCAAAATCGCCGGTGAGGGCAAGGCTCTTGCTCATCAGTGTGACGATCCCGGCAAAGCTGAACGTCCCGGACTTGTTCTCCATGCGGGCGGCATCCAGCGCTGCCACGCCATCGGCGATGTTCGCCTTGATCTCCAGCCGGTCGAACGCCAGCAGCGCGTCCGTCTTCTCGTTGAGGCTGTAGAACCGCTCGGTCTTGGCCTTGCCGAGAAGCCGCTCGACATCGAGGCTGCGAATTTGACCGCTGCCGAAGCGCATGCTGAGCGTGCCCTTGGCGTCGGCGAGGACGGAGGACCACCGGGTAAGCGGGCCTTTCAGAACGAGGGAAACCGAGCCCTTGCCGAGTTCGAAGCGGTTCCCGAGGCCGAGCAGGGCGATGATCGGCGCACTGTTGACGTCGGTGCCGTTGAACCGCATTTCGCCGATGGTCGCGCCGTCGCCTTCGTCTGCAAGCTGAAAGCTTGCCGCCACCGCGCCGCCGAACGCCGCCGCATCGCCGATGTCGAACATGGCGCGGCCGTTTCTGATCTGCGCCGTCGCCGCCACGTCGGAAAGATTGACGCTGCCGGCGGTCGCCTTCTGGGTCGAAACGCGCAGATCGAGATTGAGCTGCTTGAGGAACTCGGTTCCGATCATCCTGTCGCTCTCCGCCGAACCGTTGGGCAGGGGCATGAGACCGGAAAACACCGAGTGAAGGTCGAGCGTCTCGAAAGCCAGCGTGCCGCTGATGCTCGGGGCGTCGCGGTTGAGCACGACCTCGATGACGCCCTTGGCCGGATTGTCGTTCAGCGTCGCCGTCATCCCGTCGAACTTGACCCGCGTACCCGAACCGGCGACGGAGGCATCGAGCGTGAAACTGCCGATGGGAGCACCCGGAATCTCCGCCATGCGCGACCATTCCAGCGTGCGCCGGAGCGAGGGCGAGGTGAGGGAGATGGTGCCTTCGAAGAACTGATCCTTGGCGATATTGGCCGAGCCGTTGAAGGCGAGCGTCAGCGGCGTCGAGCTGAGATTGATCTGGAGCGGGCTGGTTCCGCCGGCGAGGAGCAGGATCGCCTTGGTCGCCGAACTGTCGATCTCCGTTTCCTCGCCATGCCAGATCGCCTTGCCCTGAAAGCTCGCGACGCCGGACGTCTGGGGCCAGTCGAACACCCCGGTAATGCTGGAAATCTGTTCCTCGGTGCCATTGATCGGCCGCTTGAATGTCACCATTGCATCTTCCAGCCGAACCCGGCCGAAAGGCTGAGAGGAGACGGTACTCATGTCGGGCTTGGCGGGATTGGCCTCGATCGCGGCGCGCGCCTCGCGCATGACGTCGCCGATCCGCCCATCGCTGCGGGCGAGGGCGTCGCCGATCTCGGAAAGGCTCTTGATCGGTTCATCGAGAACGAAACGGGGCCGGATCACCCGCGTCTGCGTGAATTCCACATCGCCCATGAGTGCCGAGAGCAATGACAGTTCGACGTCGATCCGCTCCGCCTGCATGAAGGCCGGGCCCTCTTTCTGCCAGGGATTGCGGATCGTCACATCGCCCATCGAGGCGCTGAAGACAGGGAAGAACGAAATATTGGCCGGCTGGCGGGCCTCGACTTCATAGCCCGTCCAATTGCTGATCTCCTGTACGAGCCGGGCACGGATGACTTCCGTGCTGACGAGCGAAGGCAGCGCCACGAGGATACCACCAGCGACGATCGCCATGACAGCGAACGCGACGAGAAGGTTTCTCGGCCTGTACCAGGACATGAGCGTTTCCGATATTGAGTTGCAATGACCGCCGCACAGTCATCGCCATTTTTTTCACTGCTTAACCGTTTAGCGATCATCTGTGGCATTTCAAGCCGTTATAGCAACTTTATGGACAGCCGGCAGCCGTCTGTCATGTAGTGACCGTCCGCGGATGGCCCTGGCTCTATTCGGCGAGGACGCGCGTTGAAGGGAAGCTTATTTCGACCATCGTGCCGCGCCCGGGGCTGGAATCGATGTTGAAGCTGGCACGATTGGCTTCCGCCATCGCCTTCGTCAGCGGCAGGCCGAGACCGGTGCCGCCCGGCCTGACATTGGCCGGAGTGGTGATCTGCTTGTATGGCCGCAATGCCTGCTCGACTTCCTGGCGCGTCATGCCGATGCCCGTATCGCGAACCCGCAGCAGCACGTCGCCGCCCGGCTCATAGCTCGTCGAGACGATGACCTGACCGCCGGGGCCGGTGAACCGGACGGCATTGGACAGAAGATTGAGCGCGATCTGCGTGATGGAGCGATGATCGGCGACGATATCGGGAAGCCGCGACATCAGGCTGGAGCGGATGATGACCCGCTCGCGGTTGGCTTGCGGCTGCATAATAGCCACGGCTTCGGTCAGGACGTCGTTCAGGGGTACGGCCTCGAAATTCATCTCGACCGCGCCGGCCTCGATCTTCGAAATATCGAGGAGATCGTTGACGAGGGACAGGACATGATTGCCCGAACGGCTGATATCGTGCAGGTAATCCCGGTAGCGCTCGCTCCCGATGGGGCCGAATTTCTCATCCGCCATCAGTTCGGAGAAACCGATGATCGCGTTGAGCGGGGTGCGGATTTCATGGCTGATGCGCGCCAGAAATTCGCTTTTCTGTGCCGAGGTCCGCTCGGCTTCCTTCGTGGCGTTGACGAGTTCCTCCTCGGCCCGCTTCCAGTGCGTGATGTCGCGCAGAACGACGCAATATCCCTTGGAGGCATCCAGCCGGCCAATCGTCATGAACAGCGGAATGAACCGCCCGCGGCTTTCCCGCCCGATGACTTCGCGCCCATCATTGAGCAGGCTGGCAACGCCATTGTCGGAAAGGCTGTTGAGATAATCCATCGCGGCGCGCTGGCTTTCGACGGCAAACAGCAGCGAGAAATTCTTGCCGACGATTTCATCCGGCTCATAGGCGAAGAGGGCGGCGGCGGAATGGTTCACCGACCGGATCGAGCCGGACGAATCCAGCAGGATCACGCCGTCGGTCGCCGTGTCGAGTATGGTGGAAAGCTCGTCGATCCTGGTTTGCAGCGACCGGCGCTCCTCTTCGGCAAGCTCGCCGCCTTCCTGATGCGGCGAAAGCGCAAGAAGCAGCGCCCGATGTTCCGTTTCACCGCCTTCGCCGGACCACTGCACGGCCTGGAGATGCGCCTCCACCCGTGACACTGAACCATCGCTGCGCCGAAGCGGCATGCCGCCGATTTCGTGCGGATCGCCATGCCCCTCTGCATTTTCTGCAAAGAGCGCGCTCAGCCCGCCCGCCGCATTGACCGCCTCAGGGCTTTCATGGCCCGTCAGATCGAGCATGGCGCGGTTGGCATAGACGACATTGCCCTCGCGGTGAATCAGGACGGGCAGCGGCAGGGCTGCCAATATGGTCGTATCGACGCCGCGCCGCGCGTGATGACGGATTTCTTCGGCGAAATCCTGTTTCGGCTCCGATGCCGCAGGCTTGGCGAAGCCGGGTCCCACGATTTCAGCATCCGGCACCTCGGGAACGGCATTCTCCGCCGGTGTCGGCTCGGCCAGGACTTCGCGGCGCAGGCGTTCGGCGATCTCGCGGAAGGCATTGCGTTCGGCTTCGTTCAGCCGCCCCTCGTCACGCGGCAGGCGCTGGCCCTTCAGCGTCACCACATTGCTGAGTTCGCCATCGGTGGGCGAGGGCTCCGCAGCCTCGCGGGCAATCTGCTCGAGAGCTGCGGGCTCTTCGACTACCGTCTCGGCAGCGTCCTCCGGCTCAGTCATCAGCGGCGATTGCGCCTGCACGGCTTCGCTCAGGCGGACGATGCCAAAGCCGCGAAACCCGAGGAATTCCCGCTCCCGGGAATAGATGGGGAGGGCTGCGAGTTCCACGGGCACCCGCTTGTCGCCGTTTTCCATGGGCCAGAATACGGTTCGACCCGACCACGTATCGCGGCGCTCCAGCAATTCGGCGACGCGCTCCTTGTCCTCGATCGCGTGCAGCATGCAGATTTCGCGGAAGGTCTTGCCGATGACATCCGCTGCGGCGGGGCCGACAGCCCGGGCGAATTCCGGCGAGATTTCAGTGAACGCGCCATTGGCATCAACCTTCCAGACGAACCGCGCGGTTGGCTCGTTGTGCTGATCGGGCAAGGGCTGGTCTGGTTCGGAAACGGACGCCGCCGGTGGTCCGGCCATATCATCCAGCGGCAGTGAAGCCTGCGACGCGGGCGTGGTCGGAGCTGCCGCTTCGCTGCGCACCGGGTTGCTCTCGGGGCCGGAGGCGTCTGCCTCCACCGCCCTGTCGTCGATGGCGAACAGCAGATGCAGGGCAGGGCTGTCCGTCAGCCGTGCTATTCCGGTCGGGATAGCGCCACGCGGGGTGGAAACCGGCCGCTTGACGAGCCTGTTGCGTTCCAGCCGCACTTCGCGCACCAGATCGGCGAGGCTCTTGTCGCTGAAGCCCAGCCTGGCGAACTGGCGCGTCGAGGCAAGGACTATGCCCTGGCCGTCGATCATGGCGGCATGGGTCGTCTCGTCGCCGAAACCCCTGATGGCGAGGCTGGCATTCTGCGCCATGGACGCATCGCGTTGCCCTTTGGCGATGGAAAGCAGGATGGCGGATTCGCCGCGCGGCAAGGTGAGGTCGCTGGCCTGGAATGTGTGCATGCGGCTCGAAAGGCCGAAATCGAGCCGGAGCGAGACGGTCCGGCCATGGCCGATCGCCGGAAAATTGTCGAGCGCCATCAATTGCCGCCGTGCCTGGACGCCTAGCACGGTCTCGCTGCCCAGAACGTCGTCGACCGACGAATAGCCGAGCGCTGCCGCGCCTTCGCCATTGGCCCAGATGACATTCGCGAGATCGGGCGAGAATACGATCAGCGCGTCGCCATTGGCGAAACGTTCCCGGATCTCATCGAGAACTGCGATATCGATGAACGGATAGGTTCCGGACGCCACTAGCTACTCCACGGCAAACAGACCCCGATGGCTGTTCTTAATAGTTCATTAATAATGATCCGGCGCGCATGCGTCCATGTATGTCGGCTTTTGTGGCAGGTCTTTCTCTGGTTTTAGTTAATCCCGGCGCGCAGTTTTTAACGGTCGGGACGATAAAACAGCCGCCTCGTCGGGCCTCGAATGTTGCAATGCGAGAAAAATGTTGCAATGCACAATAAGGCGCGCTATATTGGGTTCATCAAACAACGCGCAGATCAACGATATCTGCACCAAGGAAGGGCCGATTATGAGCAAGACTGCAAAACAGAATGATGCGTTTGCCATGCCTGCATTTGATGCTTCCACTGTAACCGATCAGGTTCGCGAATTCACCGAGAAGGGCGTTGCCCAGTCGAAGGAAGTTTACGCCAAGCTGAAGGATCAGGCCGAGACGGCACAGAAGACCCTCGAGACCACTTTCGAAACCGCCCAGAGCAATGGCACTGCCATTTCGCTCAAGGCCCTGGCTGCCCTGCGCACCAACACCGAAGCTGGTTTCGCTCACATCGAAGCTCTGCTCGGCGTGAAGTCGTTCGGTGAAGTTATCGAGCTCCAGTCCGCTTTCGTGCGCAAGCAGGCAGAGGCTTTCACCGGTCAGGCCAAGGAATTCCAGGCTGTGGCTTCGAAGGCCGTCGAGGAAATCTCCGCTCCGGTCAAGTCCGCTGTCGAGAAGGCCATCAAGGACGTCAAGGTCGCCTGAGCCGACAAGACAACAGAATCCCCGACGGCACTCCTCCTCCCAGCCGTCCGGGCGCGAGACGGGGTTCCTCCCACTCCAGTCTCGCAATCGTAGAAAAAGGCCGGCTCCTCCCCCGGCCTTTTTTCTTTTTCCGTTCGTTAAAGTGATTTGTTGCAAGAGCATGCTTGCAAAAAGCGTCAATCCTCCGTATGTGACGCGTGTCAAATTTTTGGCTGGTACGCGGTCGTAGCTCAGTTGGTTAGAGCGCAGGATTGTGGCTCCTGAGGTCGGTGGTTCGAGCCCACCCGACCGTACCATTTCCGCAAGCCCCCCCATCACCTCCCGTCCGATAGCACATGCGTTCGCCTTGCCGGTGCAGGCAAGCATTGTCGCCCTATCGCGGGGGTAGTTCCTATCGGACCAAACATTTCAGCAGGAAGTGCAGCAGCGTGTCGCCTCGGCGTATCGTCCAGCGTGGCAGCTCGGTCATATCGTCCTGCGCCTGGGCGCGACGTTTGTCGGTGCCCGTGGCGACGGCGTAGCCCGCATCCTTGACCATGCTGCGGACGGAAGGGCTGCAGTCGCCATAGGGATAGGAAAATGATGTCACGGGCTGGCGGGTGATCTGTTCGAGCCGGAACTTGCTTGAAAGGATCTGCCGCCGCGCTTCTTCCGCGCCAATCGCGGTGAGGTGCCGGTGGTCCAGGCTGTGCGAGCCGACTTCATTTCCTGCCGCCAGCCAGTCTTCGATCTGGCGCTCGTCCATGCAGGCGGCATGGGCGATGCCAAGTGGCCGATCCCATTCATTGGAACCGCCGATCTGGTTCGCGACGAAGAAATTGGTGGCTGTAAAGCCGAATTCCTGCAGGACCGGCAGCGCATTGGCGTGTACATTGCAAAACCCGTCATCGAAGGTTATCGCCGCCACCTTTCCGGTTTTCTCGCCGCGGATGAAGGGCATTGCCTCCCTCAGGGAAAGACCCTGGAACCCCAGCCGTCTCAGCAGCCACATCTGGCGACGGAAGCTGGCCGGGCTGACATACATGCTGCGAAATGGAGCACCTTTCGCCGGCGGAGTGGCGATCTGGTGATAGAGCAGGATCGGCACCTTCATTGTCCATCCCAGGTTTCTTGCGAATAGCGCATCACTTGCCGCCGGTAAAATGGCGTCATCAACTGGCGGCGGAGCGTCTCGGCCAGGGGCCTGCGGTGTCGATTGCCGCTCATGTCGGAAGGTGTTGCAGCTTGCGCCACGCCTCCCGGTATTACCGCCGAAGGGAACAGGACTGTCACCCAGGTCATCTGCAGCATGGCATCGACAGGCCGGTCGAACTGCTGCGTTACCGCAAGCAGCCGTGCGGCTGCCTGTCGGCCGACGAGCTGCGCCGCCATGCCAAGGCCAACGGGCACTGGCTTGATGATGCGAACGCCGTCCGCTTCGTGGATCGTGCTGCCTCTCTCCTTGTCGTCGCGGAGCGGAAAACGGATGAAATCATCGGGCTTCAGGTGTTCGAGAGCGGCCGCGAATGCAGCGGGGAACTGCGCCGTGAGGGCAATTTCGCTCTCGATGATGAGACCGGCATCCAGCCTCTGTTCGAGAATCGTCTGCCAGGCACGCCGGTGCGACATGAAACAGGCAACCTCGCAGCGCGAGAGCTCGAACGGATAGCGCGGCATGTGGAGATCACGGTGATAGTGAGAGCTGGCAAGCTTGCAGCACAGGTCGGCGCCGTCGAAGCCATCGACGATCTGCGCTGGAACCGGCAGTTCACGCATAAGCGTCCGGACGTATGAACTTTCGGCTTTTCCGGAATGCACGATCAATGCGCGCAGATTGGGTTTTGATGTCATGCTGAAACAGGTTGGGCGACACGCCGATAAGATACGGATGAAATCAGGGCATATAAATCGATTAAATAGGCTTCAAACCATAGTGAACCCGCCATTGAAATGCAAGCACTTGCAGCGGTGCCGTTCAGTCCGGGCGCTGAATATTGCTGAGGCCGGTATGCTTGGCAATGAAACGGGCGATGGCCGGTCCGGTAATGAGGACGATGAGAAAACGCGCCGTCTGCATGGCCATGACGAATGGCAGATCAACATTGCTTGATGCCGCGATGATGGCGATGGAATCGGCTCCTCCGGGGCTCGTCGCGAGATAGGCCGTCAGCGGATCGACATCGGCGACAAAGACGAGTATCGCGGCTATGCCGCCGCAGAGGGAGATCAGGATCATGATCGAGGCGACGACCCGGGGCAGGGCGCGTGCTGCGTGCACGAGGATCTGCCGCGTGAACCGCGAGCCGATATTCCAGCCGATCAGGGCGTAGCTCAAGGCAAGCAGCCATGGCGGCAGGACGATGGTCATCAGCCCGGCATTGTGGAGGACGATGCCGGCAATCATCGGCACCAGCATGGGGCCGGCAGGGACCCGCAGGCGCACCGAAAGCCATGAGCCGAGGCCGATCAATAGCAGCGTCTGCGCAAGGCCGAGCCAGTCGAGCGGTGGAAACCATTGAAACTCGGCGGTGTGCAAGGGGCCGCTCGCCCATATGCGCGAAACGAGCGAGGCGACGACGGCGACGAAGACGACGCGCAGATACTGCATGAAGGCGACGAGACGGATATCGGCGCCATAGGCCTCGGCCATCAGGGTCATGGCAGCGGCGGCGCCGGGCGAGGAACCCCATACGGCGGTGGTGCCCGGCAGGACCTGCCAGCGTGCCAGGAACCAGCCAAGCGTGTTGCTCACGACGATGACCGAGGCGATGACGGCGAGAAAAATCGGCCAGTCCCGCGCCATTTCCGTCAATGTCGATGGCGCTATGGAACCGGCGATGAGGCAGCCGATGGCACCCTGCGCCAGAACGAAGGGGCGGACAGGGACGCGCACTGTTCCCTCCGCCGAGGCCACGACAATCGCCGCAGCCATCGGCCCGAGCAGCAAGGCGGCGGGAATATGAAGCGCCTGCAAGCCAAGAAAAAACAGGAATGAAAGGGCGACAAGGATCAGCCATTGCAGCGCGGGTGCGCGGCCGGCCAGATTTATTGTCATGGCTGATTGCTCTCTTGTGACATCTGGCGGCAGAATAAGCCTATCGTCAGCCGCGTCTAGAGCCGGAACCCATCAAATAATACATAGTACAACGCAAATTCTGTCGCCCGTATCGACCGCAGCGGCGAAATCAATCATCGGCGTCGTCCAAACGGCCAGAATGCACCGAGCCGCGCGCGCCATGGGGTGAAGCTCTCGTAGAATACATCTTCCGAGATGCGGCTTCGGCCATTCAGCCTGATCTGCTGTTGCGCCACGATCCAGAACAAATAAATGTCCATTTCTTCTCCAGACGAAAAACACATTGCTTTGATCTGGAAAAATGGTCAGGTTTTATGCTGTTTTCTACAAACATGGACGCAACGGGCTTTTCAGAATTGAAAAACGATAACTGGGACGATCTGCGGCTGTTTCTTCATGTCGCCAGGGAAGGCGGGCTGACCGGCGCGGCGGAAAAGGCGGGGGCCAGCCCGGCGACGATAAGCCGGCGCCTGCTTGCTCTCGAGCGCCGGCTGCGGCGCAGCCTCTTCATACGCCAGCAGACGGGCTATTCCCTGACCAAGGACGGCCACGCCCTGCTGGCGCATGTCACCGCGATGGGCGAGGCGTCGCAATCGATCCAGGCCTGGAACGCCGGTGCCAACGAACTGCCGACGGTGCGCATATCCGCAGGCAGCTGGATGTCGCATTTCCTCGCGGTGAACCTTTCGCATATCTGGTCGCCCGACGATCCGTTCAGGCTCTGCTTCAAGACGGCGGAGCTCCGTCTCGACATCGCGCACCGGGAGGCGGAGATCGGCATTCGCAACCGCTATCCGGAAGGCGATACTCTGGCGGCACGGCCGATAGGCGATGTGGCCTATGCGCCGTTCTGCGCCAATCATTTCAACATCGTGCGCGATTGCAACTGGGTGGGGATCGGCGCCGACGATGCCGTGACGCCGTCGGCCCGCTGGCTGCTGCAACAGACCGATTTCTGGATCACCATATGGGCGAATACCCCGCGCATGCTGCATGATCTGCTGCGCAGCGGTGCCGGGCGCGGCGTGCTGCCCTGCTTTGTCGGTGACAGCGATCCCGCCCTGCTGCGCGCCGGCGAGGCCATCGGCGATCTGCACCATCGCCAATGGCTGGTGATGCACAATGAGGATCGTCATCGGCCTGAGGTCCGCACTGTCATCGATCGCATAGCCCATCTGGTCGAGGGGCAGCAGCCCTTGTTTCTCGGGCAAAGACCGCGCAGCTAGGGCCGGCGCCACATAGCGTTTGCGGGTGTCGGGGATTCATGCCAATGAAGCCGGATGCGGATATTGCTGGTTGAAGATACGCATGATGTGGGGGAGGCGATCGCCAAACGTTTCGAAGCGATGGGACATGCCGTCGACTGGGAGACGAACGGGCGCAGCGCCGCCGAGATCATAGATTTTACCGACTACGCGCTCATCATCCTCGATGTGATGCTGCCGGGCATGGACGGGTTCGAGATTCTCAAGCAGATCCGCAAGGCCGGAAAATCGGTTCCGGTGCTGATCCTGACCGCAAGGTCGGAGATCGACGATCGCGTCAGCGCGCTCGACCATGGCGCGGATGATTACCTCGTAAAGCCCTTCGACTTTCGCGAACTGGAGGCACGGGCCCGGGTGCTGATGCGGCGCCATACCGGCGGCGAGGCCACGAACCTGATCAGATGTGGCGATATCGCTCTCGACCGCGCGGCCCGATCCGTCCATGTCGGCAAGCGCGAGGTGCAGCTGAAGCGCCGCGAATTGACCTTGCTCGAAGTGCTCGTGGCGCGGCCGGGCCGGGTTTTCAGCAAGGACGAGCTTCTCGACCAGATATTCGGCTTCGACGAAGCCGCCAATGCCAATGCCATCGAGCTTTATATCGGCCGGCTGCGCAAGAAGCTGGAAGGCGCCCGGGCGCGTATCGTCACCGTCCGCGGCCTTGGCTATCAGCTGGTGTCCGATGATGGGGCATGAACCATCGCTTTTCTCCCGCCTGGCGCGGCGCATATCGCTGGTTCTCGGCATAGGCGTCGCCCTGCTCGTCACCGCTGCCTGGTATTATGCCGAGACTGCGGCGAACAAGGCCTATGACAGGTTGCTGGTGGGCGCTGCCCTGCAGATGGCCGAGAGCCTCGCCGTCGAGGACGGCAAGCTTGCGGTGCGGCTTCCGGCATCGGCGTTCGAACTGCTGGGCCTGGCGGAGCGGGACCGGATCTACTACCGCGTCATAGATACCCATGGGCGGACATTGACCGGCTATGACGACCTCGAAATGCAGATGCCGCCGCGCGAGCCCGCGGATGTGCCGAATGTCCAGGCCGGCGTCTACAGGGGCGAGCCGGTGCGCATTGCGCGCGCCGTTCGCCCATTGGCCGATCCCGCCGTGAACGGCCGCGCCTATGTCATCGTGGCGCAGACCAACGAGGCCCGATCGAGCCTCGCCTGGGAACTCACCTTGCGCGCGACAGGCCTTGTTCTCGTCATGAGCCTCCTGGCCTTTGGCGGCGCCATGCTCGCCATCCGCTATGCGCTGCAACCGGTCGAGCGTCTCGGAAAGGCGGTACGCAAGCGCGATCCGCATGACCTGACGCCGGTTTCGGTGCAGGTGCCGCGCGAACTCGATCCGTTCGTCGGTTCGATCAACCATTTCATGGGCCGGCTGAGCGAGCGGGTCGACCTGCTGCAGCGCTTCATTGCCGATGCGGCCCATCAGATCAGGACCCCGCTTACGGCGCTGGCGGCGCAGCTCGATATTGTCGGCTCGTCCAGGCTGCCGGAGAAGGACCGCCAGCATTTCGAGCGCGCCCGCGAGCGGGTCGATGAACTGTCGCGGCTGACGAGCCAGCTGCTCAGCCACGCCATGGTGATCCACCGGGCGGATTCCGTGCAGTTGGAGCCGGTCAGTCTCGTCGATGTCGCAAGGAGAGCCTATCGGGCGGCGATCCCGATCACCGTCGATCCGGACATCGTCATTTCTTTCGAGGCGCCGGACGATCGCCCGTTCGTTCTCGGCGATGCGGTGAGCCTCAGGGAGGCGGTGGTCAATGTCATCGACAACGCGCTTCGCCATGGCGTCGACCAGCGCCTGGAGGTGCGGGTCACGACAGCGAACGGCGAAGCCCATGTCGAGGTCGAGGATGATGGCCCGGGCATTCCGCCTGAACAATGGGAACAGGCGACGCAGCGCTTCGCCACGTCGAAATCCGACAAGGGCAGCACCGGCCTCGGCTTTGCCATCGCCCAGGAAGTGGCGAAGGCCCATGGCGGCAGCCTTCGGTTCCGTACAGGCGACGCCGGCGGTTTCACGGTCGTGCTGGGACTGCCATTGCTGGAGGGAGCGCGCCCATGATGAACCGCATCCTGCCGGTCGTCCTGGCCGTGGCACTTTCGGCAACGGCAGCGTTGGCGGACAGCGGAAGCACGACCTTCTTCAAGGCGCTTGGCCCGGAGGAGGGCAGGCTGACCATTCACTCCTCGACCGATCTTGCGGCGATGAAATCCCTTATCGCCGATTTCCAGACGATCTGGCCGGACACGTCGATAGAATACAAGGAATATCTGACGAACGAACTGAACGCGCTTGCCGCCGAGGCCTGCCGCAAGCAGGAACCGCTTGGCGATCTTCTGCTGTCATCCTCGGTCGATCAATTGGTGAAGCTTGCCAATGACGGTTGCGCGCGGCCGCACAACTCGCCCGAAACGGCCCGTGTCGCCGAATGGGCCAACTGGCGCGACGAGGTGTTCGGCTTCACCTACGAACCTGCGGTGTTCGTCTACAATGCGGAGCGCGTTCCGCCTCGCGACGTGCCGCGCACGCATCTCGAACTCGCCGATCTGCTGCGCGAACAGCTCGACACCTATCGCGGCAAGGTCGGCACCTACGACATTCGCCTCTCCGGCATTGGTTACCTGCTGGCCTTCAATGATGCGCGCCAGACCAGCGCCGTATTCGGGCGGCTGCTGGAGAGCATGGCCCGCGCCGCCACGGTGGCCCGCTGCTGCACCGGGGAAATATTGGAGGAAGTCGCCAAGGGAAACCTCTATATCGGCTATAATATGCTCGGTTCCTACGCCTATGATGCGGCGCTGCGCCATCCGCAATTGCGGGTGGTGGTGCCGCGTGACTACACGCTCGTGCTCAGCCGGGGTGCTCTCATCCCGAAGAATGCCGTGGCTGCGGAGCTTGGCGCCCGCTTCCTCGATTATCTCCTGTCGGATCGCGGTCAGGAACTGGCGCGCTCCAACGGTTTCTATTTCTCTGAAGATGGCGCCCTGCCGGCGGAGGTGGACGGGCCGCAGAACCTCAAGGCCTCCGGCGTGGCGCAGCCGATCCGCATCGGTCCGGCCCTGCTTGCGGTCCAGGACAGGGCGCAGCGGCAGGGATTTATCGACGACTGGTCGAAATCGCTCATCGAGCTCAACAGCCCCGGCTGGACCAGGGAATAAGGGTTCAGAACAACGAGCCCTGCGAGCCGACGGGGACCGGAGCTTTCTTGGCCGGGGGCGTCGGCTTCGGCCGTGGTTTTTCAGTCTGGCCGCCCGTTGCCGTTGCCCCGACGTCGCCATCCTGGAATTTCAGCAGCAGCTCGTCGCCGATGGCGATCGAAGCGGCGCGCTTGACCGGCACGCCTTCGGCATCGAGCACGAGAGCAAAACCCCGCTCCAGGACACTCTCATGCGACAATGTCTTCATCAGGCGCTGCAATTCGCCGCTGCGCTGTTTGAAGCGCTCGAGGACCTGATCGATGGCGTTGGTCTGGCGCCGTTCGAGTTGTTGCCAATGGTGCCGTCCGCGCATGGCGGTGCGGGCGATCGGCTCCACCGTCAGGCGCCCCGCACGCCGCAGATATGATGCGCGGCGATCCCTGAGGAAGACGTCGAGACAGCGGGGCAGGCGGTTTCCCACTGCAGCAAGTTCCTGTCGTCTCTCACGGAAGCTGCGATGCAGCAGCCTTGGCGAAAGCAGGCGGGCGCAGCCATCGAATTCGCCGCGCTTCTTCTGCGTATTGGCGAGAAGGGCACGGCTGAGCCTTGCGGCCGTCTCGTCGAAGTGGCGCCGCGGCAATGCCAGCAACTGGTCGGCCGATGGCAGCGCGCGGGCGAGGGCCCGCTGCGTATCCTTGCGCCGTGAAAGGTAGCGCGACATGCCGGAGGAAAGGCGCGCGCCGAGCCCCGCCACCGCGGCCTCGAGATCGGCCTTGACCGGAACCGCCATTTCCGCGGCTCCGGTCGGCGTCGGTGCGCGCACATCCGCCGCAAGGTCGATAAGTGTCCAATCCGTCTCATGGCCGACGGCCGAGATGACCGGGATATGCGACGCGGCCACGGCGCGGACGACGGCTTCGTCATTGAAGCCCCAAAGGTCTTCGAGGCTGCCGCCGCCGCGCGCCACGATCAGCACATCGGGCCGTGGCAGCTCCGGCGATCCGCCGAACTGGTTGAAGCCGCTGATCGCATTGGCGACTTCCATGCCGGAGGTCTCGCCCTGCACGCGCACCGGCCAGACGATGACATGGACTGGAAAGCGATCGGTGATGCGATGGATGATGTCGCGGATGACCGCTCCGGTCGGCGAGGTGACGACCCCGATCACGTGCGGCATATAGGGGATGAGCTGCTTGGCGGCTGCGTCGAAAAGCCCCTCCGCGCCGAGCCGGCGCTTGCGTTCCTCCAGAAGCGCCATCAGCGCTCCGGCCCCTGCCGGCTCCATTTGTTCGATGACGATCTGGTATTTGGACGACCCGGGATAGGTGGTGAGCTTGCCGGTGGCGATGACTTCCATGCCTTCTTCCGGCTGGAAGCGCAGGCGGCTCATCGATCCGCGCCAGATCACGGCCTCGATCCGCGCCTTGTCGTCCTTCAACGAGAAATAGGCATGGCCCGACGAATGCGGACCGCGATAGCCGGATATTTCTCCGCGCACCCGGACATGGCCGAATGCTTCCTCGACGGTCCGCTTGAGCGCGCCGGAGATTTCCGAAACGGTGAATTCGGCGACATTGGAGGTGGAGTCGGTCTTTTCGGTCATGTCCTATTCCTATCGGCAGCGGAAGGAAGGTCAAGCGGCGCATTATGGGATTGCTTTATTGCCCCCAGGCGAATAACCGCTGGTCAGCATCGCGAAAGGACAGGAGTGTTAGATGCCCGCCACTGAAACCATTGCTGCCTCACGCCTTTCCCTGCGGCATTATCTCGTCCTCGCATTGCTGATGATAGCCATCGCAGCCGCGATCCTCCTGTTCATGGGCCGCAATCCCATCTGCACCTGCGGCACCGTGAAATTCTGGGTCGGCGAGACGAATTCGGCTGACAATTCGCAGCATATCGCCGATTGGTACACGCTATCCCATATCATTCACGGTTTCATCTTCTATGGAATCCTCTGGGTCGCGGCGCGGCGCCGTCCGCTGGGCGAACGGCTTCTCGGTGCCATATTCGTCGAAGCGGCCTGGGAGATCTTCGAAAACACGGACATGGTGATCGACCGCTACCGCGAGGCCACCATCGCGCTCGGCTATGTGGGCGACAGCGTGCTGAACTCGGTCAGCGATATCCTGTTCATGGTCCTCGGCTTCTTCTTTGCCGCCCGCGCGCCAGTCTGGCTGACGGTCGTCCTCGCCATATTCTTCGAGCTGCTCGCCGGCTGGGTGATCCGCGACAATCTCACGCTCAATGTCGTCATGCTGCTTTACCCGCTCGAGGCGATCAAGGCCTGGCAAGGCAGCATGTAGCTACCAGCCGGGGACGAGTTCCGTAGAGCGGACCTGCCGCAGGCGCTGGTTCGCCGCCATCGGCACGGCGTTCTGCGCCATGCTGACGGGTGTCGGCATCGAGAGATTGTCCAGGCTCTCGACGATGTGCTGGACCAGCGCATCGACGATTGCCGAAGGCTTGGAATGGCCGCGCATGATGCCGATGCCGAATTCCGGCAGCCGGCCGAAACCGTCGGCCTCGGTCAGCACGCGCATCCCGGGGCGAAGCGCGCATTCCGGCAGGATCGAAACCGCGAGGCCCGCGAGAACGGCGGCGGCGAGAACCGTGGCGGACCAGCTCGTGAACAGGATGCGATAGTCGTGGTTCATCGAATCGAGGACGTCGATGGCGGCAGCGCGCCAGATGCAGGTCGGACGGCCGACCGCGAGCGGCAACACGTCCTCCTCATGGACATTGTGGTTCGCCGAAGTCACCCACAGGAGTTGCTCGCTGCGCACCACCTCGGAGCGGCGCTGCTCGTCGCATTGCGTGACCAAGGCAAGGTCGAGCTGGCCCTTGCGGATCATCTCGTCGAGATTGACGGTCGGTTCGCACACAACCGACAGTTCGACGCGCGGATTGGAGCGGGAAAACCGCGCCATGATCTCGGGCAGGAACCGGTCGGCATAATCGTCGGGTGTGCCGATGCGGATGTGGCCCTGGAGCTGCGTATCGTCGAATGCCGCCAGCGTTTCATTGTTGAGCTGCAATATCCTGCGCGCATAGGCGAGGAGCCGCTCGCCATCCTCGGTCAGGCGGTTCATCCGTCCGTCGCGCTCGAAAAGCGGCTTTGAAACACGCTCCTCCAGCCGCCGCATCTGCATCGAAACGGCAGACTGGGTCTTGTTCACCTTGTCGGCGGCCTTGGTGAAGCTGCCGAGATCGGCAATCGCGGTAAATGTCTGCAATTGATCTAGATCGAGCGGTGCGTTCATGGCGGGCATCCCGGTTGATGATCCATCATTAATATTGAAGGTTTAGATTAAAAACATTCGTTTGAATAATCAATCTTTCTGTATCATTTTGCGGATGTTCAGGAAGCATGGAGCCGAAAGGTCCGTGCAAGGCGGAGAAATGGTTCTCCGCAAGTTCAATTTCTTGATCGCCATTCAAAAGGAGTATGGGCGATGACGACTATCACGAAAACAACCGCAGTAACCGGCTTCACGGGCACGATCGCGAAAGCGGCGTCCGAGGCTTACCGCTTTGTCATTCGCCTGGTCGTCGCCCAACGCAACCGTCGCACGATCATGAGCCTCGGCGAATGGAACGATCAGATGCTGCATGACATTGGATTGACGCGGGCCGATCTTCATTCGGCCCTCGGGACTTCGATGTTGGAAGATCCCAGCGAAAGGCTGGGCACGCTTGCCGATATGCGAAATCGCATTCGCGCTGCCCGGTCCATCAGCTAGCCAGAGCTAGCAGGCGCCCATTCACGCCGGAATCCCCTCCCGGCGCCCCGCCTGCCTCCTGCCCGGCCCATTTTGCATCTCGCAAGATGGCCGGGCTTTTTCTTTAGCGGTTGCGGTCCATGCCGCGCAGATATTGGTCGAAGATGGATTCGACGCCCTTCTGATAGGTTTCATTGGTCTTCCGGCCGCTCTCGAACATCTGGTCGAGCATGTCCTTCAACGGATTGTCCGCCGGCGAAGGCGTTGCCGAGGGCTGCGGTGCTTCCGGTTCGGGCGAGGGCGCCGGCGCCGGCTGGCGCTGCTGCGCGCCCTTCATCATTTCCTCGAATATCTTGCCGAAAGGACTGTCCCCGAACGGGTTCTGTCCGGCACCGCCACTGCCATTGGGCCCCGTGGGCTGCGAAGGAGCGGCGGGCGGCTGTCCGCCCCGCATCATCTCCTCGAATATCCTGCCGAGCGGGTTGTCGCCCGCCGTGCCGCCCCCAGCCATGCCGCCACCGGCATTGCCCGGCGCCTGCCCGCGACTGCCGCCGAACATGCCCTCGATGAGGTCGCCCCAAGGATTTGCCGAGGGGTTGGCCGCGCCGCCGGGGCTCTGCGCCTGTCCTCCGGGCTGTGCCGCTGCTCCGCCCGCCTGCTTCATCATCTGCTCGATAAGATCGCCGATGACGTTGCCGCCGCCAAGCCCGGCAGCGGCGAACTGGCCGGTGGACTTCTTGTACAAGCCGCCCATCAGCATCGAGGCGACGACCGGCAGCATCTGTTTGAGCGTGTCCGTGGTCAGGCCCGTGACTTTGGAAGCGTGTTCGGCCACGGCTCGCGACAGGTCCTTCGAGCCGAACAGCTGGCCGAGTACCGCATTGCCGTCGGCTACGCCCGATGGGTTGAATGCGGCTTGCGGATTGTCGAAATAATTGACGTGCTGGCCGCCCGACAATGCCTGGACGAAGCTGCCCATGCCCATCGGATCGGCGGTATTGCGCCGCAGGCCTTGTGAAAAGGCCGGCATCAGCGCCTCGATCGCATCCTGCGCCTGCTGTTGCGACAGATTGAACTGCCGCGCCAGCGCTTCGATGTTCTGACCGTCCTGACCCTTCAGGAACATATCGACGAGATTCATTGCCATGCCTCCTCCAACTCAAGGAACGGAGAGTAGCACCAATGCGGGCGCCTTTAAAAGTACGAACGGAGATTGCCGCGAATGCGCTCCAGCGGATCGACCGAGGCATCGCCGGCGTCAAAACTGTTGCCGGTTATGGTCTCGTAGGCCTGGACATAGACCTTCGTCGTTGCGTCGATCACATCCTCGGGAATTTCCGGAACGTCATCCTTGTAGGGGTCGCAGCGCTCGACCACCCAGTTGCGGACGAAGTCCTTGTCGAAGCTGACCGGCCGCTGGCCTGCCCGGTAGCTGTCGGCGAACCAGTAACGGCTCGAATCCGGCGTGTGGATTTCGTCGGCGAGGACGACCTGGCCGTCCTTGTCGGTGCCGAACTCGTATTTCGTATCGGCCAGTATCAGGCCGCGCTCCGCCGCGATCGCCTGGCCGCGCTCGAAGAGCCGCAGGGCATAGTCCGAAACCATTTCCCATTGTTGCGGGGTGAGCAGGCCCTGCCGGAGTATGTCGTCGGCCGTCAACGGCTCGTCATGTGCGCCGTCGAAAGCCTTCGAAGTCGGCGTGATGATCGCACGCGGCAGTTTTTCATTGTCCTGCATGCCGTCAGGCAGGGTGAAGCCGTACATCTGCCGTTTGCCGGCCTTGTACTGCGTCAGGACGGAGGTGCTCGTCGTCCCGGCCAGATAGCCGCGCACGACGATCTCTACCGGGAGGATTTCGAGTTTCCGGCAGACCAGGACGTTCGGGTCCGGATATTCCAGCACATGGTTGGGGCAGATATCCGCGGTCTTCTCGAACTGATAGCGCGCCGTCTGCGTCAGGACGCGGCCCTTGAGCGGGATGGAAGCGAGAATCCGGTCGAACGCGCTGATCCGGTCGGTGGCGATGATGATGCGCCGGTCATCGGCGAGATCGTAATTCTCCCGCACCTTGCCCTGATAATAATTGGGAAGCTCGGGAATGAAGGCTTCCGACAGCGCTTTGTATTTTGCCATGGCTCGATGTTCCGCGTGAATGTTTTTCCCCGCATAGCACAGAAGCCGCGCGGCGCTACTCAAAATGTCTTACCGGCCACCCGTCACGTCGATGATGGCGCCGGTGACGTAGGATGACGCATCGCCGAGCAGCCAGACGATCGATTCGCCCACTTCGTCGGCGGTTCCGGCCCGGCCGAGCGGAGCCGTCACGCCGAGACGCCGGGCGCGGTCCGGCTGGCCGCCGCTCGCATGGATATCGGTTTCGATCAGCCCCGGCCGCACGGCGTTGACGCGGATGCCCTCCGGCCCGACCTCCTTGGAAAGGCCGATCGCCAGCGTATCGACAGCGCCTTTCGCCCCGGCATAGTCGACATATTCGCCCGGCGCGCCGAGCCTTGCCGCCGCCGAGGACAATAGGACGATCGAGCCGCCCTTGCCGCCGCTGGAGCGGGCGAGGCGGCGTACGGATTCGCGGGCGCACAGATAGGCGCCAAGGACATTGACGTCGAATATCCGCCGCATGCGCTCGGCGCTCATGTCCATGAGCCGTTGCGGAGGGGCGACGATGCCCGCATTGACGACGACGCCGTCGAGCGGACCGAGTTCCGCCACCGTGCGCTCGAACATGGCGACGACGTCGGCTTCGTCGGCGACGTCGCCCTTGATGGCGATCGCCTTGCCGCCGGCATCCGCAACGGCCTTGACGACTTCATCGGCCGCCTGCTTGTTGCCGATATAATTCACGCCGACCGACCATCCTCTTTGCCCCGCCAGGATCGCTGCCGATCGACCGATGCCGCGGCTGCCGCCGGTGATGAGAATGGTTCTGGTCATGCGTAGTCCTCCTTGCTCGCCCTGTTCAATCCGCCTGTCTGACGGCTTCCGCGATCATCGTGCGAAAGCCCTAATAGGCATATTCGAGGAATGCCGGCTCGACCGAGTTGCCCCAGACCGTCCGATATTGCGACAGCATCTGCTCCGCCGAAGTCGTTCCGCGCGCCACCACTTCCTCGAGCGATGCCAGATAATGCGTCTCGTCGAAGCCTTCGCTGTTGAGAATGCCGCGATTCTTCAGGCCAAGGCGGGAAATTGCGATCACGTCGCGCGAAATCTCCAGCACGGAACGATTGCCGAGACTTGCCTGCAGCCCCTTTGCCGGCACCTCGTCGCGCAGTTCCTGCACCGCCTCGTAGGACCAGTCGCGCGTCAGCGCCTCGGCTGCGTTCAATGCTTCCGCATCGTAGAGCAGGCCGACCCAGAATGCGGGCAGGGCGCAGATGCGCCGCCAGGGACCACCGTCCGCCCCGCGCATTTCGAGGAAGCGCTTGAGGCGCACCTCGGGGAAGAGCGTCGAAAGATGGTTCGCCCAATCCCCCATGTTCGGAACGCCGTCCGGGATCGAATCCTTCAGGTCGCCATTCATGAACTGGCGGAACGTCACATGGGTGCAGTCGTAATAATGGCCGCGGCGCATGACGAAATACATCGGCACGTCGAGCGCCCAGTCCACATAATCGGCAAAGCCGAAATTCTCGTTGAACACGAAGGGCAGGACGCCGGAGCGATTATTGTCCGTATCGCGCCAGATGTCGGAGCGCCATGACAGCAGCCCGTTCGGCGTGCCTTCGGTGAAGGGAGACATGGCGAACAGCGCGGTGGCGATCGATTGGAGCTTCATCGATACCTGCATCTTGCGGCGCATGTCGGTCTCGGAAGCGAAGTCGAGATTCACCTGGATCGTGCAGGTGCGATACATCATGTTCAGGCCGTCCGTGCCGACCTTCGGCATATAGTCGGTCATGATCTTGTATCGTGATTTCGGCATGCGCGGCGTATCGGCCAGCGTCCATTTCGGACTGCCGCCGAGGCCGAGGAAGCGGATGCCCAGCGGCTCGGCGATCTCGCGCACCTGCGCCAGATGGGCGTTCGTCTCGCGGCAGGTCTGGTGGATGGAGGCAAGCGGCGCGCCCGAGAGCTCGAACTGGCCGCCCGGCTCCAGGGAAATGGCGCCTTGTCCGGTGGGTTCGACGAGGCCGATTATATTGCCTTCGTCGATGATCGGCTCCCAGCCGAGCTTCGACTGCATGCCTTCGAGAATGGCGCGTATGCCGCGCTCGCCCTCATAGGGAACGGGACTGTGATCTTCGGTATAGAACGGAAACTTTTCGTGTTCGGTGCCGATGCGCCATGCGGCCTGCGGTTTGCAGCCCTGGGCGAGGTAGGCCGCCAGTGTTTCCTCATTATCGATGACGGTTTCGTCGGTCGTGTCGCGCGCCATGGACGATGTTTTCCATTCTTGAATATTCGTGGGCGTGATTGGCCATTTTTTGCGGTTGAGCGCAAGCAAATTTCGCTGATGCTTCCATCAATAGAAGTTGCTTCTACCAGTCTCCCAATGTGGCCTGGATAAGGGCGAGTGCGGCGACCGCGGCCGTATCGGCGCGCAATATGCGCTGACCCAGCGGAATTGGCGTCACGAATGGCAGCGCGCGCAGGGCCTGCCGCTCCTGCTCCGAGAAGCCACCCTCCGGCCCGATGATCACGCCGAGCGGTTGCCGCGGCAGCGCCTGCAGCAATGGCAGCGGATTGTGCGTGCCATGCCCCTCGTCGCAGAAGATCAGGCGCCGCGCCGGCGCCCAGTCATCCAGCAGCCGTTCGAGCTTCACCGGCTCATGGACGGCCGGGATGGCGAGAACGCCGCATTGCTCGGCTGCCTCGATCGCATTCGCCCTGATGCGGTCGATACCGATACGCGAGACCTGCGTGTGCTGGGTGATCACCGGTTGCAGCACGCCCGCACCCATCTCCACGGCCTTTTGCACCATGTAGTCGAGGCGTCCCTGCTTCAGCGGCGCAAAGCAATAGATCAGATCGGGCAGCGGCGGCTGCTCGCGAACCGGTTCCGCCGGCACCAGCGCCAGCTTCTTCCGGGTTTCCGGCTTCAGCACGGCCTTCCACTCGCCATCGCGCCCGTTGAAGAGAAGAACCTCATCTCCCTCCGCCATGCGCAGGACGTTCACGAGGTAGTTGACCTGCTCCGGCGTGGCGTCAATCCGCGCGTCTTTGGCGAGATCGCCCGTCACATAGAGCCGTTGCATTCGATAATTGGCACGCATGGGTCGTTCCTGGCTGGGTCAGTCGAGCGGCGGCAGGCGGCGCTTCACCGTGGTCGATTTGACGATAGACGTGTTGGTTTCAGCTTTTTCCGCCAGGCGGTCAAGGATGGAGTCCAGTTGCTGCATCGACCGGAAATGCAGTTTCCCGATGAAGCAATCATCGCCGGTGACCTTGTCGCACTCTGTTATCTCCGGCGTTTCCTGGATCAGGCGCTCGACGATATGCAGCATGCCCGGCAATGGCCTGACGCGGACGATGGCGCAGAGACTATAGCCGAGCGCCGTGGGATCGAGTTCGACCGTAAAGGCGCTGATGACCTTGCGCTCCTCCAGTCGCTTCAATCGCTCCGCGACGCTGGGCGAGGAAAGCCCCGCCTTGTTGGCCAGTTCCTTCAGCGAAATTCTCGCATCCGCCGCCAGGGCCTCGACGATGATCTTGTCAAACTGATCGAGCATGATTGTCCTGCATTTGTAAGATAAGGCGATTGTCCCATGCAGCCTAAATTTATTAGGCCATCCAACTCTATCACTTTTGTGCAGACATGGCAAAACCCCGGTTCGCCGCATAATATCAGGGCACAGAAGGAGAAATGCGATGGACAGGGATATTTTCAGGGGCGGCGCCGAGATGACGGCGGCCATGCTCATTTCGGGAACGATAGGATGGTTCGTCCTGATGTCGGGGCAGGCGGTGTCGTCCGTCGTGTTCTGGCGCTGCGCGATCGGCGCCGCGACACTGCTCCTGGTTTGCGGCTATATGGGCCTGCTGCGGCCGATACCGCCACGTCTGCTCGCCATCGCGGTTCTCGGCGGCGTCGCGATCGTATTGAACTGGGTGCTGCTCTTCGCCGCCTATTCGCGCGCCTCCATCGCTATCGCCACCACGGTCTACAATGTGCAGCCATTCATGCTGGTCGGCCTTGGCGCGATCTTCTTCAAGGAAAAGCTCACCTTCAGCAAGCTCGCCTGGCTGTCCCTGGCCTTTGCCGGCATGGTGCTCATCGTGCAGGCAAAGCCGGGCGGCAGCCAGCATGGCGCCGATTACCTGACGGGTATCGCCCTCGCGCTCGGCGCGGCCTTTCTCTATGCCATCGCGTCCATCGTCGCCAAGCATTTGCGCGGCACGCCGCCGCATCTGATCGCCCTGATCCAGGTCGTGGTCGGCGTCGTCCTGCTCGCTCCCTTTGCGCAATTCGATGCGCTGCCGGCATCGCCGCGGCAATGGGCGAGCATCGTCGCCATCGGCATCATCCATACGGGCCTCATGTATATCCTGCTCTATAGCGCCATACAGAGGCTGCCGACCCATATCACCGGTGCGCTGTCCTTCATCTACCCGATTGCGGCGATCATCGTCGATTACGTTGCCTTCGATCATGCCCTGCAGCCGAGCCAGTTGATCGGCGCCGCCATCATTCTGCTGGCCGCGGCAGGAACGAGCCTCGGCTGGAGCCTGCGGCCGACGCCCGCATCGCTCAGGACATAGGCCCGATGGAAGGAAGATATCCCGCCCGCAGCGCCAGCACCGTTGCCGGCGGGGTGAGCAGGACGGCATTGCCGGGCGCCGCCGCCGGCTGGTAGCCCTGCCACGACCAGCGGAAGATTGCCGTCCCGCACCAGGAATGCCTCGCCATCGGCGGCGATCATGGTCCCGCCCGGGAGCCGTTCGATAGGGTCGGGCAGATCATGATATCGCCTGGCGCCGCCAGCCTCCAGCCTCTGGGCGTGCAGGACCTTGTCCATGGCGGGCGCGGGAGGCGGCGCATAGTCGCCATTGCCGACGGCCCAGGCAGACTGGAAAGCCCGGGCACGCTCCCTCCGGCAGTAGAAGCACGGGCGATGGCCGGCGGCGAGCGCCGTCGCTTCGTCGAAGAAGAACAGTTCGGTCCAGCTTCGCCGCGCCATGACGTCCCGCCTGACATTCCTGAACGAGCAGACGCAGATGATCCATGCCCGCGTCGTCCACCGCCGCCGCAGCAGGGTGCGGCCGGAAGGGTCGTGTATGATGCCGCGATTGCCCATGAACTGGCCGCGATCGGGCACCGCGACGATCTCGCCGAAGGGCGTCACCCTGTTCTGCAACGGCATCTTCCTGTCCTCCGTGCCCCGTGATATCCCGAAGCGGCCTTCACCAGCGGGAATCACCATGCGCGTCCTCGTCATTCAAAACTACCGCGACACCGGTCTCGGCGCCGTGGCGCTGGCGCTGTCCGAGCGGGAAGCCGGCATCGACCATCGCCATCCCTATCTTGGCGAAGAGCTTCCCGCCGATCATGGCGCGCATGACGCGCTGATCGTCCTCGGCGGCGACCAGAACGCGCTGGCGGACGAGGATTTCCCCTATCTGCCGCAACTGGCCGAGCTGATGGCAGCGTTCGGCGATGCCGGGAAGGCCGTCCTCGGCATCTGTCTCGGCAGCCAGATACTCGCCCGTGGCTATGGAGCCACGAATATTCTCGGACGGCCACCCGAATTCGGCTGGCATCCCGTCACATTGACCGAAGAGGGATTGCGCGACCCGTTTCTTGCCGCTGCCGGCGCCAGCTTCCCGATATTCCACTGGCACAGCGACAGCTTTACGCTGCCGCCGTCCGCCATCCATCTTGCCAGCAGCGGCCAGACCGCGAACCAGGCCTTCCGGATCGGACGGGCCGCCTATGGCATCCAGTTTCATTTCGAGGCGGATGTGGCGCTTGTCGATCGATGGACGGAGGCGTTTCGCGATCAGATCGAAACGGGCCACCCGCAATGGCTGCAGGCCTATGCCATGCACCGCCAGCGCAATGGCGCAGCGGCCGATAGAGCGGGGCTGGCATTGGCGCGTGCCTGGGTCGCGCTGATCTAGGTTGCGGCAACGCGGAATAGTTGCAGCCGGGCAACAGCTGAATTGCGAATCGCTGCGGCCTGTCCGATTCGTGTGGAACGTGTCCTTGATTCACTAGTTGGTAACAGGTGTGGCCTGTAGTTGGCGGCGAGCGAACTGGCAGCCGCCAGGATAGTAAACGATGGACCCCTTCCGATGACCACCAGAAATGCAGCCCTTTTGACCGCCCTCATGCTTTCGGCAATATTGTTCATGGCTGTCGGTCTGTTCTCCGTCGATGCCGGCGGACACACGGTCTCTTCGGATGGATATGGCGTAAGCACCTCCTTTCACTGAACTTTTGCCCCTCAGCGCGCCTCCAGCAGCGTTTTCTCCGCGCAGTCGATCATGAGCGCGCTGAGACGACCGCTCGCATAGGCGCCGGTATCGAGATTGACGCGGTTCGGCCTGATTTCGACATTGGTCGCAGGCGTGTGGCCATGGACGATCACCTTGGGATAAAGCCGGGCATCGTTCAGGAATTGCGACCTGATCCAGATGAGATCCTCCGCATCCTGGCGTGAAAGCTCGACGCCCGGCCTGATCCCCGCGTGACAGAAGAAGAAGTCGCCGAACGTGATCGAACGCGCCAGGCCCCGCAGGAAGGCGAGATGGGCGGGCGGCATGGCCGCCACCAGCGCGCGATGGCCCTCCGCGACCGAGCGCGCATTGCGGAAATCGATGTCGATTCCATAGGAAAGCGCGGTTTGCCGGCCGCCATTGAGCGCGAATATGCCGGCCGGATCGCCGGTTTCGATGAAATCGATCAGCCCGACATCATGGTTCCCGGCCAGCCCGACGATGCGGTGGTTGCGCCGCTGTGCCTCGACGAGGAAATCGAGAACACCCTTGGAATCGGGCCCGCGATCCGTATAGTCGCCGAGATGCACTATGACCCAGTCGAATGGCGGCGTCTTCTCGTTCTCTGCCTGGATGAGCCGGTACATTTCCTTCAGAAGGTCGAGCCTGCCGTGAACGTCGCCGATCGCGAAGATGCGCAG
This sequence comes from Phyllobacterium sp. 21LDTY02-6, assembly GCF_023554255.2. Taxonomy (GTDB): domain Bacteria; phylum Pseudomonadota; class Alphaproteobacteria; order Rhizobiales; family Rhizobiaceae; genus Phyllobacterium. Next base: position 388,895 of record NZ_JAMJWD020000004.1, on the reverse strand, counting down.
CTTGTCCGGCCCGCGGGCCTGTTTGAAGTTGACTGTGGTCATGATCAGCGTCCAGATGCGGTGATGGGAGTCTGAGGCCGAACCGGTTCGTTTGCAAGGCGGGTAGGCCGTTAGGGAGGTTTGATGTCTGGTCTGGTGATGCCGAAGGCGGACGAGGCGACGCTGTCGCGGCGGGCGGCTATCGTTGCCGCCCTGCGCGACATCGTGCCGGGGGAGGGCGTTGTCGATGCCGTCAACGAAATGCGCGCCTTCGAGTCCGACGCGCTGACCGCCTACCGGCAATTGCCGCTGGTGGTCGTGCTGCCCCAGACAGTCGCCCAAGTCTCCCGCATCCTGAAATATTGCCATGACAACAATGTGAAAGTGGTGCCGCGCGGATCAGGCACATCGCTCTCCGGCGGTGCGCTGCCGCTGGAGGACGGCGTGCTCCTGGTCATGTCCCGGTTCAATCGCATCCTCGAGATCGATTATCCCAACCGCGCCGCGATCGTGCAGCCGGGCGTGACCAATCTCGGCATCACCCGCGCCGTGGAGCATGAGGGCTTTTACTATGCGCCCGATCCCTCATCGCAGATCGCCTGTTCGATCGGCGGCAATATCGCGGAAAACTCCGGCGGTGTGCACTGCCTGAAATATGGTCTTACGGCCAATAATGTGCTCGGCCTCGAAATGGTGCTGATGAACGGCGAAATCATCCGGCTCGGCGGCAAGCACCTCGACAGCGAGGGCTATGACCTTCTCGGGCTGGTGACGGGATCGGAAGGCCTGCTCGGCGTGGTGACCGAAGTGACGGTGCGCATCCTGCAGAAGCCGGCAACCGCGCGTGCGCTCATGGTGGGGTTCCCGACCAGCGAGGAGGCCGGGCGGTGCGTGGCCGATATCATTGCCGCGGGCATCATACCCGGCGGCATGGAAATGATGGATCGCCCCGCCATCCATGCGGCGGAGGATTATGTCCATGCCGGCTATCCGCTCGACGTCGAAGCGCTGCTCATCATCGAGCTGGACGGTCCGGCGGTGGAGGTCGATCACCTGATCACGATGGTGGAGGCGATCGGCCGCGACAATGGTGCGACCACCTGCATCGTGTCGCAGAGCGAGGAACAGCGCATGGTCTTCTGGGCCGGGCGCAAGGCAGCCTTCCCGGCGGTCGGACGCATCTCGCCGGATTATCTCTGCATGGATGGGACGATCCCCCGCAAGGCCTTGCCCGGCGTCCTTGCCGGCATGCGCGCGCTGTCGGAGAAGTATGGCCTGAGGGTCGCCAATGTCTTCCATGCGGGGGATGGCAATCTCCACCCGCTGATCCTTTATGATGCCAATATTCCCGAAGAACTGGCGAAAGCGGAGGATTTTGGCGCGGATATCCTGCGTCTATGCGTAAAAGTCGGCGGCGTCCTGACCGGCGAACATGGCGTCGGCATCGAAAAGCGCGACCTCATGCCGGAAATGTTCAACGAAACCGACCTGAACCAGCAGATCCGGGTCAAATGCGCCTTTGACGACAGGCATCTCCTCAATCCGGGCAAGGTCTTCCCGCAATTGCACCGCTGCGCCGAGCTCGGGCGGATGCACGTCCACCGCGGCAAGCTGCCCTTTCCCGACCTGCCGAGATTCTGATGACAGTGTTTACTCCCGGCACCGAGGCGGAGATCGTCGATGCGGTTCAATGGGCGCTCGGCGCCGCGACACCCATCGAGATAGTCGGACAGGGCTCGAAGCGCGGCCTTGGGCGGCCGGTGCAGACGGAACATGCGGTTTCGCTCGCGGCCTATGGCGGCGTCATCTTCTACGAGCCGGACGAACTCGTGCTGTCGGCGCGGGCGGGAACGCCTGTCGCCGAACTCGAGAAGCTGCTGGCGGAGAATGGCCAGTCGTTCCAGTTCGAGCCCATGGATTATGGCCGGCTCCTCGGCGGGCCGGCGGGGCAGGGCACGCTGGGCGGCCTGCTTGCGACGAACCTTTGTGGCCCCCGCCGCTTGAAGTCTGGCTCGGCGCGCGATCACGTGCTGGGCGTCCGCGTCGTCTCCGGGCGCGGCGAAGTGTTCAAGTCCGGCGGGCGCGTGGTCAAGAATGTCACCGGCTACGATCTTTCCAAGGGCATGGCCAATTCCTGGGGCACGCTCGGCGTGGCCTCGGAAATCACCTTCAAGGTCCTGCCCTTGCCCGAAACGGAAACGACGCTCATGCTGCGCGGGCTCGACGACGAAGCTGCGGCGCGGGCAATGGCCATCGCCATGGGCTCGAGCGGCGAAGTATCGGCAGCCGCGCATTTGCCCGCCAATGTGGCGGGGCGGGTGGCCGACGGCGCGCTCGGCGGCGAAGCCGCGACGCTGCTGCGGCTTGAAGGTTTCGCGCCATCCGTAGCAGATCGTGCCGCGATGCTGCGCAAGCTTCTGGTGGCGGCGGGCGACATCGACGCTGTCTCGGGTGCCGCTTCGGCGGATATATGGCGCGACATACGCGACGTGACGCCTTTCGCCGATGGCACCGAACGCCCGGTCTGGCGCGTTTCCATGACGCCGATGGAGGCCTGGAAGCTGGTGGCGTCGCTGCGCATGGGCGCGGCTGTCGATGCGTTCTACGATTGGCAGGGCGGCCTCGTCTGGCTGCGCATGGAAGGCGATCCGGAGGCGGAAGCCGTGCGCGCGCTCATCGCGAAATATGGCGGCGGCCACGCGACGCTGGTGCGTGCGCCCGTTGCGGTCCGCGCATCGACCGCGGTGTTCCAGCCGCAGGCAGAGGCGCTGGCGGCGCTTTCCCGTCGGCTGAAACAGCAGTTCGATCCCGAAAACATCCTCAATCCCGGCCGCATGGTCGCAGGAGTTTAAGCTTGCAGACGAATTTCACGCCCGAACAATTGCTTGATCCCGGGGTCGCAGAATCCGAAAAGATCCTGCGCAAATGCGTCCATTGCGGTTTCTGCACCGCCACCTGCCCGACCTATGTCACGCTCGGCAACGAACTCGACAGCCCGCGCGGCCGCATCTACCTGATCAAGGACATGCTCGAAAACGGCCGTGACGCCGATGCGCAGATCGTCAAGCATGTCGACCGCTGCCTGTCCTGCCTCGCCTGCATGACGACGTGCCCGTCGGGCGTCAACTATATGCACCTCGTCGACAATGCGCGCGCCCATATCGAAAAGACCTATCGGCGGCCGCTGGCGGACCGGCTGACGCGGACCCTGCTGGCGAAGGTACTGCCCTTTCCGGCGCGCTTCCGCGTGGCGCTCAAGGCCGCCAGATTGGCCCGGCCATTGGCGCCGCTCCTCAGGAAGGTCGGTATGTTGCGGCCCTTTGCGGCGATGCTGGAACTCGCGCCCCGCACCGTCATGGCCGATTCCGCCTCCGCCCGTCCCGCCGTCCATTCGCCCGCATCGGCGCCCCGCGCCCGCGTCGCATTGCTGACCGGCTGCGCCCAGCCCGTGCTCGATCCGGAGATCAATGCGGCGACCATCCGTCTCCTCACGCGGTTGGGCGTGGAGGTCGCCGTGCCGGCCGGCGAAGTCTGTTGCGGCTCGCTCGTCCATCATATGGGCCGCGAGGACGAGGCGCTGGCCAATGCCCGCCGCAACGTCGACGTCTGGACGAGGGAAATAGAATCGGCCGGTCTCGACGCCATCATCATCACCGCCTCGGGCTGCGGCACGACGATCAAGGATTACGGCTATATGCTGCGGCTCGATCCCGCCTATGCCGAAAAGGCGGCGCGCGTGTCGGCGCTGGCGAAGGACGTCACCGAATTCCTCGCGGCCCTGGAACTGCCCGCGCCGGAGCACGCGCCGGGCCTGGTCGTCGCCTATCATTCGGCCTGTTCGATGCAGCATGGCCAGAAAATCATCCGCCAGCCCAAGGAATTGTTGCAGGCCGCCGGCTTCGTGGTGAAGGAACCGGCGGAGGGCCATCTTTGCTGCGGGTCGGCGGGCACCTATAACATCATGCAACCCGAAATTGCCCGTACCCTGCGCGACCGGAAGCTCGCCAACATCGAAGCGACCGGCGCGGCAATGGTCGCCACCGGCAATATCGGCTGCATGACGCAATTGGCGGGCGGCACGAAACTGCCGCTGGTCCACACGGTCCAGTTGCTCGACTGGGCCTATGGCGGGCCGCCGCCGGCCAATCTGCCGGCGCAGCGGCTGCACTGAACAGTCGAATGGGGACGGCGGTGCAACGCGCCATCCCCATTCTCCGGCGTCCCCCGACGCCGTCCCCAGTACTGGCCCCCAGCACTGGCCCCCGGCACTGTCCCCAGCACTGGCCCCCCACGAGAGGCCTGTTCAGCGCACGATCACTTTCGTTCCGACGCCCACGCGCTCATAAAGCTCGATGACGTCTTCATTGCGCATCCGGATACATCCGCTCGATACGGATTGCCCGATGGTCCAGGGCGCATTGGTGCCATGGATGCGGTAAAGCGTCGAGCCGAGATAGAGCGCCCTTGCTCCGAGCGGATTGGCGACGCCGCCTTCCATATGGGCCGGCAATATGCGTCCCTTGCGCTTCTCGCGCCTGATCATTTCGGCCGGCGGATGCCAGGAGGGCCATTCGGCCTTGCGGCTGATCGTATTGGTGCCGGACCAGCCGAAGCCTTCCTTGCCGACGCCGACACCGTAGCGATGCGCGGTGCCATCGGCCTCCACCAGGAAAAGAAAGCGTTGCGCCGTGTCGATCACGATCGTGCCGGCCGGCTCGGGCCCGTCATAGGCAACCGTCTGCGGCAGGAATTTCGGGTCCATCTCGCGCTTTTTCTTCACGCTCTTCGGCGGTGCTTCCGGGCGCTGGAATGACACTTCCCGCGCCGCGGGATTGGCGGCCGGCGCACGCTTGCTGCGGCGTGGCTTCACCGGCCGCACCGGCTCGTCGTCGAAAACGACATAATTGCGCGGATTGACATTGCGCGAATTGGCTGGCCTGCCGACCGGGCGCTGGCGCAATTGCTTGACCCAGGGCGCCGACACGTCCGGGCTCAGCACCACCGGAGGCCGCGTGGCATAGCGTTCGCTGGCAAAGGCGTTGGAAGCAATCGCCGAGGCAAGCAGGCAGATGAGAAATGGACGTATCATCATGGATTTTCTCGATGGAACACTGCTGACAGCCCACTCTGCTGACGGCACATGTCAGGTTTCGGGTTGAGTTTGCCCCGGTTCCAGTAGAAAAAGATGAACAAATCGGCCGCATGGGCGATTCCGCGGCCGAACTGTCGGTTATGGTTACCGGTCTCTTGTCGCAATTGGTTAATTTTTAACGATCGGGGTCGAGCATGAGCACGGAAGTGGCGGCGAAAACAGGCTTGATGACGGGCGAGGACGGGCTTGCCCGCTGCTCCTGGCCGGGCAATCTGCCGGAATATATCCGCTACCACGATCATGAATGGGGCCGCCCGGTTGCGGACGATACAAGGCTGTTCGAGAAGATCTGCCTCGAAGGCTTCCAGTCCGGCCTCTCATGGCTGACGATCCTGCGCAAGCGCGAGAATTTCCGCGCGGCCTTCGACGGTTTCGACTTTCGCAAGGTGGCGCGCTATGGCGAGGCCGATGTGGAGCGGCTACTGGCCGATGCCGGCATCATAAGGCACCGCGGCAAGATAAATTCGGCGATCAACAATGCGAAGCGCGCCATCGAACTCATCGAGGAAAAGGGCAGTCTCGCCGCCTATTTCTGGTCGTTCGAACCGGATGAAGGCGAAAGGCCGAAGCGGGTCGATTATCCGACACTGATCGCCAATCCCACGTCGCCCACCTCCGTGCGGCTGTCCAAGGACCTGAAGAAGCGCGGCTGGAGCTTCGTCGGGCCGACCACGATGTACGCCCACATGCAGGCCATGGGGCTGGTCAACGACCATATCGAGGGGTGTAAATGCCGCCGGGAGGTCGAGGATCTGCGCGCGGCGTTCAGGCGGCCCCGTTAGTCTCGATCCTTGCCCTTCAGGGCGTGATCCGCTAGAGCCTTCCCCGAAGGTTCCGGCGCAGCCGGCATTTCAGATTGAGTACCCATTTCAGGATATCGGACAAGCATCATGACAACGAAAGCGGACAGGGTTAAGGCGCGGCTTCCGCGCGGTTTCGTGGACCGCGCCCCGGAGGACCTGCGCGCCGCCGAAAAGATGATGGCCGAGATCCGCAAGGTCTACGAACTCTATGGCTTCGAGCCGGTCGAGACGCCGCTCGTCGAATATACCGACGCGCTGGGCAAGTTCCTCCCCGACCAGGACCGGCCGAACGAAGGCGTGTTCTCGTTCCAGGACGATGACGAGCAATGGTTGTCGCTGCGCTACGACCTGACGGCGCCGCTCGCGCGCCATGTCGCTGAAAACTTCGAAACCATCGCCAAGCCCTATCGCAGCTATCGCGCCGGCTGGGTCTTCCGCAACGAAAAGCCCGGTCCCGGCCGGTTCCGGCAATTCATGCAGTTCGACGCCGATACGGTAGGCGCGCCGTCGGTCTCGGCCGATGCCGAAATGTGCATGATGATGGCGGATGTCATGGAGGCGCTGGAGATCAAGCGCGGCGATTACGTCATCCGCGTCAATAACCGCAAGGTCCTCGACGGCGTGCTCGACGCCATCGGTCTTGCCGGCGATGAGAATATCGCCAGGCGCCTGACCGTGCTGCGGGCCATCGACAAGCTCGACAAGTTCGGCCTCGAGGGCGTGCGCGAGCTGCTCGGCAAGGGCCGGCTCGACGAGAGCGGCGATTTCACCAAGGGCGCCGGGCTCGATGACGAGGCGATCGGCAAGGTGCTCGACTTCACCTCGGCTGGCGGCGCCAGCGGCGAAGAGACGATCGCCAACCTCCGGCAGGTGGTCAGCGGCAATGAAAAGGGCAGCGAAGGCGTTGCGGAACTCGAAACGATCGAGGCGCTGTGCCGGGCGGGCGGCTATGAAGGCCGCGTCAGGATCGACCCTTCGGTCGTGCGTGGGCTGGAATATTACACCGGCCCCGTCTTCGAGGCAGAGCTGACCTTCGACGTGACCAATGAGAAGGGCGAGAAGGTGGTGTTCGGCTCCGTCGGCGGCGGCGGCCGCTATGATGGCCTCGTCTCCCGCTTCCGTGGTGAGCCGGTGCCGGCAACGGGGTTCTCGATCGGCGTTTCGCGGTTGATGACGGCGTTGAAGAACCTCGGCAAGCTCGGCGTATCGGATGGGGCAGGGCCGGTGGTCGTCCTGGTGATGGACCGCGATACGGCGAGCCTCGGACGCTACCAGAAAATGGTTGCCGAACTGCGCCAGGCGGGTATCCGGGCGGAAATGTATCTCGGTGGCTCCGGCATGAAGCCGCAGATGAAATATGCCGACCGTCGCGGCGCGCCCTGCGTCGTCATCCAGGGCTCGCAGGAGCGTGAAAACGGCGAAATCCAGATCAAGGACCTCGTCGAGGGCGCGCGCCTCGCCGCGCAGATCGAAGACAATACGACCTGGCGCGAAAGCCGTCCGGCCCAGATTACCGCCAGGGAGACGGAATTGGTGGCCGAGGTCCGCAAGATATTGCAGGCGCAGGCGGAAGACCGCGCCAACGGATTGGGATAAGGTCAGACGTGAACGCTTTCCGCGCCCCGGCCTTCGCCAATGAGCTTGCCGCGCTGATCAGCGCGCGGGAGGCCGAACTCGTGGATATTCCGGTCATCCAGCCGGCCGACCAGTTCCTGGACATGGCGGGCGAGGATCTGCGGCGGCGCATTTTCCTGACCGAGAACGAAAACGGCCAAAGCCTCTGTCTGCGTCCCGAATTCACCATTCCCGTCTGCCGCGACCATATCGACCGTAACGCCGAGACGCCCAAGCGCTATGCCTATCTTGGCAAAGTGTTCCGGCAGCGGCGCGAGGGCGACAGCGAGTTCTTCCAGGCCGGCATAGAGGATCTTGGCGATGCCAACCGCGCCCGCGCCGATGCCCGCTCGCTTGCCGATGCGCTTGCCGCCGTCCGTCTCGTCGCACCGGCGGCGGAGCTTGAGACATTGCTCGGCGACCAGGCCATATTCGAGGCGGTTCTCGCCGCCCTCGGCCTGCCGCGCGGCTGGCAGAAGCGGCTTGCGCGCTCCTTCGGCAATCCCGGCCAGCTGAAGGCGCTCATCGCCGACCTTGCCTCCGACAGGCGCAGCGACGAACTGCCGGAGCATCTGGCCCGCCATGTGGCGCAGCATGACGAAGCTGCGCTCGCCGCCGGGCTGGAAACGGAGATGCAGGATACCGGCATTTCGCCCGGCGCCGGCCGCACGCCGCTCGAAATTGCCCGGCGCCTGATCGAAAAGGCCGATCTCGCCTCGATCCGCCTGCCCGCGCGGGCACTTTCGGCGCTGGAATCCTTCCTCGCCATCCGCGTGCCGCTGCGCTCGGCCGCGGGCGATCTGCTGCGCTTTGCCCGCGCCAATGATTTCGACCTCGGCCCGGCGCTCGAACAGTTCGAAGCAAGGTCGGCCTCCATCATGGAAGCCGGTATCGGGCATGAGACGATCATCTACGACGCCGCCTTTGGGCGCCCGCTCGATTATTACACCGGCCTTGTCTACGAGGTCGTCTGCGTCGGCAAGCCGGGTATCGGCGCCATTGTCGGCGGCGGCCGCTATGACCGGCTGCTGACGATGCTCGGCGCGGTCGGCTCCATCCCCGGAGTAGGGTTTTCGATCTGGCTCGATCGGCTGGAGCGCATCGCGGGAGAGACCGAATGACGATCACGCTCGCCTTGCCATCCAAGGGGCGCCTCAAGGAGCAGGCGCTCGCCGTGCTTGAAAATGCCGGCCTGGAAGTCGTCCTGCCCAAGGACCAGCGCAATTACCGCGCCAGCGTGCGCGGCGAGAGCCGCATCGATATCCTGTTCCTTTCGGCATCGGAGATCGCCCGCGAACTCGGCTATGGCAGCGTCGACCTCGGCGTGACCGGGGAAGACCTCGTTCGCGAGACACTCGCCGCCGCCGACGAGCGCGTCGGCATCGAAGCGCGCCTCGGCTTCGGCCATGCGGATGTCGTCGTGGCGGTGCCGGAAGTCTGGTACGATGTTTCGACGATGGCCGACCTCGACGATGTCGCCGCCGATTTCCGCCAGCGCCACGGACGGCGCCTGCGCATAGCGACGAAATACTGGCGGCTGACCCAGCAGTTCTTCTCGCAGATGCACGGCATCCAGGTCTATCGCATCGTCGAAAGCCTCGGCGCTACCGAAGGCGCTCCGGCCTCCGGCGCCGCCGATATCATCGTCGATATCACCTCCACGGGGTCCACGCTGCAGGCAAACCACCTGAAGATACTGGAGGACGGCGTCATCCTGCGGTCCGAGGCCTGCCTTGTCGCCTCGCGCGCCGCCAGCGACGCGGCGGGTGTCGCGGAGGTGGCCGAGCGCATCAAGACCAGCCTCGCATCGGCCTGACCTTTCCCATGGTCCTCGGGGCCGGGCCCATCAAGTCTGCGTGAACGGCAAGCCCGATCTGTAACTTTTATCCCGCCGATACGTATTCCTGCATATCGCCGCCAAGTGCGGTAAGATCATGCAGGGAGAGCCAGGATGATGACACGGCGGACGCTTTTTGGAACCGCGCTGACGGGAGTGGCAGTCGCTGCGCTCTCGCGGTTCATGGGCCCAAGCCCATCCCGAGCGGCAGACAAGTTTGAAATCGAGCGCACGGACGCCGAATGGCGGGCCCTGCTGTCGCCGGATCAATATGAAGTATTGCGGCAGGAGGGCACGGAACGCGCCTTTTCCAGCCCGCTCGACCACGAGAAGCGCAAGGGCATATTCGCCTGCGCCGGATGCGATCTTCCATTGTTCGACAGCGCGACGAAATTCGACAGCGGCACCGGCTGGCCAAGCTTCTGGCAACCGTTGCAGAATGCCGTCATCGAGAAATCCGACACATCCTGGGGCATGATCCGCACCGCGGTGGAATGCCGGCGCTGCGGCGGTCATCTCGGCCATGTCTTCGACGACGGGCCGCAACCGACCGGCCTGCGCTATTGCATGAATGGCATTGCCATGAAGTTCAATCCGGCAGCGGCCGAGGTGAAAGGATAATCCGATGAGACTTTCCCGAATTCTGTTTGCGGCCGCCTGCCTCGGATTTGCAGCGCCGGCCATTGCGGCCGAGACTGCGGTGATGGCGCCGCCGCCGGCACTGGACCAGGCAACGCCGTCGGAAGTGCAGTCGATCGTGCTCGCCGGCGGCTGTTTCTGGGGCGTGCAGGGCGTCTACCAGCATATGAAGGGCGTCACCAGCGCCGTTTCGGGCTATTCCGGCGGCACCAGGGAGAGCGCTGACTATGACCGCGTCAGCAATGGCGACACCGGACATGCCGAAGCCGTCTTGGTGACGTTCGATCCGAAAGTCGTGTCGCTCGGCAAGGTGTTGCAGGCCTATTTCTCCGTCGTGCACGACCCGACGCAGCTGAACCGCCAGGGGCCGGATGTCGGCACGCAATATCGCTCCGCCATATTCACGACGACCGACGAACAGCAACGCATCGCCCGCGAATATATCGCCCAGCTCGACAAGGCGAAGGTCTATTCGGCGCCCATCGTCACGAAGCTATCGAAGCTGACGGCGTTCTACCCGGCGGAAGCCTATCATCAGGACTATGCGACGCTGCATCCGACGCAGCCCTATATCGCCTATAATGACCTGCCGAAGATCGAGAACCTGAGCAAGCTGTTCCCGGAGGTCTACCGCGAGAAGCCGGTGCTCGTCGGGGATGGAAAGCCCACCAACTGACAATGAAAAAGGCCGCGGAAGCGGCCTTTTCTTGTTTTGCGAACGCTGGTCTTACGCGCGACGTGCGTCCAGCGAGAAAGCACCGGCGCCATGGGCTGCAAGAACGAAGAAGCCGCCGGCGACGCCGAGATTCTTCTGGAAGAACATGAATTGCGCCATGCCCGCATCGCCGCTCCAGTCGAGGTGGGCGACCGCGGTGGCGGCGAGGGTGAACAGGCCGAGAAGCAGGGCGGCGATCCGGGTCTGGAAGCCGACGAGCACCGCGATGCCGCCGAAGAACTCCAGGAGACCGACGAGAACGGCGACGATCGTCGGAGCCGGCAGGCCCTGGCTGGCAAAATAGCCCGCCGTGCCGCCAATGGCAGTCAGCTTGCCCCATCCCGCCATGATGAACATGAACGATAGTAGAATACGACCTATAAGTACCAGTATGCTATTGTTAGCCATACGACTTTCTCCTGAGTAAAGGACCGTGGGTCAATACGCGACTTTATCTGTTTACCAAAGACGCGTATTTGACAACAGATTGTTCAACGGATCCTTGGTTTATTCAGGTGCGATCATCCGTTCGGGCCTTACCAGGCGGTCATAATCTTCCGCCGAGACGTGGCCGCTGGCCAGCGCTTCTTCGCGCAGGGTGGTGCCGTTCTTGTGCGCGGTCTTGGCGATCTTCGCCGCATTGTCGTAGCCGATGGCGGGCGCGAGCGCCGTCACCAGCATCAGCGACCGTTCGAGCAGGTCGGTGATGCGCACTTCGTCGGCCTCGATGCCCTCGACGCAATTATCGGCGAACGAGACCATGGCATCGGCAAGCAGTCGTATCGATTGCAGGACGTTGAGGGCGATCACCGGCTTGAACACGTTGAGTTCGAAATGGCCCTGGCTGGCGGCCACGGTCACGGTGGTGTGGTTGCCGAAAACCTGCGCCGCCACCATGGTGAGCGCCTCCGCCTGTGTCGGGTTGACCTTGCCCGGCATGATCGAGGAGCCCGGCTCGTTTTCCGGAAGCTTCAACTCGCCGAGACCCGAACGCGGCCCGGAGCCGAGGAAGCGGATATCATTGGCGATCTTGAACAGATCGGCGGCAAGGGCGTTGAGCGCGCCATGGAAATTGGCAAGCGCGCCATGGCTGGCGAGCGCCTCGAACTTGTTGGGCGCCGTCTTGAAGGGCAGGCCGGTGATGTCGGACACGGCTTCGGCAAAGCCGGTGTCGAAGCCGACCGGTGCATTCAGTCCCGTTCCGACGGCGGTGCCGCCCTGGGCGAGAAGGAAGACGTCGCCAAGGCTCTGCTCGATCCGCCTGCGCGCATATTCCAGCGCCGCCCGGTAGCCGGAGAATTCCTGGCCGAGGGTCACGGGGGTGGCGTCCTGCGTATGGGTGCGGCCGATCTTGATGATGTCCGCGAAGGCCTTTTCCTTCCTGGCCAGCGCATCGGTCAGGTGATCGAGCGCCGGGTAGAGCCGCTTCGTCGCCTCGATGGCGGTGGCGATATGGATTGCCGTCGGGAACGTGTCGTTGGACGACTGGCTCATATTGACATGGTCGTTGGGATGGACCGGCTTCTTCGAACCCTTCGTTCCGCCCAGCATTTCGATGGCCCGGTTGGAGATGACCTCATTGGCATTCATGTTGGACTGGGTGCCCGAACCCGTCTGCCAGACGACGAGTGGAAAATGATCGTCCAGCTTGCCCTCGATGACCTCTTCGGCGGCGACGGTGATCGCGCGGCCAATGACCTCGTCCAGCTTGCCGAGGGCCATGTTCGTCTCCGCGGCCGCCCGCTTCACGATGCCCAGCGCATGCACCAGCGGTATCGGCTGGCGCTCGCCGCCGATCTTGAAATTGTGAAGCGACCGTTCCGTCTGGGCTCCCCAGTATCTGTCGGCTGCAACCTCGATCGGGCCAAACGTATCGGTTTCGGTACGGGTAGAAGTCATGGTGCGTTTTCCTGTGAAAGTTGGCGAAATCACTACTGCGAAGCAGGGCGGGAGGCAAGGTTTGCCGTTGCAGATGTTGGTCCCCGGACCATAAGCTGCTAGTGTGGTATATGCCTCACTATGGCAGCAGGGGACGCTGCTGCAACCATGTAGTGAACTTCAGATTCGGGGCACCGGGATAAAATCGATTATAGATCTGCTGGGGAGGCCAGTCTTGCGATGCATGAAGCGCGGACACTTCAAATCTCCATTCAACGCAACTGGAAGGATGTCTATGACTACGCCTGCGTACCGGACAATCTTCCGGAATGGGCGTCGGGGCTGACGTCCGGCCTGCAGAAGCTCGGCGATGAATGGCTGGCGGATGGTCCCGCCGGCAAGCTGCGCCTGCGATTCGTGCCGCCCAACGATCTGGGCGTGCTCGACCATTGGGTGCGGACGGAAACGGGCGAGGAAGTCTACATACCGCTGCGCGTCGTCGCCAATGGCGAGTGCTCGGAACTCAGTTTCACGCTTTTCCGGCTGCCCGGCATGGACGACGAGAAATTCACCGCCGACGCCGCCTGGGTGATGCGCGACCTGCGCAAGCTCAAGGATATTCTGGAAACGCAACTCGTCCTGTAGGATGCGAGGGCCATGGCCGAATCCCGCAATTTGCGCATCGATTATGTCGAACGCGCCGTCTGGTCCGAGCGCTGATGAGCGTGAGAGACAGTTTTGTCCGGCAGGCGCAGGCCTGCCTTTCGCTCGGTTCGCCCTTCACCGCCCGGCTTTGCGAGGTCTTGGCCGCGAAGCTCGACGGAACGAGCCGCTTTGGCAGCCGCATCCTCGATTGGCAGGGCGATCCGGTGCATGCGGCGCTGCCATTGCGTGCGGCAGGGGGCTTGCATGCCCTCGCTCGCTCCGGCGCCTCGCCGCAATTGCGGGCGGTCTATCCGCCCAACCAGAGCGACGATGACAGGCTATGGGTCGCCATCGAGGGCGCGATTCGCAATCACGACGCTTTTCTGGCGGGCTATCTCGACAGTGCGCCGCAAACGAACGAGGTGGCCCGTTCCGGCGCCATTCTCGGCGCCTGCCTGCATCTGGCGGGGCGAACGGGACTGCCGATCGACGTCTACGAGATCGGGTCGAGCGCCGGCCTCAACCTGGCATTCGACCGCTATCGATTCGATTTCGGCGCGGCCGCCTGGAATGGCGATTCAAGCGTTGAAATCCGCTCGCAATGGCGCGGCAATGCGCCCGATACCAGCCAGGAGCTGCTGATCGGCTCGCGCCAGGGCTGCGACCTCAATCCGCTTGATCCGGCCTCGGCGAGGGACCGCGAGCGGCTGCTGTCCTATGTCTGGGCCGACCAGGAGGAACGGCTGCGGCGGATAAGCCAGGCGCTGTCGCTGGCGGCGGAGGCCAGGTACCGGGTGGAGCGCCAGGGTGCCGCCGCCTGGCTCGTGGAAAAGCTGCGTATGCCGCGCGAGCGCGGCCGCACGCGGCTGCTGTTCCATACGATCGTCTGGCAATATCTGGATGAGGATACCAAGGCCGGCCTTGTGTCGGCGATCTTCGAGGCCGGCGATGCGGCGACGGAGGATACGCCGTTTGCCTGGCTCGCCATCGAGCCGGACGATGTGCCGGGCTCGGCGGACATTGGCCTTACTTTGTGGCCGGGGGAACGGTCGATGAAGCTCGGCCGCGCCGATTTCCACGGCCGCTGGGCCGAATGGGCGTGAGGGGGCGGCCAGGACAGGCCGCCCGATGCTTCAGGCCTTTTCGCGGGCAGCTTTCAGCGCATTGCCCCACCAGGCGAGCTGGTCGATCTGGGCGGTCAGCGCCTCGTTCAGATGCGGATAGTCGCCGAGCTTCTTCTCGCCTTTGACGACGGTCAGATATTCCGGATAGGAAATATGCACGCCGGCCTTGACCGAAGCGGCGCTCATCTCGACGAAGATGCCGCGCAGATGTTCCACGGCCCGGGCACCGCCGACGCCGCCATAGCCGACGAAGCCGACGGGCTTGTGGATGAAATCGCCAAGATCGATGGCGTTTTTCAGCACGGCGGTCGGGGCATGATTATATTCGGCGACGGTGATGATATAGGCGTCGAACGTACGCAGCTTCTTCTTCCAGCGCTCGGCCGTTTCGGTTTCCGCCGTCGTGCTGCGCTCTTCGCCGAAGAAGTGCATCGGATAGTCGAGGAGATCGACGATTTCGGTCTCGACGTCGCTGCGGCCAGCGGCGAGTTCGGAGGCCCATTTGGCCGGATATTCGGCGAAGCGGCCCATGCGCGTGCTGCCGACGATGATCCCGATCTTCAGTTTTGCCATGCTCGGTGAATCCTTTGTGCTTGGGGGTGGTAACGATTGGTGACCGGCGCTATATAAGTGACCATCTCGAGACGTGGCAAGGAGGCACTTTTTTGAAACCGAATCACTTCGAAGTAACCAGCGCATGCGCCACCGTGCACAATATCCTGCAGCGTGTCGGCGACAAATGGACGGTCCTCGTCGTCAGCTTCCTCGGCAAGCGGCCGATGCGCTTCAACGAGCTGAAACGGACGATCCCCGGAATATCGCAAAAGATGCTGACGAGCACCCTGCGCGGGCTGGAACGCGACGGGTTCGTCACGCGGACCGTGTTTCCGACGGTGCCGCCGCGGGTGGATTATGAACTGACCGATCTTGGCCGCAACCTGCTGGTGCCGGTGCGGGCGCTGGGTGACTGGGCCGTCGCCAACGAGGCGCGCGTGCGGACGGCGAGGGCCCGTTTCGACGCGAGAAACGGCCTGGTGGAGAGTTTTCCCGAGGCCGCAGAATAGGCGCCAAAACAGGTGCCGAACAGGCACCAATCGGCATAGGTTCGGAACAAACAAAAAAGGCGGGCTCGTGGCCCGCCTTTTCCGCATTTCTGACTGGACTGATTAGAAGTCCATGCCGCCCATGCCGCCCATGCCGCCGCCTGGCATTGCCGGTGCAGCGGATTCCTTCTTCGGCGTCTCGGCGATCATGGCTTCGGTGGTGACCAGAAGACCAGCTACCGATGCAGCGTCCTGAAGGGCAGTACGAACGACCTTGACCGGATCGACGATGCCGAGGGCGATCAGATCGCCATACTCGCCATTGGCCGCATTGTAGCCATAGGTGTCCTTCTTGTTGTCAAGGATCTTGCCGATGACGATCGATGCTTCATCGCCAGCATTGGTAGCGATCTGGCGGGCCGGAGCCTGCAGGGCGCGACGAACGATGTTGATGCCTGCATCCTGATCGGCATTGATGCCCTTGATCGTCAGGCCGGCCGAAGCGCGCAGCAGAGCGGTGCCGCCACCAGGAACGATACCCTCTTCAACGGCAGCGCGCGTTGCATTGAGAGCGTCGTCGACGCGGTCCTTCTTTTCCTTCACTTCGACTTCCGTCGCACCGCCGACGCGGATGACGGCAACGCCGCCAGCGAGCTTGGCAAGACGTTCCTGCAGCTTCTCGCGGTCATAGTCCGAAGTGGTCTCTTCGATCTGCTGCTTGATCTGGCCGACGCGAGCGGTGATTTCGCCCTTCTTGCCATTGCCGTCGACGATCGTGGTGTTTTCCTTGCTGATCGACACCTTCTTGGCGCGGCCGAGCATGTCGAGCGTGACGCTTTCGAGCTTGATGCCGAGATCTTCGGAAATGACCTGGCCGCCCGTGAGGATGGCGATGTCTTCCAGCATGGCCTTGCGGCGGTCGCCGAAGCCCGGTGCCTTGACGGCAGCAATCTTGAGGCCGCCGCGCAGCTTGTTCACGACGAGCGTGGCAAGTGCCTCGCCTTCAACGTCTTCGGAGATGATGACGAGCGGCTTGGAGGTCTGGACGACAGCTTCGAGAACCGGCAGCAGCGCCTGGAGGTTCGACAGCTTCTTCTCGTGGAGAAGGATGTAGGCGTCCTCGAGGTCGGCAACCATCTTCTCGGGATTGGTCACGAAGTAGGGCGACAGGTAGCCGCGGTCGAACTGCATGCCTTCGACGACTTCGAGCTCGGTCTCGGCGGTCTTGGCTTCTTCAACCGTGATGACGCCTTCATTACCGACCTTCTGCATCGCCTTGGCGATCATTTCGCCGATCTCGGTCTCGCCATTGGCGGAGATCGTGCCGACCTGGGCGACTTCTTCCGAGGTCTTGATCTTCTTGGCCTTCTTGACCAGTTCCTTGACGACTTCGGCGACGGCGAGATCGATGCCGCGCTTCAGGTCCATCGGGTTCATGCCGGCAGCAACGGCCTTGCCGCCTTCCTGAACGATGGCCTGGGCGAGAACGGTAGCGGTCGTGGTGCCGTCGCCGGCAATGTCGTTCGTCTTCGAAGCGACTTCACGGACCATCTGCGCGCCCATGTTCTCGAACTTGTCTTCAAGCTCGATTTCCTTGGCGACAGTCACACCGTCCTTGGTGATGCGGGGAGCGCCGAACGACTTGTCGATGACGACGTTGCGACCCTTCGGGCCCAGCGTCACCTTGACGGCGTCGGCAAGGATATTGACACCGCGCAGCATGCGCTCACGCGCGTCGCGGCTGAATTTTACGTCTTTGGCAGCCATTTTCATCTCTCCTGGGATCAAACCCGGTTTGATTTAAAGTTGTTGTGGATGGGTACCGGCAATCAGCCGATGATGCCCAGAATGTCGGATTCCTTCATGATCAGCAGATCTTCGCCGCTGATCTTCACTTCCGTGCCGGACCACTTGCCGAACAGGATACGGTCGCCAGCCTTGACATCCAGCGGTACGAGCTTGCCGGCTTCGTCACGAGCGCCGGTGCCGACTGCGATGACTTCGCCTTCCTGCGGCTTTTCCTTGGCGGTGTCTGGAATGATGATGCCGCCGGCGGTCTTCGCCTCGGATTCGACGCGGCGCACGACAACGCGGTCGTGAAGCGGGCGGAACTTGGTTTTGGCCATGGTTAGAACCCTTGAGTTGGTGACAAAACGATCGACGGATGATGCAACATCCGCACTATTAGCACTCGTTGCGGGTGAGTGCTAACTGGGTTCGGAGATAGTAGGAGGCGCTGCGAGAGTCAAGGGAAACCACAGGGGAAATCCAGGATGTTCCTGAACGCGGGGTAAATATTCGTGCCGCCATGCCAGCCCCTGCCGGGCAATCCCCGCAACCTCCGTTTCCACGATCGATCCAGATTCCCCGCGCTCACTTTCCTCATGGTTAGCACCCTCCCTCATACCGAGGGCAATGGGTGGATGGCAGAGGGGTGATTCTGAGATGTTGGCGGTATTGAGAGCTCGCAGAACCAGAACCATGCAATCAATCCAATTTCCCTCATCCTGAGCCTGTCGAAGGGCGCAGCAACGTTTGTGCAATCCCTTTTTTGGGAAGCTGCAAAAAGCATCGTGCGTGCTTCGACAAGCTCAGCATGAGGGAGGTTGGCTCAGCATGAGGGTGGTGGAGATCGGCATAGGCGAGGTGGATTAAATACGGAAAATCATCACCACGCCCGCGCAATCGCGTCTGGTCATTGAAAAGGGGGGAGACGGGCGGTCTTCAGCGCGTCAGTAGTGGTATCAGGGTCGAGGTCCGAAGACCGCCCGCGACGTCTTTGCCTGCTATCGTTGCGCTTGTCAGACGCAACAACCCGGAAAACGAAGCGCCACCCCCGTTTCCTTCTGCAGTTTGCCGGCCAGTCGGGGTTGTCACTTCCGACTATCCGGCAACGCCATCCTTCCCCAGCAATCGAAACAGCGCCGGAAGCTGCTCCCCCACTGGAAAGGATTTGTGCAGAATAACCCGGTTTCAAAGTGGTGGGATAAGTTTCCACTTATCCCCCAAGGAGGGCCGTGTGTTGCATTACTGTTGGGGGGCTTTCGACAGGCTCAGGATGAGGATGATTGATTTGATTGCAGAAAAGCAGGGAGCCAGGGTCTGAAACCTCGCAGAATTATCCCCCTGCCAAACACCCAACCTCCCTCATGCTGAGCTTGTCGAAGCACGCACTATTTTGATGCAAGCAAAGAAAGGGATTGCACAAACGTTGCTGCGCCCTTCGACAGGCTCAGGATGAGGAAATTGGATTGATTGCATGGTTATGGTTCTGCGAGCTCTCAATACCGCCAACATCTCAGAATCACCACCCTGCCAAACACCCAACCTCCCTCATGCTGAGCCTGTCGAAGCACGCGGTACATTATTGCCTCTCTTGTTTCGGAGCGAGGTAGGGCCCAGCGTGAGGACTCCCCCTCAGTCGTCGGCGGATTCCTCGCAGACATGGTGCGCCATGTCGACGAGCATGCCGCTGACATGGCTGTCGGCCAGCTCGTAGAAGATCTGCTTGGCCTGCCGGTTGCCCCGCACCAGCCGCGCGCCGCGCAACAGGCGAAGGTGGTGGCTGACCAGCGATTGGGAGAGGCCGAGACTGGCGGCGATATCGCCGACCGGTCGCGGCGCCTCGAGGCAGTAGAAGAGTATGCGCAGCCGCGTCGGATCGCCGAGCAGGCGGAAGGTCTCGGCCAGGATCGTCGTATCGAGCTGCGAGGGTATGGCGGTCAATGCCCGTGTCCTCCCTGATCCTTGCCGGCCTGGTCCCTGCCGGCATGGTTTTTGCCGGCCTGGTCCTTGCCGGCATGGTCGTGAACCCCATGCTGGTGTTCGGCATGGTCATGATCCGCGTGCGCGCCGTCCCCCGCCTGCAGGCGGCAATCGTCGGCTGCCATGTCCGGCCAGTCGATGGCGATCGTTGCATGGTCGATGCCGAACTTTTCACGCAGTTCATTTTCGACCCTCTGCACCAGCAGGCGCGGATCGGCGCCGTCCCTCGGCCTGACATGCAGCGTCGCAAGCGGCTTGCCCGAGGTTATCAGCCAGACATGGACATGGCGAACGCCGGCAAGCTCCGGAACGGCCTGCAGCAAATGCCGCTCCAGCTCTTCCGGTGCAGCATTTTCCGGCGCTCCCTCCAGCAATATATGCAGCGAGTTGCGCAGGAGCGACCAGGCGCTGCGCAGGATCAGCAGGCAGACCAGCACGGAGAGGATCGGGTCGATCGGCGTCCAGCCGGTGAAATAGATGATGATCGCCGCGACGATGGCGGCGACTGAACCGAGCAGGTCGCCGAGTACGTGCAGCAGGGCGCCCTTGATGTTGACATGTTCGCTGTCGCCGCGGCTGAGGATCCAGAACACGCCGAGATTGACCACGAGGCCGATGATGGCGACGAGGAGCATCGGCCCCGCCAATATCTCGGAGGGACTGCGGAAACGCTCGAATGCCTCGTAGGAAATCCAGATCAGGATGGCGAACAGCGCCAGCGCGTTGATGAGGCCGGCGATCACCTCGAATCGCAGATAGCCGAAGGTCCGCTTCCTGTCGGCGGCGCGCCTGCCGAAGCGGAATGCGCCATAGGACAAAGCGAGCGCGGCGGCATCGGTCAGCATGTGGCCGGCATCGGCGATCAGGGCGAGCGAACCCGAGATGAGGCCGCCCGCAACCTCCACCACCATGAAAGTGAAGGTGATCAGGAAGGCGAGAAGCACTTTCCGCTCATTGCCGGCGCCAACCTTCGGGACGTGGCTGTGGCCCGGACCATGAGAATGACCATGGGAGTGATCGTGGTCATGGCCGTGGGAATGACCATGGTCCGGGCCATGATCTGCGTCGGAATGCGCCATCTTGTATCCTTTCATCTGCAACATATGAATAGTTGTTTATATGTTGATGGTCAACATCCTCGTTCGAAATCCGGTTGAGTGGTGACAGCCCCGGCGCAATCGGCTAAGCGATGGCGGGTTTTGCATTCTCTGAAAGGATCAGCATGAGCGGCATGATACATCTGCAACGTATCGACGATGTAATGGACCGCTATGACGTGCTCCTTTGCGATGTCTGGGGCGTATTGCACAATGGGGTTGCTTCCTTCGCACCGGCGAACGCCGCCTTGCAGCGGGCGCGCGAGGCCGGCCTGACAGTGGTTCTGATCACCAATGCGCCACGCCGATTCGACAGTGTGGCGGCGCAGATCCACGCCCTGGGCGTGCCGGAAGCCGCCTATGACCGCATCGTCACATCCGGCGACGTCACGCGCGAACTGATCCGCAAGGCGCCGCGCCAGCTGTTCCATCTCGGCCCTGACCGCGACCTGACGCTTTATGACGGGCTCGATGTCGAACTCGTCGAGGAGCGCGAGGCGAACGGTGTCGTCTGCACCGGCTTTTACGATGACGAGACGGAGACGCCGGAAGACTATGCGGAGATGCTGACGCGCTTTCGCTCGCGCGACCTGCCGTTCATCTGCGCCAATCCCGACATTGTGGTGGAGCGCGGCGACAGGCTCATCTGGTGCGCGGGCGCCCTGGCGCGCGATTACGGGCAATTGGGCGGCAGGACGCTCATCGCGGGAAAGCCGCACCGTCCGATCTACGAGGCGGCGATTGCCGCCGCCGGGGAGGCGAGAGGCGCCGCCGTCGCCCATGACCGGGTGCTGGCCATCGGCGACGGCATGCTGACCGATGTGAAGGGCGCCGACCTGTTCGGCCTCGACGTACTTTATATATCGGGCGGCATCCATGCGGGCGACTATGTCATGGGCGGCGTGCATGACGTCGAAAAGCTCACCGCCTTCCTTGAAAAGCATGGCAGCAATCCGGTGGCGACCATGCCGGGCCTTGCGTGAGGTGACGGCTGCCATGGCTATCCTGCGCCTGAGCGACCCCAATCATCTGCCCGGCCATCTGCGCAATGCGGTCGTGGCCATCGGCAATTTCGACGGCGTGCATCGCGGCCATCAGGCGGTGCTGGAAAAGGCGCTGGAAGCGGCCGGGGCCAGCGGCCGGGCCAGCCTGGTGCTGACATTCGAGCCCCATCCGCGAAGCGTCTTCGTCCCCGACCAGCCGGTGGACCGGCTGACCCCGGCAGCGGAAAAGGCCGAGATACTGGGCGCCCTCGGCTTCGACGCCGTGGTCGAATGCCCCTTCACCCGCGAATTCTCGCAGCTGACGGCGGATGATTTCGTCGATCGGATTCTTGTCGAGGCGCTCGGGGCCAGCCGGATCGTCGCCGGCTTCGACTTTCATTTCGGCAGGGGCCGCCAGGGCGGTCCGGCCTTCCTGATGGATGCGGGGCAGGGGCGTGGCTTCGATGTCACCCTCGTCGATGCGTTCCGCGACGAAGGCGGGCAGGCGGTCTCCTCGAGCCGCATCCGCTCGCTCTTCGGCGAGGGCGAAGTGGTCGAGGCCGCGGGTCTCCTCGGTTACCGCCACCGGGTAAGGGCGCCGGTCATCCAGGGCAAGCAGCTCGGCAGGACGCTCGGCTTCCCCACGGCCAATATGGCGCTGCCGCCGGAAACACACCTCAAGCACGGCATCTACGCCGTGCGGTTTCGCCGGGCCGACGGCTCGCTGCATGATGGCGTGGCGAGCTTTGGCCGCCGGCCCACGGTCGATGCGGAGGGCGAGCCGCTGCTTGAAACCTATGTGTTCGACTTCAGCGGCAATCTCTATGGCGAGGTCTGCGCCGTCTCCTTTTTCGCCTATCTGCGCGGCGAGGAGAAGTTCGACGGTCTGGAGCCGCTGATGCAGCAGATCCGGCGCGACGAGGAGGAGGCGCGGGCGCTGCTGCAGGGCGTGCGGCCGCTGTCGCCACTGGATGCGGCGCTCAACTTCGCCTGAGGGCGAGTTTGCCGAAAGCCCGCCTTCCCGGATCGTTCTTCGGCTTGCCGCTTTGCGCCCGGCAGGGCCGGCGCTGAAGTTTCTTGCGCCGGCCTCTTTATTCTGGCCGCAGTGATTGCTAAAAGCGCCCCCATGAAAACTGCTTTCCGGGCTGCAGCACGGTCCATACCCATTCAGACGATACGAATTACCGGCCCGGCCTTACCGCGTGCCTGAAGCCAGGAGCTTTGTGGTGTGGAAGGTCGGGAATGGCGCCCTGGCGCTCTTTTTTGAACATTCTCTGAAAACGTGCCCGCAGCGTACCGCGCGAGCCCATTACAAGCTGAAAAAATGACCGATACTCCGAAGCCGATCGACTACTCGAAGACCCTCTATCTGCCCCAGACCGATTTTCCCATGCGCGCGGGCCTGCCCGCCAAGGAGCCGGAAATGGTCAGGCGCTGGCAGGAGATGGACCTTTACCGCAAGCTGCGCGAGGACGGCAAGGGCCGCCCGCTCTACGTGCTGCATGACGGTCCGCCCTATGCCAATGGCAATATCCATATCGGCCACGCGCTGAACAAGATCCTCAAGGATGTCATCACCCGCTCGTTCCAGATGCGCGGCTTCGACTCCAATTATGTCCCCGGCTGGGACTGCCACGGCCTGCCGATCGAGTGGAAGATCGAAGAGCAGTATCGCGCGCGCGGCAAGGACAAGAACGAGGTTCCGATCAATGAATTCCGCAAGGAATGCCGCGATTTTGCCGCCAACTGGATAAAAGTCCAGACGGAGGAGTTCAAGCGGCTCGGCATCGAGGGCGATTTCGCCAATCCCTATACGACCATGGCCTTCCATGCGGAAAGCCGCATCGCCGGCGAACTGCTGAAATTCGCGATGTCGGGCCAGCTCTATCGCGGCTCCAAGCCGGTCATGTGGTCCGTCGTCGAACGGACGGCGCTGGCCGAAGCCGAGGTGGAGTACCAGGACTACGAGAGCGACACGATCTGGGCGAAGTTCCCGGTCGAGGCTGGCCCGGAACATCTGCGCGGCGCCAGCGTGGTCATCTGGACCACCACCCCGTGGACGATCCCGGGCAACCGCGCCGTCACCTATTCGCCGCGGGTCCAGTACGGTCTCTATGAAGTGGAAACGGCGGAAAACGACTTCGGCCCGCGCCCCGGCGACCGGTTCGTCTTCGCCGATGCCCTGCTCGAGGAGCTTGCGGCCAAGGCCAGGCTTTCGCTCAAACGCCTGTCGGCCGTCACCGCCGACGACCTGCCGCAGACGACGCTTGCCCATCCGTTCAAGGGCCTTGGCGGCGGCTATGAATTCAAGGTGCCGCTGCTCCCCGGCGATCATGTCACCGACGATGCCGGAACGGGCTTCGTCCACACCGCGCCGGGCCATGGCCGCGAGGATTTCGACGCCTGGATGGATTCGCGCCAGGCGATCGAGGCGATGGGAATCTCCTCCGCCATTCCGTTCACCGTCGACGATGCCGGCTATTACACCAAGGACGCGCCGGGCTTCGGTCCGGACCGCGAAGGCGGTGCCGCGCGCGTCATCGACGACAATGGCAAGAAGGGCAATGCCAACAAGGCGGTCATCGACGAGCTCATCCAGCGCGATGCGCTGTTTGCCCGCGGCCGGCTGAAGCATTCCTACCCGCATTCCTGGCGCTCGAAGAAGCCGGTCATCTTCCGCAATACGCCGCAATGGTTCGTCTATATGGACAAGGACCTCGGCGACCGGACGACGCTGCGTTCGCGGGCGCTGGCGGCCATCGACGAGACCCGCTTCGTGCCGGCCGCCGGCCAGAACCGCCTGCGCGCGATGATCGAGGATCGCCCGGACTGGGTTCTTTCGCGCCAGCGCGCATGGGGCGTTCCGATCTGCGTCTTTGCCGACGAGGATGGCAATATCCTCATGGATGAAGCCGTCAATGCCCGCATCCTCGAAGCATTCGAGCAGGAGGGCGCCGATGCCTGGTTTGCCGATGGCGCCCGCGAGCGGTTCCTCGGCGAAAGGGCCGGCGAGCCCTGGAAGCAGGTTCGCGATATTCTCGACGTGTGGTTCGATTCCGGCTCCACCCATGTCTTCACCCTCGAAGACCGTCCGGACCTGAAATGGCCGGCCGACGTCTATCTCGAAGGGTCGGACCAGCACCGCGGCTGGTTCCATTCCTCGCTGCTCGAAAGCTGCGGGACGCGGGGGGTAGCGCCCTACAAGACGCTCGTCACCCATGGCTTCACCATGGATGAAGAAGGGCGCAAAATGTCGAAATCCCTCGGCAATACCGTGACGCCGCAGGACGTGATCAAGGATTCCGGCGCGGATATCCTGCGCCTCTGGGTGATGACCACCGACTATTGGGAAGACCAGCGGCTCGGCAAGAATATCATCCAGACCAACATAGACAGCTATCGCAAGCTGCGGAACACGATCCGCTGGATGCTCGGGACGCTCGCCCATGACGAGGGCGAGGTGGTTCCCTATGCCGAGATGCCCGAACTCGAACAGTTGATGCTGCACCGCCTTGCGGAACTCGACGAGCTGGTCCGCTCGGCCTATGACGGTTTCGAGTTCAAGCGCATTACCCGCGCCCTGGTCGATTTCATGAATGTGGAGCTGTCCGCGTTCTATTTCGACATCCGCAAGGATGCGCTTTACTGCGACGCGCCTTCCAGCGTGAAGCGCAAGGCGGCACTGCAGGTCGTGCGGCACCTCTTCGACCGCATCGTCACATGGCTCGCTCCGATGCTGCCATTCACGACCGAGGAAGCCTGGCTCGACCTGCACAAGGACGCGCAGTCGATCCATCTCGAGCAGTTCCGCGAAACGCCGGCGGAATGGCGCAATGATGCGCTCGCGGCCAAATGGCGGCGGGTCAAGGATGTGCGCCGCGTCGTGACCGGTGCGCTGGAGCTCGAACGGGCGCAGAAGACCATCGGTTCTTCGCTGGAAGCCGCGCCCGTCGTCCACATTGCCGACAAGGAACTGCTTGCCGCCATCGCGGGGCTGGACATGGCCGAGATCTGCATCACCAGCGCGATCTCCATCACCGCAGGCGAGGCGCCGGCCGGCGCCTTCACCACAGGCGAGGTCGCCGGCGTCGCGGTCGTGCCGCAAAAGGCGAGCGGCACCAAATGCGCGCGCTCATGGCGTTATACCCATGATGTCGGCTCGGATCCTGCCTATCCGGACGTGTCGGCGCGGGATGCCGCCGCCCTCACCGAACTGGCCAGGCTCGGCAAGCTGGCCGCATGATCGGAAAGCCGGCCGCTCGCTGACCGGCCGGCTTTTCTCCACATTCTCGGGGCTCGGCTTGCTTAATGCCATGGGCCTCATGTAAAAGGCTGCCATTGAGTTGCCCTATTCTCAAGGCAGGGCATAAGGATCGGCGGGAAATCAGCGGGCATTGCCCAGGCTTGGGTTGAAAGTGGCGAGTATGAACTTGAACGGAAGCATCACAATACTCAGCGTGCTTGTCGGGGCGATGGCCCTCGGCGGCTGCATGTCCTCGCCGCGCTACGGCACGGACAAGACCGCCGGCGCCCAGTTGCTGGATGACGTTTCCAACATCGCTTCGTTCGGCCCGAGGAAGAATGCCCCGGTTGCCTATAATCCGCGCCCCGAGCTGGTTCGTCCGGCATCCGGCCAGGCCGCGCAATTGCCTGCGCCGCAGGACGACGTCGTGGCGCAGAACAAGGCCAACTGGCCGGAATCGCCGGAACAGCGCCGCAGGCGCATCCGCGATACGGCGACGGCCAACCAGAACAATCCGAACTTCGTTCCCGAGGTCGAGAACGACATGGGCGGCCGCAAGGTGGTCGATTCGTCCGAATATGGTGCGAATAATGACCGGACGCCGCCTGTCGTGCCGGCCGGCGCCACCAATAACAAGGGTGCCGAGTTCCGCGCGCGCCGTCTTGCCTCCACCGCCGGTTCGCCGACGACGCGGCGCTATCTCAGCGAACCGCCGCTCGAATATCGCGCCCCGGCGCCGACGGCCTCCACAACCGAACTTGGCGAGGACGAGGCCCGCAAGGAACGCCAGCGCAAGGCGGCGGCCCGCAAGGACAAGGGCTTCAGCTTCCGCGATCTGATCCCCTGGGAATGATCGCGAGACGCCACGGTGTCCATCGAATATCGGTTCATGAAGCAAACGGTTTCGTTAAAAAACGGAACCGTTTTTGTTTTTCACCGTTGCCAGCTACGTGGGCCAGCCACGTGGGCCAGCTACGTGGGCCAGCCACGTGGGCCAGCTACGTGGGCCAGCTACGGGGGCCAGCTAAGTGGGCCAGCTACGTGGGATAGTCAACTGATCTGACCAATGAGGGTGCTACCGGGTGTTCATTCTGAGATTTCTTGGCCGTGTTCTCCTCGTCATTTTTGCTCTCGGCATGTTTCTCTGGGGCGCCTTCGCGCTCTGGTATCAGCTTCCGTTGGGTTTCTTCCCTCGCTTCCTCTGCCTCATCGTGTGGATGGCTGCCGGCTTTGCCGTGCTCTGGCTCGCGGCGCATCGAAGGTCGGGCAGGGCGCTGACCGTGCTCGTGCCGCTGATGGCGGGCCTGCTGGTCTGGTGGGCGACGATCACGCCATCGCTCAACCGGATCTGGGCCGACGACGTGGCGCAGACCGTGACCGGCACCCTCAGCGGGCAGGAGGTGACGCTGCTGAACGTTCGCGACTTCGAGTGGCGTTCGCGTGACGATTTCACGCCGCGCTGGGAAAGCCGGAGCTACGATCTCGGCGAACTCGCCTCGGTCGACCTGTTCCTGTCCTACTGGTCCAATCCCGCAATCGCCCATACGCTCGTCAGTTTCGGCTTCCGCAATGGCGAATTCATCGTGTTTTCGGCCGAAATCCGCAAGGAAAGGGGCGAGGAATTCTCCGAGATCGGCGGTTTCTTCAAGCAGTTCGAGCTGGCGATGATCGCTGCCGACGAGCGCGACATCATCCGGCTTCGCACCAATATTCGCGGCGAGGACGTCTACCGCTACCGGATCGAGATGAAGCCGGAGATGCGCCAGGCGCTGTTCCTGTCCTATGTGGACAAGGCAAATCATCTTGCGCGGGAGGCAAGCTTCTACAATACCGTGACGGCCAATTGCACCACCGTCATCTTCGACATGATGCGGGCGATAACACCGGACCTGCCGCTGGACTACCGGGTGGTGCTGTCGGGCTACCTACCCGGCTATCTCCACGATCTCGGCGCGATCGATCGGCAGAAGCCGCTGGAGGAGATCGAAGCGGCGGCGCTCGTCAACCGCAAGGCAATCGCCGCCGATACCGATCCGGCGTTTTCGGCGAGGATACGCGAAGACTAGAGCCGCCTGGCCTGGAAGAAGGATTTGAGCAGGCCCTCGGCCTCGCTCGCCCGGAAGCCGGAATAGACTTCCGGCACGTGATGGCAGGTGGGTTGGGTGAAGAAGCGCGCGCCATTGTCGACGCCGCCGCCCTTCAGGTCCTGCGTGCCATAATAGAGCCGGCGGAGGCGCGCGAACGATATCGCCGCCGCGCACATCGTGCATGGCTCGAGCGTCACGTAGAGATCGCAGCCGATGAGCCTTTCCGTCGCCAGTTTCTCGCAGGCTTCGCGGATGACGAGGATTTCCGCATGGGCGGTGGGGTCGTTGCGCTCGCGCGTGCGGTTTCCGGCAGCGGCGATCACGGCGCGGTCCTTGACGAGGACGGCGCCGACCGGCACTTCCCCGCGCTCGCCGGCGAGGCGGGCTTCGGCCAGCGCCATGGTCATCGGATCAATTTTTTCGGTCACGGCGGCCTATCATCCAAAAATCACTCGCATGCACACCTCATAGCTGTTAGAGCATCGGGCGGCAAATAAGACGTATTCTGCCGGAGGGATGTGTGGACGAAGGCCAGGGAATTGATGTCACCGATGCGATGTATCGGGCGCGGTCAATTCCTGGAAATGGCCTGAATTCACCCGGTGCTGCGGGTCTCCGCCTTGCGGACAGCCGTTTTGTCAGGCAGTTTCGTCCGATGCGCAACCATCGGCCTTGCTACCTTCCGCGTGAAGCGTCTCGCCATCCACGAAACAGAATGACGTCTTATTTGCCGTCCGATGCTCTATGAGGCCTGCTGAAAGGCAACCAATCCATGACTAGTTCGAACGACGGCCGCAAAGGCGGCAAACCATACGGCGAGAAGCGCAGTTTCGGCAAGGCTGAAGCAAGCCGCCCCCGCAGCGACGCTACAAGGCGCCGCGCGCCGGACGAGGCGCAGCCGGAAGAGGGCGAGCGTATCGCCAAGCGCCTGGCGCGCGCCGGCATAGCATCGCGGCGCGAAGCCGAAACGATGATCGCCGCCGGCCGCGTCTCGGTCAATGGCAAGCGGCTGGACAGCCCGGCGCTCAATGTCATGCGCACCGATCGTATCGAGGTCGACGGCAAGCCGTTGCCGCAGAAGGAGCGCACCCGACTCTGGCTCTACCACAAGCCAGCCGGGCTCGTGACCACCAACCGCGACCCGGAAGGGCGCCCGACCGTGTTCGAATCCCTGCCCGCCGAAATGCCGCGCGTGCTTTCGGTCGGACGGCTCGACATCAATACCGAGGGCCTGTTGCTGCTCACCAATGATGGCGGCCTGTCGCGCGCGCTGGAACTGCCTTCGACCGGCTGGCTGCGCCGCTACCGCGTGCGCGCCCATGGCAGCGTGACGCAGGAAAAGCTCGACACCTTGAAGGACGGAATTGCCGTCGAGGGCGTGTTCTACGGCGCCATCGAGGCGACGCTGGAGCGCGAGCAGGGCTCCAATGTCTGGATCATGGTCGGCCTGCGCGAGGGCAAGAACCGCGAGGTCAAGAACGTGCTCGGCGCGCTCGGCCTGTCGGTCAACCGGCTGATCCGCATCTCCTATGGACCGTTCCAGCTCGGCGACCTGCCCGAAGGGGCGGTGCGCGAGATGAAGGGCCGCACCCTGCGCGACCAGCTCGGCGATCGCCTGATCGAGGAATCCGGTGCCGATTTCGACGCGCCGGTTCTCAACGAATTCAGCAATGAAGTGGTGCGCAGCGAGCCGGCACAGCCGGAAGGCGAGGCGCGGCCGAGGCAACGACGCCAGGCGGAATGGATATCGAGCTCGCCGGTGGCGCGGGGACGCGGACCGCGCAAGCCGAAGGGCGAGCCGAGGGAACCGCGCCCGGACGATGCGGACCGGTCCGCCGAAAGCGCGTTCGAGCGGCCGCGTGAAAGACCGGCCCGGTCGGATAGCCGATCCGACAGCAGAACCGACAGCCGCGGCGCGGCGTCGAGGCGCGACCGCGACGCCGGTGCCAAGCCGGCCGAGGCGACGACGCGCAAGAGCCGTTCGACCAATGTCTGGATGGCGCCCGGCGCACGGCCGCTCAATCCGACGCGCGTGAAGGAAGCCGAAGCGCGCAAGGAGCGTTTCCGCGATGAAAACCGCCGCTCCGAGCGCGAAGACCGGCCTTATGGCGACAGGCCGCCACGCGCCCGCAAGCCGGAAGGCGACGAGCCGAAGCGCAGCTTTGGCGGCCGACCTTATGGCGATCGGCCCCATGGTGATCGGCCCCATGGCGATCGGCCCAATGGCGATCGGCCGAGGCGCGACAATGATGCCGCCGAGCGCGGCCCGTCCGCGGGCACGAAACGCGATGGACCCCGTCCGCCGCGTGTCGGCAAGCGCGAACGGGCGGAGCTGAAGGAGCGCGAGGCGCAGGGCAATTACGGCACGCAGGGAGAGCGTTCGCGTTCGGAACGTCCCTATGGCGCCAGCGGCAAGCCATCGCGTGGACCTGCCTCGGGCAAGAGCGATCGGCCCTTTGGCGGGCCAAAGCCGGCCGGCAGGACCGGCGGCGGGCCTCGTGGCGGAAGTTCGGGCGGCGGAAGCCCCCGTGGCGGAAGCTCTGGCGGCGGAAGCTCGGGCGGCGGAAGCCGTCCGCCACGCAAGCCGAGACCCTGAGGCTGACGACATGCGTATTGTCGGCGGAACCTTCCGTGGGCGCAGTCTGGCCAGCCCCCAGACCAATGCCATTCGTCCGACGACGGATCGGACGCGGGAAAGCCTGTTCAACATCCTGACCCACGCCTATCCCGAAAAGTTCGAGGCGACGCGGGTCCTCGATCTTTTCGCCGGCACGGGTGCGCTGGGGCTGGAGGCTCTTTCGCGCGGCGCCCGCTACGGCGTGTTCATCGAGGAATCGGCGGAAGGGCGCGGCCTGGTGCGGACGAATGTCGAGGAACTCGGCCTTCTCGGCAATACCAAGATATTCCGGCGCGATGCGACGCGCCTCGGGCCCGCGGGCACGATAGAGCCGTTCGATCTGGTTTTCGCCGATCCGCCCTATGGCCGCGGCCTCGGTGAAACGGCCTTCAGATCGGCGCTCGATGGCGGCTGGCTTAAAACCGACACACTTCTTGTCTTGGAAGAGGAGACCGGGGTGATCATTGATCTGGACCCGCGCTTCGCCGTCGTCGAGGAGCGTGTCTACGCCAATAGTACAATTCGGTTTGTGAAATTGACGTGATAGGCTGGTCCCGGACCACCCGGACCACCCCTACATGCCGCTTCCAGAATGGATCTGATTTGATGCCCACCAGCTTTCTGCGTTCCATCGTTTCGATCAGCCTTGCCGCGCTTCTCTCCACCATTGCACCGGTTGCCATCGGGGCCGCCAATGCCGATACGGCGCCCGCGCCGCAGGCCGTGGCCGAGCCGCCGGCTGCGACCAAGACCGATGCGGACAATAATGAGATAACCTCTTTCACGCTCGGCAATGGGCTGGAGGTCGTGATGATCCCGGATCATCGCGCCCCGGTCGTCACCCATATGATCTGGTATCATGTGGGTTCCGCCGACGAACTGCCGGGGAAATCCGGCATTGCGCATTTTCTCGAACATCTGATGTTCAAGGCGACGAAGAACTATCCGGCCGGGGAGTTCGGCCGCAAGGTGGCGGAAATCGGCGGGCAGGAAAA
This sequence comes from Phyllobacterium sp. 21LDTY02-6, assembly GCF_023554255.2. Classification (GTDB taxonomy): domain Bacteria; phylum Pseudomonadota; class Alphaproteobacteria; order Rhizobiales; family Rhizobiaceae; genus Phyllobacterium. The sequence goes on along the minus strand of NZ_JAMJWD020000004.1, from coordinate 357,679 downwards.
TGCCTTCACCTCCAATGATTACACCGCCTATTACCAGCAGCTGGCGCCGCAGGCGCTCGAAATGGCGATGACCTACGAGGCCGACCGCATGGAAAACCTCGTGCTGACCGACGAAGTGGTCGCCACGGAACGGCAGGTCATATTGGAGGAGCGCCGCTCGCGCGTCGACAATAGCCCGAGCGGTCTCCTGGCGGAGGAGGTCAACGCCACCCTCTACCAGAACCACCCCTATCGGCTGCCGGTCATCGGCTGGCTGCACGAGATGGAAAAGCTCGGCCTGGACGATGCCTTGGCCTTCTACGAGAAATATTATACGCCGAACAATGCCACGCTCGTCATTTCCGGCGACGTGACGGCGGACCTTGTCAAGACGCTGGCGGAAAAGACCTATGGCAAGGTGCCGCGCCGGGCCGAACCCGGCAAGCGCGAACGGCCGCAGGAGCCGGAACAGAATACCAAGCGTATCGTTTCGCTCGCCGATCCGCGCGTATCGCGGCCAAGTTTCCAGAAGCGCTGGGTCGCGCCTTCCTACGCCAATGCCAGGCCGGGGGAGGCCGAGGCGCTGGATCTTCTGAGCGAGATACTCGGAGGCTCGCCGCGCGGCCGGCTCTACCAGACGCTGGTCGTATCCGAGGGTGTCGCCGCCGCGGCCGGAGCCTTCTTCGATGGCAACGGCCTCGATTCCGGCAGTTTCGCCCTGCATGGCTCGCCGAGGGGCGAGGCCTCGCTCGAAGATGTCGAGCGCGGCGTCGACGCGCAGGTCGAGAACATCATCAAGAATGGCGTGACGCAGGAGGAACTGGACGCGGCGCGGAACCGCTTCCTGAAGAGCATCATCTTCGCCCGCGACAGCCAGACGGGCATGGCCAGGATCTATGGCTCGACGCTATCGGTCGGGCAGACGATCAAGGACATCCAGGAATGGCCGGACCGCATCAAGGCGGTGAAGAAGGAGGATATCCAGGAGGTTGCCCGCCGCTACCTCGTCGATGGCCGTTCCGTCACCGCCTATCTCATGCCCGAAGCGGGCGCACCCGACAAGAAAGCCAAGGACCAGGGCGGCGGTGGCGCCGGACCTTCCGAAGTCCTGCCAGCAGAAGGAACCGTCCAATGATCAGGCCGCTGTTCCAGCGTTCCATCGCCGCATTGCTCATCCTGTTCGCGACGATCGTCGCCAGCCATGCGGTCGAGATCAAGGAAGTCGTTTCGCCCAAGGGCGTCCGCGCCTGGCTCGTACAGGACGATTTCGTCCCGTTGATCTCCATGCGGTTCGCGTTCAAGGGCGGCGCCGCGCAGGACCCGGCCGGCAAGGCCGGTCTCGCAAACCTCATGACCTCGCTGTTCGACGAGGGCGCCGGCGATCTCGATTCGGAAACGTTCCAGGTGAAACTGGACGAAGCCGGCGGGGAAATGGGGTTCACGGCCGACATGGACAATCTCATGGGCTCGGTCAGGATGCTGGCGGAGAAGCGCGATCAGGTGACCGATCTGGTCGCAATGGCCGTTCAGCGGCCGCGCTTCGACCAGGCGCCGATCGACCGGATGCGCCAGCAGATCGTGGCTGGTATCAAGGGCGCCGAGCGCGATCCCGAAACCATCGCCGAGAGAAAATTCACCGAGGCGCTCTATGGCGCCCATCCCTATGCCCGGCCGGTCTATGGCACGCCGGAAAGTCTCGCCGGCATCTCGAAAGCCGACCTTTCGGGGCTTCACCGCCGCATGTTCGCGCGCGACAATCTCGTCATCGGCGTCGTCGGGGCCATCAGCCCGGAAGAACTATCGGTCCTGCTCGACAAGGTGTTCGGCGACCTGCCGGAAAAAGCCGAACTCGCGCCGGTCGATGCCGCCAGGACTGCGCTCGGCGAGACGACGCGCGTCGATTATCCCCTGCCGCAGACCACCATATCCCTGGTCTATCCCGGCACCCGCCGCGATGCGCCGGATTTCTTCGCCTCCTATATCATGAACCACATATTGGGCGGCGGCACCTTCACCTCGCGCCTGACCAATGAGGTGCGCGAAAAACGCGGCCTCGCCTATTCGGTCAGTTCGGGCCTGCAGTCCAGCGACCATGCGGCAGCATTGATCATCTCGACTGCTACACGCAGCGATCGAGCCGAAGAGACGCTGCAACTGATCAAGGATGAGGTCGCCCGCATGGCGAAGGACGGGCCGACGACGGAGGAACTGGCCGAGGCCAAGAAATACCTCGCCGGGTCCTTCGCGGTGACGAACCTCGATTCGTCATCGGCGGTCGCCAATACGCTGGTCATGATGCAGGACGAGAAACTCGGCATCGACTATATCGACAAGCGCGCCGGATTGATCGATGCGGTGACGCTCGACGAGGTCAAGGCGGTGGCGGGCAAGCTGCTCACGACCGATCCTGCCATTCTCATCGTCGGCCAGCCGCAAACCTGATCCTGGTGGAACTTTGAATTTGCCATTCGCTATGGTGGCTGATGTCAACCGGGATGCGAATGTCAGATTCGTTCCGCCAGGGTCCAATCATTGGGGGTCCAGTCATCGGGGGTCCAATCATCAGGGGCCTGATCGTCAGGGCTTGATCATTCGGCTGGCTCCGACGCCGGTTCGGCGGCGGCGCCTTCGGCGAGATCGATGCGTTTCGATTCCCGCAGCGGCTTGATCAAGGGCTCGGGCGTGACCGGACGCGTCAGCAGCAGGTCATTGCCGGCGGCAAGCCCTTGCGATGCCTGTATGTGCAGGCGGTCCTCGTCACGGCGGCGGATGTCCTCCATGATCTCATGGGCGAGCTCTTCCCGCACGCCCAGTTCTTCCAGCGCACGCCTGCCGAAGACAAGGCCGGACTCGAAGGTTTCGCGCAGTTCATAATGCACGCCGCGGCTGCGCAGCTTCAAGGTGTGGACACGATCATAGGAGCGCACGAAGAGCTTGATATCGGGATATTCGGCCTGGATGAGCTCGACGATCCTGTCGGTCGTCTCCTTCCTGTGGGTGCAGACGGCGACGATCTTCGCCTGCCTTATGCCCGCCGCCTCCAGCACTTCCTTGCGCGTGCCATCGCCGAAATAGATGCGGAAGCCGAATTTCTCGGCAGAGCGGATGCGGTCGGCGGAGGCGTCGATGACGGTGACGGCCGATCCGCCTGCCAGCAGGATCTGCGCCGCTATCTGGCCGTAGCGCGAGAAGCCGATCATCATCACATCGGCGCCGGCGCCGTCGAAATTCTCTTCGATTTCGTCGCCGCTGTCCCTGTTGACGAGGAACCTGTTGCCCAGCGCTACCGATAGCGGCATCACGGCCATGGAAAGCGTGGTGATGGCGACGAGTTCGGATGCGAGATCCTCGCCCATCAGCCCGGCCGCGGCGGCGGCGGAAAACAGCACGAAACCAAATTCACCGCCCTGCGGCAGGAAGAATGCCACGCGGATCGCGTCATTGTGATTGCTGCCGAAGAGGCGGGCGAGGACATAGACCAGCAGCGCCTTGACCGCCATGAAGATCGGCACGGCGAGAAAGATGCTCAACCAATTGTTGAGGATCACGCCGAGATCGAGCGAGAGGCCGACGGCCATGAAGAACAGGCCGAGGAAGACGCCGCGAAACGGCTCGATATCGGCTTCGAGTTCGTGCCGGTAGGAGGATTCGGCAAGCAGCACGCCGGCGATGAATGCACCCATGGCCATCGAGAGGCCGGCAAACTGCATCAGCGTCGCGGCGCCGAGCACGACGAAGAGCGCGGCCGCGATCATCACTTCGCGGGCGCCGGTATTGGCGATGAAGCGGAACAGCGGATTGAGCAGGTAGCGGCCGACGGCGATGATCGCGCCGATGCAGATCACCGCGATGAGAAAATTGCCGAGCGGGTCCGCCTGCTGCGTCGCCGATCCCGGTGCGAGGACCGGGACCATGGCCAGCAGCGGCACGATCGCCAGATCCTGGAACAGCAGGATGGCGAACGACACCTGGCCGTGGGGCATGGTGGTTTCGCCGCGCTCCTCCAGGATCTGCATGGCGAAGGCGGTGGAAGACAGGGCGAGGCCGAAGCCGGTGATCACCGCCGCCTGCCAGCTCATCAGCGCCAGCGCGACGATCAGTCCGGTCAATGCCGCACCGGTGACGAGAACCTGCGCCGCGCCAAGGCCGAAGATCGCGTGGCGCAGGGTCCACAGCCGCGACGGCTTGAGTTCGAGCCCGATGACGAACAGCAGGAAGACGACGCCGAGCTCGGAGAAATGCAATACCTGTTCACCGTCGGTAATCAGATTGGCGACCGGCCCGATCAGCAGCCCGGCAGCCAGGTAGCCCAGCACGGTTCCGAGGCCGAGCCGCTTGAAAAGCGGCGCTGCAATGATCGCGCCGGCCAGAAGGGCCAGGGCCTGGAAATAGAGATTGCCGCTTTCTGAAAGCATCCGATATGAATCCGGTATCTGACAAGTTCTGGCGCTCGTTGGGCTCGTTTGCCTTGATAGACCCCGATTTGCACCATATAGGGGGAGGAAGTGGTCTGATCTTCGTCAGATAAGTCCTCGTATCCTATCATGCAATCAACCATAGGGATGATAATGGTCGAGCCGGTCAATTCGCGCGAATTCATAGACAATGCCACAGCGTTGGTCGAAGCTGCAAGGCGCGCCGGTGCCGATGCCGCCGATGCGGTGGTGGTGCGTTCGCGCTCGACGAGCGTCAGCGTCCGGCTCGGCAAGGTCGAATCGACCGACGCCTCCGAAAGCGACGAATTTGCGCTGCGCGTCTTCGTCGGCCGCCGCATCGCCAGCATTTCCGCCAATGGCGGCGCCGACCCCGAAACATTGGCCGCGCGCGCCGTCGCCATGGCGAAAGTCGCCCCGGAAGACGCTTTCGAGGGCCTCGCGGCGACGGAGGAGCTGGCGCGGCAATATCGCGATCTCGAACTTTATGATCCGACCACGGTCGATGCGGCGCAATTGACGCAGGCCGCGCTAGCGGCCGAAGAGGCAGCGCTCGCGGTGGAAGGCGTTACCAATTCGGGCGGCAGTTCCGCCTCGGCCGGCATGGGCGGCCTCGTCCTCGTCACCTCCGGCGGCTTTTCCGGCCATTATATGGGCTCGCGTTTCTCGCGTTCGGTCAGCGCCATCGCCGGCAGCGGCACGGGCATGGAGCGCGACTACGACTTCTCCTCGCGCCTCTATTTCGGCGAACTCGAAGACCCCGCCGCCATAGGCCGTTCCGCCGGCGAGCGGGCCGTGAGGAGGCTGAACGCCCGCCAGGCCGCCACGGGCAGGGTGAAGGTCGTCTACGATCCGCGCGTCGCCCGCGGCATTGCCAGCCATATCGCCAGCGCCATCAATGGCAGCTCGGTCGCGCGCAAGACCAGCTTCCTGAAAGACCGCATGGGCACGCAGATATTGAGCAGTTCCATCCATGTCACGGACGATCCGCTGCGGGTCCGGGGGCCGAACTCCCGGCCCTTCGATGGCGAAGGCGTCGAAGGCGTCCCGCTGGCGATGGTCGAAGACGGTGTGCTCCGGCACTGGCTGCTTTCGGGCTCCACGGCGCGCGAACTCGGCCTGCAGGGCAATGGCCGCGGCGTCCGTTCCGGCTCTTCCGTCGTTCCGTCCGCAACGAATTTCGCCATCGAGCCCGGGGAGAAATCTCCCGGGGAATTGATCAGGGATGTGGGCACCGGCTTCTATTGCACCGAGCTTTTCGGCCAGGGCGTCGATATGGTGACCGGCGAATATAGCCGCGGCGCCTCCGGCTACTGGATCGAGAACGGCGAAATCACCTATCCGGTGAGCGAGGTCACCATCGCCTCCAATCTCAAGGACATGTTCCTCAACCTCGTCGCCGCCAACGATATCGACCGCAATTTCGGTATCGCCAGCCCGACACTCGTCATCGAAGGCATGACACTTGCCGGAAAGTGAACAAAACAGACTGGATCTCGAACTGATCCGCGAAGCGGCGATGGGCGCCGGCCGCATCGCCATGTCGTTCTTCCAGCAGTCGCCGCAGACCTGGCTGAAATCCGGCAATTCGCCGGTCACCGAGGCCGATCTGGCGGTAGACCGCTACCTGAAGGACATGCTTCTGGCGGCGCGCCCCGATTATGGCTGGATTTCCGAGGAGACGGTGGACGAGCGCTCTTCCTCGCCCTGGCAGCGCCTGTTCGTCGTCGATCCCATCGATGGAACCCGGGATTTCATCGGCGGCGGCAATGTCTGGTGCATCAGTATCGCGGTGATCGAAAACGGCCGCCCCGTCGCCGGAGTGCTCGACTGTCCGGCGCGGGAAGAGGTCATGACGGCGCTGCCGGGGGAAGGCGCATGCCTCAATGGCGGCATCATCCGTTCGCGGCCGCAGACGCGTCCGTTTCGCGTGGCGGCGCCGGGCCAGTACCTGAAGAAGCTGCCGCGCGAGTTCCAGGACGCCATCGAGCATGCGCCTCATATCGCGTCGCTGGCCTATCGTCTGGCCATGGTGGCGCGGGGCGATCTGGCGGGCACTTTCGTGCGGCCCAACTCGCATGACTGGGATCTGGCGGCGGCCGATCTCATACTTTCGGAGGCGGGCGGGCGCGTCTTGACAGCGGCGGGAGAAGCGCTCACCTACGGGCGGCACGATGCCGAGCGTGGCGATTATCGGCACGGGGCGCTGGTCGCTTCCGGCGCCTCGTTCATGGACGACATGTTGAAAGTTGCCGCCGCGACGACCTTCGGCTAGAAAGTGCACTGAATTCACCAACTATTTGGATAGGTAAAAATGAGTGATACATCGGCTCCCAAGCAGCTGCTCCATCTGGTTTTCGGCGGCGAGTTGAAGAAACTCGGAGAGGTGGAGTTCCGCGACCTCGATGATCTCGACATCGTCGGCATTTATCCCAATTTCGACAGCGCCCACCGCGCCTGGAAGGCCAAGGCCCAGCAGACCGTGGACAATGCCCATATGCGCTATTTCATCGTCCACATGCACAGGCTGCTCGACCCGGAAACGGGCAAGCCGAGCTGACGCGTGAAACCCGAAAGCCATATGATCGACAACGACGCGGTCGTGACCAGCAAGCGGCGCAAGAAGCCGGGACTGCTCAAGCGGTTCTGGCGGTCCATACGCGGCCCGCTTGCCAACTCGCCGCTGGTGCGCACCATGATCGTGTGGCTGATCACCCAGTTCTTCCGGCTGGTGAATGCAACCAATCCGCGATTGCCGGGATCGTCACAACTCGATGACATGAAGCGCGGCGGCGAGCCCTTCATCGCCGTCGCCTGGCACGGCCAGCACCTGATGGCGCCCTTCCTGATGCCGGACGGCGTGCGCTTCGCCGCCATGTTCTCGCGCAGCAAGGATGCGGAACTGAATGCACGCGTTGCCGAACGGTTCGGCGTGGACATCATCCGTGGATCGGGCGGCAGGGACAGGAGCAGCGGGACGAAGAAGGGTGGCGCGCGGGCGCTGCTTGCCTTGAAAAACGCCCTCAAGGAGGGCAAGACAGCAGCGATGATCGCCGATATTCCCCATGGGACGCCGCGCGATTCCGGTATCGGCGTCGTGTTGCTGGCCAAATTGTCCGGCCGACCGATCATTCCTATCTGCTATCTGACGTCACGGCGAAAAGTTCTGGAAAAGAGCTGGGACAAGACGACAATTCCATTGCCGTTCGGCAAGTCAGGCCTGATCGTGGGCGATCCGATTTTCGTACCCCAGGATGCCGATGACGCCGTGCTTGAAGCAAAAAGGATCGAATTGACCAATAGTTTGAATGCCAATACGGCCAGAGTCCATGAACTGGTGGATGGTGCGCATGAGTGAGAGATGGGCACGTATCGCGCTGGGCACATATCGTTGGGCCGGTGCGCTCGCATTTCCCGTGGTCGGTCCCTACATCGCCTTCCGCGCGAGCAAGGGCAAGGAGGAGCGCGGGCGGCAAGGCGAACGCTATGGCGTCGCCAGCGTGGCGCGTCCGCAGGGTCCGCTTGTCTGGGTGCATGCGGCCAGCGTCGGCGAGACGTCGGCGGTCACGCCGCTGGTCGAAACCATCGCCGACATGGGCATCCATGTCGTCCTGACGACGGCGACGGTAACCTCGGCGAAAATGGTGCAGGAGCGGCTGGGCGACCGCGTCATCCATCAATATGTGCCGCTCGACCTGAAACCGGCGGTGGACCGCTTCCTCAGCCATTGGCAGCCGGATCTCGCGGTCATCTGCGAATCCGAAATCTGGCCGATGACGATCCTCGAACTCGGCAAGCGCCGTGTTCCGCAGGTGCTGGTCAATGGCCGCCTGTCGGACAAGTCCTTTGCGGCCTGGCACAAGCGCGCCTCGATCGCCGAAGCGCTGTTCGAGAACCTGGCGCATGTCGTTGCCCAGTCGGATGTGGATGGCGAGCGTTTCCGCGCGCTCGGGGCGCGGCCCGTCACCGTTTCGGGCAATCTCAAGGTCGACACGGCCATTCCGCCGGTCAACGAAGCCGAACTCGAAGCGCTGCAGGGCATGATCGGGCCACGCAAGACCTGGGCCGCCATCTCCACCCATCAGGGCGAGGAGGAGATCGTGGCGCAGGTGCACCAGATGCTGAAGGCGCGCCACCGCGACCTGTTGACGATACTGGTGCCGCGCCATCCGGACCGCGCGCCCGAGATCGTCGCCGAGATCGAGAAACTCGGGCTGAACATCGCCTTGCGCAGCCGGGGAGATGTCATTCGGCCGGATACGGACATTTATCTCGGCGATACGATCGGCGACATGGGCCTCTACCTTCGGCTGGCCGAGATTTCGTTCGTCGGCCGCTCCCTCACGGCGCAGGGCGGGCAGAACCCGCTGGAGCCGGCCATGCTGCAATCGGCGATCCTTTCGGGCCGGAATGTGCAGAACTTCCGCGAGTCCTACCAGCGCCTCATCAAGAACGGTGCGGCGAAGCTGGTGCGCGACCGCGACATGCTGGCCGGGGCGGTCAACTACCTCTTCAACAATCCCGACGAGCGCCGCGTCATGATCGAGGCCGGCGTCAAGACCGTCGAGGATATGCGCGGCGCCCTGGCGCGGACGATGACCGCGCTTGAGCCCTTCATCCAGCCTCTGGTGCTCCAGGCCCGGCTCGGCAATCGCGAAGGCGCCTGGAAATGATGGAGGCGGGGCGCCATGGTCAGTGAAGCGCCGCCGTTCTGGTGGGAAAAGCCGGACTGGCGCGCTCTTGCCCTCAGCCCCCTTGCCAGCATTTACGGTGCGGTCGCCGGACGCCGTATCCGGCGGGCGCATCCGCCCGCGATTTCGGCGCCGGTCCTGTGCATCGGCAATTTCACCGTCGGCGGCGCGGGCAAGACCCCCACTGCGATAGCCTTCGCCAAGGCCGCAGCCGCATCCGGCCTGCGCCCGGGCATCGTCTCGCGCGGCTATGGCGGCGCCTATTCGGGGGCGCACCGGGTCGATCCCGATCATGATTCAGCCCATCTGGTGGGCGATGAGCCATTGCTCCTCGCCAGGCATGCGCCCGTTGTCGTTTCGGCCGACCGTTTCGCCGGCGCGCAGCAATTGCAGGCGGCGCAGTGCGATTTCATCATCATGGATGACGGCTTCCAGAGTGCCCGCCTGCATTTTGACTATGCGCTGATGGTCGTCGATGCAGGGCGCGGCATAGGCAATGGCCATGTCCTTCCCGCCGGGCCGTTGCGGGCGCCGCTCGTCGATCAATTGGTGCGCACCGATGCGGTTCTGAAGATCGGCCGCGGCGAGGGCGGCGACATGGTGGTGCGCCGCGCCGCGCGGGCGGCAAAGCCCATCCACGAGGCCATCCTGCAGCCGGTGGCGTTGTCGGGAGTGAAAGGGCCGCTCCTTGCCTTCGCCGGCATCGGCGACCCCGGCAAGTTCTATGCGACGCTCAGCGACAGCGGCGCGGCGGTCGCCGCCACCCGGTCATTCCCCGATCACCACCCCTATACGGAAGAGGATGTCGCCGAACTGACGCGGGAGGCGGCGGAGAAGGGCTTGCAATTGGTCACCACGGCCAAGGATCATGTGCGGCTGCTCGGCGGCGGGGCGGCCGCGAAGAAGCTGGCGGATGAGATATTGGTGCTGGAGGTGGAGCTTTCGTTCGGCCAGCCGCAGATGCCGCTGAACATCATCCGCGAAACGTGCGCGCGTGCAAAGACGCGGGCCTACAATCCGCCGCGATAGCTGCGGTAGCGCAAGGGGCTCTCGCGCATGGGAATATCGAGCCGGCTTGCCGATGTCTGGCTGTACTGCCGGTCATTGGTGAAGTGTACCCGGCCGCCATCGCGGATTTCGGCATAGACCGCTACCCGGCCCGAACCGGCCGGAACGGCGATTTCATAGGGCACGGGAAAATGCCCGCTGACGCCCTTGCGAAAGCTCGTCCTGGCGATCACCCGATCGGCAAGGCCGCCGGCCACGTCATAGGCCGTGATAAAGATCACCGAGCTTGCCGACAGTCTGGAATAGGGCGGCCCGACGAGATCGCCGCCGATGGTTTTCGCGGGGCCGCTGAACGAAGGCGGCTCGGCCGGTCCCGTCGATGTACAGGCGGCGGCGACGATGCCCACCAATGCCAGCATGGCGCCGCGGCGTATCATCCTTTCGACCTCTGGCGCAGCGATGGATTGGTCTCCAGCTCGCGCTCAAAGGAGATGCGGGCGTCGGCATAGGCTTCCTGCCGCGCGACGCTCCAATATTTCAGCTCGTCGAGCGGGATCTTCTCCGCGGTGATGGAGCAAAGCACATAGGCACCCGGCGACAGCACCTGGAAATCGCCGTCGAGGTAGCGGATCTTGGCTTCGCGCGAGCCGGGGCCTTCAAATCGGTTCATCGAATTCGTTCCAGTTCAAGTTCCAGTTATTTATGGCCTGTGCCGGGGGACGGTCAAGTCCGGGCCGCCGGCACCGCCTCATCGCCGGCCGAAGAGACGCTCTATGTCGGTCAGTTTCAGCTCTATATAGGTCGGGCGGCCGTGATTGCAGGTACCGGAACCGGGCGTCTGTTCCATCTGCCGCAGCAGCGCGTTCATTTCCTCCGGCTTCAATCGACGGCCGGCGCGCACCGATCCATGGCAGGCCATCGTCGCCGCCACATGGTCGAGAATGGCCTTGAGCCCGTCGGACGTATCATGTTCGGCGATCTCGTCGGCGAGGTCGCGGATCAGGCGCTGGACATCGACTTCCCCGAGCATCGACGGCGTCTCGCGCACCGCCACCGCGCCGGGGCCGAAGGCCTCGATGCCGAGACCGAACCGCGCCAGCGCTTCGGCATGGGCGACGAGCCTCCCGGCATCCTCCTCGGGCAGGTCCACGATCTCCGGGATAAGCAGCATCTGCGCCGGCAGCGGCCGCGAATGCAGCGCATTCTTCAGCGCCTCGTAGACGAGCCGCTCATGCGCTGCGTGCTGATCGACGATGACCAGGCTGTCGTCCGTCTGGGATACGATATAATTGGCATGCACCTGCGCCCGCGCAGCACCGAGCGGCATCGTCGTCAATTCGGGCGGAGCCTCGCTGACGCCGGCGCGCATATCCGCTGCCAGCGCCTCGGACGGCCGATAGAGGAATTCCGCTGCGCTTTCGGCAAGGCCGAATGTCTCCGGCGCCGCTGCGCTCTCCGCCATGGGCCGATAGGGGGAGGTTTCGAGCGAGTAGTTCGCATTCCGCGCAGCGCTGCCACCCTGCCAGAATTGTTGAGGCTGGGGCGCGGGCGACGATCCGCCAAGCTTGAACGATTGCAGCATGGCCGAGGCGCCGCTGGTGGCGGCGCGGATGCCCGACTGGGCGAGCGCATCGCGGATGGCGCCGATGATCAGGCCGCGCACGAGGCCGGGATCGCGGAAGCGCACATCGGCCTTCGCCGGATGCACGTTCACGTCGACCAGTTCCGGTTCGATATTGATGAACAGCACCACGACGGGGTGGCGGTCGCGCGACATGACATCCGAATAGGCGGCGCGGATCGCGCCCCAGATCTGCTTGTCGCGGATCGGCCGCCCGTTGACATAGGCGAACTGCTGCAGGCTGTTGGCGCGGTTGAAAGACGGGATGCCGACGAAGCCGGACAGCCGCACATCTTCGCGCATCGCATCGATCGCGAGGGCATTGTCGCGGAATTCCCGTCCCAGAATCTGCGATATGCGGGTCATGACGCCCTCGGCGCCGCTGCCGGCCGCCGCTAGCTCGAGCGGCGTGCGGTCGCTGCCGGCGATGGAAAAGCGGATATGCGGGAAGGCGATGGCGATCCGCTTGACGACATCGCTGATCGCCGCCGCTTCGGCGCGGTCGGTCTTCATGAATTTGAGCCGCGCCGGCGTCGCGAAGAACAGGTCGCGGACCTCGGCGATGGTGCCGCCATTCATGGCCGTCGGGCGCGGCCCCGCCATGCGGCCGCCATCGACCATGATCTCGAAGCCGGTATCGGCATCCGGCGTGCGGGATTTCAGCGACAGGCGCGAAATCGAACCGATGGATGGCAGTGCCTCGCCGCGAAATCCCAACGCCCTGATGTCGTGGACATTGTCGGTCAGCTTGGACGTGCAATGGCGCGAAACCGCCAGCGCCAGTTCGTCCGGAACGATGCCCGACCCATCATCGGTGATGCGGATGAGGTTCTTGCCGCCGCCGGCGGTGGCGATGTCGATGCGCGTCGCACCGGCGTCGATGGCGTTTTCGACGAGTTCCTTGACGACGCTGGCCGGCCGCTCGATGACTTCACCGGCGGCGATCTGGTTGATGATGGTCTCTTTGAGCTGTCTGATGGCCATTGCCGATCTATAGCGGATTCGCGTCCGCGCCGGAATCGGTTGCATCCGTACATCCCAACAATATTGCCATGCTCATGATCTGGCCATCGCGGGCGGTTTGATGATAGTTCTCCCTGACTGATTGAGGAGAAGATACATGTCGAGTTCGAAGCCTTCCTTTGTGTGGACCGATCCCTTCCTTCTGGAAGATCAACTGACCGAAGACGAGCGGATGATCCGCGACAGCGCGCGGTCGTTTGCACAGGGGGAGCTGCTGCCGCGCATCGAGGAAGCCTATCTGGAGGAGAAGACCGATCCGGAACTGTTCCGCCTCATGGGCGAGGCCGGGCTCCTCGGCGTGACGCTGCCGGAGGAATATGGCACTGCCGGCGCATCCTATGTGGCCTACGGGCTGGTGGCGCGCGAGGTCGAGCGCGTCGACAGCGGCTATCGCTCCATGATGAGCGTGCAATCCTCGCTGGTGATGTATCCGATCTATGCCTATGGCTCGGAGGAGCAGCGCAGGAAATACCTGCCCAAGCTCGCAAGCGGCGAGTGGATCGGCTGTTTCGGGCTCACCGAACCCGATGCCGGCTCCGATCCTGCCGGCATGAAGACGCGAGCGGAAAAGGTCGCCGACGGCTACCGGCTTTCCGGTTCGAAAATGTGGATTTCCAATTCGCCCATCGCCGACGTCTTCGTCGTCTGGGCGAAATCCGATGCCCATGACGGCCAGATTCGCGGCTTCGTCCTCGAAAAGGGCATGGCCGGGCTTTCGGCGCCGAAGATCGGCGGGAAACTGTCGCTGCGGGCATCCATCACCGGTGAAATCGTGCTCGACGGCGTGGTCGTCGGCGAAGAACAGCTATTGCCCAACGTATCGGGCCTCAAGGGACCTTTCGGCTGCCTCAACCGGGCGCGCTACGGCATCTCCTGGGGCGTGATGGGCGCCGCCGAGGATTGCTGGCAGCGAACGGTGCAGTACGGGCTCGACCGCAAGCAGTTCGGCCGCCCGCTCGCGGCCACGCAGCTGTTCCAGAAGAAATTCGCCGACATGCAGACGGAAATCGCGCTCGGGCTGCAGGCATCGTTGCGCGTCGGCCGGCTGATGGACGAGGACCGGATGGCGCCGGAGATGATCAGCCTCGTCAAGCGCAACAATTGCGGCAAGGCGCTGGATATTGCCCGCGTGGCGCGGGACATGCATGGCGGCAACGGCATCCAGATCGGCTATCACGTCATGCGCCACGCCCAGAATCTCGAGACCGTGAATACCTATGAAGGCACGCATGACGTGCACGCCCTGATCCTCGGCCGCGCCCAGACCGGTATCCAGGCATTCTTCTAGAATGGCGGAACGGCTCGTTCTCCTTGGCACGAAGGGCGGGCCGGCGATACGCCCCGGCGGTCCTTCGCCCACGTCGTCGCTGCTCGAATGCTGCGGCAGGCGGATCGTCGTCGATTGCGGCCTCGGGGTGACGCGCGGGCTGGTGGATGCGGGGATGTCGCTGAAGGATCTCGACATGATTCTCGTGACGCACCTCCATTCCGACCATGTCCTGGAGCTCGGGCCGCTTCTGCACACCGCCTGGACCGCCGGACTTTCGCAGCGCGTGACCGTCCTTGGCCCGGCGGGAACCGACGCCTATTGGGCCGGCTTCCTGCAATCCATGCGCTATGACATCGACCTGCGCATCGAGGACGAAGGCCGGCCCGACCTGCGCCGGCTGGTCGACATCCGGACCTATGCGGAAGGGATCATACTTGAGGACGGGCCGATCAGGATAAGCGCGCTGCGTGTCGATCATCCGCCTGTCGCCGAGGCTTTCGCGCTCAGGATCGAAACCGGGTCCCGAACCATCGTCTTTTCCGGCGATACGGCCTATTTCCCGCCGCTCGCCGCCTTCGCCCGCAATGCCTCGATCCTCGTGCATGAGGCAATGCTGGCACAGGGTATCGACAGGCTCGTCGCCCGCACCGGCAATGGCGCACGGTTGCGGCAGCATCTTGTCGCCAGCCATACGATGGCGGGCGATGCCGGGCGCATCGCGACAGCCGCCAATGCCGGCCATCTCGTCCTGCATCACCTGATCCCCTCGGATGACGCAGCAATAGGCCTTAAGGACTGGACGGAAGCGCTGAGGCACGAATGGAACGGCCGTCTCACCATAGGGCGGGACGGCCTGGTAATTCCGCTCGACTGACCTTTACATCAGGCCGGGCGCTATCGCTCAGCCCTTCTGCTGCTGGACGATGCCGTAAATATTGGTCGAGCGGGCACCGGAGCGGCAATAGGCGAGCACCGGGCCGCCGGTCTCCTCAAGCGCGGCAGCCATGGCATCGACGTCGTCCTGCGTCAGTTGGCCCGATACGACCGGGACATAGTGGATCGGTATGCCCGCCTTTTCGGCAACGCGCGCGATCTCGGCGAAATCGGGCTGGTCGGCGGATTCGCCATCGGGCCTGTTGCAGATGATGGCCTGGTAGCCGGCTGCCGCGATATCGCGAACGTCGTCGGGCGTGATCTGGCCGGTCACGGCATAATTGTCGTCGATCTGACGGATATCCATTTTTTGTCCTTGGAATGTGATCGTTGAAGGCAACATACTACATATTGCTTCGCTTTCCAGTTTAAAGGCATGCTGACTAGCCGGCGCAAGGAGCGGCGGCGCGGAGGGTGGACAATGATCGACAAGCTGGAGTTCTTCATCGCTCTTGCGCACCACAAGCATTTCGGCCGCGCTGCCGAGGAATGCGGCGTCACCCAGCCGACCCTTTCGGCCGCCATCCGCCAATTGGAAAACACGCTCGGCGCCGTCCTGGTGCAGCGCGGTTCCCGCTTCAACGGGCTGACCTCCGAGGGCCAGCGCGTGCTGGAATGGGCGCGGCGGATCGTCGGCGATGCGCGCACGATGCGCGAGGAGATTCGCGCCGCGCATTCCGGGCTTGCCGGGCATTTGCGCATTGCCGCCATCCCGACCGCGCTGGCGATGGTGTCCCGCCTGACGACGCCCTTTCGCGAGAAACATCCGGACGTCACCTTCTCGATCATCTCGCGCACCTCGCTCGAAGTCCTGACCCTTCTCAGCAATTTCGAGATCGATGTCGGCATCAGCTATCTCGACAATGAGCCGCTCGGCCGTGTGACCTCGGTGCCGCTCTACAGCGAGCGCTATCAGCTGATCACGGCGGTGGGGAATGCCTATTCGGACAGGAAATCCGTGACCTGGGCGGAAGTCGGCAGCCTGCCGCTCTGCCTTTTGACCAAGGACATGCAGAACCGGCGCCTGATCAACAAGCATCTGCTGGAGGTCGGCGTCGACGTGCAGCCGACGCTCGAATCCAATTCCATGATCGTGCTCTTCTCCCATATCCGCACCGGCAAATGGGTGAGCATCATGCCGTTGAACCTCGCCGAAAGCCTCGGTTTCGCCGAGCCTATCCGCGCCATCCCCATCGTTGCGCCCGATGCGCGGCACCTCGTCGGCCTCGTCGCCGCCGACCGCGAGCCCCATACGCCGCTCGTATCCGCCCTGTTGCACGAGGCCCGGGCGCTCGCTTCCACCATGGATATGAGTTGATAGAAAATTTCTATCGATCGACGGTACTGCGATATTGATCTGCCGGTTCTTTTTTGATCTGTTCTAAGGAGTGGGAGAGACAATTAGGGAGGGCGCTGCAAAAATGCAAAGCGCAGGTACCGAAATCGCTGCAAGGGCGATAGGTATAATCGATCAATTCAAGAATTTGGAAGGTCCGCTTTTGCCCATCCTGCATGGTTTGCAGGAGGAATTCGGCTATGTGCCTCCCGAATCGTTGCCTATCGTTGCCCAGGCGCTGAATATTTCGCGTGCCGAAGTGCATGGCGTTTTCACCTTCTACCACGATTATCGCGATCATCCGGCGGGACGGCATGTGTTGAAGCTCTGCCGCGCCGAAGCCTGCCAGTCCATGGGCGGCGATGCGCTTGCGGCTCTTGCCAAACAGCAACTCGGCATCGACTGGCACCAGACCACCTCCGACGAGGCGGTCACGCTCGAGCCCATCTATTGTCTCGGCCTGTGCGCATGCGCCCCCGCGGCGATGCTCGACGGCGAGGTGATCGGCCGTCTCGATGCCGAGAAGCTCGAAGAGATAGTGGCCGAGGTGCGCCTATGACCGTGACGATTTTCATTCCACGGGATTCGGGCGCGCTGGCGCTTGGCGCCGACAAGGTCGCGCAGAAGGTCGAAGCGATCATTCGCGAGCGCGGTCTCGATGCGCGCATCGTGCGCAATGGTTCGCGCGGCATGTATTGGCTGGAGCCGCTCGTCGAGGTGGAAACGCCGCGGGGCAGGGTCGCCTATGGTCCGGTCAAGCCGTCCGACGTTGCCGCCCTGTTCGATTCCGGCCTGCTCGAGGGCGGCGTCCATGCGCTCTCCCTTGGCCTGACTGAAGAATTGCCATTCCTGGCCCGCCAGACGCGGCTGACCTTTGCGCGCTGCGGCATAACCGATCCGGTCTCGCTGGAGGATTACCGCAGGCTCGGCGGCCTCGCGGGGCTTGAGGCGGCGCTTGCCATGAACCCCGCCGACATCGTGGCGCAGGTCACGGAGTCGGGTCTGCGCGGTCGCGGCGGCGCTGGCTTTCCCACCGGCATCAAATGGAAGACCGTGCTCGATACGGCTTCGCCGCAGAAATACATTGTCTGCAATGCGGATGAAGGCGACAGCGGCACTTTTGCCGACCGGATGATCATGGAAGGCGATCCCTTCGTCCTGATCGAAGGCATGGTCATCGCCGGCATCGCGGTCGAGGCGACCAAAGGCTACGTCTATATCAGGTCGGAATATCCGCACGCGATCGCCGTGATGAACGAGGCGATCGCCGTCGCCCGCGCGGCAGGCGTTCTCGGCGCCGCCGTGCTCGGCTCGAACCGGGCCTTCGACATGGAAGTGCGGGTTGGAGCCGGCGCCTATGTCTGCGGCGAGGAAACGGCCTTGCTGGAGAGCCTGGAAGGGCGCCGGGGCATCGTCCGCGCCAAGCCGCCGCTTCCGGCGCATAAGGGCCTGTTCGGCCGTCCAACCGTCATCAACAACGTCATTTCGCTGGCTTCCGTGCCGATCATCCTCGACAAGGGCGCGGCGTTCTACAAGAATTTCGGCATGGGCCGTTCGCGCGGCACCATACCGTTGCAGATCGCCGGCAATGTGAAGCATGGCGGTCTTTTCGAAGCGGCGTTCGGGCTGACGCTCGGCGAGATCGTCGAGGATATCGGTGGCGGCACGGCCAGTGGCCGCCCGGTGAAGGCGGTGCAGGTCGGTGGCCCGCTTGGCGCCTATTTCCCCGTCTCGCTGTTCGATACGCCCTTCGACTACGAAGCCTTCGCCGCCCGCGACGGCCTGATCGGCCATGCCGGTCTCGTGGTCTTCGACGATAGTGTCGATATGCTGAAGCAGGCACGCTTCGCCATGGAGTTCTGTGCCGTCGAATCCTGCGGCAAATGCACGCCGTGCCGTATCGGGTCGACGCGCGGCGTCGAGGTGGTCGACCGCCTTGCCGCCAATGTGGAGCCGGAAAAGCAGATCGAGGTGCTGACCGACCTCTGCAACACGATGAAGTTCGGATCATTGTGCGCGCTCGGCGGTTTCACGCCCTATCCGGTCATGAGCGCATTGACGCATTTTCCAGATGATTTTCGCCCGGCGCCGCTCGCCGTCGCTGCGGAGTAGGAGTTAACGATGTCCCTTGTTCACGAAGTAGACTATGGAACGCCCGCCTCCCGCTCGGAGAAGATGGTAAGCCTGACGATCGACGGCGTGGAAGTCACCGTGCCCGAAGGAACGTCGATCATGCGCGCCTCGATGGAGGCCGGCATCAGCGTTCCGAAATTATGCGCCACGGACATGGTGGATGCCTTCGGTTCATGCCGCCTCTGCCTCGTCGAGATCGAAGGCCGCAACGGCACGCCGGCCTCCTGCACGACGCCGGCCATGGACGGGCTGGTGGTGCATACGCAGACCTCGCGGCTGAAAGACATCCGCAAGGGCGTGATGGAACTCTACATTTCTGACCATCCGCTCGACTGCCTCACCTGCGCCGCCAATGGCGATTGCGAATTGCAGGACATGGCCGGGGCGGTGGGCCTGCGCGACGTGCGCTACGGCTATGAGGGCGACAATCACGTCTTCGCCAAGGCCGATGGCGTCGCCAATGATCGCTGGCTGCCGAAGGACGAATCCAACCCCTATTTCACCTATGACCCGGCGAAATGTATCGTCTGCTCGCGCTGCGTGCGCGCCTGCGAGGAAGTGCAGGGCACATTCGCCCTGACCATCGAAGGCCGAGGCTTCGGCAGCCGTGTCGCCAGCGGCGCGCATGAAAGCTTCATCGAGAGCGAATGCGTCTCCTGCGGCGCCTGCGTGCAGGCCTGCCCGACGGCGACCCTCACCGAAAAGTCGGTCATCGCCATCGGCCAGCCGGAACATTCGAAGGTCACGACCTGCGCCTATTGCGGCGTCGGTTGCTCGTTCAAGGCTGAAATGCGCGGCGAGGAACTGGTGCGCATGGTGCCGTACAAGGATGGCAAGGCAAATCGCGGTCATTCCTGCGTGAAGGGCCGGTTCGCCTATGGCTATTCGACCCACAAGGACCGCATCCTCAACCCGATGATCCGCGAAAAAGTCACCGATCCGTGGCGCGAAGTGACCTGGGATGAGGCCTACAAGCATGTGGCGAGCGAGTTCCGCCGCCTGCAATATCAGTATGGCCGGAATTCCGTCGGCGGCATCACTTCCTCTCGCTGCACCAATGAGGAAACGTTCCTCGTGCAGAAACTGGTCCGGGCCGGCTTCGGCAACAACAATGTCGATACCTGCGCACGCGTCTGCCATTCACCGACAGGCTACGGCCTGAAGCAGACGTTCGGCACTTCGGCCGGGACGCAGGATTTCGACAGTGTCGAGCATACGGACGTCGTCGTCGTCATCGGCGCCAATCCGACCGACGGCCACCCCGTATTCGCCTCGCGCTTGAAGAAGCGCCTGCGCAAGGGCGCGAAGCTCATCGTCATCGACCCGCGCCGCATCGATCTCGTGCGGACGCCGCATGTGCAGGCTTCGCACCACCTTGCGCTGCGTCCCGGCACCAATGTCGCCGTGTTGACCTCGCTTGCCCATGTCGTCGTCACCGAAGGCCTGTTCGACGAGGCCTTCATCCGCGAACGTTGCGATTGGGACGAGTTCCAGGATTGGGCGAGCTTCGTCTCCAGCCCCGAGCATAGCCCGGAGGCGACCGAGGAGCTTTCCGGCGTTCCCGCCGAGGAACTGCGCAAGGCCGCGCGCCTTTTCGCCACCGGCGGCAATGGCGCGATCTATTACGGCCTTGGCGTGACCGAGCACAGCCAGGGCTCCACCACGGTGATGGCGATTGCCAACCTCGCAATGGCCACCGGCAATATCGGCCGCAAGGGCGTCGGCGTTAATCCGCTCCGGGGCCAGAACAATGTGCAGGGCTCGTGCGATATGGGCTCGTTCCCGCACGAACTGCCGGGATACCGCCATATCGCCGATGATTCCACCCGCGAGATCTTCGACCGGCTCTGGGGCGTGAAGCTGCAGGACGAGCCCGGCCTGCGCATCCCCAACATGCTGGATGCCGCCGTCGACGGCACCTTCAAGGGCATCTACATCCAGGGCGAGGACATTCTGCAGTCCGACCCGGACACAAGGCATGTGGCGGCAGGTCTCGCCGCGATGGAATGCGTGGTCGTGCACGATCTCTTCCTGAACGAGACGGCCAACTACGCCCATGTGTTCCTTCCCGGCTCGACCTTCCTCGAGAAGGACGGCACCTTCACCAATGCCGAGCGCCGTATCAACCGCGTCCGCAAGGTGATGTCGCCGCTGAACGGCGCCGCCGACTGGGAGGTCACGCAGAACCTTGCCAAGGCAATGGGGCTGAACTGGAACTACACCCATCCTTCCGAGATCATGGCTGAGATCGCGCTGACGACACCAAGCTTCGCCGGCGTTACCTACGATCTCCTCGACAAGGAAGGCTCCGTGCAGTGGCCCTGCAATGAAAAGGCGCCGCTGGGCACGCCGATCATGCATATCGACGGATTTGCGCGCGGCAAGGGCAAGTTCATCCGCACCGAATATGTGGCGACCGACGAGCGCACCGGTCCGCGCTTCCCGCTGCTGTTGACCACGGGGCGAATATTGTCCCAGTACAATGTGGGCGCGCAGACCCGCCGGACCGACAATGTGGTCTGGCATGAGGAAGATCGGCTGGAAATCCATCCGCATGACGCGGAAAACCGTGGCATCAAGACCGGCGATTGGGTTCGCGTTACCAGCCGCGCCGGCGAAACGACGCTGAGGGCGTTGATCACCGATCGCGTATCGCCCGGCGTCGTCTATACGACCTTCCACCACCCATCGACGCAAGCCAACGTCATCACCACGGATTTCTCCGATTGGGCCACCAATTGCCCGGAATACAAGGTCACCGCCGTCCAGGTCGGCGCGTCCAACGGGCCGAGCGACTGGCAGGTGCAATATGACGAACAGGCGCGGCTGAGCCGGCGCATCGCCGTGCTGGACGCGGCCGAATAGCGATGGCATCGCGCCCCACACGGGTCCCGGTGAAGCGCGTGACGCGCCGAGACGCGGCGGGCGGCGGCTTTGCCGGCAATCAGCGCCTGGTGCCGGAGGAAACGCCGGTCGCCTTCAGCTATGGCGGCACCACCCACGCCGTCATGATGGCGACGCCGGCCGATCTCGAGGATTTCGCCGTTGGTTTCAGCCTTTCGGAAGGCATCATCCGTGGGCCGGACGAAATCGAGACCATAGAGGTCGAGGATCATGCGGAAGGCATCGACGTGCAGATACGTCTTGCCGGGGAGGCGGGGCAGGATTTCACCGACCGCCGCCGTCGCATGGCAGGTCCGGTCGGCTGCGGCCTTTGCGGCATCGAGTCGATAGAGCAGGCGCTCAAGCCGGTGGCAACCGTCGCGGCAACCGATCTGCGCCTGACTGCAGCCAATATCGCCGAGGCCACGCGCCTCCTGGCCGATTTTCAACCCCTCCACAAGGATACCGGCGCCGCCCATGCCGCCGGCTTCTACATTCCCGACAAGGGCATCGTCATGGCCCGCGAGGATGTCGGGCGGCACAATGCCCTCGACAAGCTTGCGGGCGGGCTCTGCCGCGGAAGGATCGACGGACGGGCAGGGGCCGTCGTCATAACCAGCCGCGTTTCGGTCGAAATGGTGCAGAAGACGGCGATCATCGGCGCTTCGGTCCTCATCGCGGTCTCGGCGCCGACCGCCCTCGCGATACGGACGGCAGAGCAGGCCGGAATGACGCTGGTGGCGCTTGTTCGCGCCAGCGAGTTCGACGTGTTCACGCGGCCCGACCGCCTTGGCCTCGCGCCCGACGGCAGACCGATCCGCCCCGACGACCACGACCAGCTCGGCGGCAATCACAAGCACAATCCTGATCCGGCGGCCTCGACGCTGGTGCAAAGTCCAACGGTAAAACTGGTGCAATATGGCTAGTGACGCACACAAGACCACAGGCGAAAAGCTGGTTTACATGGCAAACCAGATCGCAACCTTCTTTCACTCGCAGCCGCAGGAACATGCGGCCGACTCCGTTGCCGACCACATAAACCAGTTCTGGGAGCCGCGTATGCGGCAGCAATTGTTCGCGATCCTGGAGCAGGAAGATAACGGCCTCGATCCGCTCGTGATCCAGGCCGCCCATCATATTCGAAGACCAGGGCCGATCCCGGCCTGAACCCATCGCACATTTCAGTTCTGCCAACCTTGGGAGGGGCGTTGCATGTCTGCAATTGATCAAACGGCTGGCTCGTTGGCCAATCCGGGTATTCTCGACAGGGAAAGAATAATCGCCAAGCCGGGGTTCAACCGATGGTTGGTGCCGCCGGCCGCGCTTGCAATCCACCTTTGCATCGGCATGGCCTATGGTTTCAGCGTGTTCTGGCTTCCCCTGTCGCGGGCGATCGGCGTGGAACAATCGGTTGCCTGCGCCGACCTCAATCTGGTGACCGCCCTGTTCACCACCAGTTGCGATTGGCGGGTCAGCGACCTCGGATGGATTTATACGCTGTTCTTCGTTCTCCTCGGCTGTTCCGCCGCGATCTGGGGCGGCTGGCTCGAACGGGCCGGGCCACGCAAGGCCGGCGTCGTCTCGGCGCTGTGCTGGTGCGGCGGCATGCTGCTTGCGGCGATAGGCATCGTCACGCACCAGCTCTGGCTCATGTGGCTCGGCGCCGGCGTCATTGGCGGCATAGGCCTCGGGCTCGGCTATATATCGCCCGTGTCGACGCTGATCAAATGGTTTCCCGACCGGCGCGGCATGGCCACGGGCATGGCGATCATGGGTTTCGGCGGCGGCGCGATGATCGGTGCGCCTCTCGCCAATCTTCTGATGAATTATTTCAGGACGCCGGATTCCGTCGGCGTATGGCAGACGCTGGTCGTCATGGCCGCGGGCTATTTCATCTTCATGATGAGCGGCGCCTTCGGCTATCGCATTCCCCCTGCCAATTGGCGTCCGGATGGCTGGACGCCTCCGGAGAGCAAGAAGGCGATGATCACCACGCGTCACGTGCATCTGCGCGACGCCCACAAGACCAGGCAATTCTGGCTGATCTGGGCCGTGCTCTGCCTCAACGTCTCGGCGGGCATCGGCGTGATCGGCATGGCGTCGCCGATGTTGCAGGAGATCTTCGGCGGACGGCTGATCGGCGCGCCCGATGTCGGCTTCACCCAGCTCGACGCCTCGCAGAAGACCGCCGTCGCTGCCATCGCCGCCGGCTTCACCGGCCTGCTTTCGCTCTTCAATATCGGCGGGCGCTTCTTCTGGGCCTCGCTTTCGGACAGGATCGGCCGCAAGGCGACCTACTATACGTTCTTCGTCCTCGGCATCGCGCTCTATGCCCTGGCGCCGACAGCGGCCCATATCGGCAGCCAGGCGCTTTTCGTCGCCATCTTCTGCATCATCCTGTCGATGTATGGCGGCGGTTTCTCGACCATACCGGCCTATCTGGCCGATATATTCGGCACGCAGTTCGTCGGCGCCATTCACGGCCGCCTGCTCACCGCCTGGGCAACCGCCGGCATCGTCGGCCCCGTGGTGGTCAACTATATCCGCGAATTCCAGATCAGCGCCGGGGTGCCGCGCGACCAGGTCTACGACCGCACCATGTATATCCTGGCGGGGATGCTGGCGCTCGGCCTCATCGCCAACCTGCTGGTGCGGCCGCTCGCCGACAAGTGGTTCATGTCGGATGCCGAGGTCGCTGCCCTGCAGGCAAAGACCAAGTCGGCGGAGGCCGGCGCGTCGGGTTCGTTCGGCATCGGCCATGGCGGTCTCGACGCCAAGGCCGCGCTGGCCTGGGCGGCGGTGGGCATACCGATCCTCTGGGGCGTCTGGGTAACGCTGCAACAGGCCGTCATCCTCTTCCGATAATGCTTGCGAAAGGCCCCGAAAGGGGCCTTTTTCCCGGCCATCGGATGAGGTCGGTTGACAATCATGGCCGAAGTTTAAAGAGTGCCCTCCATCAGGTCAGATGCGGTGGGAGGACGACATGTCCATGCGGTCAGCTATACGGTTCGCTGCGGTTATTCTCGGTTATCTTGCATTGTCCGGCCCGATCGGCGCCGCCGAGATAAACAGGGATATCGTAACCACGAAAGACGGCGATTATTTCGGCTTCGATCTTAGAACCGAAGAGGATCTGACGCTCGACCAGTGCGAGACGGTCTGCCTGGCCGACCAGCAATGCAAGGCCTTCACCTACAATCCCAAGGCCAAATGGTGTTTCCTGAAATCGGATTTCAGCCAGCTGCGCCAGACGCCCGGTTCCTTCGCCGGCAAGGTGGTCGAGACCACGGTGGGCGAGCCGGATATCGGCGCACCGCCGCAACTCGCTTTCGTCTCCGATGCGATGCTCCGCGATGCGCGGCAGGTAAAGGCGAACCTCGCCGTGACCAAGGAGCAGGAGGCGATCGGCTTTGCCGGGCTGCTGGCCGCCGCCCGGCGCGAGTTCAACGTGGACAATCCGCAACCGGCGCTGCAAGCCATGATCGGCGCGCTGGCGATAGCTCCCGACAATGCCGACCTCTGGCTTGAAATGGCCCAGATGGGCAACCGCGCCGGCAAGAACAGCTATATGGCCGGGCAGGCGGCGCTCGCCGCCATCAATGCCTATCAATTGACCCGCACCGCCGAAGCCCGCGCCGGCGCATTGGCGGTCATGGCGGAAGCGCTGGAAAACTCGGCCAATTACCGCGCCGCGCTGAACGCCTACAAGGCGAGCCTTGCGCTCGTCGATTCCGGCCCCGTCAAGGTCGCCTATGAGGATTTGAAGGGGCGGCAGGGCTTTCGGGTCACAAATCATACGATCGATGCCGATAGCGCCAATCCGCGCGCCTGCGTCCAGTTCTCCGAGCCCCTCGTCAAGATGGGAACCGATTACGCGCCCTTCGTGACCGTGAATGGTGCCGCGCCGCGGGCCATGGAAGCCAAGGGCAATGAAATATGCGTGGAAGGATTGCAGCATGGCGAGCGTTACAAGCTGGCATTGCGGGCAGGGCTGCCTTCCTCGGTGGGCGAGGCGCTTGAGGGGCAGGTCGATCTCGAAATCTACGTGAAGGATCGCTCGTCGATGGTGCGCTTCACCGGCGACAGCTTCGTGCTGCCGAGCACGGCGCGGCGTGGCATCCCCATCGTCTCCGTGAATACGCAGAGCGCCGATCTCAAGCTTTACCGGATCGGCGATCGCGGTATCGCGCCTTTGCTGACGAGTTCGCAATTCCTGACGCAGGTCGATGGCTACAGCGCACAGCGATTGCAGGACGAGGCGGGCGAACTCGTCTGGCAGGGCAAGATCGACATCCAGTCCGAACTGAACAAGGACGTGGTCACGAGCTTCCCGGTCGACGAAGCGCTGCCCCAGCGCAAGCCCGGCGTCTATGTGCTGACGGCATCCGCGCCGGAGGCAAAGACCGAAGAGTGGGATGCGAAGGCGACGCAATGGTTCGTCGTCTCCGACATCGGCCTTTCGACCTATACCGGCACCGACGGGCTGAATGTCTTCGCACGCTCGCTCGCCTCCGCCCAGCCGCTGATCGGCGTGGAATTGCAACTGCTCGCCAAGAACAACGAGATACTTGGAACCGCCATAACGGATACCGAGGGCAGGGCGACCTTCAATGCCGGGCTGCTGCGCGGCTCCGCCGCCATGGTTCCAGCCGCCATCACGGCCAAGAATGGCGATGCCGATTACGTTTTCCTCGACATGACGAGAGCCGGTTTCGACCTGTCGGATCGGGGCGTGACGGGACGTGCCGCGCCCGGCGCGATCGACATATTGGCATGGACCGAGCGCGGCATCTACCGCGCAGGCGAAACGGTTCACGCTTCGGCGCTGGCGCGCGACAATGCGGCAAACGCCATCGAAAAGCTGCCGCTGACCTTCGTGTTCAAGCGGCCGGACGGCGTCGAGGACCGGCGCATGGTCAGCGATGGCGCGAACCTTGGCGGGCATGCGCTTGCTCTAGCCTTGCAGCCCAATGCCATGCGCGGCACCTGGACGATGCAGATCTTCACCGATCCCAAAGGCACGGCGATCGCGGAAAAGCAGTTCCTCGTCGAGGATTTCGTGCCTGACCGCGTCGAGTTCGATCTCGCCAGCGAGGCGAAGGCAGTGGAGGTGGGGCAGGCGACGCCGGTCACCGTGACCGGCCGCTATCTCTACGGCGCACCCGCCGCCGGTCTGGCGCTGGAAGGCGAGATCGCGCTGAAGCCGACGCGCGAGAATCCGGCCTTCAAAGGCTATTTCTTCGGCCTTGCCGACGAAGAGGCCAGCGAAGACACGCGTATTCCGCTCGATACGCTGCAGGATCTCGACGAACAGGGCCGGAGCACGTTCGACGTGTCGCTTGCCGAGGTTCCATCGACGACGCAGTTCCTCAATGCCAATGTCGTCATTCGCATGCAGGAGGCTGGCGGCCGTGCCGTGGAACGCACGCTCACCCTGCCGGTGAAGCCCGAAACGTCGATGATCGGCATCAGGCCGGAATTTTCCGGGGATCTGAGCGAGAACTCGGTGGCGAAGTTCAATGTCATCGGCATCGACGCCGCCGGGGCGAAGCAGGAGATGAAAGGGCTTTCCTGGAAGCTGATCGGCCTCGAGCGCCGGTATCAATGGTATCGCGACGGCAGTTCGTGGAAATATGAGCCGGTCGTTTCGACGAAGCAGGTCGCCAACGGCAGCATCGACGTTTCGGCCGATGGCGCGGAAATCTCCGTTCCTGTCGGCTGGGGCCGTTTCAGGCTCGAAGTCGAGACATCGCAAGCGGATGGACCCGCGTCCAGCGTCGAGTTCGATGCGGGCTATTATGTCGCCGCTACCTCCACCGAAACTCCTGACGGGCTCGAAATCGCGCTCGACAAGGAGGTTTACGCGCCGGGCGATACGGCGAAACTGAAGGTCTCGTCGCGCTTCGCCGGCGAACTCCTCGTTACGGTGGGCGCCGAGACGCTGTTGGCGACGACGCGCGCGACCATCGGCGCGGAGGGCGGCGAAGTGGAACTGCCCGTATCCGGCGATTGGGGTGCGGGCGCCTATGTCACCGCGACGCTGTTCCGGCCGGGCGACGCCCAGGAATCGCGCATGCCCATGCGCGCCATCGGCATCAAATGGCTGTCGATCAATGCCGGCGACCGCAAGCTTAATGTTGCGCTCGATGCTCCGCAGAAGACCGAGCCGCGCAAGCCGCTCGATGTCGCCTTGCAGGTGACCGGGGCTGGCGCGGGCGAGGATGCCTATGTCACCCTCGCGGCCGTCGATGTCGGCATTCTCAACCTGACGCGCTACGAGGCGCCCGATCCCGATGGCTGGTACTTCGGCCAGAGGCAGCTCGGCATGGAGATCCGGGATCTCTACGGGCGGCTGATCGATGGTTCGCAAGGCGCGACCGGCAAGCTTCGAACCGGCGGTGACGGCGCCCAGATGCCCATGCAGGGCAATCCGCCGACGGAAAAGCTGATCGCCTTTTTCTCCGGACCGGTGAAGCTCGATGCGGAAGGCAAGGCGCGGGTAAGCTTCGACGTACCGCAATTCAACGGCACCGCCCGGCTGATGGCCGTTGCCTGGTCGAAGACCGGTGTCGGTCACGCGGTCGAGGACGTCGTCGTCCGCGATCCGATCGTCGTCACCGCCAGCGTTCCGAAGTTCCTGGCGCCGAAGGACCAGGCATCGGTGCGCTTCGACATAGCCAATACCGATGCTCCGGCGGGCGATTACCAGTTGCAGGTCGCCGGCAATGCCGCAGTGTCCGTCGATCAGGCCAGTTCGTCCCGCACGGTCAATCTCCCCGTCGGCGGCAAGGCCGATGTCATCCTGCCGATCAGCGGCAATATCCCCGGCGACGGCGCGGTCACGGTGAAGCTCACCAATGCCAGCGGCCTGTCGCTGGAGCAGACATTAAACATCCCCGTCCGCCCGGCAACCTTGCCGATGGCGGAGCGCAAGCTGATCACGATTGCGCCCAACACCGCGCTGAAGCTCGATGGCGAGCTTCTGGCCGGCAGCATCTTGCAAGGGGCGTCGGTCAGCCTCAACGTCACGCGGTCGGCGGCCTTCGATATTCCCGGCCTGCTGATGACGCTGGACCGCTATCCCTATGGGTGCGCGGAACAGACGACGAGCCGCGCCTTGCCGCTGCTCTATATGAGCGAACTCGCGAAGAAATCCGGCATTGCAGAGGATGGGGAGGTGCAAAAGCGCGTCCAGGAAGCGATCTACCGGGTGCTCGCCTACCAGTCCTCGTCGGGGAGCTTCGGGCTGTGGCGGCCGGGCACCGGAGATTTGTGGCTGGACGCCTATGTCACCGATTTCCTCACCCGCGCCAGGGAGCAGAAATATGACGTGCCCGAAGCCTCGCTCGTCCAGGCACTGGAGAATCTGCAGAACGCCGTCGGCTATGACGTGAACATAAAGGATCAGGGCAACGAGATCGCCTATGCGCTCTACGTGCTTGCCCGCAACCGCAAGGCGGCGATCAGCGACCTGCGCTATTATACGGACACGAAGCTGGCGGAGTTTCCAACCCCGCTTGCCCGCGCCCATCTGGCGGCGGCCCTGTCGCTTTATGGCGATGTCCAGCGCGCCCAGAGCATCTTCACCGATGCGCTGCAGCAATCGAGCCTTGTGCAGAATGTCAGCCTCGTGCGCTCGGATTATGGTTCTTCCCTGCGCGACGATGCAGCGGTGCTGGCGCTGGCGGCGGAAAGCCGTCCCGTCCCGCCGATCATTCCGCAGCTCTCCAGGATCGTCGCGGAGAAATGGCAGGCCAAGCGCTATACGAGCACGCAGGAGCAGACATGGATGCTGCTTGCCGCCCGCGCGATCCAGGAGGGCGACGACACGATCCGGCTCGATGTGAACGGCACCGCGCACAGCGGCGGCTATGTCTCGCGCGTATCGGGAGACGAACTGCTGGCATCGCCCGTCACCGTCACCAATACGACGGCGGAACCGCTGTCGGCGATCGTCACCAGCGTTGCATCGCCGGTGCAGCCGCTGCCCGCCGGCGGCGATGGCTTCACCATACAGCGGACCTATTACACGCTCGACGGCCAGGAAGCGAACGTGACGGAGGCCCGGCAGAACGAGCGCTATGTGGTCGTGATCAAGGTGACGGAGAACAATCAATGGCCGTCGCGGGTGCTGGTGAGCGATCTGCTGCCTGCCGGTTTCGAGATCGACAATCCCGGCCTCGTCAACAGCGCCAACCTTTCCAATTTCGACTGGATCGGCGAAGTGCAGGCCGCCCATACGGAATTCCGCAACGACCGGTTCGTGGCCGCGTTCGACCGGGTGGCGAAAGACAATGACGACATCACCCTTGCCTATGTCGTCCGCGCGGTGACGCCGGGCCGGTACAGCCATCCCGCCGCCAGCGTCGAAGACATGTATCGCCCGCAATTCTCGGCAAGGACGGCAACCGGCTTCATGGAGGTCACGGCGGCACGATAATGTGGTCCATGCGCAAAATCTGCCTCTGTGTTTCGGCCAATCTCGTGCTGGCCGCGACGCTCGCCTTTGGCCTTGATGCGGCGGACCGGGCCTTTCCGCCGCCGCTGCAAAAGGCCGGCGACGTATCGAACGAAGTGAAGGATGCGGATGGCCGCCTGTTGCGCGCCTTTGCGGCGTCCGATGGCCGCTGGCGGCTTGCGACGACCGCGGCGGCAGTGGATCCGAGGTTCATCGACATGCTTGTCGCCTATGAGGACAGGCGCTTCTGGAGGCATGGCGGCATCGACCCGCTGGCGCTGGCGCGGGCCGCGTTCCAGCTGGCGAGCCATGGCCGCATCGTCTCCGGCGGGTCCACGCTGTCGATGCAGGTGGCGCGGCTGATCGAACCGCGCGAAGGCCGCTCCATCGGCGCCAAGCTTCGCCAGATGGTTCGCGCGTTGCAGATCGAGCGGCGACGGTCCAAGTCGCAGATCATCGACGCCTATCTGACGCTTGCGCCCTATGGCGGCAATCTCGAAGGTGTCCGCGCCGCGAGCCTTGCCTATCTTGGCAAGGAGCCGCGCCGGCTGAGTGCAGCCGATGCCGCGCTTCTCGTTGCTTTGCCACAGCTTCCCGAAAGGCGGCGGCCGGACCGCAACCGCGAAAATGCGCAGGCTGCCCGCGACCGCGTGCTCGGCCGGCTTGCGGCAACGCGCGTGATAGAGGCTGACGAGGCCGACCGGGCACGGCGCGTCGCCGTCGCGTCGGTTCGCCGGCAGTTGCCCGCCCTTGCCGCCCATCTTGCCGAAGCTGCGGTGAAGCGCGCGCCGGCCAGCCGCGTGCATGGCACCACCATCCGCCTGGACATCCAGCAAGGACTGGAACAGGTCGCACGCGAAGCAGCGATGCACCTCGATCCCAAGGTGTCCGTCGCAATGGTCATGGCGGATATCCGCACCGGCGAGATCGTCGGGGAAGTCGGTTCGGCCGATTATTTCGATGCGGGCCGGTCGGGCTGGATCGACATGACACGCATCAACCGTTCACCCGGCTCGACATTGAAACCGTTCATCTATGGCCTCGCCTTCGAGGATGGCATGGTGAGCCAGGAGACGATCATCGAGGACCGGCCATCGGATTTCTTCGGTTATCGGCCACGGAATTTCGACATGAGCTACCAGGGCGATGTCAGCGTCCGCCAGGCGCTGCAATTGTCGTTGAATGTGCCGGCGGTCCGGTTGCTCGACACGGTGGGCCCGGCCCGGCTGATGATGCGTTTCCGGCGCGCGGAAGTCCGCCCGGTCCTGCCGCGCGACGAGGCGCCGGGGCTTGCCATCGGCCTTGGCGGCGTCGGCATGACGCTGAAGGACCTGGTGCAGCTCTATGCCGGTCTTGCCAACAGGGGCAGGGCGGTGGAACTCGGCGATGGCGTGAGGGATCAGCCGCGCATCGTCGAAGGCCAGCCGCTGCTGGATGAAGTGGCGGCCTGGCATGTCTCCGACATTCTCGCCGGCGTGATGCCGCCGCTTGGCGCGAGCCGCCGCATGCTGGCCTACAAGACGGGCACGAGCTATGGCTATCGCGATGCCTGGTCCGTCGGCTTCGACGGCTCCCATGTTCTGGGCGTCTGGGTCGGGCGTGCCGATAATGGCGCCGTCCCGGGCATAACCGGGTTTGGCACGGCCGCACCCATCCTGTTCGAGGCGTTCGCCAAGTCAGGCGTGGCGGCAACGCCGCTGCCATCGGCGCCGGCCGGTGCGGTGCGCCTGTCGCAGGCGCAGTTGCCGATCAGCCAGCGGCGCTTTTCCACCAGTCCGAACGGGCTGCCGGTCGCCATTGCCCGGGAGCCCGCGCCGCAAATCGTCTATCCGCCGGAAGGTGCCCGTGTCGAACTTGGCGCGGCAAGCGGCGAAGCTGCGAGCCCGCTGATGCTGAAATTGCAGGGCGGCAGGGCGCCGTTCCGCTGGCTCGCAAATGGCAGGCCGCTGCCGCAGGCCTCGCGCCGCCGCACCAATCAATGGGTGCCGGACGGCAGCGGCTTTTCGACCATCACCGTCATCGATGCCGCGGGCCGTGCGGCGAGCGTGCGCGTATTCATCGACCAGGGGCTTTGATCAGGGCTTTGAAAATTCAAGGCGGCGGCCGCTCGGGCCACCGCCTTTTTCATACGATTGTCCAGCAGTTCTCAGCGCGCCTGGACCAAAGCGGAGATCAGGCCCGACGTAATGCCGATGAGAACGTAATCATTGTCGGCGCGAACCCACTGGTAACCCCGTGGCGGTGCCTTCAGGTGATGGCGATGGTAGTCGCGCACGACGTTGCGGCGGTAGTGCGACGGGAGCTTGTGCCCGCGCGACCAGCGCGTCTTCTTGACCACGACCTTCTTGGTCACGATCCGCTTCTTGACCACGCGTTCCTGCTGATGGCCATAATGCCGTCCGCTGTCGTGCCGTTGCTGGGCGAAGGCGACGGGCGTCGCGGCCAGTGAAAGGGCGATCGCCACAAGAGCAATTTTCTTCATTTTCGTTTCCTCGTTGGTGGCATGGCCGGGGAGGAAGGCCATGGTGCAAAGCACGCCTAAGTTGTAGGCCTTGGGAAATGAACGAAAACTGAATGAAAACCTAAACAATTTGTAATGAATCCGGCAAGTTAGCGGCTGCCGGGGACAGCCGCCAACCGCCGTCACATATAGCGGGCGATGCTCAGCGCCGAGGGATCGACATCGGGCGATTTGCCGGAGACGAGGTCCGACAGGACGCGGGCCGAGCCGCAGGACATGGTCCAGCCGAGCGTCCCATGTCCCGTATTGAGGTAGAGGTTGGAATATCTGGTGCCGCCACCGATGATGGGCGGGCCGTCCGGCGTCATCGGGCGAAGACCGGTCCAGAAACTCGCCTTGGACAGGTCGCCGCCATTGGGGAACAGATCGCCGACCGAATGGACGAGCGTGCCGCGCCGTGCCTCGCGCAAGGTCAGGTCGAAGCCCGATATCTCGGCCGTGCCGCCCGCGCGGATGCGATCGCCGAGCCGGGTGATCGCTACCTTGTAGGTCTCGTCCATGACGGTGGAGACGGGCGCGCCTTCCGGATCGCTGATCGGGACGGTGATGGAATAGCCCTTCACCGGATAGACCGGAATGTAGACGCCGATCCGGCGCAGCAGGAACGGCGAATAGCTGCCGAAAGCCATGACATAGGCATCGGCGGTGAGTTCTTCATTGTCGGTCGACACGCTGGCAATGCGGCTGCCGCTGGTGTTGATGGAGTTGATCGTCGTATTGAACAGGAATTTGACGCCGGCTTCGGCGCAACGCGCTGCCAGCTTCTCCGTGAAGATCTGGCAATCGCCGGTTTCGTCGCCCGGAAGGCGCAGTCCGCCGACGAACTTGCCCTTCACATTGGCCAATGCCGGTTCGGCCGTGATGCAGCCGTCCGCATCGAGAAGCTCATAGGGCACGCCGAACTGCTTGAGGACGTTGATGTCGCCGGCGGTGCCTTCATACTGTTTCTGGTCGCGGAAGAGCTGAAGCGTGCCGAGCGCCCGCTCATCATAGGCAATGCCCGTTTCGGCGCGCAGGGCCTTCAGCGTATCGCGGCTATATTCGGCGATCGGCACCATGCGGGCCTTGTTGCGCGCATAGCGTGCATTGGTGCAGTTGCGCAGCATCTTGACGAGCCACAGCGCCATGTAGGGATCGAGCTTCGGCCGCACCACCAGGGGACCGAAATGCATCAACATCCACTTGATGGCCTTTAGCGGAATGCCCGGTCCGGCCCAGGGTGAGGAATAGCCGGGCGAAATCTCGCCGGCATTGGCAAAGCTCGTCTCCCGTGCGGGTCCTGGCTGACGATCGACGACGGTGACCTCATGGCCGGCCTGCGTCAAATACCATGCGGATGTAACGCCAACGACGCCACTACCCAGAACCAGAACCTTCATCGGGGGAGACTCCTTCAAAGAAAACGGCCTTTGCCATCGGCGCCGTCGGGGAGCATCTTGGAGTGGCGCGCGGCTTCTTTCCAGAGCAATCTTGCCACTGCGCGCAAATGACCGACAGCCGATAAAACAAAAGGCCGGGAAAACCCGACCTTCCTTTCATTCTCGGCAGTGCCAGTACATCCGTGGTCAAAGCCGGAACGAGAACTTCAGCATGATGCTGTGTTGAACCTGATATGGGGTGCGTCTTGCGCTTTTCAAGCCGGGGAAGCGATTATCTGCGCTCGCCGCGCCCGGGCTTCCAGCCGCGGGCAAAGCCATAGGACATGGCGAGGGAGGCATATTCGATCTCCCGCAGCAGATAATCCCGCTCTGCCAAAAGGGCTGCGACCGTGGCTCTGGCATCGCCCTGATGATAGGCAAGGGCTTCATCTATCTCGTCTTCGGGCTGTCTCGA
This sequence comes from Phyllobacterium sp. 21LDTY02-6, assembly GCF_023554255.2. Taxonomy (GTDB): domain Bacteria; phylum Pseudomonadota; class Alphaproteobacteria; order Rhizobiales; family Rhizobiaceae; genus Phyllobacterium. Next base: position 323,557 of record NZ_JAMJWD020000004.1, on the reverse strand, counting down.
TATGGCGTTCATCAGGACTCTCCTTTCGGGATAAGAGTGCCATAGCGCGCGAAGCTTGAAAAGAGTTTTGTTCTACTTTTGTTCTAGTTTGATGATGGCGGCTGAAAGCGGCAGGCCGGCATGGGCAACGGCTCATTGCCGCCCTGCCAGCTGCCGCGGCCTATGGGTTCAGCATGAACAGAAGCGTCAGAAACACGGCGAAGATGGCCAGGTTCATCCAGAAATTCGTCGTTCTCGAATACATTTTCGGCCTCCTGTTGTGCGCCAGCAAGGTCTCGAACATCGGGCCAGTCTATGGCCGAAACATTAAGACTTCCTGCCGAAGCGGCTCATCTCAACGCGGGAGAGGTCGATGGGTTCCGCAGCATCCTGCCGGGGAGTAGGGCGTCCGAAAGTGGCGCCGACGAGCCAGACGATGATGAGAAAGACAATCACGAAGACCGCAAGGACAAACAGATGCACCCATTTATTGGGCTGGGGATCGTCATGATACATCTGGTTCGTCTCAAAATTGTTCGGTCCGTGTAATACAACTTATACGTGAATTATCAATCGGAACATCTGTTGGCGGGAGTGCAGGAATGTGCAGACTGAATGCGGCCGCTCGGATATCGTTCCGTGGGGACGAGCCTTGATGATTGGCGCCGGAACGCTTAGGGGTTGGGCTTGAACATGGGGTCATGATGGCACAAACCGTCCTCGTCACCGGCGCAGCCGGCTTTGTCGGAACAGAACTGCTCGAGCATCTGCGCGCCGCGGGCTACGAGCCGATCGCGGCCGTGCGCCATCCGGCGATGCTGGCCGCCGGCAATGTGCCAGCGCGGCAGCTGCCCGCACCCGATGCGGCGCCCGGGGCGTTCCCGGCCTTGTTGCAGGATGTCGATCATGTCGTCCATCTGGCGGCGATCGCCCATACGAGCCTCCCCGGCGCCGAGGCGGCGGCCGCCTATCACGCCGCCAATTACCGGCTGACGGCGGAACTGGCGCGCGCCAGCGCGACGATCCCGGGCAAATTCGTCTTTCTCTCATCCGTTCGGGCGCAGGCCGCGAGCGCGCGCGACGGCATCTTGCGCGAATCGGACGAGCCGAGGCCGACGGATGATTACGGCAGGAGCAAGCTCCAGGCGGAAATGGAGGTCAGGACCGTCCTGCCCCGGAAGCACACCATTCTGCGCCCCGTCGTCGTCTATGGATCGGGGGCCAAGGGCAATATCGCGGCTCTGGCGCGGCTGGCGCGGCTCCCCGTTCCGCTGCCCTTCGCGTCCATCAAGGGCCGTCGCTCGCTATTGGATCGTTCCGCCCTCTGCCGCGCCATATTGCATTGCCTTGGCGAAGGTCGCACCGATGGCGGGACTTTCCTGGTTTCGGACCGCAATCCTGTCACCGTCGCCGACATATTGACAGCGATGCGCGAAGGCCAGGGCAGGGCCCCGGCGCTTTTCCGGCTTCCGCCCGCGCTGTTCGACGTCCTGGCGCGGGCAACGGGACATAGCAGGCAGTGGCAGACGATGAACGGTGATCTCGTCGCGAGCCCGGCGCGCCTCGAGGCCACGGGCTGGGCGGCCACGACGGACACGCTCGCCCGCATCCGGGAGATCGCGCCCGATCTCATCTGACCCGGCGACTCCCGGCAGGTCAATTTGATCGCTTGGATATTCGTCAATCCATGTTACATTAAGGACAACGTTAATTGAGAAAGCGCCTTGCTTGCGTCCTGGATGGTTCGCGCGGCGCCGAAGGAAGAAGTTGTGAAAGACCCCAGGCCCGGCGCGAATTCCGCGCCACATGATGGGGCGTCCGGCAATAGCAGCGTGCCAAACGGCGCGATCGGCCTTGCCGACAAGGATTTGGAGCGGTCGGCCCGTGGCATGGAGCCAGCAAAGGCGAGCGCAACCGAATCCGGAGCAGGACGCTTCGAGGAAAATCGCAAGAAGCGAGCGCGCAGGCGCAAGCGTGGCAAGTCGAAACAGGCTTCCGGCGCTGGCATGTGCGTGCCTGAACAGGCCGTTGCCGTCGCCGCCGAAACCACCAATCCAGCGCCGGCAGCAGCGAAGAAGCGCCGCAGCAATCGTTCGCGCCGCCGTGGCCGCAATGCGGCCGGACATGCGCAGCCGGCGGCACAGCCTGCCGAGCAGCAGGCGCTCACGCAGAGGCTCGATCATGAGCGCCGCCGAAGCGATGACCGCCCGGCGCGCGCGCCGCTCTATGCGGCGCTCGATCTTGGCACCAATAATTGCCGCCTGCTCGTCGCCTCTCCGACAAGACCCGGCCAGTTCCGCGTCATCGACGCATTCTCCCGCATCGTGAGGCTCGGCGAGGGTCTCGGCGCCACCGGCCGGCTCAACGAGAACGCGATGAACCGCGCCATAGAGGCGCTGAAGATATGCCGCGACAAGTTGCACAATCACGATGTGCGCAGGGCCCGCTTGATCGCCACCGAGGCCTGCCGCCAGGCTTCCAATGGTGCGGAGTTCCTCGACCGGGTGAAGCGGGAAACGGGGCTCGACCTCGAGATCATCAACCGGCAGACCGAGGCGCGCCTCGCTGTTTCCGGCTGCGGCACGCTGGTCGAGCGCGAGACGGAAGCGGTCGTCCTCTTCGATATCGGCGGCGGTTCGTCAGAGATCGCGCTGATCGATGTTTCGGAGCGCCGTTCGCCACGATTGGCGGAGCATATCATCGCCTGGACATCGCTGCCGGTCGGTGTCGTCACGCTTGCCGAGCGTTTCGGCGGGCGCGACGTGACCTCCGACAATTTCGCGGTGATGGTGGCGCATGTTTCCGAACTCATCAGCGCGTTCAGCGAGCGCAACAAGCTCGGCGACCTGGTGAAGAGCCGCAATTTCCACCTCCTCGGCACTTCCGGAACAGTGACGACGCTTGCCGGCATCCATCTTGGCCTCGAGCGCTATGATCGGCGCAGGATCGACGGCATCTGGATGGAGAATGACGACGTGACCGAGATGACGAGCAGGCTGCTGTCCTGGAGCTTTGACGAGCGGGTGGCAAATCCCTGCATCGGCGCCGACAGGGCGGATCTTGTTCTTGCGGGCTGCGCCATACTCGATGCCATACGCAATGTCTGGCCGAGCCAGAAGCTGCGCGTGGCGGATCGCGGCCTGCGTGAAGGCATATTGACCGAATTGATGTCGCGTGACGGCGCCTGGCGCAATCGCTGGTTCCGCCCCAATGGCGGAGAAAACAGGGGCACCCATGGCTAAAACCACCACCACCGGCGGACGCGGCGGCGCGGGCACGCGCGGCCTTCACACCAAGGTCAAGAAAAAGGCCGGCACGATCAAGGAATCGTCGCGGCGCTGGCTCGAACGCCACATCAACGATCCCTATGTGCAGCGCTCTAAGGCTGATGGCTATCGCTCGCGCGCGGCTTACAAGCTGATCGAGATCAATGACCGCTACAAGCTCCTGAAGAAAGGGCAGCGCATCATCGATCTTGGCGCGGCGCCGGGCGGCTGGAGCCAGATTGCGGCTTCCATCGTCGGATCGCCGCTGGACGAGCCCACCGTCGTCGGCATCGACTATCTGCCGATCGACCCTCTGCCGGGCGTGACCCTGCTCGAGATGGATTTTCTCGATGACGCCGCCCCAGGCAAACTCATCGAAGCGCTGGGCGGCCAGCCCGATCTCGTCATTTCCGACATGGCGGCGCCGACCACCGGCCATCGCCGCACGGATCATATAAGGACGTCGCATCTCTGCGAGGTCGCCGCCGATTTCGCGGTTTCGGTGCTGCGCCCGGGCGGACACTTCCTGACGAAGACCTTCCAGGGCGGTACGGAAAACGAGGTGCTGACGCTGCTCAAGAAGCATTTCAAGTCTGTCCACCACGTCAAGCCGCCGGCCTCGCGGGCCGAATCGGTGGAGCTCTACCTGCTGGCGCGCGACTTCAAGGGCTGAGCAGCGCTTTCATTCGGCTGCTGCCGTTGCTGCCGGGCGGGTCCGGTGGCCGGAGACTTCCGACCCTGCATCGGGACTAAGGCCCCAGAATGAAATGCAGGCAAGGCTCGATATCGCGGCGACGATGAAGAATGCGACGTGGAAATCCGCCAATTGCAGCGGGCCTCCGTGCATATTGGTCGAGATTTCCAATATTCCGCCGGCGACGGCGACACCGAGCGCAATGGAAATCTGCTGCGCGACGGAGCTGATGGGCGTTGCCTGGCTGGTCTGTTCATTGGGTATTTCCGCATAGGCAAGGGCATTGGTGCCGGTGAAGAACAGCGACCGGAAGAACCCGCCGGCGAGCAGAAGCACGATCATGAGCCAGTACGGCGTGGACGGCGTAAAGAGGCCGTTGACGGCGATGAAGCCCGCGGCGACGACCGAGCCATAGACCAGGGAATTGCGGAAGCCGGTCTTGCGGTAGAACCATTTCGTGACGAGCTTCATGCTCATGGCGCCCGCCGCCGAGACGAATGTGATCAGGCCTGACTGGAACGGCGAAAGGCCAAAGCCGATCTGGAACATCAGCGGCAGCAGGAACGGTACGGCGCCGACGCCGATGCGAAACAGGCTGCCGCCGATGATGGAGGCGCGGAACACCTGGTTTCTGAACAGGTCGAGCGCGAGCAGGGGCTCCGCGGTCCTGCGGGCATGCAGCAGGTATAGCACGGTGGAGACGAGGCCGACGGCAAGCGTGGTGAAGCCGACCCAGCTTGGCAGCGCGGGAAGGCTGACGACGGACAGGCCGAAGACCACGCCCGATGCGGCAATGCCGCTGAGAAAGAAGCCGACAATATCGAGCGGGCGCCGAACAAGGGTTTCGATCGAAGGCAGATAGCGCGTGGCGCACCAGATGCCGATGACGCCGATGGGGACATTGATCAGGAAGATCCAGTGCCAGCTGAAATATGTGGTCAGGAAGCCGCCCACGGGCGGGCCGAGCAGTGGCCCGACCAGTGCCGGCATGGTCAGCCACGCCATGGCGCCGACGAGTTCGCTGCGCGGCGTGGAGCGCACCAGGACAAGGCGCCCGACCGGTGTCATCATGGCGCCGCCGACGCCCTGCAGGAAGCGCGAGACGACGAAGGCGAGCAGCGAGCCAGAAGCCGCGCAGGCGACGGAGCCGGCGACGAAGACGACGATGGCGGCGCGAAAGACGTTCTTCGCCCCGAACCGGTCGGCCATCCAGCCGCTTACCGGGATGAAGACCGCGAGCGAGACCAGATAGGCGGTGAGCGCGAGCTTGAGGGCGATCGGACTGCTGCCGATATCGGCCGCGATCGCCGGAAGCGACGTCGAAATGACGGTCGAATCCATCTGCTCCATGAAAAGGGCAACGGCAAGGACGAGGGGAACGACACGGTTCACGCTGAAATTCCATTTCGCGGTGTATGATCGGGCCGGGCGGCACCGCATCACCATTCAGGATGCGATGCGATTATCACTCGCGCCCTTTCTACTCAAGCGCCGATCAAACAGATGTGATGTACCTGTGCTTGTCTTGGCCCGTGCGGAGTAAGAGACTGCGCCCGGCAAACGAATGAACGCGGCGCTGCAAGCCCAAGGAGACGACACCATGGACAGATTGGAGATTTCCCGGCGCAACCTTTTCATCGCCTCGAGCGCCATGGCAGGCACTTTTGCGGTACAGTCGGCCATGACCGGCCAGGCCGAAGCCGCCGCGCCGAAATCAGAGGTGAAGTCGCCAGGGTTCAAGCGGTTCAAACTCGGCGAATTCGAGTTCACCGTTCTGCTGGACGGCCTGCGGCCAGGCGATGGTCCATATCCGACCTTCGGCGCGAACCAGAGCCAGGAAGCGGTGGCGGAACTGATGCGCGCCAATTTCCTGCCCGAGACCAAATTCGTCAACGGCTTCAACCCGGTGCTGATCAATACCGGATCGGAAGTCATTCTTGTCGATACGGGGTTCGGCGAGGGCGGCAAGGCAAATGGCCTCGGACAACTTTCGGCCAATCTCGAAGCGGCCGGCTATTCGGCGGACCAGGTGACGATCGTCCTCATTACCCACATGCATGGCGACCATATCGGCGGATTGATGAATGGCGACAAGCCGGCCTTCGCCAATGCACGCTATGTCGGCGGCAAGGTCGAATATGAATTCTGGACCGACCCGGCCAGAACCGGAACGCCGGCGGAAAACAATGCCAAGGCAGTGGCCGGGAAGGTCAAGCCGCTGGCGGAGAAATTCACCTTCATCGAAGCGGGCGACGAGGTCGTCCCGGGCATCACCAGCGAAGCAGCCTATGGCCACACGCCCGGCCACATGATCTTCAATGTCGAATCGGGCGGGCAAAAGCTGGTGCTGACGGCGGATACCGCGAATCATTACGTCGCCTCGCTGCAACGGCCGGACTGGGAAGTCACTTTCGATACCGACAAGGCCATGGCCGCCGAGACGCGCAAACGCGTTTTCGACAGGATTGCCGCAGATCGGGTGCCTTTCATCGGCTATCACATGCCATTCCCGGGCGTCGGCTATGTGGAAAAGCTGGAGGAAGGCTATCGCTTCGTTCCGGCGACCTATCAGTTCGACGTCTGAGGCGGAGAGGGCAACGGTCTATTTCTCGGTCTGAAGCGACTGTTCGAGCGATGCCTCCGCACGCTTGCGGCGGATAGCGTCCGCGACGAAGACACGCGAAAGCGCGTGGTAGAGCGGTTCGTGCGAAATCATCCTTGCGCTGCCATAACCCAGCATGGAGGCGCACATCAGTGCGATCACGCTATTATTGCTGCCCGTCATTTCGAGGATGATGACGAAGGCTGTCATCGGCGCTTGAACCACACCGGCAAAATACCCGGCCATTCCGAGCAAGGCCGCAAGCGCGAGGTTGCTGCCGAGAAGTTGGCCGACGGCGCTGCCGAAACTCGCCCCGACGGAGAGCGACGGCGCGAATATTCCTCCCGGTATGCCGGAAGCCATCGAAAGGAAACCGGCGGCATATTTCTCTATGAAGTAGTATGGGGGCAGGGCGTTGCCTTCGACCGCGCTCCGCGCCTGTTCATATCCGGTGCCGAAAGTGGCGCCACCTGAGAGGATGCCGATGATCGCGACCGCCAGGCCACAGGAGCCGGCGAGCAGCAGCATTCGTTTCATGGGGCGGGGCGAGGCCCAGCGGCGGATGCGGCGCGAAGCCTTGAGGGCGCCGGCGCTGAACAGGGCGCCAAGTATTCCTCCGCCGACACCGCATGCCACGATGAGCGCGGCATCGGAATAGCCGTTCGAAGTCACGTCTGATTCGCCGAAATAGGTATAATTGCCGACGAGCCCTATGGCCGCGAGCCCGGAAAGGATGACCGCCGTCAATACCAGGCCATTGGCGCGCGACTCGTACGACTTGCCCATCTCCTCGATGGCGAAGACGATGCCCGCGAGCGGCGTGTTGAAGGCGGCCGCAACGCCCGCCGCCGAGCCCGCGAGGATGAGGCCGCGGGCATGCGCCATTCCACCCCAGCGCGCCGCCTGCAGCATGAGCGAAGCGCCGACTTGCACCGTCGGGCCCTCGCGCCCTATCGAGGCTCCGCAAAACAGCCCGACCACAGTCAGCATGATCTTGCCGAAAACCATCCGGAGCGAAAGGAGTTGCACCCGGTCCGTATCATCCTTCAGGTGCCTGGCGGCGATCGCCTGCGGAATACCGCTTCCTTGAGCATTCGGAAAGAATCGCATCGCCAGATAGGCGCAAAGGACGAAACCGGCGGGCGTGACGATGAGCGGGAGGTAGGCCGAGGGTCCGCCGGTGCCGATCATGGCATGAAATTGCTGCTGGGCGAGGTCAGCCATCCTGGCGAATGCAACGCTCACAATGCCGATCGCCACCGCGCCTGCCCAGAAGATCAGACGGGGGCGCCAGACTCGCTTGCTCCACCACAACGCCCGTGAACGGCGCAGCATTGAGCTTTTTCGGTAAATCGGATGCACGGAAGACCTGTTTGTGCCTGTTATGTCGAGATCACTACAGGAGCAACGCCGCGATGGCCAGACAGTGGCGGCATTTTGTCGGCTCCTGCCCGCCCGACCACAATATTCTGCGTCTCGGTGCGCCAACTGGGCCAGTAGTTGCGTTTACGGCTTTTCAAGTCGACATATACGTGTTACCAGCCCGTGCCAATTCACCTGAAGAGAACGTCATCGGCGCCCCACCCCATGTGGTGCGCCCTTTGGACGTATTAGTTCGTTTTGCAAGGAATTGGTCATGGCAAAAATCGTTGAATCCGCTACAGGCGCACTCGCACTGACATTTGACGATGTCTTGCTGCAACCCGGACATTCCGAAGTCATGCCGGGCCAGACAGATATTCGCACGCGCATTGCACCGGATATCGAGCTGAACCTGCCGCTGCTTTCGGCGGCGATGGACACCGTGACCGAATCGCGGCTCGCCATCGCCATGGCGCAGGCCGGCGGCATGGGTGTCATCCACCGCAATCTCTCGCCGGAATTGCAGGCAGAGGAAGTGCGCCAGGTCAAGAAATTCGAATCCGGCATGGTCGTCAATCCGGTGACCATTGGTCCTGACGCGACGCTTGCCGATGCGCAGGCGCTGATGCGGGCCCATGGCATTTCCGGCATTCCCGTCGTCGAGAATGCCGGCGAGGGCAGCCGCAAGCCGGGCCGCCTCGTCGGCATATTGACCAATCGCGACGTGCGCTTCGCCTCGGATCCGGCCCAGAAGATCTACGAACTCATGACCCGCGAAAACCTGATCACGGTGCGCGAAAATGTGGAGCAGGACGAAGCCAAGCGCCTGCTGCACCAGCACCGGATCGAAAAGTTGCTGGTCGTGGACAACAAGGGCTATTGCGTCGGCCTGATCACCGTCAAGGACATCGAGAAGTCGCAGCTCAACCCCAATGCCGCCAAGGATGCGCAGGGCCGCCTGCGCGTTGCGGCCGCCTCCAGCGTCGGCGAAGACGGTTTCGAGCGCGCCGAGCGGCTGATCGCCGCCGGTGTCGACGTTCTCGTCATCGATACGGCGCATGGCCACTCGCAACGCGTGCTCGACGCGGTGACCCGCGCCAAGAAGCTTTCCAATGCCGTGCGCATCATTGCCGGCAATGTGGCGACGGCGGCAGGCACGCAGGCTTTGATCGATGCAGGCGCCGACGCGGTGAAGGTCGGCATCGGCCCGGGCTCCATATGCACCACCCGCATCGTCGCCGGCGTCGGCGTGCCGCAGCTTTCCGCCATCATGTCGGCCGTCGAAGCGGCGCATAAGTCCAACATTCCGGTCATCGCCGATGGCGGCATCAAATATTCGGGCGATTTCGCCAAGGCGCTTGCCGCCGGCGCTTCGGCGGCCATGGCGGGTTCGGCCCTGGCGGGAACCGAGGAAAGCCCCGGCGAGGTCTATCTCTACCAGGGCCGGTCGTTCAAGGCCTATCGCGGCATGGGCTCGGTCGGCGCCATGGCGAGGGGTTCGGCGGATCGTTATTTCCAGGCCGAGGTGCGCGACGAACTGAAGCTCGTGCCGGAAGGGATCGAAGGGCAGGTGGCCTATAAGGGCCCGGTTTCCGGCGTGCTGCACCAGCTTGCCGGCGGACTTCGGGCCTCGATGGGCTATGTCGGGGCGAAAAACCTGGAAGAATTCCGCGAAAGAGCTACATTCGTGCGCATTACCAATGCAGGTTTGCGCGAAAGTCACACCCATGACGTCACGATCACCCGCGAAAGCCCGAATTATCCCGGCGGCAACTGATCGAGCCGGAGCGTGCGATGCCTGAAACATTGCGCGCTCATTTCTCGGCGATGGCGCGCAACAGCGCCTGGTCCAACGATCGCCTGCTGGGTGCCTGTCTCCAGCTGACCGACGAGGAATTCGCGCGCGAGAGGACGAGTTTCTTCCCCTCGCTGCAGGAGACGCTCAACCATATCCTGATCGTCGATCATATCTACATGGCCGACATGATGGGCATCGGCCGCAGGAACATCGCGCTTCAGGGCGATATCCCCTTTCCGCGGGCGGCCGATCTGAAACAGGCGCAGGACGAGTTCGACCGCAAGCTGATCCTGTTCTGCGACGACCTGAGCGATGCGGATCTGGAGCGCCGGGTGCTGATCCACTGGCGCACTGGCGAAAGCTCCAGCGAGCGCATCGATCGCCTGCTCTCGCACCTCTTCGTGCACCAGATCCATCATCGCGGCCAGGCCCATGCCATGCTGGCGGGAACCGACGTGCCGCCGCCGCAGCTCGACGAATTCTTCCTCGACTACGATATTCCCCGCCGCCGGGGCGAACCCTATGCCTGACCGGGAATGATCTTCTGCCGGCGCATTTCATCGAAGACGCGGATGAACATGGCCTCCGAATCGATGAATTCATGGAAACCCGCGCGGCGAAGCTTGCTGCCATCGGCGAAGAAGTCGTAGTTCCAGCCGAACACCGCATCGCCGAACCGCCAGGACGAGACGTCGGCATAGGAAGTGGGCGCGAGGGCGTGCCTTTCCACCATTCGCTCCCATAGCGGCCCCTTGTCGCTCATCACGGTTTCAAGCGACATGGGAAGCGGCGGCGCCACGTCGAGCCCGAAATAATCGGCGATTTTCGGCCACATCTCGTTCCAGCGGAACAGGTCGCCATTATTGATGTTGAAGGCCTGGTTTGCGCATTGCGGGTTGGTGGCGATGAAGACGGTGGCGCGCGCCAGCATGTCGGCATCGGTCATTTCGATCAGCGAATCATAGGCGCCGGGCTTGCCCGGGAAACGCAGGGGGATTCCGAGCTCCTTCGACATCGATGCGTAGACACCGATGACCGAGGCGAGGTTCATGGGGTTGCCAAGCGCGACGCCGACGACGACTGACGGACGCAGCGCCGACCAGTTCCAGGCCTTTCCCTTCTGCAGTGCCTCGAGGAAGTCCTGCTGGTCGATGTTGAATTCCGGCGGCATGTGATTGGCATCGGTCTCCCTGGCCGGAGTCTTGAAGGGGCCGAGATGAGCGCCATAGACCTTATAGCCCTGCATCAGGCTGATATGCTGCAGCCCTGCGGCGACCGGGACGATCGCATTGACCACATTGGTGAGCATTGCAAGATTGGGTGCAACCAGCTCCGCCCAGCTCGGCCGGTCCTGGTATGCGGCATAGAAGATATGGGTCGCATCGGTCAGATGCGCGAGCCGCGCCCGGCTCTCATCCGCATCGAGAAGATCGACCGCGATATGAGTGATCCTCGGTGAATTCTCGCCGCCACGTCGCGACAGGCCGGTGATCTGCCAGTCGCCGAGCGCTTCAAGATGCCGGATGAGGTTGCGGCCGATAATGCCGTTGGCTCCAACCACCACGGCATGTTTTTGATTGTTGTCCATGTGCCATCTCCTTTGGCCCTGAACATCATTCATTCAACGTTCTTTGCACAGGCGGCAAAATTCAATAGCATATATAAGCAATACTTTGGGGAGCGATATGGACAAGCTTGCTGTCATGGCTACCTTCATGCGTGTCGCCGAACGGGGAACGTTTTCGGCTGCGGCGCGGGAGCTTGGGTTGAGCCAACCGGCTGTGAGCCAGCAGATCGCGGCGCTCGAACGCCATCTCGGTGCGCGGTTGTTTCACCGTTCGACCCGGCGCCTGACGCTCAGCGACAGTGGTGCTGCCTATTATCGGCAGGCGCAGCAGATCGTGCAGGCGCTGGAAGAGGCGGAAGACGCGGTAAGGGCGCAGACAAGCGAACTGCATGGCGTGCTCAGGGTGAGCGGGCCGGTCGGCCTCGGCCAGACTCATCTGGCGGATGCGCTGATCGCGTTTGGGCGGGACTATCCCGGCCTTGTCGTCGAACTGCTGCTCGACGATCGATATTCCGACCTGATCGCGGAAGGGATCGATGTGGCGATCCGGCTCGGCTCCATGCCGTCCTCCGGTCTGGTGGCGCGAAAGCTCGGCAGTTTCGATCGCATATTGGTGGCATCCGCCGGCTATATTGCGGCGAACGGCTCACCCGGGACGCCGGCAGAGCTGGACCAGCATCCGCATGTCGGCTTCATCTGGTCGCCACAGGGCGACAGCATACCGCTGCTCGGCCCTGAGGGGCCGGTGGACGTGCCGGTGCGGCCGGTATTTCTTGCCAATAATGCCTTCGTGCTCAACAAGGCACTGCTCTCTGGCCTCGGCATTGGCGGGGCGCAATTGCCGCTCGTCCAGTCCGATCTCGATGATGGCCGGCTGGTGCGGATATTGCCGGCCTATTCATATGCGCCGCTCGAGATTCATGCCGTCTACCCAAGCGGCCGGTTCGTGCCGCGCAAAACCCGCCTGTTCGTGGAGTTTCTCGCACTGGTGCTGTCTCGCATACCGGGTATAAAGGCTGGCCGCAGCGCATAGAACCAAATGGGGGGACAATGGCACAAACAGCGATATTCTGGCCGATGATTGCGCTCACCGCATTGATCTACGCCGTCTATGGCCTGCTGCTCGTCCGCCGCGCCATCGCTGTGCGGGCAGGACAGGCCAAGCCGAGCGATTTCAGGATTCCGCTTGCCGATCCGCAGGCCAGCGCGACGACGATCCGCAATCTCGTCAATCTGTTCGAACTGCCGGTGCTCTTCTATGTGGTCTGCCTCGCGCTCTATATGACGCGTGGAGCGGATATGGCCGCAGTCATCGTCGCCTGGCTGTTCGTCGGCACCCGTTTCGCCCATACGCTTGTCCACACGACGACCAACCGCCTGTGTTATCGCCAGGTGCTGTTTGCGCTGGGTTTCATTCTGAACGGCCTGCTATGGCTGTTGCTTGCGCTGCATCTGCTGCTGCCGCCGGCGGCGTGAGATGTCAGGCGGCCAATTGGCCGAGCTCCGACTCTGACAGGGTAAGCTCCTTGCTGCACCTGGCTATCGCCTTCGCCAGCGCTTCGAAATCATCCTTTCGCGCGCTCTGCTTGCGCCAGACCAGGCCGATCTCTCGTGCCGGTTCAGGCGCGGCGAAGGACGCGATCCGCACGTCGGACCGCGTTGCTTCCGTGCGAACGGCGATCTCGGGAATGAGCGTCAGCCCCATGCCGTGGCTCACCATCTGCAGCAGCGTGGCGAGGCTCGTCGCACCGTAATTGACCAATTGGCGCTGCTTGACGTTGCCGCATACGGCCAGCGCCTGATCGCGCAGGCAGTGCCCCTCTTCCAGCAGCAGCAGCCGTTCCAGCGCAACGCTTTCCTGCGTCAGCGGCGAGGCGAGTATGTCGCGGTCGTTGCTCGAGGTCGCAATGAGGAAGCGATCGCGAAAGAGCGGCTCGGTGTGCAGGCCCTCATGATCGATCGGTAGCGCCACAAGAAGAACGTCGAGTTCGCCGAGGCGCAGATCCTCCACGAGCTTCGATGTCACCGCCTCGCGCAGTTCCATGGAAAGATCCGGATAGGAGGAGCGCAGATCCGGTATCAGCACCGGCAGGAGATAGGGCGCAATCGTCGGAATGATCCCGAGTCGCAATTCGCCGCGCAATATGCCACGCTTCTCCGAGGCGAAATCGTCCAGCGCCCGGATCTCGTCGAGAATATTGCGGATTTTCGGCAGCAGCCGTCGTCCGGTCTCCGTCAGCACCACGTTCCTGCGGGTGCGCTCGAAGAGCGGCATGCCGAGCCTCGTCTCCATCTCCGCGATCTGCGCCGAGAGCGCAGGCTGCGAAATCCGCGCCGCTTCGGCGGCCTTGCGGAAATGCAGCGTCGTCGCGAGGACATCGAAATAGCGCATCTGGCGGACGGAAAACATGATAGGTTTATCCTATCAATAATAATTCTAAATACAATTGGAAACTATGATTAGAACTGTTCTATGGTTGGGGAGAGGAGCCCATGCGGCGCCTATCCATTTATCACGAACGTAAATCAGGGGAGAGCTTCATGGCCGACCGTCCAACATTGACGACGACCGCCGGTGCGCCGGTTTCCGACAACCAGAATTCCAAGACTGCTGGTGAGCGCGGTCCCGTACTGCTCGACGATTATCAGCTGCTCGAAAAGCTTGCCCACCAGAACCGCGAGCGTATTCCGGAGCGCGTCGTTCACGCCAAGGGCTGGGGTGCCTATGGCACATTGAAGATCACCGGGGACATTTCCCGCTATACGAAGGCCAAGGCGCTTCAGCCCGGCGCCGAGACGCCGCTGCTGCTGCGTTTCTCGACCGTGGCCGGTGAGCTTGGTGCAGCCGATGCCGAGCGCGATGTGCGCGGCTTTGCCATCAAGTTCTATACGAGCGAAGGCAATTGGGACCTTGTCGGCAACAATACGCCGGTCTTCTTCGTCCGCGATCCACTGAAATTCCCGGATTTCATCCACACGCAGAAGCGTCACCCCCGCACCAACCTGCGTTCGGCCACCGCCATGTGGGACTTCTGGTCGCTTTCGCCGGAAAGCCTGCATCAGGTGACGATCCTGATGTCGGACCGCGGCCTGCCGGTCGCGCCGATGTACATGAACGGCTATGGCTCGCACACCTATTCCTTCTGGAACGATGCGGGCGAGCGCTTCTGGGTCAAGTTCCACTTCAAGACCCAGCAGGGGCACCGCTTCTATACCAATGCGGAAGCGGAAGAACTGATCGGCAAGTCGCGCGAAACCTACCAGGAAGAACTCTTCGGCGGCATCGAGCGCGGCGAATATCCGAAATGGACCGTTCAGGTGCAGGTCATGACCGAGGCCGAAGCGGAGCGTACGAGCTACAATCCGTTCGATCTCACCAAGGTCTGGCCGCATGGCGAATTCCCGCCGATCGAGATCGGCGTGCTCGAACTCAACCGCAACGCCGATAATTATTTCGCCGAGATCGAACAGGCTGCCTTCTCGCCGTCCAATATCGTTCCCGGCATCGGCCATTCGCCGGACAAGATGCTGCAGGCCCGGGTATTCTCCTATGCCGATGCGCATCGCTATCGCCTCGGTACGCACTACGAAGCCCTGCCGGTCAACGCGCCGAAATGCCCTGTCCATCACTACCACAAGGACGGCTCGATGAATTTCTTCGGCCAGAAGACCGGCAATGTCGACGCCTATTACGAGCCCAACAGCTTCTCGGGCGCTGCCGAGCAGCCGGCCGCGAAGGAGCCGCCGCTGCGCCTGTCGGGTGATGCGGACCGCTACAACCACCGCGTCGGCAATGATGATTACGGCCAGGTCACGGCTCTGTTCAACCTCTTCGACGAGGCACAGCGCGCGCGCCTGTTCTCCAACATCGCCGCTGCGATGGGCGGCGTTCCGGGCAATATCATCGAGCGTCAGCTCGTCCATTTCGGCCGCGTCCATCCCGATTATGAAGCGGGTGTCCGCGCTGCGCTGAAAGAGGCGCATGGCTACGAGGCCAATGCCATTTCGAACGACGAGAAGAACGTCGCCGCCGAGTAGGAACGCGCGCCGTTTCCACTGCGACAGATTGAACGCGAAAGCCGGGGTCTCGTGCCCCGGCTTTCTTTTATGCTCATTGCCATGTATGCGACGGGCAAGGATTAGCAAAAGGAACGTATATGCGACTTGGTGGACGCCTGCAGGCCGCGATCGAAGTGCTGGAAGATATCGAGACCCGCAAGCGGCCGGCTTCCGACGCGTTGAAGGATTGGGGTCTCTCGCATCGTTTCGCCGGCGCCGGCGATCGGGCGGTGATCGGCAATATCGTTTATGATGCGCTGCGCCGCAGGCAATCGCTCGCCTGGCGCATGGATAGCGATTCGGCGCGCCACATCGCCTATGGCGTCCTGCTTTCCGATGCGGAACTGAGCAATGAAGCCATCGAGGATACGCTGGCGGGCGACAAGTTCGCGCCGGCGCCCATCGAGGCCGTTCAGCTGGAAAACTGGCAGACGCGGCAGCTGTCGCAGGCGCCGGATTTCGTCCGCGCCGACGTGCCGGAATGGTGCGTGCCGCATTTCGAGGCTGTTTTCGGCGACGACTGGATTGCCGAGGCTGCCGCCCTCGGCGACAGGCCGCCCGTCGATCTGCGCGTCAACACATTGAAGGCCAACCGCGACAAGGTGCTGAAGGAACTCGCCCGGGCCGGCGCCGTCGCCGCGCCGCTGCTTGGCTCGGCCATGCGCATAGCGCCGCTGCGCGCCATGGGCCGCCATCCGAATGTGCAGGCCGAGCCTGCCTTCCAGCGCGGCCTTTTCGAAGTACAGGATCTCGGCTCGCAGCTGGCCGCGAAGCTGGCGAATGTGCAGCCCGGCCAGCAGGTGCTCGACTATTGCGCCGGTGCCGGCGGCAAGACGCTGGCCATGGCCGCGGATATGGGCAACAAGGGCCAGATCCATGCCTTCGACGCGGAGCGCGCACGCCTCGCGCCGATCTTCGACCGCCTGAAACGCGCCGGCGTGCGCAACACGCAGCCGCATGCGAGCATCGGCGATCTTGCCCAGTTCGAAAGGCAGATGGACCTCGTTCTCGTCGACGCGCCCTGTACCGGGTCCGGCACATGGCGGCGGCGGCCCGATGCGAAATGGCGCCTCAGCGAGCAGCAACTGGAGCGCCGCATGGTCGAACAGCGCGATGTACTTGAGGCAGCAAAGGCCTATGTGAAGCCTTCCGGCCGCCTCGTCTACATCACCTGCTCGCTGTTCGCAGCCGAGAATGCACGGCAGGTGAGCGTTTTCCTTGAGAACAATGCCGATTTCACGCCGGTGGATACGCAGCCGCGATGGGACGAGGTGGTGGAAGCCGACCCCTCGCTGCGGCCACTGTTCCGCGACGGCGCCGCAATCCTGTCGCCGCTGGCCACGTCTACCGACGGCTTTTTCATTTCGGTTCTCAGGCGCGGCAAATAAGGTTACAACAGCCGCCAGTGCAGACGAGGTCTCAACATGTCCCGTTCCGTGGCGTTCCTGCTGTTTCTCGTTCTCGTCGTCGGCGGCGGCCTGGCGATTGGTTACATCACGCTTCCCGGCGAATGGTATGCGGGCCTGGCCAAGCCGCCGTTCAACCCGCCAAACTGGCTATTCGCGCCCGTCTGGACCGTGCTTTACGTTCTCATCGCCATTGCCGGCTGGCGGGTCTGGGATCGCGGCTTGGCGCGGCCGCAGCAGCTCTGGTGGGCGCAGCTGGTGCTGAACTTCCTCTGGTCGCCGGCCTTTTTCGGTTTCCAGGGCATGGCGACGGCGCTTGCCGTCATAATCCTGCTCCTCGTCGCCATAGTGGCCTTCATCAAGGCCAGCTGGAACGCCGAACGTACCGCAGCCGCGCTTTTCCTGCCCTATCTGCTCTGGGTCGCCTTCGCGACGCTGCTCAACGCCTCCCTCCTTTACCTCAATGGCAGTGCCTGACATGCTTGAAGACATAGTGATGATCGCGGGCAGGCGGGTGCTGTTCGTCATGGCGGTCGATGCGGAATACGGTCCCCATCTGCAGCGGCTGTTCAAGCCGCTGATCACCGGCGTCGGACCGGTGGAATCGGCCGTCAGCATCGCCGCGACCCTCGCCAGCCTCGCCGCCAATGCGTCGCTGCCGCATCTGGTCGTCTCCCTCGGTTCGGCGGGTTCGCGCAGCCTCGAGCAGACGGAAATCTACCAGGCGACGAGCGTGTCCTACCGGGACATGGATGCCTCGCCACTCGGTTTCGTCAAGGGTGCGACGCCCTTCCTCGACCTTCCGGTCAAGGTGCCGCTGCCGCATCGCATTCCCGGCATCAAGGAGGCCTCGCTCTCGTCCGGCGCCAATATCGTGTCCGGCCCGGCCTATGACCTTGTCGATGCCGACATGGTGGAAATGGAGACGTTCTCGATCCTGCGGGCCTGCCAGCGCTTCGGGATTCCGCTGATCGGCCTGCGCGGCATCTCGGATGGTGCGAGGGAACTCCAGCACCTCAACGACTGGACGGAATATCTGCACGTCATCGACGAAAAACTCGCACAGGCCGTGGAGACGATGGCAAGCGCAATCGAGGACGGGACTACCTCTATTTAATTCGCAATCTTGTATATTGATACTAGAAGATGATACTATTATATGAATTTGAGCAAAAGACACGCCGAGACGCTTGCAGGGATTTTCGCTGATCCGGTTCGTGCGACAATCGCCTGGCGGGACATCGAAGCCCTGTTCATCGCCTGTGGCGCCGAGATCGCGTGGCGTTGAAGAATGTTAGGGCGGTGTTCCATCGTCCTCATCCGCAGAAGGAAACGGACAAGGGCGCGGTTAAATCGGTGCGGCGGTTCTTACAGGAAGCAGAGATACGGCCATGACGACGATGCATTACAAGGGCTATGAAGCCATCATTGAGTTCGACGAGGATGCCGGGCTTTTTCACGGCGAAGTCATCAATCTTCGCGATGTGATTACGTTTCAGGGAGAATCGGCGTCGGGCCTGAAGCAGGCCTTTGCCGATTCGATCGAAGACTATCTACGATTTTGTGAAGAGCGGGGCGAAGAGCCCGAGAAGCCGTTCTCCGGGCAGTTCGTGATCCGCACCGAGCCGGTCCTGCACAAGGCAGTTTCGACTGCCGCGCGGCGTGCCGGCGTAAGTTTGAACAAATGGGTGGTTGCCGCTCTCGAGCGTTCCATCCGCTGAATTTTCCGGGCCGGCCTGTCGCGTTTTATCAGGAACTGGATGACTTGGTCGCAGGGCTCGACTATCCATTGCACCTGTCTTCGATTTGCTTTAAAGGCCCGCCATGAGCACTCCTCCCGACACCGTTCTTATCATCGATTTTGGCAGCCAGGTAACGCAGCTGATCGCGCGGCGCGTCCGCGAGGCTGGCGTTTACTCCGAAATCGTTCCGTTTCAGTCCGCCGAAGCAGCATTCCGGCAGTTGAAGCCCAAGGCCGTCATCCTTTCCGGTAGCCCGCATTCGACTATCGACATCGGCTCCCCGCGTGCACCGCAGGCGATATTCGAGGCCGATATTCCGGTGCTCGGCATCTGCTATGGCGAACAGACCATGTGCGCCCAGCTCGGCGGCAAGGTCGAGGGCGGCCATCACCGCGAGTTCGGCCGTGCATTTCTCGACATCCAGGCCGAATGCGCGCTGTTCGAGGGCGTATGGGCCAAGGGCACCCGCCATCAGGTGTGGATGAGCCATGGCGACCGCGTCGTGTCGATACCCGAAGGCTTCAAGGTCGTCGGTACGTCGACCGGCGCGCCCTTTGCCGCCATCGCCAATGAGGAGCGGCGCTATTACGCCGTGCAGTTCCACCCGGAGGTGGTGCATACGCCGGACGGTTCCAAGCTGCTGCAGAATTTCGTGCATCGCATCGCCGGCATCGAGGGCGATTGGTCGATGTCGGCCTATCGCGAGAAGGCTGTCGATCTCATCCGCAAGCAGGTGGGCGACAAGAAGGTCATCTGCGCGCTCTCCGGCGGCGTTGATTCCTCCGTTGCGGCGCTGCTCATCCATGAGGCCGTTGGCGACCAGCTGACCTGTATCCTCGTCGACCATGGCCTCATGCGCAAGAATGAAGCCGCCGACGTCGTGGAGATGTTCCGCGAACATTACAATCTGCCGCTGGTGCTGGTGAATGCGCAGGATCGTTTCATCGATGCGCTGGAAGGCGAGGCGGACCCGGAGAAGAAGCGCAAGACGATCGGCCGGCTGTTCATCGAAGTGTTCGAAGAGGAAGCAAAGAAGCTCGGCGGTGCCGATTTCCTCGCCCAGGGCACGCTCTATCCGGACGTCATCGAGAGCGTTTCCTTCACCGGCGGACCCTCGGTGACGATCAAGTCGCATCACAATGTCGGCGGCCTGCCGGAGCGCATGAACATGCAACTCGTCGAGCCGCTGCGCGAGCTCTTCAAGGATGAAGTGCGCGTCCTTGGCAAGGAACTCGGGCTGCCAGATCATTTCATCGGCCGCCATCCTTTCCCGGGTCCTGGCCTCGCCATCCGCTGCCCCGGCGGCGTGACGCGCGAGAAGCTGGAAATCCTGCGCGAGGCCGATGCGGTCTATCTCGACGAGATCCGCAAGGCCGGGCTTTATGACGTGATCTGGCAGGCCTTTGCCGTGCTCCTGCCCGTGCAGACGGTCGGCGTGATGGGCGATGGCCGGACCTATGAATTCGTCTGCGCGCTACGGGCCGTGACCTCGGTCGACGGCATGACCGCCGATTTCTATCACTATGATATGAGCTTTCTCGGCCAGGCGGCAACGCGCATCATCAACGAGGTGAAGGGCATCAACCGCGTCGTCTACGACGTTACCTCCAAGCCCCCCGGCACGATCGAGTGGGAATGATTCAGGCCCATCCGGACACCGCCGAATTTACGCTGCGGTACGACATAACGCACTGAAACAAAATAATTTTCTTGACGGTGCCTATCGATACCTATCGGTGGGCACAGCTCACAAGTACCGTCACGGTTGACGGCCCTTGCTCATATTGCCGATTTCGAAAGTACCGTCATGAGAAATGAGGCTCGCGACGGTATTTTTTTGAACTAACCCGTTGCAATCACGCGCATTATTCCCGCAGTGGAACCTGGCGCCGAAGAGCGGGACTTTCCCATGCCCGGCTGCGCGGCTACGCGGGAAAGCGTCATTGCCGAGAAATTCCAGGCGAGCACAAGCATGCCAGCTTAGATTATGCGCGAGTCGACGCAAAGGATCTAACCGCCCGTTCATTTTGTCACCCCGACTTTGCCGGGGACGCGCGCATGGAGCTTACAGTCAGAACTCCTTTGACGCCAATCCAGTCGTCATGCTTTATCATCGGAAAACATGAAACCGGATCCTTCGAAATGCTTGTGAATGTTGGAGAAGCTCGTCGCATCAGCGTTGATTTTCAACTTGGAAATACGCTCGCTGCGGTTGCAGGCGCATTGAATGCAGCCGCGTTCCATGCGGTAGGCTTCTTTTCAGCCAACATGACAGGTAATGTGTCCTTGGTATCCGACCATCTGGCCACAGGAGACTTTTCACTGGGGCTTTTCGCAGGTCTTATTGTCGTCTCGTTTGTTTGTGGGGCGGCTCTCTCTACCCTTCTGGTCAATGCCGGACGGAGACGGAAGATAGCGGGCATATACGCCTATAGCATTTTGCTCGAAGCGTCTTTGCTGGTTGGCCTTGGGTTCGTCGATATTTTTGCCAACGCCAGCGCTCGGACGTCCATTCTGGTCTTTGGATTGAGTTTCCTCATGGGCCTCCAGAATGCGATTGTCACTCGAATCTCAAATGCCCGGATACGGACTACCCATGTCTCTGGCATGGCAACCGACATTGGCATTGGGATCGGTATGCTATGCGATATCGCATTAGGACACGAACGGAAGATCGACTCGGGGGAAACTGCCAGCAAGCTGCTGCTGCATTTGAATATTGTCGCATCGTTCTTGTTGGGCGGTCTTGTCGGCGTTGCGATCTATCGCGAATTCGGAGCCACTCTGCTGTTCATCGCTGCTGGAATTTTGTACGTCCTCGCAGTTCCTGGTGTTTTGAAGACGCGCAGTCAACGCGCGAGAACAGAATAATCAAGCAATAGCTTGTTCGGAGGTGGAGCTTCGCTGGCCGAGGGGCAAGCGGCTGCGCGGCTTTGCCCGCACGGCCGCTGGTGCACGCTCACCTTCCTCGGCGCCTTGCGCTGCGACCGGCTGACCGCGCCCTGCGTCTTCGATGGCCCTCAAGCTGGCGCACAACGGTTGACGGAAATCAACCTGACAATGCCGTCACCCGATGGTCGCGCTGATAGAGGTTGCGCGGCAAGCACCAGGCGATCAACACGCCGGAGATGCCACATACCGCCGCGATGCCGTAAAGGGCCATATCCGCACTGCCCGTGGCGTCTTTCACCAGACCGACGGCGTAGGGGCCGATGATGCCGCCAATCTGGCCGATGGAATTGATGAGCGCTATGCCTGCCGCTGCGGCCATGCCGCTGAGCACCCGCGCCGGCAGCATCCAGAACAGGCCGAAAGAGCCAATGATGCCGGTGGCCGCCACGGAGAGGCCGATCAGCAACGCGAACAGACTGTTGCCGAACGCTCCGCACATCACATAGCCCACCATTCCCGCTACCGCACAGCCCACGAGATGCCAGCGGCGCTCGCCCATACGATCAGAACTGCGGGCGATCAACGGAATCAAAGCCAACGCCACCACATAGGGAATCATGGTGATGAGCCCGATGACGAAGGTGTCGGTGGTGCCCGCAGTTTTCACAAGCTGCGGCATCCAGAATATGATGCCGTAAATGCCCATGGCAAGACCGAGATAGATCAGCGAAAAGACGTAGGTGGACGGCTCCTTGAGCGCGGCGCTGAAGGAATGGTTATCGCTGACCTTCGGATCCTGGGCAAGGCGGGCCTTCAGCAGCTCCTTTTCGTGCGCGGTTAGCCACTTGGCGTCGTCGACGCGGTCGTCGAGCAGGATCAGGACCAGCAGGCCGAGAAGGACCGAGGGAATGCCCTCAAGCAGGAACAGCCACTGCCAGCCCGCCAAGCCGCCAATCTCATTCATGTATTTCATGATGGCGCCGGAGATTGGACCGCCGATGAGGCCGCAGAGCGCGATGGACATGAAGAACCAGGAATTGATACGGCCGCGCAGGCTGGCCGGGAACCAGTGCATGAAGCAAAATACCACGCCTGGGACGAAGCCCGCTTCCAGAACGCCCAGCAGAAAGCGCAATAGGTAGAACACCGTTTCGGAGCGTACAAACATCATGGCAGCCGAAGCGATGCCCCAGCTGATCATGATGCGAGCGATCCAGCGCCGTGATCCCACTCTGGCGAGGATGATGTTGCTCGGGACCTCGAACAAAAGATAACCGACAAAAAAGATGCTGGCGCCCAAGCCATACGCGGCTTCGGAGAGCCCCAATTCGCTCTGCATTTGCAGCTTGGCGAAACTGACATTCACGCGATCGAGATAGGACATTACGAAACAGGCGACGAAGAGCGGCACAATGCGCCACGTGGCCTTGCGAAGCACGGCCGCCGCGGCCTCTGAGACAATCGGCTGTGCTGCGGAATTTCCAGGTATCATCAAGTATTCCTCCTATTATTTTTTTTGTTGTATGTGCGAAGATGTGCTTCCGTTGCACCGGCCGGCCGGTACAACGGTGACCCAGATCGTCCTGCGAAGCTTGGCGCGGACCGGTGTTGGATGGTCGTGTCGATTTCGGGCGTTCTGGCTATGCCCGCCACATGAGCAAGGCGCTCGATCTTCTGCTCCTGCGCAGCCGAGGCGGCATCATTGTTGAATGCAGCGGGCAAAAGAACGTCGTTTCGACTGGGCGGCGTGGCGTCAAAAACGGTGACGACCGTTTGCGGCGAAAGCTGTTCAAGAACCAGGTCAGGGATGCCCGCCTTGTGCACGCCCACATCGGCCACGATCAAGGGCCGGCGCATGCCGAGAATATCGCACTTCCCCTTTAGCAGAGCCAAGGATCCAAAGCCAAATTGGATCCGTGTCAGATAATTGAGAAGCACCATTCAGAACAATCCCTGTACTGCTTCGTCTCTTCGCATCTAGAGCGCGAATGATGTTGCAGCGCATTCGAAAGGAGTGCTGCCTTTCAAAGGCATAAGAGACAGTTCGTTCGTTGACTACTGAGAAGAATGGATACAGCTATAGCTTGGAGGAATAAAAAGATCGCGTTGTCGTCTTTGAAGCCCCCACGGTGAGGGCATCGTAAACTTTACTTTGAGGTAATTTTGCTTGACGAATGCTGCGGCATACCGCTCCAACTCAGCTGGTATGGTCTCGTCCGCAGCGAGAACATTTCTTGTTTGGCCATGGGTGGGTGATCCACAAGAACGAAGTCTCGCTTCTGAACAGGGAAAACCCGCAGTTCGGGCAGACGAAGAAGAATAACATGACGAGGCCGTGACCGGCCCAGAACACCATTGCAGGATATGTCCCGCTCGTTCCAAAGACGGTCTGGAAGAGTGGCAGCCAGCTATCGAAAGTCAGGAGCAGAAGAACTGCCCAAGCCATGAACAGCCATGATTTTGTATAAAGGGACATTGACCTTACCGGGACTCGCAGATGGATGATTCTAGTACATCGTCTGCTTGTAGTCCTCCTCCAAACCCGCATCGATCTTTCGCATTTCGTCTTCTCCCGGCGCTCCGGTCGTTTCATCAAGTATCATCTTGATCAGCGACGGCATCTGTTTGCGATCCTGATGGTAGGCTGTATCCCAGAGATGCGAGCGCCTGAGAGCCTTTGCGCAATGCAGGAAGACCTCGCGGACATGCACCACTATCGCGAGGGTGGGCACACGGTTTTTGACAGACATGGTTCCGAGAAGAGTCGGGTCAGTGACGATGCGTGCTACTCCATTGACGCGCAGGGTGTCGTCGAAGCCTGGGATCATGAACAAGAGCCCCACAGCGGGATTTGCTATGATGTTGGTAAGGCTGTCCAACCGGTTGTTGCCTGGACGGTCAGGGATCGCCAATGTCCTGTCGTCCAGAATACTGACGAACCCGGGCGGGTCGCCACGTGGGCTCACATCCGCCCGGCCGTTTAGATCCTGCGTGCCCAGACAAAGGAACGGCGAACGTCGGATAAACGCTTGCGCATGTACCCCAAGGCTTTCTTGAAACTTCTGTATGGCGAGGTCATGCGTGGCCGCGTAAAGGCCGCGCAACGCTTCTTCGCTGTCGATGACGAATTTAGGGTCCATACCTCTCCTCCCAAGGGACATTTCTGAATGCCTCAAGATGAGGTGCGTACATCAATCTTGTCAAGCGCTGACGCGGATGGAACCATTTTCCGTTTCGCCAGACCCTATTGAAGTGCATCCTCGTGTGCTTCCAAGAATTTAAGGTCGAGCAACTGCATCACGGCCAGGCGGACGACTGGGCTGGTTGGTGCCGTAAATCAACCGGCTGCGCCTTGCAAAGCGCGTTGGGCGCAGACTTCAGGTTTGCGCCGATAGCCGTCATGAGCGAGGGTGTACTCATTTCATCGATTTGAACGTCTCAAAAATCAACGCCCTCAGCCAACGATGAACGGGGTCGGCATCCATACGCGGGTGCCACGCCTGTACGATGTCGAAACTCGGAACGGCGACCGGCAGCTCGAATGTCCTGATCTGGCTGGTGGCGGCGGATTTATGATACGACTTCGGAATCGCGCCGATCAAATCGGATGCCGCCGCGACGGCGATCACCGCTGGAAAGCTTGGCACTATTAGCCTGACATCGCGGTAAACGCCGAGTTCAGCGAGCGCCCTGTCAACCGGACCGGCAAAATCCGCCTGCGGTGAAAAGACCACGTGTCCCCAGGCGGCATAGCTTCCGATCGTGATCTGCTTGGCATCGAAAATCGGGTGACCTGTCTTTGCGAGACCGACGTACCGGTCTTCGAAAAGGGTCTGGCAACGCAGTTCTCCACTCTCCGACGGGAGGACGCCGATGTCCAGATCCACTGCGGCGTCTCGCAGGGATTGAACATCCTTGTCCGACCTCGGCGCAAACCGAAGCTTTATTCCTGGGGCCGCGTCGGCCACAGCGGCGCTCAGGTCGGCGGCGAAGATAAGCACGAATGCCTCATTGGCACGGATGGTGAAATGGCGCCGTACGTCCCGGATATCGACGGTCGATGCTGGACTGAGCACGGTTTGCACGGCGGCCCTCAACGAATGCACGTCGGCGGCAATCGCCAAGGCATGCTGGGTCGCAACCATGCCACGCCCCGCCGGTACCAGGATCGGATCGCCTAGCCTCGCCCTCAACCGCGACAGCGTCCGGCTCATGGCGGACGTACTGAGGCCGAGCCGGCGCGCGGCGGCAGTCACGCTTTTTTCCTGCAGCAAGGCATCCAGCGCCACCAAAAGGTTGAGGTCGAGATCGGACATATTGCTCATTTACTCAAGTATGGCGTTGTACGCAACTGTCAGTTGACTTCGTTGCGTCTGGCGCCATCATCCGATTGGCGCTAACTAGTCGGTCATCCGGCAACGACTGGGAGTTTCTCTATGTCCATCACCTCCACTGCGCCGCTTTCAAATGACGGCCTGGCATCGCCTCGACGGTACCTGGCCACAATATTCATACTTTTAGCGGCCGTTCTCGTCGTCCTGGACGGAGCCATTGCCAACGTCGCCTTGCCGTCTATCGCGCTCTCGCTGCACGCGCAGGCGGAAAGCACCGTATGGGTGGTCTCGGCCTATCAGCTGGCCGTGCTGGTGGCCCTTCTTCCGTGTGGCGCGCTGGGCGAAATCTACGGCCCGCGGCGGGTCTTCTTGATTGGCGTCGCATTGTTCACTGCAGCTTCCGCGGCCTGCGCCTTCGCGGGCGACCTTCCCGTCCTAATCCTGGCTCGTTTCGTGCAGGGTATTGGCGCGGGCGCGATCATGGCGCTCGCCATGATGAACCTGCGTTCGGTGTTGCCGCAGCACATGCTTGGTCCGATCATAGGCGTCAACGCCATGGTTATTGCCATTTCTTCCGCGGCAGGCCCCGGAATTGCTGGCGCCGTCCTTTCCGTCACGACCTGGCCCTGGTTGTTTGCGGTCAATATACCTCTTGGCGCCATCGTTCTCATCGGCGGCGGCTTGCTGGCGCAAGTCGAGGGCAAAAAGCGGAAGTTGAACGCGAAGGCATTGCTGGCCAACACACTGATGTTCATCCTGTTCTTCTGCGGTGCCGACCAGATAGCGACCGCGCCGGTGAGCGGTGCGGTCCTCGTCGCCGCCTCGGTCGCTTGCCTTCTTGTCCTGCTGCGCCTGGAACGCAGTAGCGAGGCGCCGATCATTCCGACGGATCTGCTGGCGGCACCGGCATTCCGAGTGGCGGTCATCGCCTCGATATCCTGCTTCTGCGGCCAGATGTTGAGTTACATCGCGCTCCCCTTCTATCTTCAGCACACAATGCACATGACACCAGTTTCGGCCGGGCTCTACATGATGCCCTGGCCCATTGCGACCGCGATCATCGCACCGGTTTCGGGGCGTCTGGCAAACCGTGTCAAGACCGCATGGCTTTGCGCCACAGGCGGGATGCTGATGAGCGTCGGCCTCCTTGTTGCCGCTTTCAGCCCGGCCGATCCGAGAGGTATCGCATTTCTGGCCGGCACGGTGATTGCCGGCCTCGGATTCGGACTGTTCCAGACGCCGAACAACCGGGTTCTGCTCCTTTCCGCACCGAAAGCGCGAAACGGCGCGGCCGGCGCTATGCAGGGCACCGCGCGGCTTCTCGGCCAGACCTTGGGTGGAATCTCGATGTCAATCATCTTCGCAACGCTGCCGCTCTCCGCTGCACTGGAATCTGCGGTGGCCATTTCTGCCGGCTGCGCGGCGACTGCCGGCCTGGTCAGCCTAAGCCGGGCCCGTTACGAACTGGCGGGACAACTGGGAGACACCTACGCTTCCACGAAGCAACGGAAGGGTGGTGGGTTCAAGTGATTTTAGACGCATCTCGCAATTCAGGCCGACGCCGCTGAAGAGGTTCGACATGACTACAAGGGCCAAGTTTTCAAAGGCGACGGGGAAATGTGAGCTACGTTCCCTTTAGGGAGCGTTCTTTTGACACTTGTCGCAGGCGCTGCGATATCTCCTCTCGCGCATATTTCACCAATGATTTTACCAGCCGTTGTTGAGGACGCGAATTGGAGCTGACAGCGGCGAGGGTGATCTGGACGCGCGGTCGAAATGGCAGGGTGCGCATTGCAGTGTGAGGCCGGCAGGACGCGGTCAATTCATCGATGATGGCGACGCCGACGCCCTGCTCGACGCAGTAACTGGCCACGTTCATGAAGCGGACGTCGACGCTGGGGTTGAAAGCCACGCGGCTTTTCTGAAAGGCCTCCTCGATCAGTTTGTTGATGCGGCTGCCTGAGCCGGCCTTCAGCATCGGCATCTGGTCGATATCGACGGGCGTGACGAACTGCAGCCTGCCCAGTTCGCTCTTTGCGGAGAACGCACAGACCATGTCGAGCGTGGCGAGCGGGGTCTGGTCCAGGGTCGGTCGTGGATAGGGCTCCATGGCGAAGCCGATATCCGATACGCCTGTCTCTACATAGTTGAGGACCGTGTCCAAGCGGTGCGTCTCGAGCGAGACATCGACACCGAGGTGATTCTGCAGAAACCGCGATATCAACTGGGGCATGAGCGATTCCGAAAGTTCGGCGGTCGCCGCCACCCGGATGCTCCCCTTGCGCCCCGCCTTCAGGTAACTGGCTGTCTGCATCACTGCATCGCGCATCAGGAAGAGATGTTCTGCATCGGCAAGCAGAACCTGCGCCTCGGGCGTCGGTATGAGGCGATTATTGACCCTCTCGAACAGAAGGAACCCGAGCGAGGCTTCGGCGCTTTTGATGGAATTGGAGACGGCCGGCTGGGACATTCCGAGATCCTGCGCTGCCGCGATGGTCGAGTGGGTCCGCACCACAGCCGCCAGAATTTCCAATTGACGTAAGTTCATCGCATCGCGATCCTCGAAAAAGGCAGCTATTTCAATGAAATATATTCAACGAGAATATGAATTCAATGAATAATATAATTGACGTCGATATTGTCATGTATGAATTCGCCCTCCTATAATTGCCTCATTCGGCGGCACGGCTTGCCTCTGAGTAAAAAATAGTCAGAGCTAGAAGGCGTGCGTGTGTCGATGACTCTCTTGAGCGGCGTTAAGATCCTCAGCTTCAATCACTTCCTGGCAGGTCCGCTCGCTGCCCAGACGCTCGCCGATCTGGGAGCGGATGTCATCGCCGTGGAGCCTGTCGAGGGCGCTTTCCAGCGCAATTGGGCTGTTGCCAACCGTTTCGTCGAAGGAGACAGCGTCAATCATCTGGCGACTGGCCGCAACAAGCGCAGCATTGCGGTCGACCTGAAGAACCCGCAAGGGCTCGCGGCCGTGAAGAAGCTGGTTGCGACGGCCGACGTGGTGATGGAGAATTTTCGGCCCGGCACGATGGAAAAGCTCGGTCTCGGTTACGAAGCGCTGAAAGCCATCAATCCCGGCATCATATATGCTGTCGCGACGGGTTTCGGCGGCGACGGTCCCTATCGCGACCGGCCGGGCCAGGACCTGCTCCTGCAGGCGATGTCCGGTCTCGCTGCTCGTACCGGCCGGGCAGACGGAGCGCCGACGCCCGTGGGGGCCGTGATCGTCGACCAGCACGCAGCCTCGCTCTATGCGATGGCGATCCTGGCCGCTCTGTTTGCCAAGGCGAAGACAGGGGCTGGCCGACTTGTCGAGGTGAATCTCTACCTCGCGGCAATCGACTTGCAGGTCGAGCCGCTGACGGCCTGGCTGAATGGTGCCGCGTCACCCACTTCGCGCGGTCCCTCGGGTATCGCGTCGTGGTTTTCCCCCGGTCCCTATGGCATCCACGCGACAGCCGACGGTCATCTCGCCCTGTCGATGGCGGCGCCCAGGGCGCTTGCTGCGGCGCTCGGCATAAAGGCGCTCGAAGATTTCACGGATGCCGACAGTTTCGCCCGTCGCGAGGAGATTACCCGTCTCGTCGCTGACACGCTCAAGGAAAAGGCGACTTCAGACTGGCTGCCCGGGCTCGAGGCCGGCAAGATCTGGCATGCGCCGGTTCAGGACTATGAAGACCTGCGGGCCGACCCGCAGCTTGAGCACATGCAAGCCTTCAAGACCGTCGAAGGCGCTTATGGCCAGAACGTGACGATGGTCATGCACCCGGCCCGCTATGACGGCAAGTCTCCCGAAATCAAGCTTGTGCCGCAGCGCCTCGGCGCCCAGACCCGCGAGGTCCTTGGCGAGGCAGGCTACAGCGAGGCCGAGATCGAGGCGCTTTTCGCGGCATCCGCCGTCGGAGTGCAATGATGGCGGGTTCGATGAAGATCGGGATGAAGGTCATCAGTTTCTGCCACTATCTGCAGGGACCGGCCTGCTGCCAGTACCTTGCCGATATGGGGGCCGATGTCATCAAGGTCGAGCCGCTCAAAGGCGCCTTCGAGCGGCACTGGTCCGGAGGCAATTCCTGGGTTACCGATGTCAGTGCCTTTTCACTGGCGGTAAACCGCAACAAGCGGTCGATCGCCATCGACCTGAAATCCGAAGAAGGCCTGGCGATCGCACGCGCATTGATCGCGGACGCCGACGTGCTGGTGGAGAACTACCGGCCCGGGGTGCTCGATAGGTTGGGTCTTGGCTATGAGGCGGTGCGCGCGTTCAATCCGACGATCATCTATGCGTCTGCCTCCGGGCTTGGGGCAACCGGGCCGGCAGCCAAGCGGCCGGGCCAGGATCTGCTGATGCAGGCGCGTTCGGGACTGGTGGCGGCAACCGGCGGCGGGGAGGAAGGTCCCTCGGTCGTTGGCGCTGCCGTAATCGACCAGCATGGCGGCTCGCTGCTTGCCATGGGCGTGCTCGGCGCCTATGTGCGCCGGCTGCAGACAGGCGAGGGAGCCAGAGTGGAATCGAGCCTGTTTGCGGCTGCGATCGACCTTCAGGTGGAAGCGCTGACCAAATATTATGCCGCGCCCGATCGGGCGAGCAAGCTCAAGCGCGGTCGCAATTGCGGCAGCTGGTATCATGATGCGCCTTACGGGCTCTACACGCTTGCCGATGCGCGCATCGTGCTGTCGATGAACGATGCCACGAAGCTTGCCGATGCGCTTGACAGCGACATATTGCGGCAGTTGCGCTCGATCGACCGCTATGCCGAGCGGGACCGCTATGCGGCGACCCTGGCCGGGATCCTTGCACCGCTCTGTTTTGCCGATGTCGAGAGCCTGTTCAACAGCCACGGTGTCTGGTTTGAGCGCGTGCAGTCTTACGAGGATCTGTTGGACGATCCGCAGGCAAGGCATATGGGCGTTTTCGGCGAGATCGAGGTTAACGGCAAGACAGCGACACTGATCAACCATCCCCTGCGCTATGACGGGGGTTCGCCAGCCATGCGGCGCATGCCGCTTTATGCCGGAACGGACAGTCGGGAGATCATGACGGAACTGGGCATGTCGGCCGAGAGGCAGGACAGGCTGATCGAAATGGGTGTGATCGGACAGGCCGAAACGGGTCGATCACATCAGGGATAACGCCTTCGGGCCGATTGGAAGACAAGATGATAAACTTTTCGCTGACGGACGATAGCCGGCTGCTGGTCGATACTGTCCGCAAATTCGTTGAGACCGAGGTTCAGCCGCTTGAGGAAGCGACGGAACACGACGCCCGCATTCCGCCCGAGAAGCTGGCACGCGTCAAAGCCAAGGCGCAGCAGCTCGGCCTTTATGCGATGAACATGCCGGAAGATGTCGGTGGCGGCGGCCTTTCCTGCATCGATCATTGCCTGGTCGAAGAGGAGTTCGGCAAGACCTCGGATGCCTTGATCCGCCGCGTGTTCGGGCAGGTATATCCGATGTTGCTGGCCTGCGAGGGCGATCAGCGCGAGAAATATCTTCTGCCGACCGTGCGGGGCGACAAGATTTGCGCCATGGCGATCACCGAGCCGGGCGCGGGGTCGGATGCGGCCTCGATCAGCACGACGGCGGAGCTCGATGGCGATGAATGGGTGCTCAATGGCACCAAGCATTTCATCAGCGATGGCGATATTGCCGACTATGTGATCGTCATGGCGCTGACGGACAAGGAAAAGCGGGCTCGCGGCGGCATCACGCTTTTCCTGGTCGACAAGGGATCGGCCGGCTTCAAGGTGGCCCGCACCCAGCCGATGATGGGGCATAGGGGCTACGGTCATGCGGAACTTGCTTTCGAGAACTGCCGCATTCCAGCATCCGCCGTGCTCGGCGAGGTCGGAAACGGCTTTAGACTGATCATGAAGAGCGTCCTCGAAATTCGACTTGCGCATATCGGCGCCCGCGCTGTCGGTATGGCGACCCGTGCGCTCGAAATGATGCGTACCTATGCCAGCGAGCGCAGGCAGTTCGGCCAGGCGATAGGCGATTTCCAGATGGTGCAGAAGCTGATTGCAGACAGCGCCATCGAGATATTTGGCGTCAAGATGATGGTGCTCAACGCCGCATGGGAAATCGATCAGGGCATGGAGCCACGCGACAAGGTGTCGATGATCAAGGTTGCGGCATCCGAAATGCAGGGCCGTGTCGTCGACCGCGCCATCCAGGTGTTCGGCGGGATGGGCTTTACCAAGGAACTGCCCCTGGAGCGGATGTATCGCGATGCACGCGTCACCCGCATCTATGACGGAACGTCCGAAATTCATCGCATGCTGATTGCCCGCAGCACGATCAAGAACGGCCTCAATATCTAAGGAAGACTTCTGATGACGACGCAATCCCCCCTGACGGTCGGTGCGACCTTTTCCTTCCGAAAGACGATGACGGTCGCCGAACAGGCAATGTTCACCGGTATCAGCGGCAATCTCGGCCCGCTTTATGTCGATGCGCGCGCTGCAGAAAAGGCGGGCGCCATGGGCATGGTATCCTTCGAGCTTGCCGTCAGCGCTCTTGCAACCACCTGCCTCAACCGTCTCGGTGGCCCCGATCGTCGCATTGGCTCCATTGAACTGTCTTTCCTCGCTCCCGTCATCATCGGCCAGTCCGTGCAGGCAAGTGCTGAGATTGCCGCGATCGAGGGCGACGACGCCATCTGCAAGGTCTCCTGTATCAACAGCGGAACCGGTGAGGAAATCATCTCCGGCGCTGCACGCCTCGTTCCCTTCGCGGCCAGGGGTTGAGCCGATGTACGACTTCAAATCCTTCGACGACCTGAATGTCGGAGACAGGACAGCGATATCCAAGACGATCACCGAGGCCGATGGTGCGCTCTATATCGCGGCGACCGGTGATTTCGGTCCCGTTCATGTCGACGAGGTCTATGCGGGCGCAACGCGCTTCGGCAAACGCCTGGCGCCCGGCATCATGGTCGCGGGCCTCTGCACCAGCATATTGACGAGCGAACTTGTCGGCGTGGTCGGTATCTCCATCGAAGATCGCTTCTGGTTTACCGGGCCTGTGGTCTATGGCGACACCATCACCTTCGAGGTCTGGATCGCCGAGAAACGGGAGGAGAACCGCACGATCATCTGGCAGGCGAGTGCCCGCAATACCGAGGGGCTGGAAGTGCTGAAGGCCGAAGCAACGCTGAAATTCCCCCGCAAGAAAACGGGGGCCTGAGAAGCAGCATGAGGACGATGATGAAGATACCGGATCTGAAAGGCCTGACTGTCGCGACGCTTCTGCCCTATCGCGAAGATTTTTCGATCGATTGGGACGATTATTCATACGTGCTCGACTATTGCGTGGCGCCGGACGGGGTGACCGCCGCACTCGTCAATGGCCACGCCGGCGAAGGCGGCCTGCTGACCGTTGCCGAGCGCCGTGAGGTGGTGGAGCGCACCCGTGCACATATTCCGCATAAGCCGCTCCTGGCCGGTATCATTGCGACCTCCACCGCCGAAGCGATCGCGGAGGCGAAGATGGCCGAGGACGCCGGGGCAGATTGTGCCGTCCTGTTCCCGCCGGGTCCGCTCGGCGGCGGCGCTTCAGCCACTTCGCGGGCACCGGTTGCCTATGTACGCGCAGTTTCCGAAGCGATCGGCATACCGGTCTCGCTCTTCCAGTATCCCGTTGCTTCCGGCTACGGCTATTCGACCGAAACGCTGTGTGAACTGGCGGCGATCGAGGGCGTGATCGCCATCAAGGAAGGCAGCGACACGATGCTTGCCTATGACGAGAACTGGCGGGCCGTGAAAAAGGCAAGCCCGGATGTGTCGATCCTTGCATCGAACTATAACTGGTTCCTGCCGCAGATGGCTGTCGGCGCCGACGGGATTCTCTCGGGCCTCGGCAGCCTCGCGCCGCACCTTTTCGCTGAATTGTGGCAGGCAAGCGCTGCCGGCGACCTTGCCTCGATGCGGGCCGTCAACGAACGGCTCTACCCGATCGTTCGCGCCATCTACGGACCGTCGCCGTTGATCGACATGCATACCCGCATGAAGGCCGGTCTCAAAGCACTGGGGGTGATCCAGAATGCCGCGCCGAGGCCGCCGATGATGCCGACCGAGGTGGATATCGCTGCAAATATCGCAACTGTCGTGGAAGCCGCCCGCAGGGCCGGCGACATACGCGTGTGCTGACGAGATGACGATGACGGACGAGGAGGCTTTCACCCATATCGTGCGGGTCGACATCGATCCTGAACACGAGGTTGCATTCAACAACTGGTATGTCGAGACGCATTTTCCGGACTTGCTTGCCTGTCCCGGCTGGCTATCCGCCAAGCGCTATATATCCGTCGGGGACGGGCCTCGTTACGCTGCAGTCTACCAAGTGGCAGGCCGGTGGGCATTCGAGACCCCCGAATTTCTCAGGGTCAAGGGCTTCGGTCCCTTTGAGCCTCATGTCAGGAACTTTACCCGCATCCAGCTTCGTTCGATCGACTGAGCGGCGGGTGCCACGTGCTTAGGCCGTTGCCACTTGGGGAGAGTGGCCACGGAACAAGGAATAAAAACAAGAAAAGACCTGAATTCAAGGTTTCACAACTCCGGAGATAGAACATGATGAAATCCCTAATGCTGGCAAGTGCCTTCGCCGCCCTGTTACTTTCACCAGTCGCCGCCAACGCAGCCTGTACTGCGCCGGTCATCAGCGATGAAAACCTTGTCGAAAAAGGCAAGCTGCAGCTATCGATCAACCCGACCAATCCGCCGCAGCAATTCGTTGACAAGGATGGCAAGTTGCAGGGCCTTAATGTCGAGATGGCGGCCGAGCTGTCGAAACGCCTCTGCATGCCGGTCGAGCTTGTCCGTATGGACTTCCCGGCGATGATCCCAGGCATGGCCGCCGGCCGCATCGACGGGATGAACACCGGCATGTTCTGGACCGAGGAACGTTCCAAGCTGATGTATCTGGTTCCGAATGGTCGCCAGTCGGTCTCCGTGGTCGTCGCACCGGACAGTGCCGCCACCTATTCCAGCCCCGAGGAACTGCTTGGCAAGTCCTCGGCAGTCGAGGTCAGCACCTACCAGATGAACTGGCTCAAGAAGTTCAGCGACGAAAGTGTCGCCAAGGGCACAACGGCAGTTGAAATGCGCACATTCCCGACCGCCACCAATGTTGTCAGCGCCCTGCTCGCGGGGCAGACCGACAATGCGCTGTTGGTGGACAGTGTCGCGCGCGATCTGGTGAGCAAGGGAAGGGTGAAGGAAGTGTTGTCCGGCCTCGGTGCGGCCCGCACGGCAATGTCCTTCCGCAACAAGGCCGTGGCCGAAGCTGTCGTCAAGGCCACGACCGAAATGCGGGCCGACGGCAGCTACAAGGCGCTTTTCGACAAGTTCGGATTGACGCCGCTCAACGACGACGAGCCGGTCGAGATCGCCGGCCCCGGTCCGACTTGATCGCAATCCGCTCCCGCGCGTCCCGGTAATCAACCACCGCGAGACGCGCGGATTTGAGGCCTTCAACGGCATCGAACTTTCGTGCCGCGTGCCCTACAGGAGCTGTACATGCGCTATTTTGATCCGGCGGCATTTGTCGACTACCTCTTCAACTATTTCCTATTGGGTGGCGTCCGCGTCACCATCGGACTGGCCCTGGCCGGTGTCGTCGGCGGCCTGATATTGGGCATGATTATCGCACTGATGCGAATGTCGCCGAACTTGTTGCTCTACGGCTTTGCGCGTTTCTACATCTGGTTCTTCCGGGGCACACCGCTTCTGATCCAGCTGGTCGTCATCTACACCGGTCTGCCGCAGCTTGGCATCAAGCTCGGCGTAACCGGCTCGGCTCTGGTGGGGCTTATCCTGCACGAGGCGTCGTATCTCGCTGAAATCATTCGCAGCGGCTTCATGTCGGTGCCGCAGGGACAGCGTGAGGCTGCCTGGGCACTCAGCGTTCCGCGGCGCACGATCTTCTGGCGCGTGATGCTGCCTCAGGCGTTTCGACTGATGATTCCGCCGTTCGGCAATTCGGTCAATTCACTGCTGAAAGCAACATCGCTGGCTTCCGTCATCTCGGTCGAGGAGATCATGCGGCGTAGCGATATGCTGATGCAGGAGAATTTCCAGATCCTCGAAGTCTATGCAGCGGCTGCGGTCTACTACCTGCTCCTGGTTTCGATATGGGATCTGGTGCAGCAGCGCCTGGAACATCATTTCGGACGGTCGCTCGACCGCAATGCCAAATCCACTCCCGCCAAACGGCGCTGACTTTCAGAAAGGCAGGTTTGCGATGAACTCCGTTACTCGACCCGAAAGCCCGGTGATAACCGACCGCTACGCCTTGCGCATGGAAGCCGTCTACAAGCGCTATGGTGATTTTACCGCGCTGACGGAAGTGGACCTGACGGTGGAAAAGGGCGAGCGTATCGTCATATGTGGACCCTCCGGCTCCGGAAAATCCACGCTGATCCGTTGTATCAATCACATCGAGAAGCATGATGACGGCTTGATTTTCGTCAATGGTATCGAACTGCAGCATGACGCCCGTTCGATTGATCGGGTGCGGCGCGAGACAGGAATGGTCTTCCAAAGCTTCAATCTGTTTCCGCACATGACCATTCTGGAAAACTGCGTTCTTGCGCCGATGTCGGCGCATGGTCTGTCTCGCAAGGATGCCGAGCTTCGTGCACACGCGCTGCTCGAGCGCGTTCACATCGCGGACCAGGCCGGCAAGTTTCCCGCACAGCTCTCCGGTGGCCAACAGCAGCGCGTGGCTATCGCCCGTGCCCTGTGCATGCAGCCGAAGGTCATGCTGTTCGACGAGCCCACCTCGGCCCTCGATCCTGAAATGGTCAAGGAAGTGCTGGAAACGATGAAGGCCCTTGTGGGTGACGGCATGACGATGATCTGTGTGACGCATGAAATGGGCTTTGCCCGCGAGGTCGCCGACCGTGTCGTGTTCATGGACAAGGGACGCATCATCGAACAGGCGCCGCCGGAACAGTTCTTCACCGCGCCGCAGAGCGAACGGGCCCGTCATTTCCTTGATCAGATCATCCACTAATGGCGGGCTGCGTCCGCATTCTTGCAATGAAGTATTTGACGGGGAAAAGCAGATGAGTGTAGCGCTCGGCATGGCCGCCTGCGTGTTTCGAAGCGTTGAGATCCTGGCGGTTGCCCGCGAGGCGGGCTTCGATTTCCTGGTCGCCGACATGGAACATGGCGCCATGTCTCTCGGCGAGGTGGCGACCCTTTGCGTTACGGGCCGCATGTCTGGTTTTCCCGTTCATGTGCGGGTGCCGAAGGGATCCTCCGACCACCTCACGCGGGCCGCAGATTGCGGCGCTCAGGCCATCATCGTCCCGCATGTCGATAGTCTGGCCGAGGCGCGAGCGATCGTCGACAGGCTGAGGTTTCCGCCGAAAGGCAACCGGTCGCTGCCGAGCCCGGTGATCGCAGCGTCTTTCCGGCCGGTACCGGCAACGGATCTGATCGAGGCTTGCGAGCGCGAGTTCAGGATTTACGCCATGATCGAAAGCGCGCAGGCGCTGGCGGACGTCGAGGACATTGGCGCAATCGATGGCCTGGACGGACTGATCATTGGTTCGCAGGATCTTGCCCAGTCCCTCGGCCATACCGCCGATCTCACGCACCCGGAGGTCATCGGCGCTTTTGCGCGGGTGGCTGCGGCCGCCACAAGGGGAGGCAAGGAGTTCGGGGTCATGGGCGTGCCGGCCGCGTTGCTGTCCTCGCATGCCATCTCGCTCGGCGCCGGATTGATCGTCGCAACCAACGAAATCAACCTGCTGACCGACGCAGCGACCGACTGCGCCAGAGCGACCCGACATCTGTTGGAACAAGGAAGAATATCTTGACCGAATTGAAGATCACCATTGCCGGAGAGGTGTTTCCCGCCCGGCTGGAAATGGAAAAGGCGCCCGCCACTTGCGGGAGTTTCCTGTCCCGATTGCCGTTTGCCGAACGCGTCATTCATGTGCGCTGGAGTGGGCAGGGGGTCTGGATGCCGCTGGGCGACATGAATTTCGATGTTCCCTTCGAGAACGCCACGAGCTATCCGTCGCCCGGTGAAATCATTCTTTATCCCGGCGGCGTCAGTGAAACGGAAATTCTGCTGGCCTATGGCCGGGTCAATTTCGCCAGCATGGCGGGGCAGCTCGCCGGCAACCACTTTCTGACGATCATTGAAGGGCAGGAACGCCTGATCAACATCGGAACCAAGGTTTTGTGGGAAGGCGCCCAATCGATTGCCTTCGAACGCATCTGAGTAAACTGGATAGACAACGGGGAGTGTGCCATGAGCGAATTGGATCTTGCGATCCGCGGCGGGACGATCGTCACTGCGAGC
This sequence comes from Phyllobacterium sp. 21LDTY02-6, assembly GCF_023554255.2. GTDB lineage: Bacteria > Pseudomonadota > Alphaproteobacteria > Rhizobiales > Rhizobiaceae > Phyllobacterium. Next base: position 285,529 of record NZ_JAMJWD020000004.1, on the reverse strand, counting down.
GACATGTACAGGGGCGACGTCGGTATTGCCGATGGCCGGATCGTCGCCATCTCGAACGAGATCACCGGTGCGCGGCAGGAAATCGATGCCGAAGGCCTCTGGGTCATGCCCGGGGGCATCGACAGTCACGTGCATATCGCCCAGGATTCCGGGCCCGATATCGTTATGGCGGATGACTTCGCTTCCGCGACCGCCTCGGCGGCGGCAGGGGGCAATTCCACCGTCATGTCCTTCGCGCTGCAGAAGCGCGGCCAGTCGCTGCGGCAATCTGTCGAGGACTACCGCAAGCTGGCGGAGAACCAGTGTTTCATCGATACGAGTTTTCATCTCATCATTTCCGATCCGACGCCAGCGGTGCTCGGCCAGGAACTGCCGGCGCTGGTGAAAGACGGATATACCTCGTTCAAGGTCTTCATGACCTATGACGACCTCGTGCTCAACGATCGCGAATTGCTGGCCGTCTTCGACGTTGCGCGACGCGAGAAAGCACTCGTCATGGTCCATTGCGAGGGCTACGATACCATCCGCTTCCTGGCCGAACGCCTGGAACAGGAGGGCAAGGTTGCGCCGTTCTACCATGCCGTCTCGCGCCCTGAAGTCGTCGAGCGCGAAGCAGCACACCGCGCGATCAGCCATGCACAACTGGTCGATGTCCCGATCATGATCGTCCATGTCTCGGGCGCCGAGGCCATGGAACAGGTGCGCTGGGCACAGCAGCGGGGTCTCAAGGTCTATGCCGAGACCTGCCCGCAATACATTACGCTTACCGCGGAAGACCTCGATGGACTCGATATGGAGGGCGCCAAATATGTGTGCTCGCCGCCACCTCGCGATGTGATGAGCCAGAAGGCGATCTGGGAAGGCCTGTCGCAGGGCGTGTTCCAGACATTTTCATCGGATCATTGCCCCTTCCGATACGATTCACCGCAAGGCAAGCTCAATCCCAAGGCCCGGTCCTCGTTCCGCTGGGTGCCGAATGGCATACCCGGTGTAGAGACGCGGCTGCCCATCCTGTTTTCGGAAGGCATATCGAAAGGGCGGATCACGCCACAGGCTTTCGTTGCTCTGTCGGCGACCAACCATGCCCGCATGTATGGGCTCTATCCGCGCAAGGGCTCGATCGGCATTGGTTTTGACGCCGACATTTGCCTCTGGGATCCGAATCGCAAGGAGACGCTGCGACAGGAGATCCTGCATCACGGCGCAGACTACACCCCGTGGGAAGGTTTCGAGGTCAAGGGCTGGCCGGTTGCTACCTTTGTCCGTGGCAAACTCGTCTACCGCGATGGACAGGTGCTTGGAGAACCGGGCCATGGTCAGATTATCTCGCGCGGTGTCAGCGAATATGTGGGCAACTGACATGCCGGACATCCAATGCCAGGAAAGTACAGGAAGCGCCATGGTGCAGACAGCGGAACGAAGCCACGCGTTCGGTGGCGTGTTTGCCTCGACCATATGTCCGATGATCGGCGACGGTGAGATTGACACGGACCAGCTCGCAGCGCACCTGGCGTTCGTATCCGGCACGGATGGGATGCGAGGTCTGCTCGTCAATGGCCATGCCGGCGAAAATCTGGCACTCGACCGGGCCGAGAGTGTGCTCGTCATCGAAACGGCGAGGGCTGTGTGCGGCGACAGTCTGGTCGTTGCCGGGATCAATTGCGAGCGCACCGACATCGCTGCTGCAATGGCTGCGGATGCCGCCCGCGCCGGGGCCGACGCGGTGATGGTGTTTCCACCATTTTCATGGGCGCTTGGCGCCGACGAGCGTCTGGTGGTGGAGCATCACCGCGCGGTTGCGCAGGCAAGTGGTCTGCCGCTGTTCCTGTTCCAGGGTTCGGTCAGTGCCGGCAAGACGGCGTTCTCCGAGAGGGTTTTGGCGCGACTGCTGGAAATCGAGAGCGTCGTGGGAATAAAGGAGGGGAGCTGGGAAACCGCCGCCTATGACGCCACACGAAGGCTTTCCCGGCAGTTGCGGCCGGATGTCGCTGTCATGGCATCGGGCGACGAGCATCTCTTTCCCTGCTTTGCGATCGGAAGCGAAGGGAGCCTTGTCAGCCTTGCAGCGGTGGTTCCCGAGATGATCGTTGAGCTCGATCGAGCCGTCATCCGGGGAGATCTTTCGACCGGCCGCCAGATTCACGACCGGCTTTACCGTCTCGGGCGTACGATCTACGGTGCGCCGGGCCATCTCGCGGCTTTGAGGATCAAGACTTGCCTTCAGATTCTCGGCCGGCTCCAGTCTGTCACGTCGAGAATACCCATAGCGGTGCTCGATCCCGCCGAGAGGGCCGCGCTTGCTGACGCACTTGACGCTGCAGGCGTTCTAAACGGATGAATTGAGCCGGCCTCAATGTAGCGGTTTCTCATCCGGCACGATGGAGTTCCGTATCTGTCCCGTCGCCGGCAGACAGGATGCGATCCAGCGCAGCGGTCAGACGGTCTACCTCCTCGAGGGTGTTATAGTGCACCATCGAAACGCGCAGCACGCCGCCCCGATCTGTAATAGCCAGGTATTCGGCGAGACGGCGGGAGTGGAAATCGCCGAACCGAACGGCGATCTTCTCTTCATCGATCGCTTTGCAGATTTCAGCTGCATCACGCCCGTCGAAGCGGAACGAAATCGTTGCCACGCGCTGGCTATCGCGGTTGAACGGCTGCCCAATTATCCGACAGTCGTTGCGTGATCGCAGATAGGAGAGCAGCCTTTCTGTGAGCGCATCTTCCTGCTGCGTGATCGCTTCGAAGGCGCCTTCAATCTTCTCGCGAGTGCCGCCAGTTTTCCCGAGGCGCGAGCCAAGTTCGCACAGATAATCGACAATACCGCAGGTCGAATAGGCCAGTTCGTAGTTCGGGTTTCCGGGTTCGAGCTTGCCGGGCACTTTATCCTTGCCGTAGAAGTAGTGATAGAGAGTGTCGAGCTGCAGCAGCAAGTCGTATCTTCCATACATTACAGCGTAGTGCGGGCCGAACGTCTTGTAGAGGCTGAAGACATAGTAGTCAGCGTCAAAAGCCTGGACGTCAATTGCCCTGTGCGGCGCATAGGCCACGGCATCGACGCACAGTTTGATGCCGCGCGCGTGGACAAAGTCGGCGATCTTACGGATCGGATTGATCGAGCCAAGAATGTTCGACGCATGGGTGATGCAGACCATTTTGGTCCGCTCGCTGAGCAGAGGCTCAAGATCGGCGATATCCAGTGCCAGCGTCTGCACATTTAACGGCCAGATCTTGAGAATTACGCCCGCAGCCTGCAGCCTATCCCATGGCCCGATGTTGGATTCGTGATCGCTGACCGTCACGACGATTTCGTCCCCCGGTGCCAGTTGGCTTGCCATTGCACGCGCGAGATTCTGTAGAAGTGCCGTCGTGGAGTTGCCGAACACGATTTCTTCCGGCCGGTGCGCGTTGACGAGATACATGGCCGCCATACGCGCCTCATGAAGCGCCTTGGCCGCATCCTGGGAAACGGCGTAGGAACCGCCGATCTGCACATTCTTCTCTATCAAGAACGTGTTTATGCGCTCCAATGCCCCTTTGAGGATCTGCGATCCGCCGGCGTTGTCGAAGAAGGTCCAGCCGCGATCAAGACCGGGAAACTGGCTGCGCACAAAGTCGAGGTCCAATTGTGCATTGGTCATGATGATATCCTTTGATCTGCCTGTTTTTCAATGATTGAGAACGGCGCGCAAAAAGCCGCGAGTCCGTTCTTGCCGGGGCGTGTCGAAAATCTGTGCGGGCGGTCCCTCTTCGACGATACGCCCACCGTCCATGAAGATAACCCGGTCAGCAACCTGCCGGGCAAAGCCCATTTCGTGGGTCACTACCACCATGGTCACACCGCTACCCGCCAGCGTGCGCATGACATCGAGCACTTCTCCGACCATCTCCGGGTCGAGCGCAGATGTCGGTTCGTCGAACAGGAGCACTTTCGGCTCCATGGCCAGGGCGCGGGCGATTGCAACGCGCTGCTGCTGGCCACCGGACAATTGAGCCGGGAACTTCTCCGCCTGCTCGGAAATGCCAACACGCGCGAGCAGGTCACGTGCTTTTTGCTCCGCGGCTGCCGGCATCGTTCCACGTACGCGCATTGGCGCCAGCATCACGTTGCTCAGCACCGTCATATGCGGGAAGAGATTGAACGACTGAAACACCATGCCAACCTCGGCCCGGACTTTGGCAAGGGCGACACCCTGCTCGACCTTGATGCCGTCCACCGTGATGGTGCTATCTGGATCAAAGGGTTCAAGGCGGTTGATGCAGCGAATTAGCGTCGATTTGCCGGAACCGGATGGCCCGATGACGCAAACTACCTCTCCTTCTGCGATATCGAGATCGATGCCGTGCAGTACGGTATAGTCACCGAAGGCCTTCTTAAGCCCGCGAATGGAAATCAGGGCGGCCATCATCGCTTCCCCCGGCTGAAATGCTTCTCGAGTTTCGCGACAATTGTGACCATGGGCCAGAGCAGCATCACGTATAAGATCGCAGCCCCGATGAGCGGGGTGGGATTGGCTGCCAGCGCCTGGGCCTGCGTTGCCTGTTTAAGGAGGTCCGGCATAGCGACGACGGAGGCGAGGGCTGTGTCCTTGAGCACGTTAATGCAATTGTTGGTGAGCGGTGGGATAACGATGCGGATTGCCTGTGGCAGAATGACATCGACCATCGTGTGTCGGTTGGAAAGGCCAAGCGCGGCAGATGCCTCAAACTGCCCGTGCGGAATTGCCTCGATGCCGGCGCGGAATATCTCTGCGGTGTAGGCGGCCGAAACCAGGCTGAGGGCGGTCACCGCCGACAGAAACGGTGACAGGCGTATGCCCACGAAGGGCAGCGCATAATAGACGATAATCAGCAGTACCAGCAGTGGTATCGACCGGAAGATGTCGACATAGATGCGAATGAGAACCTGGCCGAAAGCCGGCACATAGAGCCGCGCAACGGCGAGAAACAGGCCGGCGGCGAGGCCGCATAGAATGCTGGTGATGCCAATCTGGAGAGTTACGACCAGCCCCCATAGCAGTTGGGGCAGGCTGTCGAGCAGTACCCCGACATTGAAGAAGGTGTTAATCAGATTCATGCCGATCCGGCTCCGGGTGACCCGGCGAGGCAGTGGCGCCCCGCCTGAGCGTGACGTTACTTGGCGACGGGCATATCCAGCACGACGACGGAGGACGTGGTGTCTTCTGCCTTGGCGCCGAACCAGGTCTCGTGCAGCTTTGCGATGAAGCCCTCACCCTTCAGGGTCGTGATGACATCGTTGACCTCTTTGGCGAGAGGGTCACCCTTGTTGAACATCATCGAATATTTTTCACCGGTTGGAATACGCTCAACCACCTTCAGGTCAGGCTTGTCCTTGACGTAGTACAGCAGCGCCGGAATATCGCTGATATAGCCGTCCACCCGCCCCGCAACCAGATCGAGCATGGCTGGAGAGAGACCCTCGAAGCGGCGAACCTCGCCAAGCTTGAGGCTTTCCTTCTGACTCTCCACCCACATGTCGCCCGTCGAGCCGGTATCGACGCCAACGGTCTTGCCCTCCATGCCCTTGAGCCCGGCTATGCCCGAAGCCGCCGTGACCGTGAGCGACTGATCGCTGTCATAGTACGGCTGCGCAAATGTCACCGATTGCAGGCGTTTGTCGGTAATGGTGATCGAAGAGATCGCGATATTGATGCGGCCTGACTGGACGGCTGAAAACAGGCCATTGAACGGCGTGTTGACAAATTCTACCGTCTTGCCAAGACGCTTTGCGACCTCGTTCACCAGATCGACCTCGAAGCCGACGACTTTCCCGCCTGCATCCTGAAATTCCCACGGGACATTGCCGATATTGGCGCCGACGGTGAGGTCGGCAGCCTCCGCAGTCATCGCGCCGACGACGGCGAAAATAGCCGAAAGAAATGTTGTCTTGAATGTGGATTCGCGTGCCATGAGTTCCCCTTGATTTTTCAACGCGACTTCATTAATTCTGGTTTCCGGTCGAACCGGTCTGACCAGTTTAGCCAGAACAACACGACTCCTTCGGATTTGCAAGAGTCGCCTTGAAAAAATAGATTGGGCCTATTGCTGGCCGACGGGGGATAAAAGTGCGCATGCTGAACAAGACGCTTGTCCCACAATCGGTGGCGCGTGAAATCCAGACGATGATCAACAGCGGAGCCCTGAAAACAGGGGAAAAGATTCCGTCGCAACGGGAATTTTCGCAAAAATTTGGCATTAGTCGGGCCTCGCTTCGGGAAGCATTGCTCACTTTGGAAACGCTAGGCCTCCTCAAGACCGAGCCCGGCCGCGGCACGTTCGTCGTGGGTCATCCCGACGGCGTTTCCGGCGACATTGCACCCTGGCGTTATTCCGACAGTTATCCCGTCTTCGACGTGTTTCAGACCCGTATCCTGCTGGAAGGGGAAATCGCGCGGCTCTCGGCTGGCCGGCTCACCCAACGCCAGCTGGAAAAACTGGAGGAGGCGACGCGAACCATGGAAGATTGCTGGGCCCGACAGGATCTTCTGACCAATGTTGACGCGGATCTCGAGTTCCACGGCATTATCGTCTCGGCCTGTGCGAACGCGATGCTGCGGGCGCTCTATGAGACGGTGCGCGACCAGGTGACAGAAACGCAACGTCAGCCGATTCCCATGACAGATCAGGAACGCATGAAGGCATCGATCGCCGAGCACCGACGCATCATTGCGGCGCTGGCGACGAATAATGGCGCGAAAGCCAAATTCGAGATGGAGACCCACATACGGAACACCGCCCAATGCGCAGGGCTGCAACCGTAAGCGGGCGTAGATCCCCAAGTCAGGGTGGACCAGCGCCTATCCTGAAGGAGCAGGGGCTATCCGGCGCCCAGAAACGATGGGAACCGCGGTTCGATCTTATCAAGGCGCTGAAGCCGCTCACGCTTTTGCATGCTATCTCTGCGGTTTGTAGGCAATCACGTCCATTTCCACCTTGACGTCGACCATCATCGGAGACTGGACGGTGGAACGCGCCGGTGGGTGATCGATGAAGTATTTCTGGAACACGGCGTTAAAGCTCGAGAAATCGCGCGCGTCGTCGAGCCAGACATTGACCTTGACGACGTCGGCCAATGTGCAATCGGCAAGCGCCAGCACGTCGATGATATTTGCGATAACCTGTTCCGTTTGCGCAACGATATTGCCGACGATGACTTCGCCATCAACCGTGGGGACCTGGCCAGAAACATAGACGAAATCGCCAGCGCGGACGGCTTTGGCGAAAGGGCGCCTTTGCCCGCCCGCCTGGGCATCGGCGACGGCATAGCGGATCAGTTCTCTATCGGTCATGTCAATGTTCCTTTCGCTATCACAATGGACTTCGCTCTTCCGATCTGGTCGGCAACGCACACCGGATTTTACCGTCAGCACTGAAAAAATCGGATGACAACGTTACCATCAGATGTTACCAGCAATGTCAATGACAACGATACCATCGGAATCAATGCAGCCCAATTCGCCCATTCGGCAGGCATCCGGCGATAGACCGGAATGTGGTGCCCAAACCAATGCCATCGGCGCCAATCCTGCGGATGGTTCGCTTTTGCTGCCGCTCTTGACTGTCGATCTGGCGACCTATCGCAGCAATCGCGACCATTTTCTGAGGCTTGCATCTGCCTATGGGGCAAAGGTGGCGCCGCATGCAAAGACCCCGATGTGTCCGGAGATTGCGATCGATCTTGTCGGCGCCGGAGCATGGGGCGCAACTGTCGCCGACCTCTTCCAGGCGGAGGTGCTGCTTGGAGCAGGCGTGACGAATGTCCTGATTGCCAACCAGATCGGTGGCGTGGCATCCGCTCGGCGTTTGCGTGTGCTCGCCGACGCATTTCCGCACGCCGAAATCGCCTGTTGCGTCGATTCCGAACAGGCGGCGGCCAATCTCGTGCAGGCTTTCGCGGGTCGCGCGGGCGACCCGTTCAAGGTCTTCGTCGAAGTTGGCGCCGGCCGAACCGGCGCCCGCACGAAGGATGTTGCCGCCGAGATCGTCGAGACCCTTTCGACGACGGGGGCGGAAATCATGCTGGCCGGCGTATCGACCTATGAAGGCTCGGTCGTCGGAGCAACGTCTGACGTACTCGATGCGAACATGGGCGCTCTGTTCGATCTTGTTGCCGAGACTTTCGCCATCATCCGGCAGAAGCATCCCGAGCGCGCGCTGGTCATTTCAGCCGGTGGCTCGATCCATTTCGATCGCGTCATCGCAGCTCTTGCCCCCGTATGCGATGCCGATGGCAATGCCACGCTGCTGCTTCGGAGCGGGGCGATATTCTTCGCCGACCACGGCGTCTATCAGCGCGGATTCGAATCCATTGACGCTCGCAGGCTGCTGATGCCAGAGGGTTTTGCCTTCATCGCCTCCAAGGCTTTCAAGCCTGCCATGCGTATCTGGGCAGAGGTCATTTCCGTTCCGGAATCAGGACTGGCGATCGTCGGCATGGGGATGCGGGACGTGTCATTCGACCAGGATCTGCCCGTGGCGCTCCGCCTTTACCGGGATGGCCGAATGATCGAGGCTGACCTCGCCTCATCCGTAATGGTCAGCAAGCTCAATGACCAGCACGCATTCGTGACCTTCGGGAATGACGCCGAGCTTGCGATCGGGGATGTCATGGAGTTCGGCATCTCGCATCCCTGCACCTGCTTTGACCGCTGGCGCGTCTTCTACGGAATCGATGCGTCGGGCCGGATCGAGCGATCCTATCGAACCTTCTTTCACTAGGACCGGCCGATGCCTAATTTCAATTTTCGCCCGCTCTGGCGCTACTCGGACCAATTCATCGATGGCGTTCTGACGACGCTGTTGCTGACGGTCTCTGCGACGATGATCGGGCTCATTATCGGGATTATCGGTGCGATCGTGCTGCGCGGCGGGCCGAAACCCGCCCGCATCGCCGTGCGCACCTATATCGAGATCATCCGCAACACGCCGGCATTGCTGCAGATATTCATCATCTTTTTCGTCCCCCCGACCATCGGCCTGAAGTTCTCGCCGATCCAGGCTTCGATCGTGGCCTTGTCCATCTATTTCGGCGCCTATGCCAGCGAGATCCTGCGATCCGGACTGAATTCCATTCCGGCCAGCCAGATCGAGGCGGGTCTGTGCCTCGGCCTTACCCGCTGGCAGGTTTTGTCGCGGATCGTACTGCCTCCGGCGATCCGCAACATCTATCCGTCGATCACGTCGCAATTCGTGCTGCTGTTGCTTGGCACCTCGATCGCCTCGCAGGTTTCTGCCGATGAGTTGTTCCATGCGGCAGGCTTTATCGACAGTCGCACCTATCGCAGCTTTGAAGTCTATGCGCTGACTTGCGGCATCTATTTCACTCTCGTTGTTCTCTTCAAGATTGCCTTCGCGCTTGTCGGGCGGGCAGCCTTCCGCTGGCCAACGCGCCGATAGGTCCAGACCATGCGTCAGTTCTCCTTCTCCGACCTGCTTTTTCTCGCAACCGCGCTCGAATGGACTTTCCTCATGGCAGCGATCGCGCTTGCCTTTGGAGTGCCCGTGGGGCTCGCACTTGCTCTGGCGCGGACCAGCGGATCCGCGGTTTTGCGCACTGTCGCCACGGCGCTGATCGAACTCATCCAGGGCATCCCGCTCCTGGGCCTGCTGATGTTCTTCTATTTCGGCATTCCGGTGCTTGTCGGCAAAGATGTGCCAACCGTCGTTGCGGTCGGTGCCGCGTATACGATCTATACCGCGGTCTTTCTCGGCGACATCTGGCGCGGTGGCATTCAGGCCGTGCGTCAGGCGCAGTGGGAGGCGGGCGCCTGCCTCGGCCTTTCCTGGCTACAGCAATTCGTCCATATCATTGCTCCGCAGGCGTTTCGTATCGCGCTGCCGGCGACGGTCGGGTTCCTGGTTCAGCTCATCAAGAACACCTCGCTCGCTTCCGTTGTCGGCCTGGTCGAACTGGCCCGTGCCGGGCAGATGATCAGCGCCGGGACCTTTCAGCCGCTTCTCGTCTACACGCTGGTGGCGGCAATCTACTTCACCATCTGTTTCCCACTGACCACCTGGTCCCGGACCCTGGAGGCGCGGCTCAATGGCGCTCGTTGAAATCAAGAATGTTCGCAAGAACTACGGAACGCTGGAAGTTCTCAAGGGCGTTTCGCTCGATGTCGAGAAAGGTGAGATCGTCACCATTATCGGGCGCAGCGGATCGGGAAAGAGCACGCTTCTGAGATGTATCAATGCGCTCGAAACGATCAATTCGGGTGAGATACTGCTCGAAGGGCAATCGGTTTCCGCGAAAATGGACGGCCTCAGACAGATGCGACAGAAGGTTGGCATCGTTTTCCAGGCCTTCAATCTCTTCCCCCATATGACGATCGAAAAGAACGTCACGCTTGCACCGATCCTGACCGGAAAGACCGACAAGCAGGGGGCACGGAAACTGGCGCTGTCGGTTCTCGAGCGCGTCGGCCTTGCCGACAAGCTGAAGGCATATCCGGAGCAGCTTTCGGGCGGGCAGCAGCAGCGGGTCGCCATTGCCCGCTGCCTGGCAATGTCGCCTCATCTGATGCTGTTCGACGAAGTAACCTCGGCGCTCGATCCGGAACTGGTCGGTGAAGTGCTCAAGGTGATGGAGGAAATGGCAGCTCAGGGCATGACCATGGTTCTCGTCACCCACGAGATGAACTTTGCCCGCAATGTCGCGACGAAGCTGGTCTTCATGCACCAGGGCCGCGTCTGGGAACAGGGCGACCCCAAGACGCTCTTCGCCAATCCGCAAACGCCGGAACTAAAGAGTTTCATCGGTCACCACGCAGGGTAACCGGTGGAGAAAATCCAATCGCAACAAAAGGGGAATGACATGAAACTGTTCAAGCGCATCATTGCCGCGGCCACCATCGCCGCGGCGCTTGCTACGCCCGCTCTGGCTGACACGCTGGCCGACATCACATCAAATGGCAAGCTCCGCGTCGGCGTCCTGCTCGACGCGGCACCTTGGGGCTACAAGGATGCGGAAGGCAACGACACCGGGCTCGATGTCGAGCTGGCGCGCATGATGGCCAAGGATCTCAATGCGGAGCTTGAGATGGTCCCGCTGACCGGCGCAAGCCGTGTTCCAAGCCTGCTCGCCGACAAGGTCGACGTTCTCATCGCTGCTGCCGGTGCGACGCCGGAGCGCGCCCAGCAGGTCATGTTCTCCCAGCCTTACGCTGCCGTCAGCCTTGGCGTTTTCGGCGGCAAGGGAGAGAAGATAGAAGATGTCTCGGGCCTCGCAGGCAAGCAGATTGCCGTTGCCAAGGGTTCGACCCTCGATACGTGGCTGACGGACAATGCGCCAGAGGCAGAACTCGTTCGCTTTGAAGACACCCCATCCGCCATCGCCGCATTCCTGGCCGGACAGGCTGAGTATTTTGCCGAAAACAGCGCGATTGCAGTCAAGGTGGCAGACGACAATCCCGGCAAGAACGTTGCCATTGCCTATCGCATCCGCTTGTCGCCGGCCCATATCGGCGTGAAGCAGGGCGAACAAAATTTCCTGAACTGGATCAATACTTTCCTGTTCTTCCATAACATGAATGGCGATCTCGCCAAGCTGCAGATGACGTTCTTCAAGGAAGAGCAGACCCTTCCGCATATGTGATACGAATGCGTCCGGGACCCGCCGGCCAGCGGGTCCCATCCAGACTGAGATTGATACGCGCCCGACAAAACCGACGCGACCATAAGGTGTTTCATGCATACCGGACTATTCCATTCGATCGACTTCAACGCCGAGGGCAAGCAGTTCGGCTGGCTTTCGGCGCCGTTCTCCGTCGATCGTTCCCCATATTTTCACGTCCGGACCCCCATCTGCACGATCCGGAACGGTGATGGCCCCTCGGTGTTGCTGATGGCTGGAAACCACGGCGACGAATATGAGGGAGAGATAAACCTCAAGCGCCTTATTCACAGCGTCCAACCAGCCGATATCAAGGGCAGGTTGACGATCATCCCATTCGCAAACATGCCGGCAGTGATGTCCGCACGCCGCTGCTCGCCGCTGGACGGCGGCAATCTCAATCGTGCCTTTCCGGGCAGCATGGAGGGCAACCCGACGAGCCGCATGGCGAATTTTCTCGAGCGGGAACTCTTCCCCGGTTATGATATCGTTTTCGATATGCATTCGGGCGGAACCTCGATGGCGCATCTGCCGACGGGCCTCATCGAGGAGTGCGAGGACGAAGCGCGCCACGCCAAGGCGGTGTCGCTGCTCAACGCACTCGGCATGCCCTATGCCTTCATCGCCAGGAATGGCATCGATGCGCCGACATCGATGGCGGCGGCGGCCAGGGCCGGTGCGATCGGGATCAGCGGCGAGTTCGGCGGTGGCGGCAGTGTGACGCCCGAGACCATGTCGATCACGGCACTTGCGATCAACAACCTCCTCCATGCCTCGGGTTTGACATCGAAGCCTCTTCTGCCCAGCAGTTCCCGGTCGCAGAAGACCCGGTTGCTCGGCCTCAATTCCCATGACCAGGCGATCTATGCCACACGGACCGGATGGTTCGAACCGGCGGTGGATATCGGCAGCGAAGTCGACGCCGGCGATGTCGCGGGCTGGTACCACAATTTCGAACAGCTTTCGGAAGTCGAAGAAGAGTTGCGGTTTGCAGTTTCCGGCATAGTGATTTCCAGACGCCTGCACACGCAGAGCCAGAACGGCGATTGCCTGATTCAGGTGGGCAGACTAATCAACGATTGATGGTGCAATGCACGATGGGGCAAGACAGGGCGCATATGGCCAACGGGGCAGCTAACGAAACCGGCAGCTTCATCTATGACGAGGTGGTGCGTATTCCGGCCGGGCCGCAAAAGGCGGCCCCGGGCCTTGCCGAGGACGGTGCCTCGCTCGAAACTGCCAGCATCGGCGATGTTGCCCGTCTTGCCGGCGTTGCGCCCATCACGGTATCCAGGGCACTGCGCAACCCGGACAAGGTGAGCGCTGAAAAACGCTCCCGGATTCAGGCAGCGGTGGAGCGTACCGGATACAGGGTCAATCCTTTCGCCAGCGCCTTGAGAAGCGGTCGTTCCAATGTGGTGATGGCCTTCGCATCCAATATGTTCAGCGAGCAGTTCGCGCTCGCTCTTCATGCCTGCGCGAATGTGCTCGAGGAGGCCGGTTATCTTTTCCTGGTCGGCCAGACGTCCTATTCCTACGACCGCGAGACGGCGGCGATCCGGTCGCTGCAGGCCCTCAAGCCTGCGGCTGTCATGTTCACCGGCGTCATCGAACTTGAGCAGAACCGTGAAACGCTTCGGAATCTCGGTATTCCGATCATGGAGACATGGGCGTTCCCGCGGGACCCGATCGATATGCTCGTCGGCTTTTCCAATACGGAAGCCGGACGCCTGGCGGCAGAGGCTCTGGCCGAGGGTGGATATAAAAAGGTCGGCTTTATCGGCCGTAGGGGAGGGCGTGGTGCTCTTCGCCTCAAGGGCTTTCGTGATGGCTGCAGGGATCTCGGGCTCGAATTCGTCGGGGAATTCCTCAGTGACGAGGTCGTCGGCCCCTCGGACGGGCGCCGCTGCCTGTCCGCACTCCTGGAAAGCGGAGCGAGCGTGGACGCGGTCTTCTGCGCGAATGATCTGCTCGCATTGGGGACGCTGATGGAGGCGCGGCGCAGGAAGCGTTCCATCCCCGAGGATTTCGGTGTGATCGGTTTCGGCGAGAGCGATATTGCCGCTGAAATACCGCCGGGCCTGACGACTGTCGGGATAGATAGCGCCCAGTTGGGAAGGATCGCCGGCGAAATGCTGTTGGATCGTCTGTCGAAGGGCGAAGTCGCGGCCCCGATCAGGCGCCTGGACCTATTGGTCACGCACCGCGGCAGCATCTAGAGCCATTTATCGTTGGAATATTTAGGCAGGGACAGGGGTCCCTCGCTCGATTCTGATCGAGAGCCTTGCCGGGCCGCTATTCCGTTGCCGGCGGCAGTTTTTTGATGCAGCTCAGAATGTCCGTATCGCAAACGGGCACTTCGGACCGTGTTGCCGGCTCATCGAGCCAGCGATGATATGCGCTGCGAATTTCCACGTCCTTGTAATTGTAGATTTTTGCTTTCTTGTCGATGCGGCTCGCTTCCAGCGCTTTCGGGGTGACGGCCATATGAGAGGCCAGTTCGTTGAACTGCCAGACCTTCCAGTTCTTTTGCCGTTCAATGACGCGCACATGATAATAGGGGTCATCCGGACGCTCCGGCCGAACCTTGTAGACATCGGCCCATCGTACCAACTTAGGTGAGACGGACAGGATCATGCTTTCCTGTTGCTCCTGGGCCGAAGCCGAACCGGCCGCGAGAACGCCAGGAAATGTCAGCAAAAGAGCTAGTCTCAAAGGTTTCGGCATTGATTTCCTTTGCATCAATCGTCGCCTCCCTTGGCAGGCCTGTTTTCAGGAGACGGCGTAACCACCGTCGACCGGGATGACCGTGCCGGTGATGAACGCAGCGTGCGGACTTGCGAGGAAGAGCGCAAGGCCCTGCAGATCTTCCGGCATGCCCCAGCGTGCCATCGGCGTTCGCGCCAGGATCGGCCCGGCCCGTGCGGGATCGTCCTGTAGCGCCTTGGTCAGCGGCGTTGCTATCCACCCCGGTGCGATGGCGTTCACCCGCACGCCCCGTGGGGCATAGGCGATCGCCAGGGACTTGGTGAGCTGGGCGATGCCGCCCTTGGAGGCGGAGTAGCCAGGTACCAGTCCGCCACCGAAGAAGCTCAGCATGGAGGCGATATTGATGATGCAGCCGCTATTTGCCGCCAGCCGGTCGAGCGATGCCTCGCAGACGCGCATCGTGCCGTTCAGGTTGATGTCGACTACCGTGTCGAAGACGTCCGGATCACGTTCCTGTCCCCGGCGGATGATGCCGGCGCAATTGACGACGACGTCGAGGTCGTCGAGTGTCGCGATGAACGCCCGGGTGGCATCGTTGGACCGTACATCCAGAACGCCGTAGCGTATCGCGCCGGAGGGATCGTTGCTTCGTGCCTCGGCGCATTCGGCTTCCGTGACGCCGGTGGCGTGAACCATTGCCCCGGCGTCACGAAAGCATTCGGCGATGGCCCCGCCGATGCCGCCGGTGCCTCCGGTCACGAGGACCGAGCGACCTTCCATCCAGCCGCGTGCCCACGCGGCGGTGTCAGCGGATGAACTGATCGACATAGTCCGCCCCCAGTCCGACCTCTTCATAATGTGCGCGACACATGTCGATCTTGGTGAAGACGTCTTCGTAGCCAATCTGCTTGTTGTCCTTGTCGAGATAAACCATGCAGCCCGAAATATTGAAGAAGGTGATCATCTCGGCGCAATCTTCGGGGACATTCAGCGTGTGGATCTCGCCGGGCGGCTCGAACACGAACGAACCTTCCTCCGCCACCCAGTCATGCTCGAAATAGTGCCATTTGCCCTTCATCACCATGCCGAAGACCGGTGCTGGGTGCACATGCCGGGACAGGATACCCGAGCGCGTCACCTTCAGCAGGTTGCACCATTGCCCGGTCAGCGTGTTGAGAAACATTGGCCGGAAGAAGACGTCCGGCGCCTGAGGTACCCACACGCGCGGATCGTCCGGTATGGCCTTGATGGCGATTTCAGTCGAGGCGAGCTCGTGAGTCGAGCCCTTCATGAACTTGTACATGTTCGTAACCTTTCTTCAGGCTGTCCCAGTCACTTACCGCCGCTGCAAAAGGGGTAGCGGCTTCAAGCGAGATTTTCCAGGGATCGCATGGCCAAGGTGTGGTCCTCCACATCCGGCAGGCCGCTGATGGCGACGGTGCCGACGATCCCCACATTTCGAATGCGAACGGGAACCCCGCCGCCGCTGGCTGCGAAGTCCGCGGCAGGAAGACGATAGCGGGCGTGGAAGTCCGTGCCATTGCGTTCGCAGAGCAGACGCATGTAGAGCGAGCTGCGGTTGAACCGTTCGACCACCGCCCGCTTCCGACGCACCCAAGCCAGGTTGTCGGGAGAGGCTCCGGGCAGCAGCGCGGAAAAGATGGCGGTGCCGTGGTGGCTGATCTCAATGGCGATCGGCAAGCTCCTTGCCGCGGCCGTCTCACGAATGGCGCAGCCGAGACGCCATGCCAGTTCATAGTCGAAGCCGGCAAGCTGGTGGGCGTCCTCTTCGGCTATCAGCTCTTCGATTGTCGGTGCCGTTGCCATGGTGATGTCGTTTCCTTGCACATGTGTTGGTCAGTCGGCCGGCTGAGCGTTGCGCCAGGCGACATACTCATCCTGCACCCCTTCCGTGAGCGGGTAGTATTTGCGCAGATCGCCGCCCTGCGACAGGCGGAACCGGGCGAACTCCTCCCATTCGGCATGCTCACTAGACCGCGCAATCACTTCGGCTGCAAGCGCGACCGGCACGACGATCACCCCGTCATCATCGGCGACGATGATGTCGCCGGGCATGACGAGAACCCCGCCGCACGCCACCGGCACGTTGACCGCGAAGGGGATCAGCCCTGTCTGCGCATGGTAATTGGGTGTCACTCCTCGCACCCAGATGCCGAGATCGAGTTCCTTGGCCTTGGCGGAATCGCGGATGCAGCCGTCGACGACGATGCCCGCGCCGCCACGGCCGGCCAGGAAGGTCAGCATCATCTCGCCGAAAATGCCGCTCGCCATGTCGCCGCGGGCATCGACGACCACCATGTCGCCGGTCTGGGCCGGATAGAGGACGTGGCGATGCAGCTGCAATTCGGGATTGTCGTATTCGTTGGAGCCGTAGAGGTCCTCCCGCTTCGGCATACATTGCAGCGTCAGCGCAGGGCCCGCGACCGAGCGGCCATGTTTTAGCGGAAGCGGACCGCGGATCTGCGGATCGCGGATTCCCATGAGGCTCAGTTCGCTGCTGGCGGTGGCGGTGCCGATGACAGCCAGAGCGTCGCACAGCTCGCGGGCCGGACGGGTGATGTCGTTGATATCTGCGGGAGACTGCATGTTATTTACCTCGATATAGGGAGTTGGCGGCGTTCAAACCCAGCCGCCGTCGATGATATAGTTCTGGCTGGTGATCACCTGCGCGTCGTCGGATGCCAGGAAGAGAGCGAGCTTGGCGACATCTGCCGGCATCAGCCGTTGCTTGAGAGCCTGGCGCTCCTGCCGCATGGCGTCAGCCTCCGGTGTCAGCCAGAGATCCAGCTGCCGCTGCGTCATGATCCAGCCCGGCGAGATGGCGTTGACCCGGATGTTGAACGGGCCAAAATCCCGGGCGAGCGACCGGATGAGGCCGATTACGGCGGATTTGGAGGCGGTGTAGAGCGCCATGCCACCAAATCCTGCCATCCAGGAGATCGAGCTCATGCAGATGATTGCGCCGCCGCCTGCCGCCTTCATGTCGGGCAGAACGGCCTGCGACGCGAAGAACTGGTGTTTGAAGTTGGTGGCGATGCGGTCGTCGAAATAGGCCTCGGTCACCTCTTCCGTCGCATGGCGCTCGTCATGTGCGGCGTTGTTGACGAGTACGGTGATGGGGCCCAGCTCAGCCCTGACAGTTTCGATGCCGGCGCGCAGCTTTTCCGTATCGCGCAGGTCGAGGGCCACGAAGCGAACCTGACGACCTTGCGCCGTCAATGTACCGGCCAGAGCTGTGCCAGCCGCCTCGTCCCGATCCAGAAAGCCGACCTTGGCTCCCTGCTCGGCGAAAGCTTCGACCAGCGCTGCTCCGATACCGCTTGCACCCCCGGTGATCAGTACCGTCTTTCCCTTCAGGTCCGGATAGATAGCCATCGTTACGCCGCCTCCCGGAAGTCGATGCGCTGCCCGCTCTTGCCGTCGAAAAGCTGGATGCGCTCGGGGATGAGGGAGACATGCAGTGTCTCGCCGGGCTTGTGCAGGATGCGGTCGCGGAAGACACCGACGATTTCGTGGCCGGCAAGCCGCAGGAGAACCTGTGTCTCCGCGCCGGTCGGCTCGACCGTGATGATCTCGGCGGCATGCCCCTTCGCATCGAGCAGGAGATGTTCGGGCCGAATGCCGAGCGTAACATTCCTTTCCTCGAAGTCCGTCGCCGCAAAGGGCAGGGCAATGCGGGTGCCGTCTTCGCCGACGAAGCCGCCGCCGCGGATCTTGCCGCCGATGACATTCATCGCCGGGGAGCCGATGAAGCCCGCGACAAAGAGGTTCGCCGGGTTGTCGTAGAGATCGAGGGGGGAACCGACCTGCTCGACGATCCCGCCATGCATCACGACGATCTTGTCAGCCATGGTCATGGCCTCGATCTGGTCGTGGGTGACGTAGACGGTCGTCGTCTTCAGCCGATGGTGGTTCTGCTTGATCTCCGACCGCATCTGCACCCGCAGCTTCGCATCAAGATTGGACAAAGGTTCGTCGAAGAGGAAGACCTCCGGATTGCGCACCATGGCGCGCCCCATGGCAACACGCTGCCGCTGGCCGCCGGACAACTGACGCGGATAGCGGTCGAGATAGTCGCTGAGGTTGAGCATGGCCGCAACCTTGGCGACCCGATCGCGGGTCTCCTCCTTGGGTGCGCGGGCAAGCTTCAGCGAAAAGCCCATGTTCTTCTCGACTGTCATATGCGGATAGAGTGCGTAGCTCTGGAAAACCATCGCAATGTCGCGCTCCTTCGGCTGAAGGCCATTGACGACGCGGTCGCCGATGGCGATCTCGCCTCCCGAGATGTCCTCGAGCCCGGCCAGCATGCGCAGCAAGGTCGATTTTCCGCAGCCGGACGGACCGACGAGAACCACGAACTCGCCGTCGGCTATGTCGATGGACACGCCGTGCAGAACCTCCAGTTCGCCATAGGATTTTCGAACGTTGTTGATCGTTACCGATGCCAATTGCGATCTCCTGTCAGCGCGCCTCAATCATCCCAGCGGGGTGATTTGGCCGGATTGATGTGCCGCGCCGAGCGGTCCAGCGTGCGGATCCGCGTAATCTCGTCGGCGGTGAGCTTCACGTCTTTCGACGCGAAGTTGTTCTTCAGGTTTTGCGGGCTGGAGGACGCCGGGATAACCGCATGGCCCTCCGCCATGAGAAAGGCCAGCGCTACGGCAGCGGCGGTAACGCCGTGCGTCTCGGCGATGGCCTTCAGCAGCGGGTCGTCGTTGACGGCTCCCTTGTAGAGGGGCTGGTAGGCAGTCAGCGCCAGCCCCTTGCCGCGGCAGTGGTTCACGAGCCGTGGAGCCTGCAGGTAGGGGTGGATCTCGACCTGATCGGTGGCGATCATATCGTCGCCCAGAAGAGCGAAGGCCTTGTCGAGC
The DNA here is from genome assembly GCF_023554255.2 of Phyllobacterium sp. 21LDTY02-6. Classification (GTDB taxonomy): domain Bacteria; phylum Pseudomonadota; class Alphaproteobacteria; order Rhizobiales; family Rhizobiaceae; genus Phyllobacterium. The sequence goes on along the minus strand of NZ_JAMJWD020000004.1, from coordinate 266,296 downwards.
AGGGCGATCGGAAAGTTGGACACGCCGATATGGCGAGCCCATCCGAGTTGCCGTGCTTCGGCCAGTGCCAGCATGTAGTCATCGAACGGCACCTCGTCATTCTGCGAAGGCCAGTGGATGAGCAGCAGGTCCACCTGGTCGGTGCCGATCGTTTCGAGGCTCTTCTCGACGCTCGGCAGGAAATCGGCCTTCGACAGATTGGTGTCTGCAACCTTGGTGGTGACGAAGAAGTCGGATCGCGGCAGTCCGGAACGGCGAATGGCTTCGCCGACGCTGCTTTCGGTATCATAGCTCTGGGCCGTGTCGATGTGGCGATAGCCGACCTCGATGGCCGAGAGGATCGCCTGGATCCCGGCGTCGCCCGTGCGTCCGAATGTACCGAGGCCAAGTTGGGGGATTGGGGACGTATAGGTCATTGCATTCCTTTCTCAGCCCTTCGTTGCGCCGGCGGTCAGGCCACCGACAAAGAGCCGCTGCATGGATAGAAACAGGATGGCGATCGGCAAGGTCATCACGACGGAGGCTGCCATGACGGCACCCCAGTCGGTGTTGAACTCCGTCGAAAACTCCGCGAGTCCGATCGGCAGCGTCTTCACCGAGGAATCGGTGGCAAAGCAGAGCGCGAAGATGAACTCGTTCCAGGTCGTGACGAAGGCGTAGACCATGACGGAGGCGAGACCCGGCAAGGAGAGGGGAAGCGTGATGCGGAACAGGCATTCAAGGCGGCTGGCGCCATCGATGATCGCGGCTTCTTCCAGTTCGACGGGAATGTTCTTGAAGTAGCTGGTAAGCATCCACACCGACAGCGGCAGCGTGATGATCATGTAGACGAGGATCAGGCCCCAGTAGGTATTGACCAGGTTCAGCACCCGAAGCGTGACGAACAGGGGCACGATGATGGCGGCCGTCGGCAGCAACTGGCCCACCAGCACGAAGGACTGGAGCAGCGGCTTTCCCTTGAAGTTGAAGCGGGCAAACCCGTAGGAAGCAAAGATCGCGAGGACGAGCGCCAGTCCCGTCGATCCGACCGAGATGATGATGCTGTTGAGGAAGTAGCGCGGGATGTTCGAATCGAACAGGACCGTCCGATAATTCTCCCATGTGGGCGCTGCGGGCCACCAGATCGGCGGAACCGTGTAGAGCTCGCGCAGCGTCTTCACCGAAGACAGCACCATCCACCAGAAAGGGAACAGGCAGACCAGGACCAGCAGAACCGAACCGGAGAGGATCAGCCAGCCCGGCAGGCCCGGGCGCTTGAGTGTCGGTAGCTTGTTCAACGTGTTTCCTCCGGGTTGGAGGCCAGCGTGCGGATGTAGATGAACACCACCACGATCGCGACCGCAAAGAACATGACGGAAAGAGCCGCCGCCTGTCCGAACTGGACGCTCTCGAAGGCTGTCCTGAAGATCTGGATCGGTGTGATCAGGGTTCGGTTCGCCGGTCCTCCGCGGGTGATGGCATAGATGATGGTGATGTGGTTCAACGCCCAGATGACCAGGAGAAGCGTGACCGCAACGATCACCGTCCGAACCTGCGGCAGCATGACGTAGAGGACCTCCTCCCAGAAGCTCGCCCCATCGATGCGGGCCGCTTCGTAGAGATCGTCGGAAATGGCCTGCAGTCCGGCCAGGACCATGATGGCGACGAAGGGAAACATCTTCCAGATGTTGATCGCGATCATCACCGGCATCACGGTGCGGCCATTCGTCAGCCAGCCGACCGGTTCGTCGATCAGCGCCGGGGCCGTGAGCATGTAGTTGATGATGCCGAATTCGGTGTGGAGCATCCATGCCCAGGTGGTCGCGGCAACGATGCCCGGCACCACCCAGGGGACCAGCGTCACGGAGCGCACGATGGCCCTGCCGCGAAAGTTCTGGTTCAGCAGGATCGCCGTCAGGACGCCGAGAACGACCTGAAGGACGATCGACCCGAACACCCACCAGAGAGTGTTCCAGAACGCCGTCGGCGTGGCGCGCGCGGACAGGACGCGCCGGAAGTTGTCGAGCCCGACATAGTTGCCGGCATTGTCCGTGACGCTCAGCAACCCGGTATAGGCGACCGGATAAGCGATCAGCATGCCCAGCACCATCAGCGCGGGTAGAACGAACAGATAGCCAGTGGATTGTTTCTGCATCCGATTTCATTCCTGGTTACAGGAGTACCGGAAGACGTCGACGGGGTGTCGAGCGCCTTCCGGACGGGAGGGACCTAGAGAAGCCCTTCGATTTCTTCGGCGACGCCGTCCATGGCGGTCTTGACGTCCTCGTCACCGAGAAGGATCCGCTGGATCCCGTCGAAATAGGCCTGGGATATCTGGACCCAGTTCGGATGGGCCGGCACTGGCCGCCCGAACGGGAGCATTTCCTTGAACACCTGCAGGATCGGATCCTTGAAGCGTTCGGCCTCCATGGCAGAGACGCGGGCGGGGAAGGTGTCGGTCAGGGCGGCCTGGTTCTCCGCCTCGGCAAGGAAGCCCAGGAGCTTTTTGGCGTCGTCGGGATTCTTCGCCTTGCTCGGAATGACGAAGCTCCATCCTCCGAGGATCGCCGCCGTCTTGCCGCCATCGGGATGGGGGACCGGAATCACGCCGATGTCGATATTGGGGTTTTCCTTGCGGATGGATTGGATATCGAACTGGCCGGACTGGTACATCGACACCGTCTCGGCGATGAAGAGCCGGCGATTGGCGGTGCCGTCATTCTCCAGTGTCGATGCCGGCGACATGCCTTCCTTCAGGAAGTCGGTGTAAAAGGTCACGGCTTCGATGGTTTCCGGACTATTGACCAGAACCTTCTTGCCATCATCCGAGATGATGCCGCCACCCACCATCCACATGAAGGGCAAGGACCGGAAGATGGTGTTGCCGACTTCGCCGCCGCCGGTGATCGCAAAGCCGGACTTCCCGTTGGTGGTCAGCTTCTTGGCGGCGTCCTTGAAGGCGGCCCATGTGGTCGGCGGGTTTGCCGGGTCGAGTCCGGCCGCCTTGTAGTCGCCCTTGTTGATGATCACCGCATGGGTTTCGATGCGGTAGGGAATACCCCAGAGCTTGCCGTCCCAGGTGTCGTATTCCAGCGAGGCGGGAATGTAGTCCTCGCGATCGGTCAATACTTCGTCGACCGGCAGGACCAGGTTGTTCTGGGCATAGCCATTCACCCAGCCATGTTGCACGTCGATGACGTCCGGCGCGGCTCCCGACTGCAGGGCCGTCAGGATGCGCTGCGGGAGTCCGTCCGTGGTGGTGATTTCAAGCTTCACCGACACGTCCGGGTTGGCAGCCTGAAATTTCTCCACGAGATCCCGGGCACGGGCCTCGTTGAAATTCGGCGTCCACCAGACCACTTCGCCAGCCCAGGCACCGGCCGACATTGCCAGAAAGGACGCCGTTGCGCCCATCGCCAGTTTCATAATCAACGTTTTCATGTTCACCTCCCGACTGAACCTGTTGTTTGTTTTTCAGCCATGTGGCTGACATGATCTATTCCGCTGCCGCCGCGGGTTCCTCTGCCCGATGGTCGGCGGATACGGAAGAGCTTCTGGTCAAGGCATCCGCGTGGGCGACAAGCGCCTTCATGTAGCCAATCGTGTAGGCATGCCCGGCGTGCCATGGGGCAGGGCAATCGAGTTCCGGAACGTGGTCTGGAACCAGGATGCCGTCATAGCCTTCTTCGTGCAGCACCCGGACGATCCGCGCCATGTCGACATCGCCATCGTCCACGAAGGTCTCCACGTAGCTCGGCACCTTGCCGCGGACATTGCGGAAGTGGACATAGGCAATGGCGTTTCGGCGGGCGAAGCGGCGCGTCGTTTCATAGATGTCGCCACCGGGCATTTCCGCCAATGAGCCGATGCAGAATTCCAGCGCATTGGCCCGGCTCTGCACGAGCGAAAGAAGCCGGTCGTACTTGGCGTGGCTGTTGACCAGCCGCGCGGTGCCGCGCAGGCGTTCGACCGGCGGATCGTCCGGATGGGCGGCCAACCGGACGCCAGCCTCTTCCGCTACCGGTACGAGCTTCTCCAGGAACCATTGAAGCCGCGACCACAATGTGGCCTCGTCGACGGTCTGGGGCTTTGCCCCGGGGACGGCCAGGCGGTAGCGCATGTTGCCGACCATGCCGTCGGGGACAGGGCTTTCCGCGTCGAATTCGTCGATGGCGAAGACGGCGGTCACCGCATTGCCGCGCGCCACCGGCTTGCGGCGCCATCCCCACACGCCGGCGATGGAGAAATTATATCCGAGAACCGGTATGCCAAGACGCCCCATGTTCCTGACGAGATTCTGAAGGTCCTGCATCTGCGCATCCTTCTTCGGACCGTCGAGCAGAATGTCCGACCAGAAATTGGGCGATATGTTCTCCAGGGCGGCAACCCTCAGATTGTGCCGCGACAGCATGGCAATGAGATCCGCCAGGCGATCATGGGACCACAGCGGCGCATCGATGCAATCGCCATTGATCGGGCCGACGACGTCACCCGCGGCATAGGCGCTCGCGTCCGCATTGCGCCCATAGTCCGTGAGGTGGACCACGACGTGTTCCACCCCGAGCTGGCTCGCGAAACGGGCGCCCGCCTCGCTCAGAAGCGGCCCATACAATGAGATTCCGACCTTCAAGCAGCTCTCCTCCCGTTGCTGCTTAAGTGAGTTCATATATGAACTGCACCTATTCTAAATATAACTATGTGGCGAAGGGGAGCTGGTGTCAACTCCCTTTGCCGTGACTTCTATCTGCTTTCGTCCGCCGCAAATGTGCGGGCGCCTGTCGCCACGCCGGTGGTGTTCATCGATCCGTCGAAAAGCGGAACATTGGTGGGCTGATAGGGGAAGCGCTCGCAGGCTTCCTCGATCAGTTCCACACCGAGGCCCGGCGCCGTCGGCGCAAGAATCGCCCCGTTGTCGAACTGCAGCGTTTCCCGAACGAGTTCCTTGCGCCAGGGAACATCCATCGAGACGGTCTCGAAGACCGAGAAGTTCGGCATGGCGACCGAGGCGTGCAGCGTCATGGCGTTCATTACCGGTCCGACCGGGTTGTGGGGTGCGACAGGAATGAGATGCGTGTGCGCCAGATGCGCGACGCGTTTTGTTTCTCCCATTCCGCCGGCGTGCGAGACGTCGGGCTGCAGGACGTCGACAGCCTTCTTGGACAGGGCTTCGAGAAATTTGCCCGGTTCGTACCAGCGTTCGCCGGCAGCGATCGGAACCGGGCTGGCGGCGCGCACTTCTGCCAGCGCATCGATGTTCTCCGGCGGCGTCGGCTCCTCGATCCATGTGAGGTCGAAGGGCGCCAGCGCCCGGCACATGGCAATCGCCGTCGGGACATTGAGGCGGCCATGGACGTCGAGCATCAGGTTGACGTCAGGTCCGACCGCGTCACGAACGGCCTCGACGATCTCGATCGTCTGGCGTCGCTGCAGGCGGTCCATTTCAAGATCGGCAGTATCGAAGGGGTCCCATTTCAGGGCGCGATAGCCCATTGCAACGGCCTTGCGTGCGTTGGCTGCATATTCCTCGGGCGTCGTCGCACCGAAAAACCAGTGATTTGCGTAGCATTCGACACGATCGCGGAACTTGCCGCCGAGCAGTTCGAAAACAGGAACGCCGAGCGCCTTGCCCTTGATGTCGAGAAGCGCCGCCTCGATGCCGCCGAGCGCCGTGCGGAAGACGGCGCCCGTTCGCCAGTAGCTGTCCCTGTGGAGCTGTTCGATGATCGCATCGACGGCGAAGGGATCGCGACCGACGAGAACCCGCTCCAGCTCTTCCAGCGCCGCGACGACAGTTTTCGTCTTCCATTCCAGCGTTGCCTCGCCGACACCTTCGATTCCTTCGTCGGTGTAGAGCTTGACGAAGACGAAATTCGTCCTCTGGGCATTTGCGACAAATACTTTCTGGGCCGTGATCTTCATGGGCGGCTCCTGCGGGGTTGGGCCAGGGCTTCCTGCAATATGGCGCGATGATCCTCCGCCGACGGAGGCAGGGCATTGGTCGCGTGGCCAATCGCCGTCAGGTAGCTGATGCCGGGCATGATCAGTTTCCCCGCAGGCGGGCGATTGCCTTCGCCTGCATCCCGTCGGCGGCCATTTCCATCAGTTCGATGCGATGTCCGTCCGGATCGACAATCCAGGTCTGCCAGTTGCCGTCGGCGCCCTGGACCTTGGGGCGGTAGAGCGGGATCCCCGCGGCCTCGAGCTCACGCACGGTCTGGTCTATGCTGGGAACGGCCAGGCACATGTGATTGTACCCCACGGCGTCAGCCCCCGGCGCGTCCTCGCCCTGGCCCTCCGGAAAGACCTCAAGATACTGGTCGTCGGTGATGCGCAGATAGACCAGCCAGAGACGCCCGTCGCGGTCGAGGCGCAGAAGCTCCGAAAAGCCCAGCTTGTTGATGTAGAAATCGAGGGCGCGGTCGATATCCTTCACCCTGATGGCGACATGGGTTATCGCGGAAACAGTCAGCATTCTGAGCCCCTGTGTTTGGCCAAATGAAGGAGGTGCTGGTAGTTTCGATTTCGCTGCCGGGTGTATCGCCGCCGCGCGGGGGTTGCCTCGTATGTCAGCGTGAAACCGAATTTGGACCGCCGCCTCCTCCGGCTATCCAAATATGAACTTTGACAGTTCATATATGTATGCTAATGACGGGCTGAGTTTTGTCAACAGGGCAGGTGCCGATGAGCGAAGCCGCAGAAGATGGGGCAAGCAAGCACACGATCCCGGTCATAGACCGGATGATGGATGTGCTGTGCGAAATCGAACGCAAGGGCAGGGGGCTTTCGATCAGCGAGTTGACGGAGGCACTCAGGCTTCCCCGAACGACCATCTACCGGATACTCAACTCGCTTCAGCAGCATGAGATCGTCTACCGTGACGATACGGGCAGCTATCACCTCGGGCGCCGTCTGCTGTCTCTCGCGGCGCATGTCGGGGTGCGGGCGACGGAGTTCGACCTTGCCGCCGTCTGCCAGCCGTTTCTCGACAAACTGGCTGCGGAACTGGGTGAAGGGGTCAAGCTGAGCATCCTCGATCAGGAGGGCATTCTGGTTCTGGCGGTCGCGCAGGGCAAGCGGGAGTATGCCCTGACGGTGGCACCGGGGCAGCGCATGCCCATCCATGCCGGCGCGGCAAGCAAGCTGCTGCTTGCCTATCTGCCGCCCGATGACCTCGACTACTGGCTCGCGCGTCCGCTCGTCGCCTTCACCGCGAAGACCATCACGGATCCCAAACGGCTGCGCAGCGAATTCGCCCGTATCAAGCGTCTCGGATGGGCGCAGGACAAGGGGGAGAACGCACCCAGCATCCAGGCCTTCGCGACACCGGTGTTCACGCGCAGCGGCAGGATGCTGGCGGCGGTCAGCGTGCCGTTCCTGGCGGGAACCCAGCCGAGCCGCATGGAGGAGATCCGCATGGCTGCGATCGAGACCGCCAAGGCCATCAGCGCCGTCATTCCAGTCTGAATCGCATCTTTGGGGGGCTCCCGCATGAAAATCGTCGACATCAAATGCGCCGTCATCGGCAAGAGCCCGATCGTCCGAATCATTTCTGACGAAGGCATATCGGGCTTTGCCCAGGCGGAAACCTGGAAGCCCTACCTGAAGCCCCATATCCTCGCCTTTCGCGATGCGCTGATCGGCGAAGATCCGACCCTGGTGGAAAGGGTGATGCTGAAGATACGCCAGAGAGGCGGCTTCAAACCATGGGGGAGTGCCGTCAGCGTCATCGAAATGGCGCTCTGGGACCTTGCCGGAAAGGCGGCGGGCCTGCCCGTCCACAAGCTGCTTGGCGGCAAGGTGCGTGACAGGGTGCGCGTCTACAACGGCTCGATGCGATTTCCCTTCACCGGTCATGAGCCGCAGGATTATGCCGAGGACATCGCGAAGATGATGGCGCTTTCGGAGGGCTTCACCATCATCAAGCAGCCGATCGGCTTCCATTCGCCGATGAAGCGCGAAGTGCCGAACTTCTACTATGGCGAGCCGAGCGCCAGCCCGTTTCATGGCGCCCTCGATCGGGGTCCTGTCACCGAACGGGGCCTGAGGCATTTCGTCGACTGCGTCGCTGCCATGAAGGAGGTGGCTGGCGACAAGGTGGGACTGGCGCTGGACTGCGGACCGGGGTGGATGCTGGCCGATGCGATCCGTCTGGCGCGGATGCTGGAACCCTTCAATCTCCTTTGGCTCGAGGATCTTCTGTCCGGGGACTACACGCCCTGGGTCAATGCCGGCGTCTACCGGGAACTTACCCGATGCTCGACGACGCCTATCCACACGGGCGAGCAGATCTATCTGCGCCAGAACTTCAAGGACCTGATCGAATCCCACGCCGTTCATGTGATCGGACCCGATCCTGCCGACGTTGGAGGGATCGCCGAACTGAAGTGGATCGCGGAATATGCGGATCTGCATGGCATCACCGTGGCTCCCCACGGCACCGCCAACGGGCTGCTCGGGCTGGCAGCCCTGATCCAGGTTTCCGCGACCCTGCCCGCCAACTTCATTGCCTTCGAATACACGACTGCCGATCCCGAATGGTGGACGGATCTGGTCGAGGGGTTCCCCGCTCCGATCGTCACCGACGGCATGATCGACGTTCCGGACCGGCCGGGCATGGGCGTGGAGATCATCGCCGACCGCGCAAAGCCCTATCTTTCGCCGGAAGACCACGACTTTTTCGATTGAGGAGCAGGCAGATGCACAATATCGGCATTCTGGGCGCGGCGGGCATCGCGCCGCGATCCATCATTCAGCCCGCGCGTCGTCGCGATGACTGTACCGTCCATGCCGTCGCGTCGCGGCGTCGCGCGGCGGCCGAGGATTATGCGCGGCTGCACGGGATCGCGAAGGTCTGTTCGAGCTATGACGAACTCCTGTCCGATCCGGACATCACCATCGTCTACAATGCCTTGCCGCCGGCAGCGCACGCCGAATGGTCGATCAAGGCGCTGAGGGCCGGCAAGCATGTGCTCTGCGAAAAGCCCCTGGCGATGACCGCCGACGAGGCGCAGGCCATGGTCAAGGCCGCCGGGACTGCCGGCAAGGTGCTGGCCGAAGCGTTCCACGACCGTTACCATCCCGTCTTTCTGCATCTTCTGGCGCGCAAGACATCGGGGTCGTTCGGCGAAATCCGCGCGTTGCGGGCGGAATTCCATGTCGATATCCCGTTTGATCCACACAATATCCGGCACGATCCGGCGCAGGGCGGCGGAGCCATGATGGACCTCGGTTGCTATCCGCTGCACTGGCTGCGCAGCTTCATGGGCGAGGAGCCCGAGATACTCTCCGCACATGCCGAGCTTACGCCGCTGAATGTCGATCAGCGGATGGAGGTGGCGATGCGCTTTGCGGGCGGGGTGGAGGCGCAACTGATTGCAGACATCGCCAGCCCGCCGTTTCGGGGATTGCTCAGGGTCGAGGGCGAAAAGGGCGTGGTCGAGCTCGACAACCCCTGCCTTCCGCACAAGGGACACTCCATCCGGGAATGGTTCGGCGACAGCTACCGCGAGTTCACGCTGGCTGCGGGCACCACCTACGACTACCAGCTGGCCGCATTTGTGGACGCGGTCGAGAACGGAACGTCATTGCCGACGGGCGGCCAGGATGCCATCGGCAACATGAAGGCGCTGGACGAAATATACGAGAGATCGGGCGTGCGGCAATAACCTCGGCAGACACTGACTTGCGGACCCGGCCTTGACGAGACCGGGGCGGCTCCGGCGCCCGGCAGGGCGGCGAAGCGCAGTTCTTGTCACATGCGCTTCACACACCGGCGTCTAAACTCAGGGCAATCCTTATCCTTCAGGACTGAACCATCACAAATTCAGGAAGGCTTGCCGCATGTCGAAAGTAATCGCCCCCACCAACCGTTCGAACCTGGCCACCGTCGACCCCGACACGGCCAAGGCATGGGATGAGGCCCAGAAAGCCGCCAAGGATGCAGGCATAATCTGGGAGCGGCCGAAGAACGACAACCGATCCGCCGAGGACATCATCAATGATACGCAGCTCCTGCGTGATCTCGGCAACCAGAGCGGTGTCAAGGACATGCTGAAGGATCGCGTCGGTGACTTTGAGAAGGATGCCAATGCCGCCTTCCGGGCGGCGCAGATTCTCGAACATGTCGAGCGGTTCGACGAAAGCGGCAAGAAAGTTGCCGGCAAGGACGTCGATAATGGCCGCATCGACGGCTTCACGAACAGCGGTGAGGCAAGGCACGGCACCGAGGCCGGGCGTCTGCAGGACTTCGGCAAATACGGTTTCTCCAATCTCAAGGGGAAACTCAACGAGGTGTCGACCGCCGGTGACGACAAGGAAGCCCGCGACCAGGCCGCGAAACTCGGCATAAAATGGGTGTTGCCGGACGACGACAAACGCTCGGCACAGGACATTATCGACGATTCCGACTTGCTGAAAAACCTGGGCAACCAGAGCGGCGTCAAGGACATGCTGAAGGATCGCGTCGGTGATTTCGAAAAGGATGCCGATGCCGCATACCGGGCGGCGCAGTTGCTCGAGCATGTCGAACGGCTCGACGAAAGCGGCAAGCGGATTGCCGGCAATGATGTCGATAATGGCAGCATAGACGGCTTCACGAACAGTGGCGAAGCAAGGCACGGCACCGAAGCCGGGCGCCTGCAGGACTTCGGCAAATATGGCTTCTCCAATCTCAAGGGCAAGCTTACCGACGTGTCGACCGCCGGTGACGACAAGGAAGCCCGCGAACAGGCCGAGAAGGTCGGCATCAAATGGGAGTTGCCGGATGATGACAAACGTTCGGCGCAGGACATCATCGACGATTCACCCTTGCTGAAAAATCTGGGCAACCAGAGCGGCGTCAAGGACATGCTGAAGGAGCGGGTGGGCGATTTCGAAAAGGATGCCGATGCCGCATACAGGGCGAGCCAGGTCCTCGATCGCATCACGATGTATGACGAGAAGGGAAATTCCCTGTCCGGCAGCGACGTTTCCAACACCAGCATCGATGGTTTCACCAAGAGCGGCGAAGCCTACAACGGGACCGAGGCAGGCCGCCTTCAGGATTTTGGCAAGTATGGTTTTGAAGTCTTGAAAGACGTGAAGAAACCTGAGGATATCAGCAGCTACAAGGACTTCCTGAAGGCCAATCCGGACGCCGACGATACTTCGAAGACGCTTGCCAAATATGCCGCGATCATCGGTGAGAACTACGATGCGATCAAAGGCAAGACCGGTGTGGACGGCGATCTGACAGCCGACGCCCTGAAAAAATATCGCGACGAGAATCCGCAGATCAGCGACGATTTCAAGGAAGCGCTCAATTTCTGGGCGCAGCCCGGCGCATTCGAAAAGCTCGAAACGGCGCATAAGCCCCTCGAGGGCGGACCTGACGGCGGTGCCAGCAAGGATGATCTGAAGAGCTGGATCGATACGCAGGCGCCGAAGGACTCCGGATCGGCAATCGCCTTCATCTCCAGTGTCGCCAATGCGAACATCACCGCGGACGTGGACACGAGCAAGCTCGGCGCGGACGTCTTCGAGAATCCCGACAAATATTCCGCCAAGGAGAAGGCCGCCGTCCTCCAGGATCTTTTGACGGCGCAGAGCCTGATCACACAGGGTGCTTCCGCCGGCATGTGGCGGGATGATTACGGCAAGGTTTCCATCGCCAACGATGTGCGCAGCCATCCGGATCCGCAGAAGCTGCTCGAGGACGTCAACGACCACATAGCAATCCTTGAAGGCGATAAGGCGGTCGTCGACTTCCTGAACGAGAACAGCAGCAAGCAGTTCGACGCGCTGTTCAAAAGCAATGAAGGTCTCAAGACGGCTGTCGAGGCGAGCTACGACGACATCAAGTCCGGCAAGGCTCTCGACAGCCTGTGGGACGCGAAGACTAAGGACGGCAAGACCGACCAGCAGGCAGCCCTTGCCGAATTCTACGGATCGGCGAAGATGTACCAGCAGGCGCTCGGTATCGACAAGCCGGGCGAGATCCAGGATGCCGTCAACAGTTCCAAGCACAAGGGCGATTTCCAGGATTTCTACGAGAAGTCATTGGTATCCGGTGACCGGTTCAATGAACTTCTGAAGGACAATACATTCGAGGAAGCAGCCAGCGCGTTCAGTACCGAGGTCGCGCTCTACAATGCCGCGCTCGATCCCGACTTCACCGGGAAGTTCGACAGCAAGCTGAACGAGAACTTCTCCGACATCGTGGAAAAGAATGCCTTCAAGGATGCCACTTTCGACGATCTGAAGACGGCGTTCGGCGTCGATGGCGGCGACAAGCTGGATGAGGAGAAGGTAAAGTCCTACATCGACCAGATTGCCAAGGACAATCCCGAACTGCTGGTCAATCAGGATGGAACCGTCGCCAAGTCGGACCAGATACTGGCCGGTTTCCGCGGCAGCTGGGATGTGCTGCGTCAGGGAACCAAGTCGCTTGCCGAACTTAATTCGGAATGGCTGAACCCATCGGCCAAGGCGGCTGCCGACAAGGGCGTCCTGCACGGCGTCAGCGGCCTGTTCATGGCCGGCGTCACGATCTCCAAGGGTGTTCAGAGCGGCGGAAACCCGACCGAGAGGCAGAAGGTCGACATTACCACCGGGTCGATCCAGACCGCGACGCTGCTGACCGAGGGTGGCATCAAGGCCTGGAAGCAATATCTGAAGGATGTGGCCGACAAGCATCCGGATACTGCCATCGGCAAAAAAATCGGCAAGATGTCCGACGAGAACTTCAAGAGCCTGACGGATAATTGGAACCGGGCGGAAAATGCCGCCAAGGGCATTGGCGGTCTCGCCGGCGTTGTCGCCGGGGCCTATGGCATATTCGACGGCGTTCAATCGATCCGCAAGGGCGACAAGGTTGGCGGCGGCATCAGCATCACGGCCGGCTCCCTCGGCGCGCTTGCCGGCCTGGCTTCTGCCGTAGAGGGTGGCCTGGGAGTGTTCGCTCCGAGCGTCCTCCGAACAATTCCGATCGCCGGTGCGGCAGGGGTTCTTGGACTGGCGGCCGCGGGCGTGGGTGTCATCGCCATGCTGCTGCCCGGCCTGATCGAAGAGGGCAAGCACCAGGCGCGGCAGGACAAGTTCGGATCGTTGCTCAGCGACTACCTGACGCAATACGAGATCGACGGTGTACCGTATGGCGACATCTCCGACATCCCCGACGAGGATTGGCCCGGCTATGAGGATGGCCCGACGATCGGCTCCTGACCGGCAAGTCGGTAGCCGCCAGACCGAGGGTTGCGGGGGGCAGTATCACCTGCCATCTCAACGCCGATGGGTGGCGGCTGCCTCGGATGCAGCCTTGTCGAAGAGCGATCTGATCACCTCGCGCAACCAGCGCTGCGCGGGGTGAACATCGTTGCGCCTGTGCCAGGCCATGTCGAATTTGGCCGTGCCGAGTTCCAGCGGTGGCTTCAGGACCTGAAGCCTTTCACGATACCCGGAGGCGTCAACGACACCCTGCATCAGGGTTGCGGCCAGGTCAGACGATGCGACAAGCGGAGGCGCGGCATACATTTGCGGCAGGGTGAGCGCAAGCCGTCGGCGCAAACCCAACTTGGCGAGCGCGGCATCGACCATCCCGAACCGCTCGTTCTCCGGGGAAACTAGCAAGTGCGACATTTGCAGGAAGGACTCCAGCGTCAGCTCTGCATCGGCTTGCGGATGGTCCTTGCGAAGGACGCAGACGAAACGCTCCTCGAACAGGCGCTCGCTCAGGATGCGCCCGGCCGGCGTGTGTGGAACGCCGACCGTCAGATCCGCCTCGCCAGAGTCCAGCAGGGAGATGACCTCGTCGCGGTGGTCGAAGTTGCGGACCCGCAGGACTATGCCCGGCGCCTCGATTCCCAGGACGGCAAGCAGTTTTGGCAGGACGACAAACGCCGCGTGCTCCGACAATCCGAGTGAGAGTGAGACGCTCGACTTCGAGGGGTCGAAGACCTGCGTGAATTCCAGGGTTCGCTGGATTTCGGCAAGTGCGCGACCGAGCGGCTCGGCAAGATCGAGCGCGCGAGGGGTCGGCTGCAGCCCGTTCGGGCCGCGAATGAATAATTCGTCCTGCAAGACAGAACGGAGGCGAGACAGCGCTGCGCTCATCGCCGGCTGTGTGCGGCCTATCCTGACGCCTGCACGCGTCACGCTCCGCTCGGCCATCAGTGCGTCGAAGGCCACAAGCAGGTTCAGATCGATCCCATGTAAATCCATTTGGTGGATGTTATTGCATATCCAATATCGATTTCAACGATGAAATCAGGAGGCGTACTGCTGCTCCTCGTCAACGAGGAGTGTGCCATGAGCAACGAACATCCATCCTACGGTGGAATAAGCGATACCGATCTTCAGACGCTTCGTACTTTCTACAAGGCGTTCGAAGGAACCCCCGACCTTCTCGACGAAAGCGTCGTTCCGGATTGGCAGGACATCCCGCTCGCGCCGGGGCAGGCGGCGGGACGCGATGGATTCAAACCCATGATCGCTGCCTTCTCGAAGGCTTTCGCGGACATCAGGATCGAGATCGTTGATGTGATCGGCGGGACCGACAAGGCTGCGGTCCGCGCTGTGATTACCGGCCGTCACGTCGGAGACTGGTTCGGGGTCGCCGCAACCGGCCGCACATTTTCCCTTCCCATCCATGAGTTCCATGCCTTCGAGAACGGCCGGATTACCCGCACCTGGCACATGGAGGACTGGATGGGCTGGTTCGCCCAGATGGGCGCCTGGCCGGTCACGAACTGAGGGCCGTGAGATGCGACAGATCATTCTCTCAGGCTACGAGCAAAACCCCGTCCTGCACGACGTCGCGATACCGGAGCCGACCGGCAGCGAGGTGCTCGTCCGCATTGCGGCCGCTGCGCTCAATCCGCTCGACGTAAAGCTGCAACGCGGTCAGGTCCACGCCTACTTCCCGCTTGAATTTCCCTCGCCCATGGGCACGGACGTCGCCGGCACCGTCGAGAAGGTCGGCTCGCCGACCATGCGCTGGCGCGTGGGAGATCGGGTCATGGCACGGCTCGATCCGACCGGGGGTGGCGCTTTTGCGGAATACGCCATCGTTTCGGAAGATCAGCTGGTGCTGGTTCCGGACGGCCTGGACTTCAACAGCGCTGCCGGATTGCCAACCGCCGCGGCAACAGCCTGGCAGGCACTCGTGGAAACCGCAGACCTCCAGCCCAGCCAAACCGTGCTGGTCCATGCCGGTGCCGGAGGCGTCGGCAGCTTCGCCATCCAGTTCGCGAGGGGGCTTGGCGCGCGCGTCATCGCCACCGCATCAGGGGATGGTGTGGAGATTGCCCGGGAATTGGGTGCCGATCAGGTGATCGACTATCGATCCGAGGATTTCGCCAGCATGGTTTCGGACATCGATGTCGTGCTGGATACGATCGGCGGGGAGGTACAGCAACGCTCCTTCGGCGTGTTGCGCGGCGGCGGCAAGCTGCTTTCGACCGTCTCCCCGCCCGACCAGGCACTGGCGGCAGCCCATAAGGTCGATGGCGCGTTCGTCTTCCACACGTCGAGCGCCCGACGACTGTCGGATGTAGTCAAGGCGATGAGCGGGCAGGGACACTCGGTCCTGATCGACCGCGTCTTGCCCATGACATCGTTTGCCGAGGCTTTCGAACGCCAGGCCTCCGGCAGGGCGCGCGGCAAGATCATCCTGAGCGTCTAGCCTCTCGCCGCGATGCGAGCGGACAATTGCGGTCCGCTCGACATGGTCCTCGAAGGGAGCGGCTGAAGTTGCCGCTCCTTCATCGGCGCATGCACGAGATCAGCACTGCCGACAGGGCGGCCAGGATTGCGATCCCGGTGGCGACGTAGCCGAGGCTCGCAAGCCCCCAATAGGGAATCACCAGGCCACCGATGATCGCGCCCAGTCCCGTACCGGCATTGGCCGCCGACACGTTCAGCGTGCCTGCCAAAGCCTGTGCATGGGAAGCGGACTTCATCACCCGTACCTGGCAGATCGGGAACAGGGCCGTATAGGCAATGCCCCAGAACGCAAGCGCCGCGCCCAGCATGGGGAGCGAACCGGACAGCGGAACGCTGGCGGCCATGCCGACACCCAGCAACACGGAAAATACCGCGGTGGAGCCTAGCGGGCTGCGATCCACCAGATGCCCGCCGAGCCAGTTGCCGACGAGGCCGATGGCGCCAAACCCCATCAGCCACCAGCCGACATATGCCGGAGCCACCCCGGCGATCCGCTCCAGCATGTCCGCCAAATAGGTGTAGGCGGTAAACATCGCGGTAAACACCACCACCGACAATGCGACATTGCCGACGAAGTACGGGTTTCTGAGGATGCTGGCCTGTTCTGCCAGGCGCAGTCGCCGCGGCATGGCCACGGTCGGCATGAAGATCGTCAGGGCCAGCGCCATCGCAAGCGACAGGGCGGCCAGCACCCAGAAGGTGCCCCGCCAGCCGATGGCGTCCGATGCCAATGTGCCGAGCGGGATGCCGAACAGCAGGGCGGCGGAGATGCCGAGATATACCTGGGAAACAGCGCGACCGGCCCGCTGCTCCCCGACGATCTGACCGGCCGTCTCGCTGGCCGTGCCCCAGAACACCGGCAGCGCCAGCGCCGGAATGAAGCGGGCGACGGCGAGCACCCAGATGTTGGGGGCGATGGCGGCGAGGACGTTCGAGGCGGCAAAGACGAGAAGTATGGCGATGAACAGGCGTTTGCGTTCGAGATGCGACAGCAGTGCGGTCAGCGCCGGGCCGAACAACATGACTGTGAAGGCAAACAGGGTGACGAGCTGGCCCGCCGCCGAGATCGAAATTTCGAGGTCGCGCGCCAGAGCCGGCAGCAATCCGACCATGAGGTATTCAGTGGTGACGATAACGAAGGCCGCCACCGCGAGAATGGCGATTGAAAGGCCGTTATGGCGGGCCGAAGTGGCCGCGCCCGGCGCTGCAATGGAAGACATTGATGAGGCTCCTGTGGGATTTCACGATTGCCTTCAGTCTATTGAAGATATAAATTCTTATCTCGGATATGTTTTCGTTCAATTACAGAATTGAAATCCGCAATAGGTGAGGAAGCATGTTTCCATCGGAACGACTGAAGGGTATCGAAAATTTTGTGGCGACGGCTGATGCGGGCAGCTTCACCGCGGCGGCGGAGCGGCTGAACCTGACCAGTTCCGCGGTCGGCAAGAGTGTGGCGCGCCTTGAGGACCGGCTCCGCACCCGGCTCTTCGAGCGCACGACGCGGCGCCTTGCCCTGACGGATGCGGGAGTGGCGTTCTACCGCATTTGCGTGCGTGTGCTGGCGGAACTGGAAGAGGCCGAAGCGGTACTCGCGGCGCAGCGCAGCGAGCCGATAGGCCGCCTGCGGATGGATGCGCCGGCGACATTCGGCCGAATGCGCGTCTGGCCGTTGATGCTGCGATTCGGGCAGCAGCATCCGCACTTGCGGCCACATGTTTCCTTCACGGATCGCTTCGTCGACCTGCTCGACGAGGGCATCGACATCGCGGTTCGCATCGGCGGACCGGAGCATTGGACCGGCTCCGTGGGCCATCGCTATCTCGGCAGCGAACGCCTGATCTTCTGCGCCTCCCCGGATTACCTGGCCAGACTGGGGGCCAAGCGGGGGGTGCCGGCATCGCCGGACGAACTGGGCCAGTACGATGCCGTGCTCTATGGCAGGGCCGATGGCACGACCAGCCCCTGGTTGATCACCCATGGACCCGGCATGATCGAGCGGCGCACAATGGAAGGCCGCATCACCGTCGGCAATGGTGAAGCTCAGGTCGCGGCGGTCAAGGCCGGATACGGCATCGCGCAACTGGCGACATGGTTGGTCTGCGATGAGATCGCACGCGGCGAGCTGGTACAGGTTTTGCCGGAACTTGCGACCGAAGGCCTGCCGCTAAATCTGGTTTGGCCGATAGGGCGACAATTGCTGCCCAAGGTGGACGCCATGCTGGAATTGCTTGCTGCCGAGCTGCAGATCGGCTGAGCAATAGGTTGAAAATCAGTTTCTAGTGCAATCTTTCGTGGAAATTAATGTCCGATCGTGTTTTAACGCGCCATAAATCAAATCAATCCTGAGGGAGGTAGGGATTGATGGACCGAGACGAGACATGACCTGCCATCCCGAACTGCGCCATACCTTCCTCAATTCAATTTGCATCAGCAGCCTCATATTCATCACGGCCGCTCCGGCCCATGCTGATGACACCGCCCGGCTGAACCAGTCGAGCTAATTCCACCCTGAAAACAAACGAAAAGGACACGCGCACGCTTTGCCGTGGGCGCTGAATTATCATGATGCTCAATATGAAGTCGCTTTTGGCCGGACTGCTGCTTGTCGGCGGAATCTGTCTGGCAGGCTGCAACGACCAGAAGAAGGCCGAATCGGCCGCGCCGGCTGAACAGCTTTCAGCCGAACAGCAGCAGATCGCAAAGTACAACACCTATATTGACGCTGCAAACGGCAGCTCTTCTTTTGGAGCCGGCCTCGCCGATCATCTGAAATATTATCAGGAGGCACTGCAGAAGGGGCAGGAGCTGAAGCATTATTCAGTCGAGAACCCCTATAACATAAAGCGCATGCGCGAAACGCTCGATACGGCATTGGCGATGCCAACGGAACTTCCGGAAATCGACAAGGCTGCAAAAGCTCTCACGGCGGCACTCAAAGAGGTCGAGCCCCTGAATACGGAGCTTAGCAATTACGCACAGTCAAATGGCCATCTTGCCGACGAGGGCAAGAAAGCCAGGGAAAAGGACCCGCAATATGTTGCTGCGATGAAGAAAGTCGCAGAACTGGAAGTGGAGTTCTACAACGGCATCCGCCAGCGCGACGAGGTCAATACGCGGACCGCGTTCGAACAGGCACCCAAGGATAGCGCCGAATATTTTCGCGCCGGCATGATCCTTTATGCAAAGCAGGCCGCGGGCCTCGCCGATGATTTCTTCCAGAAGGCCGGCGAAAAGCAGGCGGCACAGGCCTTTGCCGACAGTCTTAACAAGGTCAACGAAATGGCCGAAGGATGGGACAAGAAAGTCCGCGAAAGCCGGCCTGAAGGCTGTACGAGCATGATGCTTTCAGTGAACAGCGTCCTTGCCCGGGGCCGGAATGCCATCCAGCACGCGGCAAAGGGCCAGTACAAGCCACAGGAATTCAGCGTCACCGATCCGGTCGCGACGGACGCACGCAGCTTTGACCAGGAATTCAACAACATGATCAACGATTTCAATCGTAATCGATGCTGAGCCATGGAGCGCTGAAGTGAACTTTCTTTCGAATTTCGGCGCGGCAATGCTGTTGTCGCAGTTTGCCGGCCGTCAGCTTGAGGGTCTGCATGGATTGATCGACTGGAAACGGATACCGGTCGAAAAGTCGGACGACTTTTACAAACAGACGATCGCTCTTGAGCGGGTCGCGGGCACGGGCGGTTTTGAGCGTTGTTTCAAAGCCTATTCCCTCGTCAGGAAGAGCATGGTCGGGCTCGCGACCGTCATCATCGTCCCGGCGCTCGCGCTTTTTGTATTGTCGAAAATACCTTCGTTCGAAGCACGGATCACCGAATTGATGTCCTGGCTGATGTCGGATTTCATGCGGTTCATCTATGTTGCAGGCGGCGGGAGCGGCGTCCTGCTTCTGTTGTTGATAGGAGCGCACTTCTATACGCGCTCCCAGCTGAACCGCCTGCTTGGGCCGGAACTCGGCCGGTTATGGCTGTCGCTCATCGAGCGCTATGCACCCGAACTGCAGCAGCGAGCAGTTCAGGCGCATGCCGACCCGGATGAAATCGCCCGGCTGATCGTCGACCAGCGGCGAGACCAGTAGCGTCCCGCTCAACGCTTGCGGAGGAATTCGGTGCGCAGCACCAGGCCCTTGATGGCATCGTGCCGGCAGTCGACCTCTTCGGGGTTGCCGGTAAGGCGGATCGAGCGGATGACCGTGCCCTGCTTGAGGGTCTGGCCTGCGCCCTTGACTTTCAGGTCCTTGATCAGGACGACGGAATCGCCATCCGCCAGAACATTGCCGGAAGCATCGCGCACCTCGGCGGCCTTGGCTTGCTCGGCGGCGATTTCCGACGCCGGGCGCCATTCGCCGGTTGCTTCGTCATAGACATAATCGTCGTCGCTCGGGGCGGTCATCCTGCTGTTCCTTTTCGCAAATATTCGTTCATCGGTCGTGATGTCAGATGCGCGTCTATCGTGGAAAGGCTCCGGGAGCAAATCCGGCGGGCCATAAGTTCGGGCAATTCCTGTCGCCGGGCGGTGCGTGGAGACCATTTCGAGCCGAAAGCGCGCGCTCAGGCTTCCATCAGCTTCGTCGACAGGAATTCGATGAAGCGTTGGGTCTTCGCCGGGATGAGCCGCGTTTCGGTGACGGCATAGATGCTGACCGCCGGTCCCTGCCAATCGGGCAGGATGCGCCGGAGCCGCCCGGCTGCGAGGTCCTGGGCGACGATCTTCTCGGGCAGCAGGGCGATCCCCTGATGGTTGACCGCAAGCGCGCCGATCATCCCGACGCTGTTGAGCGTGAAGCGGCCGCTCACGTCGATTTCGACGGTCTCTGTACCCCGGTGCAGGGTCCAGCGCAGGTTGCGCCGCATGCAGATACATTCGCGCTCGCGGAGATCGGCCGGTTCCGTCGGCGCGCCCGATGCCTCGATATAGCCGGGGGAGGCGTAGAGGTAGAGCGAATGCCGTCCGATCAGCCGGGCGATCAGGCCGGAATCCTCCAGCTTGCCGATGCGGATCGCCACGTCGAACGGCTCCGTCACCAGATCGACGCGGCGCGGCGTCAGGTCGAATTCGAATGTGATGCCCGGATAGAGCCGGGCGAAATCGGCAATGATCGGCGTCAGGTAGAGCGTGGCGAGATCGACCGGCAGCGACACGCGGATCACGCCGCTCGGCTGTTCGAGCATGGCGCCGAGCTGCTCATGCGCCAGCCGCGCCTCGTCGACGATACGCTTGCTCCGCTCGTAATAGATCTGGCCGGCCTCGGTCAGCTCGATCTTGCGGGTCGTCCGGTGCAGCAGCCTCAGGCCGATGGCCTTCTCCAATTCGCTGATGCGGCGCGACAGGGTGGAATTGGGCATGCCGAGCGCCTCCGCCGCCTTGCGGAAGCTCCTTACCCTCGCCACCTCGACGAATAGCGCCATGTCGTTCAGATGGCTCACGTTATTGCTCCATATATGGAAAACTGATTTCGATTGTACCGGATTTATCCCACATGAGGAATAGTGGACAAAGGCGTTCCCAACAGATGGAGAACCAGGATGAGCCAATTGTTCACGCCGGCCAAAGTCGGCCGCTACACGCTTCCCAACCGCCTCGTCATGGCGCCCATGACGCGCAGCCGCGCCGGCTTCGACGGTACGCCCGGCGAACTCGCCGCCGAATATTACGCCCAGCGCGCCGCGCTCGGCCTGATCGTCACCGAAGGCACGCAACCCTCCGATGACGGCCAGGGGTACATGACGACGCCGGGCATCCATACGCCCGCCCATATCGCCGGCTGGCGCAGGATAATCTCGGCCGTGCACGGCAAGGGCGGCCATATCTTCATCCAGCTGATGCACGCGGGGCGCATGTCGCATCCCGACAACACGCCGCATCATCGCCAGGCGGTCGCACCCTCGGCGATTGCGCCGGGCTCCGGCATGTTCACGCCGACGGGGATGCAGGACATACCGGTGCCGCGGGCGCTCGGCACGGAGGAAGTGCGCCGGACCGTCGAGGATTTCCGCCATGCCGCCCGCTCGGCGATCGAGGCCGGCGCCGACGGCGTCGAGATTCATGGCGCGAATACCTATCTCGTCCACCAGTTCATCGCGCCGAGCGCCAATAGGCGCACGGACGAATATGGTGGCTCGATCGAGAACCGTGCCCGCTTTGCCATCGAGGTCGCGGCGGCCATTGCCGGGGAGATCGGCGCCGACCG
This sequence comes from Phyllobacterium sp. 21LDTY02-6, assembly GCF_023554255.2. Taxonomy (GTDB): domain Bacteria; phylum Pseudomonadota; class Alphaproteobacteria; order Rhizobiales; family Rhizobiaceae; genus Phyllobacterium. Next base: position 244,413 of record NZ_JAMJWD020000004.1, on the reverse strand, counting down.
CACCGCGATCCGCCTTTCCCCCGGCCTGAACATGTGGGGGATCGACGAGGGGCCGGAGGGGCCGGACCTCTACCGCCATCTGATCGCCGAACTCGACAAGCTCGGTCTCGCCTATGTGCACATCATGCACCAGGGCGATGAGGCGCTGCTGGCCGACATCCGCAAGCTCTGGCACCAGTCGCTGATCCTCAACCGTCCGGGCCGCCCGCGCGACGAGATCGGCGCCGATATCGCCGCGGGATTGGCCGATCTCGAGGCCTATGGCCAGATGGTGCTGGCCAATCCGGATTTCGTCACCCGCATCAGGGCCAATGCGGCGCTCAATACGGCCGACCAGAACACCTATTTCGGCGGCAGCGCCCAGGGCTACACCGATTATCCCGCGTTGAGCGCCTGACAGGCATCTCTCGAATATCGATGCCCGGCGGGGAAGATCTTCGCCGGGCATTTCCGCTTGTGCGTTTCTGGCCCGGAGAGAGCGTGCTTGACAAATTTTTCAGTAGGTGAAATTATTTTCAACAACCGATAAAAATATCAGTGCTCTCAGGGTAGGATTTATGGCTTTGGCGAATGGAGGCTCTCTGCGGGAAGAAGAGTCGAGCATGGCGGCGCGCGCTGCCTGGCTGCATTACGCCGGAGGCCTGACCCAATCCGAAGTCGCCAAGCGGCTCGGCCTTACCTCGCTCAAGGCGCATCGGCTGATCACGAAGGCCAACCAGGAAGGCCTGGTCAAGGTCTATATCGACGGCGAAGTTTCCGAATGTCTCGAACTCGAGCAGATCCTGTCGCAGCGCTACGGGCTCGAATATTGCGAAGTGGTGCCGGATTTCGATCCGGACGACCTGCCATTGAAGGCGCTGGGCATCGCCGGCGCGCAGTTCCTGAAGCGCGAGATCGAGCGCGAGGGCGAGGTGCTGATCGGCGTCGGCCACGGGCGCACGCTTGCAGCCTGCGTCGATTACCTGCCGCGCATCGCCAATGGCAGGGCGCGTTTCGTCTCGCTGCTCGGCGGGCTGACGCGCAAATTCGCGGCAAGTCCCCATGATGTCATCCACCGCCTGGCGGAGCGGGTCGGCGCCGATGCCTATGTCATGCCGGTTCCCTTCTTCGCCAATACGGTCGAGGACCGCGACGTGCTTTTCAGCCAGCGCGGCGTGCGCGAGATATTCGACCTTGCCGGCAGCGCCAATCTGCTTTTCGTCGGCATCGGCACGGTGGAACTCGAAGCGTCGCTGGTATCGACCGGCATGATCGAGAAGGGCGAGATCGAGGACATCAAGGCCGCGGGCGGCGTCGCCGAACTGCTCGGCCATTTCTTCAACGCTGCGGGCGAGCCGATAGAGACGACGCTTTCCGAGCGCACGTTCACGCTTGGCCGCGAGACCCTGAAGAACCGGCGCATCGTCGCCGTGGTCGGCGGCAAGGTGAAGGTGCATGCCACCCACGCCATTCTGGAGAGCCGCTACCTGAGCGGCCTCATCACCGATGAACGGACGGCGCGGCTGCTGGTGAGGGACGGCCCATGATCCGATGAGAATTGACCGGGCGCTGCGGGCAGGGAGTCGCCGCGGCGACCGGCAAGATGATGCCGGCGGGTATCCGGTTCAGTTCAACTGTTGGCAATACCCATAAAAGGAGGAGAAAAACCAATGCACGATAGAGAAAAAGACCTCATCAGCGCCTTCTTGCGCGGATCGGTCGACAGGCGCGGCCTGCTGAAGGGGCTTGGCGCCGCCGGCATGACCGCCGCGACCGCCGGCACGCTGTTCAACATGATGTCGACCAATGCGCTCGCAGCCGATTTCGACTGGAAGGCACATTCCGGCAAGTCGCTCAAGCTGCTCCTGAACAAGCATCCCTATGCCGACGCCATGATCGCCAACCTGCAGAACTTCAAGGACCTGACCGGCATCGAAGTCACCTATGACGTCTTCCCCGAGGACGTTTATTTCGACAAGGTGACGGCGGCGCTGTCTTCAGGTTCCAGCGAATATGACGTGTTCATGACCGGCGCCTACATGACATGGACCTATGGTCCGGCGGGCTGGATCACCGATCTGAAGGAATGGATCAACGATCCGGAGAAGACCAATCCGAACTATGCCTGGGACGATTTCCTGCCGGGCGTGAAGAATTCCTGCGCCTGGAACGGCACGCCTGGCGGGGCGCTCGGCTCGGAAGATGCCAAGCAATGGTGCATTCCCTGGGCGTTCGAGCAGAACAACATCACCTATAACCGCGAAATGTTCGAAAAGGCCGGCGTCGGCGTTCCGAAGAACATCGACGACATGATCGCCGTTTCGGCCAAGCTGCAGAAGGATGTCGGCGGCATCTACGGCATCGGCGTCCGCGGCTCGCGCTCCTGGGCGACGATCCATCCGGGCTTCCTGTCGGGCTATGCCAACTTCAACCAGAAGGACCTGAACGTCTCGGCCGACGGCAAGCTTTCGGCTGCGATGAACACGCCGGAATCCAAGGCCTATCACTCGAAATGGGTGCAGATGATCCAGGAGAGCGGCCCGAAGGACTGGTCCACCTATACCTGGTACCAGGTGGGCGCCGATCTCGGTGCCGGCGCTTCGGCCATGATCTTCGATGCCGATTGCCTCGGCTACTTCATGAATGGCGGCGACAACAAGATGGCCGGCAAGCTTTCCTATGCCGCCTTCACCGCCAATCCGGAAGCCAAGGCCTCGACGCCCAATATCTGGATCTGGTCGCTCGCCATGTCGAACTACGCCAAGGACAAGGATGCGGCCTGGTATTTCATGCAGTGGGCCTCGGGTCCCGAGCACGCCCTGTTCGGCGCGACCAAGATGGATTTCGTCGATCCGGTCCGCCAGGCGATCTGGAAGGACGAGGTGTTCCGCGAGAAGCTGAACAGCAAATATCCGGGCTATGTGGAAATGTTCGACGCATCGGCCGCCGGCGCGAGCATCAAGTTCACGCCGCAGCCGCTGTTCTTCGACGTCACCACCGAATGGGCGGCGACGCTGCAGAAGATGGTGGCCAAGGAGGTTCCGATCGACGAAGGGCTCGATCAGCTGGCGCAGAGCATCGATCGCCAGCTGCAGGAAGCCGGCCTCGGCTGATATCGCTGCCGGCAACCGGTTCCGCCGGTTGCCGGGCAACCTTCCACGGCATTCCGGCAGCCTGGACCAGCCCCGCCGGTCCGGCGCCCTACAAACGAGAAACGGAGCTTCCACGTGGCTTCAACGACCCTATCGCGCAAGCCGGCCTCCCGGTTCAGGATCAGCCGCAAGGTCCTGCCTTACGTCCTGAGCCTGCCTGCGCTGCTCGTCTGCATCGGCATTCTCATCCCGTTCGTCACGGCAGTCATCTATTCGCTCCAGCGCTACCGGCTCAGCCAGCCATGGGGGCGCAAGTTCAACTGGGGCGAGAACTACTGGAACTTCCTGTTCAACGATCCCGGCTTCTGGAACACGCTGAAGATCTCGCTGCTCTATGCCGGCATCACCGTGACGCTGGAACTGCTGCTCGGCCTCGGCATAGCGCTGCTGCTGCAGCGGCGCTCGCGCATCAACAATTTCATCTCCATCATGCTGCTGCTGCCGCTGATGATCGCGCCAGCCCTCGCGGCGCTGATGTGGAAGCTGATGACCAATCCCGGCTTCGGCATTCTGAGCTATCTCGCCGGTCTCGTCGGCCTCGAGAATTTCCGCTGGGCCTCTTCGCCCGATACCGCGCTGCTGACCGTCGTGCTCGTCGATATCTGGGTCTATACGCCCTTCATCATGATCCTGCTGCTCGCCGGCCTGCGCTCGCTGCCGACGCAGCCATTCGAGGCTGCGGCGCTCGACGGCGTGCCGCGCACATTCGTCTTCTTCCGGATCACACTGCCGATGCTGACGCCCTACATATTGACGGCGACGCTGTTCCGGCTGCTGGATTCGATCCAGCAATTCGACATCATCTACGCCATGACCCAGGGCGGGCCCGGCAATGCGCTGACCGTGTTCCAGGTCGAGGCCTATCTCAACTTCTTCCAGTCCACCAACATAGGCCGCTCGGCGGCGCTGATGGTGATCCTGTGGGCCATCACATACCTGCTCTCCAACACGTTCATCAAGAACTGGCTGCGGCTGCGCGAACGCGCCCGCGGCGAGGCATGAGGAGAAAGCCATGGAAACCACGTCTCCGCTCGAAAGAATTTTCCGCTTCGTCGCGCTTTCGCTCGTCGTCCTGTTCTTCATGTTCCCGATCGTCTGGATCTTCCTCATGTCGTTCCAGACCAACGAGACGATCCTGACCATCCCGCCGACGATCGTCTTCAGCCCGACACTGTCCAATTATGCGGCGCTGATCACCGGCAAGCTGACGACATCGGCCGGAACGCTCGACATCGCCTTCATGCGCAATCTGATGAATTCGGTGTTCCTCTCGGTCACGTCGGTGGCGCTGTCGCTCGTGCTCGGCGTGCCGGCCGCCTACGCCTTTGCCCGGCACAAGTTCCGCGGTTCGGAGGATATCGCCTTCACGCTGCTGTCGTTCCGTTTCGCGCCGCCGCTGCTGGTCCTCCTGCCGCTGACGCAATATTTCCAGTGGCTCGGCCTGTCCGATACCTATGTCGGGCTGATCTGGGTCTACCAGCTGATCTGCCTGCCGCTCATCCTGTGGATCGTGCGCGGCTATTTCGAGGATATCTCGGCCGATGTCGAATATGCCTATCGCATCGCCGGACATTCCTGGTTCGCGACGTTCCGCAAGATCGCGCTGCCGCTGGCCGGGCCGGGCATCGCGGCGGCTGGCCTGCTGGCATTCATCTTCGCCTGGAACAATTTCGTCTTCGCGCTCGTGCTGGCATCGGCCGACAAGCAGCCCGTCACCGTCGGCGCGCTGGCCTTCGTCACCTCGTCCGGCATCCAGTACGGGCAGATCGCCGCCGCCATCGTCCTTTCCGTGACGCCCACACTGGCACTGGCTCTCTACGCGCAGCGCTACCTTGTCGAAGGCCTGTCGCTCGGCGCGGTGAAGGGATAATCCATGACCACATTGCAACTGCAGAACATCGTCAAGCGCTACAAGACCAATACGGTGCTCGACAATCTGTCGCTCGACGTCGCCGATGGCGAAACCCTCGTCCTGTTCGGCCCCTCCGGTGCGGGCAAGACGGTGCTGCTGCGCCTCGTCGCCGGCGTCATCGACCCCGATGAGGGCCGCGTCCTCATCGGCGGCGAGGACATGACCGATGTCGAGGCCGAGCATCGCGGCATCGGCATGGCCTTCCAGAACTTCGCGCTTTTTCCCCATATGAGCGCCGAGGACAATATTGCGAGCCCGCTGACCGCAACGCGTTCCTCGGCCGATGCGATCAAGGCCTCCGTTGGAAAGGTGGCGAAGCTCCTGAAGATCGATCACGTGCTGTCGCACCATCCGAAGGCGCTGTCGAACGGGCAGAAGCAGCGGACGGCGCTGGCGCGGGCGCTGGTCGGATCGCCGCCGCTGCTGCTGCTGGACGATCCGCTGCGCAACGTCGATGCCAAGCTGCGCTTCGAGATGCGGCTCGAACTGCCGCGCCTGCTCGCGGCGCAGGGCGCGACGGTGGTCTATGTCACCCAGGACTACAAGGAAGCCATGGCGCTTGGCGATCGCATCGCCGTGATGGCCAATGGCAGCATCAGGCAGATCGGCACGCCGGAGGAAATCTACAATGCCCCGGCCGATATCGAGATCGCGCGGCTGTTCGGCGATCCGACGATCAACCTTCTCGACGTGACGCCGAAGAAGGGCCCGCACGGCATCCATGTCGAGCTTTCGAATGTCGAGGTGCCATTGCCGGGCGCGCCGGAGGAGGTGGTCGGCAGGGATTGCGTCATCGGCATAAGGCCGGAATCCATCAGCTTCACCACCGCCGCCGGCGCGGTGCCGGTGGATGTGGAGGCGGAGACGCCGCTCAATGAAAAGACCGTGACGCTGGTGCTGACGGCGCGCAAGCGCGAGATATTGGTATCGCGTCCCGCCGGAACGCCCGGGCCCGCACAGGGCGCGGCCGCCATCGCCATCGATGGCAGCACGGCGTTCCTCTTCGACAAGGCTACGGGAGCGCTGGTCCGCAAGACGGCAACGGCACATGGCAGGAATGGGGAAGCGGCATGAGCGATACCGCCCTTTTGATCAAGAATGTCGACAAGTTCTATGGGCCCATCGACCATGGCGTCCATGCGGTCCGCAATATTTCGATGGATATAAGGAAGGGGGAGATCATCGCCCTTCTCGGCTCCTCGGGCTGCGGCAAGACCTCCACGCTGCGCATGGTGGCGGGCTTCGAGGCCGTCTCGCGCGGCACGATTTCCCTCAAGGGGCGCGAGGTCCACACCCTGCCGCCCGTGCGCCGCAACGTGGCGATGGCCTTCGAGGGCTATTCGCTCTACCCGCCGCTGACGGTGAAGGAGAACATCGCCTTCGCGCTCAAATCCTCCCGCCTGTCGCAATCGGTCGTCGAGGAGAAGGTGGCCTATATCGCCCGGCTGCTCGAGATCGAGGACATTCTCCACCGCTACCCATCGTCGATCTCCGGCGGCCAGCAGCAGCGCGCATCGCTCGGCCGCGCGCTGATCCGCGATGCGGACCTGCATCTGCTCGACGAGCCCATGGGCCAGCTCGAGCCGCAATTGCGCGCCGTGCTGCGCGGCCGCATCAAGCACTACATCAAGGAGCGCGGGCTGACCGCGATCCTCGTCACCCATGACCAGACGGAGGCCAATGCGCTGGCCGACCGTATCGCGGTCATGGAAGGTGGGGAGCTGCAGCAGTACGATACGCCGCAGAAGATCAAGGAGCGGCCCGCCAATCTCTTCACCGGCACGTTCGTCGGCGAGCCGCCGATGAATGTCTTCGAAGCCGAGATCAGCGGCGACGACGACCGCATGGTCTTCGCGCTGAACGGCGATGTGCGGCTCGAATACCGGACGGCCGATTTCCAGCCGGACGTGCGCAAGGCGCTTCTGCAGCGCCGGCGGGTGGTCGTCGGCATCCGGCCCTATTCGGTCCGCCGCGTCGCCAATGGCGTTCCGGCCCGCGTCGCGGTCAATCAATGGCTCGGCGACCAGACCCATATCGCCGCCGATTTCGCCGGCGGCACCATGGTGCTGGTCGAGCATGACCGCGCCGATCTCGCCTTGGGCGAGACGATCGGCATCCGGCTCGATCCCGACAGTCTCCATGTCTTCGATGCGGCCAGCGGCGCTGCCGTCAGCCATGGGCGGGAGCTGGCATGATGCGCGACATCATCATCGGGATCGATGCCGGCACCTCTATCATCAAATCGGTCGCCTTCGACCTCAAGGGCAACCAGATCGCCTTTGCCGCGACGCCGAACAATTATGAGAGCGCCGGCAATGGCGGCGTGGTGCAGGAACTCGGGCGCACCTGGACCGATACGGTGCTGACGCTCGAAATGCTGGCCGGCAAGGTCGACAATCTTGCCGACCGCACCGTGGCGGTGGCCGTGACCGGGCAGGGCGACGGCACATGGATGATCGACCGCGATGGCGAGCCCGTCGGCAAGGGGTGGCTCTGGCTCGATGCGCGCGCCGGCGCTACGGTCGAGGCATTGCGCGCCGACAGCGGCGACCTGCACCGCTTCGCCCATACCGGGAGCGGCCTTGCCGCCTGCCAGCAGGGCACGCAGCTGCGCTGGATGATGGACCATGCGCCGGCGCTCTATTCGGGCGCCACCACCGCCTTCCATTGCAAGGACTGGCTCTATTTCAAGCTGACCGGCAGGCGCGCCACCGATCCTTCGGAAGCGGTGTTCACCTTCGGCGATTTTCGCAGCCGCAGCTATTCGGACAGCGTCATCGAGTTCCTCGGGCTCGAAAAGCTGAGCTACCTGCTGCCCGAGATCGTCGATGGCGCGACCACGTCGCATGCGCTCGATGCGGCGGCCGCCAGCCAGACCGGGCTGCGCGAGGGAACGCCGATCGTGCTCGGCTATGTCGATGTCGCCTGCACCGCGCTTGGCGCGGGCCTCTACGAGCCCGGCACCGATACCGGCTGCTCGATCGTCGGATCGACCGGCATGCACATGCGCCTTGCCACCAATCCGGAGGATGTGCGCCTCAATCGCGATCTTACCGGCTATACGATGTGCATGCCTGTTCCCGGCTATTATGCGCAGATGCAGTCGAACCTTTCGGCGACGCTGAACATCGACTGGCTGCTGTCGCTGGCCGAAAGCCTGTTCAGGAGCGCCGGCATCGAAAAGACCAAGCAGGAACTGCTCGGCTATGTCGAGACCTGGCTTGCGGGATCGCAGCCCGCGTCGCTGATATATCATCCCTATATCGCCGATGCCGGCGAACGCGGCCCCTTCGTCGATGCGGCGGCGCGGGCTTCCTTCGTCGGCCTCTCCACCCGGCATGGCTTCAGCGATCTCGCCCGGGCGGTCTTCGATGGGCTCGCCCTTGCCGCGCGCGACTGCTACGCCGCCATGGGTCCCTTGCCGCGGCAGGTGCGCCTGACGGGCGGCGCGGCGCGCAGTGCCTCGCTGCGCAAGATCCTCGGCGGTGCGCTTGGCGCCAATATCCAGACCAGCGAGCGCGAGGAAGCCGGTGCAGCGGGCGCGGCGATGATCGCGGCGGTCTCGCTTGGCATATACGGCTCGATGGAGGCCTGCGTGAAGGAGTGGGTATCGCCGTTCCAGCGCCGGCCGGAACCGGCCGATGCGCAGCTCGCGCAGCGATATGAAGATATTTTCCCCGCCTACCAGCAGTCGAGACTGGCGCTGCAACCCGTCTGGCACACGCTTGCGGCAAGGCAGAACGGCATGACCGAGAACTAGGAAGACCCATGACGAAGAAAATTGCGATAATCGGCGATCGTTTCATGCTGGCGGATGTGTTCCGCGACAAGATCGTGGAGGCCTGCGGCGACGGCCATGATATCCGCACGCTGGAACTGCCCTGGCCGGATGTGCCGATGGAGCATGGCTATGCGGTTTCCGGCATGGACGGGCTCAAGGAATATCTCGGCGATCCCGACGAAGTGGTTGACTTCGTTGGCGATGCGGAACTGCTGATCACCCAGCTCGCGCCGCTCTCCGCCGGCATGCTCGAGCGCATGCCCAAGCTGAAATTCGTTGCGGTCTCGCGCGGCGGCCCGGTCAATATCGACATGCAGGCGGCGCGCAATGCCGGCGTGCTCGTGGTCAATACGCCTGGTCGCAATGCCAGCGCCGTGGCCGAATTCACCATCGGCGCCATCCTGGCCGAGACGCGGCTGATCCGCTCCGGCCATGAATCGCTGCGCAAGGGCGAATGGCGGGGCGAGCTCTACCGCGCCGACAAGACCGGGCGCGAGCTTTCGGAAATGACCGTCGGCGTCATCGGCTACGGCAATATCGGCACCAGGGTCGTACGGCTGCTGCGCGCCTTCGGTTCGCGCATATTGGTGCACGATCCCTATGTCCAGCTCTCAGCCGACGATCGCAATGCCGGGGTGGAGCATGTGGGCCTCGACGAGCTCCTGTCGCGGTCGGACTTGGTGACGCTGCATCCGCGCGTGACCGGGGAGACGAAGGGCATGATGAATGCAGCCGCCTTCGCCAAAATGAAGCCCGGCGCGATCTTCGTGAACACCGCGCGCGGCCCGCTTGTCGATTACGAGGCGCTGGAGACGGCCCTGACCGACGGCCCCCTCGCCAGCGCGATGCTCGAGACATTCGCGGTGGAGCCGGTGCCGGTCGATTGGTCGCTGCTGCAGCTGCCCAACGTCACGCTGACGCCCCATATCGCTGGCGCCTCGGTGCGCACCGTCACCTATGCCGCCGAGATGGCGGCCGAGGAAGTGCGCCGCTACCTCGCCGGCCTGCCGCCCGTCAATCCATGCTGAGAAGAGCCTTGAAATGAGCGAACCTGCAATTCGACAGTCGATCATCGACCAGTGCCGGGCGATGAATGCCTCGGGCCTCAACCAGGGCACCTCGGGCAATATCAGCGTGCGCCATGGCGACCGCATGCTGATCACGCCATCGGCCGTTCCCTATGATGCAATGACCCCCGACATGATCGCCGCCATGCCGCTAGAAGGCGAATATGGCAGCTGGGAGGGGCCGAGGAAGCCCTCCACCGAGTGGCGGTTCCATCTCGACATCCTGCGCAGCAAGCCGGAGGCGAATGCGGTCGTCCATACCCATTCGACCTATGCGACCATCCTTTCCATCGCCCACAAGCCCATTCCGGCCTGCCACTACATGATCGCGGCCTTCGGCGGCGACGATGTGCGGGTCTGCGACTATGCGCGCTATGGCACGAAGGAACTCTCGGACAATGTCCTCGCCGCGCTCGAAGGCCGCACCGCCTGCCTCATGGCCAATCATGGCATGCTGGCGACGGGCAGCAGCCTCGAAAAGGCGATGTGGGCCGCCGTCGAGCTTGAAACAATCTCCCGGCAATATTACCACGCGCTCCTGATCGGCGGCCCGGTGGTGCTTCCGGCGGAAGAGATCGACGGCGTGCGGAAGGGTTTCGCCTCCTATGGCCTGCAGGACGAGCGCCCGGCTACGGCCCGGCGCTGATGATGGAGCCAAAGCTGAGTATGGAAATGAACGTGAGTTCGCAAACCGGAACATATGACCTGCTCGTCATCGGCGGCGGCGTGAATGGCGCCGGCATCGCGCGCGATGCTGCCGGGCGCGGTCTTTCGGTGCTTCTCTGCGAGAAGGACGATCTGGCGCAGGGCACGAGTTCGCGCTCCGGCAAGCTGGTGCATGGCGGCCTGCGCTATCTCGAATATTACGAGTTCCGCCTGGTGCGCGAGGCGCTGATCGAACGCGAAGTGCTGCTCGAATCGGCGCCGCATATCATCTGGCCCATGCGTTTCGTGCTGCCGCACAATCCGGCCGACCGCCCGGCATGGCTGGTGCGGCTCGGCCTGTTTCTCTACGATCATCTCGGCGGCCGCAAGCGCCTGCCGGGTACCCGCGCGCTCGACCTGCGCACCGCGCCGGAGGGCGCCGCGCTCAAGAACGATTATCGCAAGGCGTTCGAATATTCCGATTGCTGGGTCGACGATGCGCGTCTCGTCCTGCTCAACGCGCTCGACGCGGCGCGGCTCGGCGCCGAGATCCACACGCGCACGGCCTGCACCTCGATCAGGCGCAGCGATGGCATCTGGACCGTGGAGATGACCGATGCCCGCACCGGCGCGAAGCGCACCGTCCGGGCGCGCTGCGTCGTCAATACGGCGGGGCCATGGGTCAATGACGTGATCGGAAGGGTAGGCGGCCTCAATTCCAACCGCAGCGTGCGGCTGGTCAAGGGCAGCCATATCATCGTGCCGAAATTCTGGGAGGGGCGGCAGGCCTATCTCGTCCAGAACCCGGACAAGCGCGTCATCTTCATCAATCCCTACGAGAACGATCTGGCGCTGATCGGCACCACCGACATTCCCTATGAAGGGCGTCCCGAAGACGTCGCCGCCGACGAAGACGAGATCGGCTACCTGCTCAGATCGGTCAACCGCTACTTCAAGCAGCAATTGCTGCGCGAGGATATCGTTCACAGTTTCTCGGGCGTGCGGCCGCTCTACGACGACAATGCCGAGAATCCGAGCGCCGTTACCCGCGACTATATTTTCGAAGTCGATGCCGCCGGCGGCAATGCGCCGCTGCTCTCCGTCTTCGGCGGCAAGATCACCACCTTCCGCAAGCTCTCCGAACATGCGCTGGAGAAGCTGAAGCCGTTCTTCCCCGCCATGCGCGAGGCGTGGACCGCAAAGGCCACGCTGCCGGGCGGCGACATGCCGGGCGCGGATTTCGAGCAGTTCCTCGGCGATGTCCATCTGCGCTATCCCTGGCTGCCGAGCGCGCTCGCCAAACATTATGCGCGGCTCTACGGCACGCGGCTGCACGAATTGATAGGGCCGGCGAAATCGCTCGACGATCTTGGCCGCGCCTTCGGCCGGCTCTGCTACGAGCGCGAGGTGGAGTTCCTGATCGACACGGAATGGGCCGGCGATCCCGACGACATATTGACCCGCCGCACCAAGCACGGCCTGCATATGTCGGGCGGGGAAGTGGCGGCATTCAACGCCTGGTGGCAGGCGCGAGGCGAGAAGCGTCCGGTGGCGGGAGCAAAGCGATGAACAGTGAATTCGAAGCGCTTCTCGACCTTTCCGCCCGCGTCGGCGCCGATCCGGCGCTTGTCCAGGGCGCCGGCGGCAATACGTCGATCAAGCAGGACGGCGTGCTCTGGATCAAGGCTTCCGGGCTGTGGCTGAGGGATGCGCGCAGCCGCGACATCATGGTGCCGGTGGCGCTGCAACCGCTTCTGGATGCGGTGGCGGGCGATGATCCCTCGGCCGAAAAGGCCCAGCAATATGTGCTGGACGATCGCAATCCCTCCGGCCTGCGGCCCTCCATCGAGACCACCGTGCATGCGCTGATGCCGCAGAAAGTGGTCGTGCATGTCCATTGCACCGCGACCATCGCCCATGCGGTGCAGGAGAACGCCGAAGAGCTGGTCGCTTCGCGGCTTGCCGGCATCCCCCATGCCTTCGTGCCCTATGCGCGGCCGGGCCTGCCGCTCGCCCGGGCGATCGCGGCGCGCATCAGGCCGGGGACGAGCGTGCTCGTGCTTGGCAATCACGGCCTTGCGGTGGCGGCCGAAACGGTCGGCGCAGCCGAGGCTCTGCTTGCCGACATGTCGCGGCGCCTGGCCTTGCCCGCGCGCCCGCCGCGCCCCGCCGATCTGGCCGCGCTGCAGCGTCTCGCGGCGGGCAGCGGGTATCGCCTGCCGGACGATGAGGCCATCCACCACGTCGCGACCGACGAGACCAGCTGCGCCTTCGCCGCCGGTGGCAGCCTCTATCCCGATCATGTGATCTTTCTCGGCAAGGGATCGTTGCTGGCCGGGGAGGCGGTGCATTCGCTCGAGGACGAGGCGAAGCGCAACGGCGCGGCGCTGCCGCCGGCGCTGCTCTTTCCCGGCAAGGGCGTCCTCGTCGCCGCCGATGCCAGTGCCGGTGCGCTCGCCCTCGCGCGCTGCCTGTCCGACGTGACGGCCCGCATCCCGCAAGGGGCACGGCTGCGCTATCTGACGGATGCAGAGAATGCCGAGCTCCTCGGCTGGGACGCGGAAAAATACCGGCAGACGCTGAACCTCGCCGCAGGTGCGGCGCGATGAACGAACCGCTGGTCATCGGCATAGACGTCGGAACCTCGGGCGCACGGGCCGTCGCCATGACGCCCGGCTTCGAGATCAGCGCCGTCGCGGCGGCAAAGCTCGCCGATTTCTCTTCGGACCACCGCGATCCGGAAGGCTGGCGCGCCGCCGTGGAGTTTGCGCTGAAGGCCCTGCTGGCGAAGCTCGACCGCGCGCGGGTCCGCGCCATCGCCATCGACGGCACCTCGGGCACCGTGCTTGCGGTGGATGCGCGCGGCATGCCGCTGGCCGAACCGCTGATGTACAACGACCCGGTGACGGACGAGGCCATACTGTCGCGCATCGCCGAACATGCGCCCGCCGACAGCGCGGCCCATGGCGCGACGTCGGGTCTTGCCAAGGCGCTGCGCTTCAAGGGCATAGGCGGCCTTGCGCATATCGTGCACCAGGCGGACTGGCTGATGGGCAACCTCACCGGCAGCTACGATACGTCCGACGAGAACAATGCGCTGAAGACCGGCTATGATCCCGTTGCCCGCCAATGGCCCGAATGGCTGGCGCGGACGGGCATGGACCGGGCGCTGCTGCCGCGGATCGTCCCCGCCGGGGCCCCGGTCGCGCCGATATCGCCCAAGGCCGCCGCCGGTTTCGGCCTCGGCGCGGATGTCGTGATCGTCGCCGGCACCACGGATGGCTGCGCCTCGTTCCTTGCCACCGGCGCCGACCGTCCGGGCGATGGCGTTACCGCGCTCGGCACCACGCTGACCATCAAGATGCTGTCCGGACAGCCGCTGTTCGCGCCGGAATTCGGGCTCTACAGCCATCGCATCGGCGATATGTGGCTCGCCGGCGGCGCTTCCAACAGCGGCGGCGCGGTGCTGGCGCGCTATTTCGACAATGCGGCGATCGAGCGACTGTCGGCGGAAATCGACCCCTCCGCCGAGACCGGTCTCGACTATTATCCGCTGCCGGGGCAGGGCGAGCGCTTTCCCTTCAACGACCCGCTGATGCGCCCGCGCATGACGCCGCGGCCCGCCGGCGATGCCGCGTTCCTGCAGGCGATCTTCGAGGGCATCGCCTCGATCGAGCAGCTCGCCTATGGCCGGCTGGCCGAACTCGGCGCGCCGCTGCTGCAATCGGTCCGCAGCGTCGGCGGCGGCGCCAAGAACACCGTCTGGGCGGCGATCAGGGCAAGGCGGCTCGGCGTGCCCATGCCGCCGGTCCTGTCCGAGGAAGCGGCTGCCGGCACCGCAAGGCTGGCGCTGCTCGGTGCGCGCGAGGCGGGCAAGCTATGACCGATCCGCAGCATGTGCGCGGCCTGCGCGAGCTGGCGCCGGGCTTCGACGCCTTTCTCATCGACCAGTTCGGCGTACTCAGGGACGGGCGCGGCGCCTATCCGGAAGCCGCCGCGACGCTGGCCCGGCTGAAGCGCAGCGGCGCGAAGATCATCATCCTTTCCAATTCGGGCAAGCGTTCCGCCGGCAATGGCAAGCGGCTCGCCGCGCTCGGCTTCGACCGCGACAGCTGGGACATGTTCCTGACCTCCGGCGAAGTGGCCTGGCACATTCTCGCCCGCGAAAGCGCCGGGCGGGCGTCCAGCCGCTGCCTGCTGATCAGCCGCGACGGCGATACCTCGCCGATCGACGGGCTCGACATCGTGCGCACCGAAAGCGGCGAGGATGCCGATACGATCCTCATCGCCGCGAGCGAGGGCGACATCCATGATCTCGGCCATTACGAACGCCTGCTCGCCCCGGCGGCGCGGCGCGGCGTGCCCTGCCTCTGCACCAACCCGGACAAGATCATGCTGACCCGCGACGGCACCTCGTTCGGCGCCGGCCGCATCGCCGAACTCTATGGCGAACTCGGCGGCACCGTGCGCTGGATCGGCAAGCCCTTCCCCGATATCTATGATTGGGCGCTGGAGTTTCTCGGCCATCCGCAGCGCATCTGCTGCATCGGCGACAGCATCGAGCATGACATAGCGGGCGCGGCGCGGGCAGGGCTGAGCTCGATGCTGGTCAAGACCGGCATCCTTGCCGATGCGGACGAGGCCGAGCTCGACCGGTTGTTCCGGCGCCATGATGCCAGGCCGGATTACGTCGCCGAACGTTTCTGCTGGTAGAACAGGATCTGATCGTCATGGGTTTCAAACTTTCGCTCAACACCAATCCGCTGGTAAACCGCTTCGCCGAGGCGGACGACCTGATCGACACGATTGCCGGCAGGATCAGGATCGGCAACGTGCAGCTTACCCATGAATTCATCAACCCGTCATGGCCGGCCGCGACCATCGCGCGCCATGTGCGCCTGTTCCGCCGGGCGCTGGCGCGCACCGGCGTCAGGATCACCTCGGGCATGACCGGGCCCTATGGCAGGCTCAACCATTTCGGCCATCCCGACGCCGATGTGCGGCGCTACTATGTCGATTGGTTCAAGACCTTCGCCGATATTTCGGCCGAGCTCGGCGCACCGGCCATCGGCACGCAGTTCGCCATCTTCACCCACAGGGATTATGACGACCCCGCGCGGCGCGAGGCGATGATGAAGATCGCCATCGATTGCTGGCGCGAGGTGGCCGAGCATGGGCGCGAGGCGGGCCTGTCCTATCTGTTCTGGGAGCCGATGTCGGTCGGCCGCGAATTCGGCCATACGATTGCCGCCTGCCGCGAGCTGCATGAGCGGCTGCAGGCGTCCGATCTCGCCATTCCGCTGTTGATGATGGTCGATATCGACCATGGCGACGTTACCTCCAGCAATCCCGCCGACATCGATCCCTATGCCTGGGCGGCGGCCTTTCCGAAGGAATCGCCCATCATCCACATCAAGCAGTCATCGATGAACAAGGGCGGCCACTGGCCGTTCACCGCCGCCCATAATGCCGATGGCCGCATCACGCCGGAGAAGTTCCTCGCCACCGTCAGGCAGGGCGGCGGCACCGATAACGAGATATGCCTGGAACTGTCGTTCCGCGAAAGGGAGCCGACGGATCATCTTGTCGTCGACATGATCCGGGAATCGGTTGAATTCTGGGAGCCTTACATCGATACCGGCTTCAACCGCTGATTCTGACGATACGGGAGAGAAATGAGCATGTTTTGGGTAGGCACCAGCTTCAAGATGAACAAGACGCTGCCGGAGGCCGCGGCCTTCGCCGCCGATCTCGCCAAAGCCGATGGCGGGCGGGACGAGCGGGTGCAGCGCTTCGTCATTCCGCCATTCACGGCGGTGCGGCAGGTGAAGGAGATATTGAAGGACACCAGCGTCAAGGTCGGGGCGCAGAACATGCATTGGGACGATTCCGGCGCCTGGACGGGCGAGATTTCGCCGCTGATGCTGAAGGATTGCAATCTCGACCTGGTGGAACTCGGCCATTCGGAGCGCCGCGAACATTTCGGCGAGACCGACCGGACCGTCGGCCTGAAGGTTGCGGCGGCGCTGCGCCATGGGCTCGTTCCGCTGATCTGCATCGGCGAGACGCTGGCCGAGCGCGAGGCGGGGGAGGCCGACGCCGTGTTGAAGCGGCAGGTGGAGGGCGCGCTTGCCCTTGCCGGCGAGGCGCCGCGCGACGTGCCGATCCTCTTTGCCTATGAGCCGGTCTGGGCCATCGGCGTCAACGGCATTCCGGCGACCTCCGCCTATGCGGACGAAAGGCAGGCGCGCATCGCCGATATCGCCGGCGCGATACTTGGCAAGGCGCCGCCCGTTCTTTATGGCGGCAGCGTCAATCCGGACAATTGCGCCGAGCTCATCGCCTGCCCACATATTGACGGGCTTTTCATCGGCCGTTCCGCCTGGGCCTCGCAGGGTTATCTGGGCATATTGCAGAAAGTGTCGGCGGCGATCTGACCGGCGCTACCGGGAAAAGGCTGAATTGAAGAAAGGAACTAGCATGAAAATAGCAATTGGAGCCGACAGCGCCGGCAAGCCGCTTCTGGAAGTCATCGCCGCCCATCTGGCCGGCAAGGCCGAACTGGTGGTGACGGATATGAGCCAGCCGGGCTTCTACGCCGATATTTCGCGCGACCTTGCCCAAACCATTATCGATGGCAGCAACGAGCGCGGCATTCTCATCTGCGGCACCGGCATCGGCGTCTGCATCTCGGCCAACAAGGTGCCGGGCATCCGCGCCGCGCTGACCCATGACACCTATTCGGCCGAGCGCGCGGCGAAATCCAACAATGCGCAGATCATCACCATGGGCGCGCGCGTCATCGGCCCGGAGCTGGCAAAGGCCATCGTCGATACCTGGCTGAAATCGGAATTCGATCCCGCGGGCCCCTCCGCCGGCAATGTCGATGCCATCGACCGCCTCGACGCCGGGAAGTAGCGGGAGTTCTGTGGGGGTTCAAACCTTGGCCCCCATTTTCTTGCAAATGAACCTACCTCCCTCATCCTGAGCCCTCATGGTGAGTTTGTCGAACCACGAAGGGCGCAGCAACGTTGCTGCAATCGCCTTTTTTTGAGCGCTGCAAAAAGCATCGTGCGTGCTTCGACAGGCTCAGCATGAGGGAGGTGGGGTGCAATCTCTTGTTGGAGAGGCTGGATACGGAAAATCCGCACCACGCCCGCGAAATCGCGCCTGGTCATTGAAATGGGGGGAGACGGGCGGTCTTCAGCGCGTCAGTAGGTATCAGGGTCGAGGTCCGAAGACCGCCCGCGACGTCTTTGCCTGCCATTGTTGCGTTTGTCAGACGCAACAACCCGGAAACATGAGCGCTACCTCCGTTTCCTTCTGCAGTTTGCTGAATAATCGGGTTTGTCACTTCCGACTATCCGGCAACGCCATCCTTTCCCAGCAATCGAAACAGCTCCGGAAGCTGCTCCCCCACTGGAAAGGACCGAATCAGAATAATCGGGTTTCTGAGAGGTGGGATAAGTTTCCATTTATCCCACCGCATTTTGGCGGGCCATTCCGCGCTGACCGCAAGCGAAAACAAGGGCTTGCAGGGCGTCGGGCCTCAAAAATATTTTTCTGAGGCCCCAAATCCATCCCCAAACAGCCGGTTAATCCGAAAAAGGGGGATAAGTGTTGCCGGCTCCGATCTCCGAAGGGCCGCCCCCTACACATCCTCGCTCTGGGTTGCCAGATAGTGCTGGTCGATTTCCGGCAGCGGCTCGTCATGGATGACCGCCTCGAAGGCGCGGAGGCGCTTGTAGATCGACATCAGCTCGACGATGGTCGTCCACGACGTCACCAGGTACTGGAACGAATTCGTCACCTGCCCGAACGCCGTGGCGATCTGCTGCCACAGGCCCATGGTGATCTTGCCGGCGACGACGGTCGGCACCAGGATGAGGTTGAGGAAGATGGCGTCGGCCTGCCCGTAGAGGCTGCGCACCACGTTGAAATATGTGTAGTGGAAATAGAGCCGGAAATAGTTGCGGCGGACATTGCCGAAGAGTTCGGCGACCGTCGGCGGCTGCGCCCGCGCGGCATCGTCCTCGCCGAGGACGAGCTCCTTGCGGTAGGCGGCCTCGACGCGCTGGTTGCGGAATTGCAGGCCGGGCAGCTTGATGCCGACCAGCGCCAGTATGCCGGTGCCGAACAATGACCATACGATGGCGAGGACCACCAGCGAATAGGGTATCTGCCCGATCAGCGGCAGTTCGGTGATGTGGTGCGAAAGCTGCGCCAGCAGCGGCAGGAAGGCGATCAGCGTCATCAGCGCCTGGATCAGGCTGACGCCCAGGCCCTCGACCGTCGAGGAGAAGCGCATCGTATCTTCCTGCACGCGCTGCGAGGCGCCTTCGATGTGCCGCAGCTGCTGCCAGTGCGCCATGTAATATTCGTTCATGGCCGTGCGCCAGCGGAAGACGTAATGGCTGATGAAGAAGCTGGTGCCGACAAAGAGGATGATGTTGACGAAACCGATCCCGGCAAACAGCCATTGCAGATAATAGAGCTCGGAGGGCTGGACGGAGTTCGGCGTGGTGATCGCCTTCTGGAACAGGTCGAAGAACGGGCCGCGCCAGGTGTTGAGGGCAATGTTGAGCTGGACGTCGAAATAGGTGCTGAACAGGATGAAGGCCGATCCCCAGACAGACCATGCCTGCCATTTATGCGGCGCGTACCACATCCAGAACCCGGCGAAGAGCGCGACGCAGAAGGCGAAATAGATATAGAGCCAGAGATAGGGCGGGGTGACGAAGATGCCGATGCCGACGACCGGCGGAGCGGCGGGGTCTGCCGGCGGCAGGCCGAACACCGCGCCGAGCTGTTCTCCGGCGAACATCCAGAACAGGACGGCCGCCAATGACCATAGCGCCGCGGAAATGAAGAAAGCCGTCGGCTTGGGGAAAAATGAAACGAACACGTCGATCTGCCCTTTCTGGCTCCTGCTGCTTTAGTCGCAAGACCTGATGCCAGCTTATCAGCGAGAATTGGGCGAAGTGCAAAGGGCAAGTATTAAATTAATGTTAGGATCGGGCTTCCGGCTCGGCCGAATAGGCGAAATAGGCGCCGATGACGAGGCCGGCGGCGGCGAGCAGCGTGGCGGAGGTGAAGCTGCCGCTGACATCCGCAAGGTAGCCGCCGATGAGCGGGCCGACGATCTGGCCGATGCCGAAAGCCGCCGTGGTGATGGCCATCATGCGCCGCGGCGCCAGCGGCACGAGTTCGCGCCCGGCCTGGAACGCGAAGGCGGTGATGACCATGATGGTGAAGCCGAGCAGCAGCCCGCCGATGAGCGGGCCGATGGGCGAGGGAACGATGACGCTGGCCGAGACGCCCGCCGCGAGCGCGATGAGGCTGAGCGCCAGCGAGCGGAACGGCCCGACGCGGCGCAGGACCGGGTTCCATGCCCAGACGGAGACGATGCCGGCAAGGCCGGTGCACAGCCAGACCAGCGCTTCCGTGAACGGCCCGCCATTGCTGTCGCGCACGATGGCGATGATGAAGGTCGCGGTGATGACATAGCCGATGCCGAACAGCGCATAGGCGATGTTCAGCTTGACGAAGGCTGCGGTCCAGCGGATCGCCGGTTCCTTGCTGCCGGAGCCGTCGCGCACGGGGCCGTCGCGGATGAGCAGGGCGACCGCCAGCAGGCCGGCGAAGGAAACCAGCCCGGCGGCCATCCAGTCGGCGCGCCAGCCATAGCCGGCGCTGGTGCCGGCGGCCACCAGCAGCGCCGATAGCGCGATGCCGGTGCCGACGCCGCCGAAATGCACCGCCTGCAGGTCGAGACGCCGGGCGGCGCCGAGATGGCTGAAGACGATGGTGGCGGCGAAAACCAGCATGAGGGCGCTGGCGACGCCGGCGAGGAACCTGATCAGTGACAGCAGCAAGACGTCGCTGCTGATGCCCATCGCCAGGCAGAGGGCGGCGCTCAGCCCGAGCGAGGCCAGCATCACGCCGCGCTCGCGGCCCGCGGCCCAGCCATAGCCGGCGACGACGGCGCCGACGAGATAGCCGAGGAAATTGGCGGAGGCGATGATGCCCGCATCGCTGGGGCTGAGCCCGAGATCGCTCATCATGCCCGGCAGGATCGGCGTATAGATGAAGCGGCCTATGCCCATGCCGACCGCCATGGCGACGAGACCGCCGAGCGAATAGCGCAGGGGAGTGGCGGAGCTTTGATTCATGGCCGGGACATTACCCCCGCCCAACCGGCGGACAAGCCAATAAAATTGATGGCTGGTGCAGTCCCGGTTATGAATCCCGCCTTGGTGCCAATTGGGCAATGCCAGTCGGGGAATGCCCGTTGGAGAAATGCAGGCGCCTCAACCCGGGCAAAGTGGGATTGACCTCGTTCCCGCCATGGATATATTCATCCGCGTAGTTCTCAGGGCGGGGCGAAATTCCCCACCGGCGGTAGCAGATGCCCGGGTGCAAGCCCGGACACTGAAGCCCGCGAGCGCTTCCGGCGTGCCGGAAGGTCAGCAGATCCGGTCGAATTCCGGAGCCGACGGTCATAGTCCGGATGAAAGAGGACAAGCGGATAGGAGCTTTCGACGAGAGCCGCCGATTCGCGCGTTCGCCCAAGGGATCATTGAAAAATGGCAAAACCCTTGAAAGGCCAGATAAATGACTGCAATTTCCCATCCCCAGACCAGAATAGCCCTCATCCGTGCCCGCTGGCACGCCGATATCGTCGATCAATGCGTCAATTCCTTCGTGACGCAATGGACCGCGCTCGGCGGCGAGGCTTCCGACGTCGAGATCTTCGACGTTCCGGGCGCGCTCGAAATCCCGCTCCATGCCCAGACGCTTGCCGCCACCGGCCGCTTTTCGGCGATCCTCGGAACGGCCTTCGTCGTCGATGGGGGCATCTACCGGCATGATTTCGTCGCGGGCACGGTGCTCGATGCGATGATGCGCGTCCAGCTCGACCAGAACATCCCGGTGCTCTCGGCGGTGCTGACGCCGCATAATTTCCAGGAATCGGCAGCCCATATCGCCTTCTTCAAGGAACATTTCGTCGTCAAGGGTGTGGAAGCGGCCAATGCCTGCTCGCAGATATTGCAGGCCCGCGCTAGTGTGGCGGTATCGGAATACGCCTGACTATGGCGGCAGGGCCGGAGCCTTTCGAATCTGAAGTTCACTACATTGTTGCAGCAGCGTCAGACGAACTTCAGATTCGGGTCACTAGGCTGGCGCTTGCCACGGCGTAGGCAGGCAGCAACAGGCGGGGAGGAAAATCCGTGAAGACGAAGAAGATCATCAATGACGGCGCCAATGCCGTGGACGAGATGCTCGAAGGGGTGCTCGCCGCCCATTCGGACAAGGTTTTCGCCATCGACGGCTCTCCCCGCTCCATCGTTTCGCGCCATGGCCCGCGCCCCGGCAAGGTCGGGCTGGTCATCGGCGGCGGCTCTGGCCATGAACCGTCCTTCCTCGGCTTTGTCGGCAAGGGCCTCGCCGACGCGGCGGCGATCGGCAATGTCTTCGCCTCGCCGCCGCCGGACCCGATCGTCGAATGCACCAGGGCGGTCAGCAATGGCGCCGGCGTCCTTTATCTCTATGGCAATTACGCCGGCGACGTCATGAATTTCGACATGGCCGCGGAGATGGCGGCGATGGAGGATATCGAGGTGCGCACGGTCCTCACCACCGACGACGTCGCCTCCGCGCCGCGCGACCAGCGCGACAAGCGCCGCGGCGTTGCCGGCAATGTCTTCGTGTTCAAGGCGGCGGGCGCGGCCGCCGACAAGGGCCTCGATATCGACGAATGCGAGCGTATCGCGCGCAAGGCCAATGACCGCACTTTCACCATGGGCGTCGCGCTTTCGCCCTGTTCGCTGCCGCAGACGCTGAAGCCGAACTTCACGCTCGGCGAAACGGAAATGGAAGTCGGCATGGGCATCCACGGCGAGCCCGGCATAGCGCGCAGCGAGCTGCAGCCCGCCGATGCCATCGCCGATGCGCTGATGGACCGGATACTCGCCGAGATGGGCGCCGATAGCGGCGACCGGGTGGCCGTGCTGGTCAATTCGCTGGGTTCGACGCCGCTGATGGAGCTTTACATCCTGATGCGCCAGGTGCGGAAGCGGCTCGACGCCGCCGGCCTCGCGCTGCATACGAGCCTCGTCGGCAATTATTGCACCTCGCTGGAAATGGCGGGCGCTTCCATCACGCTCATGCACCTCGATGACGAGTTGCAGGAGCTGATCGACCATCCCTGCGATTGCATCATGTTCCGCGCCGGATAGGAGGTTGCAATGAGCGAGATCACACCCGCGATCCTTGCGCAAATGTTCCGCGACATCGCCGCTGCGATGGCCGCCGCCAAGGGCGAACTCTGCGAACTCGACGGCGTCATCGGCGATGCCGATCACGGCATTGCCATGGATCTCGGCTTTGCCGCCGTCGCCAGGGCGCTGGACGGGATCGACCCGGCGGCGAGCGATCCGTCGGCGATCTTCAATACCGCCGCCAAATCCTTCCTCAACGCCGTCGGCGCATCCTCGGGGCCGCTTTATGCCACGGCGTTCATGCGTGCGGGCGCGGCGGCCAAGGGCAAGCCGGTGCTCGGCGACGACGATGTCTGCGCCTGCTTCATCGCCATGGCCAAGGGCATCCAGGACCGCGGCAAGGCGGAACCGGGCGAGAAGACCATGATCGACGCCTGGGCGCCCGCCGCCCGTGCCATGGAGGAGGCGCGGGCCGCCGGCGCCTCGTTGCCGGATGCGCTGGACCGCGCCGTCGCCGCCGCCGCTGCAGGGGCCGAGGCCACCCGGGCGATGGTGGCGACCAAGGGCCGTTCCGCCCGGCTCGGCGAACGCTCCCTCGGCCACATGGACCCCGGCGCCGCATCCGCCGTAATCATGATCCGCTCGATGGCCCGGGCTCTGGGGTAGGGCAGGCTCGGCGTGAGGGTGGTTGGCTCGCCCACCACCCGGAAGCCTAGATGCCGCTCTGGCTGTGGTGAGCGGCGGCGGAGGCGATGCCGCCGGTTTCCCGGATATAATCGCTGTAGGTGACGCAGCGCACATCGGGTTTGACGCAGACTTCCTGCGTGAAGCGCTCCAGCGCCCGCCAATAGGCATCGCCGTTCATCAGCGTGAAGTGCAGCCCGATCTGGAAGGGGATGCGCTTGCCGTCATATTGCCGTTCGAACGCGCCCTTGAACGCCGCATAGGCGCGGTTCTCGAATTCGCCGAGATGGTCCTTGCGCTCGAAGCCGCCGGAATGGCGCACGAAGAGATTATAGTCCATGGCGATGACGGGCCGGTCCTTCGGCCCTTCGGGGATGGTCGGCAGCCCGAAGCGATAGAGCCCGCCCGACCGTTGCGGCAGGGCCGGCCCCCTCGAAACGCCGCTGCCGTCATAGAGATAGTCCTGCGCCTTCAGCGCGGCGATCAGCGCCGGGCTCTCCGACAGATAGGGCGCGCGGAAGCCGCGGATTTCCCCGTCGACGAAGCTCTTCCAGTCGGCAGGTTCGGCGCCGTGGCCATATCTGGCCCAGGCATCGCGCAGCACCGACTTGTAGGTGACGAGCTCGGTCTCCCATTGCGCCTTCGACCAGTCCTTGCCGTCGAAATGGCCGCAGGCATGGCTGGCGATCTCATTGCCCTCGTTGCGCGCCCGCCAGATATTGTCCAGCCGCAGGGCGATATCCTCGCGCGAGGCGGCAAAGCCGATATTGGAGCGGCCGGCGCCCATGCTCGGCGGCTGGTAGGATTTACGGTCCTTGCGGTCGATCAGGAAGACGCAGGACAGGAAATAGGTGAATTTGGCATTGGAGCGCTGGGCGAGCGCACGGCTGCGGTCCCACAGATCGTTGTTGCCGGCATTGTCGAACGAGATCAGCACATATTGCGGCTGCGTGCCGATGGTGCCGCGCAGCTGCGCCTCTTCCGCCGGGGCCGCCGTGCTGGACGCAAGGATGATGAGTGTGGCGGCAAGGCGGGACGCTGACGGCATGATACTCCAGATACTCCCCGGATGCTCAAATGGGGGTGGCATTGTCGCTAGTTGGCAATTGTGGCGATGATCGGGTCATCGTGGAGGTTGCATGAATATCCATGAGCATGGCGGTTTGATTGCAGGGTCATCCCCACCAGCGCTCTTTTCTTTCACCGGTGAAAGGTTTTAAGATGGCGGCGGGGAGGGCGCCTGCATGTTGTTACTGATCCTTGGCATCATCATATTTCTCGGCATTCATTCGGTCCGGATCGTTGCGCCGCGATGGCGGCTGGCCAAGATGGAGCAATGGGGCGAGGGGCGGTGGAAAGGCTTCTATTCGCTGGTTTCGGTCGTCGGCCTCGTGCTTCTCGTCTGGGGTTTCGGCCAGGCGAGGCTCGTCGCGCCGGTGCTCTACGAGCCGCCCGTCTGGATGAAGCATATCGCGCTGCTGCTGATGCTTCTGGCGTTCATTTCTCTCGGCGTCTTCATCGCGAGGCCGGGCCGGCTGAAGCCGGCGATCAAGCATCCGATGCTCGTCGCCATCAAGATCTGGGCGCTGGCGCATCTCCTCGCCAATGGCGACCTCGCCTCGCTGATCCTGTTCCTGTCGTTTCTCGTCTGGGCCATCTTCGACCGCGTTGCGATCAGGCGCCAGGCGGAGGCCGGCTTCGCCACGCCCTATATCGCGCCGGGGCCGGTGGCCAACGACCTCATGGCCATCGGCATCGGCGTGCTGCTCTATGGCCTGTTCCTGTGGAAGCTGCATGCGCTTTTGATCGGCATTTCGCCTATCTGACGCCAATTTTGTGCAAGGCCCTTACATCCGGCGGCGTTTACGACTAAAAGCCCCTGAACTTTGCGCGTTGATGCGCGCGCCATGACAATCGATACGGCCAAGAGGCACCATGACTGACGACGGCTTTTTCCGCGAGGTGAATGAAGAACTGCGCACCGACAAGATGCGGGCGTTCTGGGAGCGCTACGGCACCGTGCTGATCGGCGCCGTGATCGCCGTCGTCATCGGCACCGGCATCTTCGCCTTCTACGAATATTACACCGAAAGGCAGGCTTCCCAATCGGGCGACAAGTTCCTGGCCGCGCTCAATCTCGTGCGCGAGGGCAAGAATGACGAGGCCGTGGCGGCGCTCGCCGAACTCGAAAAGGATGGCTATGGCGCCTATCCGGTGCTGGCGCGGATGCGCTCCGCCGGCGTGCTGGCGCAGAAGGGCGACCTTGCGGGCGCCGTCGCCGCCTTCGACAAGGTGGCCGCCGACGGTTCCATCCCGCAGTCCCTCCGCGATCTGGCGAAGCTGCGCGCTGCCTTCATCCTCATCGACACGGGCTCCTATGACGACGTAGCCAACCGCGTGCAGGCACTGGCCGCCGACAACAACCCGATGCGGCATTCGGCGCGCGAGGCGCTCGGCCTTGCCGCCTGGAAGGCCGGCCGGGGCGAGGACGCAACCAAGCTGTTCCAGCAGATTTCCGACGATCAGGCCGCGCCGGGCAATGCCCGCCAGTTCGCGGACCAGATGCTCGATCTCCTCAAGAGCACGGGCGCTTCGCCCGCCGCTGCTGCCGGCTGAGATAGGAACGAGAGCCGATGAGCTTCACCCTTGCCATTGTCGGCCGTCCGAACGTCGGAAAATCGACGCTGTTCAATCGCCTCGTCGGCAAGAAGATCGCGCTCGTCGACGATCTGCCCGGCGTTACCCGCGACCGGCGCATCCATGACGCCAAGCTCTACGACCTGACTTTCCAGGTCATCGATACGGCGGGCCTCGAGGAAGTGGCGAGCCAGTCGCTGGAAGGGCGGATGCGGGCGCAGACCGAGCTCGCCATCGACGAGGCGGATCTCGTGCTCTTCGTCGTCGATGCCAAGGCCGGGATCAACCCCGCCGACGTCACCTTTGCCGATCTGGTGCGCCGCTCCGGCAAGAAGGTGATTCTCGTCGCCAACAAGGCGGAGGCGCGCGGCGCCGAATCCGGCATGTATGACAGCTACCAGCTCGGCCTCGGCGAGCCTTGCCCCATTTCGGCCGAGCATGGCCAGGGCTTTCCCGACCTGCGCGACGCCATTGTCGAGGCGCTGGGCGAGGAGACGGTGTTTCCGGACGAACATGCGCCGCAGCAGGAGGGCGATGCCGCCAATGTCACCATACCGGCGGTGCCGCGTCCGCATGACGAGCTGATCGGCGACGATATCGACGATCCGGATGCGGAGGACATTCCTTCCTACGATCCGTCCAAGCCGCTGCGCATCGCCATTGTCGGCCGCCCCAATGCGGGCAAGTCGACGCTCATCAATTCGATGCTTGGCGAGGAACGCCTGCTGACCGGGCCGGAAGCCGGCATCACCCGCGATTCGATCTCGGCCGACTGGGAATGGAACGGCCGCAAGATCCGGCTGTTCGATACGGCCGGCCTGCGCCGCAAGGCGCGCGTGCAGGAGAAGCTCGAGAAGCTTTCGGTCGGCGACGCGCTGCGTGCGATCCGCTTTGCCGAAGTCGTCATCATCGTCCTCGATGCCACCATCCCCTTCGAGAAGCAGGATCTGCAGATCGCCGATCTCATCATCCGCGAGGGACGCGCGCCGGTCATCGCCTTCAACAAATGGGACCTGGTGGAAAACCGCCAGATGGTCCTTGCCGACCTGCGCGAGAAGACCGACAGGCTGCTGCCGCAGGTGCGCGGCATCCGCGCGGTGCCGATCTCCGGCGAGCGCAACCAGGGCATCGACAAGCTGATGGCGGCGGTGGCCGCGACCGACGAAATGTGGAACCGCCGCATCTCGACCGGGCGGCTCAACCGCTGGCTCGAAGGCGTGATCGCCCATCATCCGCCCCCCGCCGTGGCGGGACGCCGGCTCAAGATAAAATATATCACGCAGGTGAAGACGCGCCCGCCGGGCTTCGTCATTTCCTGCTCGCGGCCGGAAGCCTTTCCGACCTCCTATGTCCGCTACCTGACCAACGGCCTGCGCGAGACCTTCGATATTCTCGGCGTGCCGATCCGCGTCGTGCTGCGCACCTCGGACAATCCCTTCGCCAATCGCGCCCGCAAGAAGCGATAGGCCATCGCCGGAGGCGACAACAGCTCCGGCGTTAACTCTCCATCAAGGTTAATGCTTCATTTTCGGCGACAGGATTATTCGGTCGTGAGTGGGGTATCGGCGTGCGTTTCTCGGGGTTCTTGCTGGCGTGCGGCCGGCTTCGCAAGCATCAGGCAGATCGGAATTACGCTCCTCTCGTTCTCGGCGCCGCCATCTACCTCCTTTCGCCCACCATGGTCGGCTACCAGGACATGGCCAGCCTGATCTCGGGCAGCGAATCGGGGCGCGGGCGCTGGACCGCCTATCTCGAGAAATCTCCCGCCGGCTCGATCCAGAAGGCCAACATGGCCTTTACCGACGACAAGGCGATCACCGGCTCGCTGCCGGCCAGCGGCATCAATGCGCCGGGCGTCGGCCGCGTCGCCATCAAGGGCGCGCTGAAGGGCGGGAACATCGCGCCGGACGAAGAGCGCATCAACCGCAAGGAGAAGCGCGGCCGGGTGGTCTCGATCCAGCGGCAGACGCCGCCCAAGGCCTTCAGCGCCGGTTCGATCCTGCAACGTTCGAGCATGATCATCCGCCCCACCCATGGCGTCGAGGTCGAGATGGCCTTTGCCAGGCCGAAGATCGCCGGCAAGGAAATCCAGATCGCGCGCGCGTTCCACGACAGGGCGCCGGAGAAGCCCGCTTCCAATCTTTCGCCCATGCTGGCGGAGCTCGTCAACAATGACCAGCCCGACGTGCTCGCCCTCGGCTATGCGCCGTCGACGCCGGATTATTACAAGACCTCGCCCTTCGACAACATCCTGACGGAGCCGAAGCAGGGTGGCCGGTTCATCCCGCCTCTCGGCAAGGGCGACCATGAATGGCTGGCAACGCCATTGCCGCCTTCCGTCTTCAGCAAGGCCGAGCAGAAATGCCTGGCCACCGGCATCTATTTCGAAGCCCGCAGCGAGAGCGTCAAGGGCCAGGCGGCGGTGGCGCAGGTCATCCTCAATCGCGTCCGCAATCCCGCCTATCCGAAGTCGATCTGCAATGTCGTCTACCAGAACAATGACTGGATCAACCGCTGCCAGTTCTCCTTCGCCTGCGAAGGCCGCAAGCTCAACGTGACTGAGCCGAAATACTGGAAAATGGCGCAGGAAGTGGCAATGGCGGTAACCTCCGGCCGCATATTCCTGCCCGAGGTCGGCTCGGCCACCCATTACCACGCCACCTATGTCCGTCCCAACTGGGCGCGTACGATGAAGCGGGTCGACAAGATCGGCACGCACATCTTCTACCGCACCTATGGCGGCGGCTGGATCTAGGCACGGCTGATCCACCAGACACAGAAGTTCGGGCCACGCGGCGGGCCGCTGTTGCAAGGCCGGGCCCGGTTCGCTATAGAACCGGTAGTGACAAGGACCCGGTGCAACCCCGGGTGGCTCTTCCGGCCGCCAACCCGCCGGACAATCCCGCAAGACCCGTCGTTCCGACACCGCCACGCCGCGCGGAAGGTCTTGCTGTCCATTCAGGGATATTCATGTCTTTTCCCGCTCAATTGCGCCGCGACTGGCTTTCCAACATTCGCGGCGATGTCCTCGCCGGCATCGTCGTGGCGCTGGCGCTCATTCCCGAGGCGATCGGCTTTTCGATCATTGCCGGCGTCGATCCCAAAATCGGGCTCTATGCCTCGTTTTCCATCGCCGTCATCATCTCCATCACCGGCGGGCGGCCCGGCATGATCTCTGCTGCCACCGCCGCCACGGCCGTGCTCATGGTCTCGCTTGTCCGCGATTACGGGTTGCAATACCTGCTGGCGGCCACAATCCTTGCGGGTATCCTGCAGGTCCTCGCCGGTTTCGCCCGGCTTGGCCGCGTCATGCGCTTCGTCTCGCGCTCGGTGCTGACGGGATTCGTCAATGCGCTGGCGATCCTGATCTTCATGGCGCAATTGCCGGAGCTTGTCGGCGTGCCCGTCGGCACCTACGGCATGATTGCGGCCGGGCTTGCGATCATCTACCTCTTCCCCCGCATCACCACGGCCGTGCCGTCGCCGCTGGTCTGCATCATCGTCCTGACACTTGCGACGCTGGCGCTGGGACTGGACGTGCGCACCGTCGGCGATCTTGGCGAGCTTCCCTCCAGCCTGCCGCATTTCCTCATCCCCGACGTGCCGTTCAATCTCGAGACATTGTGGATCATCCTGCCCTATTCCATCGGCGTTGCGGCGGTCGGGCTGCTGGAAAGCCTGCTCACCGCATCCATCGTCGACCAGATGACCGATACCAAGAGCGACAAGAACCGCGAATGCGTCGGCCAGGGCATCGCCAATTTCGTCACCGGCTTCCTCGGCGGCATGGCCGGCTGCGCCATGATCGGCCAGTCGGTCATCAATGTGAAATCGGGCGGGCGCGGCCGGCTTTCGACTTTCGTCGCCGGCTCGTTCCTGCTGGTCCTGCTTCTCGTGCTCGATGACTGGGTCCGCATCATCCCGATGCCGGCGCTCGTCGCCATCATGATCATGGTGTCGATCGGTACCTTCTCATGGTCGTCGCTGAACGATCTGCGCACCCATCCGCGCCGCTCCAGCATCGTCATGCTGGCAACGGTGTTCACGGTGGTCGGCACGCATAATCTCGCGCTCGGCGTCGGTGTCGGCGTCTTGCTGTCGGGCATCTTCTTCGCCTGGAAGGTGGCGCAGATATTCCGGGTGGCCTCGGAGCTTTCCGCCGATGGGCGCACCCGCAGCTACACCGTCTACGGGCAATTGTTCTTCGCCACCGCCGACAATTTCCTCGATGCCGTCGATTTCGACGAAAGGCCGGGCCTCGTCCGCATCGATGTTTCGCATGCCCATGTCTGGGATCTCACCGGCGTCGGCGCGATCGACCGTGCCGTGCTGAAATTCCGCAAGCAGGGCATCGAGGCCGAGGTGGTCGGCATGAACGAGGCGAGCGCGACGATCATGGACAAGCTCGCGGTGCATAATGATCCGGCAGCGCTCGAACGCGCATTCGGGCATTAGGGGCTGGCGGCCCGATCCCCGCGGCTCGGGCTCGGCGGCCCTTTGCGTTCGGGCCCGGCCGCCCGGCGCTTCCCGGGATGCCATTTGCCGCCGTGAGAGGCCGCGATCGGCGGCAAAAACGCGCGCGAGAGGTGAGGCATATAGTCATATTCGGCTAACATATTGATATCCTGCCTGAAAATTAGCCTTGGGACTCCTGCCGTTGCGCCTTGACTAGCGCGGAACGTAACAATATGTTGCGCGCGACTTCGAAGCGGGGTGAAACCCGCATTCTGCGCGCAAAGGACATGCCATTGGCCACGGGTAACGATCCCGATAAGTCTGGTCCTGTCGGAGCCGCGAAGGGTGCGGGTGGGGGACCGACTTCGGAAGAGCTGGAGCTGAGGCGCCGGGCGCTGGAATCGAAACTCGGTTCGAGACGCGTCGCGCCGGGCGAAGGTTCGGACGACAAGGGGACGGATACCGCCTCCGGTGTCGCACAGGCCATGAAGTTGTCGAGCGAGTTCATCGCCGGTGTTCTGGTGGGTGCGGGGCTCGGCTGGTTGGCCGACCGGTTTTTGGGCACGTCGCCATGGGGGCTGATCATTCTGCTTCTCCTTGGCTTTTGTGCCGGCACGCTGAACGTTCTGCGCGCGGCGGGCCGTGTGGCGGAAAATCGCGGATTGGAGTCCGGCAAGGACACCGGCCGCGACAAGACGGAATAGGGCTTCAGCCAGTAAAACCGGCTGCAGGAACAAATTAGAGACGAGGTAATAGTGGCCAACGATCCGATTCATCAGTTCCACATTTCGCAATGGATCCCCTTGCATGTGGGCGGCGTTGATCTTTCCTTCACCAATTCCTCGGCCTTCATGGTGGCGACGGTGGCCGTCGCTTCCGCATTCCTCTATCTGACCTCTTCCAATCGCGGCCTGATCCCGACCCGGCTCCAGTCGGTCTCGGAGATGGCCTATGAATTCGTGGCGTCGACCTTGCGCGAATCGGCGGGCAGCGCGGGGATGAAGTTCTTCCCCTTCGTCTTCTCGCTCTTCATGTTCGTGCTCGTCGCCAACATGCTCGGCATGTTCCCCTATTTCTTCACCGTGACCAGCCAGATCATCGTCACCTTCGCGCTGGCGGTGCTGGTCATCGGCACGGTGCTCGTCTACGGCTTTGCCAAGCACGGTTTCAAGTTCCTCGGCGTCTTCGTGCCTTCGGGCGTGCCGGCGCCGCTCCTGCTGCTCGTCGTGCCGATCGAGATCATCTCGTTCCTGTCGCGTCCGATCAGCCTCTCGGTTCGTCTCTTCGCCAACATGCTGGCCGGGCACATCACGCTCAAGGTCTTTGCCGGCTTCGTTGCCTCGCTCAGCGCTTTCGGCGCAGTCGGCATCGGCGGCGCCATCCTGCCGCTGGCCATGACGGTCGCCCTGACGGGCCTCGAATTCCTGGTGGCTTTCCTGCAGGCCTATGTCTTCACGGTGCTGACCTGCATGTATCTCAATGATGCGGTCCATCCGGGCGGCCACTGACACCAAATCGGGGCGGGTCCCGGACTTCGAGGTCCGGTCCGTCCTGGAATACTTCGCCGGCGGGTTCCGCCAAACGCAAATCTATCAATGACCATTCGATCTAAAGGAGTTTAATATGGATCCGGTAGCAGCAAAGTACATCGGCGCAGGTCTGGCTTGTTTTGGTATGGCTGGCACGGCCCTCGGCCTCGGCAATATCTTCGGCAGCTATCTCTCCGGTGCGCTGCGCAATCCTTCGGCAGCTGACGGCCAGTTCGGCCGCCTGGTATTCGGCTTCGCCGTTACCGAAGCTCTGGGCATCTTCTCGCTGCTCATCGCTCTTCTGCTTCTCTTCGCTGTTTAACAGACAGCCTGCCATACTGGCTGCGTCCAGGCGCAGCCAGTAGCATCTATCGAGGCGAATCCAGCGGGGCCGTAGCGGCGTTCTCTGGTACATTCGCAACAATGACGAGGCCGGGCCTGCCCTCAGGGGCGGCGAACGGCTCGAGGATCAACCCAAGGGGACGACGCATGTTTGTGTCATCGGCTCACGCCG
The DNA here is from genome assembly GCF_023554255.2 of Phyllobacterium sp. 21LDTY02-6. Taxonomy (GTDB): domain Bacteria; phylum Pseudomonadota; class Alphaproteobacteria; order Rhizobiales; family Rhizobiaceae; genus Phyllobacterium. The sequence goes on along the minus strand of NZ_JAMJWD020000004.1, from coordinate 211,837 downwards.
CATCCACAACGGAAACAACAGTCGCTCAGGCTGAAACGCCCGGCGCTGACGCGCATGGTACGCCCGGCGCCGACGCGCATGGAGCCACCACGGCGCATACCGAGACTGGCGCCGGCCATGAGAAGGCCGTGTTCCCGCCCTTCGATTCAACGCATTTCGCATCGCAGCTGCTCTGGCTGGCCCTGACATTCGCCGTCTTCTACCTCTTCCTGTCGCGCGTGGTCCTGCCGCGCATCGGCGGGACGATCGAGACCCGCCGCGATCGTATCGCCACGGATCTCGACCAGGCCGCGCGGATGAAGCAGGAGTCGGACGAGGCGCTCGCTGCCTATGAACAGGAACTTGCCGACGCCAAGGCCAAGGCGAATTCCATTGCGCAGACGGCTCGCGACGAGGCCAAGGCCAAGGCGGAAGCCGAGCAGGCGGAGATTTCCGCCGCGCTGGAAAAGAAGCTGAGCGACGCCGAAGCCAGCATCGCCGCCATCAAGGACAAGGCCATGCAGGAAGTCGGCACCATCGCCGAGGACACCGCGACGGAAGTCGTGCGCAAGATCCTGGGCGGGACGGTCGACAGGCCGAGCATTGCCGCCGCCGTGAAATCGGTACGGGGCTGAGGAGACCATCATGCACTTCGATGCAACATTCTATGCGCTGGTCGGCCTGATCATCTTTCTGGCCCTCGTCGTCTACCTGAAGGTGCCGGGCACCGTCGGCAAGTCGCTCGATGCGCGCGCCGACAAGATCCGCGACGAGCTTGAAGAGGCCCGCCGCCTGCGCGAGGAGGCCCAGTCGCTGCTCGCCGAATACCAGCGCAAGCGCAAGGAAGCCGAGAAGGAAGCCGGCGAGATCGTCGCCATCGCCCAGCGCGAGGCCCATGGCCTGCTCGACGAGGCGAAGCAGAAGACCGAGGAATATGTCGCGCGCCGCACCAAGCTTGCCGAGCAGAAGATCGCCCAGGCCGAGCTCGAGGCGGTCAACGAGGTCCGCGCCACGGCCGTCGATGTCGCCATCGCCGCCGCCGGCAAGGTCCTCGCCGACAAGGTCGATGCCAAGACCTCGGCCGAACTGTTCAAATCATCGCTGACGGAAGTGAAATCCCGGCTCAACTGAGCCTCGCGCCACACCGTCATTCGCATCTGATCGAGAGCCGCCGCAGGGCGGCTCTTTGCATTTGGGGTGGGGCCGGGGCTGAGGGGCAATGGGGCCGGGGGGTGTGCAACCCTTCCACCTCACTGATACCGAACTCCCCCCCTCATGCTGAGCCACCCGCCCTCATGCTGAGCCTACCGCCCTCATGCTGAGCTCCTGCCTCCCTCATGCTGAGCCTGTCGAAGCACGCACTATTTTGATGCAACTCCCTAATGAGAGACTGCACAAACGTTGCAGCGTGCTTCGACAGGCTCAGCATGAGGGAGGCGGAGGCTCGGCATGCGGGAGGTTGGAGCTCAGCATGAGGGAGGTGCAACTCACCATGAGGGAAGTTGGCTCGGCATGCGGGAGGCGGAGAGTCAGGAATGAGAGCGGGGCGCTCGGGACAGAATCGACCCTGTCAGGCGATGCGGTCCTTCAGCGGGGAGAAGCTGAAGCGGTGCAGGCCGGTCAGCGGGCCGTGCTGTTCCATGGCGTTGCGGTGCATTTCCGTGGCGTAGCCGGCATGCTGTTCCAGCCCGTAGAGCGGGTAGTAGCGGCCGGTCTGCGCCATCATGCGGTCGCGCGTGACTTTCGCCAGGATCGAGGCGGCGGCGATGGAGACCGAGCGCTGGTCGCCCTTGATCAGCGCCGTCGCCGGGCAGGGCAGGCCGGGGGCGACATCGCGCCCGTCGATGAGGATATGGCCGGGCAGGATCGCAAGGCCACGCGCCGCGCGGCGCATCGCCTCCAGCGCCGCCTTCAAAATGTCGGTGGCATCGATGGCCGGGGCGGAAATGCTGGCGACGCAGCAGGCCAGTGCCGTCGCGGTGATCGTCTCGAACAATTCCTCGCGCCGCGCCGCTGTCAGCCGCTTCGAATCGTCCAGCCCTTCGGGAATCTTCTTCGGATTGAGGATGACCGCCGCCGCAACCACGGGGCCGGCGAGCGGTCCGCGCCCGGCTTCGTCTATGCCGGCGACGAACTCGACACCGGAACGCATCCATTTGCGCTCGCTGGCAAAGTCCGGCTTGGCGGGCTCCAGGGAAAGCAGCAGAGAATCAGAACGCGATCGAGACATCTTGCGGCGACACTCGCATTCGTTCCGATTCTCTGCAAGTCCCTGATGCTCGGGGGGCGGGTGGCATCAGGGAGGCTCGTCCCGGCGAGGTTGGGGTGCCGCCGGGACGAAGGGGAAGCTTTCACCTGGTGCGTCTTCCGGAAAAGTCGGTGGATTTCTCCACCGGGAAAACGCGTAGAAACAGGGCGCCAGTGAACCCGGATCGCTAGAAAAGCGATAATTGCTGGCTCGCGGGTGTGGGCGCGAACAGGTCGGTCCTCAACCTCTTCTTGTTCGTGTTGATGCCGAGGCGTTTTGTCGCCAGCTCGAAACGCCGCCCGATCTGCCAGGCATAGGGCCCTTCGCCGCGCATGCGCTTGCCCCATTCGGCGTCGTAATCCTTGCCCTGCCGCATGGAACGGACGAGCGAAAGCACATGGCGATACCTGTCCGGGTAGTTGCGCAGCAGCCATTCCTTGAAGATCGGGCTCACCTCCAGCGGCAGGCGAAGCAGGACATAGCCGGCCTCGCGCACGCCCTGGGCATGGGCCGCGTCGAGAATGCGCTCGATCTCATGGTCGTTGAGCCCGGGAATGACCGGCGCCACCATCACGCCGACGGGAACGCCCGCATCCGCGAGGCTGCGCAGCGCCTGCAGCCGCCTTGTCGGCGTCGAGGCCCTCGGCTCCATGGTGCGGGCGAGCCTGCCGTCGAGCGAGGTCACCGAAAGGCAGACCTTGGCCAGCCCCTTCTCGGCCATGCGCGCGAGAATGTCCTGGTCGCGCATGACGAGCGCCGATTTGGTGACGATGCCGACGGGATGCTGATGCTCCTCCAGCACCTGCAGAATATCGCGCATGATGCGCCATTTCTTCTCGATCGGCTGGTAGGGATCGGTATTCGTGCCGATGGCGATGGTCCTGGCCTGATAGCCCGGCCGCGACAATTCCTTGTCGAGCATCCTCGCGGCGTCGGGCTTGGCGAACAGCTTCGATTCGAAGTCGAGCCCCGCCGAAAGCCCCATGTAGGTGTGCGTCGGCCGGGCGAAACAATAGATGCAGCCATGCTCGCAGCCCCGATAGGGATTGATCGAGCGGTCGAAGCTGATATCGGGGGAATCGTTGCGGGTGATGATGGTGCGCGGCTTTTCCACCTGGACGTCGGTCTTGAACGGCGGCAGGTCCTCGATCGTCTCCCAGCCATCATCATAGACGTGCCTGGTCTCGCTCTCGTAGCGCCCTGTCGGGTTGATGCCCGCACCCCGGCCGCGCCGGCGTTCGGAATCGACGCGCATGCCCGTCTCGTCGAGCAGCGCATTGGCATGTTGCGCCCGGCCATCGCCGAAAGCGGCCTTGTCAGCCTGCACTACAATATCCATTGCATCCTCCCTCTTCAGGAACGGCTCGATTCGCATCGCTGCTAAACATGAATCTATTCCTAGCACGCGGATAGAACAAAGCAAGAACAATTTAGCCAAAAGCAGTGATGGAAATTTTCGCGCGCTTGCTATAATTGCTTTTTATGATCTCCGTCCTGATTGAAACCCACAATTCCGACGAACTTCTGGCCAGGACGCTCACCGGTTTGGTCGGCGGAGCGGTGGAGGGGCTGTTGAGCGACGTCATCGTCGTCGATCATGGCTCGCAGGACCAGACGCACCGCGTCGCCGATGCGGCCGGCTGCATCTTCCTGCAGGACCAGATGCTGATCGATGGCTTCATGCGGGGCCGCAGCGACTGGTTCCTGCTGCTGGAGCCCGGCGCGCGCCTCATGGATGGCTGGATCGAGCCGGTGGCGGTGCATGTGGAGCGCATGCAGGGGCCGGCCTGTTTCACCCGTGCCTCCATGTACCGCAAGCCGCTGTTGAAGCGGCTGTTCTCGGCGGCCAATCCCATAGCGGACGGCCTGCTGATATCGCGCCGCCAGTCGCTGACATTGCTGAAGCCGGATACGAGGGCGGCGGATCTTGCGCGCGGGCTGGCCATGAAGCGCATGCGCGCCGAGATCGTGCCGGCGCCGGCCAGATAGATTTCAGCTTGCAGCGCCGCGGCGCAGGTGCTCGTCGAGGCGCGGCATGATCTCGACGAAATTGCACGGCATGTGCCGGTAGTCGAGCTGGTGCTGGAGTATGCCGTCCCAGGCATCCTTGCAGGCGCCGGGCGAGCCGGGCAGGACGAAGACGAAAGTCGAATTCAACAGGCCTGCCGTTGCCCGCGACTGGATGGTCGAGGTGCCGATCTTGTCCTGCGATATCCGGTGGAAGACGGCGGAAAAACCATCCATCCGCTTCTCGAATATTGGCTCCAGCGCTTCTGGCGTCACGTCGCGGCCGGTAAAGCCGGTGCCGCCGGTGGTGATGATCACATCGATCTCTGGGTCCTCCGACCAGGCGATGACCTTGTAGCGGATGACGCTGAGCTCGTCGGCGACGATGGCGCGGTCGGCGAGGATATGCCCGGCCTTGACGATACGCTCGGCGAGGGTCGCACCGGATTTGTCGTCGTCCGTGGTGCGGGTGTCCGAGACGGTCAGCACCGCTATCTTCACCGGCACGAAGGCGCGGCTTTCGTCTATCCTGTCCATGATCATCCCTCCGCCGGACTATGTGTGGCCATGACGAACCAGTCCGGATGCTGCTGTTGCAGGCGCTGCGCGGCAAGCGCCGCCGCCGCGTCGCTGTCATAGATGGCAAAGCAGGTCGCACCCGAGCCGGACATGCGCGCCAGAAGCGGGCCGGTATTTTCCAGCGCGTGAAGCGTGTCGTCGATCCTCGCCGAGAGCTTGCGCGCGGCGAGGTAGAGATGGTTCTGCGTCGCCGCGAGATAGTCGCAAAGCGCCGCCGCCGAGGCGAGGCCGGGCAATGGCGGCAAGCCGGGATTGTCGCGCCGGTCGAGCGCCGCGAAGGCCTGCGGTGTCGAGACGGCAAGGCCGCAATTGGCCAGTACCAGCGGCAGATGCGGAAACTGCGCCACCGGCTCGATGGCCTCGCCGATGCCGCGCGCCATGAGCGGGCGCCCGTGCAGGCACATCGGCAGGTCGGCGCCGAGCTTCAGCGCGACCGGCAGCAGGGCTCCGGGCTCGATCTGCAGGCGCCACAGCCGGGCGAGAGCCAGCAGGACCGCCGCTGCGTCGCTCGATCCGCCGCCGATGCCGGAGGCGATGGGCAGGTTTTTCTCGAGATGAATGGCAACGGCGCCCGAATGCCCGGGGAAGAGCGAACGCAGGGCGTCGCGCGCGCGGATCACCAGATTGCCGTCGTCCGCCGGCAGTCCTGCCGCGAAAGGGCCGCTGATGGCGAAACTGTCGGCGGCGGTGCTTTTCACGCTGATGCGGTCGCCATGGCCGGCAAACACCACGAGACTGTCGAGGAGATGATAGCCGTCGTCGCGCCGGCCCGTCACATGCAACGCAAGGTTGATCTTGGCGGGAGCAACACGGCTCACTGTGCCGGGCGCTGGGCTGTCGAACATGGTTTTCAGTCTTTGCGCAGGCGGTATTCACCGGTTTTCGGATCGCGCACCAGGGTGCCGTCGGCCCTGTTCTGCGCTTCCTTTTCCGCCTCGCGCACACGCTGCGAAACGCGCTGCGCCTCGCGCTTGAAGGAGCGGTAGCCATAATAGGCGGCGAGGCCGACAAGCAGGAAGAAGATCAGTTGTGGCATCGGCGTAACCCTCGAAACATGCGGCTGTTCAAGACCAGATATAGCATGGCCGGCCGCGCTTGCCAAAGCGGCCGGTGCGGAAATTCCGGCTCCCGTCTACAGGCCGAAACGCGACCACAGGGCGCGTTCCTCCACGGAAGCCGCCAATCCATTGGCGAGACCGGCGCCGAGACGCTCCAGCCCCACTTCGGCGGAGGGCAGCCTGCGGCCGAAAAGCCCGCGCGGCTGCGAGATCAGCTTCAGCCTGGTCTTCGGCCCGTATTGCGCCTGGAGATGCGAGCGCATGTCGCCGAGGCTATCGACTAGCCCGAGTTCGAGGCCGCGGATCCCGGTCCAGAACTGGCCTGTGAAGAGGTCCGGCGCCTCGCTCAGCTTGTCGCCGCGCCGCTCCTTGACGAGGCCGATGAAGGTCTCGTGGATTTCGAGCTGCAGCGCCTTCAGATGTTCGATGTCGTCCTTGTTTTCCGGGCGGAAGGGGTCGAGCGTCGCCTTGTTCCTGCCGGCCGTATGGACGCGCCGCTCCACGCCGATCTTCTTGATCAGTTCGGTGAAGCCGAAGCTTGCCGAGACGACGCCGATCGAGCCGACGATGGAGGAGGGGTCGGCGATGATCTCGTCGCCGGCGAGCGCGATCATGTAGCCGCCGGAGGCCGCGACATCCTCGACGAAGACATAGACCTTCTTGTTCTTTTCGCTGGCGAGATCGCGGATGCGCCGGTAGATCAGCCGCGACTGCACGGGCGAGCCGCCGGGCGAATTGACCGAGATGGCGACGGCCGGCGCGTCCTTGTCGGCAAAGGCCTTTTCGAGCACCGAGGCGGCCGTGGCGATCGACAGATTGTTCTGGAACCGGCTGTTGCCCGACATGATGGCGCCGTGCAGGCGAACCACGGGAATTTCGTGATGGTCCGGGCGCCAGCGCCGCGGCAGCAGATTCCGGATGAATCGGGGCAAGGGGCTCTCCTCATTGGTGGTGTTTCAACTGGCATGTAGGCGGCTGCGGCGGAATGACAATCCCGCCACGGCTAAAAAAGCCCGGCGAGCCCGTTGTTGATGGCGTCGGCGCGCGGCGTGAAGCCGTTTCCGCTCTCGTGATGGATGATCAGCGGCGGATGCAGGGCGAGGGGCGCCTTGCTGCCCTTGACTGCGCGCACGAGGATGCGGATGGCGGCTTCCTGCGGGCGGGGCTGAACCGGGACGATGACGATCTGGCCGAAGCGGCCGCGCAGGGCTTCGAGGATTTCCGCCAGCGAGCCCGGGCGGGCGATGATGCCGACCATGCCGGACGGCCGCAATATCGCTCCGGCGGTGCGGATCCAGCCCTCGAACATGCCGGGCGCCATGACATGCGCCTCGGCCCGCAGCGGGTCCGGCGTCGCCCGGTCCGATGCCGCATTGAAGGGCGGGTTCATGATGACGAAGCCGAAGCTGTCATCCGGCAGGCCGGCCGCGGCGCGGGCCCGCCCGGTCAGCATGACATCGGCTTCCAATACTTCCGCGCGGCCGGCAAGCGCCGCATTTTCGGCAAGTTCCAGCGTCCGCCGGGCGAAACCGGCCATGAAGGCCGAACGCTCGATCAGCGTCGCGCTCGCCTCCGGGCAGCGCGACAGCACGGCAAGGCCGGCGGCTCCCGCACCGGCGCCCATATCCGCGATCCGGCCGTTGAAACCGTCCGGCACCATGCTGGCGAGGATCATGGCATCGACGCCGGAACGATGGCCCTTGAGCGCGGGCTGCACCACGTGGAAGCGGCCGCGATGAAAGGCGTCGACAGTGCTCGTATCGTCGTCCGGCAGCATCGGTCAGTCACGAAGCTCCTGCTCGATGCCGGCATCGGTCAGGATCTGCCGCGCCTCGGAGGCGTTCGCCTCCTCCACCATGATGCGCCGCGCCAGCACGCCGAGCGAGCCTTCGAGAATGCTCATATTGGCGTCGGCGACGAAGAAGTTGATGTTGGCGTCCTTCAGCAGGGCCTCGACGAAGGAAATCAGGACGGGGTCGTTCGTGCGCATGATTTCGAGCATGTCATTCTACCTTCCGAGGGATGCCGGCTTCCGGCGATGCTGCATGCCCGCTTGGGGCCTAGCACGATTTGCCTAGCACGATCCAATGGCAGGCATCAAATTCCGCGCGCCAATTCGCCGCTTGCGGCTCGCAGCCGGTCAAAATAAGGTGCACCCGCACGATAGCAGGACAGTAGGAGTTTCGTTTTGGGCGTTGTTGTCAGTCTCGACGAGAAGAAAAGCAATGACGGTTCGGTCCAGCCGCTGGTCGATCTGACCAGGGGCGACATGGGCCGCGTCAATGAACTTATCCTGTCCAAGGCGGGTTCCGATGTCGAGATGATACCGGAGGTCGCCAATCATTTGATCTCGTCCGGCGGCAAGCGCCTGCGCCCGATGATCACGCTCGCGGCGGCGCGCATGTTCGGCTATCAGGGCGATGGCCATGTGAAGCTCGCCACCAGCGTCGAGTTCATGCATACGGCGACGCTGCTGCATGACGACGTGGTGGACGAAAGCGACCTCAGGCGCGGCCGCAGCACCGCGCGCATGATCTGGGGCAACCAGGCCAGCGTCCTCGTCGGCGATTTCCTGCTCGGGCAGGCCTTCAAGATGATGGTCGATGTCGGCTCGCTCGAAGCGCTGGACGTGCTCGCGACATCGGCCTCGATCATCGCCGAGGGCGAGGTGATGCAGCTTGCGGCAGCGAAGAATCTCGAGACGACGGAAGATGAATATCTGGCCGTGATCAAGGCCAAGACCGCGGCGCTGTTCTCGGCGGCGGCGGAAGTCGGTCCGATCATCGCGGCGGCATCGCGCACGGACCGGCAGGCGCTGCGTTCCTATGGCCTCAATCTCGGCCTCGCCTTCCAGCTGGTCGACGATGCGCTGGATTATGGCGGCAATGCCAAGGACCTCGGCAAGAATACGGGCGACGATTTCCGCGAGGGCAAGATCACCCTGCCGGTGGTGCTGACCTATCGCCGCGGCACCTCCGAGGAGCGGCTGTTCTGGAAGGAAGCGCTGGAAAACGGCCAGAACGACGACAAGAACCTCGAAAAGGCCAAGGGCCTGATGACGCGCTATGGCGCCTTGAGCGACACGGTCCAGCGCGCCCGCCACTTTGGCGGCATCGCGCGTGACGCGCTTGCCCCTCTCGATGCCTCGCCGCAGAAGGATGCGCTGCTCGACGTCATCGACTTCTGCATCAGCAGGGTCAACTGACCGGCGGCGCAAAAAGCCGGGGCCGTTTCGGGAAAACTTGTGGTGAAACCGTAAAAAGGCCATGGTTTCGGCCAGGATTCGTATCGAGGGCCACAAGGGTGGCCAAAGAGGAACACAATATGCAACGCAGCAAATTGCTTGGCTCCATCGCGGGCGCAGCGCTGGCCGCCGTCATGGCAGGCTCGATTCCTGCGGCCGCCACCACGAACCAGGCGCCTTCCCTCAGCACCGGCACCTTGTCGGGGGCGTTTCTTTCGGCGCGGACAGCCGAACGCAGCAATGATTTCGACAGCGCCGTCGCCTTCTACCGCGAGGCGCTGCGCTTCGATCCGCGCAATACCGAATTGCGCCAGAGCCTGATGCTCGTCCTTCTGACCGACGGACAGTTCAAGGATGCGCTGCCGATCGCCGAGGACCTGAAGACCGTGCCGGAGATCGAGCGCTTTTCGCGCCTGGCGCTGGCGGTCGACGCCCTTGCCAAGAAACGCTACCGCTCGGCCGATTCCTACCTGAAGCTCGCGCTGCAGTCGGAACTGGACCGGATGATCACCGGCCTGCTTTCCGCCTTCGCCAAGGCCGGCGCCGGCAAGCCGAACGAAGCTCTTGCCGCGATCGACAAGCTGGAGGGACCGGAAGGCTTCACGCTGTTCAAGACCTATAGTTCGGCGCTGATCGCCCAGATGGCCGGCCAGAACGACAAGGCCGCGGCCTTCTACCAGAGCGCCATCGACGACCGGACGAATGTGGCGGCGGCGCCCGATACCTATGAGCGCATCGTCGAATCCTTCGCGCTGTTCAAGCTGCGCTCCGGCGACCGCGAGGGCGCGCAGGAGCTCGTCAGCAAGGCAACGGAGATGCTGTCCGGCCGCATGGTGCTGACGGAATTCGGCAAGAAGATCGCCACTGCGAAATCGGTCGAGCCGCTGGTCGCGACGCCGCAGCAGGGTGCGGCGGAAGTGCTCTATACGGTGGCGACGGCCATCAACCGCGACGGCGGCGAGGCCTTCTCCAAGCTCTATCTGCAGATGTCGCTGCCGCTGAGGCCGAACCACGACGCGACGCTCTACCAGCTCGGCGACATCAGCTCCAAGATGGACCAGTCCGAGCGCGCCATCGAGTTCTTCGACAAGGTGCCCAAGGATTCGCCCTATCGGCGCGATGCCGAAATGCAGCAGGCGATCAATCTCGCCGCGCTGAAGCGCAATGACGAGGCCATCGGCCATCTGAACACGCTGCTCGCCAACGATCCGCAGGACATGCGCACCTATCTCGCCATCGGCAGCATCTATGCCGGCGACAAGAACTTCGCGAAGGCCGCCGAAATCTACGACAAGGCCGTTGCGGCGATCAAGGAACCGGTCATGAACGACTGGACCATCTTCTACCAGCGCGGCATCGCCTATGAGCGGCTGAAGCAGTGGGACAAGGCCGAGCCCGACTTCAAGAAGGCGCTCGAACTCTTCCCCGACCAGCCGCAGGTGCTGAACTATCTCGGTTATTCCTGGATCGACCGCAATATCAACCTGAACGAGGGCCTCGACCTGATCAAGCGCGCCGTCGCCTCGCGGCCGCAGGACGGTTATATCGTCGATTCGCTCGGCTGGGCCTATTATCGCCTCGGGCGGTATGACGAGGCGGTGGTCGAGCTCGAAAAGGCGGTGAAGCTTCGGGCCGAGGACTGGACGATCAACGATCATCTCGGCGATGCCTACTGGAAGGTAGGCCGCAAGCTCGAAGCGACGTTCCAGTGGGCCCATGCGCGCGACGGCAAGCCCGAACCCGAAGACCTCGCCAGGATCGAGGAGAAGCTGAAGAACGGGCTTCCCGAGGAAAAGGCGCCGGGCGTCGCCCAGAACGGCACCGAAAAGGCGAATTGAGGCGAAGCATCGGCATTCCGGCATGGCCCGGCGCCGATGCGAACTGCCGCAGGCTCCTTTTGCTTGACCGGCAGGGCCGCAGGACTTAGAGCCTCTCTTGTCCCGGATGGAAGCATCTGCCGCGCCCCGTGCCGTGCCCTTTGCCGCGAATGGCGCCGCGCCCGATGCAACCCTGGGACAAGAAAGGCTTATCCTCCTCGAAAAGGCTTATCCGGTGACTGCTTCCTTGCCCGACCATATGCTGCCCACCCGTTCGTTCCAGGGATTGATCCTCACGCTGCACAATTACTGGGCGCAACATGGCTGCGTCATCCTGCAACCCTATGACATGGAAGTCGGCGCGGGTACGTTCCACCCGGCGACGACGCTGCGCTCGCTCGGCCCGAAGCCGTGGAAGGCGGCCTATGTGCAGCCTTCGCGCCGGCCCAAGGACGGGCGCTACGGCGAAAATCCCAACCGGCTGCAGCATTATTACCAGTACCAGGTGATCATGAAGCCTTCGCCGGCCAACCTGCAGGAGCTCTATCTCGGCTCGCTGCGCGCGATCGGGCTCGATCCGCTGGTGCATGATGTGCGCTTCGTCGAGGATGATTGGGAAAGCCCGACGCTCGGTGCCTGGGGGCTCGGCTGGGAGTGCTGGTGCGACGGCATGGAAGTGTCGCAATTCACCTATTTCCAGCAGGTATGCGGCATCGAATGCTCGCCGGTCTCGGGCGAGCTCACCTATGGCCTCGAACGCCTCGCCATGTATGTGCAGGGCGTCGACAATGTCTACGACCTGAATTTCAACGGGTTGGAAGGGGCCGAGAAGGTCACCTATGGCGAGGTGTTCCTGCAGGCCGAGCAGGAATATTCGCGGCACAATTTCGAACATGCCAATACCAGCGTCCTCTTGCGCCATTTCGAGGATGCGGAAGCCGAATGCGAGGCCCTGCTGCGCGCCGGTGCGCCGAAGGCCGGCGACAACAGCCCGTTGCACAGGATGGTGCTGCCCGCCTACGACCAGTGCATCAAGGCATCGCACGCCTTCAATCTTCTCGACGCGCGCGGCGTCATTTCGGTGACGGAGCGGCAGAGCTATATCCTGCGCGTGCGCAATCTCGCCCGCCAATGCGGCGAGGCCTTCCTGTTGACCGATGCCGGCGGCGCGAATTTCAAGAGTGAGTCCCTCTGATGCCTGATCTATTGCTTGAACTGCGATCGGAAGAAATACCCGCGCGCATGCAGCGCAAGGCTGCCGGCGACCTGAAGAAGCTCGTGACCGACGGGCTGGTCGAAGCCGGCCTGACCTATGAGGCAGCCGGAGACTACTGGACGCCGCGGCGTCTCACGCTCGACATTCGCGGCCTCAACGCCCGCTCGCGCGATGTGCACGAGGACCGCAAGGGACCGAGCGTCAATGCGCCGGAACAGGCGATCGCCGGCTTCCTGCGCTCGGCCGGGCTCAGCGATATATCCGAGGCGCATGTCCATACCGATCCGAAGAAGGGCGATTTCTACGTCGCGCACCTGACCCGGCCGGGCAGGGCCGCCGAAGAGATCATCGCCGAGCTCCTGCCGCGCATCATCCGCGATTTCCCATGGCCGAAATCCATGCGCTGGGGCGCGGCATCGGCGCGGCCCGGCAGCCTGCGCTGGGTACGGCCGCTGCAGTCGATCCTGTGCACCTTCGGCCCCGAGACCGAGGAGCCGGTCGTCGTCGATTTCGAGATCGACGGGCTGCGCGCCGGCAATGTGACCTATGGGCACCGCTTCCTCAGCGACGGCGCGCCGATCACCGTCCGCCGCTTCGACGATTACGTGGCGAAGCTCGAAAAGGCCAAGGTCGTGCTCGATGCGGACCGGCGCAAGGAGATCATCCTTTCCGACGCGCGCAACGTCGCCTTCGCCTCCGGCTTCGAACTCGTCGAAGATGAGGGCCTGCTGGAGGAAGTGGCCGGCCTCGTCGAATGGCCCGTCGTTCTCATGGGCGAATTCGAAGAGGAATTCCTGACCATACCGGCCGAAGTCGTTCGCCTGACGATCAAGACCAACCAGAAATGCTTCGTGACGCGCAAGCCCGGCGACGAAAGCGGCCTGTCGAACCGCTTCATCCTCGTTTCCAACATCGAGGCGGCGGATGGCGGCCGCGAAATCGCCCATGGCAACGCCAAGGTGGTGCGCGCGCGCCTGTCGGACGCCCTCTACTTCTGGAACACCGACCAGTCGGACCTGCCCGATCTCCAGCTGCTCGGACCTTCCGCGGCGCGCTTCGGCCTCGACCTCGGCAAGCCGCTCGACCAGCGCATGGCCCGCCTCGACGCGCTCGACGTCACCTTCCATGCACGGCTCGGCACGCAGGGTCAGCGCGTGGCGCGCATCGTCGCGCTGGCGCGGCACATCGCACCGCTCGTCGGCGCCGATGCCGATCTGGCAGCCCGCGCCGCCAGCCTGGCCAAGGCGGACCTGACCACCGAGATCGTCGGCGAATTTCCTGAATTGCAGGGCAGCATGGGCCGCAAATATGCCCTGCTGCAGGGCGAGCATGCTTCCGTCGCCGCTGCTGTCGAGGAACATTACAAGCCGCTCGGCCCCTCGGACATCGTGCCGAAGGACGCGGTCTCGATCGCCGTCGCGCTGGCCGACAAGCTCGACACGCTGGTCGGGTTCTGGGCCATCGACGAGAAGCCCACCGGCTCGAAGGACCCGTTCGCGCTGCGCCGTGCGGCGCTCGGAGTGATCCGGCTGCTGCTTTCGGGCGACTGGAAGATTTCGCTGCTGCCCATATTCGAGTTCGCCTTCGCCCAGCTGCGCGAAAACCACGTCGAGGGCCGCATCGAAGCCTTCGAGACGGCGCAGGCGAAGCTCGGCAGCGGCGATGTCGACGGCGAGGAAGATGTCGTCAATGCCATTTCCGGCTTCGAGAAGCGCGTGCGCGGCGAAGTTTCCGAACAGGCGCATCCGGTCCTGCTCGACCTGCTGGCCTTCTTCCACGACCGCATGAAGGTGCACCTGCGCGATCTCGGCGCGCGGCACGACCTGATCGATGCCGTGATCAGCGAGGGCGCCGACAATCTGATGCTGGTCGCCCGCCGCGTCGAAGCGCTGGTGGTCTACCTGAACACCGAGGAGGGCCGCAATCTCCTCGCCGGCACCAAGCGCGCCGCCAACATATTGAGCGCCGAGGAAAAGAAGGGCACCACGGTCACCGCCGCCGTCGATCCCGCCCTGTTTGCGATGGATGAGGAGCGCGTGCTCTTCACCGCCATCGGCGAGGCGGAGGCTGCTGCCGCCGAGGCGGTGGCGCGCGAGGATTTCGCCGCGGCCATGTCGGCGCTGAGCGTCCTGCGCGAGCCGGTGGACAGGTTCTTCGACAAGGTGCTGGTCAATGATCCGGACGCGGCGATCCGCGCCAACCGCCTGGCCTTGCTCGACCGCATCCGCATGGCGACCGGCACCGTAGCCGATTTCTCCCGGATCGCCGGCTGATCTTCGGTCGGTGATCCAGCCCCGGCGGCAGCGATTTGCCGTATGACGTCATTCGCTGAGTTCATCAGCGGATGACTTGCAGCCCGGCCTGCGCTCCGTTAGAGCCTTCATGATCAAACTGGGATCGTTGTGGCATGGCCAAAATCATGGGAACCGACGCGCAAGCCATTTCGGCAGCGGCAGACGCCCTGTCGAGGGGCGAACTCGTCGCCATTCCCACCGAGACCGTCTATGGCCTCGCCGCCGATGCGACCAATGGCGAGGCGGTCGCCCGCATCTTCGAGGCCAAGGGCCGGCCGCATTTCAATCCGCTGATCTGCCATGTCGCCAGCATCGCCATGGCCGAGCGCTATGCCGAAATCGACAGCCTGTCGCGCCGCCTGATCGAGCAGTTCTGGCCCGGCCCGCTGACGCTGGTCCTGCCGCTGCGCGCTGGCACCGCCATTCATCCGCTGGTCGCGGCGGGGCTCGATACGATCGCATTGCGCATGCCGCGCGGCGTCGCTGGCGCGATCATCGCCGCGCTGGACCGGCCGCTTGCCGCGCCGAGCGCCAATACGTCCGGCCGGATCAGCGGCACCAGCGCCGAAGCCGTGGCCGACGATCTCGGTACGCGGATCGCGCTGATCCTCGATGCCGGCCCGTCCGAAGTCGGGCTCGAATCGACCATCGTCCGGGTCGAGGGCGAGACGGTCAGCCTGCTGCGGCCCGGCGGGCTGGCGGCGGAGGAAATCGAGGCGGCGCTCGGCCGCAAGCTCGTCCGGCTCGACCAGCGGGCGGCGATCCAGGCGCCGGGCATGCTCACCTCGCATTATGCGCCGGCGGCGGCGGTGCGGCTGAATGCGCGCGAGCTGCGCGACGGCGAGGCGCTGCTGGCATTCGGGCCGGAGCGCGCGGCGGGTGCCGAAAAGGCCGCCGCGACCCTCAATCTCAGCCCCGGCGGCGACCTGCGCGAGGCTGCGGCCAATCTCTTCGGCTTCATGAAGCAGCTGGACCGTCTCGGCGGTGCATCCATCGCCGTCGAGCCGATACCTTTCACCGGCCTCGGCGAGGCAATCAATGACCGTCTCACCCGTGCGGCGGCGCCGCGCGGTCTGGCGGTCGACGAACTGGAACGGACAAGATGACCCTGACACCCGAGCTTATTGAACGCTTCACGGCAATAGTGGGCGAGGCCAATGCGCTGCGCGAGGCGCAGGACATCGCGCCCTTCCTGCTGGAGCCCCGCGAGAAGTTCGGCGGCGCGACGCGGCTGGTGCTGCGCCCCGCAACGGTGAAGGAAGTGTCGCAGATCCTGAAGCTCGCCAATGAGACCACGACGCCCATCGTGCCGCAGGGCGGCAATACCGGGCTGGTCGGCGGGCAGATACCGGATTCGACCGGCAGCCAGGTCATCCTGTCGCTTGGCCGGCTGAACCGCATCAGGTCGATCGATCCCGCCGGCAATCTCGCCGTCGTCGAAGCCGGCGTCATCCTGCAGAAGCTGCAGGAGGCGGCGGCCGATGCGGGCCGGCTGTTCCCGCTTTCGCTGGGTTCGGAAGGCTCGTGCCAGATCGGCGGCAACCTCTCCTCCAATGCCGGAGGCACCGCCGTCCTCGCCTATGGCAATACGCGGGAGCTCTGCCTCGGGCTCGAAGTGGTGCTGCCCAATGGCGAGGTGCTGAACGATCTTCGCCGCGTCAAGAAGGACAATACCGGCTACGACCTGAAGGATGTGTTCATCGGCGCCGAGGGTACGCTCGGCATCATCACCGCCGCCGTGATGAAGCTCTATCCGCTGCCGAAGGGCAAGGGCGTCGCCTATGCCGGCCTCGCCAGCCCGGAGGCCGCGCTGCAGCTTCTCAGCCTGGCGCAGGACCATGCGGGGCCATCCCTGACCGGCTTCGAGCTGATGCCGCGCATCGGCGTCGAGTTCTCCGTCCGGCATACGGAGGGCGTTCGCGACCCGCTGCAGGAGCCGCATGACTGGTATGTGCTGATCGACATATCCTCGTCGCGCTCGGCCGGGGATGCGCGCGAAACCATCGAGGCGATCCTGACGGAGGCGTTCGAGGCCGGTCTCGTCGAGGATGCGACCATTGCCGAAAGCACGGCGCAGGAGAAATCCTTCTGGCACATGCGCGAGGCGATGTCGCACGCGCAGAAGCCGGAAGGCGGCTCGATCAAGCACGATATTTCGGTGCCGGTCGCCAGCATCCCCGCCTTCATCGCCGAGGCGGATGCCGCCGTGCTCGAAATGATCCCCGGCGCGAGGATCGTGTCGTTCGGGCATATGGGCGACGGCAACCTGCATTATAACATCTCCCAGCCCGTCGGCGCCGACAAGGACGCCTTTCTTGCGCGCTGGCCGGAGGTGAACAAGCGCGTGCACGATATCGTCCGCTCCTGTCACGGCTCGATCTCGGCCGAACATGGCATCGGTCAGCTGAAGCGCGAGGAACTGGCCCTGACGAAATCGCCGGTGGCGCTCGACCTGATGCGTCGCATCAAGCTCGCCTTCGATCCCGCCGGCATCATGAACCCGGGCAAGGTGATCTAGCCCGAAAGGCCGGGAACCTTACCAGTTTCTTGGCCCCGGTTGGCTTTCGATAACCATTCGATCTAATCATAAAGAGTTAACCCCGTTCATTAAGCGGTCTTGGGAAAGAGCGCGCTATTGTCAGTCCAACGAGACCCAGAAGGGTCCGCTCCTAACAGGGAAAAAAGAGAAGCCCGGGAAAACCGGCTCTCAGGATCGACAGAAGGCGTCAAATGAAACAAGCCGGAACCAAGCCGGTTTGGGCAGGCCGGGAACTCCGGCTTGACCCATTCCACCTGCCCCAGACCGTAACCTACGCCACCCGCGATGACAGTGGCGACATCACCTTCACCCTGCATGAACGCGGCGCCGTGCTGAAGCGGCTATTGCCGGCGAGCCACCTGCCGGTTTCCATGGCGCTGCCGACATGCGCCTTTCGCGGCATTGCCGCCCGCGCGGTGGAGGACGATGCCGGCGACATCACCGTGACGCTCGAACTGATGCACACGGACCCGCAGCTTTCGGTGCCATTGCTGGTGGCGCATGATCTCAACGATGTCGCCGCCGACTGGCGCGCATGGTCGTCGATCTTCGCGCTGCCGATGCTGATGGTCGAGGAAGACGGCGTGGCGCGGCCGCTCGAACACAAGGTCGGCCCGGTGACCGTGCGCGAAGCCATGCCCCGCCGCAAGGGCAGCGAGGCAAACCGCCGCCGCCCGCGCTTCCTGGCGCGCCGCCAGGTCGGCAATCTCGGCATGCGCCTCGTCATCGGCGGTGAAGAGATCATCCCGCAGCGGGCGCGGTAGGGCGCCCGTCAGACGAGCGGCTTGACCACCGTCCACAGGCCGCCGGCCACGAGGCCGAGGAAGATCAGCCAGCCGACGACCGTGTTCGACTTGAACAGGCGCAGGCATTCGGCGGGATCGTCGATGTCGAGCACGCTGATCTGGCGATACATGTGCGCGCCGGCGGCAAGCAGCCCGGCAATGGCCGGCATCGGCACTTCGGCGAGGGCGAATGCGCCGAGGAACAGCGCCAGCGCCCCGCCATAGAGGATCATCAGCGCCTCGCGGGTGCGGCTGCCGAAGAGCCGCGCCGTGGAACGGACGCCGACGAGAGCGTCGTCCTCCTTGTCCTGATGGGCGTAGATCGTGTCATAGCCGATCACCCACAGGATCGACCCGGCATAGAGCAGCACCGGCGGCCAGCCGAGCGTGCCGAAATGGGCCGACCAGCCGACGAGCGCGCCCCAGGAGAAGGCGAGCCCGAGCACCAGCTGCGGCCAGTTGGTGATGCGCTTCATGAACGGATAGACCGCGACGATGGCAAGCGACGCCACGGCAAGGACGATGGTGAAGCGGTTGAATTGCACGAGCACGACGAGACCGACCAGCGCCTGCAGCGCCAGGAACAGCCTGGCCTGGCTGCGCGTCACCTGGCCGGAGGGCAGCGGCCGCGAACGGGTACGCGCCACCTGATTGTCGATATCCTCGTCCGCAAGGTCGTTATAGGTGCAGCCCGCGCCGCGCATGGCGATGGCGCCGATGAGGAAAAGCAGCAGATGCCAGAACGAGGGCAGCACGGTGACGAGCGGGTCGCCGGTCCGCGCGCCAGCGGTCGCCGCCAGCGCCGTCGCCCACCAGCAGGGCCAGAGCAGCAGCCACCAGCCGATCGGCCTGTCCCAGCGGGCGAGCTGGGCATAGGGCCAGAGCCGGTTCGGCAGCACCCGGTAGACCCAGTGGCCGGACGGCGCATCGAACACCCGGCCGCGCGCCTGCGCCGATTGGATGATGTCTTTTTCTGATGTCATGGCGTGACCTTGCAGCGAGACGTCGCACAGTCAAGCGCAATGAGGGTTTTCAAGCGGATTTTTCGATTGGCCGCTTGACCCCCGGGCTGCAAAGCCATACCGAAACCTCGAATTTCCTTGAATCTGGCCAGCGCGGAGCGAAATCCAATGAAAGTCCTGCTTATCGGTTCGGGAGGGCGCGAACATGCCCTGGCATGGAAGATCGCGGCGTCGCCGGTGCTGACGCAGCTCTTTTGCGCCCCCGGCAATCCGGGCATGGCCGCCGTCGCCGATTGCGTGCCGCTCGATCCCGCCGATCACGCGGCGATCACCGCCTTCTGCCGGGAAAATGCGGTGGATTTCGTCGTCATAGGACCGGAGGCGCCGCTGGTGGCCGGTCTTGCCGATGATCTGCGCGCCGCCGGCATATCGGTGTTCGGGCCCTCGAAGGCGGCGGCCCGGCTCGAGGGGTCGAAGGGCTTCACCAAGGATCTCTGCGCCCGTTTCGGCATTCCGACCGGCGATTACCAGCGCTTTTCCGAGGCGGGCCCGGCGAAGGACTATATTCGTTCGAAGGGCGTGCCGATCGTGGTCAAGGCCGACGGGCTGGCTGCCGGCAAGGGCGTCGTCGTCGCCTTCGGGCTCGAGGAAGCGCTCGATGCGGTCGACGCCTGTTTCGACGGCGCCTTTGGCGGCGCGGGCGCGGAAGTCGTCGTCGAGGAATATCTCGAGGGCGAGGAGGCGAGCTTCTTCTGCCTTTGCGACGGCAGGACGGCCATTCCCTTCGGCACGGCCCAGGACCACAAGCGCGTCGGCGAGGGCGATACGGGCGTCAATACCGGCGGCATGGGCGCCTATTCGCCGGCGCCGGTGATGACCGACGCCATGATCGAGCGCACCATGCGCGAACTGATCGAGCCGACCATGCGCGGCATGGCGGAACTCGGCTCGCCCTTCAGCGGCACGCTTTTTGCCGGCCTGATGATCACCAGCGACGGGCCCAGGCTGATCGAATACAATACCCGTTTCGGCGATCCCGAGACCCAGGTGCTCATGCTGCGCCTGAAGGACGACATCCTGCTCCTGCTCAAGGCCGCCGCCGATGGCGCGCTCGACCAGGTGTCGGTGCGCTGGAACGCCGAGCCGGCGCTGACGGTGGTCATGGCGGCGCGCGGCTATCCGGCAGCGCCGGAAAAGGGCAGCGTCATCCGCGGCGTCGATGCGGCCGCAGCGGGCGGCGACGTCGAGATTTTCCATGCCGGCACGGCGCTGCGCAATGGCGAACTCGTCGCCAATGGCGGCCGCGTCCTGAACGTCACGGCGAGCGGCCGCAGCGTGAGCGAGGCGCAGAAGACCGCCTATGAAACCATCGCCCGGATCGACTGGCCGGAAGGTTTCTACCGCCGCGATATTGGCTGGCGCGCCATCGAGCGCGAGCGGTCCTGAGGGGTTTGAAACCCCACAGAACTACTAGTTGATTGCACCACTGTTGCTGCGTGCTTCGACGGGCTCAGCATGAGGGGTGTGGGTTGGTGGCAGGTAGGTAGTTCTGCAAGCTCTCGACACCTGCCAACATCTCAGAACCACCACCCTGCAAAACTCTATTTCCCCTCATCCTGAGCCTGTCGAAGGGCGCTGCAACGTTTGTGCAATCCTTCTTTGGAGCGCTGCAGAAGCATCGTGCGTGCTTCGACAAGCTCAGCATGAGGGGTTTTGTTTGATTGCAAAAAGGTTGGGAGCTTGGGTTTGAAGCCTTGCAGAACTAGAACCCTGCAAAACTCTACTCTCCCTCATCCTGAGCCTGTCGAAGGGCGCAGCAACGTTGCTGCAATCCCTTGTTGGAGATGCTGGATACGGAAAATCCTCACCACGCCCGCGCAATCGCGTCTGGTCATTGAAATGGGGGGAGACGGGCGGTCTTCAGCGCGTCAGTAGGTATCAGGGTCGAGGTCCGAAGACCGCCCGCGACGTCTTTGCCTGCTGTTCCTGCGTTTGTCAGACGCAACAACCCGGGAACAAGAGCGCCACCTCCGTTTCCTTCTGCAGTTTGCCGGCCGATCGGGGTTGTCACTTCCGACTATTCAGCAACGCCACCCTTTCCCAGCAATCGAAACAGCACCGGAAGCTGCTCCCCCACTGGAAAGGACCGAATCACAATAACCCGGTTTCAAAGTGGTGGGATAAGTTTCCATTTATCCCACCAGAGGGGACGTGTGTTGCATTGCCGTCACGGGGTCATTCAACAAGCTCAGGATGAGGATGATTGATTTGATTGCAGAAAAGTCGGGAGCCAGGATCTGAAACCTCGCAGATCTATCCCCCTGCAAAACTCTACTCTCCCTCATCCTGAGCCTGTCGAAGGGCGCAGCAACGTTTGTGCAATCGTTTCTTAGAGCAAAATCCCCTAATTGGCGGCGATGTCCGTCATTGCCACACATTGCCGGGCGCCCCCCGAGGCGGTGAACCGGGCGCGTGCGGGCTCGGCGAGCGCGGCCCTTATGTCGGCGAGCGTCGGCGCGGCCTTTGCTGGAATGGCGGCAGTGGTAACGGTGTCGACCGCGTCGGGTCCTTGCCACAGGCGACCGGCCTCCGCCATGAGCCGCGACGCGGCCTGCGGCAGGGTGCGCACCGCGCCAAGCAGGGCGCGGTAATCGACGAGCGGCGGCGCGGCGGCCGCCATCAGGATGTCGTCGCGATCATAGGGCCGCGAGCCGGGCAGGGGCACGCCATCCGGCGGCAGGGCCGGCACGAGTTCGCCGAGGGGCCAGGCCGCCTTGAGTTCGGCAACGCTCATATCGGCTATGTTGACGTCGATATCGCGATTGGTGCCGGCAGGGCGATAGGGGCAGCGCGCCTCGGTGCAATTGCTTTGCGAGGCGAACTGCCACAGGGCGTAGTCCTGCCAGTTGCCCTTGGGGAAATGCGGCGCGATATCGGCCTCGTAGCGGGCATACCAGAGCTGGAGCCGCGAAAGCACCGGAAATTCCAGCCTGTTCTCGGCGATATGCCTGGCGGTGGTGCCGTTCGTATAGAGAACCGGATAGCGCCCGGTCCGCAGCTTGATATGTTCGGCGAAGATCTCCGCATCGCGCAGCGACATGAAGCGCGTCGGGTCATTGTCCTCGATGTCGATGGCGATCAGCTCGTCATCCGCCGGCTCGGCATAGTCGATGAAATGATTGGCCTGCTCGATCGGATCGCCCGGGCGGCCAAGATGATAGGCGCCCCATTTCAGTCCCATCGCCTTCGCCAGCATCTTGCGCGTGTGATAGAGCTCGCGCGAGACTGCGTAGTTGCGCCAGATCCGCCGGCACAATTCCTGCTGCATGGCATCGTCGATGCGCTTGCAATGATAATTGACCGGCACGCCATCCGAGCCCTTGTGGATGAAGGCGGCGATGCGCGGGTCCTTGGCGATCTCGACGAGGTTGAACGTGTTCTGCTCGTAGCCGTCGAGCACGATGGCGCGGTTCTTGTCGGTCCACGGCGTCCTGAACTCCGACTCCGCCCGCGATGCTTCGGCGGGGCCGAACAGGGCAAGCACTGCTACAAGCAGGGACAGGCCGGAATAGCGGTATGCCAAATTTTCGCCCTCGCGCCTCAAGGGGTTCAGTGACCAGAATGTGAATGCTGGCCCAGCAGGGTTAACACCGCGTTAACTACGCCTGGTCTTGGCTCGTGAGCTCCCGCCTAGCGCCCCCGTCTAGTGGTCCGATTCTGACATTTGTATCCCGCCGATACACCCCGCATGGCAAATGTCAGAATCGAAAGACCACTAGCAACGATATGATTCTAATGGAACTTTGAATTTGACATTCGCTATGGTGTTTGATGTCGACTGCGATGCGAATGTCAAATTCGTTCTACTAGCGCATGGCGTCCAGCGCCTGTGCGAAGAAATCCTCGCCGCCGAAATTGCCGGATTTGAGCGCGAGCAGCATGTCGTGGCCGCCGCCGACCGTGCGCAGGACCGGAACGCCCGGCGCAATCTCGGGCCCGATCAGGAAGGCCGGGATAGCCAGCCGGTCGACCGCCGCGCCGGAAGTTTCCCCGCCCGCCACCACCAGCCGCCGCACGCCGCGGGCGACGAGTTCGGCCGCTATGGTGGACGTCGCCCGCTCGATCGCATGGCCGGAGGCGTCGCGCCCATGCCTTGCCTGCAGGCTGGCCACTTCCTCCGGCGTTGCGCTGGCGGCGATGGCGACGGGGCCTTTCGCAAGGCGCTCGCCAGCCCAGGCAAGCGCCCGTTCGATCTCCGCCGTGCCGGCCAGCAGCTTCTCCGGGTCGAGCCGCAGCACGGGCATGGCCTTCTCGGCCGCAGCCAGTTGCTGCAGCGTCATCCGCGAGCAACTGCCGGCGATGATGGCGGCATGCCCGCCGACAGGCGCGCCGATGCCCCTATTCCCGGTATTGGTCTCCCCGGTCCTGCCATCCCCGGTTCCGTGCCTGCGTCTCAGGGCCCGCGCCAGGCCGAGACCGAGGCCGGAGGCACCCGTCGACAGTCCATGATCGGCGGCGACTTCGCCGAGCACTTCAAGATCGTCCTCGGCGATGGCATCGGCTATCGCCATGGTCCGGCCTTCGCCGACGAGCCGCGCCATGCGCTGCCTGACCGCGTCCGCACCGGCGCGGATCGTCGCCAGATCCACAAGCCCTACCGCTTGCCGCGTCTGCCGTCCGAGCACCCTCACGAGATCGGAATCATACATCGGGTTCAGCGGATGGTCCTTCAGCGGGCTTTCGTCGAGCGGCTGGCCATTGACGAAGAGATGGCCGAAATAGACCGTGCGCCCGGTTTCGGGAAAGGCCGGCGTCACCAGCACCGGCGCCTGCTGCCCGGCGAGCAGCGCTTCGGTCACCGGCCCGATATTGCCGGCATCGGTCGAATCGAAGGTCGAGCAGATCTTGTAGAGGATGTGCGCCGCGCCCTGACCGCGCAGCCAGTTCTCGGCCGTCCGGGCCGCGGCCACGGCCTCGCCGGCGGGCACCGACCTGATTTTCATGGCGATCACCACCGCATCGACATCGGGCATGGCAAGGCCGGGATCGGGTATCCCCACGGTCTGGATGGTGCGCAGGCCGTTCTTCGACAAGGTGTTGGCGAGGTCGGATGCGCCGGTATAATCGTCCGCTATGGACCCGAGAAGGATTGCCATGTCAGCTAGCTCCGCTTGAAGGACTGGAACCAGCGGAGGCCGTCCAGCGTATGGTTCCTCGGATTGTATTCGCAGCCGACGAAGCCGGCATAGCCGAGCCGGTCGAGCTCCGCGAACAGATAGGGGTAGTTGATCTCCTCGTCGTCCGGCTCGTGGCGCGAGGGGACGCTGGCGATCTGGACATGCCCGATGATCGGCAGGAGCCGGCGCAGCGCCATCACCACATCGCCATCCATGATCTGGCGATGATAGATGTCGAACTGGAGCTTGAGGTTGGGCAGGCGCAATTCCTCGATCAGCGCCGCCGCGAAGGCGAAATCGTCGAGAAAATAGCCGGGCATGTTGCGGCCATTTATCGGCTCGAGCAGGAGGTCGATGCCGGCAGACGCCAGCCGTTCAGCCACATGGACGATCGAACGGCGATAGGCGGCGCTTGCTGCGGGGCTGGAGCGGTCGGCGATTCCGGCCATCAGGTGCAGGCGCCGGACGCCGGTCGCCGCAGCATAGTCGAGCGCGCGCCCGACGCTGGCCGCGACATCGTCGAACCGTTCCGGCAGCGCCGCCATGCCGCGTTCGCCGCCGGCCCAGTCGCCGGGCGGCAGGTTGAACAGCGCCTGTTCCAGCCTGTTGCGTTCGAGGCGCAGGGCGATTTCGCCCGGCTCCACCTCATAGGGGAACAGATATTCGACCGCGCCGAAGCCCGCATCCGCGGCGGCGTCGAAACGGTCGAGAAACGGCCATTCGGTGAACATCATGGTGAGGTTGGCGGCGAATTTCGGCATGTCTATTTCTCCGGTGCCATGGGCAGCTCAGTGCCGGAAAGACCGGCATAAAGCCGGGCGAGCGAGGAATCGTCGTCGCGGCCCATGCCGCTGCCGGAAGCCGCCAGATACATCTGCAGCGCGGCGGCGGCGAGCGGGACGGGATAGCGGGCATTGCGCGCCATGTCCTGGACGATGCCGAGATCCTTGACGAAAATATCGATGCTGCTCAGCGGCGTGTAGTCGCCGTCGAGGATATGCGGAACCCGGTTTTCGAACATCCACGAATTGCCGGCGGAGGCGGTGATGACCTCATGGACCTTGTCGAGATCCAGCCCCTGCCGGGCGGCGAAGGTAATGGCCTCGCAAGCGGCGGCGATGTGAACGCCGGCGAGCAATTGATTGATCATCTTGAATGCCGCGCCCGTGCCTGCTGCGTCGCCAAGTTCATAGACCTTTGCCGCCATGGCATCGAGCGCCGGCCGCGCCTTGAGAAACGCCTCCGGCGTGCCGGATGCCATGATCGTCAGTTCGCCGCCGAGGGCCTTGACGGCACCGCCGGAAACCGGCGCATCGAGATAATGCAGGCCGGCGGCTTCGACGCGCTGCGCAAGATCGCGCGCCGCCGCCGGGTCCATGGTGGCGGAAGACACGAACACCGCGCCGGGCTTCATGGCAGTGGCCATGCCGGCGTCGCCGAACAGCAGCGCCTCCGTCTGCTGCGCATTCACCACGACGGAAACGACGATGTCGGCGTTTCGAACCGCATCGGCGGCCGAGGCGGCGCTGCGCGCGCCGAAGGCGGCGAGCTTTGCAAGTGCTGCCGGCGCGATATCGAACCCGGCCACGTCATGGCCGGCCCGGGCAGCGGACTGCGCCATTCCGAGCCCCATCGAACCCAGTCCGATGACGGCGATGGTGACGCCGCCACGATTGTTCTCATTGGCCAAAATATCGGTCTCCTCCGCCCAATCGACATGGATCGCCTCGCTCAAGAGGGCAGTCCGATGGTAAACCATGAATTGGCAGCGCTGCCAATAATAAAATGGTAGCGCTGCCAAAATTTCCCTATTATCCGTGGCATGGAGGAAGAGGCTGCAAGGGGAGAAATCGGCCCATGGACACAAGGCAGCAGTCGGCGACGCTGGCGCAGGTTGCGGAGGCGGCCGGCGTCGGCGAAAGCACCGTGTCGCGGGTATTGAGGAACCATGGTTCCTTCTCCGCCAAGACCCGGGAGCGCGTCCTGTCGGCGGTGGAACGGCTCGGCTACGTGCCGAACCGCATTGCCGGCACGCTCGCCTCGTCCGGCTCGCCGCTTGTCGCCTTCGTCATCCCGTCGCTTTCGAACATCGTCTTCGCCGATCTTCTGGGCGGCGCCATCGGCACGCTGGAACAGGCGCAGCACCAGGCGGTTTTCGCGGTGACGGATTACGATGCCGAGCGCGAGGAAATGCTGGTCGCCTCCATGCTCGCATGGCGGCCGGCGGCGATCATGCTGGCGGGTTATGAGCATACGGAGCGCACTGTGCGCACGCTTCAGGCGGCGTCCTGCCGTATCGTGGAACTGCTCGACATCGATGGCACGGCGCTCGATCTGGCGGTCGGCTTCTCCAATCACGCGGCGGGGCGGGCCAGCGCCGGCTTCCTGCTGGAGCGCGGATACCGCCGGATCGGCTATGTCGGGCATGATCTCATGCGCGATACGCGCGCCGCCAAGCGCCATGCGAGTTTCCGCGACGCGCTCGTCGAAAACGGCGCCGGGCTGGCCGGCGAGGAGATCCATCCGGGCCGGTCCTCGGTGGAGGAGGGGCGCGGGGCGCTGTCGCGCCTGCTGGCGCGGCATCCGGATCTCGATGCGGTCTATTTCTCCAATGACGACATGGCGCTCGGCGGATATTTCCACTGCCTGGCCCAAGGGATCGCCATCCCGGGCCAGCTGGCGATATTCGGCTATAACGGCCTCGATATCGGCAAGGCCATGCCGCAGCCATTGTCCACCATCAGGACGCCGCGCGCCGCCACGGGTGAGGTGGCGGCAAAACTGATCGTTGACAAGGCACCGCCGCAGACCGTCGATCTCGGCTTTGAACTCATCACTGGCGCCACCGCCTGACATCGGAGGGACATCATGTCCGATACCCGCCTGCGCGAAGAAATCTGCCGCTATGGAAGGTCGCTGTTCGAGCGGGGCCTGACGCCGGGCTCCTCCGGCAATATTTCGCTGCGGCTCGACGATGGCGGCTGGCTGGTCACGCCGACGAATGCCTCGCTGGGATTTCTCGATCCGGCGCGCATTTCGCGGCTCGATGGTTCGGGGCAGCTGATCTCCGGCGACAAGCCGACCAAGGAAATCCCGCTTCATACGGCGCTCTATGACAGCCGCACCAGCGCCCGCGCCATCGTCCATCTCCATTCGACGCATGCGGTGGCGCTGACCATGCTGCCGGAGATCGACCCGCGCGCGGCGCTGCCGCCGATGACGCCCTATTATCTGATGCGGGCCGGGCAGACGGCATTGATCCCCTATTATCGTCCGGGCGATCCGGCCGTGGCCGATGCCATTCGCGGCCTTGCCGGGCGCTATTCGTCGGTGTTGCTGGCCAATCATGGGCCGGTCGTCGCCGGAGACAGTCTGGAAGCGGCGGTCTTCGCCACCGAGGAACTGGAGGAGACGGCGAAGCTCTATCTGCTCCTGCGCAATCTCAATCCGCGCTATCTTTCACCGGGGCAGGTGGCCGATCTGGAGCGCACATTCGGCCTCGACCTGCCGGTCGCGCACGATCACGATCACCACGATCACGAGTGATTGCCGTCAGAGCACCGACTTCACCCGCTCCCAGCCATTGGCGAGATGAACGTCGAGTTCGCGGGCGAGCGTCTCGGCGTCGCGCCGTTCGAGCGCGGCCATGATGCGCTCATGCTCGGCAACCGCATTGGCCCAGCGCTCCGGCCCCTCATGCCCGATGAAGCGGATGCGCTTTACCCGCGATTGCAGCAATCCATGCACTTCCGCCAGCGGCGCATTGTCGGCAAGGGCGACGATGCCGGTGTGGATCTGCTGGTTCAACTTGTAATATTCGAGCCGCTCGCCGGCCTCGTAATGCCGGACCATCGCATCGTGCAGCAGCCGCAATCCGGCAATGCCCTCGTCGCTCGCGATGGCGCAGGCGATGCGCCCGGCAAGCATCTCCATCGACCTGATGACGATGAGCATGTCCTCGATGTCTTTCGGGGAGAAGCGCTTCACCACCGCGCCACGGCTGGGCACGAGCTCGACAAGGCCTTCGCTAGCGAGAAACTTCAACGCTTCCCGCAGCGGCGTCCGCGATACGCCGAGCTCCTCGCCGAGCTGGTTCTCATAGATGCGCTCGCCGGGCTGCAGATCGCCCTCGATGATCATGTCGCGCAGCCGGGTGACGATTTCTCCATGCAGGGACTGGCGCGAAATGGTGGCGACCGCGCGGCGCCCCGCCGGCTCAACGACTTCCGATGCCATTCAATCCTCCATCCCTGTGCTGCCCATGGGGGCGGCGTGTGCTGCCCATACGAGCGCCGAATCTGGCGTATTCTCGCATTTGTCGCGGCAAAATGATACTGGGCTTAATACGCTATTTTTAATACTGTATACAAAATACTTGCAAAGCGGGGAATATGATCGTAGTCGTTGGGGAACCGGACGAAGAGGGAGGTTTTTGGATGGCGCAGAACAACAGGCCTGTTGGCGGCGGGGACCAGCGTCCCGTATTGGCCCTTGCCATGGGTGACCCCGCAGGCATCAGCTCGGAACTGGCTGCGCGTCTTCTCTCCCTTGCCGACATTCGCGAGATTGCGCATTTCGTCGTCGTCGGCGACAGGCGCATATTGGAAGACGGGGCGAAGATCGCCGGCGTCGAACTCGATATCGAATACCGGGGCGAAGACAGTTTCTCCACCGAACCCGCCGAGAGGCCCGTATTCGTCGATCTCGGCCATCTCGATCCGGCCGATGTCGTCGTCGGCGAGGCGACGCTTGCGGGCGGTACCTTCGCCACGCGGAATTTCCGCCTGGCGCTGGAGCTTGCCGATGCCGGCCGCGTCGATGGCGTATGTTTCACGCCCTTCAACAAGAAGGCCATGCGCTACGCCTATCCGGGCTATGACGACGAAATCCGCTTCGTCTCCGACGTGCTTTCCTTCAAGGGCAAGATGCGCGAATTCAACGTGCTCGAGCGCATCTGGAATGCCCGCGTAACGTCTCACATCCCGCTTTCCGCCGTGTCCTCGCATATCAGCGAGGAGGCCATACTGGCCGAGATCGACCTGACGAGCGCCTGCCTGAGGCTTGCCGGCATCGACAAGCCGCGCATCGCGGTTGCCGGGCTCAATCCCCATGCCGGCGATGGCGGCAGTTTCGGCCGCGAGGAGATCGACGTGATCGAACCCGCCGTAGCGCGCGCCAGGGCGCAGGGCTATGCGGTCGATGGACCGTTCCCCGCCGATACGGTGTTCCTGCGGGCGCTGAAGGAAGGCTTCCACGCGGTGCTGACCATGTATCACGACCAGGGCCAGATCGCGATGAAGATGATGGGCTTCGACAAGGGCGTTACGATGATGGGCGGGCTGCCGTTCCCGCTCTGCACGCCGGCGCATGGCACGGCCTACGACATTGCCCGCCAGGGCGTCGCCGATATCGGCGCGACGCGCGAGGCCATCCTGCTCGCAGCGCGCATGGCTGTCCGCCAGGCGCGGCAGAGGGAGGCAGACCGCAAGACTGCTTGATTGAAGACGGAACCCGCTGCCGGGTAGGAGCTTGCGGCAGGGGACCGATAACCGGGAGGAACCGAAAATGCTGAAACAGATTACCCTCGCGCTTGCCCTTGCCGTGTCGGCAGTGCCGGCACTCGCATTCGAGCCGACGCGGCCGGTGGAGTTCGTCGTCACCTCGGGGCCGGGCGGCGGCACCGACAATTTCGCACGGACCGTGCAGGCGATCATCGGCAAGCACAAGCTGATGAAGGCGCCGATCGTCGTCACCAACAAGGGCGGCGGCAGCGGTGCGGAAGGCTTCGTCTACGCCGCCGGCTACAAGGCCGATCCCTACAAGCTGACCTTCGGCACCAACAATGAATATCTCCTGCCGAGCGTCGCCGAGGTGCCCTATGCGCCGGAGGACCTGACGCCGGTCGCGGCCATGGCGCTCGACGAATTCCTGATCTGGGTCAACGGCCAGTCCGAATATGCCGATGTGAAGGCCTTCCTGGATGCGGCCAAGGCCAAGCCCCAGGCGGTGCAGTTCGGCGGCAGCCAGTCGAAGGACACCGACCAGATCCTCGTATCGTCCATTGGCGAGACCACGGGGGCGGAATTCCGCTACATTCCGTTCAAGAGCGGCGGCGAGGCCGGCGTGCAGCTGGCGGGCGGGCATATCGACGCCAATGTGAACAATCCCAACGAGAATCGCGGCCAGTGGCAGGCGGGAATGGTGAAGCCGCTCTGCGTGTTCCGTCCCGACCGTTTTCCGAAGAGCGACGCGGTGCATGACGGCAAGGGCTGGCACGATATCCCCACCTGCGCCGAAGCCGGTCTCGGCATCGACAGCTACCGCATGCCGCGTACCGTCTGGCTGCCGGCCGGCGTCGATGCGGAGGCAGTCGCCTTCTACCAGGACGTGCTGAAAAAGGTTTCGGAAACGCCGGAATGGGCGGAATATATCGCCAAGACCTCGCAGACGGCGCAATTCATGGCCGGGGACGACTTCAAGTCCTACCAGGCCAAGGACCGCGAAAACGTGGTCAAGGTGCTTGAGCGCGAAGGCTGGCTGGTCAAGTAGCCACCTACCCCCATCGGGTGCCGCCATCGGCGGCGCCCGACAAGGCACGCATGGGAGAAAAGCATGGCCGCGTCCGAAAAATCCTCATTGTCCCGCAGGACCATGGAAATCGTCACCGCGCTGATCACAGCCGGCGCCGGTCTCGCCGTTTGCTACGGATCGTGGAAAAGCGGCATCGGCTGGAGCGAAACAGGGCCGGAGGCCGGGTATTTCCCGTTCTATATCGGCGTCCTGATCGTGTTCGGCAGCCTCGTGACGCTGCTGCGGACCATGTTCTTCTACCGGCACGAGGGCGAGATATTCCTCGACATGGAAAAGGCGAAGCCGGTGCTCGGCTTCTTCCTGCCGATCATCGGCTTCATCGTCGTCTCGCTTCTCCTCGGGCTCTATGTCGGCACCGCGCTCTACATATTCGGCTTCATGACCTGGCAGGGCGGCTATCGCTGGTGGATATCGCTGCTCACCGGCCTTGTCGTGATCGTGCTGTTCTATCTGGTCTTCGAGATCGGGTTCCAGGTTCCGCTGCTCAAGGGACCGCTGGAAAACGCCATCGGGCTTTACTGACGGCCGCAGGGCCAGGCTGCCTGCCATAGCATCGGAATTCGGGAGGAAAACGGCAATGGGCAATATCGGCTATCTGATGGACGGCTTCGCCACCGTCATCACCGCCCATCACATCGTCATCATGATCATCGGGGTCATGCTTGGCATCCTCGTCGGCGTGCTGCCGGGGCTCGGAGCGCCGAACGGCGTCTCGCTGCTGCTGCCGCTGACCTTCACCATGGACCCGATTTCGGCGATCATCCTGTTGTCCTGCATGTATTGGGGCGCGCTCTTCGGCGGCTCCACCACATCGATCCTCTTCAACATTCCGGGCGAGCCGTCCTCCGTCGCCACCACCTTCGACGGCTACCCGATGGCGCGCAATGGCGAGGCGACGCGCGCCCTGACGCTCGCCTTCATGTCGGCCGGCATCGGCGCGCTGGCCGGCGTCGTCATGATCACGCTGCTTTCCGGCTGGGTCGCGCGCTTTGCGCTGCAGTTCTCGTCGCCGGAATTCTTCGGCGTCTATTTCCTCGCCTTCGCCAGCTTCATCGGCATGAGTTCCAGCGCGCCTTCCAAGTCGCTGGTCATGATGATGCTGGGCTTCGCCTTCGCCACCGTCGGCATGGATACGATCTCCGGCGGGCTGCGCCTGACATTCGGCATACCGGACCTCATCAAGGGCGTGTCGTTCCTCGTCGCGGTCATGGGGCTGTTCGGCATCGGAGAACTGCTGTTGACGACGGAAGAAGGCCTGCGCTTCGAGGGCATAAAGGCCCGCGTACGCCCGATGGACGTCCTGCGGACGCTGAAGGAAATGCCGCGCTATGCCTGGTCCATCCTGCGCTCGACCGTCATCGGCATCTGGATGGGCATCACGCCGGCCGGGCCGACGGCTGCGTCGTTCATGAGCTACGGCCTTGCCCGCCGCTTCGCCAGGGACAAGTCGCAATTCGGCAAGGGCGACCCGCGCGGCATCGTCTCGCCCGAAACCGCCGACCATTCGGCCGGCACATCGGCGCTGTTGCCCATGCTCGCCCTCGGCGTTCCGGGCTCCGCCACCGCTGCCGTCATGATGGGCGGATTGATGATCTGGGGCATGACGCCGGGGCCGATGCTCTTCATCGACAGGCCGGATTTCGTCTGGGGCCTGATCGCCTCCATGTATCTCGGCAATGTGGTGGCGGTGATACTGGTGCTGGCAACCGTGCCGCTCTACGCCTCGATCCTGCGCGTTCCCTTCGCCATCGTCGGGCCGGTGATCGTCGCCATCATTTTCTCCGGCGCCTATCAGATCGCCAACTCCACCTTCGACATGTGGCTCGTGCTCGGCTTCGGCGTGTTCGGTTATCTGTTCAAGAAACTCGACTATCCGATTGCGCCGCTGGTCCTCGCCATGGTGCTCGGCGACAAGGCGGAGGACGCATTCCGCCAGTCCATGCTGATGTCGAACGGCTCGCTGTCGATCTTCTGGTCCAACCCCCTCGTCAGCGGGATCATGGCGATCGGCCTGCTCATGCTCGCCTGGCCGCTGATCGCCAAGGCCATCGGCCTGCGCAATCTGCGCCGCCGGCCGGCGCAACGCTCTGCCTGACCCGCCAAATATCGCAAAGAAGGATCGCTTCGGCATGAATTTTCATGAGTATTTCTCCGGCGCCTCGCGCCCGGTCGAAACATGTATCGTCGGCACGGGCGGATTTGGCCGCAGCTTCCTGGCGCAGAGCCGTCACGTTCCGCTGATGAACAGCCGCATCGCCGTCGATCTCGACAGCGCCACGGCGGCCGCCGCGCTGCGATCCCTCGGCATCGCGGCCATCGCCGAATGCGCCAGCGCGGAAGAGGCGAGCAGCGCCTGGAGCGCCGGAAAGGCAATTGCGGCGGGCGATCTCGCCCATGTGGTGCATCTTCCCTTCGACGTTCTGGTCGAGGCGACCGGGCATCCCGAAGGCGGCGCGCGGCATGTCGATCTCGCCATCCGCAACGGCAAGCATGTGGCGCTGGTGTCGAAGGAGGTCGACAGCGTCGTCGGCCCCGGTCTCGCCCGGCGGGCCGGAGCGGCGGGGAAGGTGGTGACGCCGGTAGACGGCGATCAGCCAAGCCTGCTGATCGGCCTCGTCACCTGGGCGGAAACCCTCGGCTTCGAAATCATCTGCGCCGGAAAATCCAGCGAATATGATTTCGTCTACGACCCGGCGACCGGGCTCCTTGCCAGCAACGGCCAGGAGATCGAGGCGGCGGCTCTCGGCGATTGCCTCGATCTTGGCGACCGCGATGCCGCCGAGCTGGTGGCGGCCCGTTCCATCGCCGCAGCCCGGCTGCCGCAGCGCGCGGTTCCCGATCTGTGCGAACTCGCGGTGACTTCCCATTCCGTCGATCTCGTTCCCGACCGGCCGGATCTTCATTGCCCGATTGCGCGGATCGGCGAAGTGCCATCGCTGTTCTCGACGCGCGCCGAGGGCGGCCTGCTTCGCGGCGATCGCCGTCTCGACGTGTTCCATTGCCTGCGCCTGCCGGGCGAGGTCAGCTTTGCCGGCGGCGTCTTCGTGGTCATCCGCTGCGACGATGCCACGAGCTGGGAGCTTCTCGCCGGCAAAGGCCATGTCATCAGCCGCAACGGCACGGCGGCGATGATCTACCTGCCGCGCCATCTGCTGGGGCTCGAGGCCGCAACAAGCGTTCTCGAAGCCGGCCTGAAGGGCCGTTCGAGCGGCGCCGCAGAGCCAAGGCCGCGCCTCGACCTCATCGCCGTTGCCGATGCCGATATCGCGGCGGGCACGGTCCTGTCGGCGACCGGCCACCACCATGCGATCGCCAATCTCTCCTCCGCCCTGGTGCCGGCGGCGCCTGTCGCCGATGGCGAGGCCGCGCCATTCTACCTGGTCGCCAACCGGCGTCTCATCCGCGACGTGAAAGCCGGCGATCCGGTCCGTCTCGGCGATGTGGAGCTGGGCGGTTCGCTGCTCTTGGCGCTGCGCCGGGACCAGGACGCGCAGTTTTTCCGCTGAATACAACCAAAGGCAGGTCCATGCGTACCCGCCTCGCCGCCGATCCATCCGGCCGGATGGTCGCGGCCGGTCACGGCAAAATGCCGGCTCCATCGAAAAAGCTTACGTTTACGTAAAAATGCACTTGCCTTTCCGCGTCCCGCCGTTTCAAAGTGCGCCAGCATGACGGATGAGGAGACTTTGACATGTACCGCGCGCCGGTGGAGGAAATCGCCCATTGCCTGAAACAGGTCGCAGGGCTCGAAGCAGCCATTGAACAGGGCCGGTTCGGCGAGCTTTCCAGCGATCTCGTCGATGCCATCCTGGAAGAGGCCGGGCGTTTCGCCTCACAGCGCGTCGCACCGCTGCTGCGCGTCGGCGACGAGCATGGTACGCCGCTGGCCGATGGCAAGATCACCATGCCGCCCGGCTGGAAGGACGTCTACCGCGAGTGGATCGAAGGCGGCTGGAATGCGCTGACCGGCGACGAGCGCCATGGCGGGCAGGGCCTGCCGATGATGCTGGCCATCGCGACCTTCGAAATGTGGAATTCCGGGTCCATGGCCTTCGGCATAGGGCCGACGCTGACGCTCGGCGCGATCGAGGCGCTCGAAGCCCACGCCACCGAGGAACTGCAACGGAAATATCTGCCGAAGCTCGTTTCCGGCGAGTGGATGGGGACGATGAACCTGACCGAGCCGCAGGCCGGGTCGGATGTCGGTGCGCTGCGCTGCCGCGCGGAACGAAGCGATGACGGCACCTATCGCCTGTTCGGCAGCAAGATATTCATTACATATGGCGAGCATGACCTTACCGAAAATATCATCCATCTGGTGCTGGCGCGGCTTCCCGATGCGCCGGAGGGAAACAAGGGCATTTCCCTGTTTCTCGTGCCGAAGTTCCTCGTCGATGATGATGGTTCGCTCGGCGCCCGCAACGACGTCTTCTGCGGTGGCATCGAACACAAGCTCGGCATTCACGGCTCGCCCACCTGCACCATGATCTATGGCGATGGCTTTGCCGGCGAGCCCGGCGCCATCGGCTGGCTCATCGGCGAGGAGAATCGCGGCCTCGCCTGCATGTTCACCATGATGAACAATGCGCGGCTTGCGGTCGGCATCCAGGGCGTCGCGGTGGCCGAGGCGGCCTATCAGCAGGCGCTGGCCTATGCGCAGGGGCGCCGGCAGATGCGGGCGCCGGGCTGGACGGGCGAGGGACCGAGCCCGATCATCGAACATCCGGACGTGCAGCGGACGCTGCTCACCATGAAGGCGCTGACCGGCGCGGCCCGCGGCATTGCCTATAGCTGCGCCCATGCGCTGGACATGGCGAAGACCGGGAAAGCCGATGATGATGCCCACAATGATGCGGGCCATTGGGCCGATCGCGCCAATCTCCTGACGCCCGTCGCCAAGGCGTTCTCCACCGATACAGGCGTCGATGTCGCCTCGCTCGGCATTCAGGTCCATGGCGGCATGGGCTTCATCGAGGAGACGGGCGCCGCCCAGTTCCTGCGCGATTCGCGCATCGCGCCGATCTATGAGGGCACGAACGGCATCCAGGCCATCGATCTCGTGCAGCGCAAGCTGCCGCTCGGCAATGGCGGGCATATTCGCGGCTACATCGCCGAACTGCGCGGCATCGCCGAGGCGGTGCAGGCCTCCGGCGGCGAAGGTTTCGGCGATACGGGCCAGCGGCTGGCGCGCGCTCTCGACGATTTCGAGGCCGCGGCGACCTGGTTGCAGCAGCGGCTGGCGGAGCGGCAGGTAGCGCAGGCGCTGGCCGGCGCGACGCCGTTCCTGCGCCTGTTCGGGCTCGCCGCCGGCGGCGCCTGCCTCGCCAGGGGAGCCCTTTCGTCCGCCGATGCGGGCCGTGTGGCGCTGGCCCGCTTCTTTGCCGAGAACCTCCTTGGCGAAACCACGGCGCTGATGGACCGGGTGGTCAATGGCGCAGAAAGCCTGCTTGCCGCACGAAGCGCACTCGAAACCTAGGAAAGACGATGTCAGACCATATCAAGATCGAACGACAGGGCGCAGTCCAGCTCATCCGGATGAACCGCCCGGAGAAGAAGAACGCCCTGACCCGCGCCATGTATGCCGCCATGACCGCGGCGCTCGTGGACAGCGAGGCCGACGCCTCGATCCGCGCCAATCTCTTTCTCGGCGTTCCCGGCGCCTTCTCCTCCGGCAACGACCTGCAGGATTTCATGGCCTTCGCCATCAGCGGCCAGATGGGCAATGAGGTGTTCGACTTCATCATGGCGCTCGGCCAGGCGCGCAAGCCGCTGCTTGCGGGCGTGGACGGCCTTGCCATCGGCATCGGCGCGACGCTGCATTTCCATTGCGACCTGACCTTCGCCACGCCGCAATCGCTGTTCAGGACGCCCTTCGTCGATCTCGGCCTTGTTCCCGAGGCGGCGTCCAGCCTGCTGGGTCCGCGGCTGATGGGCCCGCAGCAGGCTTTCGCTTTCCTGGCCAAGGGCGACGGCCTGAGCGCGGAGGAGGCGAAGGCGGCGGGGCTCGTCTACCGGATCGTCGATGCCGCGCAGCTCGAGGAAACCGCGTTGGCGGCGGCGACGGAGATCGCGGCCAAGCCGCCTGAGGCGATGCAGATCACGCGGGACCTGCTGCGCGGCCCGCGCGAGGCCGTGGCCGAACGGATGGCGCTCGAGGCACGGCATTTCGCCGAGCGCCTGCAATCGGAGGAAGCGCGCGCCGCGATGATGAATTTCCTCGCGCGCAAGAAGGGCTGAGCCGCCCGCCTGCTCTCAAGGATAGAGCCTGGTCTTGCTCCACGGCTCGTCAGGCGAAGTACGCTCGAAAACGACGCGATCATGCAGCCGGAACGGCCGGTCGTGCCAGAATTCGATCGAAATGGGCCGGATACGGAAGCCCGACCAGTGGGCGGGACGCGGAATGTCGCCGACGGCGTAGCGCGCCGTATATTCCGCCACGGCCTTCTCCAGCGCGAAGCGGCTTTCGAGCGGTCGCGACTGCTTCGACGCCCATGCACCGATGCGGCTGCCACGGGGCCGGGTGGCGTAATAGGCATCGGCTTCGGCCGCCGTCACGATCTCGACCGGTCCGCGCACGCGCACCTGCCTGCGCAGCGATTTCCAGTGGAAGCACATGGCTGCCTTCATCGACCCCAGGATCTCGACGCCCTTGCGGCTTTCGAAATTGGTGTAGAAGACGAAACCGTCGCTATCGAAGCCCTTCAGCAGCACCATGCGCACATCCGGCAGGCCATCTTCATCGACCGTCGCCAGCGCCAGCGCGTTCGGATCGTTGGGTTCCGTCTTCGTTGCGTCCTGCAACCATTCCTCGAACAACGCAAAAGGATCGGTTTTTTGCGTGAAGTCATCCATTGTTAACTTCATTTAATTCATAGTCCCATGGTCAATTCGGTTTGGGCTTGTTAAAGAGAGATATGTGTTTGGCGCTTCTACGATCCGATAGCAAGCAGTCCGGAGCAATTATACGGGTTGGCTCGGGCACTTTCCACGGCGGCGTAGTAACGGCGGTCGTAGCGCTATGCCTTCTCTCCGGTTGTGCCATGAAGGGCATCGGCGTCGAGGATGCGGTGCCGGATCAGAGTACCGTGACGGGCTCGGTCGCCTCGCATAAGCCGGTGGACGGACAGACATCTTCCGACCAGAACACCGTGCGCAACATCGTCTCGGCCCTGAATTTCACGCAATGGGGCAACAAGCCCCTGCCATGGTCGAACCCCGAGACCGGCAGCCAGGGCACCATTACCGCCATCGCCGAGAAGAAGGCCGGTGCCGAGCTCTGCCGCGAATTCCAGACCTCGCGCGAATCCTTTGATGGCGTCATGCTCTACAAGGGCGAAACCTGCCTGCAGAATGGCGGCCAGTGGACATTGAAATCCTTCGCTCCTATGTAGGGGCGGACATCAAGATTTTTCGTGTTTTTCATGACACAATATGGAATTTCTTCCTATTTGAGCCCATATAGGCGTGGACTGAATTTCATATCCATTCGCATGTCGCGAGGAAAGGCACACGCATGCGCGATCCCTATAGCGTGCTGGGCGTCGCCAAGACGGCGAAGCCCGAGGAAATAAAATCGGCGTTTCGCAAGCTCGCCAAGAAATATCATCCCGACCAGAATCAGGATGATCCGAAGGCGCAGGCCAAGTTCTCCGAGATAAACCAGGCTTACGAAATCGTCGGCGACAAGGACCGCAGGGCCCAGTTCGACCGCGGCGAGATCGATGGCGAGGGCAAGCAGCGCGCCCCCCATGGCTTCGAAGGCTTCGCCCGCGGCGGCGGCGGCGATCCGTTTGCCGGGTTCGGCGGGGGCGGAGCGCGCCCGGGCGGCTTCGAGTTCCGCAGCGGCATGGGCGGCTTCGACGCCGAGGACATCCTCAGCAGCCTGTTCGGCGAGACGGCAGGCGCGGGCGGTGCGCGGCGCGGCTCTTCCCGCAAGGGCGCGGACCTGCAGGCCACGATCGACATCACCCTGGAACAGGCCGCCGGTGCCGAGAAGGTGGAGGCGGTGTTCCCGACCGGCAAGCGGCTGGCGATCAAGCTGCCGACGCAGGTGGAGCACGGCCAGACGATTCGCCTCAAGGGCCAGGGCGAGAGCGTTCTCGGCGGAACGCCGGGCGATGCGCTCGTCACCATCCGTTTCCGGCCGCATCCGCGATTCCGCGTCGAGGGCCGCGATCTCCACGCCGATCTGCCGGTTTCGTTGAAGGATGCCGTGCTCGGTTCGCGCCAGGAGGTGGAGACGCTGAACGGGCGCGTCGCGGTGAAGGTCGCGCCGTGGACGAGTTCGGACCGCGTCCTGCGATTGAAGGGCAAGGGCCTGCCCCGCAAGCCGGATGGACATGGCGATCTTTTCGTCCATGTCCGCATCATGCTGCCGGAGAATGGCGATCCCGCACTTGAGGCGTTTCTGCGCCAATCGGAGAGCTAGATCTGCGCACGTTCCGGAAAACCCAAATAGGCTATGACGGCATGGCTTGAAGCCCGGCGCGGGCTGTGCGATACCGCAGTCAATCAGAAGTTACATGAAGGGTTGGTAGATGACCGCCAAAACTGGTTTGATGCAGGGTAAACGCGGGCTTGTCATGGGTGTCGCCAACAATCGCTCGATTGCTTGGGGCATCGCCAAGGCAGCCCATGATGCGGGTGCCGAACTCGCCTTTACCTATCAGGGCGATGCGCTGAAAAAGCGCGTGGAGCCGTTGGCGGAAGAGCTCGGCGCCTATCTTTGCGGCCATTGCGATGTTTCGGATGCCTCGACCATCGATGCCTGCTTTGCGGCGCTCGAACAACATTGGGGCAAGATCGACTTCCTCGTGCACGCCATCGGCTTCTCCGACAAGGACGAGTTGACCGGCCGCTACGTGGACACGTCAGAGGCGAACTTCACCAAGACGATGCTCATCTCCGTCTATTCGTTGACGGCCGTCGCCAAGCGCGCCGAGAAGCTGATGACCGATGGCGGATCGATCCTCACGCTCACCTATTATGGCGCCGAGAAGGTCATGCCCAACTACAATGTCATGGGTGTCGCCAAGGCCGCGCTCGAAGCGAGCGTGAAATATCTCGCCGTCGACCTTGGCCCGGACAATATCCGCGTCAACGCCATTTCGGCCGGCCCGATCAAGACGCTGGCCGCTTCCGGCATCGGCGACTTCCGCTATATCCTGAAGTGGAACGAATATAACGCACCGCTGCGCCGCACGGTGACCATCGAGGAGATCGGCGATGCCGGCCTCTATTTCCTCTCCGACCTTTCGCGCTCGGTCACCGGCGAGGTTCACCACGCCGATAGCGGCTATCACGTCGTGGGCATGAAGGCGGTCGACGCTCCGGACATCTCCGTCGTTAAGGACTGATATCAAGTGAAATTGCCGAGTTCGGTCATCTATTTCTCGCGACACGGCGAGACGGACTGGAATGTGTCCGAGCGCATCCAGGGGCAGGAAGACATCGACATCAATGCCCGCGGCAAGGTGCAGGCCGACCGCAATGGCGACATGATCAAATCGCTGATCGGCGATGGCAGCGGCTTCGATTTCGTCGCAAGCCCACTGCGCCGCACGCGCGAGACGATGGAACGCATCAGGACGCGCATGGGGCTCGACCCGCACGATTATCGCACCGATGCGCGCCTCAAGGAGGTGCATTTCGGCGACTGGCAGGGCTTTATGATCGAGGATATCGCGGCAAGGACGCCGGAACTCGTGGATGCGCGCGCCCGCGACAAGTGGAATTTCGTACCTCCGGGCGCGGCCGCCGAAAGCTATGCGCTGCTCGGCGTGCGTGTCGCCGACTGGCTATCCGAGGTGCGCCAGCCGACGGTCTGCGTCACCCATGGCGGCTGCCTGCGCACCATCTTCCAGATGGTCAATGGCCTCGACGGCCACGATGCCGCCAACATGGCGATCACGCAGGACCATATATTGCGGCTTGAGAACGGTCAGCTGACCTGGATGTGATCCCGCTTACTCGGCCAGATCGGTCGCCTGTTCGATGTCGGTGATGTAGCGCTCCTTGTCGACCACGTCGAACATCAGCGTCACCTTCATGCCCTTCTCGATCGCGCTCAGGTCGAATTCGCCCGGCAGCTTGTAGACTTTGCCATCGTCGAGCGTGATCGTCGAATTGTCCTCGTCGATCTTGGTGATCGTGCCTTGCGCATCGTCAGCAAGGGCACCGACGGGGAAAAGTGAAGCGAAAAACATGAAGGCGGCAACGAAATGGCGCATGGCGGGAACCTCTCGGACAAAATACATATCTGCTATGGCGTCAGTTAGAGCTTTCATTTGTGGCAAAAGAATTGCTTTTTTCGCGCCGGATGAAGGAATTTCACAGGCAGGTTTGACCGCGATGCGAAAGGCTCATAAAACCGCCTCACACAAAGTCGGGTAGGCGCATGTCTCACAATAGTTTCGGTCATCTTTTCCGCGTCACAACTTGGGGCGAAAGCCATGGCATAGCGCTTGGCTGCGTCGTGGACGGCTGCCCGCCCGGCATCAGCTTCACCGAGGCGGAGGTGCAGGCCTATCTCGACAAGCGCAAGCCGGGCCAGTCGAAATTCACCACGCAGCGGCGCGAGCCCGACCAGGTGCGCGTGCTTTCCGGCGTCATGCTGCAGGATGACGGCGTGACCATGATCACCACCGGCACGCCGATCTCCATGATGATCGAGAACACCGACCAGCGCTCGAAGGATTATGGCGACATTGCCCGGCAATATCGGCCCGGCCATGCGGATTACACCTATGACGTGAAATATGGCATCAGGGACTATCGCGGCGGCGGCCGCTCCTCGGCGCGCGAGACGGCCGCGCGGGTGGCTGCCGGGGCGATCGCCCGCAAGGTGGTGCCGGGGCTCGTCGTCCGTGGCGCGCTGGTCAAGATGGGCGTGCACTCGATAGACCGCAGCCGCTGGGATTGGGAAGAGGTGGACAGGAACCCGTTCTTTACACCCGATGCTGGTGCAGTCGATGGCTTTGCAACCTATCTGGACGGTCTTCGCAAGGCGGGCTCGTCCATAGGGGCGGTGATCGAGATCGTTGCCGAAAACGTTCCTGCGGGCCTCGGCGCTCCGGTCTATGCCAAGCTCGACCAGGACATCGCCAGCTATCTGATGTCGATCAATGCGGTGAAGGGCGTCGAGATCGGCGACGGATTTGCCGCGGCCGAGCTTACGGGCGAAGCCAATGCCGACGAGATGCGCATGGGGAATGACGGCAAGCCGATCTTCCTCTCCAATCATGCCGGCGGTATCCTCGGCGGCATATCGAGCGGCGCGCCCATCGTTGCGCGTTTTGCCGTCAAGCCGACATCTTCGATATTGACCCCGCGCCGCAGCATCGATGCCGACGGCCAGCAGGTCGATGTGATGACCAAGGGCAGGCACGATCCCTGCGTCGGCATCCGGGCCGTGCCGATCGGGGAGGCCATGGTGGCCTGCGCGATCGCCGATCATTATCTCAGACATCGCGGCCAGACGGGCCGCATCTAAGGGGGCAACGGAATGGCCTATAATCAGAAGCGTGTCGTGGATGCCCTGCGGGCATTCGAGCGGGGCGAGATCGTCGTCGTCATGGATGATGACGGCCGCGAGAACGAGGGCGACCTGATCGTCGCGGCGGTTCACTGCACGCCCGAGAAGATGGCCTTCATCGTCAGGCATACGTCCGGCATCGTCTGTACGCCGATGACGCGGCAGGAGGCGCGCCGGTTGAACCTCGCGCCGATGGTGGCGGAGAACGACGCGCCGCATTCGACGGCCTTCACCGTCACCGTCGATTACAAGCACGGCACGACCACCGGCATTTCCGCCGACGACCGCACGCTGACGGTGCGCAACCTTGCCAATCCCAATGCCGGCGCCGCGGATTTCGTCCGTCCCGGCCATATTTTCCCGCTCGTCGCCCGTGAAGGCGGGGTGCTGATGCGCTCCGGCCATACGGAAGCGGCGGTCGACCTGTGCAAGCTTGCCGGCCTGCCGCCGATCGGCGTGATCTGCGAACTCGTCAATGATGACGGCTCGGTCATGCGCGGCCCGCAGGTGCAAAACTTCGCCGAGACCCACGATCTGCATCAGGTTACCGTGGCGGACCTCATCGCCTACCGCCAGC
Source organism: Phyllobacterium sp. 21LDTY02-6 (assembly GCF_023554255.2). GTDB lineage: Bacteria > Pseudomonadota > Alphaproteobacteria > Rhizobiales > Rhizobiaceae > Phyllobacterium. The sequence continues at coordinate 169,231 of NZ_JAMJWD020000004.1, read as the reverse complement.
GCAAGGAAACCCTGATCGAGCGCATTGGCGAAATCGATGTCGACACCTGTGCCGGCAAGGCGCGCGCCATCACCTATTCGCTGCCGTGGGAGCCGATGCACCATGCGGCGATCGTCTATGGCGACATTCGCGATGGCGAGGATGTTCCGGTGCGATTGCAGCGCGAGGACGTGCTGACGGACGTGTTCGGCGCACGCAATACGCTGGACAGCATCATGAAGCGCATGGCGGAGGAAAAGCGCGGCGTCATCGTCTATCTGCGCGAGGGTTCGGTCGGTGTCGGCAGCGAGGATGATCGCAACCGGGCGCTGCTCCAGGAGCGCGAGGGCCATGCCGAAGCCAAGGTCCGCGACGAGGAATGGCGGCAGATCGGCCTCGGGGCGCAGATATTGAAGGATCTCGGCATTACCTCAATCCGGCTTCTCGCCTCGCGTGAGCGCCATTATGTCGGCCTCGAAGGCTTCGGCATCGAGATCACCCGCACCGAAATCCTCTAACGGCCTTGGGTCCTCGAAGTCTTGGGAAGCGTCGCGCCGGCGGCGCGTCCCATTGCGGTTCGTGCGCCAGACAGGCCCAAATAAGCAAGGAACGATCGGCGAATTTATTGTAACCTCGCGGGTTCAGTCAGTTAAGCGAGGTACCGGCATGACCGCTCCACATCCCTCCAAGACCCATATCGGCAATCACGAACTGCACCCCGAAACGCTGATGCTCAATTACGGCTTCGACCCGGAGCTTTCCGAGGGCGCCGTAAAGCCGCCGGTGTTCCTGACCTCGACCTTCGTGTTCAAATCGGCGGAAGAGGGTCGGGACTTCTTCGATTTCGTCTCGGGTCGGCGCGAACCCCCGGCGGGAACCGGCGCCGGCCTCGTCTATTCGCGCTTCAACCACCCGAACAGCGAAATCGTCGAGGATCGCCTCGCCGTCTATGAAAAGACCGAGAGTTGTGCGCTGTTCTCTTCCGGCATGTCGGCCATCGCCACGACGCTGCTGGCCTTCGCCCGCCCCGGCGACGCCATCCTCCACTCGCAGCCGCTCTATGGCGGCACCGAGACCCTGCTCGCCAGGACCTTCCTCAATCTTGGCATCGCCGCCGTTGGTTTTGCCGACGGCGTCAACGAGGACAGCGTCAGGCAGGCCGCCAATGACGCCATGGAACGTGGCCGCGTGTCGCTGATCCTGATCGAGACGCCGGCCAATCCGACCAACAGCCTGGTCGATGTCGCCATGATCGGCCGCATAGCCGATGCGATCGAGAAGCGGCAGGGCCATCGCCCGGTCATAGCCTGCGACAACACGCTGCTCGGACCGGTGTTCCAGCGCCCGCTGCAACATGGCGCCGACATCTCGCTGTACTCGCTGACCAAATATGTCGGTGGCCACTCCGACCTCATCGCCGGCGCGGCGCTTGGTTCGAAAGCCGTGATGAAACAGGTCAAGGCGCTGCGCGGCGCGATCGGCACCCAGCTCGACCCGCATTCCTGCTGGATGCTCGGCCGTTCACTGGAAACACTGTCGATCCGCATGGAAAAGGCCAATACGAATGCAAAGGCCGTGGCAGATTTCCTGCGCGACCATCCGAAGGTCGAACATATCCATTATCTGCCCTACCACGACCCGGCATCGCCCATCGGCAAGGTTTTCGCCGCGCAATGCACCGGCGCAGGCTCCACATTCTCGTTCGACATTCGCGGCGGCCAGCCGGCGGCGTTCAGCTTCCTGAATGCGCTCGAGATCCTGAAACTGGCCGTCAGCCTTGGCGGAACCGAATCGCTGGCGAGCCACCCGGCCACGATGACCCATTCCGGCGTTCCGGTCGACGTGCGGCAGCGTATCGGCGTGCTGGATTCGACGATCCGGCTTTCTATCGGCATAGAGCACCCGGACGATCTGATCGCGGATCTCGCCCAGGCGCTCGCCGCCGCCTGACCGGTCAAATCGGATGGAGGCCCCCTTGCGCTGCTTCGGCTGCCTGGTGCAACTTGTAGCTCGACGACGCAACGGGAAGTTTCATGGTCACGCGCCTCTATTCTCATCCGATCTATCTGGAACATTTGACGCCGCCCGGCCATCCCGAACGGCCGGACCGGCTGCGCGCGCTGGCAAAAGTGTTGGAGGACAGTGAATTCGATGCGCTTGACCGGGTGACGGCGCCGATGGGCGACGAGCAGGCGATCCTGCTTGCCCATCCGGAGACTTTCGTCGAAAGGGTGCGCGAGGCGGTGCCGCAGGAAGGCCTCAGCCGGGTCGATGCCGACACGTCCGTCAGTCCGAAGAGCTGGGAAGCGGCGCTGACGGCCATCGGGGCAGCCAATGCCGCCATCGACGACGTGTTCGAGGGCAGGGCGGACAATGTATTCGTGGCGTCGCGCCCGCCCGGCCATCATGCGGAAAAGGACAGGGCCATGGGCTTCTGCCTGTTCAACAATGCGGCGATCGCAGCCCGCCACGCCCAGAAGAAGCACGGGGTCGAGCGCGTCGCCATCGTCGATTGGGACGTGCATCACGGCAATGGCACGCAGGACATCTTCTGGTCCGATCCTTCCGTGCTCTATTGTTCCACGCACCAGATGCCGCTTTATCCCGGCACCGGCGGCAAGAACGAGACCGGCGAGGGCAATATCGTCAATGCGCCCCTGGTTCCCGACAGCGGAAGCACCGACTTCCGGGAGGCCTTCACCAGCCGCATCCTGCCGGCCCTGGAAGCGTTCCGGCCGGAACTGGTGATCATTTCCGCCGGTTTCGACGCCCATCACCGCGACCCGCTGGCAGAGATCAACCTGACCGAGGACGATTTCGACTGGGCGACGGGGCTTATGCTCGAAACTGCTGGGAACTACGCGTCGAACCGCCTTGTCAGCCTCCTGGAAGGCGGTTACGACCTGAAGGGAATGTCGCTCTCCGCGGGCGCACATATCAAACGCTTGATGAGAGGTTAAAGCATGGCCGACGCCCCGAACAATTCCGATATCGCCGCCATGAGCTTCGAGCAGGCGCTCGATCAACTGGAAAAGATCGTGGACGATCTGGAGCGGGGCGACGTGCCGCTCGAACAGTCGATCCTGATCTATGAGCGCGGCGAAGCGTTGAAGAAACATTGCGACAGCCTGTTGAAGGCGGCTGAAGACAAGGTGCAGAAGATCAGGCTTGGCCGCGACGGCCAGCCGACAGGCACCGAGCCGCTCGATCCGGAATAGGCGACACACTGTTGCAGTGGCGCGGACTATCCATGGCAGGCACGAGCCGCTAGTCTGGCAGCTTCCACAACTGGAGCGTGCGTGCCATGAGTTTCTTCCCCGGCAATGATCCCGAACCCGGCGATGCGGCGGCGGTCGATTCGATCGAAACGCTGATCATACCGCGGACGAGCGACATAGGCGGGCTCGAGGTGCGGCGCGCATTGCCCACCGCCAAGCGCCGGCTGGTCGGTCCTTTCATATTCTTCGACCGCATGGGCCCGGCGATCCTGCGCCCGACCGATCCGCTCGACGTGCGCCCGCATCCCCATATCGGCCTATCGACCGTGACCTATCTGTTTGACGGGAATATCCGCCATCGCGACAGCCTCGGTACCGAGATGGTCATCAAGCCGGGCGACGTCAATCTGATGACGGCGGGGCGCGGCATCGTCCATTCCGAGCGCTCGCCGGAAGAACTGCGGACGGAGCCATTGCCGATTTCGGGGCTGCAGACCTGGCTGGCGCTGCCCGACCATCTCGAAGAGATCGACCCGGCTTTTGCGAATACGGGCGTGCGTGACCTGCCGGTGCTGCAGGAAAACGGCATGGAGGCCCGAATCGTGATGGGCACGTTCCACGGCGCGCGTTCCGGCGTGACCCAGCATGCCGAGACGCTCTATGTGGATATAAGGTTGCAGCCGGGCGGCAGCATCGTCATTCCCGCCAAGGCGGCGGAAGAACGGGCGATCTATACGCTGGACGGCTCGGTGGAAATCGCCGGCCAGTCGTTTCCCGCCGACCGGCTCCTTGCCTTCCGCGCCGGCGACGAGATCCTCGTTTCTGCGCCGCAAGGCGCACATTTCATGTTGTTCGGCGGCGCTGCCCTGCCATCCAAGCGCTATATCTGGTGGAATTTCGTCTCGTCGTCGCGCGAGCGGATCGAGCAGGCGAAGGAAGAATGGCGCAGCGGCCGCTTCGATATCGTTCCCGGCGACGAGGAAGAATTCATTCCGCTGCCTGAAGCATAGGGGTTGTTCGACAGCATCGCGCGCATTGTCTCACCGTCGGGGAGACGGAGCCTCTTCTATTCGCCCGCAAAAGGCTTTAGGAACAGGCATGCAATTGCATGATGGAACCGAGGCTTGACCAAGAAACCCGAAACGCCGCTACTGGACAGCGTGACGATCCCGGCCGACCTGCGCCGGCTGCCGGAATCCGAGCTGCCGCGCCTCGCCGCCGAACTGCGCAGCGAGGTGATCGACGCCGTATCGACGACCGGCGGCCATCTCGGCGCCGGGCTCGGCGTCGTCGAACTGACGGTGGCGCTGCACCACGTATTCGACACGCCGGAGGACCGCATCATCTGGGATGTCGGCCACCAGGCCTACCCGCACAAGATATTGACCGGCCGGCGCGATCGAATCCGCACCCTGCGGCAGGAGGGCGGGCTGTCCGGCTTCACCAAGCGCAGCGAGAGCGAATATGATCCTTTCGGTGCGGCGCACTCCTCCACGTCGATCTCGGCGGGTCTCGGCATGGCCGTCGCCAGCGAGCTTTCGGGCACGAAGCGCAATGTGATCGCCGTCATCGGCGACGGCGCCATGTCCGCCGGCATGGCCTATGAGGCGATGAACAATGCCGGTGCGCTCGACGCCCGCCTCATCGTCATCCTCAACGACAATGATATGTCCATCGCCCCGCCGACGGGCGCGATGAGCGCCTATCTCGCCCGCCTCGTTTCGGGACGCACCTACCGCACTTTCCGCGAAACGGCCAAGCAGCTGGCGCGCAAGCTGCCGAAATTCCTGCAGGAGAAGGCGCGGCTGTCGGAAGAATATGCCAGGGGTTTCTGGACCGGCGGAACGATGTTCGAGGAACTCGGCTTCTATTATGTCGGCCCGATCGACGGTCATAATCTCGAACACCTGCTTCCCGTCCTGAAGAACGTGCGCGATACGATGGATGGTCCCGTGCTGATCCACGTCGTCACCCAGAAGGGCAAGGGCTATGCGCCGGCGGAGGCATCGGCGGACAAATATCATGGCGTCAATCGTTTCGACGTGATCACGGGCGCGCAGGCGAAGCCGCCGGCCAATGCTCCAAGCTACACCAAGATTTTCGGGACAAGCCTGATCGAGGAGGCGCGCCACGACGAGAAGATCGTCGCGATCACCGCTGCGATGCCCGGCGGCACCGGGCTCGATCTTTTCGGCCAGGCATTTCCGAGCCGCGTATTCGATGTCGGCATAGCCGAGCAGCACGCCGTGACCTTCGCCGCAGGGCTGGCCAGCGAGGGCTACAAGCCGTTCGCCGCCATCTACTCGACCTTCCTGCAGCGCGGATATGACCAGGTGGTCCACGACGTATCGCTGCAGCAATTGCCGGTTCGGTTTCCGATCGACAGGGCCGGTCTCGTCGGCGCCGACGGCGCCACCCATGCCGGTTCGTTCGATACGGGTTTTCTTGCCGCGCTGCCGGGCTTCGTCGTCATGGCCGCGTCGGACGAGGCCGAGCTTCGCCACATGGTGCGCACTGCTGCCGAATATGACGAGGGCCCGATCTCCTTCCGCTATCCGCGTGGCGATGGCGTCGGCGTCGAACTGCCGGAGCGCGGCGAAGTCCTCGCCATAGGCAAGGGGCGCATCGTCCGCGAGGGCGGCAAGATCGCTGTTCTTTCGTTCGGAACGCGGCTCCAGGAATGTCTGCTTGCCGCCGAGGAACTGGACGCCGCCGGCCTGCCGACGACGGTCGCCGATGCGCGCTTCGCCAAGCCGCTGGACCAGGACCTGATCAGGCGTCTCGCGCGCTCGCATGAAGTGCTCGTTACGGTGGAGGAGGGCGCTATCGGCGGGTTTGCCTCGCATGTGCTGCATTTCCTCAGCGGCGAGGGCCTGCTTGACGGCGGCCTGCGTGTCCGCACCATGACCTTGCCGGATTGCTATCTCGACCATGCCAAGCCCGAGACGCTCTATGCCCGCGCCGGATTGAACGCAGCCGGCATCGTCCAGACGGTATTCGCCGCGCTTGGCCGTGACCGGCTGGTGGCGCCGGTCCGCGCCTGATCGCCATGCGGCTTGATCAACTGCTGGTCGAGCGTGGGTTCTTCCACAGCCGATCCCGCGCACGCGACGCCATCCTGCGCGGAACCGTGCAGGTCGATGGCCGCGTCGTGCGCAAGGCGGGTGCGGAATGCGGCTCGGCGGCGGAAATCATGGTCGATGACCCGGCGAGTGCCTATGTATCGCGCGCTGCTCTCAAGCTCATCGCCGGGCTCGACGCCTTCGGGATCGACGTCGCCGGCAGGGCCGCACTGGATATCGGCGCGTCTACCGGCGGGTTTACGCAGGTGCTGCTTGAGCGCGGCGCCCGCCATGTCGTCGCGGTCGATGTCGGGCATGGGCAGATCGATCCCGTGCTTGCCGCCGACAGCCGCGTCACCAGCCTTGAAGGGCTGAATGCGCGGGAACTGGAGCGGGACCACCTGGCCGGCCACGCGATAGGCATTGTGGTGTCCGATGTGAGTTTCATCTCGCTGAAGCTTGCCTTGCCACCGGCATTGTCGCTGGCGGAAAACGGCGCCCATTGCGTGCTGCTGGTCAAGCCGCAATTCGAGGCGGGCCGCGAGGCAATCGGCAAGGGCGGCATTTTGCGCGACGCCGGCGATGGCGAACGCGTGGCAAATGCTCTAAGGGAGTGGCTGGACGGCCTGCCGGGCTGGCGGTCGCTGGGGCTGCATCCATCACCGATCGAAGGCGGCGACGGCAACCGCGAATTCCTGCTTGCAGGACTGAAGGAACAATGACGACACGGGTCACGATAGAGCGGATGGGTGCTGGCGGCGATGGGATCGTATCCCTTGCCGGCGGAACGGCGTTCGTGCCTTTTGCCCTTCCCGGCGAAACAGCCAATATCGCCGTCGAGAACGGGCGCGGTACGATCATGGCGCTTCTGGAGCCATCGCCGCAGCGCGTGGCGCCGGTCTGCCAGCATTTCGAGGAATGCGGCGGCTGCACATTGCAGCATTGGCAGGAGGATGCCTATCGCGCCTGGAAACGGTCGCTGGTGCAGGATGCCCTTGCCGGGCGCGGATTGCAGTTTACGCTCGATCCGCTGATATCCTGCGCGCCGCAGACAAGGCGCAGGGTGGTGTTCGCCGTCCGCAACAGCGATCACGGGCCGCAGCTCGGCTTCAATCGCCATCACAGCCACGAGCTTATCGATATTTCCCAATGTCCCATTGCCGTGCCGGCCATCACCGACCGACTGGCCGATCTGCGGCAGCTGGTTGCCGTGCTCGGCGGGGCGATGAAACCGTTCAAGCTGACGGTGACGGCGACGGCAAGCGGCCTCGACATCATGGCATCCGGCTGCGCCGCGCCCGATGGCGCCCAGCGCCGCGCCCTGACTGCGCTTGTCATCGAGAAGGGTTTCGCCCGGCTCAGCCTCGACGGGGAGATCATTGTCGAGCCGCGCAAGCCTGTCGTGCAGTTCGGCCGCGTGCCCGTTGCCGTTCCTCCGGGCAGTTTCCTGCAGGCTACGCTCGATGCTGAGAACGCGATGGCTGCTCTCGTCACGGCGCATCTCGGCAAGTCCAAGCGCGTGGCGGATCTGTTTTCGGGCTCGGGCACCTTTGCACTGCGGCTGGCGGAAAAGTCGGCCGTCCATGCCGTCGAGGGCGATCAGGCCGCCGTGAACGCGCTGGACAGGGCCGTGCGTCACGTCCAGGGCCTCAAGCCGTTGACGGTCGAGCGGCGCGACCTCTTCCGCCGGCCGCTGCTTCCGCGCGAACTTGCGCCCTTCAATGGCGTGCTCTTCGATCCGCCGCGTGCCGGTGCCGAGGCGCAATGCCTCGAACTTGCGAAATCTGCCGTGCCGAAGGTCGCGGCCGTGTCGTGCAATCCGATCACGCTGGCGCGGGATCTGAGCATATTGGCGAAGGGCGGCTACAAGATCGACCGGGTGGTGCCGATCGATCAGTTTCTATGGTCGGCCCATGTGGAGACGGTGGCGCTCCTGAGCAAGAAATAGCCGGATCAGACCGAGGTCCCGCCGACCGTCATGCGATCCATGCGCAGATGCGGCTGGCCGACGCCGACCGGCACCCATTGCCCGCCCTTGCCGCAATTGCCGATACCCGTATCGAGCTGCATGTCGTTGCCGACCATGGAGATGCGCTGCATGGCGTCCGGTCCATTGCCGATCAGCATGGCGCCCTTGACCGGGACGCCGATCTTGCCGTCCTCGATCATATAGGCCTCGGTGCAGCCGAAGACGAACTTGCCTGAGGTGATGTCGACCTGGCCGCCGCCGAATGAAACGGCGTAGATGCCCTTCTTTACCGAAGCGATGATCTCCTCGGGTGTCTTGTCGCCGCTCAGCATATAGGTATTGGTCATGCGCGGCATCGGGGCATGGGCGTAGGATTCCCGCCTGCCATTGCCGGTCGGCGCCATGCCCATCAGCCGGGCGTTCTGGCGGTCCTGCATGTAGCCGACGAGGATTCCGTCCTCGATCAGCACCGTCTTGTTGGTGGGCATGCCCTCGTCATCGACCGTCAGCGAGCCCCGGCGTTCGGTGATCGTGCCGTCATCGACGACGGTGACACCCTTCGAAGCGACGCGCTGGCCGAGAAGCCCGGCAAAGGCCGACGTCTTCTTGCGGTTGAAATCGCCTTCGAGGCCATGGCCGACGGCCTCGTGCAGCATGACGCCCGGCCAGCCGCTGGCAAGTACGATGTCGAAGGTGCCGGCCGGGGCGGGGATCGCCTCCAGATTGACCAGCGCCTGCCGCAGCGCCTCATCGGCCGCATGCTGCCAATTGCCGCCGGCGATGAATTCGCCAAAGCCCTTGCGCCCGCCGGCGCCATAGCTGCCGCTCTCCTGGCGATCGCCATCGCCGGCAACGACGGAAACGTTGAGCCGCACCATGGGCCTGACGTCGCGGACGAAATGTCCATCAGCGCGCAGGATTTCCACCTGCTGCCACGAGGCGGCGAGCGAAGCCGTGACCTGGCGCACCTTGGGATCCCTGGCGCGCAGATAGGCGTCGATTTCCTGGAGCAGCTTGACCTTTTCCTCGAAACTCGGCGCGCCGAGGGGATTTTCGTCGCCATAAAGGCTGATATTGGTTCTTGGCGGCGCAGCCTGGTAGGTGCCAGCATGTCCCGTGGCGACGGCCGAGACGGCATCGGCGGCGCGGCCAAGCGCATTCAGCGAAAGCTCGCCCGCATGGGCATAGCCGACGGCTTCACCCGCGACGGCGCGCAGGCCGAAGCCGCGATCCTGGTTGAACGAACCGTTCTTCAGCCGGCCATTGTCGAAGACGAGGCCTTCCGATTCGCGATATTCCACGAAAAGCTCGCCATCATCGGCCGAGCCAAGCGCATGCTTGACAGTTTCGAGGATTTTCTCCCGGGGGGCGTCAAAACTGTCGATAAGGCTTTTCATGGCAACATCCGGTTCCAATGGCAATTACAAGAACGGATGTAGGACTTCGGCCAGCGCGGGACAACCCGAAATTTGAAGCCCGCTTTGAAGCGCTCAGGGGAGGGCGTCGAAACCTGCGCCGAATCCGTTCAGTTCGACCGGGATGCCGATGCCTTCCTCGGGCGTCTGGAAGACGATGAATGTCGCCGCCTTGCCGGTCTTCAGCGTCTGCACCAGCTGGTCCTCGAGAATGACTTCCGCATAGCAGCCATCTTCGAAGCAGCGGACGAAATAGGCGCGGCCTATGTCCTTGCCGTCGACATTGAGGCCGAGCCCGTTCGGCAGCAGCACGCCGAGCGGTGCGAGGACGCGCAGGATCTTCGCCTTGTTGTCGGCGGTCTTGAGCACCACGACCGAAAGGCCCATTTCGGGCCGATCCGCCGCGACCACGTTCTGGACGAGCGCGCATTGCTCCGATTTGGCTCCGGCCGGCGTGTCGCAGAGAATGGACCATGCGCCATGAGTCGATTTCACGGTTCCGCTCTGGGGCGCCGCAAGGGCGTTGGCGGGCAAGGCCGCGATCGAAGCGACAAACAGGCCGGCGATAATCTTACGTGCTGTAATCTTATGTAACGCAAAAAATGACATGGCGGCTCCAAAACGAATCATCCAGACGATAAACCGCCCCGAACCGGATGAAAAGAATGCCACTTGAACACTCCCCAGCGTATGGCAGCCATTCCGGTTTGGTGCAGCGCAAAAGTGGCCGGATTGTGTGCTGAACGCCGCTCTGGCGAGGAAAACACGCCATCGCGGCTAAAAATTCATCCGTTTGGCCGCATCGGGTCAATTATCGGGCAGGCTGCGCGCAAAAATGCCGCATGGGTTCACGTTCGCCTTCCTTGCGATGTGGGCTAATGTGTGGTTTGAACGCGGCAGGACCCGGGCCTCGCCGCCCGGCAATAATGTATGGAACCAAAGCTTCATTCGGGAGATTTCTAGGTGAAGAAGAACATTGTCACGCTGACCGGTATCCTGGGTGGCCTTTTGTGCGCTGGCACTGCCTTTGCGGCACAGCCCGAACCCTGGCAGATCACGTTCCAACCGGCCGCTTCCGGCATCATGGAGCAGATTGTCTGGTTCGAGCGCTACACGCTTTGGTTTATCATTCCGATCACGCTCTTCGTCATGGGCCTCCTGGCCTGGGTCATGCTGCGTTACCGCGCGAGCAGGAACGCCGTGCCTTCCAAGACGAGCCACAACACCGCCGTGGAAATCGTCTGGACGGTGGCGCCGGTCGTCATCCTGCTTTTCCTCGCCGTGCCGTCCTTCCAGCTGCTGACGGCGCAATATTCGCCCGAAGATCCGAAGCTCACCGTCAAGGCCACGGGCTACCAGTGGTATTGGGGTTATGAGTACCAGGCGGGCGAGACGCCGCTTTCCTTCGATTCGGTCATGCTCAAGGATGCCGATCGCAGCACCGCCGGCAAGGAAGACATCAAGGCCTATCCGCGCCTCCTGGCTGTGGACAACGAGATGATCGTGCCGGTCGACACGACGGTGCGCGTCCTCGTGACCGGCGCCGACGTCATCCACGCCTTCGCCATGCCGGCCTTCGGCGTGAAGATCGATGCCGTGCCCGGCCGCGTCAACGAGACCTGGTTCAAGGCCGACAAGGAAGGCCTTTATTACGGCCAGTGCTCGGAAATCTGCGGCAAGGACCATGCCTTCATGCCCATCGCCATACGCGTCGTCTCGCAGGCGCAGTATGATGCCTGGTTCGCGGCTGCCGGCAGCGATCTGCCGGGGGCCTACAAGACGCTCGCCGCTTCGGTGGAAGCCGGCAAGAACATCAATGTGGCTGGCAACTAAGCCAGCTGCGCTTTGCATTTGAGGAACGGGAGCTATCTCATGGCAGGTTCAGCTGCTCACGAAGCCCACCACGAACACCACGATCACAAACCGCGTGGTTGGGTGCGTTGGGTCTATTCGACCAACCACAAGGACATTGGAACGCTTTATCTGATCTTCGCGATCATCGCGGGCATTATCGGCGGTGTCTTGTCGATCGCCATGCGTGCGGAGCTCCAGCAGCCCGGCATCCAGATATTCCACGGCCTCGCCGCCATGGTCTACGGGTTCGAGGGCGATGCGGCGCTCGATGCCGGCAAGCACATGTATCTCGTCTTCACGACGGCCCACGGCCTCATCATGATCTTCTTCATGGTCATGCCGGCGCTGATCGGCGGTTTCGCCAACTGGATGGTGCCGATCATGATCGGTGCGCCGGACATGGCGTTTCCGCGCATGAACAACATCTCGTTCTGGCTGCTCCCGCCGGCACTGCTTCTCCTCCTGCTTTCGCTCTTCGTTCCGGGCCCGGCAGGCGGCTTCGGCACAGGCGGCGGCTGGACGATCTATCCGCCCCTGTCGACCTCGGGCCAGCCCGGTCCGGCGATGGATCTCGCGATCCTGTCGCTGCATATTGCCGGCGCCTCGTCGATCCTCGGCGCGATCAACTTCATCACCACGATCTTCAACATGCGCGCGCCGGGCATGACGCTGCACAAGATGCCGCTTTTCGCCTGGTCGGTGCTGATCACCGCCTTCCTGCTGCTCCTGGCCCTGCCGGTGCTCGCAGGCGGCATCACCATGCTCTTGACCGACCGCAATTTCGGCACTGCCTTCTTCGCTCCCGAAAACGGCGGTGACCCGATCCTTTTCCAGCATCTCTTCTGGTTCTTCGGTCATCCTGAAGTCTACATCATGATCCTGCCGGCCTTCGGCATCGTCAGCCACATCGTCTCGACCTTCTCGCGCAAGCCGATCTTCGGCTATCTCGGCATGGCCTATGCCATGGTCGCCATCGGCGTCGTCGGCTTCATCGTCTGGGCGCACCACATGTATACGGTGGGCCTGTCGCTCGAGACGCAGCGCTACTTCGTCTTCGCGACGATGGTCATCGCGGTTCCGACCGGCGTGAAGATCTTCTCCTGGATCGCCACGATGTGGGGCGGGTCGATCTCGTTCAAGCCGCCAATGGTCTGGGCTATCGGCTTCATCTTCCTGTTCACCGTCGGCGGCGTCACCGGCGTGCAGCTGGCCAATGCCGGTCTCGACCGCGCGATGCACGACACCTACTACGTGGTTGCCCACTTCCACTACGTCCTGTCGCTGGGCGCTGTCTTCGGCATCTTCGCGGGCTGGTACTACTGGTTCCCGAAAATGTCCGGTTACATGTACAACCAGACGATCGCCCATGTGCACTTCTGGGTAACGTTCATCGGCGTCAACCTTGTCTTCTTCCCGCAGCATTTCCTCGGGCTTGCCGGCATGCCGCGCCGCTATATCGATTATCCGGATGCGTTCCAGGGCTGGAACGAGGTATCCTCGATCGGTTCCTACATCTCGGGCGTCGCCGTACTGATCTTCCTCTTCGGCGTCTTCGAAGCCTTTGCCAAGAAGCGCGAAGCAGGAGCCAATCCGTGGGGTGTCGGCGCCACGACGCTGGAATGGCAGCTTTCTTCGCCGCCGCCCTTCCATCAGTGGGAACAGCTTCCACGCATCAAGTAACGATCAGGGCGGGCCGTCTTCATGGCGGCCCGCCCGACCAACACAGCAGCGGACTTTAAAAAGCGAATGTCACTTATCGAGAAACAGGCAGTCATGGATGCGGGCGCAGGTCTTTCAGAGGCCAGCGCATCGGATTTCATTGCCCTGCTCAAGCCTCGGGTCATGTCGCTCGTCATCTTCACCGGGTTCGTCGGCATGATGGCGGCGCCCGGCCATATCAATCCGGTCATCGCGGCGATCGCCATTCTGTGCATTGCCGTTGGAGCCGGCGCCTCCGGCGCGCTCAACATGTGGTACGACGCCGATATCGACGCGGTGATGAAGCGGACCGCCAAGCGGCCTATCCCGGCCGGACGCGTCTCGCGCGAGGAAGCGCTGGGCTTCGGCCTGGTGCTGTCGGCATTCTCGGTCGTCACGCTCGGGCTCTTCGTCAATCTCCTTGCCGCCTTCCTGCTCGCCTTCACCATCTTCTTCTATGCGGTGATCTATACGATCTGGCTGAAGCGCTCGACGCCGCAGAACATCGTCATCGGCGGCGCGGCGGGTGCGTTCCCGCCCATGATCGGCTGGGCCGCCGTCACCAATTCCGTCAGCATCGAGAGCATCGTGCTGTTCATGATCATCTTCCTGTGGACGCCGCCGCATTTCTGGGCGCTGTCGCTGTTCATGTCGGACGATTATGAAAAGGCCCGCATCCCGATGATGCCGAATGTGATGGGCGCGGCTTCGACCAAGTTCCAGATATTCCTTTATACGGTGCTGGTGGCGCCGGTTGGCGTGCTGCCCTGGGTGATGGGCTTTGCCGGGCCGGCCTATGGCGTGTTCTCCATCGTGATGGGTGCGCTGTTCCTGCTCTACGCCTTCAAGGTGTGGCGCGCGGAAGTCGGCGAGCCGATGATCAGCCCGGCAAAGAAGCTGTTCGCATTTTCGATCTTCTACCTGTTTTCGCTCTATGCCGTCCTCCTCGGCGAGGTTCTGGTCGGCAAGGCGATGGCGGCGTTCGGTGGGGCGATATGAGCGAGGATCGCGTTACCCTCACGGAAAAGCAGAAGCGGGCGCGGCGCAGCCGGTCGCTGGCCCTGGCGCTGGCGCTGGCCGCCTTCGTGGTCATCGTCTATGTGGGCACCTGGGCAAAGCTCGGTGCCGCTCTCTTCAACAGGCCGATGTAGGTTGGAAGAATGACACAGAGCAACGCACCCGCAAGGAAATCCCGCTGGTCCGACCGGACCATAGCGATTTCGTGCCTCGCCTTCTTCTTCGGCATGGTGGGCATGGCCTTTGCCGCGGTTCCGCTCTACGCGATGTTCTGCCAGGTCACGGGTTATGGCGGCACGACGCAGCGGGTCGAACAGGTTTCCGATACGATCCTCGACAGGAAGATCACGGTGCGCTTCGACGCCAATACGTCGGGCGGGCTGCCCTGGGATTTCAAGCCGGTGCAGCGCGAAGTGACGATGAATATCGGCGAGACGACGCTGATCAAGTACGAGGCCCGCAATGTCACCGGCAAGGCGACGGCGGGCAGGGCGTCCTTCAATGTCACGCCGCAGGCGGCGGGAGCCTATTTCAACAAGGTGGAGTGTTTCTGCTTTACCGATACGGTGTTGAAGCCGGGCGAGGACATGGAGATGCCGGTGGTCTTCTTCGTCGACCCGGAGATCGTCAATGCGCCGGAACTTGAAGGCGTTCACACAATTACCTTGTCCTATACATTCTTTCCGATCGACATGCCTGCGCCGGTTGCCGCCAGCGCCGATGTGACGAAGAAGGACAAGGCGGGACAACTCTGAACTTGCACCGGCAGTGCTGCCGATGTTTATTCGATAACAGACCTTGCGGGGGTTAAAATGGCCGAAGCGCACCAAAAGAACCACGACTACCATATTATCGATCCGAGCCCCTGGCCCTTTCTCGCCTCGGTCGGCGCTTTCATCCTGGCGATCGGCGGTATCGGCTTCATGCGGTACCATTCCGGCGGCGAGTTCGTTCTCTTCAATGCCAACCTGACCAACCCCTGGATATTCCTGGTCGGTCTGGTGATCGTACTCTACACCATGTTTGGCTGGTGGTCGGATACGATCAAGGAAGGCAAGCAGGGGCACCACACGCGGGTCGTCTCGCTGCACCTGCGTTATGGCATGATCATGTTCATCGCCTCCGAGGTGATGTTCTTCGCCGCCTGGTTCTGGGCGTTCTTCGATGCCAGCCTTTACCCCGCCGACGCGGAGCAGGTAGCCCGCGCAGCCTTCACCGGCGGCGTGTGGCCGCCCAAGGGCCTCGAAGTTCTCGACCCGCTGCACCTGCCGCTCTACAACACGGTGATCCTGCTGCTTTCCGGCACCACGGTGACCTGGGCCCACCATGCCTTGCTGCACAATGATCGCAAGGGCCTCATCACCGGCCTGTCGCTGACGGTGATCCTCGGCGTGCTGTTCTCCTTCGTGCAGGCCTATGAGTACATCCATGCGCCATTCGCGTTCAAGGATTCGATCTATGGCGCCACCTTCTTCATGGCGACCGGCTTCCACGGCTTCCATGTGATCATCGGGACGATCTTCCTGCTCGTCTGCCTCATCCGGGCGATCAAGAACGATTTCACCCCGCAGAAGCATTTCGGCTTCGAGGCTGCCGCCTGGTACTGGCACTTCGTCGACGTCGTATGGCTGTTCCTGTTCTTCACGGTCTATGTATGGGCTTCGTGGGGCGCGCCGCTGGCCGCCGAATAGGCACTCCGATCCGGGCGAGTCATCAGGGCGGCAGGTCAGACCTGCCGCCCTCTTTATTTGGACGCATTCGCCGGCGATATGCTGGATTCATGCCGATCTGGAAAACCATCCTCTGCGCCATCCTGCTTTGCCTCGGCATGGCCGCTTCGGCGCCGGCGCAGGATGGTCCGGTCGATCTCGTGCGCGTCTACAAGGCGGAGCGCCGCATGGAACTGCTGTCGGCGGGCAAGCCCATAAGGGAATACAGGATCGCACTTGGCGCGCGGCCCGTCGGCCACAAGCGCTGGGAAGGCGATGAACGCACGCCGGAGGGGCGATATGTGCTCGACTGGCGCAACCCGAAAAGCATGGCGCACAAATCCATCCATGTCTCCTACCCCAATGCGCAGGACAGGGCGGCGGCCCGCGCGCTTGGCGTCTCGCCGGGCGGCGACATCATGATCCATGGCGCCGTCAACGGCTATGGCTGGTGGGGCTGGGTGCTACAACTTATCGACTGGACAGATGGCTGCATAGCGGTCACTAATTCGCAGATGGATGAAATCTGGGCGCTCGTCCAGGATGGAACGCCAATCGAAATAAACCCCTGAGTTGGAAATCATGCAAGATGACAAGGCCCTATATCCGCCCGTTGATCCGTTCAGCGCTGGAATCAAGGCCCGCTGCCCGCGCTGCGGCCAGGGCAGGCTGTTCAATGGCTTCATAGCGCCGGCGCGCCAGTGCTCGAGCTGCGGGCTGGACTATTCGTTCATCGATTCCGGCGATGGCCCGGCCGTGCTTGTCATGTTGCTCATAGGCTTCATCGTCGTCGGGCTGGCGCTGTGGATGGAGGTCAATGTCGGCCCGCCGCTATGGGTGCATTTCCTGCTGTGGATACCGCTCGCGCTCGTCCTGTGCCTGACGGCGCTGCGCTGGATGAAGGGCGTCCTGATCGCGCTCCAGTACAAGCACAAGGCCGAAGAAGGCAAGCTCGACCTCCCGCATACGCATGAGCATTGAGCAATGGCTGAACGAAGGCGCTTTCCCTGGGTGAAATTCATCCTGGGCCTCCTGGTGTTCCTGGCCTTGATCGGTCTTGGCACATGGCAGGTGGAGCGGTTGCAATGGAAGGAAGGGCTGCTCGCGGAAATTGAGGCCCGCAGCCATGCCCCCGGTGCCTCGCTTGGCGAAATCGAAGCGCTCTGGCGCGACAGCCACGATGTCGATTACCGCACGGTCACCCTGTCGGGCCGGCTCCTGAACGACAAGGAACGCCACTTCTTCACCACCTACAAGGGCACGTCCGGCTATAATGTCTATACGCCGCTGGCGCTGGAGGATGGCAGGACGATCTTCGTCAATCGCGGCTTCGTTCCCTATGACCGGAAGGACCCGGCGACCCGTCCGGCGGGGCAGGTGGCAAGCCCGGTGACGATAACGGGCCTCGCGCGCAATCCGCTGCCCGGCAAGCCGTCCTCGCTGCTGCCGGACAATGACGCCGCGAGCAATATCTATTACTGGAAAGACCTGGCGGGAATGGCGGCGCAATCGGGCATCGCTGCCGATAGAGTGCTGCCATTCTTCGTCGATGCCAATGAGGCCCCGAACCCCGGCGGGCTTCCCGTCGGCGGCGTCACGATCATCGACCTGCCCAACAATCATCTGCAATATGCGGTGACATGGTACGGGCTTGCAGCGACGCTGCTGATCATCGCGGCAATCTCCTTCCTGCGCCGCAAACAGACCCCGCGGGACGGGCCGCCGGCGTGAGAAAAGCTGTTTCGGGCTTGACTTCGCGCCATTTGCCGCCCAATTCCGTGGTGAAGCAACACTACCTGCGAGATCCGGAGAACATGACCGACAAGAGCCCACTGACAATCCGCCTGTGCGGACCGCGCGGTTTTTGCGCCGGGGTGGATCGCGCCATCCAGATCGTCATTCTCGCTCTGAAGAAATATGGCGCTCCGGTCTATGTGCGCCATGAGATCGTGCATAATCGCTATGTGGTCGAGGGATTGCAGGCGCGGGGCGCGGTGTTCGTCGAGGAACTCGACGAGATACCGGACTGGCATCGCCGGCAGCCGGTGATCTTCTCCGCCCATGGCGTGCCGAAATCCGTGCCGACGGATGCGGAGAACAAGAACCTCTTCTATCTCGACGCCACCTGTCCGCTGGTGTCCAAGGTGCACAAGCAGGCGATGCGGCACCAGCGCCTCGGGCGCCATGTGGTGCTGGTCGGGCATTCGGGCCACCCCGAAGTGATCGGGACCATGGGCCAGTTGCCGGAGGGGGCAGTCACCCTCATCGAAACCATCGAGGATGCCGAGGCCTATATGCCCGAAGATCCGGCGAATCTCGGTTTCGTCACGCAGACGACGCTGTCGGTGGATGATACGGCGGGCATCATAGCGACGCTGCAGCGCCGTTTCCCGCAATTGACCGCGCCGGCCGCCGAATCCATCTGCTACGCCACGACCAACCGACAGGATGCGGTGAAGGCGGCCGCGCCGGGCTGCGATCTCTTTCTTATCGTCGGTGCGCCCAATTCGTCGAATTCCAAGCGCCTCGTCGAAGTGGCTGAGCGCTCGGGCGCAACGCAGTCCATGCTGGTGCAGCGCGCCTCGGACATCGACTGGGCGGCGATTGGCGAAATCGGCGTTGTCGGGCTTTCCGCTGGCGCGTCGGCCCCGGAGATCATCGTCGACGAGATCATCGAGGCATTTTCCGAGCGTTATGCCGTATCGATAGAACTGGCCGAAACGACCGTGGAAACCGAGAATTTCCACGTCATGCGCGATTTGCGCGATGTGGAATTGACGAACAGCGACATGGCGTTCGTCAACGGGGCGCACTGAGCATGGCGGTCTATACGGATATCAACGAAACGGACCTCGCGGGCTTTCTCAAGGATTACGACGTTGGCGAACTGCTCTCCTACAAGGGGATCGCGGAAGGCGTCGAGAATTCGAACTATCTCCTGCATACGAGCAAGGCCGCCTATATCCTGACGCTTTACGAAAAGCGCGTCGACAGCAACGATCTGCCATTCTTCCTCGGGCTCATGCAGCACCTGGCCGGCAAGGGCATCAGCTGTCCGCTGCCGGTGATCGGCAAGGACGGCAACAGCATAGGACGGCTGGCCGGACGCCCTGCCGCCCTCGTCACCTTCCTCGAAGGCATGTGGATGCGCCGGCCGACCGCCCAGCATTGCCATGCCGTCGGCGAGGCGCTGGCGCATCTGCATGTCGCAGGCGCCGATTTCCCCATGCGGCGCAGGAATGCGCTCTCGGTGCAGGATTGGCGGCCGCTCTGGAACAATTCGCGCGACGATGCGGATCGCGTCGAGCCGGGGCTGGCCCGCGAGACGGAAGCCGATCTCGCCTTCCTCGAGGAGAACTGGCCGGCGCATCTGCCTGCCGGCGTCATCCATGCCGATCTCTTCCCCGACAATGTCTTCTTCCTCGGGGCGAAGCTTTCCGGCCTCATCGATTTCTATTTCGCCTGCACGGACATACTGGCCTATGACGTTGCCGTATGTCTCAACGCCTGGTGCTTCGAAAAAGACTATTCCTTCAACATCACCAAGGGCACGGCATTGCTGCGCGGCTATAATTCGGTGCGCCCGCTTTCGCCGCAGGAGGTGGAAAGCCTGCCGGTCCTGGCGCGCGGTTCGGCGCTGCGCTTCATGCTGACCCGCCTCTATGACTGGTTGAACACGCCGGAGGGCAGCCTCGTCGTGAAGAAGGACCCGATGGAATATGTCCGGCGCATGCGCTTCCACAGGGCCGTGAAGACGGCCGAGGAATATGGGCTTGCAGCCGAAAGGGTCGCTTCGTGAAGCAGATCGAAGCTTTTACCGACGGCGCCTGTTCGGGCAATCCCGGTCCCGGCGGCTGGGGAGCGGTGCTGCGCTGGAACGGCAATGAAAAGGAACTTTCCGGCGGCGAGGCGGATACGACCAATAATCGCATGGAATTGATGGCGGCGATCTCCGCCCTCAACGCGCTGAAAGAGCCGTGTCATGTCGATCTCTATACCGACTCCGTCTATGTGCGCGACGGCATTTCCGGCTGGATCGAGGGCTGGAAGAAGAATGGCTGGAAGACCGCGGCGAAGAAGCCGGTGAAGAACGCCGAGCTGTGGCAGGCACTGGACGAGGCGAGGCGGCGTCATCACGTCGTCTGGCACTGGGTCAAGGGGCATGCCGGCCACCCGGAAAACGAGCGCGCCGACGAGCTCGCCCGCGCCGGCATGGCACCCTTCAAGCGCCCGAGAAAAGCCGGTTGAAAATCAGTGCTCTACCAGCAGAACTTGCCAGCCGCGATGAAAGAGGGCTTCCACCGCGGCGGGTTTGCTAGAGCTGCTCCAGTATGGTGGCGGCGCTTGAGGTAATGGCCTGGCCGGGCGCGTCTTCGATGTTGAGCTGCTTGACCACGCCATCCTCGATGAGCATGGAATAGCGCTTCGAGCGGACACCCATGGAACCCGCCGCCAGATCGATCTCGAGACCGACGGCCTTGGTGAAAGTGGCGTTGCCATCGGAAAGATAGAGGATCTTGCCCTCGCCATTGGTGGCCTTGGCCCAGGCGCCCATCACATGGGGATCGTTGACCGCCACGACGGCGATCGTATCGACGCCCTTGCCGAGGATGGCATCGCGGTTTTCCAGATATCCGGGCAGATGGTTCATGCTGCATGTGGGCGTGAAAGCGCCCGGCACTCCGAACAATACCACCTTCTTGCCCTTGAACAGCTCGTCCGATGTGATGTTGCTGACACCCTCGTCGGTCTTGCTCTTGAACGTAGCGTCAGGCAAGCGTTCGCCGATCTTGATGGTCATATCTGCTCCTTGGTGAAAATTTCGACACAGCGCATATAGATGATGCGCCATGGATTTGCGAGGCGTTGCGGCGCGATATTCGGGCCTGACTCAATCCTCGATGGATATGTGGCCCGAAACCGCCTCTTGCCCTTGTACCAGCGTGTAGTCCAGGACACCGGCCGGGCGGTCCTTGCCGGAAAGCACTGGCACGGCGAACGTCGCCTCCGTGCCTTCGCGCTTCTTGAGGTGAGCCATGCCGAGCGTGATGCCGCTCTGTCCCGCAGCGAAGAGATCGATGGCCGGGTCCTGCGATGGCAGCTTGACGGTGAGGTAGAGCACATCGCCTTTCTTCTTGCCGCTCGATATGCCGAAGGCATCGCTGGCCGGTGCCGGCAATTGCTGGAATGCGGTATCGACCAGCGTATCGGTCAGCGGATCGCTTTTCTGGCCGCCCACCGCAACGTCGAACTCAGCGGTTACCGGAATGCAGACCGTCTCGCAAATGCCGAGAAAAGCGTGCCCCTTGATGTGGGCAGGCCTGGATGTATCGGCAAGCGTGATGGAAACCGGCAGAAATACCGGCTTCTTGTACCCTGCCCAATGCGACGCGCCATCCTTGAAACGGTGCGGGGCAGGGAAGGACAATTCGTGCCCGGCGATATTGGCGCTTTGCGAAAGATCGAGCTCGGGCGGAACGCCGGCATCTCCCGGCTCGCGCCAATAGGTCTTCCAGCCCGGATCGAGGTTGATCTGCAAGGCACCGCGCACCGCGCGCGCGCCTGCGGCAGGTTCTTCCACGATAAGGCGAACCGCTCCGCCGGGCGTTTTCGTCCATTGCGAACTGCCGGCATTCGCAGTCGAAGCGAAGGCGGTGGCAGCCAGCATGATGAGGAGAGCTTTTCTCATGGAGGCGCACATTACAGCGCTTTGGGGCGGGAACAAGGAAGCTTGCAGGCCGCAATCATCATTTATCCGTGAGAGCATGGGCTACGAAAGTACGAGAGCCGGAGGGCAGAATTTATCCGTCATGTCGTTGTCATTTGCAAATTCCTTGGTAACCTTGAGGGATGGAGATTTTCAGCGACCCGACAAAGAACACTGGTTTTCTCAATGGGCACTTCCTTCTCGCCATGCCGGGAATGGATGACAGCCGTTTTGCACGTTCGGTCATCTATGTCTGCGCCCATTCGGACAAGGGCGCCATGGGCCTGATCATCAACCGGGTGCAGGAGATGGAATTCGCCGACATTCTGGTGCAATTGGGCGTGCTCGACGAGGAACAGGCGATTGTCATGCCCGACAGGACGCGGGATTTCCTGGTGCGCAGCGGCGGCCCGGTCGAGATGCGCCGCGGTTTCGTTCTGCATTCCGATGATTATTTGACGGATTCGACCATGCCCGTGGCTGAGGAGATCTGCCTCACCGGAACTATCGACATATTGCGGGCGATTTCCGGCGGCCGCGGTCCGCGGCGGGCGCTGATGACGCTTGGCTATTCCGGCTGGGCCTCGGGGCAGCTGGAAAACGAGATCGCCAATAATGGCTGGCTGACTTGTACTGCCACCCAGGAATTGCTGTTCGATACGGATATCGAGCGGAAATATGATCGCATCCTGAACCACATGGGTGTCGATCCCTCGCGGCTGGCGACCGAGGCCGGCCACGCCTGAGCTATCTCACGAAGCTTTCGACTGCTGGAACTGCTCGCGCAGCAGCTTTGTCACCGCGTCGATCGTCAGCGGCGGGCTGAACATGAAGCTCTGCGCATATTCGCAGCCCATCTGGCGCAATTGAAGCGCATCGCTCTCGCTCTCGATGCCTTCCGTGACGACGGATAGACCAAGATCATGCGCCATGCTGATGATTGAGCGCAGCAGCGTGACCTTCTGCGGCTGTTCGGCACGCAGGAACGACCTGTCGATCTTGATCATGTCGAACGGGAACGTGGTGAGGTAGGAGAGCGACGAATAGCCCGTGCCGAAATCGTCGAGCGATACGCCGACGCCCATCGCCCGCACGCTCGAAAGCACATAGGCGGAGCGCTCCGGATTCTCCATCATCAGGGACTCGGTAAGCTCGAGTTTCAGGCTGCCGGGCTTGATCTGGGTCTGCAGCAGCACCGAGCGCACATCGTCGATCAAGTCCTGGCGGATGAGCTGGCTGCTGGAGATATTCACCGATACGAACAGCGGCGTGGCGCCGACTGTGCGCTGCCAGCCGACAAGGTCCTCGGCGGCGCGTTGCATGGCGAAGAGGCCGAGCTGGACGATCAGGCCGGAGCTTTCGGCAATCGGAATGAACTCCGAAGGCGGTATCGAGCCGCGGCGCGGATGGTCCCATCGCATCAGCGCTTCGAACCCGGCAATGCTGTTGTCCTCGAGCCGGATGATGGGCTGGTAGGCCATGTGGATTTCGCGGCGCTCCAGCGCCCTGCGCAGATCGGATTCGAGCTGGAGGCGGTCGCTGCCCACGGCCCTGAAAGCCGGCCGGAACGGTTCGATACGATCGCCGCCGAAACGTTTGGCCTGGAACATCGCAAGTTCCGCATCCTTGACGAGATCCTCGGGCGAGGCGGTGCTGCCGCTGGTCCAGGTGATGAGGCCGAGCGACGCCGTCAGCACGATCTCGCGCTTGGAGAAGGCGATGGGCGCGCGTATCGCCTGCTTGATGGCATCGGCGAAGGCGGCGATCTTGGCCGGCTCGCTCTCCGATACGAGGATGAGCCCGAACTGGTCCGCGCTCAATCGGCTGAGCGTGTCCTGCGGGCGCAGGAGACGGTGCAGGCGGCGGGAAATCGTCAGCAGGAAAGTATCGCCGGCGGAGAGGCCAAGCCCGTCATTGACCTGCTTGAAGCGGTCTATATCGATGATGAACACCGTCGGGCGAATCTTGCTTTCCGTCTGGGCCATGGTGATGACGGAGCCGAGGCGGTCGAGAAAGAGCTCGCGGTTCGGCAGTCCGGTCAGATTGTCGTGGACGGCATTGTGCAGGAGCCGTTCTTCCGCCTTTTTCTGCTCGGTCACGTCGATCAGCGTGCCGACGCAGCGGACGATCTCGCCATCCGAGCCGATCACCGGGCGGGCCTTCAGCGAATACCAGTAATAATGGCCGTCATTGGCGCGCAGGCGGAAGGTCTGCGAGATGCGCCCGCGCCGGTTCTCCAGGATCACGTCGAGCGTCGTGCGGAAACGGTCGCGGTCGTCGGCATGCAATGATGGCAGCCAGTTGCGCACCGCGCCATGCAGGGAACTCGCCGAGGCGCCGAGGAAATTGGTGAGGTCCGGCGTCGTCACCACGCGGTCGCGCGGCACGTCCCAATCCCAGACGATATCGCCCGAACCGATGATCGCGAGCGCCTGCCGCTCGACATCGGAGAACAGCCCCTGCTGCAGCGCGCCGCCGGAAAAGGCATGCTGCATCACCGTGAAGCCGATCAGGAGCACGATGAGCACGAGGCCGCCGGCGAGGGCAGGTTGGATGATGTCGTTGGAAAGCAGACCCGAGACGGTCAGCCAGCTGCCGAGCAGCCAGACCAGCAGCAGCAGCCAGGTGGGAATGAGCATCACCGCCCGGTCATAGCTGCGGAACGAGAAGAAGCCGATCAGCACGGTTCCGGCGATGATGGTCAGGGCGAAGGAGAAACGGGCAATGCCTGCGGCGATCGGCGGATCGAAGATGGCGACGCCGGAGACGATGGCGAGGCCGAGAATCCAGGTCAGTGCGCCATAGCTGAAATTGTCGTGCCAGCGATTGAGGTTGAGATAGGTGAAGAGAAAGATCACCAGCGTCGCGGCCAGCGCCACCTCGGTGCCGGCGCGCCACATCTGCTCATTGCCGGGCGTGATCTCGATCAGCTTGCTCCAGAAGCCGAAATCGACGCAGATATAGGCCAGCACGGCCCAGGCGAGGGCGGCGGTGGCCGGAAAGAGCGAAGTGCCCTTGACCACGAAGAGAATGGTCAGGAACAGCGCGAGAAGCCCGGCAATGCCGAGCAGGATGCCGCGATAGAGCGTATAGGAATTCACCGTGTCCTTATAGGTATCGGGCTCCCACAGATAGACCTGCGGCAGGTTGGGCGAGGCAAGCTCGGCGACGAGCGTGATGACGGTCCCCGGATCGAGCGTGATGAGGAACACATCGGCATCGTCGCTCGCCTGCCGGTCCAGCGCGAAGCCTTCGCTGGGCGTGATCGACGCTATGCGGGTCGAGCCGAGATCGGGCCAGATGAAACCGGAGCCGACGAGGCGGAAATGCGGCGCGACGATGAGGCGGTCGATCTGCTCGTCGGTCGGATTGGCCAGCGAGAAAGCCGCCCAGTCGCCGGTCGCGCGCTTGTCATTGGCCGGAACCTCGATGCGCCTGACGATGCCATCCGCGCCGGGTGCAGTGGATATCTGGAAGGAATCGCCCTGGTTGCGGTAGATTTCCACGGCCTTGGAGAGATCGAGCGCGGTGCTTTCCTTGGTGATCTTGATGGTTTCAAGGGCATTCGCCGCCGATTGGGTTGCCACGAGAATTGCCGCAAGGACAAACACGCGGATGAAGCCTTTCAGCACCTGTCCTATAGAAAATACCACTGATCGAACCTTTAACTAGCGCCGCACATCGTCTTCGATCAATGAGAAGAGCAGATGGTTTTGCCATACACCATTAATCTTTAGGTAAGAGCGTAACAGTCCTTCCCTCTGAAATCCGGCTTTTTCGAGAAGCCTTATGGATCTCTCATTTGATGGAATACAGGCCGCTTCCAGCCGGTGCAACCTTACCTTGCCAAATGCATGGGGAATAAGCAGCTTGAGCGCCTCATACATATAGCCCTGGCCGGCGAAGGGCTGGCCGATCCAATAACCGATCATGGCGTTCTGCCCGACGCCGCGCCGTATGTTGCCGAGCGTTATCCCGCCCAGCAGGCGGGAATCCGCGTTGCGGAACAGGAAATACGGAAAGGCGGTGCCGGCCGCGGCTTCCTCGTCATAATGGCGGATCCTGTGACGGAAGGCGGCCCGTTCCAGATCGTCCGGCGCCCAGAGAGGCTCCCATGGCGCCAGAAAGTCGCGGCTCTGGGCGCGCAGGCTGGCCCAGGCCCTGTAGTCGGACAGCTGCGGCGGCCTGAGATGCAGCCGCTCCCCCTGCAGCGTCGGTGTAGCGCTTTTCAGGAAGGGGAGCGCTATCATGGCTGGCTAGACGGCGATTTTACGCAGGCTTGCCGTCGCTGGCTTCAATTGGCCGCGCAGATCCTCGAAGCCCATCAAGGGTTTGATGGGTCCGACGGCTGCGATGGTCGGCGTCGTATCGAGGAACAGGCGGCCGGCAAGATCGGTCAGGCGTTCCACCGTGATCTTCGACAGCCGCTCGACGAGTTCCTCGGTCGAGACCGGATTGCCGTAAAGCAGCATCTGCCGCGCGACCTGACCGGCCCGGCTCGCCGCACTCTCATGCGACATCAGCAGGCTGGCGCGGTATTGCGCCCTGGCGCGGTTCAGTTCGTCCTGGTGGATATTCTGCGACGCTTCATGCAGCTGGTCGATGATGACGGGCACCAGCTTCGTCAGATGGTCGCGCCCGGTGGCGGCATGGATGCCGAAGACGCCGGTATCGGAAAAGCCCCAGTGGAAGGCATAGACGGAATAGCACAGCCCGCGCTTTTCGCGCACTTCCTGGAACAGCCGCGACGACATTCCGCCGCCGAGGACCATCGAAAGCAGCTGCGAGGCGTAGAAATCGCGCACGTGATAGGCGCGACCCTCGAAGCCGATCACCACCTGCGCGTCCATCAGGTCGCGATGCTCGCGGAAATCGCCTCCGATATAGGTCGAAACATCCGGCTCGGGCGCCGTGGCCGTGGAGCGGAAGGAGCCGAGGCGCTTTTCCACCTCGCGCACGAATTCGTCGTGCCGGACGCCGCCGGCGGCCACGACCACCATGCGCTCCGCGCTATATTGTTCTTCCATGTAGCGGCGCAGATCCGCCGATGAGAAGGATGCGACGGTTTCAGGCGTGCCGAGCGTGGTCCGGCCGATCGTCTGGTCCTGGAACGCAGCCTCGGTAAAACGGTCGAACACGACATCGTCGGGCGTATCATGCGCCGCGCCGATCTCCTGCATGATGACGTTTTTCTCGCGCTCCAGTTCCTCCTCGTCGAATTTGGGGCTGGTCAGGATGTCGGTGAGAATATCGATCGCCAGCGGCATGTCATCGCGCAGCACTCGTGCAAAATAGGATGTCGTCTCGACGCTCGTCGCGGCATTCATCTCGCCGCCGACATCCTCGATATCCACGGCGATCTTCCATGCGGACCGGTTTTCGGTCCCCTTGAACGCCATATGCTCGAGCAGATGGGCTATGCCATGCTGGCCCTTGGCCTCGTTCCGCGAACCCGCCTTGACCCAGATGCCAAGTGCTACGCTCTCCACATGCGGCATCGTCTCTGTCGCAATCGTCAAACCGTTGGAGAGGCGACTGATTTCAACGCCCATGCAATGCTCCTTACTTCGCGGCCCTTGAGTGCCGGCTTACGTACTCTTCCACATTTAACAGGTCGTTGGGAAGTACCGCAAAGCGTTCTTTTCGCTGCATCAGGTCGGCAAGCCAATGCGGAAGCTCGGGCGTGATGCCGCTAGCAGCTTGAACTGCATCGGGAAATTTGGCCGGATGGGCCGTTGCGAGGACCACGCTCGTGCTGCCCGGGGCAAGCGTTTCGCGCGCTACCTTGACGCCGATGGCGGAATGCGGGTCGAGCAGATAGCCGGACTTCTCCAGCACGTCGCCGATCATCTTCGCCGTCTCGTCCATGGTGGAGCGGCCCGCGTCGAACTCCGCCCTGATCCGCGTCAGTGCGTCCGCGCCGATGGTGAAGCTCCCTGACTGTTTCAGCCCGTCCATCAGCCGCACGATCGCGCTGGCGTCGCGCCCATGCGCCTCGAACAGCAATCGCTCGAAATTGGAGGAAACCTGGATGTCCATGGATGGCGAGGTGGTGTGCAGGACGCCGCGGGTCTCATATGAACCGGATGCAAGCGTCCGCATCAGAATGTCGTTGTCATTGGTGGCGATGACGAGCCGCTCTATCGGAAGCCCCATCTTCTTGGCGACATAGCCTGCGAAAATATCGCCGAAATTGCCCGTGGGCACCGTGAAGGAAACCGGCCGGTCCGGGCTGCCGAGCGCAAGGGCGCTGGTGAAATAATAGACGATCTGGGGCATGATCCGCGCCCAATTGATCGAATTCACCCCGGAAAGCGCGAGAGAATCGCGAAATTTCAGGTCGTTGAACATGCCTTTGACGAGCGATTGGCAATCGTCGAAATTGCCCTCTACGGCCAGCGCATGCACATTGGCCGCGCCGGAGGTCGTCATCTGCCGCTGCTGGACCGGCGAGACCCTGTTATGCGGAAACAGGATGAAAATATCCGTGCGGTCGCGATTGGCGAAAGCCTCGATGGCAGCGCCGCCCGTATCGCCGGAGGTCGCGCCGACGATCGTCGCGCGCTGGTCGCGCCGGGTCAGGATGTGATCCATGAGGCGCGCAAGCAACTGCATGGCGACATCCTTGAAGGCGAGCGTCGGCCCATGAAACAATTCGAGCACGAATTCATTATGGCCGGTCTGGACCAGAGGGCAGACGGCTTCGTGGCGGAAGGTGCCATAGGCCTCGCGGACCATGGTTTCGAACTCGCCGCCGTCGATATCGCCTTCGATGAAGGGCGTCAGGACTTCGATGGCGATCTCGGCATAGGTCTTGCCGCGCATCGCTCTCAACTGCTCGGCGGAAAAGCTCGGAAACTCCCGCGGCAGGTACAAGCCGCCATCGCGGGCGAGACCCGCCAGAAGCGCGTCGGAAAAGTTCAACTCGGGCGCTGTGCCGCGGGTGCTGACATATCTCATATTACCTGCCCTAGATCCCTTGCGTAGAAGTGCGGTTATTGCAACCGGCAAAAAAGCTCGCAATGCCCCGTCGCATTCTCGGCGTACCGTTGGTATAGATCATGTCCATTCGTCAAGGTTTGTTGTTCGAGGAAATACCGTTCATGAAGTCTGAAACAGAAAAATCTCGGCCATTCTATCAACATTGCGCCCCATTCTTTGCAATGATCTTCGCTTTCGGCCTGAGTGCATGTTCCACATCGAGCGATGCCACCGATCCAAACAGCCCGAAGGCCCAGGAACTGGCGCAGGCCCAGGAGCGCATCAAAGCGTCGGACCTGCTCGGGTTTTGCCCGCCGGTGACCATCCGCGAAGGCACGGCCATCATCAGCAATTACGGCAAGGCGGAGAAAACCCCTGAAAACCTGATCTACCAGGCCTCCATCTCGAACGAGACCCGTTCCTGCAAGACCGTGGACGGCACGCTCACGATGAATGTCGCCATCGCCGGCAAGATCGTGCCGGGTCCGAAGTTCGCGCCGGGCACCGTCAACATGCCGATCCGCGTCGCGGTCGTGCAGGGCAGCGATGTGCTCTATTCGAAGCTGCACACGCAGCAGATTTCGGCAACGCCGGGCGCAGCGACGCAGTTCGTGTTCAATGATGCGGAAGTCGCATTCCCCAAGCCGACGGCGCAGAATGTGCAGGTCTTCATCGGTTTCGACGAGGCTGGCGCGGCGCCCGCCAAGAAGCGCAAGAGCTGAATGAAAGAGGCCGGGCTGGCTGGCCCGGCTTCCGGCTCAGCTGGCCTCTGACCAGATCGACAGCGCCTGAATGACGGCCGGCAGGTCCTTGTGCCGGCTGATGACGGTTTCGGCGCCCGCATCAGTCAGCCGGTCCGCATGGCCGGGATAGGTATGGGAGCCGCCGGTAAAACCGATGACCCGCATGCCGGCGGCGCTGGCCGCATGAACGCCGTGGGACGAATCCTCGATCACGATGGCGTGGCGTGGATCGACCTCGAACTGCTTGGCCGCATAGAGAAAGACGTCAGGCGCCGGCTTCGGCTTCTGCGTGCCGACTTCCCTTGCCGAAAAGATGTGCGGAGCAAAGAGCTCGTAGAGCGTGCTCTGCTCGAGCATCATCTTGAGCGACGATCCGATGGAGTTGGATGCGATACATTTGCGATAGGGCAGGTTGGCCACGACCTGCTCCACGCCCTCGATGACGTTCAGCTCGTTACGCAGCTTGTGGTCCATCTGCCGGGCGGATTCCTCGATGAGCTGTGCCGAGATCGGTATGCCGGACTCCTTCTCCACCTGGAGGAGGATGTCCGTCCAGGTCAGTCCCGCGAAACGCTCGGCAATCGTCTCGGGATCGATCGGATAGCCGGACTGCGTCAGCAATTCGGACTCGACCTGGGCGGCGAGAAATTCCGAATCGACGAGCACGCCGTCGCAATCGAAAATAATGAGCTGGGGTTCCATGATATACCTGTCCATGCGGAGTGCGTCCGCCAGCAGCGGACAATCTTGGGGGATGGCGGCTGACTACACGCTAATCGCCGGGGCGTCAAAGAAAAGCTGGCATCTTGCGGCGGGGCGCGGCCTCTTAACGCGATATTTACCGTGCCCGGTAACCATAAGCGGAGTTTAGCGTCCCGAGTAGTCGAGTATCCCATGTCAGTTGTACGCCTTGTGAATGAACTTCCCCAAGTTGCGCCGCAGGCTTCCTGGCGCGACACCATCCTGAAAGGTGATTGCGTCGCCGCCCTCAACCGCCTGCCGGACCATTCCGTCGATGTGATTTTTGCCGATCCGCCCTATAATTTGCAGCTTGAGGGTGAGTTGCTTCGTCCAGATCAATCGAAAGTTGATGCGGTGGACGACCATTGGGACCAGTTCGACAGTTTCCAGGCCTATGACGCCTTCACCCGCGCCTGGCTTCTGGCGTGCCGCCGTGTCCTGAAACCCAGCGGCACGATCTGGGTCATCGGCTCGTACCACAATATCTTCCGCGTCGGCACCGCCATGCAGGACCTTGGCTTCTGGATGCTCAACGACATCATCTGGCGCAAGAACAACCCCATGCCGAATTTCCGCGGCCGGCGCTTCCAGAATGCGCATGAGACGATGATCTGGGCATCGCGGGATCGCCAGGCAAAATCATACACGTTCAATTACGAGGCCATGAAGGCAGCCAATGACGATCTGCAGATGCGTTCGGATTGGCTTTTCCCGATCTGCACCGGGGCGGAGCGTCTCAAGGATGAGAATGGCGACAAGGTCCACCCGACACAGAAGCCCGAAGCGCTGCTGGCCCGGATACTCATGGCTTCGAGCAAGCCCGGCGACGTCATTCTCGATCCCTTCTTCGGATCGGGGACGACCGGCGCCGTCGCAAAACGTCTCGGGCGCCACTTCGTCGGCATCGAGCGGGAGCAGAAATATATCGACGCCGCGACTGCTCGCATCGCGGCTGTCGAGCCTCTGGCGGGAGCGGAACTGACGGTCATGTCGAGCAAGCGCGCCGAGCCGCGCGTCGCCTTCGGGACCATCGTCGAATCCGGCATGTTGAAGCCGGGAGCGATCCTCAGCGACGCCCGCCGGCGTCATGCGGCCATCGTGCGCGCGGACGGCACTGTCGCATCGGGCGGCGATGCCGGATCGATCCACCGCATGGGAGCCCGGGTCCAGGGCCTGGATGCCTGCAATGGATGGACCTTCTGGCATTTCGAGGACGAAGGCCAGCTGAAGCCCATCGACGAACTGCGCAAGCAGGTTCGCAGCGGCATGGCGCCGGCCGGAGCCTGACGAGCCGCTGCCTCAACGAGCCGCTGCCTGGCCGGTAGACCGATCCTCGCCTCGAAGCGGGGATCGACTGCGTCAGACGGCTATTCCGAACCGCGCCAGGTCGGCGCGCAATGTCGCTGGGTCGATGAACTGCACCGCCTGCCAGCCGGCATTCTGTGCGCCGACGACATTTTTGGCACTGTCGTCGATGAACAGCGTCGCCGCCGGGTCGAGGTCGAAGGCCGCGACGTGGCGGTCATAGATTTCCCGGTCCGGCTTGATGTATCCGATATCGCCGGAGACCGTCACGCCGCGGCTTGTCGTCAGGAACGGGAAGCGCTCCCAGGCCTCGCGCAATGTATCCGAGGCGAAATTCGTCAGCATCGTCACATCATGCCCATCGGCGATGAGCTTGCGGAGAATTTCGACGCTGCCATCGATGGAATGGGTGATCATCAGGTGCCAGTTCTGGCGGAACGCCCTGATGTGCTGCTCGCAATCGGGGAAATCGGCGATCAGCAGCGCCTCCGCGTCTTCCCATTTGCGGCCGCGATCCTGCTCGATGTTCCAGGCGCTGGTGCAGACATTGTCGAAAAACCATTTGCGCTCGTCGGCATCGGGTATCAACGAACGAAAGGCGGCGTCCGGTTCATAATGGATCAAAACCTGGCCGATATCGAAGACAATATGCTTCACGGGCGTCATCATTTGTTCCTTCTCGTTGCGAAAGCGTAGGGAATTGCAGCAGCAATGGCCTTTTTCATGACCGTCGGCAACGCTTCTTCGGACAATCGGTCGATTTGTACCCACCAGCCGGGAAGTCCGGGCAATGCCGGGGCATCTTCGAGGCGAAAAACGCTCAGTCTCAGTTCGAAATGGGTGAAGACATGGGTGATCGTGCCGCATGGGAGCCAGTCCGCGGGGTAGGGTGCGCCCGCGACGCCGGCTTCGCCGTCCTGCCGTGCGGTCCATGCCGTCGTCGGCACCTCGCTCATGCCGCCAAGCAGGCCGGATTCGGCGCGCCGCTGCAGATAGACCGCGCCATCGGCGGAAATGGCGACGAAAGCCGCGCCGACGCGCACCGGCTTGGCCTGCTTTTGCGCCTTCACCGGAAAGGGTTCCGGGTCGCCGCTGCGGAATGCCTCGCAATCGGGCTGCACCGGGCAGATGATGCAGGCCGGCCGCTTCGGCGTGCAGATCGTGGCGCCGAGGTCCATCATCGCCTGCGCAAAATCGCCGGGCCGCTCCAATGGGGTGATGCGCTGCGTATGCGAGCGGATCAATGGCTTGGCTGCCGGCAGCGGCGTCTCGATGGCGTGGAGCCGGGAGACGACGCGCTCCACATTGCCATCGACGACCGCGACAGGGCGGTCGAACGCGATGGATGCGATGGCGGCGGCGGTGTAGTCGCCTATTCCCGGCAAGCGCTTCAACCCTTCCGCATCGTCGGGAAAGCGCCCGCCATATTGGCTGGCGACCACATCCGCGCATTTCTTCAGGTTGCGGGCGCGCGAATAATAGCCAAGTCCGGCCCAGGCCCGCAAAATATCGTCCTGGCTCGCCGCTGCGAGATGCTCGATCGTCGGCCAGCGCTCGAGAAAGGTTCGATAATACGGCTTTACCGCTTCGACCGTCGTCTGCTGCAGCATGATTTCGGAAAGCCATACGGCGTAGGGATCGGTCCGCTTGCCTGCCCGCCGGTCCGCCGGGGCCGTCCGCCATGGCAGAATCCGATGGTGCGAATCGTACCATGCCAAGAGCTTCGCACTGAGATCGGGGCCGCAACTGTCCATGGCCGCCTGATTACCGCAGACCGTTACCGAATGCATCTTCCGAAATGCCGCAAGCAGACGCAGAGCGTTCCCGAAAGCGCCCGGACGCGAACTTTTGTCTAAGCCACGGTAATTTTGTTTGTGTTGACATTCAGGTCCAACCGCTCCACGAGCAGATACGCAAATAAACCCATGCGAGAATTTACGCTTGTCTGTACCTGTATACGTCATCAATCTCGAGCGCTCCCATAAGCGCTGGGAGACAATTCGGGGCAGTGCCGAAAAGTTTGACATCGATATCCGGCGCATAGAGGCCGTCGATGGCGGCGCCTATGTGCCCGGGGTGGCTGAACTCGATGAGCGCGCATTCTTCCGCCAGCATGGGCGCTCGGTGCTTCCGGGCGAGATCGGCTGTTATCTCAGCCATATCGCGGCGCTTAATGCGATCGCTGCCGGCGAGGAGCCTCATGCGGTGATCGTAGAGGACGATGTGGAGTTCAAGCCCGGCTTTCTGCCCTTTGTGGAACGGCTGTCGCGGCTCGGCGGTTGGGATGCGGTGAAGCTCGTCAACCATCGCACCGCGGCTTTCCGGACCTTTGCGACGATCGATGGCGTTCACGTCGGTCGCTGCCTGCACGGGCCGCTCGGCAGTGCGGCGGCCTATATGGTCACCCGCGAAGGCGCGGCGCGGCTGGCGCGTGCGCTGCTGCCCATGTCGCTGCCCTATGACGTGGCGCTGGAGCGCGGCTGGGCCGGCCGTTTCAGCCTGCTTGCCACCAGGGAGCGTGTTGTCGGGCTTTCCCCCGAGGCGCCGACGACGATCGGGAGCCGCAAGCGCTACTCCTCCACCAAGCCTGCCGCCTGGAAGCGCTCCGGCGCGCTGTTGTTCCGGACAGGTGACTATATCCGCCGAGTCCTTTATGGATTGCAGACGGTTCGATTGAAGGAACTGAAAGAGTGAGGCTTGTCCAACGCATTTTCCTGATGCGGCGCCGTTTTGACAAATGGCTGCTCGGACTAGGCGCTGTCGCCATGCCGATCCGCATCGTCATAGGTCCGGTCTCGCTGCTGATCTTCTCCTGCGTCGGCCTCTATCTCGCGATTGCGCGCCACCGTACCGCGCGGCTGTTCGCCGGGAAATTCTACCTCTTCGCCCTGCTTTATGCCGTGTGGTCGCTCGGGCTCATCTTCTATCGCGGCGAGCCGATCATCGGGAACAGGCAGATCGGCTATACGCTGCTCTTTTCGCTCTTCGCCTTTGCCGGGCCGGGCATGATCCTCATTCACGATCCGCTGCGGGCCTTCGTTCTAGGCTCCCGCCTCGGCACGGTGCTGGCCTTCCTCATCGCCGCCTGCTCCTTCCTCATGGAAGGCGGGCGCATCGGCGTGGGCGGCAATGCGGCGGTCTTCGCCTTCGTTGCGGCCCTCGCGGCAATCGGCGCCACCATACCGTTGCGCGACCAGCCCAATCGTTTTCCGCCGAAGCGGCCGGGCCTCTGGTCCGCGTTCACGGCGGCAATCGCGCGCTTCCTGCCCGACGGGCCGCAATATCTCATCTTCGGCGCGGTATCGGTCGCCATATCGGAAACGCGGGCGGTTCTCGTGGTGATGCCGATCTTCATCTTCGTGGAGATCCTCGTTTTCGCCGCGAAGCACAGCCCGGTTCGGCGTTCCGCCATTTATATCGGCTCTTCAGTGGCCCTGGCTGCCGTCGTCATGGTGGGGCCGATCGGGCACAAGATCCATGAGCGCTTCTTCGGCATGGTCGAATATTACGACACCGGCGACAGTTCGAAATGGAAGGACAAGGCCTCGGCGGATATCCGCATGACGCTTTGGTCGGGGGCGGTCCGGGTCATCAAGGAAAATCCCGTCACCGGCGTCGGTTCCTACGGCAAGATGGATGCGGTCCGCGCCAAGGCGGGCGACAAGGCGCCGATGCTGAGCGGGTACCTGCATGTGCACAATGCCATTCTGGACGAGCTCCTCAACAATGGCGCCATCGGGCTGATCCTGCTTATCGGCACCTGGGCGTTCGGCCTGTGGCACATCCTGCGCAATGCGTCCAGTGCGGGCCTCGTGCGCGCCACATGCTATTTCGTCGTGGTGGGAATCAGCTACGGTGTCCTGCACAATCCGCTCTTGCACGAGACGACCATCGCGGCTCTGTTCTTCTTTTTCGGGGCGCTGAACGCCGCGACGTCGCGCAGGATAATGCAGGAAAGGCGAAAACTGGCAGTGCCGGGTACAGCATGAAGGCAATCGTTACAGGGGCCGCCGGCTTCATAGGTTTTCACGTCGCACGGCGATTGGCGCAACAGGGTTTCGAAATTGTCGGCCTCGACAACATGAACCCCTATTATCCCGTCGCTCTCAAGGAAACGCGGCTTGCCGCCCTCGAGGGTGCGAGCAATGTGGAGTTCGCGCTCGTCGATGTGGCGGATGGTGAGGCCCTCGCATCGGCGCTTCGCTCCCACCAGGATGCCGATGTCATCGTCCATCTCGCTGCCCAGGCCGGTGTGCGCTATTCCGTCGAAAACCCGGCCGCCTATGTCGATGCCAATATCCACGGGCAGGTCGCCGTATTCGAGCAGGCGCGGCGGATGTCCAGGCGCCCGCCGGTCGTCTATGCCAGCTCCTCGTCGGTCTATGGCGCCAATACCAAGGTGCCGTTTTCGGAGACGGATCGGGTCGATCATCCCGTTTCGATCTATGCAGCGACGAAACGCTCTGCCGAACTGCTGGCCTATTCCTACCGCCATGTCCATGGCATCGCGTCGACCGGGCTGCGATTCTTCACCGTCTACGGGCCCTATGGCCGGCCCGACATGGCGCCCTGGCTCTTTACCGACGCAATCTTGAAGGGCGAACCGATCAAGGTCTACAACCACGGAAAGATGGAGCGCGATTTCACCTTCATCGACGATATCGTCGCCGGCGTCGTGGGCGCGGTGCGCCGCATACTGGATCGGCCGGACGAAACCGCGCCGGTCTACAATCTCGGCAACAACAAGCCGGTGCAGCTGATGCGCTTCATCGAGATCATCGAGAAGGCCTGCGGGCGCGAGGCGATCAAGCAGTTTGCGCCCATGCCGGCGGCGGACGTGCCGCGGACCTATGCCGATATCGGCCTTGCTGCACGCGATCTCGGCTTTTCGCCGGCCACTTCGCTGGAAGACGGGCTTCCATTGTTCGTCGAATGGTTTCGCGGCTATAATGGGCGCTGAGCCCGAAAACCGTCAGGAAATGCCATGAGCAATGAACGTGACAAGAGAGGCTTCCGCCCGCTCGCGGATCCGGCATCCGGCGTTCTCGATCCGGTGCTGCGCAAGCGTGCGGGCGTAGCCATCGAACTGGTGCAATCATGGGAGGAGATCGTCGGGCCAGCCCTCGGCGAGCAGTCGCGGCCCCTCAAGCTGATCTGGCCCCGCCGCGCCCATGAGGATGATCCGTTTCAACCGGCGACTCTGCTCATCGCCTGCCAGGGCTTCACCGCCATGCGCCTCCAGCATGAGACCGGCGAACTGATCAGCCGCGTCAACGCTTTCCTTGGCTTTTCGGCGGTGGGCCGCATCAAGATCGAGCAGAAGCCCGTCAGCCAGCCGGTCAAGCGGCGGCCCGCCTTGCCGCCGGTGGATGCGGCGACCGCAAGCAGGATCAATCGTTCGGTCGGCGGCATCGAGGACGACGGGCTGAGAGAGGCGCTGCAGCGGCTCGGGCAGACCATCCACGCGGCCAGACAGCTCGGCAAATCCTGAGCTCGGCGCGCCGAAATCACGAAAAATTCAAAGACAGACGGGCAAGCGTGCCTTAAAGAGACTGGCATTGCATACTAATTGCGAAAAACTGACATCAACGCCGGAGACAGGTGACCCTGATGAATGAACCGCTGACACGTAGACAAATCCTGGCGCTCGCCGCCGTTTCCACGGCCGCCATGACACTGGCCGCAAACGGGTCTGCCTGGTCGCAGGAAGCTGCCCCAGCCTCGAGCGGCAAGGTCGATGCGGCGAAGCTTCTGGAACAGGGCAGCCTGAAGGACATGGTCATGGGCAAGGCGGATGCGCCTGTGACCATCGTCGAATATGCGTCGATGACCTGCCCGCACTGCGCCCATTTCTCGGTGACGACACTGCCTACGATCAAGGCGAAATATATCGATACGGGCAAGGCGAAGCTGATCCTGCGCGAATTCCCCTTCGATCCGCGCGCTGCGGCAGCCTTCATGCTGGCCAGGTGCGCGCCGGAAGAGCGTTATTATCCGCTGGTCGAAGTGCTGTTCAAACAGCAGGAACAATGGGCCGCGGCGGCTAATGCAGAGGAACCGCTGCTGCAAATCTCCAAATTGGCCGGTTTTACACAAGAGTCATTCAAGGCTTGCTTGACGAACCAGAAACTTCTGGATGATGTGAATGCAGTGCGCGAGCGCGGCGCAAATGATTTCGGTGTGGATTCGACCCCGACCTTCTTCATCAACGGCGCCAAATATTCGGGAGCCCTGACGGTTGACCAGATGTCAGCGATTATCGACCCGCTTCTCTAGGTCCCGCCTTCCTTCAACTGGCGGGCGCCGCGGCGCGCCCGTCATTTCTTCCCCGATGGTCGGGTAGGGGCGGCCGATGCGCTTTACCAAGCTCCGGCTTCTCGGCTTCAAATCCTTCGTCGAACCGGCGGAATTCGTCATCGAGGGCGGCCTGACCGGCGTCGTCGGTCCCAATGGCTGCGGCAAGTCCAATCTCGTCGAAGCACTGCGCTGGGTCATGGGCGAGAGCTCGTACAAGAACATGCGCGCTTCCGGCATGGACGACGTCATCTTCTCCGGCTCGGGCGCACGTCCCGCCCGCAACACCGCCGAAGTCACGCTTTTCCTCGACAATCAGGATCGCAGCGCCCCGCCGGCCTTCAACAATGCCGACGAGCTGCAGGTTTCGCGCCGCATCGAGCGCGAGGCCGGTTCGGTCTACCGTATCAATGGCAAGGATGCGCGCGCCAAGGACGTGCAATTGCTGTTCGCCGACCAGTCGACCGGCGCCCGCTCGCCGTCGATGGTCGGGCAGGGGCGCATCGGCGAACTGATCCAGGCCAAGCCGCAGGCGCGGCGTGCGCTGCTGGAAGAGGCGGCCGGCATTTCCGGGCTGCACACGCGCCGCCACGAGGCGGAGCTGCGGCTGCGGGCGGCGGAACAGAATCTCGAACGGCTGGAAGACGTGGTCGGACAGCTGGAAGCGCAGATCGAGAGCCTGCGGCGCCAGTCGCGGCAGGCAAGCAGGTTCAAGAGCCTGTCGGCGGATATCCGCCGTTCCGAGGCGATCCTGCTGCATCTCAAATGGTCGCTGGCCAAGGCGCAGGAAGCCGAGGCGCAATCCATCCTCGCCGTAGCGACCTCCGGCGTCGCCGAGCAGGCGCAACGCCAGATGAACGCCGCCAGGGAACAGGGGATCGGCGCGCATCAGCTTCCCGACCTTCGCGAGGCCGAGGCTCGCGCCGCCGCCGCCCTGCAGCGGCTGACGATTGCGCGAAGCCAACTGCAGGAAGAGGCCGAGCGCGTGCGCGCGCGGCAGTCGGAAATCGCCAAGCGCCTGCTGCAATTTGGCGAGGATATCGCCCGGGAAGAGCAGATGGTGCGCGAGAATGCGGATGTCCTGGTCCGCCTCGACGAGGAGGAGCGCAGGCTCAACGACGACAATGCCAATGCCGGCGAGCGCGAGATCGAGACGCGCGCGGCCTTCGAACAGGCGCAGGCGAAGCTCGGCGAAAGCGAGTCCGCGCTTGGCAAGGTGACGGCGGAACGCGCCGAGGCCGCTGCCGAGCGGGCGCAGATCGAGCGGCTGCTGCGCGAAAGCACCGAGCGCCGCGACCGCTTCGTTCGCCAGATCGGCGATGTCGAGCGCGACCTCGCCAGCGTGACGGCGCAGATTGCGGCGCTTGACGATCCAGCGGAGAAACAGCGGCTTGTCGATGAAGCCGAGGCCGTTCTCGTTCAAGCGGAAGAGGCGGCCATGGGCGCGGAAGCGGCGGTCGAGGCAGCGCGTCGCCGCGAGACGGAATTGCGCCAGCCCCTGCAGGAAGCGCGCGGCAGGCTGAGCAGCCTCGAAGCGGAGGCGAATACGCTGTCGCGGATGATCAATGCCGGTGGCGCCGACCTCTTTCCCGCCGTTCTGGAGACCGTCAGGGTCGAAAAGGGCTTCGAGACTGCCCTCGGCGCGGCGCTTGGCGAGGATCTCGATGCACCGCTCGACAAGGCGGCGCCGGTCTATTGGGGCGAGCCAGGCGATAGGGGCGGCGACGCGCCGCTGCCTTCAGCGGTCCCTTCGCTCGCCGATTTCGTCAAGGCGCCGACGCAGCTGTCGCGCCGCCTGGCGCAGATCGGCGTCGTGGACGAGGCTGACGGCCCGCGCCTCCAGGCACAGTTGAAGGCGGGCCAGCGCCTCGTCAGCCGGTCGGGCGCGCTATGGCGCTGGGATGGCTATACGGCCAGCGCCGATGCTCCGACACCGGCGGCGCAACGCCTTGCGCAGAAGAACCGCCTG
This sequence comes from Phyllobacterium sp. 21LDTY02-6, assembly GCF_023554255.2. Lineage (GTDB taxonomy): Bacteria > Pseudomonadota > Alphaproteobacteria > Rhizobiales > Rhizobiaceae > Phyllobacterium. The sequence continues at coordinate 129,570 of NZ_JAMJWD020000004.1, read as the reverse complement.
GCGGAACTGGACGAGGAGATCGTCGAGGCGACGAAGCGGCTGCGCTCGGCGGAGACAGCGCTTGCCGAGGCGGAGGCGCAGGTACGCCAGCAGGTCGAGGCCGAGCGCACCGCGCGCGACCATTGGCGTGCCATGCAGCGCGCGCTGGGCGATGCCCGTGAGGCGCTTGCCGCTGCCGAGCGTGCATCCGGTCAGTTGGCCAGCCGCCGTGCGGCGCTCGATGAGGGGCGCTCAAGGCTCGCCGAATCGCTGGAGGAGGCGCAGGAGCAATTCATCGAGATCGAGATGCGGCTCGAAACCGCTGCCGATCTGGAGGATATCAATGCGCGGCTGGCCGATCTGACGGCCGATGTCATGCGCGACCGTGCGGCGCTGGCCGAGGCGCGGGCGATCCATGACGGCTTGCGGCGCGAGGCGGAAACGCGCCAGCGCCGGCTTGAAGCCATCGGCGATGAGCGCAAGAGCTGGATCACGCGCGCCCAGAACGCCGACAATCATATCCGCTCGCTGGAAGAGCGCCGCATCGAGGCGGACCGGGAGGCCCAGAGCCTCGCCGATGCGCCGGACGACATCGAGCAGCGCAACCGCACGCTGCTTTCGCAATTGTCCGAAGCCGAGGCCCTGCGCAAGGAGGCCGGCGACCGGCTCGCACTGGCGGAGAGCCGGCAGCAGGAACTCGACCGCAGCGCCACCGACGCCATTCAGGCGCTGGCGACCGCGCGCGAGGCGAGGGCCCGCGCCGAGGAGCGGCTGGCCGCCACGCAGGAGCGCCGCCAGGATGCCGAGACGCGCATCGTCGAGACGCTGAACTGCCCGCCGCACGAGGCGGTCAAGCTGACCGGCCTGACGCCGGAATCGCCACTGCCGGACGTGGATGGGATCGAGCGCAATCTGGAGCGCCTGAAGATCGAGCGCGAGCGGCTCGGCGCCGTCAATCTGCGCGCCGAGGAGGAGCAGCAGGAGCTTTCCGAGCGGCTGGAAGCGCTGATCGGCGAGCGCGAAGACATCATCGAGGCCGTCAAGAAATTGCGCCAGGCCATACAAAGCCTGAACCGCGAGGGGCGCGAGCGGCTGCTGGCGGCGTTCGAAGTGGTGAACGTCCAGTTCAAGCGGCTTTTCACCCATCTTTTCGGTGGCGGAACGGCGGAATTGCAATTGATCGAATCCGACGACCCACTGGAAGCGGGACTTGAGATCCTTGCCCGCCCGCCCGGCAAGAAGCCGCAGACGATGACGCTGCTTTCGGGCGGCGAGCAGGCGCTTACCGCCATGGCGCTGATCTTCGCGGTGTTCCTCACCAATCCCGCGCCGATCTGCGTGCTCGACGAGGTCGACGCCCCGCTCGACGACCACAATGTCGAGCGCTTCTGCAATCTCATGGACGAGATGGCCGCTTCGACCGATACGAGGTTCGTGGTGATCACCCACAATCCGATCACCATGGCGCGCATGAACCGGCTCTTCGGCGTGACCATGGCCGAGCAGGGTGTTAGCCAGCTCGTTTCCGTCGATCTTCAGACCGCCGAGCAGTTGCGCGAAGCCAGCTAGTTTTGACGAAGAATTTCAAGGGTTAACGTGGTTTTACCCTCTTAATCGATTTGAATGCTGCATCGCAACAATTCGCACTGGCGCTTGCCCGGTCGATCGCGTAGACCTCAATCATGCTCGTCGGCATGGGAGGCTGCGAATGGAAAAGTGGGTATATACTTTCGGCGATGGCAAGGCGGAAGGATCCGCCGGCGATCGTGATCTTCTGGGAGGCAAGGGCGCAAACCTCGCCGAGATGTGCGCGCTGGGCCTGCCGGTTCCGCCCGGTTTCACCATCACCTCGCAAGTTTGCAGCTGGTATTATGAAAACGGCCGCAGCTACCCCGCATCGCTGGAAAAGGACGTCGAGGCCGCGCTCGGGCACATTGCCGCGGTGACAGGCCGCAAGCTCGGCGACAATGCCAGGCCATTGCTGGTTTCCGTGCGCTCCGGCTCGCGCGCTTCGATGCCCGGCATGATGGATACGGTGCTCAATCTCGGCCTCAACGACGAGACGGTCGAGGCGATCGCACGCGAATCCGGCGATGCCCGCTTTGCCTATGACAGTTATCGGCGCTTCATCCAGATGTATTCCGACGTGGTGATGGGGCTGGATCACTCGGTTTTCGAAGAGATTTTGGAGGATACCAAGGCAAATCTCGGCCATGATGTCGATACGGCCCTGACGGCGGACGACTGGAAAGGCGTGATCGCCCTCTACAAGGAAAAGATCGAGGAAGAACTCGAGGCGCCATTCCCGCAGGATCCGCAGCAGCAATTATGGGGCGCGATCGGCGCGGTATTCTCAAGCTGGATGAACGCGCGCGCGGTGACCTATCGCCGCCTGCACAACATGCCGGAAAGCTGGGGCACGGCGGTCAATGTCCAGGCCATGGTCTTCGGCAACATGGGCGACCGGTCCGCCACGGGCGTGGCCTTCACGCGCAACCCGTCGACCGGCGAAAAGAAGCTCTATGGCGAATTTCTCGTCAATGCCCAGGGCGAGGACGTCGTCGCCGGCATCCGCACCCCGCAGAACATCACCGAAGAGGCGCGCCTTGCTGCCGGTTCCGACCGGCCCTCGCTGGAAAAGATCATGCCCGAGGCCTTCGCCGAATTCTGTGCCGTTTCGGACAGGCTGGAGAAGCACTACCGGGACATGCAGGATCTCGAATTCACCATCGAGAACGGCAAGTTGTGGATGCTGCAGACCCGCTCCGGCAAGCGCACCGCCAAGGCCGCGCTGAAGATCGCCGTGGAAATGGCGGAAGAGGGGCTGATTTCGCGCGAAGAGGCGGTGCTGCGCATCGAGCCGGGATCGCTCGATCAATTGCTGCATCCTACCATCGACCCGCGCGCGCAGCGCGAGGTGATCGGCACCGGCCTGCCGGCCTCGCCCGGCGCGGCGACCGGCGAAATCGTCTTCTCCTCCGAGGATGCCGAGCAGCTCAAATCCGAGGGCCGCAAGGCCATTCTCGTGCGCATCGAGACGAGCCCCGAGGATATTCACGGCATGCACGCCGCCGAAGCCATCCTGACGACGCGCGGCGGCATGACCAGCCATGCGGCGGTGGTCGCAAGGGGCATGGGCAAGCCCTGCGTATCGGGTGCCGGCTCGCTGCGGGTCGATTACCGCAACGAGACCTTGCTCGCCATGGGCGTCACCCTGAAGAAGGGCGATATCATCACCATAGATGGCGGTATCGGCCAGGTGCTCAAGGGCGCGGTTCCGATGCTGCAGCCGGAGCTTTCCGGCGATTTCGGCAAGATCATGGAATGGGCGGACGGCGCACGCCGCATGAAGGTCAGGGCAAACGCCGAAACGCCCAATGACGCCCGCACCGCCCGCTCCTTCGGCGCGGAGGGCATTGGCCTTTGCCGCACGGAACACATGTTCTTCGATGGCGAGCGGATCATCGCCATGCGCGAAATGATCCTCGCCGAGAACGAAAAAGGCCGCAGGACCGCGCTCGACAAGCTGCTGCCGATGCAGCGTGCGGATTTCGTCGAGCTTTTCGAGATCATGAACGGCCTGCCGGTAACGATCCGCCTGCTCGATCCGCCGCTGCATGAATTCCTGCCGAAGACCGACGAGGAAATAGCGGAAGTGGCGGCGGTGATGAATGTCGGCGTCGAAAAGCTGCGCGAGCGCACCGACGCCCTGCATGAATTCAACCCGATGCTGGGCCATCGCGGCTGCCGCCTCGCCATCTCCTATCCGGAAATCGCCGAGATGCAGGCGCGCGCCATTTTCGAAGCCGCGGTCGAAGCCGCCAAGTCCACGGGCGCTCCGGTCGTGCCGGAAATCATGGTGCCGCTGGTCGGGCTTCGGGCCGAACTCGATTTCGTCAAGGCCAGGATCGACGCCGTGGCGGCGGAGGTGATGCGGGAAGCCGGTCTCACCATCGACTATCTTGTCGGCACGATGATCGAATTGCCGCGTGCGGCGGTGAGGGCGAATTCGATTGCCGAAGCCGCCGAGTTCTTCTCGTTCGGCACCAATGACCTCACCCAGACCACGTTCGGCATCTCCCGCGACGACGCCTCTTCCTTCCTGACGACCTATCAGGCAAAGGGCATCATCGCCCAGGACCCCTTCGTCTCCATCGATGTCGATGGCGTCGGCGAACTCGTGCGGCTGGCGGCGGAAAAGGGCAGGGCGACGCGACCCGACATCAAGCTCGGCATCTGCGGCGAGCATGGCGGCGACCCTGCTTCGATCCACTTCTGCGAGGAGGTGGGGCTGGACTACGTCTCCTGTTCGCCGTTCCGCGTGCCGATCGCCAGGCTGGCGGCAGCGCAGGCATCGGCAAAACCGGCCGGCTAGTGGGGTTGCCTTAAATCCGGCTCTATTTGCGCGATCTTCGCGAGCAAACGGAGTTTTCGGCGAAAAAATGCGTGCTCATGCTGCAGCCCTGGCTGCCATCTTCACATTTGCGGCTGCCGGTACGGCGATCGGCGGCGGCAGGCCGCATTTCGTCGAGCCGCAGCTTTACGTGCACCAGGGCGGCCCGGATGCACCGCAACTGGCCTTGACGCTCGACGCATGTTCGGGCCAGACGGACCAGCGCATACTCGACATGCTGGTCGCCAACCGGATCCAGGCGACGATCTTCGTCACCGGGCGGTGGCTGAAGCGCAACCCAGCCGCAATCGCGACGCTGCTGGCTCACCCGGACCTGTTCGAACTCGAGAATCATGGGCTGGCCCATGTGCCGGCGATTGACGACCAGCCGACGATGTTCGGGCTGAAAACGGCGGGATCGCTGGGAGCCATCCAGGGCGAAATCGATGGCGGCGCCGATGCCATGCAACGGGCCGCCCTGCCGCGGCCGCATTGGTACCGCGACGCCACTGCCCGATACAGCACCGATGCGGTGGCGCTCATTCACGGCCTCGGCTACCGGCTGGCAGGATATTCGCTCAATGCCGACATGGGCGCTTCGCTGCTGGCGGGGCAGGTGGAGCGACGGCTGGAAAAGGCGAGGGATGGCGACGTGATCATCGCCCATATCAACCAGCCTACGCGCGCGGCCGGCGAGGGGGTGGTGAAGGGTATCCTCGCGCTCAAGGCGCGGGGCTTCCGCTTCGTGCGCCTCGAAGACGTCACCACGGCGGAGCGTCCGGTCAGGCCGGGAGCCTGATGAAACCGGCCACGGAGGGGTGTTGTAAATGTTTCATGAAAAGAACAAACGGCTGTAATTTGGCACACCTATGCCGGTGGAGATGATTAAAGTTCAACTCCCAGGTGAATTCATGCGACCGATATTCCTTTCCATTATTGCTTCGGCATTGGCGATCACGGCTGCCCATGCCGACGAACGGCAATTTGACGCCAAGCTCGTCTCCCAGGCCATCCTTCCCGCCAATACCATGGTCGATGCGCCGAACGACGCGCCGGAACACCTCAAGACATCGGGGAAATTCACCACGCCCGACCGCAAGCGCGCCGAAGGCATGGGCACGGTCCCCGGCAAGGATGGCGCACGCCTGACCGGCCTGTCGATGCCGTTCCAGGGCCAGCCATTGCAGGGCTTTTCCGGTATCAAGGCAATCGGCGACGGCACCTACTGGACGCTTTCGGACAATGGCTTCGGCAGCAAGTTCAATTCGCCGGATGCGATGCTGATGCTGCACCATGTCGCCTTCGACTGGGACAAGGGTGTCGTCGATCGCCGCGAGACCATATTCCTGCGCGACCCGGATCGTAAAGTGCCATTTCCGATCGTGATGGAAGGCAGCGACAGCCGCTATCTGACCGGTAGTGATTTCGATGTCGAATCCATTCAGCCGGTCGAGGACGGTTTCTGGCTCGGCGAGGAGTTCGGCCCCTATCTCGTCAAGGTTAGCCGCGACGGCAAGGTCACCGATGTCGTGCCGACCATGGTCGGCGATATCGCGGTGCGCTCGCCCGACAATCCGGCCATCGGGCTGCCCGCCAATCCGAGCCTGAAGAACCCGGCCTTCAACCTGAAGCGCTCCGGTGGCTTCGAAGGCCTCGCCCAGTCGAAGGATGGCAGCAAGCTCTATGCGCTGCTGGAAGGCCCGCTGTTCGGCGAGGATGGCACTGTCGAAAAGGTCGATGGCATGCCTGCCCTCAGGATCATCGAGTTCAATGTCGCGGACAAAGCCTGGACGGGCCGTTCCTGGCTCTATCCGCTATCGGCCGGCGGCGAGGCCATCGGCGATTTCAACATGATCGATGCGACCACCGCCCTCGTCATCGAGCGCGACAATGGCGCCGGCACCGCGGCCAAGGCATGCGCCGACCCGAAGGCGCCGAAAGCCGATTGCTTCGAAGCTCCATCGAAGCACAAGCGCATCTACAAGATCGAAATGTCGGATGCCGAAGTCGGCAAAGCCGCGCGCAAGATCGGCTATATCGACCTGATGAAGATTGCCGATCCGGACGGCAAGAAGCGCCAGGGCGGCGGCGACGGCTATTATGACATGCCGTTCGTCACCATCGAGAACGTCGACGTGGTGGATGCCACGCATATCATCGTCGGCAATGACAACAACCTGCCATTCTCGGCCGGGCGTGCGGTGGACCGGGCTGACGATACCGAATTCGTCGTGCTCGAAGTCGGCGATTTCCTCAAGGCCCGCTAGGCCGCAAATAGCAGACGGCCGCAAACAGGAGACGGGGCGGAGGCCTTCGCCTCCGCTCCCCGATGTTACGCCGCGCGCAGATTCTGCGCCGAGACCAGGGCTTCCGTATCGGCCAGGGCGAGCTCGAACCGGTTGAACAATTCGTTCAGTTCGTCCTCGGTGATGATCATCGGCGGGCAGAAGGCGATCGCGTCGCCGACGGCGCGCAGCACCGCTCCATGGCCCTCGAGGAAACGCGCCAGGGCTGGACCGACGCCATCGGCGGGGTTGAACGGCCGCTTGGTTGCCTTGTCGGCTACGAGTTCCACGGCGCCCATCAGCCCGCAATTGCGCACTTCGCCGACCAGCGGATGGTCGCTGACCCGGGCCAGCCTTGCCTCGAATGTCGGCGTCAGCTTGCGCACCTCATCGACGATGTTGCGCCGCTGGTAGATCTCGATCGCCTTGACCCCCAGCGCGCAGCCGACCGGGTGCCCGCCATAGGTGAAGCCATGGCCGAAAGTGCCGATGGCGGCGCTGTGGTCGACATAGGCCTGGTAGACATCCTCCGGCACCAGCACGGCGCCGAGCGGCGAATAGGCGGCCGTCAGCTGCTTGGCGGCGGAAATGGTGGTCGGCGTCATGCCGACGCTCTGGCTGCCCCACCAATTGCCGGTACGGCCGAAGCCATTGATCACCTCGTCGGCGATGATCAGAATGTCGTGCTCGCGCAGGATCGGCTCGATGGCGGCAAAATAGCCGGAAGGCGGCACCAGCACGCCGCCGGCGCCCATGACCGGCTCGGCGATGAAGGCGGCTATCGTGTCCGGCCCCTCGCGCTCGATCATGTCCTTCAGCGATGCGGCCAGCCGCTGCACGAATTCGGCCTCGCTCTCGCCTTCGAGGCCGAACCTGTAATAATGCGGGCAATCCGCGTGCAGGACGCCCTCTACGGGCAGATCCCAGCCCTTGTGATTATAGGGCAGGCCGGTCAGCGAAGCCGCCATGACGGTGACGCCGTGATAGGCCTTGACCCGCGAAATTATCTTTTTCTTCTTCGGCCGCCCGAGCGCATTGTTGTAGTACCAGGCGAGCTTCACCTGCGTATCGTTCGCTTCCGAACCGGAGGAAGTGTAGAAGACCTTGGAAATCGGCACCGGTGCGATCTCCTTCAGTTTCTCGGCAAGCTCGATCGCCGGTTCCATGCCCTTGCCGCCGAAGAGGTGATAATAGGGCAAAGTGCGCATCTGCTCCGTCGCCGCTTCGATCATCTCCTCGTCGCCGAAGCCGAGGCCGGCGCACCAGAGGCCGGACATGCCCTCGATATATTCCTTGCCCTGCGTATCGTAGAGATAGACGCCCTTGCCCTGGCCCATCACCAGCGGGCCGTTTTCATGCAGCTTGTGCAGGGGCGTATAGGGATGGAGGAGGGCGTCCATGTCGCGCTGCTGGACATTGGTAAGGGGCATGCTGGCCATTTCAAATCACTCCGTCTTGTCTGGTTGAGCGAGCTTAACCAGACTCCCCTCAAAGAGCAAAGAGGGACGCCGCCGGAAGCGGTGCGAAGAGGCGGTGAAGCCGATTTGGCCGGATATCCGGACACGCCGTGTCATCAGAATTTCATATGCCGGCACTATGCGTGGCGCCAACTGGCCTCATTGCGGTACCAGATACGCTCGGCGGAATTAGCTGTATTTTTTATGTTCGTTTTTAATGTCTGTTTTTGGAGATGATGATTTTGAATGGCCGATATTATTTCCTGTTACCGCTGCTTCTCGTGACAGCCTGCGACGGGACCGAGGAAAATTCGCCGACCCCGGCGCAATCGACTTTCAGCGAGGCAAAAACGGGCGAGGTACGCATTGAACACCCGGTCTCTGATCAGCCTGCTGCGTCGAACACGATTGCTGTTGTCGCACCGCCCGCGGTAGCCGCCGAAGCCGGGATCGACACGCCTGCGGCGAATATCACCACTACACAACCGTACACAGCCGACAAGCCCAGTCTCGAAGCCGAAGTCGAACATGGCGCGAAAGAGCCCGCTGTTGCGCCTGACGCCGAACCGCGCTTGGAGCAGGACCTTGCGTCGAAGCTGCCAGCCACCGTTGAGCCCGTCGTGGCGGGCGCCGAGGCAAGCCAGGTTCTCGTCGCCCAGCCTGCCAACGCCGATAATGCCGTCGCCGAAAAGGAAAGTCCGTTAGCGGAGAGCAAGGCCGATCTGGAGAATAGCGGCAAGACGCTCGCGGCTCGCAGAGAAGATCTATGCAAATAGGCCATGAATTTCGTGTTGCCACGACAGGGATCTGAGTGAGCTCCATTCTTTTATTTATATTTTTCAGGATGTTACAATGGAAAGACGTGATTTTATCAAGATGCTCGGTCTTGCGGGCACCAGCACCGCAGCCTACGCCGCCTGTTCGGCCTATATGCAGAAGGCGCTGGCGGAATCGACCGTGATCAAGGACATGCTGGCGGCGGATGTTCACTGCGAGAAGGGCTCGCTGAAAGATATCGAACATGTGGTCATCCTCATGCAGGAGAACCGCTCCTTCGACCATTATTACGGCACGCTGCGCGGCGTACGCGGCTTCGGAGATCCGCGCCCGCTGAAGATGCGGGATGGCGAGCCTATCTGGCACCAGCCGAATCCCACGAACCGGAACCAGCGGATTCGCCCCTACCATCTGGCTAACAAACGCGACGGTACCGATGCCGGCCATGTTTTCCTTCAGGATCCGGACCACGAATATGGCTCTGGCCTTGACGCGTGGAACTTTGGATGGAGCGATAGGTGGATCGAGAATAAGAAGATAGTTACGATGGCGCATTACGTCGGCGCCAATATCCCGCTTTATTTCAAGCTCGCCAAGGCATTCACGATTTGCGATAGCACCTTCTGTTCGCATAATGGCGCCACCGATCCCAACCGCAGCTATTTCTGGACCGGAACCTGCGACGGCCGCACGAGCAATACTTATTTCAGCTCGCCCGGGCTTCCCGAGGCGAGCCGTCCCACGTGGGCGACCTATCCGGAACGGCTGGAGGAACTGGGCGTCGACTGGAAATTCTACCAGGACGGACTGACCTGGACGAATGGCCAGCCGTTCGCCGGAAACTACGGCGACAATACGCTGGAATATTTCCGGCAATATCGTGACAAGACGACCAGATTATATGCCAAGAACCAGACCGTGAATTCGGTACTGCGTACGAAAGCGGATGAGGAATCGCAATTCGAACGGGATATTCGCGATGGCACGCTGCCGCCGATATCCTGGATCGTTCCGGCCGAGGCCTATACGGAACACCCGAAATTCCCTCCCCATTTCGGCGAATATTACGTGAACGAGATATTGCGGGCCTTTCTTGCCAACAAGGAATTATGGCGCAAGACCGTATTCTTGATCACCTATGATGAGAATGGCGGTTTCTTCGACCATGTGTTGCCGCCCGTCCCGCCGCTGAACGGGGACATGGGGAAGACATCCGCCGGCATCGTGATCCCCCAGCAAGGTGGGCCACGCGATTTCAATTCTGAACAATCGGTTTCCGGGGCTACCAGGGGCGTCATAGGCATGGGAATGCGCGTTCCCATGCTGGTCATCTCGCCCTGGAGTGCCGGCGGGCGGGTCTGCTCGGAAGTATTCGACCACACCTCCGTGATCCAGTTCCTGGAAACATGGCTTACGGCCAAGGGCAAGCAACCCAAGGAGGCCCCGCTCTTCCCGAACATATCGTCCTGGCGGCGTGCGATTGCCGGCGACCTTACGAGCGCCTTCGACTTCGACCGGACACAATTCGGCCCAATGTCAGAGCTGGTGGAGACGGCAAAACCGGCAAGGGTTTGGACTGCGGCTGAAGTTGCGAAAGCCAAGACCACCTCGGTTCTCGAGCCGGACATGGGCGATGTCAACAACGATCCGGCCGCGAAATTTCCCGTCGTAGCCAAGCAGGACCGTGAGCGCTGCGATATATTGCCGATCGGCTACGACTTCGAGGTGCTCGCCTCGTTTGTCAAAAGAGGCGGTACGAGACGCCTGAACTTCACCTTCCGCAACCGGGGTAAACTCGGCGTGGCTTTCACTGTGCTGTCCTATGACCGGATGGATGGGGGCTGGTTCTATAGCGTCGAAGGGACGAGCGGCGAGCCCATTGAAATTTCCGATAGCTGGAGCCTGGCGGCCGACTTGGAGACTCATCGATTCGCTGGTGACTATGCCTATGCTATCCACGGCCCGAACGGTTATCTTGGCGAATTCTATGGCAATTCGGACGATCCCAGCCAGCAGTTATTGCCGGACATCGTCAAGGTCATCGCCGACGAAGATGGCAAATTTGCCCGGTTCGACTTCAGCGATTGGCCGACCGCCAATGGTCGGCTCAAGGTCATAAACGCCTATACGGGCGAGGAAACTACGCTGGAGAATGGAAGAACGAGCATCAAACAGCAGACCAGGGACGGTTGGTACGACGTGGCGTTCATCGATGCGGCGAACCCGTCCCGCTATTTGAGGCGCTATGCCGGGCATATGGAGAATGGCAGGATCAGCAGGAGCGATCCCGCCATCGGTATGCTCTACGACGAGGTCCAGCGCGTCTATCTCGAGGTCGCTGCCTGAACCTGCCTGGTCGCAACCGGCGCCGAAACGTCCGCCGGCTCTCTGCGAAGCCGGCCGCAAACGGGCTGGCGGGTCACATTCGCCTACAGTTGCGGCAGTCCGCGGTGGAATGAACTCTTGTCGGAGGTCACGGTCATTGTCAGCCCGTCATTGGCGAGGAGAACATAGACGGTCTGTTCGGCGGAACCATCGGAAATGGCGATGGCCGCGATCCGTTGATGATCGCTGTCTTCCTCGGCGCGGACGTTGAATATCAGCTTGCCGCCGACAAGATCCGCGGCTTTGCGCAGCGTTTCCTCGAAGCCCTGGGTGACGATGTCCTGTGCGCCCAGCGCCAGTTCCACCTCGACCATTTCGAGCGAGATCGTTTCGTTTATCTGCGGGCTGTTCTCAAGCCCGTTCTTGTTGTTTCCCGATTGCGACAGGCCCTCATCCTCCATTGTTTGCGGCAATCCGCCAAATCACATGGCGGAATGATGACAGGTTTGTGCAACGCGATACATTCATAAATTGTGAATGGCATACATGATGGCGATTGTTCCGTGGCGGCACGGGCGTCTGGCGCTTGTCTGGAATGCCAATTGGGGTTAGCTGTGAAGCGCTTGATACGAGGAACCCATGCGAACGCATATTCGCCGCCGTCACTCCATCTCGGCCCGATGGTCGGTTCGCATCGCTTTTCTCGCGGTGATTCTCTTCGTGCTGTCGGGGCTGGGGCATCGGTTCGAGCGCATCGAGACACCGGAGTTCCTGTGGCTGCTGGCGATCGTCGGCACCATGGCCATCCTGGCGCTGCTCCTCGCGATGAAGGGCTTCACCAGCCTGTGGCGGCGCGGCGATATCGGCTTCTCCAAGGCGTTCTGGGGCGCGATTGTCGCCTTGCTGGTCCTCGTTCCCTTCGCAACCACCCTCTACCAGATCCTGGCATTGCCGACGATCTATGACGTCTCGACCGATATCGTCGATCCGCCATCGCTCTTCGCGGCGTCGGGCCGAACCGAGCGGATGAACCCGCTGGTGAGCGATCGCGCCTCGCGGCAGTTGCAGACCGCCGCCTATCCGCAGGTGACAGGCCGGCGCTATGACGGCTCGCCGGACCGTATCCTGACCGCCGTGAAGACGGTGATCGCCAATAATGGCTGGACGATCGTACAGCAGAAGGGCGAGCCCGGCGAGGACGAGGAAATCCTCGTGCAGGTCGTCGCCCGCACCTGGCTGCTCGGCTTCACCAGCGACGTGGCGATCCGCCTGAGCGACGAGAGCGAGACGACCTATGTCGATATGCGCTCCGTTTCCCGCTATGGCATTCATGATCTCGGCGAGAATGCCGACCGCATCGCGGCTTTCATGACGGCGCTCGACGCCGAGGTGCAGGGGGCGCAGCCGGAAGAGGAAACGACGCGGTCGCCGGCGGAAGACCCGACCTGACCGGACAGGCAATACGCCCGGATAGCTACGAGTAGATGCCGTCGATGGCGGGGTTGCCCTCGGTCTGCACCAGGCCGCGCGCCACCATGTCCTCCAGATGCGCCAATACCGAGAGGCCGGCCGCGCCATGCAGCCGCGGATCGGTCTCGCGATAGATCGCTTTGACCATTGCGGGAATGGTCCGGTCGCCGGCGCGCACGCGCTCGAGAATGGCGCGCTCGCGCATCTTGCGGTGTGTTTTCAAGCCCCTGACGAAGGCGCCTGGCTTTGTGACGGGTCCGCCATGGCCGGGGAAATAGACGCGGTCGCGGCGTTCCAGCATGCGGTCGAGCGAGGCCATGTAGTCCGACATGGAGCCATCCGGCGGTGCGACGATCGATGTCGACCAGGCCATGACATGATCGGCGGAAAAGACGATGCCGGTTCCTTCCAGCGCGAATACGGCATGATTGGCGGTGTGTCCCGGCGTGTGGATCGTGCGGATGGTCCAGCCATCCCCGGCAATCAGCGACTGGTCGGCGGCCTCGATATCGGGCGAAAACTCCGTGTCGGCGCTGGCGTCGAGCAGGTTCACCTCGCCGGTGTGGAGCGGCCGCGCCGGCCGGTGCGGACCCTCGGCGACGACCAGCGCCCCGGTTTCCCGGCGCAATGTCTCGGCGAGCGGCGAGTGGTCGCGATGCGTGTGGCTGACGAAGATGTGGCTGACGGGGCGCGGGCCGATCGCCCTTCGCAGGGCGGCAAGATGGTCGTCGTCCAGCGGGCCGGGATCGATGATGGCGAGCGTGTCGCGTCCGATGATATAGGAATTGGTGCCGTGAAAGGTGAAGGGACTGGGGTTGTTCACCGTCATCCGCCGTATGGCAGGTGCGATCTCTACCGCCTCGCCATAATTCGGGGCGAAGCTATTGTCGAAAACCAGAGACATGCGGGGAAGGTCCTTGTGCTACAAATGGCGTATTGCGGTGCGGCATGTTCCTTAATATACCGTTTGCATCAAGTGGTGAAAGCCAGCCCGGAGGACCAGAGAATGAATACCGCCCAGACCCGTTCGCTCGCCGAGACGTTCCAGCCCGAATCGCAAATCGCCAAGGCGGTCTGGTATGTCAGCCTCGCCCTGGTCGGTTCGGCGCTCATGACCCTTGCCGCCAAGACCAAGGTGGACATGGTGTTCGTCAATGTGACGATGCAGACATTCGCGGTCTTCGCCATCTCCGCGGCCTATGGCTCGCGCCTCGCCGTGGCGACCATGGCCCTCTATCTCATGCAGGGCGCGCTCGGCATGCCGGTCTTCACCGGGACGCCGGAAAAAGGCATCGGCCTTGCCTATATGGTCGGCCCCACCGGCGGCTATCTTCTCGCCTATCTCGTCGCCGCCTGGGTGATCGGCAAGGCAGCCGATATCGGTTTCACCCGCAATCCGCTGCGGCTGGGGCTCGCCATGGCCGCCGGCGAGATCATCATCCTCGGCATGGGCTTCCTGTGGATGGCCTATCTCTTCGGTGCGGAAAAGGCGCTGGCCTTCGGCGTCGGCCCGTTCATCTTCGGCGATGTGCTGAAGCTCGTTCTTGCCGCGCTTGCGGTTCCTGCCGTCGGCGCGCTGCTCAAGCGCGGTTGATCGTCCTTGCAGGCCTATCCGCGCGATCTCGTCGGCTATGGGCGCAACTCTCCGGACCCGCAATGGCCGGAGGGCGCCAAGCTCGCCATACAATTCGTCGTCAATTACGAGGAGGGCGGCGAGAGCTGCATTCTCGATGACGATCCCGTCTCGGAGAGCCTGCTTTCCGAGATCGTCGGCGCCCAGCCCTGGCCGGGGCAGCGCAATCTCAACATGGAATCGATCTATGAATATGGCGCGCGCGCCGGGTTCTGGCGCCTGTGGCGCATGTTCACGCGCCGCTCCCTGCCGGTAACCGTCTATGGCGTCACCCTTGCCATGGCCCGCAATCCGGAAGCCGTCGCCGCCATGAAGGAAGCGGGCTGGGAGATTGCCAGCCATGGCCTGCGCTGGCTCGAATACAAGGACTTTTCCGAGGAGCGCGAGCGCGAACACATATTGGAGGCGGTGCGGCTTCATACGGAGATCACCGGTTCCCGTCCCCTCGGCATCTACCAGGGCAAGCCGTCCAGCCAGACATTGAAGCTGGTGATGGAAGAGGGCGGGTTTCTCTATTCGGCCGATAGTTATGCCGATGAATTGCCCTATTGGGTGCAGGGGCCGAAGGGGCCGCATCTGATCGTGCCCTATACGCTGGACGCCAATGACATGCGCTTTGCCACGCCGCAGGGCTTCAACAGCGGCGATCAGTTCTTCTGCTACCTCAAGGACAGCTTCGACGTCCTCTACCGCGAGGGCCTCGAAGGCGCACCGAAAATGATGTCCGTCGGCCTGCATTGCCGCCTGGTCGGCCGGCCCGGCCGCGCGGCGGCGCTGGAGCGGTTCCTGGATTATGTGCAGCAGCACGACAAGGTCTGGGTGGCGCAGCGCGTCGATATCGCCCGTCATTGGCACGAACATCATCGGCCGTCGCAGCCATGAGTGTCGAAGACCTCACGGTGGAGCCCTTGACCAGGGCGGCGTTCGCGCCGTTCGGCGATGTGATCGAGACGGAGGGCGCGCAGATGCGCCTGATCAATGGCGGCAGCACCGAGCGCTTCCACGATCTTGCCAAGGTCGATATTGCCGGGCCGGACGCCCGCGTGCTCGTCAATATCTTTGTCGGCCAGGCCTTCTCGCCGCCGATCACGATCGAGATGCTCGAACGTCACCCGTTCGGCAGCCAGGCCTTTTATCCGCTGCAGGCGCGGCCGTTCCTGGCCGTGGTCGCGCCGGACGAGAATGGCGTTCCCGGCCGGCCGCGAGCTTTTCTGTGCCGCGGCGACCAGGGCGTCAATTATGGCCGCAACGTCTGGCATCATCCGCTGATCGCCCTCGGGGAGAAATCGGCCTTTCTCGTCGTCGATCGCGGCGGCGCAGGCGACAATCTCGAAGAGCATTTCTTTGCCGGGGGCAAATTCAGGATAGCGCGGCTCGATCCGGCATAGTTCGGTTCGCACGTCATGGCGGAAAAAGGCTTCCCGGCGCCCGAAAATAGTTCGCGGGATTGGCATCCGGGCCCACTTGACGGCTGCGCCACGCCGGTTGAAGCTGGATACATGGCAAATTCCATAAGGTTCTTTCTCAATGGCAGGAAGCAGGAGGCATCGGTCCGGCCGGACATGACGGTGCTCGACTGGCTGCGCCTTTCCGCCCGCCTCACGGGCACCAAGGAGGGCTGCGCGGAGGGCGATTGCGGCGCATGTTCGGTCCTCATCGGCGACCCGGACGACGGCGACATGCGCTATCATGCCGCCAATAGCTGCATCCTCGCCATGGGGCAGGTCGATGGCCGCGCGGTCGTGACCGTGGAGGGGCTGAAGGCGGGCCAATTGCATCCGATACAGGCGGCGATGGCGGAAAACGGCTCGTCGCAATGCGGCTTCTGCACCCCCGGCATCGTCATTTCTCTGGCAGGCCTCACGGCAGCGAACAAGGATGCCGATGACGAGGCCATCCATGATGCGCTGGCGGGCAATCTCTGCCGCTGTACCGGTTATCGACCGATCGTCGAGGCCGCCCGCAAGGTCGTCGCCGGCGGCGGTGCCGCGATCGCAGGACCCGGCGCCGCCGAGGTCGCGGCGCTGCAGCCCGGCTTGCTGGAGGCGGGAGGCGCCGCCTTTCACCAGCCGGTCTCGCTGAACGAACTTCTGCCGTTGCGGGGCGAGAAGCCGGATGCGGTGCTGCTTGCCGGCGGCACCGATCTCGGCGTTGCGCTTGCGGATTATCATGGCGATTGGAACGAGGTCATATCGCTCGCCCGGGTGCGCGAGCTGCGCGCCATCCGCGAGACGGAGCATCATTTGAGTTTCGGCGCGGCGGTGACATGGGAAGAAGTGCTCGGCAGCGTCGTTCCGCTCTACCCGTCGCTGGCAACGCTCATTCGCCGCTTCGGCTCGGCGCAGATACGCTCCATGGGCACGATCGGCGGCAATATCGGCACGGCGAGCCCTATCGGCGATGGACCGCCCGCCTTGATCGCGCTCGGTGCCGAAATCGAGCTCGCCTCGCTCACCGGCCACCGCTTCATGGCGCTTGAGGATTTCTTCACCGGCTATCGCAAGACGGCCCTGCGTGCGGGCGAGGTCATTGCTTCCGTCTCGATACCAAAGCCGCGCGAGGGACAGGAATTCCGCGTCTACAAGATATCCAAGCGCTACGACCAGGACATATCGACCGTCTGCGGCGCCTTTTCGATCCAGCGCGAGATGGGGCAGGTCCGCCAGGCCCGTATCGCCTTTGGCGGCATGGCCGCCGTTCCCATGCGCGCCGTGGCCGGCGAGGCGGCCCTGGTCGGCAGCAGTTTCGACGAACGGGCGATCGAGGCCTGCGCCGCCGCCATATCTTCCGGCTTCGAGCCGCTGACCGATTGGCGCGGCACCGCGGCCTACCGGCTTCAGGTCGCCGCCAATCTCGTCCGCCGCTTCCACAGGGACGTCGGCGGCGAGACCGTGGAGGTCATGGCGCTATGAGCAGCGAAACCGCGGCGCGCATCGTCCAGCGCTCGATCGTCGGCAAGGGCATCGCCCATGATTCGGCTGCCCGTCACGTGGCGGGCGAGGCCGCCTATATCGACGACATGCCCGAACTGCCGGGAACGCTGCATGGCGCGCTGGTGCTTTCGCCGGTGGCCCATGGCCGGCTGAAGGGCGTCGATGCCAGCGAAGCGCTTGCCATGGAGGGCGTCGCCGGTTTCTGGAGCGCCGGCGATGTGCCCGGCCATAATGAAGTCGGCCCGATCCATACGGGCGAGCCGCTTTTCGCCGAAACCATCCTCGAACATGAGGGCCAGGTCATCGGCATCGTCGCGGCGCGTGATTTCGAAACCGCCTACCGGGCGGCGAAACGCGTCAGGCTCGACATCGAAAAGCTCGATCCGGTGCTCGACATCGAAGAAGCGCACCGCCGCAAGAATTATGTGGTGCCGCTGCAGGAAGTGGTGGACGGAGATGCAGCGACGGCCATCGATGCCGCCCCCCACGTCTTCTCCGGCACGCTTCGCATGGGCGGGCAGGATCATTTCTACCTCGAAACCCACATCGCCTATGCCATTCCGGGCGAGAATGGCGAAATGCTGGTGCATTCGTCCACGCAGCATCCGACGGAGGTACAGCATCACGTCGCCGGCATCCTCGGCATTCACGCCAATGCGGTCGAATGCCAGGTGCGCCGCATGGGCGGCGGGTTCGGAGGCAAGGAAAGCCAGCCGACGATCATCGCCGGTGCAGCGGCCCTGGTGGCGGTGAAAACCGGCAGGCCCTGCAAATTGCGGCTGAAGCGCCGCGACGACATGGCGGCGACGGGCAAGCGCCATGATTTCGTGGTGCACTGGCGCGTCGGCACCGATGCAACGGGCCGCATCCATGGGCTGGAAGCCGAATATCTGGCCCGCGCCGGCAATGTCGCGGACCTTACCGGGCCCGTCATCACCCGTGCGCTCACCCACACCGACAATGCCTATCACATTGCCCATGCGCGCTTTGCCGGCCATGCCTGCAAGACCAATACCGTCTCCAATACGGCGTTTCGTGGCTTTGGCGGGCCGCAGGGGATCATCACCATCGAGGCCGTGATCGACACCATCGCCCGCAAGCTGAAGCTCGATCCGAACAGGGTGCGCGGGGTCAATTATTACGGCAGCGACACCGGCGACATGACGCCCTATGGGCAGAAGGTCGAAGATAACAGGCTCGTCGAGGTCACCGAGGCGGTTCTCGCCTCGTCCGAATGGCAGCGGCGGCGCGCGGAGATCGACCGGCACAATTCCGCCGATCCCGTGATCAGGCGGGGTCTGGCGATGATGCCGGTCAAGTTCGGCATTTCCTTCAACCTCACATCGCTGAACCAGGCCGGTGCGCTGGTGCATGTCTATCTCGACGGCTCCATCTTCCTCAACCATGGCGGCACCGAGATGGGGCAGGGCCTGTTCGTCAAGGTGGCGCAGGTCGTGGCCGAGGTGTTCCAGGTCGATCTCGACATGGTGCGCATTTCATCGACGGCGACGGGGAAAGTGCCGAATACCAGCGCCACGGCGGCCTCCACCGGATCGGACCTCAACGGCATGGCGGCCTATAAGGCGGCGACGGCCATCAAGGCGCGCATGACCAGGGTGGCCGCGGAACATTTCGGCGTCGGGGAGGAACTCATCCTCTTCCGCGAGGGCCGCGTCCATGCCGGCAATGAATCGATCTCGTTCGGCGAACTGGCGAAACTGGCATGGGCGAAGCGGGTGCAGCTTTCCGAAGCGGGGCATTATGCGACGCCCAAGATCCACTGGGACGGCAAGGCCATGAAGGGCCGGCCGTTCTTCTATTTCAGCTATGGCGCGGCGGTGGCGGAAGTGGCTGTCGACACATTGACCGGCGAGACGCGCTGCCTGCGCGCCGACATATTGCAGGATGTGGGATCGCCGCTCAATCCCGCCATCGACCTTGGGCAGATCGAAGGCGCCTTCGTCCAGGGCATGGGGTGGGTCACCTGCGAGGAATTGTGGTGGGACGGCGCCGGAAAGCTGCGCACCGTCGGTCCATCCACCTACAAGATACCCGGCTCGCGCGATGTGCCGCCGGCCTTCAACGTGCGTATTCTCGACAATCTGCCCAATCGCGAGGAGACGGTCTATCGATCCAAGGCGATCGGCGAGCCGCCGCTGATGCTCGGCATATCGGTCTGGCTGGCCATTCGCGACGCCATAGCGTCGATCGATGGCGATGTGCCCGACCTTGATGCACCGGCAACGCCGGAGGCGGTGCTGCGCGCTGTCGGCATTGCCAAATCCCGAAAACAAGGAGCGCTGCTGTGAAGCTCGAAAGCCTGAATTCGGCGGAACGCGACGCATTCGTCGCTGCGCTGGCCGGCATCTACGAACATTCGCCCTGGGTGGCCGAGGCCGTTGCCGATGCACGTCCTTTCGCCTCCGTCGATGCCCTGCATGAGGCGATGAACGGCGCTGTCGCCCGTGCCGGACGCAAGGCGCAGCTCGACCTCATCCGCGCCCATCCGGACCTTGCCGGCAAGGCGGCGCTGGCCGGCGCGCTGACCGCTGAATCGACGGGCGAACAGCGCGGCGCGGGCCTCGATCGGCTGACCGAAGCCGAGTTTGCCGAGTTTCATCGGCTCAACGACGAATATCGCGGCAGGTTCGGCTTTCCGTTCATCCTGGCGGTGCGCGGCCACGACAAGCATTCGATCCTTGCTTCGTTCCGCCAGCGGCTGGCGAATGATATCGAAGCGGAGACAGAAGAGGCCTTGAGCCAGATCGGCCGCATTGCCGGCTTCCGTCTGCGCGACCTGCTGGAGGAACAGCAATAATGGGAAAACTGTCGACCCATGTTCTCGATACGAGTGCCGGCATTCCTGCCGAAGGCATCAGGATAACCCTGCATCGCCTCGATCCGGAAGGCGTGCGCCATCTGCTCGTCACCGCCGTCACCAACAGCGACGGACGGACGGACCAGCCGCTGCTTGCGGCGGCTGGTCTGATCCCCGGCCAATATGAACTCACGTTCCATGTCGGCGAGTATTTCGGCGCGAAGCGAGCGCCGGCGGACGCCGTGCCGTTCCTCGACGACGTTCCCGTGCGCTTCGCCATAGGTGATGCGGGCGCGAATTATCACGTCCCGCTGCTCGTTACGCCCTGGTCCTATTCCACCTATCGCGGCAGCTGATCCGCTGTTCAGCCATAAAGACCCCGCAGGCGCAGGCTGCGGCGCTCATCCGCCCTTATAGGGACCAGATTGCTGGCCGAAACCGGCGATTTTTCCGCGCAGGGAAGCGAAATATCGCCCGTCTCCGCGGCAAGCAGCACGCCCGCCTGCGCGAAGACCGTGCCGACAGCGCGTTGCATCACCGGCGAAATGTCGAGCGCGATCGTCCCGTCCGGCCCGGCGAGGTGCAACAGATGGCCTCTGCGCCAGTCGGCGATCTGCGCGGGTTCGATCGGTCGCAGCGCGCCGGTGGCGGGATCAGAGCCGAACCAGGCGGGAATGGCGGGCGACAGCGAGACATTCCATAGCCGCAGCAGGATCGACGTGCGCAATCCGGCCGGGAAGAAACCCGCCTGTTCCGCGATGCCTATCGCGTCAGGGGCGACATGTTCCACCGTCGCGCTTGCCGGGATGGCGGGGACGAATACCAGCTCCGGCTCCGGCAGGAATATGAGGCCGGAGAGAGTCTTGCCGGTCCGGGCATGGACGACGCCGGAGGGGAAGCGCACCGCGCCGGTTGCGGTATCGGCGATCATGGCTTCGTGCCATGTGGCATTGTCCGCGCTGGTCTTGATCGAGAAGTCGGGCCCGAAGATCGTGCCCATTTCGGCCCTGCCGCTATAGCCGGTCTGAAACAGGATCGAGGCCTTGCCGCCCGCCTGCGCCCGGTTGAGCTTCAATTCATGGCCATCGCCGCCATCGTCGAACAGGCTGGCCTTGCCGCGCACCACGAGCCGATTGTAATCATCCGCATCGGCGCCGATGCCGAGGCGGGGCAAGGCCCTGGCATCCCCGCCTGCCTCCATCCAGCGGGACTTGTGGAAGACGACGGAGCGTCCTTCACCCGCCACCCAGGCGTGCCAGCCTTCCTGTGGCGGAAAGCAGAACCAGCCGCCATCGAGCCAGGCCGCGAGCCAGCCATCCCTGCCTTTCCATGCGCCCGTCGCTGGCGCGGCGATGATGTGTCGTTCTCCCTCCGCTGCCGCATCCGGCGGTGCGCTCAGGTCGCGGCTGGCCACGCAGAGCTGCACCAGCGCATCGAGCGCGCGGATCGCCTCATTGTGGGTGACGTGCTTCTGCGCCTGCGACGGCGCGATATAGGGAAGCTTGAGGTTGGGCGTCTGTTCCATGTTGGACCTTTTCCAGTTGGTTACGCCCGCATTCTAAGCCCTCGCGGAAGCGGTGGGATAAGTTGCCATCTATCCTCCATCTGCGGCCGACAGGGGGATGAAAGCATTGCTTTTATGCCGCCCTATGCTACTGATCCGGCCTGTCCGACGTTGAGGGAAACACAAAATTGGAAAAACTCCGGCAAAGCATCGCGATGATGCCGCGTCGCTACAAGCAGCTCCTGCTTGTCATTTTCGACATGATCTGGTTATCGGCTGCCGTCTGGCTCAGCTATTCGCTGAGGTTGGGGCGAATCTTCGTTCCCAATACCGAACAGTTCCTGCTCATCGTTTCCGCGCCGATCATTGCGCTTCCCATTTTCATCCGCCTCGGCCTTTACCGCGCCGTCATCCGCTACCTGCCGGATAAAGCGATCTGGACCATGATCCAGACGGTGACGATTTCCGTCATTCTCTGGGTCTGCCTCGCATTCATCACGCAGATGACCGGGGCCGAAGGCGTGCCGCGCGCCGTTCCGTTTCTCTACTGGGTGATCAGCATCGCCTTCATCTGCGGCAGCCGGTTCGCCGCGCGCTGGGTCTTGTGGAGCCCGCTGGGCGCCCGTAGCCTGGAGCGCCAGTGCCTGATCTTCGGGGCCGGCGATGCCGGGCGGCAATTGGCCAATGCCCTCAGGTCGCAGAACGAAGTCTTCGTTGCCGGGTTCATCGATGATGATCCGAGCCTTCAGGGCATGGATATTCTCGGCATCCGGGTCTATCCGACAAACAGGATTGACGATCTGATCGAGAATCTCGGCATCAACGAGATGATCGTGACGACATCCGCCGTTGGCGGCACCGAGCGCCGCCGGCTGATCAGCAGGCTCAAATCCCGCGACGTGAAGGTACGCATCCTGCCGGCGATCTCGGACCTCACCGCCGGCAAGTACATCGTCAGCAATCTGCGCGACATCGACATCGATGACCTGCTCGGACGCTCTCCCGTTCCGGCCGATCCGGCGCTGCTCGACAAGACGGTGGAGGGGCGCGTCATCCTCGTTACCGGCGCCGCTGGTTCCATCGGATCGGAGCTCTGCCGCACCATCGTCAAGCTCGCCCCGGCGCGGCTGGTGGTGTTCGACGTCAACGAGCACGGTATTTACCAGCTGCACCGCGAACTCAACGTCATCAGCGATTGCGAAGTGGTGCCGGTCCTCGGTTCGATCAGCGACGAAGCGCTGATCCGCAAGGTGCTTTCCAGCCATGAGGTCGAGAACGTCTATCATTGCGCGGCCTACAAGCATGTTCCCCTCGTCGAGGAAAATGCCGTCGAGGGCGCACGCAACAATGTGCTCGGGACGGAAGTGCTGGCGCGGCTTTCGCGCGAGGCGGGCGTGCGCAATTTCGTGCTCATCTCCTCCGACAAGGCCGTCAGGCCGAGCAATGTGATGGGCGCGACCAAGCGCTGGGCCGAGCTGCTCGTGCGCCAGCAGGGCGATATGGCGCGCGCCGCCGGCACCGGGCAGATATTCGCCTCCGTCCGCTTCGGCAATGTCATCGGTTCGAGCGGTTCGGTCGTTCCGCTCTTTCGCGAACAGATCGCCAATGGCGGGCCGCTCACCGTCACCCATGACGAGATGACGCGCTATTTCATGTCGGTGCGCGAGGCGGCGGAACTGATCATCCAGGCCGGCGCCCTGTCCCATGGCGGCGATATATTGCTGCTCGAAATGGGCGAGGCGGTGCGTATCCGCGATCTCGCCGAGAACATGATTCTCCTCGCGGGGCTGACGGTCAAGGATGCGCAGCATCCGGATGGCGACATCGAGATCGTCACGGTCGGCATCCGCGACGGCGAAAAGCTGCATGAGGAACTGTTTTACGATCCGCAGGGCGTTTCGGCGACGCGGCACCCGAAGATCATGCAGGCCAAGCGCCGCGTGAACTCGCTCGATCACCTCTCGCCGGCGATTGCAGGGCTGCGGGAACTGATCGCGGCGCAGGATGCGGAAGGCGTCCGCAAGCTGCTGTTCGAGCACGCCGGGCTTTAGGGCGCGCGCGGCTTGCGGGTTCGCAATGCGCGCAGGACAATGCCGGTGAGGACGAGTGCCCCAACGAAGATGGCCGGCCGGTAGAGGCCGCCATCGGCCATTGCCACGGCGCAGACGATCAATAGCAGGTTCAGGACGGCGACGCTGCCGATGATGCGCCAGACGGGCCAGCCGGCCCGCCTCGCGAGCTGATAGGCATGTTTCGAATGTGCCGCGAAGATGTTCTCGCCCGCCAGAAGCCGCAGGATCAATGTCGATGTCGCGTCGCAGATGAAGAACAGCGGCAGGACGAGGCCGATCCAGATCGAGATATCGCGCGCCAGCAGGAAGAATACGAGCCCGCTCAGGAGGCCGAGCGGAAGGCTGCCGGAATCGCCGAGGAATATCAGCGCCCTTGGCCGGTTGAAGAAGGCAAACCCCGCCAGCGCGCCCGCCGCCAGCGCCGCGATCAGCCCGCCCCCCATGGCTGCAAGGCCGACGGCGGCAAGGCCAGCGGCGGCGAGGAGCGGGATGCCGAGTCCCGACACCACCATGAGGTCGAGGCCGTCCATGAAATTGGTCAGGTTGATGAAATAGATCAGCGCGATCACCAGCAGGACCCGCTCGGCGAGCAGAGGCAGAACCTCGGGCAGCAGCTGGAAATCCGCGCCGAGGCCGTGGATGGCGAGAATGGATGCGACCGCCTGCGCCGTCAGCCTGACATATTCCGGCAGGTGATGGCGATCGTCGAGAAAGCCTATGATCCAGAGCAGCAGCGCCGCGAGGCAGACATGGAAGAGGAAATGCGCCGACAGGCCGGCGGCGCCGCCAAACAGCACGAGGCCGACGAGGATGACCGGCACCAGCGCGAGGCCGCCGATCTGCCGCGCCGGCTGCGAGTGGTTGGAGCGCTCATTGACGGCCGCGACGAGAAAGCCCCGCGGCAGGAACCGCCGCAGCGCGGCGAGCAGCGCCACGCTTGCCAGGGCCGCCGCCAGGAAGGGAAGGGTGATTGCCGACACGTCGAGACCTCATAAGCGAATGATGCTGAACCCTTGTCATGAAAATAACGCCGAAACAATTGTGAGAAGCGACAAACTGGCCGATCATTCACGTTGCACAAGCCGAGGCCAGCAGCTATAAGCCGCGCTGTCAAACCAATCATCTTGACCCGATTGGGGCGTAGCCAAGTGGTAAGGCAGCGGTTTTTGGTACCGCCATTCGGAGGTTCGAACCCTCCCGCCCCAGCCAGATCCTCCCCCTCCGATATCCAGTTCTGCGGCACGGTCCATGGCCCGGTTTTCGGCCGGATCATTTTTCTACGCGCGGCAAGTCTTGAAAAACTCGAATTCCCGCTCCGGCGCCGGCGAGAATGACGTTCTGCAAACCGCGTCCATTGGGAAAAGAATTGGCGCATTATTCCATTCGCCGGATATTCCATCCTTTCACTATGGAATAGTCTTCCCCTATGTTTGCCGCCACGCCGGATATGTGCTGAATTCGGCAAATAGGTTTCGGGCCATCGTGCAACATCGCGCGAGGGTCCTGTTGTAATTGGACAGGGAATTCATGGGCAAGAATCTGACGCATCTTCAGCGTCTCGAAGCCGAGGCCATCCATATCTTTCGTGAGGTCGCGGCGACCTTCGCCAATCCGGTCATGATGTATTCGATCGGCAAGGATTCCTCCGTCATGCTGCATCTGGCCATGAAGGCCTTCTATCCGGGCAAGCCGCCATTTCCGTTCCTGCACATCGACAGTCGCTGGAAATTCAAGGAGATGATCGCGTTTCGTGATTCAGAAGCGCAGCGGCTCGGGTTCGACCTCCTGGTGCACAGCAACCAGGAAGGCGTGGAGCAGGGCATCAGCCCCTTCATCCATGGTTCCAACACCCATACCCACATCATGAAGACGGTGGCCCTGCGCCAGGCGCTCGACAAATACGGTTTCGATGCCGCCTTTGGCGGTGCGCGCCGGGATGAGGAAAAGGCGCGCGCCAAGGAACGCGTATTCTCGTTCCGCAATGCGCAGCATTCCTGGGACCCGAAGAACCAGCGCCCCGAAATGTGGAAGATCTACAATACGCGCGTCGCCAAGGGCGAATCGATCCGCGTCTTTCCGATCTCCAACTGGACCGAACTCGATATCTGGCAATATATCCTGCAGGAGAAGATACCGATCGTCCCGCTCTATTATGCGGCGATGCGGCCGGTGGTCGAGCGCGACGGCATGCTGATCATGCGCGACGACGAGCGGATGGACCTCTTGCCGGGCGAGGTGCTGCAGCAGAAAATGGTGCGATTCCGCACGCTTGGCTGCTATCCTCTGACCGGCGCGGTGGAATCGACCGCAACGACGCTGCCGGAGATCGTCAGCGAGATGCTGGTGGCGCGCACCTCCGAGCGGCAGGGGCGCATGATCGACAGGGACGAGGCCGGATCGATGGAAAAGAAGAAGCGCGAGGGCTATTTCTGATGAACAGTCTTGCCCAGATCGACCAGGCACAGGAAGCCGAAGGCGCCGCGCTCGATATCAATGCCTACATGGCGGAGCAGGAGAAGAAATCGCTGCTGCGCTTCCTCACCTGCGGCTCCGTCGACGATGGAAAATCGACGCTGATCGGCCGGCTTCTCTACGACACGAAGCTGATCTTCGAGGACCAGCTTGCCGCACTGCACCGCGACAGCCGCAAGCATGGCACCAATGGCGAAGATATCGACTTCGCCCTCCTGGTCGACGGGCTGGAGGCGGAGCGCGAGCAGGGCATCACCATCGATGTCGCCTATCGCTTCTTTTCGACGCCGAAGCGCAAGTTCATCGTCGCCGATACGCCCGGACACGAGCAATATACCCGCAACATGGCGACGGGCGCTTCGACGGCGGACCTTGCCATCGTGCTCGTCGATGCGCGCCAGGGCGTGCTGCGGCAGACGCGGCGCCACAGTTTCATCGCCTCGCTGCTCGGCATCCGCAATATCGTGCTGGCGGTCAACAAGATCGACCTCGTCGATTATTCGCAGGATGTGTTCGAGCGGATCGTCGAGGAATATCAGGAATTTGCCGGCAGTCTCGGATTCAAATCCGTAAGGGCCATCCCGCTTTCGGCCCGCTTCGGCGACAATGTGATCGCCCCTTCGCAGAACATGACATGGTATGACGGCCCGGCGCTGCTCCAATATCTGGAGGATGTGCCGCTGGACAATGCCGACGAGGCGAAGCCCTTCCGCTTCCCCGTGCAATATGTCAACCGGCCCAATCTCGACTTCCGCGGCTTTGCCGGCACCATCGCTTCGGGTTCTGTCGCGCCGGGCGATGAAGTCGTCGTGGCGAAATCGGGGAAATCGTCGCGGGTGAAGCGCATCGTCTCCATGGATGGCGATCTGGAACTGGCCCGCGAGGGCGAGGCGGTGACGCTGGTGCTCGAGGATGAAGTCGAGCTCTCGCGCGGCAATATGCTCGTTGCGCCCGATGCCCGCCCGGATGTCGCCGACCAGTTCGCCGCCCATCTCGTCTGGTTCGCCGAGCAGGCGCTCATACCGGGGCGTTCCTATATACTGCGCACCGAGACGGACCAGGTGACGGCGACCATCACCGACCTCAAATACCGAATCGATATCAACAGCTTCGCCCAGGAAGCGGCCAAGTCGCTTGACCTCAACGAAGTCGGCGTCGTCAATGTCTCGACGCAGGAAGCGGTCGTCTTCGACGCCTATGGTTCCAACCGGTCCACGGGTTCGTTCATCCTCATCGACCGGCTGACCAACGCGACCGTCGGCGCCGGCATGATCGATTTCGCCCTGCGGCGCGCCTCCAATGTCCATTGGCAGGCGCTCGACGTCGACAAGGCCTCGCGCGCGGCGCGCAAGGACCAGAAGCCGGCGGTTCTATGGTTCACCGGCCTGTCGGGCTCCGGCAAATCGACGGTGGCCAACCTCGTCGAAAAACGGCTCGCCGCGCTCGGCAAGCACACTTACATCCTCGATGGCGACAATGTGCGCCATGGGCTGAACCGGGACCTGGGCTTCACCGAGGAGGATCGCGTCGAGAATATCAGGCGCGTCGGCGAGGTGGCAAAGCTGATGGTCGATGCCGGCCTGATCGTGCTCGTCTCGTTCATTTCGCCCTTCGCCTCCGAGCGCCGGATGGTGCGCGAATTGCTGTCCGATGGCGAGTTCATGGAGATCTTCGTCGATACGCCCTTCGAGGAATGCGCGCGGCGCGATCCGAAAGGCCTCTACGCCAAGGCGCTGCGCGGCGAGATCAAGAATTTCACCGGCGTCGATTCTCCCTATGAGCGGCCGGAACACCCGGAGCTTCATCTGGAGACAGTCGGCAGAAGCACCGAGGAACTCGCCTCGGAGGTCGAAAAGCTCCTCATCGAACGCGGCATCCTGTTCAATTACGACCAGAGTTCCTGGTCGATCTAGTGGTCTGGTTCGTTCCACTAGGCGCGCGCGTCCAACCTCGTATAATGTGCCCGGCAAAGTCTGGGCCCTCATGTTTCATAGGCGAATAGATGACCGATATCGCGACTGCCACCATCGACCATGCGGCCTTGCTCAGGGCTTTCGAACGCATGGCGATAGATGCCGGACAGGAGATATTGCGCATCTATGAGGAAGGCTGCGACGTCCTGCTCAAGGAAGACAAGTCGCCGGTGACCGCTGCCGACCATGCGGCGGAGGCGATCATCCTCCAAGCGCTGCGCCGGGCGACGCCCGATATCCCGATCGTCGCCGAGGAGGAAATTTCCGGCGGCCATGTGCCGGGCGAACTCGGTTCGCGCTTCTATCTGGTCGACCCGCTGGATGGAACGCGCGAATTCGTCAACCGGAACGGCGATTTCACGGTCAATATCGCCCTCATCGAACATGGCGCGCCCGTCCTCGGCGTCGTCTATGCGCCGGTGCGGGGCTGGCTTTTCCTCGGTGGCCCGGACGGCGCGGAGGAAGCAGGCATCGGCGAAGGCGGCAAAGTGACGGGCCGCCGCGCCATTTCCTGCCGCAAGGCACCGGCGCAATTGATTGCCGTCGCCAGCCGCTCGCATCGCACGCCCGAGACCAACAGCTATCTCGAGGGTTTCACCGTCGGCGAATGCGTTTCCGTCGGCTCGTCCATCAAGTTCGGACTGCTGGCGCGGGGCGAGGCGGATATCTATCCGCGCCTCGGCCGCACCATGGAATGGGATACGGCGGCGGGCGATGCGGTCTTGCGCGCCGCTGGCGGAGCGACGCTCACCCTCGATGGCCAGTTGCTGACCTATGGCCGCCGCAACCAGGCCAACGATGCGGATTTCGCCAATCCGGGTTTTGTCGCGCGCGGCCGGCTCTAGGCATTCTCCGCCGGCTGCGTCGAAAACCAGGCCTTCGTACACTCCGGCAGCTGCAATTGACCGCTGAGGTAAAAATATTTCAGCAGGACGAGCAGCGATATCAGTGTTTCGGACTTGCGGTCGGCAAAGACGGCATGATGGGCATTGGCGTTGCGGATGATCGCTTCGGCCAGTGACGGATTGCCATTGTAGAAGATGATCTTGTCTTCGAGATCAGAAAAATCATCCTTCAGCAGGACGAAATGAACGCCGGGCCTGAGCCGCCCCTCCATGAACCACGTCTCATAGCGGCAGCGCGGCATCAAGCACAGCGAATTGCTCGACATGATCCATTTGAGATTGGTCGCAACGTCGATGCCTTCGACCGATATGATATATCTGTAGCGCAGCTGCTGTTTCACCGGCAGCCAGGGCTTGAAAGAACCATCGGACCGATCGACGAGCCCGACATTGCACAGGCGGTGACTGGAATAATTCCCGGCCAGCACCAGCCTTTTGGCGTTGTTGTTTCGCCCTCTCCACACCGCCTGAGGCAGCTTCTGCGCAAAGGCGTGGCTGTCTCTCACCTTGGCGAAGTGCCGCAAGCGGTCGAGGTTCATGATGACGGAATTGCCGTTCTCGCCGCCCGCCGGCCTGCTCTTGACGATCGACGGCGTGGCGGGAATGTCGGTGATGTCGCCGAACCGGTAGGAAAGGCCGAGATCGTCGGCAAAGTACCGGCAATATTCCTTCAGGTCGTAATAATACATGCTGCTGGATTTCTCGATATTGCCGATATTGCGGCCGGGGTCGACTTTGAAGCCGGCGTCCAACTTGTTGTAATAATTGACTCTATCGATAATGGCGTCGTGCAGGTGCGAACCGAGGATACTGTCGATGCTTCGGCGGAACAGCACCGCCGGCATGTTGTCCTTGATGAAGTGCGACGAATAATAGGTAGCTCTGTCCAATGCTTTCCGTAACACGCAATGCGTTCCTTGAAATATGAATGGAATTACAAATACTGAAAAAGCCGGTCCCGGCAGGGCCGGATGAATATGCGCTGGATGATAGGCAGAAGCAGCGCTGGGCGCAATGCGCCGCAACAGCCGAGATAGAACCTAGATTCGGGTCACTAGCTGCTGGCCTTGCTGCGCAGGAGCAGCCAGACGACGAAGAATGCGCCGATGGAGCTGGTGACGATGCCGATGGGAAGTTCCTGCGGCGCGAGGATCAGCCGCGCGGCGAGGTCGCTGAGCAGCACCAGCAGCGCGCCGAGGATGGCGCAGGTCAGCACGAGACCCGCATGCAGCGGCCCCGCCAGCATGCGCGCCACATGCGGTATCATCAGCCCGACAAAACCGATCACCCCGGCCGAGGAAACGAAGATCGCCGTCGAAAAGGCGCAGACGATGAAGACCGTGCTGCGCATCCGGTGCGTCTCGATGCCGAGGCTTTCGGCGGTGCTCTCGCCGGCAAGGAACGCGTCGAGCCTGCGGTGAAACAGCAGCGCAAAGATCATGATGGCGGCGAAGCCGACCAGGGCGAGGGGCAGATTGTCCCAGCGCGCGAGGCCGAGCCCGCCCAGCGTCCAGAACAGGATGGAATGCGCCGCGCGCTGGTCCCCGGCGAAGACGAGATAGTTCGTCAGGGCGGCGAAGATGAAGGAGACGGCGAGGCCGGCGAGGATGAGGCGCTCCGGGCCCTGGCCATGCACCCGCCGCGTCAGGAGCAGCACGATGATTGCCGCGAGCATGCCGCCGCTGAAGGCGGCAAGGGGCAGCGTCCAGACGCCGAACCTGTCGCCAAGAACGGTGATGACCGAGACGGCACCGGCCGCCGCGCCCGAGGAAAGGCCGAACAGGAAGGGATCGGCGAGGTCGTTGCGCGTCACCGTCTGCAGCATGGCGCCGATGACGCCCAGACCCGCGCCGACGGCTATCGCCAGCACCGCCCGCGGCAGCCGCAGATCGACGACGATGCGCTGGATCGGCAGCGGCGTGTCCGAGCCGCCAAGGCCAAGGCTGGCGGCAAGGGAGCGAATGACCTCTCCCGGCGCGATGAAGGTCGATCCATAGGCGACGGACAGCACGGCAAGCGTCGCGATCAGCACCACGCCCGCGCCCAGTCCGAAGATCGTGCGGCCCGGTATCTGCACTCAGAATGCTTCCGGGTGCATCGCCTTGGCGATCTTGGCGATTGCCTCGACATTGGCCGGCCCGGGCGTCAGTTCCGCATAGCGCAGGGCGACGAAGCGCTCGTTTCTCACCGCGTCGGTCTCCTTCATCGCCGGGTGCGATTTCAGGAAGTCGAGCAGCTTGGCATAGCCCGCATTGTCCTGGTAATCGAGCAGCACGAGGAATTGCGGGTTGCGCGCCGCCACGGTTTCCCAGGATGTCGTGCCCCAGCTCGTTTCCATGTCGGCCATGATATTGGTGCCGCCGGCTTCGGCGATCATCGCGGTCGGGATGGCGAACTTGCCGGCGGTGAAAGGCTTGTCGTCGCCTGAATCATAGAGGAAGACGCGGGTGCCGCTGTCGCTGCCGATCTTCGACCTTATCTCGGCCAGGCGCTCTTTCCAGCCGGCGATCAGCCTGTCGGCCTCGGCCTCCTTGCCGAAGATGATGCCGAGCTTCTTCATGTCGCCATAGAGCAGTTCCATGGTCGCCGCCGGCCTGTTCCTGTCGAGATGGATGCAGCTTTCCGTCAGCTCCAGCGTCTTGATGCCATAGGGCGCCAGCGTATCGGGCGTCACGTCGCCGCCGGGCTTCATGCCGTAATACCAGCCGGCGAAGAAGAAATCCGGGCTTGCCGCCACGAGGTTTTCCACGCTCGCATATTTCGGCGCGAGTTCCGGAATGTCGCCGAGCTGCTGCTTGAACGCATCATCCAGCTTGTACCAGCCGGTAATGCCGCTGACGCCGACGATCGACGGCTGCAGGCCGAGCGCGAAGGCCATCTCGCTCATATTGATGTCCTGGATCACCGCCCGCTTCGGCGCGCTGTCGAAGGTGACGGAGCGGCCGCAGCTTTCGACGGTGACTGGGAAGGCAAGCGCCGGCAGCGGCACCAGCAGCGCAAGCATCTGAGCGAGGGATAGCGCGAACTTCTTCATGATTTGCTCCGTATGGGCTGGGATGCGGAATGGGGGAGGCTGGCCTCGAAGACCATCAGGTCGCGGTCCTGCGAGGGATGGCGCATCCTCAGCACGTCGAGGGCGAAGACGTCGCTGACGATGCGCGGCGTCAGGCATTCGTCCGGCGTGCCGGTCGCGACGACCCGACCCTGCTGCATGACGGCGATGCGCGTGGCGAAGGGGGCGACGAGCGGCAGGTCGTGCAGCACGGCGATCGTGGTGACGCCGAGGCCGCCGACCAGCGCCAGCAGCTCGCTTCGCGCCCGCGGATCGAGATGATTGGTCGGCTCGTCGAGGAAGAGCACTTTCGGCTTCTGGCAGAGGGCGCGGGCGAGCTGCATGCGCTGGCGCTCCCCGCCCGACAGCGAGGCGACCGGCCGGCGCGCGAATGCCGCCAGATCGACGCGGACAAGCGCCTCCTCGACGATCGCCGCGTCCTCGTCGCGCCTGAAGGCGCCGCTGTGCGGGATGCGGCCGAGCGCGACATAATCCTGCACGAGCAATTGCCCGGCGGGGGAATCGGTCTGGCCGACGACGGCGATCAGCCGGGCACGGTCGAGCGGCCGAAGCGCCGCAATGTCGTCGCCATGGATGCGGACGCTGCCGGAGGAGGGCTTCAGCAGCCCGGCCATCATGCGCAGCAATGTCGATTTGCCCGCGCCATTCGGACCGATGATCGCCAGCCGCTGTTCGGCGCCGATCTCGAGGCTCGTCGGCTCGACCAGCATGCGGCCATTGCCGGCGCGGTAGCCGAGCGCATCCATCGACAGGGCGGGCTCACTCATTGACATATCCTCGATGCTGCATGATGGGCAAGCCATAATGATATGTTATAACATGCGCAAGTGTCGGCGAGGCATTTAAACTTGCCGGGCCGCAGGGCGACGCTCACCCACGGAGCGGCGGGAGACGATGCGAAGAGGGCGGAGATACTTGCTTTCGGCGTTGGCATGTCCGGCTGTTCTGGAAGGGGTCAGCAGGGACGATTATGCCTCCGAAACGGACCGGGCCTTCGAATGGACCGGAAAAGTAGACGCGAATCTACCGGCACTGTATCGCCGCCGGCACACCCCGTCCGGTTCGAGTTATCCGTTTGATGGCAGGTCTCCTGGCTTGCGGGTCGTCATTCCGCCCTGCCTTCCCGGTTTCCCAGTGGCATATCGGGCTTCACTCACCGCCTACAGTTGCGGGGGCAGCCACGGCATCGGTCCCGTTTGGGTACGCCTTACCGTGTTCCCTTTTCATCTCCGGCTTTGTCGAACCGGAGAAACCATCACTCGAATCTGTAACCCAAAGCGCAGGCAAAGGGAACAGCCCGCACTGGCCGGCGGGCGATAAAAAGCGGCAGGGAACAAATTTTGGGCGTGATCAAATTTTGAGCGTGACAAGGCCCCGCAGTAGGTTAGCTTAAGGGTGGGCTTCGCACCCGAGGGATCTCTGTCTGGATATGAGGCCACATGGCAATACAAGCTGCGCTCTACCATCTGACGCACTATAAATATGATCGGCCCATCCGTCTCGGGCCGCAGATCATCCGGCTCCAGCCTGCACCCCATTCCCGCACCAAGGTTCCAAGCCATTCGCTGAAGGTCAGCCCGGCCAATCATTTCGTCAATCTGCAGCAGGACCCATACGGCAATTTCCTCGCGCGTTTCGTCTTTCCGGAACCGGTGAGCGAATTGAAGATCGAAGTCGATCTCGTTGCCGACATGACCGTCTACAATCCGTTCGATTTCTTCGTCGAGCCGGAAGCGGAGACCTGGCCGTTCGAATATCCGCAGGATCTGCACCGGGACCTGTCGATCTATACGGAGCCGGAGCCATGCGGGCCGCTGGTGGCCGATTTCCTCGCCTCCATCGAGAGGACGCCGGTCAATACGGTCGATTTCGTCGTCGCGCTCAATGCCCGCCTGCAGCGCGAGATCGGCTATGTCATCCGCCTCGAGCCCGGGGTGCAGGAGCCGGAGGATACGCTGCGCGCCGGAACCGGCTCGTGCCGCGATACGAGCTGGCTTCTCGTCCAGGTGCTGCGGAATCTCGGGCTGGCGGCGCGGTTCGTGTCCGGCTATCTCATCCAGCTCAAGCCGGACCTCGTGGCGCTCGACGGCCCGGCCGGCACCAGCGTCGATTTCACCGACCTCCACGCCTGGTGCGAGGTCTACCTGCCCGGTGCGGGCTGGATCGGCCTCGATCCGACTTCCGGGCTCCTGACCGGCGAAAGCCATATTCCGCTTGCCGCGACACCGCACTATCGCAATGCCGCGCCGATATCGGGCATGGCCGAACCCGCCAATGTCGAATTCGGCTTCGACATGCGGGTGACGCGCATCGCCGAACATCCGCGCATCACCAGGCCGTTCTCGGACGAATCCTGGCAGGCGCTCGATGCGCTCGGCGACCGGGTGGACGCGATCCTCAAGGAAAGGGATGTGCGGCTGACGATGGGCGGCGAACCGACCTTCGTTTCCATCGACGATTTCGAGGCGGGCGAATGGAATACCGATGCGGTCGGCCCGACGAAGCGGGAACTCGCCGACAAGCTCATCCGCCGGTTGCGCCAGCGTTTCGCGCCGGGCGGCTTCCTGCATTATGGCCAGGGCAAATGGTATCCCGGCGAAAGCCTGCCGCGCTGGACCTTCTCGCTCTATTGGCGCAGGGACGGCAAGCCGATCTGGACCGATCCCGCGCTCGTCGCCGCCGAAACCAGCAGTGCCGAAATCTCGACGGAAGATGCCGGAAAGCTGCTCACCGCCATTGCGGACGAACTCGGCGTCGAAACCGGCATGGTGGCCGCGGCCTATGAGGACCCGGGCGAATGGCTGCTCAAGGAGGGCAATCTGCCGGAGAATGTCGATCCGACCAATCCCGAGCTCAAGGACCCCGAAGAGCGCAGCCGCATGATCCGCGTCTTCGAGCGCGGCCTGACCGAGCCGACGGGCTTCGTCCTGCCGGTGCAGCGCTGGAACAGCCAGGCGGTTCCGGACCGGCGCTGGCGCAGCGAGAAATGGACGACGCGGCGCGGCAAGCTCTTCCTGGTCCCGGGCGATTCGCCCGTCGGCTATCGCCTGCCTCTCGGCGCGCTGCCGCGGGTGCCGCCTGCCGAATATCCCTATATCGTGCCGGTGGACCCTTCGGTGGACCGGGGGCCATTGCCCGCGCCCCATCCGGCTGCCGCCCCGGCCACTCCGCCGCAGGCGGTGGCATCTTCCACGGCGACTGATAGCCCGCCGCAGGCGGTGGCATCCTTCACGGCGGCAGAGGGAAACCAGCAGCAGCGGATCGAGCAGGAACTCGGCGAGATCGGCGGCGCCGTGCGCACCGCGATCTCGGTCGAGCCGCGCGAGGGACGCCTGAGTGTGTTCATGCCGCCGGTCGAGGCGCTGGAGGATTATCTGGAGCTGGTCGCGGCGGCGGAGAGCGCGGCGGCCCGGCTCGGCATACCCGTCCACATCGAAGGCTATGCCCCGCCGCAGGACCCGCGCATCAATGTCATTCGCGTGGCGCCCGATCCCGGCGTCATCGAGGTCAATGTCCATCCGGCGGCCAATTGGCGCGAATGCGTCGACATCACCACGGCGGTCTATGAGGAGGCGCGCCAGACCCGGCTCGGCGCCGACAAGTTCATGATCGACGGCCGCCATACCGGCACGGGTGGCGGCAATCATGTGGTGGTGGGCGGCGAAACGCCCAATGACAGCCCGTTCCTGCGCCGGCCGGACCTGTTGAAGAGCCTCGTGCTCTACTGGCAGCGCCATCCGGCCCTGTCCTACCTGTTTTCCGGGCTGTTCATCGGCCCGACGAGCCAGGCGCCGCGCATCGACGAGGCGCGGCATGACAGTCTCTACGAATTGGAGATCGCGCTTGCGCAGGTGCCGATGCCGGGCAAGGGCGCGCCGCCGCTGCCATGGCTGGTGGACAGGCTGTTCCGCAACCTGCTCGTGGACGTGACCGGCAATACCCATCGCTCCGAAATCTGCATCGACAAGCTGTTCTCGCCCGATGGCCCGACGGGCCGGCTCGGCCTCGTCGAGTTCCGCGGCTTCGAAATGCCGCCCGATGCGCGGATGAGCCTTGCCCAGCAATTGCTGATACGCGCCCTGATCGCGCGGTTCTGGACCGAGCCGATCGAGGGCAGTTTCGTGCGCTGGGGCACGACCTTGCACGACCGTTTCATGCTGCCGGCCTTCGTCTGGGAGGATTTCCTCGAAGTCCTCGCCGATCTGCGCCAGCATGGTTTCGACCTCAGGCCCGAATGGTTCGAGGCCCAGCTCGAATTCCGCTTCCCCTTCTGCGGCGAACTGGCGCTGGAAGGCGTCAAGCTCGAACTGCGCCAGGCGCTGGAACCATGGCATGTCATGGGCGAGCAGGGCGCCATCGGCGGAACCGTCCGCTTTGTCGATAGTTCGGTCGAGAGGCTGCAGGTCCGGCTCGAAGGCGCCAATGCCGGGCGCTATGGCGTGGCCTGCAATGGCCGCGAGGTGCCGCTTGCGCCGACGGCGGTCAATGGCACCGCCGCCGCTGGCGTCCGCTTCAAGGCGTGGCAGCCGCGCTCCGGCCTGCATCCGATGCTGCCGGTGAACGTGCCGCTGGTCTTCGATGTTTACGATCGATGGTCCGGCCGGGCGATCGGCGGTTGCACCTACCACGTTGCACATCCCGGCGGGCGCAATTATGAGAGCTTTCCGGTCAATGGCAACGAAGCCGAAGCGCGCCGGCTCGCCCGTTTCGAACCGCGCGGCCATACGGCCGGCAATTACGAACTGCGCAAGGAACAGCCATCGCCGGAATTCCCGATGACATTGGACCTCAGGCGAACGAGACTATAAGCGTTACGGGCATTGCCGCATGAATGGCGATGCCCCGACCGACCCGAACGCTGGAAACCGCGACATACGATGATGATGCAACCAGAAAAGGCGCAATCGCTCTCCAGCCTGCTGGCCGGATATCGACCCTTGCCGGCCACTTCCGACGAGATGATCGACCATGATGGCAATGTGCGCCCCGGCTGGGAGCAGCTGCTGAGCGCGCTGGACGGGATCGGCCCGGAAAAGCTTGCCACGCGCTTCGCCAGGGCCAGCCAGTATCTGCTCGACGCCGGGGTCTTCTACCGCATCTATGACGAGACCGGCACGCAGGAGCGGCAGTGGCCGCTGGCGCACATACCGATCCTGATCAACGAGAACGACTGGAGCCTCATCACGTCCGGCCTGACGCAAAGAGCCGATCTCCTGGAGGCGATGGTCGCCGATATCTATGGCGAGGCGCGGCTGGTGCGGGACGGGGTGCTGCCGCCGGACCTCATCGCCCACAGCCCCGAATTCCTGCATCCGCTTGCGGGCGTGGCGCCGGCCAGCGGCCATTTCCTGCAATTCTGCGCCTTCGAGCTTGGCCGCGCGCCGGACGGGCAATGGTGGGTGCTGGGCGACAGGACGCAGGCGCCCTCCGGCGCCGGCTTTGCGCTGGAGAACCGCGTGGCGACGACGCGCGCGCTCTCGGACATCGCAAGCTCGATGAATGTCCATCGCCTCGCCGGGTTCTTCAGGCATTTCCGCGACTCGCTCCAGGCGCTGATCCGCGATCCGCAGGGCAGGGCCGCCATCCTGACGCCGGGACCCAATAACGAGACCTATTTCGAACATGCCTATATTGCCCGCTATCTCGGCTTCATGCTGCTGGAGGGCGAGGACCTGACCGTCAGCAATGGCCGGGTGATGGTGCGCACCGTTTCCGGCCTGAAGCCTGTCGACGTGCTGTGGCGCCGCCTCGATGCCGCCTATGTCGATCCGCTGGAACTGAAGCCGGATTCGTGGATCGGCACGCCCGGCATGGTCGGCGCCCTGCGGCGCAAATCCGTCTCCATGGTCAATGCGCTGGGCTCGGGCATCCTCGAGACGCGCGCGCTGCTCGCCTTCCTTCCGGCCGTCTCGCGCGCCCTGCAGGGCCGCGAACTCGAACTGCCGAGCATCGCCACCTGGTGGTGCGGCCAGGAGGCCGAGCGCGAACAGGTCATCGATCGCATCGACCGGATGATGGTCGGCCCGGCGCTTTCGACGCGGCTGCCATTCGAGGACACGGAGGCGACTCAGCTTGGCGCATCGCTGAACCCTGCCGCGAAGGCCGGGCTTGTCGAACGGCTGAGGCAGGATGGACGGTCGCTGGTCGGGCAGGAGGCGGTGAAACTGTCGACGACGCCGGTCTATGTCGACGGCCGGCTCGAACCCCGGCCCTTCGTGCTGCGGGTCTTTGCCGCCAGGCACAAGGGCGGCTGGAGCTTCATGCCCGGCGGGTTCGCCCGCGTCGGCACCAGCGAGGATACGGCCGCCATCGCCATGCAGCGCGGCGGACAGGCGGCGGATGTGTGGGTGACCAGCAGCACGCCGGTGGAGCAGAACACGCTGCTGCCGCGCGAGGATGCCGGCTTCCGCCGCAACGTGCCCGGCACGCTGCCGAGCAGGGCGGCGGAAAACCTGATGTGGATGGGCCGCTATATCGAGCGGGCCGAGGGAACGGCGCGCATGCTTCGCGCCTGCCACGCGCGCTATGCCGAGACGCCCAACCGCGAATTGCCGCTGCTGGCCGAGATGCGCGATTATCTGGAACCGCTCGGCATCGACCTCGACGAGGCGGTGCCGATGGGCCTGCAGCGCTCGATCGACGGCGCCGTGCTGAGCGCCGGGCGCATTCGCGACCGCTTCTCCTCCGATGGCTGGCTGGCGCTGCACGACCTTTCGAAGACCGTGCGCCGATTTGCCGGCGTGGTGACGCCGGGCGACGACGCCACCCGCGCCATGACCATCATCCTGCGCAAGCTTGTCGGCTTTTCCGGCCTCGTCCACGAAAACATGTACCGGTTCACCGGCTGGCGCTTCCTCGAGATCGGCCGGCGGCTGGAGCGCGGCATCCAGATGGCGAACATCCTGTCGCGGCTAGGCCGCCACGATGCCGCCGAGGGTTCGCTGGACATGCTGCTCGAGATCGGCGACAGCGTCATGACCCACCGCCGCCAGTACAGCGTCTATTCCGGCCGCATCAGCGTGCTCGACCTGCTGGCGCTCGATCCGCTCAATCCGCGCTCCATCATGTTCCAGGTCGATGCGCTGAAGACGGAGTTCGGCCTGTTGCCGCGCCCCGATGGCAGCGCCGGCATGCTGCCTTTCTCCAAGGACGTCCTGAGGCTGCATACGGAACTGGCGGTGGCCGAGGCGGGCGAACTGACGCCGGAGGCGTTGCGCGGCATCGGTCACGATATCGCGGACCTCTCCAATACGATTTCAGCGACTTACCTGGCATAGGAGGCGGAACATGCTCTACGATATTCGCCTGCGCCTCCATTATGACTATGAGAGATCCGCTGCCGGCGGGCGTCATCACGTGCGGGTCATGCCGCAGACGCTGCCGGGCATCCAGCGCGTCGTTGCCTCCAGCCTGTCGTTCGAGCCGTCGCCGGCCGAGCGCTCGGAGTTCAAGGATTTCTTCTCCAATATCGTCACCGCCATCGTCTATCGCAATCCGCATGAGACGCTCGACATCGGCATGACGGCGCGGGTCAACGTCTCGCGCCCGCCGATGATGCTCGACGTCTCGCCGGATCTTGCCGGGCTGCGCCGGGAAATCCGCTCGCTCTGGGCGGTCGACGCGGAGGCGCCGCATCATTTCCTGACATCGGGGATACACGCCGAAATCACGCCGGAGATCACCGCCTATGCCGGGACGAGCATCCGCGCCGGCCGCACCATCATCGAGACGGTGGCCGATCTCAACAGGCGCATCCATGCGGATTTCGCCTATGATGGCGGCGCCACCAATGTCCGCACCACGGCGGGCGAGGCCTTCCGCCTGCGGGCCGGCGTCTGCCAGGATTTCGCCCATGTGATGATCGCCGGCCTGCGCGGCCTCGGCATTCCCGCCGGCTATGTCAGCGGTTTCCTGAGGACGATCCCCGCACCCGGGAAGGAGCGGCTGGAAGGCGCCGATGCGATGCACGCCTGGGTGCGCGCCTGGTGCGGGCGGGAGACGGGCTGGCTCGAATTCGACCCGACCAACGACATGATGGCCGGCAACGACCATATCATCGTCGGCCATGGCCGCGATTATGCCGATGTTTCGCCCATTGTCGGCGTCCTGAAGACCAGCGGCGCGCAGGAGGGCAAGCAGTCGGTCGATGTCGTTCCGCTGGAGTTGGCAGGGTAGGGCATTTGCCACCATGACAAGATAGTTTGGCCCGGCAGGGACGGTTGGAACTGTTTTTCTTGGTTTCGGGCGGCGGGCGGAATAGATTGGCGCATCCTGCCAATTCGACCCCGGGTAAAGCCGCCGTGAATCCCCGACAATCGCATTCGCCGCTGATGTTGACGACCGGTCCCGTGGAGGCCTATCCGCAGGTGCTCGCCGCGCTTGGCCGGCCGATGCAATATGATTATCTTCCGGCCTATCAGGATTATTATGCCGGCGTCGTCGCCAGGTTGCGCCGGGTCCTGCGCATGGATGACGATCCGGTCATCATGCAGGGCGAGGCCATTCTCGGCATAGAGGCTGCGGCCGCCGCCCTCATCGGCGATGGCGACGTCGTTCTCAACATCGTGTCCGGCGTCTATGGCAAGGGCTTCGAGACATGGGCGCGGCGCCATGGCCGCGAGGTGGTCGAGATCGCCGTGCCGTTCGACGAGGTGGTGGACCCGCAGGCGGTGCGCGCGGCGCTGCGGCAGAGGCCCGACATAAGCATCGTCTCGATCTGCCATCACGACACGCCGTCGGGCACGATCAACCCGGTCGAGGAGATCGGCGCCATCGTCGCCGAACATGGCGCCTATCTGATCGTCGATGCGGTTTCCTCCTTCGGCGGCATGGACATCTTTCCGCATTCATGCGCGGCGGCCGTCTTCGTCACCTCGCCGTCGAAATGCCTCGGCAGCGCCCCGGGTCTCAGCCTCGTCGCCGTCAGCGAGCGTGGCTGGCGCAAGATCGAGGCCAATCCGGCTGCGCCGCGCGCTTCCTTCCTGAGCCTCGCCGACTGGCGCGGCGCCTCGCGGCCTGGCGCCGCCTTTCCGGTGACGCCTTCCATCGCCGAGATACACGCGCTCGATGCCGCGCTGGACCTGCACGAGGCCGAGGGCGCCGAGAATGTCTGGGCCCGCCATGCGGCGACGGCGGCGGCGACCCGGCGCGGCCTGCTCGACCTCGGCTACGAGCTTTGGCCGCGCAGGCCCGAATGGTGCTCGCCGACAGCGACGGTCTTCCGCGTGCCGGAAGGCTGCGATGCGACCGAACTCAGGAACCGGCTTGTCCGCGAACATAATATCCTGATCTCGCTCGGGCGAGGGGCGACAGCCGGCAAGGTGCTGCGGGTCGGGCATATGGGCCCCGCCGCCCGGCCCGAAAATGCAACGAAGTTCCTGGCCGCGCTCGAATCAGTGCTTTCACGACAGGGAGTATGAACATGTCAGCCTTTTTCCCGACCCGGCGCCGGTTTCTTGCCGCCAGTGCCAGCGCCGCGGCCCTGACGGTGCTGCCATTGGGCGGTGTGCCATTGGGCGGTACGCAATCGGGCCGTGCATGGGCGCAGGAACCCGTCCGGGGCGGCAGGCTGGTGGTGGCGGGCGACAGCGAGCCGACCAATCTCAATCCCGCCATCGTCGCATCCAACGGCGTGTTCTTCGTCGCCAGCAAGGTCATCGAACCGCTCGCCGAGCAATCCTATGGCGGCACCGACGGATTGGAGCCGCGGCTCGCCACGTCCTGGGAGGGATCGGAAGACGGGCTCTCCGTCACCTTCAGGCTGCGCGAGGGCGTCAGCTGGCACGACGGCAAGCCCTTCACCGCGGCGGATGTGGCGTTTTCGGCGCTGGAAGTCTGGAAAAAGCTGCAGAATCTCGGTCGTGTCGTCTTCAGGAACCTCGAAACGGTGGAAACGCCGGACGATCACACCGCCATCTTCAAATTCTCCGCCCCGACGCCGTTCCAGCTGATCCGCAATGCCTTGCCGGTGGTGACGTCGGTGCTGCCGGCGCATCTCTACCGCGACACCGACATTGCCCGCAACCCGGCGAACCAGAAGCTGGTCGGCACCGGGCCCTTCGTCTTCGCCGAGCACCGGCCGGGCGAATATTTCCTGCTCAGGCGCAACGAGAATTACTGGAAGAAGGGCGAGCCGCTGCTGGACGAGATCGTCTACCAGTTTCTTCCCGATCGCGCCGCCGCCGGCAATGCGCTCGAAGCGGAGGAAATCCATCTCGCCGCCTTCTCCGCCGTGCCGCTCGCCGATCTCGACCGTATTTCGCAGGTGCCGGGCCTCAAGGTCCATGCCAATGGCTATGAGGGCCTGACCTACCAGTTGGTCGTCGAAATCAACCATCGGCGCAAGGAACTGGCGGATCTGAAGGTGCGCCAGGCCATCGCCCATGCCATCGACCGTGATTTCGTCGTCAAGACCATCTTCCTCGGCTATGCCAAGCCGGCCTTCGGTCCCATTCCGGCGACGGACCCCACTTTTTTCGAACCCGACCTGCCGCGCGCCGCGTTCGATCCCGCCCGGGCGGAAGCGCTGCTCGACGAGGCGGGCTACAAGCGGGGCGATGGCGGAACCCGGTTCGCGCTCAGGCTCCTCCCGGCGCCGTTCTTCAACGAGACGAAGCAATTCGGCGATTATCTGCGGCAGGCGCTGGCGAAGATCGGCATCGACGCGCAGATCGTCGGCAACGATACGCCGGCCCATCTGAAGGCGGTCTATACGGATCATGATTTCGACATCGCGGTCGCAACGCCGGTCTACCGCTCCGACCCAGCCATCTCGACGACGATCCTGTTCCAGAGCGGCCTGCCGGCGGGCGTGCCGTTCTCCAACCAATATGGTTTCGCCGACCAGCCGATCGATGCGCTCATCGACCAGGCGGCAGCGGAGATCGACGGAGCCAGGCGGGCCGGGCTCTACCGGCAATTGCAGAAAGAGGTGGCGCAGAAGCTGCCTTTGATCAATGTCGCCGATTTCTCCTTCATCACGGTCGCCCGCGATACGGTAAGAAACGTCTCGGACAATCCGCGATGGGCGGTATCGAACTGGTCGAATGTCTGGATCGCCGGCTGAGCGGCCACATTGTCAGGCGCGGCAATTGCCTCTAGGCTCGCATCCTCATGACTGCCGGAGCTGTTCTTGCCGCCTCTTGCCACTTTTCTTCTCAAACGCCTCGCGGCAGCTCTCCCGGTTCTCGCCATCGTGCTCCTTGGAAGCTTTGCCCTGCTCGAAGCCGCGCCCGGCGATGCGGTGGATGCCTATATCGGCCGGTCCGGCGCGCTCGATGCCGGGCAGATTGAGGCGCTGCGGCGGGAATTGCGGCTGGATGAGGGGCCGGCCAACCGGCTTGCCGCCTATGTCTCCGCGCTTGCCCGGGGCGATCTGGGCTGGTCCTCGGCCTTCGAGCGGCCGGTTGCCTCGGTGGTGGCCGAGCGCCTGCCGGTAACGCTGCTGCTGATGGGCGTCTCGACGGCGCTGGCCTTCCTGCTCGGCTCGCTGCTCGGCGTCGTCGCCGGCGCCCGGCCCGGCTCGTGGCGCGACCGCTTCCTGTCCACGGCCTCGCTGGCGCTCTATGCGGTGCCGGGCTTCTGGCTCGGGCTCGTGCTGATCGTCGTCTTCAGCGTCCATTTGCACTGGCTGCCGATCGGCGGCATCGAGGCTGTGGCGTCGGGCAGGACAGGCCTTGCCCGCATCGGCGATATCGCCGCGCACATGGTCCTGCCGGTCGCCTCGCTGTCGATGATCTATCTCGGCCTCTACCTTCGGCTGATGCGCGACCGCATGGCGGCAATATGGAACGAGCCCTTCGCGCTTGCGCTCAAGGCGCGCGGATTGAGCCGGACGCGCATCGTCTGGCGCCACATCGCCCGCAATGCCATCGTGCCGGCCGTGACGATGCTGGGGCTGCAGGCGGCGGCGATGCTCGGCGGCAGCGTCGTGATCGAGAGCGTCTTCGCCATACCGGGCTTCGGCCGGCTTGCCGCCGAGGCGGTTTCGCGGCGCGACACGCCGCTGCTCCTCGGCGTCATCCTGTGCAGCGCGCTCATCGTCATCCTCGCCAATCTGCTGGTCGACCTCGCCTATGGCAAGCTCGATCCGCGGGTGAGGATCAGGACATGACCGGCTGGGGCAATATCGGCTGGCAGGCGCGGTTCGGCCTGCTGCTCCTTGCCGCGCTCGGGCTGATGGCGCTGGCGGCGCCGCTCATCGCGCCGGGCGATCCGCTGGCGCTTTCCGGGCCGCCGCTGTTGCGGCCGTTCCTCGATGCCGCCCATCCGCTCGGCACCGATCGCCTTGGCCGCGACGTGCTGGCCGGTATCGTGCATGGCAGCCGCACGACCCTCATGATCGCGCTGTTTTCCGCGGCGGCGGCGCTGATGTTCGGCAGCCTCATCGGCACGCTTTCCGGCTTTCTCGGCGGCATCGTCGATCTGGCGCTGATGCGTCTCACCGAGGCGTTCCAGACCGTGCCGGCCTTCCTGCTGGCGCTCGCCGCCATCAGCATGAGCGGCCCCGGCATCCCGACGCTGGTCTTCGCCATAAGCCTCGGCAACTGGACGCAGGCGGCGCGGGTGACGCGGGCGGAGGTGCTTTCCCTGCGCGAGCGCGATTTCGTTGCCGCCGCGCGCGTCCTCGGCATGCGGCCGCTCGAAATCGCTTTCCGGGAGATCCTGCCGAACGCTTTCGGCCCGCTGGTTTCGCTCGCCGCGATCTCGGTGGCTTCGGCGATCCTGATCGAGGCGGCGCTGTCGTTCCTCGGCTTCGGCGATCCGAACCGCGTCACCTGGGGCAGCATGATCGCCGAAGGCCGCACTGTCCTGCG
This sequence comes from Phyllobacterium sp. 21LDTY02-6, assembly GCF_023554255.2. Classification (GTDB taxonomy): domain Bacteria; phylum Pseudomonadota; class Alphaproteobacteria; order Rhizobiales; family Rhizobiaceae; genus Phyllobacterium. The sequence goes on along the minus strand of NZ_JAMJWD020000004.1, from coordinate 84,686 downwards.
CGCCGCGCCCTATCTGTCGGTCGTGCCGGGCATCGCGCTCGTCGCCACGGTGCTCGGCGTCCATTTTGCCGGGCGCGGCCTAGCTCTGCGGGAAGGGGTGTCCCGGCGGGAAAGGGTGGCGCAATGAGCGAATTGCCGTTTCTGGCCGTGAAGAATTGCAGCGTCGCCTATGGTGCGCAGACGGCGCTCGACGATGTATCGCTGGAGCTCGGGCGCGGCGAAAGGCTGGCGATCATCGGCGAAAGCGGCTCCGGCAAATCCACGCTGGCGCTCGCCATTGCAGGCCTGCTGCCGGGCGATGCCGTGCAGTCCGGCGCGATTGATTTTCCGGGTCTGGAGCAGGCGGCAAGGCCCGGCGCCGATATCGGCTTTCTGTTCCAGGATGCCTCGGGCAGTCTTGATCCCATGATGAAGATCGGCGACCAGATCGCCGAGATCATGGTGTCGCATCGCGGCATGGGCTGGATCGCGGCGCGGGTGGAGGCGGCGCAATTGCTGGACCGCGTCCGCATACCGAAGGCGCTGGCGCGGCTCGACGACTATCCGCACCAGTTCTCCGGCGGCCAGAAGCAGCGCATCGCGCTCGCCGCCGCGCTGGCGGGCGAGCCGCAGCTGCTCATCGCCGACGAGCCGACCAGCGCGCTCGATACGGTGACGCAGCGGCACATCGTCGACCTGCTGGACGAACTGGTGCGCGAGGCGGCGCTGACGCTGGTTTTCGTCACCCACGATGTAGCGCTGGCGGCCGAGCGCGCCGACCGTATCGCCGTCCTGCGCCATGGAAGGATCGTCGAGACCGCTGCCACCGCCGCGCTGCTTTCAAGCCCCGCCCATCCCTATAGCCGGGCGCTCGTCGCCCTGCATCTGCCGCTCGGCACGGCGCGGCCGCGCCGGCTGCCGGAAATCGTGGAGGATGTGCCGTCATGACCCGTGGCGCTCCCCTGCTGCAGGTCAGCGGCCTGTCGAAACGCTTCGGCAAGGCGGGTCCGGCCGGCCTGCGCGATATCGGCTTCTCGCTGTCGCGCGGCGAGACGCTGGCCATTGCCGGTGCGTCCGGCTCGGGCAAGACGACGCTGGCGCAGCTCGTGCTGCGCCTGCAGGAGCCGGACCACGGCACGATCCAGCTGCTCGGCCAGGACATAACCCGGCTTGGCGGCGAGGCGCTGCGGCGCATGCGGCCACGGTTTCAGATGGTGTTCCAGGACAGCATGGCCGCGTTCAATCCGCGCGCCTCCGTCCGCCGCATCCTCGAGGCGCCGCTGCGCATCCACAAGCTGGCGGCCAAGGGCGCCTGCGAGCCCATCATCATCCGCATGCTGGAAAAGGTCGGGCTCGGGGCGGAACATCTCGACCGCCTGCCGCGCTCGCTCTCCGGCGGCCAGCGCCAGCGCGTCGCCATCGCCCGCGCCATGCTCACCCAGCCGCAGCTGCTGGTGCTCGACGAGCCGGTATCGGCGCTCGATCTTTCCATCCGCGCCCAGATACTCAATCTGCTGCTCGACCTGCAGGAGGAGACCGGCATCGCCTATCTCTTCATCTCCCACGATCTTGCGGTCATCAATGCGGTGGCGGACAGGCTGATCGTGCTCGACGAGGGCCGGCTGGTGGAGGAGGGCGCTACGGCCGCTGTACTGGCCGCCCCGCAGGCCGAGGCCACCCGCGCGCTGATCGCCGCGGTTCCGCGCCTGCCGCCAGGAGGGCCGGGCTAGCGCAGCACCTGTTCCGCGTCGATGACGCCCTCGAACACGACATGCTTCGGATCGAAGGCGCCGTGCCCGGCGATCTGCGCCACTTCCGCCTTCGGCTCCTCATAGGCCCACATGGCATCGTCGGCCGATTCTCCCTGGCCATTGATGCGCCAATAGGTGGCCGTGCCCTTCCACGGGCACTTCGTCTCGGTCGAGGTCTTTTCCAGATGGGTGAAATAAATGTCGTCGAAGGGGATATAGAGCACCGGATCGTGCCCCGGCTCCCGCAATTCGAGCGCCTTGTCGGATGAAGCGATGACCACATCCCTGAATCGGACAGTCACCGATTCCGGATAGGGTCGAATGGTAATGCCGCCGTCGTCCATGATCGTCTCCTTATGCTCATTCAGATAAAGCATCGGCCGCCGACTTTGTTCCGCCTAGCGGCCGCTGGGTCGTGCCGCCAGCGCCGCCAGAAGGTCGGTCTGGGTCACCAGGCCCTTTATATGGCGCTCCTCGTCGATGACGACAACCGCGTGGACGCGCCCGCTGGTCAATATGTCGAGAAGATCGAGCGCCGGACTGTCGGGCGAGGCCGTCTGCGGCGGAGCCATGACGTCGGCGACGCTTCCCGTCGCATCGATGAGTTCGCGCAGGCCGACGGTGCCGGCGAGACGGTCGCCATCGTCGACGAGCGGCAGCGTGCGGATATTGTGGTCGATCAGCAGCTGCCGCGCCTTGCCGGCGCTTTCGCCCGTTTCGAGCCGGATCACGTCGCGGGACATGATGTCCTTGCAGGTCAGCGGCCGGTAGCCGCGGGCGAGCGCGCGGCGCTGGACCTGGCGCAGCAGTTCCTCGATATCCTTGCGGTCGATGTCGAAGGTCTCGTGCATCGTCTCGAGCGCGGCATCCACGTCCTCGCTGCGGAAACCGGCGCGTAGGATCGGCGGCTCGTCCGCGGTGCCATGGATATTGACCGGCGCCGGCGCCACATGGGGATAGGAGCGCCGCGACAGGCGATGGAACAGGATGCCGAGCCCGACGAGCAGGACGGAGTTCACGGCCACGGGGAAGAAGGGGAAATAGAAGCCGGCGGAGGTGACGGCGCTGCCGCCGATCACTGCGGTCAATGCCGCCGCGCCGCCGGGCGGATGCAGGCTGCGGGTGACCGACATGGCGGCGATCGCCAGCGCCACCGCGAGCGCAATGGCAATGGCGGGCTCGGCGACGAAGTGCGAGACGGTGACGCCGACCAGCGCCGAGATCGTATTGCCGCCGATGATCGGCCAGGGCTGGGCGAGCGGGCTGGCGGGAACCGCGAACAGCAGCACGGCGGAGGCGCCGATGGGCGCCACGATCATCGGCGTGAAGCCATCGCCCATCGACAGGCCGCAGAGATAGCCGGTGAGGCCGATGCCGACCAGCGCGCCGACGCAGCCGATGATTCGGTCGCGCAGGGTCGCGCCAGCAAGAATGGGCTGGAAAATACGAAAACTGGATCTGTTCATGTTCATGCGGACGCCGGACCGGAGGGCGGAAATCGGGAGCGCCCCACGTGTATTTTCATATCGGCGGTTGCGGAAGGCCATTTCGTTCCCCACCACCGCTTTTTTGAGAATATTCGCCTAGATGGATGGAATTTCGGGATTAATTGTTCCTGGAATGCAGTTTTGTGGGCCGGATGGCCCGGATTGGCTCCTGCAAACGTCTCGGATCGGCGGCAGCAGAACCGCTGGATACAGAAAATCGTCACCACGCCCGCAAAATCGCGTCTGGTCATTGAAAGGGGGGAGACGGGCGGTCTTCGCGCGTCTATAGTATCAGGGTCGAGGTCCGAAGACCGCCCATGGCGTCTTTGCCCTGCTGTTGTTGCGTTTGTCAGGCGCAACAACCCGGAAACCGGAGCGCTACCTCCGTTTCCTTCTGCAGTTTGCCGGATAGTCGGGTTTGTCACTCCCGACTGTCCGGCAACGCCATCCTTCCCCAACCTGCGAACAGCTCCGGAAGCTGCTCCCCTGGGAAGGACCGAATCACAATAACCCGGTTTCAAAGTGGTGGGATAAGTTTCCATTTATCCCACCGGACCATGCGCGGGTGGGATCGCCGTTGCGGGGTCTTTCCACAGGCTCAGCATGAGGGTGATTGATTTGATTGCAGAAAACTAGGGAGCCCAGGTTTGAAACCTCGCAGAATTATCCCCCTGCCAAACACCAATCTCCTCAGCATGAGGGAGGTTGGCTCAGCCTGAAAAACGCTGAGGTCACCATGAGCAATCGAGCTCATTGGAGGCAAGGTGGGCAACGATACGGGAAAATCGGGAAAACTGGTCGGAGTGAGAGGATTCGAACCTCCGACCCCATCGTCCCGAACGATGTGCGCTACCAGGCTGCGCTACACTCCGTGACCAGTGGCGCGGTATATAACGTCCGATTTGGCGCGCTGCAAGCGTTTCCGCGCGAGTTTTCACGATTGTGACGGCAGAATTTACCTTGTCGGCCAGATTGACGGTTTTCCACCTGTGAACGTCGCCGAAAGTCTAGTATCCCTTCTGCGGCAAGTTGTGGAATATCGTACCGGGTTGTGGGGAATCGATGACATCTGAAAAGGCAGCGATTATCAGCTTCGTCATGAGCGGCGGCGTGGGCTCAAGGCTCTGGCCGCTATCGCGCGAGGATTTTCCGAAGCAATTTCATAATCTTTCCGGCCAGGGCTCGATGCTGCTGCGCACGGTCAAGCGCATGGCTGCGCGGGCGGGCACCGCGGTCCCGGTCTATCTTCTCGCCTCGGAGCGCCATTCGGACCGCATCGGCCACGACCTTGCCGGCATCGACCTTGCCGGCGGGCGCCCGATCCTCGAACCCATGGGCCGCAACACGGCGGCGGCGGTCGTGCTCGCCACCGAAGTGACCCTGCGCGAACATGGCGATCAACTGGTGCTGGTGGTGCCGTCGGACCATGAGATTACAACCGACCGCGACTTCTGGTCGTCGGTCGAGGCGGGCGTGGCGGCGGCCGAGGCCGGGCGCATCGTCGTCTTCGGCATCAAGCCGGACAGGCCGGAAACCGGCTTCGGCTATATCGAAGTGACGCCGGAGGAGGCCGAGACGCGCAATGTCATCCGCTTCGTCGAAAAGCCCAACGAGGAAAAGGCGATCGAATATCTGAACTCCGGCAATTTCCTCTGGAATGCCGGTATTTTCCTCTTCCGCGCCAGCGTCATGCGCGATGCCTTCAAGACCCATGCCGCCGACATCTGGCAGAAGGCCGTCGCCGCGCTCGACGAGGCGAACACCAATATCTCCGGCACCTACCTGCCGCACGATCTCTATGCGGCGGTGCCGTCGATCTCGGTCGACTACGCGATCATGGAACATGCGACGGATATCGCGCTCGTGCCGGCAAAATTCCGCTGGAACGATCTCGGCTCGTGGCAATCGCTGCTCGAAGTCGGCTCGGTCGACGGCAATGGCAATGTCCTCGTCGGCGATGTTGTGGCGATCGACTGCGAGCACAGCTACCTGCGCAGCGAGGGCAAGCTGCTCTCCGCCGTCGGCCTCAAGGACACGGCCGTGGTGGTGACGGCGGATGCGACCTTCGTCGCGCCGGTGCGCGAGAGCCAGAACGTGCGCAAGATCGTGGAGCAGCTGGAAAAGACCGGGCGGCTGGAGACGAGCTTCACCCCGGCGCAGGACCGGCTGCCGAAGGTCGGCGCCTATGGCAACCGCGTCAGGCATTGGCTCTTCAGCGAAACCCTGCCGCTATGGTCGACCGTCGGCGTCGATACGCGCCATGGCGGCTTCCACGAGGCGCTGTCCTTCGAGGCGACGCCGGTCGTCAAGACCAAGCGCATGCGCACCATGGCGCGCCAGATCTACGCCTTCGCCGTGGCCAAGGAAATGGGCTGGGAGGGACCGGCGCAGGACCTGATCGCCCACGGGCTGGATTTCATCACCCGCGGGCGCACCGACAAGGGCGGCTGGGTCAAGAGCTTCAATCCCGATGGCAGCATTCTCGATGCCTCCGAGGACACTTACGACCATTCCTTCGTGCTGCTCGCGCTCGCCCATGCCTACAAGGCCGGCCACCAGCAGGCCCTGACGCTGGCGACGGAGACATTCGCCTTCATCGACGAGCATCTGGCGGATTCGCGCCTGACCGGCTTCCTGGAAATGCCGGGCGATACCGGCCTGCGCCGCTCGAACCCGCATATGCACATGCTCGAAACCTTCCTTGCCTGGTATGACGTGACCGGCAATCGCGACTATCTGCAGCGCGCCGCGCGCATGGTCGATCTGTTCCGCCATCACATGTTCGATGCGGAAACCTGGACGCTGGGCGAATATTTCACGCAGGAATGGGAGCGTGCGCCGGGCGAGCAGGGCGAGTGGACCGAGCCCGGCCATCACTTCGAATGGGCGCACCTGCTGGCCGCCTTCGCCGCCGCTTCAGGCCAGAAGGATGCGGTGCGCTATGGGCGCAAGCTCTATGCCTCCGCCGTCGCCAATGGCCTCAACCGCTCGACCGAGCTCGCCTATGGCGCGGTGTCGCGCTTCGGCCTGCCGCTCGATACGAATTCGCGCAGCTGGCCGCAGACCGAGGCGGTCAAGGCCGCCATCGCGCTCGACGGCAATGGCGGGCCCGACCTCAAGCCGGAGGTCGAGGCGCGCGTCGGCCGGCTGTTCCGCTGGCATATCGAGCCGGCGCCGAAGGGGCTGTGGATCGATCTTATCGACGACAAGGGCCGCGCCCGCGCCGAGGACGTGCCGGCCTCGATCTTCTATCATCTCGTCAGCGCGCTGACCCAATATGTCCATTATGTCGGCAAGGCCTGACTGAAGCGCCGGCGGCCTCAATAGGGGCTGTCGACGTTGCCTGTCTCCACATAGACGGACTTGACCTGGCTGTAGTGATAGAGCGCGGCAAGGCCGTTCTCGCGGCCGATGCCGGACTGCTTGAAACCGCCGAACGGCATTTCCACCGGCGCTAGATTATAGGTGTTGATCCAGCAGGTGCCGGCCTTCAATTGCCCGATGACGCGGTGCGCCCGGGCCAGATCCTTCGTGAAGACGCCCGCCGACAGGCCGAATTCCGTGTCGTTGGCGCGGCGCACCGCTTCCTCCTCGCCGTCGAAATCGAGAACGGCCATGACCGGGCCGAATATTTCCTCGCGGGCGATCACCATGTCGTCGGTGACATTGGTGAAGATGGTCGGCTCGACGAAGCAGCCGCCCTCGAAGCCCTGCATCTGCGGCACGCCGCCGCCATGATGGAGCGTCGCACCCTCGGCCTTGCCCTTTTCGATATAGGAGACGACCTTGTCGCGCTGCGCCGCATTGACGAGCGGGCCGAGATGGATTTCGGGATCGAGCGGATCGCCGAGCCTGATCGCCTTCGTGCGCTCGGTCAGCCGCTGCAGGAACCTGTCCTTGATGCCGCGCTGGACGAAGACGCGCGTGCCGTTGGAGCAGACCTGGCCGGTGGAATAGAAATTGCCGAGCAGCGCGCCGCCGACGGCGTTCTCCACGTCGGCATCGTCGAAAATGATGAGAGGCGACTTGCCGCCGAGTTCCATCGTCGCATGTTTCATATGCGATCCGGCCTGCGCCAGTACCTTCCTGCCGGTCGGCACCGAGCCGGTCAGCGAGACCTTGGCGACGAGCGGATGATCGACGAGCAGCGAGCCGACATCGCCATAGCCCTGCAGGACATTGAACAACCCGTCCGGCAGCCCGGCCTCCTTGTAGATTTCCGCAAGCGCCAGCGCCGAGAGCGGCGTGTTCTCCGAAGGCTTGAAGATCATGGCATTGCCGGCCGCGAGCGCCGGCGCCGACTTCCAGCCGGCGCCCTGGATCGGATAGTTCCAGGCGCCGATACCGACGCAGATGCCGAGCGGTTCGCGCCGCGTATAGGCATAGGCGCCGCCAAGCTCGATCATCTCGCCATTGAACCCGGCGATGATCCCGCCATAGAATTCGAGCGCGTCGGCGGCGGAAGCCGGATCGGCAACCAGCGTTTCCTGGATGGCCTTGCCCGTATCGAGCGTCTCGAGGCGGGCGATCTCGGCATTTCGCTCACGCAGCAGGTCTGCCGCCCGGCGCAATATGCGGCCGCGCTCGACAGGCTTCAGCGCTGCCCAGGCCGGCTGTGCCGCGGCGGCGGCGCGCACCGCTTGCTCCACCAGCGCCGGCGTCGCGCCGTGCAGCCTGGCAATGATCTCGCCGGTCGCCGGATAGATCACGTCGAGAGGCTTGCCCGCCTCGTCCTCGACAAAGCGCCCATTGATGAAATGCGATGCCTTGGGCTGTGCGCGCATGAAACTCTCCTGGAATGTTGATCACCGGCCGCTCATCGCGCCGATGGCAGATTGATGTTACGTCAGCGGTCGCTCACTTCCCAGCGCGGATTGATCCACGGTTCCTGGTTCGAGCGCGGCAGCGGATCGCGGCCGAGAATATGGTCGGACGCCTTTTCGCCGGTCATGATGGAAGGGCCGTTGAGATTGCCATTGGTCACGCGCGGGAAGATCGAGGAATCGGCGACGCGCAGCCCGGCAACGCCGATGACGCGGCAGAGCGGGTCGACCACTGCCATCGGGTCCGAGGCCGCGCCCATCCTGCACGTCCCGCAGGGGTGGAACGCGCTTTCCACATGCTCGCGCAGGAAATCGTCGATCTCCTCGTCCGATTGTACGGCGGAACCCGGCGATATTTCCCGGCCCCGATAGGGCGTCAGCGCCTCCTGGCCGAATATCTCGCGCGTCAGTCTTACCGCGTGGCGGAAGTCGGCCCAATCCTCGGGATGCGACATGTAGTTGAACTGGATCTTCGGCTTGTCGAACGGATCGGCCGAGCGGAGGGTGACGCTGCCGCGCGAGCGCGAGCGCATTGGCCCGACATGCGCCTGGAAACCATGGCCCTTGGCCGCGGCCTTGCCGTCATAGCGGATGGCCGCCGGCAGGAAATGATATTGGATGTCGGGATAATCGACGCCGGCCTTCGAACGCACGAAGGCGGCGGATTCGAAATGGTTGGTCGCGCCATGGCCGGTCTTGAAGAACAGCCATTGCGCGCCGATCATCGCCTTGGAGAACAGGCCGAGGCGCGAGTTCAGGGTGATCGGCTTCAGGCTCTCCTGCTGGATATAGACCTCGAGATGGTCCTGCAGATTGGCGCCGACGCCCGGCCGGTCCGCGACGACCTCGATCCCCAATGCGCGCAGCTGCGCCGCCGGGCCGATGCCCGAAAGCATCAGCAGCTTGGGCGAATTGATCGACGAGGCGGCGATGATGACTTCGCGCCGCGCCCGCACGGTCTCGGTCCGGCCGCGCCGTGCAATCTCGACGCCGACCGCCTTTTGATTCTCGATCAGCACTTTTCGCGCCAAGCCATTGACGAGCCTGACATTCTGCCGCTTGAGGGCAGGGCGCAGATAGGCATTGGCCGCCGACCAGCGCCGCCCCTTGTAGATGGTCTGCTCCATCGGCCCGAAACCTTCCTGCTTCGAGCCGTTATAATCCTCGGTGACTTCGAATCCCGCCTGCTGTCCCGCCGCGACAAAGGCGTGGAACAGTGGATTGTCGCGCTTGCCGCGCTGCACATGGAGCGGCCCATCCGTGCCGCGCCACCCGGCCTCGCCGCTCTTAGAGTTCTCCATGCGCTTGAAATAGGGAAGCACGTCGGCATAGGACCAACCGGCCGCGCCGCTCTCCGCCCAATGGTCGAAATCCCGCGCATGGCCGCGCACATAGACCATGCCGTTGATCGAGGACGATCCGCCGATGACCTTGCCGCGCGGCGTCACCAGACGGCGGCCGCCGAGATGCGGCTCGGGCTCGGAGGAGAAGCCCCAATCATAGGTGCTCATGTTCATCGGAAACGACAGCGCCGCCGGCATCTGGATGAAGGGGCCGATATCCGTGCCGCCATATTCGATGACGATCACCGAATGCCGGCCATCCTCCGATAGCCGGTAGGCCATGGCAGAACCCGCCGAGCCGGAGCCGATAATGACGAAATCTGCTTCCACATTCGCCTCACTCGCCGCGCGGAAAGCGGGCGTTCTCTTCCAGAACGTTCAGATCCATATGGTTGCGCATGTAGCGCTCCGACGCCCGCTGCAGCGGCTGGTAGTCCCATGGATAATAGGAACCGTTGCGTAGCGCCTCGTAGACCACCCACCGCCGTGCCTGGCTTTCCCGCACCGCCGCATCGAAAGCTTCCATGTCCCAGCGCTGGCGCGCCTTCTCCTGGAAGCCGGCCAGCGTCGCCGCATGGGCCGGATCGGCGGCGAGGTTGACCTTTTCCAGGGGATCGGATTCCAGATCAAACAGTTGCGGCGGATCGATCTCGCAGTGGATGAACTTGTAGCGCCCCTCGCGGATGGAGACGAGCGGGGCGTTCGAACCTTCGGCGGCATATTCCATCAGCACCGGTTCCGTCCGCTCGCCGCCTTGCAGCAGCGGCGTCAGATCGCAGCCATCGGTCCAGGGCATGACGTCGGCGATCTCGATGCCGGCGAGGGCGGCAAGGGTGGGATTGATGTCGAGCGTCGAGACCGGCCGGGTGATGGCGGCCGGGTCGATGCCGTGCGCCGCTATCATCAGCGGCACGCGGGCCGAACCTTCGAAGAAGTTCATCTTGAACCACAAGCCGCGCTCGCCGAGCATGTCGCCATGATCGGAGGTGAAGAGGATGATCGTATCGTCGAGCATACGCGTCGTTTGCAACGTCTCGATCAACTCGCCGATCTTGTCGTCGACATAGGAGATATTGGCGAAGTAGCCGCGCCGCGCCCGCCTGACCTCATCGCGCGTGATTTCGAAGGCGCCATGGTCGCAGGCCTCCAGCAGCCGCTGCGAATGCGGGTCCTGCCGGGCGAAATCGATTGCGCCCACCTCCGGGTCGAGCGCCGGGCAATCCTCGTAGAGGTCCCAATATCGGCGCCGCGCCACATAGGGATCGTGCGGATGGGTGAAGGATACGGTCAGGCACCAGGGACGGCGGTCCGCGTCGGCCGGGCGGCGCGCCAATTGGTAGAGCTTCTGCCGGGCGTGGAACGCCACCTCGTCATCATATTCCATCTGGTTGGTTATCTCGGCGACGCCCGCGCCGGTCACCGAGCCGAGATTGTGATACCACCAGTCGATCCTCTCCCCCGGCTTGCGGTAATCCGGCGTCCAGCCGAAATCGGCCGGATAGATATCCGTGGTCAGCCGCTCCTCGAAACCGTGCAACTGGTCGGGACCGACAAAGTGCATCTTGCCGGAAAGGCCGGTGTAATAGCCCGCCCGCCGCAGATGATGCGCATAGGTCGGGATGTCGGAGGCGAATTCGGCGGCATTGTCGTAGACGCGCGTGCGGGAAGGCAGCTGCCCCGACATGAACGAGGCCCGCGCCGGGGCGCAGAGCGGCGAGGCCGTATAGGTATTGACGAAGCGGGCCGAGCGCGCCGCCAGCGCCTTCAGGTGCGGCGCATGCAGAAAATCGGCGGGGCCGTCCGGAAAGAAGGTTCCGTTGAGCTGGTCGACCATCAGGATGAGGATATTGGGCTTCATGCTTTTCTTCCGCAGGCGAGTTTGGTGGCTACGTAATCTTCGACGAGGGCGATGGCCGCGACCGCATCCGGCGCGCCGTTGCGCAGGGCATGGCGGATATAGAGGCCGTCGATCAGCGCGCCCGCGCCCTCGGCGATCGCGACCGCGCTTGCCCGGTCGGTCAGCTGGCACAGCGCATGGGCAAGGTTCGAATGCAGCCGCCGCGCATAGACCCGCAACAGCCGGCGCGTTTCTTCCGATTGCTGCGCGTGAATATAGAAGGTCAGCCAGGCGGCGACGGTCTGCGGCGCGAACTGCGATGCGGAGAAATTGACCGCGATGACGGCGGCAACCCTTGCCGCGGGGGTCGTTGCCTGGTGCAGGGCGGAGCGCAGGTCCTGCCCGAGCTCGGTCAAAAGATGCCGCATGGTGGCAAGGAAGAGCTGCTCCTTGCCGCCGAAATAATGATGGGCGAGGGCCGCCGAAACGCCGGCTTCCTGGGCGATCTGCGCGACGGTCACGTCGAGCGAGCCGCGGTCGCCGATGGCCCGGATGGCGGCATCGATCAATGCGCGCTTGCGCAGGGGTTCCATTCCAATCTTGGGCATGAGCGGGGTCCTGGATTCCGCATGATCCTATTCTTGATTGACTGCTCAATCAATAAAAAACTATGCGCAGGAATGTAGTGATTATGCTGCTTTACCTTGCACGGGCGCGGGCGCATCTTTACGTTGAGGAGACGGTTTTTGGAGGAAGTTATGACAGCCTGCATCGTGGGATGGTCCCATTTGCCCTTTGGCAAACTGGAGGAAGAGACGGTCGAGACGCTGATCGTCAAGGCAGCCGTTGCGGCGCTCGATCATGCCGGTATTGGACCCGAAGATGTCGATGAAATCGTGCTCGGCCATTTCAATGCCGGGTTCTCGCCGCAGGATTTCACCGCGAGCCTCGTATTGCAGGCGAGCGACGCATTCCGCTTCAAGCCGGCGACGCGCGTCGAAAACGCCTGCGCCACGGGCTCGGCGGCGGTTCATCAGGGCATAAAGACGATCCGGGCCGGCGCGGCGCGGGTGGTGCTCGTCGTCGGCGTCGAAAAGATGACCTCGACGCCCGGACCCGAGATCGGCAAGAACCTGCTCAAGGCTTCCTATCTGCCGGAAGAGGGCGATACGCCCGCCGGGTTCGCCGGTGTGTTCGGCCAGATCGCCGCCGCCTATTTCCAGAAATATGGCGACCAGTCCGATGCGCTGGCGACGATTGCCGCCAAGAACCACAAGAACGGCGTCAACAATCCCTATGCGCAGATGCGCAAGGATCTCGGCTATGAATTCTGCCGCCATGAAAGCGAGAAGAACCCCTTTGTCGCCGGTCCGCTCAAGCGCACCGATTGCTCGCTCGTTTCCGATGGCGCGGCGGCGCTGGTGCTGACCGACACGCAGACGGCGCTGCGCATGCGCCGGGCGGTGGCGTTTCGCGCCGCGCAGCACGTGCAGGACTTCCTGCCCATATCCAGGCGCGACATTCTGCGCTTCGAGGGCTGCGCGGAAGGCTGGAAACGCGCTCTCGGCGAGGCCGGCGTGACCATCGACGATCTTTCCTTCGTCGAGACCCATGATTGCTTCACCATCGCCGAACTGATCGAATATGAGGCGATGGGCCTGGCGCGGCCGGGCGAGGGCGCCAAGGTGGCGCTGGAGGGCCAGACGGCCATGGGCGGGCGCCTGCCGGTCAATCCATCCGGCGGGCTGAAGGCCAAGGGCCACCCGATCGGCGCCAGCGGCGTTTCCATGCACGTCCTGTCGTCGATGCAACTTATGGGTGAGGCCGGCGGAATACAGGTTGCAGACGCCAGGCTTGCCGGCATATTCAATATGGGTGGGGCGGCAGTCGCCAATTACGTATCGGTTCTTGAGCGGATAAAATAAAGCATGATCGAAAACGGGTGGACGGAATCTGCTTCGGCCTGGATCGACGTTCAGGGGGAAGACGGGGATTTCGGCCGCCGCTTCGTTCTCGATGCGCCGATGATGTCGCGCATCCGGGGCCGGGGCTTCGCCAGCGCGCTGGATGTCGGCTGCGGCGAGGGGCGGTTCTGCCGGATGCTGGCGGCGGAGGGCATCAGGACGATCGGCATCGACCCGACGGAAAGGCTGCTCTGCCGGGCCCGCGAGAAGGACCCGGCCGGCGATTATCGCGATGGCCGCGCGGAACGGCTCGAATTCGCCGATGAGAGCTTCGATCTCGTGGTCAGCTACCTGACATTGGTGGATATTCCCGACATTCATAATGCCCTCGCCGAAATGGTCAGGGTGCTGAAACCCGGCGGCACGCTGCTGATCGCCAACCTCAACAGCTTCAACACGGCCGGGCCGCCGCGCGGCTGGATGAAGGATGCCGACGGCAATCCGCGCTTCTACATCGACAATTACCTCGAGGAACGGCCGGAATGGTATGAATGGCTGGGAATAAGGGTGCGCAACTGGCACCGGCCCCTCAGCCTCTATATGCGCATCCTGCTCGGCCATGGGCTGCAACTGCGCTATTTCGACGAGCCGGCGCCCTATGGCGGCGACCCGCTCAAGATCGAGCGCCACCGCCGCGTGCCGCATTTCCTTGTCATGGACTGGCAGAAGCCGGCGCTGTGAGGCCGGTTCGTCCACCCGCTGCATCTGCAATGGATTTGCGCGCGCGACCATTCTATAAGGTCAGGAGTTTCGGCCGGTTCGGTCTGATCGAAGGACAGCGCAAATCATGAGCAACCCGGTTCTGGTGGAAGTATTTCGCGGTGAAACGGTGGAGAGCCTCCATCGCGGCGCCGTTGCCGTCGTCGATGGCGATGGGCGGCTGGTGTTCTCGCTCGGCGATATTGAGCGCCCTGTTTTCCCGCGTTCGGCCATAAAGGCGATCCAGGCGCTGCCGCTGGTCGAAAGCGGCGCGGCGGATGCCTATGGTTTCGGCAATGAAGAGCTGGCAATGGCCTGCGCCTCGCATTCGGGCGAGCCCCTGCACGTCGCCAAGGCCGAGCAGATGCTGCGCCAAGCCGGCCTCGATGCCTCGGCGCTGGCGTGCGGTACCCATTGGCCTTTCGAACAGGCGGTGACGATCGAGCTTGCGAGAAGCGGCGGGCAGCCGACGCCGCTGCACAATAATTGCTCCGGCAAACATGCCGGCTTCCTGTGCACCTGCCAGCATCTCGGCCTCGAAAAGAAGGGCTATTCTGCCCTCGGCTCGCCCGAGCAGGATCTGGTGCGCGACGCGATGGAGGGCGTGACCGGCGCGCCGCACGCGCTCGATCAATGCGGCACCGATGGCTGTTCGATCCCGACCTATGCCATTCCGCTGCGCAATCTCGCCCACGGCTTTGCCCGCATGGCGAGCGGCGTCGGGCTCGAAGCGGAACGCCGCAAGGCCGCGCGGCGGCTCGTCGATGCGGCGATGGCGGCGCCGTTCTACGTGGCGGGCACCGGCCGCGCCTGCACGCGGCTGATGGAGATGGCGCCGGGGCGGATATTCGTCAAGACGGGCGCCGAGGGCGTATTCACCGGCGCCTTGCCGGAACTGGGCCTCGGCATTGCCGTCAAATGCGACGATGGCGCGACGCGCGCCGCCGAAGCGATCATCGCCACCGTGCTGGGGCGGATCTTCCGCGCCGAGGACGAGCTCGAATCGAAGCTCGACCGTTTCGCCGATCGCGAAATGCGCAATTGGAACGGCATCACCTATGGCGTCGTCAGCCCGACGGAAGTCCTGACCGAGGCGCTCATCGGCTAGGCCGGCGCCGCCTGCACAGGCTTGCACTTGCCCTGCGGCGCCGCAATACCTACCTGATATCCATGAGCAGAGCTTTTACCAAAGAGGACGACAGCAACGCCTCCATCGATGTCGGCGAGCGTCCGGTCAGCAGCCACCGCAATCTGGTGACGCCCAATGGGCTTGCCATGATCGAGGCGGAGCTCGCCGCCGCGCATGATGCCCTGGCGAAGGGAAATTCGGAGGCCGACCGCGAGCTGATCGCCCGCGCGTCCCGCGATCTTCGCTACTGGAAGGCGCGCCGCGAGACGGCGGAACTATCGCAGCCGGACCCGCATAGCGATGTCGTGCGCTTCGGCATGACCGTCGAGATCGTCGACGAGGACGATCGCAGCCAGAGCTGGGCCATTGTCGGCGAGGACGAGGCCGATGCGGCGCAGGGCAAGATATCGCATGTCTCGCCGCTGGCGGTGCAGATGTTCGGCAAGGCGGTGGGCGAATCCTTCGTGCTGAACGAGCGCGAGTGGGAAATCCTCAGCCTGTCCGTCCGCTGAGCCGCATTGTCCCGGCTATAGCCAGCCCTTTTTCTTGAAGATCAGCAGCGGGATGACCGCGGAGGCGACCATCAGGCCGAGTGCCATCGGATAGCCCCAGACCTGGCTGAGTTCCGGCATGAACTGGAAGTTCATGCCATAGATCGAGGCGACCAGCGTCGGCGGCATGAAGGCCACCGCCGCGACGGAAAAGATCTTGATGATCGCGTTCTGCTCGATCGAGATCAGTCCCACCACCGTATCGAGCAGGAAGGTGATCTTGTTCGACAGGAAATCCACATAGGTGCTCAGCGACTGGGTATCGCGCTCCAGCGACTTGATCCAGGCGCGGGTCTCCTTCTTGTAGCTGTTCTGGTCGGTGATCGCCGTCATGTAGACGAGCAGGCGGCTGACGCCGGCGGTGCTCTCCCTGATCTTCGACAGGAAGGCGCCTTGTCCGCCGATGCGGGTGAGGCTGTCGCGGAAATTCTTGGTGGTCATCGGCCGGTCCTTTTCGGAGCGCCGGAAGATCATCGCGGAATTATGGTCGATCTCGCTGGCCACGCCTTCGAGGATATCGGCAATACGGTCCGTCACCGCTTCGATGATGCCGAGGAGTATGGTCACGCCGCTGCAATTCTCGCTGACGAGGCCATTGCCGCTCTTGGTCGCCCGGCTCGTATAGAGCGTGAAGGCCCTCGGCTCGCTGTAGCGCACCGTGACGAGGAACTTTCCGGCGAGGATGAAGGAAATCGGCGCGATGGAGTGATGATTGTTCTCGCCCGCATAGAGGATCGACGCGGTCAGATATTGCGAACCCGCCTCGGAATAGAAGCGGCTCGATTCCTCGATCTCCACCATGTCCTCATGAGTCGGGATGGCGGCTTTCGTCCATTCCTCGGTCTGCAGGTCCTCCTCGCGCGTCGGGTGGAGCAGGTCGATCCAGACGGTGCCGTCCGGAAGCGGGTCTCTGGCCTTTGCCGCCTGGGCGACGAGCCGATCCTTGTCGAGCGTGTAGATCGTGATCATTCAGAGCGAACCCATCAGTTTGTCGATCAGGGATTCGGCCGCTTCGCCGATGACCGTTCCCGGCGGGAAGATGGCCGTCGCGCCGGCCTGCAGCACCGCCTCGTAATCCTGTGGCGGGATCACGCCGCCGACGATGATAAGGATGTCGCTTCGGCCGCGGCGTTGCAGCGCCTCCTTCAATTCCGGCACCAGCGTCAGATGCCCGGCCGCAAGCGAGGAAACGCCGATGATGTTCACATTGCTCTCGGCGGCGAGTTCGGCCACCTCGTCCGGCGTCTGGAACATGGCGCCGACGACGACGTCGAAGCCCAGATCGCCAAAAGCCGTGGCGATGACCTTCTGGCCGCGATCATGCCCGTCCTGGCCCATCTTCGCCACCAGGATGCGCGGCTTTTCACCCGTGCGCTTCTCATAGGCCGCAGCCTTGGATTGCACCCGGTCCATGATCGCGCTCTTGCCGGCCTCCTTGCGGTAGACGCCGGAGATGGTGCGGATCGTGGCGACATGCCGGCCGAACGCCTTTTCCAGCGCCAGCGAGATTTCGCCGACCGTGGCGCGGGCGCGGGCCGCCTTGATGGCGAATTCGAGCAGATTGCCCTTGCCGCTGCGCGCCGCATCGGTCAGCGCCGTCAAGGCGCTGTCGACCTCGGCGACGTCGCGCGTCCCCTTCAACTGCTGCAGCTTCGACAATTGCCGGGCACGAACCTCGGCATTGTCCACCTTCAGCACATCGACTTCGGTCTCTTCCGACGGGCGGTAGGAATTGACGCCGATCACCGGCTGCTGGCCGCTGTCGATGCGCGCCTGGGTGCGGGCTGCGGCTGCCTCGATGCGCAGTTTCGGAATGCCTTTCTCGATGGCCGCGGCCATGCCGCCCAGCGCCTCGATCTCCTCGATATGGGTGAGGGCGCGGCGGGCGAGATCATGGGTCAGCCGCTCGACATAGGCCGAGCCGCCCCATGGATCGATGATGCGGGTCGTGCCGGATTCCTTCTGCAGCACGAGCTGCGTGTTGCGGGCGATCCGCGCCGAATGATCCGTCGGCAGCGCCAGCGCCTCGTCGAAGGAATTCGTGTGCAGCGATTGGGTGTGGCCCTGCGTCGAGGCCATCGCCTCGACCATCGTGCGCATGATGTTGTTGTGCGGGTCCTGCGCCGTCAGCGACCAGCCGGACGTCTGCGAGTGGGTCCGAAGGGATAGCGACCGTTCGTCCTTCGGATTGAAGTTCTTCTTCATCAGCACGGACCACAACAGCCGCGCCGCGCGCAGCTTCGCCACCTCCATGAAGAAATTCATGCCGATGGCCCAGAAGAACGACAGACGCGGCGCGAAACTGTCTATGTCGAGGCCCGCCGCCACTCCCGCGCGCACATATTCGATGCCGTCGGCGATCGTATAGGCCAGTTCGAGATCGGCGGTCGCACCCGCTTCCTGCATGTGATAGCCGGAAATCGAGATCGAGTTGAACTTCGGCATATGCTGCGAAGTATAGGAGAAGATGTCCGAGATGATCCGCATCGAGGGCTGCGGCGGGTAGATATAGGTGTTGCGGACCATGAACTCCTTGAGGATGTCGTTCTGGATGGTGCCGGCAAGCTGGCTCTGCTTCACGCCCTGTTCTTCGGCCGCGACGATATAAAGCGCGAGGATCGGCAGGACCGCGCCATTCATCGTCATGGAAACCGTCATCTCGCCGAGCGGTATGCCATCGAACAATTGCTGCATGTCGAGGATGGAATCGATGGCCACGCCAGCCATGCCGACATCGCCCGCCACGCGCGGATGGTCGCTGTCATAGCCGCGATGGGTGGCGAGATCGAAGGCCACCGACAATCCCTTCTGGCCCGCGGCGAGATTGCGCCGGTAGAAGGCATTGGATTCCTCTGCCGTGGAAAAACCCGCATATTGCCGGATCGTCCATGGCTGCTGCACATACATCGTCGGGTAGGGGCCGCGGATGAAGGGGGCGGCGCCGGGATAGCTGTCGAGATGGGGCACGCCGCGCAGGCTGGTCTCGCCATAGGACCGCTTGACCTTGATGCCTTCCGGCGTCTTCCACACCGCTGCATCCGGCTTCTCCGCCGAATTCTTCGGGCTGGACCACTCGATGGTGCTGAAATCGGGAACTCTCATTATGCGGATGCCTGCAATGTTTCGTCGATGCGCGGGAAGGTGAGCGGCTGGCAGTGGACGACGCCATCGGTCGGAAGCGGCATCCGCGGCGCCTCGAGCACCCGAACGGGCCGCTCGTTGCCGGCGGGAAACACCGTCGTGCCGACGATCGAGCGCTTGCCGTCGGCGAAGGCGCGTGCGCGCTCGTTCCGGGCGGCGACGATGCGCGCCTGCAGCTTGCCGTCCACCAGGCTCTGCAGGATGCCGCCATCCCTTTCGAGCTGCTGGAATTCCTTCCAGGCGGCCTCGCACAGCCCGTCCGTCAATGTTTCCACCGCGCCGGAGCCGCAGGCGGGGTCGGCGACGAAGGCAAGGTTGCTTTCATCGGCGAGGACGAGCTGCGTATTGCGGGCGAGGCGTCTTGCGGCTGCATCGGGAAGCCCGTGCGCGATCGTATGCGGCAGCACGGCGATGGTGTCCGCCCCGCCGACCGCCGCGGCAAAGGCGGCGATGGTCGTGCGCAATATATTGGTCTCCGGGTCGCGCTTCGTCATCATGCGCATCGAGGTTTCCGCATGGATCATGGTCGGCGCAGGGCGGACATTGCAGGCCTCCTGCAGGCGGGCCCAGAGCTTGCGCAGGGCGCGAATCTTGGCGATCGACAGGAACTGGTCCTGGTCGACGGAAAGGGCGAAGCCGATATGCGGCGCCGCGAAGACGATGGGCTGGCGCGCCTCTTCGAACAGGCGGAAATGCCCGGCCGCGATCGACAGCATGGCGCCGAGCTCCTGGGCCTCGGTCGCGCCGGCATTGTGATAGACGCGTCCATCCGCCTCCAGCACGATGCCCGGCAGATCGGGCGAGAAGAAGCCGGAAAGGGATTGCGGCAGCGAGGCCTTGAGCGCCGCGATCGTCATGCGCAGCCGCCCGGTGCCGGCCAGCGTCGCAGCCGGGTCGATGCCCATCGAAAAGCTCAGGGTCTTGGTGTTGACGTCGCGCGGCCGCATGTAATCGACGAACCAGTCGGCACAGGCGCGGCTCTTCGGGTGTACGTCCATGCGAAGATGGATCATGTCGAGATGAACGCCGTAGAGCACCTTGTCGACGGCTTCCTTCGTCGCCGGCAGGCCATAGCCGAAAGCATTCGGCGCGCCTTCGAACACCAGCGCTATGCCGGTGGCGCCATTGTCGAGATCCTCGAGCAATTGCCTGTTGGCGCGAACGGGATCCGGATCGTCGATGCGCTGCACGATATGCCAGGGACGCGCCGCACGCCGCCGTGGAACGAGCTGTGCATTGCGCCGCCGGTCGTAGAGCGGCTGAATGAGAACATCATCATCCGTCCTGGAGACCAGGGTGCTGTCGAAATCAGCGCCCTTCAGGGCTTTTTGCGCGAGCTGGACCCATTTGTCCCGGTCCATCGCGGCAAATTCCGTTTCCTTGAGCAGTGACGCGTCCATGCTTTCTCCCGGCTGCACGATTTGTTGGCGCGACTTTAGGGGCAACCATGCTGCTTCGCAATAAAGCAAAGTGTCACCCGGTCTAAGCTTTTGAAAAATATGTGCTCCGAAGCCGCGCAGCTTTCGGGTGGCGAAGCGCCGCCGGGCACAGGAGGATGCGCCCATCGAGATAGCGGCAGGTTCCGGAAGCTGAAAGGGAGTATCATGGGAATATTGCGTGGAAAGACGGCGATCATCACCGGGGCGAGCTCCGGCATAGGCCGGGCGACGGCGCTGCTCTTTGCGGAAGAGGGCGCCAATCTGGTGCTCGCCGCCCGCAGGGAAAGGGAACTCGGCGAAGTTGCGGCATCGTTGCGCTCACGCGGCGCGGCTGCGCTGTTCCTTGCCGGCGACGCCGCCGACGAAGCCTATGCCCGCTCGCTCGTGGCGCTGGCCGAAAGCGAATTCGGCGGGCTCGATATCGGTTTCAACAATGCCGGCACCAATGGCGAGATGGGCCCCAGCGCCGACATATCGCTGGAGGGCTGGAAAGCGACGCTCGACGTCAACCTGACCGGCGCCTTTCTCGGCGCCAAATACCAGATACCCGCGTTGCGGCGCCGCGGCGGCGGTTCGCTGCTGTTCACCTCGACTTTCGTCGGCCATACGGCTGGCATGCCGGGGACTGCCGCCTATGCGGCAAGCAAGGCGGGAATCATTGGCCTGATGAAGACGCTGGCGGTGGAACTCGGCAGCGAAGGCATCCGCGTCAACGCGATATTGCCCGGCGGAACGGCGACGTCCATGGCGGAAGCCTGGGTGGACACGCCGGAAAAGCTGGCTTTCGTCGAGAACCTGCACGCGCTCAAACGACGGGCCGAACCGGAGGAGATCGCCCGCTCGGTGCTGTTCCTGGCATCGGATGCGGCAAGCTTCATGACCGGCTCGGCCATGCTGGTCGATGGCGGCGTTTCCATCAACAGGACGTGACGGCAGGGCAAAAAAGAAGTGCGCGTCCATGGCGGGCGCGCACTTGCCTGATCATTGAACCAGGCTGGACTCAGACGAACTGGCTGAGGCCGGGAATGGAGTTCACCACCTCGTCGACAGGACCGTCGCCGGCCTTTTCGCGGGCAAAGGCAATGGTTTCCTTGGAGATGCCACTGATTTCGCCCATGCCGAGGCCCATGCCCATGAGCTGCGAGCCAAGGCCCATCACGCCGGGCATCATCCCCGAAAGGAACCCGCCGCTGCCTTTTGCTTCCGCAATGGCGGCCTCGCTGCCCGGTACGCCCGCGATGAGCTGGTCCACCTTGTCGGCGGGCGCTTCCTTCTGCAGGAACGCAAGAATGAGCCCGACAGCCTTGCGGGCCGTATCGGGGCTGGTGCCGACATTGGCAGTGATGCGCGCGATGAGTTCTTCCATGTTCGATCTCCCGTCTATTCAAATTACGTTTACGTAATATGTAGGAATTGCCCGCCGCACAAGTCCGCTTCTGGCATTTCCGGTCGTTTTTAACTCCATTCCGGGAAGAACGCGGCAGAATGACATTGGTTCGCCCATCGTCGCGCCTGCCGATCCCGCTCGAAATTCAATTGCCAATAATTTGAATCGCCGGAAACTTGAATCACAGGCGCCCCATTGTCGCAACGGCCAGGGCTGTTTATACCGGATTCATGTCGATGGGGATGTCCTGGCCGATGGGGGCGCCCTGATTTGCGATGGAATTCGAACACAGCAGGACGAGGAACGAACGACATGGCCGAGAACAGCATTTTCCTTGGTGCCAGCCGGAAGCCCGATGACAGCTACCAGGGGGCGGTGGAACTCCTCCTGAAATACGGCAACCGGCACGGCCTCATCACCGGCGCCACCGGTACCGGCAAGACGGTGAGCCTGCAGGTGCTCGCCGAGGGGTTCTCGGCTGTCGGCGTGCCGGTTTTCTGCGCCGACATCAAGGGCGATCTTTCGGGCATAGCGGAGAAGGGCGAGGCCAAGGATTTCCTGCTGAAGCGCGCCGGCGAGGTGAAGCTCGAGCCTTATGAATTCAGCGCGTCGCCGGTCATCTTCTGGGACATTTTCGGCGAGCAGGGCCATCCTGTCCGGGCGACGATCTCGGAGATGGGGCCCTTGCTCCTGTCGCGCCTCATGAACCTGACCGATGCGCAGGAGGGCGTTCTGAACATCGCCTTCAAGATCGCCGACGAAGAGGGGCTGCTGCTCCTCGACATGAAGGATCTGCAAGCGCTGCTGGTCAATATTGCCGAGCGGTCGGAAGAGATATCGGCGCGCTACGGCAATGTCACCAAGCCGTCGGTCGGCGCCATCCAGCGCTCGCTGCTGGTTCTCGAACAGCAGGGCGGCACCAAATTCTTCGGCGAACCGGCGCTCAAGATCTCGGACATCATGCGCACCGACACCAATGGCCGTGGCGTCGTCAGCGTGCTCGCGGCCGACAAGCTGATGATGAACCCGCGGCTTTATTCGACCTTTCTGCTCTGGCTCCTGTCCGAGCTCTTCGAGGAACTGCCCGAGGTCGGCGATCCGGAAAAGCCTCGCCTCGTCTTCTTCTTCGACGAAGCCCACCTTTTGTTCAACGAGGCGCCGAAGGCGCTGCTCGACCGGGTGGAGCAGGTGGTGCGGCTGATCCGGTCCAAGGGCGTCGGCGTCTTCTTCATCTCGCAGAACCCGCTGGACGTGCCGGAAACCGTATTGGCGCAGCTCGGCAACCGCATCCAGCACGCGCTCCGCGCCTATACGCCGCGCGAGCAGAATGCGGTCAAGACCGCGGCAGACACGTTCCGCCCGAACCCGGACTTCAACACGTTCGAGGCGATCACCAATCTGAGCACCGGCGAAGCGCTGGTCTCGGCCCTCGCCGAAAAGGGCGTTCCGTCGATCGTGCAGCGCACATTGATGCGCCCGCCGGCGGGCCGTATCGGCCCGGTCACCCCGGACGAGCGCCGCACGCTGATCAACAGCAGTCCGGTTGTCGGCATCTATGACGAGATGGTGGACCGCGAATCCGCCTATGAACTGCTGCAGAAGAAGGCGGTCGAGGCCAAGGAGCCGGAGGAAGCCAGCGCAGACAGCACCGGCGGCTGGAAACTGCCGGATTTCCTCGGCGGGGAACCGCAAAGGGGCCCCAGGGGCGGCCAGCCGCGCGGCCGGCAGACTGTGGCCGAAGCTGCGATGAAATCCGTTGTCCGATCGGTCGGCAGCTCGCTCGGACGGGCGCTGGTCCGCGGTATATTGGGCAGCCTGAGCCGGCGCTAGCCGCAGTTCATCGTCAATCCGGGCCTATTTGGCCCGGCGTCGTAAATGCGCCTCATTCAGGGAAGAGGTGCCAAGGAAGAGGTGCGCTGTTGACTTGTGGGATTTATTTCTTCAGGTACGGCGATCCATCTCGTTTTGGTATAGAAGGCGTCCGGATTTGATCGAGACCAGCATACACCACCAGGGCCAGGCATGAGTGTCGAAACCTATCGGGAACGAGAAAGCGATCGCGAAGACTTGACGCTGCCGACGACGGGTATTGCCGTCGCCTGGCGCGATATTGTCGAGGCATTCGTCAAATACCGCCTGGCGCTGATCTTCGGCTGGCAGGATGTGGCGCAGCGCTACCGGCGTTCGCGCGTCGGCGCCTTCTGGCTGACGCTGAACATGGCCGTGTTCATCGGCGCGCTCGGTCTCATCTTCGGCACGCTGTTCCAGTCGGAGATGCACGAATTCCTGCCCTATCTTTGCGCGGGCGTCATCACATGGGGCTTTATTACGTCCTGCCTTTCCGAAGGATGCGGGGCTTTCAGCTCCTCCGAAGGCATCATATTGCAGGTCCGCATGCCGCTGTTCACCCATATATTGCGCGCACTCTGGCGCAACATGATCATCTTCGGCCATAACATCGTGATCTTTCCCGTCCTCCTTCTGATCATGGGAAAAGGCGTCACTTTCAGCGTGCTCTGGTCGATACCGGGCTTCCTGCTGCTCTGCGTCAACCTCGCCTGGATCATGCTGGTCCTGGCCATAGTCTGCGCCCGGTTCCGCGACATGACGCAGGTGGTCACCAACGTGCTGCAGGTCCTGTTCTACGCCACGCCTATCATGTGGATGGTGAAGATATTGCCGGACCATGTTTCGCGGGCATTCATCGAATGGAACCCTTTCGCCCACTTCATCGAGCTGGTCAGGGCGCCACTGCTCGGCACGTCGCCCACCCTGCTCAACTGGGGCGTCGCCGGCGGAATTGCGATCATCGGCTGGCTGGCCGCCATCGCATTCTTCGGCAAGTATCGTTGGCGCGTAGCGTATTGGTTGTAAAATGAGCTCCATCCGACTTCAGAATGTCAGTGTCGAATTCCCGATCTACAATTCCTCAAGCCGCTCGCTCAAGAATCGTGTCCTGAGCATCGCCACCGGCGGAAAGATCGAACGGCGCAGCGATGGGTTGATCATCGTGCGCGGTCTGGACGACGTGTCCCTGCAATTCAACGACGGCGATCGCGTCGGCCTCATCGGCCATAATGGCTCGGGCAAGACGACATTGCTCCGCGTGCTCTCCGGCATCTACACGCCGACGCGGGGCAGCGCGCTCATCCGCGGCCATGCGGTGTCGCTGATCAATATCAATCTCGGCATCGACCCCGACGCGACGGGTCGCGAGAACATCCGCCTTCGCTCGGCCATGATGGGGATGGAGCCGAAGGAAATCGCGGAGAAATTCGAGCAGATCGCGGAATTCTCCGGCCTGGGAGAGTTTCTCGACGTGCCGTTCAGAACCTACTCCTCGGGCATGCAGCTGCGCCTCGCCTTCGCCACCTCCACGGCCGTGCGGCCGGAAATACTCATCATGGATGAGTGGCTGTCGACGGGCGACGAGGATTTCAAGGAACGGGCCAATCAGCGCATGCGGGAACTGGTCGATTCGACCAAGATCCTCGTCCTTGCCAGCCATTCCAAGGAACTGATGCTGAAGAACTGCAACAGGGTGATCTGGCTCGAACATGGCCGCATCAAGGTGGATGGCACTCCGGATGAGGTGCTGCCGGCCTATTTCGGCTGAGAAAGCAGTTCGATGGGGAAACTGAACAATCGTCTGACGCAGATCGTCAATGCCCTGCGCTATGTCGGGCGTGGTGATTTTTCCGGCCTGCTGAAGCGCCTGGACTGGTATCGGCGCGAACATGCGGTGGTGAAGGTGCGCAAGCGCCTGGCGGGCGATGGCGGTTCGACCTGGGGCATCCTCTGCACGCCGCACACGGAATTCATCGCCAATGCGATCTCCGCGCGGCTCGCAGCCCATGGCATGGGCAGCGAGGTCATAATTGGCCAGCTCGACCGTTTCGACCATGCCTTCTACATCGTCCTTTGCCCGCAAATGTTCAAAAGCCTGCCGCCGGCGGACAAGCGGGTGGTGTTCCAGCTGGAACAGCATGTGAGTTCGCGCTGGTTCACGCCGGAATATTTCAGGATATTGCGGGAATCGTTGGGCGTTCTCGACTATTCGCTGTCCAATATTGCGTTCCTCGCCCAGCACAAGGTGAAATATCCGACCGTGCATTATCTGCCGATCGGGGCGGTGACCGGCGGCGCGACGGGTATGGACACGGCCAAGAAGTATGATTTCGTGTTCTATGGCGACAGCCTGAGCTCCGAGCGGCGTCGGGCGTTCCTGAAGCAACTCCAGTCGCGCTATTCGGTGAAGATCTGCAACGAGGTCTTTGGCGAGGAGATGTATGAAATCATCCGTTCGGCAAGGGCGGTCATCAACATCCACTATTACGAGGGCGCGCTGCTGGAGATGCCGCGCATAAGCGAATGTATCTCGCTCGGCGTACCAATCCTTTCCGAGAGTTCGCGCGACCGCCACGATTATCCGGAGCTGGCGGGGGCGGTGAGGTTCTTCGAGGAAGGCTCGATAGAAGCGATGATGAGCGCGGCGCAAGCCATGCTCGACGATATCGACACCGTCAATGCGACCATCGGCGGCGTCGTTGCCGCCAGCGCCAGCCGTTTCAACTTCATGTTCGACCGCTTCCTTGGCGCCCTGGGCATGCTGCCGGCGAATGTCGTGCTGGAAACACCGATCTACCTTCGCGAGAAAAGCAGTTTCCTGGCGCTCTCCCTTCCGGAGACGGTCGAGCGCCGGCAGGCGATCACCGAGGCTCTGCCCGAGGGCTGCGTCATCTTCGACGGAATAAGAAACAGTCTCGGCTGGGTCGGCTGCGGCAGCAGCTTCACCGCCTTGTCGCGCTATGCGCTCGACAATGGCATGAAAAGATTGATCGTCATCGAGGACGACATACTCCTCCCCCCTGATTTTGGCCGGATACTCGGGGAGGTGATGGCCTATCTCGACACATGCGAGGGAAACTGGGACATTTTTTCCGGCGTCATGGCTGATCTTCACACCTCGGCACGCGTTCTGTCTGTCGATGACGTTGATGGCCGCACCTATGTGACCATCGACAAGATGATGAGCAATGTTTTCAATATCTACAGTGAACGCGCGCTGAAACGACTGTCGGCATGGAACCCCATGGACACGGACGCCAGCACCAATACGGTCGATCGCTACATGGAACGGCAGGACGACCTGAAGGTTGTCGTGGCGCTGCCCTTCATCGCGGGGCACCGGGAGGATGTCGCATCCACGCTCTGGGGGATCGACAATGACCGCTATGCGCCGATGATCGCGGAGGCTGAGAACAAGATCAAGGTTCTGGCCGAGAAATGGCGCGCCGCCAACCGGTAAATCGCCCCGGTCTCAATACAGCCTGAAGCCGTGGGACCGGTAGAAGCGCGCGGCCGAAATCAGGAACTGGCGGATATGCCACCAGCCTTTTCGTCCGGCATGGCCGCCCTCATGCACGATCCGTACCATCGGCACATAGGCGGTCTTGGCGATTTGCGCGGAGCGGATCGACAGGTCGAAATCCTCGAAATAGAGGAAATAATCTTCGTCGAAGCCGCCAAGCCGGCGCAGGACCTCGCTGCGGAAGAACATGAAGCAGCCGCTCACGATCGGCGGGTTCCAGAATGTTTCGTCTTGTGTCTCGTCCCGCATTTCGTAGCGCGACAGGCGGTCATGGAATAGCGACCGGATTGGCGCCGGCGCAAAGCCCCTGAGCAAGAGATCGAAGGCCGGCGGAAAGCGCTTGCACAAATATTGCTTCCGGCCGCCCGGCCATTCGGCATGGGGAGTGACAAGGCCGCATTGCGGATTGTCGCGCATGAAGCTCAAGGCCGTGGTCAGCGCGTCGGATCGCAATTGGACATCCGGATTGAGAATGAGATGGAACTCGCCCAGCCTGTCCAGCGCCAGATTATGGCCGCGGCCGAAGCCTATATTGCCGTGCCCATGCCGAAGCCGAAGCGGTGCGCCGAATTCGATGGACCGAAGCAGCGCCGACACTTCGTCCTTGGGCGAATTGTCGATGAGGGTGACGAGGACCGCATCCGGCGCCAGCGGAACGAGTGCTTCGGCAAGGCTTTCCAGCGTCGTGCGCAGTTGCGTTGGATCGGGATCGAACGTGACGATGGAAATCGTCAGCTCAAGTCTGTCGGCAACCGCTTCGGTGCTGTCTGTCATTCCCTGTCCTTGTTCGGCCGCGCCTCGGCAATCTCTGCTGATGGCAATGATGAAGGTGTCACCAACTTTAACAGAATGTTCCGGGAGTCCGGCCCGAATATGTATTCCGCTCTGTCGCCAAAACGTGAATGCGGTGCTAAGGAGGTGCCGTTTAGCTGAATTGGACAAGGGAATCTAGATGAAGGGTATTATTCTGGCAGGCGGCAGCGGCACGAGGCTCTACCCCCTGACGATAGCAGTGTCGAAGCAGATACTTCCGATCTACGACAAACCCATGATCTATTATCCACTGAGCGTGCTCATGCTTGCGGGCATCCAGGACATATTGATCATCTCCACGCCGCACGACCTGCCGCTGTTCCAGAAGCTGCTGGGCGATGGCAGCGAATTCGGCGTCAATTTCGCATATGCCGAACAGCCGCAACCCAATGGCCTTGCGGAAGCCTTCATCATCGGCCGCGAATTCATCGGCAATGACAGCGTGGCGATGATCCTCGGCGACAATATCTATTTCGGCGACGGCCTGTCGAAACTTTGCCAGACATCCGCCGCGGTGAAGAAAGGCGGCTCCGTGTTCGCCTATCATGTCGACGATCCCCATCGCTATGGCGTCGTCGAATTCGAGAGCAAGACCGGAAAGGCCATCTCCATCGAGGAGAAGCCGGAAAAGCCGAAATCCCATTGGGCGGTCACCGGGCTTTATTTCTACGACAACCAGGTGGTGGACATCGCCCATTCGATCGAGCCTTCGGCCCGGGGCGAGCTGGAGATTACCACCGTCAACAATATCTATCTCGAACGCGGCGAATTGAGCGTGCGACAACTCGGCCGGGGCTATGCCTGGCTGGACACCGGCACCCATGACAGCCTGCATGAAGCCTCGTCATTCGTGCGTACCATCGAGAAGCGCCAGGGCATCAAGATCGCCTGTCCGGAGGAGATCGGCCTGGAAAAGGGCTGGCTGAACGGTGAAGCCGTGCTGGAGCGAGCGGCCAAGCTTGGAAAAACCGAATATGCAGCCTATCTACGCCGGCGTGTCGATGAATTAGGGATGTGACAATGCAAGTACGGTCGCTCGGGCTCGAGGGAGTCCTCGAAATAACACCGCGCAAATTCGGCGATCATCGCGGGTTCTTGTCGGAAACCTATAATGAGAAGTCGTTCGCCGAGGCCGGCATCAACCTGCAATTCGTCCAGGACAATCATTCCCATTCCGCGGCGAAGGGCGTCCTGCGCGGCTTGCACTATCAATTGCCGCCACGGGCGCAGAACAAGCTCGTCCGTGTCGTCCGCGGCTCCATATTGGACGTCGTCGTCGACATCCGCAAAAGCTCGCCCACCTTCGGCAAATGGGTTTCGCTCGAAGTGTCGGCCGAGAAGTGGAACCAGATCCTGGTGCCGGCGGGCTTCGCCCATGGTTTCGTCACGCTCGTCGAACATACCGAGGTCGTCTATAAGGTGACTGATTATTATTCGCCCGAGCATGATCGGTCGATCTTGTTCAGTGATGCCGCGATCGGCATCGACTGGCCGCTTCCGGCATCGGAGTTTGCGCTCTCGGACAAGGATCGCAACGCTCCGCTGCTCGGCGCCGCTGAAGTTTTCGCTTGAGGATCATGAAATGAACATTCTTGTCACTGGTGGTGCTGGTTTCATCGGATCGGCGGTTTGCCGGCATCTTGCCGCCAATCGCGCGATCAATGTGGTGAATCTCGACAAGCTTACCTATGCCGGCAATCTCGCATCGCTGCGGCAGATCGAAAACCATCCGAACTACCAGTTCGCCGAAGGCGACATTTGCGACGATGTTTCCGTTCTCGACATTCTGCGCAACAACCAGATCGATGTGATCATGCATCTGGCGGCGGAGAGCCATGTCGATCGTTCCATCGACGGGCCGGCGGCCTTCATCGAAACCAATATCGTCGGCACGTTCCGCCTGCTCAACGCGGCGCTGACCTATTGGCGCGAATTGCCGGACGAGCGCAAATCCCGCTTCCGCTTCCACCATATCTCGACCGACGAGGTTTTCGGCGATCTGCCCTTCGACAGCGGTATCTTCACCGAGGAGACGCCCTACAATCCGTCTTCGCCCTATTCGGCCTCCAAGGCAGCTTCCGACCATCTGGTGCGGGCATGGCACGAAACCTACGGTCTGCCGGTGGTCCTGTCCAATTGCTCCAACAATTACGGGCCCTTCCATTTCCCGGAAAAGCTCATTCCGCTGGTGATCCTCAATGCGCTGGATGAAAAGCCCCTGCCGGTCTATGGGGCCGGGGCCAATGTCCGCGACTGGCTGTTCGTCGAGGATCATGCCCGGGCGCTGGAACTGGTGGCGACACAGGGCAAGCTCGGCGAGAGCTATAATATTGGCGGCCGCTCGGAGCGCACCAATCTCGACGTGGTCAAGACGATCTGCGCGGTTCTCGATCGCAAGCGCCCGCGCGCCAATGGCAAGCCCTATGCCGATCTGATCAATTTCGTCACCGATCGCCCCGGCCATGATCGCCGCTACGCCATCGATGCCTCGAAGATCGAGCGCGAACTGGGCTGGACCCCGCAGGAGACGTTCGAGACCGGCCTCGACAAGACGGTGCAATGGTATCTCGACAATGAATGGTGGTGGCAGCCGATCCGCAGCGGCCGCTACGCCGGAGAGCGTCTCGGCGGCGCAGATGCGAAGGCCAAAGCCGGGGCCGCATGAAGATACTGGTCACCGGCAAGGAAGGGCAGGTTGTCCAAAGCCTTCTGGAGCGGTCGGCAGCCCGCCCCGACCTGCAGGTGCCCGACCTGCAGGTGATAGCGGTCGGTCGGCCAGAACTCGATCTGTCTCGCCCCGATAGCGTCAGGGCGGCGATCGAGGCCGCAAGGCCCGACATCGTGGTCTCGGCGGCGGCCTATACGGCCGTCGACCAGGCGGAGGACGAGCCGGAACTCGCCTTCGCGGTCAATGCCACAGGTGCCGGAGCGGTTGCTGCCGCGGCGCAGGCCTGCGGCGCGCCCGTCATTCACCTGTCGACGGATTACGTGTTCTCCGGCGATGCGCCCTCGGCCTATGCCGAAACCGATGCCGTGGCGCCGAAAAGTTCCTATGGGCGCTCCAAGCTTGAAGGCGAGCGCCTCGTCGCGGCGGCCAATGCGCGCCACATCATCCTGCGCACGGCGTGGATTTTCAGCCCTTTCGGCAGGAATTTCGTCAAGACGATGCTGAAACTGGCTGAAACGCGCGACGGGCTGTCGGTCGTTTGCGACCAATGGGGCAATCCGACCAGCGCGCTCGATATTGCCGATGCGATCATCCATGTCGTCGATCGTCTCGGCAATGAGCCGGGCTTCGCCGATTATGGCATTTACCATCTGGCGGGCAGCGGCGATGTCAACTGGAGCGGTTTTGCCCGCGCCATCTTCGAAGAAAGCGCCGAAAGAGGCGGTCCGGTGGCCGATGTGGCCGATATCGCCACCGCCGATTATCCGACCAAGGCGGCCCGCCCGGCAAATTCCCGCCTTTCGACGGCAAAGCTGCAAAAGCGCTTCGGCTTCACCATGCCGGACTGGCGCGCTTCGCTCGCCGATGTGGTCGAAAGACTGGTAAAGGCGTAGGAAAAAGGGGGCAACTCGGCCCCCCATTGCGGCATCAGATGACGACGATCGGCGTCTTGTTCGGGACGCGGTCGTAGAGATCGATGATATCCTGGTTGAGGAAGCGTACGCAGCCGGACGAAACCGCCTTGCCGATCGACCACCATTCCGGCGATCCGTGCAGGCGATAGAGCGTATCCTCGCCATTCTGGAAAATATAAAGCGCGCGCGAGCCGAGCGGATTGTTGAGCCCGGGCTGCATGCCGCCATTTGCGGCGCTGTATTGCGCGAGTTCCGGCTGGCGGGCGACCATCTCGTCCGGCGGCGTCCATTTCGGCC
Organism: Phyllobacterium sp. 21LDTY02-6; assembly: GCF_023554255.2. Classification (GTDB taxonomy): domain Bacteria; phylum Pseudomonadota; class Alphaproteobacteria; order Rhizobiales; family Rhizobiaceae; genus Phyllobacterium. The sequence goes on along the minus strand of NZ_JAMJWD020000004.1, from coordinate 53,093 downwards.
AGTGGCGCTTCCACTGGATCACGGCCCGGCCCGACCAGGCAAAGCCGTCGCGGCCGATACCGACGCCATAGCGGATGGCCTCGCCATTCTCGCGCACGAGATAGCAGAACTTGTTCTGCGTATCGACGACGATGGTGCCCGGCTGCTCGCCGGTGGGGTCCCTGACGATCTGGCGCAGGTAACGCTTGTCCATCTTGCTGATCGGGATCGCCGGCAGGAGGAAGCCGCCATCCTCGCGGGCGGCATACATCGCCTCGTAGGAGCCAAGAGCCGGATCGACATCCGTCTGCGGCGTGAGGGGATTGCCATAATCGTCGACGCGGATGACCGGCATATCGCTGCGGATCTGCGCGCAACCTGCGAGACCGGCTGCAGCTGTTGCAGTCAGTGCGGTGAGGAAGCCGCGGCGGGAAAGTGTGTTTTGCATCTTACAACCAGATTGGTGGCGGGATAGGGATTGGATCGAACCGCGCCCTAAACGCACAATGAATATGGCAGAGCGCCGTTGACAATAGGGCGCAAACAAGGCGGGGTTGAACCTGTTGCCCATGTGCAACAAAAAGGCGAGGGTGGGCGGCCCTGGCCGGGACAAAGCCGATAAATACTTCGTGAGACGTAAGCTTGTAACATGCCTCGGCCTGTCATGGCCTTAGCCGCCCTTGCATCTGATTCGGCCTGTCCGTGGCTGAGAAGCATTGACCTTCGGCGCAAATGCGATTTCGATGGGCGAACCAACAGCATGAATGGAATCAATATCATGGCAATCAATACCGCAGCGCAAACCCTGACCTGGACCTATGTCGATGGCGATTGGTTCGAGGGCAATGTGCCGCTCATCGGTCCGCGCAGCCATGCCATGTGGCTCGCTTCGACGGTGTTCGACGGCGCGCGCTGGTTCGAAGGCGTCGCGCCGGATCTCGACCGCCACTGCGCGCGCGTCAACAATTCGGCGACCGCGCTCGGGCTCAAGCCGACAATGGGCGTGGACGAGATCGTCGGCCTTACCCATGAGGGGCTGAAGAAGTTCGACGGCAAGACCGCCGTCTACATCAGGCCGATGTACTGGGGCGAACATGGCGGCTATATGGGCGTGCCGGCCGATCCGGAATCCACCCGTTTCTGCCTTTCGATCTACGAGGCGCCGATGCTGGAGCCGACGGGTTTCTCGCTGACGGTGTCGCCTTTCCGCCGTCCGACGCTCGAAACCATGCCGACCAATGCCAAGGCCGGCTGTCTCTACCCCAATAATGGCCGCGCCATCCTGGAGGCCCGCTCGCGCGGTTTCGACAATGCGCTGGTGCTCGACATGCTGGGCAATGTCGCCGAGACCGGGACATCGAATATCTTCCTCGTCAAGGACGGGCACATCTTCACGCCCGCGCCGAATGGGACCTTCCTTTCCGGCATAACGCGCTCCCGGGTCATCGACGTGCTGGCCGATTATGGCTTCCGCACCACGCAGACGACCCTGACGGTGCAGGACTTCCTTGATGCCGATGAAATCTTCTCGACCGGGAACCATTCCAAGGTCGTTCCCGTTTCCCGCATCGAGGACCGCGAACTCGCATTGGGGCCGATCACGCGGAAGGCGAGGGAGCTTTATTGGGAATTCGCCCACTCGACCCCGAAAATTTAACCAACAGGCCGATAGAGACGAAATATTGATCCGCCCCGCATTGCTCCCGTGGAATTTGGGACCTATGTAACGAAGGCAGGTTTTGTCAGGATGGGGACCTGTTGCCTGTGGCCTTCCCATGCTGTCACAGATTGAATCGAAGAGGAGACTTCCATGGCTTTCGAATTGCCCGCACTGCCGTATGATTATGATGCGCTCGCACCCTACATGTCGCGCGAGACGCTCGAATTTCACCACGACAAGCACCACAAGGCGTATGTTGACAACGGCAACAAACTGGCCGCCGAAGCCGGTCTCGACAATCTTTCTCTCGAAGAGGTCGTCAAGCAGTCCTATGGCAAGAATGCCGGCCTGTTCAACAATGCCGGCCAGCACTACAATCATCTGCATTTCTGGAACTGGCTGAAGAAGGGCGGCGGCGGCAACAAGCTTCCCGGCGCCCTCGAAAAGGCAGTGGAATCCGATCTCGGCGGCTACGACAAGTTCCGCGCGGACTTCATCAATGCCGGCACCACCCAGTTCGGCTCCGGCTGGGCCTGGCTCGCAGTCAAGGACGGCAAGCTGGAAATCTCCAAGACACCGAACGGCGAGAGCCCGCTGGTTCATGGCGCGACGCCGATCCTCGGTGTCGATGTGTGGGAACATTCCTACTATATCGACTATCGCAACGCCCGCCCGAAATATCTCGAGGCCTTCGTCGACAATCTCATCAACTGGGATTACGTGCTCGAACAGTACGAAAAGGCGAAGTAAGCTCCGGCCGATCGCTTCAAGAAAAGGCTCCTGCCCGGCAGGGGCCTTTTTTGCTTTCGGCACCTGTTCAATGGGTTTTTTTCCCGGCTGTTTCCCCCAAAGTGGTCATCGCCCTCGGCTTGCCATATTGCTCGTTCATCCCAGGTTCAGAGGATGCGACTAAAGTTGTGTTCTTAGGGACTAACGAGTCGAGTGCCTACGCAAGCGGGCAGTCACTGGAGGAAAGATGAGAAAGCTGATTTCAGCAATTTGTGCTGTCTTGATATCGGTTGGAACTCTCGGCCTTGGAGCTGGCGCGGCAGGCGCCGCCCCCGCAGCGCTGCAAAAGCCGGTGGAAATATCGGCCAATGAGGGCACCAGCCAGGTTCAGAAAGTAGATCATCGGCGCTGGCATCACCGCCGTCATTGGGACGATCGCCGCTGGCATCGCCGCCGCCATTGGGACGACCGCCGGTGGTCGCGCCGCCACCACCATCGCCGGTGGGACAGGCATGACCGTCGCTATTACGGCCGCCACCATCGCTGGGACCGCCGTTACTACGACCGGCCCTATCGCCACACCGGATCGAGAATCATTCTCGAGCTCTGATGAAATAGCCCCGTTGCAGCGGGGCTATTTTTTTGCCGGACATTGATGCCATTGCCGTGGACCGACCGGTGACGCTTGCTTTGAACGGCAACGAAAATGTGATTTTCTCCAACGTGCAAACGGCAATCTTTCAATTAAACTGCCGCCGATGCCCTTGAAGCCATTGTTACAGCCACAAGAGTCGGAGTTCCCCACCATGCAGTCTTCCCGCCTGATCGCCCTCATTCCCGCGCTTGCACTTGCCCTGTCGGCCGCGTCGGCCGCCACTGCCGATCCGATAACCGAGCGCCAGGCGCTGATGAAGGACCAGGGCCGCGCCGTCGGCACAGTGACGCCCATCATGAAGGGCGAGAAGCCGTTCGACGCCGCCATTGTCCAGAGCGCGTTGAAAAAGCTGAACGACGATGCGCAGAAGATCGACGCCGCCACGCTTTTCCCCGCCGGCACCGACAAGGGCGATACCACCGCCTCGCCGAAGATCTGGGAGGACAATGCCGGTTTCGTCGCCGCGATCGAAAAGTACAAGGCCGATACGGCAGCAGCCGTCGCCGCCGACCCGAAGGATCTCGAAAGCTTCAAGACCGCGTTCAGCCAGGTCTCCAAGAATTGCGGCACCTGCCACCAGACCTACCGCATCAAGAAGGACTGAGCTGAGGCCGCATGCGCAAGCTCGCAATGCTCCTGATCGTGCTTCTCCTCGTCGCCGGAGGTGGCTTCTGGCTGCTCTCGGCGCCGACACGGCTCGAGCCGCAGCTTCTTGCCGCCGCCCAGCCGGGCGATGCGACGCGCGGCGAGGCGGTGTTCTGGCAGGGCGGCTGCGCCTCCTGCCATGCGGCGCCGGGCGCGAGCGGCGATGCAAGGCGCGTCCTTGCGGGCGGCGTGCAGCTGGTGACCGATTTCGGCACTTTCGTCGCGCCCAATATCTCGCCATCGCCGCAGGGCATCGGCGGCTGGTCGTTCGAGGACCTTGCCAATGCCATGATGAAGGGCGTCGCGCCGGATGGCCGGCATTTCTATCCGGCCTTTCCCTATGCGTCCTATGCCCGCATGCAGGTGCAGGATATCGCCGATCTCCACGCTTTCCTGCAGACCCTGCCGCCCTCAGATCACGTCGCGGAGCCGCACCGGCTGAAATTCCCCTATACGCTGCGCCGCGGCATCGGCCTGTGGAAGCGGCTCTATCTCTCGAGCCAACCGGCCGTCACCCTTGCCGGCGCCGACGAGGCCGTCAAACGCGGCCAGTATCTGGTCGAGGGTCCGGGACATTGCGGCGAGTGCCACACGCCGCGCGACGGTTTCGGCGGGCTCGACACGTCGCGCTGGATGGCGGGCGCGCCGTCGCCGGAGGGCAAGGGCGTCATTCCGAACATTACCGGCGGCGAGGGCGGCATCGACAGCTGGTCGGCGCAGGATATCGCCTATGCGCTGGAAAGCGGCTTCACGCCGGATTTCGATTCGCTCGGCGGGTCGATGGCCGACGTGGTGCAGAACATGTCGCATGTCTCGGCCGCCGACAGGGAGGCGATAGCCGCCTATCTCAAGGCCATTCCGGCGCATCCGAACGGCTATCCCGCCACGCGCTAGCGCGAATTGATCAGCGCCGCTCGCAGCCGATCAGCACCGAATTGCCGTCCACATATTTGCTGCGCATCGTATAAAGCCAGCCGCGGCATTCGGCCAGGGTCTCGAAGCAGCGATAGCGCGAGATCGTTGCGGTATCGCCGCCGAAGGACAGGATCGGGTTGTCGGTCGTGCCCGTATAGCGGCCGATGACGATTCCCGAGCCACGCCGCGGCGGATTGCAGCGGCGCCCCGCATATTCGCTGACATTCTTGCGCACGGCAGCATCGGCCTGGTCGAGGCCTATGGTCGGTATGGCCGGATTGACCAGCGCGCCGGACGCGATCAACACAGCAAAAACAGCCTTTCGCATCATCGTCTCCCGTTCCAGGCAACCCAGGTAGCCCAGGTAGCCCAAGCAACCCGGGGAGCGCCGGTTGGTTCGCCGCTCCCGATCATTTTCATGCGCCGGCCTTGCCAACCAGTTTCAGCGCGAAGGCATAGACATAGGCGATCTCTTCCAGCCGCGAGAACCGGCCCGAGGCGCCCGCATGGCCGGCATCCATGTTGATGCGGAACAGAACGGGATTGTCGTCGGTCTTCACTTCGCGCAGCTTCGCCACCCATTTTGCCGGCTCCCAATAGGTGACGCGCGGATCGGTGAGGCCGGCAACCGCCAAAATCGGCGGATAGGCCTGCGCCGTTACATTATCATAGGGCGAATAGGATGACATATAGGCATAATCGGCGGCGGAAGTGATCGGATTGCCCCATTCCGTCCATTCGGGCGGCGTGAGCGGCAGCGTGTCGTCGAGCATGGTATTGATGACGTCGACGAAGGGCACTTCCGCGACGATGCCGCCGAAATTGCCCGGCGCCATGTTGGCGATGGCGCCCATCAGCATGCCGCCAGCGGAACCGCCCTGGGCAATCGTCCTGTCATGGCTGGTGAAGCCATTGGCCACGAGATGGTTGGAAGCCGCGATGAAATCCGTGAACGTGTTGCGCTTGTTGAGGCGCTTGCCGTTCTCGTACCAGTCATAGCCCTTGTCCTTGCCGCCGCGCACATGGGCGATGGCATAGACGAAGCCGCGATCGACCAGCGACAGGCAGTTCGTGCTGAAGCTCGCCGGAATGGTGATGCCATAGGAGCCATAGCCATAGAGCAGGCAGGGCGCCGTGCCGTCGAGCGGCGTATCCTTGTGGTAGACGATGGAAACCGGCACCAGCGCGCCATCCTCGGCGGGGGCGAGCAGGCGGCGCGTCACATAATCATCCGCATTGTGGCCCGAGGGCACGATCTGCGTCTTCAAGAGCCGGCGCTCGCGGGTGCGCATGTCATAGTCGAAGAGCTGCGTCGGCGTCGTCATCGAGGAATAGGAGAAGCGGATGACGTCCGTATCATATTCGGCGCTGCCATGCAGGCCGAGCGAGAACGCCTCTTCCTCGAAGGCGATGGCGTGTTCCTCGCCGCTGTGACGATCGCGGATCATGATGCGGGGCAGGCCGTCCTCGCGCTCCAGCCAGACGAGATGGTTGCGATAGGCCGAATGGGCGAGCAGCAGGCGGCCGGGCTTGTGGCTCACCACCTCCTGCCAGTTCGCCTTTTCGGGCGCATCGACCGGCGCGCTCATGATCTTGAAATCCTTGGCGCCGTCGGCATTGGTCAGGATGTAGAACACGGCGCCGCCCTCGGCGAGGCTGTATTCGACGCCGGTCTGGCGCTCCATGACGAGTTTCGGCGCGGCGCCGGCATCATTGGCCGGCAATAGCCAGACTTCCGACGTTTCGTGGTCGTGGATGTCGATGAAGATGAAATCGTGCAGGCTGCTGCCGGAAACGCCGAGGAAGAAGCCCGGATCCTTCTCCTCATGGATCAGCCGATCCTCGCTCTCCGGCCGGCCGAGCTCATGGTAGAACAGGCGCGACGGACGATGGTTGGCATCGACCCGCGTATAGTAGAAGCCGTCCGAGCGGGCATTCCACACGCCGCCGCCCGCAGTATCGCCGATCGTCTCGGCAGCATCGGCCAGCGTGCCGAGGTCGCGTATCTTCAACGTGTAGTATTCGGAGCCCTTGTCGTCGAAGCCCCAGATCATCTTGCTGTGATCGGGCGAATGATCGGCCGAGCCGAGGCTGAAATAGGCCTTGCCTGTCGCTTCGAGATCGCCGTCGATCAGCATGGTCTCCGCCCCGCCGTCGCGCGGCGTGCGGAAATAGCGCGGGTGCTGGCCGCCCGTCTTGTAGGAGGTGCCATAGGCGAAGGGACCATCCTTGGCCGGCACGGAGGAATCATCCTCCTTGATGCGGCCCTTCATCTCGTTGAACAGCTGGCCCTGCAAGGCCCTGGTGTCGGCCATCAGCGCGGTCTGGTAGGCGTTTTCGGCGTCCAGATGCGCCCGGATCGCCGGATCGAGCGTGGCAGGATCGCGGAAGACGTCCTGCCAGTTGTCGGCGCGCAGCCAGGCATAATCATCCGTGCGGGTGATGCCGTGCCTCGTATCGCTGACGGGGTGCCGGGCGGCTGCCGGCGCGGGATGGACTGGGAAAACGGTCTTGTTCATCTGGTACTCTCGACGGAAGGGCAGCCAAGGCTGCCCGGCAAGGCGGGAGGGCGGCCGAAGCCGCCCGGCAAGGATGAAATATCCGATAGGGAGTGGACGAAACCGCCGACGCCGTCAACTAACAGTTCGGGAAACAGTTCGGGAAACAGTTTCGGCTGGCTGTCGCAGCCGGCGCGTCATTCCGGCTCGAACACCAGCGCATTGCCGTTCATGCAATAGCGCAGGCCGACCGGCGGCGGGCCATCGGGGAAGACGTGGCCGAGATGCGCATCGCAGTCCGAGCACTTGATTTCCGTGCGCACCATGCCGTAGGAACGGTCCTCGACGGCGAACACGGCGTCGGGTTCGATCGGGCCGGTGAAGCTTGGCCAGCCGGTGCCGGAATCGTACTTGGTCTCGGAACGGTAGAGCGGCCGCCCGCAGCAGACGCATTTGTAGACGCCCTTGGCCTTGCTGTTGAAATTAGGGCTGGAAAATGCGCGTTCAGTGCCATGATTGCGTGTAATCTGGTACTGTTCCGGCGTAAGCTGTTCGCGCCACTGCGCATCCGACTTGACGACTTTGAATGTTCTAGTATTCATTTTGACATCCTTTCGATGCAGATGTAGGCGCCAAGACTAAAATCCGCAACATCCCTTTATTATAGAATGCTTGGGATAAGACCTGTATTTCCTCATTTTTGCCATTTTTTGTCTTAGTGGTGATTTAAGAATTCTATTTCGGTGATTGCGTGTGTATGCCGGGCAAGAGAGCGCTGTTTATTACGCGGTTGCATGGTGCCTTTCTGTTAAACTCTAGAATAACGAATGTTCGAAATATTTCTTTCTAAAATGAAGTATTGATTTGACAAATTATGCAAAATCCGAAAAAGAGTGTGCCCAACGGTAGCTGAGAATGCAAGTGTCTCAATCTTTATATTGGGTTTTTTAACTCGCTTCCGAATTTTTCAGATTAGACGAAGGAATTGGACTTTAATGACCACGTTTGACAATTCGAACAATAGCGCCAACGATGTTCTTCTCGAACTCACAGCGGAACTGGTGGCTGCTTATGTCAGCAATAATTCGGTTCCGGCGGGTGATCTTCCGAGTTTGATCGCGGATGTCCATGCCGCGCTCGGCCGCGTCAATGGCGTGACGGAAACCGTCGCCACCGTCCAGGAGAAGCCGAAGCCTGCGGTAAACCCGAAAAAGTCCGTCGCCGACGATTACATCGTCTGCCTCGAGGACGGCAAGAAATTCAAATCGCTCAAGCGCCATTTGATGACCCATTACAGCCTGACGCCGGAACAGTATCGCGAGAAGTGGGATCTGGATCCGTCCTATCCGATGGTTGCTCCGAACTATGCCGCGGCCCGTTCGCGCCTGGCCAAGAATATGGGCCTCGGTCGCAAGCGCAAGAAGGCGGCGTAAGCAACACGCCCCCGACCGCATTCACCGCATCTGGAACGGCGCCTCGCGGCGCCGTTTTTCTTTGTCCGGCCGTCACCCCTGCTGCATCGTTGCCTTCAGCCGGTCCAATGCCTGTTTCAGGCCGATATGGCGGTTGAGGTCGTAGCTCCAATGGCCGCGCTGGCCTTTCAGCCGTTCCCGTTCGATCAGCCGCTTCAGCCGGCAACAGGTGCGCGCCTTGCTTTGCGCATCCTCGCCGATCATCTCGTCCAGATCGCCATTGAACAATATCCGTAGCGCCAGGCGCTGGCGCGCCTCGTCCGCCAGTCTCCGCCTCGCTGCGCTGAAGGCGTCGCGTTCCCTGCTCAAGCTGCTTTCGTTCATTCCAATTGCTCCTGATGTCGATGCAATGAATATGCGCGCTGGCAGAAGTGGTAGGATAAAATTCCGCATATTTGGCACAAATAAATATTTTATCGAAGCGATACCAATAGCTTACCGCGAAGAGGCCTAAAAACTTATCCCTCCTGTTGCGGGGTGATTTATAAGAAGATATTCCTATTATGAAGGAGAGTGGAAATGTCTTCGAAATCGCGCCGCGCCTGTCCCACGGAAACCCTGCCGGATCCCGGGGTAGCATTGAGCATCGGCCTGCCTCCGCTGGAGGCGCCGCTATCGCCCCTCAGAGGCAGGATTGACGAATCGGACGACAGGATGTTCGAGGCATGCGACTACCTCATGGACATATTGGCGGCCTTCTTCAACGTCAGCGGGCGCGAATTGCGCTCGAACCGCCGCTGCGACCTGCCCGTAGCCCGCGTGCGGCAGATCGCCATGTATGTGATGCATGTCACGCTCTCCACGCCGATGCCGCGCGTCGGGCTGGCTTTCGGACGCGACAAGACCACCGTCTCCTATGCCTGCCATCTTATCGAGGACCTGCGCTCGCACGATGATTTCGACCGCGTCATCAGCCGCGTCGAGGCCATCATCCGCGTCGCCTTCAGCCCTACGGGGAGGGTATTTTGATGGTGCGTCCCGTTCCCGCCGGCGACCGGCGAAAGATGTTGCGCCTGCTGAGCTTTATCGCCAAGGGCCGGGCATTGCCGGCGGCGACGGCGCAGGCGGGCAGGCTGGTGCTGGAGAGCGCGGATCACGGCGTCCTTGCCGTCGATGCCGCCATCCTGGCGGCGGCGCTGAGCCGTGGGCTGGTTGCCCGCGCCGGCAATGCCATCCTGCCCAATAAGGCCGGGCGCGCATGGCTGCGCCGCTACGCCGCCGTCATGGATCCCTTCGCGGCCCAGCACCGCGCGGAGAGGTTCGTGACCCGCGACGATGGCGCGAGCTTCGTGCTCGCCAATGATGCGGAATCGCCGCTGACCCTGCTTCGCAGCCGCAAGGATGCCACCGGACAGCCGCTGATCAGCGAGGAGGCCTTCAAGGCGGGCGAGCGGCTGCGGCAGGATTTCACCCTTGGCCAGATGCTGCCTTCCATCGGTGTCGACTGGAGCGCGTCGGGTTCCGGCACGCGCCGCAACGGCATGCTCGAAGCGACGGATGCGGCGCTGGCCGCGCGCCAGCGGGTCGAGCAGGCGCTGGAAGCGGTGGGGCCGGAACTGGCGGATGTGCTGATCGACATCTGCTGCTTCCTGAAAGGGCTGGAAATGGTGGAGCGCGAACGCAGCTGGCCGGTGCGTTCGGCGAAAGTGGTGTTGAAGACGGCGCTCGCCGTGCTCGACCGGCATTATCATCCGGCCGCACCGGGGCGGCGCTCGAAAACCCTGCTGCATTGGGGTGCCGCCGATTACCGGCCGCAAATGCCGCGCAGCTGACGATGATCTAGTGCTGGGTGGCGCCTTGCTGCGCGCCCAGCACCATTTCGGCCTCGCGCCGGATGCGGCCGACCATGGCCCGCAGCCCGTTGGACCGCTGCGGCGTCAGGTTCTCGTCGAGCCCGAGCTTGCGCAGGATGGCTTCGGGGTCGATGGCGAGGATTTCGGAAGCCCGCCGCCCGGAATAGAGCGCCATCATGATCGCCACGAGACCGCGCACGATATGGGCGTCGGAATCGCCGAGCAGTTCGATCGTCGGGTCGGGACCATCGCCGACGGTGCTTTTCAGCCAGACCTGGCTGACGCAGCCATTGACCTTGTGCTGCGCGTCGCGCGCCGCATCGGGATAGGGCTTGAGGTCGCGGCCAAGGTCGATGACATAGCGATAGCGGTCTTCCCAATCGTCGAGGAAGTCGAAATCCGCAATGATGTCGTCGATCGTCTGTGCCATTATATCCGTCCTGTTGCGTCACATATAGTGACGCCGAGCGCAAAGGTCACCCCTCAAATCGCAACAGGCGATCACTCGGCCGATACGGGCTTTGGGCCGGGGTTGGGAGTGGGTGTGGGGCTGGGCCTGGGAGTGGGCTTGACAGAACCCGTATGCTCGGCGCCCGCATTATATTGCCGTTTGGCGGATGAGATGATCTCGCGCATGGCCGCATCGCGCAGCCTGGCCTTCAGGCTTTCGCCGTCCAGCGCCGTTTCGCTGCCCTGATGGGCGGCGGCGACGGCGGCATCCGGATCGGGCGGCGTATCGGCAAGCTGCGTGCCGAGATAGTCGAAGCCCGCCTTCGCCGCCTCGCCGGCGCGCAGCCCCGCATCGGCAAGCGCCGCCTTGCCCGTGGCGCAGGCGTCGGGCTTGCGCTCGCAGAAGCCGGAGAGATCGCTGATCGTCTCCTGCGCCGCGATCAGCGCTTCGATCGCTCCCGGCCCCTTGCTGTCGTCACCGGCGAGATTCGGCATGAACAGCGATACGAGCCACATCCAGAAGCAGAATTTGATCGCAAACCTGATCAAGAAGAACATGTCGGCCCCACGGCTTGAAACAGAATGCCCATAGCTGCGGACATCGGCGGATATTGGCACGGAAGGCGGCAAGAACCGGTTGAGCGCTTTCAGTGCTTTTGGGCCATGATAGAAACCAAGGATTAACAATCGCTGAGGTCGAAAACGGCGATCGGGGCGATTCGCCGCCGCACGCGGCAAAGCGCGCAACCCTTCATTTACCATGCCCGTCACAATTGCCCGAAACCCCGTTCCGCACCCGCGTTTTATCCTTTCCTTAAAGCCTCGTCTGCAAAGGTTAACGGCGAAGAGAATGTTGGCGACGACATTCGGGACATGACCGCCAGCCCCGGTTCATCGATCGGGATTGGCGGGTAAGCAGGAAGAAATTAGTGCCGTTCAGTTCCGTCAACCGATCCGAAATTGCCGCTTCCTACCAGCGTCTTTGCGGGCGCTGGGCCGGGGCATCGGCTGCCACTGCCGCCATCCGCGCGCAGAGGCAGCGGCTGTTCGGCGCGTTCCTTGCCATGCCGGTCGCGCTCGCCGGCGCGCTTGCCGCTGCATTGGCAGCTGCATTGGGTTCCAGCCTGCCCATCGGCGCGGAGGAGGTCGTTACGCTGGCGCTCGGCGTCCTGGCGCTGCCTATGATCTTCTGCGGCCTGCTGCTGACCTGCCGCGACCATCGTCCGGTCGGGCTCGGCGCGCTTGCCACCTATGCTCTGGCGCTGGCGGCAATAGCGCTCGGCGCTTCATCGGCCAATCTGATGCTCTGGACCATGGCCGCCGCCATTCCGCTCGAAGTCCGCTTCATCGAGCGCAGCCGGCGCATGCTGCTGCCGTCTTTGCTGGCCGCCGGCGCGGTGACCGCCGTGCTCCTTGCCGTTGCCTCGGGCAATGGCGGCGAAGTCGGCCTGTCCGCCCCGGCGCTGCTCGGCACCTTTGCCTATGGCGGCTTCGTGCTCGCGCGGCTGTCGCGCTCCATCGCCGAAGATGCCGCCAGCGCCGCCAGCCGCGCCGACGAGGCCGCCGACATGGAGCGGGCGCTGGAAGGCGTCAGCCTCGTCCTCGGCGCCGACGGGCTGTTGAAATCGCTCTCTGCCTCGGCGCAGGAACATTTCGGCGTTGCGCGCAATCTTCTCATCGGCACGCCGCTTTTCGAGCGGGTCCATGTCGGCGACCGCGTGCATTACCTGAGCTTCCTCGCCGATTTGAAGGATGGTGCCGGGCGCGCGACGGCCGAAGTCCGGCTTCGCTGTGTCGCGCCGGCGGATACGGGCGAGCATGCCCACCGGGTGCGCTTTGCCACCTATCGGCTCTGCGCCGTCCAGCGCAGCCGGGGAGGCGGGTTCCTCGTCGTTGCCAGCGACATTTCGCAGGCCGTCGCTGACCGCAATGCGCTGGCCGTGGCGCGCAGCAAGGTGGAGACGGCGGAAAGCGCCAAGAGCCGCTTTCTTTCGACGGTCAGCCATGAATTGCGCACGCCGCTGAATTCCATCATCGGCTTCTCCGATATCCTGCTGCAGGAAATATGCGGCAAGCTGCCGGACAGCCGCCAGCGCGAATATGTCGAACTGGTGCATCGCTCCGGCAATCATCTCCTGTCGGTGGTCAATTCGATACTCGACATTTCGCGGATCGAGGCCGGCGCCTATCCGATCACCGCCGAGCCCTTCGCCTTCAAGGAGGCGGTCGTCATGGTCAGCGACATGCTCGGCCACCAGGCGCAGCAGAAGAATGTCACGCTGTGCGACCGGGTCAGCCCGCGCATCGGCACTGTCGTCGCCGATCGCCGCGCCATCCAGCAGGTGCTGATCAATCTCGTCTGCAATGGCGTGAAGTTCACCGAGGCCGGCGGCGTCGTCACCATCGACGCGCAGGTGGAGGACGGCACGCTGGTCTTCGTCGTCAGCGATACCGGCATCGGCATCGACGCCGCCGACCTTGCGACGCTCTGCCAGCCCTTCCGCCAGGTGCAGAACGACTATACCCGCCAGCAGGAAGGCACCGGCCTCGGCCTCGCGACGGTAAAGGGCCTCGTGCATCTCCATGGCGGCGAGATGAAGATCGACAGCCTGCCCGGCCGTGGCACCGTGGTGGAAGTGCGCCTGCCGCTGGACGGCCAGGCCTGCCCCGCCGTCATGGACGACGCCGTCATCGAGCATACCGGCGGCAATGCCGCCTTGGGGCAAACCGGCGGCAATATCGTGGAATTCAAAGTAGATAGCGATGTGAAGGGAGGTTCCCATGGGGAAGCCCGCAAAACGGCCTAGCAAGCGGCGCGCCCCGAAGCGCGGCCGCGCGGCGAGGGCATTTATCGCAACGGGAAGCCTTATCGCCAGCAATCCCGGCATTGCCGGCGGTACGACGGCGTTTCTCGTTACGCTCGGCTTCGTTTCGGCCAATGCGCTCTGGTATCAGCCGCAGGTGCATGAGGGCGTGTTCTTCCGCACCCGGCCGGAACTCGTATTCAAGCCGGTGAAACAGGAGCCGGTGACGCTGCAGGGCGACAAGCGGCAATCCTCCGTCGATGCGCCGGTGCGCAAGGTGAATTCGGTGCCGATCCCGAAGAGCCAGGATGCGATCGCGGCCGCCATCAATGGCGATGGGGGCGATGCGGGCGGCGATCCCGTGCTTGGCCCCGGCGGCGATCCGGAAGTGGCGAAGTTGCAGCAGAAGCTGCTCGAGCTCGGCTTCTACCACGGTACCGTCGACGGCATTTCCGGCAAGGGCACCCGCGCCGCCATGGAAGCCTACCGCAAGGCGAGCGCCGAACTCGGCATCGAGGCGGAGCCCGCCGTCGGCAGCCCGGAAGATACGACCGCGAGCATCGCCATTCCGGCGCGCAAGCCCGATGCCGCGCCCGCCGGTGATGGCGGCGCGACGGTGCAGAAGGTGTCTGCCAAGGCCGACGATGCCACGGGCACGGCCGGCGGCGGGCTTGCTCCCGCCGATATCGTCCGTGTCCAGGCCGGCCTTCGCGCCTTCGGCAATGACAAGGTCGAGATAGACGGCAAGGTCGGCAATTCGACGCGCGAGGCGGTCAGCGAGTTCCAGAAACTGTTCCGGCTGCCCGTCACCGGCGATCCGGATGCGAAGCTGCTGGCGAAGATGCAGGAAATCGGGCTGATCAATTGACGGGACGGCCGGGATGCGCCTGACATCGGAATTCTGGGTCGCCGCCCTTGTGCGCCGCGTCAATGACAGCGGTGCCTTTGCCGCGCTCGGCAACAAGGGCGCGGCGGAAGCCGGCGCCATCTTCATCAAGTTCCGCAACAAGGATGGCAGCTACGACCTTTTCGGGCCCGCGCCGCAACTCGCCTATGACGAGCGCAAGCCGGACGAGCGCATCTTCGTGCTCGTCAAGACCGGCGTGGCGGAAATGGAGGTCGATGACGAATTGCAGCGGCAGATGCGGTGGGATCGCGATCTGTGGATCGTCGAGATCGAGGATTATCGCGCCGCGCGGGACGATCTCTTCCCGGTCACCGACCTGGAGTATTGATCAGGATATGCGGCGCTCGTCGGCGGCAGCCATTTCCTGGAGCTTCTGCCGCAATTTGCGCGAATGCTCGCGCGTTTTCCAGCGCAGGACGGTGGATTGCGCCTTCTCCCGGTCGATCTGGCGATAGGAATGCACGAAGAGGCGCAGCGAGTTCAGATCCTCGTGCACCAGCCCGAACAGCCCCGTAAGCACCAGATGCGCCGCCTCGGCGCTCAGCCCGAGCGCGGCAAGGGCGATGGTCAGTTCGGCATTGAGCCCATGGCCGACAATGCCGGTGACACTTTCCGCATCGAGATCCAGCGCCTCGGCGAATTCCCTGTGGAAGCGGTCGGTCTGGTCGAGCAGCGCGGCATCGATGAGACGGTCGGCGAGGCTCGCCGCGCCTGATCCAGCTGGCTGGCCGGCCTGTACCAGTGCCTTCAAGGCGGCGCGGGCCTGGCGCAGGCGCTCCGATTCGCCGCTGCCGGTATCCGCTTCCTCGTGGGGCTCGGCTTCGGCGGCAAGCGCAAGGCTCCTGTCGATGGCGCTGTCCCGCATGGCGCTGAGGATCTCGACCAGCTCCGGCTCGAGCGCCGAGCGGCGCGCCACGGCGCGGGCATGGGCAATGCCCTTTTCGTGAATGATTTCAATGAGGTCGCCGGTCGACAGGGCGGCGGAGCGCAGCAGGAGCGGCGCGGAGATATCGACATCCTCGCGGGCCAGCGTCTGGATCAGCCGCCTTGGCGCATGCGGAAGCTCGGAAAGGATGGCGGCGGCGTGGCGGCGGACGCGCGGGGAAACGAGCGCGAGCAGCGGAACGGCAAGATCCTCGAGTTGCTGCGCGTCGCTTCTGGTCGGGCGCGCGACGCTCGAAAAGGCGGTGATGGACGCGGTCAGGAGATCGTCAGCCTTGCTGCCGCCATTGCGGTCTTCAAGCGCCCGAAACTCAGGATACTTCACGAACACACTCCAACTCGACGCAAAACAACGCTTCCGTAGCTGAAATTAGCGCCGAAGCGTTAGCAAGCCGTTAACCATCGGCGTGTGTAATAAAATTATCGCGCAAATCGCGCAGAGGGCATAAGGTACGAATCCGCGTAGCAGCAGAGTTCAGGAGATCAACCACACACGGATCAGCAAGATGGGATTTGTCATAGCATTTCCAGTCAGTGCCATGAGACGCAGGAACAGGCCTTCCCCCAAAGGCAAGGTCACGGCTGAGATCACGATCTTCCCCGGCGTGCGCTATGAGCGCCTTTCCGCCGGCAAGCCGAACCGCAGCAAGCCGGATTTGCGCAACGGCTTTTTCGACAAATTGCCTCAGCCAAGCTGAGACGGCGCAAATCCGAACCTCGGCCGCACTATTGCGTGGCGCTCGATCTCGGGCGCCAGCCAGCCCTGCCGCTTCAAGCGTTAATTGACCTGCCGCGCCGGGAATGGCTCGCGCCATGCGGGTATTTCCATCAGCCGCCCATACCAGCGGTTGATGGCGTCGAACGCCTCGATGGGAATACGCGCTTCGGTTGCAAAGGGCAGCGTCGTCGCCACGGCAAAATCCGCCAGCGTCAGCCGGTCGGCCACCAGATAGTCGCGGCTCTTCAAATGTTCGTTGAGCACGGCGCCATATTTCTGCACAAAGCCGCTCGCCTCCGCGACGATGGCCGTGTCGGGCTCGCCGAAGCCGAGTTTCGGCTTGATCAGGTTCTCGAAATAGATCGTCCCGGTATAGCGGCTGAAATGTTCCGAATTCCAGTTGAACCAGCGCAGGATCTCCACCTGGTCATGGCCCTGCGGCCAGAGGTCCGAGCCGGCCTTCATGGCGAGATGGCACATGATGGCGTTGGATTCCCATAATTGCAGGTCGCCGTCGACCAGCGCGGGCGCCTTGCCATTGGGGTTGATGGCGAGATATTGCGGCGAATATTGCTCGCCCTTCGCCAGATCGACATGGGCATATTCGATTTCGAGCGGAAGATAGCGCGCCACCGCGCAGGTCTTCACGGAATTGATCGTCTCGGCATAATAAAGCTTCACGTCATGCTCCTCCCAAGATGTGCAGCGCCCAAAGTTTGCTGGCCCAACGTTTGCAGCGTAGGCCATCTGCGCTATAGTGTAATTCGAATACCATTTAGTCCTAAATAGCAACTAGAAAATATGTAAAGAGGACCAATGTCGGGAAAGAGAAGCTATGAGGATGGCTGCGGCACGGCGCATGCACTTGAACTCATTGGGGAAAGATGGGCTCTGCTGATTGCGCGCGAGTTGCTGCTCGGCCCCAAGCGCTTCACCGATCTGCGGGCGGACCTGCGCACGATCAGCGCCAATGTGCTGACGCACCGGCTTGAGGAGATGGAGGCGAGCGGCATTGTGGTGCGGCGCAAGCTGCCGCCGCCGGCTGCATCATGGATCTACGAACTGACGCCCTGGGGCTATGATCTCGGGCCGGTGATCAGCAGTCTCGGCCTCTGGGCGGCGCGCTCGCCCGCCATGCCGTCCGGCCTGCCGATGAGCGCCAATTCGCTGATCCTGGCGCTGCGGGCGCTGTTCGATGCGCGGCGCGCCGGCGATACGAGGCTGCTTGTCGCGCTGGATTTCGGCAGCGTCATCTTCCGCATTGCCGTGGCGGATGGCGCGCTCGATGCGGAACGCGTTGCCGAAATCCCTGTGGGCGCGACCCGTCTCGCCTGTGACGTGCCGACATTCGATGCTATCCGCGCCGGGCGGATTTCGCTGGCTGAGGCCATCGAGACAGGCCGGGCGAGCATCACCTGCGACGATGATGGCGATGGCGATGCGGTGCGCAGATTGCTCGACCTTTGCCCGATGATCCACGCCGCCAATCCACCCTCGTGAGAATGGGGTTGTGTGAACATCGGCATTCAGGGGGCTACCGCCTGCCGATGCGCGACAGCACGATGACCGGGAGGATGCCGACCGCGACGATGGCGAGGGCGGCGATCGATGCTTCCTCATAGGTGCCGCGCGCGGCCTCGCCATAGAGATGGGTGGCGAAGGTCTCGAAATTCAGCGGCCGCAGCAGCAGGGTCGCCGGCAGTTCCTTGACGCAATCGACGAAGACCAGCAGCGCCCCGGCGGCGATGGCGGGCCTGGTCAGCGGCAGGTGCACGCTGAACAGCGTATTGTTCGCGGTGCGGCCGAGGCTGCGCGCCGCATGGTCGAGCGATGGATTGACCCGCGCGAGCCCGGCATCGATGCTGCCGGCGGAAATTGCAAGGAAGCGCGTCGCATAGGCGAAGACCAGCGCCGCGCCCGATCCGATCAGCACCAGACCGGTCGAGACGCCGAGCCAGGCCTGCGCCATGCGGTCGACGAACTGGTCGGTGCCGGCGGCGATGATCAGGACGCCGATGGCGATGACGGTGCCCGGCGCCGCATAGCCGGAAGAGGCGAGGCGCAGCGCGGTGGCGGCAAGCCGGCCCGGCCGGACCCGGCAGGCATAGGCGACGGCGAGCCCGCAGCCAACCGTCAGCAGCGTCGCGAGGCAGGACAGCACGATCGTATTGCGCGCCTCGCTGAAAATGCGCGGCGAAATCCCGGCAAACTGCCAGCGCGCGAAGGCCTCGGCCGCAAGATGGCTGACCGGCACGGCAAAGCCGAGAAGCACCGGCAGCAGCCCGGCCAGCAGCAGCCCGAACCCGGCCAGCGCCGGCAGGCGGCGCGGCTCCAGCGGGCGCGAGCGCTGCATCCCCGTCGTATAGCGCTGGCGGCGGCGGGCCCAGCGCTCCAGCGAGACCAGCGCCACCACGAGCAGCAGCAGGAGCAGAGCGATCTGCGCCGCGCCCGGCAGGTCGGAGCGGGTAATCCATGTCGTATAGATCGAGACGGTCAAGGTGCGCACGCCGAGGAATTCGGCGGCGCCGACATCGTTGAGCGCCTCCATCAGGGCGAGGCTGACGCCAACGGCGACGGCGGGCCGGGCGAGCGGCAGGGCGACCCGCCAGAACATGCCGCGCCGCGAGACGCCGAGCGTGCGCGAGGCTTCGAGCAGCGTCGACGACTGCATCAGGAACATCGCCCGCACCGGCATGTAGACATAGGGGTAGAGCACGAGGCTGAGCAGCAGGATGCAACCGGCTGTCGAGCGGATATCCGGCAGGCGGAATTCGCGCGGGCTGGCATAGCCGAGGAGCCAGCGGATCGCTCCTTGCAGCGGCCCTATCGGATGCAGCAGGTCGAGATAGGCATAGGCGATGATATAGGTCGGCACCGCCAGCGGCAGCAGCAGCGCCCATTCGAGCAGGCGCCGCCCGCGAAAATCATAGGCCGTCACCAGCCAGGCGAGGGTGGTGCCGAGAAGCGCGGTCAGGACCGCGACGCTGCCGAGCAGGATGAGCGTATCGCGGAGCGCGACCGGCAATATGCTCGACAGCAGGTGCGGCCAGAGCCCGGCCGAGCCTTGCACCGCCTGCAGGGCGAGCGCCACAAAGGGCAGGATCGCGGCTAGGGCGATGATGGCGCCGGCAGCGAGCCATCCGCTGCCGGAACCGCGAAAGGCGCGGATTTTCGCCATGGCTGGCGGGGTGATTCCGGCGGCGGTGATCCCGGCGGCGCTGTTTGTCGAAACCGTTTTCATGATGCGTTGCGGTTCCGACAATTCCAGCTCAATTGTCGAAGCCGACCTTGTCGACCAGCTCGCTGGCCTCCTTGCGGTGGCTGACGATCTCGCTGAGCGGCGTCTTGTCGATCTTCAGTTCGCCCAGCCCGGCGATGATGGGATCGGCAGCAACGCCCGCCCGCACCGGATATTCGAAATTGGCCTCGGCATAGATCTTCTGGGCTTCCTCGGAAACGAGGTATTCCAGCAGCTTGACCGCTGCTTCCTTGTTCGGCGCGTGCTTGGCCAGCGCCGCACCGCTGATATTGACCTGCGTGCCGCCATCCTTGAACGTCGGCAGGACGACCTTGATCGCATTGCCCCAGGCCACCTGTTCCTCGCCGCCCTTGCCGGAGCGCATCAGGCCGACATAATAGGAATTGGCGATGCCGATATCGCAGATGCCGCCGAGAATGTCCTTGGCGACGTCGCGATCGCCGCCGCCTGCCTTGCGGGCGAGATTGGCCTTGACGCCGGCGAGGTATTTCTCGGTCTCGGCGGCGCCGTGATGGGCGATGTAATCGGCGAAGAGCGCGGTATTATAGGGATGCTGGCCCGAGCGGATGCAGACCTTGCCCTTCCATTTCGGATCGGCCAGATCCTCGTAGCTGAAGGCGGCAAGATCGAGATCCTTGGCGGCGTAGAGCACGCGGGCGCGCACCGAAAGGGCGAACCACTGGCCACCGGCATCGCGCAATTGCTCCGGCACGGCGGCGGTCAGCGCCTCGGACTGGATCGGCTGGGTGACGCCCTTGTCGACGAGATCGACCAGATTGCCGGCATCGACCGCCATCAACAGGTCGGCGGGCGAGCTTGCACCCTCGGCGGCGACGCGCTCGGCCAGGCCATCCTTGAGGAAAACGGTCTTGACCTCGACGCCGCTGGATTTGGTGAAGGCATCCAGCAATGGCTGGATAAGGCCGGGCTCGCGGGTCGTATAGATGTTGACTTCCGCAGCGCCGGCCGCCGTCGCCGCGCAGGCAATGGAAACACCGGCGGCGAAACCGGCAAGGATGGTATGTCTGATCATGGTCGTGTGTTTCCCGTTTGTGGTCGCCGATGACCATCAGACATGAGGGTTACAGTCAACTTAAATTCGCGAACCCGTGGTTCGATCACGAAACTGTTACCGGGCGCGGCGGTCAGTCGCGGGGGAAGCTCAGCACCGCCTCGTTTCGCACCCTGATGGCGACCCGGGCGACATCGAGCGGCGGCCGTTGCATCAGCCGTACACGCAAGGGTTCGGCGAGGCCAGGCACCTCAACTGTGAGTTGCTCAATCTCCCCCATCATCAGCCGTTCGCGGATGGTGCCCGCGCCGTTGGCATCGGCTTCGAGGGCGATTTCATGCGGCCTTATATAGGCGGTCGCGCTGCTGCCTTCGGGCAGGGCGGTGGCGAAGGCGCCGATCGGCGTTTCGATGCGCCCATGGCGCACCGTGCCGGGTAACTTGTTGAACGCGGTGAAGAAATCCGCCGCATAGGCGCTGGCGGGCCGGTCATAGATATCATAGGCGCTGCCCGACTGGACCACGGCGCCGGCGCGCATCAGCACCACCTTGTTGCCCGCCGACAGCGCCTCTTCCGGATCATGGGTGACCATGACGACGGTTGTGCCGAGCGATTTCAGCAAGGAAAGCGTGTCGTGGCGCAGTTTCTCCCGCAGGCCGCGGTCGAGATTGGAAAAGGGCTCGTCCATGAGCAGCAGGTCCGGCTCCGGCGCCAGCGCCCGGGCCAGCGCGACGCGCTGCTGCTCGCCGCCGGAAAGCATGTGCGGATAGCGCCCGGTGAGCGCGCCGAGGCCGACGAGATCGAGGATCATCGCCACCCGCTGGTCCATTTCCTTGCGCGCCATGCCGCGCAGGCCGAAGCGCAGGTTTTCCTCGACGTTCAGATGCGGGAAGAGCGCATAATCCTGGAACATGAAGCCGATATTGCGCAATTCGGGCTCGACGAACACGTCCGGCCCGGCCACTTCCCTGCCGCGCAGGCGCACCACGCCGCGATCCTGGCGATCGATGCCCGAGATGATGCGCAGCAGCGAGGACTTGCCGCAGCCGGAATGGCCGACGAGGCAGACGATCTCGCCCGGCATGACCGCGAGCGATACGTCCTTCACCGCTTCGTTGCGCCCGAAGCTGCGGCTGACCGCCACGAGTTCGAGCGCGGTTTCCGGCACTGAGGATTTCATCTGTCGCCTTTCATCCATGTCTTTGCGCATGCCGGCAAATTATTTGCGCCGCGCCGGCCACATTCGAAAGGATTCTACTTGTCGCATCGTTCAAAATTCGCAAATCTCGCAGCTTGGACAATCGGGGGTTGATAGCATGTATTCGAATACAGCCAGGGCAATCAAAGCCGGGGCAGGGTTTCTTGCCATAGCGCTTCTCGTGTCGCCTGTCTCGTCCCTTGCGGAAGAACAATCGCTCTGGCCGCTTTATGACAGCGCGCTGAAATCGGCGAAATATATCGATCTCACCCATGCTTTCGAGCCGGTGCAGCCGGTCTGGCCGGGCTTCGGCAATGCGAAGTTCAAGCCGGCCGTCGCCGGCAAGGACATCGAGGGCTATGTGAAGGCCGGGGACGAATTCACCTATGAGAAGCACGGTTTCGTCGCCTCCTCCTACGAATTGACGACGGACCAGTACGGCACCCAGCTCGATCCGCCCTCCCATTGGAACCCGCGCGGCGCGACGATCAGCGACCTGCCGCCGACCTTTGCCGTGCGGCCGCTCGTCGTCATCGACATTAGCGGCAAGGTTGCCAGCGACAATGGCTATCATCTGCAAGTTGCGGACATCGAGGCCTGGGAGCAGAAGCATGGCACCATTCCGGAAGGATCGGTCGTCTTCGTCCGGTCCGACTGGTACAAGAAATGGGCCGATGCGGAACGTTTCAACGCCAAGCCGTTCCCGGGCGTCAGCCTCGACGCGCTGAAATTCCTGCATCTGCAGCGCAAGATCCTGTTCCACGGCCATGAGCCGCTGGACACCGATACGACGCCGACACTCGAAGGCGAACATTGGCTGATGCACAATAATTTCGCGCAGGCCGAGGGCGTCGCCAATCTCGACAAGGTGCCGGAGGCCGGCGCCCTCGTCACCATCGGCTATGCCAAGCCGCTCGGCGGCTCGGGCGGCTATGCCCGCTACGTCGCCATCGCGCCCGCCGGCTCGGCGGAAGGCGTCACTATCGAGGACGCGCCGGGCGCACCGCTGCCGCAGCAGAGCGCGCCGCTGAAACGCGACGCCAACGGCGTGTTCCGGCCAACGCCGTGACGGGGAGAAGGAGCCAGTCCCTATAATAGCGGGGTGCAGCGCGCGCTGTCGAGGAAGGCATCGACCTGGCCCTTCCAGGATTCGTCCGGCACGAAGCTGCGCACCACGACGAAGCCCTCATCCATGTCGGCCTCGATGACGACCGAGTTTTCGGCCGAGACCGGCTGCGACTTGCGCAATTCGATGGCCTGCAGCGGCGTCGCCACCACGAGGTCGAGCTGGTCGGCGATGGCGGTGCGGTCGTTGATCGAATAGATGTTCTCGCCCTTGCGGTCATAGACCGAGATCGACCAGTAGGGCAGCGTACCGACGCCGGTGACATGGGCCGGCAGGTCGCTGATGTCGAAGCGGCAGGCGCTCGCCTCGATCAGCGGGTCCATGGCCAGCGGCAGGTGCCCCTTCTGGCCGTTGCGCAGGATGCGGTGGAACGTCCAGTCTCCGCCATAGGCCGAGATGCGCGACCAGGCATTGCGGTCCGAGAAATGCGGGATGAGCAGCACCACGGCGATATGGACGATGCCGGCGCCGACGAGGCCGAACAGGATGGCGCGCATCAGTCTACCCATCGCAGCCGACCCTCGCCACGGCCGGGAAGGTCATCTCGACCAGGCCGGAATTGCTGCCGACGGGCGTATCGTACAGCGTCATCACCAGCACCATGCGCCCATCGCCCGCCACCGGCAGCCAGTTGCCGGGCTGCGCCAGCGGCGACACCTCGACGGTGAACGTGCCGTCCGCATCGCGCAGGATCTGGCGGGAATGCAGCGCCGGCAGCCGGCCGCGCCCCGGCTCGATCGGGATCAGCCCGCGATCGGCGGCATGTAGCGTCCAGAAGCGCGAATTCGGGCTGTGGCCGCTGATCTTGTAGGTGCAACGGCGTTCGAGCGGCGCGCCCTGATCGTCGGCGCGGGCGTAGAAGATGAGCCCTTCCGCCGACCCGAGCGGGAAGGCGCCCTCGCGCGCGGCCCGGGCCTTGGCATAGGGATCGGACATCGGCGTTCCGGCATCCGGATGCGCGGTCCATTGCCCGACCGTCAGCGCGCCGAAGCCCTCGAAGCGGTTGACGGCATACCAGGCGCTGGCCATGCCGCCGCCAAGGGCGATCACGACGGCGAGGAGGGCAAGGGCGATGTTGCGGAGCATGAAATGGAACTGCACTGGCTTCAAAGGGCCGAAACTTTGGCGGGCGTGATGGGGAGCTTCAATTTCGGCGCCTTTTTCAATGCCTGGTCGATTTCGCGAAGCACCTGGGCGGTGGCGTTGGAGAGGAGGCGCGGCCGTTCCTCGGCTTTCAGGACGTCTTCGCCTTCCTCGCCTTTCTCCTTGGCCGCTGTGGCCACTTTTTCCTGCTTCGGCAGGGTGGGATCGATGCCGGGTATCGCCTTCAGGTCGATGTTCTGGTGCGCATAATTCATGAAGCGCTGCCAGGTCATCGCCGGCAGCACGCCGCCCGTCAATTCCTTGGTGGGGGTGAAATTATCGTTGCCGAACCAGACCGCCGCGGTGAAATTGCCGGTGAAGCCGACAAACCAGGCATCGCGGTAGCTCTGCGTCGTTCCCGTCTTGCCGGCGACCCGCGTCATCGGCAGCGCCGCCCGCCGGCCCGTGCCCCATTCGGGCACCTGCGCCAGCATGAAATTCATGTTAGTGGCCGCCGTTTCGCTGAGCACGCGGCGCGGCTTGGGGCCATCGCGGCGCCAGTCCCACAGCACCTCGCCATTCTGGCTGGTGATCTGGGTGAAGCCGTGCCGCATGCCGGCAAGGCCGCCGGTGGCAAAGACATTATAGCCGGTCGCCTGGTCCATGACTGTCATGCCCGAGGTGCCGAGCACCATGGTCTTGTGCGAGCTGATGGGCGATTCGACGCCCATCGCCTTCGCCAGCGCCACGATCGGCGCCGTGGTCAGATAGTCCTTGGCGAGGCGCACCGGCACGGTGTTGATCGATTTGACCAGCGCTGTCGTCAGGTCGATGCGGCCGAGATATTGCCGCGAATAATTCTGCGGCGACCAGTTGCCCCAGGAGACCGCGCCGCCCGAAACCAGCGTCTTCGGCGTCAGGCCCTTTTCCATCGCCGCCGCATAGACATAGGGCTTGAAGGAGGAACCCGCCTGGCGCTGCGCCGCCGTGGCGCGGTTGAACTGGCTGAGGCCGTAGTCGCGTCCGCCGACGATGGCGCGCACCGCGCCATTGTTTTCGAGCACGACGATGGCCGCCTGCGCGACGTGATATTCCTTGCCATGCTGGCGCAGGTGATATTCGGCCGATTCCTCCGCCGCCTTCTGGATGCCGGTATCGAGCGTGGTGCGCACGACGAGCGTATGCGTCGGCAGGGCCTGCGCCACCTTGCGCACCTCGTCGAAAGCCCAGTCGAGGAAATAGTCGGGGCTGTCCAGCCTGCCGCGATCGACGACAGTGGCCGGGTTGCGCCGCGCGCCGACCACCTGGCCCTCGGTCATCAGCGCGCCCTGGACCATGTTGGTCAGCACCACGTTCGCCCGGGCGCGGGCGGCCGGCAGGTTGACGTGCGGCGCATATTTGGCCGGCGCCTTGAACAGGCCGGCGAGCATCGCCGCCTCGGCAAGGTTCACGTCCTTGACGCTCTTGTTGAAATAGAATTGCGAGGCCGCCGCGATGCCGAAGGTGCCGCCGCCCATATAGGCGCGGTCGAGATAGGTCTGCAGGATCTCCTTCTTGCTCAGATTGGCCTCCAGCCACAGCGCCAGAAAGGCCTCCTTGATCTTGCGGTCGAGGCTGCGTTCATTGGTGAGGAACAGGTTCTTCGCCAATTGCTGGGTGATGGTCGAGCCGCCCTGAACCACAGAATTCGCCCGCAGGTTTTCCGTCATCGCACGCGAAAGGCCAAGGAAATCAATGCCGAAATGGTCGAAGAAGCGCCGATCCTCGGTCGCCAGCACCGCCTTGATCACATGGTCGGGCAATTCGTCGATCGGCACGGCGCTGCGGTGGAGAATGCCGCGCTGGCCGATCTCGTTGCCGTAGCGGTCGAGAAAGGTCACGGCGAAATCGTCGCGGGTGCGCCAGTTCTTCTCGGTTTCGTGGAAGGCGGGCAGGGCCAGCGTCAGCATCAGCACCGCGCCGACGGTGCCCCATGTGAAGGTCTCGCCCAGAAGCTCGACAATGGCGCGCCGCCAGCCGGTGACGTGGAAACGCCGGAAGAAGATCGTCAGGTCTTCCCAGATTTCGGCAAGGCGAAAGCGCAGCTCGTAAAGCGATGAATCGATCCAGGCATCAAGCCCGAGCAGCGGCGAGACCTTGAATCGTTTGTTCTTCTTATCTGGCTCGGTCTCTTGCATCGAAACTCTATGCCCGCCCTGCATCAACTCGCGGTAGAATAGCCATTCACGCTTAACAGCTTCTTATATGATTGTTCCAGCGCTGGCCTGCCGTTTCGTCCCTGCTGAAGTTTAACGCTTTTTCATCGCGGGGGACAAGTGAGATATGGGGATGCGCCACGGCCGCCGAAATAGACGCCCGGCGCGATTTTCCGCTTGCAATCGCGATTTTCCGGTGGATTGCTCGGATCAGGGAACAGGGAGAGATTTCATGTCGATCGAGCACTGGCTGGCATTCGTCGCCGCATCCGCTGTCCTTCTGGCGATACCGGGACCGACCATTCTCCTTGTCATCTCCTATGCGCTCGGCCATGGCAAGCGCTTTGCGGCCGCAACCGTCGCGGGTGTCGCGCTCGGCGATTTCACCGCAATGACGGCCTCGATGCTGGGGCTCGGGGCGCTGCTTGCAACCTCCGCGGCGGTGTTCACGGCGCTGAAATGGATCGGCGCGGCCTATCTCGTCTATCTCGGCGTCAAACTGTGGCGCGCGCCGGTGGGGCAACCACAGGTAGAGGAGGGGCAGGCGCGGAACGAAAAGGCATCGCGCATCTTCCTCCACACCTATGTGGTGACGGCGCTCAATCCGAAGAGCATCATCTTCTTCGTTGCCTTCCTGCCGCAATTTCTCGACACCACTCGGCCGATCTTCGCCCAGATGGCCATTTTCGAGGCGACGTTCCTGGTGCTCGCAACGCTCAATGCCGGGCTCTACGCGCTCATGGCCTCGATGGCGCGCCAGACGATCCGCAAGCCGCGCATCCAGCGCATCGTCAACCGCACGGGCGGCTCGCTGATGATCGGCGCCGGCATTCTCGCCGCCGGATTCAAACGCGCAGCTTAAGAATTATTTCGGATAGTAGGAAAATAGTCCTTGACTGCGTAACGGTCCTCCGGTAGATATTGGTCATCGTCGGAATTGTAGCTGATGATCTTGCTGCCTCTCGATGGGGCAGGGCGACAGTCCTGCAAGCCCACGAACCACCCCGCGAAATACAAGCCAGACCACCATCCCTGCCAGCGCGCCGCGCTGGCTCAACCCACAACCAGCGCGTCGCGCTGGCTCAATCCACGGGTTCGTCACATGAAAAATTCCATTCCCATGCGGCTGCGGCGACGCAGTGCCTATGATCTCTATTGTTCCCATGACATTACGGCGCGGCGCGTGGCGCTGATCCTCGGGCAGAGCGAGGAGACGTTCCGCCGTGGTCTGGCCCGCGAGGGCCTGCCGCTCGAAAAGGCGGCGCGCGATGGGCCGTTGCAGGCGGCGGGGCGCATCATGGCGCTTCTGCATGACGAGCTCTCCCGGCTGGCGACGATCAGCGACGGCCTGTCCAGCAAGGCTCGGCTCGATGCGCTGGCATCGCTCGCCCGCACCATAGACCGGGTGCACGACCTCAAGGACAGGTTTGTCGAACAGGCGCGGCCGGCCGAAGGGCTTGCCCCGGAGGAACTGCGCGCCGCGCTGGTCCGGATCGATGAAAGGATCGACGATCTTGCAAATATTCGAGCCGAAGAGCTGGTCCGCCGCCAATCTCAGCCCGCTGCAGATACAGCAGGTGGAGCGGGAATGGCCGCTGAGGGCGCGGCCGGGCCAGCTGCCGCCGGGGCATGACTGGCATACCTGGCTCGTCCTTGGCGGGCGCGGTTCCGGCAAGACGCGCATGGGCGCCGAATGGGTCAACGGCATCGCCAACGGGCTCGCCATCGTCGGCCAGGGCCACTATCGCCACATTGCCCTCATCGGCGAGACATTCGCCGATGCCCGCGAGGTGATGGTGGACGGCCCCTCCGGCATCATGGCCGCCGCCCGCTGCGAAAGGCCGCGCTTCGAGGCCACCCGGCGCCGGCTGCTCTGGCAGAATGGCGCGACGGCCTCGCTGTTCTCCTCGGAAGACCCGGACAGCCTGCGCGGCCCGCAATTCGATGCCGCCTGGTGCGACGAGCTGGCGAAATGGAAACATGCCGAGGCGACCTGGGACATGCTGCAATTCGGCCTGCGCCTCGGCCGGCGGCCGCGCCAGATGATCACCACGACGCCGCGTCCGCTGCCGCTTCTGAAGAAACTGCTGGCGGACGGGTCCGTCGCGGTGCGGCGCATGCGGACCGAGGACAATCGCGAATTCCTGGCTCCGGGCTTTCTCGGCCATATTCGCGGCCTCTACGGCAATACGCGGCTCGGCCGCCAGGAACTCGATGCGGAGATGCTGGAGGACCGGCCGGGCGCGCTGTGGTCGCGCCTCGCCATGGAACAGGCCTTTTCCAGCGCCGTGCCCGAACTGCGCCGCATCGTCGTCGCACTCGATCCGCCGGCAAGTTCGACGCATCGCTCGGACGCCTGCGGCATCGTCGCGGCGGGCATCGACGAGACCGGCACCGGCTGGGTGCTGGCCGACGAGACCTTCGCCCCGGCCAAGCCGCATGAATGGGCGCGGCGGGCGATCGCGCTCTATCATCGGCTGGAAGCCGACCTGATCGTCGCCGAGGTCAACCAGGGCGGCGACATGGTGGCTTCGGTCATCGCCGCGCAGGACGATGCCGTGCCGGTCCGCTCGGTGCGCGCCAACCGCGGCAAGCTGCTGCGGGCCGAGCCCGTGGCGGCGCTCTACGAGCAGGGCAGGGTGCGCCACGCGGCGCGCTTTCCGGCGCTCGAAGACGAGATGTGCGATTTCGCCCATGACGGGCTTTCCGCCGGCCGTTCGCCCGACCGGGTGGATGCGCTGGTCTGGGCCTTGAGCGAATTGTTCGCGCGGCGCGGCGACGGGCCGAGGATCAGGGTCGTCTGACACGCCGGGCCCGCACCGGCTGAACCCATTTCACGAGGATATTCGATGGCACTTCATTGGCCGTGGCGCTGGGGCGCCGCGAATGCGAACCCGCAACTTCAACAGAAGACGGCGCAAGGGCTCGTCGCGCTGCAGTTCGACAGCCAGGCGCGCTGGTCGCAAGGCGGCTATGCCGGCCTGTCGCGGCAGGGCTTCATGCGCAATCCCGTCGCCTATCGCTGCGTGCGCCAGCTCGCGGAGGCCGCGGCGGCCATTCCCTGGCTCGTCTATGAGGACGACCGGGAGATGACGCGCCATCCGCTTGCCGAACTGCTGGAGCGGCCGCATCGCGGCGTCGACAGGTCGAGCTTCTTCGAGACGCTCTACGGCCATATGCTGATTTCCGGCAATGCCTATGTGGAGCGGCTGCAGGCGGCAGGCGGCGCGGGTGAACTGCATGTGCTGCGGCCGGACCGCGTGCGCATCGTCGCCGACGAGAATGGCTGGCCGGCGGCGCTGGACTACCAGGCCGGCGCGCGCAAGCGTTCTATTCCGCTCGACGAGGGGCGGGGGCTGCACCTGCGGCTGTTTCACCCGCTCGACGATCATTACGGCTTTGCCCCGCTCGAGGCGGCGCTGATGGCGCTGGACATCCACAATGCCGCCGGCAGCTGGAACAAGGCGCTGCTGGACAATTCGGCGCGTCCTTCCGGCGCGCTGGTCTATGCGCCGGGCGAGGGCCGGTCCTTGAGCGAGGACCAGTTCGACCGCCTGAAGACCGAGCTGGAGGAGGGCTATTCCGGCGCGGCGAAGGCCGGGCGGCCGCTGCTGCTCGAAGGCGGGCTCGACTGGAAGTCGATGGGCCTTTCGCCGCTCGACATGGATTTCATCGCCGCCAAGAATACCGCCAGCCGCGAAATCGCGCTCGCCTTCGGCGTGCCGCCAATGCTGCTCGGCATTCCCGGCGACAATACCTACGCCAATTATGCCGAGGCGAACCGCGCGTTCTACCGGCTTTCCGTCATCCCGCTGGTGACACGCACCAGCAAGGCTTTCAGCCAGTGGCTCGGCCGCAGCTTCGGCGCGGCGGTGCGGCTGGAGCCCGACCTCGACCGGGTCGAGGGCCTGTCCCAGGAGCGCGAGGCCCTGTGGCAGCGCATGGCGGCGGCAGATTTCCTCGACGAGGACGAAAAACGCGAGGCGGTCGGCTATTCGCCGCGCGCCAAGCCGAACGACAGGAGACCATGATGACAAACTGGAGCGATGCCGCCTGGGTGCTGGCGGCAAAGGCGGCGGGCGCGATTGCGGGTTCCGCCGTTTCACTGGCCTATATGCTGCCCAAGCAGAAGAGCGAGGCGGCGATACGGCTCATCGTCGGCATCGTCTGCGGGCTCGCCTTCGGCGGCGCGGCAGGCGTGAAGATCGCGGCGGAACTCAACATTCGCGGCGAACTCGGCGATGGCGAACTGATGCTGATGGGCGCGGCGGCGGCAAGCCTCGCCGCCTGGACCGCGCTCGGCATCTTCACCCGGCTCGCCGCCCGCATCGGTGAATCGAAATCTGCGAATGGCGGCGCAAGCCCTTCTACGGAAAAGGATATCACCCATGCCGGCTAAGGCGATCGCGCTCAGGCTCGAAAAGAAATATGCCGGGCTGACGGTCGAGACGGTCACGCCCGACGGCAGCTTTTCCGGCTATGCCAGCCTCTTCGGCGAGGTCGATCTCGGCAAGGATGCGATCGAACCCGGCGCGTTCCGCAAATCGCTGCGCGAGCGCGGCGCCGCCGGCATCCGCATGCTGTGGCAGCACGACCCGGCCCAGCCCATCGGCGCCTGGACGCTGATCCGCGAGGATGCCCGCGGCCTCTATGTCGAGGGCAGGCTTGCGACCGGCGCCGCCAAGGCGCGCGATGTGCTCGAACTCCTGCGGCAAGGCGCCGTGGACGGGCTCTCCATCGGCTTCCGCACGGCAAAGTCCGGACCCGGCGGCCGTGGCACCCGGCGCATATTCGAGGCCGACCTCTGGGAAATCTCGATCGTGACCTTTCCGATGCTGCCCTCCGCACGGATCGGCCAGGTCAAATATGTCACCGGCGCGGCGGCCTCGGACGCCGCCCTCGCGCGCCAGCTGCGGCTGGCCGCCATGAGCCTCAAACATTCAACCCGCTGCAACGACCAAAAGGGAAAATGATGACCGATACCAACCAGATAGCGCCGGAAACGAAGAACATCGACGATGTCGCGCAGTCGTTCGGCGATTTCATGCGCTCCTTCGACGAATACAAGCGCCAGAACGACGACAACATCGCCCAGCTGAAGAAGGGCACCGGGCTCGACATTCTTGCGACGGAGCGGCTGGACCGCATCAATGCCGCGCTCGACGAGCAGAAGCGGGCGCTCGACAGCGTGATCCTGAAGCGGGAGCGGCCGCCATTGCATGCGGGGCAGCCGGCCTTCGTGTCGCTCGAGCACAAGGGCGCCTTCAACGATTATGTGCGCCGCGGCGATGAAAGCGGCCTGCGCGGCATCGAAGCCAAGGCGCATTCGGTCAATTCCGCACCCGATGGCGGCTATCTCGTTCCCGCCGAACTCGAGACGGAGATCGGCCGGCGACTGGCGCAGATATCGCCGATCCGCGCCCTTGCCAGCGTACGGCAGGTCTCTTCCATGGTGCTGAAGAAGCCGTTCTCGATCAAGGGGCCGGCGGTGGGCTGGGTCGGCGAAACCGAAGCCCGGCCGCAGACGGAGACCTCCGTGCTGGCCGAGATGCAGTTCCCGACCATGGAACTCTATGCCATGCCGGCGGCCACGTCCTCGCTTCTCGACGATGGCGCGGTCGATGTCGAGCAATGGATTTCGACGGAGGTCGAGACCGCCTTTGCCGAGCAGGAAGGCCGTGCCTTCGTCACCGGCGACGGCGTCAACAAGCCGCGCGGCTTCCTCAACTACAACACGGCGGAGGAGAAGAGCTGGGAATGGGGCAAGATCGGAACGGTCCTGACCGGCGCCGAGGGAGCCTTCATCAAGACCGGGGAATCCGACGTCCTGTTCGACACGATCTATACGTTGAAGGCGGGCTATCGCAAGAACGCCAACTGGGTCATGAACCGGCGCACCCAGGCGGCCATCCGCAAGCTCAAGGATGCCGACGGCAATTATCTCTGGTCGCCGCCGGCCGCGCCGGGCGAACAGGCATCGCTGCTCGGCTTCGGCGTGACCGAGGCGGAGGACATGCCCGACATCGGGCCGGGAATTGCGGCGATAGCCTTCGGCGATTTCGCCCGCGGCTATCTCGTCGTCGACAGGGTCGGCGTGCGCGTCCTGCGCGATCCCTATTCCGCCAAGCCCTATGTGCTGTTCTATACGACCAAGCGCGTCGGCGGCGGGGTGCAGGATTTCGATGCCATCAAGCTTCTGGTCTTCGCGGGCTGATTCTTCCTGCGAAAGCAATGGCTTGGCGGCCGGGGCTGACTCATGCAGGCAGCCCCGGTCCCGCCATCGGGCGGTTCGGCCTCATGGCCCATCTCATGCCCCACATCATAGCCCACCTCATGCCCCACCTCATACCATTGTCGAATTGACCATTGCCGTGCCGGTTCATAATTTCCCGTCCTGGATGATCCGGTACGGTCCGGCCGCAGCGGCCCGCATGACACGGCCGCCGGCCATGATTGGCGCGTTTCCGACGACAGGATATTTTGAAATGACCATGACCATTGTAACGCCACCGGCCGATGAACCGGTGACGCTTGACGAATTGCGGCAATATTTGCGGCTCGACGGCAATGCCGAGGACGAATTGCTCGGGCGGCTGCTGCGGGCGGCGCGCGAGACGTTCGAACATCATACCGGCATTGCCATGATGAAGCAGACGTGGCGGCTGCATACCGATTGCTGGCCGCAGCATGGCGTCATCCGCATTGCGCGCTACCCGGTTGCCTCCATCCTCTCGGTCACATTCTATGACGAAGAGGGCACGCCGGGGAGCATCACCGAACATGCGTTGCACCTCGCGCGCGAACGCCGCCCGGCGCGGGTCTATCTTGCCGCGCGCAACCGGCCGCAGAAGCGGGTCAGAGCCGTCGATGTCGAATTCGTCGCCGGCTTCGGCGGCGGCAGTGCCGGCGTGCCGGAAATGATGAAACATGCGATCACGGCCCTTGCGGCGCAGTGGTACGAATTCCGTCATGGCCAGGGGACGGGCCAAAATGGGGCTACTGCGCAGGTGTTTCCGCCGGCGTTCGAGCGCGCGCTGGATGCCTGGCGCATGGTGCGGCTCTGATGGCCGCCGCGATCGTCGATCCCGGCAGCCTGCGCCATGAGCTTGTCCTCGAAAACTATGCCGCCATCGGCGATGCGACCGGCGCGATCGAACTGCGATGGACGCCGGTGGCGCGCTTCTGGGGGCTGGTCGAACCGCTGGCGGCGGCGGTGCGCCTGCTCGGGCAAAGCGAACTTTCCGAGGCGACGCACCGGGTGACGCTGCGCATGCGGCGGGGCATCGTCCGTGGCATGCGCCTGCGCCGGCGCGGCCGTATCTACGAGATCCTGTCAGTGCAGGAGCTCGACGAGACCGGCCGCCATCTTGTCTGCCAGCTTCGCGAGGAAACAGCATGAAGATCACGATGGAAATGACGCTTGCCGGCCTGATCACGGCGCTGCGCTGGCGCTCCGTCTCCGCCATGGAGCAGCAGCCGCGTCGGCCGCAGGCGCCAACGGTTGAAGCTGCGCCGCCGGCAGAAGCCGGGAAACCGAGATGAGCGCCGGGCTCGCGCTGCAGGCGGCGCTGCTTGCCCGGCTTGGCGGGGAGCCGGCGCTGGCCGCGCTCGTCGGCGGGCGCATATTCGACCGGGTGCCGCCCGGCGCCGCCTTTCCGCATGTCGCTCTCGGCCCCGCTGCCATCTACGATTGCAGCACCGGGACGGAGCGCGGCTGGGAGCATCTCTTCACCATCAATGTCTGGCAGCGGGCGCTGGGCCGCAGATCCACCTATGAGATCATGGCGGCCATCGAGGCGGCGCTGGCCCCGGCGCGGCTCGATCTTGGCCGATACCGGCTCGTCACGCTCGACCTGCAGCAGCTGCAGGCGCGCGCCGAGGATGGCCGCGACGGCTATGGCGGCACGATGCGCTACCGCGCCGTCACCGAGGACGGGGCCTGAGCGGGCGCCGCCCATTTCTCCCCCGCCAAAGCCACCCATCAATCTGAAAGGAACGACAATGAGCGCCCAGAGAGGCAAGGATATCCTGTTGAAGATTGCCGATGGCAATGGCGCCTTCGTCACCTGTGCGGGGCTGCGGTCCAAGCGCCTGGCGTTCAACACCGAGACCGTCGATATCACCGATGCGGATTCCGCCGGCCGTTGGCGGGAGCTGCTCGCCGGCAGCGCCGTGCAGCGCGCGGCGATCGGCGGTTCGGGCCTGTTCAAGGATGCGCAGTCCGATGCGTTGTTCCGTCAGGCCTTCTTCCAGGGCGATATTCCGCTGTGGCAGATCATCCTGCCGGGCTTCGGCCTGCTGCAGGGCCTGTTCCAGATCACCGCGCTGGAATATGGCGGCGCGCACAATGCCGAGATGACCTTCGAGATCGCGCTCGAATCCGCCGGGCCGCTGCAATTCACCGAGGTGGCATGATGGCGAACCGGCACAGGGGCGAGATCGACGCGGTTCTGGACGGCGAGCGCCGCGTGCTTTGCCTGACCCTCGGCGCGCTGGCGGAGCTGGAAGCCGCTTTCGCGGCAGGCGATCTCGCGGTTCTCCTCAAGCGCTTCTCGGAAAGCGCGCTCTCCTCCGGCGACATGATCCGGATCATAACGGCCGGCTTGCGCGGCGGCGGCATGCAGGTCGAGCCGGAGGCGGTCGCCGCGATGCGCACGGAGGGCGGCGCGACTGGCTTTGCCCGCATCGTCGCCGATTTGCTCCATGCCACCTTTGGTGAATCAGATCCGCAGGAAGCACCGCCAAACCCTTGAATTCCGCAGCGGAAACAACCGAGCCCTTCCCCTGGCGGCGCATCATGTCGACCGGGCTCGGACTGCTGCGGCTGCCGCCGCGCGCGTTCTGGGCGATGACCCCGCGCGAGCTCAACGCCGCCTGCCACCGGCCGGGCGCTGCCAATTCGGCGCCGCCCGCCCGAACCGATCTCCTGCGCCTGATGCGCGATTTCCCGGATGAGGATGTTTCGGAATGTCCGACGATATGAATGTGAGAATGAAGGTCGATACCAGCGGCTTCGACGGCGCGCTGGACGATCTGCAGCGCAAGGCCGATCTCTTCGGCCGCACCATCACGACCTCCTTCAAGAGTGCGGCGACGAGCGGCCAGAGTTTTGGCGACGTGCTGCGCCAGCTCGGACTGAACCTTGCAAGCATGGCGCTCAGTTCCGGGCTGAAGCCGATCCAGAACGAGATGAGCGGCCTGCTCGCCGGCATGTTCGGCAGCATGAAGGCGCCGGTCAAGGCCTTCGCCAAGGGCGGCGTGGTCGACAGCCCGACCCTGTTCGGCGGCGGGCTGGGGTTGATGGGCGAGGCGGGGCCGGAGGCGATCATGCCGCTGGCGCGCGGCGCCGATGGCCGTCTCGGCGTCGCAGGCGCGGGCGGAGGGGTTGCCGTGCATGTGACCTTCAATGTCAGCACGCCCGACGCCGCATCCTTCCGCAAATCGGAAGCGCAGCTGACGGGCATGCTCGCCCGCGCGGCACGGCGCGGCGCGCTGACGCTCTGATTCATTGGGCGAACTCCGTTTGACAGGGGCTGACGATGACACCTTTCCACGATGTCCGGTTTCCGGCCGCCGTCTCCTTTGGCGCGAGCGGCGGTCCCGAATGGCGCAATGAGATCGTGCAGCTGACCTCGGGCCGCGAACAGCGGAACGCCCGCTGGGCCCAGTCGCGCCGGCGCTACGATGTCGGCACCGGCCTGCGCTCGCTGGCCGACCTCGAAGCGGTGATGGCCTTCTTCGAGGCGCGCCGCGGCTCCCTGCACGCGTTTCGCTTCCAGGACCCGTTCGATCATCTCTCCTGCGCCAGCGGCAAGCTGCCGACGCCGCTGGACCAGCTGCTCGGCGAAGGCGATGGCAAGCGCGCGGAGTTCCAGCTGGTCAAGCGCTATGGCGATTATGCGCGCCACATCGCCAGGCCGAGGGTGGAGACGGTGCGCGTGACCGTCGGCGGGATCGAGCAGCGGGCAGGGCTGCATTTCAGCGTCGACGGCGCGACGGGGCGGGTGCTGTTCCAGGCCCATGCCATCCCGCAGGCATCGGCCCGCATCACCGCCGGCTTCGCCTTCGACGTGCCGGTGCGCTTCGATACGGACCAGCTCAGTGCCTGCATCAAATCCTTCCGGGCCGGCAATATCCCGTCAATACCGATCATCGAGGTGAAATCATGAACAGGAAGACCGAGACCAGGGCGACGAGGGCGGCCGGGGAGCTTGAATCAAATCTTGCAGGCGATGTGACAAGCCATTGTTTCTGCTGGATCATGCGCCGCCGCGACGGGCGCGTCTTCGGCTTCACCGATCATGATCGCACGATTCGGATCGCCCGGGTGGACTGCGAACCGCAGACGGGGCTCAGCGCCAGCGAGGCGACCAGCGCACTCGGGCTCAGCGTCGACAGCGCCGAGATCGAGGGCGCATTGTCGGCGCCGGGCATTGCGGAGGTCGACATCGAGAACGGGCTTTTCGACGGGGCGACGGTCGAGACCCATCTCGTCAACTGGATGGCGCCCGAACAGAACATGCTGCTGCGCACGTCGCGCATTGGCACGATCAGCCGCGCCGGCGGGCGCTTCGTGGCGGAAATGAAGAGCAGCGCCGTCGATCTCGACAAGGTCGACGGGCGTTGCGTCAAGCGGCTGTGCGATGCGCAGCTTGGCGATGCGCGCTGCGGCTATGCCCGTAGCGGCCAGGGCGGCAGCCAGAATGGCATCGTCGCCGAAATCCTCTCCGACCGCGAAATCATCGTTTCCGGCGTCGCTGCGCCCAATGGCTGGTTCGTCAATGGCGCGGTTCGCCTGCCGGGCGGCGGCGGCACGGTCGTCGTCAACCAGCTGGCATGGGGAGCGCAGCTGCGTCTCGGCCTGCGCGACACGCCAGCGCCCGGGCTGAAGCCGGGGGATGCGATCGTCCTCATGCCGGGCTGCGACAAGAGCTTTGCCCAATGCCGGGCGAAATTCGGCAATGGCATCAATTTCAGGGGCTTTCCGCATCTTCCCGGCAATGATGCGATCTACAGCTTTGCCAATGGCCGCGACAATTTCGACGGCGGGGCGCTGGTGCCATGAGCCGGGACATGAGCCTCGCCCCGAGCCGGGACATGAGCCGGGCGCAGGAGGCGCTGTGCGAGGCGCGGCGCTGGCTGGGTACGCCCTATCGGCATGGCGCCTCGACCTGCGGCGTCGGCAGCGATTGCCTCGGCCTCGTGCGCGGCATCTGGCGGCAGCTCTATGGCGCGGAGCCGCAGGCCATCGCCCCCTATAGCGCCGACTGGGCGGAAGCCGGCAAGGGCGAACCCCTGCTGGACGCGGCGCGCCGCCACATGGAGCAGCGTCCGCTCGCCGCTGCTGCGCCGGGCGACATGCTCGTCTTCCGCTGGCGTGACGGCGTCGCGGCCAAGCATCTCGGGCTGCTCGCGGACGAGACGCGCTTCATCCATGCCTATGAGGGCCACAGCGTCATGCTGTCCACGCTCGCGCCGCAATGGCGCCGCCGCATCGCCGCGGTCTTTGCCTTTCCGGATCGGATCGGCAGTTGAACGAACAGGACCGGCGCAACTGATCCTTGCATTATCTCCAACGCAGAAAGCACGTCATCCATGGCAACGCTCGTATTGACGACGCTGGCGGGTTACGCCTTCGGCTCCGGCACCCTTGCCGCCGCGCTCGGCACGGCTGCCGCATCCGTCGCCGGCTATATGATCGACCAGCGATTGTTCGGGCGGGACATGGAAGGCCAGCGCCTGGCGCCGATGCGTCCGACGATCGCGGAGGAAGGCGCGCCGCTGCCGCGCATCTACGGCACGGCTCGCGTCTCCGGCGTCCTCATCTGGGCAACGCGTCATGAAGAGGTCCGCACCAGCAAGCGCCGTGGCGCGAAAGGCGGCCCGAAACTGACCGAATACAGCTATTTCGGCAATTTCGCCATGGCGGTGGCGCAAGGCGAGATCAGCCATATCCGCCGCATCTGGGCCGATGGCAAGGAATATGACCAGACGCGCGCCGCCATCCGCGTCTACCGTGGCAGCGAGCGCCAATTGCCCGATCCGTTGATCGAGGCCAAGCAGGGCGCCGACAACGCACCCGCCTATCGCGGCACCGCCTATGTGGTCTTCGATCGCATTCCGCTCGATGAATTCGGCGGGCGGATCCCGCAATTCCAGTTCGAGGTGATCCGGGCGGTGGGCGATGTGGCGCAGGGGCTGACGGCAGTCGCGCTCATCCCGGGCGCCACCGAATTCGGACTGTCGCCGCGGGCGGTGGTGGACGAGCCTTCCAAAGGCGAAACGCGGAGCCTCAACCGGGCCTCGCTCTGCGCGGCGACCGACTGGCAGGCGTCCATGGACGAACTGCAGGCGCTGAGCCCCAACCTCCGGCATGTGGCAATCATCGTGCCCTGGTTCGGCAATGATCTGCGGGCGGGGGAATGCCGCATCAGGCCCGCTGTCATGGACAGGCATGGCCATGGCGAAAGCATGGAATGGAAGGCCGGCGGCGTCGGCCGTGGGCAGGCGCATCTCCTGTCGCGGATCAACGGCAGCGCCGTCTATGGCGGCACGCCGTCCGATGCCAGCATCATCGGCGCCATCAGGGATGCGGCGGCGCGGGGGCTTTCGGTCACGCTCTACCCCTTTATCATGCTCGACGTGCCGGCGGACAATGCTTTGCCCGATCCCCATGGCGGGGCGCGCCAGCCGGTCAATCCGTGGCGCGGGCGCATCACCTGCCATCCGGCGCCCTATCGTCCGGGCAGCAGCAATCGGACCGATGCCGCGGCCGGCCAGGTGTCGGCTTTCCTCGGCACGGCGGAGGCAGGCGCGTTCCGGGTGGAGGATGACGGCGTCACCTTCCGGGGCGGCAGCGCCGACTGGGGCTATCGCCGCTTCGTCCTGCATCTCGCCTATCTCGCCCAATATGCCGGCGGCGTCGAAGCATTCCTGCTCGGCTCGGAACTGCGCGGCCTGACCATGATCCGCGACGCGGCCGGGGATTTTCCCTTCGTCAGGGGCCTGTGCCGGCTGGCCGGGGAGGTGCGGGCGATCCTCGGTCCCGCCTGCAAGCTGACCTATGGCGCCGACTGGTCCGAATATTTCGGTCATCATCCGCAGGACGGGTCGGGGGACGTGTTCTACAATCTCGACGCTCTCTGGGCGCATCCGGCGATCGATGCCGTCGGCATCGACAATTACATGCCGCTGAGCGACTGGCGCGACGAGGATCACGGCAGCGCCAATCCGGACGGGTTTGCGGCGCCCTACGATCTCGAGGCGCTGTCGGGCCAGATCGAGGCCGGCGAGGGGTTCGACTGGTACTACGCTTCGACCGGGGACAGGCAGGCGCGGCGGCGCACGCCGATCGGCGATGGCGAGGGGCGCGGCTGGGTCTATCGCTTCAAGGACATGGCCTCCTGGTGGAGCCGGCCGCACATGAACCATATCGGCGGCATCGAAAGCCGTTCGCCCTGGCGGCCGCGATCGAAGATGATCTGGTTCACGGAGCTCGGCTGTCCCGCCGTCGACAAGGGGCCGAACCAGCCGAACGTCTTCCCGGATGCCGTCTCCTCGGAAGGCAGCCTGCCCTGGCACTCCGATGCGACGCGCAGCGATCTCGCGCAGAACCGCTATCTGCGCGCGCATCTCACCTATCATTATCGCGACATGGTG
This sequence comes from Phyllobacterium sp. 21LDTY02-6, assembly GCF_023554255.2. GTDB lineage: Bacteria > Pseudomonadota > Alphaproteobacteria > Rhizobiales > Rhizobiaceae > Phyllobacterium. Next base: position 13,394 of record NZ_JAMJWD020000004.1, on the reverse strand, counting down.
GACCGGGAGCGGATCTATGTCTGGGCCTGGGACACGCGGCCATTCCCGGAATTTCCGCTCAACCGCAGCCTGTGGGCGGACGGGAACAACTGGATGACCGGCCATTGGCTGAACGGAAGATTGTCCGGCGCAGCCCTCGATGAACTGCTTGGCGCCATCCTTTCCGATTTCGGCATCAGGAATTTCGATACGCAGGGGGCGGACGGCTTCGTCGGCGGCTATGTCATCGACGGACCTTCGAGCGTGCGCGCCGCGCTGGAACCGCTGTTGCAGCTTCATGGCGTCAATGCCTTCGAAAGCGCGGGCGATCTGGTCTTTCGCAGCGAAGCCCGCACCGCAAGGCGGATAACCCTCCTCGACGAGTTCGTGGAGGAGGATGACGATTCCGGCCCGAGCCGCCGCATCGAGGAGATGTTCGATCAGCCGGCGCGGGTCGAGATCGGCTATCGCGACCCGATGCTGGATTACCAGACCTGTCTCGCCTTTGCCGAAAGACAGGACGGGCGCGGCATCAACAGCCTGTCCGTGCCGGCCATGCTGGAACCGGCGGCGGCGCGCATGCTGGCCGAAGAATGGATGCAGCGGCGAAGGGCGGGCCGGCACAGCGCCCGTTTCGCCGTGCCGTGGAAACAGGCGCGGCTGCGGGTGGGCGACAAGGTGCGGCTGGCAGGTTCCGTGGTGCCGCGCGACTATGTGGTGACCAGCATCGAGGATGGCGCTGCCCGGCGCATCGAGGCGCGGGCGCTGCCGCAGCATGTGCGCCATGCGGTTCATGCCGCCTTGCCGGCAGTGACGGCACGGAGCAGCACGGGCATGCGCGGGCGGCCCTTCTACCGGATGGCGGACCTGCCCATGTGGCCGGGCGTCGAGGACAGCGCCGGGCAATTCCGCATCGCGGCCCTGGCGCGGCCGTGGGGCGGGGCGGATATATTCGCTTCGCCGACCGGGACCGGATTCGAACTGCGCAGCCGGCTCGACCTTTGCGCGACGATGGGCGAGCTGACGGCACCGCTGCCGCCCGGTACGAGCGGGCGCATGCTGCCGGGCATGGAGGCGCGGGTCAGGCTCTTCCACGGCGAACTCGCCTCGGTCTCGTCCGCCCATCTTTTCATTGGCGCGAACACGGCCTTGCTCGGGACGGCGGATGGCGGCTGGGAGCTGTTCCAGTTTCTCGCCGCCGAGGAAGTCGCGCCCGACGAATGGCTGCTCAAGGGACTTCTCAGGGGGCAATGCGGCACCGAGAACGAGGCGGCGCAGGCGCGCGATGCGGGTGCCACGTTCATCCTGCTCGACGATGCCGTTGCGCCGGCCGGGCTGAAAGGCCGGGAGAAGGGGCTGGCGATCAACTGGCGTGTCGGTGCGTCGGGCGAGGTGTTCAGCGACCAGTATTATGCCACGGAGGCGGCGACCGGCGGCATGCGGGCGCTGCTGCCGCTCGCACCGGTGCATCTGCGCGCCATGGCCGAGCCGAATGGGGATCTGCGGCTGACATGGGTGCGGCGCGGCCGGCTCGATGCGGATGACTGGATCGCCGCCGATATCCCGCTCGGCGAGGCAGGCGAAGCCTACCGGATCGAGGTCGGGCTCGGCGGCATCGCAACGCGCGTCGAGGAAGTCGCGGCCGCGCATTGGCTCTACCCGGCGGGGAGCCGCCGCGCCGACCTTGGAAGCCTGACGGCGCCGTTCGAGATTTCCATCGCGATGATTTCGGCGGCCGTCGGCCCCGGCATCGCGCTGCGGCGCCGGCTGGTACCTGGCAATAATGGCTTGATATCAATCATTTAAGAGGAGTATTTTACAATGACCAATGAAAAATCATGGCACCGGTCGAGGACCGTCTGGGGCGCCATCGGCACCATCGCCCTGTCGTCGACGCGGTTTCTCGATGCCTCGCCGGAGATTCCCGATACTGCCGCGCTTGTCGATATCAGCATTGGTTTTCTCACCGCGATCTGCGGCGTCATTTCGCTTTTCGGCAGAATAAGTGCGACAACACGCATTTCACGAAAAGAAATATGATGTTAAAAAGCGTGCGCTTATGGCATTTCTGATCAACGCAACCCAACTGTTCATTCATCGTTCAGACAGCATCCGATAGTAATGACGCCATGAAACACGTATTTTTCTCCTTCCCCTTAGCGGGTTTGATCTCAGTCGCTGGCGTCGCATTCGCCAGCCCTGCATTGGCTGCGGATTGTTCGGCGGTGGGTGAACAGGTTGCGCAATCGCAAGGTGGCACCCTTGCCCGCGCGACCTCGGTCGTCCAGAACGGCAAAGAGGTCTGCGTGGTGGTTGTGCTCATTCCGGGCAGGGACGGCGAGCGGCCCCGCCGGGTCGAAGTGGCGGTACCGGCGAAGTAGGTCACAGCCCATATGAGAATATTAGTCGTTGAGGACGATCGCGATCTGAACCGGCAGCTGGTGGAAGCCCTGACCGATGCCGGCTATGTCGTCGACAAGGCTTTTGACGGCGAGGAGGGGCACTTCCTCGGCGATACCGAACCCTATGATGCGGTGGTACTGGATATCGGCCTGCCGCAGATGGACGGGCTGACCGTGCTCGAGAAATGGCGCCGCGAAGGCCGCGCAATGCCGGTCCTCCTGCTGACCGCGCGCGATCGGTGGAGCGACAAGGTTGCCGGCATCGATGCCGGCGCCGATGATTATGTCGCCAAGCCCTTCCACATCGAGGAGGTGCTGGCGCGCCTGCGGGCCCTGATCCGCCGCGCCGCCGGCCATGCCTCGGCGGAAATCTCCTGCGGGCCGCTGCGGCTCGACACCAAGACCTCGAAGGCGACCGTCAATGGCACCGCGCTCAAGCTGACCTCGCACGAGTTCCGGCTGCTCTCCTATCTCATGCACCACATGGATGAGGTCGTTTCGCGCACCGAGCTGGTGGAACATCTCTACGATCAGGATTTCGACAGGGATTCCAATACGATCGAGGTATTTGTCGGCCGTCTTCGCAAGAAGATGGGCCTGGATATGATCGAGACCATCCGCGGCATGGGCTATCGAATGAAATCACAGGGCGGCAAGGCCTGAGCCCGGCTGAGGGCACCGGTCGTGCAAAGCGGGGCAACGCGTGGCAATCCGGTTGACCAACTATCTTCCCAGTATTCGATCGCTGTCGCTGCGGGTCATCACGCTCTCTACGCTGTGGACGATCATCTCCTTCGTCGCCATCGCCACGATCATCTCGGCGCTCTATGGCGAGGCCCGGCTGAAGAGCTTCGAGGAACTGCTGTCGGCCCATCTCTTCAGCGTCATCGCCTCGGTCAGCGTCAATGACGGCAACCTGGCGGGACGCCCCGACCCCGGCGAAGTGCGCTATTCCAGCCCGCTCTCCGGCTGGTACTGGTCGGTCGAGCCGGCGGCCGACAATCTCAAGGGCTCGCTCCGTTCCGTATCGCTCGGCGAAAGGAACATCGATTCCCCGTCGACCCTGAACGTTCCCTTCGACACCTCCTTCCAGCGCCGCTATATCGAGACCGGGCCGAACGGCCAGCAGCTTTCCGTCGTCGAGACCGAAGTCGTGCTCGATGCGGAAAATCGCGTCGCGCGGTTTCGCGTCATGGGCAATCTTGGCGAGATCGAGGGCGAGATCGCCGATTTCCGCCATACGCTCTATTTCTATCTCGGCATATTCGGCCTTGGCGGCACGCTCATCAATGCCGCCGTCATCCTCTTCGGCCTGCGCCCGCTCGACCGGGTCCGCCGCACGCTCGGCGACATACGCGAGGGCAAGGTGTCGCGGCTCGACGAGAACCTTCCGGACGAGATCGCGCCGCTGGCGCGCGAGATGAACGCGCTCATCGACAATAATCGCCGCATCATGGACCGTTCGCGCACCCAGGTCGGCAATCTCGCCCATTCGCTGAAAACGCCGCTTTCGGTGCTCGTCAACGAGAGCCGCGCCATTGGCGGCGCCGAGGGCAAGCTGATCGCCGAACAGAGCGCCGCCATGCAGATGCAGGTGCAGCACTACCTGCAGCGGGCCCGCGTCGCCGCCCAGCGCGACAGCGTCGTCTTCCGCGCGCCGGTGACGCCGATACTGGAGCGGCTGGTGCGCGTGACGGCCAAGCTCAATCCCGACAAGGACGTGCAGTTCAACAATTACATGGATCACGCCATATTCGCCGGCGAGCGCGAGGATCTGGAGGAGATCGTCGGCAATCTCCTCGAAAATTCGGGCAAATGGGGCAATCAGGTCATCCGCCTCACGCTCGCCGACAATGAACATGGCTTCGAGATCAGCGTCGAGGATGACGGTCCGGGGCTGGAGCCGGGCCAGATCCAGGATGCGCTGGCGCGCGGCAAGCGGCTGGACGAGAGCAAGCCCGGCACCGGCCTCGGCCTTGCCATCGTCAACGATACGGTGCGGGAATATGGCGGCAGGCTGCAGCTGGAGCGAAGCGAGGCGCTGGGCGGCCTCAGGGCGCGGCTGGTGCTGCCGGCGGCGGCCGGTTGATCAAGACGCTGGCCAGCCGCCGAATAGCAGCTTGCAAGGCCTCGCGCCTCGCGCCATAAAGCAATGACGAATGATTGGACGGACGAATTATGAAATTGAAGATTGCTGTCGCCTTGCTTGCCGTTGCCGGCGTGAGTGGATGCTCGACGACTTCCGCGGGCAAATCGGGCGGCGGGCCCTTGAGCAGGCTCACCGGCAGCGGTCGCTCCGATACGAGCGTCGTTGCCGCGCTCGGCAATGGCCTGATCGGCAGCAAGGTCGCGCTTTCGGCCGACGATCGCGAACTGGCGCTGCAGGCGGAATACAGGGCGCTCGAATATTCGGCTGCCGGCAAGAGCATCGAATGGAAGAACAAGAGCGGCAATCGCGTCGGCGAGGTCGTGGCCGCCCAGCCCTATCAGGTCGGCTCGCAGAACTGCCGCCAATACACCCATACGGTGCGGATCGACGGTGCGCCGCAATCGGCAAGAGGCACCGCCTGCCGCAATGAAGACGGCAGCTGGACACCCCTGACCTGACGACCCGAATCTGGCGTTCGATTCCGCCACGCTGGCGACCCGCCGGGCTTTGCGGCGAATTGCCCTATCGTTCAAATCCGTTTGGCTTACGGCTTTAGTTGGGGCTATGTCTCCTTCATGATTTTCTGGATTGTCGCTGCCCTGCTGACTGTCGGCGCAACGCTGATGGTGTTGCTTCCATTGACTCGCCGCATCGCCCCGCCGGCGGTGGACAGCCAGCATGACGTCGAAGTCTATCGCGACCAGCTCGTGGAAGTGAATGCCGACGAGAGGCGCGGCCTGATCGATGCGACGAGTGCCGAGCAGGCGCGCGCCGAGATCGGCCGGCGGCTGATCGAGGCTGCGCGCATGGCCGCGGCCGAGGAAGCGGTGGTGCGCCCGGTGAAGAGCGCGACGCGCGAATGGGTGACGCTGGTCACGGTGATCGCCATCCCGGCGCTGTCCTGGGCGCTTTATACCAATCTCGGTTCGCCGGAGCTTCCGGCGCAGCCGCTGGCGGAACGCCTGTCCAAGCCGGCGGACCAGGCGACGCCGGCCGAGCTCGTGGCGCGGGCCGAGGCGCATCTCAAGCTCAATCCGGATGATGGCGAGGGCTGGGAAGTGCTGGCGCCGATCTATCTGCGCATGGGGCGCCCGGCCGATGCCGTCACCGCCTATCGCAACACCATCCGCATCCGGGGCGACAGCGCGGCGCGGCAGCTCGGCCTTGGCCAGGCGATGACGCAGGCGGCGGGCGGCAAGGTGACGCCGGAGGCCGAAGCGGTGTTCCGGCGGGCTCTGGAGCTCGACCCGCAGGACATGCGGCCGCAATTCTTCATCATCGACGGCTGGATGCAGCAGGGCCGCCTGACCGAGGCGCGCGACATGATCCGCGAGCTTCTCGCCAAGGCGCCGGCCGACGTGCCCTGGCGCGAGCAGGCGCAGGCTGCGCTGACGCGGCTCGACGACCAGATCGACGGCGACGCGCCCGATGTCAGCGACGTGGAGCGGACGGGGCCGAGCAGCGCCGAGATCGAGGCGGCAGCCGGCATGAGCGGCCAGGATCGCGCGGAAATGATCGAAGGCATGGTTGTCAGCCTGGCACAAAAACTGGAAAAGTCTCCCGACGACGTCGAAGGCTGGGAGCGGCTCGTCCGTTCCTATGTGGTGCTGAACCGCCCGAACGACGCCCTGGCGGCGCTGGGCCGGGCGAAGCAGGCGCTTGCTGCCGAAGACGCGGCGAGGCTGGATTCGGTCGCGGCCGAACTTGGCCTCGTCGATGCACCGGAGGAATGAGGATGACGCGCAAGCAGAAACGGCTGACGGTGATCGGCGGCGGGCTTTTCGTGCTGGCTATTGCCGCCGGGCTGGTGCTGTTCGCGCTCCAGCAAAGGATCGCCTTCTTCCGCATGCCGTCCGATATCCAGGCGGCGGATGTCAGCTCCGGCTCGCGCTTCCGCCTTGGCGGGCTGGTCGAGAAGGGGTCCGTGAGCCGCGGGCCGGGCAGCCGCATCAGCTTCGCGGTGACCGATACGGCAAAGAGCATCGCCGTGACCTATGACGGCATTCTGCCCGATCTCTTCCGCGAGGAGCAGGGTGTGGTGGTGGAAGGCAGCTTTGCCGAGGGCGGGGCCTTCGTCGCCGACAGCGTCCTTGCCAAGCACGACGAAAACTACATGCCGAAGGACGTGGCCGATGGCCTGAAGGCCAAGGGCGTCTGGCGGGAGGAACCGAAGCCATGATGGTTGAACTCGGGCATTTCGCGCTGATCCTCGCTCTCGTGCTGTCGCTGGCCCAGTCGGTGCTGCCGATGCTGGGCGCGCGCCGCAACGACGAGCGGCTGATGGCTGTCGGCACGCCTGCCGCGCTGACCGTCCTCGCGCTGGTGGCGCTGGCCTTCGCCGCCTTGACCATGGCCAATGTGCTTTCCGATTTCTCGGTGAAGACCGTGTTCGAGAACTCCCATTCGCAGAAGCCGCTGCTCTACAAGTTCACCGGCGTCTGGGGCAATCATGAGGGCTCGATGCTGCTATGGGTGCTGATCCTCAGCTTCTTCACCGCGCTGGTCGGCCTGTTCGGCAATAATCTGCCGCAAACGCTGAAGGCCAATGTGCTTGGCGTCCAGGCGTGGATCGGCACTGCCTTTCTCCTCTTCATCGTTGCGACCTCCAACCCCTTTGCCCGGCTCGAGCCGGCGCCGATCGAGGGCAGGGACCTCAACCCGATCCTGCAGGATATCGGCCTCGCCATCCATCCGCCGCTGCTCTATCTCGGCTATGTCGGCTTTTCCGTCTGCTTCTCCTTTGCCATTGCCGCGCTGGTCGACGGGCGCATCGATGCCGCCTGGGCGCGCTGGGTGCGGCCATGGACGCTGACGGCCTGGATATTCCTCACCGGCGGCATCGCCATGGGTTCCTATTGGGCCTATTACGAACTCGGCTGGGGCGGCTGGTGGTTCTGGGATCCCGTCGAGAACGCCTCCTTCATGCCCTGGCTGGCCGGCACGGCGCTGCTGCATTCCGCCCTGGTCATGGAAAAGCGCTCGGCGCTGAAAATCTGGACCGTGCTTCTGGCGCTGCTCACCTTCTCGCTGTCGCTGCTCGGCACGTTTCTCGTGCGTTCGGGCGTGCTCACATCGGTCCACACCTTCGCCACCGATCCCGGCCGCGGCCTCTTCATCCTGGCGATCCTCGTCATCTTCATCGGCGGTTCGCTGGCGCTCTTTGCCTGGCGCGCCGGCACGCTGGCGCCCGGCGGCCTGTTCCAGCCGATCTCCCGCGAGGGCGCGCTGGTGTTGAACAACCTGTTCCTGACGACGGCGACGGCCACCGTTCTCGTCGGCACGCTCTATCCGCTGCTGCTCGAAGCCCTGACCGGCGAGAAGATTTCCGTCGGCGCGCCCTTCTTCAACCTGACCTTCGGCCCGCTGATGCTGCCGCTGCTGGCCGCCGTGCCCTTCGGCCCGCTGCTGGCCTGGAAGCGCGGCGATCTTCTCGCCGTCGGCCAGCGCCTGATGACCGCCTTCCTCATCGCATTGCTGGTGACCGGGGCCGTGCTCTACCAGACGTCCGCCAGCGCCGTCCTTGCCGCCCTCGGCATCGGCCTCGCGGCCTGGCTCATGCTCGGCGCGCTCACCGATCTCGCTCTGAAAGCCGGGATCGGCCGGGGAAAGACCGGGGCGGGCGTGATGCTGCAGCGTCTTGCCGGCCTGCCGCGCTCGGTGTTCGGCACCGCGCTGGCGCATTTCGGCCTCGGCATCACGCTGCTCGGCATTGTCGCCACCACCGCCTTTTCGACCGAGAGCGTGCTCGTCATGCGCCCCGGCGAGAGCATCAGGGCAGGCGGGCACACGCTGCGCTTCGAGAAGATCGAGCCGGTCAAGGGACCGAACTTCACCGAGGAGCAGGGGCATTTCACCCTGCTGGACGACGCGGGCGCGCCGCGCTCGCGCTTCATCGCCGCCAAGCGCTATTTCCCCGTGCGCGAGATGCAGACGACGGAGGCGGGCATCACCACTTTCCTGTTCAGCCAGGTCTATGTGGCCCTTGGCGATACGCCGGCTCCGGACGGCGCACCCGATGCGGGCGTCGTCGTGCGCATCTGGTACAAGCCGCTGGTGACGCTGATCTGGCTCGGCGCGGTGGCGATGATGCTCGGCGGCATCTGCTCGCTGCTCGACCGGCGGCTGCGCGTGGGCGCCCCGGCGCGGCGTTCCCTTTCCTCCGGCAGCTTGCCGGCAAAGACCGCTGTTGCAAAGACCGGCGCTGCAAAGACCGCCCAGGCATCCCGCTCGGTGCAGTCATGACGTCCGCCTTCCTCGTCCCGCGCGTGCCGAAGGGCCGCCCATGATACGGATGCTGCGGGGAATCGTTCTCGTGCTGGCGCTGGTCCTGTCCGGTGCGGCGGCGGCGCTTTCGCCGGATGAGATGCTGCGGGATCCGGCGCTGGAGCAGCGGGCGCGGGTGATATCGGCGCAGATACGCTGCCTCGTCTGCCAGAACGAGTCGATCGACGATTCCAATGCCGATCTCGCGCGCGACCTGCGCCGGCTGGTGCGCGAAAGGCTGGCTGCAGGCGATACGGATGGCGAGGTGATCGAGTTCCTCGTTGCGCGCTATGGCGAGTTCGTCTTGCTGAAGCCGCGCCTGTCGGCGAGGACCGTGCTGCTCTGGGGCTTCCCCATCGCCGCGCTGCTTGCCGGCATCGCCGCCATGATCGTCGCCCTGCGCCGCCGCAGGAGCAGCCCCGTGCCGGCGCTGACGAAGGATGAACTGCGGCGGATAGACCATTTGCTGCGCGATGCGACGCCGCCCGCAGCAGATCGCCCGTATGATGGCGATATCCCCCGGTCGTGACCGACGGCATCGGCCTTTCGTCAAAGTATTCATACTAAAGTATAATTGTAATATTACAGTTTTGTGCGATTCTAAACGCAAGTTGCAATATTGCCGGTTGTCTTTCGCAAGACCTGCTCTTAAGAGCAACTCTGTTAAGGTGGGCCTATCATGATTCGCGGGTGCAAAGCCGCACACGCATCGGATGCTCGCGCGGCGGCAACGAATTATTTCCCCGGTTTTTTCCCGGAAGCTGTGTTGCTTGCCCCTGTCTCAGGTGGCAGGCGCGCCGAACAGTGAAGACCGGGCATTTCAAGTAATATCGCATAAGAAATACCATATAAGTAATACCATATAAGTAATACCATTCGCTGTTTTTATTGTTAGTCGATCTTTTCAGTACGAAAGTTGTTTCATGTTTGCTAGCCTGAGCCCTGCCTGCGTTTCCCGTTCGACCCTGCGCGCGGTGCGCCGCGCCGGCAACTGGCTGGCCGCCGCGGCCGACAGCCGCTCGGCCCGCCGCCGGCTCAATGTGCTGCTGCGCCTTGCCTGCCGCAGCCTCGGCCCGAAGCGCGCAAAAGGCCTCGGCATGCTGGCGATTGTCGGCCTGGCGCTGGGGGGCATCGCCATCGCAACGGGTGGAGCAAGGGCAGATCATACTGTCGGTGACGCGGAAATTACTTCAGCAACGCCGAATCTGTGGGATCGGCTCTCCATCGGATCTGGCAAATGTGCTTCCCATGACCGTTCCCCCATAGCCAAGCAAATTCATTCAATCGCGATAGGCGCGTGTACTCCGGTTGAGTACCAGAGAACAGAGTCTGATGGTGAAGATTCTATCGCAATCGGCCGGACTACAGTGGCCAGGGGGGCCAGGACTACGGCACTTGGTTGGGAAGCAAATGCGGTGGCAGAAAACAGCCTGGCTCTCGGCGCAGGTGCAAAGGCAAGCGAAGCGGCTGCGACCGCCATGGGCAAGGACGCAAAGGCCTCTGCTGGCGGTGCCATCGCCATCGGCGGTGCTACGACAGTCAGTGTGGACGGAAAAACAGTGACTCGAGCGGGAGCGGAAGCCAGCGCACAAAACGCAATAGCAATTGGCTCGGGCGCAAGCGCGGCGACGACAACCGAGCGCGCGGCCATCGCGATCGGCGAGGGAGCAAAGGCGATCGATTCCGGCGTTGCCATGGGCGCTGACTCTGCTGCTGCCAAGACTGCAACTGCTGTAGGTGAGTCTGCCAATGCAAGCGGTGTGGCCGCGACCGCTGTGGGCTGGAACGCAAAGGCCTCTGCCAAGACTGCAACTGCTGTCGGTGACTCTGCCAATGCAAGCGGCGAAGCTGCGACCGCCATGGGCAAGGACGCAAAGGCCTCTGCTGGCGGAGCCATCGCCATCGGCGGTGCTACGACAGTCAGTGTGGCCGGAAAAACAGTGACTCGAGCGGGAGCGGACGCCGCTACACAAGGCGCAATAACAATTGGCTCGGGCGCAAGCGCGAAGGGGATAATCGAACGCGCGGCCATCGCGATCGGCGAGGGAGCGACGGCGATCGATTCCGGCGTTGCCATGGGCTATGAAGCTGCCGCCGCCATGAACGCGACCGCTGTCGGTCGATTTGCCAAGGCAGGCGGTGAGGCCGCGACCGCTGTGGGCTGGAACGCAAAGGCCGCGAACGCGTACAGCGTGGCGCTTGGTTCCTTCGCTGCCACCGAGCCCGTAGCCGAGCCTGCAGCAACCGTCCCGCTGAACGGCAAGGACTATACGCTTCAATATCCAAAAACGGTCGGCGTAGTCTCCCTTGGTACGGCAGCATATAAAGCGCCGAAATTGGGCACTAAAGGCGAGCGGATACTGGACGCAAGCGGAAATCCGCAAATGGAGGAACGACCAGCGGAGACCCGCCAGATGATCTACCTCGCGCCGGGCCGGGTGAAGGCCGGCAGCACGGATGCCGTCAATGGCGATCAGCTCAATGCGGCTTATGAGGGCATAAAGGACCTCGGCACGGCGTCGCAGACGCTCGGCGCCGCGCTTGGCGTCGGCTTCACCAATGGCAAGTTTGACGTCCCGGCATTCGGCCTGACCAGTCTCGGCAAGGATGGGCTTGACAAGAATGTCGTTCAGCCGACGACCTTTCTCGGCGGCATCCAGGCATTGGATCGCGTGCTTGAAAATCTGAACAACAATGCGCTGCTTTTCAACGGGACGGTCTATGATGCCAAGTCGAAGCGCATCAGCAACCTTGCCGCCGGCACTGCGGATAGTGATGCGGTCAATCTCAGCCAGCTCAATACTGTGAAGACCACGGCGGATGGTGTGAAGACCAGGCTCGATGAGGTTACTGGGGGGGCGAGCTTGGCTCTGGGGCTGGGTTCCGCCGCCGGAGGTGCGAAGGCAATCGGCCTTGGTGAGAATGCACAGGCCAGCGGTGACGCGGCGACTGCTGTCGGCAGCGAGGCAAAGGCCTCTGTTCGCGGTGCCGTCGCGATCGGCGGTGCTACGACAGTGAGTGTGGCCGGAGAAACATTGATTCGAGCGGGAGCGGAAGCCAGCGCAGAAAACGGAATAGCGATTGGCTCGGGCGCAAGCGCGACGGCGACACCCCCCCCCGCGGCCATCGCGATCGGCGAGGGAGCGAAGGCGCTGAATGAAGCGAAGGCAACAGGTGAGGGCGCAAGCGCGACGGCGACACCCCCCCCCGCGGCCATCGCGATCGGCGAGGGAGCGAAGGCGCTGAATGAAGCGAAGGCAACAGGTGAGGGCGCAAGCGCGACGGCGACACCCCCCCCGCGGCCATCGCGATCGGCGAGGGAGCGAAGGCGCTGAATGAAGCGAAGGCAACAGGTGAGGGCGCAAGCGCGACGGTGACACCCCCCCCCGCGGCCATCGCGATCGGCGAGGGAGCGAAGGCGCTGAATGAAGCGAAGGCAACAGGTGAGGGCGCAAGCGCGACGGAGATAATCCACCGCGCGGCCATCGCGATCGGCGAGGGAACAAAGGCGATCGATGACGGCGTTGCCATGGGCTTTGAAGCCAATGCTACCGTCAAAGGGGCGGTCGCTATCGGCAGGCAGGCGAACGCCTGGAATGAAGCAGCAACCGCCATCGGCTGGAATGCGAAGGCAACAGGTCAGTACTCGAGCGCTATTGGTAAAGATGCACAGGCTATTGGCGGTGGCGCTGTAGCACTTGGTTGGGAAGCAAAGGCCGATGGCGTTGGTGCTGTAGCACTTGGTGGGAGAGCACAGACCGATGGCGTTAGTGCTGTAGCACTTGGTTGGGAAGCAAAGGCGAAGGCTTACGCCAGCCAGGCTCTCGGCTTTCAGGCAACTGCAAGCGGTGTCTCCGCAATCGCCATTGGCTGGGATGCGAAGGCAACAGGTGAGGGCGCGAACGCCATTGGTGTGGATGCACAGGCCGATGGCGTTAGTGCTGTAGCACTTGGTAGGGATGCAAATGCGAAGGCTACAGTGAGCCAGGCTATCGGTTATAAGGCAACTGCAGAGCGTGATGCCGCAATCGCCATCGGCTGGAACGCGAAGGCCGCGAACGCGTACAGCGTGGCGCTTGGTTCCAACGCCACCACGGAAGCTGCGATATCGCCCCCGGCGACGTTCCCGCTGAACGGCAAGGACTATACGCTGAGCAATCCTGCGCCGGTTGGCGTGGTCAGTATAGGCAGGACGTATTCGGAAACCAACAGGTCGAACGAAAAGGGCGAGGTGGTAAAGATAATTTCCCCTGCCGAGACCCGCCAGATCGTCAATCTCGCGCCGGGCCGGGTGAAGGCAGGCAGCACGGATGCCGTCAATGGCGATCAGCTCCATGCGGCTTATGAGGGCATAAACGACCTCGGCAGGACCTCCGTGCAATACACGCCGACGGACACCAACAACGACGGCAAGATAGACGAGACGGACAAGCACGGCGCAAAGCTGGTGCTGAAGGATACCGTCATCTCGAAGGTCGCCGCGGGCAAGGCCGACACCGATGCCGTCAATATGAAGCAGTTGGACGCGGTGGATACGAAGGCCAGTGAGGCCAATGGCAAGCTGGTGGATCTCAGCGGGGCCACGGTGCAGGCGACGATAG
>NZ_JAMJWD020000003.1 GCF_023554255.2 Phyllobacterium sp. 21LDTY02-6 | reverse complement strand
CTCCCCGACAATACTAATCCATCCAGTCAGGAACCACCGAGAACCTTAGGGCGCAACCAGCAACCGCCAGCGGCGTCCCGCCCTCGTTGGTGCCGTATATAGACAACCTAACTCATAAGTGTCAACTCCAACCGACAAGTTTTTTCTGCCTTTTTGCAACTATTCCAAAATCACCCTCAATCATCCAGGCCCAAACCCGCTTTCGGCCCACGTTCAAGCTGCATTTGGACCGCCTGCTCCGCCGCAAATCCCTCAAAACCAACGAAAATCCAGCCAGACCGCCCCAGCCCCGCAAAATCCATACTTATCCACAACCCCACCATCGCGGGCAGCCAGCCGAGAAACAGCACAAAACAAAATGGCGGGGCAAACGCCCCGCCAGCATGGCAGACTAACCGCAGTCGGCAGCGATCAGGTCTTGTTCTTGTTGTAGACGTCGAACACCACCGCCGCGAGCAGAACCAACCCCTTGATGACCTGCTGCCAGTCGATATTGACGCCGAGGATCGACATGCCATTGTTCATGACGCCCATGATGAAGGCGCCGATGACGGCTCCCATCACCTGCCCCACGCCACCAAGGGCCGAGGCCCCGCCGATGAAGACCGCCGCGATGACATCGAGCTCGAAGCCGAGCCCGGCCTTTGGCGTAGCGGTATTGAGGCGTGCAGCGAAAATCAGGCCGGCCAGGGCGGCGAGCACGCCCATGTTCACGAAGGTGAAGAAGGTGAGCCGCTCGGTCTTGATCCCGGACAGTTTCGCCGCCTTTTCATTGCCGCCCATGGCATAGATGCGCCGGCCGATCGTCATCCGCTTCGTGACGAACACGAACAGCGCGATCAACAGCGACATGACAACGAGAACATTGGGCAGGCCGCGATAGGTGGAAAGCAGAAACACCAGATAGAGGATGATGCCGCCGATGATGAGGTTCTTGCCGAGGAAGAGAATGAAGGGCTCGCCCTTGTAGCCATGCTTCTCACGTTTGGCCCGGCCGCGGACGCTGAAATAGATCATCAACCCGACCAGAACGACACCGATGAGCATCGACGTGATGTTGAAGCCCGTGCCGGCGAACACATCGGGGATGAATCCGGAGCTCAACAGCTGGAACTGTGGCGGGAACGGCCCGACCGACTGGCCGCCGAGCAGCCAGAGCGCCAGCCCCCTGAAGACAAGCATGCCGGCAAGGGTAACGATGAAGGATGGTATCTTGTGATACGCCACCCAATAGCCCTGGGCCGCGCCGATGAGGCCGCCCATGGCAAGACAGGCAATCGTCGCCGGTATGAAATGGATCTGCCATCGCACCATCATGATGGCGGCAAGCCCGCCGATGAAGCCCGACACCGATCCGACCGACAGGTCGATATGGCCGGCGACGATCACCAGCAGCATGCCCAGCGCCATGATGATGATGTAGCTGTTCTGCAGAATGAGGTTGGTCAGGTTGACCGGCCTGAACAGGGTGCCGTTCGTGGCAACCTGGAAGAACAGCATGATAAGTATGAGGGCCAGAACCAGCCCATATTCGCGCAGATTGCTCCTGCTTGGCGAGCCGTCCGTCTGGACTTCGGTCTTTGCCGAATTGCTTGCGGTCTCTATCGTCATCTTACTTTCCCTCTGCGCGAATGATGGCGCGCATGATCTTTTCCTGGCTGGCTTCGCTCGCGGGCATTTCACCGACCAGTTTGCCCTGGTTCATCACATAGATCCGATCGCATATCCCGAGCAGTTCGGGCAGTTCCGACGAGATGACCAGAACGCTCTTGCCCTCGCCGACGAGCTGGTTGATGATCGAATAAATCTCATATTTCGCACCCACGTCGATACCGCGCGTCGGCTCGTCGAGGATCAGTATTTCCGGGTTCGCGAAGAGCCATTTCGACAATACCACTTTCTGCTGATTGCCGCCCGACAGATTGCCGGTCTTCTGGTAGATGCTGGATGAGCGGATATTGGTCTTGCGCCGATAGGCATTGGCCACCTTCAGCTCTTCCATGTCATCGAGTACCGCGCGTTTGGATACGCCTTCGAGATTGACGATCGTCGTATTGTGCTTGATGTGGTCGATCAGATTGAGACCATAGGTCTTGCGGTCCTCGGTGACATAGGCGATGCCGTTGTCGATCGCCTTGCCGATGGTGGATACGTCCACCTTCTTTCCGTTGATATAGACGTCGCCGCTGATCTTCGTACCATAGGCGCGGCCGAAAAGGCTCATGGCGAATTCGGTCCGGCCCGCGCCCATCAGGCCGGCTATGCCGACGACTTCGCCACGCTTTACGTTCAGGTCGATGCCCTTGATGACGACGCGGTCGCTGTGGACATGATGATGGACCACCCAGTTCCGGACATCGAGCACCACCTCGCCGATCTTCGGGTGCCTTTGCGGATAGCGATCGGCAAGCTGGCGCCCAACCATCGACGTGACCACGCGGTCCTCGGAAATATCCTTGCGATCGAGCGTCTCGATCGTCGCACCGTCACGCAGGACGGTGATGCGGTCGGCGACTTTCCCGACCTCGTTGAGCTTGTGGGATATCAGGATGGAGGATATCCCCTGCGCCTTGAATTCCAGCAGCAGGGCCAGCAGCGCATCGCTGTCGGTCTCGTTGAGACTTGCCGTCGGCTCATCGAGAATAAGCAGCTCGACCTCCTTCGAAAGCGCCTTGGCGATTTCGACGAGTTGCTGCTTGCCGACGCCGAGATTGGTGATCAAGGTGAGCGGGTCTTCCTTCAGCCCCACCTTGCGCAACAGGTCGCGCGTCCTGTTTTCGGCCTCGTGCCAGTCGATCACGCCATAGCGCGCGGGCTCGTTGCCGAGGAAGATGTTCTCCGCGATCGACAGGAGCGGTACCAGAGCGAGCTCCTGGTGGATGATGATGATGCCTTGCTTTTCGCTGTCGGCTATATCACGGAACCGCTGCGCTTCGCCCTTGTAGATGATCTCGCCTTCATAGCTGCCATGGGGGTAAACACCGCTGAGCACCTTCATCAATGTCGATTTTCCAGCGCCATTCTCGCCCACGAGAGCGTGAATTTCGCCTTTCCTGACATCGAGGTTCACATTGTTGAGCGCCTTCACCCCGGGGAAAGTCTTGGTGATGCCGCGCATTTCGAGGATGGTTTCCATCGATATCCTCACATTAAAAGATAAAGGACCCTGCGCTCGCAGCGCAGGGTCCCGAAAAAATCGACCGATTACTTCAACTGGTCTTCGGTATAATAACCGCTGCCGATCAGGATTTCCTTCCAGTTCGACTTGTCGACCTCGACCGGCTTCAAGAGGTAGGACGGAACGACCTTGACGCCATTATTATAGGTCTTGGTGTCGTTGATCTGCGGCTCTTCGCCCTTGAGCACCTTGTCGATCATATCCGCCGTCACCTTGGCCAGCTCGCGCGTGTCCTTGTAGATCGTCGAATACTGCTCGCCCGCCTCGATGGATTTCACCGACGGTATTTCAGCATCCTGGCCCGATACGAATGGGAAAGGCTGGTCGGCCGTTCCATAGCCTACGCCGCGCAGCGACGAAAGAATGCCGATCGAAAGGCCGTCATAGGGCGAAAGGACCGCGTGGACCTTCTTGTCGGTGTAATAGGCGGACAGGAGATTATCCATGCGCGCCTGCGCCACGGCACCATCCCAACGCAGCGTGCCGACCTTGTCCATGCCTGTCTGGCCCGACTGGACCACAAGCTTGCCGCTGTCGATCAGCGGCTGAAGGACGGACATCGCGCCATCATAGAAGAAGAACGCATTGTTATCGTCCGGCGAGCCGCCGAACAGCTCGATATTGAACGGGCCGGCCGCTTCGGGAAGCCCAAGCGCCTTCACAAGCGAATTTGCCTGCAAAACGCCGACCTGGAAATTGTCGAACGTCGTATAGTAGTCGACATTCGGAGAATCGCGGATCAGGCGGTCGTAGGCGATGATCTTGATGCCGGCGTCATGTGCCTGCTGCAGCACGTTCGACAATGTCGTGCCGTCGATCGATGCGATGACGAGGGCCTTGACGCCCTTGGTGACCATGTTTTCGACCTGCGCCAGCTGGTTCGGAATATCGTCCTCGGCATATTGCAGATCCGTGCCGTAGCCGCGTTCCTGCAGCGCCTTCACCATGTTGTCGCCATCGGCGATCCAGCGGGCCGAAGCCTTCGTCGGCATGGCGATGCCGACGGTGCCCTTGTCCTGCGCAAAGGCCTGCGATCCCATCGCGCCCAGCGCGATCAGACCCGCAGCAATCAGATTAGCTATTTTCACGTCTTTCCTCCTGTTGAATTCTGTTCGATGACCGAAAGAGCGCGCCTTTGCTGTCATCGGACCACCTCCCAGACCGGGTCCGAAAAAACTTGTATCGGAAAAGTATGACTTTTGGAATAGCCTTATGGCCCGGTCTGCGAATCGATTGAACCCAATTATCGTACTATATTATTTTTTTGTCTTGCGAGTCGACGTCCGCGGATGCCGGCGTTATAAAGCGTGGGCTTCAATTACGGGAGGAAACTGTGAATCTCATTCAATTATTCAGTTCCAAGGGAAAGCGGCAAGTGGCTGCGCGGACGGATAGTGGCTTCCGTCAGATCAAGCGGACCCGCTCGGTCCTGGAATTGGCGCATGCGGCCATCGAGGCCGGCCAGACGCTGGCGCAGGCCGTTGAGCAGCGCGGCTTCGGCAAGGAAGTCGATGTGGCTGCCGCCTATGCCGAGGGTCGGCTTCTGGCGCCGGTGGATGCCGCCGATCCCGCACATGTTCATCTGACGGGTACCGGGCTCACGCATCTTGGCTCCGCCTCGACGCGCGATGCGATGCACCGGAAAATCGACAGCGCCAAGGAAGAGACGCTCACCGATTCGATGAAGATGTTTCGCATGGGTCTCGAAAACGGCAAGCCCGCGCGCGGCAAGACCGGGGTGCAGCCGGAGTGGTTCTACAAGGGCAATGGCTCCATGCTTGCCGGACCTGGCGAACCATTGCTTTCGCCCGCGTTTGCCGATGATGCGGGCGAAGAGCCGGAAATCGCTGGCATCTATATCATCGGACCGGATGGAACGCCGTTCCGCCTCGGCTTCGCGCTGGCGAACGAGTTTTCCGACCATGTGATGGAACGGGTGAACTACCTCTACCTCGCCCATTCGAAGCTGCGGCCCTGTTCCATCGGCCCGGAGCTGCTGGTCGGCGATCTGCCGTCGGATATCAGAGGCACCTCAAGGATCATCCGCAAGAAGAAGACGATCTGGGAAAAGCCCTTCCTTTCCGGCGAGGCCAACATGTCCCATACGATCGCCAATCTCGAGCATCACCACTTCAAATATTCGGTCTTCCGCCAACCGGGCGATGTGCACGTCCATATGTTCGGCACGGCCACGCTTTCGTTCGCAGACGGAATGAAGGCGGAAGATGGCGATGTGTTCGAGATCGAGGCCGAGGCATTCGGCCTGCCGTTGCGCAATCCCCTGAAGACGGAGAAACCGCAGCGTTTCAGCGTGAAGCCGCTTTAGACTTTCCTGCAACGAGGACGCGTTCAGCGCCCTCGTTGATGACAACGCGCATGGCCTCTTTCGCCTGTTCGACGTCTCCCGCCGCGATCGCCTTGGCGATTGCGGCGTGCCGCTCGACGGAGCGAACATGGCTCTCGGAGTTGGGTATCGGCGAGCTGATCGTGAACGTGGTTACAAGCGCAACCTCTATCAGCGCACTGATCGATCGCATGAACGGATTGCCCGACGCCTCGGCGATGGCGATGTGAAACTGCAAGTCGCTGTGGACGAAATCGGCAGCGGATTCCCGCGCCTCCCGCATCTTCTCGACCCAGCCGAACAAAGTCGCCAATTGCGCATCCGTCCGCCGGATGGCGGCAAGGCCCGCCGCTTCCGGCTCCAGCGCGAGGCGCATTTCAACGATGCTGGCCAGAAATTCCGCGCTTGCCCCCGCCTCGAAATGCCAGACAAGAATATCCGGATCGAACAGGTTCCATTGGGAACGATGGAGAACCCGGGTCCCGATCTTGGCCTTCGGCTGTATGAGCCCCTTCGCCGCCAGCGTCTTCAGCGCTTCCCGCAGCACTGTCCTCGAAACGCCAAAGCGCTGGAGAAGCTCGGTATCTCCCGGCAGGATCGAGTTTTCAGGATAGGCGCCGCTGACGATCTTCAATCCAAGATCGCGCATGACGTGGCCGTGATGCGTTCGCCTCTGGCCGGTCGTGCGAAAATCGTAATCGGTGAGTTCTCTATTTGACAAACTGTCGCCCGCACTCCATCCGCGGTGGAGGGTCGTCCTCCACCCACCGGCACCCGTTCCGACTATTATAATATAATACGATAATTTACAATCGCCGCACCCGTACCCTTTGCGAGAGCACGTTTGTCAGCGCGTCGCAACGATGAACAGGCGGGGAAACGGCAGCAGCACGGTGCCATCTTCGAGCACGCGATAGGCCTCGGCGAGCTTGCCGGCATAGATCGCCAGGAACTCTTTCCGTTCCGCCTCGTCCAGCGCCGCCAGATAGGGGGCGAGCGCCGATCCCTTGAACCAGTCGATAATGCCTTCGATCCCCGCGAGCGGGTGATGGTAGATCGTCCGCCAGACATCGACACGGCGGCCGAAAGGCTTCAGCATCTCGTAATATCGCCCGGCAGACGGAAGCGGCTGGCGGGCCGCTGAAACCGGGTGAAGCCGTTGTGCCCATGGGTCCATCGCCGCCACTTCACGCATAGCCAGATGCGCCGGCTCGCCGAGATTGTCCGGCATCTGGATCGCGAGGGATCCGCCATTCTCCAGACAAGTCATCAGCCGCGGAAACAGCGTCTCGTGATCGTGCAGCCATTGCATGGAAGCATTGGCATAGAGAAGCCCCACGGGCACGGATGGCTGCCACTCGTCGATCCGCGCCATAGTAAAGCCGCAGTCGGGCAGACGCTGCCTCGCCTTGGCGAGCATGTCTTCGGAAGTATCGATCCCTTCGATCGCGGCGCCGGGAAAACGTTCGACCAGGAGTGCGGTGGAATTGCCCGGTCCGCAGCCGAGATCGACCACATGTCCCGGCTCGTAGACGGGAACGGCGGCAAGCAGGTCTTTCGCCGGCCGGGTGCGTTCATCCTCGAACTTCAGATATTGCTCGGCCGACCACTCCGCTTGTCTCATATCGTCTCCTCAACATGCGCCAGAGAATAATTTTTGACCGGTGGTCGGGAACCGTCATAGTTGTTCGTCTACTATTAGAAAAGGAACATTCCTATGCTCTATGCAATCCTTTGTTACAATTCGGAAGACGTCGTCGGAGCCTGGACGAAGGAGGAGGACGACACTGTAATGGCGCGCCTCGCTACCGTTCAGGAAAAGCTCGCCAAGCAGGGCCGGCTCGGCCCGGTGGCGCGGCTCTTGCCGACGACAGCTGCCACGACGCTGCGCAAGGGTGGCGGCGAACCCATTGTCATCGATGGGCCATTTGCCGAGACAAAGGAGCAGTTCCTGGGTTTCTACGTCATCGATTGCGCTACGTTGGACGACGCAATCGACGTTGCCCGGGACCTTTCGGAAGCCAATCCGGGGACGGGTTCCTATGAAATCCGGCCAATTTCCATCTTCAGACCTGGAAGGACTACATGACGGATTCGAACTGGATCGAAGCGGCCCTTACCGCGGCACGCCCACAGGCGGTGGGTGCACTTCTGCGCTATTTTCGCAATCTGGACATTGCCGAAGAAGCCTATCAGGAGGCCTGTCTGCGCGCACTCAAGAACTGGCCGAAGAACGGGCCGCCGCGGGACCCGACGGCCTGGCTGATATTTGTCGGACGCAACAGCGCCATTGACGGCGTGCGCCGCCAGGCAAAGCAGCAGCCGCTTCCGCCGGAGGAGATCCTGTCAGATCTGGAAGACAATGAGACGGCAGTCGCCCACCGCATCGATGATGCCGATTATCGCGACGACATATTGCGGCTGTTGTTCATCTGCTGTCATCCCGACCTGCCGCCGACGCAACAGATCGCCGTCGCGCTGCGCATCGTCTCCGGCCTTTCCGTGAAGCAGATCGCCAAGGCCTTTCTCGTCGGCGAAAGTGCCATGGAGCAGCGGATCACCCGCGCCAAGAGCCGGATCGGCACTGGCGGCGTGGCGTTCGAGACGCCGGATCCCATCGAGCGCGCCGAACGCCTGGCGGCGGTGGCGGCCATGGTCTATCTCATTTTCAACGAAGGCTATTCCGGCAACAGCGAAGAGCAGAAGGCCCGCTTTCCGCTCTGCGACGAAGCCATCCGGCTGGCGCGGCTTTTGCTGCGGCTGTTCCCGTCCGAACCGGAAATCATGGGCCTGAACGCGCTGCTTCTCCTGCAGAACGCCCGGGCCGCGGCCCGTTTCGACGCCAATGGCGATATCGTGCTCCTGGAAGACCAGAACCGGGCGCTATGGAACCGGGAAGCGATCAACGAGGGCCTGGCGCTGATCGACAAGGCCATGCGTCACAGGCGCCCGGGTCCCTATCAGGTTCAGGCCGCCATTGCGGCGCTTCACGCCCGCGCCGAGAAGGCCGAGGACACGGATTGGGAGGAGATAGATCTTCTTTATGCTGCGCTGGAACGCATGACGCCCTCGCCCGTGATCACGCTCAATCGTGCGGTCGCCATATCCAAGACGCGCGGCCCGGCAGAAGCGCTTGCACTCATCGAGCCGCTGGAAGACCGGCTCTCCGGCTATTTTCATTATTTCGGGTTGAAGGGTGGCCTGCTGGTGAAGCTCGGACGGGAGGGAGAAGCCCGCGAGGCATTCAACCGCGCCATTGCGCTGGCGAATACCGCGGCGGAGGCTTCGCATATCCGCACCCATCTCGACCGTCTTGCCCAGATCTGACATTGGCGGCACCAAAGTCCGATTGATTGCCTTCCTGCGCCGACCGGCTTGCGTCGCTTGTCCGCACGCTACGGTTACGAATTCCTGACCGTCACGACATGTCGATCGGTGTCTTGTGGGCGGCGATATCGTGCGGCAGCGTCGTCTGGCGCTCGATCATGCGGTGGACCCTCGGCTCGTCCGGCCCCTGATGCAGTGCCCTGATCCGGATGCCCACGGCTGCATCCGCCTTGGTGCGGCGCTGATTGTGGCGCACATATTCGACCCAGGTCGGCGTGTGGTAGCTTTCGGTCCAGACCATTGGGTTTTCGAGGTCGCGCATCAACGCCCAGTGGCCGGCGCCATCCCTGATGCGGATGCGGCGGCGGGCGGCCATCATCTGCAGAAATTCGGGGACATCCTCTTCCTTGATGACATAGTCGATCATGATGACGATCGGCCCGCTGCGCGGTTTGAGGTCGAGTGCCAGCAATGGTTCGCTGAACTGGTTCAAGGGATCGAGGTTCAGCGACCTGAACTCCGGCAAGGCATAGCGCAAACCGACCAGACCACCGAGGATCATCACCACGCTCGATGCGAGCAGCGCCCACTCCGCCCCGTTTTCTGCTGCCGCGGCCCCCCAGAGCCAGCTTCCTCCGGCCATTCCGCCGAAGGTCGTCGTCTGGTAAAGCGACAGCGCCCGGCCCACCACCCAGCGCGGGGTCGACAGCTGTACCGTGACATTGAACAGCGACAGGGCAAGAACCCAGCAGGCTCCGGCGAGAAGCAGTGCAGCGCTCGTCAATATCGCGCTGGTGCTCAATGCAGTGATCGCGGCGCTGACGGCGAAGCCCAGGAATGCCAGCTTGACGATCGACTCGCTGGAAAGGGATTCGCGAAGCCGCGTGCTCAAGAGCGCCCCGCCGATCGCGCCGATCCCGAATGCGCCGAGCAATGCGCCATAGGCCAACGGCCCGCCCTTGATCAGGTCGCGCGCGACGAGCGGCAGCAAGGCCAGTATCGCGCTGGCGGAAAGGCCGAACACAAAGCCGCGAAAGATGACCTTGACGATGTTCGGCGACATGGCGACATAGCGAAACCCGGCCGAAATGGCGCGTCCGAGCGTTTCCCGCGGCAACGGATTGGCATCATATCGAGGCTGCCAGCGGAACAGGGCGAATATCAGCGGCAGATAGCTCAACGTATTGACGGCGAAGGCAGCCGCCGCGCCTGCCACCGCGACGATCGCGCCGCCGATGGCCGGGCCAACGCTCCGGGTCATGTTGAAGCCCATGCTGTTGAGCGCCACGGCCCCCGGCAGATCGTCGCGCGAAACCATGTCGCCTACCGATGCCTGCCAGGACGGATTGTTGAGGGCGGTGCCGCAACCGAGCAAAAAGGTGAACGTCAACAAAAGCCAGGGCGTGATCTGCCCGAGATAGGCGGAAACAGACAGGAGCACCGAGACCGCGAGCATGAAACACTGCGCCGTGAGCATGACACGACGGCGATTGAAATTATCCGCAAGCGCGCCGGATACGAGCGAGAAAAGCATGATCGGCAGCGCCGTGGATGCCTGGACGAGGGCCACCATATCGACGGAGCTCGATATGGTCGTCATCATCCAGGCTGCTCCGACCGACTGTATCAGCGAGCCGAAATTGGAGGAGAGACTGGCGAACCAAATGGTGCGGAACGTCTCATGCTTGAATGGCGCCAAGGGTGATTTTCGCTCGGTCACCGTGTGAATCCCTATGATGACGAGTTGAGGACGCCTTCACTTATAGACCCCCGGTTGTGAATTGCCAGCGAGCGACCGATATAGCGCAACGATTTCCAAGAAAAACCGGTGCGAGTTGTCGGCATCGCAGACTTTCATTCGTTCCTAGGCCGTGGTCCAATCCCATGTGCAACTCAAGGAGGATACAATGTCCTATGTCGATGGTTTCATACTCGCAGTTCCAAAGGACAATTTCGAGGCTTACAAGGAACTGACGAAGCGGGCCGGCGAAGTCTGGATGGATCACGGTGCGCTCGCCTATGTCGAATGTGTCGGCGACGACGTACCCTATGGCGAACTCACCTCCTTTCCCTGCGCAGTGCACGCGAACGAGAATGAGGTCGTCGTCTTCTCGTGGATCGTTTACCCCTCGCGCGAGAAACGGGACGAGATAAACAGGAAGGTGATGGAGGATCCACGCCTCGAATCGGCCGGCGCCGAGCACATCTTTGATGGCAAGCGCATGATCTATGGCGGGTTCCAGCCCTTTACCGAGCTCTGACGGAACCTACTTCAAGCCGCAATTGCGCATCTGCCGTTCGTAATCGGCAGCCATGGTGGCGGCAGCGCGGGCGACGCGCTGCATGCCGGCATTTGATTTCCATGAACCGCGCGAATAGGCCGTGTGTCCGAAATAATAGGCGAGATACAGATTGTAGGCGTCGTTCAAGGCGATGCCATTCACGTCCCGGCTCTTGGAGTGATACCAACCGACGAAATCGACCGCATCGCCGAAATCGTTGCGGCTGGCGCCCCACCGGCCCGTCTCGCGCTTATATTGTGCCCAGGTTCCATCCAATGCCTGCGAATAGCCATAGGCCGACGAAGGACGCTTCCACGGAATGAAGCCGAGCAGCTTCGTACGCGGCGGACGCACGCGCGCCTTGAAGCCTGATTCCTTGCGAATCGTCGCCATGAGAATCGGAACGGGAACGCCATAACGTTGTTCGGCGCGCTTTGCTGCACTGTACCAATTATCGAACCAACCGTCTCTCTGGTCGAAAACCGCACAGACATTGTTGATCCGGCTTGGCGCCGTCGCACAGCCAACCAAGACGAGCATAATGGCAAAAACTGCCACTTTCCCGGGCAAATTCCTTAACATTCTTCGAGATATAGAGAGAAAAAGTTAACAATTTTTTGCCATCGATTCGCCGGCAAAGACACTGGACAGGCATCGTGGCCGCCCAAGAGTCACCACCCGGCAATCTCTGCCTTCCCACTTGGTGATAATACTTATATACCCACAGTTTGGATTGACTGTACTATTGTGCAGTGCGAAGTTGATCTGCAAATATCACTACACTCGAAGGCGGTTGCGGCGCCATTCATGGAGATTGATTTGGTTCCGATCTATCAGAACAGGGATGCCGGGCCGGATGCGACAGGCCGGACGGATACCAGTCGGATGGGGCGCAAGTCGTCTGCTTCCGCCTCGCCTATCATCACCCATTTCGAACTCGCCCGAACCCTTGAGCGGGTCAATCGGCGCTTTTCGGTATTTCTGCAGTCGGAAATGACGCGCCGGGGAGTCGAAGAGATCGGGCCTGCCCACCTGATGTTGCTTCTGGCGATCGGCAATGACGAGATCTCCGTCAGCCAGCTCATGGAGCGCGGTCCCTATGCCGGCACCAATCTCTCCTATTACCTCAAACAGCTGGGCGAAGCCGGTTACATCGAGCGCAATGCCTTGCAGCGCGACCGTCGCGCGGCACGCATCAAGCTTTCGGCCAAGGGCCAGGAACTCTGCGCCGACATGGCTGAAACCGCAGCGTCCTGCCACAAGCTCATCGCGAATGATGAGGAAAGCATCCGCAATCTGGAAACGACCTTCCGCACGCTCGACCGTATCGAGCAGACCTGGGCGAGCGCCGTCATATTCGGCACACCCGGCGAAAGCCGCGGCGGCTGAGGCAGGAATCAACGTCGAACGATAAAAGGCCAGGTCGAACCTGGCCTTTTTCCATTTACGATCCGCTTCAGTACTATTCTTCGCGCTGGCCCGTCAGGTTGAGCAGCAGCTGGAACAGATTGATGAAGTTCAGATACAGGGAGAAGGCTCCGAACACGGCCAGCTTCTGCTGCGTTTCGGAATCATGATTCTCCGCATATTGTTCCTTGATCGACTGCGTATCCCATGCCGTCAGGCCGACGAAGACGAGAACACCGGCGACCGATACGACGAATTGTATCATCGTCGAGCCGAGGAACAGGTTGACGAGGCTGGCTACGACGACGCCGATCAGGCCCATCATCAGGAACGAACCGTACTGCGACAGGTCGCGCTTCGTCGTGTAGCCGTAGAGGCTCGTCGCGCCGAACATCGTCGCTGCGATGAAGAAGGTGCGCGCGATGCTGTTACCCGTGAAGACGAGAAAGATCGATGCCATCGAAAGTCCCATGACGGCGCAGAATGCCCAGAACAGCATCTGGGCCGAAGCGGCCGACATGGAGTGCATGCGGAACGAGAAGAACATCACGAAGGCGAGCGGAGCCAGCATCACCACCCATTTCAGCGGGGTGGAGAAGATGGGCACGTAGAGTGCGGGAGTCGATGCGACCATGAAGGCGATGATGCCGGTGACGACGAGCCCGAGGCCCATGTAATTGTAGATGCGCAGCATATGCTGGCGCAAACCTTCGTCGAACTGCGCCGCTGATTGGCCAGTCCGTCCCAAACCATATTGGAGGGGTGTATTCATCGCGTTTTCCTTCCGTTGATAATCAATAAAGAGTGCTGGATATGTCTGTCGCGACCTTGCGCAGATCCGACGCACCTGCCTCGGCGACGAGCGCATAGGCCACCTCGCCGATCTGGAAATAGGCCGCCGACATGCCGTCGATATCGACGATCTGCGGCTTCACCACATCGAAGCTGCCGGGGCGAACGGCGAACAGCGAGAGCGGTGCCGCCTTGTCGGTGCCGATTTCGACTTCGACGCTCGGCCCGAAAGTGGACGGGAACAGCTGGACATCCTTCACTTTCCAGCCGACCGGCAGTTCCGGCATGACGATGGCGGTCGCCGCCCGTATCTCCGCGGCATCGAGGCTCTTCGTTTCGAGCTGCGAAGCCATCCCGGCTCGCAGCAGGGAGGTCTTGTGGGCCATGACGGCATCCTGCACGAAGGGCGGCGGCGGCGTGGACGCGACCACCTGCGAGACGACGAGCGGCCCGAAACCCGCATGCGCCATCCAGCCGAGGCCGACGAGGACGCCGATCGCGGCGATACGCTGGACGTTGCGGAAGAACCGCCGCCGGGCAAGGCTTCGCTGCAGGCGTTCGGCAGCCTGCGCCGATGCAAGGCCCGACACGGATGACGCGGTCGACAGGGCGAGGCGCAATTCATCCCGTCCGCGCAAATCTGCCATGACCTGCGCCGCTTCCTGCGGATGCTCGGACAGATAGGCCGCCACCTCGATCCGCCGCGCTGCGTCAAGCTGTTCGTCGACATAGGCGTCGAGGTCCGCGCGGGTGATTGGATCAATGTTCCTGGTCATCGCGGCCTCCTACGAGCCTTAATTTCCCCGTCTGGGGCGGGTTTTCCTCGATGTCGCGCATCGCCGCCCTGGCGCGGCTGAGGCGGGACATCAATGTGCCGACGGGCACGCCCAGTATTGCGGCTGCTTCCTCATAGGAGAGGCCTTCCACAGCCACGAGGTGCAGCGCGCCCCGTTGTTCTTCCGGCAGGGCGCCAAATGCCCTGCGCACCTGGCCGAGCCGCGCTGAATGCTCCTGCGGCGGCGCCTGAACCGTATCCGTTACCCAGCCGGCCTGTTCGATCTTGCGCGCTTCCGACCGCTTCGAGCGGAAGCGATCGATGAAGACATTATGCAGAACGGAAAATAGCCAGCTGCGAAGGTTGCTGCCCGTGCGAAAGCTCGATTGTCTCTCATAGGCGCGGACAAGCGCGTCATGCACGAGATCTTCCGCGTCCTGATCATTGCCCGCGAGCGTCCTTGCATAGCGCCGCAAGGAGCCAAGCTGGGATAGAACATCGAACCGTGGGTCTTGATCCTTCATGCCCGATATACGCCTTCCAAACGGATTTTATTCCACCCGCCTCGAAATTTTGTCCACTCAGCCAAAATAAAAGCGAGAATGATCATTCTCATATTGACGAGACGCCATGTTGCCATATAAACGAGAGTGAACGTTCGCTCTTTTTTTCTGGACCCATGGCTGACTACACTTCATCCCGCTCGCTGAAAGCCCCTCTCCCGGTCGACGACACTGACGAGAGCCGGTGCTGCATCACCAAATTCTTCGGCAAGCGCGCGCGCAATCGCGAGGCGCAGGAAGAGCGTATCCTCAATGCCGCGACCGAGTGTTTCATACGGTCGGGCTTTCGCGGCGCGTCGATGAACGAGATATGTGCCGAGGCTGGCATGAGTCCGGGCGCGCTTTACCGCTATTTTCCCTCCAAGGAAGCCATTATCGAGCGTATTTGCGCCGCCCATCGGCAGGAAAGCGCGGAGATTCTGGATCGCATGTCCGGTACCCGCGACATCGTCGATGCCCTCGTTTTTGTCGGAATTGAGCATATCCGCCAGATGTCGATGCAGAATTCCGGTCCCGGGCCGGCGGATTCCAGTGCGAGACTGCTTCTTGAAGTCCGTGCCGAGGCTACCCGCAACGATGCCGTGGCGGCCATCTGCGACCTGCATGAAAGCATGATGCGGGAAAAGCTTCTCAGCGCCTTCCGCCAGGCAAAGGAACATGGCCTCATCGATCCGGTGGTAGATCTGGAGCTTGCCGTGGCCAGTCTCTCGGCAATGGGCGAAGGCATCATTCTACGCAATTTTCCGGCCGAAGGCGTGGAACCGGAGGCGCTCGAACCGGTGTTCCGCGCCCTGGCCGAATCCATCCTGCGCCCAAAACATACCTGACCATCCTCATTCAGCGGGTTTATCATGAACGCCATCAGGAAGTACCTTTCCCTCCTCGCCCTGGCATCCGTTCTCGGAGCGCCCGCCGCGGTGAATGCAGAGGAGACGGTGGCAGCGGCTGCCAACGCGCCTTCGATCAATGTGGTCGCGGTCCGGCGCCAGGAGATGGTCGCGACCCTGACCGTCACCGGCACGGTGGTGCCGCGGCAGGAAGTAGCCGTGGGCACCGATGTCGCAGGGCTGCGGGTTCTGGAACTGAACGCGGATGAGGGCGACGTCGTCAAGGAAGGCGACGTGCTCGCACGGCTCGACAAATCATCGCTCGAGATCCAACTGGCGCAGATCGAGGCGCAGGCCGCCCAGGCAACCGCTTCCATTGCCCAATCGCAGGCGCAGATCGTCGATGCCGAGATCGCGGTCCGCCAGGCGCTCGAAGCGCTCGACCGCGCCCGCTCGCTATCGGCAAAAGGCTATACGTCCAAGGCCGAATTCGACAATGCCACCAATGCCCATGACAGCGCCAAGGCGAAGCTGAATACCGCGCGCCACGCCCTGTCCGCGACCGAGACGCAGTTGCAGCTCGTCGCCGCCCAGAAGCGCGACGTGCTGCTCAGGCTGGAAAAGGCCGATGTGAGGGCACCCGCGAGTGGTGTCATTCTCAGCCGCGACGCCCTTCTCGGCGCCATCGTCTCCGCAAATGCCGGGCCATTGTTCCGCATCGGCCGCGACAGCGATTTTGAGCTCGCCGCCAATGTTCCGGAAGTCGATCTTCCCCACCTGCGTCCCGGTATGACCGTCGCCGTGCGTGTTTCCGGCATGGAAGAGCCCGTAACGGGTCGCATCCGGCTCATATCGCCGGAGGTTGCGGCTGCCTCCCGCCTCGGCCCGGTCAAGATTTCGCTGGACCGGAACCCCAATATCCGCCCGGGCAATTTCGCGCGTGCCGTCGTCGAACTTGCCCGGCGCGACAATATAAGCGTGCCTCTCTCATCGATCGTCTATGACGCCACCGACACCGTGGTCCAGGTGGTGAAGAATGGTTTCATCGACAGCAGAAAAGTAACGCTGGGCATTCGCGACGGCCAGTCGGCCGAAATCGTCAGCGGATTGGAAGAAGGCGAGGAAGTGGTCGTCCGCGCCGGCACATTCGTCGCTCACGGCGATCGCGTCACACCGGTTCGCCTCGCCAACGAGGCCACGGGAGCCGTTCGATGAACTGGAACATTTCCGCCTGGTCCATTCGGAACCCGGTTCCGGCGATCCTGCTTTTCGTCGTGCTGACAGTGCTGGGCCTGATGGCCTTCTCCAAGCTGCCGATCACCCGCTTCCCGAATATCGACGTTCCTCTCGTATCCGTCTCGATCACCGATCCGGGCGTTGCGCCGAGCGAACTCGAAACGCAGATCGCCAAGCGCGTCGAGGATGCCGTTGCCAATATCACCGGCGTCAAGAACGTAACGAGCAATCTGACCGAGGGAAACTCGACGACGCTGGTCGAATTCCGCCTCGAGGTCGATACGCAGAAAGCGCTGAACGACGTCAAGGATGCGGTCGAGCGCATACGCGACGACCTCCCCGCGACCATCAAGGAACCGTTGGTCAATTCGGTCGACGTGGAAGGCGCGTCCATCATGACCTATGGCATTTCGGCGCCGGCCATGACGTCCGAGGAATTGTCCTGGTTCGTGGACGACAAGATCATTCGCGACATCCAGGGCATCAAGGGCGTCGGCAAGGTGGAGCGCTATGGTGGCGTCACCCGCGAAATCCGCGTCGCGCTCGACCCGGACCGGCTGACAGCCCTCGCCGTTACCGCGGCGGATGTCAACCGGGCTCTCAAATCGATGAATGCCGACCTCACCGGCGGGCGCGGCGATCTTGGAACGACGCAACAGACCATCCGTACGCTGGGCGCTTCCCGCAGCCTCGACGATCTGCGCGCCATCGAGATCCCGATCACGGCGGGACGGTCCGTGCGTCTCGACGCGCTCGGCACCGTCAGCGACTCCTATGAGGAGCCCAAATCCTTTGCCCGTGTGAATAATGAAACGGTTGTCTCACTGGCCGTCTTTCGCGCCAAGGGTGCGAGCGATGCCGAAGTCTACGACCTGGTGCAGGCGCGCATCGATCAGCTCCGGCAGAAATATCCCGATGCACAGTTCACGCTGATCGACAATTCCGTCAACTACACCTACGGAAACTATGAATCGGCCATGAGTTCTCTGGTCGAAGGCGCGGTCCTCTCGATCATCGTCGTGCTGCTGTTCCTGCGCAATTTCAGGGCAACGCTCATTGCAGCCGTCGCCCTGCCCTTGTCCGCGATCCCCACCTTCTGGGCGATCGACATGCTGGGCTTCTCGCTCAACCTCGTCAGCCTGCTCGGAATAACACTCGTGACGGGCATTCTGGTCGATGATGCGATCGTCGAGATCGAGAACATCGTCCGGCACATGCGTTCGGGCAAATCGGCCTACCGGGCTTCGCTCGAGGCGGCAGACGAGATCGGACTGGCCGTGATCGCCATCTCGGCGACGATCATTGCCGTCTTCGCACCCGTAAGCTTCATGAGCGGCATTGCCGGGCAATATTTCAAGCAATTCGGACTGACGGTCGCGATCGCCGTTTTCTTCTCGCTGCTCGTGGCGCGTCTGATCACCCCGATGATGACGGCCTATCTGCTGAGGGACAAGAAAAGCCTGCATCATGGCGAGGCTGAGACCGGCTGGATATCGGCCTATGCACGCTTCCTCGCCATCACGCTGCGGTTTCGCTGGCTGACCCTTGGCACCGGCATCGCCCTTTTTGCCGTCGCCATCTGGGCAATGGGCTTCCTCCCATCCGGTTTTGTTCCGGCCCAGGACGAGGCACGCGTCGTGGTGAGTCTCGAACTACCCCCGGGCGCGAGGATCGAGGAAACCAGGGAAACCACCGACCGGGCAGCGGAGAAGGTCCGTGAAATTCCCGAAGTGCTGCAGACCTATGTCACCGGCGGAGCCTCGCCGACCGGTTCGCTCGACACGCGCCGCGCGACCATGATCGTAAAGCTCAGCCACAAGAGCGAACGTGACCGCAGCCAGAAGCAGGTAGAAGGCGCGATCCTGCAGCAACTCTCCAGCATAGCGGATCTCAGGGCGAACTTCGTCAATGACCGCGGAGAGCGCGAATTTGCCGTCGGCGTCATCGGCAGTGACGGTGAAAAGGTGAGCGAGCAGGCACGCCTCCTGCAAAGCGCGATGACGGCAACAGGGGATTTCCAGGCCGTCTCGTCGACTGCCGCCCTCGACCGGCCCGAAATCATCGTGCGTCCGCGCACCGACAAGCTCGCCGAGCTCGGCCTCTCCACCCAGGCGCTGTCCGATACGCTGCGCGTCGCCACCCTCGGCGATCTCGACGCGAATCTGGCCAAATACACGGTTGGAGACCGCCAGATTCCCATCCGCGTGCAGCTGAAGGAAGATGCGCGCCGCGACCTTTCCGTATTGCAGACATTGACGGTTACGACGGAGTCCGGCGTGGTGGTGCCGCTGGAATCCATCGCCGAGATCGGCTTTGACCAGGGACCGTCCACCATAGAGCGGTTCAATCGCCAGCGCCGCGTCGTCGTTGGCGCCAATATGGCGAACGGCAAGGAGATCGGCGAAGGCCTTTCGATCGTCCAGAACCTGCCGGTTTCAAAGGCGATGCCCGAGGGCGTGCGCATTCAGGAAACCGGCGATGCGGAGGTCATGGGCGAGGTGTTCGCCGGCTTCCGCGACGCCATGATCATGGGGCTGATGCTCGTATTCGTCGTGCTGATCCTGCTCTTTGGCAGCGTCTTTCACGCCTTCACCATATTGATGTCGCTGCCCCTGTCGATCGCGGGCGTTGCCGTCGCCCTGCTCGTGACCAACAATTCCGTATCGATGGCCGTGGTCATCGGCATTCTGATGCTGATGGGGATAGTCACCAAGAACGCGATCATGCTCGTCGATTTCGCCGTTGAAGAGGTTCGCCAGGGCGTTCCCCGCAATGAGGCCATCATGGATGCGGGACGCAAGCGAATCAGGCCCATCATCATGACCACCATTGCAATGTCGGCGGGCATGCTGCCTGCCGCCATGGCCTTTGGCGACGGCGGCGAATTTCGCGCCCCGATGGCGATCGCCGTCATTGGCGGCTTGCTCGTTTCCACGGTCCTGTCGCTCGTCTTCGTGCCGTCATTCTATACGATAATGGATGATGCCAGCCGCTGGATGGGCCGCGCATTCCATTGGGCTGTACGCCCGAACACGCCGGATGAACCGGAAATGCTGCCTGTACACGCCGCGTCTTCGGGCCATGCCTCCCTGCGGCTGGATCTGCCGCAAGCGGCGGAATAGGCGGCCGCTCAACGTGAAATTCAATAATAATTCAAAATTTGAATCACAAGTGTAACAAGTCGGCGTTTAAATGTGATAAACGGCGTTTAGAACCGCTTGAGCGCAATTCAAGTGTAGAAACCGCGATTAATACCGGGATCAGCCTCTCGACTAGTGAAATACTCTAGTCCGGCAACTTGTTTATTTCAAATCACGCTAGATAAGGCGGCAAAATCGATTGCCAACCGCCATGCCTCAATTCATAAATCTGTCACGAAAATTATAAGACAGATTATCAGAGGTGAACGCATGGGACTTCTAGATTTCAATCGTCGTTTAATCGCCCCTTTCCAGCGCAGTTTTCCCTTGCAGAATGACGAAGGCTTCACCGCTGCGGTCAACAAAGCCAAGAAGCCGGTGCCGCAGGGCAATCCCGAGCAGGAGCAAGATGGGAGCATCGATCATACGATCAAGAGAGGCGAAATGCTCGGCACCATCGCGCCGCTCTATGATCAAGCCGTTCCCGATCTGCTTGCCACCAATCCCAACATCACCGATCCCGACATTATCAATGAAGGCGCCTCCCTGCGCGTTCTCGACAAGGAGCGGCGCACGAGTCTCGAGACGATAAACAGCATTCAAGGCGACATCGACAAAGCCTCTTCGCCGGCCGAGAAGGATGAGAAGACAAAGGCCCTGAAGCTCGCCGTCAGCACGGATCTGATGTCGGCCGTCAAGAACGATGCATTTACCCCGGCTTCGTTGAAAGACAATCTCGATCAGCGGGAAGCGGATCTCATCGCCCTCGGACCGCAGACCGAAGCCTACAAGACGACGGTCCGGGACGAACGTAAAACAGTCGAAACAAGTCTCAACGACGTCTTCAAGCCGCTGAGCGGCGCCATAACGGCTGCGCAGCAGGATCCGTCCAAATGGGGGCAGGTACAGGCTGAACTGACGACGCAGTTCGAGACCTTGGCCAAGGGCACACCTGACAATGGCGAAGCGGCGATCAACGCCGCGCGCGAGACGCTGAAGACCTATGGGCCTTCCGACGCGAAATTCGTCGAAATGCTCGACGCGGCCGGACACGAGATTCTCGTCGCCAGGCCGGCGCGGGCCGTGCAGGACGCGTTCAAGAAGGGCGAAAGCAACTTCCACGGGCTTGAGGGCGACGACAAGCGCCAGGTCCAGATAGAAGATGGCGCAAGCAAGGCGGCAAAGACCTTGAACGAAGTGACGAAGAATGTCACGCCCGACACCGCCCAATTGATCCTGCTCGAGGCCAACAAGCCGATTGATGCCTTCGGCAACAAGGATACGAAGATCGTCGACGTCATCGAGACCACGATCGGAAGACGCACGGCCATCGCCAATGGCGCCATCCCCGACGACAGACTGAGCGGCAAGAACT
The DNA here is from genome assembly GCF_023554255.2 of Phyllobacterium sp. 21LDTY02-6. Taxonomy (GTDB): domain Bacteria; phylum Pseudomonadota; class Alphaproteobacteria; order Rhizobiales; family Rhizobiaceae; genus Phyllobacterium. The sequence goes on along the minus strand of NZ_JAMJWD020000003.1, from coordinate 543,445 downwards.
CGATGATCTCCGGCGAGATCAAGCTCTCGACAGAGATCACGAACAAGAACCTCGTCGCCGATTACTCGGCCATCACCGGCCATATCTCGCAAGGAACCGGTGGGGACAAGTTTGTCAGCGACCGCGCCGAAAACATCGTGAAATCCTTCAAGGCGGCACACGACCAGACCTTCTCGGATTGGGAAAAGAAGCTCCCGGAAGAGACGAAGGACTTCACGTTCGAGGAGAAGAAGGCCATCGGCAGCGAGATGGGCATCCCCTATCCCGAGATCAAAGCCGCCAACCCCGACGCGGCCGGCGATCCGTTCCGCCAGGCCATCGCCAATGGCAATGATCCCACGCTGACCCTTGCCGTCGTCAAGAAGCTCGACAGCAGCGGCGACAAGGGCAATGCCAACAAGATATTCGATGCCGCCATCAAGGGTACCGATGACTTCACCAAGAACAGCCAGCATGTCGTCGGCGAGTTCGCCAAGGATCATCTCGTCGTCGCCTCGGACTGGAAATCGTCCCTGTCTGCGGAACAGATTACTGCCGGCCTGAACGATTCCATCAAGAACAATCCCGGCAGCAAGGAGACGATGGATGCCCAGGGCGCCAAGATCGTTCGCAACCTCGCCGCGTTGCACGAGGCCGAAGAGGGCCTCAAGGGCATGGAAGGCTTCGATCGCTACACGAAATCGGTAAGCGCACTCGAAAATGACGAGAAGGGCCAGTTTGCCGTCGCCAACAGCGCCGAAGCCTGGGATGAAATGGGCAAGCTCTATGTCGAGAGCACGGTGAAGCCGGAAGAGGTCACGATACCCGCCGCACCGACGCTGTACTGGTCCGGACGCGCCGTCATCGGCCTTCATCGCACGTTGTCCGCTTATGAGGCATTGGGCGGAAACAAGGCCTATGTCCCGCCGACACCAGGCAGCATCGATGCGGCGTCCCGGATGAGCCCGGGCCAGGTCGATTCCAAGCTCGCCCAGAGCGCCAATCTGGCGCTCAACGGGCCGAACGCGGCAACGGACCCCAAGGCGCGCAAGGCGGCGCTGGAGAGCCTCGCCAAGAGCTTCGACGGCTCCAAGTTCGACCCGCGGGCAGGCATCACCACGGCGTCCGGCTTCGGCAAGGGTCTCGCAGCGGTGCAGGGCCTGCTATATCTTGGAAGCGCCGATGCCAATTTCAGTGCCGGCGGGCCATTGCCGACGGCCTTTGGTGTCTGGCTGACTGCAGGTATCGCCTACGAGGCGGGCCAGCTCGGAGCCGGCGGCGTTCGCTCGCTCGTCGAGCACGGCAAAATACCAAAGGACGGCTTCCTGGACCGGGCCTCGCGCTTCGCCGAAGTGAGCGGAACGCCGAAATGGGGCTGGTTTACCAAATATTTCGATCGTGCCGGCGGCGCCCTCATGGTGGCCTATACGCTCGACCACGCGGCCAATGGCAGATGGGCGAACTCCGCCTTTGCCGCCACGACGACGCTTGGCACATTCCTCTCGATGATGAAAACGCCGAAGGCCGGCCCTTGGGGCGTCGCCCTTGCTGCGATCGGCATCATCGGTGAAATGGGCTATGACGCCTACAGGCACAGCAAAGCGGCTGCCTATTACGAGGGCCCGACGGAGAAATTCCTCATCGCAGCCGGCTTCGATCACGAAGCAGCCAAGATACTCTCCGACCACGACGGCGATGGCAACAGCGTTGGCGGCGTGATCGATCCGCTTGCAAAAGAGCTGGGCATGACGCCGCAGGCGCTTGTCGAAGTGCTTCGCAAGTCCGACCACGACAAGCTCAAGGAATTTGTCGCCGGTGTTCACCAGGCCAAGCCGGACGACAAGGGCAAATATCCGATGACCGCGCCGCCGCGGCCGAAAGATATAGAAGTTCCGCCGAGCATCGACATGCCTGAGGGCGGTACGATCGTGGCGGATCCGGCCATGGGGCGGCCGCGCACCATACCCGAGCTTGCCGATTGGGCTCGCGAGAACCTCGTCCTGACGAGCTGAGCCGTTCATGGCCAATGACCGTGATCCCCGGCGGGATCACGGCCATTCTCTATCGCTCGCGATTTTTGTCTCTTGACGAATCTGTCGGCGCCGCACTCTAGCTATGGCTCCTCCAATAGCTAAAGGCGCATCATGCCGCTTCTCGATTATCTCCGCCCGATTTTCCTGCTGCTCGCCTCCAATGTCTTTATGACTTTTGCCTGGTATGGCCATCTGAAATTCACCAACAAGCCGTTGATTCTGGTAATCGTCGTGAGCTGGCTTATCGCTTTCGCCGAATATTGCCTCGCGGTTCCTGCCAATCGCTATGGCCATGCCATTTATTCGGCCGCACAATTGAAGACGATGCAGGAAGTGATCACGCTTGTCGTGTTCGCCATCTTCTCTATCACCTTCCTCGGAGAGAAGATCACGATCAATCACCTCGTGGGCTTTTCGATGATCTGCGCCGGCGCCTTCTTCGTATTCAAGGGGCCGCTGTGAGCTGCCCGGGACGGCCGTGCTGAAGGTGCGTTCCTGACCGAAGCTTCGGTCAGGATGGTGAAGGTCTTGCAATCTTTGCGCGAATCCCGCTGTGTTACGCGCAATTGCGATTCTTCAGGGGCGCTGCTCCTTTCAGACGACAGAGATGAAGTTATGACGGGATATGAAAAGTTGGTCGAAGCTGTTGCGCAGGCAATCCATGCCTCCCGCAGCCATGGTTCGCAGGAGTGGGACAGCGTCCCCGATTTCATCCGTCAGACATATCGCGACTATGCCACGGCTGGCCTCTCTGTCGTCTATGACGTCCTGAGCAACCCGTCGAGCGAGATGATCGACGCCGCCAACCGGGCCCGACCGGCCGTAACGTCCCGCACGATTCAGGCTGCGATCGAAGCTTCTCCGCTCAATCCCAACCATAAGGCCTGACCAGATTCGGCACGGGCACTGCCCCTCCAAGTCTAGCCGCCGGGTGGGGTGCGTACCGGCGCGCTCTTTACATACAATTTTAATTATATTTTCCACGTCGCTAATACACATTGCGACAAATAAGTATAATAAGCGCCAAAAAGTAATCCCTTGTAAAACATCGATTTAAAAAGTCGCAAATATGCGACATCGATCGAAAAAATCTGTTGCCTTATTATTAGCTATGAAGCAGTGTTGGGGTGAAGGGGTCTAAATCCACAGCCATTACATGATAAATATACAATAGTTCTTTCTGCTTCGACACATACTCTCACGGTTGCCGGCGTTTCTATCGGTTACTATCATTGCTCGTTAGTTATAATATGTAGAACTGTGTACGGGTGCGGCAATTGGAGGAAGTATGTACGATAATTCTCTAGGTAAGTCTGACTATAAGTCTTTGACTATATCAGATGATACTGGGCCCGGCGCCAATGGCAGTGAAGAAAAATGGCGTTGGTCGTCTTTCAGTGACGAAAAAGGGAACATCGGCTTCAATCGCAACGTCTATCCGCTGCAGGAAACCTCCATCGTATACGGCGACACAAATGGTCGCCTGGAAATCTTGTCCAAGGGCGCGTCATCAACGCTGACCTTCATTTTCGTCGTCAAGGGCACGCTGGACGTGATGGATACGAAACGCCGGCGCCTTCAGACCCTAAGCGCCGGCAATGCGACCAGTCTCATCGACAGACCGGATATCAAGGTCAAGATTTATCCGGGTTCGTCCTGGGTCGCCTACCGGGTTCCCATCACCAAGCTGAGGGAATATTTCGAGCGCCTGATGCAACGGCCTTATTTTCAGGAACAGGTTTTTGCACCGCTGCATGATTTCCGCTCCGGCGGGGCCTCGGCTCTCTATCAGACGGTTTGCTACGTTACTGAAGACCTTGCTACGGCAACAAACTCCACCAAGGGCGTACTTACCTCCGTCTACGAGCGCCTGCTCCTCGCCAAGCTGTTCATGACCAAGCCCGACAATGTCAACACGCTCAACAATACGGCCGGACGGCGCATCGCGCCCCGCTATCTGCAGCGTGCAGAGGCCTTCATGCGGGAACACATCCATGATCCCGTGACACTGGACGAGATTGCGGAAGCCGCCGGCTGCAGCCCGCGGGCGCTTCAACGAATGTTCAAGGAATATCGCGATACGAGCCCCATGCACGTCCTGTGCGAATACCGATTGTCTGCGGCGCATGAAGCAATACTGAGCGGCAGCGCCCGCAACGTCACCGACCTTGCGATCCATCTGCAATTCTCGAATCCGGGCCGGTTTTCGTCGCTGTACCGCAATGCTTATGGAATGAGCCCTTCAGCCATGATGCGGTTTCACGAGAAGAACACCTGAATGATCTCGATGCCATTTCCGGGTCTCGCTTCCTTGCGGGCGGCCCGCCTGCTCCCAAGGCCAGCAGGTATCGCATGCTGCGCCCTCGCCGCCGCCCTCCTTCTCAATGGTTGCGCGATACCGCGTGCGGGACCGACCGCGCAGAATATTGTCGAGCAGCGCAAATCCGAAACACAGCTGAATTACGCGCTTGTCGACGTAGGCAAGAACGTCATGGCCTTTGCCGCGACACGGCCGAGGGAAAGCCTCGTGCGGCAGTTCGGTGCCGGTCCGCGCTCCAGTGACCTGCGCATTGCGGTCGGTGACGTGGTGACCGTCAATGTATGGGAAGCGCCTCCGGGAACGCTGTTCGGCACCAATATGAGCGTTGCCGGCTTCCAGCAATCGACAGGCAGCACCGTCGCCATTCCTCCGCAGACCGTTACGGGAAACGGCACGATCGGCGTGCCCTATGCGGGACGCATCAAGGTTCTCGGCAATACGCCGTCGCAGGTGGAACAGCAGATCGTCAAAAGCCTCGAAGGCAAGGCCGTGCAGCCGCAGGCGCTCGTCACCATCCAGAGGAGCACCGCAAACTCGGTAACGGTGACCGGCGAGGTCGCGGCGGGCGCCCGTATCTCGCTGACCGGCGCGGGAGAACGCGTTCTCGACGCCATCGCTTCGGCGGGCGGCATCCGGGCACCGGCAAGCGACAGCATCGTTGGTCTTACGCGCAACGGCGTCGCCGGCAGGATACCTTTCGACCTGATGCTGGAACATCCGGAGGAGAATATACGCATCCGCCCCGGCGATCTGATCACGGTCGTGCGCGAGCCTCGCACTTTCCTCGTCTTCGGTGCGGCTGGACGCAACGCCGAGCTTCCTTTCGATGCTTCCCGCATCACCATGGCCGATGCGCTCGGCAAGGCCGCTGGCCTGAACGATCAGCGCGCCGACGTCACCGGCGTATTCCTGATGCGGCACGAGCTTGCTTCCGTCGCACGGCGCTTCGTCCCGCAGGACAACCCGCTCCTGGCGAGCGGCGAACTCATCCCCGTCATCTATCGCTTCAACATGCGGGATGCGAATACCTGGCTCGCCATGCAGCGGTTCGAAATCCAGCCGCGGGATGTCATCTACATCGCCAATGCGTCGGGTGCCGACATTCAGAAAGTCATGGCGATCTTCCAGGGCGTCAGCGCCCCCGCCATGAGTGCGACTTCGATCGGCATAAGCGCCGGGGCCCTGCAATGAAGCACCTGCTTGCCATCAGCCGCGATCGCGATGGCATGACGCGATCGGCCATGCCATCGCTATTGCATCTCCATGAGATCGCAATGATGAAGCGGTCGGAGCTCGAATCGGTTGTTCAGGCTTTAACGACGAGCGCCTATCTCGGGAACTCGACGGCCGTCGTTCGCATCCTCGGACGCTACAAGCTTTACGTCGATACGCGCGACAGGGGGTTCGGCTCCCATCTGCTTCTGGATGGCTTCTGGGAGATCTGGCTGACGCAGTTCTGCGCCAGGAACGTCAAGCCGGGCATGACTGCGATCGATATCGGCGCGAATTTCGGCTATTATTCGGTACTGCTTGGCGAACTTGTCGGGCAAACCGGCAAGCTCCTGGCCGTTGAACCCAATCCGCACGCGGCGGATTTTCTGGGGCGCAGTCTCGATCTGAACGGCCTTCTTTCGAGAAGCAGGATCGAAAAGGCCGTGCTGGGCAGCGGCGGCACCGACACCGCCAAGCTCTTCGTGAGGGATCACGAGCCGAAAAACGCGACCGTCGTCGCCAGCAGCTTCAACGCCGCTCACCACAATGGCTACCTCGTGACCGTCCCAGCGAAGACGGTCGACCAGCTTTGCGAAAATTATGAGCGCGTGGATTTCATCAAGATCGATGCCGAGGGCGCCGAGGAAGACATTCTGTTCGGCATGAAGAAAACGATCGAACGGCACCGCCCGATGATCGTTCTCGAATTCAACGCTGCCCGTTACGCCAATAGCCGCTCGTTCGTTGAAAGTCTGGTCAAGATATATGGCAATTTGCGCCACCTCGACTTCCAGGGCGTTGCCCATCCGGTCACGGCGGATGCCCTGCTTTCGGAAAATGTCGGCCAGGACTGGCTGCTCGTCTTCACAGATGGTGATCCCGCATGATCGTTCTGGCCCCTGAAAGGACCAATCGTGGCAAGAACAGTCATTTATGATGGATTGAACCTGTCGCTGCAGAAGGGGACGGGTGTCGCCACCTATACGCGAGGCCTCATCCAGACCGTACGGGAACTCGGCTACCAGACCGGCATTGTTCACAGCGTGCCTACCAAGGTGCCGCGGAATGCCATCCTGCGCGAGGTCGTTCTGTTCGACGATACGAGCAACCGCAAGCTGGGCCATACCGCCAAGGGCAAGCGCTGGTTGAGCCGACGGATCGGAGCACCCCTCGGCGTGAAGCCATCACGCGTCGAGCTGACAGGCGCCGTCATCCTGAAGTCATTGCAGGGAAACGTCCTCGATTCGGAATTTCTCTATGCCAGCAAGGACGTCTTCGCCCTGGCAAGGCACCATTTCAAGAACTTCGGCAAGAGCCTTCCCCTCGCCCTTCCGGAGAAGCTGGACATGTTCCACAGCACCTACCCCTTGCCGATACGGGCAAGAAAGGCGCTGAACATCACCACGATCCATGATCTCGTGCCGTTGCGCCTGCCCTATCTGACCGAGGACAACAAGCGGTATCATTATCGCCTGCTTCGGCATCTCGTGCAAACTTCGGATCACATCGTTACCGTGTCCGAGACATCCAGGCAGGACATCATCCGGTTTCTCGGCGTCGACGAGAACCGCGTGACCAACACCTATCAGGCGGTTCAAGTACCGGACGAATTGCGCCAGAAGCCCGAGGCCTTGGCGGCAGACGAGATCGCTGGCATCTTCAACCTCGACTGGAAGAAATATTTCCTGTTTTTTGGTGCATTCGAGCCGAAAAAGAACCTGTCGCGGCTGGTCGAGGCCTATCTGTCGGCCAAGGTGGATTATCCGTTGATCATCGTCGGCGCCCCGGGTTGGAAGGGCGACCAGACACAGCTCCTGATCGAGGACGAGCGCTTCCGGTTCTTCCTGCAGCAGGACAACCGCATTGTTCCCGGCCGCCGGATTCACCGTTTCGACTTCGTGTCCTATGGCCTGCTTGTCAGCCTGATAAGGGGAGCGCGATCCGTGCTTTTCCCCTCGCTCTACGAAGGTTTCGGCCTGCCGGTGCTCGAATCGATGCAGCTCGGCACTCCGGTCCTCACCTCGACCGAAGGTTCGGTGCCGGAGATCGCCGGCGATGCGGCCGTGCTGATCGACCCCTACAACACGGATTCGCTGCGCAATGCGGTGCGCGGTCTTGCGAATGACCAGGATCTTTGTGATCATCTCGCAGCGCTTGGACCGAAGCGGGCGGCGAAATTCTCTCCGGCCCGTTATCAGGCCGCCGTCAGTTCGCTTTATGACAGGCTTCTGGACGGAAAATAGATTGGCGCAAAGCCTGAAAAAGGAGCGATGCCGTTGACGCTTCTCGTAACATTCGGCCTGCCGGGCATGATGTTCACCTGGGGCAGAACCGCGCTCGGCGCCCTGGCGGCCGAACTGCCCGGCACCTGCGGCATGGTCGAAGTGCAGACGCTCGAACAATTGCGCGAAGCCTGGGCGAGCCGCAAGACCGACAATCTCATCGTAGTCTCCAGCTATCCGGATGCGGAATTATGCGCCTTCCTGATGAAGTCGCGCATGCCATATCTGGCCTTCGTGGAGAACCCGCTGGATTCGCTCGCATGGATGATCCGAACGACCAATAGCGACGCCGTGCCTTTGCTCCGCGCGCTTTCGGCCAGTATCAGTTGCGTGTCGCAGCTGCAAACCTATGCGCGCCTGATACCGGTGAACCGAAACACCGTCGGCAAGGTTCAGGTCGACAGGATTCTGAATGTCTTCGTGCGTGCCCTGAAGCTCGATCTGGCGCCGGAAGCTGTCGCGCGGTGCACTGTCAAGCTCAGTGGAGCGGCCGATGGGACACAGATACCCACCCTTGAAGAAGCCGCCGCCGCGAGTTACGGCACAGCCTATGGGCCGCCGGGCCAATTGAGCTCCATCCCCGCCGATTTGATCGATATCGCCGAGGATGTCCTCGAACCATTCAAGGAATCCGTATTTCGCCCGCCTTCATCCGCAATCCGCTGGCCGCTGCGGGCTTTCTTGTCGGCCGACCGGCTGGGCGAGCCGGTCGGAGGCGAAATCGACCTCGTCGGGAGAGCGCGGTGCGTCATCTACGGGCCATATCTGCATCTGCCGCCCGGGCAATGGACCGCACGCTTTTCGATGCGCATCGAGGAGAACCTCTACGGCCAGATATTCATGATCGAGATCCACAACAGCCAATTGCTGGGACGGATGCGCGTGAAGCCCGAAAGCACGGGAAGTTTCGTCGCCGAGCTCGATTTCACGGCGGAAGTGCCGATGGAGGCCATCGAGATCCGGCTTTTTACGGAAAGCGGTGCGATCGAAGGCGCGATAGCCGATTGGTCGGTCGAAATGCTGTTCCGGTCCCATCTCGAACAGGGCGAAAAACCGGAAACGGTTATCGCGGACGAGGAAAATCCGGGACATGATGCCACCGAACCCCAGGCACCCACCATGTCTGCCGCGGACCATTAGAATAAACACTGACCACGCAATACAAATAGCGACATTTAACTACTTTTCACGAATATCTTTAGCATTATTGCGCTAACAATACTGTATTCATTGGATTTATTCTATGTCACTATCCGCATCGAGTAGCTCATTTGAAGGTGAAAATCCATGCGGAATATCAGTGCAATCGGTTTATTCTTTTCGGCCCTGGCATTGTCCGGCAGTGCCCTGGCTGCTGACGCAGTAATCGAAACCGCGCCCGAGGCCGTATTGGCTGACCCCGGATTCTCGTGGACCGGTTTCTACGCCGGTGTGAATGCCGGTTATGGATTCGGGGGCGACGATGAAGTCGGCGTTCGTTCCGGCGGCGTTTACCTCGGCAATATCGGAACGATCGAGCAGAGCGGTTTCATCGGTGGTGGCCAGATCGGCTACAATTACCAAATCAACAATTGGGTTATCGGTCTTGAAGCCGATTTCCAGGGTGCGGGCCTCGAAGATTCGACTGCAGGAAGCGTGGACGGCATTGGTGTCGAGGCTGAATCAAGCATCGACTGGTTTGGCACGCTGCGCCCACGCGTCGGTTATGCCTGGGATCGCACACTGATCTACGGAACCGGTGGTCTGGCCTATGGCCGCGTGAACTACAAGGCTGCGGTTGAGGGCGACACGTTCCTTGATCAGGACAAGACGAGAGCAGGCTGGGTCGCCGGCGCAGGTATCGAACATGCCTTCACGGACCACCTTACTGCAAAGCTCGAATATCAATACGTGAACTTCGGCAAGTATACTGTGAGTGAAGATGGCTTCTCCACAGAGGCAACCCCGGATTTTCATAGCGTGCGCGTCGGGCTGAACTACAAGTTCTAATCCGCGAAAAGAAATCAATGCGAATTTACTCTTAACAGGAGGCGCAATTCCTATGGCTCTCATAGACCTAGACTTGATCAGCAATTCTACCCAGACAATCGACTCGAGCAACGGCGCTGATGGAGATACACTCCAACTGAGCCTGGTTTCCAACGGCACGCTCATCATCAATGGCGTGGATATTACTCTGGAAAACCTCATCGGTGGCGGGGTCGCTACTAGCACCACGATCATCCTCCAAAATGGCGCGAACCTTCTTGTCGATACAAACGTTGCCGGTGTGACCGCCGGATCAACTTTCCATTACCAGATTGGCGCCGGCACAAGTCTGACCATCGAGGCAGCAGCAATCAACGCTTCACTGCTGGACGGCACCACGGTTGATTTCATCAATGCGAACGGCCAAGGCCATTTCACCTTCGATCCCGGCTTGGTGAACCTCAATCTCAGCAGTCCTCCAGATATTGTCGGTGTCAATAATGGTGATCGCGTTACCGTCATTGGTTCGGCGAACGTGTCGCAGGTTGGGAATACGGTCACCTTCCTAGGGGGTCTCGGAGGCATCGTGCCGATCGCCTCTTATGATATCCCCGCTGGCGCCACCTATTCCTACTCCAATGCCACAGACACACTGACCTTCCTTACGCCTTGCTTCGTTCGCGGCACCCTCATCGCCACGCCGGAAGGCCCGGTTGCGGTCGAGCGCCTCAAGGCCGGCGATCTCATCTCGAGCCTCAATCACGGCGCCGTCGCGATCAAGTGGGTTGGCAACAGGACGATCGACCCGAAGACGCTGGACAAGCCACGCAACGACCTGCCGATCCGCATCAAGGCCGGTGCGATCGCCGAGAACATGCCCGAGCGCGACCTCGCGGTTTCGCCGGACCATTGCATGTTCATTGCCGATGCCTTGGTCCCGGCAAAGCTGCTGGTCAATGGAACCACCATCACCCAGCCGGTGACACTCAGCCCCGTCGATTATTTCCACATCGAACTGGAAGAGCACGACGTCATCTGGGCGAATGGCGCTCTGGCCGAGACCTATCTCGACCTCGGCAACCGCGCCGCTTTCCTGGAGCCGGGCGTATTGCAGTTCACCTCGCCAAAGGCGCGCCAGGCGAAGTCCTGCTATCCGCTCGCCTACTCGGGACCAGCGGTCGATGCGGCCCGCGACATAATCGCGGAGCGGGAAACAGCACTCGGCTACACGTCGGACGAAGCAAAGGCTTCGTGACGAGCGACATGCTCCGGCTCGCCCCAGCGGCGGGCCGGTTGTCTTTTGCAGTGTGTACATAAAGCGCCGCCACAGGCGCTTTCGGAGATCAATGCATGCGTAGTGGGCAGACCGTTTCGCCATATGCTATCGATTTCGATGAGAAATTTACGAGGGGGATTCGCGAAACATTCTCGGGAAAGAGGGTGTTTTTCGACGGTGTGTTCAAGGGCGATTATAGTCTTGCCATCGTCAATCGCTTACTCGCCCGTGCATTGGTAAAGGCCGGTATCGACCTCCATTGCTTCACGCCGGAAGCGGACTGGCAGACCGATGCCAGAATCAATGCCTTCCCGGACCTGAAGCCGCGTTTCCTTCCCGCCTACCCGACCGCCGGCTACGACGTACATCTCAGAAACACCTGGCCCCCTGCCACCCATGACATGGTCGGTCAGTTCAACGCCTATGTGAACTTCGCCTGGGAAGAGCTGGACGTTCCGCAATATATGATCGAAAGGTTCAATCGTGACCTCGATCTTGTCATGGCAACCGCCAATTTCGTTCGCCAGGCATTCGTGCAATCCGGCCTTACCATACCGGTAGAAGTCGTCGGCAATGGCACCGATCATGTAGGCGCTGCATCCGGGCTCAACACGCCCTCGCCCCTTCCGGCTTCCGACCGCGCGCGCATCTTGCATGTCTCGTCATGCTTTCCCCGCAAGGGTGTCGATGTGCTCGTCCGTGCATTCGCGCAGGCATTCGGCAAGGACGACAATGTGGAACTCGTCATCAAGACGTTTCCAAACCCCGATAATATATTGGCGGATGTCATGCGGGATCTCGGCGACAAGCGCGACGAAACCGCACCGATCACCATTCTCGACGAATCCTACGATTCCGAACAGCTCCTCGCGCTCTATCGCACGGCGTCGCTCGTCGTCGCTCCCAGCCGGGGCGAAGGGTTCGGCCTGCCGCTGGCGGAAGCCATGCAGCTGGGCATTCCCGTTGTGACGACCGACTATAGCGGCCAGACCGATTTCTGCACGGCCGAAACGGCGTGGCTGGTTGATTACCAGATGGCGCCGTCTCAAACCCATGTTTCCGGGTCCCTCAGCCTCTGGGCCGAACCTTCGATGGATCAACTCGCTTCGCAGATGCGCGCCGTGATCGAAAAGCCCGAAGAGGCGAAGCGGCGAAGCGCCAATGCGCAGGCCTTGCTCAGTGAGCATCTTGGCTGGGACGACGTTGCCCGCCGTGTGCTTGCTGCGATTGCAAAATCACAGAAGCCCGCCGCCGCCGTCAGGCGTCCGTGGAGCTTCGATCTCATTTCGTCGTGGCATCAGCAGTGCGGCATTGCCACCTATACGGAGAATTTGCTCGCCACCGAGCCGTTCTCCGAGCGCCTGTCGCACATCTACGCACGGCGGACCTTGAATGACGATCTGCCGGAAAGCGCGAGACCGCGGCTGCCGGACACGGCGGAAATCATGACGCGCAGCTGGGGATACGATCTTTCCTCGCTCATGAAGCTCTTCACCGAAATCGAGCAGGCGCGCGGCGATGTCCTATGGTTGCAGCATCATCCGGGGCATTTTTCGACGCCCGACATGGAACTGCTTGCCGCCCATCTGGCGAAGACGCGCCACAAGCTGCGCGTGGTCACGATGCACAGCGTCAAGGAAGTCCTTCGCCACGGGCATCTTGAATGGACCAAGGCCTTCGATGTCGTTTTCGTTCATTCCGCCGAGGATGCCGGACTGCTTGCCAAGGCCGGGCACCCTAATCCCGTCGTGATACCGCATGGCATCATGCCGAGTGCTTCGGACATGGCGCCGCCCGATGCCGATTACTTTACCGTCGGTGCCTTCGGATTCCTGACACCGCACAAGAATATCGACGTCCTGGTGCGCGCCTTCGCCCGAGCCCGCATCTTCGAGCCGCGGCTGCGCCTCAAGCTCCTCAACTGCGCTCTGCCGAACGACGAATCCCGCGCTGCGCAAGTGGTGGTGGAGAACCTGATCGCCCATTTCGGCCTTGGCGATGTCGCTTCGACGCGCTTCGATTTCGTCGACAATGATGAACTCCTGCAGGAGCTTGCGCAAACCGATCTGCTGGCCTTCCTCTACGGCCCCTCCAACGAGACAGCCACGGGCGCCGCCCGGGTGGCGATGAGTGCCGACCGGCCGCTGCTCTGCTCACGATCGACCGTGTTGCGGGACATGTGGCCGATCAGCCATGTGCTGCGCTCGGTCGATGTCGATTGCGTCGCCGAGGCGTTGATCAGCCTCGCCCAGAATCCGGTTCTTCTCGGAATGCGCGACCCGGACAGGCGCCAGGCTGTGCAATGGAATTCCTATCCTCGTGTCGCGGCAAGGCACGCGGTCATCATCGAACAAATGCTGGACAAGAAAAATGACCATCGCCGAGCTGCATAAGATCCCGCTTCAGGCCGTGCCGAAGGACGTGTTTTCGCTGTCGGCCGAGGCATTCGTCGATGCCTGGGCTGTTGCGTTCAATCTGACCGAGGACGATCTCGGCAGCGAGGAGAGGCACAATCTGGTGCGTGCTATCAAGAATGGCACGAACAGGCTCAAGGTGATCGACGCTCTCGATGCCGCCTCCAAGCAGGCCGACGGGCGCAAAGCGGACTTCGAGGCCAACGCGGTCAGACGCGAGCCCGACCAATTTGCATTGCTGGAAAGCTTTCGCCGGTTTGCGCCCGATGACGATGTCGCGTTCATCCGCTATGTCTTCAGCCGGATCTGCGGCCGCGACCCGAGCGACAAGGAACGCCTGACATTCGAGTTCGACCTGCGGCGCGGCATTGTCGGGCGCGACGACGTCATTCGCAAAATCGTGACCATCGCGCGCCGCGACGGCGTATTGGCACTTTGGGATACGCTGGACGAGCCTGATACCGCCCCGGCAGTGTCCCGCCCGGATGCAAGTTCGGCAAGAATCCTGCCGGCCGGCCTTTCCTACGATCTTGAAGGACGCCAGACCCTGGTCTTCGTACGGGAAGTGCCCGGCTCCGGCTGGATGATCGGGCCGGAACTCATGCGGCAACCGGTCAACGTCGTCGATGGTGGCTGGAGCGTCAGCCCCGGATGGCTGCTGGCTGGCCCGAAGAGGAGCCTCGATGCGGGCGCCTGGAATATCCAGCTCGATCTTGTCCAGGACGCGAAGGCCAAGCTCGCAATTCAACTCGTCGCCAATTCCGGCCTGGACATCCTGCAGGATCTCATCGTTTCGGGTCCGTTTGCCGGCAACCTCTGCGTCGATATCCGCCCAGAGCATCGCTTCGTCGAATTGCGCTTGAGGGTGGTTGAAGGGCCTGCCGAAACCGGCTGGCTGCGGCTGCGGAACATATCGATGGTCCGGGCGTCGGCCGACAGGGGCGACCGCTGATGCAGCTGCCCTTCTCCGTTCGTCCCAAGGCTCTCGCCAGGAAACTTGCAACCGCGACCGAGGGAGGCGGGTCCTCGCGCAGCTTCTCCGTACAGGCCGATGCGGCGCGCAACCGCGGCGATTGGAAAGAGGCTGCCACGCTGTATGCACAAGCGGTTGCCGCCGATCCGGCCAGGACCGGGCTGCTGGTCCAGCTGGGGCATGCCGAGAAGGAGCTCGGCAATTTCGACAAGGCGGAGACGGCCTATCGCAAGTTCCACGGCATGCATCCCGACAATGCCGATATCTACCTGCAGCTCGGCCATTTGTTCAACCGCATGGGTGAGTTGGACAAGGCATCGCAATGGTACGAGAAGGGTCTGGCCATCGCACCGAACGACCCCGAACTCTCGCGCCACGCCGGCATGTTGCGCGGGCGTTCGCGCAAGCCCGGTGCCGAGCAGAAGCGACGGCTGGCAATGCAGCATGTCGAAGAGCGGGAGTGGGCTGACGCGCGCAAGCTGCTGCATGAACTGGTCGTAACCGAAGGCGAGCGCGATCTCATATCGGTTTACGCCAATGTCACGAAGGAAGATGGCGATTTCGATCAGGCCCGCCTGCTTTACGACGACTACCGCGCCTATGCCGACGACTGCGATCCCGACAGTGTCGAGGATGTCGAGCTGCAGCTGGGACATCTCCATAAGCTGGCCGGGGACTATGGCAAGGCTCTGACACATTATATCCAATCGCGTCAGGCCCGCGCCGCCCGGCTTGGCTATATCGACCAGAGTGCGCAGATCGACCGTGAAATCCAGGCCTGCTTGAGCGAGGTCTATACCTGTTTCGAGCCGATCTGAACGAGCGTCTCGGCCATCCGGCATCCCGTCTCGCCTAACTTTCGTGATCGCGAATCGCCGTCGCCAGCAGCCAGACCAGAAGATAACCCACCGCAGCCACGATAAAGACGACGAACGTGTTCTTCAGGCCCTGGGGCAGTTCCGCCTTGTCAGGCAGGTGCGACGGCACGACAACCTCCAGATAGAGCTGCTGCCGCCTTGCATCCGCGCGCGCGGTCTTCAGCGAATCGAGCGCGGCCAGGAGCGCCTTGCTCGAAAACTCCCGCTGCAATATCAGCGCTTCGTAATCCGCTATGCGCGGTGCAATTGAATCGTCCGATCCGGCGACCTTCCCCCGTTCCGCCGTCAACTGCTTCTCGAGCGCGTCGATCCGGCTCATCATGAAGGGAATAGAGCTCGAATCCGGAGCCGTTGTTCGCGTTTCGGCGAGGCTCGCTCGCGACACCGCCAGCTCCGCGCTGATACGGCTCATCAGTTCCACCATCGAAACCGAATTCAGGCCCGGATCGATCATCAGTTCCTTGTTGCGAAACAGGGTGATGTTGCGCTGCGCTTCTATCATGCGCTTCTCGGCCGCCTCGACCTCGATGGTCGCAAAGCGAACGGCATCGCCCCGGGCGCGCTCGTTCATCTTCACCAACCTGTCGCTGCCCAGCTCCAGCAATTTCCTGTTGAGCGCGAACGCATCTTCCGGGCGAAAGGCCGACGTGCGCAATATCGTTATGCCGGTCGTATCATTGTGAACGACCTGAACACGCCTGGAATAATACTGGTACAGTTCCTCGAATAGGCCCGACTGCCACGGGGCGGGAAACCGCGCAATGATGTCCGCCTGATCCGGGCCGTAGAAGCTCCTTAGCGGCAGCTGGCTCTCGGTCTGCCCAAGGGCATCGCGCGAGCGCATGTATTCCTGTACCGAAAACGTATCGTCCTGCGAACGCGTAATGCCGCTATTCTGCAGAACCGATCCCAAGGTCGTCGAAGAGGGTGGCGCGGCAGTGCGCACCACGAATGCGGATTCAGACACATAGATCGGGCTTGCAATAAGCGCATAATAGAACGCGACGGCTAACGTCGGAAGAACAACAAACAAAAACAAAAGAATATGACTCCTCTTGCTCTTGCTTACCTTCTTTCCGAATATTTTCTGGGACGTATCAGTGAATGTCAAAGATGTCATTGGTATATATCCGACATTATACTGACCACTTCTATATCTTTATTTATTTTTTGGTTGATATTACTGGAGCCTTGATCTAACTTTTCCGGATAACATGGAGAGTCTCGTTGAGCATCAATCCTGTAACACCCGCAAGCGGATCCTTCCTGGCCGGCATAAGAGTGCAGCTGCGCGTGATCGGAGCATTGGTCATGCGCGAGATGATCACCCGCTATGGTCGGGAGAATGTCGGATTCCTGTGGCTGATACTGGAGCCGATGATCCTCACGGTCGGCGTGATGGCGATGTGGACTGTGCTCCACCACGAATCGCATGGCCTCGGGATCATCGCCTTCGTGCTGAGCGGATACATGCCCCTCACTCTTTGGCGCCACATGTCCTCGCAGTTGGTCTCGTGCCTGCGCCAGAACCTTCCGCTCATGTATCACCGGCAGATTCGCCTTGCCGACGCTCTCTTGGCGCGCGCACTCCTCGAAGTTGGCGGCACCACTCTCGCCCTCGTCGTCGTCTATACGGCAACGCGGCTTGCCGGCTTCATGGAGCCCTATAGCGACCTCGGGCTGATCATGGCGGGGTGGTTCTTCATGGCATGGTTCTCCTTCGGCGTCGGGCTCATCCTCGCCGCGCTCGCGGAAATCTTCGAGTTCGTCGAGAAGCTCATCTCGCCGTTCCAGTACCTTACCCTGCCGATATCCGGCATGTTCTTCATGGTGGCCTGGCTGCCATCCGAGGTGCAGAAGCTGGCGCTCTACGTCCCGCTCGTCCATTGCTTCGAACTGTTCCGGTCGGGCACGTTCGGCGACACGATTACCGCGCACTACAGCGTCCCTTACCTGCTGGCATGCTGCCTCATCACCAATGCGGTCGGCTTCTTCCTCATCGAGCAGGTGCGCGATCACGTGAAGTTCGAATGATTGATGATCCTGCCGCATCCCGCCCTCACAATGATGCGTAGATGTCGAAGGCGAACTTGACGTCGTCAAAGACACGGCCACGACCGTTCTTGAGCACAACGGCCGACGAGCAATGTTCGGCGATCGTATCCAGGCTGTGACCGACGATGATCATGGCCCGGTCGCGCCGCTTGACGAACAATTCCTCGAACGACCGCCGCTGAAACCGCTGGTCGCCCACCGCAACGACTTCATCGATGAGATAGCAGTCGAAATCGATCGCCAGCGAAAGCCCGAAGGCCAGCCGTGCGCGCATGCCGGAGGAATAGGTCCTGATCGGCATCTTGAGATATTTGCCGAGATCGCTGAACGTCTCGACGGATTCGCGGATCTCCTCCAATGGCTTGTCATAGACGCGCGAAAGAAACCGCATGCAGTCGATGCCGGTCATGGACCCGCCAAAGCCGCCGCTCAATGCGATCGGCCAGGAGAGCGACATCGTCCTGGTGATAGTGCCGGACGTCGGCGGTTCCATGCCTGCTATCAGGCGCACCAATGTGGATTTACCGGCGCCATTATGGCCGAGGACCGCAATCTTCTCGCCGGCGCGGACGGTGAAATTGATGTCGTCGAGCACCCGGCGACTACCGCCATTGACGGGATATTCCTTCACGATGTTGCGTGCCGACACCATGCCTGTGCCGGCTGGCGCCGTTCCGCCTGAAATCAGCGGCAGGCCGTTGGTGTTCTTGAACGAGACCGTGCCATTGTCCATCATGTCACGGAATGCTCGTAGATCTGGTTGCGGAAGAACCGGGCGATCCAGAACGCTGCCAGGCTGAGGCAAAGGATCAGCAGAATAGAGCGGATACGCTTCGGATAGAGCGCATAATCCGGCAGATTGGGATTGACGACGCGTTCGAGGTAGAGCTGCTGGCGCTGCGCTTCAAGCCGGGCGTTTTCCAGCGACGTCGCTGCCGATTCCAGCATGCGCGTCGCCAGTTCCCGCTGCATCAATATCTGCTCATATTGGGCGATGAGCGGCGCCATGGAGGCATCCCCGCCTACGATATTCGCCCGCTCCTCGATGATCTGCCGTTCCTTTGCCTCGATATTGCTGCGCAGCGATTGAACCTGCGGGCTCTGTGGCGCCTGCTCGCTGACCGCTGCGAGTTGCGCCTTGCTCTGCGCCACTTCGTCGGAGAGCTTGGCGATCATTTCGAACATGGCGGCCGACTGTTTGCCCGGATCGACCATGGAGACCCTGTTGCGGAACGCGGTAAGCGATTCCTGCACGCCGGCCAGCCGCTGCTCGCTATCCTTCACCTCGATCTCGGCAAAGCGCACGGCGTCGCGTCTAGCGCGGTCGTTGAGCCGGTTGATCAACATTTCCGCGCGCTCCAGCAAAGCCAGCGCGAGCTGCTGCGCGTCCTCGGGGCGAAACGCCCGGACCTCGAGGGTGGTTATGCCGCCGCTGCTATCCGTCTCCACGTCGATGAATTGCAGATAATGTTCGTAGAGCGCCTCTTCCGTTGGCGATTGCCACGGAGCCGGGAACCGGGCGAAGACATCTCCCTCGGGCCGCGAAAATATCTGCCGTAGTTGATTGTTATCGGATAGTTCGCGGACAGCAGCCCTTGATTCAATGAACTCCATCACGACATAGCTGTCGTCCTGCGCCCGCACGAAACCCGTACTCTGCAGGAAGCCGCTCAACAGTCCGGCAGCATTCCTGTGCGGACTGCGGACGACGAAGCGCGTCTCCGATACATATTGATCAGCGGCCACGAAACCATAATAGAGACAGGCAAGCGCAGCAGGCATGATGACGATCGCGATAAGCAGCAAGTTGCGCCGGAACAGGTCAATCGTTCGATCTAGAAATGAAGAACGCTGCGGCAGAACTGCGGTCGATCGATTGATGTCGACCAGTGCGACATAATCAATGAATTCATCATTATTACTGACACGCGTCATCGTCGATTACATTGCCTTCAGCAAATTGCGCCATGCCAGAGCTGGCCCAGCTACCCACGTTACAGTGAAAAAGTAACTGCCTCAATTATATTTTTGTATTTCTGCTGATTTATGAGTCCCATTGGAAATAGATATTAACAATAATTCAGACTTAAATCGTCAAATTTATCAATCTGTCGTTTTTTTACTTGTTATGGCGCAATGAGTATGGCGACGCCCCATACCCGCTGGAATAAATACACCGATGTATATTCCGACCCTGGGCTTTTCGGTCGGATGTGGCGTTGTGAAGGGGCTTTGACATCCTGTGGGGGAGACAACCAAGCGAAAGGCGGCAGGGAAATCCGGAACAATCGTTTCGTTTCCTGAACGCACCCCCAGCATTGATCCGAGCGCGCGCCAGAAACCATTGATCCTGCTCTTGCAGGGGCCGGTCGGACCATTCTTCAGGATCCTCGCCAACCAGCTCGAATCTGCGGGTTACGATACACTCAAGGTGAATTTCAATGGCGGCGACCGGCTGTTCTTCGGCGGTCGCCACAGCCTCAACTTTTCCGGCAGCGTCGATGCCTGGACTGACTGGCTGAGAACATTCATTCGTGGCCGCAAGCCCGAGGCGATCATCCTGTTCGGGGATGGCAGGCCCTATCATCGGCAAGCCATGGCCGTGGCTGCGCAGGCGGAGATTCCCGTTGCCTGTCTGGAAGAGGGCTATGTCCGGCCGCATTTCGTCACGCTCGAATGGGGCGGCAACAACGCGCTTTCGCCGCTTCGCCGCGCACCCGCCGCCAGGCCGGCGGATCCGGGTGCCGAGCCTGTCGAGCCGGTGAAGGGCAACCTCTTCCGGGCGATGACATTCTTTGCGATCCGGTATTATCTGGCAAAAGCCCTCGGAGCCGTATTCTTCCGCGGCAGTACCTATCATCGCCACCGGGGAATTCTGTCGGAGGCCATCCTCTGGACGCGCAACTTCTATCGCAAGTTGCGGTATTACCCGGCAAACAACCAGATCATGCTCGACCTGATCGAGAACCGCGAGAACCAGTATTTCGTCGTGGCTCTCCAGGTGCATGACGACCAGCAATTGCTGCGTCACGGTCGTGGCTGGACCATGGAACGGCTCATCACCGAGAGCATCCGCTCGTTCCGCCGCTTTGCTGCACCCGATCATCATCTGGTGATCAAGATCCACCCCATGGACCGGGGCCACAAGAGCTATCGGTCCTTCGCCACGGAACTCGCGCGCGTCGCTGGCTGCCGTGACAGGGTGCATATCGTCGATGATGGTTCGATCGGCCTGCTCATACGCCATTCACTCGGGCTGGTGACGGTGAACAGCACCTCAGGCTTGCTGGCGCTCAATCATGGAAAGCCTCTGCTGGCGCTCGGCGACGCGCTCTACAACGCTCCCGGCCTTGCCGGTCATTACGACAGGCCGGGCGCGCCGCCGATCACACTCGATGCGTTCTGGCAGAAGCCCATTGCGCCCGACCAGGAGGTTGTCCGGGCCTTCAATGAGAGGATGCGCCGCGAGAGCCTCGTCAATGGCAGCTTCTATGTCGGTTCGGTCATCGAAGCGACTGCGCGGCGAACGATCCGCAAGTTCCAGGAACAATTGAAGATCGTGCCGGTGGATTTCCCGGTGCGTGCCCCGGAGAACGCTCCCGGCATCGGCAAGCCTGAAACGATGGCAGCATCCCTGCCCGAGACGGCGACCTGAGCATGGATATGCGTCCGCCACTGCCATCTGTTCAGCCACATGATGCCCGCGCCGGAACAGTGGAAGCCGCCTCCATGGCAAGACCCGAATGGCTGCCGCAGCGCGGAGCATCCTTGCGCGCCTTTCTGCCAACGCGGCTGCGCTTTCCGCTCGTCGAAGCCGCACTTGACGCAAGGCTGGGTGCCGCGGAGAACGTATTTGGCGGCGGCGACGGTTATGTCGGCTGGGGCGACAAGGTCCTTGCGCGCACGGCACGGAAGCTCGCAGGCACTCGCCGGCTGCCCTTCTGGGCCCTGGAAGACGGTTTCCTGCGCTCCGTCGGCCTCGGCAAGACCGGAGCCCCCCCTGTCTCCATCATTGCCGACGATCTCGGCATCCATTTCGACGCAGGCGCACCGTCGCGCCTTGAGGAACTGATCAACGAAAGCACATCCTGGAACGATGTTTCGCGGGCCTGCGACTTCAGGCACCATGTCGTTGAACAGCGGCTGACCAAATACAATCATCTGCCGGACAGAGCGCCTGCGTTCTCATCCTCCGCATCTCGCCGCCGCATCTTGCTCGTAGACCAGGTACGCGGCGACTCGTCTGTCGCCGGCTCCGGAGCAACGGAAGAGACCTTCCGGTTGATGTATGACGAGGCGGCGTCCGTACCCCATGCGACCGTCATCATCAGGACGCATCCGGATGTAAGCGCCGGCCTTGCCGCAGGCTACCTCCGCAATCTGCCATACCGGCCAAATGCCATTATCTGCGACGAGACTATTTCTCCCCATGCCTTGCTCGATGTGGTGGACGAGGTATGGACCGTCTCGAGTCAGCTTGGATATGACGCATTGCTCCGCGGCATGCCTGTAACGACCTTTGGCGTGCCGTTCTATGCCGGATGGGGCCTCACGATCGATCGCGCCGCCAATGCCTGTGCCCGCCGCGCTTTTGCCCGGCGGACCGGCAGCCCATCGATCGACCAGTTTGCCGCTGCGACGCTTCTGCACTATCCGCGCTATGTCGATCCCGTCAAAGTAGCACCGACGACGCCCGAACAGGCGACCGAGCGATTGATCGCCTGGCGGCGGCGCGCGTTGGGCCTGCGCGGAACCTATCTTTGCCTCGGCATAGCCAGGCACAAGCGGCACACCGTGCGGCGGTTTCTCGAAAGCCCCCTGTCCAATGTGCGCTTTGCTCGCAGCAAACCCGGCAATGCCGCCGTGAGACAGGCGGACTATCTCGTTCGTTGGGGCAATGACGACCTGCGGGCGGACGGAACGCTCGCTCCCGCGCCGCTGCTGCGGCTTGAGGATGGCTTCGTCCGCTCGTCCGGGCTCGGCTCGAGGCTTGTCCCGGCCTCGTCTCTCTGCATCGACCGCGACGCCGTCTATTTCGATGCCACGCGTCAGAGCGGGCTTGAGAAGTTACTGCTTGAAACCGATTTCCAGCCTGCCCTGCTCGCCCGGGCCGGGCGGTTGCAGCAACGTATCCTTCAACTCGGCATCACCAAGTACAATCTGCCGGCAGGGCCTGACGTCGATTATCGCCGTCTGGCTGCCGGGCGGCGCATCATCCTCGTGGCGGGCCAGGTTCCCGGCGATGCATCGCTCCGCTACGGTCTGACCAATGCCATCGGCAATGGCGACCTGTTGCAGAACGTGCGGGCGCAGCGGCCGGATGACTTCATCATATTCAAGGAGCATCCCGATATCGTCGCCGGAAGGCGCGGCCCGCCCACACCGTCAGATCTGCTGGCACGGCTGGCCGATCTCACCGTCAATGATGTCCGCATCGAGCACTTGCTGCATGTTTGCGACGAGGTTCACGTCGCCACCTCGCAGATCGGCTTCGAGGCGCTTCTGCGCCAGCGGCCGGTCTGGTGCCATGGCCTGCCCTTCTATTCCGGCTGGGGCCTGACCGTCGATTCTGTGACGCCGCTGCGGCCCCGGCGAGAGCTTTCGCTCGAAGCGCTGATAGCGGGCGCCCTGATCATCTATCCGCACTACATCTCGGCTCGCACGAACCTGCCTTGCGAGGTCGAAGACGTCATCGATGAAATTTCCAGCGGCGGCGGGCCGCGCCGGTCCCTGCCAAGAGTGCTGGCAAACAGAATGGGGTGGTCGCGATGAATGCAATTGCAATGGATATTTCCCGCCTCATCGGACGGTCGCATTTCTCGACGCCGACCGGCATCGACCGATTCGAGCTTCAGTATGCGAACTGGGCGCAGAAGCGAAGCTCGCACTTTCTGGAGATCGGGCGCAATCGCCCGATCGAGATTGCGCGAACGCGCGCAACCGAGCTGATCTCGGCATTGGCACATCGCTGGAGTGCCGCGGGTTTGAACCCGCTCCAGACGGAGGAGCTGCAGCGGATATTCGCCGCGATCGATGGCGAGGCGCCGTGGCCAAAAATCAAATCCGCTTCCATTTCGCCAGCCGGTCGCACGCTCCATTCCTGGAGCAGGAGAGCGGGCAAGGCTCTACGCACAATTCTTCCCGCCAACCAGTTTGCCGCTGGGGCCTCGCTTCTCCATGTGTCGCATACCAACCTTCACCGGCCTGCGGCCTTCAACTGGCTGGAGCGGCAGAAGCGCAATGGCGTATTCTACGTGCATGATCTCATACCCTTGACCCATCCGGAGTTCGTGCGCCCCAACGAACCGATGCGGCATCTGCAGAGGATGGAAACGATCCTGCGCCATGCCGGGCTTGTCCTGTGCAATTCGCAGGCTACGGCGCGCTCCTTCCGGGCTTTCGCCGAGGAGCGGGGCAAGCCGACGCCTCCGATCGAGGTGCTTGCGCCGGGTGTCGAAGCCAGCTTTCGCCGACCGAACGCCGCGGTACACGCTACCAGACGGCCCTATTTTCTGGTCGTCGGCACGATAGAGCCGCGCAAGAACCACATATTGCTGCTCCAGACCTGGCGCGCCATGGTGGATGCCCATGGTGACGACGTGCCCCGGCTCGTCATTGCGGGCAAGCGCGGCTGGGAGAACGCACAGGTATTCGCCACGCTCGATCGCTGCCCCCAATTGCGCAACGCCGTCATCGAGGCGCCGAACCTCGGCGATACGGCCCTCGCCGAATTGATGGCCGGTGCCGCCGCCCTGCTCTCTCCTACCTTCGTCGAAGGCTATGGAATGCCGGTTGCCGAAGCCCGCGCGATGGGGACAACGATCATAGCCTCCGATATCGCCTCGCATCGGGAGGTCGCGGGCGACAACGCGCTTTATCTCGATCCGCTCGACGGCCGGGGCTGGCGCGAGGCTATCGAGGCCCATGCCCGGTATGAGCGGCGGCAGAGGCCACACATCGTGCAGCACTGGGACGGCCATTTCGGCACGCTCGATGGCTTGCTTAACGAACAACGCGATAGACTTCCACTCGGCGGGTAATCAATGACCAGTTACAATGACATTCTGAATTCCTACAGGTTCATTCTCGGACGCGATGCCAATTCCGAAGAACTGGAGCAGATCACGAGCAATCTCTTCAGCCTGACCGAGATTCCCCTGCCGGAGTACCGGCGCCGTTTCCTGACCTCCACCGAATTCCATCATCGCCATCGCGAGATCCTGTTCGACAATTTCGTTCCGCGTAACATCGAAGTGCTGTTCGATACGAAAAACGGCTTCAAGATCTATCTGGACCTGCGGCAATACCACATCACTTTCGGTATATTCGGCGGCGAGTATGAAAAACTCGATGTCGATATAGCCAAGGCCATCACGCCGGATGATGGCGTGTTCTATGATGTCGGCGGCAATGTCGGTTATTATTCGCTGTCGGTGGCGACACGGCCGGGTTTCACCGGCAAGGTGGTGGCGTTCGAACCCCTGCCCTATCTATGCGGCCTCTTCAAGAAATCCGTCAAGGAAAACGGCCTGACGCGCAGGGTGACGGTGCATCAGCTCGCGTTGGCGGACATGCCGGGATCAATGGAACTGAACACTGCGGAACATACCGCCAATGCTGGCGCAACGAGCCTTGTCGCCGGGTCGCGCGGGCGGGAATCGGAGCGCAGCGTCAGGGTCGAGACCCTCGACCGGATGGTGAAGACCCTGAAGCCGGATACGATCAAGATCGATATCGAGGGCGCTGAAGGACTGTTCTTCGAAGGTGCGAGTGCGACCATCGCCGCGTCGCACCCGTCGCTTCTCGTCGAGATTAACCGCGAGGTGCTGGCGCGGCTCTCGAGAGCGGACCCGCGCCAGATCCATGCAAAGCTGGCTGACTGGGGCTACCGTCTGTGGGAGATCGAGGATGGTCTGTCGCCGCTCGAAACGCCCGAGGATACGGACAAGGCCTTTCCAGCTGGAAGGGTGGCCAATGTCCTTGCGATCCATCCCTCGCGCATCAAGCAGGTAAAGCGCAGCCTGGCGTCATTGGGCTTGACGATCTAGCAAGGGCCGTGGTGCCTAGAGCACCACTACCTTCGCGCCGAGCTTCACCCTCTCATAGAGATCGCCGACGTCCTCGTTCGTCATCCGGAAGCAGCCGGAAGAGGACGATTGGCCGACGGAGTCGGGTTCGTTCGACCCGTGGATCCGATAGAGCGTATCTCCAAGATAGAGCGCCCGCGCGCCCAGCGGGTTGTCCGGGCCGCCTGCCATGTATTTCGGCAGGTCGGGCCGGCGGGACAGCATGTCCGATGGCGGGCGCCAGTCCGGCCATTCGCGCTTGCTGGATATCCGTTCCGTTCCGCGCCAGCCATAGCCCTCGCGGCCGACGCCGACCGGATAGCGGATTGCCGTTCCATTCCCCTGCACGAAGTACAGAGCACGGTTTTCCGTCTCGATGATGATCGTTCCGGGCTTCTCGTGGCTTTCATACTGCACGACTTCGCGCCGGACCGGCGCGTAGTCCGAACCGGCATATGCCCGCTCCGCTCGTGCATGTTTGGGCGGATAGCTTTCCGGCTCCATCAGGAATTCCAGATAGCCGGGGTCGATCCAGACCTTGTGATTCTTCTTGTCCAGGACGGGAGGTGAAGGCTCCCGCGATTGCGCCAGCGCCGAAAAGGGTGACAGGCCGGCACAGGCGCAAGCCAGCAGGGCAATCTTCCACCGCACCTTCATATTGACCATTGCATCGATCCTTTCCTCTAAATCAATCCGGCGGCGACAAGCGCGTTCGCCACCGGCTGGAATGCACGTTCAGGCACCGGCTGTCCTGCGCCCGTAGCTGCGATCTGCTCGGCAAGTGCGGCGTCCACGGTAACGGGAATGCCGAGTTCGGCCGCATGCAGGTGCATCGCGGCGGCCTCCGCCCCGGAAGAGCGGCAAACTACCACCGGCACTGGCGTCTCGCCGCGGACATAGCGTATGCCCACCAGGCGCCGGGCGGGATCGCCGATGAGCAGAACCGCATGTTTCAACCCCGTCTTGGCACCCGTTCCGGCGCGACGACGGCGCTGGCGTTCCTGCCGGATCAACGGGTCGCCTTCCATGTCCTTATGCTCGCGCTTGCTCTCGGTCTTGGTCATGCGCATTTCGCGCAGGAACAGCCATCTTTGCAGGAAAATGTCGATGAAACCGAGGACGAGAAACGCGGCAACCGCAACCGCCGCAAGCGGCTTGAGCATGGCGAAGAAGGTAGCCTGGAGACAGAACGCCCCGCAAAAGGGAGATTCGAACAGGGCTTTCAACCCCGCCTGGAACACGAGAACGAAGGCCGTGGTCAATGCGATGATCTTGATGAGCGCCTTGACGAATTCGACCACGCTTTTCAGCGAGAAGATGCGCTTGATCCCGGTCATCGGATTGATCCGGTCGAAATCAGGCTCGACGGGCTTGGCGGAGAAGACGAAACCGCGCGTCACCGCGACATTGGTCGCCACGATGGCAGCTATCGTTATCGCGAGAATGGGCAGTGTGGCGGTCAGAAGACTTTGCACGGCAATGATGCTGAGCCTGTGCCAGACCTCGTCGAATGGCCTGTCATAGATATGGGACGCCTCCTCCACGAGCGCGCTGATACTCTCGCGCAGCACTGGAGCGATGTAGATCAGAAAGATGGTGCACGAGAGCATGATGACGCCGGACACCATGTCCGGGCTGTGCAGGACCTGCCCCTTCTTGCGCGCATCTTCGATCTTCTTGTCTGATGCCGGAAGGGATTTTTCTTCGCTCGTCTGGCTCATGCTTGGTCCCCCGCCTAGGTCGAAGCCAGGACACCGATGGCTTGCGCTCGCTCCGCCGGGCTCTGGATCGACCGCAGCCTGGATGCCTTGGCCAGAATCTGGTTCTTCTGGCCCGCTGCCATGTCCGGGACCTGCACTGCTTTCGCCGCGGCCATGTCGCCGGAAAGGCTCAGAACGATGATATAGTTGACGTAGTGCCGCTTTTCCGCGAGCGGCGACGACACCACGGCGTTCATGCCGGCCGATGCTTCCGGCAATTTGTTGGAGAGTGCTTGTGCCAATGCGAGATTCGTCTTCGTGTCGAGATTGCCGGGCTGTAGCGCCAGCGCCTTGGCAAACGCCGACTCCGCAGCTGGTCCTTGGCCCGACAAGATCAAGGCGGTGCCGAGCTTGTTATAGGCGGATACCGAATTGATCGCCTGGGCCGCCGGCGCCAGGGTCCGGGCGGCGGCATCGGCTTCGCCTCGCTGCAGCTGTATCGTGCCCAGTCCGAGCAAGGCGTGGGCGTCCTGCGGATTGATCTGCAATGCCGACCGGTAGGCCTTTTCCGCGCCGTCGGAATCGCCATTCTTCAGCCGGGCATTGCCGAGCTTCACATGAATTGTGGAGTCGCTCGATGACATTTCTGCCGCGCGCTCATAGAGGGCGAGTGCCGTACCGCTTTCGCCCTTCGCCTCGACATCGCGCGCGATGTTCAGGAGCTTGGACTGTTCGCTGGAGGGCGGCTTGGCCGTCTTCTTTTCCGTCTGTTCCGTGGTGGTGCAGCCGGCGAGAACGAAGCCGAGCCCGAGGGCAACGGCAAGCAGGCGGAAGCCCCGCGCTACCATCTCCGGCGCGGACAGGGCCTGCGTCACAGCCCCGCTCCCGACCCTGACGTGGTCGTCGTTTCATCATAGCGCCGCCTCGACCGCTGTTCGGACACCTGCGCGCCGTCGATGTATTTCTGAGCCGCACGCGCCGCCGGGGCCGCCATGGCCGGGCCCATCTCGCGGCCATGCATCAGGTCCTGCTTCCTGGCCACCATGTGCTGGAGATTGAGATTGTTGGAGCAGCCCGACGGCAGATAGAGCGGATATTCGGCCGTATCCGGCGTTATGCAGGCGTCCGGCACCAGAACGCCCTGTGCGCCGGCCTCTTTCTCATATCCCTTCCTGACGACATTATCCTTGGCGCCGCCCATTTTCACGTAGCTGTAATTCGGCGAATATGGCTGCGTCTTGCTGCCCATGCAGCCGGAGATCGACACGGCAACTCCCATGATCAATGCGAGGCGCGCCGCCGTGGCCAGAAGCGGATTGCGACGTTCATTCGACATAGAAGCCATATCCTTTATTGACGATCTGCTTGGACTTTTTGCGCGGCGAGGAAATCGCCCCGGAAGGGCTGTCCAACGGCGTCTTCAGGTTCCGGGACGAGGTCGGCGTGACCAGATAGGGCGTGATCAGAATCACGAGCTCCGTTTCATTGCGTTGGAACCGCTTCGACTTGAACAATTCGCCGAGTATCGGCACGTCGCCGATGACCGGCGTCTTGTTGATCGACTGCGTTTCCTGGCGCTGGAACAATCCGGCAATGGCAAAAGTCTGGCCGCTCCCGACCTCGACGGTCGTATCGGCACGCCGTACCCGCAGCGACGGCGCGACAAGCCCGCCTATCGTCACCGCGCTATCCTGCGAAACGCTGCTCACCTCAGGCCGGACCTGAAGGGCGATGCGGTCATTGGGCAGAAGCGTCGGCGTGAACTGCAGGGAGACGCCGAATTGCTTGTATTCGATGCCGATCTGGTCGTTTCCGACGGGAATCGGCACTGGAATCTCGCCGCCGGCGAGGAAACTCGCCGTCTGGCCCGTAACCGCGGTGATGTTCGGTTCGGCGAGGATTGTCAGGATGCCGTTCTCCTGCAACGCATCGAGGAGGACATTGACGTTGACGTTCCTGCCGGAAATGCCAACCTGGGTACCGCCGCCGGAATTGCTCGTGTTTCCACCCCGCACGATGCCGAAGGAAAACGAGCCGCTGTTGACGAAAGCGCTCCAGTCGAGCCCGTAGCGTGTCAACTCATTGCGCGCGACTTCAGCGAAGCGCACGCGAATATTGACCTGGTTCGGGCCGGAAATCGTCGTATTGTTCAGAGCCGGCTTATCCGGCTGGGAATAGGTCTGCAGGACGTTCTCGGTGTCGAGCGCCTCGCCCATATTCTTGGTCTGGCCCTTCCCGACATATTGTTCGCCGAAAAGACTGATGTCGACGGTGGTGGTGGGCTGCAGCGCCTTGACCGATTGCTGAGCATCGCGCGGATTGCCGACCACCCTGATCTGCACGGTCCCACGGGTGCCCTGGTCGGGACTGAGCGCAATGAGGTTCGTATCGCCGATCTTGGTGCCGTAGATATAGACGGCTCCCGGGGAAACCACGCGCACATCGGCAATCGTCGTATCGGCAAGGAAGACCGATTCGACGGGCTGGTCGAAACGCAATATCTGGCCCTGCCCGATATTCAGCTTGAGGACCTGCCCTGCCGCGGCGTCAACCTTGACCTGCGCCGAAGCGGCTGCGGCATGCAGCAGAAGGAGAGGCGCCAGGAACAAAGCGACAAGCCATGGCTTTCGCATGATGAGAAGGAATTTAGCCCCCACGGCCGTAGGATTGAGCATTGATTATATGTCCACCACAATTCGACGTTGCTGCTTTACCCCAACCCTACGCTTACTCACTTGTGCCACCCTGTTCCAGCTGCCTTATCCTCGACGCAGGCAGGGATATCGAACCGAGGGACTGTACGCTGAACTCTGAAGAAATTTCCTGATATGACAAGACCGGCAGGTTCAAATCATGTCTTGTAAGTAAGTTGCGTATCGATCGCCGAATGTCCATAGACGTTAGAACAGTTCGCACAATCTCTGCTTCCTTACCGGCCAGCTTCTCCTTGAGCTGGTCCACGATCGACCGGGAAATATCTTCCGGAATCGCCAGAACGGGCGCGCCGGTCCCCTGATGCATTGAAGATCGCACGGCATCTTCGGTCTCTCTGGTCAGAAGATAGGCCGAAACGATTCGGTTCATCTCAGCGTTGCGGTGGCAGATCTGGCGGGCAAGCCCGATGCGTGCATATTCGGCCAGTACCTGGGGGTTGGATATTTGCGGGCCCCATTCGATGATCGCTTGCAGGATCGCCCGCACATTGGTCACCGGCACGTCTTCTTCCACGAGACGACGCAGGACCTCCGATATCTTCTGCAGCGACGCCACATTTGCCGCTTCCTTGACGAGATCGCCCAGTTCATCATCCACTCGCGCCAGCAGGAACTTCGTTTCCTGGACATCGACGAAATCCGACAGATAGCGCCTGACGGACCGCGTCAAGATTTCGAGCATGACGGCAATCGGTTCGTGAACGGTGATGCCGGCATTTTCGAGATCGGCCTTGTGGCTCTTGTCGACCCAGATCGATTCCTTGGTGCCGATGACAGCGCGGGCAAACCGGTAGGGCACCGACATCAGGTCGAGATGCACCGCGTCGTCCGTTACAAGCAACTGGTCGGCAAACGCCATGCCGTCGGTCACCGGCACGCCCTCGAGATCGATCCGGAACTGATCGGGTTCCAGCGTCATATCCAGTTGTATGCCGATCTGCGGAACGCGAACGCCCATATCCGCGAAGATATTGCTGCGCATCCGCTCGATGCTCTTGTGCAGTTCCGGCACGGATATCGTATCGGCCAGGTGCGGCCCAAGCAACATGACCAGCCGTTGCGGCCCATCGAGCATGGGCGTATCGCCCTGCGCAAGCGCACCCTGCGGCTTGGTGATGTCGCCGATGGCGATTGCGGCGGGATCGGCCGCGTCATCACCGGAGCCGCCGCCCTGCGTCCTCCTGTGCACCAGATAGGCGAGCCCGCCCGATGCCGCCGCCAGAATCCAGAACACCAGCATCGGAAATCCGGGCACGAGGCCAAAGCCGAACAGGATGACCGATGCCAGCGCCAGCGCCCGGTGATTGGCGCCGAGCTGGCCGACGATTTCGCTGCCGAGATCATCGTCGCGATCGGACGTCACCCGCGTGACGACCGTGCCGGCGGCAACCGCCATCATCAGCGCCGGTATCTGCGAGATCAGACCGTCGCCGACGGTAAGGAGCGAATATGTGTGCGCCGCATCGCCAAACGGCATGCCACGCTGCAGCGAACCGATCGCCAGACCGCCTATGAGGTTGATGGCGATGATGATCAGGCCGGCCACGGCATCGCCCTTGACGAACTTCATGGCGCCATCCATTGCGCCGTAGAACTGGCTTTCCCGCTCCAGTTCCTGCCGCCGGCGCCGTGCCTCCGCCTGGTCGATATCGCCGCTGCGCGCTTCGCTGTCGATGCTCATCTGCTTGCCGGGCATCGCATCGAGGGCGAAGCGGGCGCCGACCTCCGCGACACGTTCGGCACCCTTGGTGATGACGACGAACTGCGCGATCGTGATGATCAGGAACACGACGAGACCGACCACGACCTCGCCGCCCACGACAAAATTGCCGAAAGCCGACACGATCTGCCCCGCATCCGCCTGGAGCAGGATCAACCTCGTCGTCGTAATCGATAGCGACAGGCGGAACAAAGTTCCAAGCAGGATGATCGACGGCAGCGCCGAGAGTTCGACCGGCTTCGAGATGTAGAAGGCAGCTACGAGGATGAGAAGGCTGAACGCGATATTCGTACCGATGAGCATGTCGACGACCAGTGTCGGCAACGGAATGATCATCATCACGATCGCCAGCAGCATCAATGCGGCAATGACCAGATCGGATCGCTTCGACGCTGCCCACGCGAAGCGATTGAAGGTGGCAATCAACGTCATGCCGGCTGCCTCTCCTTCAGATAGTCGCGGAAGGTTTCCCGGGCATTGTCCTCGTCTCCCTTGATCCATTGCGCCCGGCTCTTCAACAGGGTGATGGAGGGCGACGAGCCACCTTCGATATCTTCTATCCGGTCGATCGCCGTCAGCGCGCGCGATGCGGATTCGGTCTCGACGAAGACCGCCGCGAGCGAGCGCAGCACCGCGGTATCCTCGGGGGCGATACGGGCTGCCAGCAACAGGAATACCAAACCGCGCTCGGGCTGGCCCGCCTGACAGTAGAGATAGCCAAGTCCATGCAGGAATTCGACACTGTCACGACGTTTCTGGGTCACTGGCTCTGCGCCTGACTGAGCCGATCCTGCAATTCCCGGCGGATTTCAATCTCCTCGTTCAACATCGAGGCGGTGATCGCCGCGATCTCTTCGTCGATATCGAGGTCCGGCAGCAGATCATTGACCAGATAGGCAAGGATTTCCTGCGATCGCGACAGATCGAATATGCCCGGATTGGCGAGTTTCGGCTTCCGCAAGCGGCCGATGGTGCCGACAAAAGGATCCCTGGCCTGCTTTACCACCCTTTCCGAGCGGGCAAGCAAGGCGTCGAAGGCTTTGGATTGGGCCTCCTCGACTTTTGCCGCGTCAGCACGGCCGGTGATCGATCCGGCCTGGCCTCGAATCCTTTCTTCCTGTCGACGAATGTCGAGCGCCATGCACCCTCCCTACTGGCGAAGTGCGACTAGAAAGTCAGCACGAATTCCTCATCCTGGCGGCCGGCTATCAACCGACCGTCGCGGATATCCTTGATGATCCAGCCATCTTCGAGTGCCGCACCCTTGTAGAGGCGCGTACCATCCGAACTGATCGCGTAGGGTGTTTCGCCGAACCATACTGCCTGAAGGTTGAACCTCGGCTGGACCTTGGGCGCCGTCATCCCGACGAGACTGGTCAGCACGAAGGTGCCGCCATAGGTCCGGTCGAACCAGCCCTGAACATCGTTCCAGACCTTGCGCCGATCCTTGTCCAGATCGCCCGCGACAGTCAGGCGCGTCCCGTCGGCATCGACCTTGAGATCGGCCAGACCAACCTGCTGCAGCTTGGTCTTCAGCGCTGCCTCGACAGGGCCGCCCGGGACCAGCCCCGGCAGGGCACCGGCCTCTTCGGCCTTCAATGCCGAAACCTGGGCGGCTGGGGTTGGATTGGAAACCAGGAGATCGCCGACGCCAGCCTGAACCGCGGCAATCGTCAGCAGAGAGAGCGCGGCGCCGCCGATGGCGATCCAGCTTGCGCGCGGCATTTTTCGCTGCGCAGATTTTTCGGGAGCCGCAGTCGCCAGGTTCAGCGCGGCGTTGCCGAACTGGAGCGTACATGGCAGCGAACAGCGCAATCCGTGACCGGCCGGAACGGACGTGTCGTCATCGACGGTCACGTCTCCGCCGACCGCCTCGACCAGAAGATCATTGCCCTGCTTTTGCAAGGTCAGATGATGCCCGGCGACATCCTTGTCGCCCAGCGTCAGGTCGCAGCCGCTTTCGGATCCGACACGATATTGCTGAGACTCGAGAGGGAGGGAAACGCCTGCATGAATACCGGTCGTCACCCGCAGCAACAACGTCGATTCAGGCCTCTGAAAACTTACGATAGAGCCCATGGCATTGCCTCGTTTGCAAAAGTATTCGAAGTATTCTCGCGGAATTTCAATTCGGGCTCAAACTGGCAAGAAAAGGCGCCCGAAACACATCGAAATAAGTGGCAGACGGCGCTGACGCCATCCGCCGGAATAGACCAATTAGTTGTTTGGCCGCTGCTTTGCAGCATCCAGAGCAACCTTCTTCTCGGTCGTGATTTCCGTAATCTTCGCGGACTTTTCGATTGCCTTGTCGAACGCGGCAGTCATCTTGTCGATAGAGCTATCTGAACTCTGCGACCCGCCAACACCTTGAACAGCCATGCTATTTCTCCTTGAGTGGATAGAAGTCTATGGAAACCGTTTCAATTCTCTCACTGCTTGGCAACAGCTCACCGTTACAACATCATAGTTATGCCGGCAGCCCGGTGATAGTATGAAAAAATAGAGAAGGCAATTTTCAAAAATTCAGTTGATGTTACACTCTGTAACGATAGTTGATCGCGCTAGTGTCCCAATACAATTTGACATTTCTGTCACAAAAAATAATTCAAAATTTGAAATAGTGAAGATAAATGACCCGGCTACTGACATTTTTTTTCACGACCATTCTGATCCATTTTATTTATAGTTGCGTTGCATCTATTTCCCGGTTCATATAGACCTAATTCTGTCGCTTTGTGCCAGAGGGCCTTTGGTATGACTATTCCACGCAGGGCTATATACTCACGGGCAATTTTCCTGCGGATGGCTGTCGCCTTGCCGCTATTCGCTCTTGCTTGCCCTGTGTCGGCGAGTGAGCCTCCCTGGGCCGCGACCAGATATTCCTACGTCCTCATCAACCAGGATATACGCGACGCGCTGCGGGAATTCGGCCGCAACCTCAATATTCCGGTGACGATCTCCGACAAGATCCGGGGGCAGGTCCGTGGCGAGGTCCGCGCTGACACGGCAGGCGCCTTCCTGGCGAGGCTGGCCGAGGCAAACGGGCTGATATGGTATTATGACGGCTCGATTCTCCACATTAATTCGAATGAGGAGTTTTCCACCCAGATCATCGACCTCGGCAGGGCCAGCGGAACGAAGGTCCTCGACGAAGTGCGCCAGCTGAACCTGATGGATGAGCGATTCTCGATCAGGGCGACACCCAACGCGCCCGCATTGCGTGTTTCCGGCCCACCCGCGTTCATAGCCATGGTGCAGCAGGTGGTGTCGACCGTGCAGCCGCCGCCGCAGGCGACCGCTGACGATCCTCGCGTCAGGGTCTTCCGCGGCGGCCAGAACAATGAAGTGGCTGAGGACTTGGCTACGCCTGCCCGGCCAGCAACCAGAAACGCAGATCCGCGCGTGGCGCCGGTTCCCGCCAGTTCACGCACCAACTAGGAGAGTATCCGATGGGCACACCGCAAATTTCCAATGTTTCGCAGCAGCAGGCCAGCAATCTCACTCCCGAGGAACAACAACAGGAATTCGAAGCGGCGTTGAACGAAGCGATCGTCAGCGGCGGTAGCTCCCTTATCGGCCAGGAGATGATGAAGATTGCCAATGAGATCCTCAATGAGGCTCTCTCGGATGAGTAATAGGGTCCAAAGCCCCTATGGTTTAACGGAGACAATGTCATGACAGCAGTTCCGACCACCATGGCCGCTTCGATTCCGGCAAGCACGCCCACCACCCAGACCGTGCCGATGCAGAACATGTTCGAGCACATGGCCGGCAATATCCACAAGCTGCCGCACGGCGCCAGCCCCGGCAATCTCGGCAAGACCCTGGTCAATGACCTGAAAGGCTTCGTCGAGCGCACCGGCAAATTCGTCAGTCGCACGAGTGAAGCATCCAAGGCGCCGACGCAGGCCTCGTTCGCCAATGCCGTGCAGGCCAAGGCCAAGAGCGAGAAGAACGACAGCGAGCAGATCGAGCGCGTGGTCCAGTCACTGGGAACGATGTTCGATCATTCCATCGAGACGCAGATGGTCGTTCGCGGCACCACCCAGCTGACAGGCGCTGCGACAACGCTGACCAAGGGACAGTAAGAGCCTTATGCAAATATCCGGGTTGAAGCGGCTGCTGACGAATTGTTTCCTGGTGGCAGCCCTGGCCGCCGCATTGCAGGCATGCAAGGAGGACCTCTACACGAATCTCGAGGAGCGGGAGGCCAATGCCATGGTCGCGGCCCTGCTCCATAAGGGCATTCCCGCCAACCGGGTCGTCCAGAAGGATGGCAAATTGACCGTGACGGTGGACGAGAAACAGTTCGCCCAGGCGGTAACGGTGCTCAATGAGGCCGGCCTGCCGAAGACCCAGTTCGCCACCATGGGAAGCGTATTCAAGCAGGAGGGCCTCGTGGCGTCACCTGTCCAGGAACGCGCGCAGATGATCTATGCGCTCAGCGAGGAACTGTCGCGGACGGTGTCCGAAATCGACGGTGTCGTATCGGCCCGCGTGCATGTGGTGCTGCCCGACAATGATCCGCTCCAGCGCAATGCCGTGCCGGCTTCGGCTTCGGTATTCATCCGGCATGAACCGACGCTCGACATCAATACGCTCATACCGCAGATCAAGACCCTCGTCGCCAATGGCATAGCCGGTCTCACCTATGAAAAGGTTTCCGTTATTCCGGTCGTCGCAGCCGCGACCAATACGGCAACGGCGGACACGGAATTGACCTCGTTCCTCGGCATATGGATGCTGCCGGCGAGCGCTGCCACCGCGCGGTGGATATTCGGAAGCCTGATCCTTGCCGTCATCGCGCTAGGCGGCGGGCTGGGCTACCTGCTGTGGCAGAAGAAGCGGCGCCGCGTCTATCCGCTGGTGCCGGTCGGGCCGGCCAAATGAACCAGGTTCCGCCCATGGATGAAACCGCGAACGCCGCAGCATCGATGGATGGCAACCACCCATCCATGCAGCTCTTGAGCTCGGCACCCGCGCGCCTCGTCCACCCCCAGCGCATCGTCTCCTGCTATGAGGATGCCCTCACTCTCGATGTCGCGGTGAAACTCCAGGCTTGTGACCGGGTCCAGCCGCAACTGGCGCTGCTGGTGGCTGAGCAGTTCGGCCTGGCGCAATCCTCGGCGCTGCTCGATCTGGCGCCTGAAGATCTGGCGTTGATGCGGCTTGCCCCGGCGCAGCTCGACGAACTGGTCGTCATCGCCGGCGCGGCCTACTGGGCCCATGTCTTCGCAGCGGAAATCCGCACGAGCGAAGTGGCCCTGATGAAGCAGGCCATCGGCGAGGCTGCATTCAAATTCGCGCTCGCCAATCGCGATCTTGCCGGCCACCTCGCGCATCCGGGCAGCACCGACAACCTGATTGCAGCAGTCCGGCGTGATGGATTGCATTGCATCGGCAGCTGGCATGCGAGCCTCCCCGGCGGTCTCGCCGGCTGGGCGCGGCTGAAACATGCGAGCGACAAGGAGGTCCAACCTTTCGCAGAGGAGGCACAACGGGCGCTCGGGCTGGCGATCATGAACCGGCTCGCCGCGGATCTCGACCTCATGGCAAGCGAGGAGACGGCGCAATGACGGAACTTCCGCCCATGCCCGCTGCGAAGGTCATCAAGCAAGCCGCGGTAACGCCCTGGCTCGATGGCTTTGCATTTCTCAACGCCGCCGAGGAGGAAGCACAGGCCCGTCTCGGCAGGGCGGATGAAATCACGGAAGCCAGCAGGCAGCAGGGCTATCAGGCAGGGTTCGAACAGGGCGCCAAGGAGGCATCCGCCCTGTTGATATCGACGACTGCACAGGTCAACAATTATGTGGCTGGCCTCGACAGGCAATTGGTGGAGCTGAGCCTCTCGATCATTGCAAAGATGCTCGGCTCGTTCGACCAGGCCGAACTGGTCGCAAAGCTTGCGAAGCATGCACTCCAGGGATTTCAGCGGGAGCGCGACATCATCATAGCGGTTGCACCGGACATCGCCCCGGAAGTGGGCGAGAAGCTTCAGGCCGAACGTTCCAATCCATCGATCAATTTCACCGTGGTGCCGGATCCCCGGCTGACGGGCGCCCAGTGCATCCTTTCCAATGCCATCGCCGTAGTCGACGCCAGCCTCGACACCCAGCTTGCGGCGATCAGGGAAGCGCTTTCGCGCGATGGAACTGCGGCGTGACACAGCAATTGCCTGCATCCGACCTGACGCACCTGATGGACCGGCTCAAGGAAGCCGCCGGCAGAGCCGACCCACGGCCGGTTCGCGGCCGAATCCGGCGCATTACCGGCATCATCGTCCACGCCACGGTCTCCATGGTCCGGATCGGCGAATATTGCCTGCTCCGTGATCCTGTGTCCGGGCGCATCGTTCCGGCGGAGGTTGTCGGCTTCCAGGATGAGGAGGCCGTGCTGACGCCGATCGGCGATCTCGACGGCATGTCGACCCGCGCCGAAGTCATTCCCACCGGCCATGCCCTGCAGATCCCCGTCGGCCCCGAATTGCTCGGTTGCGTGCTCAACCCTCTCGGCGAGGTCCTCAACCGCACCGGGGCGCCGCCATCGGCGCTGAATACGGGAGCGTTCTACCCCACGCACCAGCCGCCAATGGAGGCGCTGCAACGCGATCTGATCGAACATCCGCTCCAGCTCGGCATCAAGGCCATCGATGGGCTGCTGACGGTTGCGCGCGGCCAGCGCGTCGGCATATTCGGCGAGGCCGGCGTCGGCAAATCGTCGCTGCTGTCGAGCATCGTCAGGGGGACGCAGGCCGATGTCATCGTCATCGCCCTTATCGGCGAGCGTGGCCGCGAAGTGCGCGAATTCATCGACATCCAGCTCGGACATGAAGGCCGCCGCCGCTCAGTCGTCGTGGTCGCCACATCCGATCGCCCTGCGATCGAACGCGTCAAGGCGGCCTATGGTGCGACGGCGATCGCCGAATATTTCCGCGACCAGGGCAAGCACGTGCTGCTGCTCATGGACAGCGTGACACGTTTTGCCCGCGCGCAACGCGAGATCGGCCTTGCCGCCGGCGAGCCGCCGACCCGGCGCGGCTTTCCTCCATCGCTTTTCGCCGCGCTGCCCCGTCTGCTCGAGCGGGCCGGGCCGGGCGTCGGCGGTTCGATAACCGGTCTCTATACGGTGCTGACCGAGGGCGACGGAACGCTCGATCCCGTTGCCGAAGAGACGAAGGCCATCCTGGACGGGCATATCGTCCTCAGCAGCGAACTGGCGCAAAGAAACCACTTCCCGGCCATCGACGTGCTGCGCAGCCGCAGCCGCCTGATGGATGCGGTGACGAGCCAGGCCCACCGGTCGAACGCGGCACGCATCCGCAGCCTCATGGCGCGCTATGACGACATCGAGCTTCTCGTGCGTGTCGGTGAATATAATCGTGGTGCCGATCCGCAATCGGACGAGGCATTGGCGCGGCATGATCGCATCCAGGCGTTCCTGCAACAGGATAGCGAAGAACAGTTCGGTTTCACCGAGACGGAACTGCAGATGCAGGGGGTTCTTGCATGAAATCCGCCAAGAATCTTGAAAAACTGCTCGAATTGCGGGCCCACCGGACCAGAATTGCCGAGGAGACCTCTGCTCGCCAGCGCAACATCAGGGA
Organism: Phyllobacterium sp. 21LDTY02-6; assembly: GCF_023554255.2. Lineage (GTDB taxonomy): Bacteria > Pseudomonadota > Alphaproteobacteria > Rhizobiales > Rhizobiaceae > Phyllobacterium. Next base: position 504,252 of record NZ_JAMJWD020000003.1, on the reverse strand, counting down.
CGCCGCGGCGCATGCGCTGGATCGGGCAGGCGATGAGATTCTCCAGAACGAGGCGCGGCGTGTTGCGCGCGAATCCGACGTGCACAGGGAAATGTCACAGCGGCCGGTCGCAAGCCATGAGCTTCAATCCTATCAGGAGGCGCTGGCAGCCTATGATTTCGAAGCGACCCGTCTCGTCGAGACGCAAAAGGAAGTTGCGGCGCGGCTGGAACAGGAAACCGAGCGCAGCAACCACCTCATTGCCGAGCACAAGGCGAAGTTGCGATCACACGATAAACTGGAGCTCCTGTTGAAGCGACAGGCTGCCAGCAGCGCAAAACACCGGATAGCCCTCGAGGAAACCGAGGATGAAGACCAACGCGGCATGAGGAAACCGAAGTGAACGCGGTGACGGAAAACCAGTCCTTTCTGCGCGCCAAGGGCGACAATGGCGACCTGTCGTGGCTGCCTCGCATCGATCCTGCCAATCTCGATCTGCAGGGGCTCTTTCCGGCCGAGACGAAATTTCTGGTCACGCCGGCGACCACCGTGGCGCCGATCGAGGTGCATATGGCGGAAAGTTCCGTCCGCCTCACCAATCCCGTCGCCATTCCATTTGCTATCGGCCCCTGGGCTGGCAAGCTGGTTCTGTCCTCCGGCACGCTGGAGCGCCTGATGCAGAGTCTTGGCCTGAGCCGCATGATCGCAAGGCTCTCGCCGCGCCAGCGCAATATACTTATCGAATATGCCTTGGCGAGCGAACTTGAACAGCTCGAGGATCGTATCGGCCATCCCATAAGGCTGGGCGCCGAGGAAGCCGAACGCAGCTATGATTTCATCGTCCCGTGGGTCATCAATTTCGATGACTTTCCACGCAATGCCGAGTTGCACCTCGACAGGCGCGCCGCGCTGGCTGTCGGCCGGGTGATGGCCCGGTCGAATGGAACGATCGGAGAAGTCACCGACCTGCTGCCGTTCGACCTGAGCATATGCACCGGCACGCAGGAGCTCTCGGCCCGTGAAATCGCGGCGCTGGTGCCCGGCGATGTCATAATGCGGCGCGAGGCCCCGGAGATCGGGCACTTTGCGCTGCTGGGCCAGCATTTTCGCGCCGCCGTCACCGAAAAGGGCGGCAAATACATCCTTGCCGCAAGCTGGCGGTCTTACAACAAAAACAGGGAAGCTTGGATGCCGACTCAAACTCAATCCGACGCCGACAAGATGGACGATCTGCATCCCCTCGATGAACTGCCGGTGCAACTGGTCTTCGAGGTCGGACGCACCGATCTGCCCCTGGGCGAACTACGCAAGCTCGACGAAGGCAGCGTGCTGCCGATTGCCCCGACCACCGGCAATGCGGTCAATATCGTCGCCAATGGCCGCCTGATCGGCACGGGCGATCTCGTCAAGATCGGCGCCGGCCTCGGCATAAGGATCGTGCGGCTGTCCAAGAATGGGTGAGTATCAGTCCAACCTCATACCCATCATCATTATCGTTTCGACCATCGGGCTGATCCCGCTCGCGGTCGTGACGATGACCGGCTTCCTGAAGATTTCGATCGTGCTTTTCCTGATTCGGAACGCGCTCGGCATCCAGCAATCGCCGCCCAATCTGGTGCTTTACGGCATAGCGCTCATTCTGACGGTCTATGTCACGACGCCGCTCGTCGGCGAGATGTACCGCATCATGGAAGCGCAACAGATCGACCTGCAATCCATCGACAGCATGAAGAACGCGGCTGAGGCTCTTCGGCCGCCATTGCAGACACATCTGTTGAAGTTCACCGATGAAGCCGAGCGGCAGTTCTTCATGCAGGCGACCGAGAACGTATGGTCGCCGGAAGCGCGGGCCGACCTGAAATCGGACAGCCTGCTCGTTCTCGTTCCTGCATTCGTCAGTTCCGAGCTCACCCGTGCGTTCGAGATCGGTTTCCTGCTCTATTTGCCCTTCCTCGTCATCGACCTCATCGTTTCCAACATCCTCATGGCGATGGGCATGATGATGGTGTCGCCAACGCTGATCTCGATCCCGCTGAAGATATTTCTCTTCGTCGCGGTCGATGGCTGGTCGCGGCTGATGCACGGCCTCATTCTGAGTTACGGGTAGCGGCATGGGACAGACGGCCTTCCTCGCACAGATGCAGAATGCCCTGCTGACGGTTCTACTGGCGTCGGCGCCAGCCCTCGGCATCGCCATCGTCATCGGTATCGGCGTTGGCCTGATCCAGGCGCTGACGCAGATCCAGGACCAGACGCTGCCGCAAGCCGTGAAGCTCGTCGCCGTCATGCTGACCCTCATCGTTCTTGGCCCGACTCTGGCGTTCCAGGTTGCCAATCTGGCCAGTCACGTCCTCGATGCGTTCCCAGCCATGACGCGGTGACGCATGGACGCCGTATCGACGACGACATCCCTGCTCGCCCTCGCCTATCCCGTCCTCGTCGCAACCGCGATGGCGATGGCCCGGGCTATCGGGATGATCCTGGTTACGCCCGCCTTCATCCGGCTCGGGCTGACGGGCCTCATCCGCTCCGGCGTCGCCATCGCCATCTGCATCCCGATCATACCCGGCGTGCTCAACTCGCTCCTGCTGGAGGGCCCCCTGACGAATGTCGTCATCACCGGCCTCCTGGTAAAAGAGACGGTCATCGGCATCGTCATAGGGCTGGCTTTCGGCATCCCGTTCTGGGCGGCCGAGGTCGCGGGCGATCTCGTGGACCTTCAGCGCGGTTCGACGTCCGCCCAGTTGATCGACCCGCTTCAGGTCAGTGAAACCAGCATTGCAGGCACGCTTTTCGTCTTCGCGCTGCTCGCATTGTTCTTCATGTCGGGGGGCTTCCTGCTGCTTCTGGACGGGTTCTACCAGAGTTATGAACTCTGGCCCGTCACCAAATTCGCGCCGGTCGTGGGCACGCAGGCAGTGCCGGCCCTGCTCGGCATTCTCGACCGGATCATGCAGATAGGGCTTCTTCTCATCGCGCCTGTCGTTCTTGCGCTTCTGCTCACGGACGTGATGCTGGCCTATCTTTCGCGCATGTCACCGCAACTGCATATTTTCGACCTGTCGCTGGCGATCAAGAACCTGCTCTTCGCCGTGCTGATGGTGCTCTATATTTCCTACCTGGTGCCCTACATGATGGCGGAGCTCAAGGAACTCCGGAGCACGTCGCTGATCATGCGTTCGCTGATGGAGTGAGCCGCCGAGGCACTCACCGAGGCACTCAGGCGGTGGCGATGCCCAGTTCGTCCAAAATGACATCGATCTGGGCGACCGATTCCGGCTTGGCGTCACCATCCTTGATCCTGTCGGCCAGGCTGGGCGAGGTGATGGTTGCCTTCCCCTTGGTCACGACCGGCCGCTCGTGCAACTGCTCGTTGTCGGTATATTTGTCGTCGCCATCGCTCGTTGCCGGGAAATCCGCAATGTCACCTTTCCGGTCGTCCAGCGTATGGTGCAGATTATCGCGCAAGGTCCCGAGCTTGTCGGCCGGGATCGAGTCGAGCCAATCGGCAAAACGTCGCTGATCCGCCGGGTCGTCGAGCTTGTAGCCCTTCATCTGCGCATATTTGATCAGCAGCGGGACCGGGCTGTAGCCATCGCCGCTCTGATCGACGAGAGCGGCCGCCGTCCTGTCGGACAGCTCGGCATGTTCGAGGAAATGCGCCGAAGTATCGGTCATGTACTTGTTGGATTCGCGGGTATCCAGGAGCACCATCTGCCCTATCACTGCAGCGCCGACGATGACCAGGCCGACCGGACCGGCCATCGAGCCCGTTCCGAACGCCGCAAGTATTCCACCGGCGCCGGCGGCTGCCTGCAACGTCCCCATCTGCCAGTCGCCGCTCATGTAGGAGCGGGTCGCAAGCACGAGATCGAAGCTTGCACCTACCGAGCCGAGCCATTTGGCGGCCGTGGTGCTGCTGCTGCCGAAATGCTTGACGGCGAGCGAATCCGGATTGATCTGCTTGAAGCCGTGAAGCAGTTCGATCGACCTTTGCCCGACGCCGGCAGCGTCGATCAGCACCTTGTACTTCAGGAGCGGGTCTTCACCGGTGCGTGAAATCGTGGAGGCAAGCCCCGCACCAACGCCGGCCAGCCCGATCAGGCGCAACACCTGTCCGGGAACCGTATTGTTGCGGAACGCTTTCATGCCGCCATTCGTATCGGTCAATTTTGCATCGAGGTCCTTCAGCTTCTGGACCATCTGCGCTTCGCTCTCGCCCGCAGCAGGCAAGGCCTCCTCTACGGCGGCGAGCGCTTTCTTGAACTCCTCGTCAGGGATGCCGAGCAGATTGGCAGCCTGGCTGTTCCGCAGCTTTTCGATCCCGGCCTTGGCCTCGGCGATGCTGGCCGGATTATTGGGGTCCAGATTGCCGAAGGTCGGCAGCACATCCCTGCGGACGATCTGGGTCATCGCTTCTTCGGCGAGCTTGCGGCCCCGATCCGTCAGGCGTGCCTGGTGCGTGAGCAGCGACATCACAGCGGGCTTGTCGAGAAGCGCCGGGTCCTGCTTGAGCGCGATCTGCATCGCCATGACCGACTTATCGTCCGAGAAGATCTTGTTGATCGCCTCGTTCGCCGCTTTTTGCTGCGAGGCAAGCTCCGGCGGTAGCTTGGAGAGCTGGCTGATCTGGTTGAGCAGCTGATTGCCCTTTTCGGCAACCTCGCCCTCCAGCTTCAGCTTGTCATCGACCCAGCCCTGCCCCTTCTCCTTCTCATAATCGGTGATGGCCTTTTCGAGCTGCTCGGGCGTCATGGCGCTGCCGTGATTGGTGATCAACCATTGCAGTTCCTGCATATGCGTCGAATATTTGTCGACCGCGCCGTTGACGGATACGGCCGAGAACTCTGCGACGCTGGGCAGGATGGTGTTCTCCACATATTTGCCGTCCGGAACCTTGGAAGCCGTCGCAAGGGGATAATCGAGCCCCGCACCCGTGACGATGGCCAGCCGCATCGATTCCGGGTTGCCGATATGCATGTTGGTGAAGCGATCGATGATGGCGCTGCCGGACGGTGTCTGGCCGATCCGGCCCATGATGATGTTGAGGTTCTGCTGGCCCTCCCGACCGAGGAGTTCGCCTCCGATCTTCTCCTGCCGCTTCGCATTCGCCGCTTCGATGACCGGCATGGCGTCGCTCATGAGCTGGGCCGACAATTTTGGATCGGAATGCCGCGTCAGCAATTCCAGGTTCCGCATCGCCTCCGCGCTGTCGCCCTGTTCGCTGACGGCGGTTTCCGGGTCGTAATTCTTCAAACGCGTGGTCGCCCAATCGGCGGCATTGCCGATAATGGTGCGTGCCTCGCCATGCTCGAGCAGAGCCGCCTGTATGTCGGCGGGCGCGCTCTCATAGGCCGTGCTCAGGCTCTTATAGGCTTCGTCGGGCTTTCCGGTCGCATTCGCGGTCTCGATGATCCGGCGGGCACTGTTTTCGACATCCGGCCCCCGATGGGTGCTTTCACGCAATGTAATACCCAGCTTTTCCGCTGTCTCTTCCAGCGCTATCTGTGACGGGCCGGCTTCTTCCCAATCCCTGTCATAGAGCGCCTGCAATGCCTCGCCGCGCTTGCCTTCCGGCAGGCCTTGCAGATATTCGTCCACCGATTGCGACAGCGCCTTGGCGCCACCGGCATGATCGGCGCTTGAATCGGCGTTGTTCAGTTTGTTGCCCTTGTCGTAGAGGTGCTGCGCAAAGGCCTCCTCCGGATCGGCAATCAGCCCCCGCTCCTTGGCCGCGGCTTCCATTGCGGTCAGGGCCGGGCTCGCATCCTGCCAGTGATCCTTGCTGCCGATCAGCCGCGATATTGCCGCCTGGCGGTCCGCCGCGGGGAGACTGTCGAGATAGGTGCCGACATCGCCCTGCAGCACCTTGGTCTCGGCGTCGTAATCCACCTTTGCCGGATCGTCCGCATATTGGATCTTGTTCGCGCGCTCGTAGAGCTCGCTGCGGAACATGGTCTCGCCGAGCGGCACGTTCTTTTCATTGCGCGGATCATCGGCGACGAGTTCGGGTTCCGCATGCGGGACGATCACCACATCATTGACGTCGATCTGACCCGACTGGCGATCCACCAGCTCGGCATTGGCGCCAAGCACATCCACAAACTTGACATTGTTCTGCTCGGCGATCTGCCACAGGCTGTCGCCCGGCTGGGCAACCACGATCTTCTCACGCGTTGGATCAAAGGCATCGCCGGAACGCGCCCGCTCCTGGATCGCCTGGTTGATCTGCTGCACGAAGAGCTGCTGCTGCTGGGCCGAACCGAAGGGGACCTTGCTGCCATCGGCATTGTAACGGCTCTTGCCATCTACATCGATGCGAAAGGACATCGCGCGCTCTCCTGTCAGACTCGAACGGATCGCTCCACGAACGGGAACCGCGGCAGCGTGCCCCAGGCGCCTAACAGTTTTATGACATTTGCGACATTCAGGCCGGCGAGGAATAGAGATTTGCCATTTTGCCGCAATAGCGGCATCATGTATCGGTTGAAATGCAGCTGCTCACGCACAACCGCAGCGGAGGACGACACGGTGGTTCAGCTTATCAACAATGTCGGCTCGCAGCAGGCGCTCGAGAACAATTGGAATGACGAGAACGCCATGCGCAAATTCGAGAGGGCCGCCGGCGGCGCGGTGCGGTCGCCCAAGGACGCGACACTGGCGAAGAAGCAGCGGCCATCCTCGGTCGAGCTGCGCGCCGGTACGGGTCTTTCGCACCGGAAGAACCTGCTGCAGGACGAGATTGACGAAGAAACCGACGAACCCTTGGCAACGGGCCCGCAACCACGGCCGATACGCGTCAACCTGGTCGGCGTGGAGCCTCTGCCCCAGGCTGCTCCTGCCTGGCGCGGCGCACGTGTGACGCTGGTGGTGGCACTGGTAGCAGCGGCCGCAATCTGCGGCTATTTCCTGCTGGCCTGATCGAGTTCAAGACATAATTCGAAAGTTATGCAGACCGGATTGTCGCCGAGCATGAGACGGCCGCTGGTGATGCCGCCGCGCGTATCGACCATGGTTATGGCGACATGGCTGCCGGAACCATCCGCCGTCACGACGCCCTCGTCGATGAAGACTTCCGTCGCCACATCAGCCACTCTGGCGCCGCCTTCATAGCGCGCCCCGATGAGGCTGCCGACGGAGCCGCGTATGGTCGCACTGGCGATGCCCTGCATACGGCAGACCGCCTCCAGTGTCTCGATGATGTCTTCATTGGGCTTTACCCGCGCAAAAATGAACCGCGCGGCTTCTTTTTGCGCGGGCCGAAGCGGGACCGGATGAAACAAGGTGAAGCCGGTCTCCTCGTCCGGCTCCGACAACAGGCCGATATCCGCTGTCGCATAGGCGGTGACTCTCACCGGCCGCGAGATGATGGTTGCATCTGGAACTATATGGCCGGCACGACGTTCCTCGCCCTCCTGCCAGACCGCATGGCAGTGGCAGAACGGCGCCCCGTCGCGCGTGCCATAGGTGACGCAACCCTTCTCCAGCGCCGCCTCGCCATGCGGCGCGTGGAGATCGCTGTACCAGGCAGCATGGACGCCATCGCTTGAAAGGGCCGGCATGAGGTAGCGGAGCGGCTCGAACGCACCACCTTCCAACTGGATGGCAGCGGCGGCGATCCCGCGTTCTTCGAGATGAAAGGCAAGGCCATCGATGAGGGACGATCCCGGAGCCATTTCGAACTCCAGCCTGATCCCGGCCGCCATATGGCTCTCGAATGGCGCGCCCGTCCGCGCACCGGGATGCTGCAGACGCCGGGGAGCGATGTCCGCCTTGCGGGGCGCGATGTCCGCCGGTCTAGACACCGGCGACCGCCGAACAGCTCTGCCCTCCATCCACCGGAAGGCAGACGCCGGTGATGAAAGCAGCCTCGTCGGAGGCGAGGAACACCGCCGCATTGGCGACGTCGAACGCATTGCCCATCTTGCCCATCGGCACCATCCTGTTGCGCGCGGCAACCATCTCGTCAACAGAGGCGTAATTGCTCGAGATCTGGTTGTAGATCAGCGGCGTGTCGATGAGGCCGGGCATTATGCAATTGGCCCGGATGCCGGATTTCGCATATTGCATCGCCAGGGCGACCGTCGCCTGGTTGACGGCGCCTTTTGCGGCATAATAGGCGAAATAGGGGTAGCCGGTCCACCTGATGGCCGCGAGCGACGATATGTTGACGATGGCGCCTGCGCCGCGCTCGCGCATATGCGGCAGCACCGCCTTCGCCGTGCGGAATATCGAGCCGACATTGATGTCGAGCGAAGATCGAAACCTGTCTTCGTCGAGTTCCTCCGGTCCTCCGGCAGTCGCCACGCCGACATTATTGTGGAGAATGTCGATCTGACCGAATTCCGCGAGCGCCGCTTCCACAGTCCGGGCGATGGACGCGCTGTCGGTCACATCGGCGGAAAAGGCGCTCGCGCGGCCATTCTCGCCATGGATGATCGATGCCGTTTCTTCGGCCGCCTGCGCTTGAATGTCGATACAGGCCACCTTGGCGCCGGCGCGGGCATAGGCGACGGCGGCCGCCTTGCCATTGCTCCAGCCCGGACCGGACGACCCGGCACCGAAGACGAGCGCAACCTTGTTGTTCAGCCTGCCGGTCATCAGAGGAACCCGATCGAAATCCAGGGAATGGCCGCGACGAGGATGGTGCCGATGATCAGGGCTACCAGGTAACCCCAGATCGGGCGCATGCCTTCGTCCGGATTGACGCGGCCGATGGCGCAGGCGGCATAGTAGCCGACGCCGAATGGCGGCGCGAAAAGGCCGATGCCCATCGCCAGGATGACCACCATGGCATAATGGACCTCGTGGACGCCGACCTGGCGGGCGATGGGGAACAGCAGCGGCCCGAACAGTACGATCGCCGGGATTCCCTCGAGGACGCTTCCAAGGATGATGAAGGCGACGATCGACACGGCGAGAAACGCCAGCGGCCCGCCCGGAAGCGCGGCCATGTAGGCGGCGAGGTCGCGCGAGAAGCCGGACTGGGTCAGCGCCCATGCCATCGCCGTCGCTGCACCGATGATCAGCAGGATTGCGCCGGACAGAGATGCCGTATCGACGAGCATCGGCTTTATGCGCCGCCAGTCGAACTGCCGGTAGATGAGCAGGCCGGCGATCACCGCATAGACGATGCCGATGGTCGAGACTTCCGTCGCGGTAGCCACGCCCTCGACGACCGCGGCGCGGATGATGAAGGGCAGCGCCAGGGCCGGCAGCGCGATCAGGAACGCCTTGCCGATCTGGCCACCGCTCGCCTTTTTCACATGCGACAGGTCCTCGTTGCGATAGCGCCGCCACACGACGAAGCACAGCATGACGGCGAGCACGACGCCCGGAAGCAGTCCGCCGGTGAACAGGGCCGCGATCGATACGCCGGTCACGGAACCGATGGTGATGAGAACGAGGCTCGGCGGCACGGTCTCCGTCTGCGCGCCGGTGGCCGAGAGAAGCGCCACCAGTTCGCCCGGCTTCGCCCCGCGCTCCTTCATCTCGGGAAAAAGGACCGGCGCGACCGCTGCCATGTCGGCCGCCTTCGCACCGGATATGCCGGAAACGAGATACATGGCGCCGATGAGCACATAGGACAGGCCGCCCCGGACATGGCCGAGCAGGCTGGCGAGGAACTGCACCATGGCGCGGGCCATTCCCGTCATTTCGATCAGCACGCCGAGAAAGACGAACAGCGGCACGGCGAGCAGGATGAGATGCGACATGCCCTCGTCCATCCGCCCGATCACGACCAGCATCGGCACATTCGTCGTCAGCGACAGGTAGGCGAAGGTGGCAAGGCCGAACGAGAAGGCGATGGGCACGCCACTCAGGACCAGCATAGCCACGACACCGACGAAGAAGATGAGAAGATTGACATTGCCGAGCGGCTTCAGCGACGGGCCGAGAACCCACAGGATGGCGGCGACGACGCCGATGATGGCAATGGCGCCAAGCGCATTGCGCAGGCTCGAAAGCTGGAAGAGCTTGAACAGCGACGACAGGATCATCAGCGCCGCGCCCACCGGCAGCGCCGCGGCGCGCCAGGCATTGGGGATCTCCAGCGCCGGCGTCGTTATGTACATTTCCTCATGGGCGTAGTCATAGGCCGGATACATGATGAACAGGAGGAAGGCCAGCGATCCGGCCACCGCCAACGCGTCGAAAAACGCCCGCCTTTGCGGCGTCATCATCCCGACGAGCGCGGTCATGCGCATATGTTCGCCCCGCCTGAAGGCAACGACGGCACCGAGCATGGCCAGCCAGAGAAACAGGATCGAAGCGAGTTCATCCGACCAGACGATCGGCTGGTGCAGCACGTAGCGCGCAAAAATGCCGGCGAAAAGGATGACGATCTCGGCAAGAACGAGGAAGGCGACCGGATATTCGACAAGCTGCCCGAACAGGCGGTCGCACCTGGACAGCAAGGAGCGATCGTTGCGGCCCGGCGGGGAAAGCACGCTTTCCTCGTCCGCCGTCACGGCCCCTTCGGTGATGTGCAGGCGCGCCACTCTCGTCGGCCCCTACGACAACTGGCCGACGACTTTTTCCAACAGGCCCCAGGCCTCGTCGCCGTATTTGCCCTTCCACTCGGCGTAGAAGCCGGCGCTGCGCAGCGCCTCGCGGAACGGAGCCGGGTCCGGCGTGTTGAATTCGAGGTTCTTCGCCTTGAGGTCGGCCTGCAGCGTCTCGGTCAGCTTGGCCACGTCTTCGCGCTCGGCCATGCCGGCGGCATTGATGTTCTTCGCAACGATCTCCTTGAGATCGTCCGGCAGGGCCTCCCAGGCGCGCCGGTTGCCGAGGAACCAGAAGCCATCCCACATGTGGCCCGTGAGCGAGCAATATTTCTGTACTTCGTAGAGCTTCGCCGTGGAGACGATCGCCAGCGGATTCTCCTGGCCATCGACGATTTTCGTCTGCAGCGAGGAGTATACCTCGTTGAAGTTGATGCTGGCGGGCGCAGCCTGGAAAGCCGTGAACATCGAGGTCCAGAGCGGGCTCACCGGCACGCGGATCTTGAAGTTCTTCAGGTCCTCCGGCGTGACGATCGGCTTGGAGCTCGACGTGATGTGGCGGAAGCCATTGTCCCAGATCTTGTCCATCACGACGAGATTGGATTTGGTGATCTGCCCGCGCACATGGGCGCCGAGATCGCCATCCATGGCCTTCCAGACGGTAGCGCTGTCGGGGAACGCGAAGCCGATGCCATTGATCGAAGCGGCCGGCACGAGCGTCGACAGGATGAGGCCGGACAGGGTGAAGAACTCGACCGCGCCGGAGCGAAGCTGGCTGAGCGTATCCGTATCGGAGCCGAGCTGGCTCGACGGGAATATCGCCAGTTCGAACCTGCCGCCGCTCTCTTCCTTGATCTTGTCCGCCGCTTCCTGCGCCCGGATGTTCATCGGGTGCGTCACCGGCAGGTTGTTGGCGTATTTATAGGAAAACTCGGCCGCATTGGCCGGGCGGCGCATGATGAACGGGCTGGCAAGAACTGTGCCGCCGGCTACAAGCAGCATCTGGCGGCGAGAAATATTGGTCACGGCTGTATCCTCCCTTATTCGCATCCATCCCCGGAGCGTCGGCAGGACCTCCCTGTCCTGCACACGATCCATAATGTAGAATGGATGCCCTCCTCAATCTTGTGAAAATCATAGACAAACCGTACGGTCTTGCAATCTTTTTTATAGCATTGTTGTATAGTTCGAAAACTCGATCCACATTATGGATCATATGGGCGAACATGGAACAGCGGTTGACCAAGACGAAGAACCTCAATGGGGCGCAGAGCGTCGACAGGGCGCTGACGCTGCTCAGCCTCGTCAGCTATTTCGGCGATTCGGGCGCGGCCCTCAGCGAAATCGTCGAGCAGAGCGGCTTGAACAAGCCGACCACCCGCCGTCTGCTTCTGGCACTCATCCGCTCCGGCCTCGTCGAACAGGACAGCCTGACGCGGCGCTACCAGCTGGGCGAGGAAGCCTATGTGCTGGGCACGCTCGCCTCGCGCCGCTACGGGCTGTTGCAGCTTGCGCGCGACAGCCTGGCGATCCTCTCGGCAAAGACGCAGGATACGAGCTTCCTGTCGATCCAGCGCGATTCATATTCCGTCTGCCTGCATCGCGAGGAGGGAACCTACGAGATCCGTACGCATGCGCTGCAGGCAGGCTACAGACACCCGCTCGGTGTCGGCGCCGGTTCGCTGGCCATTCTCTCGGCGCTTCCTGACGAGGCCGTGGACGAGATCATCCGCACCAATGAGCCGACTCTGCTTGCCGAATACCCCAATCTTCATCCGGCGCAGATGTGGGAAGACGTGAAGACGACGCGCCAGACCGGCTTTGCGCTCAATCCCGGCCGCATCCTGGCCAATTCCTGGGCCATCGGCTATGCGATCCGCTATCCCGACGGCAGCCCCGCAGGAGCCTTGAGCATCGCGGCCATCGACAGCCGCATGCAGCCGCAAAGGCAGCTGGAGCTCGCGGCGCTGATGCGCACCGAGGCACGCAAGATCGAGACGCGGCTGGCGCAATTGCAGCCGGTCAATGGCCGCCTGAAGCGGCTTGGCGGCAGTACCCTGAAAATGCACAGGCGACTTGAAGCGGGAGAAGCATGATGGCAACGAGCGGACTTGCCGTGAAGCCTGCAACGACCAGGGTGATGAACCTCGCCGGGTTCCTCGACCAGGCGGCACGTCGTTTTCCCGACCGGATCGGCTTCGTCTGGGGCGAAAAAACATGGAGCTGGGCCGAGATAGGCCGGCGCGTCAATGCCATGGCGCACGCGCTGCAAACCCGGTTCCAGGTGCAAAAGGGCGACCGGATCCTGATCCAGTCGCAGAACTGCAACCAGATGTTCGAATCCATGTTCGCCTGCTTCCGCATCGGCGCCGTGTGGGTGCCGGCGAACTACCGCCAGACCCCGCAAGAAGTCGCCTATCTGGCGAAGGCCAGCGGGGCAAAGGGGATTATCTGCGGCTCCGCCTTTCCGGACCATGCGAAAGCCTGTGTCGAAGCCGCCGATACGGCTCCGTTCGTCATAACCATCGGCAGCGCCAGCTTCGGCGAAGACTATGATGCCATCGTCGAGGAATTTTCCGGCCAGGCGGCTGCGCTCGCGGCGGTCGATCATCATGATCCCTGCTGGTTCTTCTTTACCTCCGGCACGACGGGCCGGCCCAAGGCCGCCATTCTCACCCATGGCCAGATGGCATTCGTGATCACCAATCATCTCTGCGATCTCATGCCCGGCACGACACATGATGATGCGTCCCTCGTCGTCGCGCCGCTTTCGCACGGCGCCGGCATTCACCAGCTTACCCAGGTCGCCCGCGCGGCAAAGACGATCCTGCTTCCGACCGAAAAATTCGATGCGGAGGAAGTCTGGCGCCTGGTCGAAAAATGGCGCGTGACCAACATGTTCACGGTGCCGACGATCCTGAAGCTCATGACCGAGCATCCCTCGGCAGGCCGGCATGATCATGCCTCGCTGCGCTACGTCATCTATGCAGGCGCGCCGATGTATCGGACCGACCAGATCCAGGCCCTGCGCACCCTCGGCCCCGTCATCGTCCAGTATTTCGGCCTCGGCGAGGTTACCGGCAACATCACCGTGCTTCCGCCGAGCGATCACCATCTCGGCGACGGGCCGGAAGTCCGGCCGGGCACCTGCGGCTATGCCAGGACCGGAATGATGATCTCGATCCAGGACGATACCGGACGGGAGCTCGAACCCGGCGCGACGGGCGAGATATGCGTGATCGGGCCCGCCGTTTTCGCCGGCTATTACGACAATCCCGAAGCCAACGAGAAAGCGTTTCGCGATGGCTGGTTCCGCACCGGCGATCTCGGCCACATGGACGAGGAAGGCTACCTCTACATCACCGGTCGGGCGTCCGACATGTATATTTCCGGCGGCTCCAACGTCTATCCGCGCGAGATCGAGGAAAAGATACTCAGCCATCCAGATGTCACCGAGGTCGCCGTCATAGGCATTCCAGACCCGGTCTGGGGCGAAGTCGGCCTCGCGGTCTGCGTTCCGCGCGCCAGCGCCGAGCTTGACGAAAGCGTGCTGTCCAACTGGCTGGACGGCAAGATGGCTCGCTACAAACTGCCGAAGCGTTACGTCTTCTGGCCCGACATGCCGAAATCGGCCTATGGCAAGATCGCCAAAAAGCTGATCCGCGAAGAACTGATCCGCAGGAATCAACTGGACGCGGGCCGCTGAAAGCCGATATCAGGCGGGCGGATCACGGGACAATGCAATCGACATGGCGGAAATAGCAATTATCGGCGGCGGACCGGCCGGCCTGATGGCAGCCGAGACGCTTGCCAGCAGCGGACACGGCGTGACGGTCTATGACGCCATGCCGACGGTTGGCCGCAAATTTCTGCTGGCCGGCAAATCGGGGCTGAACCTCACCCACGCCGAGGATTATGACAGTTTTCGCCGTCGTTTCGGCGCGGCGGGCGACCGGTTGCGCCCGGCGCTCGACGATTTCACGCCGGCGCAGATCCGCGACTGGGCGGCGGGGCTCGGCACCGAGACTTTCGTCGGATCGTCGCAGCGGGTATTCCCCGTGGCGATGAAAGCCTCGCCCCTGTTGCGCGCCTGGCTTGCACGGCTGGACGCTGCCGGGATCAAGATCGTGAAACGCCATCGCTGGGTCGGGCTGAAGGACGGCGCGCTCGTCTTCGAAACGCCGACGGGGCAAATATCGACGCAAGCCGATGCCGTGCTCCTGGCGCTCGGTGGCGCCAGCTGGCCGCGCCTCGGCTCCGATGGAAGCTGGACCCATATCCTCGCGCAGCATGGTGTGGAAATAGCCGGGCTTCTGCCCGCAAATTGCGGTTTCGACGTCGCCTGGAGCGATTATTTCCGCGAGCGCTTTGCCGGCATGCCCGTCAAATCCGTCATCGCCAGCTCGGATGCCGGCACGATACAGGGCGAATTCGTCATCACCCAGCACGGGGTCGAAGGCAGCCTCATCTACGCCCATGCAGCGGCGCTGCGCGATAAGCTGCTCCGCGAAGGGACGGCGCGGCTGGTGCTGGACCTTGCGCCGGGCCGGGATCATTCCAGGCTGGCGCAGGATCTGGACCGCGCCCGCGGCAAGGCGAGTTTCTCCAATCGCCTGCGCAAGGCAGCGCGGCTCGACAGCGTCAAGGTATCCCTGCTCAAGGAGTTGGCCGGACCGGACGACCTCGCCGATGCGGCAGGCCAGGCGAGATCGATAAAGCAGCTGCCGCTGACGCTTTCCCGCCCGCGCCCGATAGAAGAGGCCATCTCCTCGGCAGGCGGCATCCGCTGGTCGGCCATCAATGGGAACTACATGCTCAAATCATTGCCGGGCATATTCGCGGCGGGCGAAATGCTGGATTGGGAAGCGCCGACCGGCGGCTATCTCCTCACCGCGTGTCTCGCGACGGGACGTGCCGCCGCCCATGGCATCCGTGCATGGCTCGGCCAACGCTGAATTCGTCTAGTCGCCATTGTGCCTTGAGACGTTCATTTCGCTTCTCTCCCGCGCCATGGCGGTGACGGCGGTACGCAAGCCCGGATAACGCGACGCGAACAGGTTGAAATCACGCCGGTCGAGCACGAGGAACTGGCAGAAATCGATCGCAACGACATCGGCCGTGCGCCTGCCGCCGCTCAGAAGCGCCATCTCGCCGAAGAAGGCGCCGGGCTCCAGCTGCACCGCGGCATCCTCCAGCCGCACTTCCACCGAACCGGCGACGACGAAATACATGCCGTCGCCCCGGTCGCCGACGCGAATGACCTTCTCGCCGGGCGTGGCGGTTTTCGGCCGGAACAGCAGGAAAAGCTCGTCGCGCGAGTTCCTGTCCATCTGCGAGAACAGCGGGAACGTGTCGATGAGCTGCTTCAGCTTCTGCTCATGCTTGCGGTCACGTTCTTCGCCGGCAGCGCGGATCTTCGCGAGCTCGCGTGACAGGGTCTCGTGTTTCTGCTTGCCGTGGCGTTCGGAGAAGGCGGGCCACAGGCGGCCGACCAGCTTGTGTCCCCATTCTGCGCCGCTGAAGACGAAAGCATTCAGCGTGATCGACAATATGGCGCCAGCCAGGATGAGATCCTGCCCTTCCTTCGGCAGCAATCCCAGCGAAACGCCGAGCCCGGCAAGGATGAACGAGAATTCGCCGACCTGGGCGAGGCCGGCGGCAACGGTCAGGCTCATGGCGATCGGATAGCGCAGGATCAGCACGATCGCGCTGGCGATGATCGATTTGCCGACGATGATGAGGAACAGCGTCGCCGCGACTGCGACGGGCTCGCGCACCAGAACGGACGGATCGAACAACATGCCGACGGAGATGAAGAACAGCACGGAAAAGGCGTTCTGCAGCGGCAGGGAGTCGGCTGCCGCCCTGTGGCTGAGATTGGACTCGCTCATGATCACGCCGGCGAAGAACGCGCCGAGGGCGAAGGACACGCCGAACAGTTCCGCCGAGCCATAGGCGATACCGAGCGCGATGGCGAGGACGGAGAGCGTGAACAGTTCGCGTGAGCCCGTCCGCGCGATCAGCGTCAGGAGCCATGGCACTATTCTCGGCCCGATATAGATCGCTATGAAGGCGAAAACCGCCACCTTGAGCAGCGTCAGGCCGATCGTCATCGCGATGCTGCCGCTGCCATGGGCGGCTGCGGCGCCGGACGTGCCGAGGCTATCGGCGAGCGTCGGCAGCAGCACGAGCGCGAGCACCATGGCAAGATCCTCGACGATCAGCCAGCCGACCGCGACACGGCCATTGGCGGAGTTGACGAGGTTTCGCTCTTCGAGCGCCTTCAGGAGCACGACGGTGCTGGCGACGGAGAGGCTGAGACCGAAGACGATGCCGGCGCCGAGCCCCCAGCCCCAGAACGAGCAAAGAGCGACGCCGGCGAGCGTCGCAAGCAGGATCTGCACGATCGCGCCGGGCACGGCAATGCGGCGGACGGCAAGAAGTTCGGACGTCGAAAAGTGAAGCCCGACGCCGAACATCAACAATATGACGCCCATTTCGGCCAATTGGCCGGCCAGATTGGTGTCGGCGATGAAGCCGGGTGTGAAGGGGCCCATGGCGATGCCCGCGACGAGATAGCCGACAAGCGGCGGCAGCCTCAACCGATCGGCGATAAAGCCGAAGATTGCAGCCGCGACGAAGCTCACGGCTACGGTCGATATCAATGCGACTTCGTTGTGCACGCGACCTCTGGAATGTTCTTATGTCCCCAAGGCGCCGACCGAAGGTGGCGCTCTATGTTCGATAGGAACAGCCCGGCGTAAATGCAAGCCGAAAGAAGCGTTGGGGAGCATCGGCAATGCGCCCGGCAGCGCAGGTGGAACGCTGTTCCGAATAGTGGAACAGCGTTCCACCCAGTTGTTTTCAGGCGGCCGAACGGATGAGCGCCTGCGCCATGCAGTGGATGCCGCCGCCGGTCTTGGAGATCTCGCTCATGTCCACCGCAGCGACTTCGAAGCCTCTGGCGCGCAATTGCTCGATCAGCGACTTGCTGGAGGTCGGCGCGATGACTTTCGCATTGCCGAGCGACATGAAATTGCAGCCGAGATTCATCGTGTCCTGGAAGGGAACGTCGATGATCTCATGTCCCTTGGCCTTGAGCCAATCGACGATGCCGGGCTCGGTGCAGGCAAGGCAGACCGCCGTCAATTTCGGGGCGATCGGCACCACCATCAGGTCGATATGCACGTAATATTCGTCGATAAAGGCGAGTTTTGTCTCCCAGCCTTCCTTGCGGAACCAGGATTCGACCTGTCTTGCGCCCTCTTCCTGCGTTCGCGCGCCGCCGCAGCCGATGAGGACGCAACCTTCCTCGATCACGTTGAAATCGCCGCCTTCGAAGGTTCCGGCGGTCACCATGTCGTAGATCGGGATACCCAGCCTTTCATAGGTGCGGATCGCGGCGTAGTTCTCGCCCCGGCGCCACCAATTGGCCATGGCCGTTATGATCGCGCCATAGGGCGTCATGACACTGGAATCGCGCGAATAGACCTGCATCGGCAGTTCCGGTTCCGGTTCGTGCCAGTGGATGCGCACGCCGAAATGTTCATAGGCCGAGACGAGTTCCTTGTGCTGCGCCTGCGCGACCTGGATATTGCACGGGGCCTCGCGCAGATGCTTGCGGGAGAGCGAACTCGTCGCCATGTGCCGCAGGAAGGCCGGCGAACCGAGCAGCACGTCGGTGAGCGGGTCGGTCTCGTTGCGAAACCCCCACTGCTTCAATGGCGCCGTGCCGCCATTGGGATTGCGGCGTTTCAGCGTGAATTCGTCGGAAAAACCCTGTTCATGGCGTGTCATCGGCGTTGCTCCTCATGTTCGTTCGGGATGCACCATTCGCGGCCTCGTTGCGTGGAAACATATTCCGGCCAGCGGAACTCGATCGGCGGCCTGTAATCGCAAAGCGGCGCGATCCATTCGCTGCCGCCGATGCCGCCGCCCGTGCGCCGGATGAATTCATCCATGGCCCTGTCGCGCGCCGAACCATCCTCGAGCAGGCGCAGCGCCGCAAGCGCCACTGTCCTCGCCGCCACATTCACCATGGGGTCGATGGTCTCGGGCATGCCGCCCAGCGCATTCATCACCCAGCCCGGATAGACGAAGCCCTTGGGCGCCTTCAATGCCGGGCGCGCAACATAGAAACGCGCCGTCGGCGCATGCCAGCTCATGTCCGTATAATCGTCCGACGTGGAATTCTTCTGCGAGGGCGGCAGGTCCTGCCGCAGGATCGCTTCCGCCACCTGTGGCTCGATCAGCCTCTCGCATTCCTCCAGGAAAGGCTCATCCATCGCTTCCAGCCCGACATTCGCCTGGATCTCGCGGGCAAGCGCCTTGGCGCGCTCGTCCCAGCGCGGCGCACCGACGGAACTCAACGCCTCCCATGTGATCTCGGCCATGGCGTGGTTGGCAAGGCCGGGCCTCGACTTGCAGACCCAGTGCCGTTCCATGCGGCAGCCGCTGAGCGCCGCCGCATGTTCGGCGTTACGGTCCAGCGCCGCCGCCACCTGTTCCGCCATAGCGATCGTCGGCACGCGGATCATGTACTGGATTTCAGCCAGCCCCGCCGGCAGATTGTCCGCCGTCGCCTGGCCGGCCGTCAGGATGGCCTCGCTGATCGACCAGCCGCCCTGATGGGGAAGCATCGAATCCCGCAGCGACTTCGATGTCATATACATCATCATCAGCGCATCATTGGCGCCCGGGGCGCGGATCGCCGAATGCGACTGCGGAATGGGTGCGCCGTCGCTGCGGCCCCATAGTTCGGGCTGGTCGCAGACGAACCGGTAGATCATCGAATAGGCCGCGCCGCAATGCGTATCCCAGCGGACGGTATTGCACATGGGCAGCATGTAGAACGGATGGAACGAAATCATGCCCGCCAGCCCGTCATAATAGCCCTTGGCAGCATGGATGGGCTTCGAGCCGCGCACCTTCTCTGCGGGTTCCCCGGTGAAGCGCAGCGTTCCCGCCATGCCGTGTCGCTCCATCGCGGCCTTGGTGGCAAGCAGGCCGCCAAGGCTGGAAATGCCGAGCGCCGAATGCGGGTCGGTATGTCCGCCGGCGTGGACATTGAGGCCCGGCCGCGGCTCCTGGCGGGTCGATGCGTTCTGGCAATTGCCGGGCACTGCATCATATTCGGCATACATGCCGATGATCGGCGATGTGGCGTTCGTGCCGGCCTTGTTGGTCCAATGGGCGCAAAACGCCGTCGGCATGCCGCCGGAGCCGACCTCGACGTCGAAACCTTCGCCGCGCAGAAGCTGCACATACCAATCGGCAGACTGGTATTCGCGCCAGGCCGTCTCGCCATATTCGAATATGGTCCGCGTCCATTGCGAAAGATCGCCGCGATGGTGATCGATGTGGCTGATTGCCGTTTCCGCTGCCGCTGTCGCCACGATGCGCCTCCCCTTTGGCGCAGATAACCATCTGGCACGGGCGGCAAAAAGTGATATGTTTTCGCAAAACGTGCAAATTCCATTCACCTTTCAGCCAAAGGCATAGATGCGCATCCCATCCACGCAGGCGCTTCGGGCGCTGGAGAGCTTCTCGAGGCATGGCAGCGTCTGGCGCGCCGCGGAAGAGCTTCACCTGACGCGGAGCGCAGTCAGCCACCAGTTGCGCCTGCTGGAACGCGATCTCGGCTTCCAGCTGCTGCAACGGGACGGCAAGGGCGTCGTGCTGACGCCGCGCGGCCGCAAATATGCCAATGACGTGCGCAAGGCGCTGATCGTGCTGGACGATGCCGGCGGGCGCCAGAGCACGACCGGCACCAGCGGCCCCCTGACCGTCAGTTGCACGGCCGGGTTCGCCTCCTTGTGGCTTTGCACCCATATTGCCGAATTCCAGGAGAAATATCCCGATATCGCCCTGCGCATCGTCACGCCGCGCAAACTGGACGATGTGAGCGACAGCAATGTCGATCTGTTCATAGCCTTCGGCGACGGTAACTGGCCCAACCGCTCGGTCGAGCAGCTATGCGACGTGGAGTTCACGCCGCTGTGCAGCCCCGTGCTGCTGAACAAGCTCGGCGGACTGGCGGAGCCGAAGGACCTGCTGCGCGCGACGCTGCTTCACCTCGACGATTTCGAGGACTGGACGCGCTGGCTGGCACTCGCCAATGTCGACAATCCCGATTCCGAGCGCGGCATCGTGTTTTCCGACATGAACCTCGTATTCTCGGCGGCGATCACCGCGCAGGGCATCGCCATGGGCGATGAACTGACCTGCCGGAAAGCCATGCAGGGCGGTCAATTGATCAAGCCGTTCGACCTAGCCATCAAGTCCCCGAAGTCCTATTTTCTCGTCACCGACTATGAGCGCCTGAAACATCCGGCCCAATCCGCCTTCTCGGACTGGTTGCGCTCGCGCCTATCCCAAACGCGTGGTGGTTGAGCGACCGGCTGGACGCCTCTTGAGGTGAAAATCATTCACGTGTCGCGGCAATATTATTCAATTGTCGTCAAGGGCGATTGTGCCTACGCTTCCTCCAAACGAAGGGGAAGAGGACAAGGATGCCTCAAAGCATGCACCTCAGCGACGCAAACGCCGCCGAGATCAAGGCTGTATCCATCGGCAAGACATTCGGTGCCTTCCACGCGCTGAAGGATCTGACGCTCGATATCGGACGCGGCGAATTCCTCACGCTTCTCGGGCCCTCCGGTTCCGGCAAAACGACCTTCCTGATGATCCTCGCCGGGTTTCTTGCCCCGACCACCGGCCGTCTCATGATGAACGGCAAGGACATCACCGATGTTCCGGCGGAAGAGCGGTCCTATGGCATGGTGTTCCAGGGCTATGCGCTGTTTCCGCACCTGACCGTCGAGCAGAACATCGCCTTTCCCCTGAAGGTCCGACGCCGCCCGTCGGCCGAGATCAAGCGGCGCGTCGGCGAAATGGTGGAGCGGGTCGGGCTTTCGGGCCATGAAAAGAAATTGCCGTCGCGCCTGTCCGGCGGGCAGCAGCAGCGCGTCGCGCTTGCCCGGGCACTGGCTTTCGAGCCATCCGTCCTGTTGCTGGACGAACCTTTTTCGGCGCTCGACAAGAACCTGCGGGAAATGATGCAGGAGGAAGTGAGACGCCTCCACCAGGAGACCGGCACGACATTCGTCTTCGTCACCCACGATCAATCGGAAGCGCTGGCGCTCTCCTCGCGCGTGGCGATCTTCAATCATGGCGAGCTTCTACAGATCGGCCGTCCCCAGCATGTCTATGAAAGGCCGGCAAGCCGGTTCGTGGCGGAGTTCCTCGGCGAGATCAATCTGCTGCCGCTCGAAGATTTCAGCCTGAACGGCGACCGGGCCGAGGGACGGTTCGAACAACGGACGATCGTCCTGACCGCCAATGGAACCGCGCCGAAAAGCGGCGGCGTCGCCGCGGTGCGGCCCGAACATATGCGCATCTCGTCAAGAAGCGGTGCCGATGGCGAGAATTCCGTTGCCTGCACGATCGAAGCCGAGACCTATCTCGGCGGCTCGACGAAATATCATCTGCGCACCAATGGCGGCGTCGGTCTCGCCGTATCGATGCCCACGGTGAATGCCGGCAATATCACTTCGAAGGACGTGTGGGTATCCTGGCCCGCAGAGCAAGGTTTCTTGCTGCCCGATGGGAGTTAGGCAGACGGAATCTGAAACGAACATAACGATCCAGAGGGAAAAAACATGGACAATGCCTTTCAGAAAGACTGCCTGGAAATACTGGCCAGCAAGGTGGACAAGGGCGAGATCAGCCGGCGCCGCTTTACCCAGATCGCGGCGATGCTGCTCGCCGGCGGACCCGCTTTGCTCCGCGCCACCGGCTCATACGCCCAGGCGAAGGAACTGGTGCTGGTCAATTGGGGCGGCGATGCCATGACCGCCTATGACAAGGCCTACGGCCAGCCCTTCACCAAGGAGTCTGGCGTCGCTGTGAAGATGGATGGCTCCGGTCCGACCGAAGGCGCGATCACGGCGCAGTTCAAGAGCGGCAAGCCGAGCTGGGATCTCCTCGACATCGACCCGTTCTCCGGGATCTCGCTCGGCAAGCAGGGAATGCTGGAGCCGATCGACTACGGCATCGTCGACAAGAACAAGATGCGGCCGGGCTTCGGCTGGGACACGGCGGCATCCACCTACTTCTTCTCCTATATCATCGCCTATGATTCATCGAAATTCGGCGACCAGGTGCCGACCGGCATGGCCGACTTCTTCGACGTGAAGAAATTTCCCGGCAAGCGTTCGATGTACAAATGGGGCGCCGCCATGTGGGAAGCGGCGCTGATGGGCGATGGCGTGGCACCGGAGAAGCTCTATCCGCTGGACCTGAAGCGCGCGCATGACAAGATCGCCTCGTTCAAGGAAAATGTCGTTGCCTATTGGGGCGGCGGCGCGGAGAGCCAGTCGGTCCTGATCGACGGTGAAGCCTCCATGGCACTCATCTGGTCGACGAGGGCGCAGCTGATCGAGCAGGATTCCGGCGGAACGATCAAGTTCATCTGGGACCAGGGCCTCATCTCGCCCGGCGCATTGGCGGTGATGAAGAACAATCCGGGCGGCAAGGACAATGCGATGAAATTCATCGCCAGCGCGCAGACGCCGGAGCGCCAGCTCGAAATGTTCAATCTTCTCGGCCAGGGCCCGGCAAATCCTGCCACCGATGCACTGATCCCCGAGGACAAGAAGCGCATCAATTGCGTCGATCCGGCCAATATGTCGAAACAGGTTCCGCTGGACATGGAATGGTATGCCGAAAACTACGGCAAGGCTTTCGACGAATATACGAAGATCATCTCGTCCTGAGCATGAGGGCCGGCGCGGCGGCCATTGCCCGCGCCGGCCGTCCATCCGTCCATCCATGAATGACAAGGAACGCATGTGAACCCGGCTCTCCTCAGGAAGCTCCTTCTGCTTGCGCCATTGCTGCTCTTTCTCGGGCTGGCCTATGTCGTGCCGTTCCTCGGGGTCGTGCGCTGGAGCTTCACCCTTCCCGAGCCGGGCATCGGGCAATACAAGGCGCTGCTGACCGACCCGCTGGTGCATTCCGTCTTCATCCGCACGCTGCGCATCTGCCTGGCGGTGACGGTGCTGTCGCTGGCCGCCGCCTATGCCATCGCCTATGTCTGGGTTCGCGGCAGCCGGGTGCAACGCATGCTCGCCGAATTCTGCATCCTCGTCCCCTTCTGGATTTCGGTGCTGACGCGGGCTTTCGGCTGGCTCGCCATGCTGTCCAACCGCGGCCTGATCAACAGCTGGCTGCAATCGGCGGGCATCATCAGCGAGCCGCTGGCTCTCGCCCGCAACGAACTCGGCGTCATCATCGGCATGACGCATTTCCTCATACCTTTCGCCGTCTTCCCCATCGCCTCCGCCATGCGCAATGTCGATGAACGCATTCTTCTGGCGGCGCGCGGCATGGGTTCGTCGCGGACCCGGACATTCTGGACGATCTTCGTGCCCCTCACCTCGGGCGGGATCATCGGCGCCGCCCTGATCGTCTTCGTCTTTGCGCTCGGCTTCTTCGTCACGCCCGCCATCCTCGGCGGTGGACGCAGCGTCATGGTCGCCGAACTCGTCTATCTGCGCATATTCCAGAGCCCGGACTGGGGACTGGGCGCCGCGATCAGCGTTGCGCTCGTCCTCGTCATCGGCATCCTGCTCGCCTTGTTGCGGCGCTTCATCAAACCTGCGCATCTGGTGGGCTGATCATGGTATCGACGCGACCCGGCCCCATCATCCTCCTCCTCGCGACGGCAGTGGCGCTGTTCCTGCTCATGCCGCTGCTGGCGGTGATACCCGTATCGTTCACCCCTGCCCGCTTCCTCTCCATGCCCAGCGGGACATTGTCGCTGCGCCACTACCAGGCCCTGCTCGACAATCCCGCCTGGGGGCAGAGCATCCTCCTCAGCCTGAGGATCGGCATAGTGTCGAGCCTGATAGCAACCGCGCTCGCCACCCTGTTCGGCCTCGGCATCTGGATGCTGCAGCCGAGGTTCTCCGCGATCCTGATCGGTTTCGTCCTGCTGCCGCTCGTGGTGCCGCCCGTCGTCTCGGCAATGACGCTCTATTTCCTGATGACCGCACTTTCGAGCTTCAACAGCTGGGTCGGCTACGACACCTGGCTCGGTGTCGCCCTCGCCCATGCGGTGATGACCACGCCCTTCGCGGTCGTGCTCATCCTCGTCGCGCTCTATCAGGTCGACAGGCGTATCGACCTTGCCGCGCGCGGCCTCGGTGCAAACCTTGCCACCCGCGCCGTCCGCATCATCATCCCCAACATCAAGTTCGGCATCCTGACCGCGGCGCTGCTGTCCTTCGTCCTTTCGTGGGAGGAGATCGGCGTGACCCTGTTCATAACCAGCGTCAACGCCATCACCCTGCCGCGGCTGATGTGGATGGGCCTGCGCGACAATATCGACCCGGCCATCGCGGCGATCTCCGTCGTGCTTATCGTCGTGACCGCCATCATCCTCGCCGCGCGCATCTATCTCGAGCGCCGTACGGATTCGGACCCGCAATGATCGACGAACACATTCTGGACAGGCTGCGCGCCATCGTCGGCGACCGCAATCTGAAGACCGGCGATGCCATAGGCCTGCTCGACGGCGGTGCCGATCCGCGCAATCTCGATGCGGCGGTGCTGGTCAGCCCGGCCACGGTGGACCAGGTTTCGCGGATTGCCGCGCTCTGCAACGAAAGCGCCATAGCTATCGTCCCGCATGGCGGGCGGACCGGCCTTGTCGGCGGCGGTGTCTCGCGCCCCGGCCAAA
Source organism: Phyllobacterium sp. 21LDTY02-6 (assembly GCF_023554255.2). Classification (GTDB taxonomy): domain Bacteria; phylum Pseudomonadota; class Alphaproteobacteria; order Rhizobiales; family Rhizobiaceae; genus Phyllobacterium. Next base: position 479,025 of record NZ_JAMJWD020000003.1, on the reverse strand, counting down.
TCATCCTTTCGCTGTCGTTGCTGGCCCAGATCGAGGAAATATCCGCGGAGGCCGGCATTGCGGTGGTGCAGGCGGGGGTAACGCTGCAGGCGTTGCAGGATGCAGCCGCGCAGCACGGACTTTCGCCGGGCATCGATCTTGCATCGCGGGGAAGCGCCACCATCGGCGGCATGATCGCGACCAATGCCGGCGGCATGGACGCATTCCGCCACGGCACGATGCGCCAGCGCATATTGGGGCTGGAAGCCGTCCTCCCCGACGGGCGCATCATGCGCGACATGGCCAAGGTCGCCAAGTCCAACGAAGGCTACGATCTGAAGCAATTGTTCATCGGCTCCGAAGGCACGCTCGGCATGGTGACAAGGGCGGTGATCAAGCTCGTCCCCCGCGAACGCCACACGGCCACCGCGCTCGTCGCCTGCAGCAGCGTCACCGCCGCGGTCGGCCTGTTCCACGAGCTCAACGTCAATCGCGAGCTTGGCCTCCTGCGCTGCGAATTCATGGTAGAGGACTATTTCGGCCTCGCAGCGCAAACGCTCGGTCCGCCGTCGCTCGCGCAGTTCGCGCCGGCACCGGCCTACCTGATCGTCGAGAACGATGCCAATGACGCGTCGCGGGCGCAGGAGCAGCTAGAAGCCGCACTGACCGCACCGCTCGAAAGCGCCGCCGTCATCGACGCGCTCATCGCCCGCAATGGCAAGGAACGGTCCGAGATATGGAACATACGCGAAGACAGCAATGTCGTTAACCGCATCCACCCCACCAGCCTGTGGTTCGATGTCTCGGTGCCGCTCGATGCTCTCGATGCCTGGCTGGACGGCTTCTACCAGCGCCTCGCGCGGATCGGACTGTCAGGCTTCGTGTTCGGCCATCTCGGGGATGGAAATCTCCATGTCGGCATCGCCGGCGTCTCCAGCCCTGCCGACAAGGATGCGGCCAAGGCGGCGCTTTATGGCGATCTGCGCGCGGTTGGCGGTTCCTTCTCGGCCGAACATGGCATCGGCAGCGAGAAAAAGACCGAGCTCGGCGCCTATGCCGATCCGGTGAAATTCTCGCTGATGCGATCGGTCAAGACCCTTCTCGACCCGCGCGGAATAATGAACCCCGGCAAGATATTCGACTGAGGCCGTGGCTCAATTGCCCACGGTGCTGGCGAGGCGCATGCCCGTTGCCGCGTCGAAGAGATGCGCCTTGGCGGCATCGAGCGCGATATGGATGGTCTCGTTCGGCTTGATCGAATGGCGTTCGCGGAACAGGCAGGAAATATCCTGTTCTCCAAGCTTGCCTACGACCATGATCTCCGACCCCGTCGGCTCGACCACATCGACATGAACCGGAATGCCCGCCGGAACCAGGCTGATATGCTCAGGGCGCAGGCCATAGATGGCGTCGCCGGAAAAGCGAGCGGCATCCTTCGGCATGGGCAGCTTGACGCCGTCTGCGGTGGTGAATCCATCGCCGTCGGCCTTGCCACGGATGAAATTCATCGCCGGGGAACCAATGAAACCGGCGACGAACAAATTCGCCGGTTGATCATAAAGATCGAGCGGCGAGCCGATCTGCTCGACGAGCCCGTCCTTCATCACCACGATCTTGTCGGCCATGGTCATGGCCTCGATCTGGTCATGGGTGACGTAGACTATCGTCGTGCCCAGCCGCTGGTGCAGCCCCCTGATCTCGCTTCGCATCTGGACGCGCAGCTTCGCGTCCAGATCCCGCTGGCGCTGGCCGCCCGACAATTGACGCGGAAACCTGTCGAGCAGCTTTTCGAGGCCGAGGATTTCGGCGGCCCGGCCCACCCTGCTCGCCTTCTCTTCCCTGGCGGCTTTCTTCAGCATCAGGGCAAAGCCCATATTGTCGGCCACGGTCATGTGGGGATAGAGCGCGTAATTCTGGAACACCATGGCGATGTCGCGTTCCTTGGCCGGCAGATCGTTGACGACGCGGTCGCCAATGGCGATCTCGCCGCCGGTGATCTCCTCGAGCCCGGCGATCATCCGCAGAAGCGTTGACTTGCCGCAGCCGGAAGGCCCGACGAGGATGACGAATTCGCCATCTTCGATATCGACCGAGACGCCGTGCATCACGTCCACATTGCCGTAGGTTTTCGTAACGTCTCGAATGGATACAGAGGCCATCGGCTTTCCTTTATGTCTGATCAGCCGCCCTTGACGGCGCCCGCGGTCAGGCCGGCGATGATCTGCCGCTGTGCGAATATTGTGAGGAGCAGGACCGGCAGGGTCACGATCAGCGCGGCGGCAGCCAGGGGGCCCCAGCTGACCTGCTCGAATGACAGCATGTTATAGACGGCGACCGGCAGCGTGCGTGTCTCACGCCCGGCGAGCACGATGCCGAACACGAAATTGTTCCAGGAGAAGATGACCGCAAGGATGAGCGAAACCACGATGCCGGGCTTGGCTATGGGCAGCGCCACCATGCGGAAGACCTGCCAGGATGTGGCGCCATCGATCATCGCCGCCTCTTCGAGCTCGATCGGCGTGGTTTCGAAATAGCCGATCATGATCCAGATGACGATCGGCACGGTCACGACGAGATGAATGATGATCTGCGGCCACAGCGTGCCAAGCAGGCCGAGCCCCTGAAAGAGCAGGAACAAGGGAATGAGATAGGACAGGCCCGGGGTCATGCGGGCAATCATGATGACGATCGCCGATTTGTCGGCGCGCAGGCGCGCGATGCCATAGCCCGCCGGGACGCCGACAAGCAGGGCGAGCACCGTGGCCGCGCCGGTGACGATGAGGCTGTTCCAGAAATAGAGCAGGAAATCATTCGCCGCGAAGATCTCGGTGTAGTTAGACCAGGCGAATTGTTCCGGAATGAGGATCGGAGGATAGGCTCCGTTGTCGATCTCGTATTTCAGCGACAGCGAGAGCATCCACAGGAAGAAGAAGATCGCCGGCGACACGATGACGAAAACGAGGAAAGCGGTGCCGAGGATCTTCAGCGGTTTGATGCGGCGACGCGCCATTGTCCTGCTCCTCAGCTGTTCCATTTGGTCCGTTGCCGCAATGCCAGAAGGGCGAGCGACATGGAAATGATGACGATGAAGAACACGACGGCGATCGCCGAGGCGTAACCAATGTCGTAATAGGCGAAGGCGACATTATAGAGATAGATGTTGATCGTCTCGGATGCCGTGCCCGGCCCGCCCTGCGTCATCGCGAAAATGATGTCGAAGCTCTTCAGCGCATCTATCGACCGGATGATCACCGCCACCATCATGAATGGCAGGATCATCGGCAGCGTGATGTAGCGGAACTTCTGCCAATTGCTGGCGCCGTCGATCTCCGCGCTTTCGAAGGGATCGCGCGGCATGGATGCCAGTCCGCCGAGGACGATGAGCATGATGAGCGGCGTCCATTGCCAGGTCTCGACGAGCACCAGCGAAGGGATGACCGTATTCTGGTTGAATATCCATTCCTGCGGCCCGATTCCGAGGAAGGACAGGAGATAGTTCAGGACGCCCAGTTGCGGATGGTACATCATCGTCCAGACCAGCGCGACCGCGACCGGCGTCGCCATCATCGGCATGACGAAGATGCCCCGCAGCAATCCGCGCATCGGAAGCTTCGTATCGAAGACCAGCGCTGCCAGGGTGCCGAGGACCAGCGGCGCGATGACGGACAGGACGGTATAGATGACCGTATGGACCATCGATTCCCAGAAGCGAGCGTCCGAGGCCAGGCGCGAGAAATTGGCAAGGCCGACGAAACGCTGGCCGCTGCCCACCTGCCATTCATTCACGCTCATCCACAGCGTGAATGCCCAGGGAAACACGATCACCGCCCCAACGATGACGAGAGCTGGAATAACGAAGGGCCAGTAGCTCGGCTTCAAGCGGCTTCTGCGCTTTACCGGCGGTTTTGTACGCCTCGATGCGCTCATGGTTGGGGCGGCTGATGTCATTGGCCCTCACTGCGGGCGAGTATCGGGCGGAATTCCTCGGTGGCGCGCTTCAATTCCGCAGCCGGATCGGCGCCGCCGAGCATATTGGTCAGACCGACGCCCATGATGTCACGGAATTCGGTAACGGGGACGATGACCGGCAGGCACAATTTGCTGACCTTTGCCGATTCCGACAGAACGTCGACCCATTCGGACGGCATGGTCACGCCCTTGCGGACCTCGGCATCGTTCAGGATGGAATTGCGGAACGGCACGCCTGAGCCCGTCTGGAGAAGCCGCGCACCCATTTCCTTCGAGATCGCCCACTGGCAGTAGAGATAGGCGGCCTCCTTGTTCTTGGATGCTTCAGTGACGCCGATACCATCGCCAAAGGTTGGAGCAGCCTGGGCGTTCGGGCCTTTCGGCATCAATCCGTAGCCAACCTTGCCGACGACGCGCGACTTCTGCGGATTTTCGAGCGGCGGTGCAAAACCGATGCCGTCCAGCCACATCGCAACCTTGCCTTGCAGGAAGCTCGACTGACATTCGGCCCAGTTGAAGCCGGTGACGCCGGGAGGCGCCGAATTGGTCATGAGGCGCTGATACATCTTGGCGGCTTCGATAGCCTCCGGCGTATCGGTGAGAAGCTGGCCGTCCTCGATCGTGCTCTTGCCGTAGCCGAGCATGAGGCTTGCCCAAACCGGCGTATTGGCGTTCTTCATGCCGCGCGCCACGAAACCATAAATGCCGTTGTCCTTGTCGGTCAGCTTTTCGGCCGCCGCGACCAGCTCGTCGAAAGTCTTCGGATATTCGACGCCCTTGGCGGCAAACAGGTCCTTGTTCCAGTAGACGATCCAGTAATCGACCGAGAATGGCAGGCCACCGAAACGGCCATCCTTGTCCTTGGCGAAGGCAAGACCGGCTTCGGCGAAATCGCTCTCGGTCAGCGAAGGATCGGTCAAGCTCGGATCTTTCAGGAAGCCCGACAGGTCGGCGAGCCACTTGCCCTTCTCGAACTGGCGCTTCTGCACGTGATAGCTGATGTGGACGACATCGAAGCTCGGTTGGCCCGAAGTCAGCTCGATCACCGCCTTCTGGCGCTGCTGCTGTTCCGGCGTCTGCTCCGCATTGACCTTGATGCCTGTCAATTCCTCGAATTCGCTCTGATATTTCTGGAGAATATCACCGCGCGGGCTCTTGATGAGGTTCACCTCGATCGTCGTGCCGGCATATTTCTTCCAGTCGACATTGGCCAAAGCCGGCTTCAGGCCGGTTATTCCTGCCGCGCCCAGGGCCGCCGTGCCGGCGAGAAACTGGCGGCGCGTCGGCCGCATGAATTTGGTGTGCATGGTTTCCTCCATTGTTATCTCCCGGGCGGCAACTCCCATTCCCGCGCGGGATGTTTTAGATTTTCAAAGCCAGATTGCGCGCATTGTTGATGTGAACGGCAATTGCATCCATGGCTGTCTGCGGGTCGCGGCTCTCTATCGCCGTCAATACGGCCAGATGCTCCCGCATGACCGGAACAACCCGGCCGGTAATGCGGAATCGCTCCTGGTTGATCAGGCGCATCTTGATAGCATTGATCCGATAGGCCCGGGCGATGATCTCGTTGCCAAGCGAATCGATGATCGTTTCATGCAGGTTCCAGTCGATCGCCTGTGCCCGCAATTCGAGCTCCGGCGTTTCAGCCGCTTGCAGCGCTTCGTCCAGCGTATCCTGGTGCTCCTTGCGCAGCCTGGCGAGAAGCTCGTCCGGCGCCGACTGGCAGAATAGCGCGACCGCCTCCTTTTCCATGAAGAGGCGGAACTGAAACGCCTCGCGGATGAGATTGAGGTCGATATGGGCAATCTGGATGCCACGCTGCGGAATGGTCTTCACCAGCCCTTCGGCCTCGAGGCGGGGCACCAGTTCGCGGATAGCGCCAAGCGGCATGCCGGTCATCGCCACCAGCTGGCGCTGCGAGACGAACTGGCCCGGATTTATATCGCGAGCAAGCAGATGTTCGGTGAAGCTGGCATAGGCCTTTTCCCGCAATCTTACCGGCTCGTTGCCGTCGTCCATGCGTTCCTCCCTCCGCCGATCGCCGGCTATTCCACTAGGCTGCCGAAGCCCGGAACAAGCGGTCGAAAATGCCGCGCAGCCGATTTGCATCCGATACCGGGATCGATTGCAATGGCGCCCGCGCCCGCCGCCAGCCATCATCGCCGGTCTGGTGCGCGATCAATGCCTTCACTGCCGGGATCACCGGAAACTTGACGATCTCGTTCACGGCATCCACGACGGACTGGTCGTCCCGCCCCTCCGCCGCCATCACCGACAGGCGATCCGGATAGATATTCGCAAGGCCGGATATCGCCCCCTGCCCGCCGAGGCGCACACCCGCCGACAAGGAGCGCTCGTCGCCGATCAATATCGCTATATCCCGGTGCGCCGCAAGCAGCGTCTCGGTGTAGGGCCAGTTGCCGGACGAATCCTTGACGCCGGCGACTGCGGCCGGGAATGCCTCGCGCAATCTGCTGACTAGCGCGACGGAGATTTCCACCGCCGTGACCGAGGGAATATTATAGAGGATGATATCGCGGCAGCCGGCGCCGACATGGGTGAACACCGCTGAAAACCATTCGAAAAGCCCGTCGTCGCTCAGGTTCTTGAAGTAGGATGGCGGGGCCAGGAGTACGCTACGGCACCCTGCATCGAGCGCCTGACGCGTCTGTTCGGCGGCATCGACATAGGAATTGGCCATGACGCCGATAACGATCTGCCGTGGCTCGATGCCGCCGTCGATAAACGCCCTCAGGAGCAGGCCACGCTCCTCTTTGCTGATCGAGGACCCCTCACCCGTGGTTCCAAACAGCGTGACACTGCCGCAGCCATTGTCCAGGCAGAAATCGGCATGTTCGAGCGCCTTGCCCGTATCAATGCGCATCGCGCTGTCAAATGGCGTTGCAAGCGCGGCGGATAGCCCAAACCGATTGACGTCAGACACTTTGTCCTCCCATGTCCATAGGTGAACACTAACTGACATGTTAGTTGAATGTCAACCTGTTGCAACCACCGATAGGTCTCATCGCCGAGCGGACAGGAATGCCTCCACTTCGGCGACTGTGGGAGCACCGGCACGCCCGCCGAACCGCGTGCATTTGATGGCGGCCGCGGCGCTGGCGAAGCGGATGATCTGGTCGATCGGCTGGTTCTGTGCGAGGCCCCAGGCGAATGCCCCGTGGAAAACATCGCCCGCCGCCAGCGTATCGACGCTCGCCACGTCGAATGCCGGCATATGGACGACGCCATTTCGCGCCTCGTCCCACCAGCAGCAGCCCTCCGTGCCGCCGGTGACCGCGACGAAAGTACCGGCGCGGCCATATCGGGCCGCAAGCGCCGTGGTGGCGTGGACAATATTGGTTTCACCGGTAACCACTTGCGCAGCCGGTTCCGAAGCAACGATGTGAGTAGCGAGCGGCAACAGGGTTTCGAGCACTTCAAGCGGCGCGGTGTCGGCATCGAGAACAGATTTCACGTTCGCTGCCCTTGCCGCCTTCAAAGCGGCTACTGCCGCCAGCGGCCACCGCACATCCGTCATCACGACGTCGAACGTGTTATCTACAGGCGGCGTCGCCTCAGGCATCGACAACAGGCGCTTGTCGTAGAACGGCACGATCATGCGCTCGCCGGCCGCATCGACGAAGATCGAAGAGAATGCGCTGCGGGCGTCTTCCACGCGCCGCACATGGCGACAATCCACCCCCTCGCCTTCAAGCTCGGCGACGAGACGGTCGCCCACCGCATCCTTCCCCGCCGACGCCCAGAGCGCGACCTTGCCGCCGAGCCGCGCAATGCTTGCCGCCGCGCTCGAGGCCATGCCCGCAGCGATTTCGACGGCTTCCGAGGGGATGTATTTTCCCGGGCCCGGCGGCAGCGCATCCAGCCGGAATATCGTATCGAGCGTCAGCGCGCCCACGCACAATATCTGCGGTTTGGTACCCATCATGATGCAGCCAGCCTGTCCGGAAATTGCCCTCGAATGCGCCGATCTACGGCACAGACGGTTTAGCGCCTGCCTCTTGCCGCTGGCAACAGCCATGCGCGCTGAAAGTTCGAACGAAGCTTTCGCGGAATTCGTCCATTCGCGGCCTTGCCGAGCCGCCGGCCGGCCGCATGCCCCGCGACCAATGCTTGCCATCAAGGCGATCCAGCAACATCGCATCATCGGCGACGATATGGATAGGCACCGCGCGCGATGCCGTGTCTCCGGTGATGATCGGGGCGGGCTGATGGTCGCCGAGAATGACGAAGACCGTATTGCGGCCATGCCGCGCCATATAGGATCCGACGGTCTGCAAGGCATAGTCTATCGTCGCGATATAGTGAGCCCGAACCCGATCATTGTCGCGCCACACCAATTCTGGCGGGTCGCCCGCGACGGCCTGTTCGTCGAATTCCGAGCCATCGCCGATCCGGGACCAATCGAGCAATGTCGGGACAGGCGTCCACGGCGCATGGCTGGATATCAGGGCGATCTCGGCCATGACTGGCCGGTGCCCGGGGCCGCGCTCCCGCTTCTCGAACGCCGAGAGCGTATATTGATCGGGCATGGTCACCCAGTTGAACGGCTTGCCCCGATAGCCGAGGTTCTTCGCCGCATAGACCATATCGTAGCCGAAATAACGGGATTCGGGCCAATCCATCGTGATCGCGGGCATGACGGCGACGCTGCGCCAGCCAGCCTGGCGGAACAGCGAATTGAGGCTCGCCCTGCCGCCGCCGATCATACGGTCGTAGCGCTGCTGGCTGTCGAGCCAGAGACCGGAAAGCAGCGTGCCATGGGCGAGCCAGCTAAGACCGCCGACCGTGGGCGAAACGAGCCATCCGCTGCGCGAACCAAGTCCCGCCTGCGCCAACTCTCCTTCAATGGCAGACAGCCGGCCGGCAATCCGTGCGGCATAGCGGGGATCGCGTATGGCGACCTCGCCATAGGATTCGACGAAGATGAGCACCACGTCGCGACCCCGAAGCGCCCCGAGAAGATCGCTATCGGCAATATCGGCGAGCGGATCGGCGCCGATCGTCCTGTCGAAGATCGCCATGTCGGCGATGGATTGGTGGACCAGATCGACGCGGCTCTTGAGGGCGTACAGCATGTTCGGCCGCAGCGCGACGGTACCACCGAATGTGAGGCCCAGCGCCAGAATTGCAGCCGCCGGGACGACAAGACGACGGCGGCTGATGGCAAAGAGGCCGCTCAGCGACCAGTAGAGCAGCCAGCACACGCCGACAAAGCCGAGCAAGGCAGTCGCAACCAGCAGCAAGGCCTTGATGATCCCGACCGTCGCGCTCAGCAGCCGCCATCCATCGAGGAGCAGTTTTCCGTCGAGATAGGGGTTGAATGGACGCGATATCGCTGAAAATACGCCTATATCGGCGAGCTTCAGCAAAAGAACGAGGGCAAAAACGGCAGTCAGCACGATCCGGCCCGCGCACTCGTAACGGCCTCGAACCAGTGTCGCCGCCAGGATGACGAGGATGATTTCAGCCGGCACTGCCGCGAAGGCAGGAAGCGTGAATTGATCCAGCCGCAGCGGCAGGTTCGCGATCACGATGCAGATGAGCAGCGCCAGTCCGGCGCGCAGCCAGCGACTGTCCACCATCAAACGACAGTTCTGCCGGCGCGCAGCAGATGGAACACATCGATGCCGAATGAATAGACCAGTGCGCCGAGGCAGGCCGCCGCAAGCCACCCTGATGCCGGCGGCACCAGGACAGGCGTGACCATCAACCCGAGCGAAGCAACCTGCAGGACGCAGATAACCTTGCGGCGCATCGAAGGCGCAAGCTCCGCCCGCAACCGTGGAGAAAGCCACTGCGCCAGCAGGAAGACATAGCGCATCAGGCCGATCAGCAGCACCCACGCGCCGGCCTTGCCGAGGACCAGCGCGACCAGCGACAGGACAAGGATGAGCGCCGCATCGACCTCCATGTCGTAGCGCGCGCCGAAGGGCGACACGGTAGCGCGCTGCCGGGCGAAATAACCGTCGACGCCATCAAGACCAAGGATGAGCAATATCAGAGCCGCCAGGCTCCATAGCAAGCCGCTGTCGAATGAAGTGCTTTCGGCAACGCACAGCCCCGCCAGCAGGCAGACCATGCCGGCACGCAGCGTAGTGACGGTATTGGCGGCCCCGAAACCCTTGTGCGGGAGCGTTGCCGAGCCGAGCCAGACAAGCCATGCGAGCAATGCGGCAAGCGACATGCAGAGCGGCGCGTAATACCAGGGCAGAGCCAGCCGGTCATGCAGCCAAAGCGCGGCCGCTGCAACGCCGAGCCATGTGCCGGCCAGCACCAGAAACCGCTCATGTTGCCAGACCCAGGGGCGAAAAGCGTTCAGCGCCACGGATCCGCTCTTTTTCGCAGGTCCGTGCTTCGCCAGTTGCTCCGTGTCCGGCCATATCGTCATCGCAGCCCTCCCGATAGTGGCTGATTGTAGCAAACGCACCTGAACTTGTGCGATTCAATAAAAAGTGGTCACCTGCGCAAAGATGCCCTTCTCAAGGCCGGCAAAAACCTTAACCTGCCCGTCAGTGACGAGACCGGCGGACTGAATCGGATGACGGACGAACCACCTGCCCGCGCTTTATGGATCGAAGGACAGGGCAAATGCGCCCTCGTTGCCGAGGAAATCGCCGCCCCTGCAGATGGCGAAGTGCTGATCCGCGCCCGCTATGGCGGCATCAGCCGCGGTACCGAATCGCTGGTATTGAGCGGCGGCGTTCCCGAGGACCAGTTCACGGCGATGAAATGCCCCTACCAGGCGGGCGAATTTTCCTTTCCGGTCAAATATGGCTATTGCGTCGTCGGCACGGTCGAGGCCGGGCCGGAAAGGCTGCTCGGCCGCACCATATTCTGCCTTCACCCGCACCAGTCCGAATTCATCGTTCGGGAGGCGGACGTGCATGAGATTCCGGACGGCGTTCCGCCCGGCCGGGCCATACTCGCGGCCAATATGGAAACCGCGCTGAACATCGTCTGGGACGCGGGACTATTGCCGGGAGATCGCGTCGCGGTGTTCGGTGCCGGCGTGGTCGGCCTGCTGACCGCCCATATAGCCTCGCGGGTTCCCGGCGCTGAGGTGACGCTGGTCGACATCAATCCGCAGCGCCGCGAGATATCCGCGCAACTCGGCATCGGCTTTGCCATGCCGCCCGATCTGCCGCGGGAATGCGACCTGCTGATCAACTGCTCCGCTTCGGAGGCGGCATTGTCCGAGGCTCTTGCATGCGCCGGCGTCGAGGCACGCGTCGTCGAAGCCAGCTGGTACGGCGACAGGGCGGTGAACCTCAAGCTCGGCGGTGCGTTCCACGCCCGCCGGCTCTCGATCGTCAGCTCGCAGGTCGGCACCATCCTCTCCAGCCGATCCAGGCGGTGGACGCCGGCGCGGCGCATGGCGAAAGCCCTTGAGCTGCTGAAGGATGCGAGGCTCGACCTGTTGATTTCAGGCGAGACGCGCTTCGGTGCATTGGCGGAAGCCTATGCCGAGATCATCGCTTCGCCCGCCACGCTTTGCCATCGAATAGTCTATTGAAGGTAGCCCATGTTCGCCATTGAAGTACGAGACCACATCATGATCGCCCACAGCCTGCCGAGACCGGTATTCGGCCCGGCGCAGGCCCTGCACGGCGCTACTTTCGTCGTTGACGCGGCCTTTTATACGCGGGAACTCGACGAGAACGGCCTGGCTGTCGATATCGGGCTCGCGACACAGGTACTGCGCAAGGTCCTCGAACCGCTGAACTATCGCAACCTCGACGAAGCCGCCGAGCTCTCTGGAAAGATCACCACCACCGAGGTGATCTCGAAGCACATTTTCGACGGATTGGCACAGGCCGTGAAATCGGGCGAGCTCGGTGAGGGAAGCCACCGTATCTGCCGCATCCGCGTGCTCTTGAACGAATCTCACATGGCCCGCGGCTGGTACGAGGCCGATCTCTGATGCGGCGGCTCTATTTCGCCTATCCCGGCGACCTCGACACCCGCACGGGCGGCTATGGTTATGACCGGCGCATCGTCCGCGAGCTGGGGACGCTCGGCTGGGAGGTGACGCCCGTAGCGCTCGGCGACGGCTTTCCCTATCCCGAAAAAGCGGTAATGGGCGACGCGCTGGCGCAGCTCGCTTCCTTGCCGCCGCGTTCGACCGTGATCGTCGATGGCCTCGCATTCGGCACTTTTGGTCATGCCGCCGCCAAATTGGCGGAAAAACTCGACCTTATCGCTCTCGTCCACCACCCTTTGGCCATGGAAGGCGGCCTTCCCGAGGACGTACGGGACGACTTCGAAAGGTCGGAGTGGCAGGCGCTCGCCGCCGCCCGTTCGATAATAGTTACATCTGCAACCACTTCGCGGCAGCTCGAAACTGTCTATGATGTGGAGCCCGCCAGGATCGTTCTTGCACTGCCGGGAACGGACCCGGGGCCGCCGTCGAAGCCGAACCCATACAGCCCCATGATCCTGAGCATCGGTTCGATCATCCCGCGCAAGGGCCATGACGTGCTGGTGGATGCCCTGGCAAAGCTGACGGACCTTGGCTGGACATGCCGTATCATCGGCAGCCGCAGCATGGACCCGGCCTGCGCGCAGGCATTGCAGCGGCAGATATCGGAGCTTTCGCTTGCCAGCCGCATCACGCTCGTCGGCGCAGTGGAGGACACGCGCCGGGAATTCGAGTTCTGCGATATATTCGCTCTTGCCAGCCGCTATGAGGGCTATGGCATGGTCTTTGCCGAAGCCATGGCCCATGGCGTGCCGATCGTCGCCTGCCGGGCCGGCGCAATAGCGGAGGTGGTGCCGGAAGATGCAGGTTTTCTGGTCGCACCGGATGATAGTGGCGGCTTCTCGCTCGCCCTGCGGCGGCTCCTGGAAGATCGGGCCGTTCACGCATCGATGGCCGCGGCTTCCCGCCGGCATGGCGCGAACCTGCCGAGCTGGGCGGAAAGCGCCGCCCTGATTTCCGCGGCGGCCGAAAGCAAGGCATGAGCGGCTTCGACAGCGCCTGGCTTGACCTGCGGGAGCCGCTCGACAGCGCAGCACGCAATGGCGAACTCCTGCGCCAGGCGGCGAGGCTCGGCTCCGCGGGGTCCATCGTCGATATCGGTTGCGGCACGGGCTCGACCTATCGGGTGCTCGCACCGCATCTGGCGGAGCCTGCACGATGGTGCCTGATCGACATGGACGTGGCGCTTCTCGATGAAGCACGCCAGCGCCATGGCGACGGGCTCGCCTATCGCGTGGCCGATATCGCAGACGTCGGATCGCTTCCGCTGGAAGGTGCGACGCTGGTCACGGCCTCGGCGCTTTTCGATCTCTGTTCGGAAGCTTTTATGGTGACGCTGGTACAAGCGATCAGCACGGCAGGCGCCGGGCTTTATGCGGCACTGAACTATGACGGTGCGGTGGAGTTTCACCCGCAACATCCGCTCGACCATGCGGTGATCGAGGCTTTCAACCGCCACCAAAGGACGGATAAGGGTTTTGGGCCGGCGGCCGGGCCCGATGCCGTTTCGATCCTGGAGCAAGCCCTGGCCGATAGGGGCTACCGCTCGGAGTGCGCAAAGAGTGACTGGCACATGGTTTCCCCGTCGCAGCAAGCAGTTCAGCGCGCCTTCATCGACGGGCTGGTGCGGGCGGCGGGCGAGATGGAGATGATCGAACCCCGCGACATTGCCGGCTGGCATGCCCATCGGATGGCGGAGGCGGCGCGATCGTCATGCCGCGTCGGGCATACGGACCTGCTTGCAATTCCCGGCTGATCCAGCCGTCATCCGCCATTGGCGCGAAAATCGCAATCGAAGAGAATATCGGTCCCCATGTCGTAGACATCGACCTTCGGCCTGCGCGCATCCGTCAGCCTGTGAACGGGCGGCAGCAGTATGCCTGTCGGGCCCGAGCCGATGATCATCGGCGATATGGCGACATGGAGCCGATCGACGGCGTCGGCATCGAGAAACCGGCCGACCGTCCTCGCGCCGCCCTCCACCAGCACCGACCGCAGTTCCCTCTGCCGCAACGCCTGCAGGATATCGGCAACGTCAAGCCCGCGTTCCGTGCGCGGCAACCGTATGATCTCGGCATTGGCGGGCCGCACATCGACGTCGTCGGCCTGGATGACAATGATCCTCTCGCCACCATCGCTCAGGAACTTGGCGCCCATTGGCATGCGCCCGTTGCAATCGATCACGACGCGGACTGGACTTGGGCCCGTGACGGCGCGGACCGACAGGCTCGGATCATCGGACACAATGGTGCCGACGCCGACGATGACGGCATCCATGAGGGCGCGGCAGCGATGCAGATGGGCTATGCCGCCGCTGCCGGATACATCCCGCGCATCGCCCGCCGGCGTCGCGACGCGGCCGTCCAGCGATTGACCCACCTGCGCCAACACGAACGGGCGTTCCCTTCGTACCAGCGGTCCATAAAGCCTGTGATTGGGGCCATTTCCCCCGTTTCCGTCCGAATTGTGGCCATTCCTTCGGGCGAGCAGGTCCACCCAAACCTCGTCCGGCATTTCGACGCGCTGCATCCGTCAGAGAATCCTTTGAATTGTATCGTCCTTGCGAATGATATGATGGAAGAGTGCCCCGAGAATATGCAGGCAGACCAGCAACAATATCAGCCAGGCGGCAATGACATGCAACGCGCTGAAATAAGGCGCGATGTCCGGTGATTTGCCGATGGGGCTCCAGACCGGCACGACGGCGAACCAACGCAGCGGAAAGCCATGGGCATTGGTGGCGAGGAATCCGCTGATCGGCATGATAATCAGCATCACGTAGAGCAGGAAATGCACGCTGCGGGCAAGCACCCCGGTCCAGTCGCCGGCACGCGGCGGATGCGAGGGGGCGTAAAGCCGGGCGCCGACACGGATCAACATGAGCCAAAGCACCAGAAAACCGAAGGATTCGTGCAGGAGATAGAAGTCGAGCTTCACGTCCTCACGGAAATATTTGAGCAGCATTCCAAGCGGCCAGATCGCAAGGACAAGCGCCGCGATCAGCCAGTGCAGGACGCGCAATGCCGGAATGTAGCGCTGGTTTTCCGTCTTTCCCTCCTCTTGCCGTGCCGGCCCAGGACCAGATTAGTCCAACGATCCGCAATTGCGAAGGAAAACCGCGACAACGGCGACAAACACCGCTTCCGGGCGCCTGACGGCACTTAAAGTGACACGTCAGACACATTCTTAATCAAATTTTTACCACGTATTGTTGCAATACGTAACATTGTGTTACTACTATGGGGTGATCAGATTGGGGCATTCGTGACTTCTGCAAAGGAAAATCCAACACTGGGACCAGGGCCGAGATCGAGCGCCGTAGCGCCGATGCGCAGCTTCTGGGGCCTGCTTCGCGCCTACTGGACGTCAGACCGGTGGGCTGAAGCGTGGTTGCTGACAGGCGCTATCGCGCTCCTGACGGCCGCTGCAAGCAAGGCCAGCGTGTGGATTGCCGTAGCGGCGGGCGAATTGCTCAATTCCATCGTCGCCATCCGGGAACCCTTCGTTCCGGACCCCGGCCGGGCGATCCTGATGAATGCCGGATTGCTCGTTCTTCTTGCGATCATGAAGGAGGTCGGGTTCGTCGGGCTGCGGCACCTCATCTCGACGACGCTGCATCGCAAATGGCGCGGCTGGCTGAACGATTGTTTCAATAGTGCCCTGCTCGACAGCGGCCATACGCATTATCATCTGCAGCAAGGCGGCGTGACGCCCGACAATATCGACCAGCGCGTCCATGAATCGATCAAGGCGATGACCGGCGGCGCGATCGGCCTCGCCATGGGCATTCTCGGCGTCGTGATGTCCATCCTGTTCGTCGGGCAGAAACTGGTCGAGATGTCGTCCGAGGTTACCGGCCTCGAGTTTCTGGGCTCCTATGGCAGCGCCGCGCTCGCATTCCTGGCGATTGCCATCTATGTGCCCGCCAGTACATGGGCGGCGATGCGCATTGGCCGCGTCCTGGAAAAGCTCACCCTGGAAATGCAGAAGAGCGAAGGCAGCTACCGCAGTGAGCTGACGACCTTCCTGCGACGCAGCTTCCAGGTGGCGGCATCGGCCGGGGAATCGGTGCAGAAGTCGATCAATGGCAAGCTCTACAGCGAGGTGGACGATAGCTGGGCCCGCTTCAACCGCTACGATGCCGGCTACATGTCCTTTACCGCGGTCTACGGCTTCCTCTCCAACAGGATCGTTGCCTACATGCCGGGCCTGCTGCCCTATATGAGCAATGCCGTGAGCCTGAAATCCTACATCACGGGCGCGGAGCTGGTCGGCTCGATGATCAATGAATGTTCCTGGTTCATCCAGGTCATGCCGGCGATCGCCAATCTCAAGGCGAACGCGCAACGGGTCATCGGTCTGGCGCAAGCGATCGAGGAGGTGGTTCGGCCGGACGAAAGTGCCGAGGCCGGAAATGATTTCCAGTATTCGCAGCAGCATGAGCTCTTCGGCCTGTCACTGCGCGATGTCGAGCTTCGGCACGCCGACAATGCCGACATACCCTTCCTGAAGATCGATCATCTGCGCATACGCGCCGGAGACTGGGTCTATCTCAAGGGAGAATCCGGCAGCGGCAAGACCTGCCTGCTGAAAGCCATGAACGGTCTCTGGCCCTATGGGCGAGGCAAATTCGCCCTGCCGGAGAACAGCAATCCCATCTACGCGGCGCAGGACGTGAAATTGCAGCCGGTTTCGCTCAAGCAGCTCGTCTGTCTTCCAGCCCATGAAGAAGCTTATGAGGATCGGCTCGTTGCTGCCGCCCTCCACAATGCGGGGCTCGGCGACCTCATCGAGTTCATGGGGCAGGAGGAGCGCCATGGATCGAGCTGGGACCAGCTGCTTTCCGGCGGGCAGAAGCAAAAGCTCGTTCTGGCGCGCATATTGCTGCACAAGCCGGGCGTGCTGTTCCTCGATGAGGCAACGGGCGCGCTCGATCCCCTCTCCAAGATCGAGTTCCACGAATCGATCCACAGGCATTGCCGCGGCGCCATCGTCATCAGCGTCATGCACGAGAAGGAACCGCCACTGTCGAACAGCGGCCGTCCCTTCTATACGCATGTGCTGGAGATCAAGGACGGCAGGGGCGAGCTGCAGAAGCTGCCCACCTTCGAAGATGCCGAATTTACGCCCATTATCGCCGCCGAGTGATAATATGCACGACGTTGCCGAGGCGGCGCGTCAGCAGAGTTCGATCCGGGCAAGAAACGGATTGCAAATATCCACTGTGACCGCGATGCTCCCGGCAAAGGATATGAGGTTGCGTCATGGAGCGGCTGTCACAGCATTACCTGATCTTCGAAACCTCCGGCGGTCATTGCGGCATCGCCTGGAACGCACGCGGGATCACGCGGTTTCAGTTGCCCACCAAAAGCGCCGAGGCGACGGAAAGGCTCCTGCTCAGACGGGTGGAAGGCGCGTCGCGCGCTGCGGCAACAGCCGAGATAACCCATGTCGTGCAGGCGGTTCGACGCTATTTCGACGGCCAGCCGGTCGATTTCTCCGGCGCTACGCTCGATCTCGATGAGCAGGACGATTTCTTCAGGCGGATCTACGCTGCGGCCCGGCAGGTCGGTTGGGGCCGGACCACGACCTATGGTGCGCTGGCGAGGGAGCTGGGAGCCGGACCGGAAGCGGCGCGCGATGTCGGCCAGGCCATGGCCCGCAACCCGGTTGCGCTGATCATACCATGCCACCGCGTATTGGCGGCAGGCGGCAAGCTTGGCGGGTTTTCCGCTCCGGGCGGCGCAACCGCCAAGCAGCGGATGCTCGAACTGGAGGGTGTTCGCCTGACGCCGCCAGAACCGGCCCAGCAATCATTATTCTAGCCGCAGCTTCTGGCGCTCCCGGAAGCTGCCGTGTCTGGACGGATTGCATGGCGCGGGTGGCACCGGGCGAATAACGACACAGTTGTTACTCACCCCGATGCTGGATCTGATGCCAAACTCATTCGAGAGCAGCAGTGCCCATGGCTTTGGGGAACTGCGCTCGGTTTCGAGTGGAGATACCAAAGGAGGTCCATGTCATGACCCAGTCGACAAGCCAGACGGAGAGCCCCGCCATGCAGAAGCCGCCAGTGGTTTCGCCGCAGGAATGGGAGGCAGCCTGGCAGCAAATGCTGGTAAAGGAAAAAGCCCATTCGAGAGCCCGGGACGCACTGGCCGCCGAGCGCCGGCGCATGCCATGGCTGGCAGTGGAAAAGACCTACGAATTCGATGGCCCGAACGGGCGCGCCAGCCTGCTCGACCTGTTCGAGGGCCGGCGCCAGCTGATCGTCTACCGGGCCTTCCACGAACCCGGCGTATTCGGCTGGCCCGACCATGCCTGCCGCGGCTGCTCAATGGTGGCGGATCAGGTTGCCCATGTCGCGCATCTCAATGCGCGCGACACGACGCTTGTTTTCGCCTCGCGCGCGCCGCAGGCCGATATCACGCGGCTGAAGGCGAAGATGGGCTGGGCGAACATTCCCTGGGTTACCATCACCGACGATTTCGACGCCGATTTCGGTGTCGACGAGTGGCACGGCACCAATGTGTTCTACCGTGACGGCGAAAGGATCTTCCGTACCTATTTCATCAACAATCGCGGCGACGAGCAGATGGGCGGCACCTGGAACTATCTCGACATCACGCCGCTCGGACGCCAGGAAGTATGGGAGGATTCCCCGCAGGGCTATCCGCAAACGCCGGCCTACAAATGGTGGAACTGGCACGACAGCTATGAGGCCGGTGGCGAGCCCGACAAGAAATGGGTCGAGATTTCCGATGCCGGAGAGGCCGCGTTCCGCGAAAAATCGACCGGATGAACCCTCAAGCTACCCCAAGCCGCTGATCGACCCGCGCCATGAGCGCGGGTTTCTTCATCGCCGTTCGGCCTCGGTACCGACGCTGCAGATGCCGATCGGGCGCGAACTGGCAGCGGTTTGACTTCATCGGGAATCGGCGTAACTTCGCCGTCGTAATTGCATCGTCGCAGCTTCACGATCTGCCAAAGCACCGAGGCACAGATGTTGGGTGTTCCAAACGGCGAGGACGACAAGCCCGACTACGGTCCCTACCTGACGCGGTTGTGGCCATATATGATCGCGTTCATCGTTCTCGCGGCTGCCGCCATGTATCTTGGGCGGCTGATCGCCAGCTTCTAAGCCATATTCAACGTCATGCTGGCGTGTCCTTGCGCGAGCGAGCCCTCTGCCGCGCCACCATGGCTTCGCGCCAGACCGTGAATATCCCCGCCAGCGTAACGATGATCGATCCGAGGATCGTATTGTAGCTCAGGGTCTCCCCGAACACGGTCACGCCGATGATCGCGGCAAAGACGATCTGAAGATAGGTCAGCGGCTGCACCGCCACGGCGTCGAGAAGATCATAGGCTTTTATGAGCAGATAGTGACTGAGGGCGCCGGTGATACATATCGAGATCGTCCATGCCCAGTCCACCCATGGCATGGTGGTCCAGTAGAACGGGCCGACCAGGCTTATGGCTGCCGCGCCGGCGACGCCCGTATAGAAGAAGCTCGTCAGGGCGGAATCGTCGCGGCTCACCCTTCGCGTGGCGATGATGTAGAAGCCGTAGAGGAATACGCAGACGATCGGCACGATGAGCGTGATCTCGAACGATCCGCCCGAGGGGCTGAGGAGCAGGATGACGCCGGCAAAGCCGATGCAGATCGACAGCATTCGGCGCCATCCCACGCGCTCGCCAAGGAGCGGCACCGACAGCAGCGCCACCAGCAAGGGCGTTGCTGCCAGCAGCGCCTGCGTCCTGGCGAGGCCGACAAGCGCGAAGGAGGTGATGACGGCTGCCACCTGGATCGCAAGGACGGCGCCGCGCAACAGTTGCAGATAGGGATGTTTGGTGCGCATGGCCTGCGCCAGCGACCCGCTCTTGCTGACGGCGATGATGATGGCGAAAACGCCGAAGGCCCAGAATCGGATGGTCGCTATGAAGATCGGTGGATATGACGTGCCAAGATACTTCGATATCGCGTCCTGGATCGAGAAGATGACCAGAGCCAGCAACGCGAATACATAGCCATTATTCTTCAACGTCAATTTCGTCTCCCCGCCTCACGGCCCACCGTCTCGTCCGCGACTGCGCCGATCAGGCTGTAAACCACAGAAACCATAGATCGGCGATCCTCAAAAGAGCCCCTATGCCGACAATGTACCTGCCGGCAGCAACAGGCTTGCGCAGATCACCCATATATGAAATATCTTTTTAAATAAGAACAAATGGCCTGTTGGCCGAAGAAACCAATAGAGGAACGCATGGACGATACTTCATCACTTCCGCTCGAGGGCTTGCTCGTGCTTGACATGAGCCAGTTTCTGTCTGGCCCCTATGCCGCGCTGCGGCTGCTGGATCTCGGCGCCCGCATCATCAAGGTGGAGCGACCGGATGGCGGCGACCTTTCGCGGGGGCTCTACCTCAGCGACACGGAGATCGGCGGCGATTCCACGATTTTCCACGCGATCAATCGCGGCAAGGAAAGTATCGCCCTTGACATGAAGAACGAGGCCGACATGGCCGCGCTCAAGACGCTGATCGGGAAGGCGGATGTGGTGATACAGAATTTCCGGCCGGGAGTGATCCAGAGGCTCGGCCTCGGCTACGAACAGGTCAGGGAGATCAACCCGTCAATCGTCTATGCCAGCATCAGCGGCTATGGCGAAGAAGGGCCGTGGGTCATGCGGCCGGGCCAGGACCTGCTCGCGCAGGCCCGCTCGGGACTGATGTGGCTGAATGGCGACGACGGTCAGGGGCCGGTTCCCTTCGGTCTCGCCGTGGCCGACATGCTGGCAGGTGCAGCCACGGTGCAGGGCATACTCGCGGCTCTGGTGCGGAAGGGCATCAGCGGCAAGGGCAGCCATGTCGAAACAAGTCTGCTGGAGGCACTGGTCGACTTCCAGTTCGAAGTGCTCACCACCCATCTCAATGATGGAAGGCGCCTGCCGAAGCGATCGAATTTCCGCAGCGCTCACGCTTACCTGTCTGCGCCTTACGGCGTATATCCGACGCGGGACGGGTTCATCGCCATCGCCATGACGCCGATCTCGCGGCTCGCCGCGCTGTTGGAAATCGACGAGCTCACGCCCTTCGCGGATGATAAATCCTCCTGGTTCACGTCCCGCGACGAGATCAAGCGGATCATTGCCGAAAAGCTTGCGACGCGGACCACCGATGAATGGCTGCAGGTTCTCGAACCGGCGGATATCTGGTGCGCCTCGGTGCTGAACTGGGAACAGTTGATCTCCAGCGAAGGCTTCAAGGTATTGGACCTGCTTCAGACCGTAACGCGCGAAGACGGCGTTTCCATCCTGACGACGCGATCGCCCATCCGCGTGGATGGTCAGCGCGCCCGCACATCGACGGCGGCGCCGAGGGTCGGCGAGCACAGCCGCGCAATACGCGAGGAGTTTTCCCTATGAGCCCAGTAAAATTGAAGGGCATGACCTGGAGCCATCCGCGCGGCTACGATC
Source organism: Phyllobacterium sp. 21LDTY02-6 (assembly GCF_023554255.2). Classification (GTDB taxonomy): domain Bacteria; phylum Pseudomonadota; class Alphaproteobacteria; order Rhizobiales; family Rhizobiaceae; genus Phyllobacterium. Next base: position 457,596 of record NZ_JAMJWD020000003.1, on the reverse strand, counting down.
CAATGATCGCGGCCGCGAGCGCCTGGATCGAACGCACGGGCGTCGAGATCAGCTGGTCGAAACGTTCATTGCAGGATTTCGAGAGCTATCCGGTCGAAGAACTGGCGAAAGCCTATGATCTGATCGTCATCGACCATCCCCATGTCGGGCAGATTACGGAGGAGGCCTGTCTCCATCCGCTCGATGTGCCGGGCCGGGAGAGCGAGCTGCAGCAGCTGGCGCGGGCCAGCGTCGGCAAATCCTTCATCAGTTACAATTGGCGCGGACGCCAATGGGCGCTGCCGATCGATGCCGCGGCGCAGGTGCAGGCATGGCGGCCCGATCTCCTTGCCGCTGCTCCGACGCAATGGCAGGATATCGTCGAGCTGGCCAGGCGGGGAGCGATCGTCTGGCCGCTGCGTCCGCCGCACGGGTTGATGAGCTTCTTCACTTTGGCCGCCAATCTCGGCACGCCGTGCAATAATGATGGGCAGGAGGAGATCATTGCGCCCGAACAAGGCGTGCAGGTGCTGGAATTGATGCGCGAACTTGCGGCCCTCGTCGATCCGGAGAATTTCCGGCTCGATCCGATCGGCGCGCTCGAACGGCTTGCCGCCGGGCAGAAAGAGGCCTGTGCACCGCTCATCTATGGCTATGTGAATTTTGCCATGGCCGGCTACCGCGCCAACATCGTCCGCTTCGCCGATATTCCGGCCGCGGGCAAGTCCGGCCCCGTTGGTTCTGCGCTTGGCGGCACCGGCATCGCCGTTTCGGCCTTCACGAAACATCGGCGCGAGGCCGAGGATTTCGCATTCTGGGTCGCGGGGGCGGAAGTCCAGGCCAACCTCTATCACGCAGCGGGCGGCCAGCCCGGACATGCCAGCGGCTGGGAAAGCGCTGCCGCCAATGCCACGACATCCGACTTCTATCTTTCGACACGGCGGACATTGGAGGCGGCCTGGCTGCGTCCGCGCCATGATGGCTATATGGATTTCCAGCAGAAGGCGTCGGAACTGATCAATGCGGCACTCATCGACGGCGGCGATCCCCGCCAGGTGATCGAGACGCTGAACAGCGAGTATCGGGCCAGCCTCAAGCGACTCCCTTAGGCGATCCGATGCCGAAGCCGGCCAGGCTTGACAATTGACCGGTGGTCTCGAGCAGCATGGCGATCGTCCGGTCTATGTCCGGCGCATCCGGCGCCAACAGGCTGATATAGGGGCAGGTCAGCGCCGCGATGACGCGGCCGTCGGAGGCAAGCACAGGCGCGGAAAGGTTATGCACGCCGGCAGTCTGCATGCTCGGCATCATTTCATAGCCGCGCTCGCGTATCTGCCCGAAGCGCGCCAGTAGCTCTGCCGGCAACGGCTTGTCTTCCTCTCCGCGGCGGTTTTCAGCGATCATCAGCCGTCGCTCTTCCGGCGTGGAGAAGGCGAGCAGCACATGTCCCGACCCGGTGTTGAACAGCCCGACATGCGACCCGACGCGGATGGAAATGCCCCAGTAATCCGGAGCTTCCTGCTGCGCCACGACCACCACCGAACCGCGATCGAAGACGGCCAGCTGGTTCGCCTGCCTCGATCGTTGAGCGAATTCGCGCATCAGCGGCATGGCATAGGCGACAAGCCGGCGCACCGGCGCATGCAATTGCGCAAGGCCGAAAAGTTTCAGCGTAAGCGCGTAGCGGTCACCGTCGGTGCGGGTCACGTAGCCGCGCCGCACGAGCCGATCCAGCATCCGGTAGAATTCGTTGGGCGTGCGCTGCAAGGCCTTGGCAATTTCGGTTTGCGTAAGGCTGCCGTCGATGCCGGCAAGAAGCTCCAGAATGTCCAGACCCTTGTCGAGGGCTGGTGCCCGATATCGCTCGTCTTCCTCTTCCATCACGGCTCCCCTTTCCCTCTTCATATACGAAAATTCATTTTACGAAGCCTTACTTGAGATTGACAATCACCGGAAAGGAATGTTTGTATATAAATGGATTTCTTATATATGAGAGTCACGGGCGACCTGGGCGCCGACGAACTGGGAGGTTCCAATGAAAAAACTGCTCTGCGGCGTTTGCGCCGGTGTTATCGCACTTACCCTGGCACAGGCCGGCAATGCCGCTGAACTGCCGGGCAAGTTTGACGGCGTCACGATCGACGCCAAGCTGATCGGCGGCCAGCAATATGAGAAGCTTTATGAGCGGATCGGGGAATGGGAGAAGCTGACCGGCGCCAAGGTCAACATCCTGTCGAAGAAGAACCATTTCGAGCTCGACAAGGAGATCAAGTCCGATATCGCCACGGGGAGCATTTCCTGGTGCGTCGGCTCCAACCACTCTTCGTTCGCGCCGCAATATCCTGACATCTATACGGACCTGACCCCGCTCGTTCCCGCCGAGGAACTGGCAGCTTTCGTGCCCAATCTCATCAAGGCTTCGACCCTCGACGGCAAGCTCGTCATGTTGCCGCGCGCCCAGTTCGACGTGTCCGCGCTCTATTACCAGAAGAGCCTCTATCAGGACGAGGAGAAGAAGACGGCGTTCAAGGCAAAATACGGTTACGACCTGACGCCGCCGGACACATGGGCGCAGGTCACCGACCAAGCCGAATTCTTCGCGGCGCCGCCGAATTTCTACGGCACGCAGTTTGCGGGCAAGGAAGAGGCCATCAATGGCCGCTTCTACGAAATGCTGGTCGCCGAGGGCGGTGAATATATCGATGGCGAAGGCAAGCCTTCGTTCAATTCGGAAGCCGGCGTGCGTGCGCTCGACTGGTTCGTGAAGCTCTACAAGGACAAGGTGGTTCCGGCCGGCACCACCAACTATCTCTGGGACGACCTCGGCCAGGGCTTCGCATCGGGATCGGTGGCGCTCAATCTGGACTGGCCGGGCTGGGCGACATTCTTCAACGACCCGAAATCCTCCAAGATCGCCGGCAATGTCGGCGTCAAGGTGCAGCCTGCCGGTTCATCGGGCAAGCGCACCGGCTGGTCCGGCTTCCATGGCTTCTCCGTCACCGAATCCTGCGCCAACAAGGAAGCCGCGGCTTCTCTCGTCTGGTGGCTGACCAACGAGGACAGTCAGAAGCTGGAATCCGCAGCCGGGCCGCTCCCGAGCCGCACCGCGGTCTGGGAGTATAATATCGAGGCTGCCAAGGGCGACGCCTACAAGACGGAAGTCCTGAACGCCTTCCAGGAAGCTTCGAAGAACGCATTTCCGGTACCGCCGCTCGCCGAGTGGATCGAGATTTCGAATGCCGTCTACCCCGAACTCCAGGCTGCGATCCTTGGCGACAAGACGTCCAAGGAAGCGCTCGACGCCGCAGCGACCAAGGCTACGGAAATCCTCGAGGATGCCGGTAAACTTTAAGCTTTCGGATGCACCGGCGCCGCGCCGGTGCATCCTTCATTATGATCAGGGCAATTCATGAAGTCCGTTAAGCTCTCGACGCCGGCGCTGCTGCTGTTACCGGCCTTCATCGTTCTGGCCGCTGTCATCATCGTGCCGCTCGTCTTCTCCCTCTATTCAAGCTTTACCCCCTTTCGCCTGACCAAGCCGGACTCCCTCTGGGTATTCATCGGCTTTCGCAACTATGTCGCCGTCCTCTCCAACTGGGAGTTCTGGATCGCGTTCGGGCGGACCGTGCTGCTCCTGACGATTGCGTTGAACGCCGAGATGTTCCTCGGGCTCGGCCTGGCGATGCTGGTCGAAAAGGCGACGCGCGGACAGCGGATACTGCGCACCATGATGATGTTCCCGATGATGTTCTCGCCGGTACTCGTGGGGTTCCAGTTCAAGTTCCTGTTCAATGACAATGTCGGCTTCGTCAACAATGCCCTGCAATCGCTGGGGCTGACCGATCGGGCAATTCCGTGGCTCATCGACGTCAACCTCGCCATGGTGTCGATCATCATCGCGGAAATCTGGTCGTCCACATCCGTCTTCGCCATATTGATCCTCGCGGGCTTGATGGCCATGCCAAAGGACCCGATCGAGGCCGCCAATGTGGATGGATGCACGCCGTGGCAGACATTTCGCTATGTGATCTGGCCCTATATCACGCCTTTCGCCCTCATCGCGATGACGATCCGCTCGCTGGACGTCGCCCGCGCCTATGACATCGTCAAGATCATGACCGATGGCGGGCCGGCGAAACGCACCGAACTGCTGTGGACGCTCATCGGCCGCACCGCCTATGGCGATGCGCGGATGGGAATGGCCAATGCCATGGCCTATGTCGCCATCCTCCTGTCCATCCTGTTCACGGTCTATTTCTTCAGAAAGCTCGCCGCCGCGCGCCAGCAAATAGGAGCGGAGTGGTAAAATGGACAATAATCAGCTTCACCGCGCCAAGAAGCGCCTGCTCGGCCTGGCTCATTTCGTCGGGCTGTTCATCGCCATGCTGATCATCTGCTTGCCGGGATTCTGGATCGTGCTCAGCTCGCTTCGTCCAACGGTCGAGATCATGGCGAAGCCGGCGATCTGGATCCCGCAGGACCTTTCGCTCGATGCCTACCGCGCAATGTTCTCCGGTGTCGGTGGCGGCGGGATTCCCGTCTGGAGCTACTTCCGCAACTCGCTGATCATCTCGATCACCTCGACGATCATCGCTCTCGCTATCGGCATTTCGGGCGGCTACGCCTTCGCCCGCTTCCGGTTCAAGGCGAAATCGGCGATATTCCTTGCCTTCATGCTGACGCGCGCCGTGCCTGGCATCGCGCTTTCATTGCCGCTGTTCATGCTCTTTGCGCGGACCGGCATAATCGACACGCATTTCGCGATGATCCTGACCTATGTCGCGCTCAATGTCCCGTTCACGATCTGGCTCATCGATGGCTTCTTCCGGCAGGTCCCGAAGGATCTGGCCGAGGCGGCGCAGATCGATGGATGCACGCGCTGGCAGGCATTCTGGCAGGTGGAGTTTCCATTGGCCGGCCCCGGCATAGCCTCGGCGGGCATCTTCGCGTTTCTTACCTCCTGGAACGAATATGCGCTGGCATCGCAGATCACGAGATCGGTCAATTCCAAGACATTGCCGGTCGGGCTGCTCGACTATACGGCGGAATTCACCATCGACTGGCGCGGCATGTGCGCCCTCGCCGTGGTCATGATCATTCCGGCCCTCACCCTCACATTCATCATTCAGAAACATCTCGTCGGCGGGCTTACCTTCGGCGCGGTCAAAGGTTGATCCATGGCTACCGTCACACTCAGGAAATTGATCAAGCGTTACGGCGTGCAGGAGGTCGTGCACGGCATCGACCTCGAAGTGAAGGACCGCGAATTCATCGCCCTCGTCGGCCCGTCGGGCTGCGGCAAATCCACGACATTGCGGATGATCGCCGGGCTTGAGGATATCAGCGACGGCACGATAGAAATCGGCGGCAAGACGGTGAACGACCTGCCGCCGCGCTCGCGCAACATCTCGATGGTGTTCCAGTCCTATGCGCTCTACCCGCACATGACCGTCGGCGAGAACATGGGCTTTTCCCTGAAGATCGCCGGTGTTCCGAAGGACGAAATCAAGACGAGGGTCGCCGAAGCCGCCACGGTTCTCGACCTCACGCCCTATCTGGATCGGCGCCCTTCGCAGCTCTCGGGCGGGCAGCGCCAGCGCGTCGCCATGGGCCGCGCCATCGTTCGAAATCCCGATGTCTTCCTGTTCGACGAGCCACTGTCGAATCTCGACGCCAAGCTGCGCTCGCAGGTACGCACGGAGATCAAGAAGCTCCACGCCAAGGTCAAGTCGACCATGATCTATGTGACGCATGATCAGGTCGAGGCCATGACCCTGTCCGACCGCATCGTCATCATGCGCGACGGCCATATCGAACAGGTCGGCACGCCCGACGAAGTGTTCCAGAACCCGCGTACGAAATTCGTCGCCGGCTTCATCGGTTCGCCGCCCATGAACCTCGACGACGCGCTCGTCGATCATGGGAAGCTCGTCTTCGGCAGCGGCCAGACGTTGCCGGTCCCCGCGCAGTTCCGGGACAGGCTTCGCAATGGACAGCGCGTCTGCTTCGGCATCCGCCCGGACGATGTCTACCCGACCGGGCACGGGCTTCATGCCGGCGCGGCCGAGGATGTCCACGAGATGGAACTGCCTGTCGTCATAACCGAGCCGCTTGGCAATGAGACGCTGCTCTTCGTCAATTTCAATAACAGGGAGTGGGTCTCGCGCATGTTGAACCCACGGCCGCTGCATCCCGGCGAAGCGGTGAAGCTCAGCTTCGACCTGTCGCAGGCCCATCTCTTCGACGCCGAGACCGGCCTGACGCTGGCGCAGAAGGGGGCCTAGGCGATGCAGCGGATGGGCATGGTCATCGGCCTGAAGCCGGACAAGATAGCGGAATACAAGCAGCTGCACGCGGCGGTCTGGCCCGAGATCCTCGCCCTCATAAGCAGCTGCAACATCCGCAACTACACGATTTTCCTGAAGGAGCCGGAGAACCTTCTTTTCGGCACATGGGAATATCACGGCACCGATTTTGCCGCCGACATGGCAAGGATGGCGGCCGATCCGCGCAACAAGGAATGGTGGGCGGTCTGCATGCCGTGCCAGGAACCGCTTCCGACGCGCGGGAGCGGCGAATGGTGGGCGATGATGGAAGAGGTGTTCCATCATGATTGACCTCGACCCACGCGATCTGCAGCAGTTCTGGCCCCGGCCATCGGCACCGCGTCCGATCGTCATCTTCGGCGCGGGCAGCATCGTCAATGACGCGCATCTTCCCGCATACCGGAATGGCGCGATGCCGGTTGCCGGCATCTATGATCCCGACATCGGCAAGGCGCGGGCGCTGGCGGATGCCTGGGGCGTAGCCGCCTATGGCTCGCTCGAGGAGGCAGCCGCGGTAACGAACGCTGTCTTTGATCTTGCAACGCCGCCGGGCCAGCATGCAAAGGTCCTCGCGGCACTGCCCGACAGGGCCTTCGCCCTCATACAGAAGCCGATGGGCAGCGACCTCGCCCAGGCAACCGAGATCCTTAAGCTGTGCCGACGGAAGCGCATCGCGGCCGCGATCAACTTCCAGCTGCGCTTCGCGCCGATGTCGCTCGCCTTGAAGGATGCGGTTCGCAAGGGCTATCTGGGCGAGGTCGTCGATTTCGACGCCTGGATCGCGCTCGACACGCCGTGGACCCTCTGGCCGTTCCTGAAAGGCCTGCCCCGCATCGAGATCGCCATGCACTCGATCCATTATCTCGACCTCGTTCGCGAACTTCTCGGCGATCCGGCCGGCATTCATGCCAAGTCCATCGGCCATCCCTCGCACGACGTGGCGCAGACCCGCACGAGCGCCATTCTCGACTACGGTACGGCGCGGCGCTGCTCGCTCTCGATTAATCACGACCATCGTTTCGGCCGCAAGTTCCAGGCATGCGAGTTCCGCATCTGCGGTACGGAGGGCGCCGCCTACCTGAAACTTGGCGTCAATCTCGACTACCCGCGCGGCGAGCCCGACATATTGCAGATATTCCCGAAAGGCGGATCCGACTGGATCGATGTGCCCCTGCATGGATCCTGGTTTCCCGATGCCTTCATGAGCCGCATGGCCAACCTGCAGCGCTTTGCGGCCGGCGAGGATGCCGCGCTCGTCAGTTCCGTCGAGGATGCCTGGCATACGATGGCGCTCGTCGAAGCGGCATACCAGTCATCCGCAGCGCCGGCGACGCCGCTTGCCGCCAAACCTCAGGATTGAAAATGGCAGAAGAGACCATCTATTTCGAAGATTATCGGCTGGGCGATGTTCGCCTGACGACGGGACGCACCATTACGGAGACGGATTTTGTCGTTCATGCCGGCCATACCGGCGATTTCTTCCCGCACCATATGGATGCCGAGTTCGCCAGGACCTTGCCCGGCGGACAGCGTATCGCCCATGGGACGATGATCTTCGCCATAGGTGTCGGCCTCACCGCTTCGCTGATCAATCCCGTTGCATTTTCCTATGGCTACGACCGCCTGCGATTTGTCCGGCCGGTGCATATAGGCGACACGATCAAGACCAGGGTGACGATCAGCGCCAAGGAGGACGATCCGAAACGGCCCCAGGCCGGGCGGGTCGTCGAGCGTTGCGAGGTCCTGAACCAGCGCGGCGAAGTCGTCCTGGCCGCGGATCACATCCTGATCGTCGAGCGCAAGCCACTCGCTGGCTAAGGGTCAGGCCAGCAGGCCGGCAATGGTAAAGCCGCCATCGACACTCAACGTCTGGCCTGTGATGAAGCCGGACTGGCTGCCATCGAGAAGAAACATCGCAGCGCCGGCTATGTCCTCCGGCATGCCATAGCGTCGTTGCGGCACGGTGTTCATCCAGGCCTCCCTCACCTCCGGCGTATGCACCACCTGCACCAGCGGCGTTTCGATGGGACCGGGGGCGATCGCATTGACCCTTATGCCGTGAGCTGCCCACTCGACGGCAAGGACCTTGGTCATGGTCAGGACACCGCCCTTCGAGGCGCCATAGGCCACGCGGCCGCGATTCCCCTTGATACCCGATACGGAGGCGATGTTGACGATCGAGCCGCCGCCATGGTGCCGCATCGCCTTGCCCGCTTCACGGCAGAGAAGAAAGCTGCCGACGAGATTGACGTCCACGATCTTGCGGAATGTCGCAAGGTCCGTTTCGAATGCCGGCACGTCGCGCGCGATGCCTGCCGAGTTGACCAGCCCGCTTATGCGCCCGAACGTCTCCCATCGCGCCACGCTTTCCACCACCGCTTCCTCGTCGGCGATGTCGATGCAGGCGGTCATTAACGCGGGGCCTGCACCGAGTTCGGCCCTGCATCGTTCGAGTGCCGCCTCGTCACGATCCACGATGACGACCCGCGCGCCGCGGCCGAGAACGGCCTCCACCACCGCCCTGCCTATGCCGGAAGCCCCGCCAGTTACAATGATCACCGAATCCCGATCCATAAGCACCTCCCGAAGCTCATTCGATCCATATAATGGACCATGCAATTCATATGAGTTCCAGTGGACTAGAGGATGAGCAGGTCGTCAAGCTGCATGGCCGTAGAATCGCGATATTTCTGGACATTTGGCGGAAGCACTCTGAGCCTGTCGATCCATATTGTGGAATCGATGTTGCGCGCTCGCAGGAGCGCCCTATCTGGCGGTCCGACTAGCAGCCGCGGCACGGCAATTCCTGAAGTTCGATGTTGCCAAGCCGCTTCTATTGGGGTGTTATTGAACGAGGGCATCTGGAGTTGCGCGCTGCAAGCAGAGCGCGCATTCGAAGAGGATGCTCGGATGGACCCTGCCCGCCGCATAGTCGTCGTTGCGTTCTCCCGGTCTGATTCAGGGGAACTCGTGCCGGACATGGATGCGATGAAATTCGAAACGGAAGCGCTCGCCCTCGAAGCGGCAAGAGAACTGGCGCCGCTTCACCTTGGCGTTGTCGCCTGGGCACGCAGTGCGTGCCGGCATCCGGGCGATTATGGCGCGCCGATGATCCTGTTCCAGTCGGGGGAAGTCCCACCGATCCTGTGATCAGCGGCCTTTCTTCCGGTACAGTATTTCGCCCTTGCCGGACACCGCATTGTCGCCGGCAAACTTGCCTGGTCTCGCGCCCAGCAAGGCGCGATCGGTGATCTTCTCGCTGATGAGATAGCGGTCCAGGAGGCCGGCAAACGGGCTGTCGGGCTCGCCGCATGGCAGGAATGTCGGCGAGAGGTGCTCCGGCTGCCGGTCGAAAAGCAACGTACCGCGCTTCATCAGATAGCCCGGCATGATTCCTGACCGGCCCAGGATGACGATGGTCCCGGCAATCATGCGATAGCCGGGATAATCGCCGCAGCCCTTGCACAGGGCGATCGTGCCGCGGCGCAGGCGATCTCCTGCATAGTCGCCGGCTTTGCCGCGAATGATGAGGACGCCGCCATCCATGCCGGTGATTTCCCCGGCAAGCGGCCCGCCGACATTATCGCCGGCATTGCCCCTTATCTCCACACGCCCGCCGGTCATGCCGGAACCCGCATGTCTGCCGACGCTTCCGTCGATATAGAGCGAGCCGCCGGTCATTGCCCGGGCAATCTGGTTTCCGGCATCGCCCACCAGCCGGATGGATCCGCCGGTCATGCCGGACGCGACCCCGTCAAAACGGGAATGACCGCCCTCGAAGATGATGTTGGCAGGATCGCTGCCGGTGATCTTGAACAGGTCTCCGACCGATGCGGGCCTGCGGCTGGTCCCGATGCGGAGTTTGGCGATCTCGTTCCTGGTCAGTTCTGCGAGCGTGCTCGGCGTCAGTATCGACAGGTCGAGGCGCTCTTCCGGCGGGTTGATCAGGGTGAAGGTCAAGGCTTTCATCAAAGCAGTTCCTTCAGATGATAGTGGAACTTGCCGAGCTTGCCGCCATAATTGCCGGCGCTTATGCGCAGCGCGCCTTTCTGCGGTCCAAGATCGATGACGGCTTTCAACCCGGCCCGCATCGCGGCGGCTACAGCGTCGCTGGTCTCGCCGTCGATGACGATCTCGAGCACCGCATTGATCTCCGGCGTCAGCGCGGATTTGACCACGCCGCGCAAGGTCGGTGCGAAGGCATCATTGGTGGATGCCATCATGCCCTTATATTTGCCGCCGACCTTCGAGCCCGACCGGACGATACCGCCCGGAAAGGGCATGATGGCGCCGGGCACCTTGCCGATCGCCGCAACGGCACGTTCGGCGGCTCGCAGGGCTTTCGTATTGTCCGCCGCAAGCAGAAGAAGATTGCCGCCGCCGACCGCTCCCTTGGTCAGGCCGGTCGTCGCCTCGCACAGGAATTCGCCATCCATGACCGGCACGCGCCAATAGTGCCTGCCGGCCAGTTTCTTCGAGATCTGCCAGCCATCGCCGAAATAGCGCAGTGAATTGCCCAGATCGAGGCGCGCCGGCGCCTCCAGCCCGGCAAAACATGCGCTGCCGGGCGATGTGAGGACGCATTGGCCGAGCCTGCTCTTCAGCTGTTTCTGCAATTCGTCCGTGCCCATGGCGAAGATCATCACCCGGCAGCCCGGGCGTCCATCCGGGGTGCGGGATGCGGGAATATCGACGTCGATGGCGGCCTCGCAGCCGCAGCCGATGACGGATGTGGCATAGCCGGTCATCGTGATCGCCGCCTGCCGCGCCCATTTCAGCGTCGGCGCCGTGATGATGATCGCCGTTGCCCGCATGCCGAAAGCTTCGGCAAAAGTATCGTCGATGGCGACGCCGTTCCGCATCAGCTGTTCCATGGGACCTCCATGAACGGCTCGTCGCGATCGATCGCCGAATCCGGGAAAGTGAACCATTCAAGCGGCAGGCCGTAGCGGTCCTCGTGATAGGCTTTCATCCGCTTGACCATGGCGCGGTCCGGCGGCGGGTTCAAACGGAGCGTTTTTCCCCAGCGATAGGCCGAAACCTTGCCGTTCTTCACGACAAGCTGGCCATTCTTGAACACAAGTGCCGCCTCGCGGAACATTTTTGCGATATCCTTGCCCCGGCGGTAGACCGCTATGTCGGCAATGGCTCCGGCGCCGAGATGGCCGCGATCCTTCAGACCGAGCAGCTTGGCCGGGGACGCGCGTGTCATGATGGCGATCTCTTCAAGACTGTATTCGCGCCGGATGGATGCAAGCGTCGTCATTTCAAGGGCAGCGACATTCAGTTCAACCGCTCTCGCATCGCGGGCCTCGCTGCTCATCAGCAGCTCGAATATCTCGGGATAGGCGGTGAACGGCGCGCCGTTCGGATGGTCGGTCGTGAAAAACACCTGCCAGGGATTGGCAATCAGCAGGAATAGTTCCAGGCCGACCGCCCATTGCAGCGTGCCGTAATAGTTGCGTTTGTAACTGTACGGCACGATGCCACCGCCGCCATTGCCATCACCATCGATGATCACCGATTTTTTCGGGCTGGCTTTGTCTATGGCCGAGAACTGGCGCATGACATCCGACGAGATCGTCACGGTCTGGCCGAACATCACCTGCCCCACATCGATGGTGACATTGGGGTTGGAATTGACCGATTCGGCGAGCCGCGCCGCCTCCGATGAAAATGCCCGCTTGCCCTGCGTGCCATAGCCGTAGAATTGCAGATGCGCCAGGTGCATCGGCACACCTTCCGTTGCCGCGATGGTCACATCGGCGGTATCGGCACTGCCGGCGAGGCCGAGATTGTTGGCGTGAACATGCAATGGATGCGGAATACCGAGCCGCGTGACCGAATGCTGCATCGACTTGACGATCTTGCGCGAGCTCAGCCCGTATTCCGGCACCTCATCGTCAAAGGAAAAGGCGCGGACGTTCTCCTTGAAAGCCGCAGCGGCGCCCGCATTGATCACCTTGACGCCGAGCGCCCGGGTCGAGCCGACCACCCAGGCGACATAATCGTCGATCATGGCTTCCGACTTGCCGTCACGCAGAAGCGAGAGCGTGAAATCATCATTGCCGAGGATGGCGAGCGTCGCCCGGTCGATGATCGGGATGTCGGCAAGTTCGAGGTGGGTGTGCAACGCCGTGTAGGGCGCCATTGCCGGCTCCACCACGGTCGTGAACCCCATCTGGGCGTAGAGACAGCCGGTTTGAAAGGTGGACCAGCCGGCGTTCGACAGCGGTGTCGCGGCCGGCCTCGGCAGATGCGCCTTGTGGTGCTCCGGCAGAAGCAGACGGGCGGTATTCACATTGCCGCCGCCAATATGCGAATGGATATCGATGGCGCCCGCCATGATGATGCAGCCGGAGACGTCGTGCGTCTGGTCCGCCGCTTCACCTTCGCGCGGGTCCACGATCACGCCATCCCTGATCCAGATGTCGCGTATGCCGGTCGCGCCATTGACCGGATCGACGACCTCGCCACCTGTCAGTCTTGTCAGCATATAAGGGTTCCCTTGCCGGGCATCGCCTCGGCCAGCTGCCGCAGGACGGCCGAGACACTCGGCAGCGGCGACGGTTCCGCCGCCCGTACCGCGGTGAATGTTCCCACCCTGCTGGAATAGCGCACGCCATCATGGTCCAGTCCCGCCTCGCCGACGGCAATGGTCACCGCGGCGCCTCGGGCAGGCCTTTCCGTCTTGTCCAGGGCGATCACGGCCGCGCTCCCCCTTTTGGGGGGATCTTCGCCGCCACGCGCGGACATCCAGACATGAACGTCAGCCTCTCGCTCACGTATCATGCGCTGGACGTCCCACCGGACCGGGTCATAGCTTGGGAGGCTATTGATGAAACCTGTGCGGGGTGGAAATCCTGTCATCCATAGTGACGTCAGCACCGTTCCCCAGGCATCGTCGTCGTCCGGCAGGAACAGGCTGCTGAGACGATGCCGACTGTTGAAATCGACGATCAGGTCTTGCAGCATGACGAGGCCGGCCTGGTCGAGCGAACCGCCGCTGAATACGAACACGGGGAATTGCGCCGAGGCCATGGCCTTCTTCAACCGCTCCACGTTCTGCAAAGGTGCCGCAACCATGCGGTCCTGCAACTCGGCGCGCAGTACGGCAAGAGTGGCGTTCAACGACAATCCCTCGCCCTTCAGGGGGACCGCCTTCACCACCGCCTTGCCACGCCGCGTCGGCCGGTCGCTTGCCGACACCTGGAACCAGCGCCGGGGCGCCTTGTCGCCGAGGTCGGGCGAAGAGCCCCCCCAACCCTTGAACAGTTCGGCATGGGCGGGGGCGATATCTCCGACCAGAACGATCAGGCTTGAGCGCCGCCGCACCTCGCCGGGCGTCGTGAACATGCCGCCATGGTCGGTGAACAGCGCGACCTCGCGCGCCACCGCATCACCGGAACGATGGTCATAGGCAGCGCCCAGCACAGCCGCCAGCGCGATCGCGCTGCGCGTACCATGCACATCCGCATCAAGGGAGAAAACGGGGCACCGGCTGGACGCCAGAAGCTTCGCAGCGGTCCGAACTGCATCCGCCAAAGGTACCGGCTGGCTGCCAATCCATGCAACCGACATATTCCGCAACTTTCTGGTGCCGATCCTGAGCTTATCTAATTTTTCTGCGTTGTGAACCCTGCGAGAACGCAAAATTTGCGGTCAGTCATCATATTTGAGATAGGCGAAGCGCTGATCCGTCGCCGGCGTTCCCTCCAGTGAGCCCTGCTCGCGGCCCGGCTGCCATTGCACGACGCTCTCGATCTTTGCCGCCAGCTCGAAATCCTTGTCGGTGATGCCCTTGGCCGCATGGTTCATCAAAAGCACCTCCACCCAGGCATAGGACGCCTTGATGTCGGGATGATGCCAGGCCGCCTCCGCCAGATGCCCGACCGTGTTGATGACCATCAATGTCGATTTCCAGCCATGGGTCTTGTATTTTCGCCTTATCCAGCCGTTCTCATAGCGCCAATGGGACAGTTCCTTCTCCAGCCTGGCGATTATCTCGTCGTCGGAATAGACGCGCTCCCTGCCTTTGTTCGACTTCGTTTCCTGATCCATTGCGACAATCCTCCACGCTTTCATTCAACGGCTTGCGCCGGGATTGAAAGACGATATCATAGTGCAGGGCCCGATTTTTGAGATTGTGTAATTTGCAAATGTCGGAATCCGTCACGATCGAAGTCCCGGCCCGTCTTCACCTCGGCTTCCTCGACATACCGGGCAGCGCCCCCGAGCCCGGCCGCGAGCGGTTTGGCAGTATCGGCCTGCCGATCACCGGCATCTCTACCCAGCTGAAAATTTCGCTGGGCTCGAGCGATCAGGTCGAAGGTGACGAGAGCGATCGAATTTCCCGGCATCTATCGGCTGTCCGTCATCATCTCGGCCTGAATGCCCGGCACAGGATCATCGTCCAACGCACCATTCCCCAGCATGTCGGCCTGGGCTCGGGCACGCAGCTTGCGCTTGCGGTTGCTGCCGGCATTCGCGTCCTGCACAATCTTCCGCTCGATCCCGTCAACGATGCGGGTCTGCTCGGTCGCGGCATGCGCTCGGGCATCGGCATCGCCGCCTTCCGAAGCGGCGGGCTGATCATCGATGCCGGCAAGAGCCCCGCGAGGGCAGCGCCGACGATCGTCGCCAGGCTACCTTTCCCCGAGGATTGGCGGGCGATCCTGGTATCCGATGCCACTACGCAAGGAATCCACGGCGAGGATGAAATCGAGGCGTTCAAGACATTGCCGCCTTTTCCGGCCGCCGCCGCTGCTTCGATCAGCCGCCATGTGCTGATGGGTGTCATGCCCGGCGTGGTCGAACGCGACATAACCCTCTTCGGGCATGCCATCCACGCCATTCAGACAGAGATCGGCAATTATTTCGCCCCGGCCCAGGGCGGCGTTTTTACGAGCAGGCAGGTGGAGGCGGCCATGGGCAGGCTGAGCCAGGCCGGGGCGGTCGGCGTCGGTCAAAGCTCGTGGGGGCCAACGGGCTTCGCCTTTGCCGCGTCCGAAAGCGAGGCGGAACGGATCGTCAATGCCTGCCGTGAGGCGACGGCTGGCGTAAACATTGAGATCGTCGCCGGCAAGAACAGCGGAGCGCACATCCTGCGCCCGGCTGCATCGGACAATTGCGAAGTACCGACCGAAAACATCTTCATTCGACAGGAGCAGATATCTTGAGCCGCAAAACAATCCTGCACATGCTGACACCCCTCCGGCAGATGAGCCCCTTCGATGTGAACATGGCGCTCGACGCGGGCTATGACGCGACCATACCCTATACCGGCGTTGAACTTTCGGATGTCGGCAATCTGGTCCAGGACGCCATCTTCTCGCGCCCGCCCGATGCCGGCGTCGCCACCGGCATATTCATTGCCGGCAAGGATGCGCTTCTTGCCCTGGACATGGTGGAGGCCGCCCGGAGCGCAATGGTGCCGCCCTTCGAAATTTCGGTCTTCGCAGACCCGGCAGGATCGTTCACAACGGCTGCAGCCATGGTCGCGAAGGTCGAAAAGGCCCTGGCCAAGCACCATGGCAGGGATCTACGCGATACCAATATCGCGATCTTCGGCGCTACCGGCGTGGTCGGCTATTGCACGGCGGTGATCACGGCGGAACACGGCGCCAATGTCACCCTTGTCGGCCATGACGGCGTCGAGAGGGTAAATTCCATCGCGGCGACGATAAAGCAGCGCTTCAACGTGACGGTCGAAACGGCGGACGGCTCCACCGAGGAGAACAAGCAGAAGGTGCTGGCGCAGGCGCAAGTGGTGCTGGCTGCGGCCAAGGCAGGCGTTCAGGTGATTTCCGCGGCTCAACTCGGCGAGGCCGGCAAGCTTCTCGTCGCAGCCGATGTGAATGCCGTTCCGCCCGCCGGCATCGAGGGGGTCAAGGTCAACGCCAATGGCGACCCCATCGATGCGACACGCGCCGTCGCCCTTGGTCCGCTTTCGATCGGCAATGTCAAATACAAGACCCAGGCCGGCCTCTTCCAACAGATGATCCAAGCGACGAAACCAGTCATCTTCGATTTTCGGGACGCATTCACCCTTGCTCGCGATCTCGCCAAGTAATGCGGTCTTAATCGCCGCGATTTCCGGACGTTCGCTCGCTGCGGCAGCGCGACGCGCGGGGCTGCGACCGCTGGTGGCCGATCTGTTCAACGATGCCGATACGCTTGCGCTGGCCGACCGGGCGGTAAAACTCTCCGGCAGCCTTGCAACGGGCATCGACGGGACGCAGTTGATCGAAAGCCTGAAGGCTCTCGCCGGCGCCGACAAGCCGCTCGTCATTCTCGGTTCAGGCTTCGAGCGCGATCCGGATATGATCGAGGCCATCTCGCGCGCTTTCCGCCTCGCGGGCAACAGTGCCGAGACGGTGCGCCTCGTCAAAGACCCGGCCAAGCTGGCGGATATCTGTGCCGAGCTTCGTATTCCGCATCCGGACATAAGGTTCGACCGACCGGACGATCCGGACCAATGGGTGCTCAAATCGGCCGGTGCCGCCGGCGGGTCCCATGTGCAGCGGGCCAGCACGCACGCGCTGGATATGGGCCGCTACTATCAACGCTTCGTGCGCGGAACCAACCTGTCCGCGCTGTTTCTCGCCAATGGCGAAACGGCCATCACCCTCGGCTTCAGCAGGCAATGGGTGTCACCATCCCGCTCAAGCCCCTATCGCTATGGCGGAGCGGTGCGGCTGCGGCACTACCGCCGGGACAATGCCGACCAGATCAAGGCCTGGCTGTCCGCGCTGACACGGCGCACCGGGCTGGTCGGCCTGTGCAGCGCCGATTTCATCACCCATGGCGCAACGCAGCACCTCATCGAAATCAATCCCCGGCCGGGCGCGACGCTCGACATATTCGACACGCCGGAGGCCCCCCTGATCGTCGAACATCTCAGGGCGTCGATGGGACATGCGGTGGCCAGACCCAGCTATCGCGGTTCCGCTGCTGCGGCGATCGCCTACACGAATGCCGATATCGGTGCGTTTCCGCACATCGACTGGCCCGATCTTACGGCAGATCACCAGATAGCCGGCACGGCACTCAAGGCCGGCGATCCGGTATGCACCGTCTTCGCCACGGCTGGCTCCGCCAGGGCCGCGATGAAAGCCGTCAAGGAACGGGTCGATCAGATTGCGGCCAATTGGAGAAGGGATTTCCCATGAGAGATGGTCACGCCTATCTCAACAAAAGTGCCGAGGATCTCGCTCGCGCGATGATCCGGGATGCCGACCGGCTGGGCATTTCGCATAGCCGCGGCGAATTGGGCGAGCATCTGATCGACGCGGGCGCGAAGGCGCCGGGCGGCATCGAAGCCGGGTTGCGGCTGATCGAAATCTGCATGGGCGGGCTCGGAACGGCGACCACCACGCTCGGAAGCGGAAAATGGCCCTATGGGGTAACCATATGTTCGTCGCAGCCGGTCCTTGCCTGTCTCGCCAGTCAATATGCTGGCTGGAACCTCTCGCACGAGAAATATTTCGCCATGGGATCAGGCCCGGTGCGCGCGCTGGCGAGAGTGGAACCTCTGTTCGACGAGATCGCCTACCGCGAGCCGGACGCGACCTCCTCCGTCGTGGTGCTCGAGACCTCCTCCCCTCCTCCCCGCGCCGTGGTGGAAAAGGTTGCGAAGGCAACCGACCTCGCTCCCGATGCGCTGACCTTCATCTACGCGCCGACGCAAAGCCTCACCGGCGCCGTGCAGATCATCGGCCGCGTGCTCGAAGTCGCCCTGCACAAGGCGCATGATCTCAAGTTTCCGCTCGAGAATATCGTCGATGGCGTCGGCCGCGCACCCATACCCGCCCCACATCCGGATTTCCTGCGGGCCATGGGGCGAACCAATGACGCCATCATCTATGGCGGTTCGGTACAACTCTTCGTCCGTGGCAGTTCCGACGACGCACGCGCGCTCGCCGAGAACCTGCCAAGCAGGACGTCGCGGGACTATGGGCAGCCCTTCGCGAAGATATTCGAAGAGTTCAAGGGAGACTTCTATGCCATCGACCCACACCTGTTCAGCCCCGCCGAAGTGATTGTAACGGCGATCGAAACCGGCGATACATTCCGCAACGGCGAAATCAACGAAGCCATGCTCGAACAATCCCTGGGTTGAGTGGAATGACCGGAACCATACTGATACTATCGGATCGACCGGACAAGCAGGTGAGGCAGTTGCGCGCTTCGCTACGCTCCCTCGGCTACAGTTCCGAGACGATGCCCATCGCCGATATCGGCTTCGATACCCGCCATCCTTCGGGAATCGCCATTCCGCGCTTCAATGGCGCTCTTCCGGCCGCAGTCATCGTGCGCTCGGTTTCTTCCGGCAGTTTCGAGGCGATCACCCGGCGGCTCGGCATTCTCCACGCACTCGGTCATCTCGGCGTGCCGGTCTGGAATTCGGCCAAGGCGATCGAGCGCTGCGTCGATAAATCCACCACGACGTTTCTCCTGGCGCAGGCGGGCCTGCCGACACCCGAGACTTTCGCCGTCGAAAGCCTGGCCAACGCCGCGGCCGTGGTGGAGCGGGAAGCGGTCAATGGCCCCCTCGTGCTCAAGCCGCTGTTCGGCTCGCAAGGGCGCGGCCTGCGATTGATCCGCAGCGTGGCGGATTTGCCGGCGCCGGACGAGGTCGACAATGTCTATTATCTCCAGCGCTTCGTCGCCCGGGCCGGTCCGTCCTATAGCGACTACAGGGTCTTCACCTGTGCAGGAGAGGTCCTCGGCATGATGACCCGCCATGCGGAGGGCTGGATCACCAATATCGCCAAGGGCGCCAAGCCCCAACCGGTGACCGGGACTATCAGGGACGAACTGGAACGGCTCGGACTTGCGGCATCGGCTGCGATAGGTACCGATTTCGCCGGCATCGACATCATCCCCGCAGCGGACGACCGGCTGCTGATCCTCGAAGTGAACAGCATGCCGGCCTGGACCGGCCTGCAATCGGTGGCGCCGGTCCGCATCGCCGATTGCATTGCCGCGGCGCTGGTCGGCCAGATCGAGCGCGAGCTCCACGAGAGGCCCGCGGCGTGACACCGACGCGGGAACAGATCCGCCGCGCCTATATCGACGCCTGCCATGACGAAATCGAAGCGCTGAAACCCGGCAATGTCCACCGCTTCGCCGATGGGCACGGGATGAGCGCCGCGCAGTTCTTCGACAGTGCGCAAATATCGGCCGGCGCTGTCAGCGACGCCGCGCAGCCCACCGGAAAAGGCATATTGTCGGCGGTGGATGCTACCCGGCAGAAGGTGGGTACGAACACCAATCTCGGCATCGTCCTGCTTTGCGTGCCGCTGGCCAGAGCCGCAGCGCTCGAAGGACGCGACCTGCGCCAGGGCCTGATGCGGACGCTCGACAAACTCGACGACAACGATGCCCGCGACGTCTTCGCCGCCATCGTGCTGGCCAAGCCTGGCGGCCTCGGCACTGCATCCGAACATGACGTGGCGGAACCACCTGTCGTGCCGCTTCTCGAAGCGATGCGTTCTGCTGCCGATCGCGACATGATCGCCCGGCAATATGCCAATGGCTTCGCCGATATTTTCGAGGGCGGTCTGGCGGCTCATGCCGACGCCGTCCTGAACGGCGAAGATGCCATGTGGCCGGCCGTCTTCGTCTACCTGCATTTTCTCTCGAGCTTCCCCGACAGCCACGTCATCCGCAAGCATGGCATCGCCGCGGCTGAAAGCATCATGCTCGAGGCCCGCGAAATCCAGGCGCGAATCCTGCAAATCGGCGACGGGCGTGAGCGGGAAAAACTGCTGCTCGCCTTCGATACGAGGCTGAAGGGGCAGGGCTTCAATCCCGGAACTTCGGCAGACCTTACCGTCGCCAGCCTTTTTGCATCGAAGCTCATCAAGCTCTTGCATAATGACGATGTAAGTGCTTGAATTTCGCCAGCGGATTGTCCGCTGCTATCTGGCCAACCGACCCATTGAACCGAGGGTGCTGTGAACAAGGATAGCTGTCCATCGAGCGTCGTGTCTCGAGGTACGGCGTCTTTGGACAAACACTTGGAAACGGTTAGGGAGGTATTTAGCTGTGGGTAAAATCAACAAGGTCATGGTTGGCGAGTCGCTTGTCGGCGACGGAAATGAAGTTGCGCATATCGATCTTCTCATCGGACCGCGCGGCAGCGCGGTTGAGACTGCTTTCTGCAATGCGTTGACGAACAACAAGGACGGTTTCACCTCCCTGCTTGCAGTCATCGCGCCTAATCTGGCCTGCAAACCCAATACCATCCTGTTCAACAAGGTCACCATCAAGGGGGCCAAGCAGGCGGTACAAATGTTCGGCCCGGCACAGCATGCCGTCGCCAAGGCCGTGCAGGACAGCGTCGCGGACGGAACCATTCCGGCCGATGAAGCAGATGACGTCTTCATCTGCGTCGGCGTCTTCATCCACTGGGAAGCAGACGACGACGCCAAGATACAGGACTTCAACTACCGGGCGACGAAGGAAGCTATCGAACGCGCCGTGTCGGGCAAGCCGACCGCCGCGGAGGCAACCGCCCAGAGAGACGCCGTCAAGCATCCATTCAGCGCTTAGACAAGAAACAACCCCGCACAGAGCGAACCCTCTGTGACATCGGATGGACTGTTGCGCCGGTTGGCAAAACGTCTGGGCATATGAAACAAACCAAGGAAGGCTTCATCGCCATCCTTGGTTAGCCCATGCTTACATTACCTGACATGAACGAGCGGATGATTTCGGCGGACAGCGAACCATTGTGAAGGGACGTCGAAACCAGTGCGGCATCGATGCCCATCGCCTCCAGCCGTTCCAGATCGGCCGGGCCGCGAATGCCGCCCGCCGCAATGATTTTTCGGCTTCCGGCGCGTTGCTTCACCGTATCCAGGCGATCGAAATCGGGACCGCCGCCGGCTCCGATGCGGCCAAGGGTCATGACGATCACCCGTGCCGGCCACCGCTCCGCATCGTCCAGAATCGCGGGCGGGCCAAGAAATTCGTCGCCGCGAAAATCCAGCGACAATACGAGACGCGGCTCCCGGTGCAATTGTTCCAGCACAGAGGCATTTTCCTGGGATTCGGAGCCGAGTACGGGCCAGAGACGGTCCGCCGCCAGCGCCGCTTCGAATTCGGACGATCGTGCGAAGCCGGCATCGATGAACACATCCACCATCTCCAGAAGGGGCTCGAGCAGATCGATCGTCCAGTTTTGCCGACCATGCTGGATCGCATCGAGATCGGCCACGTAGTAGGCGGGAAAGGGATAAAGCTGCCGCAGCCCCCGCGCCACGTCCATGGGATCGGCGCTACGGCTCAGAGGCGTGGCGATCGGCCGATAATTGTCGCGATCGCCCCTCAGCGCCGCCACGACAAGCCCGTCTTTAATGTCCAGTACCGGAATGATATGCACGAATGCCGAATCCAAGGAACGAAGTGCCCATGAAACGCCGATTTTCCACTGAAGGGAAGCCCTCCATCACCGGTTGGGACCTGGGCGGCGCCCATCTCAAGATGGCGCGGTGCGAGGCCGGGCAGATCACTTCCGCGCGGATCATCAAGACACCGCTGTGGCTCGGCCTGGACCAGGTGCGGGAGGCGGTGCGCGACCTCGCATCGCTGGCCCATGAGGGCCCGCATATCTTCACGATGACGGGAGAACTGTCCGATACTTTTGTATCACGCGACGAAGGCATCGCGCATTTGCTGGATTTCATCGCCGAGGAGTTTGGCTCAGACACATTGATCTATGCCGGCCGGGCCGGAATATGCGACCTTGAAACAGCCCGCTCCCTTGGAGAGGACATCGCATCGGCAAATTGGCATGCAACGGCGTCGCTTGCCGCCAGGCTGGCGGGGACGGGCCTGTTCGTCGACATGGGGTCCACGACGACCGATATTCTCGCCTTCAGCGAGGGCAAATTGCTG
The DNA here is from genome assembly GCF_023554255.2 of Phyllobacterium sp. 21LDTY02-6. Taxonomy (GTDB): domain Bacteria; phylum Pseudomonadota; class Alphaproteobacteria; order Rhizobiales; family Rhizobiaceae; genus Phyllobacterium. The sequence goes on along the minus strand of NZ_JAMJWD020000003.1, from coordinate 435,385 downwards.
AATGACGGCTATTCCGATGCGGAGCGGCTCCTGTCGGGCGAGCTCGTCTATACGGGTTTTGCGCGCTCGGCGCTGATCGGCATCGCCAAGCTTGTTCCGGTGCGAGGCCATATGACGCCGCTGATGAACGAGTACTTCGCCAATACCGCCGATCTCGGGCGCGTGCTTGGCACGTTGGACGAAGCGGACGATCTCTATCCGTCAGCCGACAGGCGGCCCAAGACGATGGCAGGTTCCATCCAGCGTATTGCGCGGATGGTCGGCCTCGACAGCGATGCCCTGGAAGAGAAGGAATGGGTCGATATCGCGCGCTGGTTCAGCGAGTACCAGTTGCGGCTGATCCATGATGGCGCGTTTCGCGTGGCAAGGGCCATTTCCGCCAATGCCGCTGCGCCAATCGTCGGCGCCGGCATCGGAAGGCCGCAGATCCGGGCGCTCGCGAAGCGGATGGACCGGCCCTATGTCGATTTCGGCAGCTTGATACCGACGACGACCGAAGCCCGCGACGATGCCAGCAAGGCCGCGCCGGCAGCCGCAGCAGCATTGCTGGCCGTCTCACGGCTTACGGATCAACTGCCGCCATCGGCATCATGATTCACCGCCTGGCTCTTTGAATCGCGCTGATCCTGATAGTCCTTCACGCGCTGCATCAGCCATGTCCATGCCTTCAACTCGTCCGGACCCGCGGTCTTCTCTATTGCTATCGTGAGATAAGCGATCTCGGATTCGATCTTCTCCGGCGGCAGCATGTGGAGACGGCTTGCCAGAATGGCAAGCTCCAGCACCGCCGCCTTGGCGCGGTTGAGCCCACGAAAGGGAGCATGGGTTTCCTCGCGCACCACCTTGCAGAAGTGCCGCGGACGCATGCCGTCATCATCGACGGAGACAACCTGCAGCACGGCGTGGCTCAGCGCGGAGCGAAGACGCGGAACGGGGCAATCATCGACAGGAACAGTCGGCCAATCCTTCCGGCCCGTCAGGCAGCCGGCGAAGACCAGGACATCATCGGTATAGTTCACCACAGCGACGCCGGTCTCGGCGAGATTGTCGAGCGTCCGCGAGGGGCGAAACGGCGCGATGACCCAGCCGTTGCCCTCCTGGATTATCCCGAGCGGCGCAATATGCACGTCGCCCGCTCGGTTGACAGTCGTCACGATGGTCTCGCTGATATAGCTCAATTCGTGGTGTCTTTCCTGGCTTTCAATGTATGTCCTGCCTCTTTCAGCCTCAGCCGGTCCGCTTCCTTTTCCGGGGCGGCCGCTCCCCACTGCAGAGGTTCGTCTTGCGTATAGCGCTTGCCCAGCTTCCAGGCTGTTTCGGCTTTGGTGAGTTCCGAGCCAAGATAGAATGCGTGGCCGCCATCATTCTCAACGCCGAGATGCGGAAAGAGTTCAAATGCGTCCCGAGCCACCCTGTGCGTCTTGGCGTTGAAGACATGAATCCCGTCCGGCGCCGTCATGATGCGGTAATTGCCGTCGCGCACATCCGCCGCCAGCGCATCGATGTCATCCAGGCTATGCGGATATGGCTTGCGGTCGTGAACCTGCAAAAGGGCGCTGTCATAGCCACGCGGCAGCGCATTGTCGGCTTTGGCAGCATACATGATGCGCCGGGCCCGGTCATGTTCTTCCACCGTGCGGATCGTATGCGGGCTGACATTGACGACGAGGACATTCTCGATCGACAGTTCGGAGCAGATGCCCGTCAGCATCGCGGTCATACCCGACGAATCCGCATCGGTGAGCTCGGTGAGATTTCCGGTTCCCATCATCATCGGCACGTCAGGCCAGCGGCGGCGCGCCTCCAGAAACCGGCCCAATGACGCGGCGAAGCCGAAATGGATGGGGTCCAGCACCGGATCCGCGATGAAGCTGATCCCTGACTTCAGCGCGGCATCGATGGCGCGGCCGAGCGAATCCAGATCGCCGGCGAGCGCCGGGATCAGGATCGGGACAGCGCCGTGATCCAGCGCAATATCGATCGTCTCTTCGGTGAGGCTGAGCAGGTAGTCGGCGCCGGCGCGAGCTCCGACCCGCAATTCCTCGACATTGGCGGAATCGACACTGACGCTCAGCCCGTTGCCTTTCAGGGTTTGGACCGCCTCCGCGAGATGCGGGAACGGGGTATCCGGAAGACAGCCAATGTCGATGACGTCAGCCCCGGCGCGGGCGTAATGCAGCGCCCGCTCCGTCAAGGCCTCGACGGACATGGCCGACGCATCGACGATCTCCGCGAATATCCGCATATTGTGCCTCGTAAGGTCCACCGGCTTTCCCGCTCTTCCCAGGAACGCCGGCAGATCGGCAATTTCGTCGGGCCCGCGATCGAACGGAATGCCGAAATGCTGGCTCAGTCGGTCGAGATCGCCGCGAAACCGGCCCGGCAGGATGATGCGGTCGGCCGCCGGACCTTGCAGCCGGCGCAGAATGATCTCTTCGCTCATCAGCGCGGCGACTTTCACGCCGATGTCGACGATCTCATAGCTGAACGGCGGATCGGCCATCTCACCGAGCAGGCGCTCCAGCCGTGAACGGGCCAGATGTCCGGTCAGGAACAGGTAATGTTCAGCCATCCCCGGCGATCTCGCTGGACCGCCGCGCAATGGCGGCCCTCAGTTCTGCGATCGATTCAACCACCTCCGTGCGCTCGTACGTCTTCAGCCGTTCCGTATTCTCCAGGTCTATCGGCCGCGGATAGACTTTCACCATTCCGCCCGGCGCCCTCGTCATAAGTTCCGGCGCCGTGTCGCATGCGTAGACGATCGACGGCACCAGGCATTTTCCCGCCTGGGCATAGACATTGGTCGGCAGCGTGTCGGATATGCCGGCCACGCACTTGGCCACGGTGTTCGAAGTCGCGGGAGCGATGACGGCCGTGTGGTAGATGCCATTGTAGAACCCGCCGACCGGGACGGAGCTTGCGGTCTTGTCATGCAATACCCGCGTCGTCTCGGGAAAGTCGAGCTTCAGCTTGTACATGCGCAACACCTCGTCGGCGGCTTTCGATACGAACACGTCGCAATGTTCAAGCTCGCGGATCAGCTCGAAACTTTCGATGAAGAAGTGACCGGAACCGGTGAGCGCCCAGGCCCATCTGGGAGTATGCAAACGTGTCATGGAGCTTCCGCTGTTTCGGCCTGCCTGTCATGTATCATCACGCGGCCCGGAGCCGTTGCCAAGGGCAATGTCAACGATCGCGCCAGAGCGGGTCCGGCGATATGGAGCGTGATCGACGGATCGAGCATCCGCGGCAACATGTTGTCGACGATGCCCGCCGCGGCGAGGGCATCGACGCGGTCGAATGTGTCGTATTCGTCCGTCTGCTTCACCAGCAGCAATCCGGTCGCTCCGATCTCCCGGGCGAGCCAGGCGCTGAGGCTATCGGAAGTCACGTCCCAGCCGACGGGGATATCGCCTCGCCCGATTGCCATCAGCGAGGGCAGCCATACCGGAACGAGACCGCGCCGAAGCGTCTGGCGCATATCGTCCAATGTCCGCACTGGCTGCATCCGCTCATGACGCTCCGCCATGGCGATGCCGAGCTGGTCCATTGCAAGGATAGCCATCTCATGTGCGGCCGCATCCGAATAACCGAGTTTCGTCTGCGACGACCGCACCTGGTCGGCAAAGGGGCCACCGCCCGGGACGACGATGATCGGAAAGGTCGCGGTGACGAAAGCGTTCAGCCACAGCTGCATTTCGCCATGGCCTGCGGTACTGCCGCCGAGCTTCGCGACCAGCGGCGTCATGAGAACTTTCGGTCCATATAGGCTTGCGGCGTGTTGAGCCTCGAGCTTTTCATATCGTTCGTACGCTCGATCTCCACGCCCACGCCGCCCGGTCCAAGTTCGAGCTTTTCGGCGCGAACGACGACACGGGTCACGCGCGGGTTCTTCAGGATGAAGGTCGCGATCTGTTCGGCCAGGGTTTCGGCCAGTTCGACATGGCCTTCGGCGATGATGGCTCGTATGCCATCCATGATCAGATCGTACGACACCACATGGCGCATGTCTTCGGGATTGCGCGTCACACGCAAGACGTCAGCCGTGACGTCGAAGCGGACGTTCTGGGGCTTCCCATGTTCGAAACTATAGGCGCCTATGTTTACCGGCAGGACGAAATCGCGGACGAATATCTTGTCGGTGCCGAGGCCAGCTTCGGCGGGGTCCGGATAATACCCGCGGGCGGCGAGCAATTTGTAGTCCACGGTCGCCGGCCCGGTGCCTTCCGGCACATCGGGTATGAGGGCGCGTATCTTCGCAGTCGCTTCCGCGTCGATCGCGGCCTTGCGATCGAGATCGGAGCATAGCGCTCCCCTGAACCCGAGAAAGTCGGGTTCATAGGGCAGCAGGCGCGATACGTCCGGGGCTTCCAGCGAACCGGCCAGGCCGACCATTAGCCGGTGTTCATGGGCGCTCTTGACGAACCGGCCCGTCTGCTCCGGCGAAATATGCTTGAGCAACCGGCCCTTCGACTTGTCGGCAGTATCGACCATCACCCCGTGGAAGCCGCTCCCGGCGAGGCGCTCCAATATGTCGGCATCATATTGATGCCACTCGTCGGCAAACAAGACGGCAATCAATTTCCCGTGTGAGGACAGTGGCTTCAGCTGCTGCAGGCAGGCATTGAGCCGTGCCGACGCGACCAGGCCGATCTTGACGTAATCGACGCCGGCGGCGAGCAGTTCCCCGACCTTCCGGACGATGGCCTCGGGATCCATGGGAAGATCGCCACATGCCGCACTGACAGGACGCCGGCCGGACAGAAACGCCTTTACTTCCAATATCTTGGGCAATTCGACGGCGCCGAGCGCGCCATTGGCCGGCTCCTTCAGATCGATGATATCGGCACCGTTCTGGAAGGCAATCTCGGCCTCCCCGCGGTCCCTGACACTGGCCAGCATTTTCGTCATCAGCTTGCATCTCCACGGCGCAATAATTCAACGCTTTGCGTTAACGAAAAGCTGACATTGAGGGTTGAGATTGTCGCGACGTTGTTTAATAACACTATGGGCACCTCTGTTCTTAATCACCCGCCATTCTTGCGATGGCGGCGGGGACTATGGTCTGAACATGACGAGTACGGTGCCAAATACTCTCACTTTCCTATTCGGCTTTTTTTTGTTGTTCGTCAATGCGTCTCAGCCCCTGGCGCAGGAGGCAAACAACAATGCCGCAGCAAAGCCGGTCAAAGAAATCCGTATCGGCTATCTGAGGGCATATGAGCCTCAACTGGCGCTTTCGGTGCTGGATATTCCACCGCGCGACGAGGGCGTCGCGGGCGCGGACGTCGCCATCAAGGACAACAATACGACGGGTAAGTTCCTCGGGCAGCAGTTCCTGCTGGAAACCAGGGAAACCAAGTTCGACGAAGATGTGGTGCCCGCGTTCAAGGAGATGGTCGCAAAGGGCAGTCGCCTCATATTGACCGATATTTCCGCCAAACAACTGCTCTCCGTGGCTGACCTTGCCAAGGAATCGGGCGTGCTTCTCTTCAATGTGGGCGCTACTGACGACGCGCTGCGCGAGGAAGAGTGCCGCAGCAATATCTTCCACACCGCGCCGACCCGCAGCATGCTTGCCGACGGTCTCGCGCAATATCTCGTTTGGAAGCAATGGCGCAAATGGGTGCTCCTGTACGGTTCGCACGAGCGCGACAAGCTCTATGCCGAGGCGATACGCCGGGCCGCAGCCCGCTTCGGCGCGACGATCGTGGAAGAGCGAGAGTATGAAGATCGCGGCACGGCGAGGCGGACCGATAGCGGCGTCGTTCTCGTTCAACAGCAGATGCCGGTTTTCACGCAGAACCTCCCCGAGCACGAAGTCGTCATCGTCGCCGACGAAAGCGAAGTCTTCGGCAGCTATGTGCCCTACAGGACATGGACGCCCCGGCCCGTCGCCGGAACCTCGGGCCTTGTCGCATCGAGCTGGCATCCTGCGAGCGAGCAATGGGGCGGCGTCCAGATACAGAACCGCTTTGCCAAGACGACCGGGCGACGGATGCTGTCGAAGGACATGCAGGCATGGACTGCCGTGCGCATCATCGGCGAGGCCGCGACGAGGTCGCAGAGCGCCGAGCCGAAGGACATGGAGACCTATATAAAGTCCGACCAGTTCTCGATCGCCGCATTCAAGGGCCAGAAACTGAGCTTCCGCAACTGGAACTGGCAATTGCGCCAGCCGATCCTGGTCGGCGACGGCCATAGCGTCGTCTCGACCTCGCCGCAGGCAGGCTTCCTGCACCAGACGTCCGAACTCGATACTCTCGGCGTGGACCGGCCGGAGAGCAAGTGCCAGCTGAACTGATCAGAAAATAAATGGGAGGGAAAAATGCGACAACACATGTGCCTGCTCGCTGCGACCGCCGCGCTGCCGTTCCTCGTGCAGCCCGGATGGGCCAATATGGTCTATGTCTCGAATGAGAAAGGCAATTCGGTTACGGTCGTCGATTCCAAGACGATGGAAGTGGTGAAGACGATCGACGTCGGCCAGAGGCCACGCGGCATCACCATCTCTCCTGACGGCAAGACCGTCTATGTCTGTGCGAGCGACGACGACACCGTCGAGATGATCGATACGGCAAGCGGCGAGGTCGTCGGATCGCTTCCATCCGGCCCCGATCCCGAGCTTTTCGTGCTCTCGCCGGACGGAAAGCGGCTCTATATCGCCAATGAAGACGACAATCTCGTTACCGTGATCGATCTGGAGTCGAAATCGGTGCTTGCAGAGATTCCAGTCGGCGTCGAGCCGGAGGGCATGGGCGTGAGCCCGGACGGAAAGACGATCGTCAATACCTCCGAAACGACCAATATGGCGCATTTCATCGATGCTTCGACGCATGAGATCACCGACAATGTGCTCGTGGATTCGAGGCCGCGCTTTGCCGAATTCAAGCCGGATGGTTCCGAAGTATGGGTATCCGCGGAGATCGGCGGCACCGTATCGGTCATCGACAACAAGACCCGCGCCATCACCAAGAAGATCACGTTCGAGATACAGGGCCTGCGCGCCGAACAGATCCAGCCGGTCGGCGTCGCGATCACCTCTGACGGGAAGAAGGCCTATGTCGCGCTGGGGCCGGCAAACCGCGTCGCCGTGGTGAATACGGAAACCTACGAGGTCGAGAAATATATTCTCGTCGGCCAGCGCGTCTGGCAGCTCGGCTTTACCCCGGACGGCAAGTCGGTCATCAGCACCAACGGCCTGTCGAACGATATTACCTTCATCGACACGCAGACCGACGAGCCGATCAAGTCGGTAACGGTCGGCCAATTGCCTTGGGGCGTGACGGTCGCGCCAAACTAGCTCATAACAATGTTCAAAGGGAGGAATTAAATGTCGAATATCAAGACGATTGCACTGGCAGGTTTCCTTGGCCTGGCGCTCATGCCGGCGTTCGCGTTTGCGCAGGCCGACGATGATGACGATGACAATGCGGCCGGCGAAACCAAGGCCGCCGCGAAAGCAGATGCACCGGCCATCACCAGGGCAAGCAAGACCGTTCCCGAGCTGATCCTTGGTTCGAAGGACGACGAGTTCACGGTCAACCAGAAGGATTTCGAGCTCGTCGCCGGGCAAGGCTACCGTTGGAAGATCACGTCGGCCGCCGGTCTCGAATACAAGTTCATGACCGATCTTTTCCGCAATGTCTGGATGAACCAGATCGTCATCAACGATCTCGAGGTGCATATGAACGGCGCGCCGGCATGGCTGGAATTCGATTCGCCCGGCACCATCAATGTGCAGTTCACGGCGGTGCGTCCCGGAAAATATACCTGGTCGGTGCCGGACCTTGCCGACAAGGGCATGAAGGGCACGATCACCATCAAGTAAGGGCAATGGACATCAGGAAAGCATAGGCAGATGGGCGAGAGAGCCACGCTCAAGAACAATGTCGGCCAGATCGCGAACGACAGCCCGGTGGCGGCGCTGCGGCTGGCCGACGTGAACTATTCCTATGGTGCAAGGCGCGTGCTCCAGGACATTTCCTTCTCCATAGGTCCTGGACGCTTCGCGGCGCTTCTCGGGCTGAATGGAGCCGGGAAGACGACATTGTTCTCGCTCATCAGCCATTTGTTCGCGACGCCGAGCGGCAGCATCCAGGTCTTCGGCAACGATATCAACCGCAGGGCTGGAGAAGCCCTGCGCCACCTTGGCATCGTCTTCCAGGCAAGGACGCTCGACCTCGATCTGTCGGTGAACCAGAACCTTTCCTATCACGCCGCGCTGCACGGCATCCGTTCCGCCGATGCGAGGAAGCGCATCGAGGAACTGCTGCATTCGATCGACCTGCACGATCGCATCAACGACAAGGTGCGCAGCCTGTCGGGCGGCCAGATCCGCCGGGTCGAGATCATTCGCGCATTGTTGCACAGGCCATCGCTATTGCTGCTGGACGAGGCGACAGTCGGCCTCGATATCAAATCGCGGGCTGCAATCCTTGCCGATATAAGGCGCCTCGTCGAGGACACCGGCATCAGCGTATTATGGGCCACCCATCTGATCGACGAGATTGGCCAGGCCGATCAGGTCCTTGTCCTCAGCCAGGGCAGGCTCGTGGCGGACGGAACGGTGCAGGACATCGTGAACGAGGCCGGCGCGACGACGATCAATGAAGCGTTCTCGCGGCTGACGGGCGTTGTTCCTCTGAACCCAGGTAGCCGGCCATGACGAACGCGACCATATCCGCCGAAACCTATCAGCGTCATGGCTTCGGCCTGATGCAGTATCTCGTATGCCTGAAGGGCATTCTCGTCCGGGAGGGCCTCCGTTACCTGCACCAGCGCGAGCGGTTCGTTTCCTCGCTCGTGCGCCCGCTGCTGTGGCTCTTCATCTTTGCCGCCGGTTTCCGCCAGGTCCTTGGCGTGTCGATCATACCGCCATACCAGACCTATGTGCTTTATGAGGTATATATCACACCCGGACTGTGCGGGATGATCCTGCTGTTCAGCGGCATGCAATCCTCGCTCTCGATGGTCTACGACCGCGAGATGGGCAATATGCGCACGCTCCTGGTCAGCCCGTTTCCGCGCTGGTTCCTGCTTGTTTCCAAGCTTCTCGCCGGTGTCGTGGTTTCGATCGTCCAGGTCTACGCCTTTCTCTTGATCGCCTGGTTCTGGGGCGTCAAGGCGCCGGCCATCGGCTATCTGCTGATCCTGCCTGCGCTGTTCCTCGGCGGCATGATGCTCGGCGGCCTCGGCATGCTGCTCTCGTCGATGATCAAGCAGTTGGAGAATTTCGCCGGTGTCATGAACTTCGTGATCTTTCCGATGTATTTCGCCTCATCCGCTCTCTATCCCCTGTGGCGCGTGCAGGAGGCGAGCCCTCTTCTCTACAAGATCTGTCTTTTCAATCCGTTCACCTATGCCGTCGAACTCGTGCGATTCGCCTTCTACGGCCAGATCGAATGGGTATCGCTGGCCGTCGTTTGCGGATTCACCCTGCTTTTCATGGCTGGCGCGATCATCGCCTATGATCCGTCGCGCGGCCTGACGGTCCGAAAACAGGAAGGAGCACCGAATTGACCCGAACTCGCGCCATCGCGGCGAGTATTGTCGCCTATCTTGCCCTGTGCGGCACCGCATCCTCCGCCATACAGACGGATCCGACCTGGCCCTGCGTGCAACGCAAGGTGCCGGAATTGTCGGTCGCGCAAGTGTGGACCGGACCGGAACTTCCGGAATCCGCCGATGATTGGGACGACGATCCGCAGCTCCGGGCACTGGTGGATGAACTGGCGGCGCGGCGCAATCCGCTGGAAGACGCGCAACGAAAAATCGTCGAATTTGCCAAATCCCTGCCAAAAGATCAGGCAAATGCGAAACTTCTGCATCTGTTTCGAGGTGTTTTCGATACGCTCGACGGGCAGCGCAGGCAGATCATCTCCGGCATTGCGCGCTATGCCGACAAGCAGCGCGAGCTCGCCGATGATCTGCGCACCGAATCCTCGAAGATCGACGCCATGCGCGCCAAATCGGACGTTGATCCCGACGATCTCGACCGCGCCAATGAGCGGCTGACCTGGGAGACCCGCATCTTCGAGGAGCGGGTTCAGTCGCTGACCTATGTCTGCGAGGTACCGACGATCATCGAGCAGCGGCTCTACGGCCTGGCGAAGACCATCGAGCAATCGCTGCACAAAGACTAGACCGATCAGGCAGGCAGCGTGACCTTGCCGATGCGGCGATAGGTGAATTCCTCCGGCGCCCCGGCTTGCGTCGCATCGTCGATGAGCGCGGCCATGCGGGCATGGAGCGGCGACTTTATGCAGGCAGGATCGGTTGCGGCGGCATCGCCGGCGATCGCCATCGCCTGGCAGCGGCACCCGCCCCAGTCTATCTCGCGCCGGTCGCAGCTGCGGCACGTATCCGACATCCAGTCCGTTCCCCTGAAGGCGTTGAACGCCGGCGAATCCTGCCAGATCCGGCTCAGGCTCCAATCGCCGAACCGCTCGAACCGAAGGGTCTTTATCGTGGCGGCGGCGTGGCAGGGCAGAACCGTCCCGTCCGGCGCCACCATGAAGGCGTCCCTTGCCCAGCCACCCATGCACGGCTTCGGATAGACCGCGAAATAGTCGGGCGTCACGAAGTCGATCGCCATGATGCCCCGCAGCCGCTCCTTCGCATTCTCGACGATTTCGACCTGCCGTTCGACCGCCTCCCGGTCCGGCATGAGCGCCCGCCGGTTCAGCAGCGCCCAGCCCGCATATTGGACATTGGCGATTTCCAGGCGTTCGGCATCGAGGGAAAGCGCCAGCTCGATGAACTGGCCCACTTCCTCCATATTGTGCCGATGGATCGGCGCATTGATCGTCAGCGGCAGGCCGGCGGCACGAACGCGGCGCGCCGTATCGAGCTTCTTTTCATGTGCGCCCCGTGAATTGCCGATCTTCTCGGTCGTCGCCGCGACGGCGCCCTGGAAACTGAGCTGGATATGATCGAGACCGGCCTCCGCCAGTTCCTCGATGCGGCCTTCGGCAATGCCGACACCTGCCGTGATCAGGTTGGTATAGACGCCGCGGTCGGCAAGACAGGCCACGAGTTCCGCAAGATCCGTGCGCAATGTCGGCTCGCCGCCGGAGAGGTGCACCTGCAGGACGCCAAGCTCGGCCGCCTCGCTGAACAATGCGGTCCAGCCGGCGGTATCCAGCTCCATATTGGCTTTCAGAAGTTCCACCGGATTGGAGCAGTAGGCGCACTGCAACGGGCAGCGATGCGTCAGCTCTGCCAGCATTCCGATCGGCGGCAATACGGTACTTGTCATAGCGACACCAAAAACTTGTCGGACCATTCCTGCAGGAAACCGGTCACGTCAGGGGCAATCTCGTCTGCTTCCGCTGCATATTGCTCTGCCAGCACGGCAATCATCTCGCCGACGTCCCGATGCCCGTCGCAGAGCCGCAATATATCGAGACTTACCTCATTTGGCCAAAAAACCTTCTCGGGAGAGAGCAAGGCCCAGGCTGCGCGTATATTATCATATTGAAGCCGTACATGCGGCCGCAATCTCGGCCTCGACCGGGACGTGACAATGGCTCGGGCGCGGGCAGTGCCGGTCATCTCACCTCCGGCACGAAAGCGCCCGGCGGGACATGGCCATTCTCGCCATAGGCCTGCTGCAGCGCATCCAGCATGGCCCACAACACATCGCACTTGAAGACGAGGGCATCGATGACGCTCTGCTGCTTCTCGGCATTGTTCGCGTGTTTCATCACATAGGCGAGCGCAAAATCGGAATCCCGCGACGCCTGCTCCGGCCGCTTGTCGAAATAGGCGAGGATATCCCTGGTGACATAGTCATATTTCGCCAGCATCGCCGGAACGCGTTCGCCTATGATGACCGGCGAGAACAATTCGGTAAGCGAGGAGGCGACAGCCTCGAGGAAGGTGCGATTGACGCAAAAGTTTAGATAGGCACCGACAGCAAATCGCGTGGCCGGAAGAACGAGCCGCTCGCTTTTCACGACATCGATGTCGAGCCCAAGCCCGGTAGCAAGCTTCAGCCAGCGCGCGATGCCGCCATTCCAGCCATCATTGCCATCATGATCCTCGATGCGCTTGCGCCACTCCGCCCGGAACTCCGGATCTTCGGAGCGCATGATGATCGCCGCATCCTTGCGCGGGATGACCGACTGATAGGAATAGCGATTCAGCGCCCAGGCCTGCATCTGCCCCTTCGTCAGCGCACCGCTCATCATCTGATGGTGGAACGGATGACGATTATGATAGCGCGCGGCGCCGACGCTTCTCAGCACCTCTTCCAGTTGAGAGGGTGACAATCCTCCACGCGCGGCATCGCCGAACTCACTCAAAGCCAAACCTCCATGCCATCGAATGCAATTTTCCATCCCGCCTCGACGACCTGCGCATGCTCGGCCGAAGCGTCGTCGAGAACCGGATTGGTGTTGTTGATATGGACGAAGATCCTGTTGGCTATCGCAAGGTCCGACAGCGCGGCGATGGACCCGTCCGGGCCGCTCATGTGCACATGGCCCATGCGCGCTCCTGTCTTGGAGCCTATGCCGGCCTCGATCATCTCGTCGTCCGTATAGAGCGTTCCGTCGAAAAGCAGGCAATCCGCCCGCTGCAATCGCGCCTTGAGCTCGTCGTCCACACGGGCGCAACCGGGAATGTAGAATGCCGCCCTGTCGCCCTCATCGAGCGAGAGCCGCACCCCGACCGTATCGCCCTTTTCCGTGCCGAAACCCGTATCCGCCTTTGCCGCGTCCTCAAGGAACAGCGCCACCTTGCCCGGAACGTTGAAGGTTTCGACGACAAGGCCGGTCGGCGTCCCGGACGCGTCGAGCAGCTCGGTGACGGCGCCGATCTCGAGTTCGCGCCGCTGCACGACCGATGTGTCGAGGACGTTGAAGACGGAATTGGAGCGCAGCACGTCGAGGACGCGGCGGGTCGCATATAGCGCGAAAGGCTCCCGCTCCCGCAGGCTCAACAGGCCGGCGATGTGATCGACATCCGCATTGGTCAGAACAACGGCGCGTATGGGCGTCGACCGAAGCGGGCCATCGGGACGAGGTTGTATTTCCGGCGTTGCGGCAATCTGCTGCCTGATATCGGGTGAAGCGTTGAAGAGAACCCAGTCGGTGCCGTTCGCACTGGCCGCGAGACTGGACTGGGTACGGGGGCGAAATGCAGGATCGCCATTCCAAGCGCCGCGGCTGAGCCTGTAGTTGCAATTCCATTGGGGAAACCCGCCGCCAGCAGCGGAACCAATGATTTTCAAACGCAGCATGAGCTCATCTCCAGACGGCGAGCGTCTGCTATGCACTAGATCGCAGGTCGAGGCGAAACGCCCTGCGCGGGATACCACGCAGGGCGAGAGCCGGAGTCTATTTCTTTGCCTTCAGTTCAGCGGGCATGTAACGGGTGAGTTCCATACCAGCTGCAACCTGACACATGGTCGGCTTTGTCCAAGTCTTCTTCATGCGAGCCTCCTTCTACCAATGAATCACCGAGGTGATCCGCCATCATACGCCTCGTGGCGCAAGATCAAAATCACAAGGGTTTGTTCACCCTGGTGTCCTGCCCGGCTGCGATCCAGCCATCTGTACCCAGCGGATACCAGAACACGGCGGTGTAACCCCATTCGACTGCCCGCTTGGCCGCATTCCACGACATCCAGCAGTCCTTCATGCAATAGAACAGAACTTTTCGATCCTTGTTCCGTCCGAGATGCGCTTCAAGTCCATTGCGGAAATAGGTTTCCATCTCCTTGTTCAGAACCCCGTAGCCGACATTGGCGAGCCAGATGCTCCCCGGAATATCGCTGCGCACCTTCTCCTTCCACACGGTACCCACCGGCAGCTTGGCCGGTTTCGGATCATGCGGCAGGACGTCCACGAACAACGTTTCGCCCTTCTTCCACAAATCGATCGTCTCTTCGGTCGAGACGACCTTTGCCCCCTTCAGCGTAGCCGGAACCGGTGCCCGGTACGCCTCCATCCTGTATCCGTCAGGCTCGGCCGCTTTGTCGCTGCCCGCCAGTGCCGGACCGCCATTGAATGCGACCAGGAATAGTGCCGCAACAACATGATGCCTCGCGCATTCCCTCCCGCGCCTATTGTGTGATCGGCTTGTCATTTTCATCGATAAGCGGCACATGGAAGTCGAGCAGGATGCGATTGATCTCCTGCTGGTTCTCCCTGATGACCTTGTTCAACGTGCGTTTCCACTCCTGGTCCGAAGGGCGGACGCCCATGGTGATCCGGTAGATCATGTGGCCGCTCTTTTCCTTCGCCAGCGACACCACTGCCAGCTCAGGGTCCATCTTGTGTGCGTAATAGCCCGCCATCGGCCCCCAGAGGATGGCAACGTCTATCTCGCCCTTCAGAAGATCCTTGATCATGGCCTCGGCCATCGAGGGCGCCAGCCGCGTATCGACCATCAGCGGGTATGGCTGGACATTGCGCATATAGCCCACCTTGGCGAGATTGGCCGCGGGCGGGGTTCCGGCAACGACACCGATCCTCTTGTCCGCCAGTTTCCTGTCTTCAATGGTGGCCACATCGTCGAGACCCGCGCCCTTCTTGAAGATCATCACATAGGTCGAGCGGTAATAGGCATTGGTGTTCTGCACCAGCTCGTCGCCCTGCGCATAGCCCATGATGATATCGCAGCGGTTCGAGCGCAGCGTATTGCGCACGAAGCCGGTTGCCATCGGATACCAGGTGTAGCTGACCGACTTTCTTCCCGTCTTGGCGGCAACGAGATCCGCCAGTCTGTTCTCGAACCCGCCGCCGGACTGATCGGAGAAGGGCATGTTCGACGGATCGGCGCAGACGCGCAGCACATTGGGATCGACCAGTTCGCCGGCTGATCCGAGGCCCGCTCCCTGGGCCGACGCCGCGGTGGCTGCGGCAGCGGCCATCGCGGCCGCGAAAAGAGCGGAGAACAATGTCCTGGCGAGACTGTGCCGACGCGTCATTCTAGCCACCCATACATGATTTTTCCGCCTCTTTGGCGGCTTCCGGCTTGTCGGCATGCTTTGCCGGGCGGCCCCGCGGCAGATCGCCGACGGCGCGCGCGCGCAGATAGACGTAAAGATCGTCCATGTAGCAGTAGACGTTCTTGTTGTCGCCGAAGGCCGGCATCACCTTTTCATTGCCGCTGCTGAGGTTCTTGCGTCCCCCCGCGACGATCGACATGAAATCCGCATAGGGCATGTTCTTCAAGGATTCCGCCAATGCCG
Organism: Phyllobacterium sp. 21LDTY02-6; assembly: GCF_023554255.2. GTDB lineage: Bacteria > Pseudomonadota > Alphaproteobacteria > Rhizobiales > Rhizobiaceae > Phyllobacterium. The sequence goes on along the minus strand of NZ_JAMJWD020000003.1, from coordinate 420,183 downwards.
GCGCGAACGACGATCCCGCCCCATCGGCACCATGGCAGACATTGCATTCGGAGTTGAAACGCCGGTAACCGCTATAGGTATACCAGTCGACCGACCCGTCGCCGTCAATCTTGAATGTCGGGTTTCCTTCCTTGTCCGCATGCTTGCCATTGTCCTCGGACACCGCAGCAGCGGCTTCCTTGTCATCGGCCAGGACACTGCCTTGCGTAGCAAGCATGGCAATGGCCGCGGCTACGGCAAGTAGTCTTGTTCTGATCGGCATTCCGTATCCTCGCATTCCACCGTCAAGCAACGTTGAGCGATGCCAGTCCAGCGGTTGGTTTGATCGACATTTTCCCGGTGACACAAAGGGGCCCGGCATCAAAGCCGGGCGCCTTGTTCTCGCGCCTTCAGTTCCCGATCAATCGGGAACCGTGAATACGGTCAATTGACCGCCCAAGGCCGTATAGTCGGAAAGTCCGGCATAGCCACCGACGGCACCGAGACCGTCCGTGCCCTTTGTCAGGCCGGCGGCAAGACCAATTCCCGCCCATCCGCCAACGCCGGAAAGAACGGCAACATATTGCTTGCCCTTGTGCTCATAGGTCGTCACGTTGCCGATGATGCCGGAAGGAGTCTTGAACTTGTAGAGTTCCTTGCCGTCCTTATCGACCGCCTTGAGGTAGCCTTCAAGCGTGCCGTAGAACACGACATCGCCATCCGTCGCCAATGCCCCGGACCAGACCGAGAACTGCTCCGGCTTGGACCAGACGATTTCGCCTTTCGCCGCATCCCATGCGATGAAATTACCCATGCCGCCATGGCTGTTCGGTGCCGGGTACATGGAAAGCGTCGCGCCGATATAGGGCTGTCCTGCCGTATAGCTCACGCGATAAGGCTCGTAATCCATGCAGACATGGTTGGTCGGTACGTAGAAGAGCTTGGTCTTTGGCGAGAAGGTGGCAGGCTGCTGGTCCTTGGTGCCGAGAGCAGCAGGGCAGATGCCTGTCGTATTGACGTCTTCGCCCTGTTTCGCGGTCGAGTACTTGTCGACGACGGTAGGCCGGCCATAATCCTTGCTGCTCTTGTCCATGACGACCTCGGTCGCCCAGTTGACAGCAGGGTCATACTTCTTGGCAACAAGCAGCTCGCCGGTTTCACGATCGAGCGTATAGGCGAAGCCATTCCGGTCGAAGTGAACGAGGACAGCCCGATCTTTCCCGTCGATGGGAATATCGGCCAGGATCATCTCGTTGACGCCGTCATAATCCCACTCGTCGTGGGGCGTCATCTGATAGAGCCATTTCGCCTGACCGGTATCGGCATCGCGCGCCATGATGGTCATCGACCATTTGTTGTCACCGGGACGCTGGCTCGGGTTCCATGTGGACGGGTTACCCGTGCCATAATAGATCAGGTTGAGCTTCGCATCGTAGGAGTACCAACCCCAGGTTGTTCCGCCGCCGATCTTCCACTGGTCGCCTTCCCAGGTCTTGGTGCTGGAGTCCTTGCCGACCGGCTTGCCGAGTTCCGTGGTCTTTTCAGGATCGATCAGAGTCTCCTCGTCCGAACCCATGGACCATGCGCGCCAGGCCTGCTTGCCGTCCTTGATGTTGTAGGCGGTCAAAGCGCCGCGGACGCCGAATTCGCCGCCGGAGATACCGACGATGACCTTGTCCTTGACGACCATCGGGGCGGAAGTTCCCGATTCACCCTTGCTGCCGTCGGCTGCTTCGCCGTTTTTCACCGACCATACGGGCTTGCCTGTTTTCGCATCGAGAGCGACAAGCGTCGTATCGGCCTGGTAGAGGAAGATCTTGCCATCGCCATAGGCGACGCCGCGATTGACCGTATCGCAGCACATGATCGGAATGACGTTCGGATCCTGTTTCGGCTCGTACTTCCATAGAATCTTGCCGTCATTGTTCAGGTCAAGCGCATAGACCGTGTTCGGGTAGGGCGCATGAACATACATGATGTCGCCGATGATGAGCGGGCCGCCTTCATGGCCACGCAGCACGCCTGTAGAGAACGTCCAGGCGACCTGAAGATTCTTGACGTTATCCTTGTTGATCTTATTGAGCTTTGAGTAACGGGTATTCGCATAGTCGCCGGTCTGGATTGCCCAGTCCTTCGAATTCGAGATCAGAGCCTGCAGATCGTCATTGGCCAGTGCACCTCCCGCCAATGAGACCGACATGGTACAGACTGCCAGCGCTCGCATGAAATTCTTGTGTACACGCATTTTGAATCCTCCCTATGTTCACATCAATGAACCATCGGACGGAGCTGGTTTTAAAGCAGCGGTCCGCTCCATTAGCTCACGCAAATGGGGAAGTATTTCCGGCAGCGTGTCACGACCTAAGCCAGGCGCGCAGAGGGCACCGTTACTGCCCACCCCGCTTGGCCTACGAAGACTGTCACCACTCCCTTGACGGTAACGTCCTTGAAGCCGGAAACAAGATGACGATAGGAGAAAGATTTAGATTAGGCAAGCGTGTTTCTTACTTTATATTTTTCGCATTGCGAAATGTATTTGCTGCATTGCAGCATATTGCTGCTGGCCGAGTAAACATTTCGCAGCCTGCCTCGACAACATTAATTGATACTTGAGTGGCCGAAAATTCTTGCCATGTATTATTTGGGTTTGCTATTTATCTGGGAAATTTATGTCTCCTGCCCGGAGGACGCCGATGTCCCATCTTTCTCGTCTTGTCGCGCCGCTTGTGTTCGCAGTAGCAGCAATTCACACGGTTGCTCCGGCCAGTGCGGCCACTGATTATCCGACTTCGACACTGGCGGAATATGTCTATGGCTGCATGAAGGCCAACGGCGAAAACCGCGATATGCTTCAGCGGTGCTCCTGTTCGATCGACGTGATTTCGTCCGTCATCACCTACGATCATTATCTGGCTGCCGAAACCTACAAATCCATGGGCCTGGTCCCGGGCGAGAATGGCGTCCTCTTCCGGGAGAGCGCTCCGGCGAAGGCCTCGATCACCGAGCTCAAGCGCGCCCAGGCCGAAGCGGACATACGCTGCTTCTAGTGAGCCTTTCGAATCGGAAGTTCATCTGACACTGCTGCAATGCTGTCGTGAACTTCAGATTCGGATCACTAGCCTTTCGGGCCATTGATTCGCGCCTTCCGCTCAGAGGCTCGACGTTGCTACGGGCCATTCGTTCTCGAACTTCTTGCCTTCGGTATCCGCCGCCTCGACCTTGATATCCTCGCCCGGCTTCGCATCGAACTCGAAGCGAAAATTCGGGTCTTCGGAGATAGAAATCCCGCCTTCCATCGACATGATCAGCCGGTCTCCCTGAGACACGGTGAGCCCCTGGATGAAATGGGCCGGGATATAATACCGTGTCACCTGATCCATCTGCAGCCCGGAATTGTTCGGGTGCCTTATCATCAGCTGCATGTCGGTGACGCGCGTCATCGATGTGGACGACAGCGTCTTCGACGAGAATACCCGCAATTTCATCTTGCCGAGATTGGCCATGGCCTCGTCGGCATTCTTGGTGGCCGGCGCCGAACAGCCTCCGGACGCCTTCACGAAAGCCTGGGTCATGTGAAGCTTGCCATCCTCGGTCTCGGCGATGGCGCGGACATAGGAATAGGCGTTGACGCGCAGCCGCGTCGCCAGATGGGTCACGCCGGCATCGGGCCCGAACTTGAACACCGCCGCGACCGGCGCGGGATTCTCGTCGACGATCAGCGTGACAGCCTTGATTCGCTGGTCCTTGGCTGTGTTGAAGCGCAGGTCCACCGGCACGATCGCGGCGTCCTCGGCGCGCTTCGGCGCTTCGATACTGATAATTCCGCCGTCATTTCCGATAGGTCGCTGCCCGAAAACATCGCCTTTCAGCGAATTCCAGGTGGCATCGCCCGGACTGGACGTGTCTTCGGCGACTGATGGTTGGGAAACGAGGACACCAGCGACAGCCAAGGCCGCAATGATGATATCGCGGCGCTGCAGGATCATTTTCTCGAACATTCATGCCTCCACCAATAGGACTGGCGGTGCCCGGCTCTGCCCGTCATTGTAGCACTTATCCGGGCGGCGGCAATGGCATCATTGCCATTCAAGCTCCGCATAGGCGGCCGTCGCATTGCGCTGATTATAGTCGTCGAAGAGCTGCCAATTGCCGCGCTCGCTCTCGCCTGCTGTTTTCACTGCCTCCATCATCGGCACTCCTTCGCGGATCGCCTTGCGGACATCGCCGATCAGCACGTCGAAATAGCGCTTTTGCCGCTCGAGCGCGTCCGGCCAGGGCGACGGAACGGGCCCATGGCCCGGCACCGCCATGCTCGCCTCGATGGCCCGCAACATATCCAGCTGCCCGACCCATCCAAGCAGGGAACCGTCAAGCGTCGGCAAGTGCTCGGCAAAGCACAGGTCGCCGGTGAAAAGCACCTTGGTCTTCTGGTCGAATACGGTCAGGTCATTGTCCGTATGGGCCGGCTTCCAGGATTGAAGAGTAAGTTTACGCTTACCTACATCCAGTTCTTCGACGGCGGCCACGAGTCTTGTCGGCAGCACGATGCGGATATCCTGCATCAGCTCGGCGCCCATGCTGCTCCGATAGCTCTCCAGATAATAATCACCGCGGCTTTCGAGGGCCCGGCGCAAATTCCGGTGGCCGACGATCGTCACTTTTTCCGCGTCGAAAGCGCCATTGCCGAAGATATGATCCGGATGCATGTGGGTATTTATCAGATAGCGTATGGGCCTGTCGGTCCGGGCTCTGATGGCATCGATGAGCGCCCTGCCCTCGGCGACGCTGCCACCGCTGTCGATCACCGCGACGGCGTCCTCGCCGATGACGAAGCCGAGATTGCAGATCTCGCCGCGATTGCCGCCATTCATCATCGCCGGCACTCCCGCGAAGGCGAAGACGCCATCCGCAATCTGCTTGACCGGCAATGCGCCCGCCGCGCCTGTCTTCGCATATGCCGCTCCGGTCCCGCACAGGCTGCAGAACGCGGCGACCTTGAGGAAGTCTCTCCGGTTCGCCCGAATCATGATCCGGGCTCCGGTGCGAGGAATTGTTTGCGGAACGACCGCCGCAGATCGTCTCTCGCCTTCTCGTCGCGCTCGCGCCGCGGCACCGTGATATCGAACACGCCGACGACCTTCGCCGGGCGGGGCGACAGCACGATGATGCGGTCCGACAGCATGATGGCCTCGTCGAGATCATGGGTGACCATCAATGCCGTCGTCGGCCGTTCCGACCAGACCGACAGCAGCAGGTTCCGCAATTGCTGCGCCAGCGCCTGGTCCAGCGAGACGAAGGGCTCATCCAGCAAGAGCACGTCAGGCTCGATGGCGAGCGCCCTTGCAATCGCCACGCGGCGCGCCAGACCGAGCGAGAGCTCACCCGGATAAAACGAGCGCAGGTGGTCAAGGCCGAGGATTTCGAGCAACAGGTCGAGATTGGCATCCTTCCGATGCCCGGGCAGCGCCAGCCTTATATTCTGCTCGACGGACCGCCACGGCAGCAGCGTCGGCTCCTGGAACACGGCGCCGACGCGTGGATCAGGCCAGTTCGGCAGCCGCACCGAACCGCCATAGTCACCGTCAAGCCCCATGAGAATGCGAAGTATCGTGGTCTTGCCACAGCCCGACGGGCCAAAGATGCAGGCGAACCTGTTCTCCGGAACATCGAAATGCAGGTCGCGCAGGACGTCGATCCTTTCACCCGTGGCGGAGGAGAAGGATTTCTGCTCGACATGGACTTCAAGCCGCGCGGCGGCGCCAGCGTGTTGATGTGCGTTCAAGGGGTTGCACCACCATCAATTCGATTGAAAGCATCACAGCGACGAATGCCAATGTATAGGCGAGAATTGCCGCAACATCGAAGAGCTGGAAAAAGAGGTTGATCTGGAAGCCGACACCATTGGACCTGCCCATCAGTTCGACGACGAGCACGATCTTCCAGATGAGCGAAATGCCCGACCGAGACGCGGCGGCGATGTAGGGTTGCAGCTGCGGCATGAGAATGTGCCGGAACCGGTCGAAGCCGCCGAAGCGATAGACGCTGGCCATTTCGGCATAGCGCGGATCGAGCGCCCGGGCGCCTTCGCGCATGGTCACCGCGACATTCGGGATCTTGTTCAGCGCCACCGCGCCGATCGCGGCGGCTTCGTTGAGCCCGAACCAGATATAGGCGAGCACGATGATCACCAGCGCGGGAATATTGAGGAAGAGGATGAGCCAGGGATTGAAGAACTGGTCGGCCCGCCGGTGCATGCCGAGAAAAATGCCGATGGCAGCGCCGATGATCATGGCGAGGAGGAACGAAGCCGCCACCCGCCAAAGCGTTATGGCCAGATGGTAAGGCAGGTCGCCGCTGGCCATCTCGCCGAGGAACGTCTGCCACACCAGCAGCGGCGGCGGAAACGAGCGCGTCGGCCAGAGCGTGGCGCCGAGCTGCCATGCCACAAGCAGCGCCGCGAAGGACAGGAGCACCATCCAGATCGGCGCCGCGGCTTGCTCTCCCATCGACCGTCCCAGCGGCCGTCCCAGCGGTTTCTCCTCCGCCATCATTCGCGCGGCTCCCAGAATGTGCCCGGCGCCAGCGATACCGCATCTCCCACCAGCTTCTTGCCTCCGATCTTGGCGAGGACCGCGTAGAGCTTTACGGCATCGGCCTGTTCCTCGATCGTGTTTCGGGCCGGAATGCCTTCCCTGTAGCGGTCGCGCAGCTTGACGAGTTCGTCGCCTTCGGCCTTGACGATGGGGGCAAGGCGTTCCCATTCCGCATCCGAGGTCTTCAACAACGCTTTCGCATCCCGGCTCGCCGCGACGAAACCGGCAATGGCCTGCGGATGCGCCTCGGCCCATTTGTCGTGGAATATATAGCCGATGGCCGAGACTGCGCCCGTCGCGCCCAATGCCTGCGCGGCATCGCTGGTGCTGATCAGCCGGCGGAAACCCGATGCCTCCAGCCGCGCGCAGAAGTTCCAGAAATTCAGCACGGCGTCGAGTTCGTTCTGCCGTGCCTTCTCCGCCAGCAATGGCGGCGTGCCGTAGATGATTTCGTTCTCCTCCACCAGATCCAGCGACATGCTCCTGGCAAAGCCCTGGATAAGCAGCCAGCTCTTGTCGAGCGGCCCTCCTGCCACGCCCAGTTTCTTGCCTTTCAGATCGGCGAGACGCTTGATGGGCGATTCGTTGCGGACCATCATCGCTCCCACCGCGCTCGAATAGGGCACGAAGGTCAGATCCTCCCCCGAGGAACGCTGGCGGGAAACCCAGAGCCAGTCCGAAACGATGATATCGACAGCTCCGGCCATCATGGCGACATTGGTCGCATCCTCGCTGGCGAAGAACTGCACCTCCATGTCCAGGCCGTGCTTTTCATCCAGGCCATGATGCTTGATCGTATCGAGCTCCCAGTTGACCGTGCCGAATTTGAGCACCCCGATGCGCAGTTTTTCGGCGGCCTCCGCCGGTGCTGCTGCCATGGCGGCGATCAGCAGGACCAGCGCCAGCAGCCGCAAGACGATGCGGCGGCGCAACGGGACTGAAACCGCACCTGCCGCCATTTGGGCAACCATTTGGGCGCTCATAGGGTGATCTCGTTGGAGGGGAACTTGCATTTCCAGCGCGCCACCCGCAGCTTCGGGTGCTGATCCGCCCATTTTGCGATCTCGGCAGGCGCAAGGAACATGCAGTTGAGAAGATTCGACCTGTTTTCGAAGCGCAGGCGCTCTTCCCTGCAGCTGGAAGGATTGGAAATCAGACAGACGGTCAGGATGAGCTCAACGACATTCACTCGGCACCTCCAATCCCTATCTGTTCCATCCCTGCGCGCCATGTCCGGCATCGGAAAGGCGGGGGACGAAGTGTCGGTCGGATCTCTCACGGTGCCCAATGAGAAACGCATTCCCAAACTACGAGCACGCCAGCTTTTCGTCAATCATCGGGGCGGGGAAAACGCAAACGTGATGGTGCGACTTTATTTTCCGGGACGGGCAATTGACTTATGGTTTGGGGCAGGTAACGTTTTCACCGGTGATGCCAATGCATGGAGAATTGGCACCAGTCTTCGTCTAGGGCACCCTTGGCGAATATGAGGAAATGCCATGCGATACCCTGTAATACTGATTGGTTTGTCAGTTGCAGTCCTGTCGGTTGTTGGAGCCCGTGCGCAAGACGCGGGCGATGCAACGGCTGGTGCAACTGTGTTCAAGAAATGTACCGCCTGCCATGTGGCCGATACCGACAAGAACAAGGTCGGGCCGTCCCTGAAGGGGATTTTCGGCAGGACCGCCGGCACCCATCCCGGCTTCAATTATTCACCTGCGATGAAGGCAGCCGGTGCGGGCGGTCTCGTATGGGACGCGGCGTCGCTGCGTGACTATCTTCACAATCCCAAGGCCAAGGTGAAGGGCACGAAGATGGCGTTTCCGGGCATGAAGGACGAGACGGAAATCTCCAATCTCGAAGCCTACCTCAAACAATATTCGAACTAGCATTTCGGCCGCCGGTTGAACCGGCGGCACGAAGCCGCGTGCCGATAGCCTGGCGATATTACGGATTTTCACGCCATTTTATCGAGCAGCCGACGGAAGCGACCTGCTCTCGCGGCCCCTCTCCGGTCTCGGCTATCTGCAACATCGCCTCGAACAGGTCGCGGCGCAGCCCCGGCTGGTCCTTCTCCTTGCGCGAGGCATCGAGCCGGCCGCGATATTGCAGTTCTCCCCGGCTATTGAAGCAGAAGAAATCCGGCGTGCAGACGGCTCCATAGGCGCGGGCGACGGTCTGGTCCGCATCGTGGAGATAGGGAAACGGCAAGCGGTTGTCCTCGGCAAAGCGCCGCATGTTCTCATAGGAATCATCCGGATAGGCCTCGGCATCGTTGGAGTTGATGGCAACGAAGCCGATCCCGATGGGCGCGAGTTCCTCGGCGTCGCGCACAATGCGCTGGATGATCGCTTTGACATAGGGGCAGTGATTGCAGATGAAGGCGACGACCAGGCCCTTCGGCCCGGCCTGCTGCAGGATCGAATGGGCTTTTGCGTCCGTTCCCGTCAGAACCGCGTCCCTGGCCTTCCAGCCGAAATCACAAACTGGTGGTATCGCGGCCATGTCGCCTCCCTATGCTGCGCGCGCCTGCCGGGCGCTCTCGGCAGCCTGCCGTATCGCGCCGATATTAGCCGCATAGGCGGCCTTGCCGCTACCCTTGAAGATCGCCGACCCTGCGACGAGCACATTCGCGCCAGCTTCCGCGACGAGCGGCGCGGTCTCGGCGGTGATCCCGCCATCGACCTCGATATCGATCGGACGGGCGCCGATCAGGCTTTTCACCCGCCGGATCTTCTCGACGACCGACGGAATGAACGCCTGCCCGCCGAAGCCGGGATTGACGGTCATCAGCAGCACGAGATCGAGCCGGTCGAGCACATATTCGATGACGGATTCCGGCGTCGAGGGATTGAGCGAAACGCCGGCCTTCTTGCCGAGTTGCCGGATGGTCTGCAGGGAGCGGTCGAGATGCGGACCCGCCTCCGCATGGACGGTGATGATGTCGCAGCCTGCATCGGCGAATGCGGCGAGGTAATTATCCGCCGGGGCGATCATCAGATGGCAATCGAACACCGCGTCGGTGCGGTTTCGGACCGATTTGACGATCTGCGGCCCGAATGTGATGTTCGGCACGAAATGTCCGTCCATCACATCCAGATGCACCCAGTCCGCGCCGGCGGCGATGACGTCCTCGACCTCCTGGCCGAGCCTCGAGAAGTCGGCTGAAAGAACCGACGGTGCTATGAGCGTATCCCTGGTCATGACGATTGCTCCTCCTCCACCCGTGGCTGGGCAAACACGCGGCTGCCCTTGATGTCGTCGACGGTGATGCGCGACAGCGTATCCGCATCGATCGCGCCGCTGGAATTCTCGAACAGCCGGTTGGCCTGGCGCAGCCGCGCACGGTCGAGCGCATTGCGGATGGAGCGGGCATTGGCGAAATGCGGTTGCCGCCGCCGCTGTTCGATATAGTCGGCCATGATCCTGCGGCCTTCGTCGTCGAAATGATAATTCTGCTTCGACAACATGATTTCGGCGATCTGAAGCAATTCCTCCGGACTATAGTCGGGGAAATCGATGTGATGCGCAATCCGCGAGCGGAATCCCGGATTGCTGGCGAAAAACTTGTCCATCCGGTCGCTATAGCCCGCAAGGATGACGACGAGGTCCTCGCGCTGGTTCTCCATGACCTGCAGGAGAATCTCGATCGCCTCCTGGCCGTAGTCGCGTTCATTCTCCTGCCGGTGCAGGTAATAGGCCTCGTCGATGAACAGCACGCCGCCCATCGCCTTTTTGAGGATTTCCTTCGTTTTCGGCGCCGTATGCCCGATATACTGGCCGACGAGATCGTCGCGCGTCACCGAAACGAGATGACCCTTGCGGATATAGCCGAGCCGATGCAGCAGATCGGCCATCCGCAGCGCCACCGTGGTCTTGCCGGTGCCGGGATTGCCGCTGAAGCTCATATGCAGCGTCGGCGTCTCGTGGGCGAGGCCCATCCGCCGCCGCGCCCGTTCAACCAGCAGCAGGGCGGCGGTCTCCTTGATGCGCTGCTTGACCGGACGGAGCCCGATCAATTCGCGATCGAGCTCCTCCAGGACCTCCGCGACGCCGGAATCGACATATTCCGCACGCAGGTCAACGGTCTTCGGCACATCTTCCGCCACTGTGGCGATGGTGTCGGCGCCGATGTCAGCCATAGCGCTGCCCCGCCGGCTTGTCGGCTGCATAAGCGCGCGTCGTATAGCGGATCACGCGGCCCGGCGCCTCCTGGCGGGAAAGCTGGAAGCCAGGCTCCTCCGCCGGGCGGTTGACGATGAAGGACAGTTTCACCGACTCCCAGCCATGGCTGTTGTCGAAGGCCACCAGGCGGATATAGCAATGGCCATAGACCTTGCGGCATTCCTTCAGCTCCATGAGCAAGGCGGCCGCATCCGGATTGTCGAACATCGGATGGCCCCACATCTCCCAATAGGTGTTGCGGGGATGCGGGTCGTCGGTGAATTCGAGGCTGACCGCCCAGCCATTGTCGATGCAATACTGCGCCTGCCGCGCAATCTGCTCATCCGTCAGGTCCGGCAGAAATGAGAATGTTCCCTGGGTGATGCGCATGTCATTTCTCCTATTCGGCTGCTGTCGCGGTCGGAACGAAATCCGGCGAGTCGGTTGAGGTGTAGTTGAAGGTGACGTCCTTCCAGACTTCGAGCGCCTGCTGCAGCGGCTGGCAGTTGCGTGCTGCCGTCCGCAATATTTCCGGCCCCTCGCGCACGATGTCCCGGCCCTCGTTGCGGGCGAGGATCATACATTCGAGCGCTACCCGGTTGGCCGTCGCGCCGGCGGCAATGCCCATCGGATGGCCGATCGTGCCGCCCCCGAACTGCAGGACGACGTCCTCGCCCAGAAGATCGAGCAATTGATGCATCTGGCCGGCATGAATGCCGCCCGAGGCCACGGGCATCATCTTGTTCAGCGACCCCCAGTGCTGGTCGAAGAACACGCCGTTCTCCAGCCGCATCGGATTGAAGTCGTCGCGGCAGATGTCGTAATAGCCGCGCGTGGTGGCGGGATCGCCCTCCAGCTTGCCGACGACAGTCCCGGCATGGATGTGGTCCACGCCGGCGAGGCGCATCCATTTGGCGATGACGCGGAACGAGACGCCGTGCGACTTCTGCCTCGTATAGGTGGAATGACCCGCCCGGTGCAGATGCAGGATCATGTCGTTGCGCCTGGCCCATTTTGCCATGGACTGGATGGCGGTATAGCCGATGACGAGATCGATCATGACGATGTTCGAGCCCAGTTCCTTGGCGAAATCGGCGCGTTCATACATGTCTTCCATCGTGGCGGCGGTGACGTTCAGGTAGCTGCCCTTCACCTCGCCCGTTGCCGCCTGCGCCTTGTTCACGGCCTCCATGCAATAGAGGAAGCGCTCGCGCCAGTGCATGAAGGGCTGGGAGTTGATGTTCTCGTCGTCCTTGGTGAAGTCGAGGCCACCCTTGAGCGCCTCATAGACCACGCGGCCATAATTGCGCCCGGACAGGCCGAGCTTCGGCTTCACGGTTGCGCCGAGCAATGGCCGGCCGAACTTGTCGAGCCGTTCGCGTTCGACGACGATGCCGGTCGGCGGGCCCTGGAACGTTTTGACATAGGCCACCGGCAGGCGCATGTCCTCCAGCCGCAGCGCCTTCAGGGGCTTGAAGCCGAACACATTGCCGATGATCGACGCCGTCAGGTTGGAGATCGAGCCCGGCTCGAACAGGTCGAGGTCATAGGCGATATAGGCGAAGTATTGCCCTTCGCCATTGGGAACCGGATCGACCCTGTAGGCCTTGGCGCGGTACTTCTCCGTCGCGGTCAACCTGTCGGTCCAGACGACGGTCCAGGTCGCGGTAGAGGATTCGCCCGCAACTGCCGCCGCCGCTTCGATCGGGTCCACGCCGTCCTGCGGCGTGATGCGGAACAGGGCGATGATATCGGTGTCCTTCGGCTCGTAGTCGGGCTCCCAATAGCCCATCTTCTTGTATTCCATGACACCGGATCTGTAGCGTTCCTTCCCCGTCACTGTTTCTGATTTGTTTGACATTGTACGTCCTTTCTCGCTGATGGGGCTTCAGGCAGCCTTCGCTGCGGCAAATTGCGGGTCGAGCTTTCCTGCGGCGTATCGTTTCGCCATCTCGTCGAGGCCGAGAGGCCTGATCTTCGAGGCGTGGCCGGCCGAGCCGAAGCGTTCGAACCGATCGCGGCAAAGATCGCGCATGGCGTCGAGCGCCGGCTTCAGGAATTTGCGCGGGTCGAATTCCGCCGGATTCTCCAATGCGATCTTGCGGAACTGCCCCGTCATCGCCATCCGGCAGTCGGTGTCGATATTGACCTTGCGCACGCCATGGCGAATGCCGCGTTCGATCTCCTCGACGGGAACGCCATAGGTCTGCGGCATCTCGCCGCCAAACCGGTTGATGATGTCCTGCAAGGGCTGCGGCACCGATGACGAACCGTGCATGACGAGATGCGTGTTCGGCAGCTTGCGGTGGATCTCCTCGATGACGCCCATCGCCAGGATTTCGCCATCGGGGGCACGGGAGAATTTATAGGCGCCGTGCGACGTGCCGCAGGCGATCGCCAGGGCGTCGACATGCGTCCTCTGCACGAAATCCACCGCCTGGTCCGGATCGGTCAACAGCTGCTCATGGCTCAGCTTGCCGCTTGCACCATGACCATCCTCGGCTTCCGCCTCGCCGCTTTCGAGCGAGCCGAGCACGCCGAGCTCGCCTTCCACCGACACGCCCAGCCAATGGGCGATGGAGGTGACGCGCCGGGTGATCGCGACATTGTATTCGAAGGATGCGGGCGTCGCCGCGTCGGCCTCGAGCGAGCCGTCCATCATCACGGAGGTGAAGCCGTGACGGATGGCCGTCATGCAAGTGGCCTCGTCATTGCCGTGGTCCTGGTGCAGGCAGATCGGGATGGCTGGATACATCTCCACCAGCGCATCGATCATCCGGGCGAGCATGACGTCCTTGGCGTAGGACCGCGCACCGCGCGATGCCTGCAGGATGACCGGCGCATCACAGGCCGCCGCCGCTTCCATGACCGCGAGGCCCTGTTCCATGTTGTTGATGTTGAAGGCGGGGACGCCGTATCCATGCTCTGCCGCGTGGTCGAGCAATTGCCGCAATGTAATCCTGGCCATCCTCAATACTCCTTCTCGTTGATGAGCTTGCGCGCCGTGGCGACGATATGTTCGGGTGTGATTTCGAAATGCCGGTAGAGCTCGGGCGCCGGCGCGCTGGCGCCGAAACCCCGCATGCCGATGAAAGCGCCGCGCTCGCCGATCCAGCGATCCCAGCCGAGCCGGGCCGCGGCTTCGATGCCGATGCGCGGGGCCGCGGCGAGAACCGACCGCCGATAGGCGCCGGGCTGCGCTTCGAACAGTTCCCAGCACGGCATCGACACCACCGCGGCGGCGATGCGGTGCTGCGCCCGCAATATGTCCGCCGCGGTACAGGCGATCTCCACCTCGGAACCGGTCGCCAGCAGCGTGACCGCACGCGGTTCCGCCGTTTCCCGCAGGACGTAGGCGCCCCGCGCCGAGCGGCAATCCTCCGAATGTGCCTGCCGAAGCATGGGCAGGTTCTGGCGGGAAAGGACGATGACGCTCGGCCGGTCCCGCTGCTGCAGCGCCAGTTCCCAGCACTCCGCCGTCTCGATGATATCGGCCGGGCGGAACACGTTGAGATTGGGCGTTGCCCGCAGCATGGCCAGATGTTCGACAGGCTGGTGCGTCGGGCCATCCTCGCCGAGGCCGATGGAATCATGCGTCATGACATAGATCACCTGCTGGCCCATCAGGGCCGAGAGGCGCATCGCCCCGCGCGCATAATCGGCAAAGGCGAGGAATGTACCGCCATAGGGGATGAAGCCGCCATGCAGCGCCAGCCCGTTCATCGCTGCGGCCATGCCATGCTCGCGGATGCCGTAATGGACATAGCGGCCGGTGAAATCGTCCGGGGTGATGCTCATCATCCCCTTGGTCAGCGTCAGGTTCGAATGGGTCAGGTCGGCCGAGCCGCCAACCGTCAGCTCCGTCTGTTCGTTGACGACGCCCAGCACCATCTCGGATGCCTTGCGGGTTGCGACCTTCGTCGCATTCTCCGCATGGTGGCGGCGGAACTTCGCCAGTTCCTCGGCCAATGTCGGCGGAAGCTGCCGCTGCATCGTCTGCCGGAACTCCTCGCCCAGCGGCGATGCGCCTACCCGCACGCACCATTCGCGACGTTGATCGGCGCCGCGCCGCGCCACATCGCGCCAGGCCTCGACGATCTCCTCCGGAACGATGAAGGGCTCGTGCTGCCAGCCGATCGCCTGCCGTGCCGCCGCGATCTCGTCGGCGCCGAGCGGCGCACCATGGACCTTTTCGCTGCCCTGCAGGTTTGGCGCGCCCTTGCCGATCACCGTGCGGCAGGAAATGAGCGACGGGCGGCTTGTCGTCCGGGCGTTCGCGATGGCCTCGCCTATCGCCTCGTGATCGTGTCCGTCCACCTCCTGCACCTCGAAACCAGCCGCCTTGAACCGCTCGAGCTGGTCCGTCGAGGTCGACAGCGAGGTAGGACCGTCGATCGAGATGGAATTATTGTCCCAGAGCACGATCAGCTTCGACAGATTGAGATGGCCGGCAAGATCGATCGCCTCGTGGCTGATGCCTTCCTGCAGGCAGCCGTCGCCGGCAATCACATAGGTGAAATGATCGACGATCTCGGCGCCGAACCGGGCGGCCAGCATGCGCTCGGCAAGCGCCATGCCGACGGCGGTGGCAATGCCCTGCCCGAGCGGGCCGGTCGTCATCTCGATGCCCTGCGCGTGGCCGTATTCGGGATGTCCTGCCGTCCTCGCGCCCAGTTGGCGGAAGCGTTGCAGCTCCTCTATCGGCATGTCCGGGTAGCCGATGAGATAATGGATGGCGTATTGCAGCATCGAGCCGTGCCCGGCCGACAGGATGAAGCGGTCGCGGTCCGGCCATTGCGGATGCAGCGGGTCGAGCTTGATGAACCTGTTGAACAGCACCGCCGCGACGTCGGCCATGCCCATCGGCATGCCCGGATGGCCGGAATTGGCCTTCTGTACGCTGTCCATGGCCAGGGCGCGGATGGCATTGGCCATGTCGCGTTCCGCGACGCTCTCCCTGTCCGGGCTTTCCTTCAGCAAAGCTTGTGTCTGCATGGTCGTCTCCTCACGAGGCTCTGTTTTTGCGTTCGATCAGCTGCATGATCAGCGGCGTCAGGATGAGTTGCATCGCCAGGTCGAGCTTGTTTCCCGGTACGACGATCGAATTTGCCCGCGACATGAAAGAATCGTGGATCATCGAAAGCAGGTACGGGAAGTCGATGCCTCTCGGCCGGGCGAAGCGGATGACGAGCATCGATTCGTCAGGCGTCGGTATCCATCGCGCGATGAACGGGTTGGACGTATCGACGATCGGCACACGCTGGAAATTGATGTCGGTCAGCGTGAACTGCGGCGTGATGAAGCGCACATAGTCCGGCATGCGGCGCAGGATGACGTCCATCACGGCCTCGGTCGAATAGCCGCGCGTCGCGCGGTCGCGATGGATCTTCTGGATCCATTCGAGGTTGATGACCGGCACGACACCGATCTTGAGATCCGCATGGCGCGCGAGATCGATGCCGTCGGCAACCGCGCAGCCGTGCAGCCCCTCATAGAAGAGCAGCGTACTTGGCGGCAGGTCGCGCCATTCGGTGAAGGTGCCGGCCGGCGTGTCGTAGAGCCTGGCCTCCTCCTCGTCATGGACATAGGTGCGCGTCTTGCCGGTGCCCCTGCGGCCATATTCCTCGAACACCTCCTGGAGCTTCAGCAGTTCGTTGGCGTCGGCATTGAAATGGGTAAAGTTGGGATTTCCCTTCTTCTCCTCTTCGGCAACTTTCTCCTTCATGGCGTTGCGGTCATATTTGTGGAAGGCATCGCCTTCGATGAAGGCGGCTTCGATCTGTTCGCGGCGGAAAATCTGCTCGAATATGCGCTTGACCGACGTGGTGCCGGCGCCCGATGAACCGGTGATCGAGATGATCGGATGCTTTGTCGACATGATGCCCCCCTCAAACCCTGAACAGGCCGCGATTGCTGAAAAGCGGCGCCCGTTCTCCGATATTGCTGGGATCGGTGTGATAGCGTCCGATGCGCGCGACCTCCCGCGCGGCGCCGAAGACCAGCGGAACGCGCTGATGCATCGCATGCGGAACGATATCCAGTATCCTGTTGACGGTATCGGTCGCCGCTCCACCCGCCTGCTCGATCAGGAACGCGATCGGGTTGGCCTCGTAGACCAGCCGCAGCCGGCCCTCGCCATAGGTCTTGCGCTTGTCGCCGGGATAGAGGAACACACCGCCGCGCGTCAGGATGCGGTAGGCCTCGGCAACCAGCGAGGCAATCCAGCGCATGTTGAACTCGCGCCCGCGCGGCCCCTCGCTGCCCTTCAGGCAGTCGTCGATATAGAGCCGGACGGCCTCGTCCCAATGCCGGTAATTGGCGGCATTGATCGCAAATTCATGCGCCCTGCTTTCAATCGCGACGCTTTCATAGGCCTGGACGAAAGTGCCCAGCCGGCTCGAAAACACGAAGATATGCGTGCCGCTTCCAAGGGTGAGCACCAGGGCAAGCTGGGGCCCGTAGATGAAGAAGCCGGCGGCGAGCTGGTTGCTGCCCGACTGCAGGAACGAGGCGAGCGGGTCCTTCTCCGGGTCACCGACGACCGGCAGTATCGAGAAGATCGTGCCGATGGAGACGTTGGTGTCGATATTGGATGAACCGTCGAGGGGATCGATCGCCAGTGCCAGCCGCGCGTCGGTTGCAAGCACCGCCGGCGTCGGCAGTTCCTCCGAACCATAGAGGGCGACCGGCGCTTCGCGGACCGCCTGCAGGAACATGTCGTCGGCAAAGACGTCCAGCGCCTTCTGCGTGTCGCCATCGGCATTGACGGAGCCGCCGCCATTGGAGAAAGCCTTGCCGAGAGCGCCCTGATTGATGAACCCGCGGATTTTCACGGCCGTCAGGGCCAATTGGCGCACGACCGAGGAGACACTCACGCGCGAGGGGTCTTCATCCTTCGCATAGGAGCCGAGAAAGGCATCGAGCGTTGCCGTGGTCATCATCTTTCCTCCCGCACCCGGCGTGCGTGCCGGGCTTGCGAATAGAGGACCATCCACGCCGCAATAAGTAAAATTTATTTAATTTACTGATCCGGTAAAAAAATCTAAGCTCTATCCATGCGCAACCTCAACCTCAAGCAATTGCGGGCAGTTCAGGCGATCAAGCAGCACGGAACCATCGTCGCCGCCGCCAATGCACTCGGCCTGACCCCGCCGGCGGTGACCATCCAGCTCAAGCTTCTGGAGGAGGATGCGGAAATCGTGCTGTTCGACCGCACCAATGAAGGGCTGCGCCCGACGGCTGCGGGCCTTGCCTTTCTCGATGCCGCCCAGATGATCGAAGAGCGGCTGCGCCTGCTCAATGACGAGATCGACGCGCTGAAAGGCCTCCGGACCGGATCGCTGTCGCTTGGTGTCGTATCGACGGCGAAATATTTCGCGCCGCAGATGATGGCGACCTTCGCCAAGGATCATCCCGATATCGCGGTCAAGCTCATCATCGGCAACCGCGCCGAGATCATCGAGAGCCTGAAAAGCCATTCGGTCGATCTCGCGCTGATGGGCCGGCCGCCGCGCGACGTTCCGCTGCGGTCCGCCGTGTTCGGCGATCACCCCCTCGTCATGATCGCCGCTCCCGACCATCCCCTGGCCAGCAGCCGCGACATCACCAAGGAGCGTATTGCCCGCGAGAATTTCCTCATTCGCGAATCCGGCTCCGGCACGCGCATATCGCTCGAAATCTTCCTGAGCGAACTGCCGGGACGGCTCGACGATCTCGGCACGGAGATGTCGTCGAACGAGACGATAAAACAGGCCGTGATGGCAGGGCTCGGCGTCGCCTTCATCTCCGCCCATACGATCGCGCTGGAACTGGAGGTCGGCAGGCTGGTGATCCTCGACGTCATCGGCATGCCCATCCGCCGCCAGTGGTTTTCCGTCGTGCGCACGGACAGGACCATGTCGCCGGCGATGCAGGCCTTCCAGAATTTCCTGGCGAGGAAGGGAGCGCAGTGCCTGCCTTCGATCGACAGGCTCTATCCGTTCACGGGCACTTGAGCGGCATCAGCCGGCAAGCCGGCCCTTGAGCGTTCCCGCCCGCCTCGATCCTGCGCCGGCCTTCTTTTCCTGCAACAGATTCTGGGACTGCGACAAATTCTGGATGATCGGGCAATCCGGGCGATTGTCGCCATGGCAATGCGCCGCCAGATGGCGCAGCGTGTCCGCCATCTCCTGCAATTGCAGCATCTTCTCCTCCAGCTCGCGAACATGCCTGAGGGCGATGGTCTTCACGTCGGACGATGCCCGGCTGCGGTCGCGCCAGAGCATGAGCAATTGGCGGATATGGTCGATGGAGAAGCCGAGATCCCTGCCGCGCCGGATGAAGCGCAAGGTGTCGAGATCGTCACCGCCATAGACGCGGTAACCGGATTGCGTTCGATCGGCCGGCTCGATGAGGCCTATCGATTCGTAATGACGGATCATCTTGGCCGATACGCCGGAGGATGCAGCTGCCTCGCCAATATTCATGGACGCTCTCCTTTCGCCTCGTGCTCATATTTGTGCATTCCGGCCTGCATTACCAAGGGGCGCCCTTGAGTTTTCGACCGCGAGGCACTGGCGCGAGCGAAGGCGCGATGCCCATTGCATAAATTGCCGCCCGCACCTAAACCAGCTCTGTATATCGCGGCGGGAGACATGCAATGGAAAAGGCCAAATATCATACCCAGCTCGGCGGGCTGCCGGGGCAGACGGAGCTGCTGTCGAGCAAGGCGGTTTTCACCACCGCCTATGCCGTCATTCCGAGGACTGTCATGATGGACATCGTGACCAGCCTGCTGCCGCATTGGGACAATACCCGCGCATGGATACTTTCGCGGCCGCTCACCGGCTTTTCCGAGACATTCTCGCAATATCTCATGGAAGTCGGCCCCGGCGGCGGCAGCCAGCGGCCGGAACCGGACGCGAGGGCCGAGGCAGCGCTGTTCGTGGTCGACGGGCAATTGACCATCGAGACCGAAGGCCGCGCCCATGCCTTGCGGGCGGGTTCCTTCGCCTTCATACCGGCGGGCTCGTCCTGGACCGTGCACAATCCCGGTGCCGAGGCAGCGCGCTTCCATTGGGTCCGCAAGAAATTCGAGGCGGTCGACGGGCTGGAACCACCCCCGGCGGTCTTTGCCCATGAGGACGATGTCGCCCTGTCGCCCATGCCGGATACCGATGGGCGCTGGGGCACGACGCGATTCATCGATCCCGACGATGTGCGTTACGACATGCACCTCAATATCGTGACCTTCGAGCCCGGCGCCACCATTCCATTCATGGAAACCCATATCATGGAACACGGGCTCTATGTCCTCGAAGGCAAGGCCGTCTATCGCCTCAACCGCGACTGGGTGGAAGTCGAGGCCGGCGATTTCATGTGGCTGCGCGCCTTCTGCCCGCAGGCCTGCTATGCCGGTGGCCCCGGGCGCTTCCGCTACCTTCTGTACAAGGACGTCAACCGCCACCCCAGGCTGTGGTGATTGCATCACCGACGCCTTCAGGGCAGCGAAATCTCTGCAACGAGGCCGCCGCCGGGCCGATTGTAGATCCGCGCTTCACCGCCGATCACGGCGGCAAGCTGCTGCGCTATGGCCAGGCCGAGACCCGTGCCGCCGGTATCGCGGTTGCGCGAGCTCTCCAGCCGGAAGAACGGCTGCATGGCGGCGTGCAGCTTGTCGTCGGGAATGCCGGGGCCGCGATCCAGCACCAGGATGGCGATCGAGCCTGCGCCCCGGCGTTCGACGCTGATTTCGGCGGCGCCGGCGAATTTCAGGGCGTTGTCGATGAAATTGGTCAGGATGCGCCGTAGCGCGTGCGGCCTGGTCAGCGCCGTGCCGTGGACAAGACCGGCAACGGCGACGGCCTTGCCCATGTCCTGGTAGTCATAGGCGATACTGTCGATGAAGGATGCGAGATCGATACGCGCGGCCTTCTCGCCGCTGCCATGGGAGCTTCGCGCATAGGCGATGCCATCCTGCACCAGGCGCTCGATCTCGCGCAGGTCGCCGATCAGCTTTGTCTTCTCCGGCGTATCTTCGGCCATGTCGGCCCGCAGCCGCATCCGCGTGATCGGGGTCTGCAAGTCATGGGAGATCGCCGCCAGTATCTGCACGCGCTCTTCGAGGTAGTGGGCGATACGCTCGCGCATGGCGTTGAAGGCGCGGGCCGCATCAGCGACCTCGCTCGGGCCGGTCTCGCTCAGCGGCGAACTCTTCCTCTTCGGATCGAGGGCATCGGCCGCGGCGGCGAGAGTGCCAAGCGGGCGAACCGCCTGGCGCACCGCAAGCCATGTGCACAGAACCAGCAACAGCATCTGCGCGGCAAAGACATAGGGCAGCCACTCGGCCAGCGGCATGACACCGCGCGGCGTGACATCGATGGTCAGCGGCGAACCGTCGGAAAGCGTCAAATGCGCCTGCAACCGCTTTCCGTCACCCGGAATGGCTTCGACCCGCAGCGGGAACCTGTTGCCTGCCGCCTCTTCGATCCGCTCGGCGATCTCCGCGCCGCGGCCCGACATGTCGGGGACCCCCGGCAGGCCCGGCCCGAGGACGAGCTGGTAATTGCCGCGGCTCAGCCGGTCCAGCCAATCGGCTCGCTCATTGGCGGGCAGCCTGTCGATGACCGCAATCGACGTCGCAAGGTCGCTTTCCAGCGTCCCCAGCATGACCGCCTTGGCGGACATGTAGCGTTCGGCGAAGAGAATGCTGAACGACAGGCCATAGGCGACAGCCAGGCCCGCGAACAATATGAGGAAGAGCCGGGCGCGCAGCGAGCTTGGCCAATGGAAGGAACCGGGCCACTGGAAGGTGGGCCAATGCGAGACGCTTTCCCTCATGTCCGTGGCACCGAAATCTCGACCGGCACGGAAAACACATAGCCCTCCGCCCGCACCGTCTTGATATAGGTCGGCTCCCGCGCATCGTCGCCGAGACGCTGGCGCAGGCGGCTTACCAGCAGGTCGATCGACCGGTCGAACAGTTCGGCGTCGCGGCCCTGCGTGAGGTTCAATATCTGGTCACGATTGAGCACGCGCTGGGGATGATCGATGAAGACGCGCAACAGCCGGTATTCGGCGCCGCTGAGCGCGATCTCGGTGCCGTCCCTGTCGAGGAGGTGCCGGCCGACCGTATCGAGCCGCCAATTGCCGAATGTCAGCAACTGCCCCGCCTCGCTGATCTGCAGATTGGGCGGCAGCATGCGCGTGCGCCGCAGCACCGCCTTTATGCGCGCCAGCAGCTCGCGGGCCGCGAAGGGCTTCGGCAGGTAATCGTCGGCGCCCATTTCAAGGCCGATGATGCGGTCCATCTCGTCGTCGCGAGCGGTGAGCATGATGACGGGCGTCGCCTTGTGCCTGCCGGCGCGAAGCTCCCGGCAAAGCACCAGCCCGTCATCGCCCGGCATCATCACGTCGAGGACGATCAGGTCGACCGTGCCCGTTTCGAGGAAACTGCGCATCTGCCGGCCGTCGGCCGCGACCGTGGTGCGCAAACCGTTCTTCTTCAGGTAACTCGACACGAGCTCGCGAATTTCACGGTCGTCATCGACGATCAGTATGTGATCCACATGCTCCATTTTTCATCTTTCAGCAGTCCGAAGCTGGCCGTGCGGCCGGCGACATTAATTCCGTTTCAGCGCGCGCGAGTAAAGCGGTTTCTCCACCGCCGCCCCGGCTCAGAACTTCGCGACGTCGAGGATGGCCCGGGCGAAAGCCTGCGGCGCCTCCTGCGGCAGGTTATGGCCGATGCCGCCGGTCAATGTCCGGTGCTCATACTTGCCGGAGAACTTGCCCCTGTATGCCGAAGGCTGCGGATGCGGCGCGCCGTTGGCATCGCCCTCCAGGGTGATCGTCGGGATGGCGATGACCGGCGCCATTGCAAGCTGCTTCTCGTACTCGTCGAATTGCGCCTCGCCTTCCGCCAGGCCGAGCCGCCAGCGATAATTATGGATCGTGACCTCCACATGGTCCGGATTGTCGAATGCCGCCGCCGAGCGATCGAAGGTCTCGGCGTCGAACTTCCATGTCGGCGACGCGGTGCGCCAGATCAGCCTGGCGAAATCATGCGTATTGGCCTGGTAGCCAAGCCGGCCGCGCTCGGTTGCAAAGTAGAACTGATACCACCAGGACAGCTCCGCCGCCGGCGCGAGCGGCTTGCTGTTCGCCGCCTGGCTGCCGATGAGATAGCCGCTCACCGAAACCATCGCCTTGCAGCGCCCCGGCCACAGCGCGGCCATGATATTGACCGTCCGCGCGCCCCAATCATAACCGCCGAGTATCGCCTTATCGACGCCGAGCGCATCCATGAAGGCAATCATGTCGGCCGCCAATGCCGCCTGCTGGCCGTTGCGCGGCGTCTCGTCGGAGAGAAAGCGCGTCGTGCCATAGCCGCGAAGATAGGGGACAAGCACGCGGTAACCGGCATCGGCAAGCAGCGGCGCGACATCGACATAGCTGTAGATGTCGTAGGGCCAGCCGTGGACGAGCAGGACGACCGGACCATCGGCAGGGCCGGCTTCCGCATATCCGATGTCGAGAACGCCGGCCTTGACCTGCTTCAGCGCCGCGAAGGATTTATGGCCACCGGCTGCGGCCGGCGCGGCGGTGGATGATTGCGCATGTCCGATCGCGCTCATGCCGAACTCGGCGGCGGCGACGGTCATGGCGGCGATACCGAAAAAGCGGCGGCGCTGCGGGTTGAATTCGAGGGTCATCATTTCTCTCCATCTCGGTTGTCTGCTGACGCCGAGAAAGCCAGCCGCATGTATCGCCGGTGTGTCGTGTCCGATCCGCAATTGCATGCGGATGTAACGGGAAGCCACCTTGATACATTGCGATACAATTCGCCTGGTGCAGCGCATCAGGAGGAGTTGCATTACCCTGCGTGCTTCGTGGTTCGACGAGCACGCAGCAACACTTATCCCACTTTTTTGGATTAACCGGCTGTTTGGGGATGAATTTCATGGGTCAAAAAAATATTTTTGACGCCAGATGCCCTGCAAGCCACTGATTTCGCTTGCAGTGAGCGCGAAACGACCCGCCAAAATGCGGGGGGATAAATGGAAACTTATCCCACCACTTTGAAACCGGGTTATTTTGTACAAATCCTTTCCAGTGGGGGAGCAGCTTCCGGTGCTGTTTCGATTGCTGGGAAAGGGTGGCGTTGCCGGACGGTCGGAAGTGACAACCCCGATTGACCGGCAAACTGCAGAAGGAAACGGAGGTGGCGCTTCGTTTTCCGGGTTGTTGCGTCTGACAAACGTAACAATGGCAGGCAAAGACGTCGCGGGCGGTCTTCGGACCTCGACCCTGATACCACTACTGACGCGCTGAAGACCGCCCGTCTCCCCCTCATTTCAATGACCAGACGCGATTTTCGCGGGCGTGGTGAGGATTTTCTGTATTCAGCATCTGCACAAGGGATTGCACCCCACCTGCTTCATGCCAAACACCCACCTCCCTCATGCTGAGCTTGTCGAAGCACGCACTATGCTTTTGCAATGCTCCAAAGAAGGATCGCACAAACGTTGCTGCGTCCTTCGACAGGCTCAGGATGAGGGAGGGAGGGATTTGCAGGGTTCTAGTTCTGCAAGGTTTCAGACACAGCATGAGGGATGTAGTGGGTGGCCCGGAAATGCTTACGCCGTAGATTCCGGCATGGTTGCCAGCACCCGCACGGCGCCGTCGTCGATGACGTTCCGCATCGATCGCTTGGCGGCGCGGACATTGCCGTCCCGGATCGCATCGGCGATCGCCCGGTGGCGTGCCACCGTGTAATCATGCCTGTGGGCATTGGGTATGGGCGAGCTGATCGTGAAGGTCGTCACCAGCGCCACCTCGATCAGGGTGCTGATCGAGCGCATGAACGGATTCTGCGACGCATCGGCGATCGCCATGTGAAATTGCAGGTCGCTATCGACGAAATTCGACACGGACTGGCCGGCCTCCGCCATTTTCCCCACCCAGTGATAGAGCTTGTCCAGCTGCGGAGCGGTTCTGCGAAGGGCGGCGAGACCCGCCGCCTCCGGTTCGAGCGCCAGACGCATCTCCAGCAGGCTCATGAGGAATTCCGGCGTCGGCCCGGCCTCGAAATGCCATACCAGTATGTCCGGATCGAACAGGTTCCAATGCGACCTTTCCAGCACGCGGGTGCCGATCTTGGCGCGGGGCTGGATCAGCCCCTTGGCCGCCAGCGTCTTCAAGGCCTCGCGCAAGACGGTTCGCGAAACGCCGAACTGCTCGAACAATTCCGCGTCGCCCGGCAGGATGCTGTTCTCGGCATAGGCGCCGCTGACGATATTCAGCCCCAGCGCCCGCATGACGTGGCCGTGCTGGGTGTGCGACTGGCCGGCCGTGCGGAAATCGTAATTGCTGAGGTCGTGTCGTGGCAAATCATCCCCCAGTCGGCGCCGCGGATCGCCTGAGCGACAGGACCACCAGCACCCGCTGCAGTCCGATGAACGAGAAGAGCAGGACGCCGACGACGATCTTCGTCCACCAGCTGGAAAGGGTGCCGTCGAAGACGATATAGGTCTGGATAAGGCCCTGGATGATCACCCCGACAAAGGTGCCGGCGACATAGCCGACGCCGCCCGTCAGCAGCGTGCCGCCGATGACGACGGCTGCGATGGCATCGAGTTCGACACCGACCGTCGCGAGCGAATAGCCGGCCGACGTATAGAGGGAGAAGACGATGCCGGAGAGGCCGGAGAGGAAGCCGGACATGGCGTAGATGCCGATGGTCGTGCGCGCCACCGGCACGCCCATCAGTTCGGCGGAGCTGCGATTGCCGCCGATGGCATAGATGTAGGAGCCGAACTTGCTGAAATGCGCAATGATCATGCCGACCACGAACACGGCTACCATCAGGCAGCCGATGAAGGTCAGCCTGCCGCCGCCGGGCAGGCGGTAGAACACGCCCTGCAAGGCGGCATAGAAGGGATGGTCGATCGGAATGGAATCCGTCGTCATGACGAAGCACATGCCCCGGGCGAGAAACATGCCGGCGAGCGTGACGATGAAGGCAGGCACCTGCAGATAGTGGATGATGATGCCCATCGCCGCGCCGAAGGCGGTGGTGATGGCCAGCGCGACCGCAAAGGCAACGAGCGGATGAACGCCGTGCTGGGTGATGAGCACGGCGAGCAGGACCCCGGTGAAGGCAATGACCGAGCCGACGGAAAGATCGATGCCGCCGGAGAGGATGACGAAGGTCATGCCGACGGCGGCGATGCCGAGAAAGGCATTGTCGGTGAGGAGATTGCCCGCCACCCGCGTCGAGAACATCGCCGGGAACTGGATCAGGCAGGCGGCATAGGCGATCAGGCAGATCAGCAGCGTCGCATAGAGAGGCAGGAGGCGGGTATTCATTGCTGTCTTGTCCCTTTTGCGCGGAATTCCCCCTTGAGGAACGCCCATCCGCCCAGGGATGAGAACGACTGCGCCAAGAGGATGACGATGATCACGAGCGCCTTCAGGATGAGGTTGTATTCCGGCGGAAAGCCCGAGAGCAGGATGCCGGTATTCATGGCCTGGATGATGATCGCGCCGATGGCGGACATGATCAGCGAGAAGCGGCCACCGAACAGCGAGGTGCCGCCGATGACGACGGCGAGAATGGCGTCGAGCTCGAGCCAGAGGCCGGCATTGTTGGCGTCGGCGCCACGAATATCGGCCGCGATGATGATGCCGGCGAGCGCGGCGCAGACGCCGCAGAACCCGTAGATGACGAGCAGGAGCAGCTTGCTGTTCAGGCCCGCATAGCTGCTGGCGCTCCTGTTGACGCCGATGGATTCGATGAGCAGGCCGAGCGCGGTGCGCCGCACCAGCACGATCGTGACGGCGAGGAGGCAGGCGGCGATCAGGATGGGGACGGGTATGCCGAGAATGGCGCCGCTGCCGAAGAAGATCAGCCCGGGCTCGTTGAAGGTCACGATGGAACCTTCGGTGATGAGCTGGGCGATGCCGCGCCCGGTTACCATCAGGATCAATGTCGCCACGATGGGTTGCAGGTCGAAATACGCGACGAGGACCCCGTTCCACAGGCCGCACAGGAGGCCGACGCCGATGGCTGCGATGACGGCGACCGGCACCGGATATCCCGCTACCGTCATCGTGGCGGCCAGCGCGCCCGAAACCGCCATGACCGCGCCGACGGAAAGGTCCACGCCGCGGCTGGCGATGACCGCCGTCATGCCGATGGCGAGGATGATGATCGGCGCACCGCGGTTGAGCACGTCGACGAGGCTGCCATAGAGCCGCCCGTCCTGGAACCGGATCTCGAAGAAGCCGGGAAATGCCAGGTAGTTGAGAAACAGGATCAGGGCGAGCGAGCCGAGCTGCGGCGCTGCCCGCGCCGCCGCCGGAATGAACATGTTCTTCATGCGGGAACTTCTCCGGTTTCCGTCGCGATCATCTGCATGATGTTGGAAGTCGTGATCTCGTCGCCGGAAAGTTCGCCGAGATGCGTACGATCGCGCAGCACCACGACGCGATTGCTATAGGCCACGATCTCGTCGATTTCCGAGGAGATGACGAGGAGTGCGAGCCCCTTGTCGCAAAGCTCGTTGATGAGCGTGATGATTTCCGCATGCGCGCCGACATCGATGCCGCGCGTCGGCTCGTCGAGGATGAGGAAGCGCGGATTGGTGGCGAGCCAGCGGGCGAGGATCACCTTCTGCTGGTTGCCGCCCGAAAGCAGCTTGACGGGCTTTTCGATATCGGTGGTGCGGATGTCGAGCGCCTTGACGAAGCGGTCGGCCATGGCTGTCTGCTCGCGCTTCGGCAGGCGATTGAACCAGCCGCGGTGCGCCTGCAGCGCCAGCGCGATATTCTCGCGGATGGAGAGATCGCCGATGATGCCGTCGGATTTCCGGTCTTCCGGGCAGAGGCCGAAGCCGAGGGCGACCGCATCCTGCGGCGTGCGTATGCGAACCGCCCTGCCGTCGATCCAGGCTTCGCCCTTGTCGGCGGCGTCGATGCCGAACAGAAGCTTCGCCGTCTCGGTGCGGCCTGAGCCCAGGAGCCCGGCCATGCCGATGACCTCGCCCTCGCCAATGTCGAGGTCGAATGGAGCGATGCTCCGGCTGCGCCCGACGCCCTTGAAGGAGAGCTGCCTCTCCTCGGGCGGCGGCCGGTGGCGCCGGTCGCCATGGGTGGCCACGGCAAGCGTGCGGCCCAGCATCATCTTGACGAGATCGAGCTTCGGCAGTTCGGAAGTCGGCGCGCTGCCGGCGAGCTTGCCGTTGCGCAGCACGGTGACATGGTCGCAGACCTCGTAGACCTGATCGAGGAAATGCGTGATGAAGACGATGCCGAGGCCGCGGGCCTTCAGCCGCCGGATCATGGCGAACAGAATCTCGACCTCATGGCGGTCGAGGCTGGCGGTGGGCTCGTCAAGGATGAGGATACGGCCGGACATGTCGACCGCGCGGGCGATGGCGACCAGTTGCTGGATCGCAACGGAATAGCGCGACAGGTCCGATGCCACGTCGAGATGCAGGTCGTATTGCGCCAGTACCTCGCGCGCCCGCCGTTCCATCAGCCGCCGGTCGATGAAACCATATCGCGTCGGCTGGCGGCCGATGAACAGATTGTCGGCTACCGACATGTTGGGGAGCAGGTTCACTTCCTGGTAGACGGTGCCGATGCCGAGGCTTTGCGCATGATGCGTATCGCGCACGTGCACCGGCTGCCCGTCGAGGCTGATCACGCCCGCATCGGGCTGGTGTACGCCGGTAAGCACCTTGATCAGCGTCGATTTCCCGGCGCCATTTTCGCCGAGCAGCGCATGGACCTCGCCGGCCCTTATCGAAAAGTCGACGCCGTCGAGCGCCTTGAAACCGACGAAGGACTTGCCGATGCCTTCGACGGCGAGCACATTGGCTTTGTCCGTCATCACGCCCTCTCCCGCGAGCGAATTCCAAGAAAGGCCAGCCGCCCCGGAAAGGGCGGCCGGCGCGACGGGCTCTATCAGTAGCCGAGGCCCTTTTTCTCTTCGTAGACCTTCATCGGGTCGTCGGCCTGCGTGAAGAGTTTCGACTCGGTCTGGATCCATTTCGGCGGGGCCTTGCCGCTGTCCTTGAATTCCTTCAGCGCATCGAATGCGGGACCGGCCATATTGGGCGTCAGCTCGACCGTCGCATTGGCTTCGCCGTCGGCCATGGCCTTGAAGATATCCGGGACGGCATCGACCGAGACGACCAGAATATCCTTGCCCGGCTTCAGGCCAGCTTCCTTGATGGCCTGGATGGCGCCGACCGCCATGTCGTCATTATGGGCGTAGAGCGCGCAGATATCCTTGCCGCCATTCTCTGCCTTGAGGAAGCCTTCCATCACTTCCTTGCCCTTCGACCGGGTGAAATCACCTGTCTGGCTGCGGACGATCTTGATGTTCGAGGCAGAGGCAATGCCCTCTTCGAAGCCCTTCTTGCGATTGATCGCCGGGCTGGAGCCGACGGTGCCCTGGAGCTCCAGCACCTTGCAATCCTTGTCGGCGACGGTCTTGGCCAGCCATTCGCCCGCCACCTTGCCTTCATGCACGGTATCGGAGGTCACGGCCGTCAGATAGAGGCTGTCATCGGCGGTCTCGATCGTGCGATCGAGCAGGATGACCGGGATATCGGCTTCCTTCGCTTCCGCAAGCACCGTGTCCCAGCCGGTCGCGACGACCGGCGCTATGAAGATGGCATCGACGCCCTGAGCGATAAAGCCACGGATGGCCTTGATCTGATTTTCCTGCTTCTGCTGCGCATCGGCGATCTTGAAAGCGATACCGCGCTTTTCCGCCTCGATCTTCGACACGGATGTCTCCGCGGCGCGCCAGCCGGATTCCGAGCCGATCTGCGAAAAGCCGACCGTCAGGTCGGCAGCACTTGCCGTTCCGAAACCTGCCACTGCGAACACACTGGCAAGCAAAATTCTCTTCATGGAAATCATGATTTCTCCTCCCGAAAAACAATTCAATGCGAAAGATCCTCCCAGATCTGATTCAGTTATTATAATATAGTAATACAAATGGCAAGCGTGGTCAGAGACCTTTTCGCGCGGCGGTTGCAGCACACCCATGGGCCGATCAAGCGGACGGAGGAACCAGCCAGCCAAACGAAAATGGCCCGCTCGGAAGCGGGCCATTTTCTGGTCCAGTCGATGCTGTCGCTCAGCCCTTGACCCCGGACGAGATCATCACGGCCTGGGTCACCCTCTTCTGGAAGATCAGATAGGCGACGGCGACGGGCATCGCTCCGAGCAGTGCCACCGACATCAGGCGCGCATAGAACACGCCGAACGCGTCCTTGACCTGCGTGATGCCGACGGGAATCGTCATCATGTCTTCCGTCGTCACCGCGAGGAACGGCCAGAGGAACTGGTTCCAGGCCATGATGAAGGTGATGATGGCGAGCGCGGTCGTGATGCCCCAGTTCAGCGGCAGATAGATCTTGAACAGCAGCGTGTAGTCGCCGCCGCCATCCAGCACCACCGCCTCGCGCATCTCCTTCGGCACCGCGTCGAAGAACTGCTTGTAGACGATGATGACGACAGGGACGATGAGTTGCGGCAGGATGATGCCGGCCCACGTATTGATGAGGCCCATATCGTTCATCAGGATGAACTGGGTGACGACGAGGGCCTGCGACGGCACCATGAAGCTCGCCAGCACCACGCCATAGAGAATGCGCCGGCCCGGAAACCGCATCTGCGAGATGGCATAGGCGCACATCATGCCGGAGACGATCACCGTTACGGTGATGATGAGGGCGGTGCCGATCGAATTGATGTACCAGTTGACGAGATTGCTGTTCCAGAGGATGTCGACATAGGAGGAAAGGTTGAATTCGTCGGGCATGATGCCGGCGGCGTCGGACACCACGCGTTCTTCCGAACGAATGGACGTGATGAATGCCCAATAGAGCGGAAATATCCACAATGCCGCGGCGAGGAAGGTGCAGGCCGTCAGCACCGCGTTTTCGATTTTCCTGATCGATCTCATCGCCGTCCTCCCGCACGAAGCAGCTGGAACTGCAGGATCGACAGCATGGCGATGATGACGAACAGCACCAGCGCGATCGTCGAGGCATAGCCGCCATGGTTGAGCTGGAAGGCCTCGCGGTAGACCATCAGCAGCAGCACATAGGACGAATTGAACGGACCGCCGCTGCTGAGCAGGTAGACCTGGTCGAAGATCTTCAGCTGCAATATCAGCTGCAGCGTCAGCACCAGCGCCGTGACCGGCCAGAGCAGCGGCCAAGTCACCCTGGCGAACAATTGCCAGCGCGTGGCACCGTCGAGCTGCGCCGCCTCGTAATAATCCTTCGGGATATTGCGCAGGCCGGCGATGAACAGCAGGACGTTGAAGCCATTGGTCCACCAGATCGTCACCGCGGCGACAGTCGGCATGACCCAATAGGGATTCTTGAACACGGGAACAGGCTTGCCGGTGAAGAATTCGATCATCGGCTGCAACACGCCGAACTGGAAATCCAGCATCCATGTCCAGATCTGCGTGACCACCGACACCGGCAATATGTAGGGCAGGAAGAATATGGCCAGCGCCAGCGCCTGCAGCGGCCCGCGCAAACGGGTGATCATCAGCGCGATGCCGAGCGCCAGCGCCGTCGTCGGAACCACCGTCAGCAGCACGAAATAGCCATTGTTCTTCAGCGATGTCAGGAACAGCTTGTCGGATAGAAGCCGTACGAAATTGTCGAGCCCGATCCACTCGCCGGGGCCGATAAGCGGCGAATTGGTGAAACTCAACTGCACGAGCCGGATCGTCGGGTAAAGGAAGACCAGCGCGAATATCAGTACGAACGGTGCAACGAGCGAGACGGCAACCGCCACCTCCTTCCGCCGGTTTGTCAGCACAGCCACGTCAGAAACCTCCCAGTATGCCCAGTGTGCCCAGTATCGATGCGAGGGGCCGCGCGCGAACGCACGGCCCGACAGCCGCTTATTTCAGCCGATCCTGCAGATCCTGCTTTATCTGTTCCGCCGCCTGCATCGGCTCGGCATAGCCGTGGATGGCGGGAGAGATGACATTGATTGCCGCGTCATAGGCCGGCGATGCGACGCCGGCGATCGGCGAGCGCGGATCGTAGGAGGCATTGTTCGCCAGCGCCGAATAGGTGGCGTTCGGCTCCATCTTCTTGAACGCCTCGCCCTCGGCCACTTCCTTATAGGCCGGGATATGCCCGGCTTCAGCCCAGGCGAGCGAATTCTTCTCCATCCAGCCGATGACGGTCATGACCGCCTTGCGCTTTTCCGGCGACATCTTGTTGTTGGCGGGGATGGCGAAAGCGTGCGAATCCGCCCAGGAGGTCTGCGTGCCCATGAGGTTCGGAACTTGCACGGCGCCCCATTCATAGCCGAGCGTGCCCTTCTTCTCCATGTCGATCATGGTGGGCACTTCCCACACGCCATTCAGCGAGAAAGCCGATTTTCCGGCGGTGAACAGCGCGACCGAAGCCTCGTACTCCGCCTGTTCCGGCTGCCAGCCATTGCCGGCCCACCGGGTCATGACTTCGATCGCCTTGGCGGCCTTTTGCAGATTGTCGCCGGCCAGGACTTCCTTGCCCGTGATCAGCTCCCCGCCCTGCTGGCGCAGCAATGTATAGAAGACGCGGAAGGTGCCGCCATCGTCGCCCGTCGCGTAGGAAACCGGCGCTTCCGCGCCCTTCTCCTTCGCCAGCGCCAGCGCCTCTTCGAAATCCTGCAGATTGTTGATGCCGGTCAGCTTGCCATCGGCGTCGAGGAACTTCGTGTCCTTGAGATAGGACTTGTTGTAGTAGAGCACGATCGAGTGGATATCGAACGGTACCGCATGGAGCTTGCCGTCATCCGAGCTCGCGGCCTTGACCGAGGCAGGGAAGAAGCTTTCCTTGGTCACGCCGGCATTCTTCAGGTCCTCGTCGGTGATCTCGTCGAGCACGCCCTCCTCCAGGCCGAGCGGCATGCGCGACAGGTGATAGGTCATGACATCCGGCCCCTGCCCGACGGCAACGGAGGTGCGCACCTTCGTATAGAAGGGGATGCCCCATTCGAGCGTGGTGCCGGTGACCTTGATATCCGGGTGCTCCTCGTTGAAGCGGGTGATCAGCGCCTTCATGCGGACGCCATCGCCGCCGCTGAGGAAATCCCACCAGGTGACGTTTTCCACCGCCCAGGCCGGAATCGTCATGAGCGCCATCGCCGTGGCGGCAAGCAGAGTTTTGTATTGCATCAGAATTCCTCCATCATGTGAGGCCACCTCACTCCCGTCGGTGGCTATTGACCCAACTCCATGAAAGCGTCAGCGCAGCCGACGCCCATTCTCCGCAAAAACAAGGACGTCTTCCGGCGCCGCTCCGACCGCTATGGCCTTTCCATCGAGGCTGTTGCGGCGGCCGCGCATCTCGACGACGATGGGACGCCCGTCGGACAGGCGCGCATGCAGATAGGAAACGCCGCCGAGATCTTCCTCCATTTCAACTGTCGCCGGAATACCGCCATCGACCGGTTGCAGATGCTCGGGCCGCAGCCCGATCCTGATGCCGGTGCCGGCGGCAACCTCCGTGGTCACTCTTGCCGTCAGCTCCTGCCCTATTGCGTCGAGGCCGATGCGCAGCAGGCCGTCCTGCTGGCCGAGGGCCCGCCCGGCGAGAAAGTTCATGGCCGGCGATCCGATGAACCCGCCGACGAACTGATTGTCGGGATCGTCATAGAGCTCGAGCGGCCTGCCCGCCTGCTGCACCACGCCGCTCTTCAGGACGAAGATGCGATCCGCCAGCGTCATCGCCTCGACCTGATCATGGGTGACATAGATCATCGTCGCGCCGATCTGCTTGTGCAGCCTCGCAAGTTCCAGCCGCATCTGCACGCGCAGCTCGGCATCGAGGTTCGACAGCGGTTCGTCGAACAGGAACACCTTTGGCTGCCTGACGATGGCGCGGCCGATGGCGACGCGCTGGCGCTGCCCGCCCGACAATTCGGAAGGCCGTTTCTTCAGGTGGTCCTCGAGATGCAGGATGCGCGCCGCCTCCTGCACCATGTCGTTGATGCGCGCCTTCGGCGTCTTCTTCAATCGCAGGGAAAAGGCCATGTTCTCGAAGACGGTCAGATGCGGATAGAGCGCATAGGACTGGAACACCATGGCGACTTCGCGCCTGGCCGGTTCCACATGCGTGACGTCGCGGCCCTCGATGGAAATCGTGCCGCCGGTCGTATCCTCAAGCCCGGCGATCATGCGCAACAGCGTGGACTTGCCGCATCCCGAGGGTCCCACGAAAACGGCAAAGTCTCCGGTCGGAATTTCCATGCTGACATCGTGGATGACGTCGATGGGGCCGAAGCTCTTTTTCACATTGTTCAGAGTGATCCCCATGTCGCCGCCTCAATTCATCTTGAGGCGGAAGACATGATAGGAAAGCGGTGCGATGCTGCCCTTCAGATTGCCGTCCTCGACATCGACGCCCGCGCCCTGCCTTGGCACGACATGATCCGGCCGGTCGGGGCCATTGGTATCGTTGAGGCCGTAGCCTTCCATCGCATGATGCTCGAACAGCGCCGCCTTGGCAAAGCCGGTCAGGCTGACATCGAGCTCGGCCTTTTCGGTGAGATGCCTGTTGACGACGAAGAGCGTCAGGACGCCCTCGCCCCGGTCATGGACCGCGGCAATGTCGAGATAGGACACGTCATCGGCGACACGGCAATCATAGGTCGGCGCATCGACGGCGACGTTCAAGGCTTCGCCGCGCCCGTAGATCGAGGCGAACCGATAGGGATGATAGATCGTCTGGCGCCAGGCGGGACCGTTCTTCTCGGCGCGAATGGGGGCAATGACGTTCACCAGCTGCGCGATGCAGGCGATGCGCACGCGGTCCGAGCGGCGGATGAATTCATTCAGCAGGCCGGCGACGAACAGCGCGTCCTCGAAATTATAGGTTTCCTCCAGCAATGCCGGCGCCTCCGGCCAGTCCCATGTCCGCCAACGCTGGCTGTCCTCTTCGCGGATATGGTACCAGACGTTCCATTCGTCGAAGCAGATATGAACGTCGTTCTTCGCCCGCTTCTTCGACTTCACGTAGTCGATCGTGCCGGCAATGGTCTGGATATAACGGCCGGTCTCCTCGATCTTGCCGAAATAGTTCAGCGTGTCCTTGCTCTTGTTGCCGAAATATTTGTGCAGCGAGATGTAGTCGACATTCTCGTAGCACTCTTCGAGCACTTCGCGCTCCCATTCGGGATAGGTCGCCATGCCGTCATTGGAGCTGCCGCAGACGATCGCCTCGATATCGCGGTCGAAGCTCTTGAACGCCTTGGCCGTCTCATTGGCGAGGCGGCCATATTCGGTGGCGACCTTGTGGCCGATCTGCCAGGGGCCATCCATCTCGTTGCCGAGGCACCACATCTTGACCTGGTAGGGATCGGCCTTGCCATGCGACTGGCGCAGGTCGCTCCATGCCGTGCCCGACGGGAAATTGACATATTCGAGGAAGTTGCGCGCATCGTCGAGACCGCGCGAGCCGAGATTGACGGCCAGCATCATTTCGATGCCCGCCATCTTGGCCCAGTCGGCGAACTCGTTGACGCCGATCTGGTTGCTTTCCTTCGAGCGCCAGGCAAGGTCGAGGCGAACCGGGCGCTGGTCCCTCGGACCGATGCCGTCCTCCCAGCGATAGGCCGAGACGAAATTGCCGCCCGGATAGCGAATGGCCGGAATGCGCAGGTCCTGCACGAACTTCAGGACATCCTTGCGAAAGCCCTGTTCATCGGCCTGGGGATGGCCGGGTTCGTAGATCCCGCCATAGATGGCACGCCCCATATGCTCGATGAAGGCGGAGTAGAGCCGCTCATCGATATCGCTGATCTTGAAATCCCTATGGACGGCCGCGCGAGCCTTCATTCTGCTTCCTCCTATATCCACGAACACGATATAAATCGTATTTTTGGATATAGACAGGCCAGCCGGTGGCACTTGTCAATGGCTAGAATGTGCTGCAGCGCACAACGCAGCGCCGGCTTCCGAACTAGGGCCTTGTTTTCAAACGTAAAATAATATCCTGGTCGTAATTGCCAAAACCGCGGCCAAATATGTTGATGCCGCCGGGGTGGCGGCTATCCGCCTTGACCTCGACGCGCAACCGTATCGAGCGGTGCTCGTCAAGCGCGAGGTCGTCGGTGGTGACGTCGGATATCCTGTGGCCATCGACGAAGGTGCCCGTCGGGCCGACGGACCACGTCTTGAGCATTCCGTACTGCGATCCCTTCAGCTTCCACCAATCGGGCGTGTAGGTGCCCCTGCGGTCGCCATAATCGCCGGGCGAGGTCCAGACGCCGATCTCCCTGCCATTCACAGACAAGACGATATCGGATGGCCAGTTCGCCAGGGTTCCCGGAACCTCCGAGCTGACTTCCATAGCAATTTCAATGGCTTCTATACTATGACCGCGCAATTTCGCATTGTTGGGAAACTGATATTCGACAAAGCCGCTGGTGAACCAGAGCAGGCTCGTCTTCATGCGCTCCGGATCCATGAAGGTTTCCGGCACGTCGAGAAGCCCGATTATTCCATTCACCGAACAGATGCCGCAGGGGCCTGTCACCGCATTGTTGGTATAAAGACCCAGCGGCATCGCTACTTCCACGATATCCGACGACAGCGCGGGCCGGGTCGGATTGAACGTGACGACGAGTTCGTCATAGACCGCAAAGCACATCTTCTGGTTGCCCTTGCGCGCTTTCTGCATCTCGGTGCGGACAAGCCCCGCATTTTCCAGCACCTGGAGATGCGCCGAAACGGATGATTGCGGCAGGCCGGATGCCTTTGCCAGGTCATTGACGTTCATGCCCGGCAGCCTGGACAATTCCTTCAAAAGCCTGATGCGCGGCATCGATGAGACGCCCTTGATGACGGCCAGGTCTTTTTCGGGGTCTATTACGAGAAAGTTGGAGTCCATTTTGCGTACCGACTGATCCGAGATTTACGCTTCATATCGGATTTATCGATTCAGATAAACGGATATTATCGATTTCTGCTGCTCCGGGCCGGTCAAGCCACAATCTGATACAGTTTCGGCCATTTCCTGAAACATTCGGGATACGCCGCTCCTTCATAAGCCTCCGCACCGATGTCGCACCCCGCGACAGCAACCATGGAGCGTCTCATGAAATATTCCCGTACGGATATCAGTCGCAATCGTCTCGCCGGCCAGGCCCTTGCCATCGCATTGGGCGCGGTGTTTCTGGCCCCTGCCGCCTATGCGCAGGCCTCCGGCAGCGCAGCCGTCAGCGCCGGGACCAAGGCCGCCAGCGAAAGCATACGGCCTTTCAGGATCGAAGTTCCCCAGCCGCAGCTGGACGAGCTTCGCCGGCGGATCGCTGAAACGCGCTGGCCCGACAAGGAAACGGTGGGCGACCTGTCGCAAGGCATCCAGTTGTCGCGTGTCCAGGATCTGGTTCGCTATTGGGGCAGCGATTACGACTGGCGCAAGGCCGAAGCCCAGCTCAACGCCCTGCCGCAGTTCATCACCACCATCGACGGCGTGGACATCCAGTTCATTCACGTGCGATCCCGCCACCCCAATGCCCTTCCCGTCATACTCACCCACGGCTGGCCGGGATCGACATTCGAATTCATCAAGGCGATAGGACCGCTTACCGATCCGACGGCCTATGGCGGCCGCGCCGAGGATGCGTTCGACGTCGTAATTCCCTCCATCCCCGGCCATGGCTTTTCGCAGAAGCCCACCGGGCCCGGCTGGGGTCCCGACCGCGTCGCCGCTGCATGGGACGTGCTGATGCAGCGTCTTGGATACACGCATTATGTTTCGCAGGGCGGCGACCATGGCTCCGTCATTTCCGACGCGCTTGCGCGGCAGGCGCCGAAGGGGCTGCTGGGTATCCATCTCAACATGCCGGCGACGGTTCCGGGCGCGCTCATGAAGGCGATCAACAGCGGCGATCCCGCGCCGGCGACGTTGTCCGAGGCCGAGCGCGAGGCCTATCAATCGCTGAGCACGTTCTTCGGCAGGAACGCCGCCTACGGTGCAATGATGGTGACGAGGCCGCAGACCATCGGCTACTCCCTCGCCGACTCGCCCGCAGGCCTGGCCGCATGGATCTACGAGAAGTTCGCCCAGTGGAGCGACAGCGGCGGCGTCCCCGAGCGCGTTCTC
Source organism: Phyllobacterium sp. 21LDTY02-6 (assembly GCF_023554255.2). Taxonomy (GTDB): domain Bacteria; phylum Pseudomonadota; class Alphaproteobacteria; order Rhizobiales; family Rhizobiaceae; genus Phyllobacterium. The sequence goes on along the minus strand of NZ_JAMJWD020000003.1, from coordinate 382,319 downwards.
TCCAGAGACGAGATGCTGAACGACATCACCCTGTACTGGCTGACGAATAGCGGGGCGTCATCGTCACGCTTCTACTGGGAGAACAACAAAAACAATTTCAGCGCCGACGCGCAGAAAACGAAGGACATCAAGGTTCCCGTCGCCATCACGGTCTTCCCCGGAGAAATCTATCGCGCTCCCGAGAGCTGGAGCAGGCAGGCCTATCCTTCGCTTCAATATTACCACCAGGTCGAAAAGGGCGGTCATTTCGCCGCCTGGGAACAGCCTGAACTTTTTGCCGGGGAGCTGAGAGAAGCCTTCAGGCCGCTGCGCCGATAAATCACCAACACAGACCAGCACCAACCATTCCGAAAGGACAAGACCATGAAACATATCCGCCATCTGGCAGCCCTGGTCCTCATCATGACCGCCGCCGCCTCGCTGCCTGCTTCGGCCGACCAGCCTCTGAAACGCACCGATCTGGTGCAGGGCGACATCGACATTCCCGGCCATGAGGCCGCACAGGTCCGTGTCGATTTCGCTCCGGGCGTGCTCGCACCGAAACACACCCATCCGGGCGAGGAGATCGCCTACGTTCTCAAGGGCACGATCGTCTATGAGCTCGAAGGCCGCGATCCGGTGACGCTTACCGAAGGGCAGTCGCTGTTCATTCCCTCCGGCGTTCCACATTCGGCGCGGAATATCGGCAAGGATACTGCCTCGGAACTCGCCACCTATATCGTCCGCAAGGGCGAGACGGTCTTCGTCCCCGTCAAATGAAAATGCGGGGTGGGACGCGGGAAAACCGCCCCCACCCTCACCTGAAGGCGAGATTGGGCAGCCAGAGCACCAGGCCGGGCACGAACAGCAGCACGGCGATAAGGGCGACGATGGCGGCAATGAACGGGATCGATTCGATTGAATATTCCTCGATCGAGACATTCATCAGCGAGCATACCGCGAACATCGCCGAACCGCTGGGCCAGGTCATGCCGCCGAGAGTGACGATCGACATCATCAATATGCCGAAATGGACGGGGTCCATGCCCAGCTGCACGATGATCGGCACGAATATCGGCGTCAGCAGCAGCACCATGACGGTGCTGTCGAGGGCGAGCCCCGCCACCAGCAGGAAGACCAGGATGACCAGCACGATCAGGTTCGGATCGCTGATCCCGGCCAGCATCCAGCCGGCGAGTTCCTGGGGCACCTGCATATAGATGGTGGCATAGCCGACCATGCCGCTCATCAGGATGATGAGCATGATCAGGCCGACATCCGAGGTGGCCTGCCCGAAACTCCGCCAGACCTCCTCCAGTGTCAGCTGGCGATGGGCGAAAAAGCCGATGACCAGCGCATAGACGACGGCCGCCGAACCCACCTCGGAAGGCGTGAACAACCCGCCCCGGATGGCCAGAACCAGCGCCACGGGAAACAGCAACGCCCATTTGGCATCCCAGCAGGCAGTTCCAAGCGCCCGCAAGGTCGGCCGCGTGCTGTCGGCGACGACATACTTGCGCTTCTTGGCAATGAGATAGGTCGTGAGCATCAGGACGGCCATCATCAGGAAGCCCGGGACTATGCCGGCGAGGAACAGCCGCCCGATCGAGACATTGCCGACGAAGCCGTAGAGGATCAGCCCGATCGACGGCGGAATGGTTGCGGTGATCAGCGAGCCGACGGCGATGGCCGCGGCCGAGAAACCCTTGCCATAGCCCTTCGCCACCATTGTCGGGCCAAGGATGCGCGCTTCCATGGCGGCATCGGCGACGGCGGAACCCGAGACGCCGCCCATGAGCGTCGACAGCACGATGGCGACCTGCGCCAGCCCGCCGGACATCCAGCCGACGGAAACCAGCGCCACCTTCAGGAGGCGCGAGGTGATGCCGCTTGCATTCATCAGGTGCCCGGCAAGCACGAAGAACGGCACGGCGAGCAGCGGAAAGCTCTGGCTCATCGAGGCGATCTTCTGGACGCCGATCGACATCGGCATGCCCGGCGTGGTCATGAAGAAGATGAAGCCGGCTATCCCCGTCGCGAAGGCAACAGGCATGCCGACGACCATCAGGATCACAAAGACGATTGTAATGAGCAGCATGATCAGAGTTCCAGCGTTGGGGCGGAGGCTTCGATTTCCGCAGGGGTGCGGTTGTAGATGAGCAGTTCCTCGCGCTGGCCGCGGAATGCCCGCACCATGTTATGGACGAGCGTCGCGCCCAGCAGTACGCATCCCACCGGCACCGCCACGGTGACCCAGGCATAGGAAAGCGTACTGTCGCCGAAAGTGCGCTCGCGATTGAGCCAGGTAAGCCTCCACCCTTCCAGCGCGAGAACCGCGAGAAAGGCGATGATGATCACCGCGCAGATCACTTCGAGCCAGAAGCGGCGCTGATAGCGGAGACGCGATACGAGCACCTCCATACCGAGATGCGACTTCTCCCGCATGGCCTTGTTGGCGCCAATGAAGCAGAGCCAGATGAACAGCAGCTGAGCCATATCGACCGACCAGATCAGCGGGTGGCCGAAGAAGCGCATGATGGCGGCAACGAAGACGAGGCCGGTAATGCCTGCGAGCAAGGCGAAGCAGATCGCCAACTCAAGTTGAACCAAGCGTTTGAGCATGATGTCCCCAGATCAAAGACGGCGGCCCGCAGAGGCCGATTTTCAATTGTTGGTTATCGCCTGCAGTTCCTGCCGCAGGGCGCCGTAGCCGAGCTTGTCGTAGACGACCGCGGTGGCCTCCTTGAAGGGCGTCACGTCGATCTCCTTGACCGTCATGCCGGCAGCGACCAGATCGGCCTCGATCTTGGCCAGCGAATCCTGCGTGCCGTGCGATGCGATGTCGCCGGCCTTCAACGCCTCTTCGCGCAGCATGGTCTGCAGCTCCGCCGGTAGGCTGTCGAACCACGGACCCGAGGTGACAAGGCCGGTGATGAGATTGATGTGGCCGGTTTTGGTCAGCACTTTCGTCACTTCAGGCAGCTTTGCGCCGAGACCCGCCGGCAGCTGTGCCTCGACCGAGTCGATAACCCGCTGTTCCAGCGCGGAATAGACTTCGGCAAACGGCATCGGCGTCGGTACCGCGCCCATTGCGGACACTGTTTCCACCCAGACCGGCGCGCCGGGGGTCCGCATGCGGTTGCCCGCAAGGTCGGCCGGCACCTTGACTTCCTTGCTGGTCCACAAATGCCTTTCGCCCTGCCACCAGTTGAACGACAGGACCTGGTGCCCGGACGCGTCGTGCAGTTTCTTGACCCAATCCTCGAACTTGTCCGAAACCACCACTTTACGGATGCCGTCATAGCCCGAGGCGAGATAGGGGGCGCCGAGGACGCCGAATTCGTTCACGAATGCCGCGAGCCGTCCGCCATCGACGATGACGGCGACCGGCGCACCGGCGCGGGCCTGCTCCAGTACGTCCTCGTCGGCGCCGAGCTGCGAGTTCGGAAACAGCTTGATTTCCATCGCGCCATTGGACGCCTTGGCGACATTGTCACGGAAGGCTTCAAGACCCTTGTATAGCGGGTCCGAAGTCGTCAGCGCCGTGTTTATGCTGAGCGTATAATCCGCAGCCAGCGCCGGCGATGCCAGCGAAATCGTGGCCGCCACGACCGCCCCTGTCCAGAATTTCGAAACAAAGCTCATTTTGTCCTCCCAAAAGCCATTGGCCCTCCAGCCTCTTTGCAAGACTAGTATGGTAGTATATGTAGTGTCAACATGACGGCGAATTTCAAACTTGCGGCTCTCACACCCGATACCACGCGTGCCCGGCAGACCAGTGTCGGCGGCCAGGTCTATGAGGTGGTGCGCAATGCGATCGTGCAGCTGCAGCTGCGGCCCGGCGATGCGGTTTCCGAATCGGAGATCGCGGCACAGCTCGGCGTCTCGCGCCAGCCGGTACGCGAAGCTTTCATCAAGCTGAGTGAGGCGGGCCTCGTCGAGATACGCCCGCAACGGGGAACATTTGTCCGTCTCATCTCCGTGCAGGAGGTCGAGAACGCCCAGTTCCTGCGCGAAGCCATCGAAGTGGCGGTTGTGCGCAAGGCCGCGCTGCAGGCATCGGCGGCCGGGATCGCCCAGCTTCGGGATATCATCGAGCAGCAGCGCAGGGCAGCCGCAAGGGGCGATCATTCGGGGTTTTTGCGGCTGGACGAAGCCTATCACCAGGCCATTGCCGGAAGCGTCAATTGCGATGACGCCTGGCGGGTCCTGGACAGCCTGAAGGCGCAGATGGACCGCGTGCGCTATCTGTCATTGCCCGAGGCAACACCCCTGGACGCCATCATCGACCAGCATGCGACGATCGTCGAGGCGCTCGAAACCGGATCGCCTGAGACGGCCGAATCCGCGATGCATATCCACCTTCGCGAGATACTTAAATCATTGCCGAAACTTGCGGCGGAAAACCGAAGTTTTTTTGCCGATTGATGCCTGGCTCGCAATGTGTGAGATGAAACGAGCTTCCGATGGCTGGAAGCTGCCGAGACCGTTGTGGAGGGCGCCGGCGGCTGATCGACAAGTGGCGCTTGCCGAATTATCTATTAAACATGAACAGGAAATCAGAAGAGACCGTGGCGGCGCGCATCAGCCGCCATCTGGCAGACCGCATCATCGCCGGTGAGATCGAGCCGGGGGCGCGGTTGCGGCAAGATCATATAGCCGAGGAGTTCGGCGCAAGCCACGTGCCGGTGCGCGAGGCGTTTCGGCGTCTGGAGGCGCAAGGGCTGGCCATCAGCGAACCGAGGCGTGGCGTCCGCGTTGCCGCTTTCGATCTTTCCGAGGTCAAGGAAGTTGCGGAAATGCGGGCCGCGCTCGAAGTGCTGGCATTGCGGCACGCCGCGCCGCATCTGACTTCAGCCATTCTCGATGCCGCCGAAGAAGCGACGAAGGCCGGTGATAATTCACGCGACGTCCGCTCCTGGGAGGCGGCCAACCGCCGTTTTCATCGCCTGATCCTCGAGCCCTGCCGGATGCCGCGTCTCATGGCAACGATCGACGACCTGCATGCGGCGAGCGCCCGTTTTCTCTTCGCTACCTGGCAATCCGACTGGGAGACGCGGACGGACCACGATCATCGCGCCATTCTGGCGGCGCTGCGCAAGGGCGATGTCGAAACCGCCTGTGCGACGCTTGCACGCCATGTCCAGTGGATTGGGCATCGTCCCATCACGCGGGGCGGCCGCAAGCGCGATGTTTTCGCGATTGTCGGATAGAATTATCTATATTCCGCTTGCAATTCATGCCCGCTTCTGGATTCATTATAGATATTATATAATTTTATCTATAAAACGAGGATCCGAATGCACCAAGCAGCCGCTGTCGACAAGCTCAATTTCCGATCATCCTTCAGGATCGCCGCCACCATCGTCATCGGGGTGGCCTTGATCACCGCCGCAGCGAAGATCCATGTCCCTTCCTGGCCCGTGCCGATGACGCTGCATACCCTGGCCGTCATGGCTATCGCGCTGGCCGTTGGGCCGCGTCTCGCCACGGCGACCTTTCTTGCCTATCTCGCCGCCGGTGCGGCGGGGCTGCCGGTCTTCTCCGGCACACCCGAGCGGGGCATCGGGCTCGCCTATATGGCCGGTCCGACAGGCGGCTATCTGCTCGGATATCTGGTGGCGAGCTGGCTGACCGGAACGCTGGCGCGCGGACGAAAGACGGTGGGCAACATCATGTCCATGCTGGCGGGCCTTGCCGTGACCTATGCCATCGGCCTTCCCTGGCTTGGTTTCTACGTGCCATTCGAGCGGATCATCGCGCTTGGCTTCACACCCTTCATCATCGGCGATCTGATCAATATTGCCGTGGTGGCTTTCGGTGCGGCGCTTGTTCCGGCCCGCCTTTCCAGGTTGATCGGCGAATGACGGCCTCAAGCCTCGCTATCGACCTGGTCGAGGATACCGCCGAACCATTGCGCGCGACCTGGACACCGGCTGATGCCCGCAGGATCTACGATCTGCCATTTCCGGAATTGCTCTACCGGGCGCAAACCGTCCACCGCCGCCATTTCGACCCGACCGAGATCGAGACTGCGACGCTGCTGTCCATCAAGACTGGCGGCTGTCCCGAGGATTGCGGTTATTGCTCCCAGAGCGCGCATTGGAAGACCGGCATCAAGGCAACCAAGCTGATGGAGGTCGAGCGCGTGCTGGCGGAAGCCCGCCGCGCCAAAGCCGGCGGCGCCACTCGATTCTGCATGGGGGCTGCCTGGCGCAGTCCCAGGGCTCGCGACATGGATGCGGTCTGCGCCATGATCGAGGGTGTCAGGGCGCTCGGCATGGACAGTTGCGTGACGCTCGGCAGCCTGACGCCCGGGCAGGCCGCGCAATTGGCGGAAGCCGGGCTCGATTTCTACAATCACAACATCGACACTTCGCGCGATTTCTACGCCGAGATCATCACGACGCGGACCATGGACGATCGGCTGCAGACGCTCGAACATGTTCGGGCCAGCGGCATCAAGGTCTGCTGCGGCGGCATCGTCGGCATGGGCGAGACGGTGGATGATCGTATAGCCATGCTGATCACGCTGGCCACACTGGAACGGCCTCCGGAAAGCGTGCCGCTCAACATGTGGAACGCCGTCGAAGGCACGCCTGTCATGGACAAGGCGAAGCCGGTCGAACCGATCGCCTTCGTGCGCCTCGTCGCGCTTGCCCGCATCCTGATGCCGCGCAGCGTCGTGCGCCTCTCGGCTGGAAGACATGCTATGAGCGACGAATTGCAGGCCCTGTGCTTCCTTGCCGGCGCAAGTTCGATCTTCACCGGCGAGACTTTGCTCACCACCGCCAATCCCGGCCGGGACAAGGATGCCGATCTGCTGGCGAAGCTCGGCATGCGTGCGGCTGCGATGCCCGCCGGAGGATCGGGCGAAGGTCGCGGTTCTCGGGCGGCTCCCAATGATCTAGCCGCTCGATAGCAACTCTCTGCGGAAGCCTCGGCCTCAGGCCTGCTCACGGACCTTGCCGATCAAGGGCAGTTCGGCAAGCGCTTCGCGCAGCGCAATCGCGTCCCACGGCATATGCTCGGTAATGCCGAGGCCAACCACAGCGACCTCCTTGGCGACGTCGGCCAGCAAGCGGACGATCTGCGGAAGGGTCATGCGGCCAGCCTGAATATCGTCATCCGTCGGCGCCGGTCGGCCGGGCTTCGCGAATGTCAGCGACCGGAACAAATTGGCGTCGAGGACATCGAGATCGAAATGCACCGCGACATGTTTCGCGCCGGTCGCGCGCAACCAGGCGAGCACCGGCTGGCTGTCGCCCGCCAGTTCTTCCGGCCCAACTCTCCGAATATCCATGCGCTCGGCGAGAGCGTTCTCGAATTCCTGCAATTCCGAAAACTTGTCCGGAAGCGGGCGCCAGCCCGCAATCAACGCGTTGCCGGGCTTGATCGGTAGCTTGACCGCGGAAAGAAATTCCGGGTCGCCCTGCCCCATCAGGCTGCCGAGCACATGGGCGTGGGAATTGGCAAAGACCTTGTCCGAGAACAGGTCGCTATGTGCGTCGATCCAGAGCACGGCGAGCTCACCGTCATACCGCTCGTTCAGATAGGCGAAGGGCGCCAGATCGACGCCGCAGTCGCCACCGAGCACGACGATCCGGTCCGGCCGGTGGTGATCGATGCGGCGGCGGGCGTCTCGGAACTGGCTCACCACCACGTCACGCGCCAGGATTCCGTCAATGACCTGCAAGGGCTCGCCGTCGGGCTCGGCCACGGTGACTTCCTCGACGGGTCCATCCGCCTCGGGCGCAAGCCAGGCCAGCATTCTCCCGCCGAACATGTAGGACGGATCGCCTCCGCCCTGCCATTGCGGAAAAAGCAGGCGAAGGGTTTTCTGGTGTTGCATTGGCTGTCACTCCGAGACGATTTTCGATTTGCAACAGGTGGTGATCGTCATCGCCGCGCGCCATGGCTTGGCGGCGACAAAGTTGCGTCCCGAAATCAGGCAACGCCCGTCATCGGCGTCTGGTACACGACGATCGGCGCATGGTATGGCACGCGCCCGTAGAGATCGACGATGTCATGATTGATCAGACGCACGCAGCCGGACGACACCGCCTTGCCGATCGACTGCCATTCGGGACTGCCGTGGAGCCGGTAGAGAGTGTCCTGCCTGTTCTGGAAGATGTAGAGGGCGCGCGCGCCGAGCGGATTGGACAGGCCCGGGTCCATGCCGCCATTGGCAACCGAATAACGTTCCAGTTCGGGCTGCCGGGCGATCATCTCGCCGGGCGGCTTCCACCGCGGCCAGGGCTGGCGCCAGTGGATATAGCCCTGGCCTTCCCAGGCGAACCCATCCCGTCCGATTCCGACGCCATAACGCATTGCGCTGCCGCCTTGTTCGACCAGATAGAGGAAGCGCCTCGGCGTATCGACGACGACCGTTCCCGGCGCCTCCCCGGTGGGGTCAATTACCCGCTGGCGCAGGAATTCCGGGTTCATCTTCTTGTACGGAACTGCCGGCACCAGATGGCCGCCATCCTCGAAGGCAGCATAGCGTGCCTCGAGTTCCGTAGTCTCCGGCGCAGCCGGCGTGGCAGCGGGTGACGGCGCGGCGCCGCTGTCGCCGGTCGTCATACATCCGCTCAAAAGCACGGGCGCGGTCAATGAGCCGGCGAGGAAACACCGGCGGGAAATCAAGCTCGGAGGATTCTGCATCTGGGTAGGTTCGCGATCCATATGTTTGACGCCGGCATGCCGGCTCTGCTCCAACATAAGCCTGTGAACCCGCCAGTCTTCCATAGGTGGATCGGTGATGCCCTGGATAACCGAAGGTTATGACCCCTAGTCGAAGACGCCGGGATCGCGCGAAATTCCCTTGATGGCCCGCAGTCTCGGAATGACGAAATCCGTAAATGCCCGCACCACCGGCCGCATGAATTTCGTCGACGGATAGGCAAGATATGCCTCGGTGGGCTTCAGCGCGTATTCCGGCAGGACGCGGACGAGATCACCCTGGTCAATCAATTCGGAAACGAGGTTTCTCTGAACCAGACCGACGCCCCGGCCGCGCAGGAGAGCGCTGATCATGACCTGTGCATTATTGGTCTTCAGAACCGGCCTGATAGCAACTTCTTCCATCGTCCTGTCCGCATGCACCAGCGTTACCGTATTTCGGGGCGACAAGGTCTTGGAGGTCGCAACGACATCCAGCTCGGAAAGTTGTTGCGGATCGTGGATGTCGCCAATTTTATCGAGATAGATCGGCGAGGCGACGAGAAAGCGCTGCACCCAGCCGACCTTGCGGGCGACGACCTCCTGGTCCTCGATCCTGCCGTAGCGGAGGGTGAGATCGAAATTGTCGTAGACCAGGTCGACAGTGCGGTCGTCCAGTGCGAGCTCGATCATGACAGCCGGGTGCTCGTCCTGGAAATCTGCCACCATCCCTTGCAGGTGCCTGGCGCCGATACAGGACGGCGCGTGAATGCGCAAATCACCCTCGATCTCTCCGGCATTGAGACGGACACCTTCAAGGGCGGCATCGATCGAGGCGATCGCGACACGGCTAGCCTCGTATAATTCGAGACCATGCACGGTTGGGCGCACGCTTTTGGACGATCGTTCCAGGAGCCGCGTGCGCAGATGCCGTTCGAGGTTCAAAAGGTGCTTGGTGACCGCGGGCTGCGAGACGCCGAGGTCGCGCGCGGCGCCGGTTATCGAGCCCTTCTCGACGGTGCGGATGAAGGCTTTCAGGGCGATGTTGATATCCATCGATAGCTCTCGGTTATGGTTTGGCCAGATCATAACTCACGGCAATTGTGGCGCGATGATGGACGGCCTTCCATGGTTCAGTCGCGCGGTGGTGCACGGTCGCTTTCGCCCGGCACCAGTTCGACCGCGAAACCGAACTCGCCGTGTGAAGCTGCCCGCCAGCCTTACGCCTTGTTTTCCGGCATCAGCGTTTCTTCCGGCAGGTCGTTCATGGCATCGGCAAATTTCCGCATAAGCCGTACCAGTTCCTCGACATCGTGCGCATCCCAGCTCTGGAAGGTCGAGCGGACGATCCTTTCCCGCGCCGTGTCGATCTTGTCGGTCATCGCCTTGCCCTTCGGCGTCACGATGGCTTCCGTCACGCGGCGGTCGGCTTCGCTCTGCCGGCGCGCGGCGAGCCCCAGGCTTTCCAGTTTTGCCACCTGGCGGCTGACCGTCGTGTAGTCGCGGCCGGACCGGTCGGCGAGTTCCACAATGCCTATGGGCCCGAGCCGCTCGATCCCGACCAGCAGCGGAAACAGCGCGCGGTCAAGCGCGATTCCGGCCTCCCGCACCATCTGCTCGTCGCGCTGCGGCCGGTTCATGACGCTGACGATATCGATCAGCGCACTGTGAAGCTGGCGGATCTGGTTGCTGCTAATATGTGTATTTTTCACATTTCTCATTGACTGCCCTGCCACTTTGCTATTATGTGCATCTTACACACAAGGAGATACAAATGACAAATGGTTTTGCGGCAGATGTGCTCATCTGCGGTGCGGGAGCGGCTGGCCTGACGCTGGGAATCGAACTTGCGCGACGCGGCGTGTCTTTTCGCCTGGTCGAGAAGAATGGCGAAGCTTTCGCCGGTTCGCGCGGCAAGGGCATCCAGCCCCGGACGCAGGAGATTTTCGAAGATCTCGGCATTCTCGACAGGATCGTTGCCGCCGGCGGTCTTTATCCTGCAGTGCGCGAGTATCGCGACGATGGCAGCTTTGCCGAGAAGCAAACCGGCGAGCACGCCGATCCCACACCGGCTGAGCCCTACCAAGCCGCGCTGATGATCCCGCAATTCCTCACGGAACGGATCATGCGCGCGCGGCTGGCCGAGCTCGGCCAAAGGGTGGAGTTTGGCCGTGAGCTGGTCGGCTTCGAGCAGGACGAGGACAGCGTCGCCGTACGCCTTTCGGGTCCGGATGGCGAGCAGACCTTGCGCGTCCGTTACCTTGTCGGGGCGGATGGGGGGCGCAGCTTCGTCCGCAATGCGCTCGGCATCGACTTTCCCGGCAAGACGCTGGGCGTGCGGGCAATCGTGGCGGATGTAACCCTGACCGGGCTCGATCGCGACGCCTGGCACCGTTTCAATGGCGGCGATAGCGACCGGATGGTCGCGATCTGCCCGCTTGCCGGCACCGACCTGTTCCAGATACAGGCACCCATTCCGCCCGAAGGCGAGGCCGATCTGTCGGCCGAGGGCCTCGAGCGGATGGTCGCCGAGCGGACGGGTCGCAGCGATGTGCGGGTCGGGTCGGTTTCCTGGGCGTCCGCCTATGCGATGAATGCCCGGCTTGCAGACCGCTACCGCGTCGGCCGCGTCTTCCTCGTCGGCGATGCAGCCCATATCCACCCGCCGACCGGCGGCCAGGGCCTGAACACCAGCGTGCAGGATGCCTATAATCTCGGCTGGAAACTCGCCGCCGCGCTCGGTGGTGCCGACGGGCGCCTGCTCGACACCTATGAGGCGGAGCGGCGGCCGATCGCGCAATCCGTGCTCGAACTTTCCACCCGGCTGCTCGGCACGGACAAGCAGGGCCAGATGCGCCGTGACCGCGAAGTGCGGCAGCTCGATATCGGCTATCCGGACTCGCTGCTGTCAAGACAGCTCGGCAAACGCAGCGGCATGTTGCAGCCCGGAGACCGGGCGCCCGACGCCCCGGTCGAGGGTGCCGCCGGCCAGGCAACGCGGCTGTTCCAGCTGTTCCAGGGGCCCCATTGGACGCTGCTCGTCGATGAAGCGGCCCGCGGGACGATCACGCCGCGTCCCGGCCTCCATGTGCATCACATCGGTCCGAAGGGCGATATCGTCGATAGCTGGGGCCATGTCGGCGACGCCTATGCACTCGAGCCGGGCGAATGTGCCCTGATCCGCCCGGATGGCTATGTCGGCGCGATCCTGATCCTTGGCGAAGACCGGACCGCGAATCTCGAAACCTATTTCGACCGCGTGGCCCTGTTTCAGCTCGAAAATGCTTCAAAATGAGCGCCGGCGCCAGTCTGAACGGCGTATCGGATCGGCTGGATTGGCAATTGATGCTGCCGCTGTTCGCCATTGTCGCGCTTTATGCGGCTGGCGTCGGGGCGGTGCTGCCTGTGCTGCCGTTCTATCTGCGTGCCATGGGTGCGAGCCCTCTGATCTTCGGCCTCGTCCTTGCCACGGAGGCGATCAGCCAATCCGCAGCCTCGCCCTTGCTCGGCCAGTTGTCCGACCGTTTCGGACGCAAAAGGGTGCTTCTGGCGAGCCAGTTCGTGGCGGTGGCGAGCCTGTTGCTGCTCGCCGTGGCGCAGAGCATCTTCATCGTCATGCTCGCCCGCTTTCTCTTCGGTCTCACCGCCGGCAACTTCTCGGCCGCAATCGCCTATGCAGCGGACAAGAGCACGGTGGCGACACGGCGTCAGGCGATCGGGATCGTCAATGCCGGCCTCGGTCTCGGAGCAATCGTCGGCGCCGGTCTTTCGAGCATCCTGTCGGAAATTTCACTGACCACGCCGATCTATCTGGCGCTGGCCCTGTCGATTTCCGGCATCATCGTCACCACCTTCTGGCTCAAAGGCGACACGGTAGTGCGGCCATCCGCCGGCGAGCCCGATCCTGCCAAGGTGTCGCTATGGGCGATAACCGCCTCTCCGGTAGTCCGCATTCTCCTCATCGTCATGCTGTGCCATTTCCTCGCCTTCGGCATGTATACGTCGCAGCTGCCGCTGTTCCTTGCCGACAAATTCGTCTGGAACGGCCATGCGCTGGGAGCGCGCGAGTTCAGCTACGTCATAGCAGCGGACGGCGCGATCAACGTCGTGGTCCAGCTTTTCCTGATACGATGGTTCGGCCGCGTCTTCTCGGAACACCAGCTGATCATCCTGATCTTTGCCCTCATCTGCACGGGCGTCATCAGCGCCGGGGTAGCCAATTCCGTCCCCGTGCTCGCCTTTGCCGTCCTCTGCATCAGCACGGGCGACGCTCTTGCAAAGCCAACCTATCTGGCGGCGCTCTCCCTCCACATTCCACCCGGCAGGCACGGGGCCGCCATGGGAGCCGGCCAGGCACTGGCCGCGGTAATGGATATTGCTTCGCCGGTTTTCGCCGGGTTCATCCTGGGATGGGGACTATATGGGGTTTGGATCGGTACGGTCGTGGCAATCGCCATCATCGGAGCCATTGTCGCGGCGACGCTCCTTCCCCGCCACGCCAGCCAGGCAAGTCAGCCTGGCTGAACCAGGCCGCTTGTCGAAGGCTCTCAGGCCGCCGCCTTCTGCCCTTCATACCGTTTGCCGGTTTCCGGATCGAACAGATGCAGGTCGCGCGGATCGACTTCGATGCCGATGGTTTCACCTTCCTTGACCGCCGTCGAGGCGGGAAGGGCAATGCTGATCTCGTGGCCGTCATTGCGCAGGGTCACGAGCCTCGTCTCACCGTGGAACTCGTTGCGCTCTACCCGGCCCCGATAGCCGCCGGCTTCGGTCAAGCGGAATGATCCCGGGCGGATGCCAACGGTTACGGCACCCGGCCTGACCGCAAAGGGCGCCTTGAACAGGACCGAAGAATCGCCAATTCCCTGCTCCGACGCCTGCAATTGCAGGAAGTTCATGGGCGGCGTACCGATGAAGCTGGCGGCGAACAGGGTGGCCGGAGCTTCGTAGATTTCTTCCGGCGTTCCCATCTGCTCGATGCGGCCATCCTTCATCAGGACGATCCGGTCGGCAAGTGTCATCGCTTCCAGCTGATCATGGGTGACATAGATGCTCGTCGTCTGCAATTCGCGATGCAGGCGGGCGATCTCGACCCGCAGGCTGCCGCGAAGCTTGGCGTCGAGATTGGACAGCGGCTCGTCGAACAGGAACACCTCCGGCGTCTTGATCATCGCACGCGCGATAGCCACACGCTGCTGCTGGCCACCCGAAAGCTCCGTCGGCTTGCGCGTCAGGTAGACGCCGAGGCCGAGCGCCTCGACCACCGGCGCGAGCCGCGCCTCGATGGCACTTTTGGCAATGCCGGCGCGCTCCAGGCCGAATACGATGTTCTCCCGCACGGTCATATGCGGATAAAGCGCGTAGTTCTGGAACACCATGGCTATGCCGCGATCACCGGGATCGCGGTCGTTCATGCGCTGGCCGCCGATCAGGAGATCGCCGCCGGTTATCTCCTCGAGCCCGGCAATCATGCGTAGCATCGTTGATTTTCCGCAACCTGAGGGGCCGAGGAAGACCACGAATTCATGATCGTCGATATCGAGGTTGAAGTCGCGCATCACCTCCACCGATCCGTAGACCTTGCGGATGCCTCGGCATTCGACTGTCGCCATCAGTGCACCTCCTCGTCCAGGATGATCTGCAGTTTCACATCCTCCGGACGTCCCTCGGCAGCGCGCTCGAAGGCCGCGATGGATTGTTCGAAGGCGAAGGTGCCGGAGATCAGCGGCTTCAGGTCGACCTTGCCCGCCGCGATAAGAGCGAGGGCGCGATCGAACACGTTGGCATAGCGGAACACGGTCTCGATGCGGCATTCGCGCGAGCAGGCAGCGGCAATGTCCATCGGCACCGGTTCAGGCGGCAGACCGACCAGGACCACCGTCCCGCCCGGCCGCACGACCTTGAAGAGATCGGCGACCGCAGCCGGCGCACCCGAGCATTCGAAGACGATATCCGCACCCCAGCCGCCAGTGGCGTCATTGACTGCATCGACAAGGCTTTGCTCTCGCAGATTGATGCCGGTTACGCCGTCATATGTCTCGGCCAGTTTCAGTTTTGGTGCGGAAACATCCGAGATCAGCACCCGCGAGCAGCCACCGGCCAGGGCAGCCAACGCCACCATGATGCCGATCGTTCCGCAGCCAGTCACCACGGCCGTGTCGCCAGGCGTGATCCGCGCGCGGGCAGCGGCCTGCATGCCAACGGCGAAGGGCTCGACCATCGCGCCTTCCGCGAAGGAGACGTTGTCCGGCAGTTTATAGGTGAAGCTGGCAGGATGGATCGTTTCCGGGCACAGCACGCCGTGCACGGGCGGCGTTGCCCAGAAAGTGACGGCCGGATCGACATTATAGAGGCCAAGGCGCGAGGCGCGCGACAATGGGTCGGGAATTCCCGGCTCCATGCAGACGCGGTCGCCCGGCTTGAGATCGGTGACGTTGGCGCCGACCTCGGTCACGGTGCCGGCAGCCTCGTGCCCCAGAACCATGGGTGCGTTGACCACGAAATCGCCGATGCGGCCATGGGTGTAATAATGTACGTCGCTGCCGCAGACGCCGACCGTATGGAGACGGATGCGGACGTCGTCCGCGCCCATATTCCGGGCCAGATCGATATCGCGCAATTTGAGTTCACCGACGCGCTCCAGGACAAGTGCTTTCATGGGATTCAACCTTGATTATTTTTCTTCGAGAATGCTGCATTGAGCCCGCCCGCCAGAACTCCAAGCAGAATGAGAGGTGGCAGCGACAGGAGAACGACGGCGGCGTTGAGAATGCCCCAGGGAACGTTCATTCCGAGCTGGGACATTTCGGATGCAATGATCGGCAGGGTCTTGGCCTTGGACGTGGTAAGCATCATGGCGAGAAGGAACTCGTTCCAGACCAGCACGAACGAAAAGGCGATGGCGCCGAAGACCTGGAAGCGCGCAATCGGCAGCGCGATGCGGAAGAACGTGCCGTATGGCCCCAATCCATCGACCCTCGCCGCCTCTTCGACCTGCAGGCTCACCCGCTCGAAGGCCGGCACCGAGAGCCAGATGGTGATCGAGGCGGTGACGATCAGATAGGTGATGATCAGCGAGACGCGCGTATCATAGAGGTCGAGGCCGAGCCAGATGACCAGCATCGGGATGGCGATCGCCACAGGCGGCAGAAAGCGCAGGGACAGCACGAAGAACTGCGCCTCGGCCGTCAGGCGGTTCTTGAACCTGGCGATGACATAGGCTGCCGGCACGCCAAGCACGGCGCCGAGCACCACGGCACTCGTGCAGATGACCAGCGAATTGGTGAGCGCCCGCGCGACCGAGCGTCGATTGAGCACATAGCTCATATTGTCCAGGACCGGCTGGAAGAACAGCTTCGGCGTGCTGACCAACAGGTCGGCATTGGTCTTGAAGGCGTTGAGCAGGGTCCACAGCAGCGGCAGGACGACGAAGGCGGCGGCCAGCACCAGCAGCAGCCTGAGCAGAAGCGTCGAGACTTTCATCGGTTCAGCCTCTTCCAGGTGACGGTGAATGTCACGACCGTCAACACCATCATGATGACCGCCATCGACGAGGCGTACGAGATCTTGCCGGATTCGATGAAGCCTTGCGAATAGGCGTACATGTCGAGCGTTTCCGTGGAGATACCGGGGCCGCCGCGGGTCATGACATAGACCAGGTCGAAGGAGCGCAGGCTTTCGATCGCCTTGACCAGAAGCAGGCTGATGAGCGGAGCCTTCAGCATAGGCAGCGTGACGAAGCGATGCACTTCCCAGCGTGCCGCGCGGTCGATCCGGGCGGCTTCCAAAGGTTGCGGCGGCAGCGATTCCAGCAGTTTGAGAATGATGACGGCGAAGAACAGGCCCCATTGCCAGACATCGACGAACGCCACCGCCAGCAGCGCGCCCCATGGCGTCGACAATATGTCAGGCGTGCTGCCGGTGAGTTCGCGTACCGGCCAGGTCAGCGCGCCATAGAGGGGATGAAACGAGAATTTCCAGACGAAGGCCGCGCAGACGCGCGGCAGCAGCACCGGGATTATGAAGAGCACGCAGAGAACGTTGCGCATTCTCGGCCCGGCCGCCTCGAACATGGCGATGGCGAGCACGATGCCTGTCACCATGGTGGCGGTGACGCTGAGGATCTCCCACTTGAACGATACCCAGAGCGCATTGAGGAAGCGCGCATCGGAAAACAGCACGACGTAATTGGCGAACCATACATAGTCGGCCTGCGGCTGCGCCAGCGTGCGGTTCTGCAGTGAGATATTGAAGGCATAGATCGTCGGCACGAGCGCCAGCACGATCAGGATGCCCAGGGTCGGACCGAGAAAAACATAGGGCAGCGAACGTCCGCGGCGCATGGTGGATCCTCAACTCAAGATATTTGGCGCGCCAATGGCGGCGCGCCATGTGTCACGGCTCGATTATGTCAGAGCTTGGCGGCAAAAGCCTCAAGTTCATTGAGCGTCGCCTTGATGTCCTTGCGGCTGCCGGTGATCAGCTCTTCCAGCATGATGCCCCATTGATTGCCCAGTTCCTGCCAGCGCGGGTCCTGCCAGAATGTCACCTGGGTCCGGCTGCCGGTCTGCGCCATGGCATCGGCGAGGTTCTGGCCGAATGTCGCGGCATATTCCTTGCTCTGATAGGTGCTGGTCCGGGTCAACTCGCCGGGCTGGCCGGCCGCCAGACGACGCGCTTCCTGTTCCTTGGAAGTCGCCCAGGCGATGAAGAGGCCGGCGCAGGCCTTCTCCTCGT
The DNA here is from genome assembly GCF_023554255.2 of Phyllobacterium sp. 21LDTY02-6. Lineage (GTDB taxonomy): Bacteria > Pseudomonadota > Alphaproteobacteria > Rhizobiales > Rhizobiaceae > Phyllobacterium. The sequence continues at coordinate 364,943 of NZ_JAMJWD020000003.1, read as the reverse complement.
CAGTCGGGTTGGCCTTTGCGGCGATGGCGAAGCCATGGGCATAGCCGGCGCCCGGCAGCGGCGTCGGCGGCACTGCGAAGGCGACCTTGTCCGCCACCTGGCTCTGCGCCTTGTCGACCGACATGCCGCCGAGCGGTGCGGATTCGATGATGATCGCGACCTTTCCGGCACGGAATGCACCGGTGGACTCGTCCCAGGAGCCGGTCTGCGTTCCGGGCGCGGAATATTTGAACAGGTCGAGATAGGCCTCGGTAGCCTTGACCGCCGCATCCGAATTGAACGCGGGTTTGCCGTCCTTGAACCACTCGCCGCCATTGGCCTTGAACAACGGCATCCAGCGCCAGACATTTGCGCCCGAACCGCGCTGTCCGCGCAGGGCCGTGCCGTAGATCCCGTTGTCGGGATCATGGAGTTTTTTCACTGCGGCGAGGTATTCGTCCCAGGTCTTCGGCGGCGCAATTCCAGCCTTCTCCAGAAGGTCGGTGCGATAGACCATCAGGTCGCCGCCACCTTGGATCGGGGCGAACCACTGCTTGCCCTCGTAGGTCGCAGCCGCCCGCATGCCGGCATCGAAATCGGCATAATCATATTCGACCGGATAAAAGCCGTCGAGCGGTACGATCCAGCCCGAGGACGCGAACAGCGCAAGGTTTGCCTCGTCGATATAGTAGACGTCGAAGCTGCCGACGGTGGACGCATCGGCCTGCGACTTCGCGCGGCGGTCGTTCTCGTTGAGATAGCTGATCTCGAAGCCGGCACCGGACAGTTCCTCGAATTCGTCGACATGCTGTTCGAGAAGTGTCAGCCCGTCACGCGGCTGGGCAAGGACGCGCAGATCGTCGCTGCATTGGGCCGCCGCAAAGGCGTTCGACGTCGCAAGTAATGCAATTGCCGCGCAACCGGCGCGAAGCTTGTTGAATGTCATCATATCCTCCCTCGGACGGTCTCCTGCCGTCAACAGGAGCAATTCTGCCCGGATACGCCCTTGAAACTAGCTTGCCCTTGAACCAGAAATGATACTATTTTGACATACATGACCATGATGGCAGCTTAGCAGATGTCAATTGCATCAGATTTTCCTCTGTCGGTAGCAGACACGTTCACCGCCACCCGGGAACAGATCGTCCTGCCCGGCGGCATGTCCTACCTCATCCGCCGCGACGACTATCCGAACCCGATCTGTATCTGGAACTATCATCCGGAGTGGGAAATCCACTTCATCCCCGACGCGCAGGGCTTCGCCTATGTCGGCGACTATATCGGTCCGTTCAAGCCAGGCCACCTGATGCTGACGGGCACCAATCTGCCGCATAACTGGATCACGCCGGGCGCGCCGCATCTGCCGGGGCGCGATCTGGTGCTGCAATTCGATGCCGAGGCGCTGATGGGCGTACGCGCGGTCTGTCCGGAATTCGACGTACTCCACCGCCTGAAGCCGCTTGCCGATCGCGGCATCGAGATCATGGGCCCGGCGGCATTCGATATCGGCAGCAAGATACTCGATCTTCACGCGCGAGAGGCCGGTGGCGGGCTCGGCCTGTTCATCGAAATCCTCAATGACATCGAGGCTGCTCCGCAAAAGCGGCTTCTGGCCAGTGAACATTTCATCTCGGTCTACAACCAGTTGGCCGACAGGCGCCACCGCAGGATCGACCACGCGATCCAGATCATGCAGTCTAGCCCCGGCGCGCAGATGCACGAAGTGGCGAAGCTGGTGGGCCTCGCGCCCTCGGCGTTCTCCCGTGCATTCCGCCGGCTCACGGGCATGAACTTTTCGGCTTACAGCCGCTCGGTGCGGGTCTGGCGCGCCCGCACATTGCTGGCGGAAACAGAAATGTCGATCACCGACATCTGTTTCGAGGCGGGCTTCAACAATCTCTCCAACTTCAACCGCTATTTCAGGACGGAAACCGGTCTGACGCCACGATCCTATCGGAACGCCGCCCGAATCCGCGCCCAGTCGATGATTGCGCCCGGCAGCAGGGCCAAGGCCAGTCTGAAGTCCTGACGATCCGTGCATTTCCCGAATACTCGCCCCAGTTCGCAAACATGGAGGCCCGCCGCCATTGACTCGCCGCCACGATATTACTATTAGTAACTTACTGTTAGTAACAAACCACGGAACGAGGTATCGAAGATCATGGCAAAGAGCATCTCCCCTATTCTCCTGATTGGCGGCACCGGCATGGTCGGCAGCAAGGTGGTCGAGCATATCCGCCGGCTTCACCCCGACCTTCCGCTTGCGATCGCGGCGCGCGATGCGGTGCGTGGCCGAGAGGTTGCTGAGCGAGCCGGCAATGCCGAATTCCTCACCGTCGACCTGACGAGGCCCGACCTTGGCCTTCCAGCAAGGCCGTTCGGTGCGGTTGTTGCGCTCGTCAAGGAAAACACGCTGAACCCGCTTCGGCTCGCCGAGGCCGCATCGATCCCCTATCTCAGCATGGCCGATGGCGCCTTCGAGATCGCACCGGCGGTGGCACGGCACATCTTGCGGCCGCCAACGGTGCCGATGCTGCTGGCTGGCCAATGGGCGTCAGGCGTCACCAGCCTTGCGACGCTCCATTACGCCCGGAAGTTCGAGCAGGTGCACTCCATCGAGGTGACGGTCATCATGGACCCCGATGAACCGGCTGGTCCCATGGCTACCAGCGACGTCGAACAGATCATGCTCAATTCGCCGCGCCCGCTGATGCTTCGCGAGGGCCGGTGGCAATGGGTGGCCGAGCCCCGATCAACCCGCAAGGTCGTTACCGCGGCGGGCGAAACGGTCGAAGTCCAGGCGATGTCGGTGCTTGATACGGTGGATCTTGCCGCCATTACCGACGCGCAGTCCGTCCGGTTCGACTTCGGATCGGCCATGACGGCGGCGAGGAAAGCCGGAGGCCCGGCCGCGCACGAAATGATCATCGTGATCGAAGGCGTGCTGAAGGATGGCCGGACCGGGCAGATGCGGGTGGATATAGAGACATCGCAAGGCGCTTCGGGGCTGACCGCACTCGGCGTGACGCTCGGGCTGGAGCGCCTGCTTGGCCTGGCGGGCGCACCGCCACTGGCACCAGGCCTCTATGTTCCCGAAAGCGTCATCGACCCGGCCTATGCGGTCAAGCGCGTTCTGGAGCTTGGCGGCAAATTGTCGGAGGCGCCGCTCCAGGAAACACGTTCCGCCGCATAGATCGCCATGGACCATCGGAAAAGCGGCTTTGCCGCTAGCCCTGTCGGCTGACCTCGACGACCAGCTTGCCGAAATGGTTGGCGTCGCGGAGCGCGTCATAGGCGAGGTTCGCCTCGTCGAAGCCGAAGACCTTGTCGATCTGTGGCCGGATGCCCGCCTTGACCAGCATTTGCAGGGCCGCGACCGGACCGACATAAATCCCCTGAAGCGTAATCCGCTTCTCAAGAATGGTGGCGGTGTCGATCTTGCCGTCGAACCCGGTCAGTACGCCCATCAGGGATATCCGGCCATCGAAACGGGTCGCCTTCAGGGTCTGGTTAAGCGTCTGCGGCCCTGAAACCTCGACGGCGAGGTCCGCACCCTTACCGTCGGTGAGCCGGAGCACTTCGTTTTCCCAATCCGGCCGCTGGCGGTAATTGATGATCTCGTCAGCACCGAGGGCACGAGCCCGCTCAAGCTTCTCATCCGAACTCGATGTGATGATCACACGGGCACCGGCCTTCTTCGCCAGTTGAAGCGCGAATATGGAAACGCCACCGGTTCCAAGCAGCAGCACCGTTTCGCCGGGCTGTACCGGCCGCCGTTCGAACAAAGCGGCCCACGCCGTCACGCCTGCACAAGGCAGGGTCGAGGCTTCCTCGAACGTCATCGAGTCCGGAATTCGAACGACGCCGGTTGCCGGCACGACGATGCTTTCGGCAAGGACGCCATCCACGCCGGGTGCACCCAGGCTGCCCGCCTTGCGCGCCTCGGTGATATTGCCCTCGACCCAACCCGGCATGAAGCCGATGACGACCCGGTCACCGACCGAAAGCGTCTCGACACCCTCTCCTACCGCCGAAATCACGCCAGAGCCGTCCGACACCGGAACGAAACCCTCAAATCGCTGCGCCACGATCAGGTCGCGGTAATTCAGCGAGGCGGCCCGTATATCGACCGCGACTTCGCCCTTGGCCGGATGGCGGCGCTCGCCCTCGCCGAGGGTTGCCCAGGGGTTATCATGTCCATTGATGATATAGCGCTTCATGACAGTCTCCTTTTCAGGCACCGCAAATAACATTATGCTTCCTGTATTATAAGTACGTACAAAGAGAGCATGTAGTATCATGATAGATAGTGTCACCAGACGCGAGCGACGCAAGGCAGGCCGGACCGGCTGTGCCGTGGAGGCGACGCTTTCGGTGATTGGCGGGATCTGGAAACCGGTGATCCTGTTCCATCTGCTCGAAGGCAAGCTGCGCTTCAACGCGCTTTGCCGCCTCGTTGCCGCCGCAACGCCAAGAATGATGACCTTGCAGCTGCGCGAACTCGAGGCAGACGGGGTTATCCGGCGCATTGTCCATCCAGAGGTTCCGCCAAAGGTTGAATATGAGCTGACGGATCTCGGCCGCACATTGGCTCCGGTGCTGCTCAGCATGCGCGATTGGGGCCAGCGAATACAGGCGGCCGATGGCGGATACCAGCCGACGCCCTGCTAGCTTCTGCCGACCCCTCGAACTCGATGCGCTCGGCCGCGGCTGGCCCCGTCTACGTTTCTGCTCCGATACGGAACTTAACACGCGATTAGCTTTCGTTGTACGGCAATGCTGATCACGCTCCAAGCTCATGAACAAAGTGCCACAAACTCCAGATCATGGGTTTTTCCGTGCAAAGCGGCCGTCAGCATGGGCTCAACCGAGAATTTTCCGCGCTCCGCCCGTTCGATCAGGCTGCGGAAATAGGCTGCCGGTGCTTTGATCGTTTCCGATCGCTGGAGCATGCAGGCGATTATGATCGCCGTGTTCTGATGCCCGAGCACCCCCAGGCTCTTTCCATAGGCTTTTGGCGAGATACCGAGATAGGCTTTGACCTGACCTGCAAGAGCGTAAAACTGCTGCCAGTTCGTAATCTCACGGAGCGAATAGTCGGCGATTTCGGGACAGGCTCTCATGACCGTATCGAGCGAAAACGCCTGATGCAGGGGCTTCTCCACCGGCGCTGGCTTGTCGTGGTTGGCATCGACATTTGCCGCAACGCTCAGCGGACGTTCTTTTATTTGAGATTCTGATTCGAGACTCTGTTGCTGCCGCTCATTCTGACGGTCATTGGTGCTCGGAATCCGATCATTGATGTTCTTTTCCAACAGGATAGTGACTTCGGCCTGCAGGGCCTCCAAGGCCTCCAGAATATGTTGGAGCTGTCCTATCTCGGCGCGGCGAGGGATTGCCTCGACAATGGCGCGAAGCCGGGCGTTCAACATGGTCCAGTCGCCGGCGAATGTCTCGCGGTGTGCGACATCGATGAGTTTGGCAATGTCGCGTCGATGCAGGCTTACACGCTCGCGCAGGAGCTTCAACGCCATCCGTTCGGCCTGGACTTTCGCAGCCGCGCGCTTGAACTCATCGGCCCGCGCGAGCAGCGGCGCCAGCGAGAACCCGAAGGCCTCGACGATCTCGCCTCCCCTGCCCTTGCGCGAATATCGTTTGCCATTGGGGCTGTCCTTGCGGGTAATCAGGCCAAGCTCGAGTAGCGCCGCGAGATGCCGGCGCAATGTTGCACCTGCCATGCCGTGCGCCCGGAGCGATAGTTGCGCATTGGACGGAAAGACGATCAACGGCTCCTTGGACGAGAGTTCGGTCTGGGGCAGGAAGGATAACAGAGCGCTGAGCACGGCCAGTGAACGATCGCTAACCTCCAACGCCTCCTTGCCTTCGCAGAGCCAACGATAGACCTGCCACTTGTCGACGGCGGTATCATCGGTATGTGCGCGCGCCTGCGCTTGTGCCTGGAGATGGCCAAGCGTCATCGTCCGCCGCCCAAAGGGCGTCGTTATATGACTTTCAAGCATCGTTCTTTCACCTTTCAATGAGGCAAAAGATATTCAACCACCGAAACGGTGCCATAAACTCTTGACAGTGATTCGAGGAAATGCGATTCTCAACTTGCTGAGAGATGAGAGAGGCTTCCACGACGGAAACGTTTGGGGGCCTTTTTCTTTTGCTGCGTTACTCCTTGGTATTCTGGGCCTGCCATTCAGCATAGATTTCATCCAGCTTGCCTGACAGAAATGTCCCGAAGCCGACCGTGGCTGCGGTTGCCTTGAGGGAAAGCGAATAGGCTTTCCCGGTGTTCTTGATCCTGGCCGTCAGCTTGCCGTCGCGCGTATGCCACTGGGTGACTTCGCTACTGCCCTTCGGCTGCTGTGCAAGCTTGGCCAGCATGAATGCGAAGCGATCATCCGATGCCAACGCCATGAACTGCTCGGAAGCGGCAGCTTTTCGCAGCCGGTCGAGATGCTGTTCATCGGCGATCTTTTCGGATAGCTCCATCCATTTGCGCCTGCCGATGGAAGGTGCCGGTCCAATCGCGCGCACAAGATCAGCGGGGATCGCCCGCGCCACCGATAGAAGCTTGGATAGCTCCGTCTTGTCGGTGTTGAGCGCCTGCATGATCACGTCGCGACCAAAGCCTTTCGCCTCGAGGCTGAGCGCGAACAAAGCGCGCTCGATGTAGGACAGGTCCTTGCGCGCCGTATTCTCGATACCCTGCGCGACGACTAGCTGTGCATCGGTGAGGGGCCGGACGACCGCACGCACTTTCCGCCCCAGCAGCCGAACGGCGATGAGGCGGCGGTGACCATAGGCCACCTGGTAGCGGCCATTGAGCTCCGGGTGCTGGCGCACGAGGATCGGAACCTCCTGCCCGTTCTCGGCGATCGATTGCACCAGCGGGTCGTCTTCCGTAACGGCTTCATCCAGCCTGTCGCGTACGAACGATATCTCGATCAGCTCCGGATCGAGTTCGACGACCGTATCGCCCGATTGAAGTGCTGCCTGCAGGTCGCGCGCTTCCTGGTCCAGCCGGTCGAGCGCCAGCCCCATCGTGCGAACGGGCCCGGCAAGAACGCGGCTGCGATCATTGGCCTCTTCGGCATCGAGCGAGTTGGCCGCGGCCAACTCTCGGCTTGTATCGGCAAAAATGCCGGTCAATTTATCGCGTCTGCTCATACCCTGCCCCACGCAATCTTCATGCTTTCGAGGATCTCGCCATTCACCGCATCCAGCGATTCGATCGCGCGGTCATAGGTCGTGCGGCGAACCTGGCCGCGTTCGATCTCGTAGAGTGTCTGTTTGGTCAGGCCGGCATCGGCGATGGCCGTCGATTTAACGACGGTCGCGGCCAGGACTTCTTCGCGGAACAGACTTCGCAGCAGGGCCACGATCTGCCCCTGCGGCCCATCGAACGGCTCGTGCCTTGTTATGACATAGCGAATGAAATCATGGTTCAGGTCGCCGCCGGCCTTCCTTACGACTGAAAGAAGATCGGAGGTCATCAGCAGGAACTGGCTCATCGATGCGACGTCCACCATTTGCGGATGAATGGTGATCAGCAGCGAAGTCGCTGCGCACACCGCGCCGAGTGTCAGATAGCCGAGTTGCGGCGGGCAATCGATGATGACGACATCATAGTCCGCCTCGACTTCGGCAATGGCCGAGCCGACGCGCTTGAAGAAAATCTCGCCCTGGGCCGTCTTTCGCTCGATGAGGGCGCGAGGCGTCTCATGCTCGAACTCCATGAGCTCCAGATTGCCCGGCACCAGGTCGAGCCCGGTAAAATAGGTCTTGCGGATAATGTCGCGCAGCGGGCGGCGTTTGTCATCGTAGCGAATGGCGCCATAAAGCGTGTCGCCTTCCGCCAGGTCGAATTCAGGCTGTACACCAAGCATCGATGTCAGCGAGGCCTGCGGGTCAAGATCGACGGCAAGCACGCGGTAGCCCTGCAACACCAGATATTGCGCCAGATAGATCGAGGTCGTCGTTTTCGCCGAGCCGCCTTTGAAGTTGGCGACGGCGATGGTCTGCAGCTTCTCGCCATGCTTGCGCCATGGCAGATAGGTGAGGGCGTCCTTGGGCTTGATCGCCGCCATGTGCTGGCGCAGTTCGTGGATCTGGCCGAGCGTGTAGGAACGCCGCCCGGTTTGGGAAATGTCGGGCGCAGGTCCCTTGCCGTCGAGCGATAGCTGGCGAAGATAACCATCCGATACGCCGACGAGCTGCGCCGCCTCCCCGGAGCTGAATGTCTTCAGCGCTTTCTCGGATGAAGGCGGGAACAGGCGCTCCCGCAGCAGCTGCAATTGCTTTGACAATTGCTTCGCATGATGGGAGATTTTGGCATCGGAAGTAATGCCGACAGCCGATACGTTTTTATTCTGCAACACCGATGTTTTCCTCTCGATGCGCTTTTTAAGCGACATAATCAAAAAAACCGTATTGAAACTGCCATGATTCGGGGCTTATGACAAATAACGCCCGACAGACAAGGGTTTCGCCGAAAAGTTGGCCGCGGCCAACTGGGTTAGGCGAGCTCCAATCGCCCTCACGGCGAGCCGCTGGCGGTGAAGCTGTCGGGCCACGAATCATGCTGGGGCCACTTCACTTATGCAACACACGGCCCTCCGTGGGGGATAAATGGAAACTTATCCCACCACTTTGAAACCGGGTTATTGTGATTCGGTCCTTTCCAGTGGGGGAGCAGCTTCCGGTGCTGTTTCGATTGCTGGGAAAGGATGGCGTTGCCGGGATATCGGAAGTGACAACCCCGATTGGCCAGCAAACTGCAGATGGAAACGGAGGTGGCGCTTCGTTTTCCGGGTTGTTGCGTCTGACAAGCGCAGCAACAGCAGGCAAAGACGTCGCGGGCGGTCTTCGGACCTCGACCCTGATACCACTACTGACGCGCTGAAGACCGCCCGTCTCCCCCCATTTTCAATGACCAGACGCGATTTCGCGGGCGTGGTGAGGGTTTTGCTTATTCTGCGTCTCCAACAAGGGATTGCACTCCACCTCCCTCATGCCGAGCTTGTCGAAGCACGCACTATCTTGATGCAACCAAAAAAGGGATTGCACCAACGTTGCTGCGTGGTTCGACATGATCCCCCATGTGGGCCCAGCCCAGCATGAGGGGAGGGGTACAGGGTGGCGGTTCTGGGAGGTTAAGCAGGGGACCTGGCTGGAAATAGTGCACCAGCGCCCGTCAACCACGCCATTGCGCCAATCCAACTCAATGAAGCAAACCTTCGTTTAGCTTCAAGATAGGGGGTTAGAGCGCAGGTGTGGGTGGTTGTACGACGGCAGGCGACGAGACATCGCCCGAACCCCCTTATAACCCTGACAGCTCAGATATTCAATCGCCGACTGGGCACCGCAATCGGCACCGCAATGTGTGCCGTAACGGCCGGGCCGGGCGCTTTGCTCCCTCGCCCGATCAGGCCGACGCTCCCCTTGAAAGAAATAGGGCGCTCGACCCGTGAGGGGAGCGCCCTATCGAACCCGGACGACCGCGCGCGCAGATCGCTCTGCCGCTGCACTATCGTCTTGTACGGGTGGAAGCCACAGATGGGAGCCGCCGGTTACACTTTCAAGAGGCGCTTTCACTATTGCCGTAAAGCGCCCGCGAGCGCTCCAGGTGTTTGAGGATGGCAGCCTCGGCGCCATCCGCATCGCCGGCCTGCAGGCGCTCGACGATTTCCTCATGTTCGACCAGCGTGAATTTCTCCTTGCCGGTCCAGATCAGCATGTGCACGTGAAACTGCTTCAGCCATGCCAGCATGGCCTCGCTGACGGCGACAAAGATGGGATTGCCGGAAATCTCCGCAATGCGGGTGTGGAATTCCATGTCGGCCGAGATGAACTCCTCGGCATTGCCGAGCGAACGGCGTTGCAGATCGATGATCTGGCGAAGGTCGGCGATATCCTGTTCCGTCGCGCGCTCGGCCGCTTCCCTTGCCATGCCACGCTCGAAGAAGATGCGCGCGCCTTTCAGGTATTCCAGCGAATCGGCGGACTGCATCAGCATGATCTTCGCGGTCAGATCGACCTGCCGCAGGATCGACTGCGCGGTCAGACGCAGCACTTTCGCCCGTTCGCCATGGGTGATGCTGACGAGCCCCTTGCCGGCCAGCGCCTGCATCGCCTCGCGGATCGCCGGGCGGCCAACGCCGAAGCGTTCCATCAGCACCCGCTCCGACGGCATTTCGTCGCCGGGCTTCAGTTCGCCGGAAGTGATCAGCCGTTCCAGCCGATCGAAGACTTCATCGGACAATTTTCGGCGGACGATCTGCTCGACGACTGAGGACATGGTTTCTCGCTGACTCATGGAAATCCTTCCTTAGCACCAACGGCGGCTTGCACAAAGTGCATCGATCTCGGCAGGCCGGCCAGATTTCTGTTGCACAGTTGGAATACTCATTATACCAGTGCGACAGACGACACCATGGCTAATTTGCCGTCGCGGGAGGAGTAGTTGACCACGATCACCCTGACCTACCGGATCGAGACGCCGGGAAGCATCGAGGCGATGGCCGCCAAGATTGCCAGCGATCAATCGACGGGAACCTTTGTGCCGGTGCCGGGCGAAACCGAGGCGCTGAAAGACCGGGTGGCGGCGAGGGTGATTGCAATCCGCCCCCTCGACGATCGTGAGTTGCCGACCTGGCCGGAGGCGCCTGCGGCGGGCGGCGTATTCCACCGGGCGGATGTCGATATCGCCTTTCCGATCGACGCGATCGGAACCGACCTCGCGGCCCTGATGACGATCGCCATAGGCGGTGTCTTCTCGATCAAGGGCATGACGGGCATCCGCATCGTCGGCATGAAACTGCCTGAGATCTTTGGCGAAGTTCATCCGGGCCCGCAATTCGGCATTGATGGAAGCCGCAGGCTGACCGGGGTCGAAGGTCGCCCGATCATCGGCACGATCGTCAAGCCTGCGCTCGGGCTGCGCCCGCATGAAACCGCCGAGTTGGTCGGAAGCCTGATCGAATCCGGCGTCGATTTCATCAAGGACGACGAGAAACTGATGAGCCCCGCCTATTCTCCGCTCGAGGATCGGGTGGCGGCTATCATGCCGCGCATTCTCGATCATGAGCAGAAGACCGGCAAGAAAGTCATGTATGCGTTCGGCATTTCGCATGCCGATCCTGACGAGATGATGCGCAATCATGACATTGTGCTCAAGGCTGGCGGCAATTGCGCCGTCGTCAACATCAATTCGATCGGCTTCGGCGGGATGAGCTTCCTGCGCAAGCGCTCGGGCCTCGTCCTGCATGCCCATCGCAATGGCTGGGATATCCTGACCCGCGATCCCGGTGCCGGTCTCGATTTCAGCGTCTACCAGCAGTTCTGGCGGCTGCTTGGCGTCGACCAGTTCCAGATCAACGGCATCGGCGTGAAATATTGGGAGCCGGACGAGAGCTTCGTCCGCTCCTTTGAGGCGATCAGCACGCCGCTGTTCAAGGCCGCGGATCGTCCCTTGCCGGTCGCCGGATCGGGCCAGTGGGGCGGGCAGGCGCCGGAAACCTATGAGCGCACGGGGCGGACGGTCGACCTGCTCTATCTCTGCGGCGGCGGTATCGTCAGCCATCCCTGCGGCCCGGCTGCCGGCGTGCGCGCGGTCCAGCAGGCATGGCAGGCCGCGGTCAAGGGCATAGCGCTGGAGGACTACGCCAGGGACCATCCGGAGCTTGCCGCATCGATCAAGAAGTTCGGCAAGGCGCAAGCATGATGGCCGAAACGCTGCTCAGTTATTATGGCGATGATTTCACCGGATCGACCGACGTCATGGAGGCGCTCGCTTCCAATGGCGTTGCGACGGTGCTTTTCCTCGGCATTCCGTCGCCGGCAATGCGCCAACGGTTCCGCGATTGCCGTGCGATCGGCATTGCCGGCACCAGCCGCAGCGAAACGCCGGAATGGATGCAGCAGCAGTTGACGCCCGTCTTCGAATGGCTCAAGGGCCTCGGCGCTGCGATCTGCCACTACAAGGTATGCTCGACCTTCGATTCGAGCCCCAAGGTCGGAAGCATCGGCACGGCCATCGAGATCGGCAAGTCCGTCTTCGAACAGGCTTGCGTGCCGGTCATTGTCGGCGCGCCGCAACTCGGGCGCTATACCAGCTTCGGCAATCTCTTCGCCACCTATCAGGGCAAAATGTTCCGCATCGACCGGCATCCGGTCATGAGCAGGCATCCTGTCACGCCGATGGACGAGGCCGATCTGATCGTCCATCTTGCCCGCCAGACCGGCCTGTCCATCGCGCTTGCAGACATCGCGACGCTGTCGTCGCCGGACGCGGCGTCCAGGATCGACGCGATGGCATCCGATGCCGGAATTCTGTTTTTCGACGTGGATTCGCCGCAGACGCAGGCGGCGGCCGGGGACCATTTGTGGCGACTGGCGCGCAAGGGCAGCCGTTTCACCGCCGGGTCGTCCGGCGTCGAATATGCCTTGCTGAATAGCTGGCGGCAGCAGGGCGTCATAGGCGAAAAGCAGCATTTCGCTTCGCCCGGAAAGGTGGAGCGGCTCGCCGTGGTGTCGGGCAGCGTTTCACCCACCACCGCGCGCCAGATCAGCGCCGCCACCGCGGACGGCTTCGACAGTGTCAGCCTTGATCCGGTGGAGCTCGTTTCCGGCGGCGAGGAAGCCGTGGCCAGGGCCGTCGATGACGGCATCCGTATCTTGAAGTCTGGCCGCAGCGTCATCCTCAATACGGCGCTCGGCCCCTCCGCCGATCGCGGTGCGGAGATCGACCGCATTCCCGGCGCGCGGCACAGGCTCGGCCGTTCGCTGGGCATGATCCTGCGCCAATTGGTGGAGCGGGAGAAGCTGCCCCGCGCGGTCATCGCCGGCGGCGACACATCGAGCCACGCGCTGCGGGAGCTTCGCGTCGAGGCATTGACGACATTGCTCCCGCTGCCGCAGACGCCCGGCTCGCCGCTCTGCCTGGCGCATGGCAGCCATGGGCCGACCGATGGCCTGCAGATCGCGCTCAAGGGCGGGCAGATCGGCACCGATGGCTATTTCGCGCAGATCAGGGACGGGCAGGGGGGCTGAACCGGCGCCCGCAAGTTCGTTACGGAACAGGAACATTCAAGGAAGGAATACCATCATGAAGATTGCAATCGGAGCCGACAGCGCGGGCAAGCCGCTGCTGGATGTGATCGCCGCCCATCTCGGCGGCAAGACCGAACTGGTGGTGACGGATATGAGCCAGCCGGGCTTCTACGCCGATCTCGCGCGCGACCTTGCACAAACCATTATCGATGGCGAGCATGAGCGCGGCATCCTCATCTGCGGCACGGGCATCGGCGTGAGCATCTCGGCCAACAAGGTGCCGGGCATCCGCGCCGCGCTGACGCACGACACCTATTCGGCCGAACGCGCCGCCAAATCCAACAATGCCCAGATCATCACCATGGGCGCCCGGGTCATCGGGCCCGAACTGGCCAAGTCCATCGTCGATACCTGGCTGGCCTCGGAATTCGATCCGAACGGTCCGTCCGCATCCAATGTCGCGGCGATCGACCGGCTGGACGGCACCGGCGATGCTGTATAGTGATTGACTCATCATACCAGTTGCTATACGAGCTTGTTTTGAAAAGGTGAGGAAAAATATGACATCGGTTGCTTTGTTCGGTGCTGGCGGGAAAATGGGATACCGGCTCGCCAAGAATTTGAAGGGCTCGCGGTTCGACGTTCGCCATGTGGAAGTCAGCGATGCCGGCAAGGCACGGCTCAAGAACGATCTCGGCCTTGATTGCATTGCGGCGGACGAAGCCCTCGCAGGCGCGGAAGTCGTGATCCTCGCCGTTCCGGACACGGCTATCGGCAAGGTCGCCGCGGGCATCGTCGACAAGGTGAAGCCCGGCACGATGATCGTTGCGCTGGATGCGGCCGCTCCCTTTGCCGGCCACCTTCCGGAACGCAGCGACCTCACCTATTTCGTCACCCATCCCTGCCATCCGCCGATCTTCAACGATGAGACGGACATGCAGGCCAAGAAGGACCATTTCGGCGGCCTTTTCGCCAAGCAGCACATTGTTTCCGCGCTGATGCAGGGGCCGGAGGAGGCCTATGCGCTCGGCGAGGAGATCGCCAAGGTGATCTGGGCGCCGGTCATGCGCTCGCATCGCGTCACCGTCGAACAGATGGCCATGCTCGAGCCCGGACTTTCCGAAACCGTCTGCGCTTCGTTGCTGGTCGTCATGCGGCAGGCGATGGACGAATGTGTCGCGCGCGGCGTGCCGGAGGAAGCGGCCCGCGATTTCCTGCTCGGACACATGAACGTCCTTGGCGCGGTCATCTTCAAGGAAGTCGATGGCGTCTTTTCGGATGCCTGCAACAAGGCGATCGAATTCGGCATTCCGGCGCTGATGCGCGACGACTGGAAGAACGTGTTTCAGCCAAACGAGATCGCGGAGAGTATCCGGCGCATCACATGACATCGCAATTGGTGAGGACATAGAAACCTCACCCGCTCTGCCTGGGAAATAGAGCCATTCAACGGGAGGAAAACCATGAATATGACACGCAGACTGACACTGGCGGCTTTCGCGGCAGCCTTGGCGATGGGCGTATCCGCGCCCGCATTCGCCGCCGATCTCATTGCCATCATCACGCCGTCGCATGACAATCCGTTCTTCAAGGCGGAAGCTGTCGGTGCCGAGGCGCGCGCCAAGGAACTCGGCTACGAGACCCTGATCCTCGTGCACGATGATGACGCCAACAAGCAGTCGCAATTGATCGACACGGCTATCGGCCGCGGCGCCAAGGCGATCATCCTCGACAATGCGGGCTCGGAAGCGTCGATCGCCGCCGTCAAGAAGGCAAAGGATGCCGGCGTTCCCTCGTTTCTCATCGACCGCGAGATCAACGCCACCGGCATCGCCGTCTCGCAGATCGTTTCGAACAATTTCCAGGGCGCGCAGCTCGGCGCCGAAGAGTTCGTTCGCCTGATGGGCGAGAAGGGCAATTATGTCGAGCTCCTCGGCCGCGAAGCCGATCTCAATGCCGGCATCCGCTCGAAGGGCTATCATGACGTGATCGACGAATATCCGGACATGAAGATGGTCGCGCAGCAATCGGCCAATTGGAGCCAGACCGAGGGTTACTCCAAGATGGAGACCATCCTTCAGGCCAATCCGGACATCCAGGGCGTCATCGCCGGCAATGACACGATGGCCATGGGCGCGATTGCCGCGCTGCAGGCAGCGGGACGCAAGGACGTCATCGTCGTCGGTTTCGACGGCTCCAACGATGTGCGCGACTCCATCAAGTCGGGCGGCATAAAGGCGACGGTCCTGCAGCCCGCCTATGCCCAGGCACAGCGGGCGGTGGACCAGGCCAGCGAATATATCAAGACCGGCAAGGCTCCGGCGGAGGAGAAGCAGCTGATGGATTGCGTGCTGATCACCAGCGAAAACGCATCGCAGCTCGAAACCTTCGCCCTGAAGGACTAAGCGTCCCTGACATGGCAGTGGCGGAACAGTCCCCACTGCCATGCGCATTGCATGGAGGCGTCTCATGCCCATGAACCGGACAGGCCTGTTGATGGCGGCGACCCTTGCCGCCGCATTGGCGGGCTGCAAGATCATAAAGACACCGACCCCGGAAGAAGCCGCGGCGACGGCAAGCGGCGGCTTTGATCCGGCGCGTCAGGTGGCGGAACTCTGGGACGCCAAGGCCGTGCCTTTCCTGAACCAGCGCGCCGGAAATTTCACCGAGGTGGCCGCCCTCGCCGGCAGCGATCCGGATGCTGCCGGGGCAAAATATGGTCACAAGGAGGAGCAGGGCAGCGCTCCCTGGACCTTCGCGGCCAAGGTCGCCGGTACGATCGTCAAGGCCGAGACCAGATCCCGCGCTTCCTATCTCGATACTGATGTCGATGGCGACGGCAAGGCCGATGTGCGTATCCAGATCGGGCCGGTCATTCGCGGCACCGCGCTGCGCGACAGCCTCGACTTCGTGAATTTCAATGCGTTCAAGAACCAGATCCAATGGGCCGAATTCGGCAAGGCCTTCAACAGCCATGTCAACTCGGCGACGCTGGAAAAACTGCCGCGCGACAAGATCGAGGGCAAGAAGGTCGAAGCGGTAGGGGCGTATCCGCTGCCCGCCAAGGGCCAGCTGCCGCTGCTGACGCCCGCCACCATTTCGGTCGGAGACTGAGATGGCCGGGATGGATGAAGGCGATGTCGTTCTGAGGCTGGAGGACGTGACGAAGGTCTATTCCGGCATCGTCGCGGTCAAGCATGCCAATCTCGCGCTCAGGCGCGGCGCGGTAAATGTCCTCGTCGGCGAAAATGGCGCCGGCAAATCGACGCTGATGCGGATGATTGCAGGCGTGGAACGGCCTTCGCTCGGCCGCATCCTGCTCGAGGGGCAGGAAGTCGAGTTCAATTCGCCCGCCGATGCGCAGAAACATGGCATCGGCATGGTGTTCCAGGAGCTCAACCTGTTCGGCAATCTTTCGGTCGCCGAGAATATCTTCGCCACCCGCGAAATCGTCCGCGGCATCCGCGGCATCGATCACCGGGCGCAGGTCGAGAAGGCCAATGCGTTCCTGGCCAAGCTCGACGCCGGTATCGACGCGGAAAGCATGGTCGACGACCTGCCGATCGGCCAGCAGCAACTGGTCGAGATCGCCAAGGCCATTTCCCTCGACACGCGTATCCTCATTCTCGACGAGCCCACTTCGGCGCTTTCGGCGGCGGAAGTCGATATCCTGTTCAAGGTGATCGGCGAGCTCAAGGCGCAGGGCGTCGCCATCGTCTATATTTCCCACCGGCTCGAGGAGTTGATGCGCATCGGTGACTACATCACCGTCCTGCGCGATGGCCAGATCACCGGCCACGCCATGGTTTGCGACATCGATACCCGCTGGATCGTGCGGTCGATGATC
The DNA here is from genome assembly GCF_023554255.2 of Phyllobacterium sp. 21LDTY02-6. Classification (GTDB taxonomy): domain Bacteria; phylum Pseudomonadota; class Alphaproteobacteria; order Rhizobiales; family Rhizobiaceae; genus Phyllobacterium. Next base: position 348,055 of record NZ_JAMJWD020000003.1, on the reverse strand, counting down.
GGGTCGGACGCCAAGGATTTCGCCAAGTCGATCTCGCACAAGCTCGGGGGCGAGGTGTTTCGCGCCGAGGATATCTGCCTGCCGCGCAAGACCGGCGGACTTGCCGTCGATCATCTCTCCATATCCGTCCGGGCGGGCGAGGTGCTCGGCATTTACGGGCTGATGGGAGCCGGGCGCAGCGAGTTCTTCGAATGCGTCATGGGCCGGCATGTCAATTCCACCGGCAGGATCTACATCGACGGCGAGGAAATCGGCTCACGCGATACCTCCACCCGCATCAAGCGCGGCCTTGCGCTGATCCCGGAGGATCGCCAGCGCGAAGGGCTCGTGCAGGTCCTGTCGATCGCCGCCAACCTGACGCTGGCGAGCCTCGAGCGGTTTACCCGTTTCGGCTTTCATATCCGCGACGAGAGGGAGCAGGGCGCCATCGCGCAGGCGATCCGCGACCTGGCGATCAAGGCGCCCAATCCGGATTTCGACATTACCTCCATGTCCGGCGGCAACCAGCAGAAGGTCGTCATCGGCAAGGCGCTGATGACCAACCCGAAAGTGCTGCTGATGGACGAGCCGAGCCGCGGCATCGACATCGGCGCCAAGGCCGACGTGTTCCGGACGATGCGCCGGCTTGCCGGCGAGGGCCTTGCGATCCTGTTCTCCACCTCTGACCTCGAGGAAGTCATGGCGCTCTCCGACCGCATCGCGGTGATGAGCAATGGCAAGGTGACACGGATCATCGACCGCGAGGAAGCAAGCGAAGAAATTATCGTCAAGGCCGCCTCTGTCGGCCATAGATCAAGGGAAACTGCGTCATGACCACGGCAACCACGACCAAGGGCCTCGCAGGCGGCAATGGTTCGATGCTGCTGACGCTGATGAAGCTCCGCACCTTCATAGCGCTCTTTGCCGTCATCGCCTTCTTCGCGATATTCGCGCCCAATTTCCTGTCCGCCGCCAACCTGATCCTGATGTCCAAGCACGTCGCGCTCAATGCCTTCCTGGCCATGGGCATGACCTTCGTCATCATCACCGGCGGCATCGATCTTTCGGTCGGCTCCATCGTCGGCCTTTGCGGCATGGTGGCCGGCGGCCTCATCCTCAACGGCATCGATCTGCAATTCGGCTATACGATCTATTTCAACGTGTTCGAAGTGTGCCTGATCACCCTCTTCGTCGGCGTCCTCATCGGCGCGATAAACGGCCTGCTGATCACCAAGCTGAACGTCGCGCCCTTCATCGCGACGCTTGGAACGCTCTATGTCGCCCGCGGCTTCGCGCTGCTTTCGTCCGATGGCCAGACCTTCCCCAACCTCGTGGGCAAGCCCGAGCTTTCCACCACGGGGTTCGGCTTCCTCGGCTCCGGCAGGCTGCTCGGGCTTCCGGTCTCGATCTGGATACTCGTCGTCGTCGCGCTGGCTGCCGCCTATGTCGCGCGCTATACGCCGATCGGCCGCCAGATATTCGCCGTCGGCGGCAATGAACGCGCCGCGCGCATGTCGGGCATCCGCGTCGACCGGGTGAAAATGTTCGTCTACATGTTTTCCGGCCTCTGCGCCGCCATTGTCGGCGTCGTCATCTCATCGGAACTGATGGCGTCGCATCCGGCGACCGGCAATTCCTTCGAACTCAACGCCATTGCGGCGGCGGTGCTCGGGGGAACGTCGATGTCGGGCGGACGCGGCACGATCGGCGGGACCATCATCGGCGCCTTCGTCATCGGCATCCTGTCGGACGGGCTGGTGATGATGGGCGTTTCCTCCTTCTGGCAGATGGTCATCAAGGGTATCGTCATCATCGTCGCGGTAGTGGTGGACCAGGCGCAGCGCAGGCTGCAGCAGCAGGTTGCCCTGAAGCAGCTCGCGGCCAGGGAGTAATAACGGATGGCGCAGTTTCGCGGAGCACTGATCGGCTGCGGCTTCTTTGCCGTCAACCAGATGTATGGATGGCGCGATGTGGAAGGCGCCGAAATCGTCGCCATCTGCGACCGCGACCCCGAGCGGCTGAAGATCGTCGGCGACACGTTCGGCATCGAACGGCGCTATCTCGACGCGAGCGAGCTCTTCCGGGATGGCGGCTTCGATTTCGTCGATATCGCCACCACCGTGCGCAGCCACCGGCCGCTGGTGGAGCTGGCGGCGGCCCACCGGCTGCCGGCGATCTGCCAGAAGCCGTTCGCGCCGACGCTCGCCGACGCCAAAGCCATGGTGAAAGCCTGCCGCGATGCGGGTGTTCCGCTGATGGTGCACGAGAATTTCCGTTGGCAGACGCCGATCCGGGCGGTGCGCGAGGTGCTTGCAACCGGCGCGATCGGAACACCGTTCTGGGGCCGCTTCTCCTTCCGCTCCGCCTATGACGTCTTCTCCGGCCAGCCCTATCTGGCCGAGGGCGAGCGTTTCATCATCGAGGATCTCGGCATCCATACGCTTGACATTGCGCGTTATATTCTCGGCGACGTGACGTCGCTCACCGCGCGGACCCGGCGGGTCAATCCGCGCATCAAGGGCGAGGATGTCGCGACGATCCTGCTCGACCATGACAGCGGCGCGACCTCCATCGTCGATGTCAGCTATGCGACGCGGCTTGCCGACGAACCATTTCCCGAGACGCTGATCGAACTCGATGGCAGCGAAGGCAGCATCCGGCTCTACAAGGGCTATCGCCTCGAAGTGACGAACGCCGCCGGGACGACGACGAGCGACGTGGCTCCGGCGCTGCTGCCATGGGCCTCGCGGCCCTGGCACAATATCCAGGAGAGCGTGCTTGCCATCCAGCAGCATTGGGTCGAGCAGCTGCGCTCCGGCGCCGAAACCTCGACATCCGGAGCCGACAATCTGAAGACCTTCGCCCTGGTCGAGGCAGCCTATGCGAGCGCCGCGACCGGCCAGCCCGTCGATGTGCGGAAATTGCTGGCATGAGCGTCGCCGATCCGTTTCTTCTCTACGGCACGCATGAGCGCGAGGCGCCGCCGCTTCGCCTCGTCGCCGGGCTGCTGGCGGCCGATTTCGCCGACGGCAATCTGCGCACGATCACCTATGATGGCGTCGAGGTGCTGCGCTCCATCTCATATCTGGTGCGCGACCGTGACTGGGGCACCTACAGGCCGCGCATCGAGGACCTGTCGGTCAGGCAGGATGATGGCCGCTTTGCCCTGACCTACCGCGCCCATTGCCAGGGGCCGGAGCATACGGCGCTCTCGGTCGATGTCAGCATCGAGGCGGGCGATGGTGCGCTGGTCTTCAAGGCGAAAGCCGTTTCGACGACCGGCTTCGACACCAATCGCTGCGGGTTCTGCATCCTGCATCCCATCATCGGCGTGGCCGGCGGACCGGTTGCCGTGGAGCATGTGGACGGCCGCCGCGAAGAGACGGTCTTCCCCGATCTGATCGAACCCTGGCAGCCATTCAAGGATATGCGCGCGATCACCCATCCGGTCATGGACGGCGTATCGGCGACGTGCCGCATGGAAGGCGATGTCTTCGAAATGGAAGACCAGCGCAACTGGTCCGACGCATCCTACAAGACCTATGTCCGCCCGCTGGCGCTGCCCTGGCCATACCGGATCGAGCCCGGCAAGCCATTCGAGCAGACGATTGCGCTGACCATCGAGGACGGCCGTCCCCATGGCCGACCGGCTGTGGCGGCGGGTGCGCCGGTAACGATCCGGCCCGGCAGCCGGCGCGGCATGATGCCGAATATCGGCCTGGTCATACGTCCGGAGGACGCAGCATCCACCTTGCAGGCCGGTCATCTCCGCGGTGAGATCGGCGCGCAGGAACTGCTTTTCCATTTCGACCCGCTTGCGGGCCACGGCAAGGCGGCGCTGCAGGATTTCGCGGCCATTGCGCGGCTCCACCGGGGACGCACGGTGCTCGAGATTGCGCTTCCCTGCGACAGGCAACCCGACGACGAATGCCGCGAGATCGCGGAGGACATGCGCTCGGCCGGCCTCCAGCCCGATGCGATCGCCATCTCGCCCGCAGTGGACAGGCAGTCGACGCCGCCGGGCAGCGAATGGCCGGAATGCCCGCCATTGGAGGTGGTCTATGCGGCGGCGCATGACGCCTTCGCGGATATTCGCCCGGATGTTCGCCCCAATATTCGCCCCAATATTCGCATTGGCGGCGGCATGCTGAGCTATTTCACCGAATTGAACCGCAAGCGCGTGCCGCCGCAACGGCTGGATTTCGTGACGCATTGCACCAATCCCATCGTCCATGCGGCCGACGATCTGAGCGTGATGCAGACTTTGGAAGCATTGCCCTTCATCACGCGGTCCGTGCGCGCGATCTATGGCGACATGCCCTATCGCATCGGTCCCTCGACCATCGCCATGCGGCAGAACCCCTATGGCAACCGCACCATGGACAATCCGCATGGCAGCCGTATCGCCATGGCCGATCGCGATCCGCGCCACAATGGCCGTTTCGGCGAAGCCTTCGCCATGGGCTACGCGATCAGGACGCTGGAGGCAGGCCTCGAATGCCTGACGCTTTCGGCGCTGACCGGGCCTTTCGGCCTCGTTGCGGGCGAAGGCGAGCCGTCGGCGCCGGGTGCCATGCGCCCGATCGGGGCAACCGTCCGCACATTGGCAAGCCTCGCCGGATCGACATGGCAGGAAATGGTGTCTTCTTCGCCGGGCGCCGTCCTTGCCTTCGCCGCGATCACGGATTCGCGCCGGACGCTCCATGTCGTCAACCTGACGCCGGATGAACAGAGCGTGCATCTCGACGCCCAGGAAGGCGCCGCGCCGCGGCGCATCCTCACGCTCAGCCCCTACGAGACCCGCTGCATTGGCGTTTAGCCCGTCACTTCGCGTGCGCGGGGTCCGGGGCGGCCTTGGCAAGGGCCTTCACGGCGAAGATGCGCGAGCCCTGTCCCTTGTCCCAATCATTGCTGAAGATCAGCATTTCGTCGGTGCCCGGGCGTATCACCATCGAGGTCGATCGCAGAAAGTGACCCTCGTCGCGTCCCGGCAGCAGATATTGGCCGACCGGGAAACCCAGCGGGTTGAACGCCATCACCTTTCCCTGCCCATAGACCGCCACATAGACATTGCCTTCGGCGTCGATGCGGAGGGAATCCGGTCCGCCACCCGTGAAGCTGTAGACGATGGATGAGCCGAACGGCGCGACGGTCGTCGGATCGGCCAGCGCTATGCGATGCAGATTGCCGCCGGCGAGTTCGGTCACCCACAATGTCTTGCCATCCGGGCTGAGGCCGATGCCATTGGCGATCTTCAGGTTGGGTACGACCAGAACCGGCTTGCCGCCATCCGGGCCGACATAATAGACGCCGCCCGTCGGCACGCTCGACCCGCCCTTGAAATCGGTGAAATAGAAGCCGCCATTCCTGTCGAAGACGAGATCGTCCGGCAGGAAACCGGCATCCCTCGATACGATCCTGCGCATGTCGGTCCCGTCGGGCGCAAGGCTGACCACCGACCCCCTGGACTGGAAGTCGCCAAGCTCGGCCATGTAGATGCGCCCATCCTTGTGGACGGCAAGGCCGGCCGGCCGCAATTCTGCGTCGGGCAGGAAACTCGTCAGCTCCTTTTGTGGTGTCAGGCGGAACAGGCGCCCGCCGAAGACTTCGCAGAACAGGAGATCGCCGGCCGCGTCGAAGGTCGGGCATTCGAGTTGCAGCGCCTCGTCGGCGACCTTGAAATATTCCTTCGCCTCGACGGATGGCAGCTGCGAGTCCGCCATGGGGAGAGGCACGACGCTTCTCAGCTCCTTCGGCAGGTCGAGCGCCGGGAGATTCCCGGCGCTCTCGGTCGCCTGGGAGGCGGTGGTTGCCGATAGTGGACCCAGTATCGAGCCCATGATGAAGGCGAGGCCCAGTGCCTGGCTGAGAGCCCGGCTGCGGCTATATATGTTCATGACTGTTCTCCTCCCTGACTTCGTTCGACCTAACTGAAAAGTTTCAGTATGGCGGGAACGCTGAGGATCGCAGCGTAGTAGCCCATGAACTGGACGCCGGTATTGATGCCGAGCACCCGGTAGAGCAGCCCGCCGATGAGGCCGACAGTCAGGATGACGAGCAGCGCGATCATGCCGCCTTCCCATATGCCGATCACCAGTATCAGCCCGACGAAGGTGGCGATGATCGCCTCATGGCTGATATATTTCGCCACGAAAGCCGCAGCGCTGCGCGCATGGTTCATGGCGAAGGGATAGGCGATCGCCGCGGCGATGAAGACGGAAACCAGGCCCCAGACCAGGAATTCCGGCACCGACAACATCGTATGGAGGTTGTTGACCGCACCCGTCGCGGTATCGACGGTGAAGCGTGGCGGCGCGTTGAACAGGGGCGCGGCAGGACCGGCGGCGACAGGGCTGAGCGGCAGGCCGAACGCAATCAGCGGGATCAGGGCCTCGGCGATATAGGTCGATTCCGTCACGCCGTTGCGCACGGCGAGAACGGAGGTCAGCCGGTGATAGGCATGCTTGATCCGCGCGCCGACGATCTCGCCGGCGATCACGGTGACGGCGACGGGGCTGAACACGAATGTGGCGCTGGTGATGGCCGCCGCCGTTGCGGTCGTCGTCGCCTGGCTGCGGTCGAGAACCTTGAACGGGTTCGGGAAGTAGCCGCCCCAGCTCTTGACGTCCGGCGCCAGCGTGGTCTGGCGCAGGTCGTTGCGGTTCATGCGCTTCTGTTCAAGCGGCGAAAGCGACGATACCAGTTCGGCGACCAGCGGCCCGATGGCGATGCCGAGGAAGTAGCTGACGCCGAGCTTCACATTGTGGTCGGCGGTGAAGGCCTGCATGGCGACGATCATCAGCGTGAACGGAACAAGCGCCACCACCGAGGCCCAGCGGCCGGCCGAGAAATAGGCGATGATGACCGCCGCGATGATGAAGAGCCAGGGCGCCGATGCGGTGATATAGGAGCCGAACGGGGCGAGGATCACCGCGAACAGGACGGCCAGCGGCACGGCGATGAACGCCGATATGACCGAACCTGCCAGCATCTTGCGCAGCGCCACATGCGGCGCGCCCAGATTGCGCAGCGCCGTCGCCTGCTGCAGCAGCGGCAGGGCCATCGTATCGCCGGGAATGCCGAGAAGCGCTGTCGGCACCGCATGCGTCATGTGTTTCGAGATCGCCGCGCACATCCAGAAGGTGAAGACCGCGGCCGGTGGCGCGCCGAGCAGGACGACGAGCAGCGTCACCGGGGCGAGCGTCGTCGTTTCGTCCGTGCCGGAAATCAGGCCGATGGCCGAAAACAGCACTGCGCCCAGCAGGCCGAGTGCCAGGGCGATCATTATTTCGTAAAGCAGACCGTCCATATCACACCCCCGGCCTGTCTGGGCCACGTTCCGATTCATGGTTCCTGAAGATTTCGTAGAGCCCGACCTGGCGCATCTCCTCGGCGACGACGGGCGGCAGATCCTGCACCCGGCCGATGGGACCGCCATCCTGTTCGAGCTGTTCCAGAACTTCGGTGAGCCATGTGCTGCCGGCCGCTAACTGCTCGACCACCACGCGCTTGGGTGGAAAGATGCGGGCGCAGATGGCGCCGCCGACAACCGACGCGACGATGCCGGCCAGCATGGCCAGCGCCTTGCCGATGGCAGGCGTCGCCGCCAGCGGCGTGATCAGCTGAAGTGCAATGAAATAAGCCGCCACGCTGAGCACGGCGCCGATGATCATGGCCTTGCCAAGCTGGGGCCGTGAAATCACGTCACCCCAGACTTCGGCCAATTGGCCATGCCTTCCTGCCGATGGGGCAGGGGTCATATCTGTCATCATAGTCCTCCCACATATGTGCAGGCGGCGAAGCTCCCCCTTCGCCGCGTGCAGGAAATCTTATTTGCGCAGTTCCGCCAGGATTTCCTCGGCCCGTGCCGCGCGCACGTCATGATCGGCGGCGAGCCTGCGGGCCACCGCGTCTATCTCTTCGCCCACCGCACCCGCGCCGATCGCGATGTTGCGGGCATGCAGGGCCATGTGGCCGCGCTGGATGCCCTCCGTCGCGAGCGCGCGCAGCGCCGCCATGTTCTGGGCAAGACCGACGGCAACGGTGACCTCCGCGAGCTCCACGGCCGAACGGACGTTGAGGATTTCCAGTGCGGCCTGTGCCGCCGGATGGGTTTTGGTGGCGCCGCCGACAATGCCGAGCGCCATCGGCATCTCGATGGTCCCGACGAGATTTCCCTTGGCGCTCACTTCCCAGGTCGTCAGCGACGTATAGCGTCCCGACCGGGCTGCATAGGCATGGGCGCCGGCTTCGATGGCGCGCCAGTCATTGCCTGTCGCCACGACGACGGGATCGATGCCGTTCATGATGCCCTTGTTGTGGGTGGCGGCGCGATAGGGATCGATTGCCGCGAATTCATAGGCGTCGATGATGCCTTCGATCATGCGGCTGCCGGAAAAATCCTTGGTGGCGAGGGCATCCTCGGTCACTTCAATGCGAGCCCGGGCCAGACGCAGATCGGCGAGATTGGACAGGATGCGCAGCCTGACCGCGCCGCCGGTTATGCGCTCGACGATCGGGGCAATGGCCTCGGCCATGGTGTTGACCGTATTGGCGCCCATCGCGTCGCGCACGTCGACGAGAAGATGCAGCACCACCATCGGACCGCGCGAACTCGCGGCGAACACATGCACTTCGATATCGCGGCAACCGCCCCCGAACTTGACGAGGACGGGATCCTTGGCATTTGCGGCGGCGATGATCTCGTCGCGGGCGGCGAGGATGGCGAGGCGGGCGCCATGCGGGTCGGACGTGCCGAGGACCTGGACTTGCGCACGCATGACCGGCGCCGTGGACGACGTCTGGAAGCCGCCGCAATCGCGGACGATCTTCGCCATATAGGACGCGGCGGCGACGACGGAAGGTTCTTCCACGGCCATCGGCACCAGATATTCGCGGCCATTGACCAGGAAGTTGGTGGCAACGCCAAGCGGCAGTTCGAATGTGCCGATGACATTCTCGATCATGCCATTGGCGCGGGTGACGGAAAGGGCATCGGGCGCGGCGAGCACGGTCCGGGCCTGTTCGCTCAGCCCGGCAGCCCTGGCAACCTGCTCGAGGCGTTCTGCGGGTGAAAGGTTTCGCATATTCTCGATACGAGAGGTTGCGGTATTCTTCGTCATGCGGCCCTACTCCAACCAATAGGCAACAAAAGCTTGCGTCGGCTGCAAACTGTCCTAGGATACGGCCACTGATCAAGGGACAGTTGTCTTGAATATTGACGGCACTGTCCCATTTGAAAACTGGGACAATTGCATGAATCTGGTCGATACGATCGTGGCGCAGATAAGCGGGCAGATTGCATCCGGGCTTTACAAGCCGGGCCAGCGGCTTCCTTCGGTGCGCGGTGGCGCCGGGCAGTTCGGCGTCTCGAAGAACACGATGGCCGAGGTCTATGACCGGCTGGTCGCCCGCGGCCTCGTCATTTCCCGGCAGGGCTCCGGATATTACGTCACCAAGAGTCGCCCGGTCGCGCCGCAGAAGAGCCGGCCCTATGTCACCGAGGCGACGAGCATCATGTCGCTGCTGCGCGAGCAGCTCGACCAGAACTATATGACGCGGCCAGGCGATGGCCGCCCGCCGACGACCTGGACCGAAGATGCGGACATGCGGCGCATATTGCGCACCGGCCGCAATGCCACGGCGGAAGTCGATTTCGGCTATGGCAGTTCCTGGGGGCTCGGGATGCTGCGCGACTGGCTGCGCATGAAACTGGCGGAGCGCTCGATTGCGACCGAACCCGATGGCGTGATGCTGACCAGCGGGGTCAATCACGGCCTCGACCTGATCATCCGGCATTTCCTCGAACCGGGCGATACCGTCTTTGTCGACAGTCCCGGCTATTATCCGCTCTTCGCCAAGCTCAGGCTGGCAAAGGCCAATGTCGTTGCCATCCGCCGCTCCGAGGATGGGCCGGATCTCGACGACCTGCAGCAGAAGCTGGCGCTCCACCACCCGAAGATATTCTTCACGCAGAGCCAGGCGCACAATCCCACCGGCTGGACGCTGTCGCCGGCGCATGCCTTCGGCCTGTTGCAACTGGCCGAGGTGCATGACTTCCGGATCGTCGAGGACGACATTTTCGCCGACCTGCTTGCGCCGACCTTGCCCCGGCTCGCCGCGTTCGGCCAGCAGAGGGTGCTCTATGTCGGCTCATTCTCCAAGACCCTGTCCGCGAGCCTGCGCTGCGGCTATGTCGCCGGCGCCCCGGACACGATCCGCAGCCTGGTGGACCTGAAGATGATCACCATGGTGGCGACGTCGCTGCATGTCGAGCGTGTCGTCCTCGAAATGATCGAAAGCGGTCAGTATCTGAAGAATCTGCGGCGCCTGCGCGGCTGGATCGAGGATGGCGCCAAGGCCACGGCCCAGGCTCTCGCCGATGTCGGGCTGGAGGTGAAACTGCCCAAGGTGCAGGGGTTCTACATCTGGGTGCCATTGCCGCCAATGCTGGACGAAGCCGCGTTTTGCCGCCGGGCGGCGGAAGCCAATATTTTCGTCGCCCCGGCCAGCGTCTTCCATCCGGACCGCGACACGCTGGTCCAGCCGGCCATGCGGGTCAATGTGGCCTATGGGGCCGATCCGCGATTCTGCGCGTTTCTGCGCGAGGAAATGAACATGTTTTCGAGAGGTGAAGCGAATAATGGATAATATACGCCTGGTCGAAGTCGGCCCGAGGGATGGGCTGCAGAACGAGGCCCGGCCGCTGAGCGTCGAGGACCGCATCCTCATGATCGAGGGTCTGGTTGCCGCAGGCCTGCGCAGCATCGAGGCGGGCAGTTTCGTCTCGCCGAAATGGGTGCCGCAGATGGCCGGTTCCGCCGAGGTGCTTGCCGCGCTGCCAAAGCGCGACGGCCTCGACTTTCCCGTGCTGGTGCCGAACATGAAGGGCTTCGAAGCGGCGCATGCGGCCGGGGCCGGGGAGATCGCCATCTTCGCTTCCGCATCGGAAAGCTTCTCGCAGAAGAATATCAATTGTTCCATTGCCGAGAGCTTCGAAAGATTCGAACCGGTGATGGATGCCGCGCGCCAGGCCGGCATTCGCGTCCGCGGCTATGTATCCTGCGTCCTCGGATGTCCCTATGAGGGAGAAGTGGCGGTATCGGCCGTGGTGAAGGTGGCCGAGCGGCTCCATCGCATGGGCTGCTACGAGATTTCCCTCGGCGATACGATCGGCGTCGGCACGCCGAAGGCGGCGGCTGCCATGGCGCGAGCCGTGGCGGGAGAGGTGCCCATGGACCGGCTGGCGCTGCACGAACACAATACTTATGGACAGGCGCTGGCCAATATCTACGCTTGCCTCGAAGCGGGCGTGCGGGTCTTCGACGCTTCGGTCGGCGGTCTCGGCGGCTGCCCCTATGCCAAGGGCGCGACCGGAAATGTCGCGACGGAGGAACTGGTCTACATGCTGGAAGGGATGGGCGTTGCAACCGGTGTCGACCTGCCGGCGCTGTGCCGGGTTGCCCTCGATACATGCGCCAGGCTCGGGCGCGAGCCGATCTCGCCCATCACCAGGATCATCGCGGCGAAAGGCTGAACATCATCGTCTCCGCAAGCCTTTAAAAAGGGACGCCCACAATGCAGGGCATCGTGGTTTGGCAGGCTCATCGTGGGGTAGGGGTTTGTTTGCAGAAAAGTAGGGAGCCAGAGCTGAAAGCTTGCAGAACTACCGCCCTGCCACCCACCAACCTCCCTCATGCTGAGCTTGTCGAAGCACGCACTATTTCGATGCAGCTTCCTAAAAAGAGATTGCACAAGCGTTGCTGCGCCCTTCGACAAGCTCAGGATGAGGGAGAGTAGAGTTTTGCAGGGTTCTAGTTCTGCGAGGTTTCAAACCCAAGCTCCCAACCTTACCGCCATCAACCCACCTCCCTCATGGCACGCGGTACATTATTGCCATCGCTTGTTTTCCGGGCCATGAACGGGGGCAAACTGGCCCATGCGGTGGGATAGATTTTCGGCCTAAAAGAATATTTTGCCCTGTAAGCCAATGATTTCGCTCATTCTTCCTTCCGGCACGCAAAAAAACTTATCCCCCCTGTTTGAAGCCGGGGTATTCTGCACAAATCCTTTCCAGTGGGGGAGCAGCTTCCGGAGCTGTTTCGACAAGCTGGGAAAGGATGGCGTTGCCGGACGATCGGAAGTGACAAACCCGATTGGCCGGCAAACTGCAGATGGAAACGGAGGTAGCGCTTCGTTTTCCGGGTTGTTGCGTCTGACAAACGTGACAATGGCAGGCAAAGACGTCGCGGGCGGTCTTCGGACCTCGACCCTGATATAATACTGACGCGCTGAAGACCGCCCGTCTCCCCCCCCCTTTTTCAATGACCAGACGCGATTGCGCGGGCGTGGTGCAGATTTTGCTTATGCAATCAATCCCCTCATGCTGGGCTTGTTCGCCGGCGGAATATCATTCCCTTGTCATCCAATTGATAAACTGACGCGTTAACGCAGTCATATTTGATCGGTTTATTTGAATTTCAGGATATTGATTATGTTTCGGCGATTGAGTGCCATCATACTGGCAGGCTCTGTATTTTTTCAATCTGCTCCGTCTTTGCATGCAAACGACCTGCAGGTTGCCCTCGAATACATCGAAAAGGAACGGGAGGGCTGGTTCAAGTATCTCAAGAAGAAAATCCTGAAGGACTATCCCCTATCCGGGACCAGCTTTGCCGAACTCGATCGCAAGAAAAGCCTGCAATACCAGGCCATACCGGGTGCACGGAAGATTCTCGCCGAGTCGGATAAAGATGAAAAAGAGCCCTATCTCTACCAGAGCTTCCTCCCGACAGCTCTCGGTTCGCTTTCCACCAAGGCGAAGCTCGACCAACATCAGAGCTATATATTCGCCAAAGAGGTGATCGACGCTGCCAACAAATCTTCGGCGTCTCTCCTGAAGGATGAATTCCTGCGGGGACGTCCAAAAGAGGTGCTCGACCGTCAAGGCCGATATAAGAAAGAATATGAGGACATAAAGGGCTCGTCCTTTCCAAGCGGCCATTCCTGGAGAGGTTACGATCAGGCGCTCGCCCTGGCCATCCTGTTCCCCGAGCGCGGCGCGGAAATCCATTCCCGCGGCGATCAATATGCGGAAAGCAGGGTGGTCGTCGGAGCGCATTTCCCGACCGATACCATCGCCTCGCGCATCGGCACCTACAGCACGGCGGCGCAACTGCTCTCCGATGACTGGATGGCCGGCGCTTTCGCGCGGCAAAGCAAAGCGCTGCGACGCGATCTGATTGGCCTGTGCGCGCAGGCGCTGCGCGAGTGTCTTGAACGTGAATCTACGCCGCTTTTCAACGAGAACGCCAAAAGCGGGTTCCCGATGGGCTCCTATGGCGCTTCGACTGCGACGCCGGCGGCCTTGTTGCCCGGCCAGCTGCCAAAGATGGCGGCAAATCTGCTCCGTCTCCGCTTTCCCTATCTGAACGAGCAGCAGAGATTGGAAATCCTGGCAAGTACCGCATTTCCCGAAACGTCGTCGGCCGGATGGCTGGTCACCAAGAAACACCCGGATTCCCGCTGGGGCCTGATCAATCTGGCTGCCGCGCATCATGGGCCGGCCTATTTCCGCGAGACGATGATCGTGGACCAATCGATCGATCCGAAACTGGACGTGGCGGATTTCGGCGCAAGGGATAGATGGAAGAACGATATTTCCGGCCCCGGAGGACTGACCAAGCGCGGGCCCGGCACGCTGGAACTGTCCGGTAACAACAGCTACTCCGGCAGCACGACGATCGAGCGCGGGGCCCTGCGAATATCGTCGGACAGCAATCTCGGCGCAGCTGCCGCGCAGCTCGATATGAAGGACGGCGGACTGGAGGCACGCGGAAATTTCTCGATGGGCAGAAATATCGCGATAGAAACAACCGGGCTGTTCGACGTTAGCCGCACCGACAGGCTGGACCTGACCGGCGCGGTCACCGGAGCGGGGACGCTGATCAAAAGCGGCGGCGGCGTCCTGCATCTCGGGAACACCGGCAACAAATATGCCGCGACGATCGTCCGGGGTGGCACGCTCGAGGGCGCGGCGGGCTCGATCGCGGGAGATATCGCCAATGCGGGGACGGTGATATTCGAGCAGTCCGGCAACGCAATCTTCGGCGGTGACATTACTGCCATCGATGGTGCGCAAACCGGCAAGATCGTCAAGAAACAAGCCGGAAAGATGGTCAAAAAGGGCGTCGCCGATCTGGCGCTCGAGGGTAGCTCGGCGTTGGATTGGTCGATAGAGCAGGGAAAGCTTCTGGCCGATGCGGGCAGGTTCCACGGCAATGTCCAGATCGGTGCCGCTGCAACACTGCAGATGGATCAGAAGCAGGCTTCCGTCTATTCAGGGCGGATCGCCGGCGCAGGCAGTTTCGTCAAGCATGGCCAGGGAGCTCTGCTGCTCGATGGCGATAGTTCCGGATTCAAGGGAGATACATTGATCGCCGGCGGCAGCCTGCTTGTCGGCGATCCGGCAAAACCGGCTGTTCTCGGCGGGCGCCTCAAGATAGCCGAAGGTGCCGTCCTTGGCGGTTCCGGGCAGGTCGGCAGCATACGGCTCGAGCGTGGAGCAATGATCGCGCCGGGCAATTCGATTGGAACGCTGACCATTGCCGGCGATCTCGACAGCCGGGACGGCGTCGTGCTGCTGGAAACCGCATTGTCCGGCGACGATTCGGCGACCGACAGGCTGATTGTCCGTGGCAATACGTCCGGCTCTTCGACGGTTCGCGTAAGCAATGCCGGCGGAATGGGCGCGAGGACAACCGAGGGTATCGAGATCATCGCCATCGATGGCGCGTCCGAGGGCATATTCGCCCTCGAGGGCGACTATGTGGTGGCCGGCGCCTACACATACCGGCTGCACAAGAACAATGCCTCCGGCACCGACCCGAAGGATTGGTATCTGCGCTCGGCGGCACTGAAAGCCGATGCGGCGGAGAGCGCCACAATCGCACCTGAAGTGCGTGTGCATCAGGTCCTTGCGCCTGAAGTGCCAGCACCTGAAGTGCTTGCGCCGGAAACGCGTGCGCCTGAAGTCGCCGCGCCCGACGCGCCTGCACCTGAAATTCTGGTATCTGAAACGCCTGTGCCCGAAGTGCCTGTACCCGAAGTGCTTGCGCCGGAAACGCATGCGCCTGAAATCCCTGCGCCCGACGCGCCGGAAGCGCCCGTATCGGAGGCGGATGTGAACGCCGGTTCCGACGCCGGTCCGAGCCCCGTGCCGGCTGCGGAAGAGCCGCAACCGGCTTCCAGTCCGGAGATGAGTCCCGAACCGGTCTCCGCGCCGGAATATCACGTCGGATCGCCGGCCTATGAGGCCTATCCGCAAGCGCTGCTCGGGCTGAACGGCGTCGGCACGTTGCAGCAGCGTCTGGGCGGCCGCTTCCAGGCGGAAGGGAGCGACCGCACCGAAGATGCAGGCGCCCATGGCAGCGGCCATCTCTGGGGCGGCATCGAAGGCGGGCGGGAACATATCGCGGCCCGGTCGTCGATCACCGCAACCGGTTTCGAGCAGGATATGCTCAAGTTGCAGGCCGGCATCGATGGCATGATGATCGACAACGAACATGGGAGCATGACCGGCGGCGTGTTCGTGCACTATGTCCGCGGCAATGCGAGTACCCGTTCGGGCGCCTATGCCGATGCCGAAATCTCGACCGAGGGCTATGGCTTTGGCGGCACGCTGACGTTCCGGGGCAATGGCGGCTTCTATGTCGACAGCCTGGCGCAGGTGACCTGGTACAATACCGACCTGACGACATCGGCTCGCGGCGGCGGGCTCATCGACGGCAATGACGCGATCGGTTTCGCGCTATCGCTGGAAAGCGGCAAGCGCTTCGCAATCGCCGGGCGCTGGTCGGTGACGCCGCAGGCCCAGCTCACCTATTCGAGCGTCGATTTCGACGATTTCAAGGATGGATTCGGCTCGAACATCAGGCTTGAAATGGCGCGCAGCCTGCAGGGCCGCCTTGGCATTTCCGTGGATCATGAGCGCTCATGGCAGAACGACCGCGGCCTCGCGGACAGGGTACAGTTCTCCGGCGTCGCAAACCTCTATTACGAGTTCCTTGAGGGCACGAACGTCAAGATCGAGAATGTCAGCTTTGTCTCGGGGAGGGACGATCTATGGGGCGGCATCGGCCTCGGCGGTTCGTTTGACTGGGACGACGCCCGATATTCGATCTTTGGCCGCGGCACGGTCAATACCAGCCTTGACGACATCGGCGGCAGCTATTCGCTCACCGGCAATGCCGGCTTCAAGGCCATATGGTAATCGCATTGAACGGCGCCGAGCCAGGTTCAAGGCGGCGATACGGGCGCTGCCGAAATGCCAGCCCTATGCGGAATTCGGTTTGAAGGGCCAATTTCACTTGCCGTTTATAATCCAATAGGCAAGCTCATGGCCGAGCCCGGATGCAGGAGCGGCGTCCAGCCATTCTGACGCCGCTGGTATCGGCCCGGCGAGCCTAGATCAGCTCGTCTGACGCGACGACTTTGCCATAGGCAAAGCCAAGGGCCGCTAGAAAGGCTGCATGGGTGTCGGCGGCCGGGATCGTTTTTCCGCCAAACTCCACGTCGCGGCTGGCGGTCGCGTCGTGGGCAACAAGCACGCTGTAGCCGAAATCAGCAGCCGCGCGAGCCGTTGCATCGATGCACATATGCGTCATGGCGCCGACGATCGCCACTTCCTTGATGTTTTCCGCATCCAGGAGAGCCTTGAGGTTCGTATCCCGAAAGGCGTTGGGATAGTTTTTCGTCACCACCGGCTCGCCGTCTCTTGGCGCCACGGCCGGAATGATTTCCGCACCACTGGTTCCGGCGACGAAAAACGGAGCGTCCGGCCCGCTCTCGTGGCGAACGTGGACGACGGGCGTTCCTGCGGCGCGCGCCGCGGCAACGACCCTGGCGGCGTTATCCACGGCGGCTTCAATCCCCGCCAGCGCCCATTTGCCGGAAGGGAGATAATCGTTCTGGAAATCGACGATGACGACGGCGCGGCGGTTCATGGAAATTCCTTTCTGATCGATGCGAGTCGAGTGATGATACAGGCAGCGACACAAACCGCCAGAGCCATTCAGGCATAATCCCATACGGTCGGAGAAGTATGATGACTGCCACACAGTCATACTTTTTTGTTCCCCGACCAATTGAGATCATGTAGTTTGATGCCAAACAATGGAGTGCGGATGGTTATGGCGGACAGCATGGGTGCCAAAAAGACGCTTGCCTGGAAAGTTGCCGATGAGTTGCGCAGGCAGATCGAAGGCGGCGATTATGCGCCGGGAGACAAATTGCCGATCGAACCGGTGCTCGTCGAAAAATTCGGCTTCAGCCGCACCGTCATTCGCGAGGCGATAGCGGCGCTCCGGGCAGACGGACTGCTGGAATCGCGCCACGGTGTCGGGGTATTCGTGCTTGGCCCGAAGCAACCCTCCGAGACCCTTGCGCTCTTCACCGCCGCCACCGACAAGATTTCCGATATTATCGAGGAACTCGAGCTGCGCATCGGCATAGAGGTCGAGGCGGCGGGGCTTGCGGCGCTTCGCAGTTCGCCGGCCCAGGAGGCCGAAATACAGGCGCAGCTGGACATTTTCGCCCAGCTTGTCGCCGATGGCGAGTCCACCGACGAGGCGGATTTCCATTTCCACATGGCTATCGCCAGCGCAACGAACAATGTCAGGTTCAAGACGTTCCTGGCGCATATAGGCCGCCGGATCATTCCCCGCGTGAAGTTCCGCAAGGCGATGGGTGGAATCGATCCGTTGCCCAACCGCGACCGTATCCTGCTCGCCGAACATGCGGAGGTGGTGGATGCCATCCTCGCACGGGACCCCGAGCAGGCGCGGGACGCGATGCGGCGGCATCTTCTCGGCGGCATCAAGCGCTATCGCGGACTGGCGAGCCGAAAGATCGTCTGACGCAAAGCCAGTTGACAGTTCCTCCCGTGTCATAATATGACTTGTCGCAAGACATCTTATCTATAACGGGAGTTGAAATGTCGCCAGAAGAAATCAAGTTGCGGCTGTCGTCAGGCTTGCTGTCATTTCCGGTCACGCACTTCGACAGTGACCTTCGGCTGAACCTTGCCAGCTACCGCGAGCACGTGGCCTGGCTGTCCAGCTTCGATGCCGCAGCGCTTTTTGCGGCGGGTGGCACCGGCGAGTTCTTTTCCCTGTCGCCGGAAGAAGTGGGCGAGGTCACCAGGGCGGCGAAAGAAGTGTCGGGCGATGTGCCGATCATTTCGGGCTGCGGATACGGGATCGAGCTTGCAAAGGACGTTGCGCGCCGGGCCGAAAAGGCGGGCGCGGACGGGCTGCTGCTTCTGCCGCATTACCTCATCGGCGCGCCGCAGGAAGGCATCTACCAGCATGTGAAAGCCGTCTGCGACGCGACGGGCCTGGGCGTGATCATATATAACCGGGCCAATTCCGTCGCCAATGCGGACACGGTGGCGCGGCTCGCCGACGCATGTCCCAATCTGATCGGCTTCAAGGACGGAACCGGCAAGGTCGATCTCGTTCGCAACGTCACGGCGAAGCTTGGCGACCGTCTTTGCTACATCGGCGGCATGCCGACGCACGAGCTGTTTGCCGAGGCATTCAATGCCGTGGGCGTCACCACCTATTCGTCGGCCGTCTTCAACTTCGTGCCTCAGCTGGCGCAGCGGTTCTACAGGGCCATGCGCGCCGAAGACCGGGCGACGATGGCAGCCATTCTCGATGGCTTCTTCTTCGAATTCGCCAGGATCCGCGATCGCGAAGTGGGCTATCCGGTTTCCATCATCAAGGCGGGGGTCGAACTCATCGGCAGGACGCCGGGGCCTGTGCGGCCGCCCCTGACCAATCTCAGGCCCGAGGAAAAGGACATGCTGGCAAAGCTCATAGAGAGCGCAGGCGTTTAACCGCAGGAGGGAGCCTGCGGTACTTCGGCTCGGTCGAAAGGCAGCACGATGTGCCATTCGAAAGTTTGAACACAATGGGAGGAGACAGTATGAAAACGAGGCACAGTATCGCTGTCATTGCCATGGCGCTCATGGCTACGACGTCCGGGATGGCATATGGCCAGGAGGCCGGGAAAGCGATCAAGATCGTCCTGCCGGAGCAGCCCGCCAATCTGGAACCCTGCGGCACGATCATCACCAATGTCGGGCAGATTCTAAGCCAGAACGTCACGGAAGCGCTGACCGTCATCGATGCCGCGACGGGCCTGCCGCAGCCAAAGCTGGCGACGGAATGGGCCCGCACCGACGACATGACATGGCGCATCAAGCTCAGGCCGGGCGTCAAGTTTCAGGACGGAACGGCCATGGACGCGAAAGCGGTCGCCTTTTCCATCAAGCGCATGACCGGCGGCGCACTGACATGCAACAACATGGCGAAATTCGGCGACCGGAAGCTCGAGGCAACGCCGGTCGACGACCTCACTCTCGATATCAGGTCCGACCGGCCTGAACCGATCCTGCCGACGCTGCTCAGCGTGGTGATGGTGGTTTCGCCCAATACGCCGGTAGACAAGCCCGTCAACGATCCTGTCGGCACCGGTCCGTTCAAATTGGCCTCCTTCGATACGCAAACGGTCACGATGGACCGGTTCGACGGCTATTGGGGCGAGAAGCCTGAAATCGAAAAGGCGACCTATGTCTGGAGATCGGAATCGTCGATCCGGGCGGCGATGGTCGAAACCGGCGAAGCCGACCTGACGCCATCGATCGCCACCCAGGACGCGACCAACCCCGAGACCGATTTCTCCTATCTGAACTCGGAAACGACCGCGATGCGGATCGACATGTCCAAGCCGCCGCTCGACGATCTGCGCGTGCGCAAGGCGCTCAATCTGGCGATCGATTGGGATGGCCTGAAGGCGTTGTTCGGCGTGGACGTCAAGCGTGCATCGCAGATGGTCGTGCCGGGCATCAACGGCCACGACGACAGCCTGCAGGCCTGGGAGTACGATCCGGACAAGGCGGCCGAACTCGTCGCGGAGGCGAAAGCCGCCGGCGTGCCTGTCGATACGGAAATAGTCCTGATCGGCCGCAATGGAATCTATCCCAATGGCGGCGAGGCCATGGAGGCCATGGCGGCGATGTGGCAGGCGGCCGGGCTCAATGTGAAGCTGACCATGCTCGACGTTGCCGACTGGATTCGGTATCTGCAGAAGCCCTATCCTGAAGAGCGTGGCGCGACCCTGTTGCAGATGATGCACGACAACAACAAGGGCGATGCCGCATTCACCATCCCGATCTTCTACCGCTCGACCGGCCAGTATTCGACCGTATCGGACCCCGCCCTTGATGCGGAAATCGACAAGGCGCTGGCCGCCACGGGGGAAGACCGCATGAAGGCTTTCAAGGCGATCTTTACCAAGGCGCGCACGGATGTCGTGTCCGACATCCCGATGTTTCACATGATCGGATATACGCGTGTCGGCAAGCGGCTCGACTGGAAGCCGGACATTACGACCAACAGCGAAATTCCGCTCGCCCATATCCGCATCAGGGACTGATACCGGCGGGAGCGCGGGCCGTCCGGACCTGCGCTCCCGGTTTTTCCAGCTACAGCCGAAGGCAAGGTCATGTTAAGTTTTATCGGCAGGCGCGCATCGCACAGCATCATTTCGGTCATGGGCCTGCTCGCGCTGGTCTTCTTTCTCACGCGTCTGACCGGCGATCCCTCATCGCTGTTCCTGCCTCTCGATTCGACGGCCGAAGCGCGGGCGGCATTCGCCAGGCTGCACGGGTTCGATCAGCCTGTCTACTGGCAGTTCCTGCAATATCTGCGCGATCTGCTCAGTCTCGATTTCGGCGAATCCGTCCGCCAGAACCGTTCGGCAATGGCGGTCGCGCTCGAGGCTTTCCCCCAGACGCTGAAGCTTGCCGTCGTGGCGATGGCTCTCTCCACCATCCTCGCGCTCGTCGCCGGGTCGCTCGCTGCCGCGAGGCCGGGCGGCCTGTTCGACCGCGCGGTGACGCTCGTCTCCCTTTCGGGCGCCAGCGCGCCGGATTTCTGGGTCGCGATCGTCGGGATACTGGTCTTTGCCGTCACCTTCGAGCTGCTGCCGACATCGGGCACGGGCAGCTATCTCCACTGGATCCTGCCCATCTTCGTGCTGATGCTCCGGCCTTTCGGATTGCTGGTGCAGGTCGTTCGCGGCGCCATGCTCGCGGCGCTCGCCTCTCCCTACATCAAGACGGCGAGGGCCAAGGGCCTGCCCCGGCAAAAGATCATCTTCGGGCATGCGCTCAGGAACTCGCTGCTCCCCGTCATCACCGTCGCCGGCGACCTCACCTCGGGCCTCATCAACGGCGCGGTCATCGTCGAAACCGTCTTCGGCTGGCCGGGCATCGGCAAGCTGATGATCGACGCCATCATCCAGCGCGATTTCGCCGTCGTCCAATCAACCATTCTGGTCACCGCAACCGCGATCTTCATCCTGAATATCTGCATCGATATTCTTTACGCGGTGCTCGACCCAAGAATCCGGTATTAACCCATGACCGCAATCACCAACGCAGCATCAGCCTCCGATCCGGCAGGGCGCGCCCGGACCTTCTTCAACTGCCTGAAGCGCGACAGGCTGGCTCTGGCAGCCGCCATATTTCTGGTGATACTGGCCATAGCGACGCTCGCCGGACCACTGCTGATCGGTGACATGGCGGCGAAACTCGGTTTGCGCCAGCGCAACCTGCCGCCGTTTTCCCTCGACCATGGCTGGCTCTATTTCCTTGGCGCCGACACGCTTGGGCGTCCAATCCTGGCGCGGCTGGTTGTCGGCGCGCAGAACACCCTTGGCATCGCGCTTGCGGCGGTCGTGACTTCCATGCTGGTCGGCGGCGTGCTTGGGCTGGTCGCCGGCTACAGCGAACGCTGGTACAGCCAGGTGATCCAGCGTCTGGCCGATATCATCATGAGCTTTCCGTCGCTGCTGCTCGCCCTCATCGTGCTCTATACGCTCGGGCCAAGCATTTCCAACCTGATCATCGTCCTCGCCCTGACGCGCATACCGATCTACCTGCGGACCACGCGCGCGGAGGTGCTGGAACTGCGTGAGCGGATGTTCGTAAGCGCGGCGAAATCCATGGGCGCCCGGCCGCTTCGGATCGTTCTCCGCCACATCGCACCCATGGCGCTGCCGACGCTCCTGACCATAGCGGCAATCGATTTCGCAACGGTCATCCTGGCCGAATCCTCGCTGAGCTTCCTCGGGCTGGGCATTCAGCCGCCGGAGTTCACCTGGGGCGCCATGGTCGCCAATGGCCGTGGCTATCTCGCCACTGCCTGGTGGATATCGTTCTGGCCCGGCCTGGCGATCCTTTTGACCACCCTTTCCCTCAACCTGCTTTCCAGCTGGGCGAGAACCATGGCGGACCCGCAGCAGCGTTGGCGTCTCCAGAGCCTGAGAAAGGCGTCCAGATGAACGAGTTGGCACCCATTCTTTCCGTTGAGGACCTGACGGTGGATTTCCTCTCCGACGGAGCTCCGGCGAGGGCCGTCGACGGTGTGTCCTTCGAGGTCAGGCGCGGCGAAACACTGGTGATCCTCGGCGAGAGCGGTTCGGGCAAGAGCGTCAGTACCAGCGCGGTGATGGACCTGATCGACCGGCCGCCGGGCGATATCGTGCGCGGACGCATATCCTTCGACGGCGCCCGCATCGATGGCCTGCAGGGCGAGGCGCGCCGGGTCATCAATGGCCGGCGGATCGCGATGATCTTTCAGGATCCGCTGGCATATCTCAATCCGGTCTACACGGTCGGACGGCAGATCTGCGAAATATTCGAGAGCCATGGCGTTGCCAGTGGCAGAGCGGCCCGCGAACGCGCCATGGATCTGCTGAAGCGCGTCGGCATTCCCGAGCCCGAAGCCAGGATCGACCAATACCCGCACCAGTTTTCCGGCGGCCAGCGGCAACGCGTGATGATCGCGATGGCGATCGCATTGCAACCGGACCTGCTGATCGCCGACGAACCGACAACGGCGCTCGATGTCAGCGTTCAGGCGCAAATCCTCGATCTGCTGCGTGATCTGCAAGGCGAGACGGGAATGGCGCTGATCCTCATTACGCACGATCTGGAGGTTGCCGCCTCGATGGCCGACAGGGTCATAGTCATGAACCGGGGCACGATCGTCGAGGCGGGAGAGGCAAGAAAGGTCTTCACCAAACCCCGTCACGCCTATACGCAGAAGCTGATTTCGGCGTTGCCGCATGGCGACGCGGCGGAAAGCTCGAACCGGCGTTCCACGACGAATTCGGGAGAAACGGTTCTGCGGGTTGAAAACCTGACGAAGGAATATGTCGTCTCATCCGGGCTTTTTGGCAGGAAGAAGTCATTTCTCGCCGTCAAGGATGTGAGTTTCGAGGTCAGCAAGGGCGAAACGCTCGGCATAGTCGGCGAATCCGGGTCAGGCAAATCCAGCGTGGCGCGCATGCTGCTGAGGTTGAACGAGCCGACCGCCGGCAAGGCCATTTTCAATGGCGAGGACGTCTTTGCCATGGAGGAGCGCGGCCTGCGCGCCTATCGCCGCAAGGTCCAGATGGTGTTTCAGGACCCGTACGGTTCGATGAACCCGCGCATGACCGTGCGGGCGATCATCGCCGAACCCTGGTCCATCCATGCCGACATCCTGCCGAGGGCCAGATGGAGAGATCGCGTCGCCGAGCTGCTCGAACTCGTCGGCCTGAAGCCGGAACATGCGGATCGCTATCCGCACCAGTTTTCCGGCGGCCAGCGGCAAAGGATCGCGATCGCCCGCGCACTTGCAAGCGAACCGGAACTCGTCATCTGCGACGAAGCGGTGTCTGCGCTCGATGTTTCCATCCAGGCCCAAATCATCGACCTGCTCGCCGACCTGCGGACCCGGCTCGGCCTGTCCTATATCTTCATCACCCATGATCTGCCGATCGTACGTCATTTCGCGGACCGTATTCTGGTCATGAAACAGGGCGTGGTCGTCGAAGAGGGGCCAACTTCGACCATCTTCGGCAATCCGAGCCAGGCCTATACGCGCAGTCTGCTGGACGCCACGCCGGTCCCGAAATGGCTTGAAACAGCCTGATCTATTGAGCAACCTGCCGCTGCCTGATCGAGGCGAGGCGTGAAGCGATCATCTCGGCGATCGGAATGGCTGAAGTCGCGGCCGGGGAAGGGGCGTTGCAAACATGCAGCATCCTGTCCGTCTGGGCAAAAAGGAAGTCGTGCACAAGCGTGCCGTCACGCTTGACGGCCTGTGCGCGGATTCCCGCTTCATGCGGGAGCAGGTCGCCTGTCTCGAGGCCGGGGCAATAGCGCCGGCACTCGGCAAGATATCCCGGCTTCCACAGGGAGTTCCGAAGTTCGGCGGCAGCGGAACGGCGGTTGGCGAAGACGGTCTTCCAGAAGCCGGGGAAGAATGCGTAATCGCCGAGATCCGCCAGGTCCAATGAAAGCCGGGCATATCCTTCCCGGGCAAACCCGATAACCGCGTTCGGGCCGACGGTAACGCTGCCGTCGATCATCCGGGTAAGATGGATGCCGAGAAAAGGCAGCGCCGGATCGGGAATGGGGTAGATGAGATGCCGGACAATGTCGTTCTTGTCGGCGGGAAGGCGATAATATTCTCCGCGGAAGGGCACGATCCGGTGATCGATGGCGAGACCGGCGAGCCGCGCCAGCCGATCGGACTGCAATCCGGCGCACACGACAAGCTCGTTTGCCCGCCAATCGAGATCGTCGCTGCCGATCTCGACGTGATCGATCTTTTCGCGAATGCTCGTCACCCGGGTGGAAAGCCGGACTTCGCCGCCAAGCGCCGTGATGCGCTCTCCCATCGCCGCGCAGATATCGAGATAGCTGACGATACCCGTCGCAGGCACGAATAGCGCGCCCTTGCCGACAATGTTCGGCTCGCGCTCCGCAAGTTCGCCAGCGGAGACCCGGTGCACCTCTATCGTGTTCTGCTTCGATCGCTCATAAAGCGCATCCATGCGGGCCACTTCCACGTCGGTCGTGGCGACGAGAAGCTTGCCGCAGATCTCGTAGCGGATACCGTTCTGCTCGCAGAATTCCTTGGTTGCGGTGGCACCCTTGCGGCAGAGCTCGGCCTTGAGACTGCCGGGCGGATAGTAGATGCCGGCGTGGATGACGCCGCTATTGTGGCCGGTCTGGTGTTTTCCGAGCGCGTCTTCCTTTTCCAGCACGATCAGGCTGCTGCCCGGCCGGTTCTCCAGAAGCCGCATCGCAGTGGCGAGGCCGACGATGCCGCCGCCGATTACGCAATAGTCGTATTTCACGTTTCCCCCCGATGCCTGCGAGCGTACAAAGCATCGCGGCCATTGCGCAATACGTCAATCCAGCACGCCAATCGGCGTCAGGCGTCGAATTCACGCAGCAGTTTTTCGCTTTTCTCGACTTCTGTCCGGAAACGGGAGATCGAATATGGCGCAAGATCGACGGACGGGTTCTGATCGCAGATGATCTGCGCCAGGCACTCGCCGACTGCGGGCGCGATCTGAAATCCGCCGCCACTCGCGCCGAAAGCATGGAAAAGCCCCGGCGTGGTCTGGCTTTCGCCGACGACCGGCAGCATATCGGGCAAATAGCCCTCGACACCCGACCATACCCTGATGATATCGGCGTTTCTCAGCGACGGAATATGGGTCGCGACGGCACGCATGCCGTTCAAGGTTTTGTGAGGCGGTACGAAAGTATGCTCGCCGTCCTCGTTGGCCAGCGTGCGCGGATAGCCGGCAAAAATATAATTGCCGCGCGGGATCTGGCGGATGATCATATCGCCCTCGATCGCGTAGACGGAAGGCTTGAGCGTGTAGGGCAGGGGCTCGGTGACGAATTGAGGCGGTCCTGCGGAAAACAAGGGCACCGCTTCGTCGAACTGTTCGCATATGGCCTTGGCCCAGCCGCCCGCGGCATTGACCAGCTTCGATGCGGAGATTTTCCGGCCATCGCTGCATTCCAATGTAAAGAGGTCGCCGGCGCGGGTCGTCCTGACGATCTCGGTGTGCTGGAACAGGGTGCCGCCATGGCGCAGCATCGCCCGGGCGACGGCGGGGGTCGCCAGCCTCGGATTGGCAACGGCGCAGCGCGGCGAATGGGAGGCAATCACGGCCGTATCGGCAAGCCATGGCAGATTTTGCTTGAGTTCCGCACCTTCCCAGATCGATATGTCCAACCCGCATGCGCGGGAGGTCGCCGCATAGGCGAGCAGCCTCTCCTTGCCGGCTGGCGTATGGGCGAAATAGACCATGCCATTCCGGTCGAACTCGCAGCCTTCGCCGATGAGTTCGTCGAAATCTTCCCAATGGGTCTGTGCAAGGAGCGACAGGGGATACTGGCTGAGGGATCGACCCTGCAGGCGCAGGCCGCCGAAGTTTGCGCCGCTCGATTGCGCGCCGACATGACCGCGTTCGACGATCGCCACCCTCTTGCCCATGCGGGCAAGAAAGAAGCCGCTGAAGCAACCGAACAGGCCGCCACCGACAATCGCAACGTCATAATGTGCGGCGTTCATGGCTGAACCGTTTCCGGCTGGCTGGCAGAGATGGGGATCGGCTTGACCGGCGCCTGCGCGCGAATGCGGCCGACATCGCTGACCGGCAGGTCAGCGGTTGCCGCCGTCAGTTCCTGCAAGGTCTGGCTGCAGAAGCGCCCCTGGCACCGGCCCATGCCGCAACGGGTGATGGCTTTCACGCGGTTGATCTCGGCGGGCCCGGCAATCTTGCGGATTGCCGCCCGAATTTCACCGGCATGGACGCGTTCACATCGGCAGACGATGGTATCGTCGGGCAATGTGGCGGCATATTCGTGCGGCCATCGAAATGCCTTCGCCATATGGGTCTGGAATTGTCTCAGCCGGACGATGGATCGGCGCAGAGCCTCCCGATCGGTTGATTGTGGAAGCTCGCCGCGCGCTTCCAGCATGGAAAGGGCAGCGAGGCGCCCGCTCTTCGCCGCCGCGACCCGTCCACCGGTGCGTGCACCGTCCCCGGCCAGCCAGAGACGGGGCCCGGCGCGTCCGTCGCTGTCGATGACGGGAAACCAGTTGCGCAAGACCGGATCGAAGCGGAATTCTGCGCCGGCGAGTTCTGCCAGCTGGGTTTCCGGCCGCAGCCCATGGCCATAGGCGACGGCGTCGCAGGAAATGCGCTCGACAGTACCGTCGGAGCGCCGGATTTCCAGCGCTTCCGCCCGCTCTTCGCCGATGATGCGCCGCAGGCTTGCTCCGGTGATCGTCCGCACGCCGAGACGCCGCAGTTCCAGCAAAAGCGATATGCCTTCGAGCAGGGTGCCGGGCGCGGTCAGCGCCATGCCAAGGCCAGCCTTGAGCTTGTCCCTTGTCGATGTCGTGTCAACGACCACGAGGCGCTTGACGCCCATGCGGGCATATTGCGCAGCCGCCAGATAGAGCAGGGGGGACGAGCCTGCCATGACGACCGATTGCCCGATCAATGCGGCGTGGTGCTTGAGCGCCACTTGCGCGCCGCCGAGCGAATATACGCCCGGCAGCGTCCAGCCGGGCAGCGCCATGATACGATCGGTCGCACCGGGGGAAATCATCAACTGGCTGAATTCGAGACTGTCGTGAACGCCATTCCGCAGCATCTCGAGACGATTGCCGAAGACCCCCCAGACAAGACTTCCCGGACGCCAGTCGCATGCGCGCAGAATGTCATCCTCGTCACGTTCCCGGCGTGCCGTTCGTGCGGTCGCATTGCCACCCATCAATCGCTGCGACATTGATCGCATCGCCGGTGCCAGACGACGCGTGCCCTGGCCGCCGGGCCTTGCCGCCTCGTCGAGAATGATCGGGCGCAGGCCCGCCTTGACGAGGGTCGCCGCACTTGCCAGTCCCGCCGGGCCTGCTCCGACGATGACGGGAGGAAGTTCGGCGTCGCTCACGTCAATGCCTCCCGCGCCGCGGCAGCGGAGGAGCATAAATCAAGGCCCGGTGTGACCTCCACCATGCACGCCCGCAAGCGACGCCCTGCACGGGTCCACACGGTACAATCCTGGCATGCCCCCATGAGGCAGAAACCCGCGCGCGGCGCCTGGTCGAATTCGGAACGCCCGGTCGTCAACCCGGCGCAAAGCAGGGCTGTAAGCAGCGTTTCGCCGGCACAGGCAGCAACGTCCTGGCCATCGAAACGAATGACAATGTCCGGTCGACGGGTGTTTATCGGGTGAAGGAGCGGTGCAGCGATCATGCCGGTTTATTGCTATCCAATAAGTTATATCGCATAAAGTGAAAGCCAAAGCCGGGTGCTGTCAATCCGAATTCGGCTGGCCGAATTTGGCTAGCCGAAATTGGCTAGCCGAACGAGATCGACCTTGCCGCCGCGATGACCAGTTTCGGAAATGTGTCCAGAATGACCTCGCGGCTGAAGCGCGCCAGCGGAACGGCGACGCTCA
The DNA here is from genome assembly GCF_023554255.2 of Phyllobacterium sp. 21LDTY02-6. Classification (GTDB taxonomy): domain Bacteria; phylum Pseudomonadota; class Alphaproteobacteria; order Rhizobiales; family Rhizobiaceae; genus Phyllobacterium. Next base: position 319,683 of record NZ_JAMJWD020000003.1, on the reverse strand, counting down.
CGGCTGCGATGACATTGCCATCCGGCCCGGTGATCGGCGCGGCAATCGATGCGTCGCCGTGGTAGATTTCCTCGAATGCCGCGGCAAAGCCCTTGTCGCGGGCTTCGTTCAGGAGCGCGACGACCACCTCGGGTGATGAAGGCGTCGATGGCGTGTACGCCTTGAACTCGGTGTCGGCGAGAATGTTGGCGACGTCCGTCTCCGGCAGTCGGGAAAGAATCGCCCTGCCGGGCGAGGTGCAATAGGCCGGCAGCCTCGATCCGGTGATGACATCCGTGGCGAGCATCTGCCGGCTCAAATAGCGCGTGACGAACACGATCTCGGTGCCGTCGAGAATGGTCAGGCTGACCGCCTCTTCGGTCTCCTTGCTCAGGTGCTGCAGGGCCGGCATGGCGCGATCGACCAGCCGCGAACTGCGGGTGTAATGATAGGCAAGATCCAGGGTCTTGATCGTCAGCTCGAACTGGCGCGAAACCGGATCCTTGCGCAGGTAACCCAGTTGGGTCAGCGTGTGGGTGAAACGCTGGGCCGTGCTGACATCCATGTCGGTGAACTGCGCGATCTGCGACATCGTCAGGGACGCGTGCCGCTTGTCGAAGACGGTGAGCACCTTGAACGCCTTGGCGACCGACTGCACCATCAGCGGATCCGGCCTCTTTGGCTGGGCGGTCTTGTCTTTCATGCAATTTCCTCCGTCCGAATCGCTGCCCACGCAGTCGCTCGCCACTCAAGCCGATCATGGTGCGGCTTGGCAACTCGACCTGCCGGGCGATGGCCTCGGCGACCCTTCAAAAAGCTCCGGTGAAATTTTTACCTTGACCTATCTTCGCTGCACAGTATCATTATGCAATAATAATTATTGCTATGCAATAGGAGAATCTTGTTGGAACAGTTCGTAATTGTGGAAACGATCGGCCGTGTTCGTCGCCTGACCCTAAATCGCCCGGACAAGCTCAATGCCTGGAACACATCGATGCGGGACCGGCTGATAGCGGCCTTGAAGGCGGCCGAGGCGGATGCAGAAGTAGGTGCCATCGTCCTGACCGGCGCGGGCGACCGAGCCTTCGGCGCCGGGCAGGACCTGTCGGAGAGCAAGAGCTTCGATGCCGACCGTGCGGAGTCATGGATGGCCGAATGGAAGGCGCTCTACAATCTGTTCCGGCATGGCTCCAAGCCGGTCGTCGCAGCACTCAACGGCATCGCCGCCGGTTCGGCGTTCCAGGTTGCCTTGCTATGTGATCTCCGGGTCGCGCATGCGGGGGTCAAGATGGGCCAGCCCGAGATCAATTCAGGCATCGCGACCGTTACCGGCAGCTGGATCATGCGGGAAATCATCGGGCTTGCCCGTACCATCGACCTGACCCTGACGGGCAGGATGCTCGAGGCGAAAGAAGCATTCGAGTTCGGACTGATCTCGCGTATCGTGGACGCCGACAAAGTGCAGTCCGAAGCGCTCGAACTTGCCGAATATCTGGCCGGAAAGCCGCCCGTTGCCATGCGCTTGAACCGTCGACGCTTTGCCGAGCTGACGGAGGCCGGCTTCGAGAACGCCATGAGTTCGGGCGTCCGCATTCAGCGCGAAGCATACAGCTCCGGCGAACCGCAGGCGATGATGGAGAAATTCCTCGCCGAGAGAGCCGCCCGAAAAGCCTGATTTTCTACCAGTCGTCGCAATGGGAGGCGACTGCCATCTGCCAACCTAACAGACACCGTCGAAACGGTGCGCCAACCTTCAGAGGAACACAGTATGTCCAGGCCCGGTCTTTTGAATCTCAACCGCCGCACACTCCTCGCAGCAGGCGCGGCCGCTCTTGCCACGCCCGCATTCCTGCGCCGGGCGTGGGCCGATCAATCTCTCGTCATTGCCGATCCGGGCGGTCCTTTCACCGACGGCTATCGCAAGGCATTCTACGAGCCGTTCACGGCCGCGACCGGTATTGCGATCACCGGCGTCGCGCGTGACGCAGAACCGACGGCGCAGTTCAAGTCGATCGTGGAGACGCGTTCCTATATCTGGGATGTCTGCACGCTGACATTGTCCGCGCGGCTGATTCTCGAGGAACAGGACCTGCTCGAACCCCTGAACCTCGACCAGGCCAAAGTTGCCGACGTCATGCCCGAGGCCGTGCATCCGAACATGCTCGGCACCGACGTCTATTCGACGGTCCTTGCCTACAATACCGATACGGTGACCGAGGCTCCCACGGGCTGGAACGCGTTCTGGGATTTCGAGCGCTTTCCGGGCCGGCGCTCGCTGCGCCGCAACCCGATCGACACGCTGGAAATCGCGCTCATGGCGGATGGTGTCGACGCCAAGGCCCTCTATCCGCTCGATGTCGAGCGGGCGTTCAAGAAGCTCGATGAAATCAAAAGCCGCATCGATGTGTGGTGGACGGGCGGCGCGCAATCGACGCAGCTGCTCGAAAGTGGCGAAATCGACTTGATTGCCGGCTGGAATGCTCGTTTCCAGGCCGCGATCGATGGTGGCGCACCCGCAAAGATCGTCTGGAATGGCGGGCTCTATTCCATCGAGGGCTGGGGCGTGCCCAAGGGAAATCCAAAGGCCGACATGGCGCGCGAGTTCGTCGCGTTCTGTGCTCAGGCCGATATGCAGGCGAAGTTCACGGACGATCTCGCCTATGGCCCGACCAATCTGCGTGCCTATGATCATATCGCACCGGAACGCGCTGCGATCCTGCCAACGGCGCCCGATAATCTCAAATTGATGTCGCTTGCGTCGGAGCCCTATTGGCGGGAGCACCGCGCGGCTCTCAGCGAACGGTTCAATGCCTGGCTTCTGGCCTAGCATTCATGGCGGTAGGGCGGGCCTGGTTCAAGCCTTCCTGCCTTACCAGTACCAGGCATCAATGAAGCAGCGCGTTCGCCCCGGCGAACGTGCATGCGATCCTGTTGAATTTAGGAATGACAATGACAGCGGACCAGCAGCAAGCCAAACTCGTCCTCGAAGGACTGTCAAAGCAGTATGGTAATTTCACTGCGCTCGAACCGACGAGCCTGACAGTTCGGAACGGGGAGTTTCTGACATTGCTGGGCCCTTCGGGCTCAGGCAAGACAACCCTTCTGCAGATGGTGGCAGGACTTGCCGAGCCAAGTGCCGGCCGTCTGCTGGTCGATGGCGCGGACTGGACCTACCGGCCCGTCAACGAGCGCGGCATGGGCATGGTCTTCCAGCACTATGCGCTGTTTCCTCACATGACGGTTGCCGAAAACGTGGCGTTTCCCTTGCAGATGCGCAAGCTTTCGGCAGCCGAGGTGCGCAGCCGGATCGAGGAAACCTTGCGCAAGGTGCAGCTCGAAAAGTTCTCGCACCGGTTTCCCAAGGAATTGTCCGGCGGTCAGCAGCAGCGCGTCGCGCTCGCAAGATGCTTCGTCTTCAATCCGAATGTGATCCTCATGGATGAGCCGCTCGGCGCGCTCGACAAGGCGTTGCGGGAGCATATGCAGCTCGAGATCCGGCGCCTGCACAAGGAATATGCCACGACAGTCATCTATGTGACGCACGATCAGGAAGAAGCGCTGGTCATGTCGGACAGGATCTGCGTGATGAACCATGCGCGGGTCGAACAGCTGGGCAGCCCGCACCAGATTTATGCGAATCCGGAAACCCTTTTCGCGGCGACGTTCATCGGCCATTCCAACGTGCTGAAGGGAAAGCGTGACGGAAGCGACGGCGAGTTCGCCAGGGTGCGGACGGCAGGCGGCACGTTTTGCGGACGCGACATGTCGCGCAACCAGGCGGGGGAGGTTGCCCTTGTGGTGCGGCCGGAACACATGCGTATCGGCGAGACGACGAGCGCCGAGTTCGACAGCGTTCGCGGCCGTTTGACGGATCTGGTCTATGTCGGCGTAGAGACACGGTTGCTCGTCGCCCTGCCCGACGACAGTATCCTGACGCTTCGCCATGATGCGGCTGGCGAAATACCTTCTATCGGGCAGGAGATCGTAACGCATTGGCCGAAGGCGGCCGCGAGGGTCGTCGCATGAGCATTTCCCACGCGAATCCGCGTCCTGCGGCCGTGCGGCTGGGGCCGATCTGGCTCGCCGTTCCTGCCATCGCGCTTCTGGCGGTGTTCTTCCTGTTTCCGATGGCAAGGCTGTTCGTTCTTGGCATTCAGGACGGCGCAACCGGCGGCCTCACGACGGAGCATTACCAACGGCTCCTGACCACGCCGGTCTATTGGAGCATACTCGGCATCACGTTCCGAATTGCCATTCTCACGGCGGTCTTTTCGGTGTTGCTCGGCTATCCACTGGCGCTGTGGCTCTCAAGGATGCACAGCTCGCGCCAGACGATCATGGCCTTGCTGGTGCTGCTGCCCTTCTGGACGTCCTATCTCGTCAAGACCTTCGCCTGGATGATCCTGCTTGGCAATCGCGGCGTCCTCAACACGCTTTTCATGGATATTGGCCTCCTCGATCGGCCGCTGCGGATGATGTATAATGAGCTTGGCGTGATCATCGGCATGGTACATGCGATGATGCCGCTTGCGGTCTTGACCATGCTGCCGGTGATGAACGGTATCGACAAGCGCCTCACGCTGGCGGCGGGGACCATGGGAGCAGGTCGTTCCGAACGGTTCTGGCTGGTCTACTTCCCGCTTTCGGTTCCCGGAGTTGCCGCCGCCGGCCTGCTGACTTTCATCACCTCGCTTGGTTTCTTCATCGTTCCGGCGTTCCTCGGCGGCCGTGGCCAGACCATGCTTGCCCAGACCATCATCACGCAGGTCCAGGAACTCGTGAACTGGGCGTTCGCAGCGGTGCTCGCAAGCCTCATGGTGGTCGCGGCGCTGGTCGCGATCTGGATCTACAACCGGTTCTTCGGCCTGTCGACGATTTCAGGAGGCGGATCCGACAGCACGACACCAGGCAATGGCCCATTGCGCGTCGCCGGCCAGAAAATACTGAGGACCATGGCGATCCTCTCCCGCCCGTTCGACCGGTTCGACACCCGTCCGGGAGCGACGGAGCGCGGCTTCAGGCTCTATCCGGTGCTGATGCTGACATTTCTGATCGCGCCGATCTTCGTCGTCTTTCCCATCGCCTTCACCTCGGCCAGTTCGCTGCAATTTCCTCCCCCCGGCTACTCGCTTCGCTGGTTCGAGCAATATCTGACCTCCCCGGTCTGGCTTTCCGCAACATTGCGCTCGTTCGGCGTCGCCTTCGCGACGGCACTCTTCGCCACCGTCCTGGGTGGGCTGGCAGCCCTTGCCCTGGCGCGCAGCCGTTCGCGGTGGAACGGCGCCATCTTTGCGCTGATGCTTGCTCCGATGGTGGTGCCGCGCATCGTCATTGCCGTGGGCCTGTTCTACCTGATGGCGCAGCTTGGTCTGGTCGCGACCAATACAGGCCTCGTCATCGGCCACACGCTCCTTGCCATTCCCTACTGTTTCATAACGGTGGGAGCAGTGCTGAAAAGCTATGACTGGCGCCTGAACCAGGCTGCCGAAACGCTGGGTGCGGGACGCCTGACGATCCTGCGCCGTGTCACCCTGCCATTGCTGCGCGGTGGCGTCATTTCGGCAGCCCTGTTTGCTTTCGTCACATCGTTCGACGAGTTGACGGTCGCAATCTTCATTTCGGGCGGCCTGAAGACGACGCTTCCAAAACAGATGTGGGACGACATGTTCCTGCAGCTCAATCCGACACTGGCCGCAGTATCGGTCGTGGTGATGCTCCTCGTCATGCTCATCTTGCTCGCAGCCCAGAAGATTCAAAAGTGAAATGTGTCAGGATCGCCCTGCCGATCCGCTAAATATCAAGGTTTTCGTTGAACATGCAGATCCAAGGATTGGCCCGCCGCCTACAAGCCCTCGCTCGCGAGACACCCAACCGAATTTTCGCCAATACCAGCTCCGGCCCGGTAACGTTCCAGACCCTCGCAACCGCCGCGGAAGGCTTTGCCCAGCGCTATCATGATCGCGGCCTGCGCAAGGGCGACAGGGTCGTCGTGATGATGGCAAACAGCCTGCCGTCTCTCGCCATCATTCACGGCCTGCTGCGCGCCGGCCTGGTCTGGGTGCCGGTCAATCCGGCCCTGGTCGGGGCATCGCTCGCCCATGTCATCCGCACCGTGGGGCCATCGCTCATCATATGTGACCACGAGGTCACGGCACGCCTTTCCGAATGCGCCGAGGCTGAAGGCATTCCGGTCGATCCGATGCAGAATGACGAGCTGCCGGCTGCAGCACTTCCCGTTTCGGCCGAATTTCCCGAGCCCGGCGACCTGGCATCGATCATGTTCACCTCCGGTACGACCGGCCCGGCGAAGGGCGTGATGGTCAGCCATATGATGCTTGAGCTTGCGGCCCAGGGCGTGGTGCTCTGCGGCGACATGAAGACCGGCGACAACCTGTTCGTGTGGGAACCATTCTATCATATTGGCGGCGCGCAGGTGCTGATGGTGCCGCTGTTGCGGAACGTGCATCTGACGATTGCCGACCGCTTCAGCGCGTCGCGCTTCTGGCAACAGGTGGCGGAAGCGGGCTGCACGCATATCCATCACCTTGGCGGCATCATTCAAATTCTGCTCAAGCAGGCGGAGAGTCCGTGGGAGCGCGCCCACAAGGTGCGCATCGCCTGGGGCGGTGGCTGCCCCCCGATAGCATGGCGCGCCTTCGAGCAAAGGTTCGCTGTGCAAATCCGCGAATGCTACGGCATGACCGAATGTTCGAGCCTGACGACGTGGAACAATGATGGCGTGGTCGGCTCCGTCGGGCGCGCCATGCCATGGTTCGAGATCGAGTTGAAGGACGAGAACGGCCGTACCCTGAAGCCCGGAGAAGGCCCCGGCGAGATCGTCGTGCGCACCAGTCTGCCGGGTGCGATCACGCAAGGCTACTACGGAAACCCCGAGGCAACTGCCAAGGCCCTGCAGCCGGACGGGTTTCATACGGGTGATCTCGGCTCGTGGGACGATGACGGCATGTTGTTCTTCCTTGGGCGCATGACCGACTCGGTGCGCTGCAAGGGCGAAAACGTCTCGGCATTCGAAGTGGAGACCGTGGCCAATCTTCATCCGGAGGTCGTAGACTCGGCCATGGTCGGCGTTCCGGGCGAAGTGGGGGAGCACGACATACTGCTTTTCATACAGACGCATGACCAGTCCACGATCGACCTCGATCAGCTATGGCGCTGGATGGCGGAGCGTCTCGCTCCGCATCAGCGGCCGCGCTATTTCAAGGTCGTGAACGAGTTTCAGCGCACACCAAGCCAGCGCATCCAGAAACATCTCCTGCCGACGGGGCAGGAGGGACGATGGGATGCCGCCCAATTGAAAAAGGCACCATGAACAGGGGAGAGCCATCGATGGGCCATGATGTACTTATCACGGGCACCGGCATGTTTGCCGGGCGAATCGCGCTGGATATCGCGGCGACGGCAAAGACGCCGGTCACCGTGATGATCGCCGGACGCAACCGGATGCGCCTCGACTGGTTGCGCACCGCCGGAAATGCACGCGCCGCGATGTTCGGAACCCCGGCGCGTTTCGAAACGCATCAGATCGACCTGCTTGAGCCCGGTGCGAGCGAAACGCTTCTGGCGCTGTGTCGGCCGCGACTGGTGGTGCAGGCGGCATCGATCCAGACTTCGACGGTGATTTCCGACCGCGGTTCGCGCTGGAGCGATCTCGTCGCCGATGGTGGCCTGAGCGCCACGGCGGTGTTTCAGGCGCTCATCAGCTCACGGATGGCGAAGGCCATCAGCGACAAATCGCCCGATACCAGGCTTATAAATTGCTCTTTTCCGGATGTCGTCAACGGCATGATCACCGCCATGGGATACAAGGTCCTGTGCGGCACCGGCAATGTCGCGATCCTGTCGAACGTGTTCGACGGTGAGCGGGCGCACCTTCCCGCCGGCCAGCTGCGGGTAATTGCTCATTATCAATGCCTCGCGCCGTGGCGCTTGCGCCACGAGGAGCGGGCCGGACACCCGGCGCCGCGCGTCTTCATCGAGGACGAAGAGATCGAAGATCCGTTCGCCGCCTTCAAGGACTGTCAGCTGACACCGGAGCCTGCAATCGAGATATCAGGCGCGTCAGGTGTAACGCTCATTCTCGCGCTGATTGGCGGGCAGGAATGGCGCGGACACGTGCCGGGGCCCAGCGGGCTTCCCGGGGGCTATCCCGTTCGGCTTGAAGGCGGCGAACTCGTGCTCGATCTGCCGGGCGGTATCACTGCAGACGAGGCCATTGCCTGGAACGAGGCATTCGAACAGCGCAGGGGACTGACCGTTCATGGTCGGGCAGCGACCTATCATGGCAGGTTGCGGGAGCTTCTCGTTGAAGAAGGCTCCGTCCACGCGGATGGTTTCGACCTCGACGATCTGGAAAGCGTGTGTTCCGATTTTCTGCAACTGCGCGATCGACTCATCAAACTTCCCAGCGTGAAATAAAGCGTGGGGATATCTGTCACAAAGACGCAATATAGGTACGATATTCCCGTATTCTCAAGGTAGTCGGCGGCTGGTTCAGGCCGCTGCGCGAATGATTGGAGGCCAAGCCACAGTTTCGCTGTCGTTTTCGGTGAGCGCTGCAGAAGCTGAGTGAAAACACGCTCTGAGCAAAAAGTCCGGATCCTGCATGCAACGTCCGATCAAGATTGCCAATCCCGCCCGCGCTGCTGTTGAAGCCGTTGCATGGTCTGCCGCCGTGACGGCCGCCAAGACAGCGGCAAAGGCGGTGACCAAGTCGCCGTCGCCTTCTCCGGCACCCGCCGCTCCACAGTCTGTCTTCACTCCCGCGCCTGCCCGCCAGCAGACAACTCCAGCCAGCAGGAATGCCTCGCAGACGCTGCCCTTCGGCCAGCAGACAAGTACGGCACCTCTCGCCTTGACGTCAGGCATCAATCCGGCGGACTTCCTTCTCAATGGCATCACCGTGCCGCAGGAAAACGACACGCCGCCGCCATATATTCCGACGAACAACGTGCCGGTATCGGCGGAAGAAGCAGACGAAACGGAAGCTTCCGCCATCGTCGACCAGATGACGTCCGGACAGAGCATCGACCAGATTGCCGAAGATCGCGGCCTGACGCGTCAGCAGATACTCGATACGCTGGAATCAGGCGGCATGACCGTCGACGAAAACGCGCCGACCAGTGACAACGGGGACGTCCAAACCACCGCCGTCACACTGGCAAACGGCGAAACGGTCAGCGAGTATTACGATTACCAGCATGATGCCTATCACACCGAATTAACGGGCGCGGACGGAGAACCGGTCGACGAAACGCCGATGCGCGACGGCAGTGGCCGGGCGATGAGCACGAGCTATGACGCCGAGACCGGGCAGACGTCCACGATCTATGAGGACGACCTTGGCGACGGGACCGTCACCGAGGACATCCTGATGCCCGACGGCACCTCGGTCGAAACGGTCGTCAACGGCACCGATGCAACCGGAGCCGGGATAGTGCCGATCACGACGGTGACGGTTCCGGGCGGCCAGCCGATTACCCTGGATTCGAGCCAGGACCCGGGCGGTCAATCGACCCAGGCAATCCAGGACGCCCTGGCCGAGGGCCAGTCGATCGACCAGATTGCCGAGAACCGCGAGCTTACGCCCGAACAGGTCCGTGCGGAGTTGCAGGCCGCCGGCTATACGGTGGAGACGACCGACCCGTCCAGTGACAATGGCGACGTGCAGAACACGACGCTGACCAACGCCCACACGGGCGAGGAAATCGCCTACACGCGCGATTGGCAACACGATGTGACGACGACCACGTCCACTGATGGCGACATGGTGACCACGCATTCCGAAACCGGCGATGGCGTCGTCACGGACCGTACGGAGAATACCAGCACAGGCGAGGTCGAAGAGGTCGTCTTCGATTCCGTCAACCAGATAATGACCACCACAACCATCGACGCCGATGGACGCGAAACGGTGAAGACCGACGATATCCAGGGCGACGGTGAGCCGAACGAATATGTGGTAGAGGAAGGCGACAACCTCACAGCGATCGCGGAAGCGAACGGGATGACGCTCGATGAGCTCCAGGAGCTCAATCCCGGGTTCTTCGCGGGGCGCGATCCCGATTTCATCAATCCCGGCGAAATCGTGATGGTGAACGATCCGGTCGAGACGACGGTTGCAGTTACCTTCAACGGATATGAAGTCACGACCGCCCCGAACGGCGAAGTCACCGTCAATAATCTCGAGGACAATTACAGCGTCACGTTCGAGGAGGGCAGCGCCGGTGCGGACATGGCTCTGCTCGTGACGGAGGTCGATCGCAACAGCGACGATCCGGAAGAGGCGATGCAGGCGGAGGTCACGCTCAACCAGCTTGACTCATATTTTGCCAGCGAGGCGGCGCTGCAGATCCAGCAGGACCTCGATCTGCAGGAAGTCGAAGGCCTTGGTCTCGTATCGGCGAATACGAGAGCCGCCGTCGACGAATACGGATCGGGGGTGATGGCCCAACCTTCGGTCGACGAGGATGGCGTTCCCGACCCCGTTGGCGAGCGCCCCGAGGACGTGCCCGGCAACTGGGTGCCCATCGACTGGCAAGGGACTTACCGCTGGGTTGCGCCGGAAGTCGCGGATGCGCTTACCGATGACGCGGCCGCGATGTCCAAACTCGGCGAATTGTCCAGCATGATCGACGTTGGCGGCGCGCAGGCCGATGTCTATGCACTCGATCCAGCCTATAATGAGGCGCGGGAAGGCGCCGAGGACCTCCTGAACGAGAGACTCAATCCCCACGGCTATGAGGTGACCCTGGGACGGCCCGACATGACAGCCGAGGATGCGCAGGCGCGTCTGGACGAGGCAGAGGCAATTCGGGATGAGGCATCGGAGGTGGCAGGCCTCTATGAGGAAGCCAATTCTGTTCTCGATGAAGCGATTGAAGCGAACAATGTGCTGAGCACGACGACGCCGGTCGAAGCGCCAGGCGCTGACAATCTGGATCAAGTCGAAGGCACCCAAACCTGGACCGATGCCTATCAGAATGAGGAATACGCCAATTATCGGGCCCAGGTAGCGGATACTGAGGCGCTCTTCGGCCAGTATAATCAGTTGATTGCCCAGGGTGATCGGGGGTCGATCGATCTGGCCGTCATGCGCAATGAGGCGGCCGGCATCGATGCGAACAGCCCTGAACATCAAGCGCTGCTCGATATGCAGGAGGGGTTTGCTACAAGGGCAGAGCTCGCCGAAGCTTACTCGCAATATCTCGATGCCGAGAGCGAGCTGCGCAATTACGAAGCGGAAACCGCGCAGCAGCTGCGTCAAATGTTTGACGAATGGAACAGCACTTCCGGTGATACGCCCACTTATGTCACGGTCTACGCCACCGCCGAAGGGCAGGGGATGCTGGATCTCTACTATGATGAGGCGACATTCGAGGCGGAATACGGATCTGACCGTGCCCAGGCCAATGTTACGAGCGGTCAATCGATCCGCCTGAGCGTATTCGGTACCGAGAACGAGACGCCGCCCGACTGGATCAACGCGGACCTGAACGATGCGTGGAACGCACATCATGCTGACGGTCAAGGCGAAGGTGTCCATGGGGGCAGCTTCATAACAGCCCGCGAGAATGCTGCTGCCAGATGGGGTGAATTGCAGGCAGGCCAACTCGATGCAACCATAGAACAATATCAGACAGACCTGACTGACCTTAATGCGGCCTACGACACGCTGCTCACCGAACACGGCCCGGGTACCGCAGAGCTTCCCGAAGGTGCGTTCCCGGACGGGATCGAGCCGGTGACAGTGGAAGTCGCCGGGCAGGACATTCTTGTCACCCCCGAGGCCAAGGAACAGATCGAGGCGGGAAACTGGGATGGCGTGATCGAGGCTGGCGCGCCGGTCAGGCTCGCGCTTGACGTGGATGGCGACGGCGAAACGGAAGAACGCTGGGTCGCGCCGGAGCTCGCCCTTGTTGCTCTGCAGATACAGGAGTCCGAGACGCAGATCGGTTCCTTGCAGGGTTATCAAGACTATCTGAATGGCTGGGCGGGAAGGCACCGCGACGACGCCAGCAACCCGTATAATTATTACGCAGCCGACAACGCCGATTATGAGGCGCTGACAGGCGACGAGGGGAATGCCCTCGACGCAAATTTCCAGCATCAGTTTCAGGCATTCCACGAGCAGGGTTATGATGGCTCCTTCAATCCGGTCAGCAGCGGCGACCTGGATCAGACCGTGGCCGATGCCCTCGGACTCGACCCGGAAGATGAGCAGCATGCCGAGATCATCGACTCGGTAACGGAGGCAATCCAGGAGGAGGGCGGCGAGAATCCGGAACTCGCAATGTCGCCGATATTCCATGTCGACAGGAACGGCACGACGCAAACGATGCTGTTCGCCGTACACAATAGTGACGGCGAGACGGTCTACATCGACATCACCGGCAAGACATTTACCAGTGTCGAGGATTTCCAGGACCATAACGACCAGTTCAGCGAAGAAGGCCGGATCGTTTTCGCCGAGAATTTCGATATGACGGCTGGTGAAGACGGCCAGGTCAATATCGATGCCGGGCAGGCCCGGAACATGTCGTTCCTGGAATCGACGGTCGATCCAGCAGTCGGCGTGATTACCGCCGTTGCCACTGTCGGTTCGTTCATTCCGGGCGTCAACGTCGTTGCGGCACCCATCGCTATTGCCGGCGGCTTCTATCTTGGAGGCCGGGCGGTCGCCAATCAATATGAGCATATCTCGCATGGCGGCGAGTGGAACGATACTCAGTCCGTCATGAACATGGTCGGTGCGACGACCGCTGTTCTGCCCGGGGCCTCGGGGGTTCTGCGTACCATCGGTATGGTGCGCGCGGGCCTGCCGGGTGGAACGGCCGCAATGGCGAGCATTGGTGCGGTTGGCAGGAACAGCGCCTATGCGGACGACGTCGCGGGTTTCATGGGTTCGGGAGCGATGACAAATCGTATCGCCTATGGCGCCGACGTTGCTTCGCTGGCATCCGGCACACCGGCGCTCGTTGTTTCGGGTTACGATCTTGCCGTCAATGGCGGCGAGATGAGCGGGCTGGAGCTCGCCGGCGCTCTGGCCAATCTTGGCGTCGGTGTGCTGGGAACGGGCATGGGTATACGCGGCCTTCGCGTGGTTCCTGGCAGTACCGTTCCTGGCAGTAGCGGGGCGCCCGGAACCACGGCGCCATCAGGTGAGGCGTCCCGGGCAGTACCTGAGGCACTTGTGGCCGACAGGCTTTTGTTGCCGGTACCAGAGGCTGCCCAGGGGGCAGGTGCTCCGGCCCTTGATCCTGCAATGGTGCGACCAGCGGCCGTCCATGAACTGGGCCCGGATGGGGTCTACCACCCAACCGGGGAGGTGGTCGATCTGGGTGCGGACGGATCTCTCATCGCAGGAGAAACGATAGATGCCGGCGGCAGTGGCCGGGGCGGCGACGAGTCCGAACCGGTCATCATCGTGGAGGAGGATGCACCCGGCAGTGCGTCGACAGGCCAGCCTGCAATTGATGCCGCACCCAACCGTCTCGCAATCGAGGCAGCGCCCGTCAACGAGTTTACGCTGGATCAGCTATTCCATATGTCTACCGCAGAGCGTGGTGCGGCAGCCGAGACCTATATAAGACGACTCCACAATTCGTCGGAACACAACATTCTCGACGGCACTGATGCGAGCTTCGCCGTGCCACAGAATACAGGCCTGAAAGTTCGCTCCCGCCGGGATGTCGATGCGGCGGTAGAAAACCGCTGGACGCAGATCATCCAGGCGCTTGAAGTCAAGAATTGGCGGCTTTGGGCAAATCGGGGCAACGGGAACGAGCGCCAGGAGGTGCCGCTCAGCAGTCATATCCAGGAACAGATCAATGCGGATATCGCGCTTCGCGATGCGCGTTCGGATTATCTGCCACGCTGGATTTTCATCGACGCCCCTCCAAGCCCGGCCTTGCTGACAGCGCTCAATGCGGCCCGCATACCTGCCAATATTTACGGGCGCGTTCCTCCACTTGTGGATGGATCAACATATGTGCCCGGTCCCGACAACAACCTGATCGCGGCCAGGCTGGATCCGTCGCTCGGTCGGGGTTCATCCGACATGATCCGCCTTAATCCGAACTATGTGTATCGGCCAGGGGCGGACGGGGTCGTGCCGACAGCATCGGCCCTGCGTAACAGCGGCAAGCTTGGCGTGCTGATCACGGATGCCGATGGGCCTGTCGTCGTTGCCCTGGGTGATGCGCGTCTGCCGGGCCGCTCGGAAACCCAACCTGCGGCGACGCAAAAGGTGACACCGGTCGCGAATGCGCCGGAAGGATACCTTGCGATAGAAGCCTCCCCGCCACTGGCCGCGCTGGAGCCGGCGGCTGAACCGAATGCGGCCACGTCGCCGGAGAGCGGGACGGATGGCGCGGTCGATGTTGCAGCAGGCAACGAAGCGCCGGCGGGGCACGATGAGGACATTTCATTGTCGCCCGACCAGCTTAAGGCGCTGGACAGCAGACAGCTGTGGGCGCTCAGTGCGGAACAAGTCGCCATGCTTTCCCCTGAGCGCCTTGAAGGGATCGCTCCCGGCAAGATAGGCAAGCTCGATCCCGCGGGCGTCGCTCAATGGAATACGGCCCAGATCGAAGCGCTTTCGCCGCGGCAGGTCTCGCGCTTGAGCGTCGACCAGATCAAGGCGATGAGTGCCGAACAGTTGAGCCGGTTCAGCGATGATCAATGGAGCAGTCTCAACGAGGCGCAGGGCAAGGCCCTGACCAGCGAGCAGCTCGTCCTGGTCAGCGAGGATCATTACGCGCGAATCCCCGACAAGGCGCTTTCGAAGATCCATCCGGATGCGATCGGCCGCCAGGACGTCCAGTATATCAGCGACTATTCGGCCGATAAGCTGAAGGCATTGAGCTTTGAGCAGATACGGTCGCTATCGCCTGAACAGGTTGCGGCAATCGATCCTGTGCAGCTTGGGCGCATGCGTGCGGATCATATACGAAAGTTCAGCGCCGAGCAGTTCACGTGGATGACGCCGAGGCAGCGCGCGGCACTCAGCACCGAACAGGTATTGTCGCTGCGCAATACCAACAAGAACACACTTACGGAGACGCAGAAGGCCACGCTCAGCGCCCGGGAACAGAAGGCGCTGCTCAAGTCGCGCAATGGGAGCCTTACTAACGAGCAGGCACAATTGTTCCGCGACACGTTGAAGGCGGCGAAAAAGCGGGAACTGGGCTACTTCGCCAGCTTCGCCACCGGCACGACGGCGGGTATCGGCCTCGTCCATGCTACGCTTCCTCCCGAGTTGAGTGCGCCGGTGGCTGCTGCCGGTCTCCTCGTGCGAGGCAGTGTCACGGCCGCCCAGGGCATGTTCAAGAATGCCACTTACGACAATACGATGCTGGGACGTATTCTGAACGGCGTCGCTGGTGCCAGCTACCTGGCAACAGGCCAAGCGGGCTTGCAAAACCCGGCAGCATCGGCGCCATCGCTGGCGACCAATTTTCTCAATTCGCCCAAGGGCATGATCCGGTCTGTCACCGGCCAGACCATGTTACGAACATGGTCGACCCGTGTTACCGATCCGGCCGCCGTTGGCGTCGGCGTGAACATCATGGTGAACAATCCGGACAATCCAGTGGCCTTCGGGGCCGGCGCGTTGATCAGCCTGGCGAACACCGAGAGCATCATCCGGGGCATCCGTACAGAACGTGTCTGGAATATGCCGCACCCGACGGACAAACAGGGTGCCGACGAGCTCGAAGCCAGCAACAAACGTTGGGATCGTTCGAAATTTGCCGCTGGCTTCGTCGGTCTTGTGGGGGCTGGGGGCGTTGTGACCACCCTGCTCACGAAGGACGATCCGCAGAACGCCGACGAGCCGGATTTGCCAACCGAGGCGCCAGGCCCGTCCACAATCTTGGCGCCGTCCGCTGATCCCGTACCGCTGCCGCCAATCGCCGACAGTTCCACGCCTGCGCCCTCCGACCCGAACCTGACGCAGCCTTGGGAAATGGGCGCGCCGCAAATGCGGCCGGAGCCGGCTCCAACCTATTCGCAGTTCATGGTGGAGCCCGCGATTGGGCTCAATCTGAGGTCGGAGCCCGATGCCGACGCTATGATTGTGACCGCTTTCTCGCCCGGCACCGTTCTTGACCAGATCGGCGAAGTGGAGACAGACGCAGACGGCAGGCGCTGGACTCCGGTCGAAGGTGTCGGGCAGGATGGCGCTCCGGCCACAGGCTGGGTGGCGAGCGAATATATCACTTCTCATACGGCATGAACCGACCCTTGAACCGACCCTTGGGGCCGCTGCAATCCTGAACGCGATTGCGGTTGCCGACGATGCCGATGCGGTAGCACTTGATCCTCAACTGTCCGCAAGCTCTCTGCTTTTCGCGATTCAATCCGCGACAACCCGTCAAAATTGTTGGCTGGGTAAATATGGCGGCTTGATTGTTGCCGCGCTTTCTTTTCGGCCGGGAAAGAGTCATCATCTCACGAATCATGACTCTGGTGAAATAAACCGAAGTGCGTGTCGGACAAAGAAGGAAAATAGATGCCTAGATACAAGGGGCAACTCGAACAAAGTGTTGAGTTGGCTATTTTTCAGACGCGGCTGGCAGCCGTCTTGAATGAAATGCGGAGGAACCGTCTGTTCAAGCTGAAGGATCTGGCAAAACATGTCGGCGTCTCCAATACCTACATGACAAAGATCATGCGTGGTCAGGCGAATATTTCCCTGAGCCTGTTATATTCTTTCTGCCGGGAATTGGACGTGACGGTGGTCGATCTCATTGGTCTCAGGGCCGATGATTCCACTGAAATGCCGAAGGGTGCCTTTACCCAGCTTAAGAATCCCGACGAAAGCACCACATAGCGGCCGCTTGGGCTCGTCACCTCAGTACATAGGTTATGCGGACCGTCGTCCCTAGACCGGCTGCCGAAGTGATCTTGAGTTTTCCTGCCATGGTTTTTACCAGACTGACGCAGTTTGTGAGCCCGAGACCGACATGAACACCGGCTTTCGTCGAAAAAAACGGCTCATGGGCCCTGACAAGAAACGACGACGTCATGCCGACTCCATTGTCGGATACTGTGGTAATCAGCTGAGTGCGGCGCCAGAGGCGGCGCTTTAACTCTGCCTTGATCGTAATCCGGGGGTCATTCGATCCAGCAACCGCATTGACTGCATTACCCACGAGTTCATCGATGAGCAGGTGAAATTGCGAGGCGGGGACGACAGCTGCGTTCGCTTCCTCGTCGATTTCCATTTGCAGTTCGAGCGGGCAGTTTTTTTCGATATCTACGAGCAATTCCCCGAGGGTGGTCGTCTTGGATCCGACTTTCGCATGCCCCATCGTCATCATGCCTTCATTGATACTGTCCAGTTCCGCGATCGTGCTGCGCGCCGCCTCGACGGATCCGGGGGAAGGAAGCCGGTCTTCGGCAAGATAATCGAGAAACAGCCGCAATGCCGCGATGCGCGAACGGGTCATATGTGCGAACAGGGACGCAAAGGACCGGACGTGCTCGTCCTTGCGCCGGGCAAGCAGGCTCCTTTGAAAAATCAAAAGAAACGCAACTCCCAGGACGAGAAGAGCGCAGGCGAAAAGAAGCTTGTTGCGCATCGCATTCGCCTCGATGGCTGCCGTGGCTCGCAATGTCAGGCTGTGGGCCAGCGTAGCGCCCGAAATGCGGAAAATATCGGCTTCGAACGTCGGGATCGATTCGAGAGCCTCTTTTAGCTGATCGTTCGCCTTGATATGCGGCAAGAGCGAAGTTTCGATGGCGGCGACGGTACGGTGCAATACATCCAGTTCGGGAACGTCGAGGAAGCGATCGACGTAGTCCAACTTCGCCAAGGCTTTCAGATTGAAGGACAGCAGCATGGTTTCCGCCAGGAGCCGCGGCTGGGGTTGTTGCGTTGCTACTGCAACGATCAGATACCCTTTGATATTGGCGAGTTTTTCCCGGGCCTGTGACGCCCGATCCTGAATCTCGAAGGTCTGGCTCATGATCTCGTCTGTCTGCACGCGGTAATTGTCGGCACGCAGGAACGACAAGAGACAAAAGCCAGCACCGAGCAGTAGCGCTCCGTAAAGGGCCGCGGTTATGTATTTCCGCCAGTTCATGTCTAGTCGGCCGCCCGCATCTTGACGACAAACCAGACCCAGATCGAGTTGCGGCCGGGTACATAGGCCTTCGGGAGCTGTTCCAATGGCCAGATAATGTAATAGGGCCCGCCATCATCCAGCGAGAGCGGCTTGTAATCCTGGCCGGAACTGCAACCATCGCTTGATCTGTCCGCTTCGGTACAGGCTCTCTCCACGGCCAGTATGGGCGAGTATGTGCTGATCTCCTCGTTTGTTATCTTGGTGATATAATTGTCGAAAGCGGTCACCTCGACGGCGGCGCGACCGTCTATGCCGTTCTTTGCGATGATGTCCTTGAGGCGTGGCCCCCGATATTGGAACTTTTCGCCACCCTTGCTCCATGGCGTGGCCGTTTCGATCATATGTTGCGGAAAATCCTGCCGCAGCTGCTCAAGAGAATACGAGACCGATGGTTCCCCGGGCTGACGTTCGATATGGACTTCCGCCGGATCGGTCCCTGCCGCAAAGGCCGGAATGGCGGTGAGCGCAACAATGCAAAGCGCGGCCGGAAGAAATCTAGGCAGCCGCATGGATGTCCTCCGCCTCATAGCTGCGTGGATCCGTATTGCGGGAAAAAAGCACGCAAGGGCCGCTCGACCCCCGCGGATCATAGGCAAATCCTTTGTCTGCCATGGCGCTCGTGAGATGCCGGATGCCTTCCAGACCATAAAGATGGTCATGGAACTCCAGAAAGACCCTCTCGACGCCTGGCAACTCGGCGCCCTTGAGCAAATCCAGCTCGGCACCCTCGATATCCATGACGATAAGGTCGATATTCGCCTGACGGATGAACTCGTCAATATTCGTGGATTGTATCTTGATGGTCTTGAGATAGGGGCCCTGATGCTCAAGCAATGACGACATCCACAGATCTTCCCGCACATAGAAGGTGAAATCTTGCGGCGGGCCGGCTGTCAGCAAGCCCTGTCTCAATTCCACATTGTTGCGGTTGTTCGCCCTGATGACTTTTTCGGCCAGCGTGACGGTATGCGGGTTGGCCTCGAACGCCATGACCTGCGTGCCGTCGACTGCCGCCAACAGGGACGTGATCACGCCAATGCCACTGCCGAGTTCAAGAATACGGTCCTTGGGCCGTGCGGCCTTCACCGCCCATCGTGCTTCTTTTGCTTCGTAGCTGCCATCGCGCAGCGCCGACCATATGATGTCGGACACTTCGTCGGGCATGATCGGGACGTCTATACCGTGCAAATGGAGCGTGTTCTTCATCATAATCCTTTCGGCAATATTCCGGTCTTCAAGAGCTTCGCACGGGCGCGTTTATAGTATTTTTCCGCAGAATCGGGATCAATGCCGATGCGATGGCCGAGTTCCTCATAAATCTGGCGCCGGCTCTTGCCTTCCGGACGTTGTCGCATCCAGTTGATAAGTTCCTGTTCGCGAGGCGTCAGTCCGGAATAGACGAATTCCGGAGGTGCCATTGCCTCGTCGGCAAATCGCACGCTCAAACCCTCATTGGCAAAATCGTCCAGGACCTCGATCATTGATCCAGGCCGGATGTGGTTCTTGGCAAGGTATGCGGATACGCCAAGTTTCTGCATAGCCCGCCATTCCTCGTCAGAATCGGAGCCCGTAATGACAAAGTGAATGGCATTCGGTGACATTTCGACGATGGTCTGCACAACCGCGAGGCGGTCGGATTGCGATCGAGGATCAAATCCTGGCAGGCCGGGATCGATGATGACTAGATCGAAGAGATTAGTTTCCAGCATATCCATGGCCTGGGACATGTTGGCGGCGCCCTGGACAAAACATGTTGTCAATGCGCCCTTCAATTCATCGACGAGAATGGTCCTCATCAAATGCTGATCCTCGATAATCAGCACGTTCTGCACATGTTTTGACTGAGTTCCCAACATCGCTGAGCTCATATTGCCGATACCGAACCGTATAGCCTGCACCATCCAAATGGAAGTGCTCGGCGATGCGAAGTCAAACAGGGACAGCACTGTCCCTGTTTCACATAATCTCTTCGAATTACTGTCGCGAGACAATGAGAAAATCTGCAGGGTGAGGAAAAGCATGTCATTAGCGCTTGTCGCCACAAACAGGATTGGCACTAAGGCTGCTGACGGGCAGCAATCGATGCTGGAGGTCATCCGACGCCACAAGACCGCGCTGAAGCAACACGAATCGCTGATCGAGCGCTGTGAGGAAGCAAGCCTGGCCGGAGAGGAGTGCTCGAAACTGGAGCAACGCCTGCTCGCAGCAGAAATTGCCGAGCAGCACGCGCGCGCCGCCTTTTTCAGCCACCCGGTCAAAACGATGGAAGACGTTGCGGCGAAGGCAAGACATGTGCGATCGTTCCTGCACGAGGAAGAACCGGATAAATCCGAAATCGACATGCTGATGAGATCGCTGGAGTTTCCGGCGATGGCAGCTTCCCGGAAAAAGCAGCGATCGAGGTGCGCATAGCCAATGCCCGACTGGACACTTTTCGATCCCGAGGCAAATACAGGATTGTTCACGGGAGCCGATGCGGTTTTCAGAGCGAAGATCAGGCCGCTCATCGTTCTCTTCGACAGGCTGCAATCATGCCTCGATGACTTGGAGAAAAGCGCGGATGCGGCGAAAAAACGAGCGTGCTGGGCGCGGGCGGAAGGCATTCATCGGGAAATCATGACGAGATGGCGCCTGTCATTTTTCCTGGCCCGCAGAGCGGTCGACGCACATCTCGCGAAGATGGGACTCAATTCATCGCTCCCCGAGCACGAGTCATTGCGAAATGCCGTTCACAAAAAATGCCGCCCAACGACCAAGATGGCTTCTATCCTCCTGCAGTTTGACGATCTCCGCTCCAATAGGCCGATGACATCGGCAAGGCGAAGCTGATCGGGTATGATGAGCTTGGTGTTTTTCTCGTAGTCCGCGATATCGGAATCGCTCCAAGGCTTGTCGTCAATCCATGCAAGCGAGGCCCCGTCATCTCGATCAGAGGCGCTCGCCCACCAGATAGGCATATTGGAATTTCGTCGCGTAATTGGGGATTGCATCCGCTTGCGGTCCATAAAGAACATCGGGCGTCAGGATTGTGCCGACGTCCTTTGTCGTTGGAACCGTGCCAAGCAGATGGATATCGCGCGACAGGAACATCTGATTGCCGAACGAATTAGCGACGGCATAATTGACCTGCACGACAAAGACGGAATGCTGGTTGCGCAGCAGTTGCTGATTGATCTTGCCTTGATTGGCCTTCAACCAGTTCTTCAGCCACACACTGAGCGACGCTTCATTGATACCGCCGGCGATATAGGAAACCGCAGCAGCGACGCCCGCGCCCGCGGCCATCCGGCTGTTGTATTGGCGCGGACCATTGGCATAGGTCAGATATTCGAGGCTAGGACCGCGGCGCATGCTCTGTACCGGCGGCAGTTCGTTCTGGCTGACCGGTCGGACGCGAAATTGCGACGTTGTGACATTAAAATTAGGCATGACGGCTCCCTGCGGAAAACGGGTTCATTCTTCAACGGTCGCCGATCCGCCGGGTTGGCGGAAAGGCGAGAAGATGCCGCGCAGCCGCGGCACCTGGTCTTGGAATGATCGGCCTCAGGCCGCTTTGGTTGTCGCGAGATCGTAAGATGCGATCAGCGGCGACTGCGGCGACTGGTTCTCGTCGAACGGCGTGTATTTCACTTCCAGCTTGGTGAAGTTCAGCTTGATTGTTTCGACCGGACGGTCGCCGTTGGAATCAATCGAGTAGCTGGCGAGCAGCGTATTGGTCAGCGAATATTCGATATAGGTCTCGCCGGGATTGCCGGTGGTGACCAGATGAATGACCGCGCGCTTGCCGGTGCGGCCCGAGCAGGCCTCCTGGAAAAGCTTGGTCGAGGAAGAATCGCTGACCTTGGTCAAAATGACTTCCGAAACGGTGGGCTCGGAAGCTTCGCGGTTGGCGGCCGAACCGGCCGACGTGTTCATATTGCGCGAAACATTCCAGTGGATCGCTTCGATGTCCATCCACTTGCGGTGCTGTTCCTGGGTGGCGTCCCCCTGGATGCCATCAATCTGAAGGTAAATCGGCACGGTTGTGGTCTCTCCTGTTGGTGGTTGATTTTTTCCTGAGTGGTATCAAGGCACCTTTGCCTTTCGGGTCGTTGCCGCATCCGAATGGTTTTTGCCTCCATTCGGGGCTGCTCTATCCGCCAGCTGGTCGTCCAACCCGGCGAATTCCTTCATGCCGACCGCAGGGTCGGCATCGATGCTGAAGCGGTGGTCGTCATAGCCGATCGTGATTGTCGCGATCTTCCGGCCCTCGGCCACGGCGTCGAGGAAGAACGTCGAAAGCGTCGGAAGAAGATCGCGGGCGATCATGGATTCGATGGCGCGCGCGCCCATCTCGCTGGACACGGCTCGCGCTATCAGCGCCGCGCGCGCGTCAGGTGACAAGCCTACCTTCGTGCCATAGCTGGCGTTGACGCGGTCGCGGATGCGATCGATCTGAATATCGACGATATCCGACAGGGCGTCCTTGCCAAGCGGCATGAATGGCAGAACGACCGTGCGGCCAAGGAATGCAGGTTTGAAGTGTTTTTGCAGTTCCGGCAGCAGGAGTGTCTCGAGTGCTGCGGCGTCCGGCATGGTATCAGGATCGGCGGCCAGCGCGGCCAGCAGTTCCGAGCCGGTATTGGCTGTCATGACGATCGTGGTGTTCTTGAAGTCTATGTCGCGGCCTTCGCCGTCTCGCAACGTTCCCTTGTCGAAGACCTGATAGAAAATTTCCTGTACGCCGGTATGCGCCTTGTCGATTTCATCGAGCAGAAGCACGCCATAGGGCCGACGGCGAACGGCCTCGGTGAGAACCCCGCCCTCGCCATAACCGACATAGCCGGGCGGAGAACCGAGGAGCATCGATATCTTGTGCTCTTCCTTGAACTCCGACATGTTGATCGTCGTCAGGTACTGGCTGCCGCCATAGAGCAGATCGGCGAGGGAAAGCGCTGTCTCCGTCTTGCCGGTGCCAGACATGCCGACAAGCAGGAAGACTGCCGATGGTCGGCGCGGGTCCGACAATCCCGCGCGCGCCGCACGCATGGCCGAGGCGATACGCTCGATGGCCGCTTCCTGCCCGACGACGCGCTGCTTGAGGCGCGCATCCAGCGATTTGACCGTCTCGACCTGATCGGAAAGCAATTTGCCGACCGGAATGCCTGTCCAGCGAGCAACGAGGCTCGCGATAACCTCCTTGTCGACCGCACGCGGCATCAGCGGGGTTTCACCGGCGACGCGTTGAAGATTGCGCTCGGTTGCAGCGAAGGCAATGCGGGCATTGTCCGGCGTGGTCCCATGCCCTGGGAACTGGGCCACATTGCTTTCGTCCGCTTCGCCCGTCGCAGACTCCTGCGTTTCAATTGCCTCGTCGGGCGAGAAGACCGCTTCCAATCGGTCGGCCTCGCGAACAAGGCGACGTTCCTCGTCGAATTTCTTTTCCAGGACATCGATTTCGACGGCCAGTTGCGTCGATTTCGTTTCGATCTGAGCGCGTCGCTCCTGAATTTCGCTTGTTTGGGGCTCGTTTTCGAGCCACGCCGTCTCGGTTCTGAGCAGATCGTGTTCCTTGCGCAACGACGTCAGTGCCTCGGGGACGGTCTGGCGACCAAGCGAGACGGCCGCGGCGGCGGTGTCGATCAGGCTGATCGCCTTGTCGGGCAGCTGCCGCGCCGGTATGTAGCGCGCCGACAATCGCACGGCTGCGGCAAGCGCCTCGTCGCGAATACGAACCTTGTGATGTGTCTTGAACGCGCCGGCGACACCGCGAAGCATGCGGATGGCGGTTTCTTCATCGGGTTCGTCCACCTTGACCGTCT
Source organism: Phyllobacterium sp. 21LDTY02-6 (assembly GCF_023554255.2). GTDB lineage: Bacteria > Pseudomonadota > Alphaproteobacteria > Rhizobiales > Rhizobiaceae > Phyllobacterium. The sequence continues at coordinate 295,754 of NZ_JAMJWD020000003.1, read as the reverse complement.
GGAAGCGGCGGGTGAGGGCGGCATCCTTTTCGATGAAGCGTTTGTATTCGCTCCAGGTGGTCGCCGCTATCGTACGCAACTCGCCACGCGCCAGGGAAGGTTTCAGGATGTTGGCAGCATCGCCCTGTCCGGCCTGTCCGCCAGCGCCGATCAAGCTATGAGCCTCATCGATGAACAGGATAATGGGAACGGCAGAGGCTTTCACCGCATCGACGACACCGTGGAGCCTGCGTTCGAACTCGCCTTTCACGCCAGCCCCCGCCTGCAGCAGGCTGAGATCGAGCGAAAGCAATCGAACCTGCTTGAGCATGTCGGGAACAGCGCCGGCTGCAATTTCGATGGCGAGCGCCTCTGCGATGGCTGTCTTGCCGACCCCGGCCTCGCCGACGAGGATCGGATTGTTCTGCCGGCGACGCATCAGGACATCGATGACCTGTCGCAATTCACGTTCGCGCCCTATCACGGGATCGATACGGCCTGCGCGGGCGTCGGCCGTCATGTCCTGAGTGTAGAGCCGCAGGAACTCATTGCCGTGCGGGGCAGCACCGGCCTCGGAGCTGGAAAATGACGCCGGTTCGGTGTCGTCCAACACCGCGGAACTCAGCTCTTCCTCGATCGATTTCAGATTGATGTCGCGCAGCGACGGCGCGATGGAGCGGGCGACGATCCGCACGGACTGTTCCGTTGAAAGCGCCATCAGCAAATCGCCGAGCATGACCTGTGTGCGGCCATATTGGAGCGAAGCAATCAGCCATGCCTCGCGTGCGAGCGTGAGCACGTTCTGGGACAATGTCAGCTGCGTTCCGTCCTCGCGAGCCATGTCCGCGATGGCGAGGCCCAATTCCTGGCGCAGTGCCTCGGCAGGCACGCCCGCCCGCTCGAAGCCGGGCGCTACGGACGCGATGTCGAGCAAGGCATACAACCAGTGCGCGATCTCCACCGAGGCGTGTGCATTGCGTGCAGCAATGCCGGCAGCTGCCTCAAGACCGACGCGCAAATCAGGTTGCAGCGTTCGGATCAGGCGGTTGAGATCGATATTCTGCACTGGCAAAAGCCCCCTGTTCCTCGACCGTTGTCTACCTCGGCCCTCCAGAAAATACAACTAGGGTGTTATTAAAAAATACAACTAGGGTGTTATAAAATATTGACAAGGCCGTGACGCGGCAACACAATAAGGACCTAGGTGGATTTAGTTTGGGGCTGTTGTGCAGTTGAATGTCAGCGAGATCATCTCTCCATTGGGACCAGGTCTTCCATGCGGAGAAGACATTCGCGTAAGCCCGCAATTCAAGGAATTGTACTTCACGATCAAGGATGCCCGTAACTCGGCACGCAGCGCGGAAAGAAGCATTGCGCCGGGCGAACCGGTGCGTCTCACGCAATCCTGGCACGAGGTCAATGATCTCGGTTTGCAGATCCTTGTTTCGCAGAGCAAGGATATCGAAATTCTGGCGTGGCTGGCAGAGGCGCAACTTCGGCTTCGGGGGTTTGAAGGGTTGAAGGATGTTTTTGCCGCAACTGCCTCGCTGCTGGACAATTACTGGGACGAACTCCACTCCATCGGCCACGACGATGTCGCGGAAAAGCTCGCGCCCCTTGCCGGGCTCAACGGGATAAGCGGGGAGGGGGCCCTGATCCCGGCAATCCGCCTGTCTCCCCTGGTGCCGAACGTGCCGTTTGGCCAGCACACGCTCTGGGATTATCAGCTGGCGCAGCGAGCCAATGAGACCGGGCGCCGCAACGCGCTCTATGAGGCCGCGAGCGAGGCGGGCGTCGCGGCGATGTCAGCCCATCTCGGCATCTTGAATGAATGTATGGCCGCCTTCGACAATCTCGTGTCGGTCCTCGATCGTCGCTGTGGCGACACGGCGCCGCCGAGTTCCAACACCCGCAATGTTCTTGCCGAGGCGGCATCGGCGATCCGTGTACTTGGCGGCATCACCGTTGATGTACCGGTCGATGCCGTACAGGAAGAGCATATTGCCGACGGCAATGGCAGCGCGGCTTTGGCAGCTGCGCCGATCTCCGCCCGGGCGGTTGCCATCGGCACGAGGGAAGAGGCATTCGAGGTTCTGCTTTCGGTCGCGCGCTATTTTCGCGTCACCGAACCGCATTCGCCCATTTCCATGTCGATCGAGACATTGGTGCGGCGCGGCCGCATGGATTTCTCCGAGCTTTTAACCGAATTGTTGCCGGAACCGCAGGTGCGGATGGCTGTCATGACGGCTGCGGGAATTCAACCCGACGTCGAGAATAAAGGGAATTGACCGGCGCGTTCACGCCGGCCGTGCGGGACCGGTCGGCCAGGACCGGCTATTGCAACGTGGACCAACAATCGCGCTAGGCGCACGAAGGAGAGTTTGATGGCAAGTGTTCATGAAAAGCTGGAGAGGGTTCGCAAGCCGCGAGTCCATATCAAGTATGAAGTCGAGACCGAAGGCGCAATGGTGGTGAAGGAACTGCCATTCGTCGTCGGTGTCCTCGGTGACTTTTCAGGCGATCCCACGCAGCCCCTCAAGCCTTTCGGGGAGCGCAAATTCGTGCAGATCGATCGCGACAATTTCGACGACGTCATGCGCCGGATGACACCCGGTCTCAACATTGCCGTCAAGAATACGCTCCAGGATGATGGAACGGATCTGGCTGTTTCGCTCAAGTTCGAAAGCATGGAAGATTTCGAGCCCGGCGCAGTCGTCAGCCAGGTGCCGGCTCTGAAGGCATTGCTGGACGCCCGCAACCAGCTCCGCGACCTGATGAGCAAGGCAGATCGGTCCGAGGATCTGGAAAATATGCTCGAAAACATTCTGCAAAATGAAAGCGACCTGAAGAAACTGGTCGGTGAACTCGATGGTCGCGACGGTCGCGACCCGAAAAATTGAACGCAGCAACGGGAAGGATCGGGTGATGAGCGCCAAGACGCAACTGAAGCCGGAAGCTGGTATTGAACTCGAGCAAGAGGAAAACCTTCTCTCCAAGGTCGTGGCCGCGACACGCCAGACCGAACCGGACCGTGCACAGCATCTGCTGCGCACGCTGACCGACCAGGCACTGAAGGGCACGGTCGTCTATGATCGCAATTTGACCGTCACGCTCAACAACGCGATCGCCGAGCTGGACAAGACGATTTCGCGCCAGCTGGCGGCCATCATGCAGTCGCCCGAATTCACCAAACTCGAAGGCACCTGGCGCGGCCTGCACTATCTTGTGAAGAATACCGAAACGAGCGTGAACCTGAAGATTCGCGTGCTCAATGCCTCCAAGCGCGAACTGTCGAAGGATCTTTCCAAGGCGGTCGAATTCGATCAGTCGCGCCTGTTCAAGTCGATCTACGAGGACGAGTTCGGCACGCCCGGCGGTGAGCCGATGGGCGCGCTTGTCGGCGACTATGAGTTCGACAATTCGTTCGAGGAAGTACAGCTGCTTCAAGGCATCTCGTCGATTGCGGCGGCCGCCTTCGCCCCATTCATATCCGCAGCCAGTCCGCGCATGTTCGGCTTCGAAGATTACCGCGACCTTGCCCGGCCGCGCGATCTGGAGAAGATTTTCGAGACGGTGGAATATGCCAAATGGCGCTCGATGCGCGAGAGCGACGACTCGCGTTTTGTCACGCTTGCCTTGCCGCGCGTGCTCGCACGCATGCCCTATGGCCCCAAGACCAACCCGATCGATGAATTCGTCTTCGACGAGACGGGTGGTTCGAAGACCGGTGAACTGCCGCACAATGACTATTGCTGGATGAATGCCGCCTATGTGATGGGCGCGCGCCTGACCGACGCTTTCGCCAGGCATGGCTGGTGCACGGCGATCCGCGGTGCCGAGAATGGCGGCAAGGTGGAAAACCTGCCGATGCACATCTTCTCCAGCGACGATGGCGACCTCGATCTGAAATGCCCGACCGAGGTCGGCATTACCGACCGCCGCGATGCTGAACTTGGCAAGCTCGGATTTCTGCCTTTGTGCCACTACAAGAACACGGACTATGCCGTCTTCTTCGGCGCCCAGACTGCACACAAGCCCAAGGTCTACGACAAGCCGGAAGCAACGGCCAATGCTGCCGTGTCGGCTCGACTGCCCTACATGATGGCTACGTCGCGCTTTGCCCACTACCTGAAGGTCATGGGCCGTGACAAGATCGGCTCCTTCATGGAAGCCGAGGATTGCGAGGCCTGGCTCAACCGGTGGATTTCCAACTACGTCAATGCCAATGACGAGGCAGGCGAGGAATCGCGAGCCAAGTATCCACTGCGCGAGGCGAAAGTCACGGTTCAGGAAGTCGCTGGCAAGCCGGGCTCCTACAATGCGGTGGCATGGATGCGCCCTTGGCTGCAGATGGAAGAGCTGACGACCTCGCTTCGCATGGTCGCCCGCATTCCGGCCAAGAACTAAGCATGCGCACACGCGCGGCCCGGGCCTCGCGTGTGCCCCAACATTCTGTGAACGCGCAATGACGAAGGGTCCGAGCACATCGTGGCGGCGCAGGGCAGATCAGCTCATTGCATTGATCGACGAGGCCCTGAACCGCCAGGTCAACGCTATTTTGCATCATCGCGAATTTCAGGCGATGGAGGCGAGATGGCGTGGCCTTGCAATGCTGGTGCATGCTGCCTCCCGCGGCAGTGACGTCAAGGTCAAGGTCCTGAATATCAGCTGGGCGCATCTTGCGCGCAGCATGGAACGGGCGACCGACTTCGACCAGAGCCATGTCTTCGAACTCGTCTACAGTCACGAATTCGGAATGCCGGGCGGTGAACCCTACGGGCTGCTTGTCGGGGATTACGAACTCTCCCCGACCGGTCACGGCGGTGGCGAAACGGTGAGTGCACTGACGGGACTTGGCATGGTGGCCGCAGCGGCCTTTTGCCCTTTTATCGCCGGTGCCTCGCCGGGCGTGATCGGGCTTGACAGCTTTCACGATTTGAACCGCGTGCACGATCTGTCGGAATTGGCGGACGATCCGTCGCGTATTCGCTGGAACAGCCTGAGGGCGCGGGAAGATTCCCGTTTTCTTGGTCTCGTTGCCCCGCGTGTTCTGGTGCGCGCGCCCTACGAGCCCTACTCCAGACGGCGCGATGACGGGTTCCCGTTTCGGGAGGACGTATCTGCCGATGGCGATACCCTGCTGTGGTGCAACGGAGCGTTCGCGTTTGCGACCATCGTCATCCGCAACTTTGTCGAATCCGGCTGGTTCGCGGATATTCGCGGGGTCACACAGGATGCCATGGACGGCGGAATCCTCAGTCCGGACGAACTTGCACCCTATGACTTCGGAACGGAAAGCGCGGGCTTGTCGGCGCAGGCCCCGGTCGAAGTCCGGCTGACCAGCGCCCAGGAACAGCAGTTCTGCGACCTCGGGCTTATTCCGGTCGCTACCAGCTTTTTATCGGCGCTGGCCATCTTCAACTCAAACCAGTCGCTGCATGCGCCTCGGCACTATTCGAATGAGAACGCCCGCCAGAATGCGCGGCTCGCGGCCATGCTGCAATATGTACTGTGCGCCTCGCGCTTCTCGCATTACCTGAAGGTCATCATGCGCGATGAGGTGGGCAATCTTGCAGATGCCCTTTCAATCGAACGCAAGCTGGAAGACTGGTTGTCGCGCTACACCCTTGGGAACGACGACGCGGACCTGCCGCTGCGCACACGGTTTCCCCTGCGCTCGGCGGGCATCAGCGTCCACGAGATACCAGGCAAGCCAGGGACCTTTTCCTGCACGGTCCGCCTGCAGCCTCATTTCCAGCTCGATGACGTCTCGACCAGTTTTCATCTGATCGCCGAGACAGCCCTGCCGCCAACCGGGCGCAGCGATATCTCACCTGTTTCGCAAAGGATGACCGCATGACGCTTTCCGCCAGCATTGCCAGATTGCTCGCCGACGACGCTTTGACTGATGCGCTTGAAGCTGCCAAGGCGCATCTGAAGACCAATCCCTCGGATAAGGAGGCGCGGCACATCTATATCGATCTCCTGATCGTTCAGGGCGATTACGAGCGTGCCGATGCGCAGAGCGCGCTGGCAATGACACTGACCGGGGAAGACCTTGTCGGATTTGCGCTCCTGCGCAACCAGCTGCGCGGCATGGCGGCACGGGATGCCTGGTTCACGGCAGGGGCCGTTCCGGAATTTCCGCAAGGGCCGAGCGAACTCGACAAGGCGACGCTCAAACTCAATATCGCGCATCGGTCCGCCTTGCGTGAGGAGAGCACTGCCGCACTCTCCGCGCTGGAACAGGCGCGCGGTGAACGGCCGATGGTATGGAACGGCAAGTCCGTGGCCGATTTTCGCGACCTCGACGATCGTATCCCGCACGCTTTCGAAGTCATCATGTCCGGCGGGGCCTATCTTTGGATCGACTTTGCCAAGATCGCTTCCGTTGCACTCGAGCCGATCGCGCGGCCCCGCGATCTTGCCTTCCGGCGCGCTGAACTGGCGCTGATCGACGGAGCTACCGCGTCCGTCCTTTTGCCGGCGATCTACCATGGAAGCAGCGGCGATGAGCGACTGCTCCTTGGGCGGGAAACCAGATGGGTGGACGAGGATACCGGCATAACGACAGGGCGCGGACAACGCTGCTTCCTGGCAGGCGACGATTTCATTTCCTTCCACGAGGCCGAGAATATTGCGGCCGCCGCGTTCCCTGGAGAAAGGAAGGCAGCCAATGGCTGACCCGCTCGACCGCTACAGATCACGCGACCGGGTGCTGTCACGATCGATCCTGGATCGGCTGCTGGACCCCAATCCGGATATGCAGCAGGACGGGCCGTTGAGCCTGGTCGAGCAAGTCAGGGAAATGCGCGAGTCGATCCGGCGGGATCTGGAAGCTCTCTTGAATACACGTCGCTGCCCGACCGCCCCACCAGGCGCCCTGGTCGAGCTCAAGGATGCCCTCGTCTCCTACGGCGTGGACGGCGTAGTCTCGGCCAATCTCGTTACAGATGAATCCAAGCTGCGGCTGGCGCGCGCCATCGAGCGGCGCATCGTCATGTTCGAGACCCGGCTTTCCGACGTGCGGGTGACGATTCTCAAAAGCCGAACCGCGGGCGAGCGGGCGCTGCGCATGCGGATACAGGCAATGTTCCGACTGCATGACGGCATGCCGCCGATAAGTTTCGAATCGACCATAGACCCCTCGACACAGCGGTTCCTCGTGGAGGCCGCCAATGGCTGATGGCTTCCTGCAACGTTATAACGAGGAACTGTCGGCGTTGCGCCGCCGCGCATCGCGGTTTGCCGATGCCTTTCCGAAGATTGCCGGGCGTCTCCGCCTGACCGCCGACGTCGCCGACGATCCGCATGTCGAGCGCCTTATCCAGAGCTTCGCCTACTCGGCTGCCCGTGTCCGGCAGAAACTCGACGACGAGTTCCCCGAACTGACCGATGGACTGCTCGAGACGCTCTACCCGCACTACCTTGCGCCGATCCCCTCAATGAGCATCGTACGCTTTTCCCCCAGCGAGACGCTCAACTCGGTCCAGACGGTCCCGCGCCACACGGAAATACTCACTGAACCGCTTGCAGGAGAAACCTGCCGGTTCCGCACGACACAGCAGGTCGACGTCGCGCCGGTACAAATCAAGGCCGCGGTACTCACCGGCCAGCCGATCCAGGCGCCGCTGTCGCCCTTTGCGGGTGCTGCGGCGTGCCTTCGAATATCGATCGAACCCCAGAATGGTCGCAGCCTGTCCGAAACAGGTCTGGAGCGGCTGCGTTTTCACATTGCCTCGCCATGGCGGCAGGCGAGCGCTCTTTATGAGCTCCTTGTCAACCATACGCTCGGCATCGCGCTTGCACGTCATAGCGATGACCAGAACCCGGTCTTCCTGCCGGCGGCGAGCCTTTCCCCGGTCGGCTTCGATACCGAGGAAGCGATGCTTCCATATCCGAACGCGAGCTTTGCCGGTTATCGCCTGCTGACTGAATTTTTCACGATGCCGCAGAAGTTCCTTTTCTTCGACATCAACGAACTGCATCGCTGGCGGAGCGAAAAGCTGGAGATATTTGTCTATCTCGATACGGCGGACAGCAAGCTGGAGCGGACCGTTACCGCTCGCGATCTGACGCTTCATGCCACGCCGGTCGTCAATCTCTTCCGTCAGGCCTGTGAGCCGGTCCTCATTGATGGAACACACACCGAATATCGTCTGCTTCCGGACTCGCGTCGACAAAAGACGCGAGAAGTCTATGCCGTCGATCGTGTGCTGCTGTCCGGACATGGCAGCGACGAATATCTGTGCCAGCCATTCTTCGGGCGCTCCCAGCGGGGCGGCAGCAGCAAGTCATGTTTCTGGCAGGTCAAGCGCCGCTTCAGCGAGGATGATGGCACATGCGACATCGACATCGCTTTCGTCGACCGGGATCGACATATCATCGGCAAGGTAGACGCGGTGGCAAGCGTGGACGCATTGTGCCTCAATCGCAACCTGCCTGAGCGATTGCCGTTTGGCGGTGGGCATCCATATCTCCAGCTGGCCAACGGAAATGAAGCCGTCGCTTCCGTGGAAGCGCTCTACCCGCCAACGCCTGCCGTACGAACCAATGACCAGAATGGCCGCAACTGGCGTCTGATGTCCCATTTGCTGCTCAATCACCTGTCGATCTTCGACAATGACGGGGCGGCGCTCAAGGATATTCTGTCGCTCTACGCGTTCCGCGACATGCCGGAAACCAGGCAACTCGTGGATGCGATCAGCAAGGTCGAAGCGAAAGCCTCGACGGCGCGTCTCAAGGGCGGGGGCATGGTCCCAGGCACGGACATTCTCATCGAGTTCGATCCCGCTGCAATAGATCGGCCTTCCGCCTTTCTCTTTGGATGCGTGCTCGACCGTTTCTGTGGGCTTTATACCTCGGTCAACAGTTTCACGCGGCTCACCGCGACAATCAAGGGACAGTCGAGGCCTGTCGCGACGTGGCGCGCGCGTGCCGCCGAACGTCCGCTTTTGTGAAGAGGATTTTCACCACCACATGACCCTACCTGCCGACAAGAACCACGACAGCCTTGCTGATCTGCTGGAGCGCGACCCCGGTCGGTTCGAGCCGACGACGGCTTTTCGCGTCGCGCAGGCCGCCGACGAAGGGACGGCGATCACCTCGCCGTTCGGTGTCTCGGCCTCGTCATTGCCTGTAGCCGGGTTTCGGCGCAAGGGCGGCAAGACCAGTTTGCGCAGCGTCCTTGGCGGAATTCTTGGACCGCTCGGCTCGCTGCCGCCCGCCTATAACGAACATGTCATGCGGGAGGAACGCAACAAGTCAGGCGCGCTTGCGGCATTCCTCGATATTTTCAGCTCCCGCATGGCGGAGCTCTTTGTGGATGCTTGCGAGAAATACAGGCTTGCCCGCCTCCTGCGCTGGGACGCGGGACGCGGGCGAAATGCGTTCAGCACGGCTCTTTTTTCGCTCATAGGCTTCGGAACGAAGGGAATGAGGGAAAGGAGCGGCCTGGATGACGACGTTCTGTTGCGCTTCAGCGGATTTCTGGCATCGCGGACACGCAACGCCGCAAACCTGAAGGCTTTGTTGAGCGAATTCTGCGGCCTGCCTGTCGAGGTTGAACTGTTCCGCGGCCGCTGGCTGTCCGTGCCTGAGGACGAGCGCAGCCAGATGGGACGAGCTGCGGCCGTTCAGCTTGGCGTCAATGCAATGGCCGGGACGGCAATTCGCGATTTCAGCAGCAGCTTCCGCCTCGTCCTCGGTCCCCTCGATTATCCAGATTATCTTTCGCTCGCGCCTGGCAGTGCCAATGTGGAAGAGATCTTTGCCTTGACGCGGCTGTTCGTTGGACCCGGCCTCGACTTCGACATTCAGCTCGTTCTGAAAAAGGAACAGGTGCCGTTCTGTCAGCTCGGCCAGACCGGCGATCCGCCGCGACTGGGCTGGAACAGCTGGGCAAGGGTCACGCCGGCGGTCCGGGACAGTGGCGATGCCGTCATCGTTGCTTCACAGCACAATCTGCGAAAGGCGGCATGATCATGCGGCTTGAGCTCAAAAATGCCCAGGAACCGGGAACAGGCAAGGGGGCAATTCAGGGTTGGTATTTCGAGCATGGTCGTCGCACGATCGGCAGATCGAGCAATTGTGACTGGCAGATACCCGACGCACCACGCTCCGTCTCCAAGCTTCATTGCACGATCGAACGAGACCGTGAGGGCTTCCTGCTGCGCGACGAAAGTGCCAACGGCACTATCGTCGACGGAGTTGTCGTGCTGGAAGGGGAGACGGCTCGCTTGTCCAGCGGTTCGAAGCTCGAATGCAGTGGATTCGCCTTCCTGGTGCAGATCTCGGGCGAGAACAATCCTGACCTTGGGGACCCCGATCCGCGACTGCCGCTCAGCGATGAGAACCTGACCATTTCGGCTATCCTGTCGGACATAGCGCCGCATGGACAAACGGCAACCGGTATCGTGGGGCGGTTCGCGACCGGCGACGCCACGGACCATCCCGTACGCCCAACGCCGAGGGCTGGCATTGAAACGGCGCCTTCGTCCCGCAATGTGGAAATCGGGTGGAACGGGCCGCCCGAGACCGCAGGCATGAAACCGATCCTGCCAAGCGACTGGAACGAGAATTTCGACTATGGCAACAAGCTCGAGCATGCGCCTGCACCGCATGTCTCGATGCCGGCGACAAAGCCCCGCAGGCAAGCGGAAGCCTCAAAGCCATCTTCTCCAACTGCTCCGGTCCTGATCTTCGGCGGCACCCAGGAAGCGCGTCCCGCAACGGGTTCCGTTCAGGATCTATTGAGGCGTATCGAACCCCTGCTTGAACGATGCGATGAAGCCTCGCGGTCGTGTTTTGCAGTTCTTGATATCGAACCCGGCATGCCGGTCGATACTCCACACCTGCCTTCGGCGAGCCAGGAGGAGATTGTCCTCGCACGGCTTGAAACCCTGCTTGCACGACAATCGGCCCTGAATACCGCCCTGGAAGGGCTGCTCAGGCACGCCAGCCACGCGATGGAGCCGCGCATCGTCGAAGCGCGTGTCGATGCGGAACCAAGGCGATTGCCGTGGCGCACCGATCGATCCTACTGGCAGGCCTATCGCCAGCAATTTGACAATGATGGCAACGACATCCCCGTGCACGGGCTCTTCCGCCGGGCAATGCTGCGCGCGCTTGCCATTGCCGGGGATGATGAAGCCGATACCACAGAGAAAGAGAGCCCTATCCGATGAGAAGCGAAAACAGGGTCGCCTGGAGCGAGGGCATGTTTCTTCGCGTTCAGCATTTCCAGCAGGCCGATCGCTGGACGGAGCGATTGGTGCGGATGATGACGCGGGAACTCGCTGCTTACCCTTGGGGCATTGCCGAGATCAGCATCGATCGGAGCGCGCTTGCAATCGGCCAGTTCGCGATCGCCAGTCTGCGCGGGATCTTGCCCGATGGCACGCTTTTCGAAGCGCCGATAGATGCCGATCTGCCGCCGCCGCTGGATCTCGATGAAACGACAAAAAACACCATGATCTATCTTGCCCTGCCGGCCCGGCGCCCCGGCAAGGCAGATGTGGCAATGGCCGGCGGGGCATCCGTCAATGGCGCCCGCGTCATCGCCTCGCACTATGAAGCGCCGGATGCCAATGTCGAAACCGATTTCATGGCGCCTATCGATGTCGGTCGGCTTAGCCTCCGGTATCTGAAGGGCGGAGACGAACTGGCAGGCTACGAGCTCATCGGGCTTGCGCGGGTCATCGAAGTGCGTTCCGACAAGGCCGTCATTCTCGACCCCGACTACATCGCGCCAAGCCTGAACTGTGCTGCCGAACCGCGATTGAACGAACTGATCACCGAATTGCTCGGCATCGTACGTCATCGCGCGCAAGCGATTGCGGATCGTATCGGTGACCCCAGCATTCGCGGCACCGCCGAAGTCGGCGACTATTTTCTGTTGCAGCTGCTTAATCGTGCCGATCCGATGCTGCGCCACATTTCTGCAAATGCAACACGCATGCACCCGATGGCGTTTTACGAACAGTGCATCCAGCTTGCGGGCGAACTCGCCACCTTCACCATGGATTCCAAGCGTGCCAGCGATTTTCCGCCCTATCGGCATGAGGATCTCAAGGGAACGTTTGCCGCCGTCTTCGACGATCTGCGTACATCGCTTTCGGCCGTACTGGAACAGACGGCGGTCGCAATTGAACTCGTCGAGCGCCGGCATGGGGTACGCGTGGGAACGATCAACGACCGCACCCTGCTGAAAGATGCAGGCTTCGTGCTCGCCGTGCGCGCCGAGATGCCCGCCGAAGACGTTCGCCGCAAGCTGCCGGCGCAAATCAAGGTCGGACCTGTCGAGCGTATCGCGGAGCTGGTCAATGTCGCGCTGCCGGGCATCCCCGTCCGGCCGCTGCCGGTACTGCCGCGGCAGCTGCCTTACCGTTCCGGAACGCTGTATTTCGAACTCGACACGAAGAACCCGCTTTGGAAGCAGCTCGATACGTCGGGTGCCCTCGCGCTTCATCTCGCTGGCGATTTCCCGGGCATCGAGATGGAACTTTGGGCCTTGAGAGAATGAGGAAGCCAGGCGAATGAGCAAAGGACCAGCCAATCTCTGGCAAGACCTGCCCACGGTCGTTGAATTGACCGAGGAGGGAGTGCGCAAGGACAAATCTGCCCGCAAGATCGCGGAAATGCTCGATGACACGCTGGACGACGGGCCGCTGGGAGAACCTGTCAAGGCAGCGGGCTGGTCGGTCGAGGCACTCGTGCGCGACTTCCACTTCGGTGGCGACGAAGTGCCGACCATTGTCGCCTCCGCAGCACCGTTGCTCAATCTTGCACATATCCTGCGTCACACTGACGAGCAGCCAGACATCGAACAGCTGCGTCGCACCACGATCGATGCAATCGGCCGCTACGAACGCGATCTGGCGGGTGCTCGCATCAGTCCGGAAAGGGCGCGTGCTGCCCATTACGTTGTTTGCGCCACCGTCGACGATGTAGTGCTGAGCAAGCCATGGGGCGTGCGGGCAGGCTGGGCCCGTTCCGGACTTGTCTCCACATTCCACATGGACGTGACCGGCGGCGATCGTGTGTTCGATCTTCTCGACCACTTTCACCAGAGTCCCGGCACCAACAAGGATCTGTTACTGCTGATCTATCTCTGCCTGTCATTGGCGTTCGAAGGACGAACCCGTGTTTCCCAGCGCGGCCCGCTGGAGCTTGGTCGCGTTCGCGACAGCCTCTACAAGACCTTGCTTGGTCAGTACGGAGTCTTCGAACGCGAGCTTTCGCCCCATTGGCGCGGCGTCTCGGCGCGGCACAAGCCGTTGCACACGGCAGTCGCGCTCTGGACGCTTCTTTCTGGGCTGATCCTGTTCTTTTCGCTCGGTTACCTGTTCTTCACCCTCTCGCTCAATCGCTCCTCGGATGACACTTTCGCGCGACTGGCAAACCTGCCGCCGCGTGAATCTCCGAGCGTCTTCAGGCAGCCTCCTCAACCCGCTGTCGTAGAAGCGCCGCGGGTCGAGACAAAGGTCGAAGAACCGGTGGTACTGGCACCGAAGCCGCCGAGCCGTCTGGAGAATCTGATGGCATTTCTGCAGCCGGAGGTGGACCGCAAGCTGGTGACGCTTTCGGACTCCAACGGCAGGCTCTTGGTCCGCATCAACAATTCCGGCCTCTTTTCGGTGGGAAGCGCCGAGGTCAGCCCGCAATTCCGCGACCTCCTCGAGCGCATAGGCGGCGCTCTTGCCGCCGAAAAGTTCCGTGCGGTAGTCGTCGGCTATACGGACAATGTTCCCATCCGTACCCTGCAATTCCCTTCGAACTGGCATCTGTCGGAAGCGCGCGCCAGCGCGGTCGGCAAGATTCTGTCGGCCTATACGGGACCTGCGGCCATTCTGACCGAAGGGCGCGCCGACAGCAATCCACTGGCGAGCAACGACACGAGCGAAGGGCGGGAAACCAACAGGCGCACTGAAATCCTTGTGCTTACCGATCCGAGCGAAAAACTCGATGCGATCGGCGTCGTGCCTGCCTTGCCGGACAACAGTGCCGACAAACCTCAAGCAGAAGGGGCATTGCCGTGAATCCGCTCAGCTATTTCTATACGCTGCGTTCATATGTCGATTCCTATGCGGGAATAGTCGGCCGGCGCTTTGTGTCCGTAATCTGGGTGGCGGCGATCTGCGTCGTCATCTGGTTCTACGGCTACCTGATTGGATATGGCGAGTTCAAGCCGCTCGAAAGTTCGCGCAACAGGATAATCACCATCGCGATCGTGCTCGTGGCATGGGCCGCCTATATGGTGGTCTCGACCATTCGCGCGCGTCGTCGTGACAAGGTACTTGTCGACAGTCTCGAGAAAGATGCCGAGGCGGAAGCCGCGGCGAGCCAGACAGCGGAAGTCAGCGAAATCCGCAACAGGCTGAAAGAGGCTCTGGCGCTGTTGCGCCGTGTCACCAAGAAGCGATTTGGCTATGTCTATGAATTGCCCTGGTTCGTGATCTTCGGCGCGCCGGGTTCCGGCAAGACCACGGCCCTGACCAATTCGGGTTTGAAGTTCCCGCTCGGCGACGCGCTTGGCTCCAATTCGGTGCAGGGCATCGGCGGTACGCGAAACTGTAACTGGTGGTTCACCGACGAGGCCATTCTGATTGATACGGCTGGCCGCTACACGACGCAGGACGATCTCAACGGTGCGGCCAAGGCGGGCTGGGAAGGCTTCCTGAAGCTGCTGAAGAAGTATCGCCGTTCCCAACCGATCAATGGTGTTCTGGTAACGCTGTCGATCGGCGATATGCTGTCCCGGGACTCAGCTGCGCGGCTTGAGGAGGTGCGTGCGATCCGCCAACGGCTGTCGGAACTCGACGAATTCCTGCAGGCGCGGGTGCCGGTCTATCTCGTGCTGACCAAGGCGGATTTGCTCACCGGCTTCGTCGAGTTCTTCGATGGTTTCAGCAAGACCGATCGGGAGCAGGTCTGGGGCACGACTTTTGACCTTGACGAGAGCTACAAGGCGGAAGACCTGCCGGAACGTTACCTGGAAGAATTCGCGCTGCTTCAGGAGCGTGTCGGTGCCATGCTGATCGAACGGTTGCAGCAGGAGCCGAGCAGTCACCTTCGCGGACGCATCTTCCGGTTCCCGGCCGAGCTCGCCGCCCTGAAAGAAAGGCTGCATGAGGTCCTGGCCGAACTTTGCGCCGGCTCGACACTGGTCGAGTCCCCGCTCGTGCGCGGGGTGTACTTCGTCTCCGGCACGCAAACGGAAGCACAGGCACCAGCCGGACAGCAGGCCGGCGCGCCGCGTTTGCGGCGAAGCTATTTTCTTTCGCGGCTCTTCAAGCAGGTGATCTTCGAAGAAGCCTCGCTCGTTGCACGCGACAAGAGATTGTCGCGCAGGCAGATCCTGTTGCGTCGAACGGCCTATGGTCTGGCGACCCTGCTGTTGGCAATCGTACTGACAAGCTGGACGGCGACCTATTTTCAGAACACCAGCGCCCTGGCCCGGGCCGATGAGCGTATCGCAGCCTATGAGCAGCTGGTTCGAGGCATACCCATTCGCGATGTTTCCGACGCCGATTTCCTGCGTATCCTGCCGGCCCTCGACAATCTGCGCGATGTGGTAACCGGTTTCTCGGACAATCGCATCTGGCCCATCAGTTTCGGGCTCGATCAGGAAGGCAAGATCGCCAGCCGTCAGCGCGCGGCGTACCAGCGCGCGGCCAACTCGCTGCTTCTGCCCCGCCTCCTCGTTCAGCTCGAGAAGACGATAAATGACAACGGGGATTCCGGTCGGACATTCGATGCGCTCAAGCTCTACGGAATGCTTGGCGGTCTCGGGCCAATCGACCCGGAATTCGTTTCGTTGCAGGCGGAAGACATGTTCATGTCGCTCTATCCGGGCGAAGGTCGAGCCGCAGTCCGGCGTGCGCTCGTAAGCCATGTCGACAGCATGGTTTCGGCGCCGCTGACAGCGGTTGACCTCGACGCGCCGCTGATTGCCAAGGCACGCGAGATTGCCCGCGACCAAAGTATCGCCGCGCGGGCCTATCACATCTTGAGCAATGAGCGCGAGGCGCGTGCGCTTGCGCCCTGGATACCGGCCGACGCCCTTGGTCCGTTAGGCGAACAGGCATTCGAACGGTCTTCCAAGGCATCATTGCGTGCAGGCATCCCCGGTCTTTTCACCGGTGAAGGCTATCGCACGGTCGTGTTGCCGCATGTCATGGATGCCGCCCGCAAGGCGCTCGACGAGCAGTGGGTGCGTGGCGACCAGCCGGTCGCCGGCAGCATGACGATCGACGCCGTGGCTCAGGCAGCGCTCCAGCTCTATTTCAACAACTTCGAGCAGCAATGGTCGGGTATGCTGACGGACATGCGGGTTCGTTCCTCGCAGACATTGGCTGACGCGACCGAGACCGTCCGCGTCCTCGCCAATGATCCCGGTCCCATCGAGGCCGTCGCCCGTGCCATTGTGGGCGCCACGGATCTCCGACCGCAGGGAAGCGCCGAAATTGCCGCTGCCGACAGCGTTCCCCAGGGCGCAATGACGCTTGCGCTCGCGGGCGCGGTGAATGCCCCGGATCCCTTCGGCCGGCTCCGCGAGGCCCTGGAAGCTCCGAAATCGGCGGAATCGCAGTCAGGCGAAAAGCCGCTCTCTCAGCTTGGCGCGCTGCAACCGATCCTGAAGACCATCTATGGCCAGCTCTCCCGCGCCAGCACCTCCACCGCGGAAGTGTCCAAGGTATTTGACGTCGACAGTCAGCTGACGGAGTCGAACCAGGCCCTGCTTGAGGAGACAAGACGATTGCCGGCACCCGTGGATAGCTGGATGGCCGGCATGACCGCTGATATAGGATCGCTGGCCGTCAAGACGGCCCGGCTGCGTCTCGGAAACCTCTGGGCGGTCGATGGCGAGCGCCTGTGTACCAGCATTGTCGTCGGAAGATATCCGTTCGATCGCTCGTCCGCGCGTGATGTGACCATGGCCGATTTCATCCGCCTGTTCGGACCAAGCGGCCTGTTTCACAGCTTCTTCAAGGATCGCCTCGAAGCTTTCATCGATACAAGCACCACGCCATGGAGGTGGCGGGGCACATTTGGAACCGAGGGGATTCCAAGCCAGGCAATCGCCCAGTTCGAGAATGCCGACAAGATCCGGCGTGCCTTCTTTCCTGCGGGCAGTGAAAGCCCGGCGATCTCCATCAACGTCAAGCCGGTTTCTCTCAGTGAATCGGCGGGAGCCGTCATCATGGAAATCGGGGGGGAACGCGTACTTTATAATCACGGCTGGGTGCTGTCCAAATCCATCGCGTGGCCATCGAAAGAGGCTAGCAATGTGTCCTTCATCGCCTTCCAGCCGGGCGGCTTGCAGCAGGCCCTCACCGAAAATGGCGACTGGTCGGCCTTCAGGCTCTTCGACAAGGCCGACATAAGCAGCAGGGGAGACGATCTGTTCCGGGCGCGTTTTGCAAATGGCGGCAATGAGGCGGAATTCGACGTGCAGTTCGGCTCGGTCCTCAATCCATTCCGCCTCAAGGCGATTTCCGATTTCGCATGTCCGGCCCAGTTTTGAGGAAAGCCGAATGAGTGAGCGCATATGATCGATACGCCAGGAACTGAGGTCGACCGTATCGGGTTTTTCGGCAAGGTGCCGACGAATGGCGATTTCATTTCTACCGGTCTCGGTCGCACCGTTCAGACCGAACTCGACAATTGGTTGCAGTCAGGATTGCGGGCCAGCGAACATGCGCATGGAGCCGAATGGGAACCATTGTTTCGCGCTGCGCCGCCCTGGCGGTTCGTCATCGAGCGCTCGATCTGGGGTCGATCCACCATAGCCGGCGTGCTGCTGCCCAGCACGGATCGCGTCGGACGGAGCTTCCCGCTGGTCATAGCCGCCAAACTTGGCAGCTTCAATGACAATCCCCGTCTGCTCTGCTTCGATGACACCTGGTTTACGGCCGTCGAAGCCCTGGCCGAGACGTCGTCTGCACGAGACTTCGACATTGCCGGTTTCGTCGCCGGTCTGAAGCGCCTCCGCCTGCCGCATGCCAAGCCTGTTCCAAGATATGAGGTCTCGAATGGTGGCGGGCGCGTTTCGATCTGGTGGACGATCGATGTCGATACGCGTCGGGCCACCGGCTTCAAGACCGAGGGCCCACCCCAGGCCGAGCATTTCGTGAAGCTTCTGAACAGGCAAGGCGCAGAGGCTTCTCCATCGGAACCGGAAACAGCACCCGATCCCATGCGCGCGGCTCGGCCCGGCGCCGCCGAAGAGCAGTCGGTTCCTTCCAGCCGGTTTGCAATTGAGAAAAGCTATGCAACCCATGCCGGCACGCGGCTATCCATCAATGCCGATGCCTTGCTGGTCTGCGAAAAGCCGCGCCTGTTTGCGGTGGCGGATGGTGTTGGCGACGGGAGCGGCGCTGTGGATGCGGCCAAAGTCACGACCAACGCGCTTGCCGATGTGTCGCTCCACGATACGCTTGCGGGGATCGTGCAGGACATGAAAGGCAAGCTGGGCCGAGCGCACGGACTTTTGCAGTCCGTTCGCACTGGATTGTCAAATGCCAGTGTCGTTGCCCTGGCCATGCACGATGATGCGTTCGCCGTGGCATGGGTGGGAAATGCTCGCTGCTACCTGGTCCGCAATGGCACGATGCGGTGCCTTACGCGCGATCACGTCGAGGTGGGGTTGCGATTTGCATTGTCGCGCAGCATTGGCGCGCAACAGCAGCTGATGCCGGACGTTCTTGTCGATACCGTCGAAGCTGGCGACCAATTCCTGCTGTGCAGTGCGGCACTGGCCCGGACGCTCGACGAACGCAGCATCGCCGAGACGCTGCTTGAACATCCCGTCAGCGAAGCGGCGGAAGTTCTCATTCAAAATGGACTGATCGCCAATGCCCGCGACAATCTCAGCGCCATCGTGGTCGGCGTCGGCCCGCAATGAAGCCGGATGAATCGCCCGATCCGTTGCGGACGATTGCCGCCCGCTACTCCGCCTTGTGGCAGGCCCTCAGCCGGGATGGCGATACCCCGCGCGCAGATGACGATGTCCGCTTGCTCGTAGACCGGGTTCGCGATGCCCTGGATCGCCGTCAGGCGCGCATCGAAAACAGGGATGTGACATTCATCGCCAATTCGTTCCTGCTGGAACAACTGGTTCACGATGGCTCGACAACGCAGGTCCATCGCATCCGGCACCGCGACCTCGGAAGCCTGCATGCCATGAAGACGCTTCGCTCGTCTGAGGGCGACAACGTTTCGGCAAGGGAACTGCTGCTGCGCGAGGCGCGGCTGGCGACGACGTTCAATCACCGAAATATCCTCGCCCCGCAGATCCTGCTTCGTCTCCCGGACGGGCGCCCGGCGCTCATATCCGACTGGATGCCGTTCACACTTTCCGGTCGCCTGAATGGCGATCCATTGTCGATTGAAGACATACGGGACGCGATGGCAGGCATGGTTTCCGGCCTGCAAGCCATTCATATGGCCGGGCTCGTTCACGCGGACATCGCACCGGACAACCTTCTGCTCAAGGACCGGCAGCTTTCGGGCCTGAAAATCTCCGATTTCGGCATCGCGCTCAAACGAGGGCAACGGCACGCGGACCTTGAGCTCGCAAGGGCCGGACACGCGGAATTTTCAGCGCCGGAACAAGTTGATGGCGACGTGCTCGATGGCCGAGCCGACCTTTATTCTTGCGGCCGGATATTGGAGCTGCTGATGGCGCGCTGTCCTGTCGATGATGGTGCAACCCGGCAGCTGTCAGCCCTGGCGCGTGATCTGACGGCCCAAGATCCGGGAAATCGTCCCCAAACCGCCGCCGCTGTCAGCGAACGGCTGAGGGACATGGATCGAAGCGATCCGCCGTCAATTTGAACCCGCGCCAGGCTGTGGTGCCGCCGCGGTGGGGGCACTTTTCTGGAATACCGTGATCAGCTTCGCGGCATTCACAAGTCCGGCATTGCTTGCATAAAGCATATCGCCATCCTGCATCTGAAATTGCTGCATGAGGGAGAAGTTGGACACATCGCGCAGGTTGACCCGGTAGATTACCGGTTTGGATGCAACAAATGGCGCGCCCGGGTTCTTTCCGGCGCTGGCGGCTTGCGTGCCGGAATGCACTGCCTGGTTGCGGAACAGATAGAAATTGCGCGCGTCTGCGCGATCGTCGAGCAAACCGCCAGCCCGACTGAACGCCTGGGCCAGCGTAAGCTTGCCCTTTTCGAATTCGAACTCGCCGGCGCTCTTGAACGCGCCGAGCGCCATGAAACTTGGTGCATCGCCTTCCAGCAGAAGCTGGTCATTGGGCAGCAGGTAGATGTTCTGGCGGTCGTCATTCATGATTCTATCGAGCTGGGTACTCACGCGCTGCTTGCCGCGGATTACCGTCACCGTCGTCCCGGTGGGCGCGCCGGAAGCCCCGCCCGCAAGTGCAATCGCGTCGAGAACGCGCTCCTTGCGGGCTGTCAGCGGAAAGCGTCCGGGCGCACGCACGTCACCATTGACCGTGATGCCGTTCGAGGGCTTTTCAACAACCGTCACCACCGCCTGCGGATTGACGGCTGAACCGCGCAGGCCGCTGACGATACGCGCTTGCAGAGCCTCCGGCGAGGATTCGAGCACGCGCTGCTTGCCTACGAAGGGAAGTGTTACCGAACCGCTCTCGTCGACGGTGAAGCGACCGAGATTCAGCGTCTTGCTATTGGTAGCGGAGAGAATGCCCTCTTCGCCGGAATCGAGGATCGTCACGTCGATGACATCGCCGCGACGGAGCCGGCTGTCGATGTAACCCTGAGTTCGAAGGCGGCTCAGCCCCGTATCGCCGGCAGCATAGGACGTCATGGCTGCGCCCGTCAGTCCGAGCGGTGCATCGGCAAGTTCGAGGACCGGGATCTTCTCGTTCGAATTCGGCAGGGAAGCATTGCGGATATTTGTGGCACTGGGGCCGTCCGAGGGGCTGGCACAGGCGCTGAGCGCAACAAGCAGAATTGTGGGTACCAGCTTCCGCATCGCGAATCCTTTGATGAGACATATGCAACTCTAGTGATACTGACCCGCCACATTTCAAACAACATCACCGGGATCGAAATCATGCGGGCGATGAGCGTTAATCCATAAATTGTGGCCCATCTGCAACTATCGCGCTGTCAAGCGTTGCAGCGGCAAGGACGTCAGTGTTCCAGGGGCAGGCCTCGCCTTAAGGTTGGTGGCGGTGATCCATCACAACCTCGCGAGCAACCGGATTGACGATTGACATATGGACAGCCCCTAATTAGTTAACCATCCAGTCGGAAATAAAAAGAAGAACCGAGATTTCGTATGGGCCGCAAGCGCGTCATCGATCAAAAGGACATCCTGGACGCTGCGGAATGCGTGGTCGTGCGGGATGGCGCTGCGCGTCTCACGCTTGATGCCGTTGCCGAGCGGGCCGGCATCAGCAAGGCCAGTGTCGTATACGACTACAAGTCCAAGCAGGCGTTGATCCAGGCCGTCATCGAACGCCGCGTGGCCCACGACAAGGCCTTTATCCAGGAACTGACGGACGGGCTTGGCGACATGCCAAGTGCAATCATGCGCGGTCGCGTTCTCGCGGCGTCCACCCCGCTCCAGGACGATGTGCGCGCCGTTGCGCTCAATCTGTGTTCGGCCCTGGCGCAGGATGCGCAATTGCGATCCGGAATTCAAAAAGAACAGGCGACAATTATCGCCCAAGTCATGGAAACGTCCGCCAGCCCCCGGGGCGCCCTCCTTGCCTATCTGGCGCTGGAAGGCCTCAAGCTCCTCGAATATCTGGACCTTCACAGCTGGCCGGAGGGAGAACGCAGCCGGATCTTGCGTGAAATCAACTGGTTGATCGACGTCAAGCCGGAAGCAGCCGAGAAATTGCCAGAGATAAGGGCCTCCTCCTAGACGTCATCCCAAGCTCCCGAAGCACTTCCTTCCAACGTCATCCTCCCAAGATGAGTATCACGGAAAGCAACCTATGAACGCGACACGATTTGCCTTTGCCTTGTTTCTTCCTCTGCTTGCCGCTGCCTGCAGCGATTCGCAGAGCTCAGCTGAAAAGGCTGCCCCTCCGCCCTCGCCGGTAAGCTTCATTGCGGTGAAGGCGGAGCCCATCCCGATCAACAACGAGCTTCCGGGCCGTATCGCGCCCACGCGCATCGCCGAGGTGCGCCCGCGCGTATCCGGCATCGTCGTGGAGCGCGTCTTCGAACAGGGCAGCCTCGTCAATGAGGGAGACGTGTTGTACCGGATCGACCCTGCGCAGTTCCAGGTGCAGGTCCAGAGTGCGGAAGCCACGCTTCTGCGCGCAAAATCCGTGCAGCTGCAGTCCCGCCAGCAGGCCGACAGGCAGCAATCGTTGAAGTCCAGCAACTTTGCCAGCGCCCAGGCGCTGGATAACGCGGTTGCGGCGGTTGCCCAGGCCGATGCCGATGTGGCGGGCGCCGAAGCCAATCTGGCCGCCGCAAAGCTCAACCTGCAATATGCCGACGTCCGGGCGCCGATCAAGGGTCGTATCGGCCGGGCTCTGATTACGGAAGGCGCGCTCGTCAGTGCCAACAGCACCGAAAATCTCGCGACGATCCAGCAGCTCGATCCGGTCTATGCGGATTTCACCCAATCGTCGAACGAGCTGATCCGCCTGCGCAAGGCGCTTGCGGCGGGCGCCATCGCCAGCGCCGGGGAAGGCGCGGCGCGCGTAAAGCTCAAGCTCGACGACGGCAGCGAATACAAGCATGCCGGCAAGCTGCTGTTTTCCGAAGCGGCCGTGGATGAGACCACGGGACAAGTGACCCTGCGCGGCGAATTCCCCAATCCCGACGGCGATCTGCTGCCGGGAATGTATGTCCGCGTCGAGATCGAGCAGGGCGTGCAGCAGAATGCCATCGCTGTTCCGCAGCAGGCCATTCAACGCGACACCGGCGGCAATGCCCAGGTCTATATCGTCGGGGAAAAAGACGTTGCCGAACTCAGGTCGGTTCGCGTCGGCCGTGTCGTCGGCGAGCGCATCATCGTCGATGAAGGCCTCGAGCCCGCAAACCGTGTCATCGTCGAAGGCTTCCAGAAGATAAGGCCCGGCGCCACCGTTGCTCCGTCAGAATGGGTAAAGGGGGGTGCGGCTTCGGTCGAAAACGACCGCTCCAAGACTCCGGCAACAAAGCCACGCCAAGGTTAGAGGCCCGATCCAATGCCACAGTTTTTCATCGAACGGCCCATCTTCGCGTGGGTGGTCGCAATATTCATCATGCTTGCGGGTGCGATCTCGATCCCGTTCCTGCCGATCGCGCAATATCCGGATGTGGCCCCGCCCCAGATTTCCGTTGGCACGACATATCCCGGCGCCTCGCCGGAGGACATTTACCAGAGCGTGACCAAGCCGATTGAGGAAGAACTCAACGGCGTCGAAAACCTGCTCTATTTCGAATCGACATCCGATTCTGCGGGCCGCGTCAGCATCAACGCCACCTTCGCACCAGGCACCGAAACGGGCCAGGCTTCCGTGGACGTTCAAAATGCGGTTCGGCGGGTTGAACCGCGACTGCCGCGATCCGTCATCCAGCAAGGTATCCGCGTCGACAAGGCGGGAACGAGCTTCCTGATGCTGGTCGCCCTGAGTTCAAAGGATGGCTCCGTCGACGCCGTCGGCCTCGGCGACTATCTCAGCCGCAACGTGCTCAGTGAGATCAGGCGCATCGACGGTGTCGGCAATGCCCAGCTTTTCGCCACCCAGCGCGCCATGCGTGTCTGGATCGATCCCGACAAGATGCTCGGCCTGAACTTGACGGCCGACGACATAACGCAGGCCGTCACCGCGCAGAATGCACAGGTAGCCGCCGGCCGTATCGGCGCGCAGCCCAACCCGATCACCCAGCAGATATCGGCTACGGTTCTCGTACGCGGTCAGTTGACCTCGGCCGAGGAATTCGGCGCGATCGTGCTTCGTGCCAATCCGGATGGCTCGTCCGTCCGCCTGCGCGACGTTGCGCGGATAGAAGTCGGCGCAGAAAACTATACGTTCTCCACGCGCCTCAATGGCCAGCCCAGCGCGGCAATCGGCGTGCAGCTTTCCCCCACGGGCAATGCACTCGCCACCGCGACCGCCGTCCGTGACAAGATGGAGGAGCTCTCTCGATATTTTCCGGCAAACCTCGAATATTCCATTCCGTATGACACTTCGCCCTTCGTCGAAGTTTCCATCGAAAAGGTGATCCACACGCTGCTCGAAGCCATCGCCCTCGTCTTCGTGGTGATGTTCCTGTTCCTGCAGAATTTTCGCTATACGGTCATTCCCACGCTGGTCGTGCCGGTGGCGCTGTTCGGGACCTGCGCGGTCATGCTGGCGACGGGATTCTCGATCAACGTGCTGACGATGTTCGCCATGGTCCTTGCCATCGGCATTCTCGTGGACGACGCCATCGTCGTCGTCGAAAACGTCGAGCGGATCATGGCCCAGGAGGGGTTGCCGCCGAAGGAAGCCACCAGGAAGGCAATGAAACAGATCAGCGGCGCCATTATCGGTATCACGCTGGTGCTGACGGCAGTGTTCGTGCCAATGGCGTTCTTCCCCGGCGCCGTCGGCGTGATCTACAAGCAGTTCAGCCTGACGATGGTCGTATCGATCCTGTTCTCCGGTTTCCTGGCCCTGTCGCTGACACCGGCGCTTTGCGCCACCTTCCTCAAGCCGATCCCCAAGGGCCACCATGAAAAGAAAGGCTTCTTCGGCTGGTTCAATCGCGGCTTCGATCGCACATCGCACAAATACTCGTCCACGGTCGGCTGGCTGATCGGACGTTCCGGGCGCTTCATGATCATCTATCTGGCGCTGCTGGTGGGGCTTGGCTGGACGTTCATCCAGTTGCCCTCCGCGTTCCTGCCCAACGAGGATCAGGGCTTCGTGGTCGTCGACATGCAGACGCCAGCCGAATCGAGTTCCAACCGCACCCGCACTCTCATCGAACAGGCGGAGTCCATCTTCAAGAAGGAACCGGCTGTCGATCGCATGGTGATGATCAGCGGCTTCAGCTTCTCCGGCGCCGGCGACAATGCCGGCCTTGCCTTCGTCACCTTCAAGGACTGGAGCGAGCGCGATGCGGACAATACCGCTGCTGCAATCGCGGGCCGGGCCAACGGCACGTTGTCCCAGATAAAGGATGCCATTGCCTTCGCCTTGTCGCCGCCTCCAATCCAGGGGCTCGGCAACTCCAATGGCTTCACCTTCCGTCTTCAGGATCGTGCCGGGCAGGGCACTGCCGCCCTCCTTGCCGCCCAGGAACAGCTTCTGGCGGAAGGGGCGAAAAGCAGCATCGTCACCGGGCTGCGCGTCGAAGGCATGCCTTCGGCGGCGCAGGTCAACCTCGTCATCGACCGGGAGAAGGCCAATACGTTCGGCATAACCTTCGCCGACATCAACTCGACGATATCGACCAGCCTCGGCTCGTCCTATGTCAACGACTTTCCCAATGCCGGCCGCATGCAGCGCGTGACCGTCCAGGCGGATGGCAGCAATCGCATGAAGACCGAGGATCTCCTCAAGCTCAATGTGCGCAATGCCAATGGCGGCATGGTCCCCCTGTCGGCATTCGCCAGCGTCGAATGGTCGAAAGGCGCGTCTCAACTTGTCGGCTATAATGGCTATCCGGCCGTGCGTATCGGCGGGCAGGCGGCTCCGGGCTATTCCTCCGGCGCGGCCATCGCCGAAATGGAACGTCTCGCGGCAGACCTGCCGCCAGGCTTCGGCTATGAATGGACCGGCCAGTCACTCCAGGAAATCCAGTCCGGCTCGCAGGCGCCATTCCTGATCGCGCTCAGCATCATCTTCGTCTTCCTGCTGCTCGCGGCGCTTTACGAAAGCTGGTCCATTCCGATCTCGGTCATCATGGTCGTTCCGCTCGGCGTTATCGGCGCGGTGGCGGCGGTGATGCTGCGCGATATGCCCAACGACGTCTACTTCAAGGTAGGCCTCATCGCCATCATCGGCCTGTCGGCAAAGAACGCCATCCTGATCATCGAGTTTGCCAAGGACCTGCGTGCGGAAGGCAAGTCCCTGATGGAAGCAACCATCGAGGCATCGCATCTGCGTTTCCGGCCGATCATCATGACGTCGCTGGCTTTCACGCTCGGTGTCGTGCCGCTGGCGATTGCATCCGGCGCAAGTGCCGCCAGTCAGAATGCGATCGGCACCGGCGTGCTCGGCGGCATGATCTCCGCAACGATCCTCGCCATTTTCTTCGTGCCGGTATTCTTCGTCTTCGTGATGAAGCTGTTTGGCGACGGCAAGGAGAAAAAAGCACATCCGGCATCGGCTGAAGCACCAGCGCCGGCAGAGTAGAGACGATGGCGGCATCTGCTCACGAAAAGCGCAAGGCTCCCAAGTGGCGAACGCTCAAAGGCAATATTCGCCAGGAGAAGCTGTTTTGCGCCGCGCTGTGCGTTGCACTGGAACAAGGCTTCGGCCATGTCACCCTTGCATCTGTCGCCAGAAAGGCCGGCATCAGCAAGGGAGGCTTGCTTCATCACTTTTCGACGAAAGGTGATCTCATTGCGGGGATGTTGAAATACTATAGTGAAAATCCAAAAATAACCGCAGACATGACCATCGACCCGCTCGCCGCGACAGCGTTGATCGCTGCCGCGGAGAGCCCGGCGCTGTTGTCGCCGCTCATGGACTATCTGGATGGCGAAGCGTCCCGGGCCAATTCGATTTCCATGTCGGACAGTTCGCAAAATTACGCCGAAAGGATGCGAACGCTCATAAGGATGCTGCACCTCAAACCGACGGCGCCTCTCTGAACATGCCGGGTTTGACCCTGGCATGTTCAGAACCGACGCTCTCAACCATTCTACAACGGCACGGGAATCAATCACCTCGGCCAGGGTAATCCGCCCAGATCTCCGTGCCGATCGGCACCATATGCTTCGACAGCCCGGGGCCCAGCATGAGCGGAATGCTGCCCGGATCAGGCGGAGACAGCATTTCAAAGCCGCCGACGACGGTGCGCAGTTCCGTCGCGTCGGGCAGTTTCAGGATGAGAGGCATGCCGATTTCCAGCCGCCATTTGCCGGCCCGGGGAACGCCGGGCCCAACGACGACCGAGCTTCTGCCCGCCAACTCGAAAACGACTTCTACGATGGATAATAGTCTGATCACTCTACGCCCTCGGCCGCAACGGGGTCGTTCTATCGCGGAGATCTGACCGCCGTTCTGGCCAGATTATGCTGAAATCATTGATAAAGGCCAGCAACAGCGAGTTTGGAAGCCCTTTCCGTGGCTTTTCGGTCGAAGTGCCATTGGTCAATCCAAGGTTCGGTAACCGCGCCTGCATTTGGCCCTGAACAGTTGGGTGAAACGGGCCTGCGCGTCATCTTCGCCAGCAAATGTCTGGATCTTCACCTGTCCGGCCGAGCCGATACGTCCCCGGTTGCGCATCAATGATACCTCGCCAAACAGGTTTTGCTGGATCGACAGGTGATAGAAGCGGCGCATATTGTGCTCCGGCTCGATGCGCTGCATGTAGGTCTGGAATGGCGGCTGTTGTGACATGGCGGAATCTTCGCCGGCACGAGCCCGGAAATCCAACGACTTTTTTGAATCGATTGGCCGCGATTGATTCATCCGCGTGATGAATGGCGAGGCCCGCTAGGGAACGTTTCGCCACCCGGGCATTTGCTCGAAGCATTGCAGTTTGCAGGATGATGCCATATATTATGCGAGTAAAATATGGTAGTAGATATGACAAGGTGATGCCGATGGCCGAGGCGATGAAAATTCCGATCGAGAACGAGTCCCTGGTTCTGTCCTATATGGATCGGGCTGGAAAGATTGCAATCAGCCGGCTGGCGGACGGATTTGGCATGTCCAAGACCCAGCTTGCCGAGACGGCGGGGCTTGCACGCGAGACGCTCTATCGCGTGGAGCGGAGCGGTGCGCCGAAGACGCAGGGGCGCTTGCGCGAAATGCTGGAGATCATCAGTCGGGTCACGGAATGGGCGGGCGGCAAGGAGCAGGCGATGGCCTGGTATCGTGCCCAGCCCTTGCCGGCATTTGGCGGGCGAACTGCCGAGTCGCTTGTGAAGGAAGGCAAGGCAGCGGCCGTCCGCGACTATCTCGACCACATGGCTCTTGGCGGATTTGCGTGAGATTTGTAGGGACGTGCTATCGGGCACATGATCCGCGATGGGCGTTCAAGCCGATATCGGGCGATGGCGCGGCGATCAGGGGAGCCCGGTTCAACCCGAAGGGCGTGCCGGCGCTTTATCTGGGTCTCGGTATCATGACGGCAGTCAAGGAGGCCAATCAGGGCTTTGCGCACCGGATAGACCCCTGCGTGCTGTGCTCCTACGAAGTGGACTGCGAGAATGTCGCGGACCTTGCGACGGAGCAGGGAAGGGCCGAGCATTCGGTCGATCTTGGCGAGATGGCTTGCGGATGGGCAATGGCCCTTGCGCGCGGCGAGCGCCCCGCCTCATGGTCGATATATGACCGTCTCAAGGCCAGCGGCATTGCCGGCATACTCGTGCCAAGTTTCGCGCCCGGCGCCGAGGAAGACGACACGAACCTCGTGCTCTGGCGGTGGGGGCCGGATCTGCCCCACAAGGTAACCGTGTTCGATCCGAGCGGCCGCCTTCCGAAGGACCAATTGTCCTGGCGCTAGGCTTCGACGATCTGCGAGATTTCAATCACTGGCTCCCAACCTTCCTGCAATCAAACCCAACCCCTCATCCTCAGCCCTCATGGTGAGTTTGTCGAACCACGAAGGGCGCAGCAACGTTTGTGCAATCCTTTTTTGTTGCATCAGCATAGTGCGTGCTTCGACAAGCTCAGCATGAGGGAAAATTATTGATGGCGGAAGTGGAGGGAGCCAAGGTTTGAAAACCTCGCAAAACTACCGCCTTGCAATCAAACCCAACCCCTCATCCTGAGCCTGTCGAAGGACGCAGCAACGTTGCTGCAGCACCTGTTAAATACGGAAAATCCGCACCACGCCCGCGCAATCGCGTCTGGTCATTGAAAATGGGGGGAGACGGGCGGTCTTCAGCGCGTCAGTATTACAATCAGGGGCGAGGTCCGAAGACCGCCCGCGACGTCTTTGCCTGCTATTGTCACGCTTGTCAGACGCAACAACCCGGAAAACGAAGCGCTACCTCCGTTTCCTTCTGCAGTTTGCTGGATAATCGGGGTTGTCACTTCCGACCATCCGGCAACGTCACCCTTTCCCAGCTTGTCGAAACAGCTCCGGAAGCTGCTCCCCCACTGGAAAGGACCGAATCACAATAACCCGGTTTCAAAGTGGTGGGATAAGTTTCCATTTATCCCCCACGGAGGGCCGTGTGTTGCATAAGTGAAGTGCGTGCTTCGACAGGCTCAGCATGAGGGAGGTTGGCTCACTGGCACCCTTGTCCCCGCCATGTGGGCTTCGGCGTCGGCCAGATCCTGTTGCGTGTCGATGTCGGAGATTTCGTCCAGACGGCAATCGACGAATGCTGCCTCGCCGAGCAGCGACCTTGCACCGCCTTCGCCGCTTGCCGGCAGGTATGCCAAGGCACTGAGCGGGAAGATCGCCGGCGGGCCGCGATGGTCGCCCGCGCGCGATGCGACGACCTGGCCGCGCCTTTGGGCGGCCTTGGACAACAGCCGTTCTATGTGCTCTCGTCGAATGAACGGCATGTCTCCAAGGCAGACGAGGACGTTTTCAAGGCCGCTCGCTTCCATAACACCGCGTCGCAGGGATCCGAGCATGCCTTCCTCGGGCGCATCGTTGTGCACGATCGAGTAGCCATCCTCCCGGAAGGCCGCGGTCCAGTCCGTGCTCTGCCTGCAAACCAGTATTTTCCTGGCCCATCGGAACGGCTGCAGCGTGCGCAGCACATGATGGGCGACCGGCGCGCCGCCCAGCTCGGCACCCAGCTTGTCGTCACGGTGAAAACGGGAACCCGATCCCGCGCCCAGCACGAGAACGGCCGTCGAGTGCGATTCCGGAAGGTCGATCATGGTCTTCGCGATTCGAGCACGGACATGATCTCGGCAAGTACGGAAACGGCAAGTGACCGTGCTTCCCTGGCCGGTCCGAACAGGCCGATGGGTGCGCGAATACGGTCGAGCTGTTCGGGCGAGTGTCCGTCTTCGAGCAGTCGCTGGCGTCGGTTGGCATGCGTTCGCCGGCCGCCGAGACAGCCGATATAGAACGCCGGCGACGCCAGCGCGTGCCGCAACACCGGCAGTTCCTTCTCGATGTCATGATGAAGCAGGACGATCGCAGATTCGCCATCGGCCTGCCTTGCGATATCATCGGCGTCGATCGGAACGATCTCGAGGCCGGCCGCGGTGGCAATGTCGGAAAATACGCGGCTTTCGATGCCCTTTCCGGCAAGAAATATCCGAGGATCGGGCCTGTAAGCCGTCACCAGGCGATCGTCTTCCCAGCCTGTCGCGGACAGCCCCGCCCGAACGGACAGCCGCTGGCCGCCGGGATCGTAAACCAGGCTGACGGGCTTGCGTGCGACGACCATTTCGTCGAGGAGATGGTCGATGGTCGCAGCCTCTCGCAGGACATGGATCGTCAGGCTGAGCCCGCCTCCGCAGGGCAGGACAATGTCGAAAAACGGTGAACCCTTGCCGAGGCGGCAGACACGGTCGGCGTCTTCGGCGATCGCTTCGAGAGCTTCGCGCGCAACCGCGGCTTCGATGCAGCCGCCGGACACGTAACCGCAATAGCGGCCGTCCCCGGTGACCGCCATATGCGCGCCGAGGGCGCGCGAGGCACCATCGGTGATCTCGGCCAACGTCACGAGGGCGCATCGCTGCCCGTCCGCAACGGCGTCGCGAAGGAATGCGAATATCTCCCTCGAACGGTCAACCGGTGCGACCGGCCGCAGTTCGATTTCTGCGAGGTTTGAATAGCGATTTACTGCTCGCATCGGCGACATCCTGTCCTGGAGCTGATTTCGGGCTTGCCGAAAGTGCAACATACGCGGCAAGATAGGTGCTGGGCAATGCGTTGAATAGTCGACTGAACCGGCGCACGCAGTCACATTTATGTGCTGCATCGATAAGTTCAATCAGCTTTCCGGCCCTTACAAAGAAACGCCGGCCGCGTTATATTTCGACGACCGTCTCACTGTTTGAACGCGGGCGGGATCAACCTGGATCATCACGGCAGATGGAGGCGAGTTCATGGCGACATTCACCATCAACGGATCAGCTCACACATTTGATGGCGACCCGGAGATGCCTTTGCTTTGGTATCTTCGCGACGTTGCAGGAATGACGGGTACCAAGTTCGGCTGCGGGCAAGCGCTTTGCGGCGCCTGTACGGTACATGTCGAAGGAACCGCGGTTCGCTCCTGCCAGACCTTGATGGGTGACATCGAAGGTCAGGCCGTCGTGACGATCGAGGGACTTTCTCCGGACGGAATGCATCCGTTGCAGAAGGCGTGGCGCGAACTCAATGTCGCCCAGTGCGGCTATTGCCAGGTCGGCCAGATCATGCAGGCGGTCTCCCTCCTCAACGATACGCCGAACCCCACGGATGCCGATATCGATGCGGCGATGAGTGGAAACATCTGCCGGTGCGGCGCCTATCCCCGCATTCGCGCGGCGATCAAACTTGCAGCCGGGGGGGCGTGAACCATGACCATCAACATACCGACGAGCGAAGCATCCGGGGTCCTTAACCTCAGCCGTCGCTCACTGCTGCTCGGGCTCGGCGCCGGCGCCCTGGTTCTGGCGATCGGATCGCCTTCCGCTCTGGCGCAGGAAAAGCCGACGAAATACGGCGGCGATGCAATGGAAGGTGGTCTCAAGGACGATCCTCGAATCTTCCTGTCGATCGGGGATGACGGAACTGTCACCCTGCTCTGCAATCGAGCCGAGATGGGACAGGGGGTGCGAACCAGCTGGGCGATGGTGGTCGCCGACGAACTGGAAGCAGATCTGGCGCGCGTGACGGTGCTTCAGGCGCCGGGTGACGAGACGCGTTTCGGCAACCAGAATACCGATGGTTCGCGAAGCATGCGCCATCATTATGAGCCGCTGCGCCGCATCGGCGCCGCCGCCCGGCAGATGCTGGAGCAGGAGGCGGCCGCACGCTGGAATGTCGCCGCCACCGAGGTGAAAGCGGACAATCATGAAATCGTTCACGCGGCGAGTGGCCGCCGTCTCGGTTTCGGTGAACTCGCCGACGGAGCCGCGAAAAGAGCAGTCCCGGCCCAGGATACGCTCGCATTCAAGAATCCGGAGCAGTTCCGCTATATCGGACGCGACAAGATTTCCCTGGTCGACAATTTCGACATCACGACGGGCAAGGCTGTCTACGGCATGGATGTTCGGGTCGAGGGCATGGCCTATGCCGTCGTCGCCCGGCCTCCGGTCCTCGGAGGCAAGGTGCGGAGCGTTGTCGACACCGAGACCTTGAAGGTGCCGGGCGTCCTCAAGGTCGTGCCGATCGACGCACCGGGAATTCCGTCTGCATTCCAGCCCCTTGGCGGCGTTGCGGTGGTGGCGGAAAACACCTTTGCCGCGATCAAGGGGCGCTCCCTGCTGAAGATCGAGTGGGATGACGGCGCGAACGGGAGCTACGATTCGGTCGAATACAGGAAAACCCTTGAGACGGCCTCGACAACCAAGGATGGCAAGGTCGTGCGCAATGACGGCGATGCCTACGCCGCCCTGGAAAGCGCCACGAAACGGCTCGACGCATCCTATTACATCCCCCACCTGGCCCAGGCGCCGATGGAGCCGCCAACGGCAACTGCGCGCGTGACCAGTGACGAATGCGAGGTCTGGAGCAGCGTCCAGGCGCCGGAGGCGATCCGCATCGATCTTTCCAAGCGGTTCAACATTCCGCTCGAGAAGGTCACCGTCCACACGATGCTGCTCGGTGGCGGGTTCGGGCGCAAGTCCAAGCCGGACTTCGCGAGCGAGGCCGCAATCCTCTCGCGGGCGATGGAGGGCCGGCCGGTCAAGCTGGTCTTCACCCGCGAAGACGATATCCAGCACAGCTTTTTCCATACGGTATCGGTGGAGCGGCTGGAAGCGGGGCTGGATGCGGACGGAAAACCCGTCGCCTGGCTGCATCGTACTGTCGCGCCATCGATCACATCGATTTTCATGCCCGACCCCAAGCACGAGTCGCAATTCGAGCTTGAGATGGGCGCTGTCGATGTGCCCTTCGCCATACCCAACATACGGATCGAGAATCCCGAGGCGCCGGCCCACACGCGCATCGGCTGGCTCCGGTCGGTTTCCAACATTCCCCACGCCTTCGCGATCCAGAGCTTTGCGGCCGAACTCGCCGCGGCTGCCGGGCGCGATCCCAAGGATTATCTGCTGGAATTGATCGGGTCTGACAGAAGCGCCTTCGAGAATTCCCCGCTGGCGTGGAACTATGGAGAAGATCCGAAGCGGTACCCGTTCGAAACCGCGCGTCTGCGGCAGGTCGTCGAGCGGGTGGCGAAGGAAGCCGGCTGGGGTCGCTCATTGCCGGCCGGACGCGGCTTGGGCATCGCCGCCCATCGCAGCTTCGTCAGCTATACGGCGGTCGTGGTCGAGGTTGCCGTGGAAGACGGCGGCGCATTCACGGTTCCCCGGGTGGACATCGCCTTCGATTGCGGACCGGTGATCAATCCCGACCGTGTGAAGTCGCAACTCGAAGGCGCGGTGTTGCAGGGCATCAGCCTTGCGACGATCGGCGAAATCACCTTCAAGAACGGCCGTACCGAACAGACCAATTTCGACGGCTACGAGGTGACGCGGATCGATGCGGCGCCGAAGGAGATACATGTCCATCTGATGGAGTCGGATTACGACAAGCCGCTTGGCGGCGTCGGCGAGCCCGGACTGCCTCCGGTGGCTCCGGCGCTGACCAACGCCCTCTTCGCGGCGACGGGCAAGCGAATAAGGGCACTGCCGATCCGCGACCAACTCGCATAGGGGCGCACGACGCCTGTTTCGACAACAAGCCGGAGCGATCAGATCGCTCCGGCTTGTTGTTGCTGGCCGTGACCAGAGGCTAACCGGGGAAACATTCGATGAGCATCTCGGTGAGGATTCTCACTTTCCGGGAGGGATACTGGCTGGGCGGCCGGAGGACGAAGATGCCGGCCGGCGGGATCGGATGATGCGTCATGATCGGCACCAGCGCGCCTGACCGAATATGATCGGCGACGAGCGGCTCCGGCAGATAGGCGACGCCGACCCCCTCCAGGGCAGCCGCGACGAGCGATACTCCGTTATCGGCCACGAAACGTCCCTGGGGACGTATCAAGACGATCTTGTCGCCATCCATGAATTGCCACGTCTCGGTGGGCCGCATCACGGTCTGGTGGTTCATGATATCGTCCGGTGTTGCGGGAATGCCGTGCGCCTCGATATAGGCGGGGCTCGCAACCAGCTTGCCGAAGATCGGTCCGACCCGCCGCGCGAGGAGGTTGGAATCCGGCAGATGTCCCACGCGAATTGCGCAATCGAAACCCTCTCCGACAAGATCCACGAAGCGATCAGTATAGGAGGAATCAATGTGCAGTTGCGGATGCCGCAGCGCCATCCGGGAGAGGACGGGCGCAAAATGCGTCGGGCCGAACGAGAGTGGCACGGCTATGCGCATGCGGCCGCGAAGCTCGCCGGCAGGGAGGATCGTTTCGCGCGCCACATCCAGTTCGGCGGAAATCCTGGCTGCGTAGTCCCGGAACGTAGCGCCTGCCTCCGTGAGCGCTATGCCGCGGGTCGTTCGCGAAAGCAATTGCGCACCGAGCTCCGCCTCGAGCTGGGTGATCCTGCGGCTGACCACCGATTTGGAGATGCCGAGCCGCAGCGCCGCTGACGATACGCCGCCCGCATCGGCAACCTCGACGAATATTTTCAGGTCCTCAAGTTCCACTTCGCGTTCCGTTTCTTGCAACAGGGCGTTACGCGACCGGGGACTACCCGGTGGCAGGCGAGAATGACAGGTTCGCCGCGGATGGCTCTCCGATGAGGGTGTCCTCACAAAATGCCTCAACGAACCGCCAATAAAGGATATATTCATGACCTTTCGTAACGGCCTCAATTCTCTGCTTCGTCCCGAAGATTCCGTCCTCGTTCTGATCGATCATCAGGCATACCAGCTGGCCAACCTCAATAGCCATGATCCTCAGGCCGTCGTCAACAATGTAACCGCGCTGGCAAAGCTGGCAAAAGCGTTCAATGTCCCGACGATCCTCACCAGCGTGATCGCGGATCGTGGTGGCAAGCTCTTCAAGCAAATCACCGATGTCTTTCCGGAGCAGGAAGTGATCGACCGCACCTGGGTGAATACCTGGGAGGACGAGAAGGTGGTGGACCTGGTCAAGGCGACCGGCCGCAAGCAATTGATCATCGCAGGCCTGTGGACCGAGGTTTGCGTGGCGATGCCCGCGATTCAGGCCGCCGGCGAAGGCTGGGACGTGACCGTCATCACCGACGCATCGGGCGGAAGCTCGACCGAGTCTCACCAGGTCGCCATCCAGCGGATGATCGCTGCCGGCGTCAACATGATGACCTGGATGGCGCTTGCCGGCGAATGGCAGCGGGACTGGGCGCGCCTGGAACACGTCGAAGAGCTTACGGAAGTGCTCATTTCGCACATGGGCGGCAGCGGCATCGCCTATCTGTGGGAGCAGCAATTGCTCAACACGCCGATCCCGACGACCAAGGGCGGGCACTAGAACCTGGCCGGGACGACGAGGATATCGATGAATGCGTCGCATGATTGCGGACGATCGGTCCATTCTCGTCGTCCCTCCCGGAAGCTTGCTCTATCCCTGGCAACACTTGCCCTCTTTCAGATCGACCACGAAGCGGCCTTCGCGAACGACGCATCAACGCAGGAGAGGCCCTCGATAAAAACCGACCGGTCGCAGGAGGACTGGTCGCTTCTGGCCGATCCGAAACTGCGTACGCAACCGCTGGACAGCCTCAAATACATTCCGCTGTTTTCGTCCAATCCCGACAGCTACATCTCATTGGGACTCAACCTTCGCGAAATATTCGAAGTCAGCGACGCGCCGGCTTTCGGAACCGTGCCTGCGAATCCCGCCGATTCCTATTGGTTGCAGCGCGCGCAGTTCCATATCGACGTTCACCTGAATGAAAACTGGCAATTGTTCACGCAGTTCGAGGATGTGCGTGCCTTCGACAAGACGGTGGTCGGCCCCAATGACGCAAACCGGTTCGACCTTCGGCTGGCATTCATCGGCTACACGCAGGAGACCGACGCGGGAACGTTCAGGGCGAGGATCGGCCGCCAGGACTTCGCGTTTGACCTCGAGCGCTTCGTATCGTTGCGCGACGGGCCGAATGTCCGTCAGTCGTTCGATGCGATCTGGGCTGGATGGGAGACGGAGGCATGGCGCTTCTACGGTCTCGTCAGCCAACCCGTCGAGAATCGGGATGATGATCCGTTTGACGATCGCTCAAGCGGCGATGTGCTGTTCAGCGGCGCGCGCATTGAATGGCAGCTTTCGCAGGATATCGAGGCCTCGACCTATTACGCGCTTTATCAGCGCAAGGACGCCGCTTTTCTCGCCGCGTCAGGTGAGGAGGACAGGCATATGCTCAATATCCGCACGGCCGGCAAATATGCCGGCTTCGACTGGGATGTGGAGGCAATGGGCCAGGTCGGCAAGGTCGGTTCGGCCGATGTGCTGGCCTGGGCGGTGGGAGCGAGAACAGGCTATACGTTCCAGAATATTGGCTGGTCGCCGAGGATCGGCCTGCAGTTCGACATGGCATCAGGCGACCGGGATGCGGACGATGGCAGGCTTGGCACGTTCAATCCGCTGTTTCCAAACGGCTTCTATTTCTCGCTCGGCGGCCATACCGGATACGCCAACCTCGTCCACCTCAAGCCATCGATCACCGTCCAGCCGTCAGAAGACCTGACCCTGATGGCCGGAGCCGGGCTGCTGTGGCGCCTGACGACGGACGATGCCGTCTATACCATGCCGAGTGTCCCGGTCGCCGGAACCGCTGCCGGGGGTTCGCCGTGGACCGGGGCCTACGCCCAAGTGAGGGCCGACTACAGGTTCAATCAAAATCTCACGGGCTCGGTCGAAGCGGTCCACTACCGGGTCGGCTCGACGCTTCGCGACGCCGGAGGCCGCGACAGCAACTACTTCCGGGCGGAACTGAAATTCGCCTGGTAGTGTCGGGCCTATCGATCAAAGCCCGGCGGCTCGACCATAATCCTCGTCCGAAACCTTCTCCATCCAGGTAACGGAGGTTCCGTCCCTGGCCTCGGCCACGGCGAAATGGGTCATCGCCCCGGCGCGGGTTGCGCCATGCCAGTGCCTGACGTTCGGCGGAATCCAGACCACGTCTCCGGGACCGACCTGCTGGACCTGTTCGCCTTCCTTCTGCACCCAGCCGTTTCCGCTGACGATGAACAGGGTCTGCCCGAGCGGGTGCGTGTGCCAGGCCGTGCGTGCGCCCGCCGTGAAGGATACGGTTGCCCCGCCGACACGCGCAGGCGCGTCAGCCTGGTGGAGGCCGGAAATCTCGACCTTCCCGGTGAAATACTGCTCCGGTGCCGACGCAGCGCCGCTTCCCGCCGGCGTGATCCTGAGGTCTGCCTCGGCTGCGTTCACGGCGGTGCCTTTCCTGCTTTCGAAGACCTGCTTGAGCACCGGCACGGCGGACATGGCTCGCGGCCAGCCTGCGTAGAACGCAACATGGGCCAGGACTTCGGAAGCTTCCGTCTGCAACAGGCCATTGTCCATGGCGCGGTTGGCGTGGAACGGCAATTGCTCCGGCTGTCCGATGGCTATCAGCGCCGACATCGTCACCAGGCTGCGGTCGCGCGCGGCAAGGTCGGGACGCTG
Organism: Phyllobacterium sp. 21LDTY02-6; assembly: GCF_023554255.2. Taxonomy (GTDB): domain Bacteria; phylum Pseudomonadota; class Alphaproteobacteria; order Rhizobiales; family Rhizobiaceae; genus Phyllobacterium. The sequence continues at coordinate 257,975 of NZ_JAMJWD020000003.1, read as the reverse complement.
CCACAGATCGCCGAACAGGACGCGATTGGTGAGTTCCGCAAGCGCCGCGGCCGTCGGGGCAACCGCATTGTCGACCGCTGTCCGGCGGGCAGCCTCGGCTGCGGCCTCCAGTTCGATGCGAGCGGCCTTGCTGTCGCCGACGGGTGCGATACCGCGTTCGTCGAACAGCTTCTTGGTCTCGGTCACGGCCGAGATCGCATTCGGCCAGCCCGAATAGAACGCGAGCTGGGTGATCAGTTCGCCGATCTCCTCCGGCTTGACGCCATTGTCCAGCCCGCGGCCGACATGCGAGCCGATCTGCGCAGTTTTGCCTGTCGATATGAGTGCCGAAAGGGTGACGAGGCTGCGGTCGCGCGGAGCCAATTCCCGGCGCTCCCAGACTTCGCCGAACAGGACATCGTCGGTGAAATGCCCGAGGCCGGGCGCGACGTCGTAGACCGCCGCCGGGGCAACCCGCCTGCGGTCTTCCTGTGCGTCGACACCCGTGGCGGCGAGCGCCGATATGGCAATGCTTGCGGCGATTTTCTTCATCTGTGGGTTTCCCCTATCTGTATCAGGATGGCTGTATCAGGATGGCCGTCTTTGCTCGCGTCAAAGTTCCTGGGCGGTCGGCCGGAACAGGATCTCGTTGATTGCGACATCTTCGGGCTCGCTGATCGCAAAGGCCACCATTCGGGCGAATGTCCCGGCCGGCACGCCGACCTGGCCCACATAGTCCTGGTTCGCCTGCTGCACGTCCTTTTCGCTGATGTGATCGAGCAGTTCCGTCTTGACGGCGCCGGGAGAGATGATCGTGGTGCGGATATTGTAGGCAGCCATCTCCTGCCGAAGCCCCTCAGACAGCGCCCGCACGGCAAATTTGGTGGCGGAATAGACGGCCGAGCCGCCAAAAAGCTTGTGGCCCGCCACGGAGGCGAGATTGATGACGTGGCCGGATTTCTGCTCCTTCATGTGCGGAAGCGCGGCAGCGATGCCGTAGAGGACGCCCTTGATATTGACGTCGATCATCTGGTCCCATTCGTCGACCTTCAGCCGATCCATCGGCGAGAGCGGCATGACGCCGGCATTGTTGATGAGCACGTCGACACGTCCATAGGTCGCGACTGCGGTGTCCACCAGCTTCCGCAGGTCCGCCTGCCTCGTGACATCGGTAGCGACGGCAATGGCCTTGCCGCCGGCGGCGTCGATCTCGGCGGCAAGCGCATCGATACGGTCGGCCCGGCGCGCGCCGAGGACGATTTTCGCGCCCCTGGCGGCGAGATGGCGCGCGGCAGCGGCGCCCATCCCGCTTGATGCGCCGGTGATGACGATCGTCTTGCCAGCAATATTGTCGGTCATTTCATGTCTCCTGGTTAAGAGGGTCGAGCAAGGGACGACGACTGCGCACCCTGCGCCGGTCGCCGCCGCGATGAGTGGCTTCGCCTAGGCCAGGTGCTGGCCGAAGAACGCCGCGATCCGGTCGAAGGGGATTTTGTCCATGCGGTCGTAGAGGTCGGTGTGGTTGGCGTTCGGGATGATCATCAGTTCCTTGGGCTCCGCTGCCGCCGCGAAGGCTGTTTCGCTGAAATATCGCGAATGGGCGTTCTCACCGTGGATGAGCAGGAGCGGGCGCGGGGAAATCTCGGCGATATAGGTCAGGATCGGCATGTTCATGAACGACAGCGGCGTCGTCTGCGACCAGGCATTGCCGGAATTGACCGCGCGGGGATGATAGCCACGCGGCGTCATGTAATAATCGTGATAGTCGACGAGGAACTGCGCTTCGCCGCCCTTGAGTTCGTTATATGGCGGCTGATATGCCGGCGTTCCTTTCTCCGCATCCGCCCAGCGCTGGAGGCTCAACTGTTCGAGCGTTCTGGCGCGCGCCTCCGGAGTGACGCTGTCATTGTAGCCTTTCGACATGGCGCGGGTCATGTCGTACATGGTGCTTGCAACGACCGCCTTGACGCGCTTGTCCACGGCGACGGCATTCAATGCCATGCCGCCCCAGCCGCAGATGCCGATCACGCCGATGCGCTCGCGGTCGATTTCCGGCCGCAGGCCGATGAAATCCACTGCGGCACTGAAATCCTCGGTATTGATGTCCGGAGACGCAATGTTGCGCGGCTCGCCGCCACTTTCGCCGGTATAGGAGGGGTCGAAGGCAAGAGTTGCGAAACCGCGCTCCGCCATGGTCTGAGCATAGAGGCCCGACGATTGCTCCTTCACCGCGCCGAAGGGCCCGCTGACGACAATAGCGGGCAGCGCTGCGTTGCCGCCGTTTCTCGGCTGATAGAAGTCGCCCACCAGTGTGATGCCGTAGCGGTTTTTGAACGACACCTTCTGGTGATCGACATTGTCGCTCTTCGCAAAAACCTTGTCCCATTCCGGGGCCTGCGCCAGCGCTCGTGTTGCGGTCGCGGCGGGGACCATGCTGGCCGCGACGGCGAGGCCCGCTCCCTTTATCAGGCTGCGCCTGCTGGTATTGCAGGTATTGTCACTATCGATGTGCTTGCTCATGGCAGGGTCTCCTTACCCATTGAAGTTGTGATGTATCGGATGCTCGGCTGATGCCGGACCATCGCGGGCGGGAAAATTTCGGTCCTGCTCATCTTCCGCTCCGGATCGCACGCCATGCGGCGAAGGAGGCGAGCGAGGAACCGCCCAGAAGTGCGGCGCTGAGCACGAAGGTCGATTGCCAACCCGCAGCGTCGAAGAGAAGCCCGCCGAGAGACGCTCCGGCCGTGATGGCGAGCTGGATCACGGCGACCTGCAGGCCGCCCCCGGCTTCGGCATCGTCGGCAAGAACGCGGCTCAGCCAGGTGCCCCAGCCCACGGGCGCCGCGGTTCCGAGGAAGCCCCAGCCGATCAGGGACATGAACACCGGGACCGGCATGTCGCCGAATGCGATCATCGCCAGGGCGATAAAGGCCATGAGGAAGGGGATGGCTATCAAGATGCTGAACAGGCGATGGTTGAGCAGCCGGCCAACGGCCCAGGTTCCGGCTGCTCCCGCCAGTCCCATCAGCAGAAGGACGAGCGACAGCGTTTCGATGCCGAGTCGCGTCACCTGCTCCAGGAACGGCCGCAGATAGGTGAAGAGCGCGAACTGGCCCATGAACAGCATGAGGATGGCCACCATGCCGATGGCGACCGGAGGACGCCCCAGCAACCGGAAGACGTTCGAGCTTGCCGGGTCGCGGCGCGGCGGAAGCGTCGGCAGGCTGATCCACTGCCAGAGGAGCGCGAGCAGCCCGACAGGGACGATGAGGAAGAAGGCGCCACGCCAGCCGATATAGAAACCAAGCAGGCTGCCCAAAGGTGCGGAGACGGTCGCCGCGATCGCATTGCCGGCATTGAGCAGGGCAAGCGCCTTCGGCACCTGGTCTTGCGGTACGAGGCGCATCACGATCGACGTCGACATCGACCAGAAGCCGCCGATGGAAATTCCGAGCAATGCCCGGCCCAGCATCAATACGGGATAGGAAGGCGCGAAGGTGACGGCGATGCCCGAGAGTATCAGGAGTAGCGTCAAGGCCAGCACGACCACGCGCCGGTCGAGGCGGCGGGCGAGCGCGGCAATGCACAGGCTGGTCAATACGGCGAAAACGCCCGAGATGGAGATTGCCTGCCCGGTGTTTCCCTCGGATACGCCGAGATCCGCGGCAATCGGCGTCAGCAGGCTCACGGGCATGAATTCCGACGCGATGAGCACGAATACGCATAATGTCATGGAGGAGACAGCGCCCCACGCCGAGCGTCGGTCGCGAATGGTCTCGTCATAGGTCAGTGTCATGTGCCTCGATCCTGATTGGCAATTGCTTGCTGATGGGCACAAGGTAATGTTGCGAGACTTTGTGGACTATCCGTGCTAATCCACATGAACTTATCTATTTTCAATATAAGTCAGGGTATAGGCGATGCAGCGCGAGGATATGAGGGACCTGCTCTGGTTCCTGGAGGTGGCGAGGGAGCAAAGCTTCACCAAGGCTGCGGCAGCGCTTGGAACGTCGCAGCCGACGCTCAGCCATACGATCAAGCAGCTGGAGACCCGCCTCGGCGTGCGGCTGCTTACAAGGACGACGCGAAACGTGGCGACGACAGAAGCGGGCGAGCGGCTGTTCCAGTCCCTGGCTCCACGATTTCAGGAGATCGAGGCGGATCTGGCAGCCCTGGTCGCCTTTCGCGAGAAGCCGTCCGGCACCATTCGACTGACATTGTCGGACCATGCCCAGCAGATGACGGTGTGGCCGAAGCTGAGCCGCGTTTTGGCGGACTATCCGGATATAAGGGTGGAACTCTACAGCGATAACGGCATGCGCAATATCGTGGAGGAACGCTTCGATGCGGGCGTGCGGCTTGGGGAGAGCGTCGACAAGGACATGATCGCCGTGCGCATCGGCCCGGACTGGCGGCTCCGGGCGGTGGCTTCGCCGGAATATTTCGCCCGGCAGGGCATCCCGCTTACGCCGCAGGATCTGGTTCGGCATGTGTGCATCAATACGCGCCAGGCGACGTGGGGCGGGTTCTACTCATGGGAATTCGAAAAGGACGGAAGGGAGCTGCGGGTCAGGGTCGACGGGCAGCTCAGCTTCAATTCCTCGATCGCCCAGATCGATGCGGCGCTGAAGGGTTATGGGATCGCCTATATTCCGGAAGACCTCGTCGAAGAAGACATTGCCGCGGGGAGGCTGCAGGCCGTGCTGGACGACTGGAGCCAGCCCTTTACCGGCTATCATCTGTACTACCCAAGCAGGCGCCAGATGTCCCCGGCGATGACCGTGATCGTCAACGCACTCCGGCACCGAGGCTGAACCGGCCAGGCTGGTTCCGACGCCGGCCAGAGCCGATACGGTCTATTGCTTTGCGGATTGCGGAGGGGTGGGATTTGCCGGCTGCGAGGGGGCTGGGTTGGCTGGTTGCGAGGGCGCGGGGTTGGCCGGCTGTTCGCCTTGCGGCGGCGCACTTGTTGCGTTTGCGGGAAACAGATAGGTTGCGAGCGCGCTCAGAATGATCGTGGCGGCGGTCTGGATCTCGGGCGATGTCAGGCTTTGCGGTAGTGCATATTTCGAACCGAGCCAGCCGATGACGCCGCCGACGATCGATCCGATCAACTTCGAATAATTGCCCATTCGTCTTTCCTTCGCTTGCTATGCCGTCTTTCGATCATCCGCCAGCATCTGCTCTGCTGCCGGTCCGCAATAATCGGCCAATGAGCGCCGAAGGTCAAATCCGGCCGGCCGATGCCTTGACGAAATCGATGAACGCGCGCAGCGGGGCAGGCACGAGACGCCGCCCCGGATAATAGAGAAATGGTCCCGAAAACGCCTGCCACCAGGGTTCGAGGACGGGTTCCAGCACGCCGCTGGCGAAATGGGGGCGCAACCAGTCCTCGAACAGTGCGACGATGCCGGTGCCGGCAATCGCAGCGTCGACGGCGAGGTCCACGCCGCCGCCGAGGCCGACGATCAGCGGCCCCGTCGGATCGATGCGCACCACTTCGCCGCCACGCTCGAACTCCCATGGCGTCATCAAGGCGCCGCTTGGAAAGCGGCCATTCAGGCAGGCATGGCCCAGCAGGTCGCGCGGGTGCTCGGGCCGGCCGTGGCGGTCGAGATAGGCGGTGGAAGCTGCGGTGGCGAAGCGCTGGACGCGCGGGCCGATCGGCACGGCAATCATGTCCTGCTCCAGCCGTTCCTCGTAGCGGATACCGGCATCGCAGCCAGCGGCAAGGATATCGACGAAACTCTCCTCGGCGACAATTTCAAGCCGGATGCCCGGATAGGCGGCGAGGAAGGGCGGCACGATGCGCGGCAGCACCAGGCGGATGGCGCTGACGGGTACGTTGATCCGCAACGATCCGGCCGCCTGGTCGCGGTAGCCGTTCACCACGTCGAGCGCCGCTTCCACCTCGGTCAGGGCCGGGCCCAGTCGTTCCAGCAGGCTGCGGCCGGCTTCGGTGGGCACCACGCTGCGCGTCGTCCGGTTCAACAGCCTCACGCCGAGCTGTTCTTCCAGCCGGCGGACGGCTTCGCTGAGGCCGGAGGCGCTGGCGCCGCTCATGCGCGCGCCGTCGCGAAATCCCTTGGCGCGCGCCACCGTCAGGAATGAATTCAGGTCACCAAGATCGATCGCCACTGTTCGCTTCTCCGTACAGCCTGTACCGATTGTAGCGACTTATTGCACGCCGGGACAATGCCCATCTTTGCCTCGTTAGAGAAAGGATGCGATCATGAACACCATCGACAGCGAAACATTCGCCCTTGGCGAGCATAGGGTGAAGCGGCTCGGCTATGGCGCCATGCAGCTGGCGGGGCCCGGCGTCTTCGGACCGCCGAAGGATCACGGCGCTGCCCTGGCCGTCTTGCGCGAGGCCATTGCACAGGGGGTCGATCACATCGACACCAGCGATTTCTACGGGCCGCATGTGACAAACCGGCTGATCCGCGAAGCGCTCGCGCCCTATCCGGACGACCTTGTCATCGTCACCAAGGTTGGGGCCCGGCGCGGAGAGGATGCGGCATGGCTACCGGCGTTTTCGGCCGGGGAACTGACGCAGGCCGTGCACGACAATTTGCGCAACCTCAAGCTCGACGTGCTGGACGTGGTCAATCTGCGCATCATGTTCGACGCATTTGCCCCGATGGAAGGGTCGATCGAAGCGCCATTGACCGCGCTGGCCGAGCTTCAGCAACGCGGGTTGATTCGCCATATCGGCCTGAGCAACGTCACCGCGACGCAGGTCGCCGAGGCAAGCCGGATCACACGGATCGTCTGCGTGCAGAACCTTTACAATATCGCCCGGCGTGCCGATGATCCGCTGATTGAAGCGCTCGGGCGCGATGGCATCGCCTATGTGCCGTTCTTCCCGCTTGGCGGCCTGAACCCGCTGCAATCGTCCATTCTGTCGAGCGTTGCCGAGCGTCTGGGCGCTACGCCGATGCAGGTTGCGCTTGCATGGCTGTTGCACCGGGCGCCGAATATCCTGTTGATCCCGGGCACGTCTTCCATCGCCCATCTGCGGGAAAACCTGGCTTCGGCCCGACTCGCCCTGCCGGACGACGTGCTGGCGGAACTGGACGGCATCGGCAATGGAAATGATGGTAGCGGGCCGAACCACGCTGCCTGAAGCGCTTCGCCGCAATAGAGCGGCGAGGCAACCTCGCCCCGCCCATCTGCCATCTCTGGGTGTGGTCAGGATATATTTCTACCTTTACTCTACTAATTTAGTAGATATTTGCTCCCCAAGCCCCGCTTCCGCCCCATAGGATCATCGCCAAGACCGATGAAACCCCGGGGAGTCGATGATCGATCCCACCAATGATCCTGCCGCACGCGACGGTTCGGGCTGCCTATCAGCCCGGCCGCGATCGCGCTCACCCATTGACTGACGAGGACCTGCCCGAATGTCACAGACGCTTTATTCATCGCCGAAATCATCTCTCCATTCATCCCCCCATGTATCCACGGCGGGCACGCCGGTGGCTGGAGTCCGGCACGAACCCGCCAATGCGGCGCCGGGATTGAAGCAGGCGATGCGCCATCTCGTCGGCGGCGTCTGCGTCGTCACGGCGGGCATCGGCGAGGCGCGTACCGGCGCCACGGTCACGTCGGCGCATTCGCTTTCGGTCGAGCCGGAAACAATGCTCGTCAGCATCAATCTCAGCTCGTCGACCTGGACTGCGATCAGGGCGCACCGGCATTTCTGCGTCAATCTGCTCGGCGCCGATCATTCGGCCATCGCCGATCGCTTTGCCGGGCGCGGCGGCCTCAAGGGGCCTGCCCGCTACGAAGGCGCCCGCTGGCTGCCGCTCGAAACCGGGGCGCTGGCTCTCGATGGCGCCCTCGCTGCCATCGATTGCGAGGTCGAACATGTGGTCGAGCGCCACAGCCATGCGTTCATCTTCGGGGCGGTCCGCGCCATCCGGCTGGGCGAGAGCGGCCCGGCGCTGGTCTATAGCCAGGGACGCTATGGCGCCTATGGGCGCAACGAGCCGGTGATCGTCTAGGGCGATGGTCGAGATCGCGCGCCTCCTCCTCGAACGGCAATGGAACCATGGCTGACATCGCTTCTCCCTACCAAGAAATTGCTGCACCGAAACCCGCAAGGGCCGGCTTCCAGAACAAGGCGCTCTACCCGTGGCTTTCGTGGCTGATGCCGGTGGTCATCCTGTGCGTCTGGGAAACCGCGTCGCGGCTGGGCTGGATCGCGCCGCAGGTCATGCCGGCACCGAGCCGCGTCGCCGAGACGGCATGGGAACTGGCGCGGACGGGCGAATTGTTCGTGCATCTCGGCGCTTCCCTGCTGCGGGCCGCGGGCGGCTTCGTGCTCGGCGGAACGATCGGTTTCGCGCTGGCCCTCGCGGTGGGTTTCTCGCCGCTCGCCCATGCGCTGCTGGACCGCTCGATCCAGATGATCCGCGCCATTCCGTTCCTGGCGCTGCTGCCGCTGGTGATCGTCTGGTTCGGCGTCGACGAGAGCGGCAAGATCTTCCTCGTGTCGCTCGCCGTGCTCTTTCCCGTCTATATCAACACCGTACTGGGCATCCGCCAGATCGACCCCAAGCTGCTGGAACTCGCCAAGATCACGGGCATGCCGTGGTTCGCCGTCGTCAGACGGATCATCATTCCCGGCGCCATGCCGTCGGTGCTGACCGGCGTTCGCTATGCCCTGGCGCATGCCTGGCTGGCGCTCGTGGTGGCCGAGACGCTGGCGACGACGCGGGGCATCGGGTTCCTCGCCATGGATGCGCGTGAATTCCTGCAGACCGACGTCATCCTCCTGTCGATCATCATCTACGCCACCATCGGCGTCGGCGCGGATTCACTCGCCCGGCTGCTCGAGACGAGATTGCTCGGCTGGCATCCCAATTTCGCGAAAGGAGCGCGGTGATGAACCTAGCTGCAATCCAGACCGGTCTGCACGACCATTTGCCCGACGACCTGTTCGCAGGTTCGCCCCTGGCCGTATCGGTCAGCGGATTGCAACGGCGCTATGGTGAGCGCCTGGTCATCAAATCCGTCGACCTTGACATCCGCGAAGGCGAGTTCGTCGCGCTGCTCGGCGAAAGCGGCTGCGGCAAGACCACGCTCCTGCGCGCACTTGCGGGCCTCGACAAGCCCGATGCCGGAACCATCGAGGCGCCCGGCGCTCCCGGCGTCGTGTTCCAGGAGCACCGCCTGCTTCCCTGGGCATCGCTCTGGGCGAATGTGGCGCTCGGCCATGAAAAGACGATCGGACGGGCCGGCGCGGTTCGTGCGCTGGCGGAAGTCGGCCTTGCCGGCCGCGAGGAGGATTGGCCGCGCAACCTTTCCGGCGGACAGGCGCAGCGCGTGGCGCTGGCAAGGGCGCTCGTGCGCGATCCGAAACTGCTGCTGCTGGACGAGCCCTTCGCCGCGCTGGATGCGCTGACGCGGATCAAGATGCACGCGCTGGTGCGCGAACTCGTCTCGCGCCACCGCCCCGGCGTGCTGATCGTGACGCATGATGTCGAAGAGGCGATCGGCCTCGCCGACCGCATCCTCGTCATGCGCGACGGCCAGATTTCCGCATCTCACCGCCCCATCGATCATGATCCGGTGAAGCTCAGATCATTGCTGCTGAGCGAGCTCGGCGTGATCGCCTCCCGGGCTTCTGCCCCGGGCGCGTCTTCCAAACCAGACAAATTGAAATCAAGGACCGACAAATGACGACTGTCGATCAGCGACGGCGCCAGCTCCTGCAGAGCGGCGGCATGCTCCTGGCAGGCGCAGCCGCGGCCGCAGCCGGCGTTGCGCCTTCCTTCGCGCAGGAACCGAAGAAGCTCACGCGCAATACCGACGTGGTGCGGCTCGGCTGGGGCCGGGGCGGCATCCCGCTCATCGCCAGGCAGCGCGGCGTCCTCGAAAAGGAACTCGCCGACAAGGGCATCAAGGTCGAGTGGGTCGGCCCGTTTCCGAACCATGCGCCCTCGCTCCAGGCGGTGGTCGGCGGCAGCGCGGATTTCGGCTTCTGGGGATCGACCACGCCCGCCCTTGCCGCGATGCTGGCCGGCTCGGAACTGGTCTTCAACGGCTTCAACATCTATTCGCCGCGCTCGACGGCGGTGATCGCCAAGAAGACGAGCGGCATCAACAGCGTCGCCGATCTCGTCGGCAAGCGCGTGGCCGTCAACAAGGCGGGGCTCGGAGAGTTCCTCGTCGTCGCCGCGCTGGAACAGAACGGCATCGACCGCAGCAAGGTCGAGTTCGTCTATCTCAACCCGCCGGATGCGGCGCCGGCCTTCGCGCAGGGCAAGGTCGATGCCTGGTCCATGTGGTCGCCGGGGGTCGATATTTCCCGCTTCGAGAATGATGCCAAGGATGTCTTCAACGAGGGCCGGGACATCAAATTCCTCGTCGATTACAGCTCCCTCGTCTCGACGCGGCAATTCTCGGAAGAGAATTCGGAACTGGTGCGCGCCGTGCTCGACGCCTACTACAAGGAAGGCGAATGGCAGTCCGGCAATCCGGCGGAAGCCGAGCGCATCGCCCAGGGCGAGGGCAAATATGCGGATGAGGTCCGCGACTATCTCGCCAGCCTGAAGCGCGTGAACCAGTTCTACGAGCCGAAGGACACGGAGTTCGTGCAGGAGTTCCAGCGCGCCGCCGATTGGCTGGCCGACCGCAAGATCATCAAGTCGCATCTCAAGGTCGCCGATCACAGCGTGCAGGTCTAGGGAGGTATTCCGATGTCACGAAACCATATCCGTCTCGGCGTCAACGTCCTCGCCTCCGGGCGTCACGATGCCGCCTGGAAGACCTTCGAGGACAAGCGCCATCTCGCAACGGACATCGGCCATTTCGTCGCCATCGCGAAAGCGGCGGAGCGCGGGCTGATCGATGCGATATTCCTCGCCGACAATCCCGGCGGCCTCGTCACCGAATCCCACACCCGCCCGTGGCGCGCGCTCGATCCCGCCGTGCTCGTCGCCAATCTCGCGGCGCATACGGAACATGTCGGCCTCGTCTGCACCACGACGACGCTTTTCGGCCATCCCTATACGATCGCCCGGCAGATCGCCTCGATCGACCATATCAGCGGCGGCCGCGCCGCGTGGAACATCATCACCTCGCAGAACCCGCCCGCGCTCGATGCCTATGGTGTCGGCAAGGGCTGGGACCAGGCGGAGCGCTACAGGCGCGCCGAGGAATTCGTGCAGATCGTCACCGCCTTCTGGGACAGCCTGCCCGACGATGCGGTCGAGGCCGATGCCGATACCAGCGTCTATCTCAATCCGGCCCGCCTGCGGCCGCTGGATTTCGCCGGCACGCATTTCAATGCCCGCGGCACCTCCTCCGTGCCGGAGACGCCGCAAGGCAGGCCGGTGATCTTCCAGGCCGGCCAGTCCTCCGACAGCCGTGCATTCGGTGCGCGCCATGCGGATGCGCTGTTTACGGGACAGCGGCTCATCGAAAGCGCGCGGTCGTTCTATTCGGAGGTGAAGACGCTGGCGAAGAGCTTCGGCCGCAACCCGGATCATCTGCTGGTGATGCCCGGCCTGTTTCCGATCCTCGCTTCGAGCGAAGAAGAGGCGAAGCGCCACAAGCGCAGCCTCGACGACCGGCTGGATTCGATCTCCCTGCGCGCGGAACTTGCGCGGCATCTGGCCGTCGACGCGGCGTCGCTGGCCGATCTCGATGCGCCGATACCCTATGCCGAAAGCGAGGCCAACGCGTCGCTCGTGCCGCTGGCGTCGCGCTGGCACCGGGCGGAAATGCTGAAGGAAGCGCGGCAATATGGCTGGAACATCCGCGAATTGCTGTTCTCCAACATCACCGGCGGACACCGCGTCTATGTCGGCACGCCGGAAGGCTTCGCCCATGACATGCTGCACTGGATAGACACCGGGGGCGCCGACGGGTTCAATCTGAATATCGACGTCCAGCCGGTCGGTCTCGACCTGATCGCCGACGAGGTCATCCCGGTGCTGCAGAAACTCGGCCGCTATCGCACCGCCTATGAGGGCAGGACCCTGCGCGACAATCTCGGCCTGCCGCGGTTCGATGCCCGGACGCAGAACAGCCTCGCGGCCGCCGGCTGAGCGTCACCCACAGGATTGAACGACATGTTGCACAGTGCCAGCGCCGGCGAATTCTCCCGGCTCGTATCGCCCCGTTCCCGCTCGCTCGGCCTTGCCGGCACCATCGAGCGCATCGCCCGGCTCGCCGTCGAACGCGAGGTCGAGCATCGGCATCCGCATGATGAAATCGCCGAACTGAAGCGGCTCGGCTTCGGCTGCCTGCGCCTGCCGGCCGAAGAGGGCGGTGCCGGGATTTCCCTGTCGGAGCTGTTCGAGGTCGCGCGCGATATCGCCGCGGCGGATTCCAACATCGCCCATGCCTTCCGCAATCATCTCTGGCAGGTGGAGGCCGCCCTGCGCCGGCGCGAACATCCGTTCCATGCCGGGATATTGTCGCTTGCCGGGCAGAAGAAGACCATCGGGCTGAGCTTCACCGACAGCGACGCCACCGCCGCCGGCGCATTGCCGTCGAAAGTGCTGTCGCGGCTCGAATGGGACGAGGCGAACCAGGTCTATCGCGGCTCGGGCAGGAAGGTCTATGCGACGGGCAATCTCTATAATGATGCCTTTGTCGGCAGCGCGATCGAGAACCGCCGCAACAGCACCGTCCAGTATATTCTGGAGCGCGGCGAGGGCGTCTCGGACGAGGACGACTGGGACGGCTTCGGCCAGAGGCTCACCGGCTCGGGCACCGCCGGTTTCAGCTCCGTCGCCATTGCGGCAGACCGGGTCTATCCGCCCGATCCCGCCCCGCATGAAGGCGCCGCGCCGTGGCGCTTCACCTTCCATCAGGTCTACCTGACCAATTGCATCGCCGGCGTCGCAAGGCGGATCGCCGTCGACGGCGTCGACGTGCTGCGCCGGCGCGGGCGCAACTTCTACCATGGCGAGGCGCCGGACCCGCTCGACGAGCCGGTGCTGCAATCGCAGCTCGGCCGCATCCGCGCCTATGCGGCCTCCATCGAGGCGACCATCGACCGGGCGATCGCGGCCCTGCAGGCGGCCTGGGACAGTCATGGCACGCCGGCGGAACATGATGCCGTGCTGGCCGCCACGCTCTCGGCCTGCGAAGCGAAAGTGGTGATCGACGATCTCGCGCCGCAGGTCGCAAGCTGGCTGATCGATCTTGGCTCCGGCTCGGCCGTGTCGAGCAGGCGCGGCCTCGACCGGCACTGGCGCAACATCAAGGTCATCGCCTCGCATAATCCCCGGCTCTACAAGGAGCGCTTCCTCGGCCAGAACCTGCTCGACGGGCGGTTGCCGCCCACGGGCGCGTATTTCTGAGCAAAACCCCATCGCTGAAAACCCTGCCCATCGCTGAAAATCCTGAAAGCACCGACATGACCAAGCCATTGCCCGCCGATATCCACTCCACATTCCCGACCCGCTCACCGGCCGAGGTGCGCGCCGAATTGCTGGCCCGGCGCGAAATATTGTTCGCGGACCTGCGCGAGGAAGCCCAGTTCGCCGAAGCCCATCCGCTCTGGGCCGCGAATTTGCCGCTCAGCAAGCTGGAGCTGGAAGTCCGGCGGCGGGTACCCAACCCGGACGTCCTCATCGTGCTCTATGGCCATGACGGCTTGCGGGACCTTGCGCCGATTGCGGCGCAGAAGCTCAGGGCGTGGGGATATGGCAATGTCCACCTGCTGGAGGGTGGGCTCGCCGCATGGCAGCAGGCGGGTTACGAGACCTTCATCGACGTGAATGTTCCGTCCAAGGCTTTCGGCGAGCTCGTCGAGGGCCTGCGCCATACGCCGCTGCTGCCGGCCGAGGAGGTGCAGAGGCTGATCGAATCCGATACGCCGCCGGTCATCCTCGATGCCAGGCGGTTCGACGAATTCAACACGATGAATATCCCGACGGGAACCTCCGTGCCGGGCGGCGAGCTTGTGTTGCGGGTGCGCGATCTCGCACCGGACCCGCGAACGACGGTGATCGTCAATTGCGCCGGCAGGACGCGCTCGATCATCGGCACCCAGTCCCTCATCAATGCGGGCATTCCCAACCCGGTCGCCGGCTTGCGCAACGGCACCATCGGCTGGACGCTCGCCGGGCTCTCGCTCGAACATGGCGCCACCCGCCGCTTCCCGGACGAGACCTCGACCGTCGCGCGCAAGGCTGCCCGCGAGAATGCGCGCGCCGTGGCGGAGCGCGCCGGCGTGCGCCATATCTCGCTGGTCGAGGCAGGCAGGCTCATCGCGCCCGGCAGGACGGTCTACCGTATCGACGTGCGCACGGCGGAAGAATTTGCCGAGGGTCATCTGCCAGGGTTCCAGAATGTCCCCGGCGGGCAGCTGGTGCAGGAGACCGACCACGTCGCTCCCGTCCGCGGCGCCGCGATCCTGCTGGCCGACGATGATGGAACCCGCGCCGACATGGCCGCGTCCTGGCTCATACAGATGGGCTGGGAGACCTATGTGATCGACGCCGAACCGGGCCAGCAGCAGGCGGACAGCGCCAGTACCGCAGCGCTTGCCCCGCATGCGCCGGATGTCCCGGAGGTCGATCCGCAAAAGCTCGAGGAATGGCTGGCAGCCGGAACGGCGGCGGTCATCGACGTCACGGCGTCGGCGAGACATGTGAAGGGCCATATCCCCGGCGCGTGGTGGGCGCTGCGGTCGCAGCTGCAACAGGCCTTGCAGGCGATCGGGCCCGCGCAGCGCTATGTCGTCACCTGCGCGACGGGAGCGCTGGCGCGATTTGTGGTGCAGGACCTGCAGGAGCTCGGTTTCGCCGAAGCGTTCCTGCTTGCCGGCGGCACCGAGGCATGGGCCGCAAGCGGGCGCGCGCTGTCATCCGGCGAGGAACGGCTGGCGTCGCCGCGCATCGACCGCTATCGCCGACCCTATGAAGGGACCGATGCGCCGCGCAAGGCCATGGAAGACTATCTCGAATGGGAATATGGCCTTGTCGGCCAGCTGGACCGCGACGGCACGCATTTCTTCCATGTGATCTGATATTCGGTGTGGTCCGGTCGTTCTCCGGCTGGCCCGCGGTTTGCAGGCCTCCGGAACGACCTTCATGCTGGCGTTTTCACGCCGCAAATCGGCCTACTTGCAGTTGAATTTTGTGCGGATTCTCAACCGGGGCTCTTCACATGGATCGCGAGTCTGCAAGTGCAATGTCCTCCTATCAGGCATGGAGGCGGATCGTTCTGGGCATCATCATCGCCCTGATCTGTCTCTTTCTCGTGTTCACAGGTTCACTCAATGACGAGCCGACGCATGAGCGCATCGAAATGCTGGGCCTTGCCCTCATGTTGACCGGGATTGGCGGGCGGTTGTGGTCGACGCTCTATATTGGCGGGCGCAAATCGGCGGAGGTCGTCACCACCGGGCCCTATTCGATCATGCGCAACCCGCTTTATTTCTTCTCGACGCTGGCATCCGTCGGCGTCGGCGCGCAGACCGGCACCCTGGCGGTCACGGTGATCGTGCCTGTCCTGTGCGCCTGCGCATTCTACATCGTGACGCTGCGCGAAGAGCGCTATCTGACTGCAAGGCTCGGCGCTTCGTATCGGTCCTACCGGGCCTCCGTGCCGCGCTTCTTCCCGAAGCCGTGGCTTTTCAGGGATGACGACCACGTCACGTTCAGGCCGCACCTTCTCAACAGGACGCTGCTCGACGGCCTGGTATTCCTGCTTTCGATACCGTTTTTCGAGCTGATCGAGCAAGGACAGCAGGCGGGCTGGATCCCGGTTCTCTTCTGGATCCACTAGCAGGCGCTCGCTGGGCGCGACATTGAACGCATCACCCGGAACCTGCGGCGCGTCCCGAGCGGAGCGGCCCTTTCCGTAATGCTGCGGCAATCTTCATTACGGAAAAGAACCGAACGGACGGGCGGGCACAATGAGACTTCTGCTGATAGAAGACGAGAAAGAACTGGCGGCGGCGCTTTCGGTCGCGCTGAAGAAGCACGGCGTCGTCACAGACCATACGATGCAGCTGACCAACGCTTTCGAACTGACGCTGCAGAATGATTACGACGCGATCCTGCTCGATCGCCGCCTGCCGGATGGCGACGGGCTGACATTCATTCCGAAGCTCAGGCGGGCTGGTGTCAAGTCCGCCATCATCATCCTGACGGCGCGCAACGAGCCGCTCGAACGGGTAGAGGGCCTGAACATCGGCGCCGACGATTATCTCGGCAAGCCGTTCCTCGTCGAAGAACTGATCGCGCGGGTGCGGGCGGTGCTGCGGCGGCCGGCACAGCTCGCCGAGCCGAGCATCGCGGCGGGGCACATGGTGATCGATCCGCTGCACCTGAACGTCATGCTGGATACCGCCGTGCTCGACCTGCCGCGGCGCGAGCTGCTCGTGCTCGTGGCGCTGGCGAAGCGCAAGGGCAGGACCGTCCTCAGGTCCACGCTCGAGGCTGCGGTCTATAATTACGAGGAAGAGATCCAGTCCAATGCGCTCGACTCGCATATTTCCCGGCTGCGCAAGCGGCTACAGGACGCCAGTGCCGGCGTGGCGATCCACAATATTCGCGGTGTCGGCTATCTCCTGAAGGAAGAGTGACGCGCATGGCAACAATGGCGAACCCGTCGCTTTGGTGGAAGCTGAGCTGGCGGCTCAGCCTGGTGATCACCGCCGTCGTCGCCGCGGTGATCGTCGGCCTCTGTTTCTGGGCGACGACGATCAGGTCGCCCAATTTCGCCGTGGAACGCGAGATCGGTTCGGTGATGGCCGAGGCGGTGCAGCGCGACGGCAAGGGCGGCTTCGTCATCGCCGACACACAGGCCCTGCGCGACCTCAAGCGGCGCAACAGCCGGCTCTGGTATGTCGTCGCCACCAGGGACGGCGCCTCGGTCTCCCATGGCGTCATCCCCGCGCCCTATGCCGGGCTCGCGGCGCTGGCGCATGTGTTCCAGGCGGCGGATATTCGCGGCGCCACGGCGACCGACGAGATCGCCTCGGTCGAGCGCGTCGATACGGCGGCGGGCGAAGTGCGGATATTGTTTGGCGGCTTCGCCCACCAGGGCTGGCCCGTCCTCGCTTTCCTGATCGCCAGCTATCCGATCTATGTTCCCCTGATCGTCCTTTCGCTGCCGGCGATCTTCCTGACCGTGCCGAGGATCGTCAGGCGGTCGCTCGCAAGGGTGGACGATGTCGCGCGCAAGGCAGCGGAGATCGAGCCGCAGCGCCATGGCGCGCGCCTTCCCGTCGAGGGCATCCCCCGGGAGGTCGCTCCGCTCGTCGTCGCCTTCAACGGTGCGCTGGATCGGCTCGAGGCCGAATTCGAGAAGCGCCGGCGCTTCCTCGTCGATGCCGCCCATGAGCTGCGCACGCCGATCGCCATCATGCAGACGCGCATCGACGGGATGGCGGAGGGAGCGGCCAGGACGACGCTGCTGAAGGACGTTGCCCGCCTGGCGGAGACGGCCGAGCAACTGCTCGATTTCGAGCGCAACGACCAGGGGACGGACCAGCATGAACTGGTCGATCTCGTCGAGATCGCCCGGATGGTCGTCGCCGATCTTGCGCCCCTGGCCATCGCCGGCGGCTACCAGATATCGTTCCAGAGCGAGGTCGAGCGATTGCAGCGCATGGGCAGCCCGACAACCCTGCCGCGCGCGATCGGCAATCTCGTGCGCAATGCGATCGAGCATGGCGGCAATGCCGGGACGATCACGGTTGCGGTTTCGCGCGGCGGCGAGATCGAAGTGGCCGACGAGGGGCCGGGCATAGCGCCGGAGCATCGGGAACTCGTGTTCGAGCCCTTCTACCGGGTTGCGCCGAAGAGTATCGGCGCCGGCCTCGGGCTCAGTCTCGTCAAGCAGATCGTGGCGCACCATGGCGGGCGGATCATCCTCGAAAGCGGTGCCGCCGGAACGCGCGTGGCAATTCGGATCCCCTGAATACGCATATGTTTCAAGCCGTAATGTTGCGGCAATTCTCGGCTCGCAAGGTCCGCCCGATCATTCGTGACGGAGGCCACAGACGTGCCCAACAACCCACCAGTTCCAGTCCCGGTTCCATTCCCGGTTCCATTGTTTCGACGTTCCGCCCATCGGTCGCTCATGCGCTCGCTCCGCCCGGCTTTTCCCCCCCTCTGCCCGGCCTTGCCCCTGGGCCTGGCCTTGTCCCTGAGCCTGGCGGTCGCCGGCTGCGCCTCGGTGCCGCTGAAGGAAGGCGGAACGCTGACCTCGTACAGCAATCTCGGCGCGCCCAAGGGGAAGATCGCCAAAAAGCGCATCTATGTCGACGGGCCGGCGCTTGCGGCGGTGAAGACCGCCAGCATCATGCCGACCACCTATGCGCCCGGCGCCGCATCCGATGTCAGATCGGCGGCTGACCGCGCCCTGGTGACCAATGTCATGGATCGCGCGCTCTGCGTCGCGCTCAGCGACAAATACCGGATGGTCCAGCCCGGCCAGCCGGCGGATATCGTCATCCGTTCCGTCATCACCGACGTCGTTCCCACCAACAAGGCCATGGCCGGAATTTCCGCCGCCGTGACCGTCGGCAGCGGCTTTGCCATGCCGAGCAATATTCCCGTCAGCGTGCCGCGGCTGCCATTCGGCCTTGGCGGGCTGGCGGTCGAGGCGGAAGCGGTCGACAGCGTCGGCGTCCAGCGCGCGGCGATGGTATGGGCGCGGGGCGCGAATTCGATCCAGGACAATCCGCGCTATTCGGAAGTCGGCGACGCCTATGGCCTCGCCACCAAATTCGCCTCCGACTATTCGAAGATGCTCATCGCCGGAAGGGAGCCGAAAGCGTTCTCCATGGCGCTGCCGTCAAGACAACGCGTGCGATCCTGGCTCGGCGGCAAGCCGAAATATGCCGCCTGCGAATCCTACGGCCGCGCGCCGGGACTGCTCGGTGTCGTCGCCTCCAATTACGGCCTGCCGCCGCAATGGACGGAGAAGAAGCCGAAAACATACTGATCGAGGACCAGTTAGCCGAGATACTGGACGAGGGGCCGCGCGTGATAGGGCGATTGCTCGACGCGGGCCTCGACGGAGAAGACGTCCCGGAGCAGGCGCTCCGTCAACACCTCTTCCGGCGTTCCCGACGCGACGATCTTTCCCTGCTGCAGGATGAGCAGCGTGTCGCAGAAGACGGCGGCATGGTTCAGATCGTGCAGCGCGATGATGCTGGTGATCGACAGGCTCGATACGAGGCGCATGAGGCCGAGCTGGTGCTGGATGTCGAGATGGTTGGTCGGCTCGTCGAGGATCAGCTCGTGCGGCGCCTGCGCCAATGCGCGGGCGATGTGGGTCCGCTGCTTTTCGCCGCCCGACAGGCTGGACCAGGGGTCATTGCGCTTTTCGGCCATGCCGGCCCGCTCAATGGCGGTCGCGACGGCTTCCTCGTCGCCGGGCGACCAGCCGGAAAACATGGTGCGATGTGGAAAACGGCCGAGGCGCACGACATCGACGACGCGCAGATTGGCGGTGGTGGTGGCATGTTGCTCGACGAAGGCGACCCGCCTGGCCAGCGCCTTGCGCCCGATCTGGCCGATATCGGTGCCGCCGAGGCTGATCCTGCCGGAATGCGGCCGCTTGAGCCCGGCGAGCAGCCGCAGCAGCGAGGTCTTGCCGGAACCGTTCGGCCCGAGCAGGCCGAGCATCTTGCCCGGCTGCGCCTCGAAGCTGATGCCGTCGAGGATCGTCTTCCTGCCGATTTTCCAGGTGAGATTGTCGGTCTTGAAGCTCATGATGCGCGCTGGAACCGGTAGAGGATGACGGAGAAGAACGGCACGCCGACAAGCGCCGTCACCACGCCGATGGGCAGCACCTGCTGCGGCACGATGGAACGCGAGCCGATATCGGCGAGGACCATGAAGATCGCGCCGCCTATGGCGCAGGCCGGCAGCAGGCGCATGTGCAGCGGCCCGGCGAAAAAGCGCGCGACATGGGGCACGACGAGGCCGACGAAGCCGATCGATCCGACCATGCTGACGATGGTCGCGGTCATCAGCGCGGTCAGGGCGAAGAGCGCCACGCGCGTTCTGCCGACATTGACGCCGAGCGAAGCCGCGGCTTCGTCGCCGAAAGCGAAGGCATCGAGCACGCGCGCATAGAACAGGCAGGCGACGAGGCCCGCGCCGATGATCGCCGCGACGAGGACGAGTTCGGGCCAGCGCACGCCGCCGAAGCTGCCGAGCAGCCAGAACATCACGTCGCGCGCCTGCTGCGCATTGCCCGAGGTGGTGACGATATAGGAGGTGGTGGCATTGAACAGCTGCGACGCGGCAACGCCGGCGAGGATCGTGCGGTCGTTGCCGCCGCGGGTGCCGTTGGAAAGCAGGGCCACGAACAGGAATGCCGCAAAGGCGCCGGCGAAGGCGCCGGCCGACAGCGAGACCACGCCGGCGCCAAGGCCGAAGATGAGGATCGAAACCGCGCCCGTCGAGGCGCCGGCCGAGATGCCGAGCACATAGGGTTCGGCCAGCGGATTGCGCAGCAGCGACTGCATGATTGCTCCCGACAGCGCCAGTCCCGCACCGCAGAAGGCCGCGACCAGCGCCCGGCTGAGCCGGTAATCCCAGATGACGGCCTCGTGGATGCGGTTGAGTTCTGCCGCCGTCCAGCCGAGACGGTTCGTCACGGCGAGGAATGTCGTCGCCAGCGGTATCGGCAGGTCGCCGATGCCGACGCTGATGCCGACGACCAGGGCGATGGCTGCGAAGGCGGCGGCGAGCAGGGCGCCGAGGGCGGCCGACCGCCGCAGGATCTGGCTGGCGCGCGTCACTTCAAAAGGCCGAGCGCCTTCAATTGCTGCGCCACCTGCTCGGCGCCATAGATGGTCCTGACGGTGGGGTTCATCGCCTGGCCATCCATCACCACCAGCGCCTTGTTCCTGACGGCGGCAATCTGGCTGACCACCGGATCGGTCGTCAGGAACTTGATCTTGGCCTCGGGCTTGTCCAGCTCCCAGCGATTGCGGTCGAGGCTGGCGACGACGATGACGTCCGGATTGGCGGCGATGATGCCCTCCCAGCCGACCGTCGGCCATTCGGCCTCCGCCGTGATCGCATTATGGCCGCCGAGCACGTCGGCGATGAAGCCGGATGCGCCGTTCTTGCCGCCGAGATAGGCGTCGGCGGATGGGCTCGGGCTGGAGAACCAGAAGACATAGGACAGGTCCTTGCCATCCTTGGAAACGCCGGCGCGAAGGGCGGCCTCGCGCGCCTTGAAATCGGCGATGAGCGCCTGGCCGCGATCGGCAACGTCGAAAATCTGCGAAAGCTCGTCGATCTCCCTGTAGAGCAGGTCCATGTTCCACAATTGCGCGCGGCTGCCATATTGATCCTTGACCTCGGCGGTGCTGAGGCAGGTGCTCGGCGAAAGATAGGTCGGGACGCCGAGCTTGTCGAAATCCTCGCGCTTGGCGACCTTGCTGGTCGGCCCAAGCAGGCTCGGCAGCGCGGCGGCGACGAAATCGGGCTCTTCGGCAAGGATGGATTCGAAGGTGGGGAATTCCACCGTGAGCAGCTTCACCTTGGCATTGGCCTCGGCAAGCGCGGGGAGAACCTTGCTCGGCCAGAACGCGGTTCCCGCCATGCGGTCCTCCAGTCCGAGCAGCAGGAGGATTTCCGCGCTGTTCTGGCCAAGGCCTATCGCCCGTTGCGGCGCCTTGGCGAAAGTGACCTTCGCGCCGCAATTCTCGATGGTGAGCGGATAGGCCGTCGAAGCGGCATTGGCCGGAAGGGCTGCGTGCATGAGGATGGCACAGAGCGCGGCAGCGACGAGGAGGGGTCTCTCAAACACGGATATACTCGCTTTGTCATTATGGAAGCTGTCGCGCCGTATATCCCCCGCCGTTCAAGATAACAAGACAAGGCTGCTCATGTTTCGAGCGAGCGGGATTGCTACATGCGTTCGCCGGGCAGCAGGCTCGCCTGCCTGACCCAATCGGCGAACCTCGCCTCGTCCAGTTCGTCATCCTCATAAATGTCGAGATAGCGCACGTCCTTCTGCTTCGACGTGCCGGGCGGAACGGGATCGAGCGCTGCGCCGCGGAAAAACGCGACCTTCACATAGCGGGCGAAGCAGTGAAAGCTGAGGAACCAGCCTTCGCCCTCGATGCCATAGAAGGGCGAATTCCACTTCACCGCCTTGTGCACGTCCGGCACCGTGCGGGTGATGATCTCGTCCAGCCTGCGCCCGAGACCGGTCTTCCAGCCGGGCATGGCGGCGATATAGGCCTGGACTGGCGCATCGCCATAGGCCTTGGCAATCTGCGGATTGCCGCCGGAAAGAAGCACCGGCTTGCCGTCGCCTCCGGCTTTCGGGGATTTCGACGTTTTCGCAGGCTTTCTGGTCATGGCGTCTTACTCCATCTGTTGCCCGAGCACCCGGTCGAGATCGGCGAGGAACTTCTGCCAGCCGGCCATGGCGCCGCCATAGGCCTGTTTCTGCTCGGGCCCGAACCCGGCCTGTTCCATGCGCAACTGCGTTCCCGCCGGCGTCGGATGAAGCGTGAATGTCACCGTGCTCTGCAGGGCATAGGCTGCATCCTCATGCGCGTGATCCCAGCTATAGGCCAGCCGCCTGTTCGGCTCCACCTCGAGAACCTCGCAATCGAGGATGCCGCCCCACTCGCCGCGCAGCTTGAAGCGATGTCCGACGGCGAGGTTGAAATCGTTCTTCATCAGCCATTCCTCGATCAGGTGCGGCTGGGTGAGGGCCCGCCACACTTTTTCGGGCGGATGCGGAAGCTCGCGCTCGACGATGACGGTGCGCAGTTCGGCTGAAGTCCGGGTCATTGGTCCATCCTGTTGAGCAATGTTTCGAGATCGTCGAACCGGCTTTGCCAGAAGCCGGCCATGTCGCGCGTCCAGTCGGATAGCGGGGCGAGGGCGCCCGGCTGGGCACTGTAATGGGTCTGGCGCCCCTCATGGCGGTCACTGACGAGGCCAGCACGCTTCAGCGCCGCAAGGTGCTTCGACACAACCGGCTGCGAGACGCCGGCCCCGGCCGTCAGCACGCCGACCGTCTTTTCGCCGTCGCGGCAGAGCCGTTCGAACAAGGCGCGCCGGGTGGGATCGGCGAGGGCCTTGAAAAGGAGATCATGTTGGGTCTGCACCGTATCCATACCTCTGTGGCTATGGATTGTTATATAGCCGCATGGCTATGAATAGTCAACAGCTTCGTCGCGCGCCAATATGCTCATGGCCAGATCGACCGGCCAGATCGACTGGCCAGATCCACTTGCCAGGTCCACTGGCCAGATCCACTGGCCAAATCGAAGGAGTGCATTAGATTGGGGCGCATGACTTCAGGGGAGAAGCCGATGCAACTCATCCGCATCAATGACAGACTTTCGATCGCACCGCAGCCGGACACCGGGGAATTCGGCGATCTTCGCAAGCAGGGCTTCGCGGCGCTGATCAATGCCCGCCCCGATGGCGAGGATGCCGACCAGCCCGGCACGGCGGCCGAGGAAGCCGCGGCGAAAGCGGCCGGCCTCTCCTATGATTTCGTGCCGGTGACGCTGCGCAACATCACCGAGGCCGACATCCGCGCCTTCCGGGACGCCATGGCGCGGGCGGATGGCCCGGTTCTCGCCCATTGCAAATCGGGCGTGCGCGCTTTGACGCTGCAAGTGATCGGCGATGTGCTCGACGGGCGGTTGGCGCTGGCGGAAATCCCCGTCCTTGGCCAGCGGCACGGGTTCGACCTCGGCCCGGCCAGTGCATGGCTGGAGAAGCATTTTTCCCGCCGCCCGCATGTTCGCGCCTTCTTCGAAAGCCGCAGTTCCAGCATCCAGTATGTCGCCGCCGATCCGGCGACCGGCAAATGCGCGATCATCGATCCGGTGCTGAACTTCGACGAGAAGTCCGGGGCGATCTCGACGCGAAGCGCCGACGAGATGCTCGATTTCATCGCGGCGAACGGGCTGGAACTTGAATGGATACTCGACACCCATCCCCATGCCGATCATTTTTCGGCGGCGCATTATCTCAAGGGCAGGACCGGCGCGCCCACGGCCATCGGCGACAGGATCGGCAAGGTCCAGGAAATCTGGAAGCAGATATATAACTGGCCGGAGCTGGCGACGGACGGCTCGCAATGGGACCATCTCTTTGCCGATGGCGAGACGTTCAGGCTCGGTTCCATCGACGGTCGCATCATGTTCTCGCCCGGCCATACGCTGGCTTCCATCACCTATGTCATCGGCGATGCGGCATTCGTCCACGATACGCTGTTCATGCCGGATGGCGGCACCGCGCGGGCGGATTTCCCCGGCGGCAGCGCCGCCATGCTGTGGAACTCGATCCAGTCCATCCTGGCGCTGCCGGGCGATACGCGCCTGTTCACCGGCCATGACTACCAGCCGGTCGGCCGGCATGCCCGCTGGGAAAGCACGGTCCTCGAGCAGCGGCAGAACAACCCGCACCTTGCCCTGTCGGAACAGGAATTCATCCAGCGGCGCAGCGAGCGCGACAAGACCCTGCCGATGCCGAGCCTGATCCTGCATGCGCTGCAGGTGAACATCCGCGGCGGGCGCCTGCCGGAGCCGGAGGAGAATGGCAGGCGCTACCTGAAATTTCCGCTCGACGCGCTTTAGAGCTGTCGACAGGCGAAGTCGAGCTGTGCTATTACCGCCTTGGTCCCATTGTTGGACCAAGGAAGCAGGATGAACCGCAACAGCACCGTCCAGAACATCGTCGACAGCATTCGCAGCGACATTCGGCAGAATTATCGGCCGGGCAGTCTTCTGCCGAATGAACGGCAGATCGCCGAGCGGTTCGGCGTCGGGCGCAACACGGTTCGGGAAGCGCTCATCCACCTTGAAGCCTTCGGGCTGATCGAGAAGACGCAGCGCGGGCCGCGCGTCTGCGCGCCGAATGTCGCGGCGGTCTTCCATGTCATGGACCAGTATTTCGACCGCAGCCTCAAGACCTGCCAGGACCTGCTCGATTTCAGGCGGATGATCGATATCGGCGTGCTGCAAGGCGTCGTCGAGAACATCACCGACGCGGATATCGCCGCCCTCGAAGAGCAGGTGAGGCGAATGGGCGACGCCCTGACGGCGCATGAGGCGGCGCTGGCGGATTATGCCTTTCACAGCGAGATCATCCGCATCTCGGGCAATGGCGTGCTGGCCAAGCTCTACAAGGTGCTCGAGCACACGCTGGTCTTCTACATGGAGATCGGCAAGAGCGGCAATGGCGCCAGGACGTCGGCGCAGCACGGAGCGATATTGGAGGCCCTGCGGCAACGGTCGTTGCGCGCCGCGCGGCAGGCCTTCGACGAACATTACGGATATAGTGAAGCCAACCTCCTTTCGGCCTACCGGAAGGATCAGGGCCAGGATGCAACAACGGAAGCGATATGAACAAGGTACTGAGAATAGTCGAAGAGAATCTGGCGAAGTTCTATTCCGTGGAAAGGGCGCCGATGGGCGAGGAGGATGTCCGCATCGCCGTGCGCCATGTCGGGCTTTGCGGCAGCGATCTCAATACGTTCAAGGGCCTCAATCCGCTGGTCCAGCTGCCGCGCATCCCGGGGCATGAGATCGGCGGGGAAATCGTCGCCGCCGGCAGCAGGGTCGGCCCGGACTATCGCCCCGGCCGCCGCGTCATCGTCATGCCCTATACGTCCTGCGGAAAATGTTCGTCCTGCCGCAAGGGACGCACCAATGCCTGCCGCTACAACAGGACGCTCGGCGTCCAGCAGGATGGCGGGCTTGCCGAGGAAATCGTGCTGCCGGCCGACAAGGTCATCCTGAACGATACGCTGCAGCCGCGGCATCTCGCCCTGGTCGAACCGCTCTCCGTCGGGTTCCATGCGGTCGAGCGCGGCCGTGTCGGCGCAGGCGATACGGTCGCCGTGATCGGCTGCGGGATGATCGGCATGGGCGTGATCATCGGCGCGGCGGCGCGCGGCGCCCGCATCATCGCCATCGATCCGAGCGATGAGAAACTGGCGCTGGCGCAGGCCTTCGGCGCGCAGCACGTGCTGCCCGCCGGCGGCGAGGAGCTGGTCGCCAGGGTCCATGAACTTACCGCCGACGATGGCGTCGACGTCGCCTTCGAAGCGGTCGGGCTGCCCGCGACATTCACCCAGGCGATAGATCTCGCCGGATTTGCCGGCCGCGTCGTCTATGTCGGCTATTCCAAGGCGCCCGTCACCTACCAGACGCAGTTCTTCAATCTGAAGGAACTCGACATCATGGGGTCGCGCAATGCCACCCTTGCCGATTTCCGCAACGTCGTCGCCCATATGGAGAAGATGGGCGATGCCGCCGACCGGCTGATATCGCGGGTATTCGCATTCGACGATGCGGAACAGGCCTTGCCCTATTGGAGCGGCAACCGCGACGTCCTCAAGATCGTCATCGAACGGGGATGAAGCCTACTTTCGGCGGTTGCGGAATCGGCGATTTGAGGAAAAGCTGATGCCGATTCGATCAACGCCGGGGGGAGATGTCCGTGGCCGCCAATTCACCTTACGAAGTTCATGATCCGCGCTTCAATGCGCTGATCGTCAAGACCGCCGAGCTGGAGGAGCTCTATTCGGGCTGCAGGTGGGCGGAGGGACCGGTGTGGTTCTCGGACCTGAATTGCCTGCTCTGGAGCGATATCCCGAATGAGCGCATGCTGCGCTGGGTGCCGGAGGGCGGCGTTTCGACATTCCGCTCGCCCTCCAACTTCGCCAATGGCCATAGCCGCGACAGGCAGGGGCGGCTGGTCTCCTGCGAACATGGCCCGCGCCGTGTCACGCGCACCGAGCCGGACGGCAGCATCACGATACTGGCCGACGCCTATCAGGGCAGGCGCCTCAACTCGCCCAATGACGTCGTCGTCAAGTCCGATGGCTCGATCTGGTTCACCGATCCCACCTACGGCATCCTGTCGAACTATGAAGGCTACAAGGCGGAACCGGAACAGGCTTCCCGCAACGTCTACCGGCTGCAGCCGGATACGGGCACGATCGAAGCGGTGGTGAGCGATTTTACCCAGCCGAACGGCCTCGCTTTCTCGCCGGACGAATCGAAGCTCTATATCGCCGATTCAGGCGCCAGCCATGACGGCACCGTGCCGCGCCATATCAGGGTGTTCGATGTGGTCGATGGTACGAAACTAGCCAATGGCAGGGTGTTCTGCACCATCGACAACGGCAATCCCGATGGGATGCGGGCGGATCTCGACGGCAATATCTGGACGAGCGCCGCCGATGGCGTGCATTGCTTCGCGCCGGACGGCAGCCTGCTCGGCAAGATATTGGTGCCCCAGATCGTCTCCAACCTCACCTTTGGCGGCCCGCGCCGCAACCGGCTCTTCATCACTGCGACCCGATCGCTCTATTCCGTCTATGTGACGGCGACCGGGGCGCAATATCCCTAGTTCGATCCTAACTGGGCCTCAGGCGGTCTTGCCCTGGCGCTCCAGCCGCAATGCCGCGGCGCGCCGGTGCCCTTCCATGCCCTCGGTGCGGCTCTGGCGAACGGCCGGCGGCGCGACGGCTTCGACGCCGCGCTCGTCGAGCCATTGGTGGGTGCATATCTTGACATAGGACCCGACCCAGAGCCCGCCGGTGTAGCGGCCCGCCGCCATCGTCGGCAATGTATGGTTGGTGCCGCAGCATTTGTCGGAATAGACCACGCTTGCCAGCGGGCCGACGAAAAGCGAGCCGTAATTGCGCAGTTTCAGCGCGGTTTCATGGGCGTCGCGCGTGTGGACCTGCAGATGTTCGGCGGCAATATGATCGGAATAGGCGATCATCTGCGCCTCGTCATGGCAAAGGGTGATCTCGCCGAAATCGCGCCATGCCGCGCCGGCGACATCGGCGGTGGGCAGGGTCTGGAGCTGCCTTGAAATCTCCGCCAGAACCGCCTCGGCCAGGCTCCGGTCGGTGGTGATGAGGCCGACGCGCGTGCGCACATCATGTTCCGCCTGGGCGAGAAGATCGGTGGCGATCATCTCCGCATCGCCCGTCTCGTCGGCAACGGTGAATATCTCGCTCGGACCGGCGAGCTGGTCGATGCCGACCCGGCCGAATACCTGCCGCTTGGCCTCGTTCACATAGGCATTGCCGGGGCCGACGATCTTGTCGACGGGCGGGATGGTCTCGGTTCCATAGGCCATGGCGGCGATGGCCTGCGCACCGCCGACCTTGAAGATCCGGTCCGCGCCCGCCATGTGGCAGCCGGCGATCATGGCCGGGTGGGCATTGGGCGGCAGGCAGGCAATGACATTGTCGCAGCCCGCGACCTTGGCCGGCACCAGCGTCATCACCGGGGCCGAAAGTATGGGATAGCGGCCGCCCGGCACATAGGCGCCGATCGTCTCGATCGGGATCACGCGGTGGCCGAGATGCAGGCCCGGCAGCGCATCGAATTCGAGCGGCAGGATCGTGCGCAACTGCGCCTCGGCGAAGGCGGTAACGCGCTCGATCGCGAATTCGGTATCCTTGCGGGTCTGCGGATCGAGCGCCGCAAGCGCCGCGTCGCGCTCGGCGCTGCCGACTTCGAATGCCTCGATATCGACCGAATCGAACCGTTGCGCATAGTCGCGGACGGCGGCGTCGCCGCGATCCCGCACATTGGCGATGATTTCCTTCACCAGGCCTTCGATCGCGGCAGTGTCTGCCACCGCATCGACGCCGGGTCGCTTGATATATTCGACAGTGTCGATCGCGTTGCTGCTGGGGGGCGTTGCCATGCTGTTCTCATCTTGCCTGTGAAACCTGCGTCACATTCAGTCAGCCTCGCCTTGACTGCAATCGGGGGTAGCGGCACTGTTCATTATGCTCACCAGCAGCAAAACTGGCCGGGCATTGAAAACCGACAGGAGAGAGGGAGCTGTTCATGCCGAAGATCGGCAGCAAATTGCGCGAGATGCGGCGGCGTCGCGACCTGAGCGTGCGCGAACTGGCGGGGCGTTCCGGCATTTCGCATTCCACCATCTCGCTGATCGAGCGCGACAAGATGAGCCCTTCGGTCGATACGCTCGGGGCGGTCCTCGATGCCCTCGGCACGACCTTGCCCGGCTTCTTCAGCGATCTGCAGTCGAGCCTGCCCTATACGCCGTTCTACCAGGCGGAGGAACTGGTGGAGATCGGCAAGGTGGAGACCGTTTCCTACCGGGTGATCGGGCTCAACCACCCCAACAGGCAGCTCCTCATGCTGCACGAGACCTATGCGGTCGGCGCGGATACCGGCGAGGCCTTCTCCCACGCGGCGCAGGAGGCGGGCATGGTGATCAGCGGCGCGGTGGAGGTGACGGTCGGCGGCGAGAAGAAGGTGCTCCGCAAAGGCGATGGCTACTATTTCGACAGCCGGCTGCCGCATCGCTTCCGCAATGTCGGCACGGAAAAGAGCGAAATCCTCAGCGCCATCACGCCGCCGACCTATTAGCCGGCCCCGATCGGTGATTATTCTCACCGCCGACCGGAAATGTGCTTTCAATCCTCTCAAACTGTGGTTTTCTTGCTGTTCATCATAATAAAAAGGGGAACGACGATGAAGCTTCTGAATGCAACCTTGATCATGCTTGCTCTGACCGCCGGCAGCGCGGCGACGACGGCGCAGGCCCGCGACCTGACGGTGGTGTCCTGGGGAGGCAACTATCAGGACGCCCAGCGGAAAATCTATTTCGAGCCTTTTTCGAAGAAGCTCGGCAAGCCCGTGCTGGACGAGAGCTGGGACGGCGGCTACGGCGTCCTGCAGGCCAAGGTAAAGGCCGGCGTGCCGAACTGGGATGCCATCCAGGTCGAATCCGAGGAACTGGCGCTCGGCTGCGCCGATGGCATCTATGAAAAGATCGATTGGGAGAAGCTCGGCGGGGAAGCCAAATATCTGCCCGCTGCCGTCAACGAATGCGGCGTCGGCGCCATCGTCTGGTCCACCGGCATTTCCTATGATGGCGACAAGCTCAAGGACGCGCCGAAATCCTGGGCGGATTTCTGGGACACGACGAAATTTCCGGGCAAGCGCGGCCTGCGCAAGGGCGCCAAATATGCGCTTGAATTCGCACTGATGGCCGATGGCGTCGCAGCCGGAGAGGTCTATTCGCTGCTCGCGACGCCGGAAGGCGTCGACCGGGCGTTCAAGAAGCTCGATGAACTGAAGCCGAACATCGTATGGTGGGAGGCAGGCGCGCAGCCATTGCAGCTGCTTTCTTCCGGCGAGGTGGTCATGACCACCGCCTATAATGGCCGCATCAGCGGCCTGAACCGGACCGAGGGCAAGCATTTCGGCTTCGTCTTTCCGGGCAGCATCTATGCGATCGACAGCTGGGTCATCCTGAAGGACAGCCCGAACAAGGACGCCGCGATGGATTTCATCGCCTTTGCCAGCGAGCCGGACAACCAGTCGAAGCTGCCGGAATATATCGCCTACGGCCTGCCGAATACCGAGGCGGGCAAGCTCGTGCCGGAAAAGTACCAGGCGGAGCTGCCGACGGCGCCCGACAATCTGAAGGACGCCATCGCCCTCGATGTCGATTTCTGGACCGACAATTCGGAAGCTTTGACCCAGAGGTTCAACGCATGGCTTGCACAATGACGATCCGCACGGAAGAGCGCTGACCGCTTTCCCTTCGCCGACGCAACGGTGCGACGCCGCACCGTTGCGGGACATTGTACAAAGTCAGGACCGACATCGATGAGCAACCCATTCATCCGCTTGGAGGGCGTTACCAAATCTTTCGGCGCGCTTACCGTCGTCGAGGGGCTTGATCTGGAGATCGAACGGGGGGAGTTCGTCAGTCTGCTCGGGCCTTCGGGTTCCGGCAAGACCACCATCCTGATGATGCTGGCGGGTTTCGAGAATCCGACAAGCGGCACGATCTGGGCCGATGGCAAGCGGATCGACGGGCTGCCGCCGCACAAGCGCAACATGGGCGTGGTCTTCCAGAATTATGCGCTGTTCCCGCACATGACGGTGTCGGAGAATATCGGCTTCCCGCTGAAGATGCGCGGTGCCGCCAGGGCCGAAACGGCCGAGCGGGTGAAGAAGGCGCTGGACATGGTGCAGATGGATGCGCTGTCCGACCGGCGTCCGTCGCAATTGTCGGGCGGCCAGCAGCAGCGCGTGGCGCTGGCGCGGGCGCTGATCTTCGAGCCGGAAGTCGTGCTGATGGACGAGCCGCTCGGCGCGCTGGACAAGCAGCTGCGCGAGCAGATGCAACTGGACATTCGCGAGCTGCACCGCCGCCTCGGCCTGACGATCGTATTCGTCACGCATGATCAATCCGAGGCGCTGACCATGTCGGACCGGATCGCCATATTCAATCGCGGCAAGATCGAGCAGATCGGCGGGCCTGCGGAAATCTACGATCATCCGAACACGCGCTTCGTCGCGGAGTTCATCGGCGAGACCAACCTCGTCAACGGGCCCATCCGGAAATCCGATGGCGGCACGGCGCGGGTGGAACTGGCGGGCGGCCAGGAGATCATGGTGGAATCGAGCCAGGATTATGCGCCCGACGAGCGCGTCTGCCTGTCGATCCGTCCCGAGCGGATCAAGCTGCGGCCCGCCGCCGGCCCGGCGAACACCCTGCGTGCGACGGTCTCCGACATCGTCTATCACGGCGATCACCTGCGGTTGCTGCTGTCCTGCGAGGGCGCGTCCTTCGTCGCCAAGACCGATCGAAGCGCGCAGCCGCCGGCTGTCGGCGCCGCGGTCGACCTTTCCTTCCAGCCGGCCGATTGCTGGGTGATCCGGCAATGAAGCCGCGCTACGGACGCCTGGTCCCGCTCTTGCTGGTGGCGCCGCTGCTGCTGTTTCTTGTCGTCTTCTTCGCCATGCCGCTGGCGACGATGATGAAATCGGCCGTTTCCGATCCTGTTGCGGCCCGGGCCCTGCCCGAAACGGCCAGCGCCGTCGCCGGCTGGGACAATTCCAGCCCGCCGACGACCGAGATGCAGGCGGCGCTCGCCAATGATATCCGGCAGATCGAGGACGACCAGCTGTTCGGCGATCTCGTCCGCCGGCTCAACAGCGCCAAATCCGGCTTTCGCACGCTGATGGGCAAGACCCGCACGGCGGTGAAGGAGAATGCCGACAATGCCGATCTTGTCGGCATCGACAAGCGCTGGGCCGACCCCGCCTATTGGCGCGCCGTCAGCGTTGCGGCAGCTTCCAGCATAACGGACCGCAATCTGCTCGCCGCCGTCGATCTGCAGCGCGATGCTTCCGGCGAGATCGAGGCGCTGCCGGCCGGTGCCTCGGCCAACCGGGCGATCATGCTGCGCACTTTCCTGATGGCGCTGACGGTGACCATCGCCTGCGCGCTGATCGGTCTTCCCTATGCGATGATCGCGGCGTCGGTCGATGGCTGGAAACGCCAATTGCTGCTCGGGGCCGTCCTGCTGCCGCTGTGGACCTCGCTTCTGGTGCGCACCGCCGCCTGGTTCATTCTGCTGCAGGACAGGGGGTTGATCAATTCGGCATTGATGCAGCTCGGCATCGTTTCGGCGCCGCTGCCGCTGATCTTCAACCGGGTCGGCGTCGTCATCGCCATGACCCATGTGCTGCTGCCCTTCATGGTGCTGCCGATCTTCAGCGTGCTGATCGGCATACCGCGCAATCTGATGCCCGCGGCGGCGTCGCTCGGTGCCCATCCGCTGCGCGCCTTCTTCCATGTGCTGCTGCCGCTGTCGCTGCGCGGCGTGGTGTCCGGCTCGCTTCTCGTCTTCATGACCGCGCTCGGCTATTACATCACGCCGGCGCTCATCGGCGGCGCCAAGGACCAGATGATCAGCTCCGTCATCGCCTATTACGCCACCGGCGCGGCGAATTGGGGCATGGCGGGAGCGCTCGGCCTGGTGCTGCTGGTCGCCACCATGATCCTCTACGCCATCTACCTTCGCCTTTCGTCCGAAAGGGAGGCGCGGGCATGAAGACATTGCCTCTTGCACGGCTCATATTCGGCGCGGCGGTGATATTCTTCCTGATCGCGCCGCTCATCGCCATCCTGCCGCTGGCCTTTACCGACAGCGTCTTCCTCAACTACCCGATCCCGGCCTATTCCACCCGCTGGTTCGAGGAACTGGTCACGGCGGATGTGTGGCGCCGGTCGATCGTCAACAGCCTGATCATCGGGCTTGGCACGACGCTGCTCGCCACCCTTCTCGGCACGGTCAGCGCGCTCGGCCTGAGGGAGAAACGGCTCTCGCTCCTGCTGGCCACGATCAAGACGCTGTTCCTGCTGCCGCTGGTGGTGCCGGCGGTGGTGCTCGGTGTCGGCATGCAGCTGATGTTCGCGCAGTATAGTCTCACCAACAGCTATATCGGCGTCATCGTCGCCCATACGGTGGTGGCGGTGCCGTTCGTCGTCGTCAATGTCCTCGCCGCCCTGCAGGGGATCGACCGGCGGCTGGAACAGGCGGCGGCCAGCCTTGGCGCTTCCCCGACGACCGTATTGCGGAAAGTCACCCTGCCGCTGGCCCTGCCGGGCATATTGTCCGGTGCGGTCTTCGCCTTCGCGACCTCGCTCGACGAGGTGGTGCTGACGCTGTTCGTCGCCGGGCCCAATCAGCGGACGCTCGCACGGCAGATGTTTTCGACGATCCGCGAGAATATCAGCCCGGCAATTGCCGCCGTGGCCTTCGTGTTCATTCTCGGCACGATCCTGCTTGCGCTCATCATGCGCTTTGCGCGCGGCATGCGGCAGGGCCAGGCCTGAAGCCCGGCTGCGTCAGTGCAGCATGATTTCTCCGTCGACCTTGCGCCATTCGTTCGGCCCGATCAGGCGCTGATGCGTGAAACGGATCGAATGCAGCGGTCCTTCCAGTTTTTCCTGCCAGAACTCCAGGAATTTGCGCATTTCCGGGAAATCCGGGGCCAGATCGTAGTCCTGCCAGATATAGGTCTGCAGCAGGGATTTGAAGTCTGGCCGCCGATAGAGGATATGCGCGGTGGTCAAGCCATATCCCTGCAATTGGCGCTCGAAATTCGACGTGAAGCTCATCAGGAACAACCTCCATTGCCAATGGATGAATCGTGCCAACTTCCAGCGATTCGATCAAGAAAAACTTGGCCGACGAACGAGTAATTCATGTTGTTTATCAGCATGTTGGCAGCATTCCGAGGCGAGTGCTAATTTTTCCTCGCCAGGCTCTTGAAATCGAAACATGGCCAAACCAGATCACCTGCGCCGATCGCTTGCACAAGGATCGGCGGCCCTTCGGAGAACCGGCAGGATCTCGGAGGGCGATGTTCATTATTGTTTGTCCAGGAGGAAAACATGACGTTCCAACCACTTCACGATCGCATACTCGTCAGGCGGGTCGAATCGACGTCGAAATCCGCCGGCGGAATCATCATCCCCGACACGGCGCAGGAAAAGCCGCAGGAGGGCGAGGTGATCGCGGTCGGTCGCGGCGCTCGCAATGAATCGGGTCAGGTGCAGCCGCTGGACGTGAAGGCGGGAGACCGCATCCTGTTCGGCAAATGGTCCGGCACCGAGATCAAGCTCAATGGCGAGGACCTGTTGATCATGAAGGAAAGCGACGTGCTTGGCATCATCGATGCGGAAGTCGTCGGGCAAAAGGCCGCTTGAGAACAGGACAGTCAATATTGCTGCCAAAGAGGAGTGAAAAATGGCTGCTAAGGAAGTGAAATTCAGTACGGAAGCGCGTGAACGGATGTTGCGCGGCGTCGATACCCTCGCCAATGCGGTGAAGGTCACGCTTGGCCCGAAGGGCCGCAATGTCGTCATCGACAAATCGTTCGGTGCGCCTCGCATCACCAAGGACGGCGTTTCGGTCGCAAAGGAAATCGAGCTCGAAGACAAGTTCGAGAACATGGGCGCGCAGATGTTGCGCGAGGTGGCGTCGAAGACCAACGACCTTGCCGGCGACGGCACGACGACGGCGACGGTGCTGGCGCAGGCGATCGTCAAGGAAGGCGCCAAGACGGTGGCTTCGGGCATCAATCCGATGGACCTGAAGCGCGGCATCGACCTGGCTGTCGATGCGGTCGTCGCCGATCTCAAGGGCAATGCCCGCAAGATATCGAACAATTCGGAAATCGCGCAGGTCGGCACCATTTCGGCCAATGGCGATGCCGAGATCGGCCGCTATCTCGCCGAGGCGATGGAGAAGGTCGGCAATGAAGGCGTGATCACCGTCGAGGAGGCGAAGACGGCGGAGACCGAGCTCGAAGTGGTCGAGGGCATGCAGTTCGACCGCGGCTACCTCTCGCCCTATTTCATCACCAACCAGGACAAGATGCGCGTGGAGCTGGAAGAGCCCTATGTGCTGATACATGAGAAGAAGCTTTCGAACCTCCAGTCGATGCTTCCCGTGCTCGAAGCCGTCGTGCAGTCGGGCAAGCCCCTGATCATCATCGCCGAGGACGTCGAAGGCGAGGCGCTTGCGACGCTCGTCGTCAACAAACTGCGCGGTGGCCTGAAGATCGCGGCCGTGAAGGCGCCGGGCTTCGGCGATCGCCGCAAGGCCATGCTCGAAGACATCGCCATCCTGACGGGCGGTACCGTCATTTCCGAAGACCTCGGCGTGAAGCTCGAGAATGTGACGCTGGAAATGCTCGGCCGCGCCAAGAAGGTCGTCATC
Organism: Phyllobacterium sp. 21LDTY02-6; assembly: GCF_023554255.2. Taxonomy (GTDB): domain Bacteria; phylum Pseudomonadota; class Alphaproteobacteria; order Rhizobiales; family Rhizobiaceae; genus Phyllobacterium. The sequence goes on along the minus strand of NZ_JAMJWD020000003.1, from coordinate 222,476 downwards.
GAGAAAGAGAACACCACCATTGTCGACGGTGCGGGTTCGAGAGCCGAGATCGATGGACGCGTGGCGCAGATCCGCGTGCAGATCGAGGAAACCACCTCCGACTACGACCGCGAGAAGCTGCAGGAGCGGCTGGCGAAGCTCGCAGGCGGCGTCGCCGTCATCCGCGTCGGCGGCTCGACCGAAGTCGAGGTCAAGGAGAAGAAGGACCGCGTCGACGACGCCCTCCATGCCACCCGCGCTGCGGTGGAGGAAGGCATACTTCCGGGCGGCGGCGTCGCGCTCCTGCGCGCGGTGAAGGCGCTCGAGGGCCTCGCCGCGGCCAATCAGGACCAGAAGGTCGGCATCGACATCGTTCGCAAGGCCATCGAGGCTCCGGTGCGCCAGATCGCCGAGAATGCCGGCGCGGAAGGTTCGATCGTCGTTGGCAAGCTGCGCGAGAAGAACGAGTTCTCGTGGGGCTGGAATGCCCAGACCGGTGAGTATGGCGATCTCTTTGCGCAGGGCGTTATCGACCCCGCCAAGGTGGTGCGCACCGCGCTGCAGGATGCGGCCTCCGTCGCCAGCCTCCTCGTGACGACCGAGGCCATGATCGCGGAGAAGCCGAAGAAGGAAGCGGCACCGGCGATGCCCGGACCCGGCGCCGGCATGGACTTCTGATCACCGGAGAGGCCCGTTCGCGGGCCTCTTTTCATCCTATTCGCCGGAATTCCTGCGTAGCACGTTCCCGAACAGGTCCTGTCCGGCAATATTGTCGGCAATATCCGTCAGTTTCGGGAACAGGCGGCGAAACGTGTCGCCGCCCGGGGTCCAGTTCCGCATCACCGCGATATAGAGGTCGAGTGCGCTCGGGTCCGAGCCGAGGAAATACGGCGTATCCGCCACGTCCTCGACCTGCCGCCAGAGGTCGAGGCGATGATCCTCCAGCGCCTTCCGGTAGCGCTTGTGGTTCGCTTCCGGCAATTGCCACCGCGCGGGATCGTCGCTGTAATTCCACGTCGGATAAATTTCGCTGACGATGAAGATCAACCATCGCAGGAACGCCGGCCGCTGCTTGTCCGCAACTGAGGGTGCAAGTTCGGCATCGGGAAATGTGTCGGCCAGGTGGAGTATGATCGCGGCGCTTTCCGTCAGGATTTCGCCGCTTGGCATGATCAGCGTCGGCACCTGTCCGAGAGGGTTCAGCTCCAGCAATCTGTCGCGATCCGGCCCCGGTTCGAGATAGGGGATCTCCTCGAGCTCATACTCCGCACCCGCCTGCAGCATGGCGAGTTCGATGATGGCGGAGCCGCAGCCCCGGGAGCCGATCAGGACATATTTTCCCATTTGCAATTACCCTCGCTGCGGTTCGATCGCGCCGGCTTGCGCGCGCCGTGGCCAGCCTATTTCCGCTCCGGCTTGCGGTCCAGCGGTTCCTCGGTCTTGTTGGCAGTATGCTGGTGATATTGCTCGGTCTCGATCCACTTTCCATCCGCACCCCGTTCGCGCGAGTGCTGCGCCTTGTCACGATTCGACAGGACCGTATTCGGCGCGATCTCGGTCACGTCCTGCTCGTCGGTCATCGCGCCGCCGCCGGTGCCCTTGCCTTGCGATCCGCGGCCGGAGTGTTTCTTGTCGGCATGTGCCATGGCCTGCTCCTTCGTGCCTCAACTCCTGTCTGCAACCGGCGCCGCGTCGAAATGTTCCCGGCGATCCGGCGCAGGCACGATTTCTGCTGCCGATGATGCTGGCCGATGGCGGCCATGTGGATTGGTCAGACGCTGGTGCGTCCGCTGCTGCCTTTCCCCCGTCCCATCCAGGGCAGGACGGCGTCGGCATCCTCCAATATGCCGGCGCGCTTGGCAAAGCCTTCAAAGGCGTGGCGCGCGACAGGCAAGGGCTTGTGGCCATCGAAAACATCGCAGCAGGCCTTCCAGGCGGTCTGGTAGATAAGGCCACGATCGGCTTCGGGCCAGTGGTCGAGAAAATCGAGCGCATCATCGAGCGAGGCGACCTCGCGTACGATGAAAGGGCGCTCCCGGACAAAGACGGGCCGGTCAAATATTCGTTCGTTCATCATATCCTCCGCATGGGTGAACGGGCTGTTCCTGGGAATTGCCGGACACGGCGACGCAGATATTTGTTCGCTTCACCCTTTGTTCAAGACCATAGCAGCCGAACGTCATAGCCTTGTGACGAAGCCCTCGTTTCGTGCGATGGGGAACCAGTATCCGCCATCGCGGTTGTACCAGACAGACGATCTGGAACTCAAAGGAGGCTCCAATGAGCAATTCGGGTACCACAACCAATCGCGGTACTATTCGCAAATGGGCCGAGTCCCGGGGCGGCCATCCTTCGGTGGTCCGCGCCGAGGGCGAAGGCGGCATCCTGCGCATCGATTTCGGCGAGCCGGACGAGGAATTCGAGCGCATAGACTGGGATGAATTCTTCGAGATATTCGACAGGAACAGGCTCGCCTTTCTCTACCAGGAGCGAACGGAGGATGGCTCCACCAGCCGTTTCAACAAGTTCGTCAACCGTGGCTAGCCCACGGCGCCGGGACCGATACGCCGCTGACTTTGCGGCGCGGCCGCCAGGTGGTATGAGTCGGCTAAAGGAATCTCGCTCGGCCGGATAGACGACCAGGTCAAACGGGCCCGGGCCCACCCGGGCCAGATCCGATCCGGGCGCCCAAAGGGAGACGCGCCGCTCATGCTAGGCTGGTTTCGCGCATTGCTGCCACGGGAAGATCGGTTCTTCGATCTTTTTGCACTTCATTCGAAGACGGTCGTGGAAGCGGCCGACGCGCTGCAGGCCCTGCTCGCCGGCGAGGGCGATATCGACGGCCATTGCGCGCGCATCGTCGAACTCGAGGACGAAGCCGACGAGATCACGCGGCAGGTGCTGCAGGCGGTGCGCCGCAGCTTCATAACGCCGTTCGATCGCAGCGACATCAAGGACCTCATCCAGTCGATGGACGACGCCATCGACATGATGCACAAGACCGTCAAGACGATCCAGCTATACGAGCAAAGGTCCTTCGATCCGCGCATGCGGGCGATGGGCGAACTGATCGCCGCCGCGGCGCGGCTGATCGCTGAGGCGGTGCCGCTGCTCGTCCGCGTCGGCACCAATGCCGCCCGTCTCGGCGCCATTGCCGAGGAAGTGGTGAGCCTCGAGGACAAGGCCGACCATCTCTACGATGCGGGCCTGAAGGATCTCTATCAGCGCCATGGCAAGTCCGATGCCATGGCCTTCATCATCGGCAGCGAGATCTATGGCGAGCTCGAAAAGGTCGTCGATCGCTTCGAGGATGTGGCGGACGAGATCAGCGGTATCGTGATCGAGAACATCTGATGGACGCGGCCCTCAGCCTGCCTTTGTTGATCGGCCTCGTCGGCATCGCGCTGTTCTTCGACTTCCTGAACGGGCTGCACGACGCGGCGAATTCCATCGCGACCATCGTCTCGACACGGGTGCTGCGGCCGCACTATGCGGTGGCCTGGGCGGCCTTCTTCAATTTCATCGCCTTCCTGTTCTTCGGCCTGCATGTCGCCGAAACGCTCGGCACCGGCATCATCGATGCGGGAAGCGTCACGCCGCGGCTGATCTTCGCGGCCCTGATGGGAGCGATTTCGTGGAACCTCATCACCTGGTTCTTCGGCATTCCGTCCAGCTCCTCCCATGCGCTCGTCGGCGGGCTCGTCGGCGCCGCCCTTGCCAGGACCGGGTTCGACGCCATCGTCTGGACCGGCCTGCTGAAGACCGTCAGCGCCATCTTCCTGTCGCCGGCCATCGGCTTCTTCCTGGCTCTGATGCTCGTCCTGCTCGTCTCCTGGCTGTTCGTACGCCAGACGCCGTTCGCGGTCGATCGCACGTTCCGCGGCCTGCAATTCGTCTCGGCATCGCTCTACTCGCTCGGCCATGGCGGCAATGATGCGCAGAAGACGATGGGGATCATCGCCGTGCTGCTGTTCTCCGAGGGCCATCTCGGCGGCGAGTTCCACGTGCCGTTCTGGGTGGTGATAACGTGCCAGTCGGCCATGGCGCTCGGGACATTGTTCGGCGGCTGGCGCATCGTTCACACCATGGGTTCGAGGATAACGCGGCTCAAGCCGATGCAGGGCTTCTGCGCCGAAACCGGCGGCGCCATCACGCTTTTCGGCGCGACATGGCTCGGCATTCCGGTGTCCACCACGCACACGATCACGGGCGCCATTGTCGGCGTCGGCGCGGCGCGGCGCGTTTCAGCCGTCCGTTGGCAACTCGCCGGCAATATCGTCGTCGCCTGGGTGCTGACGATGCCGGCGGCAGCGCTCGTCGCCGCCTGCTTCTACTGGCTGGGCGGTGTGGTCTAGGCTTCCGATGCAACGTTCCAAAGAGGGACTGCACAGTTGAATGCAGGAAGTCCGCACCACGCCCGCGAAATCGCGTCTGGTCATTGAAAATGGGGGAGACGGGCGGTCTTCAGCGCGTCGTAGTGGTATCAGGGTCGAGGTCCGAAGACCGCCCGCGACGTCTTTGCCTGCTATCATTGCGTTTGTCAGACGCAACAACCCGGAAACCGAAGCGCCACCTCCGTTTCCATCTGCAGTTTGCTGGATTATCGGGGTTGTCACTTCCGACCATCCGGCAACGCCATCCTTTCCCAGCAATCGAAACAGCACCGGAAGCTGCTCCCCCACTGGAAAGGACCTGCACAGAATAACCCGGTTTCAAACAGGGGGGATAAGTCTGTGCAATTTATTTTGGTTGCCGGAAGAAAAAAGAGCAAGATCAGTGGCTTGCAGGGCGAAATATTTTTTGAGGCCGAAAATCTATCCCACCGCGTGGGCCGAGAGGTGCAATAAACTCCCACGGCAGGCCCCTCGCTTCGCGTGAGGGAACAATGCACCCGCGTCCCCATTGAGTCTATTGCAATGGAATGCGAGGACGGGATGAAACACGCTGTAATCCTGCTCGAAGAGCCCAGGCAAGCCTGGCACAAGCACGCGACCCTTGTCAGTATCGGGAAACGGCTTGCGAAGCTGAAAGGCTGCGCGCTGATCGAAGATCCACCCGGCGACCATTGGGCGGACCGAGCCGGGAACTACTATCTGCCTGCATCGACATTGTCGCTCGACAGCTTGCCGGGCGACGGGCCGGGCTGGACACCGGCCGACCTTTTCGGCGGCGTGGTGCCGCATACATTCATGGCCAGCAAGATCATCACCCATCCGCTTCTGGGGCTCGGCGCGAGCGGTCCGGACGGCTGGAGCCATGTGTTTCCGCAGAAGGTCGGCGACGTGGCGCTCAGGGGCTTCGCCGTGTTCAGCCGCGCCGACCTCGTCGCCGCCGGCGAGCGGCTGCTGCGTTTTGGCCCGATCCGCGTGAAAGCCGGCCAGGCGGATGGCGGCAAGGGCCAGTATGAGTTCACCGAGGCGCGTGATCTCGCGAGCTGGGCCGGCGAAATCTCCGAACAGGCGTTCGAGGAAGGCTTCGTGCTCGAGGAGAACCTCGCCGAGGCGCGCACGTTCAGCGTCGGCCAGATCATCCTGGACGGGATGATGCTGACCTATATCGGCAAGCAGCGGGCGACCCGGGACAAGCGCGGCCGGGAGACCTATGGCGGCACGACGCTCTATGCCGTCCAGGGGGACTGGGATGCGCTGATCAGCCGGACCACGACTGCCCTCTCGCGGGAAATCATCGCGGCGGCCCGGTTTTATGACGATTGCGCCGCCAATATTCTCGGCATCGTGGCATCGCGCAGGAATTACGACGTGATCGTCGGGCAGGATGCCGGGGGGCGGAGACGGGTTGCCGTGCTGGAGCAGTCCTGGCGAACCGGCGGCGCCACGCCCGCCGAGATGCTGGCCCTGGAAACCTTCGCGCGGGAAGCGGATGTGGTGGCCGTGCGGGCGTCCTCGCATGAGGTGTTCGGCGCTGTCGGGACAGGCGATCCCTCGCATCGCATCTTTTGCAGCGGCGTCGATCCTGTCGAAGGGCCGATCACGAAATATGCAAAACTGGAGGTGAAATATCATGCACAGCAGCAAGATTGACATCGATGTCGATGCCCAGCGCATATCGGGAACCTTTGCGTTTCCGGATACGGGCATGCCCGGCGTGCTGTTTCTGCATGGATGGGCCGGAAGCCAGGAGCGCGATCTGCGGCGCGCCAAGGACATCGCCGCGCTTGGCAGCGTCTGCCTGACATTCGACATGCGCGGTCATGCGGCGACACTATCGCAGCAGCGCTACGTCACGCGCGGGGACAATCTCAACGATGCCTTGGCGGCCTATGACAGGCTGGCGGCGCATCCCGACATCGATCCGGATGCGATTGCGGTGATCGGCAGCAGCTATGGCGGCTATCTCGCCACCATCCTGACCTCGCTGCGGCCGGTGCGCTGGCTGGCGCTGCGCGTGCCCGCATTGTACCGCGATGCGGATTGGGATGTGCCGAAATATGCGCTCGACAAGGCGGACCTTGCCGAATACCGCTCGACCATCGTCATGCCGGCAGACAATAACGCGCTTTCCGTCAGCCGAAGGTTCAAGGGCGATGTGCTCATCGTCTCGTCGGAACATGACGAGATCGTCCCCCATGCCGCGATAGCCAGCTATCGCGCCGCCTTCATCAATGCGCGCTCGCTCACCGCGCGCATCATTTCGGGTGCAGACCACGCCCTCAGCCAGCCGGAAGGCCAGCGGGCCTATGATTCGCTGCTGCTCGAATGGTTCCGCGAGATGATCCTCGGTGCGCGGCGGTAGCGCCGCCAGTCGCCGCGGAACAATCGGGGCGACTGCCGGTTGGTGAACCACGGTTCGAGTTCGCCCCGACAGTCACAAGCCACCAGGGCACAAACCATCAGGGTACAAACCATCAGGGATCGACGACATGAGACGCCTCCCACGCGCTGTAATCATCATGATGCTGTTCGTGCTCACGGTGTTCGTCGCGGTCGTCGTCTTCTTTCTCACGGCCGCCATGCCGCCGGACCTGGAGAAACTGTCGTCGCCGGCCGTGCCCGCCGAAACGGCCGAACGCGTGGCCTGACGGACTGCTTGAACGCTAAGCTGTACTTGGACATGCAAAACCCCCGAAGGTTGATGTCCAACTTTCGGGGGTCAGTTCATCGAAGCGGGCTCCGGTATTGTCGCGGCGCCGGCCTAGTTCAGCCCGAGCTTGCCGCGCAGGGTGGAGAGATCTTCGGCGAGGGTATTTACCGCCGCCGCGAGCACGGCGCGATCGTCCTCGCTGAGCTTGTCGTAAAGCTCATAGCCTTCCGCCGTCTTGTACTTGCCGAGGGTCTCGTCGACCTTGTCGAAATTGGCCGAAACCTTGGTGATGAAATCACCTTCGTCCTTTTCGATCAGCGGACGCACGAGGTCGAATATCTTGCGCGAGCCGTCGAAATTGGCCTTGAAGTCCCAAAGATCGGTGTGGCTGTAGCGGTCTTCCTCGCCGGAAATCTTGGTGGCGGCAACTTCTTCCATCAGCACCGCCGCACCGCCGACGACCTTTTCCGGCGGAAGCGTCAGGTCGGTGATGCGCTTGTTGAGGTCGGTGACATCCGCCATGAGCTTGTCGGCGAACGGCGCCAGGTCCTTGGTGCTGTTCTCGGCGAAAAGACCATATTCGATGCGATGGAAACCGGTGAAGCCCGGGTCTTTCTCCGCCTTTTCATGATCGTCGGCGCGCGAGTCGATCGATGCGTCGAGATCGCTGAACAGTTCCGCGATGGGCTCGATGGCTTCATAGCTCATGCGCGTCGAACCGAAGAGCGATTTCGCCTTGTCGAGGTCGCCGGCCTTGACTGCATCGGTGAACTGCCTGGTATCGGCGACGAGCTTCTCGAGATTTTCCGACACGTAGATCTTGTAATCTGCGATCGGGCCGACCAGATCGAGCGGCGATACTTCCGCCCTCGCACCGGAAGAACCGGCGAGAACGGCAAATGCGAAAAGACTGGTCGACAGGATTCTGCTTGGTTTCATCGTGGTTCCTTAGGTTCTGGTGCCAGCCATTTGATGGCCAGCGGCTTCGAGAAGGGTGCGTCCGAGAAAATCTCTCTCGTCCCGGGCGCCGGGCAGCGCATAGAAAAACCCGCCGCCGATCGGTTTGATGTATTCTTCCAGGGGTTCGCCATCGAGCTGCCTCTGGACGGTGATGAACCCCTTTTCCAGATCGGCCTGGTAGCAGATGAACAGCAGGCCCTGTTCGAGCTGGCCGGATTTGCTGACGCCATTGGAATAGTTGAACGGACGGCGCAGGATCAGGTTTGCGTCGGAGCCCTTGCTGCGCTTGTTCGCCAGGCGGATATGGGCGTCCAGCGGCGTGATCGTGCCCTCGGGATCGCCGGCATAGTCGGGCAAATCCGCTTCCACCTTGCCGCCGAAGGGTGCGCCGGAGGCCTTCCTGCGTCCGATTATGCGCTCCTGCTCGCCGAGCGGCGTGCGGTCCCAGCGTTCGACGAAATTGCGGATGATGCGCACGACCTGATAGCTGCCGGCGACCGCCCATTGCGGTTCGCCGCTCTCGGCGGTGACCCAGACGATCCTGTCCATCAGCGCCTTGTCGTTCGCATCGGGATTGGCGGTGCCATCGCGGAAACCGAGGAAGTTCCGGGCTGTTTCATGGCTGCCATCGGGCTTCGGCGGCAAGACGGGCACCGAGCCCTCCTGTTTCCACCGCAGGACCATCAGGTCGGGCAGGTTCTTCAATATGTCGCGCAAGGCGTGGATATTGGTATCGGGCGTGTTGGAGCTGATCTGCAGCAGCAGGTCGCCATGGCAGAGATCGGCGTCGAGCGCATCGTTCGGCGATGCCGCCATGCGCGACAGTTGGACCGGCCTGTGCGCCGCAAGCCAGGAACGCTGTTCGAAGAAGGATGCACCCAGCGAGACCGTCATGGTGAGGTTGTCCGGCGGGATATCGGGGCCGAGCAGGCCGGAATCGGCCGGTGGCAGCTTGTCGTCGAGCTGGGGCGGGGCGCCGCCCTGCATGAGGAACGCTATCCGCTCCGTCAGCAGCCTGAACAGCCGCTCCACCTCGGTCGGCGACTTCGCCAGGACGTGAAACGCCGCCACCATGCCGGCGGCCGGGCGCGGCGTGACTATTCCCGGCTGGTGCAGGCCGTGAAATGGCTGGCGTTGCTGCGTCTTGTCGCTGACCGGAGCGTCGGTCACCTGTTCCCTGCCGATTTCGACGGCATGCGCTGCCGGAAGCTGGGCCGTCGCCAGCAGGCCACCGGCTCCGAACAGAACCTTGCGTCGGGTGGTCGCGAAGTTATCGCCGTCCTTTGCCATCACTCAAGTCCCAATGCTGCATTCAGCTTGCCAATGGAATCGCCGACCGCCCGCGCCTTGCCGGCGAGAGCCTGCCTGTCGTCCGCAGCCACCGCCGCGTAAGCCGGGAAGCCGTCGGAGCCGCGCAGCGCCGCCAATGCGCCGGCCATCTCGGCCGTGGTCTTTTCGATATCCGCCACGGCGGCGGCATTCGCTTCGATCGCGACCGGCCGGAGCAAGGCCATCATTCGCGTCACGCCATCGAGATTGGCGGAGAAATCGGCAAGGTCGGTCTGCGAGTAATGATCGTGCCCGCTCGCAATGCGGTTCTCGCCCAGCATCCGCATCAGGCGCGCCGACCCTTTTGCGATCTGTTCGGGCGGTATGCGCAGGCCGCGCAGCCGGTCCTTCAGGGTGGCGATATCTGCGACGAGCCTGTCCGCGACGGGCGCCAGCCCGTCCGTGCTGTTCTGCGCAAAAAGCCCGTATTCGAGGCGATGAAAGCCCGTGAAAGCGGGATCGGCCTCGCGTTTTTCAAGATAATCGGCAACGGGATCGATCATATTGTGCAGGTCCGCGAACATGTCGGCCATCGGCTCGATCGCTTTGTAGGGAACCCTTGCCGCCTGGTAGGCCGCTCTGGCGCCATCGAGATCGCCGGCCTTGACGGCCTCGTCCAGCGCCTTGCTCGCCTTGGCGAGCGTGTTCACCTGGGTGACGAGGAATACCTGGAGTTCGGCCAGCGGACCGATGAAGGCCGAAACCGACGGCCGCGCCGCCTCCGCATCGGACTCGGCCGATGGCGTCACATGCAGGCTGCCGCGCGGGCTGCTCAACAGGCCGCAGGTGATCTCATAATCGCCGGCCCGCAGCTTGGCCTCCATCGTCTGGCTGAAGCCCGGAACGATGTTCTCGCGCTCTTCGACGACCATGACGCCATCGAGGATTTCCCATTCCAGCGCGCGGTCGGATTCGTTGACGATCTTGAAGGTCGAGCGCCCGGCAGGCACGGTAATGTCATTGGGCGTGCACGCACCATCCTTGATGGTGACAAGGATGGCATTGCCGGCGCTTTGCCCGGCAAGCTTCGCGGAGGCAAGGTAGAAAGCGACGCCGCCTGCAACCACCAGCAGTGCGGCCCCGGCAACCGCGAGACGCAGCAGCTTCGATGACGGGGCGGGCGAGGGGGGCTGCTGTTGCATGGAGCGCTTTCGTCAATTCGTTGCGGTTGGGGACTGTGCGACACGCTTGCCGGCACTCGGAGGCCGAAGAAACAGATAGAGGCTGACGACGAGGAAACCGGCATAGCCGATCGCCTCTCCGAGCGTCGGCGTGTCGTTATATCCGAATATGCCGGAGAGAACGGTGCCCAACGGACCACCGGCCGGAAGCACGTTGCTCAGGTCGAAGATCACCGTCTGAAGCCCGTTCCAGACGCCTGCCTCGTGCAATTGGCGGATGGCGCCCGCCAGGATGCCGGCGGCGACGACGAGGATGAAAATGCCGGTCCAATAGAAGAAGCGGCGCAGATCGAGCCGGATGCCGCCCGCATAGATGCCGTAGCCGATGACGACGGAGACGACAATGCCGAGCAGCGCGCCGAGCGGGGCATGGCCGCTGGTGCTCTGCTGAAAGATCGCCAGCAGGAAGAACACGGATTCGAGTCCTTCCCGCGCCACGGCGAAGAACACCATGCCGATCAGGGCCGTTGCGCCGCCCTTCGAATGGCCAAGCGCCGAATCGATCGAAGCGTGGAGTTCGTGCCTGATCGAGCGCGCCGCCTTCCGCATCCAGAACACCATGGAGCAGAGTATGATGACGGCGACGATGCCGATGATCGCCTCGAAAAGTTCCTGTGCCTTCTGGGGGAATTGAGCGCTGGCGAGCTGCAAGGCAGCGCCGGTGAACAGGGACAGCGCGACCGCCAGAAGAATTCCGACCCAGATGGCGGGTAGCCATGCGCCGCGTCCCGTCTGTTTCAGATAGGTCGCAACGATGCCCACTATCAGGGCAGCTTCGATGCCTTCACGAAGCATGATTAAAAACGGAACCAACATTAGTATCTCCGGCGCTCAAAATACCCGCAATGCCGGGCCGCGCCGCAGAACTCATAGCTGTTCAGAGAAAACGAAGCAATAACAATATATTAGAAGAATTCTAATTCACAATGCCAGCATTTTTCGCAGTGTTTTCCGCATGTTGACGGCAATAGTCATGATTTATTGTCGGCAGATCCGCGGCGGGCGGCAGGAAACCGCCCGCGCGATGGCGGCGCGGTCAACCCGTGCGCGCCACCTGCAGCCGCTGCAGGGTCGAGTTCGCCCAGTCCCAATCGGGGGCGAGCTCGGTTCCGCGAAGCGCGGCCTCCGCCGCCTTGTCGCGATCGCCGCCGATCTCATAGAGCTGCGAACGCAACAGGTAGATTTCGGCGCGCTGGCGCGCCTGGAACAGGCTTTCCAGCAGGCGATCGGTGGCGAGGATGCCCTGTTCCGGCCGTGTCTTGGTCCGCACCCGCAGATTGGCGAGTTTCAGCAAGGGCCAGGTCCATTCCGGCTTGGCATCTGAAGCGCGGGCGAATGCCTCGGCGGCATCCTCCGTGGCGTCCAGCGCTTCGTGGCAGCGTCCGAGCAATTGCCAGGCATCGGCCGAGTCGGGCCGCCTGGCGATGTATTCACGCAGGATATCGACGCATGGTCCGTAATTCTGCTGCCGGAACAGCACCTGCGCCAGCTGGTAGCTCCACCAGTCGACGCTGCTGTCGAGCTCGATCGCCTTGCGCAGCTGCGCCTCCGCCTTTTCAGGCTGTTCGAGGCGCATGAAGGTAAGAGCGAGCTGATGACGCGCCCGGGCGTTCCAGGGCTGCGCGGCGACGGCTTTCTCGGCAAACACCTTCGCCTCGTCCAGATTTTCGCCGAGACGCGACAGTTCGACGGAAATCAGGTGCTGCGCCTCGGGATTGGCCGGATGAACGCGTTTCAGCTCGGCGAGCAGCTCGGCGCTGACGGACTTGCCCATATGGGCGCTGAGCAGCGCCTCATAGATCGGGCGCACCGGCAATATGCGCTTTTCGGCAGCGACGGTCTGCTGCGAGGCCGCGGCAAGGTCGTCCTTGGACAAAAGCCGCAGCTTGCCGCGGACCACCGACGCATAGGTGAAATAGGGCGTGTCCACGGGTGGCTCGATGAGGAAGCGCTCGACGAATTCGGACAGGACCACATCGGGCCGGTATGCCTCGATGAGCTCCCGGTCGAAGGATTTGCCGTAGATGTAGACGAGCGTGCTGAAGCTTTCCTTGAGGTAGGGAAGCAGGTTGCCGCCGAAGGAATCGCCGAACATGACGCAGCGCGGCAGGGTGCTGTCCTTGTTGACGAACACGCGGATACGGCCGCGATTGGGAATGCGATTGTCGAATTCCATCTTGCCGGCAGGATTGGCGATGCGTGCCGACAGGGTCGGAGCCGACACCGGAGGCTCGAACTTGACGCCGAGATCGCCGACATAGGGCACTTCCTCGAAGGATACGCGCGAATTCTCCAGCCGCAGCGGCTCGATGCCGGCGCGCGAAAGCCCCTCGCAGATGGCCTGGTAGCCGACATAGGCGCCATAGCCGCTCCAATGCGTATCGGTCTTGGGGTAGGTGAGACCGCCGGCCTTCGCCGCCTTGAGCGCCTCGAGCGGATAGATGATGCGCGACGCGCGCTGCGGGGTGAGCGCACGCAGGATCTGGTTGATGGGCCGCTTTTCCGAAAGCTCCACCCAGTCCGGCAATTGCTCGTCATAGACGAGCTCCTTGTTGGGGGCGACGAAAACCAGATGCTGGGCGCCAAGCGCCTCCACATAGGCGTCACGCTCGGCAATCAGGTTGCGCCATGCCTCGACGCCCTGGGCGTCCAGGCTGTGACGGCCGGTGATCTGGTCGATCACCCGATTGGAATCGTGGTCGAGGAAAATCCAGCCGTCCTTGCCGAGCAGGTATTTCTTGCTCTTGTCGGCCCGCGAGGTTGAGGTGAAATCATCGGTCATGAACATCTCCAAACTGGCGATTGCTGCCATTCGGTATTCTGAAAGACGCGGATACTACGAATTGAGGTAGCCGCGCCGTTTACGTCCCCGTCATCCTTGCCTGCGAAAGAGGCAACTGCATTGCTGAACAGAAGTTGGGCGGGAGTATGGGCGAAGTCGTTGGGCGCTTCGAATATCTTCCGGTCGTCGAAGAAGAACTGGAACTGGTCCTCGCTCCACAGCATCGCATAGCGGTGGAAGTCGTCGGCCAGCTTGCGCCGCGGCCGGAACTTCGTCGACAGCACCTTCTTGATCGGTAGCCACTGCCGCGCCGTCACCTGCACCACGCTTGGATATTTCGCCTCCACGACATCGAGCTCGAAGCGTTTGTCGCCCTCGCTCTCCGGCACGGAAGTCAGCCAGAACGCATTGTTCACGCCCGGCTCATTGGCAATGCGCATGTCGCATTCGAAATAGCCATAGCATTGGCGGAAGTCCCGCGTGCGCACATAGCCGCCGGTAAAGGGCCGCTTGCCCTGCTTGTCATTGTCGTTGCGGCCAAGCTTCAGGGAAAGGCCGGAACTCGACAGGGCGACGTTTGCGGGCTTGCGGACGGATTTCGTCTCGCCGCCACTGTCGGTCACCTTGATCCAGCGCTCGTCGAAGCCGGCATTGTCGTTGAAACTGTCATTGAAGGATATCTGCCAGTGGCCCGGCACCCCCTGCAGGACTGTGGGGACGTCCGTACAGAGGGCGCGGGCGAGGCTGGGCCGGGCAAGCAGCCCGGCCGACGCGATCCCGAACCCTGCCAGGCCGAGGAAGGAGCGCCGGCTGAGCTCGCTGCGGCCCTGCCTCATACGGCAACCTTGTTCTGCTGCGCCTCCTTGAGGCTGCGCAAGGTCGTTTCGAGGTTCCAGGCGCGGTTGCGCAGGACTTCCACTTCACCGGTCATGAAGTCGATCTCGCTGCGGAACCAGGACACCGCTTCGTGGATGTTGTGCGGCACCTGAACGAGATTGGGCACCGAAAGCGGCTTGTCGGCCGGCGTAGCCACGGGCTTCGGCAGCACGTGGTTCAGCTTGTTCTCGGTGAGGAAGCGATGATATTCCGCGAAGTTCTGGCGATAAATGTGCTGAACCTTGGTGAAATCCGCGCGCTCGAGCAGTTTTTCGAGGTTGATCGGCAGATAATCCTCGATCTCGACGGAAGGAATTGCGAAGAGCGAAGACAATTCGCGGATGCGGGAATCATAGGTGAAGAAGATCGCCGGAATGCCTTGATGCAGCGCGATGACGTTGCCATGCAGGCGGAAGCCCACCATCACATCCACATTGGCCGCGGCATCGGCAGCCCATTCGTCGATGTCGAAGAAGGCGCTCATCCGGTTGTTCAGCATCTCTTCCGCTTCGGCATGGCCGAGCAGATTGAACTTGGTCAGGATCGCCTTGATGTTGTCCTGCTTCTCCTTGTCGCTGGAGAAGATGGCGAGTGTTTCCTCGCGCTCGCCCTGCGAATAGAGCTTGCTCGATGGCCGCTTGGCGACGGCGTCGATCAGGGCGCGCTGCATGCGGTTGGTCTTCGTCGCATTGCTGGCATAGTCGGCCGAGAGATATTTGTTCAGCGTCAGGCCGATACGAGCCTGGGCCGGGTCGATCGGCTTGATCGTGATCGAGGGCTTCAGCGAACGATAGAAGCTCGGGCAGCCGATGACACGCACGTTCTTGATGCCGAGATCGTTGAAGATTTCGGCGCTGTAGAAACCGCGCACGCCGATCGTCTCGCACTTGTCGGCGATGATCTTCCACGCTTCCACGGTGCCTTTCGGCACTTCGAGCTTCTTGTACTTGCCTGCCTGGGCGCCGACGCCGATAGCGACGACCGGACCCTTCAGCTTCTTCAGCAGCGGGACCACATGGCCGAGATCCACCGTTTCGGTCAGGTAGTTGGAGCCGCGCACAACAGTGGCGTCGTAGCTGCCATCTTGCGGCCACAGCTTCTCATTGCCCGCATGCGAGAACTGCACGTTGCGGATTTCGTCATAGGCAAGCGCCTTGAGCGTGGCGTCATAGACGAGAACGTCGCCCGTGTTGATGCCGCCCTTGTTGAAGGCTGCGAGCGGGTCTTCAAATTTCAGATAAGCGGCCTTGTTGCCGGGCTTAACTGCTGCACCGCCATTGAGAACGAAAAGTTTCTTCATCACTAGTTCCTCAGATTATTCATATTGGCTGACCCGGCAGCAGCGATCTGCCGCGGCCTGATTTCGGTAATTTCATCGCGTTGGGTTTCGTCACGCTGATTGCGCGGGAAGGTGGAGGGGCGCGGCGACGAAGCTGGCGGCGCGTGCTCCACCACCTTCAATTCCGGTTCCGGCGCGGAAACGAAACGATCCGCGAACCAGGCCTTCAACTGCTTGACAAAGGGTTCGACGCTCAACTCCCAGGCAAGCGCACCGCCGCGCTGCGCTGCCGCTTCGGAAAGCCTGCCGAGGGCTTCGGTATCCTCGGCAAGCGCCGCGATGGCGGCGGCGAGTTCGCGGCTGATGACGGTATCGTCGGTGGAGTGGATCAACAGGCCATCGACGCCATGGTCGATCAACTCTTCCACCGCGCCGACGGCAGTCGCTATCGGAACGCAGCCGAGACGCTGGGCCTCGATGATGGTCAGCGGCGCGCCTTCCCAGCGCGACGGCAGGACGACGACATCCGCCCATGCAAAGGCGCGGTTGAGGTGACGGCTCGAAAATACCGGCGGCTCGACCTGGACGCCGATCTCGGCGAACCGCTCTTTCCACGATCCTCCGGCACCCGCATCCATCACGTCGCTGCCGATGATCTTCCAGTCGACCGGCGCCGAGGCTTCGTTCAGATCGCGCACCGCCGCATAAAGACGCTCGATGCCTTTCTGCGCGTCGAGACGGCCGAGGAACAGCACGTTGAGCCTGCCCTTGGCCGGACGGCTCTTGCGCGCCGCCAGCAGCGTCTCGCGCTCCTTTGGCGCAAGCGCATAGCTTGCGGCATTCTGGATATGCATGAGCTTCTGGTGCGGAACGCCCATGCCATGCAGCCATTCCACCATGTCCATCGAACAGGTGAGGATCGTGTCGTAGACATGTTCGAAGGCGAGCGTCAGATAGGGGTGGCCGGCGTCGCGGCCCATCTTCGACTTGTCGAGCACATGCACATAGTTGACGACCTTGACGCCGCGCCGGCGCAGGTCGCCCAATAGCGCATTGACCGGTGCCACCTGATTGTTGATCACGACGTCGAGGCCCGACAGGAAGCCCATGATCTGCTCGGCCTTGGCGGCCTCGTCATGCCCCATCAATATATCGTGCCCGGCAAACTGATTGGGGCCGCCCCAGAGCGGATAATCGTCGGCGAGGAAATTGATTGTCTTGAACACGCCGTCATTCTCGGGAATGCGGTTGTAGACGGCCTTGCCGAAAATATAGAGATGGACTTCGCAGCCGGCGCTCTTGAGCGCCTGCGCCGCGGCATAGGCCACCTTTTCGACGCCGCCGAAGCTGGCGATGGGCAGCAGGAAACCGACGCGGATGGGATTGGCCGGCTGCGGCAGGCGCGGCATTACCGGCTTTGCGCCGACCGCATGGCGCAGCAATTCGAAATAACGGCTGCGATTGGGAAAATAGACCGAGCGCCACAGCCAGCGATCCTTCGGCCGCGACCGGTAGCCGGAATCGCGCAGGGCGCCGAGCGTCGCAAGCAGCGCATTGGTCGAGGAGAGTGCCGTGCTCTGCATCTCGCGCGCGGTGAAGGGTGCGCTGATGACGATCTCGACGACATTCGGGGCCGGAACCGGCTTGTTCAACGATCGCGCCCAGTCATCGGACGTATCGTCCGCGCATGTGGAGAATATGTCGAACGTGCACATCCAGCCGAACGGCTTGTCCGCCAGCGGTTCGTTCTCGCCGATGTTGCGGATATCGATGCCGACCTTGGCATTGCTGCGCTCGAACCGTATGGCGATGAAGTGATGCTTCTGCGCCAGCCGCTCGCCGATCCACAGCAGATTGTGTATGAGGCCGAGGCGCGTCAGTGCTTCCCGGTGCGCCGCCGTCATCCACAACATGAAGGGCGGCACGCCGAACGTCTCTGGCTCGGCCTTCGCGGCCCAGAACCGCGTCACGAAATCTTCAAGGCTGCACTTGTCGTAAGGCGAAGCCGGGTCGGTGAACATGTCCACCGCATAGGCGCCCATGCCTATCGCGGCATAGCGCGGCGCTTCGCTATGTTCCCATTCGAGCAGGGTTTCCGCCGCGAACAGCTTCTTGTGCTTCTGGCGGATGTAAGTGAGGATGCCCTCGCGCGTACGGTTTGAATCGCGCAGCATGCTCTCGGCGCGCTGCCGGTATTCAAAGCCGAAAAACGGATAATTGGCGCCGAGAAAGCCGCGCCCGATGGCCTGCAGCCAGAAGTCCCAATCCTCGAAGCCGGACTTCATGGCTTCGTCGAAGCGTATTCCGGCGTCGAGCATCCTTCTCGATACCAGGCTGCCGGCCTCGCAAATATTGTCGAAGGTTAGATGCAGCAACCGCGAGTATTGGGTTGTATAATTGCCATTCCACTCGATGCCGAACTTGTCGATATTGGGGTATATCCAGTCGACCTTGTCGTTGGACTTCATGTAGGCAAGGATGTCGCGAAGCGCGGTAGGCGTTATGCGATTGTCGGCGTCGAGGAAATATACCGCTTCGAGTTCATCGAAGTTGCGCAGGGCGAATTCGATCCCGTAGTTTCGCGCCGAGCTCAGGCCGCCATTGGCCTTGCGCAGATAGAACACATTGTCATGCGCGAGCGCGTAGGTGCGGCCGACTTCCGCCGTTTCGGGGAATGGGCAGCCATCATCGACGATGAGGATCGCAATGTCATAGGGCGCCTGCTGGGCCAAAGCGGATTCGATTGCTTCCGCCAGAAGAACCGAATGCTTGAAAACCGGAATGATGACAGCGATTCTTGGGCGAAATGGCCCCTCCGCATCGCCCTCTTGGGTTTGCGTGGCGTTCTGATCGCGCAAGCGGCTTATCTGGTCCAGCATGAAGTTATCCATTAACCATGAGGCTGATGTTGCGGAATTTCGCCCATGCGAAATTGTTGTCGCCGGGATTCTTCATCCGCGTTGCGAAATAGATGTTCTGCCAGACGCCGATCTGCTCGTTGATGAAGGTGCTGACGCGCCCGGGCTCCTTCGGGCTGACATTGATCCAACCGGAGAATCCTTCGCCGATCGCGGCTTCGCGATCTTCCGCGAAGAGTTCACGAGCGCTTTCGAGACTGGCGGCGATGACCATCGCGAATTCGACATCCTGCGATTCTTCGTTGTCGACGACCGCATCGGATGAAATGCGCAGGATCTTGGGCGGGCAGGCGCCCGGAATCTGGCCGATCGTCACGCCGATTGACGGCGGATGGCAACCCACGGCCTTCTCGTCGGGCAGCGGCAATATGGCCGCGAATTCGAACGAGATTTCATCCGTATTGGCGAGTGTCGCGAGGTCGAGAATGCTTGGCTGGACCGGAAATTCACGGAAACCACCCTCGCGCACCTTGTCCGATTGCGCCGGAAGATAGTTCGCCCAGTTCGGCAGGACGACGCCCGGCATGCCGCACCAGACCTGCAGCGCAATGCTGTTCTTCAGGATCGGCACATCATTGCCGGCATCCCTTACCTGGAACATTTCAAGCGGCTGCAAACCGCCCAGCGACAGGATGGGCAGTTCGTCATCCGCACCCTCGATCTGGATGCGCAGGCTGAGCGTGCGCCGCAGGCCGGCAAGCGTGCGCGTCAGGCCGAGATAGTTCCAGCCCTGCTTCAGCTTGGAGACGGGGATGGACCAGCTCTCCACCATGCTCATGTCTTCAAGCGTCACAAGCTCGGCGATCAGGGTCGCCTCGTCACGGCTTGGAACCCGGTCGAAATGGATGGCGATGGCGCTGACGCCCGAACTGGCGACCGGCAGGATCTGCGAAACGCCCTCGTAGGAGGCGTCGGCCAGGACGTTGGTGCGCGAGGAACTGCGCACCGGATCGTTGGAAAAGGCCAGCTCGAAGGGCTGCATGCCCTTGCGATCGACGAAGCTTTCGACCGCCGCAAAGCGGTTCTGCAGATTGTCGTTGAGCGTCCTCAGGGAGAGGAGCTCGCGATTGGACTTGGCGATACGCCGGGCATCGGCGACGAGCATCGAGGCAAGCTTGCGGATGAGCAGTCCGGCAGTTTCGATTTCGCTGCCCTGGCGCCATTCGAGGATGAGCGGCTCATCGACGATCCCACGGCTTTGCAACCAGTCGAGCAGGCGCTGTTCACGTCCGCGATGGCTCGGATTGATCAAGACCGCGAGGATACAGAGCGGCGCTTCGAAAGCCTCCGTCTTGCTGCCCCGGCCGTCCGAGAGGACAGCACATTCATCCTTGACGCCCTCAAAACCAAAAACCGTGACGGCATTGGAGAGGCCCGACGGCAGATCGTCGTGCTCGATGCCGATCCGCAACAGGATCGGCTCCTTGAGCAGGTCAATATTCTTGGAAGATTTCGTAGCTGGCGCGAGCTTGTACGAAGTCTGTAGCGTCATATCCTGGACCCTTGATCGAATGCTAAGGTATTAATGGGGTTCTATGCATCTAAAATGGCAACTTCATGAAATTTGTCACATATTTCTATTGCAGCGCAACAATAAAATTATTTCCTCGCTTTCTCATTAGACTAATAGGAATGTAGATACATTATGGGTTCAACTTGGGAATATTATACGCGTAAAATACTTTGATATTTGAAGTATTTTACGCGCGCCAGAAGCTGGCCGATGATCGATCACCGGCCAAATCCGGGCTTCCCCTATCCAGCTGAAACTCCTGGTTAAACCGCCTCAAGCTGCGCTTCTTTCTCGCGCACGGTCTGCAACTGGCGCTCCCATGCGAGCGCATCGCCGACGATCAGATCGAGGTCGGCGCGCCGCGGCACGAAGCCGAATTCATTGCGGACACGTTCGTTTCCGGCAACGAGAACAGCAGGATCGCCGGCGCGCCGCGGTGCGAGCTTCACGGTGAAATCCGTCCCCGATACCCGTTTCACGGCATCGATGATCTCAAGAACGGAATATCCGTAGCCATAGCCGCAATTGGCGGCCGTGCTCTTGCCGCCGGCTTCGAGATAACGCAGTGCGCACAGATGCGCCTCGGCCAGGTCGCTCACATGAATATAGTCGCGGATGCAGGTGCCGTCGGCCGTCGGATAATCGGTGCCGTAGACTTCCATATGCGGTCTTTCGCCCGTTGCCGCCTGGCTGGCGATCTTGATGAGGTGCGTCGCGCGCGGGAAAGACTGGCCGGATCGCAGCTGCGGATCGGCGCCCGCGACGTTGAAATACCGCAGTGCAACATAATTGAACTCCGGATGGGCGACGGCGGCATCCCGCAGCATCCATTCCGTCATCAGTTTCGATGTGCCATAGGGGGAAATCGGCTGATGCGGCATGTCCTCGGTGATGGGCGTGCGTTCCGGTTCGCCATAGACCGCGGCAGTGGACGAGAAGATGAAATTGCGGATGCCATTGGCGATCGCGGTTTCGATCAGGCCACGCGACTGGACCGTGTTGTTGCGGTAGTAGAACAGCGGATCGCGGACCGAATCCGGAACGACGATCGAACCGGCGAAGTGGAGAATGGCCGTGATGCCATGCTCGCGGATGATTCCGGCGACCAGCGCCTCGTCGCCGACATCGCCCTTGATGAACGGCACGCCTTCCGGCACCAGCCATTCGAAGCCACAGCTCAGATCATCGAGCACCACGACGGGGCGGCTGGCGTCCTTCAACGCCAGCACCATGTGACTGCCTATGTACCCTGCACCACCTGTAACGAGAACGGTCATTGATCACTCCTGGGATAGCGATTGTTGTCAGATATGATTGTTTGCCAATTGCGGAATTCGATTTAGACAGGCTCAGGCAACCTGCCGAACGGCGGCGCCGTTGCTGCCGGTCTCCTTCATCTTGTGATCGACATTGTTTTCCGTGAGGAACGCGTACATTTCGCCATAGGTCTTGTGCCAGGCGCGATTGTAGCGGTCGAAAAGCGACTGGTCCCAATAGTCTTCCAGCCGGAAGGTACCGCCGCTGAAGACGTCGAAACGCGGTATCTGATAGGTCTCGGCAAATTCCGTCGTCCGGCTGTCATAGGTGAAGTAGATCGACGGAACGCCGTTCGCCAACGCCATCAGATTGCCATGGAGACGGTAGCCGAGGACAAGATCCTGTTTGCGGGCAAGCTCTTCATAATCGGCCACCACATCGGAATAGAACAGGCGGGACCGGTAGAGCGCTTCGATCTCGTCGTCGAAATACCAGTCGGCGGCCCATTGATTGGCTTTCAGCGCCGCAATGGCCTCCTCCTTCTGCTCCGGAGTGCCGAAGACGATCTTCTTTTCCTCGACTTCGCCCTGAGCCATCAGGGTTGCGTCGAAATATTGCGCCATCCGTTTCACCAGATCGCGGTGGAACGTCAGATAGCGCTGGATATTGCGCGCATAGGTGGGGGAAACCTCGCGGCGGATGGTTACGCCGACATTTCGAACCTGGTCGAAGGAGGGCAGGTTCACCTTGAGGTCGGGATCGTTGCGCCGGAATGCCGTCGGGCAGCCGACGATGCGGACATTGTCGATGCCGATATCCTTGAGAACCTGCGCCGAATAGGCGCCCCTGACGCCGATCGAGGCGGTCGAATCCGCTATGATCCGCAGAAGCGTCTTCAGGTCTTCGGGCAACTGGAGTTCGCCTTCCACCGGGGCCTGCGCGCCGATGCCCCAGGCTATGACCGGCAGTTTCAGGCGCTTCAGCACGTCGATGGCGTGCGGCCAGCCCATGTGCTGATGGATATAGTTCGACCCGCGCAGGACGACATAGTCGAATTCGTCGCGCAGGCGGTCGATCCGGTCGAAATCGGGCTCGCCGAGCGGCAGTTCGCCCAGGTGTTCGAAGTTCATGAGCTTCAGGGAGGAATCGAAGACGAAAGCGTCGCCGATATTATGGTAATGATCGATATGACGCTGGATATCGCTGTACTGATACCATCGGACGCTGTCATGGTCGTAGATCTCTCCGGATGGGCTCATTACGAGGACGCGCGCCATTGATTATCCCTTCTGACGGTTGTTCAGCTTGCTTGCGACAGCTGGGCGTCTGCACCGGCGCCGGAGGCAACCTGCCGCTTGCTGTCGAGAACGCCGGCATAGAGCGCCATGTGATCGCCGGCACAGTCGAGATGATTTCCCGGCTGCCGGATGCTTTGATGCAGTTCGTCCCATAGGGACGGGTCGCGAAGCACCTCGGTGAACCGATCGGCGAGGTCTTCCGCGCTTCCGGCCCGGAAATGCAGCCCATCCTGGCCATCCCTGACCTTCTCGGCCATTCCGCCGATATTGGAGCATATGATCGGACGGCGATGATGCAGCCCTTCCTGGATGACGATCGGGGAATTCTCCCACCAGATGGACGGCATCACGACCCAATCCACCGATTGCATCAGACGCGGTATTTCGCCATTCTGGTAGGCGCCGTGGAAGCGGACGCGCGAACCGGCCTCGGCGATCAGTTTTTCTATCCGTTCGCGAAATTCCGCGGGCTGCTTCTCGAGATTGCCGCCGAAGATCATCAGCCTTGTATCCTCGCCCCAGACGTCTTCGGGAACCCGCGAGACGGCATCGATAAGCACATCGACGCCCTTGAACGGGGTGACCTGGCCGAAAAAGGCGAACCGGTTGCGGCGCGGGGTGGGGCCGGTCAGCTCGCGCGGCGGGGCGACGGGCTGTATCGCCAGGCCGTTCTCGATGACATGCAGCCTGTCGGCGCCGATACCCCACTCCATGTAGCGGCGGGCGAGAAATTCGCTCGGCGCCACGAAAGCATCGGCGAGCTCGAGCATGTTGCGTATGAACCGCTCCCGTTTCAGGAAGCGCGCGGGCGGTATTTCCGGGTAACAGGCATGGCAATCTATGGGAGATGCTTCATTGCACAGCTTGCCGGTGCCTCGCTTCACCATCTGGCCGTCATTGTTGCAGATCGCCAGATATTCATGGAAGGTCAGCACGATGGCGCTGTCGGGCAGCGCCTCCCTTATCGCGTAGAGCGTTTCCACGCCAAGGCCGAGCAGATGGTGGAAGTGAACCACCTGCGGGTTGAAATCCCGGACGAAGCGCAGCAGGTCCCGGCGGATCTCGTCCGTATTGGTGTTGGACATGTAGAAATGGTCATACTGATCCGCGTGGAAGAGAATCTCGTCGCTGCTGCGGCGCAGGCTCATCAATGCCGTCGTGCCATGCCTCGGCACCGGATGGGCGGCGCGGGCGAGATAGACGGATTGCACGTCCGGCAGCGTGTTCAGTCCCTTGTGCAGATTGTAGGAGGCAATTTCGCCGCCGCCGAGGGACACGCTCGGATGGGCATGGGAAACCACGAGGACCCGCAATGTTTCGCTCATCATGCCGCTCCTTTTGGCGCCGATTTCGAACGGGCCGGGCCGGAACCCCAGCGCGCATCGAAAATCTGGCGGTCGATGCCTTCGATCAGGGCTATCGTCGTCGGCTTGTCCGTGGCCGATATATCGTCCGAGCCGAGCATCTGCGCCGATGGCAGCCAGTAGGACTTCAGACCCGCCTTCTTGAGTTTCATGCCGAGATCGAGGCCCTTCTCGTGCGTCCCGAGATAGCCGCGCGTGAAACCATTGACCGAAAACAGGGCTTCCCGCGGCATCACGCAGCACTCGAATGTCGCGGCCGCAACCTCCATCGTTCCCATGCGGGCGACGGCATCGATGGGATATCCGGCATAGCGGCTGACGAGCGCGCGGTCGGATTGCTCGCTTGCAAGCCATGTCCCCGCCCAGCGGATGGAATCGTCTTCATAGGCAAGGGTCGGCGAAAGGACGCAATTGCCGCGTTGCTCATAGGCTGCCAGCAGCTTGCTCAGCCAGCCCGGGCCGCGCGGCAGAAGCGATGCGGCCAGAAAGACCACGGTCTCGGTCGATACGGCGCGGCTCCCGACTTCCAGCGCATCGTAGAGATCTTCGGAGCCACTGGCCGAGACCAGACGCACCCGAAGCTTGTAGAACTCAGCCAGCCGGCGCACCTGCACGCCTATGCGGTCGGCGATATCCGTCGCTGCAGCAATGACGATCGGCGCCTGGCGCGTCTCCGGATCGAGCGCCAGGAGGGCGAGCAGCGGGCCGATTTCCTCGACGCGCTCATCGACGCCGATAATGATGGCCGGACCCTCGGCATCTTCGAAGCTGCCGAAATCCACGACGCCGAATATGTCCGGCGCCGGCCGCTTGACGCCGCTCAGGAGCGGCACGAGCTGTTGCTCGACGATGTGCCGCAGGGCCCAGGCCTCCGGATCGATTGCCCGGATCTGCCTGACCACAGCCTCGCGCGAAGTCACGCGCGTCGGGGTGAGAGGCAGGAATGCGCGCCGCTCGCCGCTGAAGCCGAATTCGAGATAGAAGGGCGCAGTGCTGTCGCCATCGAGTTCCGGTGCGAAGACGACATAGCCATGGGCGTGCTTGTTGGGGTCGAGGCCGGCGTGGAAAGGCGCGCGATTGTCGTATTCCGCCGTCACATCGGGCCGGTCGACGCGCGTCCAGCCCCGGTCGATCTGGCATTCGCCGCGGTGACGGCGCAGCTTCACGCTTTGCACATGATTATCGGGATCGAGCAGCCAGCCGCAGATGAGCAGGCCGCTGCCATCGATGCGATAGACGCTGTCGATGCCGGCGCGGACTGGGATTGGCAGCGCCGATACGGTTTCCGTACCGTCGAAGCGGTTGGCGGCGGAGCGCATCCGCAGCAATATGTCGGCCGAACCGCGAACACGCGGCAATATCGCTCGCACATGGGTCGGCGTTTCCCGCGCCCCGACGACCAGCCGGCGGTCGTAGACCTCGGTGAACCGCCAGCCGCGGCGGCCGCGGAACAGAAGGCGGTCGATATCCGCAGGCTCGATCGGTTCCGGAGAAAGCAGCAGGCCGGCGAAACCGGAGGAATTCTCGTCAAGGTCGGGCCGCGCGAAAACGGAAATGGCGCTTTCCGCGAGCGAGGAGACCCGGCCGCTGATGACGACCCGCGTGACAGACGCGGTCAGGTCCTGGGCCCAGCCCTGCACGAAGATCTCGCCTTCGTCGCTTCCGCCGATCAGTTCCACGCAGCCGTCGGAACGGGCGCCGGCCTGCAACAAGGTCGTGATCGCGGCGAGCTTGCGCCGGCCGATCGGCCCCGAAATCAGCGCTTCGACCAACCCGTCGATGACGGCCGGCAGATTGGGACCGGCAAGATCGGTCACCATGGAAATGAGATCGCCGGTGGACGCGGCGCGGCTGACGAAGGTATAGCGCGTCACCTTCGTCTTGTGCTGGAACATGATCGTCTTGAACGGTGCGCGCCGCAGCATTCCGGTGGGCACCACCGCCACGAAACCATGGGTGCCGCGCGGCGACGCATCCTTCAGCGGCCAGCAGACAAGCGTGACCTTGAGGTTGAGCGCGGGATCGCCATTGAGGAATATCGAGACCTGATCGGCGTTCAGGCTGCCGATGCCCATGACGAGCACGAGCGTATCGTCGACCGGGCTGCCGACGACCATTTCGCCGTCCATCAGCAGCGAGTGACGCTCCGGCTGGCGGCTGCTCGTCCTCGCTATCGGCAATACGTTCCTGTCGTCACCATGCATCGGCTCGTTCCGCTGCCAGTTCTTAAAGGATCGACACGGCGGCTATGGCGCCCGCGGCGAAACCGACCAGGACGAACAGAAGCAGGATCAGCGGCTTGACGTCACCGCCCGAGCGCTTCTGCAGCGACTCTATCCGCTTTTCCATGCCACCGACGACACTGTCCATGCGCATCAGATGCACGTCGAGTTCCGTCAGGCGCTGGCTGACCTCGCCGCGCATGGCTTCGACCGCGCTGCGGACGTCGCCGCCCTCGCTTGCGGTCTCGCCGCTGGCGCCATCAAGCACAGGGGTGGGGCGCTGCAAGGCGCGCTGGCTCACCTGCAATTGTCGCTGGGCGGCCATGAGCATGTCGAGCTTGTCGAGAATGCGGGTCATCGGCGCCGCGATGAGCGCTTCCGCCGCTTGTTCCGCCGGTTTCGGGACACGGAGCGATTGCTCGACGCCCGCCTCGTTGATGGCGATGACGACGAGTTCCGCAGCGCGGATGGCGGCGAATTGCGGCAGCATGACCTCGAAGGCGTGCGAGCCATCGCCGATGCCGCTGCGCTTCAGGTCCGGCCGGTCCCGGTCGGCGACCGCCTCGGCGATCGGCTTTCCGTCGAGTAGGACGCGAATGGTGATGCGCTTCGTCGGTGTCGCCGGATCGAAGGCCCAGCCGAACAGGCGGCCGTCATCGATCGCATCGACCCTTCCCTTCATCGGCTCCGCCGCCTTGGGCGGTGCTGGAGTATTGTTCTGCACGGGCGGCGCTGTCCTTGGTTGAGGCGCGGCCTGCGGCGGTACTTGTGTCACAACAGTCATGACTGTTCCTTTCAGGCGGCTTCGACACGATCGGGGCGCAATGTCTCGATGAGAGCCATGTATTTTGCCGCGGTCGTTTCAATTGTGTCCGGAGCGCGGGCCGATCCAGCCAGGCGTTGCCGGAATTCCGGATCGGAGGCGATCCGGCGCATTGCCGAGGCCAGGGCGACAGGATCATTGGGCGGAACCGTAAGCCCGTTCACTCCATGCTCGATCATCTCCGCCATGCCGCCAATATTGCTGGTTATGACGGGACAATTCTGCCCCTGCGCTTCCTGGATGACGAGGGGCGCGTTTTCCCACCAGATGGAGGGCATCACTGCACAATCCACGGAAGCGACGAGCCCCGCTATATCGTCGCGGCGATAGCTGCCGCGGCGCTGCACGGTGGGCGAGGTTTCCGCGAAAAGGCGATCGATCTCCGCCACGAATTCCTCGCTCTGGAAGGGAGCGGCACCGTGGATTCGCAATTCGAAATCCAGGCCTTCTGCGATCAGCAATTTCGCTGCTTCGAGCAGGACCGTCGTGCCTTTCCATGGATTGAGATTGCCGAAATAGCCGAATACCGGCTTCCCGGCGCCGAATTCTTCATTTCGCGCGGCCGCGGGTCGCTGTGGCTGGCCATTGGGAATGACGCTGACCAGATGTTCCGGCAGGCCCCAATCGACATAGCGCTGCTTCAGGAACTCGCTTGGCGAGACGAAACCGTCGACGGTGCTCATCAGCGATTTGAGATGACGCTCGCGCAGGACGAACTTGTCCAGCGGGATATCCTTGAAGCAGGCATGGCACCTGTCCGGCGTCGCGCCATGGCACAACTCGCGGTTGGAGGTACGAACCATCAGCCCGTCATGATGGCAGATCGGATAATAATCATGCAGCGTCATGACGATGCGGCAGTCGGGCAGAACGCGGCGCACTATATGCGGAAACTCCGCTCCGAGAAGCAGGAGGTGATGGAGATGGACGATGTCGGGACGGAAATCGTTGAGCAGTTCCACGATGTCCGGAACGATGCCGTAGAGATCGACCTGGCTCATGAAGAAACGGTCGAAATGCCCTGACCACAGCAGGATTTCATCGCCCTTGGTGCCGATGCTCTGGAAACTCGTGCCCGGGCGCTCCTCGCGGTGGATCTTGTTGGTCGCGCCGAGAAACAGCGCCTCATGACCATCGCGCTGATAGGCGCGGAACAGGTCATGGGCGAATATCTCCGTCCCGCCCGGGTGAAGGGAGGGATGATTATGCGCAGCGACCAGGACGCGGGATTTCATCGCGTTGCCCCATCATATTCGGCGATGAAGAGGTCCTGGTAGTGGTCGGACGGCGTGCCGCGCCAATGGCCGAAGGACTTCGTCGTCGTCACCAGCCCGGCGCCTGTCAGCGCCCGGTCGATGAAGCCATCATCGAAGCCGACGGCTGCCAGCGGCGGCAATTCCGGCACGAACCAGCAGGGGCCATCGTCGTAACGTTCGAAGGCAAGGCGCGGATCGCGCTTCTGGGAGGCGTTTTCCCGCGCCACCTTGTCAACGATAAAGGCGGTCATGAACAGGCGACCGCCAGGAGCAAGCAGCCTTTCGATCTCGCGCAGATAGGCGATCACTTCCTCGTCGGGCAGATGCGTGACCACCGAAGTCATGATGATGAAATCGAACTGTCGCGGCTCGAACGGCAGGGAGAGTTCGAGGCCGTTGACCTTGCCCTTCGGATTATAGAGGTTGTGGGCAATGTCGACATGGGTGAAGTCGAAATTGCCGTACCTGGCGCTGATATTCTTCTTGCACCATTCGATGCCGCCGGAGACGGGATCGACGCCGCAATAGCTGCCATTGTTGAAATCGAGATACTGCGTCAGGGGCACGGCCATGCGGCCGATGCCGCAGCCGATGTCGAGGACGCGGTTGGTCTTCCGCAGGCCGCCCTTGCGGATGAAATGGCCGAGGAATTCCACGCCGACCGCCTGGAAGCTGCCATCGCCCACGAATATGTTCTCCGGCTCCGGAGCCGGGAGAAAACGGTTCTTGAGGACGGATTCCATCAGCCATTCGACGTGATCATTGTCGAAGAGGTTCACTTGTTCGCTGGGTGCTTTCTTGAGTGCGATGACCTCGGTCAAGCGGCGCTCCTTTCGGATTTCTTGCTAACGAATGGCGCGACCGTGTCTTCCACGGCCTCATCGCGGTAACTCGCCATCAGATCGATGATATCGTCGTTCCAGCGCTGGGTATGGAGCCAGGAATTGTACTGGCTGGCCAGACCACGCATGTAATCCGAACTGCGGCGTATCGAGCGGCGTTCGAAATGATACAATTCCACGCCGGGCTCATAGGCAATCTGAAAGCCGATCTGGCGGATTTTAAGGCAGAGATCGCTGTCTTCGTAGTCGCCGATCACGTAATCATCGGTAAAACCGCCGACGAGGTCGTAGATGTCCTTGCGCGTAACGAGGCATGCGCCCGTCACGGCCGGGACATTGCGAGCGATCTGCGCCGGGGCGTAATTGCCCGGCATGCCCTTGTAGAAATGATGATTCAGCCAGACGCCGCGGCGATCCCTGGCGAAATAGAGGCCGGCATGCTGGAGCGAGCCGTCCTCGAAAAGCAGCTTCGGGCCGACGGCGCCGAGCTTCTTCTGCTTGAACAGCGGATTGATCAATTCATCCAGCCATCCCGCCTTGCAGGGCACCACGTCCGAATTGAGCATTACCAGTATTGTGCCGGTCGCCTGGCTGGCGCCGGCATTGCATGCCCTTGCATAGCCGCCATTGCGGTTCATGACGACGAGCTTCATCGGCAGATCATGCAGTATATGAAGCCCGCCCAGCATATGTTCCGTATCGTCCTGGATTTCGGGTGAATCGAGCACGAAGATGATCTCGGCATTGGCGACGAGCCATGGATCCGTGGCCATCGCCGATAGCTGGAAGCGCAGGAAGTCGAGGTTCCGGTAAAGCGGGATGACGATCGACACCAGTGCATTGGCCAAGGGCTCGCCGAATTCCTTGACCTCCGCGATCTTGGTCGCCTTGCCGAGCTTCGCTTCGACCTCACGCAGGGCAGGGGCGAGAATGTTGCGGAAGACCTCGTCCTTCGCGTGCTGCGGCGGGACCGAACGCAGAATGCGCATGCGCTGGGCCGATGGCTCGAAGGGTTGAAGCTGGGGTGTCAGCGGTGCAGTCGCGCCCGAAAGAAGCCGCATCTGGAACCGCGGCTGAAGCAGCGGTCCGAGATTCTTGATCTGGGGGAGCCAGGCGGCAAAGCCCGTCACGTCCGCGCCGGGACCTTCCGCCTTCTTGTCGGTCTTGCCGGGGAATTGGTAGAAATGCGGCTCCAGCGGGATGGCTGCGCCTGCCTCGGTCAGATATTCGATACCCGCGAACATGCCGACCGGATCATTGGTCCAGCCGCCGACGAGCAATCCGCCGTCCAGCGCCAGCGCCAGGTCGATCTCTGCCGCGGGCTGGGTAGCGCTCCTGGCAATCTGCCGCACGGGCATTGGCGTGCGCATTTGCAGGTCGATGGCCGTCGCAGCGCCGACTGGCTGGATCTTCGCCAGGTGATGCACCAGAAAATCGCGCAGTCGTGGCTCGTTCTGGCGCTTCGTCCACCATTTCTGGAAGCTGGAGGGGGCCGGATCTTCAGCGAGCCTGCGGACGGCTATGCCGTTCTTGCCCGATATCGCGAAACGGTAGGATGCCGGCAGGGTCTTGGCGGATTCGATGAGAAAGTGCAGCGATCGCGCGCCTTTCTTCTCCTCCGGCCCGATGACCATCTTCATCGGCAG
Organism: Phyllobacterium sp. 21LDTY02-6; assembly: GCF_023554255.2. Classification (GTDB taxonomy): domain Bacteria; phylum Pseudomonadota; class Alphaproteobacteria; order Rhizobiales; family Rhizobiaceae; genus Phyllobacterium. The sequence goes on along the minus strand of NZ_JAMJWD020000003.1, from coordinate 191,910 downwards.
CGATATGACCGATTGACTGCCTATCCCGTAGATCGCGTTCACCTTGCCGAACTCGGCATCGATGCTCGTTTCGAGCAGGTGATTGTTCTCGAGCGGCTGGCCGCAATTGCGCATCTCGCGAGGCTCGGGGGCGAGCGACGCCATGATTTCCCGGACGATGCCAGCAAAGACGGGATCCTGCGACAGCCTGAAGGCGCTGCACCAGGTGCTGAGAACATTGTTGAGAAGCTTGATGTGTCCGGCCGGGCCGATATTGTTCAAGGCATGGTCGATATCGAGCGGGCCGAGCTCTTCGGCCGGGTAGAGCGTCACCTGCTCGCTCGGGCCGGATGCAGCGGCCGAAAGGCGGAGCGTTACCGGCTCGTCCTTCGTGCGCATCGCCCAATATATGCGTTGCCCGCCGGTTTCCAGAGGTACGGAAAGGCTGACGAGGGGCACAAGCGGTGCGGAGGATTCGAGCGAGGATTTTGCCAGAACCTTGCTCTTGCTCGGAATGTCCCAGATCAAAATTGCAACATCGGCGCACAGTCTGGAGATCAGGACGCCTTCAATATGCTCTGCAATATCCGTTGAATGGTTCAGGTCCAACAAATTGTCCCTTCGCTCCAACCAAAATATGAAAGAAAAGGGCGTGCTGGCCCCAAAGCCAGCACGCCCCGTCCATTATCAATGAACGACGAAGTAGTCGCTTGGGTTAGCAAGCACGTCGTCGGCATTCACGTTCACGAGAGTGACGGAATCGCCATTGCCGAGATCGACAACAACGTCGCCACCAACCTGCGTGACATGCGAGGCGACGTCGTCGGCCGACTGGATGTCGGAACCGTTGATGCCGCTCGAGATCTGGAGGTGATCCTGGCCGGGAGTGAAGTCCAGAACCACGTCATTGCCGCCACCGCCGCTGAAGACGAAGACGTCGTTGCCTGCACCGCCGATGAGCGTGTCATCGCCGGCACCACCGGAAAGGATGTCGTTTCCAGCGCCGCCGGAAAGGATGTCGTTGCCCTGGTCGCCGTACAGGATGTCATTGCCTGCGCCGCCGAGAAGAACATCGTCACCACGACCGCCGAAGAGGACATCGCTGCCTTCGTTGCCGGTCAGTACGTCGTCTCCATTGTCTCCGAAGAGGATGTCATTGCCGGTGCCACCGAAAATGGAATCATTTCCGTTGCCGCCAAACAGCAGGTCGTCCCCTTCATCGCCGAATACCGTGTCACTTCCGTTCCCGCCGAAAACGACATCATCACCACCACTGGCATGGATGAAATCGTCAAAACGGGAGCCAAACAAAACGTCGTCGTAGGCGCCGCCTTCTAGAGTGGCCATCTGCTTCTCCTTTGTTGTCCTGCATTGATATTACACATAGCCGGAAATGTTCCGGCGACGATGCTCTGACGATTGTGCGCTGCACCAAATCGAAATGCAACCTAGATTAGGAATATAAATATGGCAATCCATAGTAACAATTTATTACATTAATGTATTGCGACAAGTTTATGAAATACATATAATTGTTGATTAAATCGAATATAGATAAGTTATACATCATTATTGGCCACAATTTATTTTGAATTTTGAATTAACGTTGAAAGTGCCTGCTATTACAGGCACTAACGCTAATCTTCTCTGAAGGCTCGGTTGAAGCTGTCGGAGATCGGCGAGATGATGTAATCGATCGCGCGGCGCTCCTTATGGACGATCAGCACTTCGGCCGGCATGCCGGGGTAGAGCTTGATCTCGGAATTTCCGGCCAGGGAGGACGGCGAAATCTCGGCCCTTGCCACAAAGTAGGCGGTATCGTTCTTCTCATCGACCAATTGATCGGCGGCCACAAACGTTACCTTGCCGTCGAGCGGCGCCATGGAGCGCTGATTATAGGCGGTGAGCTTGACCTGGACCGGTGAATTGACCGCGACGCCGTCAATATCGCGCGGGCTGATCTTCATCTCGACGACCATGGGCTCGTTCTCCGGAACGATGTCCATTATCGGCTCGCCTGCCGCGACGACGCCCCCGGGCGTCCGCAGGCGGATATTGTCGACGATCCCGGCCTGGGGAGACCTGATCTCGACGCGACGCATCACGTCCTCGGCCGCGATGATACGATCCTCGGTATCGGCAAGGTCGTTCTGGCTCGAGGTTATCTCGCCGGCGATTTCCGACTGGATGTCGCTTTCGATGCCGGCAAGCGCGAATTCCGCTCCAGCCTTGGCCTGTTCGGCCTTGGCCTTGTCGCCTGCATATTCGCCGCGGTCGCCGGCAAGCGCGCTGAGCCGCGTCTCGATCTCCGTCAGCTTGGATTTCTCGGCGTAACCCTTCTTGACCAGCCCGGCGATCGCCTGTCTCTGCTCGTTGATCAGCGCGATCTGCCGATCCGTGGCTTCGATCTGGGCCGCGGATGCCTTGGCCTGTTCCGTATATTGCTCGATCGTCTTCTGCTGGACGTCGATCTTGCTCATCTTCTGCGAATAGCGCTTCTGGAAGAAGATGCGCTCCGCCTTCATCGCATCCTCGGCGACGACATTGGCCTTGGCGACGAAATCGGAGGGGAAGGTGATCTCCCTTTCGCCCCGCTGCTCGGCCCGCAGGCGCGTCAGCTTGGCGATAAGGCCGATGCGGCGGCTCTGCAGGGATTGGAGCTCGGACCGTGCCCGCGTATTGTCGAGCTTCACGAGCGGCTGGCCGACCGTGACGACATCGCCCTCCTGGACGAGAAGCCGGTCGAGGATTCCGCCTTCGAAGTGGCTGATCGTCTTGCGCTTGGAATCGACGATGACGGTGCCAAGCGCAACGGCGGCACTGCCGAGTTCGGCCGAATAGGCCCAGCCGAAAAAGCCGCCAAAGGCTATGCCGACTGTCGTCACACCGGCGATGATCAGCTTGCGCAGCGGCGAACGCTGGTCCTCCTGCTCGAGATCGAGCACCCATTCGGGCTTCACGGAGCCGAATTTGGTCGGAAGATTGCCGGCATCGGTAGTTGCGGAGCGCGGCGTCAGGAGGTTGCCGATCCGCTTGGGAAGATTTGTCTTGCTCATGATCCTGTCGCCCCCATCTTGGGTCCGGTCGGGGTTATCGAGGCCACGACATCCGTCCGCGGGCCGAATTGGGTGATCCGGCCGTCTTCGAGGACGAGCAGCTTATCCGCGACCTGCATAATCGTGGGCCGGTGCGCGATCATGATGACGATCGCCCCGTCATCCCTTGCATGTTCGATGGCCCGCATGAGCGCGCGCTCTCCTACCGCGTCGAGATTGGCATTGGGCTCGTCGAGCACGATCAGGCGCGGCCGGTTATAGAGGCAGCGCGCAAGGCCGATGCGCTGTCTCTGGCCGCCGGATAGCGTCAGCTTGCCGTCGCCGACCGGCGTGTCGTAGCCGAGCGGCAGCCGGCCGATCATCTCGTGGACGTCGGCGAGGCGGGCGGCTTCGAGCACCCGGTGCGGATCGCTATCGCCCATGCGCGCGATGTTGTCCTTGATGGTGCCTTCCAGCAGTGCGACAGATTGCGGCAGATAGCCGGCGATCTCGCCGAAGGACCCGCGCTCCCAGAGATAGACATTGTTGCCATCGAGGAACACGCCCCCCGAAGTGGGCTTCACGATGCCGATCATCAGGCGCGCCAGCGTGGATTTACCAGCGGCGGAAGGCCCGACGATGCCAAGGACTTCGCCCGGGGAGAGCGCAAAGGAAATGCCCTTGATGATCGGCATTTCCACACCGGGGGCCGCATAGACCAGGCGATCGACGATCAGGTCGCCATGCGGGCGCGGCGTCGGCATCGTCTGCCGAACAGCCAGGTTCTGCGCCAGCAGCGCCTGGATTCGCTGCCAGTTGCCAATGGCGTTCACCCATTGCCGCCAGGTTTCCACGACCTGGTCGAACGGCATGAGCAGGCGGCCGACGATGATGCTGGTCGCGATCATCGCACCCGGAGAAATCTCCTGCTCCATCGCCAGGAGCGTACCGGCGCCGAGCGTTGCGATCTGGATCATGAATCGCAGCGTGCGTACGATCGTCGACATGGCGCGGCTGCGGCCGCCGCCAAGGTCCAGCATGTCCAGCGCGTTCATCTGCAGCCCCCGCCAGCGTCGAGCCAGGGCCGGCAGCATGCCCATGGCCTCGATCGCTTCGGAATGGCGCAATGTGGCGCTGATCTTCGAAATCGCCTCGATATTCGCCTGATTGGCTTCCTTCAGCAGGCCGCGCGTCAGCAAATCGGTGATGACGCCGCAGCAGACGAGGATGATGACAGCGACGACGCCGATGATGCCGAGCGTCGGGTGCAGGAGGAAGAGCACGCCGAGAAAGATTGGCGACCACGCGGCATCGAGCGGCGCGCTGACGGCGGAAGAGGTGAGGAAACTGCGCAATTCGGTGAGGTCGCGCAGCGATTGCGTGGCTTTCGGCAGGCCCTGATCGACCGAGGCCTGCACCGCAGCCGTCAAAACCGGCAGATTGAGCCGGCGAACCAGCGCGCTTCCCATGGCCTGAAACGACAGCGCCCGGATGAACTCCAGTATGCCGTAGACGATCAGGGCTCCGATGGCCAGGACCGTCAACATCAACAACGTGTCCGTGCTGCGGCTGTTCAAAACACGGTCATGAACCTGGAGCATATAGAGGGGAACCGTGAGTTGCAGCAAGTTGATGCAAGCGCTCAATAAAACCGCATAGAGGAGGCCAGCGAGGAAGACCCTGCGAGCTCGATAAATCAGCGCCTGTGGGGTCGGCACAGCGGGCCCCGCGGGAAATTTTCCAGCGGGGCTCTTGCCATTCTCACTAATTTGACGAGTATCAGTCATGTATATTCTGCCTTGGAAATGACACAGCCGCGGGTTAGCCCGTACGACCTTGGTCTATGGCTGTAGACTAATAAAGTAATACTGCGCAGAATGTGACAGAAAAAAGTTCTTTCGGTGGGGAAATAAACGAAGGAGAAATGAAAACATACTCGTAACTTACTTCAATTTTTGAAGTAAACTGGATGATGGAGAACGAGATGATACAGAAACTTCTACACGAAGGAGTGGAAGTCGAAACATCTATTGACGGCTATGATGCCGTCGATTTCCCAGAAATAACTGCAGAAAAACAGGGACATAAACCGCCGGTTCATACTGTCGTCGTGACGCATTTTGAACTTGCGAGGATGATTGAGAGGGTTAATCGTCGATTCTCCAGCCTGCTCAGGACGGAGATGACGAAGCTCGGAGTCGAAGATGTGGGACCGGCTCAGGCAATGGTGCTTCTGGCGATCGGCGATGTCGAATTGTCGGTCGGGGAACTTTTGGATCGCGGACATTATATCGGATCCAACATTTCCTACTACCTGAAGCAGCTGGCCGATGGCGGTTACATCGACCGGGTCGCATCGCAACGGGACAAGAGGTCGGCGCGTATCAGGCTGACCGAAAAAGGCGAGCGGCTCTGCGCCAATCTCCGCGATGCGGGTGGTGCCTATAATCGTGTATTGGCCAGGGATGATGACGATCTGCGTAACCTCGAAATTGCATTCCAGACGCTACACAGGCTCGAACTGGTGTGGGGCAATGCCGCACGCTACGGCATCTGATCCTTTGCCGAACTGCCAAACCCTGCCCGGACAGGCCTGAATCATGCATGTGGCATTTGTACACAGACGTGGTTTTGGTCAATTTTCTGCCCTGGCTGAACATCTTGCCTCCAGCGGGCACAATGTCAGCCTCATTTGCGAGACCGTGGACCGTCGCCTCCCAGCAGTCCGCGTCATCAAGCACAGGGCAGAATCCGGACCCCGTTCCGATACTCAGATGGCCAGGCATCTGGGTATCCCGGATCATCACATCCGAATTGGCCACCGCGTGGCCGAAACCTTCGAGGCCATGATTCGTCAGGGCGAGCAGCCCGACCTGGTCATCGGCCATATCGGCTGGGGCAGCATGATATTCACGAAGGACGTCATGCCCAAGGTCCCCGCCATCGGCTATTGCGAGTTCTTCTATCGCGCGGAAGGTGCCGATGTCGGCTTCGCGCCGGACGATCGACCCGACGCGGAAACCCGCAAGCGGCTGCGGCTGAGGAACATATCCCAGCTCCTGTCGTTCGAAAGCATCGATGGTGGCATCAGCCCGACGCAATGGCAGAAGAGCCTCTATCCCGCCTCGGTGCAGAACAGGATAGCGGTCTGCCATGAGGGCGTCGACCAGGACCGGTTCAAGCCGGACAAGAACGCCTCGCTGCGCCTGCCCGATGGCCGCGTCCTCAAGGCGGGAGACCCGCCGATCATAACATTCGTGGCGCGCGACCTCGAACCCTATCGCGGTTTCCCCCAGGCACTGGAGGCGGCAGCGCGGGTCGTGGCGCAGAATCCCGATGTCCTGTTCATCTTCGTCGGCGGGGATGGCGTGAGCTACGGCAAGCCACCACCCGGCGGCGGCTCATGGAAGGACAAGCTGCTGGCCGAATATAACCTGCCGCAGGACCGGGTGCTTTTTACCGGGCCGATCTCCCATGATCTGCTGCGGCAGCTCTATCAGATTTCGACGGCCCATATCTATCTGACCTATCCGTTCGTGCTCTCATGGTCGGTCGTCGAGGCGATGGCATGTGGTGCGCTCATCGTCGGTTCGGATACGCCTCCGGTGCGGGAAGTGATCAAATCGGAGAAGAACGGGCTTCTCGTGCCGTTCTTCGACACAGCCGCGCTGACGGAAACGCTGCTGCGCATCCTGCGCAAGCCCGACGATTTCATTCCGCTACGGGCAGCCGCGCGCCGAACGGTGGAGCATCGTTTCAAATTGTCGGATTGCCTCGCCAGGCAGAAGGCATTGATCGGGTCGGTATTGCGCGGCGGGTAACGGCTTTTCGCCGAACCGCAAGCACTTAACGGTTCTTGCCCTGCCGGGTGATGGACGCGTTGCGGTCCTGTAGATCGCGCATCGCCGTTTCGGTGCCAGCATATGAACTCGCATGTGAGCCGGAATATGACGTGGCCGATCCGGCCGAGCGGCTACGGGCGCCACGGCCGGACGGGAACTGCTCTCCCGCCCGGTGGGCCGAGGCCCAACCCATCCGCGTCGATTGGCCTTCGACCCAGCCTTGCGTGCCTGCGGCAATACGCGCTGTGAAAGGGAAAATCCGCGTCAAGAGAAAGAATCCGGCCATGCAGATCGCCACGAAGGGGGCGACATCCTTCATTGCGGGGCTGTTGGTGGCATTGACGCTGTTGATGAGGGCGAAAATGCCGTCCTGCGCGCCAAGGAGGTAAAAGCTGAGGAAAGTCGAGAGGAACACCGGAATCAACATGGCCTGGACAAGGCCGCTGAGCCAGCCCCAGAAGAACCGCGATGGCGCCTGGAAGATCAATGAAATGATCGCAAGCGGCGCCAGGGCAAGCATCACCCAGAGCGCCAGCTTGGCAAAGAGCAGCAATGCCAGTGCGTATCCGGCAAATATTGCCGCGGCGATCCAGACAATGGCGGCCGACAGGGGAGATTGCAGCGGCGCGGCAAGCAGGGCCTCCTTGGTCGCGTTCGTCGGTGGTGCCGTCTTTTGCGGCTGCGGCGCCGGAGCGCCGCCATTGTCCGGCGGCGGCACTGGGACAGCTGCCTTGGCCACGTTGTTTTCGATTTTCACCGCTGCGATCAGCGCATATTCATAGATGGTCGAAATATCCCGCGCCACGGTCGCCATGCCCATGGCCTTGCCGTTGCGCGGGTTAACGATGTTGTTCAACATGACGCCGCTGATCATATAGGGAATATTGGTCACGCCCTGGTAAATGGCGATCTGTATCTGGCCCCATTGGGTCGCCATGGCGAATATCATCGCGATGCGAAGGAGCTTGAAACTGATCGCGACGATGTTCGTATCGCCCGTGCCCTGCCAGAAGCGAAAGCCCCAGAAGATCAGATAGAGCACGAAAAGGCCGGATGCGACTGGCGTCATATGGGCGGAAATCGCGCCATAGGTCGCAGCGGTGAAATCCTTGCCGAGCGCATCGACATTGCTGAGCAGCGCGGCGAGTTCGTTCATTGCGGTGCCGGCGGTGCAATGCTGGCGAATGGCTCGTTTACCGGACGCAACGGGCCGCAATCATCCTCGGCATAGGACAAGGCTCCGCCGGGGAGGGAGCAGGGATGTCGCAGCCCGTCAAAACTCATGCAGCCGCTGCATGCCAGCGCGATGATGAGCATGAGCCCGATTGCCGGCAGTTTCATTCTGTATCCTTCCGCCCGCAAAAGACAGGCAACCAATCGGCCGGGTTGTCGCCAAGCCGTTCGCGCAATGATGTCAGTTCCTGGATAGTTTCTGCCCGGCCCGACAGGACCTTGAGCAGGTCGTCCATGTCATTGAGGCGAAGCCGGGCAATGACCGATTCCTGTCCGTGCTTGATCAGGAAGCTACGGCTGGACGGGTCGGTCGTCCGGATCCATTCGACTTCCCTTTGCGACAGACGCATGCCGCCGGCATGGCTCTCCATGTCCGCGCGCGGATTGGGGAAGAAGATATGTGTCGCGCTTTGCTCGATCAGCGTGTTCGCGATTGGCGAATTGACGATGTCCGACGCGCTCTGCGTCCCAAATCCGATGATTCCGTTGAACTTCCGTATCGTCTTCATCTTGTTCTTGATGAACGCGGCAAAGACCTCGTCTTCGAGCAGCCGCCAGCCTTCATCGAGGAAGATCAGTATGGGACGGCCATCGAAAAGCTCTTCGATGCGGTGAAATATATACATCAGCGCCGCGCTGCGGGTGAGCGGATCGTCGAGAATGCGCGTCATGTCGAAGCCGGATATGGCGGACCACGAGAAAGTGTCGTCGGCATTGTTGAACAGCCAACCGAGCTGTTCCGGACGCAGCCATTTATCGAAGCGCGACAGCAGATCGTCGGTACCGGACGGATTGCGTCCCCGCAGCAACGTCGCGAACAATGGCAGCGACCGCGAAGCCCGGTCCGCCGACAATATGTGGGCGATTGCGGCGCGCAGCACGCCTTCTTCGCTGGCGGACAGGGCCTGGCCGTCCGGGCGGCGGAGCATGAGCGAGAAAAGTTGAAACAGAAAATCCCTGTTGGCGCCGCTATCGGGCAATTGCAGCGGATTGAAGCCGCTGGCCATGTCCGGTTGCAGTTCCCGATAGGTGCCGCCGAGCGCGCGAACGAAGATTTCGCCGCCGCGATCCTTGTCGAAAAAGATGCAGCGCGGCGCCGGAGAAAGGCGCTGCGATTGCGCCATGAGAAACGACAATGCCACGGTCTTGCCTGAGCCCGACGGGCCGATCATGGTGAAATTGCCGAGGTCACGTTCGTGGAAATTGAAGAAATAGGCGCTCTGGCTGGTGGTCTCGAGCAGCGAAATGGCGCTGCCCCAATGATTATCGCGGGATTTTCCGCTCGGAAAATTGTGAAGTGAGAGAAAACCGCCGAAATTCTTCGAGGAAATCATCGCCGAGCGCGCGATATAGGAGAAATTGCCGGGCAGTTGCGCCCAGAACGCCGCCTCGCAGTTCAGGTCCTCGCGCAGCCAGATGATCGATTGATCCGTCAGAGCGGTTCCAACGCCGCGGATAGACCGGTCAAGCTCCTGCTTGTCATCGCCGATGCACATCACCGTCAGATGGTGTTCGCCGAAGATAGAGCGCGAGCTCAACAGTTCGTCGCGGGCGCCGGCGAGTTGATCGCCAATGATCGAACCGGCCTCGTCGGCAACGGCGATCTGGCGCGACACTCTCTCGATCCTGTTCTGGGCGACCGCCCTGTCAATGATCGAAAAGCTCTGGCTGACCACGAATTCATGCGGCACCTTCAACAATCCGTCGAGCAGGAGCGGGCCGGTATAGGAGGGATATTCCCGAATGGACAACATCGCACCGAGGCGTGTGTCACCCGGAGGAGTGGCGCCAACGAACTCCAGGGCGTTGCGGCCGAAATTGATCCGTTTCATCGCCAGCGCGCCGTCCAGCGGCATGCGCGGCAGGCGCATCGCCACGGGCTTCAGACCGTTCAGCAGCTGGACGAGGAATTCGAGCGGCTCGGAGAATGCAATGCCCGCAGCATCATTGCGGATGCCCAATATTCTTGCGCCGTAGCTCTCCAGGATCTGCCGCACATCGAGAGCGGTACTGCGAAGTTCGCGAAGGTCATCGTCGGATACGCCGCTATCCCGGGTCTTGTCGCTGCTGCGCCGGAACAGAAACCTGCTCAGGCCGTCCAGAATTTTCACCTGGCCCTGCAATGGCCGGCGGACGACGCTGATATACATCTCGTTGACGAACATCCGCCTTTGCCGGAGCTGCGCCATGTAGCGCGCGTTCAGGTCCCTCGCAAAAGGAGTTTCGAAACTGCCGCCGAGTTCCGGTTCGAGCCGCCGCCGCACCAGATGGCCATAGACGGCATAGCGGCTGCTGCCGAGGGCCCGCAATATCGTGTTTCGACCTTCGAGCCTGCCATTGATATCGGCCATGTCGGCCGTTTCGAAACAGAAGCCGTCGAGCTTGAGGAAGCTCACGAGCATTCCGTCCTTCGTGCGCAGAACGCTGTCTTCCACGTGCCGCAGATAGGGAATATGAGCGGCGACGGAACGTTCGCGCGCGCCGACCGAGCCGAAGCGCATCTGGCTGCGCACGCCCGGCGAAATCACCGCGTCTCTCCCGCAGCGTAGCTCTTCACGCCCCAGACCGATTTCGACTGCGGCGGCGTCTTCGCGCCGCGGATCCTGAGAACGCTGAAGATCTGTTCGTCACGCAGGGTGAGGAAGTAGCCGAACATATGGATCGGCACGATGAGAAACAGCGCCAGCAGTCCCTTGGTCGCCAGGAATATGACCGCCGTCACGACCATGTTGAACATGGCGTACATATAGGGCACGCCGAACAATGTCGGCGCACGCGTCAGCGCCTTGACCAATGGCGTGATGTCCGGGGCCTGTTCTTCCCGCATGTCAGTGTCCGAGCGCGCCTTGGAAGAAGGTCACGATCTGCGTCGAGCCGAAGACAAGGACGATGCCGAGAATGACTGAACCGGCAATTCCCCAGGTGAGCCGCCCGCTCCAGGCCAGAAACCCGCAACCGATGACGGCGAGGATTGCCAGCATCGACGCTATCGGCCCGGTGAGGATCGATATCAGCGTTTCGAGAACGCCGGTGACCGGCTGGAGGCTTTGCGCGCTCGCAGCGCTGGAACAGGCTACAGCCGCAACGGATATGGCAAAGAAAAGCGCGCGCCGGTTAATATTCATTGGTCTACTCCATGTGCAAGACGAAGCCCTGCGACCATTCCCTGGCGCCGCGGGGCTGCTGAAAATCGATTGTTGCGGGTTTATTCTCGCTGCGACGGGCCTGAAGCGGCTTCCAGCCGTAGAGATCAGTCAATACAGCGGAGACATAGGCGACGGTTTCCGGGTACAGCGGAACGCCGTTGTTCTTTGCGACCGCCGCCTCACCGGCATTGTAGGCGGCAAGAACATAGATCGGATTATCGTATTTCTGCTGCAGGACGCGCAAATAGCGCACGGCGCCCCGCACATTGTCTTCCGGGTCGCATGGGTCCACCGAAAACCGTTTGGCCGTTTCGGGCATGAGCTGCATCAGCCCGATGGCGCCCGCGCTTGAGACGCTGTTCATCCGGAACCCGCTTTCCCGCCTGGCGATCGCCAGCAGCAGGTCCTTGTCGAACCCCTCCTCGGCCGCGATCTTCTCGATCACGGCCCTGCCTTGCGCCGCATCGTCGTTCGGGTCGAACCGGCAAGGCTTGCCGGTCGCCGGCTCCGGGAGGGGCGCTTCCGGCATCACGGTCACCTTGATCTCCGGCCGCGCGGGTTCCGCCGCCGCGATGCCTGCGACGAACAATGCGCAGATCGGTATCAGGCTGAAGATATGACGGCAGAAGTTCATCGCTGCAGCCTCCGCCCATCGCCGAAGACTTGAACGACCGGATGCGGGCTTGCGTCGCCTTGCATGTCGGCCCAGCGCAGGAACGGCTCATAGAAAATCTCGGTGACGACGCCCGGCCGGCCGCCAACCCGCGCGATCTGAACCGTGAGCGGGAGGGCCTGCTGCAGCGCATTGATCATGTCTGTCTGATTGAGGCCTGCGCCACCGCTGGCCTGCATGATCAGCAGCGCTAGCCGCAGATAGGCGCCTTTGGGCGAATTCGCATGGACGGTCGAAAGCGAACCGGGGTGACCGGTATTGATCGCCTGCAGGAAATCCATCGCCTCGGAGCCGCGGATTTCACCCAGCAGCAAACGGTCCGGGCGCATGCGCAGCGAAGCTTCGACAAGATGGCACGGATCGACATTCGCGATGTTCTGCTGTCCGCGCGTCGCGATCAACCGCACATGATTTGGCTGGGCATGGGAAATTTCAGGCGTATCCTCGATGGTGATGAGCCGCTCGGAACGCGGAATTTCCTGCAGCAGCGCGTTGAGGAATGTGGTTTTTCCCGAACCAGTGCCCCCTGAAACGAGAATCGAGACGCGTCGCTGCACCGCTTCCGAGAAGAATCGCTCCAGGTCACCCTTGTCGAGCAGATGGCAGAGATGGGCTTCGTCCTGAGTGAGGATTTCGGCGCTGTCGATGATGCGCGCCCCGGCAAGCGCGCCGGTTCTGCCATAATCCGCGAGCGTCAGCCGCGACGAAGTCTGCCGCCTTATGACGATTGCACCGCCATCCAGCGCCGCGGGCGGCAGCACGGCCTGGACCCGCTCGCCGTCCGACAGGGACGCCGAAAGTATAGGCTCCTCATCATTGACGAATTGGTGGCTGGCGGCGGCAATGCGTTCGGCCATGAACCGGATTCGTTCGGCTGTAAGTTCCGGGATGGCGTGTTCTTCCATGCCGGTCATTTGCCCGGACGAGCGTTCCACGAACACGCAGCCGGGCCTGTTGACGCAGATTTCCACCACATCCGGTGATTGGAGGAAAGGATTGAGCGGGGCGAAAGCCATGCCGACAAGATCGGGCAGCGATGCGGCAAGCGTCATGACACGCCTCGCCATGACCTATTGGAGAGAATGCTATTCGCCATGACCGCGCCCTCCGCGCTTCAACTCGCGCAGCTTCTGTGCGACGGGGTCGGGGTATAGATCGGAGAAATCCAGATCGCGCCGAACGAAGATCGCGACGGCCGTCCCTTGGCGGATACGGATCGTCGGCTGAATGGCGATCGACGATTTCAATGCCTCTTGCGCCACATTCGATAGACCTTGTGCCAAGGCGGCGGCGCCTTTCCCGCCGAGGTCAGCGCCGATCGCGTCGTCCTTCTCGTCTGGATCGATCGTCGTCTGCGTCGTCTTACCCGTTGCAGGATCGGTGGTTATGGTGGTGATTGGGCCGGATCGCCTGCGCCTGCGCAATTCCGGCCGCGGATCGGCCGCCAGTTGCGCACCGGCGGACAGTGCAGTCAGCATGATCGCCGAACCGAACCGCTGCAGATGATGATTGTCGACCTTGCCGCCCGAACCGGAAACGCCAAGTTCGTCCGTGCCCGGCGATGCAAGGTTCAAGGAAACGCCGTCGGTGCGCAGCAGGCGCGTCCAGACGATGAATGCCCGCTTCTGGCCCTGCATCAGCCCGGCATTATACTCGCCGACGATGCGCGAGCCGGCGGGGATGAGGATTCTCCGCCCATCGAAGGACCAGATATCATCGGTGGTCACCGCCCGGACCATGCCGGGCAGATCGGTCTCGACAGCTGTTTCCAGGACGCCGCGTATCATGGTGCCCTGCGGCACCAGTGCGTCGATCCGCTCGTTCTTCTGCGCCTTGGCGACTTCCACGGCTTTGGCGGACAAGGCACCCAGGAACTGCGTGTTTGCGTTGGATTCCTGGAACGTCGCGTCGCTTTTTTCCGCCTGTTCGGCCGATTTTGTTTCACCTTGTCCGAGATCGACACCGTCAGTCGGGCTTGATTCGGAAACGACCATGGGGGAACGGTATCGCTGCCATTTCTCCTCATCCGTGCTCCCGGCATCAGCCTCGGCGCGGAGCTTCTGTGCCTCGAGATCGGCAATTCTCTGCTGCAGGGCCTGCAACTCGGCCTGATCGACGGACGAGGCATTGGTGGTGCTGGCGTCAGGTTGAGTTGCGGATGGATCAGGCAGCGCAAGCCGGACGTCCGGGACCGCCAGCGTTTCGTCGCTCCGTACCAGCTCGGCCGCCGGTGCAGGCGTGTTCGGCCGCCAGTAGGCGATGGCGAGTGCCGCTTGCACGATCAGGGCGAGGCCTATCGCAAGCGGCCAGATGCTGCGCTTGCGCTTGCTTTCGGCCAGCGCCGAATGCGCACCGGCTTCGAGCTCTCCGTGATGACGAGATGCGCTGCCGATATCACTCATGATCGGCAACCAGTTTCGGCGCTGCGCTCCGCCGCAGATTGAAGAGGCACAATGCCTGTTTTCCGCGTCGCAGCATCCATTGATCGGCGATCTTGTCGACCACGATATAATCGCCCTCACGGCGGAAATTGGCGAGGATCTCGGTCTTCCCGCCTTCGACGACGAAGATGGCCGGAATATCGCCATCGAAACGGAACCAGGTCTTCACGCCATCGTCGAAGGCGTTTCGTGGCTTCAAGCCTGCATCGCCGCGAAACCGGTAATCCGTGTTGGCTCGGGTGAAGTCGAATGCGTCGCGGTTCGGCTCGGAAACGAGCTTGCGCGCCTTGGCCAGCAATTTGGCATCGACCTCCTCGTCCGGATAGCGGAATTTGACCATGAATGTCTGCTCGCCGGCGGATTCGGGATGGGCGCGCAGGATGAATGTATAGACGTGCTTGTTGCTGACCACATTCATGTTGGTGACGGTCTTCGGCTCGACCGGCTTCAGGAAGATGATATTGCCGCGCTTGTTCGGTTCGATCTTCCACGACATGCTGTCGCCGACGGCCACGGTCTCGATCTTCTCGTCATCGCCGAGGACGACCATCGTCGATACGCCGTAGGTTGCATCAACCGAGACGACATTGGTTGCATTATAGCTGACCGATCGCACCCGCGGATCGGCAGTGCCCGGACGTGGCGCGATCTCGGCATGCGCGCTTGCGCAGAACAGCGTTGCAAGCAGCAGCAGGACGAGGTGAAGGAGAGCATTGCGCGGGCGTATCATCCACCACCGCCTTCCGACACGAGTTCCTGGTCGCGCCGGTAATCCGTCACCTGGAAGCCGAGCGGATTGTCGAAGCGCAGCTCGTTCGACATTGCACCCTGCGAATAGCGAAAATGCATCAGCGCCACCCAATGCGTATCGGGCGCGGCCTTCTGGCCAATATTCCGGGTGGAAAAACGTATGATCGCCGTGCGGTCGTCGGGAACCTGCACCGACTTTATGACCGGCAGGACCTTCGTATCGCGGCCGTAGAGATTGACGGGATTAGCGGGATTGGACGAACCATAGGCGGCAAGGATGTCGCGCCCGGCCTCGCCGGTGGACAGGAGCCTGGCCAGATCGAAATTCTGCTGCACGGCATTGGGATCGTAGGTTTCGCGAGCCCGCAGGAACCGGACCACATTCATCCGGGTGATCGCTTCATTCTGGGTCAGGTCGCCATCGGCCAATGGCCGCTTGATCTCCATGAAACCCGTCGTCTTGTCCACTTCGATGACATAGGCCTCGAAGCTCTTCAACGGAACCAGCATCAACAGGCAACCCATGGCCATGGCGGCGAGGGTCGCGCTGATGGCGGCGATGATCCAGGCCGTGGCACGCGATCGCTTCACCGAGCGGATGACGTCATTTTCCCAGCGCACTGCCTCGCTGAAGTAGCGGCCGTCGGTGAATTCTTCCCGCGCATCATCCTGCATGTCTCAGCACCGGCCGGACTTGCGGACTTTTAACGTGATTGATGAGGAAAATGATGCGATACGCAATACAATGCTTTCAAATACTTGCAGTTGAACAATGATTCGGAAAAATATCGATGGCGCCGAGAAATAATTCGGCCTTGGTCACATAGAGCCACCGCCTCTGCCGAGTGTCAATGCTACTTAAGTTTGAGGAGCGCTACGAACAGGGGACGAGTTTTCCAACGCGGCCAAACGTGATACGCCTTCGCCAACGATCGCGAGCACTCCCATGGACGATTCCAAACTGGTTGAAATTGAGGCCTGGCTCGATACGCAGGGTCTTTCGGGCACAAGCGAAACGGACCTGATGAACGGGTTCTGCGCGCGCTGTCTCGATGCGGGCATAAGGCTGGAGCGTGCGAATTGCTTCGTCGACACGTTGCATCCGATCTATGAGGGACGGGTGTTCCTCTGGCGCCGTGAAGGGCAGGTCGAGCGCGCCATCATCGAATACGGTTCGTCGCAGCAGGGTGAAAGCGCGGATAACTGGCAGAGTTCGACGTTTTATCGCATGCTTCAGCGCAACGAGGACGAGATGCGCCAGTTCATCGGGCAGATAGACACGCCGGAATTCCGCCACCTCGTGACGCTCAAATCCGAAGGCTGCACCGACTATCTCGCCTTGATACACCGCTTCTCGAACGAGGGCAGCATCGGCGAGATGGATTGTTTTTATTCGCAATGGTCGACCGATGCGCCGGATGGCTTCAGCGAGGAGGAACTGGCCGCGATCCGGCGTCTGGTGCGAGGCCTCGGCCTCGCCATCAAGTGCACCTCGCTTTCCCGCATCGTCCAGACCCTCGCGGACGTCTATCTTGGCCATGATGCCGCGCGCAGGGTCCTCGCCGGCCGCATCAACCGGGGCGCGGCCGAGCGGATGGAAGCGGTGCTGTGGTATTCCGATCTGCGTGGCTATACGCGCATATCCGATACGGCTGCCCCGGACGAGATCATCCCGATGCTGAACGACTATGCCGAGGCCGTGATTTCTTCCATCCATGAGGCCGGTGGCGATGTGCTGAAGCTCATCGGCGACGGCACATTGGCGATCTTCACCAATCCGCGCTCGGCGGCCGCCTGCGCCGCTGCACTCAAGGCGGAGAGGCTGCTGCGCAAGAAGTTGAAGATTTTGAACCAGAGGCGCCGCGCAGAAGGCTCGCCCGCCACCGACGTCTATCTCGGCATGCATATTGGCGAAGTCTTCTACGGCAATATCGGCAGCGATACGCGGCTCGATTTCACGGTCGTCGGGCCGGCGGTCAACGAGGTGAGCCGCATCGCCTCGATGTGCCGATCAGTCGACCAGACGGTGCTCGTATCCGATAGTTTCGCCGCAGCGCTGCCGGCGAAGAAGCGCCAGGCCCTGGTATCGGTCGGCCGCTTCGCCCTGCGCGGCGTCGGCAGGGCCCAGGATTTGTTCACGCTTGAACGGACTGTTGCCAAGCCCGCCGGATGATGTAGCCTCGAACCGGATAGCGCGCCGCCGGCCGCCCGAAAAGGAGAGTACCATGGATGCAGTCACCGCCCTTGCAAGCATAATCGCGGCGATCGCGGTCGGGGCGATCAGTCCCGGTCCGAGCTTCGTTCTGGTGTCCAGAATGTCGCTGTCCACAACCCGCTCGCACGGCCTTGCCGCAGCGCTTGGCATGGGCACAGGCGGATTGATATTCGCCACGCTCGCGGTGCTCGGGCTCACGGCTCTGCTCATGAAGTTCGAATGGCTTTATTTCGCCTTCAAATTCGTCGGCGGCGCCTATCTGCTCTACATGGCCTACGGAATATTCCGGGGTGCGCGCCAGCCGATAGAGGCCACGGGCATTTCTCGCGGGTGGAGCGAACTGAGCCTCGCGCGTGCCTTCGGCATCGGGCTCATGACGCAGCTCAGCAATCCCAAGACCTCGATCTTCTATGCGAGTATCTTCGCCGCGATCATGCCGCCGGCTCCGTCGCTCTGGTTGCTGCTGGTCTTGCCGCCAACGCTGTTTCTGGTCGAGGCGGGCTGGTATGCCATCGTCGCACTGGCCTTTTCCGGCGGCCGCGTGCGCCGTGTCTATGCCCGGCTGAAGCAATGGCTGGATTACACGGCGAGCGCGGTCATGGGCGCTCTCGGCGCCAAGCTGATCATGGAAGCCGTGCAGAGAAAGCTCTGATCCCGGCTGAAACGAAAGACGGGACGGGCCGTGGCCCATCCCGTCGCCCCTCAGCGCTATCGCCGTTATTATTTGCCGCCAGCCTGTGCCGAATAGACATAGCTGTCATAGCTGTATTCGGCGACGCGGAACCATTCGAAGGATTCATCGCGGAATTTCTTCCAGGCCGGATAGATCTTCGACCAGCTCGGGTGCTTTTCGCCATATTCAGCGTAGAGCTCGAACGTCGTCTTGTAGGCGGCGTCCATCACGTCGCGCGGCAGCGGGCTGAGCTTGACGCCCTTGCCGACGAGCGAACGGATCGCCGCGGTGTTCTTGACGTCGTAGAGAGCCTGCATGTTGACGTTTGCAGCCTTGCATGCGGTGTCGAGTGCCACCTTGTACGCTTCCGGCAGGCCTTCATACTGCGCCTTGTTGATGAAGAAGTGGATCGTGAGACCGCCTTCCCAATAGGCCGGATAATAGTAATAGGGCGCGATCTGGTAGAAGCCGAGGCGTTCGTCATCATAGGGACCGACCCATTCCGCCGCGTCGATCGTGCCGCGCTCGAGCGCGGGATAGATGTCGCCGCCCGGCAATTGCTGCGGAACGACGCCGAGACGCGACATGACCTCGCCGGCAACACCGGCAATGCGCATCTTCACGCCCTTCAGATCGGCAAGGTTGGTGATCGGCTTGCGGAACCAGCCGCCCATCTGCGCGCCCGAGCCGCCGCCCGGCTTGGCCACCATTCCGTAGTCGGCAAGGAACGCGTCATAGAGTTCGTTGCCGCCGCCGTGATAGAGCCAGGCGTTCTGCTGGCGCGCATTGAGACCGAAGGGGATGGTCGAGCCGATGGCGAATGTCGGGTCCTTGCCGGTGAAATAATAGCCGCAGGTATGCGCGATCTCCACCGTGTTCGCCTTCACCGCGTCCAGGGCCTGCGGGCCCGGCAGAAGTTCGCCGGCCTGGAACACCTGGATCTGGAACTTGCCCTCGGTCATCTTCGACAGGGCCTCTGCCATGACGACCGCGCCGCCATAGATGGTGTCGAGATTGTTCGGGAAGCCCGAGGTCAGCCGCCATTTGATGGTCGGCAGTTCCTGGGCGATGGCCGGCTTGGCCAGCGCCGCGCCGGCGACTGTGGCGGCGCCGCCGATCGCCCCCTTGGTCAGGAAGTTACGTCTGTTGAGACTGTTCGTCATTATTCTCTCCTCCGGATTATCGATTGCCCGTGCCGCTACCGGCACCGGGTTTAGTTTTTCGGTGCCTCTTGCGGTTGAGCACCAAAGCTGGGTGTCGGCGAACCGAAATCGGGGGCAGGGGGCGCGCCGAACGAGGGGGCTGCGGGCTGTCCTTCAGAGGGTTCGGGCGCTCCGAAGGGCTGTGCCGGGGTGCCAAAAGGATTGGCGCCATCCGCTCCGGGCATTGGAACATTCAATTTGATCGATGCGGGATCGACGATGGTCTGGCCCGACTTGTAGTGGGTCACCAGCGGCGGGAAGGCGATCACCAGGGCGACCATCGCCAGCTGGATTCCGAGGAACGGCAGGGCTCCCATGTAGATCTGGCCGGAGGTCACTGGCTTGATCGTCTCGCCGGTCACGCGGTCCTTGTAGGGGCGCGTCGGAGCAACCGAGCGCAGGTAGAACAGCGAGAAGCCGAAGGGCGGGTGCATGAATGACGTCTGCATGTTGATCGCCAGCATGACGCCGAACCAGATCAAGTCAATGCCGAGACTGTCGGCGACCGGCGCCAGCAGCGGAATGATGATGAAGGCGAGCTCGAAATAATCGAGGAAGAACGCCAGGAAGAACACGAGAAGGTTGGCGACGATCAGGAAGCCGACTTCGCCGCCGGGTATCGAGGTCATCAGATGCTCGACCCAGACATGCCCGTTCACGCCATAGAACGTCAGCGAGAATACACGGGCGCCGAGCAGGATGAAGATGACGAAGGAGGAAAGCCGCGCCGTGGAATAGAGGGCGGATTTCACCATGGTCAGGTCGAGGCGGCGATTGACAGCGGCGAGCACCAGCGCTCCGACCGCACCCATCGCGCCGCCTTCGGTCGGCGTGGCGAGGCCGATGAAGATCGTGCCGAGCACGAGGAAGATCAGCACCAGTGGCGGCACCAGCGAGGTCACGACCCGGCCGGCGAGTTTCCAGCCCCGCAAGGTGCGGGCCTGCGCCGGCAGTGCCGGGACGCTGGCGGGCTGCAGCATCGACATGACGATGATGTAGGCCGCATAGAGGGCAACCAGCAGCAGGCCGGGAATCAGCGCGCCCTTGTACATGTCACCGACGGAACGGCCGAGCTGGTCGGCGAGAATGATGAGGACGAGGCTTGGCGGTATGATCTGGGCGAGGGTGCCCGAAGCGGCGATCGTGCCGGCGGCGACGCGCCTGTCATAGCCGTAGCGCAGCATGATCGGCAGGGAAATCAGGCCCATCGAGATGACCGAGGCGGCAACCACGCCTGTCGTTGCCGCGAGAATGGCGCCGACGAAGATCACGGCGAATGCCAGGCCGCCCCTGATCGGGCCGAACAATTGGCCGATCGTATCGAGAAGGTCTTCCGCCATGCCGCTTCGTTCGAGCACCAGGCCCATGAAGGTGAAGAACGGAATTGCCAGCAGCGTTTCGTTCGACATCTGGCCGAAGATGCGGTCGGGTATGGCGCCGAAGAGATTGATCGGCAGCAATCCCATTTCGATGCCGATGAGGCCGAAGGAAAAGCCGACAAAAGCGAGCGCGAACGCCACCGGATAGCCGAGAAGCAGCACGACTATCAGCGAAAGGAACATGATAGGCGCAAGGTTTTCCGCGAAGAATGCGAACATGACTGGGGTTCCCGGCTTAGAGTATCTGGGCTTCGGCGTCTGCGATGGCTATCGCATCGGGCATGTCGCCCCGAAGTATCGCCACGCGTTTTATCAGTTCGGAGAGGCCCTGGAGAGCCAGCAGCCCGAAGCCGATGGGAATGCACAGCCAGACAGGCCAGAGGACCAGGCCGCCGGTATTGTTGGAGATTTCTCCGCTGACATATTTTGCGACGACGATCGGCCAGGAGAGGTAGATGGTGATGAGGCAGAACGGGAAGAGGAAGAAGATGGTGCCGAGAACCTCGATCCAGAGCTGCGTGCGGCGGCTGAGCCGGCCGTAGACAAGATCAACCTTCACGTGTTCGCTGTGCAGGAGCGTCCAGGCGGCCGCAACGAGGAACGCTGCGGAGAACAGGTACCACTGCGCCTCCAGCCAGGCATTGGAACTGAGATTGAACAGTTTTCGCGTTGTCGCGTTGATGGCGCTGATCAATACGGCGGCCAGCAACAGCCAGGAGACGGCCTTGCCGAGAAATGTATTGATGGCGTCGATGGCGCGCGACAGGGACAACAGACCTGACAATGTGAAATCCTCCCGAGATCCAGCTGTTCGACAGCCGTGTCATTAGTTCCGCGTGTTATGGCCAAACAGCCATTCCGCGCAAGCCCGCTCTTACGTCTATTTACATTACTCTACCCACTTGTGGGTATATGTAATTTTCAGGATTCCGGCCGTGACAGGCCCTTTTCCAGGGCGAACCGTATCAATCCGGCGGTACTTGCGATCCCGAGCTTCTTCTTGATGTTCTTGCGATGGGTCTCGGCGGTCGCTTCCGTAATGGCAAGGGAACTGGCGATGTCGCGGTTGCTCTTGCCACCGGCCAGCAGCAGCAGAACTTCCTGCTCGCGTGCGGTCAGGTGAACATCGCCCTCGCTCTCCTGGCGCTCCAGCAGCACTTCCGAGACGCCCGAGGAGAAGAAACTCTTGCCCGCGGCGACCGTCTCTATCGCCGTCACGATTTCGTTGGTGGAGACATCCTTGAGCAGGTAACCCGATGCGCCGCGCATGACCGAAGTCGAGATATATTCCTTGCTGTCATGCATGGACAACATCAGGATGCGGGAATTCGGCAATTCGTTGCGGAACAGTTCTATGGCATCGATGCCGCTGAGCTTGGGCATGTTGATGTCCATCAATATGACCGCCGGCCGGGTTTGCCTGGCGATTTCCAGCCCCGTCTGCGCCAGCGCGGCGGTTCCGACGATCTCGATGTGACCGAAGGTTTCGAGGACGGCGCGCAGCCCGTCGAGGACCAGCGGATGGTTGTCGATCAGCAGGACCTTTATCTTGTTGCCGTCCGTCATGCCGCCTCCAGTCCGACATCCACGCTTGCGGCCGCCGATCTTGGCAAGGTTGCGATCAACGTCGTGCCCTGCGCTGCCGTCTTGACCACCAGCAATCCGTCGAAATGAGCCATTCGTTCCTGCATGTTGCGCAATCCGAGACCGCCGCCGGCGTTCCTGTCCTTGCCCGCAACCTCCTCGAAACCATTGCCATTGTCTTCGATGGTCATCCTGATACGGCCGCGGTCGCTCCACAGCCGGATGGCAGCGCGCGAAGCACCCGAATGCCGCTCGATATTGTTCAGCGCCTCCTGCGCAACGCGATAGAGCGCCGTGCTCGCTTCCGCCTTCGGTCGGGTGTCGAAGGCGGAAGCGTCCAGCGATGTCTCGATCCCGGTCCGCTCGGCGAAATTGCTGCTGAGCGCCTGCAGTGCGGAAGTGAGGCCGAGATCGTCGAGCACGCGCGGCCGCAAATCATGCGAAAGACGGCGAACTTCCTTGATGGCGACGTTCAGCGCGTCCGCTCCCTTGTCGATGGCGCCGGCGGCATCATCGCCGCCATTCCTGACCTTGCGGCTGGCAAGATCGATCGCATAGCGGACACCGACCAGGTTCTGCGAGATGCCGTCGTGAAGTTCCCGCGCCAGTCGCGCTCGCTCTTCCTCCTGCGTGTCGATGATACGCTGCGTCAACTCCTTCAGCTTGCCATCCGCCATGCGCCGCTCCCGCAGGGTCAGCAGCATGCCCGTTGCGAAGACGATGAGCACGGCCGGGACGGCGATCATGATCACGACCTGGAACGTCTTGCGGATATTGGCGCGAAAATCGGCATTGGCGGTAGCAGTCTGGACATAGACGTCGTCGAGATAGACGCCGGTGCCGAGCATCCAGCGCCATTTGTCGAGGCCGACGGCGAAGGAAAGCTTGTCGCCCATGGTGCCCGATGACGGCTTCTGCCATTTGTAGCGGTGCATGCCGCCGCCCTGTTTCGCCTTGTCGATCAGGTTGGCGATCACCTTGTCACCGTCAGGATCGACGAGATCGAGCCAATTGTGCCCGGGGCGGAACGTCTGGCGCGGGTGGACGATATTGTTGCCGTCGTAATCATAGACGAAGAAATAGCCGTCCTGGCCATAGTCGAGCGAAGTGAGGATGGCCCGCACGCGTTCCTTGGCTGCTTCGTCGCCAGCCTGTGCATTCTCATAGACGTCGTGGATCGCCGAAAGCGCCAGATTGGTAAGGTTCAGCAATTCCGTTTCCTTGGCCTTGAGCATGTTCTGCTCGAACGTACCAATGCTGCTTCGAACCAATGTGGTCGATTGCCAGGTGATGAAGGCTGTCACGGTCAATATCGCCAGCACGAGCGGGACGATGGCCAAGGCTACGATCTGGTGTCTTAAATTCATCGTTGCTTTCCCGATGGCTGCCGCGCGTCAGAGGTTCAATTTCAGGCCTTCATGGCTCGCTGTAAATCCCAGCTCTTCATAAAAGCGGATGGCCTCCGGCCGGGCCTTGTCCGATGTCAGCTGAACCAGCCGGCAGTTTCGCGCCCGTGCGAGGTCGATCGCATGCCGGATCATGCGCCGGCCGATCCCTGCGCCGCGATGGCTGGAGGCGATGCGCACGCTTTCGATCTGGCCACGCCACATCCCGAGGCGCGACAGGCCGGGAATGAAGGAAAGCTGCAGGCAGCCAACGATCGCGCCGGCATCATCTGCGACGACCAGGGCCTGGTTGCGATCGGCCTCGATGGCCTCGAATGCAGCCTGATAGGCTGGATCGACGGGATCGGAGACGCGCTCGCGGCTCTTTCCCAGTTCGTCATCCGCCAGCATTGCGACTATGGCCGGAAGGTCTGCTCGTTCTGCTGTCCTGAATCGCGGTTCAGTCATTTGATACTCCCCAGCCGCGCTACGAAACGCTGTTCAAAAGACGCCGCGCCTTACCACAAAAGAACGAAATGTCCTATATAGTGGCGGTTACGGTTTAAGGAGAGAGAATTGGCAAAACGATCCGGCAGTGCCGATCTGCCGCTGCATGGCGGGCGCGTGCCCCATTGGCTGGGTAACCGGATGACCCGGATCGGCACGCTCATCTGCCAGGCCATCGCGGAACATTACGGCCGGGATGAATTGCTGCGGCGCCTTTCACATCCGTTCTGGTTCCAGTCGTTCGGCGCGGTCATGGGCATGGACTGGCATTCGTCCGGTATCACCACCAGCGTCATCGGCGCGTTGAAACGCGGGTTGAACCCGATTTCGGGCGAACTAGGGCTGCATGTCTGTGGTGGTCGCGGCTCCCATTCCCGCAAGACGCCCGACGAGCTTGCGATCATCGGCGACCGGGTCGGTATCGACGGTGTCGCGCTTGGACGCACCAGCCGGCTGGTGGCAAAGGTCGACAGCGCCGCGGTGCAGGACGGGTTCGATCTTTATCTGCACGGCTTCATCATTGCCGATGACGGCAAATGGGTGGTGGTACAGCAGGGCATGAATGGCGACAGCCGCCAGGCCAGGCGATATCACTGGTTGTCGGAAGGGCTGAGCAGCTTCCTCGACTCGCCGCATTCGGCGATCGAAGGGCAGGGTGGCGGCGAGATCGTCAACCTGGCGGACAAGCGGGCGGCGCGTTCCCGATCGGCGCAACTGGACCTGCTGGGCTCCTTTGGCCCATCGGGCGTGGTCAGGGAGCTTGCCCGGCTGAACGAAGTCGAGCCCACGCCGTCCGATCAGCTGGTATTGCCCCATCTCGTCATGCCGGCGCATCATGATGTGCGGCAGGAGGATGTGGTGATGCGTCGCCTGCATGGCAATCTGGCGGCTGCCGCAGAAGCCGGCCCCTCGGATTTCGAGGATCTGCTGCTGGTGCCGGGCGTCGGCGGGCGTACCGTCAAGGCGCTGGCCATGGTTGCCGAGATCGTCCATGGCGCGCCCTGCAGATTTTCGGATCCCGCCCGATTCTCGCTGGCCCATGGCGGCAAGGACCGTCACCCCTTTCCCGTGCCGCTGAAAGTCTATGACGAAACGATCAATGTACTCAAATCAGCGGTCAGGAAGCACAGGCTTGGCCAGACCGAGGAACTCGAAGCGATCAGGCGTCTCGACGTGCAGGCGCGCAAGCTCGAGGCCTATGCGACGGGACCCAATCTTGATGAATATGTGGCTGGCGAGTTCCGCGATTCAGCCGGTTTCGGCGGCCGGAGCGTCTTCGGCCCCGAATAGGACTTCGCGCTCGGCCTTTGTCCGGTCAACCGCAGCGCGGGCATCGGCGGCGCGGAACTCCAGCCTGGCAAAGAGCGGGAGATGATCCGAGGCCGTGCGGGCTAACCGGCTTTGCAGGACGCCGATTTCTCGCACATGGATGGTCCGATCGACAAAGATATGATCGAGCCGCAGGAGCGGCAGCCGCGCCGGAAACGTTCGCGCGGGCCTGGCGCCGGTGGAGCGCCAGGCGTCATCGAGCCGTGCGGCAATCTGGCGATAGGCGAGCGACGATCGCACCGCATTGAAGTCTCCGAGCAATATTCTCGGCGAGGTGCAATGGGGGTGGCCGAGCCATGCCGGCCCCAGCAGTGCGCTCACCTGGCCGGAGCGGTCGCGCCTGGAAAGACCGAGATGCGTGTTGATGATCTGGATCCGGCGTCCATTCCATTCCACCTCGACCCAGAGCGCACCGCGCTGCTCCGCCAGCGAAGGAAGCGGCGCCGATTTGACCAGGCGCATGTCCAGCGACGTCAGGATGGCATCGCCATATTGCTCCTCGGCGATGCGAATGGCGGGGTTGAAATACATTTCCATGCCGAGATGTATCGCGATGGATCGAGCCTGGTCGATCGCTCCTGTGCGGCGACGGCCGACATCGAGTTCCTGCAGCGCAACGACATCGGCGCCGCAATCGGCAATCACCTCGGCGATACGCTCCGGCGATGCTTTCGCATCGCTGCCAATGCAGCTGTGGACGTTGTAGGTCAGTATCTTGATGCCGTTCTCCCTTGAATGCCTAAGGAAAGGAACTTCTGCCGACACCTTCCGTTCCATTTCTGTTGGATATGGACGAGGTTCGATGCGAATACGAAGAATTGTGCTCAATCTGCTTTTCGTCGCAGCGATCTGTCTGGCGGGCTGGCTGCTCATCCGCAATGTCGACAGTTACAGCATGGATGAGATCGTCGAATCCCTGGCGCAGATACCGTTCTGGCGGCTCGCCGCCGCGGTAGGCTTCGCCTTCGCCAGCTATGCCTGCCTGACTGGCTTCGATGCGCTCGGCCTGCTTTATGCCGGCAAGCCGCAGCCCTACTGGCGCGCGGCGCTCACATCCTTCGTCAGTCTTTCCATGGGCCACAATATCGGGTTGGCGGCGCTCAGCAGCGGTGCAATCCGTTACCGCTTCTATTCCCGCTGGGGACTGTACGCCGAGGACGTGGCGAAAGTGGTGCTCTTCTCAGGCATGACGGTCGTCGTCGGCCTGGTGGCGCTGTGCGCCATCGCCATGTTCATGGGACCGGACCGGGCCGCGGAAATCACCGGCATCGATGCTGGCAATGTACGGATGATCGCGCTTGCGCTGATGGCGAGCCTCGTCCTTTACGTGGTTCTGTGCTGGCTGATCCGCCGCCCGCTTGCCTTGCGGACGTGGCGATTGCGGCTGCCATCCTTTCGTCTGGCGCTGGCCCAGATAGGGCTCGGGACCATCAATTTCGGCCTGATCGCCGCTTGCCTGCAGCAATTGCTGCTCGCCCATCAGCCGGTCGGATATTGGGACACGGCGGCCGTCTATGCGATCGCCAACGGAGCCGCGACGGCAAGCCATGTGCCGGGCGGTCTTGGTGTTCTCGAAGCGACGATACAATTCCTGATGCAGGGTTCCGCCGGAATCGGGGCGATCATAGCCTTCAGATGCGTGTATTTCTTCCTGCCGCTGGCACTCGGCTTCCCCCTCTTGCTGCTGTCCGAGCACTTTCTGCGACGGGATGGCAACCGATCATCCTCCGCTGCGGCGCAGGCGTCGTCGTAGCGCCCGCACGGCGCGCATGGCCCAGCGCATGGGAGCCATCGCCTTGGACGGATCGAATACCGAAGTCAGCAGCACTTCATTTTCGGCCTCGTTCCCGGCTTGTATGGGCTTCAGCCGGCGCCGGCCGGTGACGCGACTGTCGACCAGGGGCAGCAGCGAACCTGCCTTCTCGCAGGCGGTCATGACGGCAGAAGCCTCCATTCCGAGATGTTCGGCGAGCAATCTCCCCCGCAGGCGGCGTATCGCTGCTCGGGTCTGCGGTTCCACCGCCTCCACCGCGACGTCGCATTCCGTATCCATGCCGCGCGAGCGATTGTTCAGGTTGGACGATCCGACCCGGATATAGCGGTCGTCGACGATCATCACCTTCGAATGCAGGAAAATGTCGGTTTCGGGTTCGTCGCCGGAGGCGATGGCAGAATAGAGCACGCGCAGCCTGTTGAATTTGTCCGCCTGCTTGAGCCGGCTGATCAGCCGGCGGCCATTCCCGCCCATGAACATGGCCTCGAATGTGCCATGGCACTCCTTCGGCGTAAGAACCACGATCTCCGGTCCATCGGGCTCGGCAAGCCGCTGCGCCAATAGCCTGCCCAACCTGCGGCAGGTGAAATACTGCGTCTCCACATAGACGCATCTTGCAGCAGCGGCGATGGCAGCTTCATTGAGGCGCTCGATCTCGCGCACGCCTCGCCTCGAGAACGTGGCGGGCAGGGTGCGCGCTATGGCGACCTCCACCTCGCGCATATCCGCCTTGAGGCCGCGCGGCCAGACTTCTCCATCGGAGCGAACCGCCTGCAGCTCTTCGCCTGTGCATGTCTTCCAGCGTGCCCGGGCGATGTCCGCGAGGGCCTTGGCGGCATCGCCATCCACCGCAATCTGAACATCGTGCACCGGCGGATAGGCCCTGCCGGAAGGATCGGTTCGCCTCGGATCATCGATGGTATGGAGCTGGGTATCCCAACGCTCTATCGTAAGGTCGATGCCACCGCAAAAAGCCATCCTGTCGTCGATGCAGACGATTTTCTGATGATGGCAGCCGCGCAGCGGATGGCTGCGATCATAGCAGAAACGGATGCGCGGATGTTCGGCCCACGTCTCGTGCGGGAAGAACCGCATCTGGCCGGCTGAATAGATCGGCCCGGCGGACCAGATGAGGACGTGGATGTGAAGGTCGGGCCGCTCCTCCGCCAATCGGCGCAAATAGGGCCCGAGCTGGGGTGATCTCGCCTGGTCCGGCCGCAGATGGATGCGGCCGTTGAAATCCCATCCGATGATGAATATCGATCGCCGGGCCTTCGCCAGGGCACGTTCGAGCCAGCCGTAATATTCGGCGGCATCGACAAGCATGGAGACGCGGCGGGCGTGCTCCCGGCGCCACGCATTGACGCCGGGGACTATGATCCTTGAAAGGGCACGGCTCTTCTTCGATCCAATCCGGGCGACGGAGATATCCACCGTGACAGCTCCTTTCGGCTCACTGCTTCAAAGCATATCTCCAATGTGTCGGCGTCTTGTTTGTTCCCGAAGCGGCGGAGGGCCGTCACGTCCCAAGGGACGCATCCGGCCACGCCAGCGGCTGAACGGGGTCGCGGTTCAGGATATCGTTTCGACGTCCGGCCCGGGATCGCCTCCGGCGGCGGCTATGGACAGCCTGTGCAGATAATGGTTCCAGCCCTTCTCATGATCGGCGCGTTCCTGCTCGTTCGGCAGGCCGGCATGGGTAAAGCGTACCAGGGTTCCGCTGCCCTTTTCGACGAGGTCGATTTCGATGAGGCTCGATCCCGGCGGCACGCTGTCATTGCCCTCCCAACCGAAACTGTAAGCCAGGCGATGGATCGGAATGACTTCGGTGAACTGGCCGCGCGCCGTGTATTTGTCGTTCAGGCTGACGAGATAGATGCCGCCCGGATGCGGCTCCACCGTTGCCGACACGCCGATCCAGCGCATGATCTTCTCGGGATCGGTGAGGAAGGCGAATACGGTCGCCTGCGGGGCCGCGATCTCGATCTCACGGTGAAGAGCCTCGGTCATTGGCCAGCCTCCCAAATCAGGACCATTGTCTCCGCCAGCAATCTAAGCCAATGATGCACCGGCGCAAGGAACAAATTCCATGACCGGCCCGATGCAATTGCCTTCCGCCTTGTCCTTCCTGATCGATGAGGCGATCGACCTGTCCGAGGGCGATGTTTTCCTCACCACGCTCGCTGAAAGGCTGATCGCCGACGGTGTACCGCTGATCGGGGCCATGCTGACGCAGGCAGCGCCACACCCGGTGATCGAACGGCGCGCCTGGCTCTGGCGCAGTGACACCGGAAAGGTGATCGAGGCTCTGGGCTTCGGACCGCCGATGGCCGAATCCGGCCATGGCGAAATGGCTGTCGAATGGCTCAACGGGCTGGGGGCAGGGGCGGTGCGGATAGATCAGGTGGGGAGCTTGCCCGATGCCGCGCAGCTGGGTTGGGCCACCAGCCGTTCGCTTGACGACGGGGAGCTGGCCTTGCTGGCAGATGTAGCACGTTTCGCCGCCACGCCGCTGGCCCTGCTCGCGGCGCGCTCGGCGCTGAGCGGCCTGCTCACGGCATATCTCGGCCGTCGCAGCGCCGGGCAGGTGCTGGATGGCCGATTGCGCCGGGGTCCCGGCCAGACGATCACGGCGGCCGTGATTTTCGCCGACCTGCGAGGTTTCACCGAATTATCGGAGACTGGCGCTGCGAATGAGGTGATTACGGCGCTGGATGCGTGGTTCGACCGCATCGCCGGCGCTGTTCATGCCTTTGGCGGCGAGGTGCTGAAATTCATCGGCGACGGAGTCCTCGCCATATTCCCGATCGGCGAGCGCAATGCGGCCGCTGCATGCGACGCGGCGTTGCGGGCGGTTTCCGCCGCGTGCGCGGGCATGGAGCACCTCAATCGAACCCGGGCCACGCAAGATCTGCCATTATTGTCGTTCGGCGCCGCCCTTCACCTCGGGGACATGTTGTGGGGCAATATAGGCACGGCCGACCGGCTGGATTTCACCGCGATCGGTCCCGCCGTGAATCTGGTGAGCCGTCTCGAAGGCCTGTGTCGTCCGCTGGGTCGAACGGTGCTGCTGTCCGGTGCTTTTGCGGCGGAAACGACGCAGCCGCTCGTGCCGCTGGGCGAACACAAATTGCGCGGCATTGCTGTGCCCTGTCAGGTGTTCACGCTGCCCTGACGGGTCTCATCGGTGCGCAGCAGCTGCTTTACCGTGTCGATGAAGGCGCGCAGCTTCGGCTGTTGCTGGGCACGTCGCGGGAAATAGAGGAAAAGCCCGGGCGTTGTCGGCGAACAGGCTTCCAGAACCCGCACCAGCGATCCGGCGCGGAGCTCTGCCTCGACGGCAATGTCGGCGACATAGGAGAGGCCGAGATTGCTGACGGCGAATGACGCGAGCAGCGCGCCGTCATTGACGACGATGCTGCCCGGCGGATCGACGACGACGGACGCGCCCTCGCGCTCGAATTCCCAACGATACACGACGCCGGACGACGGAAATCGGTAGCGTATGCACTCGTGCGTTGCCAGTTCTTCAAGCGTGGCGGGCACGCCGCGGGCGGCGAGATAGGCCGGCCCTGCGACCACCGACCAGCTGATATCGCGCGTGAGCTTGATGCCAACCATGTCCTGTTCGACATATTCGCCGATGCGAATGCCGGCGTCGAACCCGCGCCCGAGCAGATCGACCGTTGCGTCCTCGATGGCTATTTCGACGGCGACCTTGGGATGAGCCTGCCGGAAGGCTGGCAATACGGGATCGATGATGAGAGGCACCGCCATGCGCGGCACGGTGAGCCGGAGCAGACCCGATGGTTCCTGCTGCGTCGCGGCGGCGCTCGTGATGGCGTCGCTGATCTCGGCGGCAGCGGGGCGAACGCGCATGAGCAGCGCTGCTCCGGCTTCCGTCAGGCGGACCCGCCGCGTGGTCCGGACGAATAATGGCGTGCCCAAGCGCGCCTCCAACGCCCTGATCGCCTGGCTTGTAGCCGCCGGTGAAACACCGAGCCTGGCGGCGGCGGCGCTGAAACCGGCCGTTTCGGCCACGGCCAGAAAGGCATTCAGCCCGGAGAAGGGGTCGGAAGGCAGTCGCATGATTATAAACTTAAACTAATTAGTCCTGAAATCCAGACGGCATTTATCGATGGAATGAGGTGGTTATCATCCCTTGAGTTCAACAGGGATCAACGCCATGACAAACGTCCACGACGAAACCCCGTCATTTCCGCGCCGGCATGTTCTCGCCGGTATGATTGCTGCTGGCGCGATGGCCGGAAATACCGCTGCCGAAGCCGCGTCGGCCGCCACGCCTGCGCTCTTCGATGGCAAGACGATCATCGTCACCGGTGGAACATCCGGCATCGGGGCAGCGACCGTCGCAGCCTTCGCCCGTGCAGGCGCCAAGGTGGCATTCAACGGCCGCAGGGACACGCTTGGCCGCGAGGTTGAAAAGGCACTGCGCGCCGAAGGCGGTGAAGTCAGTTATTTCCAGTCGGACGTGCGCGATGCCGCTCAGATGGAGCAGTTTGTGACGAATGTGGTCGAACGGTATGGCGGGCTCGACGTCGCGTTCAACAATGCCGGCATAGACCTGCCGCCAGCGCCCATCGCCGAGACTGATCCGGCGGGTTTCGACGACCAGATCGCCACCAATCTGCGCGGCGTGTTCCTGTCGATGAAGTATGAACTGCCGCATCTGGTGAAGTCGGCGGGCGCCATGATCAACATGGCGTCGATTGGCGGACGCCACGCTTTCCCGAATATCCTGGCCTATGCGGCTTCAAAGGCAGCAGTCTCTCACATGACCCGCTGTGCCGCGCAGGAATATGGTCGCAATGTCCGGATCAACGCCATCGCGCCGGGCGCGATCGAAAGTCCGATGCTCGAACGCGTTCGCCGTGATTGGAAGGTAACGAACGAGCAGCTGGTTGCTCCTTACCCGATGCGCCGCGTCGGCACGCCGGAGGAGGTCGCGGCGCTCGTCATGTTCCTCGCCAGCGGCCAGAGCTCCTATATCAGCGGTCATGTCATCGGCATCGATGGCGGTGACCTCCCGTAGAGGCCTCCGCCAGTGAAGCCGATATGCCGCTTGAATCAGGCCGCCTGTTTCAGGAGATCGCGCTCCTGATTGCTCCAATCCGCGTACCATTTCTGGAACAGGTCGAGCTGAGCCTCGCAATAGCGACGCTGGCTGTCCGACAGCTTGTCGGTCTCGTTGAAATGCAGTTCATATTCCGGGTTGCCGGTCAGCACCATCATGTGCTTGTAGAAGAGCACGAGATCCGGGCCCTCGTCGAAGGAGGAGAGCACGCCCAGAGCCGCTTCAAGCTCGAGCGCGAGTTTGCGCGCCGCGGCATTGCCCGCTGCGGCAGCCTTCGACAATGAAACCAGAAGCTGCACTTCCTTGGGCAGCACGTTGCCGATGCCGGTGATCGCGCCTGTTGCACCGCAATTGACGAATCCATGGAAGACATTGGTGTCGACGCCGACCATGAGCGTGACGTTCTCATCCTTGCTGGTGATGTTCTCCGCGGCATAGCGCATGTCTGAACTGCCGCCAAACTCCTTGAAGCCGATCAGGTTCGGATGTTCGGCGCGAAGCGCGAAGAACAGGTCGGCGCGGGTTGCAAAGCCATAATACGGGCTGTTGTAGATGACGGCGGGAAGGTCTGGAGCGGCCGTCAGGATCGCCTTGAAATGGGCCTTCTGCGCCGTGACGGAAGAGCCGCGCGACAGAACGCGCGGAATGACCATCAAACCTTTCGCACCCACCTCCTGTGCGTGCCTCGCATGGGCCACTGCAACTGAAGTGTTCACAGCGCCGGTGCCGACGATCACGGGGACGCCGGCCTTGACCAGGGCCTCTACACCGGCCATGCGCTGCGCATCTGTAAGAAGCGGCCAGTCGCCCATCGAGCCGCAATAGACCACCGCGGACATGCCGCTGGCGATCAATTCCTTGCCCTTGCGCACGAGCGCGTCGAAGTCAGGGGTGCGGTCGTTCTTGCACGGCGTCATGAGCGCTGGGATGCAACCTGAAAAGATAGTGTCGGTCATGATTTCTCCTCGTCCTGCCGCCAGTCCGCCGTGGCGGTTCCGCTGCATGATCTATCTGAACTGCAAGCAATATATAACATGTATTCTTTTTGTCGACATCTTTTATGCGCTGAGGCAGAATGATGGTGGAGGACGGGAGGCGGGCGCCGAATGCGCTTGATCCCAAGGGTGCTCTTGCCTATTCCTAGGCTTACATAGAAGGACATGCGATGAACCAGAAACAGGCGCTCCCGTCACCGGACCGGAAGAAGGGCTCGGGGGCCAAGTTCGTCTACGACATATTGCGGGACGAGATCATCAGCCTGCAATTGCCCCCTGGAAGTCCGATCGATGAAAACCAACTGGCCGAGCGCTTCGAAATGTCCCGAACGCCGATCCGCGAAGCGCTGGTTCGGCTGGGCAGCGATGGCCTGGTGATCGCGCTCCCCAATCGGTCGACAGTGGTGTCGAACATCGATTTCCTCGGGCTTCCAGCATTCTTCGACGCGATGACATTGATGTATCGCATGACGACGCGGCTGGCCGCGCGCAATCGCACCGCCGACGACCTGCAGATCATCCGCGCGCATCAGGAAGATTTCGCCCGCGCCGTTCGCGAGCAGAATGCGCTGAAGATGATCGCCACTAATCGCGACTTCCATGCTGCCATCGCCGATGCCGGCCGCAATCCCTATTATGCCAGCCTCTTTGCCCGTCTCCTCGACGAGGGGCGCCGGCTGCTCCGGCTCTATTATTCTTCGTTCGCCGACCGCCTGCCCGAACAATATGTGGTCGAGCATGAGGACATGATCCGCGCCATCGAAGAGCAGGACATCGATCTCGCCGACAGCCTCGCCAGCGGACATGCGGACCAGATCGTCAACCAGATCCGCAAGCTCATCACGGAAGACCGCCGCGAGCAGATCAGGATCTGATCGCCGCCGACAACTCCAATACTGCCGATCACGCCGCGCCACGCGACAGGTGCAGGCGTGGCTTTGCCGTCACGCTGGCGGACTGACATCGCCCGGAACCCGCTTTGAACGGCTGCTTGCACGAAAACCGTTGACAGCTCCCGATTGTGTATACTTATAATATACACCAAAAATGCAAAGGGGAATGCGCATGCCTATCGTGGACGAAAGTCCGGCCCGCAGGGGCTTGGCCGACAAGATCACGGCCATATCTCAAGCGGTCCTGAGCCTGGAGAAGTTTCTCGCCGGCGTTTTCATCACCATCCTGCTCGTGCTGATCCTCACCAATGTCGTGACGCGCTTTGCCAAGATGCCGATCTACTGGATCGACGAGGCATCGATATTCTCGATGATCTGGCTGGGCTTCATCGGCGCGTCGGTCATGACGCGGCTGCGCATGGATTTCGCGGTGACGCTGCTGTCTGACAGCCTGCCGCCGGCATGGGTCGGGCGATTGCGGGCCCTGGCCACCGGGCTTTCCCTGTGTTTCGCAGTGGGCTTCATCGTGATGTGCTGGAACTGGATGGACCCGATCGGCATCGCGTCGCATGGTTTCGATCCCAAGGCCTTCGCCGCCGAAAGCTTCAATTTCCTTTACTCCGAAAGGACGCAGACGCTGGAATGGCCCACATGGGTCGTCAATCTCATCCTGCCGATCTTCTCGGTGACATTGACCCTGCACTGCCTCGCCAACCTGCTGGAAGACCTCGGCTTCGCCGAAAAGCGCAAGCAGATGGCTCTCGCCAATGCCGAAGGAGCCGCATGATGATTACCTTTTCGGCAATGGCATTGCTGATGCTGATCGGATTGCCGATCTCGATCGTGCTGTGCCTGACGGCTGTTGCCTATATCTGGCAGACCGACAATTCTGTTCTGTTCGTGTCGTTTCCGACCCAGATGTTCACCGGTCTGGACAGTTATGGGTTGATCGCCATCCCGCTCTTCATTCTCATTGGCGAAATCATGAATGGCGGCGGCATCACCCGCCGCATCATCGACATGGCCATGGCCTTTGTCGGCGCGCTGAAAGGCGGGCTGGCCTATGTCAACCTCCTCGCCAACATGTTCGTCGCCTCCATTCTCGGCTCGGCTGCGGCGCAGGTGGCCCTGATGTCGCAGATGGTCGTGCCTGAAATGGAACGGAAGGGCTACGACAAGACTTTCGCCGCAGGTCTGACCGCCTATGCGGGCATGCTCGGGCCGATCATCCCGCCATCCATCATGTTCGTCGTCTATAGCGTCATCGCGCAGGTTCCCGTCGGCACGATGCTGGCGGCAGGTATCATTCCGGGCCTGCTGCTCTCCGTCGCCTTCTGCGCGATCATCGCCCTGATGGGCTTCATCTACAATTATCCGCGCGGCGAGCGCCTGGCCTTCAAGCGCCGCGTCGAGATCGTGGTGAGCGCGCTGCCGACATTGACGATTCCGCTGATCATCGTCGGTTCCATCGTCACCGGCATTGCCAACCCCACCGAGGCGGCCGCCATGGGCGTCGTCGCTGCCATATTCGTCGGCCGCTTCGTCACCAAGGACCTCAGCCTCGACAAGCTTCCGGCCATGTTCGTCAAGGCTGGCGTGCTTTCCGCCGGCATATTGTTCCTGATCGCCGCTGCGGCGGTCTTCTCCTGGGTGCTCGTGTACGGCATGGTGCCGCAGCGCGTGGCCGCATGGATACAGACCATCGCCAGCGATCCCATCATGTTCATGCTCCTGGTCAACGTCATTCTGCTCGTCATCGGTACGGTGATCGACGGGGCGCCGGGCCTGATCATGACGGTGCCGATACTGCTCCCCATCGCCACGGGCGTCTATGGCATCGACCCGGTGCATTTCGGCGTCGTCGCGGTGATCAACCTCGTGCTCGGCTTTCTGTCACCGCCTGTCGGCCTGAACTTCTTCATCGCTTCGGCGGTAACCGGCGCGAAGCCGGGCAAGATGTTCATCGTCACGCTGCCGTTCTTCTTCATCAGCTGCATCATCCTGGTGCTGCTGTCGATCTTCCCGGTTCTTTCGACCTATTTCTCATAACCACACGCGACAAGGAACAAACCAATGCCATTCACTCGGCGCTCATTCATCAAGGCGGCATCGCTCGGTTCGGCGGTGGCGCTTGCTACACCTTCATTGCTTCGTGCCCAGGAAGCCAAGGTCTATCGCCTTGGCATCACCACGCCGCCCGGCCATCCCTGGAACATTGCCGCCGAGGCTGTGGGCAAGCGTCTCCAGGAAGAAAGCAATGGCCGGCTTTCCATCCAGGTCTTCCCGTCCAACCAGCTCGGCAATGAAGGCGCAATGCTGCAGCAGATGCAGTCGGGGGCGCTCGATCTCGCCTGGATCATGACCGCGGAGCTCGGCTCGCGCATTCCCCAGATTGCCGCCATCAATGCGCCCTGGCTGGTGACGAGCACCGAAAATGTCGCCAAGCTCGTCCGTCATCCCGTCGCCATGAAGCTGCTCGAGGTGCTGCCGGTCGAGACCGGAACGATCGGCCTCGGCTATGGCATCACCACGCTCCGCGTCGTGTTCACCGGCAATGTGGTCAATGGTATCGAAGACATCAACGGCATGAAGCTGCGGATCAACACCACCCCGGCCTATCGTGACTTCTACCAGTTGCTGGGTGCTGCGCCGACGCCGATTCCCACACCGCAGGTATTCGACGCGATGTCCAATGGCCAGGTGGACGGCCTCGAGGCGGATCTCGATCTGTCGTGGAACCAGCGCTACGACAAGGTGGCGAAGACGATGCTGCGCATGAACGCCATCTTCATGCCATGCGTCGCACTGGTTTCGGCACGGGTCTGGAAGAACGTACCGGAAAGCGACCGCACACTGATCACCCGCCTGATCCAGGAAGAACTGGCGAAACAGGTGGATGCGACGGTGGCGAACGAGGCGGCCTTGCTGCAGAACTTCAAGGATACCGGCATCAAGATCGTCGATGTCGACCTGAAGAACAGCGCCGATATCATCAAGGCATATGATGAAATCTGGCTTCCAAAAGCGCCGATCCTGAAGGAGATTCGCGAAGTGGGCGCCTCGCTCTGAACTGAATGCGAATATCGAGGTCCCGGCGCTTCCGGACCTCGATTTCGGTTCGCCCCTGATTGGCCGTTACTGGTAGAGCGGCTTGGCGCGGCTGTTCACATTGTCGCTCTGCGGCGGGACCGGCCCATACTGGCGCACGGTTCCGTAGCGTTTATTGCGCACTTCGACGCCACCGCCTTCAAGGACCGTATAGACGACGTCGCCATTCTGCGAGGTGACGCTTTCACCGGGCGTGCCTTCGCCGCGGATGATCTTGTTTATCCTGTCGAGAGTGGAAAGTTCAGCTGAACGCTTTGGTGCCGCATGGGCATCGACGCCGGCAAGGGCGCCGTACACCAGCGACACCGCGAATATGGTACTGATCACCTGTCGCATGTCTGGTCTCTAGAATCCGGAAAGTTGCGGATACAACCATATCGTCAGCTTGGTTGCATAGCCATAGCGCAGACGTACACATGCGGCTCGCCATGGTCATCCTCCTTAATCGTGGGCCGCAATCAGTGGACTGCAATCAGTGGGCGGCGACGCTCGCCTCGTCGATATGGGCCGTCGCATAGACCTTGCGTGCTATGGCCGCCAGTAGCAGCAATGTTATGGTTGCGACGGCGCAGCAGACGGCAAAGCCGAGCGAGAAGCCTGTCCGCGCCGTTTCCAGCCAGGCCGGAGCTACGGCGTTGCCCATGGTCTTCGCGACCTCGACCGCACCCGTCAAGGTGGTCGATACCGCCAGCGCCTGCGCGCTGCTCAGCCCCGCGAGATCGACGCCTTCCATCGTCATGCGATAGACGATGGTGCCGATGCTTCCAAGGACAGCAACACCCAGCGCGCCGCCGAATTCCGCGCCGGTTTCGGATATGGCCGAGGCAGAACCCGCACGCTCGGGCGGAGCCGTGCCGACGATCAGGCCGGTCGTGGTCAGGATCACGGGCACGAAGCCGAGGCCGACCAGCATGCTTGCACCAAGGACGCCCAGCAGGCTCTCCGAATAGGCGGCCATCGCCATGACTGCGGTGCCGAGGGCATTGACCACCAGGCCAAGCAGAATGGTCTTGACCTGCCCGAAGCGATTGACGACGCGATAGGCCTGGAGCGACATCACCGTGAATACGAGCGCCGACGGCACGGACCAGAGCGCGGCCTCCAGCGGCGACAGGCCCAGCACCAGCTGCAGGAACAGGTTCTGGAACAGGAACACGCCGAAAACGAAGAACACGCCGGCGAGATTGACCATCAACGAGGCCGTGAATGCCGGTATGCGGAATAGCGCAAGGTCGATCAGCGGATGCGCAAGCTGTTTCTGCCGGCGGACGAACCAGACGCCAACCAGCACGCCAACCGCGATCGGCACCAGCTGCGTTGGCTCGAAGCCATAGGCGGCCATGTGCTTGAAGCCGTATATGACCGGCAAGACCGTCGCCAGCGAGAGAACAACGCTGAGAAGGTCGAGCTTGCCGCCTTCGTCATTCTTGTATTCCGGCAGCAGGAACGGTGCCGCGATGAGCAGCGCGGCCATGATGGGGATATTGATCAGGAACACCGAACCCCAATGGAAATATTGCAGCAGGCCGCCGCCGATCAGGGGTCCGACCAGGCCGCCCAGGGCGAAGGCCGTGCCCCAGATGCCGATGGCGCGCGTCCGTTCGGCCTCGTTGTGGAAGAGGTTGACGACCAGCGACAGCGTCGAGGGGGCGATCGTCGCGCCGGCAATTCCGAGCAGCGCCCTGGCGATGATCAGCTGCTGAGCCGTACTGGAAAAGGCGGCCAATGCCGATGCCACGCCGAAGGCGAAGGCACCGACGAGCAGGACGCGCCTTCTGCCTATGCGGTCTCCGAGCGTGCCCATCGTGACGAGGAAGCCGGACACCATGAAGCCGTATATGTCGTTGATCCAAAGCAGTTCCGACGCAGATGGATCGAGATCGGCCATGATCGCGGGCATCGCCAGGAAGAGCACGGACAGGTCCATGGAATAGATCAGGCAGGCGATGGACAGCACGCAGAGGCCGATCCACTCGCGGCGCCCCGCAAGTTGTTCGCTTCTGGCTTTCAGGTTCTCATGCATGAATCGCCTCCCGATTCTCGAATATTGCGGTTCCGCGAACCGATGCCGGCATTCGGCGCAGCATGGACATGCTGATTCGCCCGGGCCGTCAATCGCTATCGCGATCCTTGTCGATTGCCAACCGGCCTATCGTGCGCGCACGAGGCCGGCAGGCTGGGCTGCCTTTGCGGAAACAGGCTGCGAGCGGAACGGAAAGACCGCCCTCAGGCCGGCATCGCGCAGCCACAGGCCGCCCCACATGAACAATCCGAGATAGAGACTGAAGAATACATGGCTGAACAGCGGGCTTTCGGCCCTGATCTGCGTTGCCATGGCTCCGCCCAGGATGCCCATCATCAGCACGGCTCCGAGAACGCTCGTGCGCGGTATGAGATAGAGCACAAGACAGCCCAGTTCGATAAAACCGATCAAATGGGAATAGCCCGCCGGCCATCCGAGCTGCGCCAGCGTCTCTTCGGCGACGGGCAGGCCCAGCAATTTGGGCGATATGGACGCCGCGAGCATGAACAGGGCAAAGAGCCCTGTCAGAATTCGGCCCGACCAGAGCATGGTGGATGCGTTCATGATCTTACTCCTTGAAGTGCAGTGATGCGGTCGGGCCCGTGGCTCGCGCAATGCGTGTTTCGGTTGGGTATCAGCTCGCGTCGGCAGGCATGCCCGCAGGATCCATCCAGACCAGTTCCAGGACATGGCCATCCGGATCCTCGACGGCGCGGTTGTACATGAAACCGAGATCCATCGCGGCGCGCACGTCGATCTTGCCGCCGGCGGTTTTTGCCGCCTCGGCGAGCCTGTCGACGTCCTCGCGACTATCCAGGGAGAGGGCGATCATCGCCCCGACGGCGCCGTGCGGATCGGCGATGGGCTTGTGGCTGAACGACTTGAAATAGTCGCGGGTCAGCAGCTGGAACGTGATCACATCCGACCACATCATGCTCGATGCGCGCTCGTCGCTGAACTGTTCGTTCTTCTGGCAGCCCAGTATCTCGTAGAAGCGGGTTGCGGCAGCGATATCTTCAACAGGCAGGTTCAGGAAAATCATCTTCGGCACGGTAGCTACTCCATTTTGCGTTTCGTTCTGCAACCAGTGACCCGAATCTGAAGTTCACGACATTATTGCAGCAGGGTCAGATGAACTTCAGGTTCGAGGGGGTCACTAGCAACCATATGTTTCCAGTGTGGTTTCGGAATTGAGATATGCTCCGGCACCAGCGCCCTAGAGAGACATATTTCAATTCCATCACACTAGGACGGTCGAGGGAGCGCCGATCCTACATATGTGGAAGATTATTTCGAAAGATTGCTGCCGCAGGCGGAAAAGTGCCGCGAGAAGCGTTATCCGCTCACGGAAGTCGAGCAGGGAGTGTCCGAAGCTTTCGCCTCGGAGGCCCGGGGTGCCGGTGCGGTGCCAGCCGGTCGCAGGGCGACGGTTCTGTCGGGAGCTCTTATTTCAGGCTGGGCGATGGGCAGGTCGTTGGCGATGGACCGAAACAGTTTTCTTGCCGGCGTCGCGCGCCATTCAACCCGGCCGGGCTGGACCGCCGAATAGCGCCACGGCGTGGTGATGAACTGGAAATGCTCGACCGACAGCAGGGAAAAAGCCAGCTGCCTCATCACGCCGGGGGTCATTCCGGGGTCGGTGCTGATCGAACGCGCGACGGCATTCAGGAACCCGACCAGCCGTACCGGATTGAAGAGGACGCCGCTGCGGACCCTTTTGACGATGGCGGCGCCGAAGGCGTGCTGCCGCTGTATCCTGCCGATATCGGTGCCATCGCCGATGCCATAGCGCGCCCGCACATAGCCCAGCGCCTGTTCGCCCCGGAGGGTTTGCCAACCGGCGGGCAGATCCAGCTGGCTATATTGATCCCGCACCGCTTGCGGCAGGCAGACGCTTACGCCGCCAACGGAGTCCACCACGGACTTGAATCCATTGAAATCCACCATTGCCGCATGGTCGATATAGACCCCCGTCAGCTTCTCGACCGTCTTCCAGAGGCAGCCGACGCCGCCCGAACTGAACGAGGAATTGATCATGCCGAGATGCTTCTTCTGCCCCGACCAGCCATCGCCTGATTGGCAGGCCGGCAGCTGGATCAGAAGATCGCGCGGGAAGCTGACCACCGTCGCCTCGTGGCGCTGGCTCGAAACATGGGCAAGCATGATCACGTCGGCGCGCTCGCCATCATAGGCGCCATATTCGGCATTCATGCCGTCGCGTTCATCCGAGCCGATCAACAGGATGTTCAGCGAATTGGTGTCGGTCTTGACCGGCCGGGCATCACCAAGGTCCTCGGACACAAGCGCGATATGACTGAGATTGGCCGTGATCGAAAGATATATGCCGCAACCGGCAAGAAATATCGCGAGCATCGCGACGCCGGCAATCGCGAGCGACAGGCGGAGCCGGCGTCTTCTTTGGCTGGAAATGGCCGGATTTGTGGATTTCGATGGTTCGCCGGTCGACTCGCTCGTCACATTGTTCTCCAGCACGGGGCCGACGACACCCGGTGCAGCAATATTCGCCGGGGGCGGTTACCCTGCCGGCTGGAATACTAAACATACCTCAATGAAAGGCAAGATCGCTGGGAAAGGCAAGACAACCGGGAAAGGCAAGACAACCGGGAAAGGCCAGATAACCGGGACAGGCAAGATCACCCGCAAGCCGTTACGATTGCACTTCCCCGTCGGACAGGGTCGCACCTTGACGGTAGAGCATGACCGGCCGGACCTCATAGGTTGCGGTCGGATTGGCGCGGCGAAGCTGCCGTGCCACGTCGATTGCGGCATCGAGCGACGGACGCTCCACGACATAGAAGCCGAGAAGCTGTTCCTTGGTCTCCGCAAAGGGACCGTCGGTTATGAAACCTTCGCCCTTGCCGCGCAGCGTCGCGGCTTCGCGCGTCGGTCCGAGCCGGGCACAAGGGCCCATGGTCTTGTCGCCGATCAGGCGTTGATTGACCTCGAGCAGTTCCTCCATGAGCGCGGAATCCTCCTCTTTGGTCCAGGATTCGACTATTTCTTCCTCGTGATAGGCCAGTATCGCATAGAACATGAATTTCCTCCCTCGCGGTACGACGCTCCGCCGTCCGATATTGGCGCCGACTCCAAACTGATCCTGCCGCGACCGTCAACCCGTATTTTGGCGGCATTGATGCGCCGCACATGCGTCCGCCGCCCTCAAAGTTTCAAACATTGGTCACAATGCAGACCAACGGCTGTCATCAGCTGGCAGTAGCTTGCTGCCACACAACATGATGAAGGATAGCGACGATGGCAAATTTGGACCCGACACTGGATGAATTGCTGGACGACCCGATCATCCGCCTGGTCATGCAGAGCGACGGGGTCGCGCGCGAAGACGTGCGGCTTGCAATGAACGCGGCGAAAATCAGGTCCGCCATCGCAGACGCCGGCATATCGGACGCCGCCTTGCGCTACTCCAACAGCGCCATCGTCTCTGCCTGCTGCTCCTTTCGTTGATAGAGATCCGGCGAGCATTGCGCCGGCCCTCGAGGTCCATCGCTGTCCGGCCTGAGCCCGGATAGGCCCGCTTGATCGTCGTCATGCCGGTTGACGGCTTTGTGAACGGCCGCACAGCCGGTGAAGTGCTAGGAATGCCCCCGGCGATTGCGTCGAGAGGGGGCGCCAATGATAAATAACCAGATGCACCGGCAGGTATTCCTGCTCGCCACCGCGCAAGCACTGTTCCAGACTGCATCGGTGCTGGTCGTCACTGTCGGTGGTCTTGCGGGCGGAGCGATCACCGCCCGGCCGGAACTGGCGACGCTGCCGGTAGCGGCCATGTTGCTTGGCACCGCCTGTGCCACCTTTCCAGCATCGATGTGGATGGCGCGGGTAGGCCGGCGCACGGGGTTCATTACCGGCGCCGCTCTCGGTGTTGCCGGCGGCGTGCTTGCCGCACTCGGCATCTGGCTGGGCTCGCTGCTGCTGCTGTCATTCGGAACCCTGCTTGTCGGCGCCTACCAGGCCTTCGCGCAATTCTACCGCTTTGCCGCCAGCGAGGTCTCCGACGAAGCTTTCAAGTCCAGGGCGATATCGATCGTTCTCGGCGGTGGCGTAGTCGCCGCCCTGGCAGGACCGATGCTCGGCCAGATAGGCGGGCCCATCCTGCAGCCGGAATATGCCGGTTCGTTCCTCCTTCTGTCGCTTGTCTCGCTGATCGCCGCCTGCCTGTTGATGGGTTTGAGGGTACCGGCGGTGCAGGCCGTGGCCGAAAACACCGGTCGCGGCCGGCCGCTGGCTCAGATCGTGTTTCAGCC
Organism: Phyllobacterium sp. 21LDTY02-6; assembly: GCF_023554255.2. Lineage (GTDB taxonomy): Bacteria > Pseudomonadota > Alphaproteobacteria > Rhizobiales > Rhizobiaceae > Phyllobacterium. Next base: position 148,366 of record NZ_JAMJWD020000003.1, on the reverse strand, counting down.
CACCTATTTCGTCGCGCTGTTCGGCGCTGTCACGGGCTATGGCATCATGATCCTGGCGATGACGGCGACACCCATCGCCATGACGCATCATGATCATGACCTGGCAAGCACCGCGACGGTCATCCAGTTGCACGTGCTCGGCATGTTCCTGCCGTCCTTCGTCACCGGATCGCTGATAGCCCGGTTCGGTGTCCTGCGCATCATGCTTGCCGGCCTCGCCCTGCTTGCAGGACACGTGCTCATGTCGCTCAGCGGAACCGGCTTCAGCTCGTTTGCGGGTGCTCTCGTCCTCCTGGGGATAGGCTGGAACTTTCTTTATATCGGCGGAACGGCCCTGCTGACCGGCACCTATACGGCTGCCGAGAAAGGGCGCGCCCAGGCGACCAATGATATGACGATCTTTGTCGTTGGCCTTGCCTGTTCGTTCGGCTCCGGGGTCCTGCTGCAATATGTCGGGTGGCAGGCGCTGAACATGCTGCTCCTGCCATGGATGGCGATTGCCGCGCTGGCATTGCTCTGGCTCGGCTATCGCCAGCGCCGTGTGATGGAGCCGGCCGACGCCGGCTGAACAGAGGCAGCGATTGCTGCCGGTCGGCTTGCTGCACGCTTACAGCTGCCCTCCAGTCTCAGAACCGCACTGCAACCTCTGCGGTGATGGAATTGTCGTTGGCGCCAGTGGAATAGCGGCCGGTATAGCCAAGGCCGAGTGTCGTCCGCCTGCCTATGTTGACGTCCAGTCCCGCTTCGAGGTTGAGCGCATCCTCCGCGATTGGCAGGCCGCTGACGGTGAACGGCGCGCCCCCCGCAAAGGCGTAGCGGCCGGTTGGCACGACATCCCCCAATGAATGCTGCCAGCCGAGCATGCCATGGCCGACAATGCTGATCATGTCATTGACCGCGAAAGTCCGCGAGGCCCGGAGGCCGAGTGTCGTCGTCGTCACGTCCGACGTGCCGGGCAGACCAGACAAGGCCGTGGGGCCGCCCTGTTCGGCAAAGCCCTCGGTCTTCATGTGCGCACGGCTGACGCCGGCAAATGGCTCGAACACGGCAAATGGCGTGGCGATCGTGTAACCGACCTCGCCGAAGAACTGAGCCGTCTGCGCACCAAAGGCGGCCTCGTTCTTGTCGATAATGCCGAACCATTGGGCCGTGCGGCTGCTCTCGATGTCATGCTGTGCCAGATTGACACCAAAGCGAAGGCCAAGCGCGTCCCATTGGGTGCCGGCATAGACACCCATCTGGTAGCTGTCCACATTGGCATTGCCCCTGGCCGAATTCAGCGATGTGTTGCCGTATCCAGCCATGAGGCCAAGCCGCCAGGTGTCGGCCACGATGCCATCCAGACCGGTAATGAGCCCGCCGCTTCTGCCCGTTTGACCGGAAGCATTGCCGTCGCCATCGACACTGGACCAGGTTCCGTAAGCCTCTCCCCAAAGCGTGACGGTGCCAGCGGGCCTGTTCTTCGGGTCGATGCTTGCGAAAGCCTGTGCCGACGTGGCGCCTGGAAGAGGCGCATAGGCGAGGGGCGCGGTCGTCGGTTGTTCTTTCGCTGCAACGCCACCGAAAGCGCCGCGGACCCGGTTCGTCACCGCGTCCGATGCGAAATGACCCGCCGTCATCACCGCCCCGCCTACCGTGGCGTTCACTTCGCCGCTGAGCAGGTCGTAATTGGCCGCATCTTCGATCTTGGAGAAGAGCAACTTGTTGAACAGCGGATTGCCGAGGCCGAGCGATTTGACGGCCTCGCCGACCGCATTCTGATTTTGGCTGTCGGCACCGGCCAAATTCAGTTCCTGCGCCCCGGCGATTTCTTCCACCGGGTTCTGTTTCTCGTTGTCTATGCCGGCCACGGCCGGCTCCTGCACCAGGTGGAATCCCAGCAGCACGTCCTTGTCGGTATAGTCGAGCTTGGCGCGGACATATCTGTATTGGGGCGTGACCGTTTCGAACGTGCCCTTCAGTTCGCCCGCGGTCAGAACGGCGTACCGATTATCGAACAGTCCCTTGATCTGGTCCTCGCTCAGCAGCGCCGGTTCATCGACCATCCGGACAGCCACCGTTCCACCGTTGATGGTGGCTGTCTTGCCGACCAGGATGCGATCGGCTGTGGTCTTGTCGGCGGCAATCTCGATATCGAGCGTGCTGCCCGATTCAAAGATGGCGTCATCCCGCACGTGGAACTCGCCGACCGAATTGCCGGGTGAAACCGTGCCGCCGCGGGAGACATGCAGTCCGGCGACGGTGCCGACGCCGTTCAAATGGCTGCGCACATCCACAAGCCCGCCGAGCGTGCCATTGACGGTAAGCATGCCATCGCCCGCGACCGTCGTGCCGGTGAAGCTCTGTGCAAAATCGCCATCAACCGTCAATCGTCCAGGTCCGGCCTTGAACAATTCTCCGCTACCGGAGAGTCCGCTGGACAGGGTGACATTGTTCGACTTGTCGCTGATATCCAGCGTCCCGCCGCCTGCTTCTATTGCCAGATCCCGGCCGAGACGGGTAAATTCGCTACCGTCGATGCGCAACTTCCCCTTGTCCAGGCGCAGCTTGGCGCTTGATGGACCGAGGGCGGCATCCTCGGTCACAACCACGGTACCATTGTCGGCGACGAGGACTTCGTCGATGAAGCTGTGATCGTCGATGCAATAATCCTGTACGGACTTGGCGTAACGCGCATTTCCGCCGGCGCAATCGAGTAGCGTCTTCTTCTCCGCCTCTGTCAGGTCTTTCAGCTCATTCGGGATGATCGGAAGCGGCGGAGGATTCGACGAATCTTTTTCCACGATTTGCCCCAGATAGACGTCCCGGCGCAGATTGTTGCGTGTCAGATGGAAGATGCCGGCATTTTCGGCAAATGTGGAAGCATTGCCGTTCCAGGCCAGGCGAACCTTGTATTGCTCGCCTTCGGCGGTTTCGTCATATTTCTGCAGGATAGGCCCAACCCAGCGCAGATTATGCGCGAAAAGAGCATGATCCGATAATTTACCGTCGCGTTCCGGCTTGTCGATGATGCCGACATATTGGTCGTCCGGCCGATCGTTGATGACATACCATTTGGCGAAAGGTCTCGCCGGCATGATATGGTCGATCTTCACGCGGTCCCACCCATTCCAGCCTTTTATGTCACCATCGCCCGCCATGGTTGGCCAGGTATAACGTCCATCCTGCAATGCGTGGCTCTCAAACAGCTCTCGCTCGCTGTCCGTCTGGACGAGCTGATATTGGTGCTTGAAGGTATTCAATGTTGTCGGTTCATTGCCTGCCTTGGGATAGGTGGCTCCTTGCGGCAAGCCCTGCTCTGAAACGTCACCCGCATTGAAATCGCCAACAAGAAAAGTGGGCAGTTTCCTATCGCCAGCCCACGACACGAGCTGCCTTGCCTGATCGAGGCGGCTTGTTGGTCTGCCTGGGTTGAGGTGGACCGAAACCATCGTCGTTTCCGGCCTTTCCTTGGTTCCATCAACAATAAAATGACGTCCGTCCCCAAACGTTGACGCCCCGGGCGGTGTATTGGTGCCTATGATGCCGGGCAGGCGACTGATAACAGCGTCACCCGAGGCCGGTTGCGCACCCCGATAGGTATGGACCGATTGTGCTTCGTTCAAAGCCGTTTTCATCGACGCTAAGATATATACTTCCTGCAGCGCGATCACGTCGAACTTGCCGTTGAGAAAGAAGGTCACGATCTCTTTCAACGGGGCCGTTGCGAAAAAGTCCACATTATAAGTGAGGATCTTAATCGAATCCTCGGCACTATTGCCGTGCGTTATACCTGCGAGGAATGAAAACAATATCGTCGTGCAATAAAGAATATTATTCTTTTTCATAATGAAACCTGAAAACAATAAAATATAAAAATGCAGGGAAAATCTGCCGTCGAAACTATCGCTCGTTCCTAGCGCAGGAATGTATAAGTTTAGTGACAGTCCGCTCCGACGCCGGACAAACCGCTCGGCGTTTGACGAGCGAGTGGGATTCGTCGATATGCCGCGGCGTGTCGTCCGGGCACCCTCGACGCTGCGGTCAGTTCCAGTCGCTAGTCATGCAGCCGGGCTTCGATAGGCGGCCCTATGACGAGATCGCTGAACGTGACCTCGAAACCCTCGCGCTGCGGAGAACAGCCCATGATGCCGACGCAAACCGTTGCCGACGGGGGAAAATATGCAAGGCGCACGGGCATCCAATGCCCGGTGGCGGCATCGAGATATTGCACGCGCACGGCTTCCCTGTGGCGGGTGAGCCTTATCCTGACGTCGGCGGTGCTGGCCGGGATCTGCACGAGCGACCAGTCGGAAGCATCATTGGTGACGACGACGGAGAGATACATGGTGCCGTCGGTGAATTCGATGCCGGCCTTGATCCAATGCGTCTCGCTCAGCCGCATCATCAGGCCGGCCTGATCGTAAAGGGCCTCGTACTTGCCGTTTATGGTCACTTCGGCGGTGAAGTCGCCACTCACCGCCCTATGGAGGAAATGACCATTGTCGCGCCAGAAACCATAGAAGGTCTCGCGCCAGAAATCCGTGTCCTTGCCGGTCCTCATCTCCAGTGCGTCGCCCGCGATCCGGTAATGCGGCGGTTCGTTCAACCAGGTCAGTTCTTCGAAAGGGCCGGGCATTTTCATCTCCAGGGCTGCGCTCGATGCTTGCGGCCCATCTTGGATCAGCGCCTGATGGCCCGCAAGGGCGCGAAAGCCGGTCGATCACGCCCTGTCACTCTCATTAATGTGAGTTGATGCGCCATTGCCGCCCGGTCTATGGTTCTGCCTCACTTCTGGACGGCCGAATGACACTTTTTGTTATCACATTGCTGAGTTTTATCGCCCTTGTCTGGCTGGGCTCGCTCTACATGCCGAATTGACGCCGGCAACGGCTCTTCCTGCGCTAAGGCAAATCAGCGGCACAGACATCGTTGTATTCCACGATCCAATCGAGCATGATGCTGCAATGCAGCGCCGTTGCCGCCGCGATGGCAGGCGCCGGGAACCTATCGATCGGAAAGGAATGCCTGATGATGACGAATGCAGCCGGGAACAGCGCCATCGTCAAAGGGGAGGCTATCCTCACAGTCGAAAATCTGACCATCGATCTTCCGAGGGGAATGGAGCGACGCCACGCGGTCGAGGACATTTCCTTCGAGCTCCGTTCAGGCGAAATCCTGTGCATCATCGGCGAGTCGGGTTCGGGAAAGTCCGTTACCGCGAATGCCATCATGGGCCTGCTGCCGTCGTCGATCCGTCCCAGCAGGGGCGCGATCCGCTTCAAGGATATGGACATCCTCAAGGCGAGGGAGGAGGATGTGCGCGCACTGCGCGGCCGCGCCGTCTCGATCATTTTCCAGGACCCGCTCTCCGCACTCAACCCGCTGATGACCATCGGCTCGCAGATCGCCGAGGTCATGGAAGTGCATGGTGTCGGAACGCCGCAAGGCCGGGCACAGGCGGTGCTCGATCTGCTCGATGAGGTGGGGCTTCCCGATCCGCTTCTCATACAGCACCAGTATCCGTTCCGGCTGTCGGGCGGACAACGGCAGCGGGTGATGATAGCCATGGCCCTCGCGCTCGGCCCGGACGTGCTGATCGCCGACGAACCGACGACGGCGCTCGATGTGACGACGCAGGCGCAGATCCTGGAGCTGATCCGCAAGATCCAGCGCGACAAGCATATGAGCGTCATGTTCATCACGCACGATTTCGGGGTTGTCGCCGAGATTGCCGATCGGGTCGTCGTGATGGAGAAAGGCAAGATCGTCGAGCAGGGAAAGGCGGATGACGTGCTCAATCATCCAGCGCATCCCTACACGCAGCGCCTCACGGCCGCCGTTCCGCGGATGCGGGACAAGGACAGGCTCAGCGATGCGAAATCGCCCGTCGTGCTTGAGGTGCAAAAGCTCAACAAGATCTATACGAGCGGCGGCAGTTTCTTCACGAAGGGGCGCCGGGTCCATGCCGTGAACGATGTGAGCTTCAGCATCCAAAAAGGCCGCACGCTCGGCGTCGTCGGCGAGTCGGGTTCCGGAAAGTCTTCGCTCGGACGCGTCCTCCTCAAGTTGATGGACGCGGATGGCGGCAGGATATTGTTCAACGGGCAGGACATTGCCCCGCTGGACGCCAATCAATTCCGGCCGCTGCGGCCATATATACAGATGATTTTCCAGGACCCGTTCGCGTCGCTCAATCCGCGCCACACGATCGGGCAGATTCTTGTCGTCGGGCCGATGGCGCACGGCGTCAGTGCCGCGGATGCAAGAGCGAAGGCGCTTGAACTTCTCAAGCTCGTCGGTCTGGATGAAGGCGCTTACAATCGCTATCCGCATGAGTTCTCGGGCGGGCAGCGGCAACGGGTCGGCATTGCACGCGCGCTGATGTTCGATCCCGCGCTTCTCGTTGCCGATGAAGCCGTATCGGCGCTCGACGTTTCAATTCAGGCGCAGATCCTCGAATTGCTCACGAAGGTCCAGAAATTGCTCGATGTGGCGATGATCTTCATCACTCACGACCTACGCGTGGCAAGCCAGATCTGCGACGATATCGCGGTGATGTATCGCGGTCAGATAGTCGAATTCGGGCCGCCGTCGCAAATCTTCCGCAACCCCGCGCATGCCTATACCCGCCGGCTCGTCTCGGCGATACCGGGCAGCCAGTGGGAACCTGCTGCCTGATCTTTGCGCTTGGCGTGCACGTCCGGCGCGCGTTTCGCCTAACGAACGGGCAAGTCCGTTCCTGACATCATATTCCTGCTGGCTTGGGCAAAATAATAGTTGCATTTGTCCACTATTTGCCGAAGCATGCAAATTGAAAGCTGCATAACAAATTCAGAGCCCTGGAAACCCGGACGAGTGAGAGCGTGTCGGGCGCAGCGAAGGAATTTGCCCGATGCCGGAGACAGCGCGGAAACCGACGACGATTGAACATGTCGACCTCGACGTGCTCGAGAACACATTGAGCTTCTACATCCGTACGATGAATATCGCAGTGTCGCGCGACCTGGACGAGCGTCTGGAGGGATGCGATGTGGCGCGCGGCACCGGAAAGATCACCACGCTGCTTCTTGTCGACAGTCATCCCGGGATCCGGCCGTCGGTCATTGCCCAGATCATCATGAAAGACCGTTCCGCCATGGGGCGCCTTATCGATCAGATGATCGACCATGGCCTGCTGATCCGGAAAACGTCGGAACGCGAACGCCGGGCGCACGAACTGTTCGTGACGCCGAAAGGCGCCGAGCTTGCCGCGGCCATCCGGCCGATCGTCACCGAACAATCCAGACAGTTCTTCTCGTTCATTGCCGAGGACGAGCAGGCCCAGGTCATGGACATATTGCGGCGCGCATACCGGAGGATGGTCGGCATGCCGGGGGAGCAGTGATATGAGCGAAGAACGTGTCGCCCTTATATCGGGAGCGAGCAGAGGCATCGGCGATGCCATCGCCCGGGCGCTTGGCGCCGCGGGATGGCGGCTGTCGCTGGGTATGCGCAGTCCGCAATTGCCGCACTGGGCCGACCAGGACCGTGTGCATCTCTTCGAATATGATGCCAATGATCGATCGGCCGAGGCGGCATGGGTCGAGCGGGCTCTATCGAAGTTCGGACGGATCGACGCGATCGTCGCCAATGCTGGCATCATGATCCCGAAGAACGTCATCGAAGCGGATGACAGCGATCTCGATGCGATGCTGGCCGTCAACGTCAAGGCTCCGCGCCGGCTGGTTGCAGGAGCCTGGGACGCCCTTGGCAAAAGCGGCAGGGGCCGCGTGGTCATACTCGGGTCGCTCTCCGGCAAGCGCGTCAAATCCGCGGGCGCCGGGCTCTACTCCATCTCCAAGTTCGGCGCCGTGGCACTGGCCCATGGCATTCGCCACGCCGGTTGGGACCTCGGCATTCGCGCAACGGCGCTATGTCCCGGGTTCGTCGCAACGGACATGGCGCGGGCCCTGACCGATCGCGCCGACGATCTCATGACCGATCCCGAAGACATCGCCCGAATTGTCGCGATGCTGCTCGACCTGCCGAATGAGGCGAGCGTCGCCGAATTTACCGTCAATTGTCAGTTAGAGGAACTCTATTAAAATGCCCGGTCCCTATGTGGTGCGCGTTCATGGCGACGAAAACCTGCCCGAGAAAGTCGACGTCGTTGTTATTGGCGGGGGTATCATAGGCACCTCGACGGCGCTGGAACTCGCCGAGCGCGGTCAAAAGGTTGCACTGTGCGAAAAGGGCGGCATCGGTCAGGAACAGTCCAGCCGCAACTGGGGCTGGGTGCGCATCTCGCGGCGCGACCCGCGGGAAGTGCCGCTCATGGCCGAAGCGCTGCGCATCTGGTCCGGTTTCGACAAAAGGCTCGGCCGCGATACCGGCTACAAGCGCGCCGGCATCATATTCGCCTGCCCGGACGACAAGTCCTATGAAGAGCATGAGAACTGGGGCAAGAATCTGGAAGGATACCAGCTGCCCAGCCGCATGGTCAGCGGCAAGGAGCTCGACGAACTCCTGCCGGGCGGCAACATGAAACTCAAGGGCGCCCTGTACACGCCGGCCGACGGCCGGGCGGAACCGCAAAAAGCAGCCCCCGCCGTCGCCGAAGCCGCGCGCGACAAGGGTGCGGCCATCCTCACCGAATGCGCCGTACGCGGCATCGAGACCTCGGGCGGCAAGGTTTCCGGCGTCGTTACCGAACGCGGCCGTATCGCCTGCGACGCCGTCGTACTGGCTGGCGGCGCATGGTCCAATCTCTTCTGCGGCCTGTACGGCATCGATCTGCCGCAACTCAAGGTGATGAACACCGTATTGCGGACGAAACCGCTGGAAGGCGGACCGGAATCCGCCCTCTGGTCCAAGGATTTCGCCATTCGCAAGCGCCAGGACGGCGGCTATACCATCGCCTCCGGTCACGAGAATATCGTCGATATCGTGCCGAAATCGTTCCGCTACGCGCGGAATTTCCTTCCCGCCCTCAAAATGGAGTGGGGTTCTCTCTCGTTTCGCCTTGGCGGTCGCTTCTTCGACGAAGCGCGCATGCCCACGCGCTGGAACATGGATGAAGCAAGTCCGTTCGAATATAACAGGGTGCTCGATCCCAAGCCTTCGCTGAAAATGTCGGACAAGGCCTTCAACGGCTTGAAAGCTGCCTTTCCGGTTTTCAACAAGGCCGAGATCGCCCAGCGTTGGGCGGGCTATATCGACGTGACGCCCGACGCCATTCCCGTGATTTCCGCCGTGGACCAGGTTCCGGGCTTTCACATCGCGACGGGGTTCTCAGGACATGGCTTCGGCATCGGCCCGGCGGCGGGCCGCCTGATGGCCGATATCGTCACAGGCCGCCCGCCTGTCGTCGACCCCGCGGAATTCCGCTTTTCCCGCTTCAGCGATGGCTCGAAGGTGCGACCGCTCAGCGGGTTCTAGGATCGGCGTGGTTGAGGAGCCACGCGATGACGAGAATGCTCTGCCGATGGGCAGATGGAATGCAGACTGGAACATTGAACGAACCAATAAGAAGGGAAACACAATGTCTGACAAGCATCGAAATTCAATTCTCCATCCCAACCGACGCCAGGCGCTGGCGATGATGGGTGCCGTGGGCGCAGCCGGACTCGTCATGCCGGGCGCGCTCGGCCGCGACAAGGCTTATGCGGCTCCACCATCGGCTCCCAAGGGCCAGGTCATCATCGGCTTCTCGCAGGAACCCACGGTCTTCAATCCCCACCTGCTGCATATCGAAGTGGATGAGGGGATTCACTTCAGCGTCTTCGACCCGCTGTTCAACGTGGACCCGGAAGGAAAATTCACGCCGGCCCTCGCCGTCGAGGTTCCGACAGTGGAGAATGGCGGTATCTCCGCCGATGGTCTCAACTGGAAGGTGAAGCTCCGCGACGACGTGAAGTGGCATGACGGCAAGCCGTTCACCGCCGAAGACGTCAAGTTCACGCTCGACCTCGTCGTCGACCAGGATTTTCGCAGCGCGCGGCGGGCAGGGCACGACCAGGTTCGCGACATCAAGGTGGTCTCGCCGACGGAAATCACCTGGCGGATGGAAAAGCCATATGCGCCCTATGCGTCGATCCTGGCGGCGACCTTCATCGTTCCGAAGCATATTCTCGAACCGGAGAAAGACAGAAACACCGCACCGTTCAACAATGCGCCTGTCGGTACGGGTCCGTTCAAATGGGTCGAACGGGTCGCGGGCGACCACATCGAACTTGCCGCCAATACGGATTACTATGGCGATGGTCCCTATCTCGAGCGGGTGATCTACAAATATATTCCCGATCTCACGGTGCTCTACACCCAGTTCAAGACCGGCGATATCGACGTGACCGGCCTGCAATGGATCACGCCCGACCACTATGACGAGGCAAAGGCGCTGGAAGGAAAGACGGTCCAGACGGTGCCCGGCGGGACTGTCGAGTCCGTTACCTTCAACATGGAAAAGCCGCAGTTCAAGGACCCTGCCGTTCGTCAGGCGCTGTATTATGCGCTCGACAAGGCGACCATCATCGATGCGCTGTATTACGGGCTGCCCACCCCGACAGAAACCTACATGCCGCAGCAATCGTTCTATTTCAATCCCGATCTGCCCAAGCACGAATTCGACATCGAGAAAGCGAAGAAACTGCTCGACGATGCCGGCTGGCAACCGGGCGAAGACGGGATCCGCGCCAAGGATGGGGTGCGGCTTTCGTTCTCGAATTCGACCACGGCGGGCAACCATCTCCGCGAACAGCTGCAGCAGTTCATACAGCAATCGTTCAAGGACATCGGCGTGGAAATGACCATCTCCAATTTGCCCCCGGCAGTGATGTGGGGCGAATACTGGATGCAGTCGAAATTCGATTCCGTTGTCGTCGGTCTCGACTTTCTCACCGGGCCCGATCCCGACACGTCGGACTATTTCGCCACGGGTTCGATCAACGCCAAGGGAGGAGCGGGCCAGAACACGTGGCAATACTCCAACCCGGAAGTCGACAAGCTCTTGACGGAGGGTGGACAGGTTTTCGTGCCGGAAGAGCGCAAGAAGGCCTATCTCAAGATACAGGAGATCATCCGCGCCGAACTGCCATTCCTGCCGATCTATCAGTACGCAACGATACGCGGCCGCAAGAAGGGCATGACCGGCTTTACCCCGAATGTGAACAACCGCATCGATACCTGGAACATCGGGTCCTGGTACTGGGAAGAGGCATAGGACCGGAACGGGCCGGGCGACAGGCCCGGCCCTCAGTGCCGTCGAATCCGTATCGGAGATCGATAAAATGACACGCTACATATTGAACAGGCTTGGACAAAGCCTCGTGCTGCTCGTGCTGGTATCCATGATCGGCTTCGCCGTGCTCAATCTCGCACCGGGCGGTCCATTATCGCAATTCGCGCTCACTCCGGGCATGACCCAGGCCGACCTCGACCGGATCTCGGCGCAGATGGGCCTCGACCGGCCGTTGATCGTGCAATATGCCGACTGGTTCTGGCGGCTGCTGCGCGGCGACTGGGGCCGCTCGTTCCGCGACGGCCGCCCGGTTCTCGACGTCATCAGCGGCCATTTCGGGGCGACGCTGCTGCTGATGGGAACCGCAACCGTCATCTCGGTGACGATCGGCACCTGGGTCGGAATCAAGGGGGCGACCAAGCGCTACTCCATCTTCGACTATGCCGCGACGGTCGGGGCCATGGTCGCGTTGTCGATCCCGACATTCTGGTTTGGTCTGGTCGCGATCTACATTTTCTCGCTGAAGCTGGGCTGGCTGCCGGCAGGCAACATGTACACGGTCGGCGACGGTTCGTTGCTGGACTATGCCATTCACCTGATCATGCCCGCCATGGTTCTGGCGTTGGTCGATGTGGCGGTCTGGAGCCGTTACATGCGCACGGCCACGCTCGAGGTGATCAATCAGGATTTCGTTCGCACCGCCCGCGCCAAGGGCATGACGCAGCGCCGCGTGCTGATGAAGCATGTGGTAGGCAATGCCTTGCTGCCGATGATTACGCTGGCCGGCCTGCAGGTGCCGACGCTGCTCGGCGGCGCTCTCGTCACCGAAACAGTCTTCACCTGGCCGGGGATGGGCCGGCTTTTTCTCGACAGCCTCGGCTATCAGGATTATCCGGTGGTGATGGGCCTGCTGATGTTTTCGGCCATTCTCGTTCTTCTCGGCAATCTTGCGGCAGACTTGCTCACGGCGCTCGTCGATCCGCGCATCCGATTGACATAGGGGGAGAGCAATGTCCGTTTCTGCAACACCCGCCACCCGTCCCGCCCGGTCCCACTGGTGGAACAGCCGTACCTTCCGGCGTTTCGCCCGGCACAGGCTTGCTGTCCTTGGCGTCGTAATGGTCGTCATTCTGACGCTTGCCTGTATCGTGGGGCCCTACCTGCTGCCCTACACCGACCTCTACATCGATCTTCGCGCGCGTTTTTCACCGCCGCTGACGGGATATCATTTTCTTGGCACCGATCCGCTCGGACGCGATCTTGCCGCCCGCCTGTTGATGGCGGGCCGAATCTCGATGCTCGTAGGGTTCGCCGCCATGGTCCTGAGCACGCTGATCGGCACGACGATCGGCGTCGTCGCGGGCTATTACGGCGGACGGATCGGCACCGTCCTCATGCGCTTCGTCGATTCCGTCCTGTCGTTTCCCAGCATCTTCCTGCTGCTTGCCCTGGCCGCATTCATCAAGCCCAGCCCGATCATGATCACGGTCATCATCGCGATCACCAGCTGGATGGAGGTCGCGCGTATCGTCGAGACCGAGGTGCGGTCGCTGCGCGAGCGGGATTTTATCGTGGCAGCGCGCATGCTTGGCCTTAGCCACCGCTGGATCATGTTTCGCGAACTTCTGCCCAATGCCATGGGCCCCATCATCGTCGCGGCGACGCTGACCGTGGCAAGGGCGATACTGCTCGAAGCCTATGTGAGCTTTCTCGGCTACGGCATTCAGCCGCCGCTGCCGAGCTGGGGAAACATGCTCAACGGCGCGCAGCAATATCTGCAATCGGCGCCGTGGCTGGCCATTGTTCCGGGCGTGGCGATCGCGCTTGCGGTGACCAGCGTCAACTTCATTGGCGACGGCCTGCGCGATGCGCTGGATGCCCGCAGCGATCTGAACTAGGGGAGGCGGCATTGCCGAAATTCTCCCCATTCGACGCTACGCTCTGGTACGCGACGGCGGCACCTGCGCCGGACACCTCGCCCTTGGCCGGCACGATCAGGGCGGACGTGTGCATCGCCGGCGGCGGTTATACGGGTTTGACGACCGCGCTGGAACTTGCGCGTTCAGGTGTGAAGGTCGTTCTGCTGGAGGCGCAGGAGGTCGGGTTCGGCGGTTCGGGCCGCAATGCCGGACACTGCACCCCGACATTCACGCATTACGCCCTGCCGGAGCTTCGCGAGATGCTGGGCGAGCCATGGGCCGAGCGGCTGATACAGCGTCAAACCCGCGCCAATGACCGCGTCTCCGCGATGATTTCGCGTTATGGGATCGAATGCGAGTGGCAGCAGAACGGCTATGTGATGGGCGCGCACACCCCGAGTGCAATGGGCGGCATCGAAAAGAAGGCGCGCGAATACAATGCAGTCGGTGCGAGGACGCGTGTCCTGGACAGGCGCGAAGTCGAGGCGATGACCGGCAGCCCTCGCTTCCACGGCGGCTGGTTCCACTCCGAGGCCGGACATCTCAATGCGCTCGGCTATGCGCGCGGACTTGCGCGCGCCGTCATTTCGGAAGGCGGTGCGATCCATACGCAATCGGCGGTGACAAAGGTCGAGCGGCAAGGCGGGGGATGGGCGGTCAAAACGCCGGCGGGCCAGGTGATTGCGGACAAGGCGATCTTTTGCACCGGAGCCTATACCGTCGGCGGCTGGCCGGGCCTCGACAGGACGTTCAAGATTCAGCGCGTCTTCGTCGCGGCAACGGAGCCGCTGCCCGAAGACATGCGATCGAGCGTGCTGCCGCAAAACACCACGATCCATGACGGGCGCGGAGACATCTTCGTCTACAAATACGATGCCGATGGACGCATAGTGGCATCGATGTTCCCGATGGGTCCGCGGGGCAGGGATATCTCCTATACGAAGCAGGTGATGACCGACCGGCTGAAGTGGCTTCATCCACAAATCCGCCAGGACCTGCGCTGGGATTTCTTCTGGTTCGGCGAACTGGACATGCAATATCGGACCATCCCGAGATTGTACGACCTGGCGCCCGGCATCGTCGCTCTCACCGGGCTCTCCGGACGTGGCGTCCCGACGGGGAGCATGCTTGGCGGCGTGTTGTCGGAATGGGCACTGGGCGTGCCTGAAAACGAGCTGGCGCTCAGGCTCGAACCCTTGACGGCGACGCCCTCCTACATGAGCTTCGGCCCGCAATTGATGCTTCGCTACTACCGCGTGAGAGATTGGCTGACTGCCAGGCGGGATGGCGCGGAGCTGCCCCCGCACGCCTGATCCGTCTGCGAGGAACAGGCAGGCCAGCCCGGCCCGCCTGATCTTGCAACCCGTCAGATGCAGTTGCCCTTGTAGAGATATTTGACGATACCCGGCTCGCCGATGTTCGCCTTGGTGGCGGTCACGGTGCCCGTGCTGATCGGCGTGGTGATCGGCTCGCCCTTGACGGCCGCAACCGCCTGTTTGAAGCCCATGTAACCCATTTCATAGGGTTGCTGGATCACCAACGCGTCGAGCAGACCTTCGTTCAGGGCCTCGATCTCGCTATCGTCGGCATCGACCGCTATGGCGGCTACGGTCTCGGCCGTCTGGGTGGAGCGTATGCCGCCTGCGACACCGATCGCCGGATTGTTGGATTGGGAAACCACGCCGATCAGGTCGGGATTGGCGCTCATCAGAGAGACGAAGGCCTGCTGCGCCTTGGGTATATCCTCGCTGGCAAACTGATTGCCGATATAGGTGAGGTTGGGATAGTTCTTGATCTCCTCCTCGAAACCCTTGATGCGGGCATCGACGGTGGAGATGCCGGGAATGCTGTTGATCTGGGCCACCTTGCCCGACTTGCCCTCCAGCGCCTTGGCGAGCGCCTTCGCCGTTTCGCGGCCGACAAGTTCATTGTCGGTGCCGACGACGGCCGAAAGTACCGACGGATCATCGAGCGTGGTATCGACGGCGACGATCTTTGCGCCATTGGCGGCGGCTTCCATCAGGGGCGCGATAAGGGCGGTGGAGCTCGTCGGATCCAGTACTATCGCCGACGGGCTCGTTGCCATCACGGAGTTCAGGACCGGGATCTGCTCGGAGGCCGAATAAGTCGGCGCAGCCTGGATCTTGACTGCCACGCCGAGTTCCGTTGCGGCAGCGCGCGCGCCGCAGGCAATTGCTTCGTGGAAGCCGCTGTTGCGCTGGCCGAGAACCAGCGAGATGCTGACGTCGTCCGCCGCCCTGGCAACACCTGCCGTCAGGGCGGTGGCAGCGAGAAGAAGCCCAAGTTTCTGCATTGTTTTCGTCATTGTTCCCTCATTATGGTTGGTGTTCGGTAATCAGGATGAGCGCGAGCGTCGGCGGTACTGATCGAGCAGGACGGCAGCGAGAAGAACCATTCCGACGGCTACTTCCTGCCAGAAGCTCGGCAGTCCGACGATGATCAGGCCGGAAGCGAGCACGACGGGGATGAACACGCCTGCGGCAGTGCCATACATCGAGCCGATGCCGCCAAAGAGGCTCGCGCCACCCAGCACAACGGCGGTGATCGCTTTCAGATTATCCATCGAATGGCCGGAAATCGTCGTCGAGGAAAAGCGGGCGAGGGTAAGGTATCCGGCCAGACCGGCGCACAGGCCCGAAATCACATAAACGATGATCAGGTGTCGCTGGAGTTTGACGCCGGCGCGCCGCGCGCCCTGTTCGTTGGAGCCTATCGCATAGGTGTAGAGCCCGAAGCGGGTCATGTGGAGTACGACGCCGCCAATGATCGCAAAAATGCACGCAATCAGCACGATGACGGGAATGCCGCCAATGCGGCCGATGCCGATCGAGTTGACGATCGAGCGGGGAACGCCGGTGAGGTCGATGCCGCCGGTCAGCAGACGGGCAAGGCCAAGCGCAACGCCCATGGTGGCGAGCGTTACGATCAGCGGCGTCAGGCGTGCGCGTGCAATCAGGATACCGTTGATCAGGCCCCAGGCTGCGCCCGACAAGAGCGAAACGACCAGGCCGAGAACAGGTACCCAGGCCGCATCGGAACCCGTGGCGCGCATGGTGATGACGGAAACGACACTGGAGAAGACGAGAACCGCGCCAACCGAGAGGTCGATGCCGGAGGTGACGATCACATAGGTCATGCCGACCGCCAGGATCATCATCATGGATGCTTCGATCGCCATGTTGCGCAGGTTGATGCCGCTGAGAAACGCGGCCGGCGCCATTATCATGAAAATAACGATGATCAGGATCAGCGAGCCGAAGATCATCAGTTCCGGACTGTCGAGGAGCTTGCGCAGGAATGGCGCCGGCGGCGGGGTGTCATGCTGCATCGGAGATTGTTCCCTGGTCATTTTGGCAGAAGTCGCAGCGTGGATCGTCATGCGGCGGCCCCTTCAGGTTCGAGGGCGCCGGTCATCGCGCCGACGAGATCGTCGGATGTGATGGCGCTCGTGGTATAGGTGGCGACGCGGCGGCCATGGCGAAGCACGGTGACGCGATCGGAAACGGCAAGCACGTCCGGCATGCTGTGGCTGATGAGGACGACGGAAACCCCGGTGTCGCGAACGCGGCGAATGAGCTCGAGCACGTTCCGCGTCTGGGCGACGCCGAGCGCGGCAGTCGGCTCATCCATGAATACCACTCGCTTTGCCCACATCAGCGCACGGGCAACCGCAATGCCCTGCCGCTGGCCACCGGAGAAATTTGCAACGGCGGCACGAATGTCGGGCACGCGGACACCCAGTCGGCTGAACGATTCCTGCGCGTTGATGCGCATTCGCGACTTGTCGAGAAAACCAAGGCGGCCAAGGACCCCGGGCGCCGCAATCTCGCGGCCCAGATAAAGGTTCTGGACCGCATTGAGGTCCAGCGCCAGAGACAGATCCTGGTACACGGTTTCGATGCCGTGGGACCGGGCATCGAGTGGGCTGCCAAAACTGACGAGCTTGCCATCCACGTAGATCTCGCCACTATCGGGCGCGAGCACGCCGGACAGAATTTTGGTCAGGGTGGATTTGCCGGCGCCATTGTCGCCGATCAGCGCCACGACTTCACCCTTGTGGATATCGAAACTGGCGCCCTGCATGGCGCGCATCTGCCCGAAACTCTTTTCGATGTTGCGGGCAGAAAGGATGGGGATGGTCATACAAGTCTCCAAGACGCTTGGTGATCAGGGCGATGAACTGACGACTGATAATTTAGAACCGGCAATATCGGGCCGGGCTTGTTGCCCGCCGATGGGCGGGCGGCATTGCAGGCCGCCATCAATCGGCGACGCCGCACCATTCGATGATCGCACGGGCATAGATGCGCGCGCATTCGCGCCACTCGCGCAAGTTGATGCGTTCGTCGACGGCATGGGCGTAGCGAATATTGCCGGGTCCGAGCACGACGGCCGGAATGCCCTGGGCCTGAAGGAACGATGCGTCGCTTACCGCATTGAACGAAGCCGTCGGCGCGCGCCCCGACGGTGTCCGGCCAAGCACCGCCGCACGGGCATTGATAAGCACGCCGACAAGTGGGTGGTCGCTGGGCACGTCTGCGGCCGGCCAATTGCTGTGCCAGGCAAACGTCGGCGGATTTTCGCGAAGCCAGGGATCGAGTTGGGCGGCATGGTGCACATGGCGCTCGATCTCGGTCTTGACCGTTTCCGGGTCTTCCTGCGGCGCGTACCAGACGAGATAACCGACATAGGCGTGGTCTGCCATATAACCCACGCTCGGAACGCCGACATCGCCGTGAAAGACGCCGGGAACGAGGGAGAACAGGCCAGCCGGGAAGGCGGGATGGCTCTTGGTGATACCCCATTCATGCTCGAGTTCCTGCAATGCCTGCACTATCTTGATCAGTTTCTCGACGGCATTGACGCCAGCGCTCGGGCCTTCGCCACCGGCGCGAATAGCAGCGCCCCGGTTGCCGGCGTGGGTTCCATGACCCTTGACCGAAATCTCCAGATTGAAATTGCCGGCTGATACCGGAGCAATCGTCAGTGGTTCGGGCTGGGAGGAGGGCTCGGCGACGATGGCGGCATCCGCGCGAAAACCAGCCTTGACGACGGCGGTCGTGCCGTTCTCGTGATCCATCGTTTCTTCACCGACGACGGCATGGAGCTGCAAGTCTCCCTTGAGCCGGATGCCTGCTTCATTCAGTGCAGCAATGGCAAGGCAGGCGGCGGCAAGGCCGCCTTTCATGTCGGTTGAGCCGAGGCCGAACAATTCCTCGCCCTGACGGATCGGTTTCCATGGGTCGCCCGAAGCCCAGGTGTCGGGCTTGAAGGGTGCGACTGTGTCCACATGACCATTGAAAAGCAGGGAACGGCCGCCGCCGGCACCTTTCAGCACCGCTGCCAGATTGATGCGTTCAGGATCGATCGCGACTTCGTTGAGTTCGAAGCCCAGCTTCGACAGGTAGCTGCCGATCCGGCGCGTGCAGGCGGTTTCTCCGCCGATCACGTCCTTGCGGGCAATGCCGGGGAAGTTGGGATTGATGCTGTTGGTGGCAACAAGTTCTTCAAGCAGCTGTTCCGCTGCCGGAGCAAGGCTTTCGATCGCAGCATCGATTTCAGCCGAAAGGCGAGAAATCCGTCCGTCTCTTGCCGGTGTATCCATATTCGTTCCCAAGCTTTGTTCCCCACGCCGCTCTTTGTCGGCCGGCGCCATATGGCTGTCGCCCAGGCAGGCAACATTCACGTCTCCAAAAATGTGAGATATTGTCAGACATCTGTCAACTATCTAATCAAAAAATTGTCCATTCACCACATCCATGCCGGTTACGTTATAAATGACAGGCATGTGCATGGTTCGGAGCAAGGCTTGCTTGCGCGTCAAATTGGCGGAAAACGCCGTATCGGTCCGGCGCCGTCACGCGGGATATCTGCAATGCGGTGGGGGAAGTCTATAAAAGCAATATGCGCCGCGAATGGGCCCGCCCAGGACATTGCATCTTGATGGTGGCTTGATGGGGCTACTTGTCTGACAAATGCCGGAAGGCTTGAGCCTTATGCCGCGTCGCCTCCGGAATTGGCCGAGGCGCGGCGAACACGCGGCACGATCAACGGTGTATCCGTTACCGGATCGGGGATGACGACACAGGGGAGGCCGAATACATCCTCGACCAGCCTTTCGGAAATGATCTCCTTCGGCGTTCCCTGGGCAACGACAGCGCCGTCGCGCATGGTGATCAAGTGGGTGGCATAGCGGCAGGCATGATTGAGATCGTGCAGGACTGCAACCACCGTGCGGCCATCGGCATTGATGTCGGCGAGAAGATCGAGCAGTTCCATCTGGTGGGTTATGTCGAGAAACGTCGTTGGTTCGTCGAGCAGAAGGATCGGGGTCTGCTGCGCCAGAACCATGGCAATCCAGACCCGCTGTCTCTGTCCGCCGGAAAGCTCGTCGACGAGGCGTCCGGCCAGCTCGGTAATGTTGGTTGCCGCCATCGCTGCGGCGACGGCATCCTGGTCCGCTGCAGACCATTGGCGGAACATCGACTGGTGGGGATAGCGCCCCCGCGCAACGAGATCGCCAACAGCAATTCCATCCGGGGCGAGCGAGCTCTGCGGCAGCAGTCCCAGCCGACGCGCCACCTCCCGTGCCGGCAACCTGTCTATGCTGCCGCCATCCAGGACGACATCCCCCCGCGAGGGCGGCAGCAAGCGCGACAAGGCCCTGAGGAGGGTCGACTTGCCACAGGCGTTCGGCCCGACGATGATCGTGAATGAACCGTCCGGGATTGCGACAGACAGATCCCGGGCGATGACGTTATCCCGGTATTGCAATGTCACTGCATCCGCATGAAGACGCGACTTCGTCATTTGCGTCCCTCCCTGGTGAGCAGCCAGATGAAATACAGACCGCCAATATTGAACGTCATCACGCCCACCGGCAGCTCGAAGCCAAGCGCATGCTGGGCGGCCCAATCGCCCGCAAGCAGCAGAAGTCCGCCCATGAGGGCCGAAGGCATGAGCGCGATGCCCGCCGTTCGGGCCGAGCGCCGGGCGAGCTGCGGCGCTGCAAGGGCAATGAATGCGATGGGGCCGGCGGCGGCGGTGGCGAGAGCAATCAGGGCTACGCCGACGATCGCCAGCAAGAGGCGAACATGATTGGGCGATACGCCCGATGCGGTGGCGGCATCATCACCGAGTTCGAGCTGGCGGAGCGGGCGCGACAGGGCGAGCGCCGACGGCGCGAGCAGCGACAGGGCAAGGCCAACCGGGAGCAGCCGTTCCCAGCCGAGACCGTTCAGGGAACCGGCCGCCCACATTGCTGCGGACATTGCCACCTGAAGCTCGGCCTGGCGGATCATCCATACGTTTGCCGCTGAAAGCATCGCGGCAATTGCGATACCGACGATGATCAGGCGGAATCCCTCGACGCCTTGCCTGTAGGTCAGCAGGTAGACGGCGATGGCGGTGGCCATGCCGCCGATCAGCGCGCCGGTCGCCGTTTCATAATATCCACCGGACATCACCAGCATGGCGACGAGCGCGCCCGTATGGGCCCCGGTGGAGAACCCGATGATATCCGGCGAGCCGAGGGGATTGCGCGTCAGCGACTGGAAGATCGCCCCGCTGATCCCAAGCGCCGCACCAAGGAGGATGGCGAGAAGCGCCCGGGGCAAGCGCCACTCCAGAACGATCATCTTCAATGTCTCGTCGCCCTGGCCGGTCAGCGCGCGCGCCACGTCGGAGAGGGGAATGCCGTAATCGCCGCTCGTCATGGACATGACGACAAACAGCAGGATGAGCAGAAGCATGGACATACAGGCAGCGAGCGTACGCCGGCTTACCCGCATGGAAAGTCCGCCCCCCGGGCCGTCCCTCGGCACGCGGACGACCAGAAACCTGTCTCCGAAGTCTGTCGGCCGATTCACAGACCGCTCGCTTTCGCCCGCCGCACGAGCAGGATCAGAATCGGAGCGCCGAGAAAGGCAGTGACGATACCCACCTCAAGCTCACCGGTTTGCAGCAGAAAGCGCCCCATGATGTCTGCTGCCAGCAGCAGGATCGGAGCGAAGACCATTGTTCCCGCAACGATCAGCCGCTGGTCCGGTCCGAGCAGCCAGCGCGCGACATGCGGCGCCATCAGGCCGATGAAACCGATCGGGCCGGCGGCAGCCGTTCCCGCGCCGGCAAGCAGGGTGACGGAGATCGCAGCCAGCAGCCGGGTGCGATTGATGTCGGTGCCGAGCGCACGCGCATTGTCGTCGCCAAGCGCGATCGAGTTCAGGGCCGGAGAAATGAGCGCTGCGATGACAAGCCCCGCGATGATGAAAGGCGCAACGGTCAGCACGACATTCATGTCGCGTCCAGCCAGCGTACCAAGCAACCAGACGCGCATGCTGTCGAAGGCGACGGGATCGAGAAGCGTGATGGCGGAGCCAATGCCGCTGAGTATAGACGTTACCGCAACGCCCGCCAGCAGCAGCCTGATCGGCGTCGATCCCTGCCGCCCGCCCGATCCGATGGCATAGACCAGCACCGTTACGACGATGGCGCCGAGAAAGGCGAACCAGAGCTGGGCGCCGGTCGACTGCAGGCCGAGAAAACCCGCGGCAAGCGTCACGAAAAATGCGGCTCCCGCATTCACGCCGAGAAGACCCGGATCGGCAAGCGGATTACGGGTGGTGGCCTGAATCAGCGCTCCCGACACACCAAAGGCCGCGCCGCAAAGAAGACCGAGCAGGGTACGAGGCAGCCGATAGTCGCGAACGGCGATATGTTCGGCGGAACCTGCATCATAGGCGATCAGCGCATGGAAGACCGTTGGGACGGAGACAGGGCGCGTGCCCGCCGCAAGGCTGAGCAGAACGAGCAGGACGAGGGCCAGGCAACTTGCCATGAGGATGGCGCGTCGGCGCAAAGGCCAATGATTTCCTGCCCCTTTGACCACGTTCGCAAGCATCAAGGGACAAGTCCCGCGCGGAGAGCCGATTGTACCTGCGTCACCGGATCGCCATCGATGGCGGCCGCGATATCGGCTTCAAGTTCGGATGCGGCGAAGGGCAGCGACAGAGCGCTGCCAAACGATATTGCCGCTGCCAGAACTCCGCTTGCGAATACCTCGCGTCCTTCACTGTGTGCCTTCAATGTGCGCCGCATCGGAAGATTGACGATATCCGGCGCTTGGTCGAATGAAGAGACCCAGAAAAGCAGGTCGGCTTCCAGCGCCGAGAGGTCTTCCGGGGAAAGTTTCTGGTAGAAGCTCTTGGCCTTGTCCAGACGCGCGGTTTCGGCCGTCGGTTGAAAGCCGAGTTCCTTGAGGAAGCGGCCCCGCGCATCGGCAGAAGCGAATATTCCGGTCTCGCCACCATAGTGGTAGGCCGCCACGGCCGTGCGGCCGGCCCAGTCCGGATGCCGCTGGCGCAAGGCGGCAAGGTTCCGGCTGGTCTTGACGATGAGTTCGTTGGCAAGCTGGTCCTTGCCGACCGCACGGCCGATCAGGCGCATCAGCGGTTCCCACGGCATTCCATAGGCGGGAAATTCCGGCGGACTCATCAGGACCGGCGCAATGCGGGAAAGAGCGGCATATTCCGCCTCTGTTATTGCCGAGCCGACGCCGACGATCAGGTCCGGCTTGAGCGTAGCGACCATCTCGAGACTGATGGTTCCCTTGATCAGCGCGGGTTTGGCGTCCTTGAGGTAGGGCGTCGCCCATGGCCAGACACCATAGGGCTGATCGCCGAACCAATAGCGTATGCCGACAGGGACGACGCCGAGCGCCAGGAGGGTGTCCTGTGTCGAGAAGCCGAGCGACACGACGCGCTCGGCAGGACGCGGCAGCTCGGTCACGCCGAACATATGGGGAAAGCGCAACGGGTCTTCGGCTGCCGCCGCGGTTGGGCGGATTACCGCCGGGGCGAACAGAGCGCAGGCCAGGCCGAGCAGAACTTCACGACGGGGGGCGAATAAAGCCAAGAAACTCTCCTAAAAATCCTTCGAAGCCCACGCATGAGCGGCGAATTGCCGGCAGGATTACCACGTGGCGCGCAAGGTGGCCTTCACCGTGCGGCGGTCGCCGTAATAGGCCGTTCTGCTGAAATCGTCGACGCTGGTGATATATTCCTTGTCGAAGAGGTTCGTCGCGTTGACGGCGAGGGCGAGGTGATCGCTGATCTTGTAGTTGATCGCAGCATCGACCACGGTCCTCGACGGCAGTTCGATCGCATTGGCCACGTCTCCGAAGAGTTTGCCGACATGGCGGGCACCGAGGCCAAGGGTCAGGTCGCCGCGTATGCCATTGCCGGGAATGGTATAATCGACCCAAAGCGACGCCAGATGGTTCGGAACGAGCTCCGGCATGTTGCCGATCAGGGTGGGATCCGCGTCGTCCTTGATCTCTGCATCCAGGTAGGAATAGGCGGCGGTCAGGTTGAGGCGGTTCGTCAACGCCACCTTGGCCTCCAGCTCGATGCCGCGCACATTGACCTCGCCGACCTGAGTCTGGAACGAATAATCCGACGACCACTGCGCCACATTGGTCTGGGTAAGATCGAACAGCGCCACGGTGAACAGCGCGTCCATGCCCTCCGGCTGGTACTTGGCGCCGATTTCATATTGCCTTCCCTCCTGTGGCTCCGGCTCACCCGTGAAGAAGGCGCGATTGGCCGATACCGGCAGAAAAGATTCCGAATAATTGGCGTAAAGCGACAATTCGTCGGTTGCCTTGAAGGTCAGGCCGGCACGCTTGGAAAAATTCTCGTCGACGGCATCGTAATAGGTGCCGCTGGAAACCGCCTCGGATTCGGCATGATCGTAACGGCCGCCGAGCGTCAGGATCCAGCGATCGTCAAATGTCAGCTCTTCCTGGAGATAGACGCCCTTGGTTGTCAGATCTTCCTCGGAGATCAGCGCTCGGGGAAACGAGACACAGCTGCGACCGCAATAGACCGGATTGCGCATATCACGGAGGCCGCCAGCCGTTCCATCGCGCCGCGTTTCATCGCTGCTATCATGGCCATAGTCGAAACCGACCAGGGTGCGGCTGTCAAGGCGGCCCAGGCTGACATCATACTGCAACTGATTGTCGATGTGGAAACGCGTGGACTCGCCGTCGACCGCAAGCGCGCTGCGACTTAAACCCGGATCGCCAACGCCGGGATAGACCGATTCATAGGTCAGTTCGAGCTCGGTGTAGCGGGCGTTCTGGCGGAACTCCAGGCCATTGCCGAAATTATGGCGAAACTGATAGCCGATGCTCTTCTCGATCGTGTCCATCTTGTCGAAGTCCGGCTCGCCAAGATAGCTCTCCGAATCGATGCCGGATCCGAGCGGAATTCCGTGCGAGGTGCTGCCATTGCGCTTGTTATAGTCCATGAGCAGGGTGAACGAGGTGTCTTCATCCGGCGACCAGGTCAATGCCGGAGCGATATAGAGCCTGTCGTCATTGGTGTGATCGATGCCGGCATCGGCATTCTGCCACTTGCCGGTAAGACGATAGCTCCAGACGCCTTCCTTATCGATGGGCCCGCCAAAATCGACGCCGGTTTCCGCGTGCTCGTCGCCGAGGGTCGTATAGACCTCGCCGAATTTCTGATCCTGCGGCAGCTTCGTGACGGCATTGACGATGCCGCCAGGACCGGAGAGACCGAACAGGGAGGAATTCGAGCCTTTCAACACTTCGATCCGCTGCATGCCATAGGGCTCGAGGCGGCTCGTCGTAAAATCGCCGGTCACGTAGACCGGCAGACCATCGCGATAGCTCCCGTTCGTCGTCTGGTAGAAGCCGCGGATCATATAGAAGTCGTAGCGGTTGTCGGAGCCGTAAATGTCGCTGTAGACGCTCGGCGTATAGGCCAGTGCCTCGTCGAGCGTTGCGACACCGCGCTGCTTCAGTTCCTCCTCTGTTATGACGGAGATGGAAGCAGGTGCGTCGAGCAACGGCGTGTCGGTCTTGCTGCTGGTGCGTGAGCTCTTGGCCACGATGGAATCATCCGGTCCAACGGCAGAATCGCCGGAGATCGTGATCGTGTCGAGCGCGATGTCGGCGCTTTGGCTGGTAGCCGATTGCGCCAAGGCGTATGAGGCGGCAAATAGCGATGAACTTGCGAGAAGGGCGACCAGCAAGCGCTTTTCACCGGCAGTTCGCGCTCCGGTGGCGTTGACCGATGTCGTGTCGGGTCTGTTTGATCGAGGCGCCACTGCATGCTTCCTTTCGTCCATGGTCGCGCTGTTCAAGCGCGCAATCCGGCTGCTCATGTTTGGGAGGTAGTCTGTATAAAGATGACTTTACTAGTCATCTTTGGGCCGAGCGCCAAGTCCAAAGTCGATTCCGCAACGGTTTTTCCCCGACAAGAACCCTGCAATGCCCACCGCCTTCATGCTGAGCTGTTGAGCTTGTCGTACAACGAAGCACGCGGGAGATTATTTGCACCTCATGGCCCGCGCGGTGGGATAGATTTTTGGCCTCAAAAAATATTTTGCCCTGCAAGCCACTGATTTCGCTCATTCTTCGCCCCGGCACGCAAAAAAACTTATCCCCCCTGTTTGAAGCCGGGGTATTCTGTGCAGGTCCTTTCCAGTGGGGGAGCAGCTTCCGGTGCTGTTTCGATTGCTGGGGAAGGATGGCGTTGCCGGACAGTCGGGAGTGACAAACCCGACTATCCGGCAAACTGCAGAAGGAAACGGAGGTAGCGCTCCGGTTTCCGGGTTGTTGCGCCTGACAAACGCAACAACAGCAGGGCAAAGACGCCATGGGCGGTCTTCGGACCTCGACCCTGATACTATAGACGCGCGAAGACCGCCCGTCTCCCCCCTTTCAATGACCAGACGCGATTTCGCGGGCGTGGTGAGGGTTTCCTGCATTTAATCCACCTCGCTTATGCTGATCTCCACCACCCTCATGCTGAGCCTGTCGAAGCACGCACTAATTCGATGTAGCGTTATGCGTCCTCATACTGCGACGAAGCCGCCATCGACCATCAGTTCCTCGCCGCCGATGAAGCTGCCATAGTTCGATGCGAGAAACAGCACCGCCTTGGCAACCTCCTCGGACTGGCCGAGCCTGCCAAACGGAATGGCTTGTTGCATCCATTCCTCGGCGCCGGCATTTTGCTGCAGATATGACTGCATTGCCGGGGTGAGGACCATGCCGGGTGAAACGACGTTGACGCGAATATTCCGGGTTTTCAGGTCGGTCGTCCATGTCCTTGCAAATGAGCGGATCGCCGCCTTCGTGGCGCTGTAGATGGACAGGCTGGCGAAGCCCTTGCTGCCCGCGCCCGAGCCCATCAATACGATAGCGCCGCCGGCGGACATCAGCGGCAGGGCCTTCTGCACCGTGAAGACCGTGCCCTTGACGTTGATGTCGAAGACGCGATCGAAATGGTCTTCCTCGATGCCGCCGATGGGCGCGGACTCCGACACGCCGGCATTGGCGAATACCACGTCGACCCGGCCGTGATCGTGCTTTATCCGCGTGTATAGCCGGTCCAGGTCGGCAAGCATACTGACATCGCCCTGAACGCCAACGGCGCCATTGCCGATTTCCCCGAGCGCCTCGTCGAGGCGGTCCTGCCGACGGCCCGTGATGTAGACGCGGGCGCCCGCCGCCGCAAATGACCTGGCCGTCGCCAGGCCAATCCCGTCCGTGCCGCCCGTGATCACCACGACCTTGTCATCGAATTGCCTTGTCATGTCGTATGCTCGCTTTCGTAATAAGTGGAGGATTGCTCCACTTAACATATGGAGGTATCCTCCACTTAGCAAGTTCCAATGAGGCAGGTATTTGACTGACGAGACCGCATTACGGGCCGACGCCCAGCGAAACAGGGAGCGTATCCTCGCTGCCGCCGAGGAGGTGTTTCTGGAGCGAGGCGCCGGCGCCTCGCTGGAAGACGTTGCAAGGCGGGCCGGGGTCGGGATCGGAACGCTCTACAGGCGCTTTCCGACACGAGACGAACTTCTGGCTGCGACCTATAGCTCGCGATTGGTGGCTTTTGCCGAGACCAGCAGATCGAAGGACACTGGCGAGGACCCGCTGGGCGCGATGCGCTCCTATCTTGAACAACTCGTCCAGCACACGAACCTCTATCGTGGTCTAGCCGCCTCGCTCGGAACAGTCTTGCAGGTCGGATCGCCCGGCTGCGCCGCGACGAGTGCGGAAGGTATCAGGCTTCTGGACAATGCGCAGGCTGCCGGGGTCGTTCGCCCGGACATCAGCTTTGACGACCTTGTTTGCGTCGTGACCGCGGTTTCGCTGGCTACCGAGCAGGACAGCGCACCAAAGGCGCATATCGCGCATCTGGTGGGCGTGTTTCTGAACGGCATCGTTGCAGGCTGAGATGTCGCCTGTCGCCTATCGAAGCAGCGGCAGCAATTGTTCGCCCTGGCGCTTGATCTCCTGCAGATAGGGCGTGTCGGACAGGATGAAATGCGTCACGCCGAGAGCGCGGTACTTGCGAAGCGAGGCGGCGACATCCTCCGCCGATCCGACCAGCCAGGTGGTGCCGGCGCCGCCGCCGCCGAATTTTCCGGGCGCCGTGTAGAGATTGTCGTCAAGCACCTCGCCGCGTCTGGCGAGATCGAGCAGGCGCTGCTGGCCGACCGCACCGGCCTTGTGATCGTTCCAGTTGCCGCTCTTGCCCTCGGCCATGGCGGCGACGCGCGCCTGCGCATCCGCCCAGGCTTGCTCGGTCGTATCGCGAACGACGGTGGTGATGCGCAGGCCGAATTCCAGCGGCGGCAGGTCCCGATCGAGCGTCCTGCTGAGATTGCGCAGCCGCTCGATCCGCTCCCGGATCCCATCCAGCGGTTCCCCCCAGAACAGCTGGACGTCCGCTTCGGTTGCCGCAACGCGCTCGGCAGCTTCCGAAGCGCCGCCGAAATAGAGCTTCGGATGGAGCCTTTCACCGCGATTGTCGAGGCGCGGCGCCACGGTCGAATCGGTCACGCTGAAATGCTCGCCCCTGAAGGTGACATGCTCTTCGGTCCAGAGCCTGCGGATCAGCCGCATGAACTCCCTGGTGCGCGCATAGCGTTGCGCCTGGTCGCCTTCCTGGTCGCCATAGGCGGCCAGTTCGTCCTGGCCCGACACGATGTTGACGCGCACGCGGCCGCCCGTCAGCTGGTCCAGCGTGGCGACCGACGCGGCGAAGTTTGCCGGGCGCCAGTAGCCCGGCCTGGCCGCGATCAGCGGCTCGAACGTCGTGGTGCGGGCCGCCAGCGCCGTGGCAAGGGTAAACGTGTCTGGACGACCCCAGCCGGTGCCGATCAGCGCGCCTTTCCAGCCATGGTCCTCGAGCGCTTTCGCCTGCTCGGTCAGCGTATCGAGGCGGTTGTGGTTTGCCGCCGCCGTATCGCCCCGGTGGCCGGCCTTAACGTCGTTGGGGATGTACCATAGATAGTTGCTATGATCGGTCATGGTCCTGCCTCGAAATGTTCAAATCAGTCTGGCACCGGGTCACTCCGTCACCCGGTTTCGCAATCGCCCCTCGTCGAGCAGAATGCGCACGGTGCGCGCCGCATTGGTGCGCATCTCGGTCACGGCATGGTCGGAATAGAAGGCATTGTGGGGCGTGATCACCAGCCGGCCGGCAAGCCAGTCCTCGCGGTCGCGCCAGGCGGCGAGGAGCGGGTGATTGCCGGGCGGTTCCTCGGCCAGCGTGTCGATCGCCGCCGCCGCCAGATGGCCGCTTCGCAGGGCCGCCTCCAATACATCGAGATCGGCGAGCAGTTCGCCGCGCGCCGTATTGACCAGGATCGCGCCGGGCTTCAATCGGGCCAACCGGGCGGCATCGAACATGCCCCGGGTCTGCGGCGTTGCCGGGCAGTGCAGCGTGACCACATCGGACCGGGCGAGCAGGTCGTCGAGCCGGTCGACGCGCTCGTAGCCGACGGCCTTCTCGTGTCCCGGCGGCTGGCCGGGATCGAAGCCGATGATATGGAAGCCGAACGGCTTCAGGCGATTGACCACCGCCGTGCCGATCCGGCCAACGCCGACGAGACCGACAATCGTCCGGTTGGAGCGGGAGAGCGGCTTGAGGCTGTGGACCTGCCATCCGGATGCGTAGCGGCGAGCCCGCGCATCGTGCTCCCACAGACGCCGGTGCAGCGAGAGGATCATCGCCACCGCGTGATCGGCCACTTCCTCGGTGCCGTAATCCGGATTGTTGGCGAAGGGAATTCCGGCCTTGGTCAGTGCCGCGACATCGATCTTCTCATAGCCGACGCCATAGCGGACAACGCCGCGACAGCGGGTCAGATGGGCAATGCTGCGCGCTCCCAGCCGCGCGCCCCAGACCATGAGGGCATCGAGGCGCGCCAGCCGTTCCGGGCTGAACCGGCTTTCGTCGGTCGTCGCGAAGAAGTCGACCTCGACATCGTCGCCGAGAATATCGGCCTCGAGGTCGGGCGTGTCGATCATGTGATCGGTGACGCCCACCACGTATCTGCCTGCTGTCGTCATGACGTTCCGCCCAACCTATTTCGTCATGCCCCATCTGAGGATCGTACGCTGTTCGATCTGCCGGAACAGCACGTTCTCGACGATCAGGCCAAGCAGGATCACGGTGATGAGGCCGGCGAAGACGCGGTCGGTATAGAGTTCGTTGCGGTTCTGGAAAATGTACCAGCCAAGCCCGCCGCGCCCGGACGAGGTGCCGAAGACGAGTTCTGCCGCGATCAATGTGCGCCAGGCAAAGGCCCAGCCGATCTTCAGGCCGGCGATGATCGAGGGGAGGGCCGCCGGCACCAGGATAAGGAAGACGTAGCGCAGCCCGCGCAACCCGTAATTGCGCCCCGTCATCCGAAGCGTCTCGGGAACGCTGGTGAAGCCGGTATACATGTTGAGCGCCAGCGGCCACATCACCGAGTGGATCAGCACGAAGATCAGGCTGCCCTGGCCAAGCCCGAACCAGAGAAGGCCAAGCGGCAGCAGCGCGATCGGCGGCAGCGGGTTGAACATGGATGTCAGTGTCGACAGCACGTCCCGGCCGAACCGGCTCGATATCGCAAGCGTGGTCAGGACGAAAGCGAGCACCACGCCGCTGAGATAGCCCTTCAACAGCACGTCGATGGAGTTTGCCGCACGGCCGGGAATGACGCCATTCGCGATGTCCTCGTAAAAGGCGCGGATGGTCTGGCCGAACG
Source organism: Phyllobacterium sp. 21LDTY02-6 (assembly GCF_023554255.2). Taxonomy (GTDB): domain Bacteria; phylum Pseudomonadota; class Alphaproteobacteria; order Rhizobiales; family Rhizobiaceae; genus Phyllobacterium. Next base: position 118,147 of record NZ_JAMJWD020000003.1, on the reverse strand, counting down.
ACGGCAGCATCAGGTCGTTGCCCTGGATGCGCGCAACGACCTCCCAGAGAACGGCAAGCGCGACGAGGATCAGGCCCTTGCGCAACCAGGGCTGCTGCAACAGACGCTGCGGCAGCGGGATCGTGCGGGCAATGCTGGCCCCGGCAACGGCCTCCGGAGCCCGTTCGTATTCCGGCCGAACCGGCGGCGCCGGCCGGGCCGCTGCTGGTGACAGGAGGCGGGTTTCACTCATGTCGGATTGCTTTCGTCCGGCGGAACGTCTTCGAACAGCAGGCGATGCACGCGGTTTGCCGCCGCCTGGAATTCGGCGCTTCCGCCACCATGCAGGTCCCATTCATGGGCATTGAGTTCGGCACGCATGCGCCCCGGATGCGGCGAGAGAAGCGCGATGCGGTTGCCGACCACCAGCGCCTCCTCGATGGAATGCGTCACGAAAAGCAGGGTGAACCGCACCTCCTCCCACAGCGCCAGAAGCTCTTCCTGCATCTTTCGGCGGGTCAGGGCGTCCAGCGCGGCGAAAGGCTCGTCCATCAGCAGCACGCGCGGCTCCATGGCAAGCGCCCGCGCGATCGCCACGCGCTGCTTCATGCCGCCGGACAATGCGTTCGGATAGGCGTCGGCGAAGCGGCTGAGCCCAACCTTGTCGAGGTAGTAATCCGCGCGCTCTGCCGCGCTCTTGCGGTCAAGTCGCCCGGAAACCCGCACCGGAAACGCCACATTTTCGCGGACCGTCTTCCACGGCGGCAATTGGTCGAATTCCTGGAACACGACGACGCGGTCCGGTCCGGGACCGTCGACCGGCCGGCCATCGAGCAGTATCCGTCCCTCGCGGGGCTGGATAAACCCGCCGACCGCCTTCAACAGCGTCGACTTTCCGCAGCCGGATGCACCGAGAAGAACGAAGCGATCGGCCTCCCATACGTCGAAGCTGACATTCTGCGTTGCGCGCACGATCTGGCTCGCCCCGGTATATTCCAGCGTCACGCCTTCTACGCTGAGAAGCGCCGGCGGCAGGGTCGCGGGGACTTCGCTGTCGTTCGCTGTTGCGGTCAGGCCATCCATGATCGTTTCCAGAAATGATGCGCGCGACTTGCCGGCCGCGCGCCGATATCGATGGGTCGCCCGGCCAACCGATCAGCTGCCATTGTCGGCGTGGGCTTCCGGGAAGAAATAGTCCTTCCAGGATGCGGCCTCGTTCTTCAGCACGCCGAGCTTGTGAAGTTCGGTGGCGTAGACGAAGGTGTTTCTCGGTACGATGGAGAAATCATTCTCGGGATCGTTGATGATCTGCAGCACCAGTTCCGGCGACAGCTTCGATTTCTGCTGGCGGATGAAGGTGTCGGCGGCCTTCGCCTTGTTGGCATTGATCCAGTCCGCCGCTTCACGCAGGGCCGCGTAGAAGGCGGCATAGGTTTTCGGGTTCTCGTCGTGAAAGGCGGTGGTCGCATAAAGCGCGTTGAAGCTCGCCGGGCCGCCGAGGATGTCGTAGGAGCTGATGACCTTGTGCACCGCCTTGTTGCCCTGCAGCGCCTGGTAGTAGAACGGCGCCGACGAGAAATGTGCGTTCACCTCGGTTCCGCCGGAGATCAGCGCCGCCGTCGCGTCGGGGTGCGGCAGGCTGACGGTGATCTCGTCCAGCTTCTGGAACTTGTCCTGGCCGAACACCTTGGCCGATTCGATCTGCAACGTTCGCGACTGGAAGCCGACCCCGGCGGCGGGGACCGCGATGCGGTCGTTCGCGCCGAAATCCTTGAGCGAATGGACGTCCGGATTGCTGCTCAGCAGATAGTTCGGCTGCGAGCCGAGGGTGGCGACGAGCTTGACTTCCTGGCGGTCCCGGGTCCGGTCCCACATGTTGAGCGCGGGCGGGACTCCGGCCGCCGCGATGTCGAGATTGTCGGACAGCAGCGCCTCGTTCATGGCGGTGGCGCCCGAAACCGTCGCCCAATCGACGGCGATGTCGAGACCGGCTTCCTTGCCGTGCTTCTCGATGAGCTTCTGGTCGCGGACGACGTCGAGGATGAGATAGGAGATGCCGAACTGCTGGGCGACGCGGATCGTACCTTCCGCAGCCGCCGGGCCGGGCAGAAGGCTCGCGGCGATCGCCATTGCAGCACTCGTCGCCGCGGCGAAAATCTGGCGTCTGGTCGCGCCCAAAACTTGATGCCGCATGATGAAGGGGCTCCTGCGCCTGTATGATTGGATACGCAATGAAACTATTGTTCACAGCAAAATCCATCAATGCGCTGGCATTTCGTTTCACGGCTGAATTGCAAACTATCGTTCTCACTCGCGGCGATAGTTTCGAATATTGTTTTGCCAGCCGCCATGCCGCGAGGCAATTGACCTCGGTGGCCCCTCTCGCGGGTAAAGGCGCGGGAACGGGACGCCCGCGCCATCTTTAACGCTGCCGATCGTCAGATGATGCCGGGCACGACAAGGACGAGCCAGGCAATGATCGGGCCGATGATGGCAATCAATGCGCTGTAGACGAGCAGCTTGCGCAGGACGTCGTCGCGCTCGCCTTCGGACGCATTGGCCACCACGAGAGCGCCATTGGTCGAGAACGGGCTGGTATCGACGATCGTGGTCGAGATCGCGATGGCGGCGACGACGCCGATGGCGCTGATATGCCCCTGCATGAGAAAGGGCACCGCCAGTGGAATGATCGCGCCGAGCAGCGCCGTCGAGGAGGCGAAGGCCGAAACGACCGCACCCGTGAAGCACAGGAGCAGGGCGGCCAGGAGCGGCATTCCCAGTCCCGAGATGCCGGATGCCACATAGTCCACCGTGCCGGCTTCCTGCAGCACGCCGACATAGGTGATGATGCCGGAAATCAGCAGCACCGTCGACCAGCTGACCTTGTCAATCGCCGCCTTCTGGGTCTTGGGCGACACCAGCGCCAGCGCGACGGCGACTGTGATGGCGACGAGGCCGACATTGAACTTGAAAGCCAGGGCGCCTACGGCGAGCGCCGTCAGGCCGATCAATGTCAGCAGCCGTTCGCGGGTCAGGCCCTCGCTCGTTGGAATATGCGCGCCGGAGGGCGAAACGTCGCTGCGGTGATAGGCCGGCGAGGCGGGTGTACCGCCATGGCCGACAATGGCGCGCGATGCTCCCGCCAGGTGCGTGTCCGGATCCGGCCCCGAAGCGGCGGCGTGCTCGCGCAGGCTCTTCCAGCCGCCGAAGACGAAGAAGACGACGATTGCGATGGCCAGGTTGAAGAAGAGGCTGGACAGGAACAGCGTCGTCGGCCCATAGGGCAGGCCCGCCTTTTCGACGATCTGGTTGGTGATGCCGCCATAGACGCTGATCGGCGAAAAGCCGCCGCCCTGTGCGCCGTGAATGACCATCAACCCCATCATGACCGGACTGATGCGGTATTGCGCGGCGAAGCGCAGCGCGACCGGAGCAAGGATCGCGACAGCCGCCGGGCCGAGCGCGCCGAAGCCCGTGATGACTGCGGCGACGAGGAACATCACCCAGGGTATGAGTGCCATATGTCCGCGCACCAACTGGACGGCCTTCTCGACCAGCCAGTCGATCGTCCCGTTGTTCTGGGCAATTGCAAACAGGTAGGTGATGCCGACGAGCGTCAAAAACAGGTCGCTGGGGAAACCGGCGAAGATGTCCTTGGAAGGCAGGCCCATGATCAGGTCGCCAACGATGAAGGCTGCCGCGAAGGCAAGCGCACCCATATTGATGGGTAGAATCGTCGCAATGACGAACATGCCAATCAGCACAAGAATGGATAAAATCTCGATATTCACGGCAAATTCCTCCCTCTACGGCGCGCCAGAGGACGGCCGTCTTTTCCTCATTGATGCGGCGTGAGTTCCTCCCTACGCCTCTTTCGCGGCTGTCATCCTCCCGATGGCAGCGCTGAATGCTTCAGATCATCGCCCGCGCGAGCGGTATAGAGATCGCAATACCGTTCGCGCAGGACGTTTTTCTGGACCTTGCCCATCGTGTTGCGCGGCAGGTCGTCGACAAAGATGATCTGCTTCGGCTGCTTGTAGCGTGCAAGGCGATCCCCGAGCGCATCCCGAATGGCCCGTTCGTCAAGGCTCGAGCTGGGCTGCTTGACCACGACTGCGGTCACCCCTTCGCCGAGATCGGGATGGGCCACGCCTATCACCGCGCATTCGACGACGCCGGGCAACTGGTCGATCTCACCCTCGACTTCCTTTGGGTAGATGTTGTAGCCGCCGGAAATCACCAGGTCCTTCTGGCGGCCGATGATGTGGACATAGCCTTGCGCGTCGATCTTGCCGAGATCGCCCGTGATGAAGAAGCCATCGTCGCGAAACTCCGCTTTCGTCTTTTCCGGCATGCGCCAATAGCCCTTGAAGACATTGGGCCCTTTCACCTCGATCATGCCCGTCTCTTCGCGCCCCAGGATCTCGCCGGTTTCGGCTTGGCTGACACGTATGGTGACACCGGGAAGCGGGAAGCCGACGGTTCCGGCCCTGCGCTCGCCATCATAGGGATTGGACGTATTCATGTTGGTTTCCGTCATCCCGTAGCGCTCGAGGATGGCGTGGCCGGTGCGTTCCTGAAACGCCCGGTGGGTGTCGGCCAGGAGCGGCGCAGAACCGGAAATGAACAGCCGCATATTGGCCACGGCCTGACGGTCCAGCCCATCATGCTGAAGCAGCCGGACATAGAAAGTCGGAACGCCCATCAGCGTCGTGGCGCGCGGCATCAATGCCAGGACCTGCGCCGGATCGAACTTCGGCAGAAGAAACATCGACGCGCCGGAAATCAGAATGACGTTCGTGCCGACGAAAAGCCCGTGGGTGTGGAAGATGGGGAGTGCATGGATCAGCCGATCGTCCGGCGTAAAGCGCCAGGTATCCTTCAGGGTCTGGGCATTCGACAACAGGTTTGCATGGGTGAGAATCGCTCCCTTCGACCGGCCGGTCGTTCCGGAGGTATAAAGGATGGCCGCGGGATCATCGGCCATTCTGGCGGCTTCGACAAAATCCGGCGATTCATCATTCGCGAGTTCGAGCAGGGTTCCGCCGCCGTGTTCGTCCAACGTTTCGACGAGCGCACCATGTTTCGAGGCGATCGTCCTGATGCCGTCGGCAGCCTTCGGGTCCGCAACGACAAGGCGAGGCTCCGCATCGCCGATGAAGTAGTCGAGCTCGGCCAGCGTATATGCCGTGTTGAGGGGCAGGTAGATCGCCCCGCACCGGATACAGGCAAGGTACAGCATCAAGGCATGCGCGCTCTTCTCCACCTGCACGGCGACGCGATCGCCGGGCCGCACGCCCAGCGTATCGATAGCGCCGGCGATCCGCCCGGACCATTCCAGCATGTCGCCATAGGTCCAGCGCCGCTCCGCGGTTTCGATGAAGACGGCGTCATCGGCAGGAATGGAACGGCGAATGGCGTCAAACAGATGGTTGCTCATGAACTGAATTCCTTGCTGTCCGCCTTGTCGTCGTGCGGCTGTTTGTCCTTGTTTGCTCCCTTCGCGGCGGCAAGGCCGCGCAGCAGTTTTCTGACGGCCGGCGCGGCCACGATCTCGTTGCGCTGGGCAAATGCCTCGTGATTGGTCTCGATGTCGTCGAGCTTGTAGAGGTAATTGACCATCAGGCCATGCGCCTGCCGCATCGCGCGGCTCGACGTGTCGCCAAGAAAATTCATCCGCTCCAGCCGCGCACCATTTCCAAGGTGAAAACGGGCAACGGGATCGATCGGGCGTCCGTCCGCCGTGCGCCCTTGCAGGAAATAGGCGGCGGCGGCGGGCATCAGAACGGCCTTCACGGCCGCTGACACTGCCGGATCGCTTGCCCATTCGGCGTCGTCCAGCGCGGCGAGGGTAGCCCGGTCGGCCGCGCTCAATATCTCCGAGTTCTCCTTGCGCCGCTCGCGCGTCAGCCAGCCGGAAAATCCCGGAACCGGCGAGAGCGTGACGAATGTGTCCAGCCTGGAATGGTCCCGGCGCAAATCCTCCACCACCTGCTTGATGAGGAAATTGCCAAAGGAGATGCCGCGCAGGCCGGCCTGGCAGTTTGAAATCGAATAGAAGACGGCCGTTCTCGCATCCTGTGCCCGAATGGGCGCGCGCGTCTCGTCAAGGACGTCGGAGATGCTCTCGGGAATGGATTTCGTCAGCGCCACTTCCACGAAAATGAGCGGATCATCCGCCAGTTGCGGATGAAAAAAGGCGAAACATCGCCGGTCGGCAGGTGCGAGCCGCCGGCGCAATTCGTCCCAATTGCCGATCTCGTGCACCGCCTCGTAGCGAATGATCTTTTCCAGAATATGAGCGGGCGTCGACCAGTCGATCGGGCGCAGCATCAGAAAGCCGCGGTTGAACCAGGAGGCGAAGAGGTGCGCGAAATCGGCATCGACGGATTCAAGGTCCGGCGTGTCGGCCTTGAGGCTCAACAGCCGCTCGCGCATGCGGACAAGCGTGGATATGCCGCTGGGCGCAAGGTTGAGCCGCCGGATCAGCTCCTGCCGGCGGGGTTCCGCGGCCTGATGCAGTTCAAGCACTGCCCGCGAGGTGGGCGCGGCGCGGTAGGCCTCGATCGCTGCGTCGAGCCTTTTCGAATCCGGCCCGAACCTGTCGTACAGCAGCTGCATGAACGCGCGCTGTTCTTCATCGCCGAGGCGCGACCATTGCTGCAGGATCTCGGCGGCCAGCGCCATGCCCGAAGCCTCGCCGCGGCTCGACAGCAGCGATTCACACAGGCTTTCCAGACCCGCAATGCCGGAGGGAAGCCGTTCCGCACGCGGGGTGAAGGACCACAGTTTCCGGCCCCGCTCCGTTATCGTCTGCACCATGTCGCTGAAGAAGGTCGTACCCGTCATTGTATGACTCCGATCCGCGGGATTGTTCAGTTAGCAATGAGGTTGCATCCATATCTTCCCGAACACCTCTGACACTGCCGGGTTCCGCCCTGCATGAACGGGATAATCCGGCAGCGTTTGCATGGCCGGTCCTTGTTCCTTCGCTTGTTCCACTCCATGCTGAGAATGATATATAATGTTTCACCCATCTTGTGTGCATAGTCAACTAATTTGTATACAAGAGCGGACGGCGTGCATTTTGACGAGGGATTATGGCTGAAAACATCGTACAGAAACTGCGGGACGACATCGAAAACGGTATCGTCACCAACCAATTCGCTCCTGGCGACAGACTGGACGAAATGCAGTTGGCCAAGCAATTCGGCGTTTCGAGAACGCCTGTCCGCGAAGCATTGATGCAGCTCAGCGCCATCGGCCTCATCGAGATTCGTCCCCGGCGCGGCGCCGTCGTCGTCGAGCCCGGGCCGCACCGGATCTATGAGATGTTCGAGGTGATGGCGGAACTGGAAGGAATGGCCGGGTCGCTCGCTGCCCGCCGCCATACGGATGCGGACCGGGCCGACCTGCTAGCCTCCCATGGCCGCTGCGAACAATCGGCGAAGGCCGACGATGCCGACACCTATTACTATGACAATGAACTGTTTCATCTGGCCATTTACACCGCGAGCCACAGCAGCTTTCTCGTCGAGCAATGTACTGCGCTGCATCGACGCCTGCGGCCCTATCGCCGGCTCCAGCTTCGGGTGCGCAATCGCATGAAAACGTCGTACAGCGAGCATGCGGAAATCGTCGAAGCGATCCTCGCGGGCGAAGCCGAACTGGCCCGCACGCTGCTGCGCCAGCATATCGCCGTGCAGGGTGATCGCTTCAGTGACCTGGTTGCAACGCTGGCGCAGCGATAGGCGCCGCAAATGCGGTTGAAGTTTGGCTCTCCGGTGCTATATGTAGGTAATTACCTACATGGAGGCATGCCGTGGGCATCACCACCCTTTCGAGCCGAGAGCTGAACCACGACGTGAGCAGCGCCAAGAAGGCAGCCAAAGGCGGCCCGGTGATCATAACCGACCGCGGCAAGCCTTCCCACGTGCTGATGACCTATGACGAATTCGAACGCTTGACAGGCAGGCACCGCAGCCTTGTCGACGCTCTCGCCATGACTGGCCTCTCGTCGATCGATTTTGGGCCGCACCGCATTGAAATCGAACCGCGCGACGTGGATCTGTCTTGAGGTACCTCCTGGATACGAACGTCGTTTCCGAGTTGCGCAAGGTCGGCGACGGCAAGGCCGATGCCAATGTGGTGGCGTGGGTCGGAGCGGAGGATGCGACGCGCTTCTTTCTTTCGGCCATCACCATATTCGAGTTGGAGCGCGGTGTGCTCGGGGTACAGCGCCGTGATGCCGCGCAAGGCGCCCGGCTGCGTTCCTGGCTCGACAGTCACGTGCGGCCGGAATTCGCCGGCCGAATCCTGCCGGTTGACGATGCGGTTGCGACGCGATGCGCGCATTTGCACATCCCCGATCGGCGCAACGAGGCCGATGCGCTGATTGCGGCGACGGCTCTCGTCCATGACATGGTCGTCGTGACGCGAAACGTAAGAGACTTCGAAGGCACTGGCGTCGTTGTTGTCGATCCCTGGCAGGGCTGAACCGCACTGCTTGCGCCGCGACTACCTCCCTTCGCCTATCCAAAGAGCTGCCGTTCGAGCAGCGCTTCAAGCCAATCGGCGAAGACCTGTAGTCGCCGCGACAGGTGTTGCCTGTGCGGATAGAGCAATGTCATGGGCATGGGTTCAGACCGGTAATCCGGCATGATTTCGATGAGTTCGCCCGCTTCGAGGTGATGGCGGACATCATAGGCCGGGATCTGGATGAGCCCGAGGCCTGCCAGGCAACAGGCGATATAGGCTTCCGCGCTGTTGACGGTGACGCGGCCCCGCAGTTGCCGTGCGTGCAGGGTTCGATCGGCCATCCACTCCCAGTCCTCTACCCTGCCGCTGGAAGGTGAGGCGTAGTTGACAGCCATATGGGCGCCGAGATCGTCGGGCGATTGCGGTGTACCGTACCGCGCCAGATAGGACGGGCTGGCGACATTGATCAACGGCAGCCTGCCGAGCGGCCGCGCGATCAGGCCGGAATTGCTCAGCGGCCCGACGCGCAGCACGCAGTCGACACTGTCCTCGATCAGGTTTACCGCCCGGTCGGTGACGCCCAGCTCGATGTCGATCTGTGGATGCAGGTCGAGGAATTCAGGCAGCGCCGGCGCGATGATGCGCCGTCCAATGCGGCCCGGGACATCGATCTTCAGCTTGCCCGACGGTTGCGCGGCCGACTGCCGGAAAAGGTTTTCCGTCTCCTCGACATCGGCGATCACCTGCAGGCAGCGGTCGTAGAAGGCGACGCCGTCCTGCGTAGGGGAAACCTTGCGCGTGGTGCGATGCAGCAGCCGAGCGCCGACGCGGCCCTCCAGTTCCTGCACGGCCGCCGATACGGAAGAGCGCGGGATGCCGAGCGTGTCTGCGGCGCGAGTAAAACTCGAACTTTCGACGACACGGGTGAAGACGCGGAACAGGTCAACGCGATCCAATTTGGCAGCGATCCTTTATTGTGCTGATTTTCTGACAGGTGATGTCAGAATGATCGTCTTTATCATCCAATCCTAGACGATATGTTCCCTTGACGGAAGCGGCCCCGACGCGGTCGCCATATTGGCAAAAGGAGGCCACCTCATGACTGACCACAGCATCAACGGCAAAACCGTCATCATCGCTGGCGGGGCCAAGAATCTCGGCGGTTTGATCGCGCGCGATCTCGCCGGGCAGGGCGCAAAAGCCATCGCCATTCACTACAACAGCGCCTCGACCAAGGCCGATGCCGACGCGACCGTCGCCGCGGTAAAAGCGGCCGGCGCCGAGGCCGTCGCCTTGCAGGCGGATCTGACCACGGCAGGTGCGATGGAAAAGCTCTTCGCCGATGCGGTCAGTGTCATCGGCAAGCCGGACATCGCCATCAACACGGTGGGAAAGGTGCTGAAGAAGCCGATCGTCGAAATCACCGAAGCGGAGTATGACGAGATGACGGCGGTGAACGCCAAGACTGCCTTCTTCTTCATCAAGGAAGCCGGCAGGCATCTCAACGACAATGGCAAGCTCGTGACGCTTGTCACTTCGCTGCTCGGCGCGTTCACGCCTTTCTACGCCGCCTATGCCGGCACCAAGGCGCCGGTGGAGCATTTCACCCGGGCGGCCTCCAAGGAATTCGGCGATCGCGGCATCTCGGTGACGGCTATCGGCCCGGGGCCGATGGATACTCCCTTCTTCTACCCGGCAGAGGGCGAGGATGCCGTCGCCTACCACAAGACTGCAGCGGCGCTCTCCGGCTTCTCCAGGACAGGCCTGACCGATATCGAGGACATCGTTCCCTATGTCCGCTTCATGGTTTCCGATGGCTGGTGGATGACGGGGCAAACCATTCTCGTCAATGGCGGATACACCACCAAGTAGGAATTCGGGCAGGCTGGTTGAACGCGCTCAAGGCTGCGCGTTCTTCAGCCGGGAGACGCAAGCCATCAGCACCACCAACCCGTCGCGCCATCTTGCCGGTGGCGTTTCGGGACCTCCTGCGTACTCGCCTGCATCGGTCAGAATTTGAATTCCGCACCGTCATAATCGGTCAGGACTTCAATTTCGCCGGCAACTATCTTTTTGCTCAGTCCCGCAATTCCGGCTTTCACCTCATCGGATACGCCCGGCGACAGCGCCAATGATACCGCTTCGGGATCTTCCAGCCCTATCTTGATGATCTCACCGGATTTCCAGTCGCCGTCGGCCAGGTCCTTGGCCGCATGAAATGCCGCCAGGCTTACATTCGCTATTGCGGACGCGACGAATACATCCGGATGGTCTGAATACCAGTCCCGGACATTTCCGATCTGGCGCACGCCACGTTCCCGCATGGCCTCGATGGAACCGGCACGGCCAGCATTCAGCATCGTGAAGATGATATCGGCGCCGGCGTCAATTTCTGCCGCCGCAACTCTGCGCGCGAGTTCGACGTCGTCCTGATCGCCAGCGAACACCGTCAGAAACCTGGCTCCGGGATTGGTATTCATGAGGCCATGATAGAAGGCGGCACGCCCTTTCAGTCCCGGCGGCACGCGAATTCCCGAAATGTGGCCGACGACATTTGTCTTGGTGAGAAGGCCTGCCGCTGCGCCGGCCAACCAGGCAGACTGTTCCTGCAACACTTCGTAGCTCGAAACATTCTTGCCTTTCGTGTTTCCCTGCACGACAGCGAACTTTATGTTCGGAAATTCCGGCGCGACGGCTTCGACTGCCTTGCCGTTCTGCCCGCCATGGGCGATGATCAGGTCGGGTCCGTCCGCCGCGAGTTTTCGGAGCGCGTCGGACAAGAGCCCAATCTCCGGCTTGATGTTATCGATATAGCTCGTCTCGATGTTGAGGTCTTTCTTGATCCGCATGAGGCCGTCATAACCGGCCTCCATGAATCCTCCATCGTCGATTCGACCGGGGATAAGCATGCCTACCTTCAGATTATCGGCGAAGGCGGCATGGGATGCCAACAGTGCGGCGAGGCAGATCACAAGGCGATATGTAATTTTCACGAGAGACGTCGGCATTCGGTTCCCCTGTTTTACTTGTAATTCCGAGTTTGTTTCCGAGTATTCGTTGGCTCCAATTGCCTGCAGATACGATCGAACCTTGCAAAAAATTCTGCATGGTGGAAGCTATCAAACACGGCGATTCTACCTGATTCCACAAGGGAATTCCGCTTGTCGGCAGGTACGACGCGCCGGAACAACAATAAGGGGAATCACCACGATGTCGTCAACCACACATCCCGTGGACGAGGTGCTGCCAGTGCCCCGTCTTGCCGTGCTCGGCGTGCAGCACGTCCTTGTCATGTATGCCGGCGCCATCGCCGTTCCGCTCATCATCGGCCGCGCATTGAAGCTGGAACCCGAACAGGTCGCCTTCCTGATCTCTGCCGATCTTTTCGTCTGCGGCATCGTCACCATCATCCAGTCGCTCGGCGCGACGCAATGGTTCGGCGTAAGGCTGCCGGTCATGATGGGCGTCACCTTCGCCTCGGTGGGGCCAATGGTGGCGATGGCGAACGCCATTCCCGGCAGTGACGGCGCACGCATGATCTTTGGCGCCATCATCGGCGCCGGCATTGTCGGCATGTTGATCGCACCACTGGTCGGCCGGATGCTGCGATTCTTTCCGCCGGTGGTGACGGGAACGATCATCCTGGTAATCGGCGTTTCACTGATGCGGATCGGTATCAACTGGATCTTCGGCAATCCGGTCGGCCCGACTGCGCCGAAGCTCATTGCGCCGGAACATGCGGCGTGGCTGAAGGCAGTCACCGAAGTTGCGGGCGCCGCAGGTTCGAGCCTGCCGGCAGTACCGGAAAAGCTTGCCCTTGCCGCGACCGTCCCGAATGCCGCCTATGCACCGGTGTCGCACATGGCGATATCGGCTGCGGTTCTGCTGTCGATCCTCGTCATCGCTCGCCTCGGCAAGGGCTTCGTCGCCAATATCGCCGTGCTGCTGGGCATCGTCATCGGCGCAGTCATCGCTGCCTCCCTGGGGCTGATGCATTTCGACAAGGTCGGTAGCGCCGGCTGGTTCGCATTGGTGACGCCGTTCCGCTTTGGCATGCCGATATTCGATCCGATCCTGATCCTCACCATGACCCTCGTCATGATTGTCGTGCTGATCGAATCGACCGGCATGTTCCTCGCGCTGGGCGAGATGACCGGCAAGCGGTTGACGCTGCCCGTGCTTTCGGCCGGCCTGCGCACCGATGGTCTCGGCACGGTGATCGGCGGCGTTTTCAACACTTTTCCCTATACGAGCTTCTCGCAGAATGTCGGGCTGGTCGGCGTCACCGGCGTCAGGAGCCGGTTCGTCTGCGTCGCTGCCGGCGTGATCCTCATGCTGCTTGGCCTGATCCCGAAAATGGGCGCACTGGTGGAGGCGCTGCCGACATTCGTGCTCGGCGGCGCGGGGCTGGTGATGTTCGGCATGGTCGCTGCCACTGGCATCCGCATCCTGTCGGCGGTCGATTTCAAGTCGAGCCGCAACAACCTGTTCATCGTGGCCGTCTCGCTGGGATTGGGCATGATCCCCCTCGTCGCGCCGGAGTTCAAGACATGGCTTCCCCACGCGATCCATCCGCTGGTCGAATCCGGCATCCTGCTCGCATCGGTCTCGGCGGTTCTGCTCAACTGGTATTTCAACGGAGCGACCGGCGATGCCGAGCATCTGCGCGAGGCAGCCATGACCGCCGAAGCCTGAACGGATTGCCCTCAACGAATTGTCACGGGCCTGACCGGCACCAAAGCGCCGGATCAGGCCCCGTCATTCTGGAGACGGCCCCCTAGAGTTCTTCCAGTATGTCGCCGAAAGCTTCAATGTCGCGGAGGCGCCTGCGGCCTGTCACGCCTGCCTTTTCGATCGCACGCGTTGTCAGCAGATGGCAGAGCGCCATCACCGCGACATGGTTGAAAAGCGGGCCGGCCGCGACTGTCTGGCAGTGGAAATGCCATTGGGCGGATGCGCGGAAGGGCGCGCCTTCATCGGTGATATAGAGCAGTTTCGCGCCACGATTTTCGATAAGCGTCAGCAGGTCGTCCATCTTGGCGATGCGGCGGCGAAGAGCAAAGACAATGACCAGATCGCCGGATGCGATGCTCGCCATATATTCGCCGAGCGTCTGGCCGGGACCGGGAACGGCGACGATATTGTCGACGACCTGCATCATCTGCCACTGCAGATAGGCTGCGAAGGGCTGACTGCTGCGAAAGCCCAGGACCCAGGTCCTGCGTGTGCCAAGAAGCGTCTCCACCACCGCATCGACCTGCGTTTCGCGGATGGTCAGAAACGTCTTCTCCAGATTGGCTATGCCCTGGCCTATGTGCGTCGAGAGCGATTGACCCGCCGCGGAGTCCGTAGCGCTGGAAAGAAACAGCCTTGAGCCCATCTGTTTTTCTTCCCGCGCGTGCCGGCGCGACTCTTCGTATGATTCATAGCCGAGCTTGCGGACGAACCGGGTCACGGTAGCATTTGACACGTGGGCTAACGCCGCAAGCTCCGACGCGGAATAACTCGCCATCTCCCCGGGGAAATCGCACACGAATTCGCCCAGTCTTTTTTCAGCGGGGGGAAGGTCTTCCAGCACATCTCTCACACGGGAGAGAAAGGATCGTCCGGTGGCATTCATGGGTGCTCTACTGAAACTCAGTTTTCATGTTGCATATTTATTAGCAGATTCTGCCTATTTGCGCAGCTTATTTGATGAAAGATTAGGCGATTTATCTATTTGAAATCTATACTTAAAAAACTACTTGTCAAAATGTATTTTCTGGCGCTTCATTATGAAAAAATAATTTCATACGGCTGAATCAAAGGAGTTGGACCGTTATGGCAGGGGAACAGATAATCCAATCCGGCGCAACGTCGCCGGCCAACAGGCAGATGGAACAGGCACTGGGAACCATCGGTGTCACGGGTGCCCACAAGCAAATCCTGGCACTTGTGCTTATCGGATGCCTTTTCGATAGTTTCGAACAGAATACCATCGGTCTCGTCGCGCCGATTTTGCGCGAACAATGGGGCCTGACGGGAGCCGACATTGGCTTCTTGAATACCGTTACCTTCGGAGCTGCCGCCGCCGGTCGACTTCTGTCCGGCATTCTCGGCGACCGTTACGGGCGGCGGGTGATGTTGAGCATCAATCTGCTTCTCTTCACGCTAGGCTCTGCGGCTTGTGCGCTTGCGCCGAATTTTGGCTGGCTTCTGGTTGCGCGTGCCATCGTTGGTTTCGGCGTTGGCGGTGAAATATCGACTGCCGTTACGATACTGGCGGAGTTCTGTTCGCCCAAGTTTCGCGGTACGGCGGCGGGCCTCGTAAATGTCGGGGCAGGGGGCTTTGGCAACTTCCTCGCGCCGGCCTTTGGCCTGCTGATCTTTGCGCTGTTCCCGGGTGAGAACAATTGGCGCTGGTTGTTTGCGGTCCTCGCTGTTCCTGCATTCCTGGTGGTCTTCTTTCGCCGCTATGTTCCGGAAACGCCGCGTTTCCTGGCGTCGCAGGGCAAAATCGACGAAGCCAACAAGGTGCTATCCATTCTCGCTTCGGGGACGTTGCGCCCGAGGGACCTGAAGGTCCGGGACTATCTGTCCAAGCCGGAAGACGGTGACGTCAAGCCAGCCAAAGGCGGCTGGAAAGAACTGTTCCGTCCGCCCTTCATCGGACGCACCATTCCGGTAGCGATAGCCATCCTGATGAGCTATGGCGCGCAGCTTTCCGTCCTGACGCTCATGCCGATGATTTTCGTATCGATGGGCTACACGCTCTCCGGCAGCCTGCTCTACAGCATGATAATCCAGAGCGGCAGCGTTCTGGGCGCCATCGCCGCTTCCGCGTTCGGCTATTACTTCCCACGCAAGAAGGTGCTGACTGCCGGTGCTGTCTGTGCCTGCATTGCAGCGCTGGCTATCGTTTATCTCGGAACGAACATCTATCTGGTGCTGTTCTTCGGCGCGCTGTTCCAGTTCTTCGTCCTCCTTCTCAATACCTCGATCTGGATCTACGCGCCGGAGCTCTATCCAACCCGTATCCGCGGCTTTGGCGTGGCCCTGATCCTTGCGAGCGGTTCCGCTGCCGGTTCATTCGTTCCGACCATCGCCGGAGCGCTATTCGACAGCTTTGGCATGATCGGCGTATTCGGTCTTGCCGCTTCGATGTATGCTGTATTCGCCTTCTGTATCCAGATTGGACCGGAAACCTATGGTCGTTCGATGGAAGATCTGACGCAGCCAGCGGATGTCATCGACACCTCGATGCCGATCCTCGACACCGTAAAAGGACGGGCATGAGAATGACTGTGCCATCTCCTTATGTCTTGCTGATCAATCCCAACAGTTCGCAAGCAACGACGGAGATGATGCTCGATATTGCACGGCGTACGGCCAGCGGGCGGCTTCGACTTGTAGCCGCCACGGCGAACCGTAGCCCTTCGATGATCGTCAATGACCTGCAATTGGCTGAATCTGCGGCGCAGGTCATAGAGATCGGCCTTGCCCATGAGACCGACTGCGCCGGGATCATCGTCAGCGCGTATGGAGACCCCGGCGTTCTGGAGTTGCAGGAAAGCCTGGCGGTGCCAGTCATCGGCATTTGTGAGGCATCCATGATCGCTGCCTCCCAAGGCGGCCGCAAATTCGGCGTCGCAACGGTGACGCCGAATTTGGCTGACGCGATTGCTGCGCGGGCGGCAAGCATCGGACTTTCGCATCTTTATACCGGAATTCGCTGCACGGCTGGCGATCCGGAAAAACTTGCCGGTGAAAGGGATCGGCTGCGTATCGAACTCGAAGCGGCCATCAAGCTCTGCATCATCGATGGTGCGGATGCCGTCATCATCGGAGGCGGGCCACTGGGTGAGGCTGCCGAACATCTGCGGACGCTGTTCGATATCCCGATCATCGCGCCGATCTCGTCGGCGGTTGAACAGATGGTCGTAGCGTTGGGAAAAGACGCTCTTGGCGAAAAAGAACGAGCTTGACGGCCTGCCCTGCTCAAGAGCAGCGCCTGCATCGCTGCCAAGCGAGCCGCCAATGACGGCTAGAAGAGCGCGCCGATAGAACAGTTAACGATAGTACAGAATTTCAAAGTATATTCGGGATACTTTGCAGACAATATATGTATAAAAATATTGATTGGCTGATCCTGATTTTTGTAGTTCACTACCGCTGGATAACCGCATTTATTTAAGAGCGCTGCCTGACTCTGCTGGATATGACGGCAGTGATGGCCTTGCTGTTCAGCAAGCATACTGGCCGCGCTGTCGTCGCGGATGATTTGATCTGGCGGCATGCGGCGGAGGAATGATTTTGACTTGATCAGATCCGGGAGGAGGATTTCATGGCCAGGATAGAACTCAACCTGTCGTCAACGTCCGACAGGCCGGGGTGGATACCCGACGAGACTTCACATAGTGCCTATTGGAGGGATTTCGCCACAAGCTATACCTATACGACGGCGGTCAATCCAAACCCGGTTCGATCGGCCGAAGGCAGTTTCGATTCGGACGCGGGCGACACGGAGATCGGCCTTGTCGAGTTTCCTCAAACCCAGGTCGGCGAAGATCCCGACACGGGCGCTTCGGCGATCAGCATCGACTGGCAGGACGACGACAGCGTCGATATCGCGCTGAACCGGGCCTGGAATACCATCAAGAACATCGAGATTTCGGAGTTCACGGGCTCGGCGCTCAGGGTCTCCAACTTCGTCGATGCGTGGGTGCACCTGACTGGCGATGCCGACCGCGACATCGATATCGACGGGGTAAAGCGGGCCGAGGTGACGACCGGCGGCGGCGATGACCATATCAGGCTCGGCATCGACAGCAATACGGGTGATTGGAGCAACGAGATACGCATCGACACCGGCGCGGGCGACGACCACGTCGATATAGCGAGGGCCAGCCGGGACTATACCGGCGACGGCGAAGCCACTCCCGGATGGGCAAACGGCCAAATTTCCCTTGGCGCGGGTGATGATTCCGTCGGCGTCAATAACGGCGGCAGCTATGGCGACTACACGATCGATGGCGGCGACGGCTCTGACAGCCTCTACGGCGGGTACGGAGATGACGTTCTCCTGGGCGGCAACGACACGCTGAAGGGCAATGATGGCGAGCCTTACGAAAATTATTTGGGCGGCAATGGCGGCGACGACACGTTGATCGGCGGCCAATGGGCCACCAATCACTTCAGCTTGAGTGACTACAACGTTGGCGATCACGTCATTGGCGGCTATCTGACCGATTCATTATTCGAAACCTATCAAAGCGCGGAATATGCGATTGCCGCGGACGCTAGCAGGATCAACATCAACGGCGCCACCGTGGAGGGGGTTGAACGTGTCGGCTTCGACTTCCTCGAAATGGCCCGGGTGACGATCGATGGTGACTTCTCGTCCGGCGAACTGGAGACTATCTCTGTCACCACCTATGGCGGCAACGCTCCCCATCACACCATTTTCGACGTGGATGCCAGCAACGCCGTCGGCGTTAATATCGAACTCGGAATTTGGGATGGTCACGGCACCTTCCTCGGCGGTGGCGGAGACGACCAGATCGATGTGACCCCGATCGACAGCAGGGATGTGTTCGACGGCGGCGGCGGCACCGATAAATTACACTTTCGAGGTCTGGAAAATGCCTTCGACATGACCATCGCGGGAAACGGTTCCTCGATCGATATCGACGGCGCCCGCGTCAGCAATATCGAGAACATCAGCATCAGAGGTACAGGTGAGGACGACCACGTCACCGTCTCCGGCGACCTGGCGGAATCCGGCCTTCGCAGTATTGAATACTCCTCCGGGGGCAGCACCACATTCGATGCCGGCGCCTCGACCAATGCCGGCATCGGCTTCAATCTCACCGGCTCGTTCGAGGCCGATACTCTTGTTGGGGGAGCCGGCGACGATACCCTCGTCGGTTTGAACGGCGCCGACATTCTGACAGGCGGAGCCGGCGATGACAGGATTACCGGCAATGGCGGCGATGACCTCACGGGCGGCATCGACCATTTCGTCTTCGCCTCCGGCAGCGGCAATGACAGCATCGTCGGCTTCCAGGCGGGAAGCGGCGACGTCCTCGACATTGCCGGTTACGGATTCTCGGGCTTCGCGCAGCTCGAGGCGGAAGGCAGGATCACCGTTACCGATGACTACACCCAGATTGCCTTGAGCGACGACGACTCGATCCAGGTCCACGAGACCGGGTTGACGGCCGAAGATTTCCTCTTCGCCTGAGGCGGGTTGACTGGAGTCATCTGCCAGTTTGAGAATTGTTGTGCACGGTCCGCCTCTCCGGAGGCGGTCCGGCCGCTTCCCTCAAGCGGCGGTTGCGAGGTTCAGCTGGTAGCGCGTCGTCTTGCGCTCGCCGGTGCGCAGCAATGCGCCCTTTTCCACCAGGTCGGAAAGGTCGCGGGTCACCGTCGAAGGCGGAGCGCCGGTAATCGTGGCATAGTTGCCGGCGCTCAAGCCGCCGGTGAAGCCTTCAGGCCCCTCGGCGCCATGGGTTATAAACTCCGCATTTATCGCTCACAATGCCCCGAAAATGTGGGCGATAAAAGCGATTTGTTTCGCTCACCGCCTGCTGATACCCGGTATGTGGCCTATCTGTTCGGCCAGATAGTCGATCAGAAGGCGGACGCGCGCCACATTGGCACGTTCCGGCACGATGAGCATGCTGAGCGGCGTGGTCGTCAGCGAATAGTCGGGCAACAGCACTTCGAGTTGATTGTCCGCAAGCAAATCGTCGACCAGCCAGCGATGCGCCGGACCGATACCACGACCGGCCCTAAAGGCTTCCCTCGCCGCAAGGCCATGATCGACGCGCAAGTCGCCTGCCACGGCCACGGCATGCCTGCTGCCATCCGGTCCGGTGATCGCGAGCGTCTCGCTGCCCATGACATTCGACATGCGGATGATATTGTGCGTCGCAAGGTCGGCCGGCCTCGTCGGTCTTCCATGCGCAGCAAGGTAGCCCGGCGCGCCGACCAGAAACCGTGTGCTTTCGCCGAGACGGTAGAGCTTCATCGAACTGTCGGTGAGGGGCCCTAGGCGCAAGGCGATGTCGACACCTTCCTTGACCAGGTTGATCTGTTCATCGTTGAGACTGAGATCAACATGAATATCCGGATATTGCGTCTGAAACCCGAAGACGAGGCGAAGCATGTGCTGGATGCCGAGCGCCGCCGTACAGGACACGCGAACGGTGCCCGAGGGCGCTTGACGGGTGTCCCTGATTTCCGTGGTCGCCTGTTCGACCAACCGGAGAATCTGGAGGCACTGGGCGTGATAGCGGCTGCCTTCCTCGGTCAATTCGACGCGGCGTGTCGTCCGGCTCAACAATGCGGCGCCGAGGGCCTTCTCCAGCTCGTTCAGGTGCCGGGTGACGGTGGACTGGCCAGTGCCAAGCTCGCGTGCCACCGCTGACAGATTGCCGCGCTCCGCCACGCGGACGAAGGTGCGCATTCGCTCGAGAGTGACATCCGATCTATCCATAATCCGGCACTATCATATCCATTCTCGATATATAGCGGAATAGTTCGGGCAAGGCTATCCTGCCGGTCTATGTCGAACTCCATCCGGACGGTTTCCATGAAGATCCTTCTCGTATTTGCTCACCCCGAACCGAAATCCCTTGCAGCATCGCTGCGCGATACCGCGATCGCCGAGCTCGAGGCATCAGGCCACGAGGTGCGGGTGTCGGATCTCTACGCCATGGGTTGGAAGTCCGAAGTCGATCGCCTGGACTTCCCCGCGCTCGCCCCCGAAGAGCGATTGACGGTTGCTGCCGCGTCCGGCCAGGGATTTGCGGCCCGGGCGCTCACCGACGATGTGAAGGCCGAGCAGGACAAGCTTCTATGGGCCGACACGCTGATCCTCCAGTTTCCCTTGTGGTGGTATTCGATGCCCGCGATCCTCAAGGGTTGGGTCGATCGCGTCTATGCCTTTGGCTTCGCCTATGGAGTCGGTGAGCACAGCGACCGGCACTGGGGAGATCGTTTCGGGGAGGGGACGCTCGCCGGCAAGCGCGCGATGCTCATCGTCACGACAGGCGGCTGGGAAGAACATTATTCGGCCAGAGGGATCAACGGACCTATCGATGACCTCCTGTTTCCGATCAACCACGGGATTCTCTACTATCCCGGTTATGATGTTCTGCCGCCCTTCGTCGCCTATCGGGTCGACCGGCTCGATGCGGAAGGGTTTGAGGCCGTCGCTTCGGCGTTGCGAGACAGGATGCGGTCGCTGGAAACGACCGAGCCGATCCCGTTCCGGCGGCAGAATGGCGGTGATTACCTCATTCCCAGTCTAGAGCTTTCTCCTGACCTCGCTGCTCCGGGAGCAGCGGGCTTCGCACTCCATCAGCGCTCTTCCGGGTGACCGGCGCTGCGACATGGCTCTTCGTCACGCCGCCTCTTCGTGCCGGCCATGCCGCACACCGAGCCAGCTCAGGAGCCGGCCGCGCAGAGCCGCAAATTCCGGATCGGCGACATCGCGTGGCCGATCCAGCGCGATCCGCTCTTCATGCGCGATGATGCCGTCCTTCATGACCAGCACACGGTCGGAAAGCAGCAGCGCCTCCTCCACGTCGTGAGTGACGAGCAGCACCGCGCAGCCATGGCGCTGCCAGAGCTCGCCCACCAGTTCCTGTGCCTTGATCCGCGTCAGCGCATCAAGCGCGGCAAAGGGTTCGTCGAGCAATAGAAGGTCGGGCTGGCGCACCAGCGCACGGGCCAGCGACACCCGCTGCGCCTCGCCGCCGGACAGCACCTTCGGCCATTGGTCGGCGCGGTGGCTGATGCCGACTTCATCGAGCGCCGCAATCGCCCGTTTCCTGTCCGGCGCGTCCGGAAGGCCGAGAACCACATTGCGCCAGACCCGCTTCCACGGCATCAGCCGCGGCGCCTGGAAGGCGACGGAGCGGCGCAGCGGCACCTCGACCTCGCCGGAAATGTCCCGGTCGAGATCGGCGAGGATGCGCAACAGGGTGCTCTTGCCGCAGCCGCTGGCGCCGAGCAGGGCCACGAATTCGCCCGCCGCGATTTCGAGATCGAGGTTCTTGAGAACCTCACGTTCTCCGAAGCGCCGGGTCAGCCCGCATACGTTCACCACGGAGGGCGTCGCGGATGGCCTTTCGGTCGTCACGTTCCGCTGAATGCCGGTCGCCATGACAGGAATATCCTTTCGAGCGTTCTGACGATGAAGTCGACCGCGAGGCCGAGGAAGGCATAGACCGCGAGGCAGACTACGATGACGTCGGTCTGGAAGAATTCGCGGGCATTGGCCATGAGATAGCCGATACCAGCGGTCGCATTGATCTGCTCGCCGAAGACGAGAGCCAACCATGCAATGCCGAGCGAGTAGCGCAGCCCGACCAGCGCCGAGGGCAGGGCGCCGGGCAGGATGATGTGACGGATCATTGCCAGGCGGGAAAGGTCGAGCGTCCTGCCCGCTTCGATCAGCGTGGCATCCACGTTGCGGATGCCCGCATAGACGTTGAGATAAAGCGGGAAGGCGGTGCCGAGCGCGATCAGCGCCACCTTCGGCGCCTCGCCAATGCCGAACCAGATGATCAGCAACGGGATCAGCGCCACATTGGGGACGGTGCGCAACATTTGCACGGTGGAGTCGATCAGGTCCTCGCCGAGTCGGAAAAGACCGGAAAGCACGGCGAGCAGGATGCCGACAGTGCCGCCGATCGCAAGCCCCGTCAGCGCACGGCCGAGCGAGACCCAGATCGCCTGTTGCAATTCACCGGTCTCGATCAGCTTCGCCGCACTGCCGATCACCACGGAAGGTCCTGCCAGCACCTCCTCCGGCAACAGGCCGGTGGTGGAGGCGAGGTGCCAGAGGAGAACAAGAAGCACCGGGCCCGCCCCGCGCCTGAGCCAGCGCGGCACGCCGCGGCGGGACGCCGACAACGGCTCGATGCGCTTCAGGTCGACAGCTGGCAATGGCGCCCGGCGGTTGCCAGGCCCTGCATCATGCAGTTTCTCGGCTGTTTCCAGTCTTATGGTGGCAATGCTGTTCATCGGCCGGTTCCCATGGATCAGTTGGTCGGCAGGTCGCGATAGACATATTTCGACAGGTCGAGGTTGCCGGAGAGCACGCCCGCTTCCTTCCAGGTCGCGAAAACGTTCTGCAGCGAAGCGGTGAAGGCATCGTCCAGCGGCACACGTTTGAACGCCGCCTCGTCGTCATAGGTTTCGGCGATGATCGACTTGTCCTGCTTCGAGAAGGCGGCATAGAAATCGATATAGGCATCCTTGTTTTCGGCCGACCATTTGTAACCCTGTTCGATCCGGGCGGCGAAGTCGGCGATCGCCGCTACCTTGCCCGGATCGGCAAGCGCGCTGTCGGTGGCGCTGAGCACGCCATGGCCGGTATTGATGCCTTCGCCGTCGATCAGCACGCGGGCCTTCTGTATCCCGACCGTGCGGGCGAGATAGACGCCCCATATGCCCCAGGCATCGATGCTGCCTGTCTGAAACGCTGCACTGGCGTCGGCCGGCGTCAGAAAGGCCAGTTTCGCTTCACCTTCCTTGATGCCCGCTTTCTTCAACACGCCAACCGTCAGGTAATGAGCGACACTGCCTCGCGTCGTTGGCGATATCGTCTTGCCCTTCAGGTCCTCGATGGTCTTGATCGGACTGTTTTCCGGGACGAGCAGCGCCGTGCCGCGCCCGCCATTGGAAAAGGCGGCGACAACCTTGATCCTGGAACCGCCGGCGATGGCGCTGACAGTCGGGCTGTCGGCGGCCGAGCCGATATCGACGGCATCGGCTTTCAACGCCTCATGCAGGTTGACGGCTGCCGCATAGACGGACCATTCGATCGTGTAGGGCACGTTCTCGAGCAGGCCGGCCGCCTCCAGCTTGGCGCGCACCACGCCGGTCTGATCGCCGATGCGGAGCGTGACGTCCGACAGGTCCTCGGCGAAACTAGCCGAAAGCGGTGTTGCGAGGCAGAGCGCGGCCAACCCGCCGGCGAGGACATTGAATAAGCGTCTGGAAAGAATGGTCATGAATCACCTTGCTCCGGTCGGGCTTCTTGGGGGATCATTCGGCGGCGACAGGAACCTCGCTTGCCGCATGGCGGTTGCGCGGCACGTCTAGGCCGAGATTGCCGCGGAAGGTTTCCGATTCGTATTCCTCGCGGAAAATGCCGCGCTTCTGCAGGATCGGGATCACGGTTTCGACCAGCACTTCAAGCTCCTTCGGCAATGAGACGTTGATGACGAAGCCGTCCGAACCGCGCTCGACCAGCCAGCGCTCGAAAGCATCGGCGACCTGCTCCGGCGTGCCGACGAAATCGCTGCGCGGCGTGGCGAAGCGCAACGCCACCTCGCGCAGCGTCAGATTGCCGGCGCGGGCGACTTCGATGATCCGGCTCGACTGGCTCTGGTTGGAATTGACGCCATGGGCGGCAATGTCGGGGAAGGGCGCATCGAGATCGTGCTGCAGGAAATCATAATCGTTGAACGGCCGGCCGAGCATGGAGAGCGCGTTCTCTATCGATGTGAGATTTGCAAATTCCTGGTACTTCCGCTCGACCTCCGCTTCCGTGGAGCCGACGACCGGACGGATGCCGGGCAGGATGAAGAGCTTGTCCGGGTCGCGGCCGAAGCCCGCGGCACGCTGCTTCAGGTCGTGATAATAGTTCCGGCCCTCTTCGAGGCTGTCATGATGGACGAAGATCGCGTCGGCGCGCCTCGCCGCGTAATTCCGGCCATCTTCCGAAGCGCCCGCCTGGAAGATCACCGGCTGGCCCTGCGGCGAGCGAGCGATGTTGAGCGGTCCTCTGACCTCGAAGAACTCGCCCTTGTGGTTCAGCGTATGCAGCTTCTGCGGATCGAAGAAGACGCCGCGCGCCTTGTCGTGAACCAGCGCATCGTCTTCCCACGAGTCCCACAGGCCCTGCACGACATCGAGATATTCGTCGGCGAGCCGGTATCGCACGTCATGGGCGAGATGCGCCTGCCTGCTGAAATTGGAAGCGCTGCCCTCCAGCCAGGAGGTGACGACGTTCCACCCGGCACGGCCGCCGCTGATATGATCGAGCGAGGCGAACTGGCGGGCGACGTTGAAAGGCTCGCTGTAGCTTACCGTCAGCGTGCCGACCAGGCCGATATGCGACGTGGCACCGGCGAGGGCGGACAGTATGGTCAGCGGCTCGAAGCGGTTGAGATAATGTGGGCTCGACTTCTCGGTGATGAAGACGCTGTCGGCGACGAAGAGAAAGTCGAACTTTGCCGCCTCGGCAAGCTGGGCCTGACGCTTGTAATAGGCAAGATTGGTGCTGGCCGTCGGATCCGCATCCGGATGGCGCCAATCGCCCCATCCCATGCCGACGCCGTGAAGCATGAAACCAAGTTTCAACTGCCGTTTTCCGGTCATCCGATCCTCCGACGAAACGCTGCCGCGACAATTGCGGCATGGTTTGCAGTTTCGTCAGATTATGAGCCATGCGACCCGTGCAATAGATAATTTATTGCGAATTGCCGCCCGCAGGTGAGAAAGAATTTCCGTTCATTGCCGGTTTGGCCGCATCGAAAAGAGCGGCGCCACGATGGATTGTGCTCCGGTGAAAGCGACGATTTTTGTACGTCGGGACCTGCCTATTCATGAAACCCAGATACCGCAGGCACGTTGACGATTAATCAATGTGACAGCTGCCATGAATAACTTGAAGGATGTCTGGCCGTCGCCCACCAGTGCGGGCAGTTCCTTCCCCGGGCAGAAGGGAAGAACGGTCGTGTTGCCGCTGAGACGCGTCCACCTTGGATAATAATGTCGAACATATCGCGGTCGTGCCCCTAATATCACTCATCTGTCGTGATGGTTTAAACCATCACGAACAGGGCGGTCGTAACTGTCGGACCAGAAGCTTTTCGGCAGGTCGAGCGATGTTCGCAGGCCGGAGCGGTCCAGCATGATCTGGCATTCTACCTGGCTGGCCGAGAGTATTTCAGCCTGCTGGGCAACCTGCCGGTTCTCCATCATTACCTGCCCGTCCACTATAACCGTGTCGATGTCGCTGGCATTGGCGTACATGAGAAGCTGATGAAGCGGCATGACCGAGGGTTGCAGATGTGGTTTTTGCGTATCGACCAGAATGATATCGGCCCGCTTCCCCGGCTCAATCGACCCGACCTCATGATCTATCCCGAGCGCTCTGGCGGTTTCGATCGTGGTCAGGGAAAGCGCACGGCCCGGCGGAAGAATATTGGGATTGCGGCACATGGAACGATGGTAGCGCATTGCGCCGCGCATCACGTCGAACATGTCTGTTCCACCATCGGGTGCCAGCCCGTCACTCGATAAAAATACCCGGGCCCCAGCAGCAAGCAGCTCTACCAAAGGGCAGCGATCCCATGTGCCGCTTGCCGAAACAGCGTTATTGGATACGACCGCACCAAGCTCCGCGATCAGCGCCACTTCGTCTTCTTTCAGTCCAATCGCATGCGAGAGCAGAGTTCGATGATCGAGAATGTCCAGCCCGTTGGCAAAGGCGACAGTTCCCTCGCGGTGGCCGTCGATCATGAGCAGGGTATCGTATTTCCGTGCAAGGTCTTTCATGGTCTGCGCCATCTCGCAGAGCATGCGAAAATGCCTGTCCCGATGAATGGCGGGATTTATGACCGGCGCAGTAAAGGCAACCCGAGTTCGCGCCCCCGGCAGAATCCGCGCAACCTCCTCACAGACGGAGAGCTGTCGATCGAAGTTCACTTCTACCGTTTGCGCCCGATCTCCCCGAAAATGGGTGTAATGCCGTGGAAACGGTGGCCTCGTCGGGCCAATGCCCAGGACCAGCTTCATTCCAACACCGCAGAACGCGGCTGCGTAAGTGGTCGCAACTTCTGGTGTGTCGGAGCGGTTGTTCTCGTCCCCACCTCCAAGATAGAGCGTTGCCGTGGTAACGCCTGCCTTGAGTCGTTCGAGAGCCGACAGGCGAGCCTCCGCGGCCCAGAAATCAAGCGACGCTGACTCCATGTAGACCTTCCGGCATGCCTCGCGAAACGCTGGGAAGTCATCGCTGCCCATTGTTCTTATCAATCCGTGGCCAGCGTGAGAGTGCCCGTCGATAAAGCCGGGCATGACAATCGCGTGATTGCCGCCCACTGTCTTCAAAGCAGCATACCGTTGAGAAATCGCATCTCTCGGTCCCACCGCGAGAATTTTCCCGTCATTGACCGCCACTGCACCATCCGTGATTAGGCTGCGACCCTGATCCATCGTGACGATCAGGCCGGCCATGACGATGAGATCGATCGTGCTATCCATCGTGGATACCTCTCACATGCTCGCATTGAGGGTTAGATCCGACTGCCGATCCGGCCCGCGATGCTCGATCCAGTCGGCAAGCGATTGCGGCAGACCAACCGTAACCTTGGGGCCCGGCCGCGCAAACCGTCCGGCACTGGCCGCCTTTGGTTTCATCCTTGCAAGCGTTTGGGCCTGACTGACTGCAGCGACCAGAGGATCGACCAGCGGCACCGGTGAACGATGGGCTATGCGTTGCGCGAGACCTGCCAGCGGCGCACCGGCGAGTATCAGTACGTCGGCGCCATCTTCCTTCACCGTCCTTTCAGCCAGTGCGACGATTTCGTTTTCCAATTCGTATTGAACTGTCGATACCGACTTGAAGCTAACGTCCGGCACACGGATCGCCGCGCAACGATGGGTCAGTCCGGCCAACGCCACCGCATCCTCGTACCAGGCAACCAGCGTTCGGGAGAATGTCAGCATGGCAAAGCGCTCGCCCAGCATGCAGGAAGTCAGTATGGCGGCCTCGGCCATGGCAGTAATCGGGATTTCGAAGAGTTCGCGTGCTGCAATGAGACTTGGATCGCCAAAGGCTGCGATGACAGCGGCGTCGCAGCCGTGATGATGTTCCGCCAGCATTTCGAGCGTGATATTGCCCGCAATCATCGCTTCAGCTCTGCTTGCAATGTAGGGGAAACCCCGTGTCGCCGTATGAGCAATCAGCTCTGTGTCGGGCGCAAGAACGGACTGCGCGGTTGCAATCATCCGGTCCGTCATCTCGGTCGATGTATTGGGGTTGATCATCAATATCTTCAACACTGTCTCCTTCCGGTTAAGCAACCGGGCCTGCAAGAATCGTTTCAAACTGCGCTGCCGCTGCCAGTACAAATGTGTCCGCGCCGGCGGGTCCAACGATCTGCATGCCAACCGGCAAACCATTGCGGTCAGAGCCGCACGGTAAGGAGAGGGCTGGCAGACCGGCATGATTGAAGCGAGGGGTCAGGGCAGCATGATCGCGGGGTGAGACGGGCTTGCCGCCGATGGTCTCGGGACCAAGGCGGTCATGGGGCCAGGGGCCGCAGGGTGTCGTCAAGCCGATGAGTAGATCGTACTGGGCAAATATATGGTCCAGGCAACCGCGCAGCCTGTGTGACTGATCAAGGGCTCGGGCAACTGCGACGCCCGGGAGCGACAGGCCGCGTTCGATTTGAGATCCGATATCGGGATCAAAGAGGTCTGGTTCGTGCTGCCAGCGCTCCCCATAGAGCATGGCAAGGCCAGCATGCTGAAGCGGCATGAGTACTTCTTCATTGGTTCCCTCGGGCCAGGCCATTGTCACTGCATCCATCTCCACACCCGCCGCCAAAATTCGTCTGCGTGCCGCTTCAAAAGCTGCAGCAACATCAGCGTCGACGGCGGCATCAATACCGAAGGTGGGATGGTAACCGAGACGCAACGGGCGCTGCGGAGCAGGTGTATTGCCGGTCAATGCCTCGAATAGTAGCGCACAGTCATCGACCGTCCGGCCCATTGGCGCGATGACTGAAACGCCCCAGAACGGCTCGGCAAATCCCGGTCCATAGGGGATCGCGTCCTGGCTGGGCTTGAATCCGACGATGCCGCAATGGGCTGGTGGGCGACGGCTCGATCCGCCGGCATCTGTTCCGAGTGCCAACGGTGCCATGCCGGCAGCAAGCGCGGCTGCATTGCCGCCCGACGAGCCGCCGGGCGTCAGGGAGTGAGCCAGCGGGTGTCGGGTCGTGCCATAAAGCGGCGTTGCTGTAACGCCTTTGGCAGCGAATTCGGAGCAAGCGCCGATCCCGACGATGACGGCTCCAGCCTGTCTCGCCAGCCTGACGGCCTCGGCATCGCTGTCAGCGATGAAATTGGCGAAAAGGCGCGAACCCTGAGTTATCGGCCAATCCTCTACCCATATGTTGTCCTTGACGATGATCGGCACGCCGGCAAGCGGAAGACATTCCCCGCCGCCTATGCGCTCATCGACAATACGCGCCTGTTGCAACGATTTCCCGCTATCAATGGCAACAATCGCATTCAGCGAAGGGTTCCGCTCCGATATGATGGCGAGATGGGCGCGAACAGCGTCTATGGCGGACAGCCTTCCGGTGTTTACGGCAGCCGCTATTTCTCGGGCGCTCATGGTTATGACGTCTTCATATAGTTGCATCATTAGCTCCAGCCGGCTGAAAATCAGGCAGGCCCGTAGCTCGCCGCCAATGGGTAGCAATCTGGGCACGTGTGGCGAACCAGATATTGCCGCGTGCTGCAATCGCCTCCAGCAATGCCTCAAGAGCGCCGATGCGAGCCGGGCGGCCGATGATGCGCAGGTGCAACCCAATGCTCAACATGCGCGGCGCACCGGCGCCCTCCTGCCACAGCCGGTCAAAGGCAGCCAGGCAATAGCGGCTGAAATCCTCCGGATGCACGAACCCGCCGCCCGGCTGGAAGCGCATATCATTGGTGTCGAATGCGTAGGGAAGGACTACATGCGGCCCGTTGCCGACGGAGACGACGTAGGGTGCGTCATCATCATAGGCGTCGGAATCGTAAAGGAAGCCGCCGTGTTCAACGAGCAACCGTCTGGTCTCCGGCGTGGAAGCCGAGCGTGTATGCCAGCCGCTTGGTGCCATGCCGGTCACGTTCCGGATCGCTTCGAATGTTCGAGCGATATTTCGCCGCTGCTCGTCCTCTGTCATGCCCGCCAGGCTCTCCCATCGCCAGCCGTGACAACTTACTTCGTGGCCGCGAGCTATCGCGTCTTGAACCAGCCATGGCGACCGCACTGCCGTCCGGCCACAGCAGGAAAAGGTCGCTGGCACGCCATGCTTTGCAAGCACATCGACTATGCGACGATAACCGGCACGCGGACCGTAGCCATAATGGCTCTCCATGCACGGGTCCGGTACGCCTATGACTTCTTCGCGCGCCTCGTAGACGCTTTCATTGCGCTCGTCTCCATCGGCGATCGAGAGTTCCGATCCCTCCTCGACGTTGACGACAAGGGAAACTGCGAGCTGCGCACCTCCCGGCCAGTCGACGGCGGGATATCCATCGCGATAACCAATGAAATCTCGTCTATCGGCCATTATTGGATCATCCGGTTAAGGCCGACAGTTCTGGAGCCTATGACCAATGCCGTCAGGGCGAGCACGATGAGGCCGGATGAAACGGCAGCGATCGTCGGATCCGGCGCTTCCTCGAGATATTGCAGCATCTTGATCGGAAGTGTCTTGTTCCAGGCGTCTGTTAGAAAGATCGAGATCGGATAATTGTCCATCGACGCGAGAAAAGCGAACATGCCAGAGGTTAGAAATGCGGGTGCCAGGCCCGGCACCATGACTTTGATAATCGCCCGGGAATATGGAAGGCCAAGTGTCTGGGCAGCATCGATCAGGGAGAAGTCGAACTTTTCCAGCGCCGCGACGAGCGTGCGCACGATATAGGGTAGGGTGATGACGATATGGGCCAGCAAAAGGCTCCAATAGGCATCGCGCAAGCCGAGATCGCGGAAGAACTGCAGCAATGCGACACCGATAACGAGCCCTGGCATCATCAGCGGCGACACTGTCACCGTGGCCAGTATTTCGCGCCCCGGAAAGCGGCCGCGTACAATGGCAAGCGAGGCGAGTGTGCCAACCACCAGCGCGATTATCGTGGAGATCGACGCAAGATTGACCGAAAGCCACAAGGCACTGATCAAATCATGCTTGCGCGCCATGGTTTCGTACCAACGCAATGACCAGCCTGGCGGCGGTAGCGTATAGACGCTGGAAGAAGTGAAGGACACGATCACCGTTATGATGAGTGGTGTCAGTAAATAGATGCAGACCGCAAGCGCGACAATCCAGCTTGCAACGGTTGCAATTCTATCGGTGAGGGTCATGCCTGCCTCCCGGAAAGTCTCTTCAGGATGACGGACGAGACGATGACGATGAATGCCGCAATCGCAAGCAATATGGTTGATATGGTCGACCCCATTTGTTCGTTCCGAAGATAGAGAAAGGACCTGGCGATCAGCATGGACAGGGTCTGCGTGCGTTCGCCGATGATCAGGTTGGGTATCACATACATCGCCACCGCCATTGAGAAGACAAAGGCGGCGCCCGCGACGATACCAGGAAGCGTCAGTGGCAAGGTTACCCGGAAGAAACAGAACAACGGCCCGGCACCCAGCGTAGCCGCAGCTGAGCGAAGGTTTGGGTCGGTCTGGCGAATGACCGCGTAGATTGGTAACACCATGAACGGCAGGAATATATTTGTCGCACCGATCACCAGGGCTGTTTCGGTGAAAAGCAGCCGCAAGGGTTGGTCGATGATGCCAAGACCGAGCAGTGTTTTGTTGATCACGCCGTCGGTACGGAAAACGATAGACCAGGCAAAGGCCTTGACGATCACGCCGACCGACAGCGGGAGGATCATCGCTATGAGTATGATTGTCTGGGTAAATCCGCGAGCGCGTGCCAGAGCAAAGGCGGTAGGATAGCCAAGAAGGAGTGTCAGGAGTGTGGTTTCTATCGCGACCACAATAGTACGGCGAAGTGCCGTCAGCATGAAGGGATCGGAGAAAAACGCGACATAAGTGGCAATCGATAGATTGCCCGTCGTGTCCCTGAAACTTTTCACGAGCAGGAAGACGATCGGCAATACAAACAGCATGCCAAGCAGACAGAGCGCCGGAACAGCCAGAAGCAGGAATGGATCAGTTCGTCGGCCAGGCGCGGCTGCGGCTCCGTTGAATTGGCTCATTGCACTCCCTCCGCCGGATAGACCAATGTCTGTTCCACGTTCCAGGAGAGCGTTACCGGTTCGCCGGTCGAAGGCAGGCCCTGCTGGGCGGCGCCCGATTGCTCGCAGATGATGCGGTCGGCGCCCGAAGCGGTGGCGTGAACAAGTGTCTTCGCCCCGAGGCACATGACATCGCTGAGTGCCACGGTTATGCTGTTGCTGCCGGCAGCACCCGGCACGGGGTCGAGATGTTCCGGCCGAACACCGAGAAGGACCTTCGCGCCCTGGATAAAGTTACCCGGTGCAGTTACCTCCCCATAGGCCGTCGAGATCAGCAGCGAACGACCCTCGACCTTCTTGACCGTTCCAGCGATACGGGTCGACATACCAACAAAATCGAGGACGAAACTCGTTGCCGGGCGGGAATAGAGCTCCATCGGTCCGCCATATTGCTCAATCCGCCCACGGTTCATGACGGCGATCCGATCGGACACGGCGAGCGCCTCTTCCTGATCGTGGGTTACGAAAACAGCCGTAATGCCGCGAGAGCGCAAGAGAGCCTTGAGTTCGACTTGCATGGTTTCTCGCAATTTGCGGTCGAGCGCCGAAAAAGGCTCATCCAGCAACAGCAAATCAGGGGCCACGACCAGTGCGCGGGCGACGGCTACACGCTGTTGCTGCCCGCCTGAGAGTGCCGAAATAGGTCGGTCGGCGAATTGCTCCATGCGCACCAATGCCAAAGCTTCTTCGACCGGGGTCCTTTGCTCTGCCTTGGAAACTCCGCGTGCGGCCAGGCCGAACCCGACATTTTCAGAAACATTGAGATGCGGGAACAATGCGTAGTTCTGAAAGACCACCGAAACGTTGCGTTTATGGGCCGGCAATCCGGTCACATCGCGTTCAGCCAGCCGTATCGTGCCATGATCCGCCGTAACCAGGCCTGCTATCATGCGCAGCAAGGTGGTTTTTCCGCAGCCTGAGGGGCCGAGCAGGGATACCAGCTCGCCCCTGGCAACCGAGAAATCGAGACCGTCAAGGACGGTGTTGTCCCGATAGCTCTTGATTATACCTTTTACGTCCAGATACATTCCGCTTCCCTTTGTGGAGGACGGGCGTGGACGGCCCGCCGTCATTTTGCCGAGAAAATTAGATCGCCATCATGCGATCGAAACGATCGATCCAATTGGCGCGGTTCTTCGATACGAATGCCCAGTCCGGACCGAAAACCTCGATACCTGCCGGCGCGATATCGACACCCTTCACTTCGGTGTTGGCGGGAAGAGAGTATGTGGATTCCGCCAGGATGCTCTGCAGTTCAGCGCCCAGCATCTCGTTTACATAGGCTGCCGCGAGCTCGGGATTGGGGCCATCCTTGACCAGGCAAATGCCAGACGGCATTGCGAAGATGCCTTCCTTTGGAGCAGCAAGGTCGATAGTCGCCCCCTCCGTCACCCTCGGAATGGTGTAGGAGGAGAACTGTCCGGCCAGCATGGCAATTTCGTTCTGCTCCAGAAGGTTGAAGGATTGCGTCAGGACGGCATAGACGTTGAGAAGGTTCGGCTTCAGTTCCTCAAGCTTTGCGAATGCGGCATCAATCTCATATTGCGCCTCGGCCAGTGGCTTGCCCGTGGCAAGATGGGCTGCCATGAACAATGTCCACATCCCTTCCGTGTTCTGCAGGGATGGGATGACTACCCTGCCTTTGAAGGCCGGGTCCCAGAGCTTGGTCCAGCTGTCCACCCCGCTCACCGACTTGTTGTAAGCGATACCCGCCCAGGGCTGGACGTAATTGGCCCACATGCCGTCCATATGGACCGTACCCTGACGAAGCTTTGCGACATTTGGCGCAAGTGCCGGCGTGATCGGCGTCAGCAGGTTCTCATTGACGGCCATGATCATGACCGGGTCGTCCATCTGCACCACGGACAGATACGGTTTGGCCTTGTTCGATTGCATTTTTTCAAGATTTACGAGTGATTTCGTACCCTCGAAAATGATCCGCGCGCCATATTTTTTTTCGAAGGCCGGGGCGACGATTTCCTCTACCCATTTGGTGTGGCTTGCCGCCCCGCCGACGACCAGCTCCTTGGTCTCGGCACGCAGTATTCCAGGTGCAGCCAGCAGCGTTGCCGTCGCCGTAGCGCTCTTCAGGAAGCTTCGACGGGTAAGGTCTGAAAATCCATTCTTGGTCATGGCGATCTCTCTCGGTTACGTGGAATGACGAATACGCCACTAACCAAGCAAATTGCATGCCATTTCAAAAAATTCTTTATTTACATCATATTATATATGAATAATTATCACACTTGGTGATCCTGCTGCCTATATTGGTGGCTGCTGCACATAATTTCCTCACACTGACTATCGGAGACACTGATGCCGAACACTGCCGCCCAAGGAGCCCGATTTGATTTGCTTGTCGAGAATGTTGCGATCGTAACATTTGGAGAAGCCATCGCACGAGATATGGCCGTAGGGATATGCAATGGCGCGATTGCCGCCATCGGCCCGGCAATAGAGTTGCGAAAGAGTCTCGCAGACAGGCGCATTGACGGACGTGGCGGCATGTTGATGCCGGGCTTCGTCAATACCCATAATCATTCACCGCTGATGATCGTGCGCGGCATGGTGGAGGATATTGGTTTTGCCCCGGCCTATACCAAGGGTGTTCCGCAGGGACACTGGCTCTCCGATGAAGAAACTCTGGCGTTGTCGCGCCTTGGCCTCCTCGAGATGGTTCGCTTCGGGTGTACCTCGATCGTCGACTACTATCGCAAGCCTCTTGCTCTGGCAAAGGCTGCAACCGAGGCGGGCGTTCGTGCCTTTCTCGGAGGGCGTGTGATGGATGTTGATACTGCGGCTCTTGCCGAAGGTCGGTTCCAGCCAGACGTCGCACTGGGAAAGGAAACGCTTGCGGACAACCTGACGCTTATTGACGATTGGGATGGCGCCAACGGAGGACTGATCCGTTGCTTCTACGCACCTCACGCGCCGGATACGGTATCCCGGGATCTTTTCAAGCTCATCGCAACAATGGCGGAAAAGGACGGCCGTCAGGTTCACACTCATCTCGCACAGTCGCGTATGGAGATCGCCCACATGAAGGCCCGCGAGGGTATGCGCTCCAGTGACTTCCTGGACGATCTCGGCCTTCTGAACGAGCGGCTTGTTGCTGCCCATTGCATCTTTCTGGAGGAAGACGAGGTAAACAAGCTTGGGAATTCGGGCATTCAGGTCGCTCACGCGCCCATAGGAAACGCTGCTTTTGGAGCGGCGGCACCCATCGCTGCGCTTGCGGCCGCGGGTGCCAACATCACGCTCTGCACCGATACCAAGTCCGGAGATATGTTCGAAACGATGCGCATGGCGCTCGCTTCGGCGCGACTGCGAGCGAAGGAGACCTTTGTGTTCGACGCACACACGGTATTTGGCTGGGCAACGGTGAGCGGGGCGCAGGCACTAGGCGTGGCCGATCAAGTCGGACGCGTTGCTGTGGGCTACCGGGCGGATATGGTCCTGCTTGATTCCAGCGCACCCAATCTCCATCCGGTTGTGGATGGCTTCGGCGTAGTCGCGCATCTGGGCTCGGGCGCCAATGTCAGGACGGTGATCTGCGACGGCAAGGTACTGATCGATGACGGCCGTGCGACCTGGGCCGACCAGGACGAAATCATCGCCACGGCCCAAACGGTCGCCGATCGTCTCTGGAAACGCGCTCGTGCCGCCTGATCAGCCGCTGGTCTCCGCCAGTTGCTCCAAAAGAACGGAACAGACCGTATCGCCCGTGTGATTGAGGTGCAGCTGCCAAATGCGGCGCGCGGCAGAGGCATCACGGTTGCGGAGTGCTTGCATCAGAGCCTCGTGCTCCGCTACCGACTCGTCCCACCGTGACGGTTTCATGATAGCCATATAGCGACCGCGACGGGCTCTCAGCATGAGCCCCTCATGGGTCGCCCTGAGGATGCTGTTGCCTGAAAATTCGACAATCAGATCATGGATCTGATTGTTGACTGCAAAATAGGGATCCTTGTCATGGTTGCGATGATGGATCAGCATGGCCCCGTGCAACTCTTCCAGTCTTTCCAGTTCTACAGGTGTGATGCGGCGAGCGGCGAGCTGGGCAGCAAGGCTCTCCATGCCTGCGATGACCTCGAAGAGCTCTCGTGCCTCGTTTACAGTAAAGGACATCACGCGGGCGCCCCGGTTCTGCAAGATTTGAACGAGGCCGTCACGCTCGAGAAGCTTCAGAGCTTCTCGCAGCGGTGTTCGCGATATTTTGATCGTCTCGCTAAGCGTTCTCTCCGGGATGCGCGAGCCGGGCGCCATTTCACCTCGAATGATCATCCCACGTATTGTCGATGCCGCCTGTTGGGCAAGAGGTTCTCGCTTCGACAGCAGCACCTTGGGCGGGCGGCCCCGTTTGGCTGGCTTGTCTACGTTGGGCGCCATTTTCAACTCACTCGTTTGCTTTCTTCTATGTGTGCGATGATACCTCGCCTAGAATCTGGGCCTGCGCAATAGCCCGTGGCCGGCGTTTACCTTCCGGAGGGTGGTGGTGGCCCTACCGAGCCGCGTTCTATAATCGATGTCTGGAGCACCACCCTTTCCGGCGGCCGTTTTTCCCCTTTCAACCGCCGGATAAGAAGTTCCGCCACCATCTTGCCGAGGGCGTAGACCGGCTGGTCGATGACCGTGATCGGCGGGCTCGTGACGCTCGTCCAGTCAGCATTGTGGAATGTGATGAGTGAAATATCCCTGGGGATGTGTAAGCCCATGTAACGAATGTGCCTGAATATCTCCAGGGCAACGAGACTGTCAGACGCCAGAATCGCGGTCGGCCTGTCAGCTTTTGACAAAAGCGCTTGGATGATCGTACGCGTTTCCTCGGGGCTGGTCGCGCCAAGCCGGACGAGACGTTCAGGCGTCTCGATACCAGCCTCCCGGCACACTGAGAGGAAACCTTCGACGCGTTCTCGCACCGAGGACGTATAGACCTGTTCGAGGTCACGATACTCGTGCCGGTCGGAATCGACCGCTGTCACATAGGCGATGTCGCGGTGGCCCGCGGCCGTCAACATCCGTGTCGCCCGCATCGCTGCTTTCCGGTCATCTACCGTGACGGTATCGACCTGGAGATCGGGCAAGGCGCGGTCGAGCAGGGCCAACGGCCGACCGGAGCGATGAATATCGCGCAGATGCGCGATGTCACGAGACTCCGCCGGCGTCACGATCAACCCGTCCACGCGCTTTCCCATCAGCACGCGCACGGCGCTCTTCTCCGCCTCGATCTGCTCCCCCGAATTTGCCAGAATGACGTTGAGGCCGGCGGCGCGCGCCGCATCGCTGATGCCGCGCACGGCGTAGCTGAAGAACGGGTTTTCGATATCGCCGACGACCACACCAATAATCCCCGACTTGCCGGTCGTCATACTGCGAGCAAGCTCGTTAGGCCGATAGTCCAACGCTTGGGCCGCGGCCATGACTTTTTCATATACTTTTTCGCTGAAAACCCCGTAGCCGCCAAGAACACGTGCGGCCGTCGCCTTCGAGACCTTCGCCTCGCGCGCAACATCGCTGACGGTAACGGAGCGGGCTTTGCCTGAATCTTTCATGTATCGAAGCACTACAGGAGACATTGACGGCAGGTCAATCAAGAACTAATAATTGATAATGAGACCGGTATCAATCGTGATGAGACCGGTCTCATTATATAAAAATAACAGGGTTTCCAGAGGAGAAGAACATGAGCAAAATCGGCATTTTCGCACCCTTGCTTTCGCCCATTCGTAGCGGGGTGATGGCGTTGACGCTTCTATCCGTTAGCTTCGGAGCGGTCGCACAAACCCCTGCCGCCGAAGGCAATCCCTACAATCTGATCGACCCAAAGGTGATCAGCGTCGGCACGATGGGAGATTCCAAGCCTTACGCCTTCACTACGGCAGAGGGGGAATTCACCGGCTTCGATATCGAGTTCTTCCTCAATGTAGCCAGCCGCCTTGGATTTCAGAAAGATCAGGTCATCTTCACCGGTCAGGAATTTGCGGCGCTCCTGCCTTCCGTGGCCAATGAGCGCTTCGATGTCGCCGTTGCCGCGATCGGTACGACCGACACGCGCAAGAAGACCGTCGATTTTTCTGACGGCTATCTCGCGGGTTATCTCTCGGTGCTGACGCCGGATACAACGATCACCTCCGCCGATGGCCTGAAAGGCAAACGGCTCGGCGTGGTGCAGGGAACGCTGCAGGAAACATATGCTGAGAAGAATTTCGGGGAAGCCGACATCGTCAAATTCCCCGATAACAATTCCGCCGTTTCGGCTCTCAACAACGGGACCATCGATGCGCATTTTCTCGATTATGAGGCTGCCAAGCAATATGGCGACCGCTATTCCGATCTGAAAATCGCGGTCAATATTCCGTCTTTCGACGCTCCCGCCGGTTTTGTCGTGCGCAAGGGGAATGAGGCATTTCGTGAGGCACTGAACGGCGCCCTTCATGCCGCGATGCAAGATGGAACCTGGAAAAACCTGTATGAAAAATGGTTCCCCGGCTCGCCGATGCCGGACGCTTACCTTCCCAAGCAATAGACTCATGCCGGTCTTTGCCATGGGCGGACGCAGGACCAAGCGATAGCTCGTCCGCCCGCACAGGGCACTTGGGGCACGACAGTAAAGGGGATTAAATGAACTGGCTTGAGAACCTGCGCCGCAGTTTCCTCGACTGGGAGGCGATGGCGGCGGTACTGCCGAACATGATCACCATCGGACTGAAAAACACGTTGATACTGGCAGCGGCCTCCACCGTGCTTGGGGTGGTCATTGGCATGGTGCTCGCTGTGATGGGGATCTCGCAGTCGCGATGGCTGCGGATACCAGCTCGTATCTATACCGACATCTTCCGTGGGTTGCCCGCGATCGTCACCATTCTTCTGATCGGCCAAGGCTTCGCTCGCATCGGTCGCGAACTCTTCGGACCGTCACCCTATCCGCTCGGCATCCTTGCACTTAGCCTGATCGCCGGTGCCTATATGGGAGAGATATTCCGCGCGGGCATCCAGAGCGTCGAACGCGGGCAGATGGAGGCGTGCCGGGCGCTCAGCATGAGTTACGGCCAAAGCATGCGACTGATCGTGATACCGCAGGGGATCCGGCGCGTGCTGCCGGCGCTCGTCAATCAATTCATCGGCAACGTAAAGGATTCGAGCCTCGTCTATTTCCTTGGCCT
Organism: Phyllobacterium sp. 21LDTY02-6; assembly: GCF_023554255.2. Classification (GTDB taxonomy): domain Bacteria; phylum Pseudomonadota; class Alphaproteobacteria; order Rhizobiales; family Rhizobiaceae; genus Phyllobacterium. Next base: position 79,472 of record NZ_JAMJWD020000003.1, on the reverse strand, counting down.
GCTTGCATCCGAACGCGAGATCTTCCGTGTGGGACAGGACCAGGCGGTCGTCACGGGCAATCTGTCACCACTGCTTCTGGCCGGCGTTTTCTATCTCGTCATCACAGTGCCGCTGACGCATCTCGTCAACTATATTGACGACCGCCTGAGGCTCGGCAAGCAGCGCGGAGGTGGACCCATCACGAGCGGTCTTGCCGAATTAAGCGAATTGGACGATTCCGGCGCCAATGCCACGGGTCAAATATCCGGGCACCGTAGCGAAACCCGACCCCAGTTCAAGGGTGGCAGCCTCCAGATCAGCGATCTCGCTATGGCTTATGGCGATGTTGAAGTATTGAAAGGCGTCAATCTTACCGTCAGGCCGGGCACCGTGACTTGCATCATCGGTCCGTCGGGTTCGGGCAAATCGACCTTGCTGCGGTGTATCAACCGGCTAGTCGAGCCGAGGGCCGGCGACGTGCTCCTCGATGGGGTGAGCATTCTGGCTATGAAGCCGGAAAGACTGCGCCGGCGTATCGGGATGGTATTCCAGCACTTCAACCTGTTTCCGGACCACACGGCCCTTCAGAACGTCATGCTAGCGCTCGTCAGGATCAAGGGCATGCCCCGGCAGGAAGCCCAACGGATTGCCGAGGCGCGGCTTGCCGATGTGGGGCTCGCTTCCCGCCAGCACCACCGACCTGGCGGCCTTTCGGGCGGCCAACAGCAACGCGTGGCGATTGCTCGTGCTCTGGCGATGGATCCGGAAGTCATCCTTTTCGATGAGGTAACGAGCGCGCTTGACCCCGAACTGGTAAAAGGCGTGCTTGACCTGATGGCAGATCTCGGGCGGCAAGGCATGACCATGGTCGTCGTCACGCACGAGATGGGCTTTGCCCGAAAGGTCGCTGACCAGGTCGTCTTCATGGATGAGGGCCGGGTAATCGAAGCCGGCACGCCATCCGCCATTTTCGACAATCCCGGCAGCGCACGGCTAAAACGCTTCCTGGCCGAGGTCCTCTGATGAACCAGGCCGTGATGATCTCACGAAAACCGCATAGAACGACAGAATGAAAGTACACGACATGAATTCACTCTCTCCAACGTCGAAGCCCGTTTCCAGAGTCATCGTCATAGGAGGCGGCATTTTCGGCATCTCATCGGCTGTCCACCTTGCCCGCCTCGGCATCCCGACGACGCTCGTCAATAATGGCCCCGTCGCGAACGGTGCGTCGGGGCGCTCGCTCGCCTGGCTCAACTCGTCGCGCATGCGTTCGGAAGCGTATCATCGTCTGCGCATGGTAGGGATCGACCGCTATCGGACATTGGCCGCGAAATATCCCGATGCGTCGTGGCTGCGCTTCGAAGGAGGACTCACATGGGACGCCGATGACAGCACCAATGAGATCGCCGACGTTTATGCCCACGAGCGGCTCATTGGATATGACGCACAGCATGTCGTGCCGGACGGAATCGCGGCGGTCACTCCCGGCGTCGATGCCCGGGCTGTGACGCGGCAAGGCGCTCTATTCAATCCCGGCGAAGGCTGGGTCGATCTGCCGTCGCTGATTGAGCTTTTACTGGAAGAATTCCTGGCGCGCGGCGGCAAACTCGTCTCCGATTCCGGCCGTGCCGAGGTGGTGATCAAGGATGGACGTGCCAGCGGGGTTATGACTGCCAGTGGAGCGAGCTTCGAAGCGGATGCCGTGTTGCTGGCGACGGGTCCGGATGTCCCGCGCATGGTGAAAAAAGCAGGACAGCACATTGCCGATGCCACACCGATCGCGCTGCTCGTGCGGACGACGCCGGGCCAGCACGACTTGCGTGCGGTCCTCAACACGCCTCGCGTGGCGATCAGACCGACACCGACAGGCGGCCTCGCGCTCGATTCCGCCTGGTCAGAAGAAGAGGTAGTCACGCGGCCGGACGGTAGCTATGAGGTGAAAAACTCGACGCTGCAGGGCTTGCTTGATGAGGCCTCGAAAGTCCTGCAAGGCAATCCGACACTGGAAATTGAAAGCTATGGCGTTGGCCCCAAGCCTATTCCGGGTGACGGCGATCCGGTTTTCGGGGAACTAAAAGATATTCCGGGCTACTACGTCGCATTCAGCCACAGCGGAGCCACGCTTGGGCTTATCGCCGGAGAGTTATTGGCCGGGGAGATCGCCAGCGGCAACCGGCATCCACTTCTGGATAGCTTTCGCCCCGAACGGTTCGGATAACGCGAATTCGGGGCCAGGTATCCAGGGTTCTCTGGTCCGGCCAACCACCTGAAAATCGAACTTTCAGGTGGTTGGTGGTGAAAAGATCGAGATTTTTTGGCGGGGCGAACAAGTCCTGCTTCCAGATATCCCGCTAGGCTTCTTCGGGTGTTCGTGCGGGGCGGGTGGTGCGATAGACCTCTTCCAAGCTCATCATGTTTGAAAGGTCGACGCTCATGGGAGCCCCGTGACCGAAGGCACCGCGCATCAGGCACGTTTGCGCGGCGGCTTCCGCGGCTTTTGTTAAGACGGCCTCTGGCTGGACGCCGTCAAGTAGGCCGACGAGGACGTTGGCAATATAAGTGTCGCCGGCTCCCAGCGTGTCGATAGCATCGACCGGCTCAGCCGGAACTTCTACGATGCCAGTTTCGCCGGCGAGAAGAGCGCCTTCGACGCCGCGGGTGACGAGGCACCAGCGGGCCCCGGCGGTGCGGGCACATTCAGCCAGCACCAGCGCCTCCTTGCGGGTGGCGCTGCCGGCGGAAAACGCGATCAGGAAGCAATGCGGTGCCACTTGGGCGATACGTTCGGGATCGTGGACAGTAGCGAGATCGTACGAGATCTTTGTCAATTCGGCAAAGCGGGGCAACCAGGCGTCGACATGGCTCGATCGGCCTGTATGAACGGCATCGAAATCCGAAAGCCGCGCCAGGTCGGCCCGCGACGGCGCGATTATCGAGACGCCGAGATTGGCGCCAACGAAGACGCGGTCGCCGTCTTGTGTCTCGATCACGCAATAGGCGGTCTGCCCGGGTTCAATCCGCAGCGATGCCACGTCAACGCCTTCGTCGATCAGGGCCCGTCGGATCAGGGAACCCGCATCGTCATCGCAAACGGCTCCCACATAGGCCGTTTCGGCGCCGGCGCGGTGGGCAAACACTGCATGGTTGATGCAGTTCCCGCCGGGAAACATCAGGTTCTGGTCGCGATAGCAATCGACAACATTGTCACCGAAAGCGAGAATTCTAGCGGGACGCGGCATCGGGAGGACCTCCTGAGAACAAAACTGAGAACGTTCTCAATTACCGAGCTACATCGAAAAAGGCAACTGGTTCCTACACGGGGTGCGCCGAAAGTGGGCGTGAGTGCTGGAGAAGGAAGGGAACGGTCCGCGCCTGTCGGAAGCAAGCCGCTGGTGCCGCCTTTCCGAGAAGCGTTGAACAGAAACGGCATCGGCCTTCACGCGCAGGTTCAATTCTGTTCCCGTTGCGTCTTGCCGGATCAGAGTTGGGTGACGGAGCCGCGTTTGATCAGTTCAGCGGGCATAAGTACGGTGCGCGGCGGATAATCCTCGCCGTGGATGCGCTCTAGGAGCATGCGCGCGGCGGCTTCGCCCATGGCGAGCCGTGGCTGCGCAACGGTGGTGATGCCAGGACGGTGAAAACTCATCCAGTCGAGATCATCGAAGCAGACGATCGAGACATCCTGGGGAATCGAGAGCTTCAGGTCGGCCAGCGCCCGCATGGTACCCTCCGACATGGTGCCGTCGGTGGTGAAGAGGGCGGTCGGCGCCTCGGGGGCTGTCATAAGGCCGGGCACGACGGCGTGCGCGGCCAGGGCGGAATAGCTCCCGGCCCTAAGCGTCAGGCGCGGATCGATGGCCAAACCCTCGATCCGGTGCGCGCGGACATAGCCGAGAAGACGCTGCCAGCTCGGGTAGAGCATCTCGCTTTCGATGGGATCGCCGGCGATGGCGCGGGTGAGGAAGGTCTCCAGCCCGCCGTCTTTCTCGTCCACCAGTTCCGCCACGATGCCGATCCGGCGGTGGCCGGCGGCGATCAGGTGGCGCACGGCCTGTTCGGCCGCCGCGATGTTGTCGGTCGCGACACGATCGACCATCAGGCCGGCGACGGCGCGATCGATCAGCACGAGTGGAACGCCCATGGCCTTGAGATTGTGCAAATGCCGCGCCTTGCGCGTGTCGCTCGGGGTGACGATCAGCCCATCCACCTGTTTCTGAGCGAGAAGCTCCACCGAACGGACTTCCTTGGTCTGGGCTTCGTCGCTGTTGGTGATCAGCAGGCCGAAGCCGTTGGCTTCCGCGACGTTGGAAATACCGCGCAGGACCGAAGCATAGAACGGGTTCTGGATATCGCCCGCGACGACCCCGAGCGTGCGGGTCTTGCCGGTGATGAGGCTGCGCGCCAGCGCGTTGGGCCGGTAGCCGAGGCTCTGAGCGGCCTTGAGCACCTGTTCTTTCTTGTCATCGCTGGTATAGCCGTAGCCGCCGAGCACGCGCCCAGCGGTCGCCGTGGAAACGCCGGCTGCCCGCGCGACATCCGTAATCGTTGCCTTGCTTTTCGGAGCCACGCGGCAATTCCTCTCACATTTTTGCCCTGCCGAAATGAGAATCTTATCATGTCCGGTTCGGAGAAAATGGCAGCACTTTTTAGGTGTTACCAGATAGGCGGCGATTTTCAATGCCTATAACCGCCGTTACGTGCGAAAACGGTGCTTGACGGGGAAGCAATGTCCGTGTCTCATATGTGAGAACGTTCTCGTGACTTTTATAAGGGGAACCGGAGAGCGCCATCCCGAGCCCGCTGGGTTCGCTAAAACAAGGAGGTCGTCATGTTGAAATCCATTCTGGCCGGATGCGTCCTGAGCGCGATCCTGGCGATGCCGGCGCTGGCCGATGTCATTCCGGCTTTGCACGATGCGCTGCCGCAGGAATACAAGGACAACGGCATCAAGGCCGCCGTCTTCAACGACTGGGCGCCGGACGAGTATCAGGATGCCGACGGCCAGCTGAAGGGCTGGAGTGTCGATATCGCCAAGGAGATGGAGCAGCGCCTCGGTGTGACATTCACGTTCGAGGGCACGAGCTTCGACGCCATCGTTCCGGGCTTGCAGTCCAAGCGTTTCGACGCTGGCTTCTCGTCTTTTGGCACCACGGCGGAGCGCCTGAAGACGCTCGATTTCGTCTCGCAACGCCGTATCGGCACCTCCTTTGCCTATCCGAAAGACAGCACGCTCGACATCAAGTCGGCCTCCGACGCCTGCGGGTTGACGGTCGCGGTACTCAACGGCTCATGGGATATCGGCCTTCTCGAAAAGCTGAACGCCAATGAGTGCAAGAACAAGCCGGTTGTCATGCAGACGCATGGCACGCAGGCGCAGGCAGAGCTTGCCGTGCGCTCCAACCGGGCGCAGGCGACCGTGGGCGGATCGGTGAAGCTTACCTATATGGCAAAGCAGACCGGCGACCTCAAGGTATCCGATCTGGTCCTGTCGCCGGTCAACAGTTGCATCGGCGTGCGCAAGGGCGACCCACTCGGCCAGGTGCTGACGGACACGATCCAGTCGATGATCGATGACGGCACCTACGAGAAGATCATGACCAAGTGGGGCCTGAACGACAGCGGCATGCTGAGCAAGGCACTGTTGATCACGGAAGAGCATCCGGCCGATCTCTGAAACAATTGTCTGCCCTATGCAAAACCACTTCTGGCGAAGCCTGTTTCGGGCCGGATCGGACAGCTCAAGACGACAGCAAGGAATGACGATGTCTGAAAAACCACACTCGCGCCCCTCCATCCATGATGTGAAGCCTATTGCGCTGCCAAAGGTCGGCCACTGGATCGGCGGTGTGGTGCTTGCGATATTCGCCGTCGTCTTCCTGCAGGTGCTTGTCACCAACAAGAACATGCAGTGGAACGTCGTCGCCGAATATATGTTCAGCCCAGCCATCCTCTCCGGTCTCGGCATGACGCTGCTGTTGACGGCGCTCGCCATGGTGCTGGGGCTTGCAATCGGCGTCGTACTCGCCATCATGCGCCTGTCGGCCAGCAGCGTCTTCCAGTCGGTCAGCTGGGGCTGGATCTGGTTTTTCCGCGGCGTGCCGCCGCTGGTGCAGATGATCTTCTGGTATAATCTGGCCTTGCTCTTGCCGGAGATATCGATCGGCATTCCTTTCGGCGGGCCGAAGCTCTTTTCCTGGAATACCAACGAGCTCATCACGCCGTTCAGCGCCGCCATCATGGGCCTTGCCTTCACCGAGAGCGCCTATGCCGCGGAAATGATCCGCGCCGGCATCCAGGCGATCAATGCCGGCCAGACGGAAGCCGCCGCCACCCTCGGGATGACCCGCGGCCAGACGCTTCGCCGCATCGTGTTGCCACAGGCATTGCGCATCGTTATTCCGCCCATCGGTAACGACACGATCTCGATGCTGAAATTCACCTCGCTCGTTTCCGTACTGGCGTTGCCCGATCTGCTCTATTCCGCCCAGATGGTCTATGCGCGTACCTATCAGACGGTGCCGCTGCTATTAGTCGCCACCGTCTGGTACCTCGTGCTCACCACCGTCCTGACGGTCATCGAACATGCCGTCGAGCATCGATTGAAATCCGAACATCACGCGGGCAAGAAGAAATCCGGCGGCATGTTCCGCCTGTTCGCGCACCAGCAGGAGACCCTGTGATGAACACCGAGCCGACAGTCCAACCCCTGCTGAAGGTCGAGCGCCTGCGCAAGAGTTTCGGCACCCATGAGGTGCTTCGCGGCATCGATGTCGCGGTGATGCGCGGCGACGTGACCTGCATCATCGGCCCTTCCGGTTCGGGCAAGAGCACGCTGCTGCGCTGCCTCAACTATCTGGAAAAACCTACGGGCGGCGCGGTCTTCCTCAATGGCGAGCCCGTCGGCGTGCGCTGGAAGGGCGACAAGCTCCTTGAGATGAGCTTCAACGAGCTTGCACGCCAGCGCCAACGTATGGGCATGGTGTTCCAGGGGTTTCATCTTTTCCCGCACAAGACCGTGCTTGAGAACGTCATCGAGGCACCGTTGCTCGTCAAACGCGTGCCGAAATCAGCGGCGGCGGAAGAGGCGATGGCACTCTTGGAGCGCGTCGGCATGAAGGAGCGCGCACACTATTATCCGGCGCAGCTTTCCGGCGGACAGCAGCAGCGTGCGGCGATCGCTCGCTCGCTGGCGATGAAGCCCGATGTCATGCTCTTCGATGAACCGACCTCGGCGCTCGACCCGGAGCTTGTCGGTGAAGTTCTCGCCGTCATGCGCCAGCTTGCCGACGACGGCATGACCATGGTCGTCGTCACGCACGAAATGGGCTTTGCTCGGGATGTCGCCGACCACCTGATCTTCATGGATGGTGGGGTGATCGTAGAGCAGGGCCGTCCGGCGGACGTGCTGACACGCCCGCAGCATGATCGCACGCGAGCTTTCCTGGCGCGGGTTCTGGCTGACGCGTGACGCGTCAGCCGAGTGTTTGCGAAAGCGCGGCGGCGGTGAATAGGTCGAGATGCGCGCCGCCGTTATTCTTGAACACAGTGATCTGATCGGCGCTGGTGCGGCCTTCTTTCTGACCCTGCACAAGTTCGAAAAGGTCGGCTTTCACGGCGTCCCAGGTGATCGCGCCTGAAGCGACGGCCTGCGAAAGATCGCCGCCGCCCTGCATGTTGTTGCGGCTGTCGACGAAGATCGTGCCACGCGTCAGGGCCGCATCGTCTGCTTCCCGAAGCGTGGGCAGATAGGCCCCGACAAGATCGAGATGGGTGCCGGGTCGCAGCAGCGCACCCTTGATCAGCGCCGTATCCGACATGGTGACGCAGGATACCACATCGGCGCGGCTGACAGCGCCATCGAGGTCGTCGCTGACCGTCGCGTCAAGGCCTTTTTCGCGGAGCTGGGCTGCGACGGCCGCGGCGCGCGCCGTGGTGCGGTTCCAGATCGTGACGCGGCTGAGCGATGGGCGTGCCGCCAGATGCGCCGCGGCAAAATGCGGCGCAAGCGCACCGGCGCCGACGATCAGAAGATCTTCCACGTCCTCGCGAGCGAGAATGGCGGCGCCGAGTGCGGAGTCGGCGGCCGTCTTGCGCGCCGTCATGGCCGCACCGTCGGCTGCAAGGAGCGGTCCGCCGGTTTTACCGTCAAACAGCGCCACAAGCCCTTGAACGGCCGGTTGCGGTGGTTGCAGGTCTGCGTTCTGTGGAAAGACACCCACCATCTTCACGACGATCGGTCCGCCCGGCGCCCAGCCGGGCAGGGTGACGAACTGGGCGCCGCGGCCTGCGGGATCGGACTGCACCACAACCTCGGAGGCGGGCATCGGCCCGAGATGCGCCTTGCGCAATGCCTCGATCAGAAAAGGCCAGGGGAGTGCCGCGTGAACGGCGGCGGCGTCAAAGATGTGCATGTCGAACCTTTCAGGACTTGATCGTGTAGGTGACCAGATGGCTTGGAGTGATGAGTTGCGACAGGGCGAGCGGGCGCTCTTCGGCGTCGGTGACGATCTTTTCGATCCGGTAGACCGGCTGGGTGGCCGTCACGGCCAGAATGGCTCGCTCACTGGCCGAGGCAAACCCGACATCGATCTGCCGCTCCGCATGGGCCGGCTCGATGCCAGCCTTGTCCCGCAAGGAGGCGAAGAAGGAGCCTCCGGCGGCAACCGGTTCGATCACCTGCGAAAAGCGCAACGGGTCGAACCAGAGCGTTTCGAGCGTCATCGGCAGCCCGTTATCCTCCAGCAATCGGTCGAAGCGGATCAGTGCTCCGGCCTGCAACCGGGCTTGGATGGCCGGAGCTTCGGGGTTGTCGACGCGCGCGAGGATGCGGTGGCTGGCCTTTCGGCCGAGCCCATCCATGGTCTCCGAAAAGCCGGACAACGAGACGAGCGTCTGGCGCATCTTGCCCGGCATGACGATGGTGCCGCGGCCCTGCTGTCGCTGCAGGCGGCCATCGGCGCAAAGCTCGCCGATCGCGCGCCGCAGTGTGATCCGGCTGACGCTATAGCACGCCATCAGCTCTGGTTCGGCGGGCAGGAAGCTGCCTTCCGCGAACTGGCCGGTTTCGATGCCGGCCAGAAGCGAGCGGCGGACCTGTTCATAGAGCGGCAAAAGGTTTGATTGGTCTTTCATCCGCTCTTCCAGGCTTTCTCAGTAGGTGATCTTCTTCATGTAGCGCCGCGCCTCAAGCATTTCGTGATTGCGCAGCTCAGCAATCTTATAGGCGAAACGCCAGAGCGTGTCGAAGAAGATCAGCGGCACGACATTGCCCTGGAATTGCGGATCGATGCCCGAAAGATCAAGCTTTTCGGCGTCGAGAACCAGAATGTTCTCAGCCGAACCGAAGCGATGCAGGAATTCGTCGGCGCGTTGTTCCAGCGGCCGTGTGCTGTCGAGACCCTTCATGAGGATGAAGGCGCGATCCTTATCGAGCACCTCGAAGGGACCGTGGAAAAACTCGTTGGCATGGATGGCCTGGCTGTTGATCCACTGCATCTCCATGAGCACGCAGATGGCGAAGGAATAGGCCGCGCCGTAGCTCGCACCGCTGGCGACCGTATAGACCACGTCTTCCTTGGCGAAGCGCGGCGCATAGTCTTCGAAGACAGGCGCGAAGGTGGCATGCGCACGGTCGATGGCAGGCTGCAGGGCGGCAAGGCTACCGATCAGTGTTTCGGTGAGATTCTCGCCGCCGGTGAGCGCAACGAGGCCCATCACAATCTGATATATCCGCGAATAGTTGCTGTTCTTCGCGTCGATCGGCACGCCGGTCGTGTAGGGTGCCTCAAAGCCGACCACATGATCGACGGCCCTGCCGAGCGGGGAGGCAGGCTCGACCGTCAGTCCGATCGTGGTGGCGCCCCTCGACCGGGCAAATTCGGCCGCAGCTGTGGTTTCTTTCGTGGTGCCGGTCATCGAGCAGAGAATGACCAGCGAATTCTTGTCGAGCGACCGCGGTGCGCGGGCGACGAACTCAGCACCATTGTAGACATCCGAGGGCAGCGGTGCGTGCTGGTCGAGGAGGAACTTGGCCGGATACATGATCGACAGCGAACCACCGCACGCGACGAAGAAAACATGTTTCAGCGAATTTGCATCGAGGGCGGAGAGCGCGGCGGTGACGCCGGCGTCAAAGGCGGAGGGGAGGGGCATGGTCGAACCTTTCTATATGACGTTATAATACGTATTATATTTCTCAAGGTAACGTCAAGCGGACTTGACACCATCGGTAAAATTTTGCGAACGTTCTCATATTCTGCGTCAAAGAATGGTGCGCTTCGGCGTTGGACGGGAGTTGAGCGTGACCCAGATTTACGACACCGTGGTTGTTGGCGGCGGCATCATTGCGGCGGCGGCGGGCCAGCATCTGGCGGCGGCGGGCTATCGCACGCTGCTTGTCGAGCGCAATGACTATGGCTCTGGCACCTCCAGCAAGTCGTCACGATTGCAGCACTGCGGGCTCGGCTATCTCTCGGCTGCCAGCGGATCGCTCGCTGCGTTTTTCGCCCGGCCGCGCAGCGCGATCGAGTGTCTGAGCCTCATGCGCCGCTCGATGCAAGGGCGGGCGGAGTTCGTGCGCATGGCGCCCGAGCGGGTAAAGCCCGTCACCTTCATTGTTCCGCTGACGCCGGAAAACGCCATTCCCCGCTGGAAGGCGCGGCTCGCCTTTCGCCTGATGGCGGCGAGCGACGGCGGTCAGGTGCCGCTCAATCTTCGCATCCTGTCGGCGAGAGAAGCACGGGCACATCCGGCGCTTCAGGGCATGGCTGGGCTGCAGGACATTCGCGGGGCGATGAGTTTTACCGAATACCAATATCATTGGCCGGAGCGCATCGTCGTCGATACGATCATGAAGGCGCGGGCAATCGGCATGGAGGCGCTGAACCATACGGCAGTGACGGGGCTGGCGCGGCAAGGCAGCCTCTGGAGGGTGACGCTGACGACCGCCGGGGGTTCGCAAGATGTTCTGACCCGCGCAGTCGTCAATTGCGCCGGTGTCTGGGTCGATGAAATCACCACTCTCGCCGGGGCGCCACATCTGCGCAAAAATACTGGCGAGAAGGGCACGAACATCGTTGTCCGCCTGCCAGAGAGCCTGCGCGGCTTCGGTTTCGAGACCGTGACCGCGGCGGGCGCCCCTTTCTACCTGATCCCCTGGGGCGAGCTTCATTATGTCGGGCCATGGGATGCCGTCTCGGATGGCCGGCCGGAAGGGTTTCGCGCGACGGAGGCGGAGATATCAGCCATTCTCGATCAGCTCGGCCGCCTGTTTCCGGGTTTCGGTCTGAACCGCGAAGACGTGCTCTATGCCTGGGCCGGCGTGCGGCCGCGCAGCCTTGCCAGGGACGGCAGGAGTTCCGCACCAACCGTCCGCGAGCATGATCTGACCGATGAAGGCCTGCCGCATGTCTTCACCTTCACCGGCGGTCTGCTGATGACACACCGCGACGCCGGGCGACGGCTGACGCGTGCCGTGCATCGCCGGCTGCAGCCATCCGGCCCATCGCATCCGCTCGATACGCCATTGCCGCCGCTTCCGAATATGGATCATGTCACGGAAGCATCTGTCGCCCATGCTGTCCTCAATGAGCAGGCGCGCACACTTTCAGACATCCTGCGCCGCCGCCTTTCCGTGGGCTGGGAGGCGGATCTTGGCCGGCGCCACGCGGAACTGGCCGCGGAATTGGCCGCGCCGCATCTCGGCTGGAGGCGGGAAGAGGCGGAGGCGCAGGTGGCCGCATTCATCGAGGAGACGACGACCGAATTCAGTCTTCGGATGCCGTAAGGCGGCAACAGTACTGGAAGGCCTGCAATTCTGAAAGAGAACGTTCTCATAAAACTGGCGAAAATCACCGCATCGGCGGCACTGGAGGAGTACGAATCTTGGCACTCAATGAACGCAGTATCAGCGTGATGAATTTTCACTATGTCAGGCATACGCTGGACCGGTTTCTGGCCGATGTCTGCGAGGCCGGTGTCTCCCGCATCGAGCTTTGGGCCGCCGCGCCGCATTTCTATATCGGCGATAAGACGCTGGCCGACGCACGTATGTTGGGACGAAAGGTGCGCGGAATGGGCCTCGACATTGTCGCCTTCACGCCGGAGCAGTGCATCTACCCCATCAACATTTCAGCAAAGGAACCGGAACTGCGCGACCGCTCGCTGCGCTATTTCCTCGAGTCGATGGAATTTGCCGTCGAATGTGGTGCTCCGGCGCTGCTGGTGACGGCAGGCGGCGGCTATCGCGACGAGCCGGTGGAGCAGGCGCTGGAGCGCTGCGTCGATTCTATGGGCACGCTTTGCGACCGCGCCCGGAAGCTTGGCATCAATCTGTGGATGGAGTCGTTGCCGGATTCCTTCGCAAACATCGTCCGCTCGGCCAGGGAAATCTGCGAACTGATGGACAAGCTGGACAGTCCCGTGCTCCACGCGGTCTATGATGTGGCTGGCGCAGTGATGACCCATGAGACGCCGCAGGATTATTTCACCCATCTCGCCGGCCGCGTCGCCCATGTGCATTTCACGGATTCAGATGCCGGCGGCAGCCATCTCGCTTGGGGCGACGGCATAATCGATCTCAACCAACTGGTAGCCTATCTGCGCAGCCAGAACTACGAAGGCTCGCTGACGGTCGAGCTGACCAACTGGAAATACAATGTTGATCCCACGCCCCCCTTGAAGCAATGCGTCGAGGCCATGCGCAAGGCCCTCGGTCCGGCATAGGCGGCGCGGATATGGAGAAGGAAAATCCAGCCGCCGCGCCAGCAGGGAAGGCCGATCCTTTGCTGCGGCCGCTGCAACTGGGGCCGCTCACGCTGCGCAACCGGGTCATGAGCACCAGCCACGAGACCGCCCTCGACGAGGGCGGACATCCGCTGGACGCCTATCAGCGCTATCACGAGGAGAAGGCGAAAGGCGGACTTGCGCTGACGATGTTCGGCGGCTCTGCGCGCATCTCCGCCGATACCAGCTGGGGCGGCACGCAGCTCGACATATCGAGCGATGCGATCGTCCCAGTTTTCCATGCTTTCTCCGAACGCGTCCATCGCCACGGTGCGGCGCTGATGTGCCAGATATCCCATGTCGGCCGGCGGGCCAACGCAACTGTCGGTGCCTGGCTTCCAGCGCTCGGCCCCTCCCATTCGCGCGAGGATTATAACCGCAACTTCGCCCATGAGATGGACCGCCATGATATAGCGCGCATCGTGCGCGACTTCGGCCAGGCGGCGCGCCGAGCGCGTGAAGGCGGGCTCGATGGCATCGAGACGATGACCGGCGGTCATCTGATCGGGCAGTTCCTGTCGCCAATGGTCAATCACCGCACGGACGAGTTTGGCGGCTCGCTGGAAAAGCGCATGCGGTTCCTGCGCATGGTGCATGAGGAGATCCGCCGGGAGGTCGGCAGCGATTATCCGGTCGGCATCCGCTATACGATCGATGAGGACCACAGGGACGGCTTGAGTTTCGCCGAGGCAGTTGCGGTCGCCAATCGGCTGGAGCGCGAGGGGCTGGTCGATTTCTTCAACTGCATCTTCGGCCGGTTCGACACGCGCCTCAACCTTCTGCTCTACAACATTCCCGACATGACGGCTGTCTCCGCACCGTGGCTACATCAGGTGGGGGCCTTCAAGGCGCAGACGGGTCTGCCGGTATTCCATGCCGCCAAGATCGCCGATGTCGCAACGGCGCGTTACGCGATCGATGCGGGGTTGGTCGATATGGTCGGCATGACGCGGGCGCATATGACTGATCCACAGATCGTCAACAAGCTCCGCTCGGGCCGTGAGCAAGAGATCCGGCCCTGCGTGGGCGCTTCGCACTGTCTCTACCGCCCGGTCCACTGCATCCACAATCCGGCAACAGGCCGCGAGACCTGGTTGCCGCAGGTGATCGAGCGCTCGCCGCAGGCGGGCCGCCAGGCGGTCGTCGTCGGCGGCGGGCCGGCGGGGCTGGAGGCGGCGCGGGTGCTGGCCGAGCGGGGACATCATGTCGTGCTGCTGGAGGCGACCGATCGGCTTGGCGGGCAGCTGGTGCTGGCCGCGAAAACACGGCTTCGCCGCGACCTGATCGGCATTGTCGACTGGCGCGTCGCCGAACTGGAACGGCTCGGCGTGGAAATCCGGCTTAACGTCTATGCGGAGGCGGCCGAGATTCTCGCCGAAGAACCCGATCTCGTCGTTGTCGCCACCGGCGGCGTTCCGGATTTCGGTCCTGTTGCGGGCCACGAGCTCTGCCTCAGTGTCTTCGATGCGCTCGGCAATCCGACGCAGATTGTCGATGACGTGCTGATCTACGACGCCACAGGCCGCCATTCCGCGCCTTCGGTCGCTGCCGAAATGGCTGCCGCGGGAAAGCGCGTGACATTTGCTGCCCGCGATCCGTCGGTTGCGCCGGAAATGGAACATCATTCGAGCATCACGTACCGCAGGGCGCTCGCCGAACGGGATGTTCGGGTGCTGCTGGAATACGAACTGGTTTCGGTAAGCATGCGGGATGGGCGACGCGAGGTGGTGTTACGCCACCTGCTGACAGGGCGGGAAATCCGCGAGACCCATGCGCATGTCATCGTCGAGCACGGCACCGTGCCAGTAAACGACGTCTTCGACGAACTGCGCCCGCTCTCGCTAAATGATGGCGCCACGGACATCGAAAGCCTGCTGGGCGCGGCGCCTTTGCGTGCTCCGCCAGCCGCCGGCTTCGAATTGCATAGAATCGGCGATGCCGTCAGCAGCCGGTCGGTCCATGCCGCCATGCTGGATGCCCTGCGGCTCGCGGTACTGTTCTGAGGATGCTTTGATGTTAAACGGGAGTTCATAGCCCTCGCAGCATAATTACGTCCGGAGTTAAGGCGCGCTCGGTGCTGAGCGAATTTTTGCAACAGGGCCAGACTGATCTCGTTCATCTGGTGGTGCGGGCGGTTAGCTACCCCCGTACCGAGGCAAATCGTAGCAAATTCGAAAGCCAATATTGCTGGCGGACGAATTGGCACTGGCTGCGGTGCGGGCGGCGATGCGATAACGGTAGCAATAGCTCTTATGGCAGAGGAAGGAGCCGCCTTTCATGACCCTTTCGTCATCACGGCCGGCCTGATCGTTGCGCTGTCGCGCCGCCTTGCTCAAAGAGCGTATGCGAAACGCGTCCGCAGTCCATTCCCAAACATTGCCGGCCATGTTGAAAAGTCCTTTGCCGTTCGGCGCAAAGGCATCGACAGGAGCAGTCCCGGCAAATCCGTCTTCGACCGTATTGTGATCGGGGAAGCGTCCCTGCCAGATGTTGCAGAAGACCTCTCCGTCGTTCGGTTCTTCGTCACCCCATGGAAAGCGTGGATCTGCGAGGCCACCGCGAGCGGCATGTTCCCATTCGGCTTCCGTCGGCAACCGGCCACCAGACCAGGTGGCAAATGCTGTCGCATCCCACCACGAAACCTGTACGACCGGGTGGTCGGCGCGATCGTATATGGAACTTCCCGGCCCTTCCGGCGAATGCCAGCAAGCCCCGTCTACGCGATGCCACCAGGGGATATGGGGACTGACGGGGAAGCGAGATGCGCTGATCGGCAAAAGCCCCTCAAAGACAGGCGCCCAGCCAAACTTTTCCGCCTCCGTTGTATAGCCGGTTGCAGCGACGAACGCAGCGAAACGTGAATTTGTCACGGCAACGGTCTCGAGTTCGAAGGGAGCAAGTTTTACTGCTTTCCGCGGACCTTCGCCGTCGGCATGGATGAGTGGCAGATCAGTTCCGACATGGCTGCGGCTGGCATGAAAGCGCGCCCGCGCGACGGCGGAGGCCGTACCGACCGAAACGGGTGCGGATTGCGGTCTGCCAACGTCCAGCTGCCCGCGTCTTGCCCCAAAATCAGAACAGCAACTCACTGATCAGGCCGCCACGATGGAACGTCTCGCCAGCGCCTCTGCGGTGACATGCTCGGGAATGTCGCCGATCGCCGCCATCCGCCCATCGAGCTTGGCCAGCATATCCTGGAACACACTGAAATAGGCGGGGTCATTGGCGCGATTGTGGAGTTCAAACGGATCCTTCTCACAATCGAACAATTCCCATTCCGGCGGCTCTCCTCCCGGATAGGCTCCCGGTTGGTTCAGCGGATCATTATACCAGTATATCAACTTATAGCGTGCGTCGCGCACGCCATAATGGGCGAAAGCATTGTGAAATTCGTCCTTGTGCATCCAGTAGCGATGGTAGGCCAAACCAATGTCATCGTTTTCCCTGGTCTGCTCCAGGATCGGACGCATGCTTTCCCCCTGCATATAACTGGGGAAGGGCAGACCGGCATAATCGAGAAAGGTCGGCGCAAAATCCACGTTGGTAACGATATGGCCGGATCGCGTTCCGGCCCTGATACCATTCGGGTAGCGGATCAGGAACGGCATCTGCAGCGACTCTTCGTACATGAACCGCTTGTCGAACCAGCCGTGCTCGCCAAGGAAGAAGCCTTGATCAGATGTATAGATGACAATCGTGTTGTCGCTAATGCCTTCCTCATCGAGAAAATCGAGCATGCGACCCACGTTTTCGTCAACCGCGGCGATGGTTTGCAAATAGCGCATCATGTAGCGTTGATACTTGAAGAGGGCTAGTTGTTGTGGATCCGTGAAGATATGGTTCTCGCCTGTCAGCGCATCGACCAGCTGCAGCTTCTCTCCGGGTTCGATTTCCGGCACTTTTCGTTGCGTCCAGCCAGGCACCAGAAGCTCGCCGACTTCATCGCCGCCCTCAGGTTGTACAAGCCCCAGATCCTTGTAGGTCATGTCCGAACGGATGCGCATCTTCGCCGCTGCTGCGGCGGCGGCCCGATTGGAGAAATCGTCGCAGAACGTCTCCGGCACAGGCAGCGTTCCATCAGCGTAAAGATGCCGGTGGCGCGGATGAGGCTCGAAACTGCGATGTGGCGCTTTGTGATGACACATCAGGAAAAACGGCCGGGTGGGGTCGCGACGCCTAAGAAAGTCGAGACATTTATCAGTGATGACGTCGGTGGCGTAACCCTTTTCGGTCCTGGAACCGGCGTCGTCGATCATCACCGGATCGAAGTACTCTCCCTGTCCCGGTACGACTGACCATTCGTCGAACCCGGTCGGTGAATGAGCCTTGCCTTCACCCAAATGCCATTTTCCAAAGATGGCTGTCTGGTAGCCATCGGCGCGCAGGTGCTTGGCGACATTGGGCAGACGGTTGTCGATATGGGTATCAAGCGTCGTCACCATGTTCACATGATTGTAAGTACCTGTCAGGATCGCCGCACGGCTCGGCGTGCAGATCGAATTGGTGACGTAGCAGCGATCCAACCGCATCCCCTCGTTCGCGATGCGATCCAGGTTCGGCGTGCTGTTCAAACCGGAGCCATACGCCGATATCGCCCGAGCGGCATGGTCGTCGGACATGATGAACAGGATGTTGGGCTGCTTCGTCATCGTTATCTCGATCAGATAGGGGCCATAACAGCAAGCCGATAAACCCGGATAATCCTGTTGGCGAACGAGTTGGCCGGTGTTGCCACCGGCCTGCACCATCAGGCACTCGTGAAGAGGTCGGCGGTGTAGAACTGCTCCGAAGGGAGCGGTTCTTTCACCGTACCAAATTCCTGGAACATCTTGTTGAAGTCCGTCAGCCACTTGTTGACGGTCCCGTCCTTGGTGAAGGCATCAAGTTCCTTGGAAGTCAGCATCTTGCGGCTGCGCGCAACCTTCTCGGTTGCCTCTGCCGGCGCATTCAGGAATGCCGTAGTGATCTGGATCGAACGATCAAGATTCGCCGCCCGGTAATCCATCGCCTTCTTCATCACGCGCAGGAATTTCTTCACGATGTCGGGGTTTTGCTGAACGATTTCATTACGGGCCACGAAGGTGTTGATGAACGACGTCTGCGGATAGAAATCCTGGTTTGAGGCGAGCTCCTTCATATCCGGCACGCGCGGCTTGATCGTGTCGATCAGCGGATACCATATGCCGGCGGCGTCAATCTGTTTCGAGGTGAAGGCGGCGACCACTGTCGACGGATCCATCGGCACCACCTGAATATCGCCCACCGTCATGCCGGCCTTCGTCAGCGCCATGCGCAGGATCATATCGCCGGACGTGCCCTGCGGCACCCCGACCTTCTTGCCCTTCAGGTCCTTCATTGAATTGATGCCGCCTTGCGCGATGACGCGGTCCGAAAAGCCGATATCGTTCACGCCGATGACTTTGGCCTTGCCGCTGGCTGGAAGCCAGAGCGCGCCGGGACCAATCGTGCCGAAGTTGAGGCTGCCGGCGCCCATGGCCTGGATCTGGATTGGCCCGTTGGTGAAGACTTTGACCGACGGCGCAATGCCTTCCGCTTCCCAAAGCTTCAGGTCCTGGGCAATGGCCAGGACGCTGGCATTCGGAAAGTCGGCGATATAGCCGATGGTCATGTCGGCCGACTGTGCGAGAGCCCTGCCGCCAATGGAGAAAACTCCCGCGGCAGTCAACGCTGCAGTTGTCTTCAACAGATTTCGTCTCGTCAGCATGTTTGTTCCTCCTTTAACAGCCGATCGCAGGGCAAACGTCAGGTGGCAGCCGGGTGATAGACCGAGCGCCAGACCTCGTTGCGCAAAGCAGAAAATTCCGGTGAAAGGCGCATCTCCTCCGTACGGGGATATGGCAGGTCGACCTGAACAATCTTATGGAGCCGACCGGGACGGGCCGCCATGACGACGACGCGGCTGGCGAGGTAAACCGCCTCGTCCACATCGTGGGTGATGAACATCACCGTACGCCGTTCCTTGCTCCAGGTAGCCAGCAACTGATCCTGAAGCTGCACGCGCGTCAAGGCATCCAATGCTCCGAATGGCTCGTCCATGAGCAAAATCTTCGGGTTGACCGCGTATGCGCGGGCGATGGCGCAGCGCTGCTTCATGCCGCCGGACAGGGTCTTTGGCAGGGAGTCCGCGAAGTCGCTGAGGCCGACAAGGGCGATGAAGTGGTCAGCGATCCTGCGCCGCTCCGCCTTGGGATGTTTAGAGATCTGCAGGCCGAATTCGACATTCTGGCGCACTGTCAGCCAGGGGAACAGCGCATATTGTTGGAAGATGACGCCGCGCTCCGGTCCCGGTCCCTTGACCGGCACATTGTCGACAAGGACCTGTCCAGAGGACGGATCGGTCAGGCCTGCGGCGATATTCATCGCGGTCGACTTGCCGCAACCGGAGGGACCGACGACGGTGATGAATTCGCCGTCCTCAATATCGAGGTTGAGCGCCTGCAGGGCGTTGAAAGAGGTCTGCCCGGCGATGTTGAACGTCTTGGTGACGTTCTGGAACGAGATCTTGGTGCTCATAGCTTTTCCTGCCAGGCGGTCAGCACCGCATCGATGGCCTGGACGATCCGGTCCATGATCAGGCCCAGGATACCGATCGCGATGAGGCTGACGAAGATTGTCGGAAGGTCATAGTAAAGCTGCGCCTGCTGCATGCGAAAACCAAGGCCGGACTGCGCGGCAATCAGTTCTGCGGCTACAACGGTCGCCCAGGAGGAGCCGAGACCGATGCGGACGCCGACCATGATGTATGGTAGAGATGCCGGCACGATGACCCGCCGAAAGATGGTAAAGTCGTTGGCGCCAAGCACGCGAGCGGCATTGACCAGCGTTTTGTCGACGTTGACGACGCCTTGGTAGGTCGCCACGACACTCGACAGGAAGGATGCCAGGAAGATGACAAAGATCTTCGGCGTCTCGTCAATGCCCATGGTGACGATTGCGAGTGGAATTATGGCAAGCGGCGGAATGGTCCGGAAGAACTGCACGTAGGGCTCGATGATGCCGCGGGCAAGCCGGTACCAGCCCATCAGGAAGCCGACGGGTATCGCCACCATGATTCCGAGCGCAAAGCCAGTGAAGACGCGGCCAAGGCTGGAAATCGCATCAGACAGGAGAAGGCCGCTCTGTGCCTGGATGACAGCCTGCTTCGCGACGGCCAGCGGTGTCGGGAGGCCCACCACCCCTTGTGCGGTGACAAACGCCCAGAGCAGGATGCCGATGACGATGGCGGATGCGTTGACAGCCAGCATGCCGAACGAATGAGACAGCAGCGATTGCCGCACGGTTTCGGGCTTTTCTTCGGTCGTTACAATGGACAAGCTCATGCCTCCCCTGCGAATGCGCGCCGGCGTCCAACGTTCGGCCGGCTCATCGCGCACCTGCCATCACGTCGCGCGTCTTGAAGTTTGACTCGATCAGCCAGTCGCGCATGACATCGAGAAGTTCCCGTTTCTGCCCGGCGTAATCAGGATCACTCCAAAGGTTCTTCACCTCCTTTGGATCGTTCTCGAGATCGAAAAGCTGCCCGTCGGCGGAACCCTTGAAGTGCACGAGCTTCCAGCGGTCGCTGCGCACGCCGGTCATGAACTCGACACTTCCGGCCATTGCCACGTCGCCCATCTGCTCGCAGAACACATGGGCGCGCGGTGTCCAGTCCTTGCCCTCAAGCGCCGGCTTCAGGCTCTGCGCCTCGAAAGACGGCGGCGGCGTGATGCCGGCATATTCGAGGATCGTCGGACCGAGATCGAAGAGCTGACACAGTCCTTCGATCGAACGTCCGCCTGGGAAGCGGTTCGCCGTAGACCATATGACAGTCGGAACCCGGGTGACGATGTCATACATCGACCATTTCTGGATCAGGCCGTGTTCGCCGAGACATTCGCCATGGTCCGAGGTGAAGATGACGATTGCGTCTTCCAGATAACCGCGGGCCTTGAGCGCCTCCAGGAGCTCGCCGACTTTCTCGTCGATCAGCGTGACGTTGCCGAGATAGTGTGCCCAGAGCCGTTGCAGCTGGTCAGCGCTCGGATCAAGGTTCCAGACGACGGAGTCGTGATCGACCTCGACATCGTGTTGGCGCTTGTCCTTCAGCTCCTGGTGCAGCGAATCCAGTTCTTCCTTTGACGGGTTGGGCAGCGGCAGGTCGTTGCGCTTGAGATAGGGCTCGGTATAGCGCGCTGGCGGATCGAATGGCGGATGGGGTCCGGGGAAGCCGACCTGCAGGAACAGTGGCTCGGTGGCCGGATAGGTCTCTACCCACCACTTCGCCATGTTGCCGACGAAGGCATCGGAATGCAGTTCCTCGGGCAATTCCCAGTCGAAACAACCCAGCCGCTCGCGATAGTCGTCGAGCTTGCGGTAATGTTCGCGCTGCTGCTTGACAAGGCCATTGGCGGCAAGCGCCTTGTCCCACTCGTCAAAATACCAGCGGCCCTCCATGTAGCGATCCTTGTTTTCCACGACGTAACGCTCGTGGAAACCCGAGTCTGAATTGTAGGGGATGGTATGCATCTTGCCGACGTTGACGCAGCGATAGCCCGCATCGCGCAGCTGCTCGACCCAGGTTCGCTGCCATCCCTGGCCGTTTGCCAGAACACCCGTCGTATGGGGGTAATAGCCGGTAAAGAGGCTCGCACGCGACGGAACGCAGCTCGGCGCCGTAATATGACAATTAGTCAATGCCACGCCTTTTTCGATCAAGGCATCGATATTCGGCGTGACGGCATAAGGGAATCCGAGCGCCGCGATCGAGTCGTAGCGTTGCTGGTCCGTCATGATCAGAATGATGTTCGGCCTTTCGACCATCCTATTGCTCCGCATGCCGATTGTTCGGCTCCATCTATTTTGTCAGGTGAGTAGAACCCGTCTCTACTTGCCTCTTCTCCAAAACGATGGCACAAAGTGAACGTTAACGCAACGATCACTCAAACAGGTTCGGTGCTTTTGGAATAAAGATGCGCAGCTCATTCAAAGACAGGAAGAACATACCTACACTCGCGTCAATCGCAGAACGGGTCGGTGTTTCCGTCAACACGGTTTCGCGCGCCTTGAGGGCCCCCAACACAGTCCGGACCGAGCTTCGCAGCCGCATCAATGCTGCGATGGACGAGTTGAACTACGTGCCGAACCGTCTCGCGGGCGGACTTTCCGGGACACGCTCGGACATTGTCGGCGTGGTAGTGACGTCGCTGTACTACTCTGAATTCGCAAGCATCATCGACACATTGCAATCGTGCCTTCTTGAACACGATCTTCAAGTCATGCTGGCGAACACTCGCTACGATGCCGATCAGGAACTGCGGCTTGTCCGATCCATTCTCAGCTGGCGCCCTGCCGCGGTGGCGATCATCGGCGTGGATCATCCGCCGAAAGTCGCCGAGTTGCTCATGGCGTCGGGAATCCCGATCATCGAGATGTGGGATACAAGCGGCCCTGTTATCGATACGGCCGTTGGTTTCGATCATGCACAGGTCGGTGCGGCTCAAGCCGAGCACCTGATCGCGGAAGGCTATCGGCGGCTAGCCTTTCTTGGCAGCGTCCGAGAAAACGACCTGCGCGCCCAGAAGCGCCTGAAAGGTGTCAAGGCAGCCGCAGCCGCAGCCGGCCTTCCAGAACTTGTCACGCATACGGCGCAACAGGGCGGCAGCCCTGTTCTCGGCGAACGCTTGGCGATCGAACTCATGGAGCAGCACCCGGACATCGATGGTATCGTGTGCAATAGCGACGTTGTTGGCTTCGGGGTCCTCCGCGCACTCAAGACGCTTGGCAAGCAGGTGCCGAATGATGTTGGCTTGATCGCTTTTGGCGATAACGAGGCTGCCCGGTATCTGACCCCTTCACTGACGACAATTCGTCCAGACCGCGAGCAGATCGGCAAAGCGACGGCCGCGGCGATTATTGCCCGGATCAATGGCTCGGAACCCGGCACCACCCGCGTCAACTGGAGCCTGGAAAAGCGCGAAAGTACGCGCCGTCAGAACGATTTTTTCACAGGTCGTGAGTAGTGAAGCCGCTGGTGCGAGGCGCTATTCACCGGCTTCCGATCCGGCCAGCTTCGTCTCCAGCCGGCCGAGCAGGGCCATCGCAGCTTTCAGTTCGGCATCGCCGAAGTCGCTCATCAATTCGGCGCGCAGCACCGCCAGGATGCGCTCGATCTCGGTCACGCGCACCACGCGCTCGCTGCAATTTCCCGGCTATTATGGCGGCATGAATTGGGGCAGCGCCTCGATCGACGAAGCCAATGGCTACCTGATCGTCAACGACATCCGCATGCCGCAATTCGTGGAATTGCTGCCGCGTGCCGTCGCCGACAATTATGGGCCTTCGGCAGCGCATGACGGCCTGGGAACACAGCTCGGCACGCCCTACGGCGCGCTCAAGAACGGCTTCATGTCGCCACTCGATGTCCCCTGCCATCAGCCGCCCTATGGCACGATCAGCGCCATTGACCTGAAATCGCGCCAGCTCGTCTGGCAGGTGCCGGCGGGCACGCTGCAGGACACCGGCCCGCTCGGCATGAAGACCGGTCTGCAAATTCCGATCGGCATGCCGTCGCTTGGCGGACCGGTCACCACGGCGGGTGGCCTCATCTTCTATGCCGGCACGCAGGACTACTATCTGCGCGCCATCGATGTGGCCACCGGCGAGGAACTCTGGAAGGGTCGCCTGCCGGTCGGCGCGCAAGCGACGCCGATGACCTATGTTTCTCCCGAAAGCGGCCGCCAGTTCGTCGTCATCTCGGCGGGCGGCGCGCGCCAGTCGCCGGATCGCGGCGATTACATCATCGCCTACGCCTTGCCGAAATAGGACGACGCATACGACACCTGATGCGCCGCTGATTCTGCTCGATGCGATTTGTTGAGGGCGATTGTTGCCGGTTGATGGCGTGAAGCAGACGGGCAACCCATCCCGTCTACGCCATCAGAGCCAACAATAGTGATGTCGAACTAACCGTCGTCGGGATTATCGACCTCACAGCCCATGCCATGGCAGCCGGTGTAATTGCCTTGCGTGTCGAAGTTCGGATTGCCGTCCCTGTCAAACTGCGGCCGCGTGTCGATTTGACTCTGTTCACGGCGCCGCCGTTCTTTCTTGCGCTCATGTTTACGCTCGCGCCGCTCTTCCAGCACGTCCATATAGCGCCGCCTTTCGTCGTCGTGACGCAAGCCCTGTTGCATCATGCAGTTGGCAAAGGCGTCCGTACCTGGCCGGAACCCATAGGACGAGCAATTATTCTGATCTTCTTCCTCTGCGGTAATGCAACCGGCAACCGCCAGCGGAACAAGTGCAAGCAATAAATATCTGAGTTTCAGGGTCGTCATGGGATACTCCGATTGGGGAAAAGTTCTGACAGGATCACGGTTTTAGTCTTGATGGCTGCGCCTATGGCCGAAGGCCTTGTCATCGGCGTCAGGTACAAAGGCCGGACCTGGGATGCGGACCAGGCGAGATAGGGCAGGGCGCAGCGTTCGATCCAGAAGCCTGTTCAGAAACGCGCACCAATCAACTGACCACCCGCAACACCTCCCACGGCTCAGGCGAGGAGGGCATTCCGGTTTACGCCGAGATCAGAACCGCGTGCGATTCTGCCGACCAAAGACCCAGCCAACAATTGCGCAAGCATTGGAATAATGTGCCTCCTCACTAATAAGTCGCGCACTGCGTTGGGAAGTATGATTAACCGGAGATACTCATGAAACGGATAAGAACATAAGTGCGCTTTGCGATACACATAAAATAACATAGTCATTATGCTTGCAAGCCCCCGTTTCTCCATAATCAATATTTTTGTCTTAACGTTCGCACCAATATTGGCAGCTATAGTTGAATAGTGCCTCACCATCGATGATATGATTTAGCTCTTGAATATGGTTGGATTGCGCAACCAACAGCATTCTTGGCGTTCCGTAGAGATGTAATATTATCAATCCACATCTGTCGCTAGCAATAATAAATCTACCCGCCACTATCTGCTTAACTATCTGATCTATCGTTATTTAATAATATTATTGTTATCAATATGTAATGCCTAACATGTGTAAGCACAAAGTTAGAATGCCCTGTTACTGCAAAGTAGAAATGTCATCCTGACAGGCGCAGATGCGCGTCGCCGGGCAGGGCGGAGACCTTCTCGGCCAGCTTCTCGGCCGCCAGGCCTACCTTCGCTTGCAGCATCTGCGAAACAATCCGGCGTTCGTCAATCGTCAACTGCGTAAAATTGCGGGGCATTCCATCCTCCTGAAAACAAAGAGGGTTTTGTACATGTCGCATTTGAAAATAGAATGTGCCCCCGTCGGGCATCAAAGTCGCATAAGGTTCGTTATGGAACTTACTCTTGGCGCGGGGTCCGGCCGTTCCGGCTTCGGCCTGGAATGTTACCGGGACAAGTCTCGCATTGCCACATGCCGTGCTCGGCCCGTAAAATCCGGCTTTCGACCTCAACGGGACTGGAACGACCTTGTATACGCCGCCATCCTTCGCCGAACTCGACCGTGACGCCATCCATGCGATGATCGACGAGTTCAAACTCGCCCAGTTCATCACGGCAACGGAAGCTGGTCCGCTGTGCACGCCGCTTCCCATGTTTCTCGACCTTTCCGAAGGCGAGTCCGGCGTGCTTTACGGACATCTGGCGCGGCCCAATCCGCAATGGCAGACGCCGTGCCTCGGCGATGCGCTGGCGGTGTTTTCCGGGCCGGACGCCTATATCACGCCCTCCTGGTACGCATCGAAGGCCGAGCATGGCAAGGTGGTTCCAACCTGGAATTATTCATCGGTGCAGGTTTCGGGACCGGCCGAATTCTTCGACGAGCCGGACCGGCTTCATGCCATCGTCACCCGGCTGACCGAACTGCATGAAGGCCGCCGCGAGCGGCCATGGCGCGTTGACGACGCGCCGGCCAAATTCGTGCAGGCCCAGCTTCGCGGCATTGTCGGCGTCAAGATGACGATCAGGACGCTCAAGGGCAAGCGCAAGCTCAGCCAGAACCGCAGCGAAGCCGACAGGGCCGGTGTCGTCCGCGGCCTGGCCGAGAGCAGCGATGCCATCGACCGGATCGTCGCCGGGCAAATGAACGCGTCCGGCTGACAGCAACTCCCTCCCGGCAGCCTTGTGGCGCCGTGCCTCAGCCAGGCCGGTCAGTCGTGGAAGGGCTCCACCAGCTTGCGCTTGCCGAGCAGGAAAGCATCGGCGACATGGCGCAGCGGCGCGATATCGACGTCGGATCTGCCGGCTGCGATGAGCGCGGCGAAGCGGCTGTAGAGCGAAAAATACTCCTGTTCCGGCTCGACGGAACGCAGCTCGCCGCCGACCGACAATTTCGATCCGCCCTCGGAAAGAACCATCTGCCCGGCATCGGTTTCGGCCAGTATGTCCCAGGTCTGCCGGCCGGTCTGGCGCCAGTCGAACACGGCGCGGATCGGCCGTCCCTCGGCGTCCTCAAGCTGCAGTTCGGCGGCGATCGGCGCATCGCGATTCTCCGGAAACTCCAGCGTCGAAGCGGTGATGAAGGCCGGGCGCGGCAGGATATGGGTCATGATCGACAGCGCGTTGATGCCCGGATCGAAGACGCCGAGCCCGCCCGCCTGCCAGATCCATTCCTGGTTCGGATGCCAGTGGCGCACATCCTCCTTCCAGATGATCTCGACGCTCCGGACCGTCGTGGAAGCAAGGAACGACCGCGCCGATTCCACCGCCGGCGCATAGCGCGAATGCCAGCTGGCAAAGAGCGAAACGCCCTTGTCGCGGGCCATTGCATCGAGGTCGGCGACCTCCGACAGCGTGGCGCCGGGCGGCTTTTCGAGGAAGACATGCTTGCGCGCCGACAGCGCCTTGCGCGCCGCCTCGTAGCGGTATTGCGGCGGCATGCACAGCGACACCGCCGCGACATCGGCCGCCTCCAGCATCTCGTCTATGGTCTTGTAGGCGTCGACGCCTTCGACCGTGCCATGCCGGCTGGCGGTGGCGACGAGGCGGAAATCCGAGCCTCGCGCGATCGACGGCAAATGCTGGTCGCGGACGATCTTGCCGACGCCGACAATGGCGAGATTGATTGGTGGCATGTGTGAAAACTCGCTGTTCTGGAAAGCTGCTGGACAGGATGGCGCGACGCTAGCATGGCGGCTTCACCGGCCGCAAGATTTCAATTGCGGTCGCGAAATCCGTGCCGGAATCGACCATCCATGTGCCAGTTCGGGCCAGATGCCCACCGGATAGGTGCCGAAAAGGTGCCGGAAACGCCGTTTTTTCCGGCGTTTCCCTGCCAGTTAATTGAACGAGCGTTCAATTAACCCCGATATCCGACCCTTGCTCAACTATAGGCTGCCATCGGCGGGCATGAGCACACCAGGTTGCGGTCGCCGGCGACATTGTCGACGCGCGAAACCGGCGGCCAGTATTTGGCTCCGTCCTCGGCGATGCCGGCCGGCATGCTGGCGACCGCGCGGCTATAGGGATGCGACCAGTCGTCGGCCAGCACGTCCTCCGCCGGATGCGGCGCGTTGACCAGCGGATTGTCCTCGCGCGGCCATTCCCCCTTCGCCACTTTTTCCGCCTCGGCGGCGATGGCGATCATGGCGTCGCAGAAGCGGTCGATCTCGCGCTTCGATTCCGATTCCGTCGGCTCGACCATCAGCGTCCCGGCGATCGGCCAGGACATGGTCGGCGCGTGGAAGCCGTAATCGATGAGCCGCTTGGCGATGTCCTCGACCGACACCCCTGCCCTCTCCTTGAGCACGCGCGTGTCGAGGATACATTCATGGGCGACGCGGCCATTGCGACCCTTGAACAGCACCGGATAGACCTCCTGAAGCCGCTGGGCGATGTAGTTGGCGTTGAGGATCGCCATCTCCGTCGCGCGCTTCAGGCCGGCGCCGCCCATCATGCGGATATACATCCAGGTGATCGGCAGGATCGACGCGCTGCCATAGGGCGCCGCCGAAACGGCAAAGCCCGAACCCGACGCCACATGCCCGGGCAGGAACGGCGCGAGGTGCGACTTGACGCCGATGGGCCCGACGCCCGGACCGCCGCCGCCATGGGGAATGCAGAAGGTCTTGTGCAGGTTCATATGGCAGACGTCGGCGCCGATATCGCCCGGCCGCGCCAGCCCGACAAGCGCATTCAAATTGGCGCCGTCGAAATAGACCTGTCCGCCATGGTCGTGGACGATGGCGCAGATATCCTTGACGCCCTCCTCGAAGACGCCATGGGTCGACGGATAGGTGATCATCAGCGCCGCCAGATTGGCGCCGTGCTGCGCCGCCTTGGCCTTCAGGTCGTCGAGGTCGATATCGCCCTCTTCCTCGCAGGCGACGACCACCACCCGCATGCCGGCCATATGCGCGCTGGCGGGATTGGTGCCATGGGCCGATTCGGGAATGAGGCAGACGTCGCGATGCGCATCGCCGCGGTCGAGATGATAGCGGCGGATGGCCAGCAGGCCGGCATATTCGCCCTGGCTGCCGGCATTGGGCTGCAGCGAGACGGCATCGAAGCCGGTGATCTCCGCCAGCCAGTTCTCGAGATCGTCGGTCATCGCCCTGTAGCCGAGCGCATGCTCCGCCGGGGCAAAAGGATGGACGTTGGCGACGCTCTGCCAGCTGACCGGCAGCATCTCGGCCGCGGCGTTCAGCTTCATCGTGCACGAACCGAGCGGGATCATCGCCCGGTCCAGCGCCAGATCCTTGTCGGCAAGGCGGCGCAGGAAGCGCATCATCTCGGTTTCCGACCGCTGCTGGTGGAACACCGCCTGGGTCATGAAACCTTCGGCCGGCCGCGAGGAAGGCAGCTGCGAGCCGGGATCGTTGGAGAGGCGCGCGCCGAACAGCGCCGCCAGCGCCTCGATATCCGCGTCGGTCGTCGTCTCGTCGAGCGTGATGCCCAGCCGGTCGGCATCGATGCGGCGCAGCAGGCGCTCGCCCTTCTCGGCCTCGGCGGCGATGGCGTCGGCGCGGCCCGGAACGCTGACCGTCAGCGTGTCGAAGAACTGGCGGCCGGCAAGCTTCAGCCCCGCGGCTTCAAGCCCGGAGGCGAGGCGCGCCGCCTGCGCATGGATGCGGGTAGC
The DNA here is from genome assembly GCF_023554255.2 of Phyllobacterium sp. 21LDTY02-6. Classification (GTDB taxonomy): domain Bacteria; phylum Pseudomonadota; class Alphaproteobacteria; order Rhizobiales; family Rhizobiaceae; genus Phyllobacterium. Next base: position 50,627 of record NZ_JAMJWD020000003.1, on the reverse strand, counting down.
GATGGCGCGCAGGCCCTGCGGCCCGTGCCAGATGGCATAGGATACCGCCATATTGGCCAGCAGCGCCTGCGCGGTGCAGATATTGGAGGTCGCCTTGTCGCGCCTGATATGCTGTTCGCGCGTTTGCAGCGCCAGCCGGTAGCCGGGCCTTCCCTTGCTGTCGACCGACTGGCCGACCAGCCGCCCGGGAATGAGCCGGGTGAGGTTTTCGGCAACGGCGAGATAGGCGGCATGCGGGCCGCCATAGCCGATCGGCACGCCGAAGCGCTGCATCGAGCCGGCGGCGATATCGGCGCCGAGCGAGGCCGGCGTCGCCGTGATGGTCAGCGCCAGCGGGTCCGCAACCGCGATGACGAGCGCGCCGGCAGCCTTCGCCGCCTCGATCGTCGCGCCATGTTCGCCATAGACGCCGAAACTGTCCGGCCATGGCACGATGACGGCGGCCGTCTCCGCGCCGATGGCTTGCTCGTCGACGGTCAGCCCCAGCGGCTCGGCGCGGGTACGCACCACGTCGAGGATCTGCGGATGCACCGCGCCGGCAAGCGCGATATGGCTGCGCTTCTCGCGGTGATGGCGATAGGCGATGCCCACGGCCTCGGCGACGGCTGTCGCCTCGTCGAGCAGCGAGGCGGAGGCGACGGGAAGCCCGGTCAGTTCGGTCACCAATGTCTGGAAGTGGAACAGCAGCTCCAGCCGGCCCTGGCTGATTTCCGACTGGTACGGCGTATAGGCCGTGTACCAGGCCGGGTTCTCGAACAGATTGCGCTGGATCACCGCCGGCACATGCGTGCCGTGATAGCCCTGGCCGATGAAGCTCTTGAACGTCCTGTTGCGGCCCATCTTTGCCGCCAGCTCGCCGAGCGCCGCGGCCTCGTCGACGGCCTCCGGCAGCGCCAGCTTCTGTTCGAGGCGGATGGATTTCGGCACGGCCTGCGCGATCAGCGTGTCCAGCGAAGGAATGCCGAGCGCGGCCAGCATCGCCCGCGAACCTTGCAGGCTGGGGCCGATATGACGTTCCGTGAAGGGAAATATGGTTGTCATGTTTGAAGTCATGTTTGAACCTTTGTGACGGCACCCGATCCCGAAACCGGACGGTGCCAGAATAACAAGCCGGATCGTGCTTGCGCGGTGCGATCTAGTGACCCGAATCTGAAGTTCACTCCATTATTGCAGCAGCGTCAGATGAACTTCAGATTCGATAAGGTCACTAGCAACTTTATGTTTCTAGTGTGGTTTTCGGAATTGAAATACGCTCCGGCCCTGTCGCCATAGTCAGGCGTATTTCAATTCGACCACACTAGCCGATGATTGCCTTGTAGCCTGCCTCGTCGAGGAGATTGGCCAGCTGGCTCTCGTCCGCGAGCTTCATCTTCCACAGCCAGCCATCCGAGCTTGCAGCGGAATTCACCAGCGCCGGGTCGCTCGCGGTGGCCTCGTTGACTTCCGTCACCTCGCCATCGATCGGCGCATAGACGTCGGAAGCGGCCTTGACCGATTCGACGACGACCGCCGCATCGCCCTTGGCCAGCTTCTGGCCGACATCCGGCAACTGGACGAAAACCAGATCGCCGAGCTGGTCCTGCGCATGGTCGGTGATGCCGACCGTGGCAACGCCGCCCTCGACGCGGATCCATTCATGATCTTCGGTAAAATAGGTAGTCGCCATCTGACTTTATCCTTTGTGGTAGCGATGTGGTGTAAATGGAAGCGGGTGGATGTGAACCGGGATGCGATTGCCCCGCAGTTCGGCAAAGATCGGCAGGTTGCCGTCGATCGCGGCGCGCGCCACATAGCCCATGGCGACCGGATGCCCGGCCGAGGGGCCGAAGCCACCGGAAGTGACGAGGCCGATTTCATTGCCGTCGGCATCGATGAGAACCGTCTCGCCGCGCACGGGCTGGCGCCCGTCCGGCTTGAGGCCGACCCGCTTGCGAACCGTGCCGGCGGCGAGCTTCGCCCGTAGCGCCTCGGCGCCGATGAAGCCGCCCTTCTCGCGGACCGGCTTGCCGATGGCCCAGGTGAGCGCCGCCTCGACGGGATCATGGTCCGGCGTGATGTCATGCCCGTGCAGGCAGAGCCCGGCTTCGAGCCGCAGGCTGTCGCGCGCCGCAAGCCCGATCCAGGCCAGCCGCTCGTCGGCGAGGAGCGCAGCCACCAGCTCGCGCGCCTCCCCGGCGGGAAGGCCGATCTCGAATCCATCCTCGCCCGTATAGCCGGACCGGCTCATGAACCAGCCGGGCTTCGGCTCGAAACCATTCATGAAGGCAAGCTCGGTGCCGGAAAGCCCGGCCATGCGCAGGATATCGGCGGCCTGCGGCCCCTGTATGGCCAGGAAGACGCGCGGCAGCGCCTCGACGCGGCAATCGAACCCGGATGCGATATGGCGCAGATGCGCCTCGTCGGCGGCGGCATTGCCGGCATTGGCAACGACCATGTAGCGGTCGCCGCCGCTATCTCCCCCGGCCGTACCATCCGCACCGGCGGTACCGAGGCGCGTCACGATGAGATCGTCGAGAATGCCGGCCTGCTCGTTGAGGAAGAAGGTATATTTGGACTGGCCCTGTTGCAGCGCCGCGGCATCCAGCGGGCAGGCATGCGAAAGCAGGGCTGCGGCCTCGCGGCCCGACAGCTCGAACAGCTGCATGTGCGAAATATCGAACAGGCCGGCCTTTTCGCGCGTGTGCAGATGTTCCTTCATCACCCCGAGCGGATAGGTGATCGGCATGTTCCAGCCGGCAAACCCGCCAAAGCGCGCACCGGCGGCTTTGTGCAGATCGTCCAAAGGCAGGGATTTCAGATTTTCGTCGGTGCCCATTTAAACTCCAGAGTCGTGCAAAGACCTCCGCCGAAATTGGCGGTCGGTTCCTTGCCCCTCTGTCGGAAGCCTGAGAGACTCGCGCAGCACGAATGAACGCGACTGCACTTACACCTTCGGCGCGAGGTTGCCCCCGACTTTCCAGAGTTGTCTTACCTGCGCGCGGTTCCTGGTACCTGAGAGATTTCGGGCGATTTCCCCTTCGGCGGTCCTGACGCCTTGCGGCGACGGGACGCTCTCCCGCGAGCTGACAGGGGTCTCGACCTTTGATCGATAACCCTCGACAGGCGGAACCATAGCCGAGCAAAGCCGCGCTGTCATCGCCCCCCCGGTCGAATTTGACGCTTAATGAACAAAATTTGTCGATAGCGGAATATGAGTTGGGCCGGCGTGCCTCGTGGCGGGGCTTACCGGGTGGATTGCAGGAATGTCGTTGCACGGAGCACGCATTCATGAATACCATCGAGCACCGTTGGACTTCCGGTCGCAAAGCTCCTATTTGTCTCGACAGGCAGGCTGACTTTCGAGGTCGCTGTCATGTCAACGCAGGATGACATCTTGCGTCTCGTACACCACGGTAATGGACATCCAGTTTTCGAGGCTCAGCCAAGGCTGGGCCTCATTCATTTGGGCTCACGATTGCCTTTGATGCCGGGTGGTGGTCCTGCAAGATTTCAACACCGCCAACATCTCAGAATCACCACCCTGCAATCAATCCCCTACCCTCATCCTGAGCTTGTCGAAGGGCGCAACAACGTTGGTGCAATCCCTTTGAAGCGCTGCATCAAACCAGTGCGTGCTTCGTGCTTCGACAAGCTCAGCATGAGGGGTGTGGGCTCAGCATGAGGGAAGTTGGTGGGAGGCAGAGATTGAATGCAGAAAATCGTCACCACGCCCGCAAAATCGCGTCTGGTCATTGAAAGGGGGGAGACGGGCGGTCTTCAGCGCGTCTATAGTATCAGGGTCGAGGTCCGAAGACCGCCCATGGCGTCTTTGCCCTGCCGTTGTTGCGTTTGTCAGGCGCAACAACCCGGAAACCGGAGCGCCACCTCCGTTTCCTTCTGCAGTTTGCCGGCCAATCGGGGTTGTCACTTCCGATATCCCGGCAACGCCATCCTTCCCCAGCAATCGAACAGCACCGGAAGCTGCTCCCCTGGGAAGGACCGAATCACAATAACCCGGTTTCAAAGTGGTGGGATAAGTTTCCATTTATCCCACCGGACCATGCGCGGGTGGGATCGCCGTTGCGGGGTCTTTCCACAGGTTCAGGATGAGGGAGGTTGAATGGCGGGGAATGCAGGCCTGTGCTACTCGCTGCCCTCGAGATAGCGCGCGATGAGCCCTGTCCGGCCCGTCATGGCAGCGGTGATCGAGTCGACCAGCTGCGGCGGGAATCCCTGCGGCAGCTCATCGACAATGGTCGAGATCGTCTTGCCGGCGGTTGCGGCGAGTTCTTCGAAAATCGCCTGCAGCGCGGCCTTCCCCATGCCCGCCGCGTCGGCGGTCTGCTGGAAATGGCGCGGGACGATCTCATCGACGGCATAGTGATTGTTGCTGCCGACCGACATGGCGAGCTTGAATTTCCGGCGCGGGATCTGCCCGCTGTCGAGGCTCGGCTGGGTCGTCAGCACATCGTAGAGCGGCGTCATGCGGAAGCGGCCGCCGGGTGCGAGGAAGATGCTGAAATTCTTGGCATGTCCGTCCGTCGCGCCGATCAGCCAGAACAGGATGCAGGCGCGCATGAAGGCGGCAATATCCTCGTCCGGCCGGTCGCTGGCCTTGAGCATCTGGATGATGTCGCGCATGCCCGGACCGCCTTCGGACTGGTATTTTCGCGTCGGCGAAATGGAGAGCGCCTGGCAGATGTCCTCCTGCGGCAGGCGCAACAAGCGGTTGTCCCTCGTCCAGCGACGATCGAAACGCTCGACGACCAGGGTGCGGCGCGCGCCGAAATCGGCGATCTCGGCATTGGCGGCCGGGAGCCCGAACGCCTTGAGCAGCTTGAGGCAGAAATATTCGTTCTCGACGCTGTCCGAAAGGTCGAGCCCGTTTGCGATCTGGCCGATCTGCGGCTTGAGTATATGCGTGGTCGCCGCCGTGCCGGAGGGCTTGAACCAGCGGCCATCCTTGAACAGCAGCGCCGTCTTCTCCTGCACGCCGGCAAGCGAGATCCGGAAATCCCGGTCGTCACCCATGCCGAGCGGCGCGCTGGCGAGATTGGCAAGGAGCGCGGCGATTTCATCATCGCTCACCGCCCTGCCCTCGGCGCTGCCCGCCGGACCGGGCTCGCTGCCATCCGGCAGGAATTGCAGCGCGCCGACGCAATCATGGCCGAGCGCGGCCAGCAGGCTGTAGGCGTCGATGCCCTCCGCGCCGACCCGCTCGGCCACGCGCCTGCGAATGGATTCATTGTCCGGCAGCAGATTGTCGAAGACATTGGCGACCGGCGCGCCGATATAGCGGTCTTCCCGCAGCGGCAGCGACAGCGACACCGGGAACGTGTCGCCCCAGTCCAGCCAGGCGCGCGCATAGGTGAAATCGATGGCGCCGGACGGCTCCCGGCGCAAAACGCCAACAAGGCGGCCGTTCAGAAATACGTCGAGAGGCACATGCGCCTTGCGCCGTGCCATCAGAACAGATCTTCGATGTCGGCAGCGCCGGCCTGCGTCCGTGGCCGGATCACCAGTTCGAGCTTGAGCGCGGAGAGCGTTTCCATCAGCGTGCGCAACTGCACGGCAGGCTCCCCTGCCTCAAGCCGCGAGATCGTGCCCTGGCGCAGATGGATCAGGTCGCCAAGCCCGCCCTGGGTCAGGCCGGACTGCTTGCGGACGCGGCGGATGATGGCGCCGAGCTGTTTTTCGGTGCGGGCAATGGCTTCGGTCATGTTGCCTCCGATATACGCAATAGCGTATAAATCCTGAATATACGCATTCGCGCTTAAAAATAGATTATACGCGAGTGCGTTTAAAACACAAGTATACGCAACTGCGTATACTTGATCGGAGGCAGCGCTAGCCGGCGACCGGCGCCATGGCGGCGGGTTCGGGCTCCGCCACCGGCACCGGCGAGCGGCGCAGCGCCATGACGCCGAGCGACTGGCCCTTGCCGCGCAGCGCGTGGTTGCCGAGATAATCCGTGCCTATGCCGTCCTTGAAATCGATCCGGCCGGCAAGGTCGCTGGAGATCAGCACCGGCTCGTTCAATGTGCGGCACAGGCCTTCCAGCCGCGCCGTCGTATTCACCGTGTCGCCGAAATAGGCGATCTTGTGGTGATCGACGCCGATCTCCGCGGCGATGATCGGACCGCCATGCAGCGCGGCGCGCAGGCGCGGCACCCGGCCGAATTTCTGCAGCCATTTTTCCCTGTCCGCCTCGATCGCATCGAGGATCGAGAACACGCAGCGCACGCAATTGCCGTTCTTGATGCCGTTCTTCATCGGCCAGGTGATGATCGCCGCATCGCCGATATAATCGTCGATGGCGCCGCCATGGCGGCGGACCGGGGCGGCGAAGGCGGCGAACAGGGCGCCGAGAAACTGCTGGGCGCGCAGGTCGCCATGTTCTTCGGCAAAGGAGGTGGAGCCGGCGAGATCGACGAAGAGAAACACCCGCTCCTCCTCGATCGGCTTGCGGTATTTGCCCAGCAGCAGGCTGGTGAAGACATCCCGGCCGAGCAGTTCGCGCACGCGGGCGACGAAGCTCAGCACCGCGGCGATGACGAGGGTCGAGAAGAAGGCGCTCGGCGGCAGCATCGCGATCTTCGTCCAGTGGTCATAGGTCTGGTAGCCGAGGAAATTCAGCAGCATGCGGCACAATGCCGAGCCGAAATAGATCAGCACCGAATAGAGCAGCAGCGTCGCCATGATGTAGAACGGCGTCGGCAGCACGGCCAGGCGCGAATAGAGGCGCGGGAACAGCGCGCCGCGCTCCAGCGCGATCAGCGGCACGCAGGTGAACAGCGCGAAGATTGCGCCGATCATGGTCGGCTCGTCATAGACCACCCAGCTGAAGACGACGCCGCTCATCGAAACGACGGCGAGGACGAATATCCAGAAGCCGATGGAATATCTGTTCATGCTGCGCTTCCCCGGAAATCCGACGCGCGCAGACCCGCGCGCGCTGCAACCTCAGATCGTGTCTGAAGCCTGTCTCTTCAATAGACGAGTGCCCGTGAAATGAATCCAAGTGAAATTGGGGACGAGTGCAAGTAAAAATTGCAGGGCTTGACGGCGCGCGTTTCATGTATCATACGTTGTTACATGAAACGCAACAGCAGACTATCCGCCATTCTCCACGTCATCCTGCACATGGCCGAGCGCGGCAAGGCCATGACGTCGGAGGAGCTGGCCCTGTGCATGCAGACCAATGCCGTCGTGGTGCGGCGGACGATGGCGGGGCTGCGCGAGGCCGGTTTCGTCACCTCGCAGAAGGGCCATGGCGGTGGCTGGGTCATCGCCCGCGACCTCAGGGACATCACGCTGCGCGACATGTATGACGCGGTGGGCGCGCCGGAGATGTTCGCGCTCGGCAATCGAACCGAGACGCCGCAATGCCTGGTCGAGCAGGCGGTCAACCAGGCGCTCGACGGCGCTTTCGCCGAGGCCGAGGCCCTGATCATCGAGCGGCTGGGCAGCGTGTCGCTTGCCGATCTTGCCGCCGATTTCCACCGCCGCTTCGCCGCCCACGCCCAACATGGAAACAGCCATCATGCAACATGAAGTCATCATCATCGGCGGCAGCTATGCCGGCATGGCCGCCGGGCTGCAGCTGGCCCGGGCGAAGCGCCGCGTGCTCGTCATCGACGCCGGCGAAAGGCGCAACCGCTTTGCCTCGACCTCCCATGGCTTCCTGACGCAGGACGGCGTCGATCCGGCGGAAATCGCCGAGCGCGCCCGCCGGCAATTGCTGGCCTATCCGACGGTGGAATGGCTGGAGGGCCGCGCCGGGACGGCCGATGGCGATCTCGACGATTTCACGGTCCACGCCGCGGGCAAGGCCCATCGCGGCCGCCGCCTCATCCTGGCCTTCGGCGTCAGCGACCAACTGCCCGACGTGCCGGGGCTGAAGCAGCGATGGGGCCGCAACGTGTTCCACTGCCCCTATTGCCATGGCTATGAGATCGGCGAGGCGCCGATCGGCGTCCTCGCCACCGGGGCGATCTCGATGCACCAGGCGATGATGCTGCCGGACTGGGGCAGCACGACCTTCTTCACCAATGGCACATTCGAGCCGGATGCGGACCAGCAGGCGGCGCTGGCGCGGCGCGGCGTCAATGTCGAGACGCAGCCGGTGCGCGCGCTCGGCGGTTCCGGCGACATGGTGACGGTCGAGCTTGCCGATGGCCGCAGCGTGGCGCTTGGCGGGCTGTTCACCGCTCCGTCGACGCGGGTTGCCGCGCCGCTTGCCGGGCAATTGGGCTGCGACTTCGATGACGGGCCGCTCGGCGCCTATATCCGCGTCGATGCGCTGCAGATGACGAGCCGGGCCGGGATTTTTGCCTGCGGCGATGCGGCCGCCATGGCAGGCTCCGTGGCGCTGGCGGTGGGCGATGGCACCAGGGCCGGCGTCGCCGCCCATCGTTCGCTGATGTTTCCCGAGTTCCTCGCCGCCTGATCACTCCGCCTGCACGGCGGGGCGACGCAATTGCGTTGCCGCGAGCGCGACGACGAAGATCGCCGCCATGACGAGGACGATGGTCGGCGCCGGCGCGCTGTCGAGGATGGACGAAAGCACGACGCCCGCCAGCGATGCGAAGACGGCAACCGCCAGCGCCACGCCGAGCATGGAGGCGAAGCGGCGGGTGAGCAGGAACGCGATGGCGCCCGGCGCGATCAGCATGGCGATGGCGAGGATGATGCCCACCGCCTTCAGCGCGGCGACGATCGTCAGCGAGATGAGGCACAGGAGCCCGTAATGCAGGAGCCGGACATTGAGGCCCGACACCCGCGCCTGCGCCGGATCGAAGGCATGCAGGAAGAAATCGCGCCATTTGACCAGCAGCACGGCGACGATGAAGGCGGCGATGACGCCGGTCTCGACGATGTCGCGCATGGTGATGCCGAGGAGGTCGCCGAACAGGATATGGTCGAGATGCACGTCCGGCCGGATCGCCACATAGAGCACCAGCCCGGCGCCGAACATGCCCGAAAACACCACGCCCATCACCGTATCCTGCTTGATGCGGCTGTTCTCCTTCAGATAGCCGGTCGCCAGCGCGCAGGACATGCCGGCGATGAAGGCGCCCACCGAATAGGGCAGCCCCACCACATAGGCGAGGACGACGCCGGGGAAGACCGCATGCGAGATCGCATCGCCCATCAGCGCCCAGCCCTTCAGCACCATGAAGCAGGAAAGCAGCGCCATCGGTATGGCGACCAGCACGGCGATGATGAGACCCTTGACCATGAAGGGCAGGAACAGCGCTTCCCAGATGCTCATGCCGCGCCCTCCTCTTTCAGTGCGCCCAATGCGCCCTTTTCATCCAAGGCGCGCGTCGCGCTCTCATCTTTCAAGGCGCGCGTCGCGCGCCGGTGGGCCGCGAGCAGGCCGTGCTTGGGCGCCGTGACGAACACCACGAGGAAGACCAGCGCCTGCAGCACGACGATGATGCCGCCGGTGGCGCCATCGAGGAAATAGCTCGCATAGGCGCCGAGGAAGCTCGTGCAGGTGCCGATCACGACCGCGATGGCGATGAGGCGCGGGAAGCGGTCGGCCAGGAGATAGGCGGTAGCGCCGGGCGTGACCACCATGGAGATGACGAGAAAGGCGCCCACCGTCTGCAATGCGGCGACCGTCGAGGCCGAAAGCAGCGTGAAGAAGACGAGCTTCAGCAGCGGCGGGTTGAGGCCGATCGAGCGCGCATGGCTTTCGTCGAAGAACACCACCATCAGGTCCTTCCACTTGGCGAGCAGCACGACGAGCGAGACGAAGCCGATAATGGCGATCTGCAGCGTGGCCTCCGGCGTGATCGCCAGTATATTGCCGAGAATGATCGTCTGGATGTTCACCGATGTCGGCGACAGCGACACCATGAACAGGCCGAGACCGAAGAACGACGAGAAGATCAGGCCGATGATCGCATCCTCGCGCAGCTTGGTGCGATGGTTGAGGAACAGCATCGCCGCCGCCGCCAGCCCGCCGGAGAAGAACGCGCCGATGGAGAACGGCAGGCCGAGCATATAGGCGCCGGCGACGCCCGGAACGATGGCATGCGAAAGCGCGTCGCCGATCAGCGACCAGCCCTTGAGCATCAGATAGGCGGAGAGGAAGGCGCAGACGCCGCCGACCAGCGCCGAAACCCACATGGCATTGACCATGTAGCCATAGGTGAAAGGTTCGAGAAGCGTTGCCATGCTAGCGCCGGCCCTTATCCGTGCTGTCGGGTTCGGAGGCAGCGGGCGTGCGGGAGATGAACGGCCGCTCGTCGTCGCTGATGATGCTCACCGCATCGCCATTGCCCGCCTTGTCGAGGCGGAACTGCCGCAGCACGCCGCCAAACGCCTTTTCGAGATTGGCCTGGGTGAAGACTTCCGCCGTCGGCCCCGCGGCCAGCACCGTGCGGTTGAGCAGCACCGTGCGGTCGCAGAATTCCGGCACGCTGCCGAGATTATGGGTCGATACGAGGATCACCCTGCCCTCGGCGCGCAAACCCAGCAGCAGCGCGACGATGGCCTCCTCGGTCTTCACATCGACGCCGGTAAAGGGCTCGTCCAGCAATATCACCTGCCCGTCCTGCGCCAGGGCGCGGGCAAGGAAGACGCGCTTCTTCTGCCCGCCCGACAATTCGCCGATCTGCCGCTTGCGATAATCCGTCATGCCGACGCGGGCCAGCGCACCGTCGACGGCGGCCCGGTCCGCCGCACGGGCGATGCGCATCATGCCCATATGGCCGTAACGGCCCATCATCACCACGTCCTCGACGAGAACCGGGAAGTTCCAGTCGATCTCCTCGCTCTGCGGCACATAGGCGATGAGATTGCGCTTCAGCGCCTCATGCACAGGCCGGCCGAGCACCGCGACGCTGCTCTCGGACGCCTTTACGAAACCCATGATCGCCTTGAACAGGGTGGATTTGCCGGACCCATTGACGCCGACGAGCGCGGTGATCGTGCCCTTCGGAATGGCGAAGCTGACATTGCGCAATGCCGTATGGCCGTTGCGGTAGGTCACGGTGGCATCGCGCACGGCGATGCCCTCCCCTTCGCCGGAGGGATTCAATGGCGGCTGTGGTGGCAGCTGGAATGGTTCGCCGGTACGTGCGTTCATCGGGCAAGTCCCGCCGCTATCGTGCTCGTCGTTACGCGCAGCAGGTCGAGATAGGTCGGCACCGGCCCGCTTTCATCGGTCAGGGAGTCGACATAGAGCACGCCGCCATATTCGGCGCCGGTCTCCCGCGCCACCTGCCTGGCCGGATCGGCCGAGATCGTGCTCTCCGAAAAGACGACGCCGATCCTGTTGCTCCGCACCGCGTCGATCACCTTGCGCACCTGCTGCGGCGTGCCCTGCTGATCGGCATTGATCGGCCAGAGATAGAGTTCCTTCAGGCCGAAATCGCGCGTGAGATAGGAGAATGCGCCTTCGCTCGACACCAGCCAGCGCTTGTCCTCCGGCACGGCGGCGAGCTGCGCCTTGATCGGGTCGATCACCGCCTTGAGCTTCGCCTTGTAGGCCTCGGCATTGGCCTTGTAGACCTGCGCATTGGGCGCATCATATTTGACCAGCGCATCGCGGATATTGTCGACATAGAGCAGCCCGGCAGCGGGCGACATCCAGGCATGGGGGTTGGGCTTGCCGTCATAGGGGCCTTCGGTGATGCTCATCGGCTCGACGCCGGCGGTCACGACCACGCCCGGCACGTCTTCGAGGCCGGCAAAGAACTTCTCGAACCAGAGCTCGAGCCCGAGACCGTTCCACAGGATCAGCTTGGCGCCCTGCGCGCGCCGGATATCGCCGGGCGTCGGCTGGTAATTATGGATCTCGGCGCCGGGCCTGGTGATCGATTCCACCGTTGCCGCATCGCCGGCGACATTGCGCGCCATGTCGGCAATGACGGTAAAGGTCGTCACCACCTTGAACTTTTCAGCAGCGGTCGCCCCCTGGCCCCCCTGGCCCATGACCAGGCCTGCCAGTATCGCCATCATCAGAACCCGTCTTGCCGCCGGCCAGCCCTGCCCCTGCGGGGACGGCAGCCGCGCCGGCACGGAAAGCACCGGGCCCGCGAGATACGGACCCCGCCGCGCCATTGCCACAACCAACCTCGTCATCGGCACAACCCGCCGCGCCGCCAGCATCGCCCACCTTGCGAACATATCCGCTCCTTCTGCAATTGATTTGCAACTGCATCTTTAGCACGCACCAAACCTTTTGCAAGTGCGAATTATTTGCAACTAGGATTTGGGGAGCGGGCTTTGGAGACATGCGAGCGTGAGGGAGACATGAGGGAGGCGTGAGGGAGGCGTGGGTGGCTACTGATTGACGGCCGCGGGCTCGGTGGCCCCGACGAGAATATCGATCTGGGCAGGTCTACCGCCTTGCTATCAAGTCAACATCCATATCGTGGACCAATCGTGCTGATGCACCTCCCCCATGCCGAGCTTGTCGAAGCACGCACTTCATCGCTGCAAACTCGGTGAACATGGGGCTGCAGCAGCCTCCCTGCGTCCTTCGACAGGCTCAGGATGAGGAAAGTGGGGGGATTTGCAGGAACGTCGGATTTGTGAGCATAGAGGTCATTATATTTTCCATTCATTAGCATGGGTTGTCAAATGACAACCACGTCGATATATGTATTTAAGGAGATAAATGGTGCGTAAGCCGCATCCCAAGAAAGATATTGAAGAAGCCATAAGATACGCAGAAGCAGCAGGATGGCGCATAAGCGTTGGCGGGAGCCATGCCTGGGGAAAGATGTTCTGCCCATACAAGGAGGACACATGTCGTTGCGACGAGTTCTGCATAACCAGCATTTGGAGTACGCCGAAAAACGCCGGCACCCATGCCAGGGCGTTGCGCCGGGTCGTCGACAATTGCACGACGCACACTGCCGCCAAGGCAAAAGCAGATAAGGCGTGACTACAATGCAAGAATATAATTTCACTCTGAAATACCGGTTGGCCGCAACCGATGCGGATCAGGACGACATTGTGGAACGGCTTGGGGAAGCGGGCTGCACGGATATGCTTGTCGGCATCGGCATTGCCGGTCGCCTTGCATTGCAGTTCGACAGGGAGGCGGACGGCGCCCGGAACGCCATTCGCACGGCCCTTGAAGACGTCAAGGCGGCACTGCCGACCGCGATGCTGGTCGAAGCCCACCCCGACTTCGTCAGCGCCACCGAGATCGCGGACCTTGTCGGCAAGAGCCGCCAGAATATTCGCAAGCTCATGGTCTCCAATCCGGATTTTCCGAGCCCGGTCCATGATGGACCATCGGTTACGCTATGGCACCTTTCGGACGTCCTCGAATGGCTGGAGGCACGCAAGGAATATAAACTGGACAAGAGGTTGCAAGAAACGGCTCATGCTACTCGTGAGGTCAACGTTGCGAGAGAGGCTGCGCGGCTCCCGTCGATTGCTCGCGAGCTTGAAATGCTCGTGGCATAGCGGTGTCTTTCAAGGGTTTGGCACAGCCTCAGTTCAAGACGCGGAAGTCGGCCGGGCGCGATTTCTCCAGCACCAGTTCCGCATTGGGGATATCGTTCGACAGCGCGCGCGCCTGGGCGGAGCCGACATTGTAGCCATAGCCCAGCCAGCGCTGCACCAGCCGGTTCTCGAGCTCGGTGCGATCGACCTCGAGAAACACCGACAGGTCGAAGAGCGGCTGCAGCCTGTCCCAGGGCGCCTGGTCCAGCAGCAGGTAATTGCCCTCGACCAGCAGGATGCGCGTCTGCCTGCCGACGATGGCCGCCCCGGCGCGGGCGAGATCGAGCTTGCGGTCGAACAGCGGAATGACCACGTCGTCGCCGCTCGCGCGCAGGCGCTGCAACAGCAGTTCGAGCCCGGCGCAATCGAATGTCGGCGGCGATCCCTTGCGCTTGCGCATGTCCATCTGGTCGAGAATGGCATTGTCGAGGTGGAACCCGTCCATGGGAACCACCGCCGCCGCATCCGGCTCGATCGCGTTGATGGCCTCGCACAGGCTGGCCGAGACCGTCGACTTGCCAGCCCCGGGAGGGCCGGCTATGGCGACCACGAACCGCTGGCATCCGGCCGAGCGGCCGAGGATTTCGGTTGCGAGGTCCTGCAGCGCGATCAGGCGAGCCATTTGTCGTAGTCGGATACCAGCAGGTGCAGCGGCGCCTCGTCTTCCTCGATCGAGGAGAACCGGCCGATCGGCTCGCGGAATATATTGTCGGTCAGGTCGTCATTGACGGTCGATACTTCGCCGATGAGCACGTCGCCGCCCTCGCCCCAGAAGGCATGCCAGTTGCCCGGCAGCAGCGTGACGCTTTCGCCCGGCTGCAGCTTGAGCAGTCCGCCGGCCGCAAGCTTCACGATCCGCCCGTCCGTCGCCACCTCGACATCGGTCGCCTCGTCGACGCTGCCATCCTCGCGCGAATTGAACAATTCGAGGACCAGCGTGCCGCCGCCGCGATTGATGATGTCCTCGGCCTTGACGATATGCCGGTGCATCGGCGAAAGCTGCTTCTCGCGCGAGATCATGATCTTCTCGGCATAAAGCATGCCGCCGCCCTTCTTCAGGTCTTCCTGATTGCCGTTGCGGGTGGTGAACAGGAACAGGCCGAGCTCGTCGAACTTGCCCTGGCCGTAATCGGTGATGTCCCAGCCGAGCCTTGCATCGAGGATCGCCTTCGAATCGCCGGCGGTGCGGGCCTTCAGTTCCTCCGGCGTCCAGTAGGCGAAGGGCGGCATGACATAGCCGAACGAGCGGATGAACTTGTCGCTCTCGCGGATGATCCTATTGATCTCGGAACGCTTCATTATCGAAATATCCTTGTGGTTGAAAATCTGTTCGTCCGCAACTCAATTGCCCGGTGAGGGCGCCGGCTTGGCGCCTGTCATGAAGGCGACTGCGTCGGACATCGTATACTCTTTCGGGTCGATCACGGTAAGCCGCTTTCCGAGCCTGTGGATGTGAATTCTGTCCGCAACTTCAAAGACGTGCGGCATGTTGTGCGAAATCAGCACGATCGGCAGGCCGCGCTTCTTCACGTCCTGGATCAGCTCCAGCACCCGGCGCGATTCCTTGACGCCGAGCGCCGCCGTCGGCTCGTCCATGATGACGACCTTGGAGCCGAAGGCAGCCGCGCGCGCCACGGCGACGCCCTGCCGCTGGCCGCCGGAAAGCGTTTCCACCGTCTGGCTGATATTCTGGATGGTCATCAGGCCGAGCTCGGAAAGCTTGTCGCGCGCCAGCTTCTCCATGGTCTTGCGGTCGAGCATGCGGAAGAGCTTGCCGGCAATGCCCGGCTTGCGCAGCTCGCGCCCGAGGAACATGTTGTCGGCGATCGACAGCGCCGGCGACAATGCGAGGTTCTGGTAGACCGTCTCGATGCCCGCCTCCCGCGCTTCCATCGGCGAGCGGAAATTGATGGGCTTGCCGTCGAGATGGATCTCGCCTTCGTCCGGATGGATGGCGCCGGAAATCGCCTTGATCAGCGAGGATTTGCCGGCGCCATTATCGCCGATCACCGCGAGCACTTCGCCCGGATAGAGGTCGAAATCGGCGTGGTCGAGCGCGGTGACGCGCCCGTAGCGCTTGACGAGGCCCCGCGCGGTCAGGATCGGGGCGGCGGATGGTGTTGGTGTCGTCATCAGCTTGCTGCCTTTCTGATCCACTGGTCGATTGCCACGGCGGAGATGATCAAGAGGCCGATTATGAGATAGGTCCACTGCACGTCGGTGCCGATCATGCGCATGCCGAACGAGAACACGCCGACGATCAATGCGCCGAAGAGCATGCCCATGATCGAGCCGCGGCCGCCGAAGAGCGACATGCCGCCGATGACCACTGCGGTGATGGATTCGATATTGGCGAACTGGCCGACCTGCGGCGAGACCGAGCCGTTGCGCCCGATCTGGGCCCAGCCGGCCAGCGCGCAGATGAGGCCCGCCAGCACATAGACGGAAACGAGGACGCGCTTGGTGCGCACGCCGGAAAGCTGCGCCGCCTCGGGATCGTCGCCGATCGCGTAGAGATGCCGGCCCCAGGCGGTATAATTGAGGACATACCAGAGGATGGCGATCAGCACGATCATGGCGAAGACGCCATAGGTGAAGGTCGCGCCGCCGAAGGAAAGCTTCTGGCCGAAGAATTGCAACAGCGGCGCCTGCTGTTCGATTTCCTGGGCGCGGATCGTCTCGTTGGCCGAGTAGATATAGGTGGCCGCAAGGAAGATCTGCCAGGTGCCGAGCGTGACGATGAAGGGCGGCAGCTTGATATGGGCGACGAGCACGCCATTGACGAAGCCGCACAGCGCGCCGAGCGCCAGGCCGCAGGCGACGGCAACTTCCACCGGCAAACCGTAGCGGAAGGTGAACTGGCCCATCACCACGGAGGTAAGCACCATGATGGCGCCGACCGAAAGATCGATGCCGGCGGTGAGGATGACGAGCGTCTGCGCAGCGCCGACAATGCCGACGATAGCGACCTGCTGCAGGATCAGCGTCAGCGCGAAGGGCGTGAAGAACCGCCCGCCGACAATGGCGGCAAAGGCAGCCAGGGAAAGCACGAGCACGATGAGGGGCACGGCCGCAGGGCTCGAATGAAGATAGTGCCGGATGCGTTCGAGCGTGCTCTTCTCATTGCTGTCGAAGCTGGCGACATCGGCGGAGCTTTGCGTCAGGACGCTTTCAAACTCCTGCTTTTGATGCGTGGTTCGCTCAGTCTCTGTCATGGATGACCTCCCGGAGGTAGTTGGATCGGCAGGCTCCGTCCGCGGCTTTCGCCCCTTGAACGCAGCTCGCTCTCGCCCTGGCGCCTGTTGTCGCCGCTGGATGCCGGCACTGGCCGGCGAATGCGGGCAGGCAGGCGCTCCCTTGTCGGGAGCGCCCGCCCGTTAAAGGCTCAGCCCCAGCACTTGGCCAGGCCATCCTTGACGCTGATCGATTCGACGCCGTCGACCGGCTTGTCGGTGACGAGCGCGACGCCGGTATCGAAGAAGTCCTTGCCTTCGGTCGGCTTCGGCTTTTCGCCCGTATCGGCGAATTTCTTGATCGCCTCGATGCCGAGCGCCGCCATCATCAGCGGATATTGCTGCGACGTCGCGCCGATGATGCCTGCCTCGACATTCTTCACGCCCGGGCAGCCGCCATCGATCGAAACGATGAGCACGTCCTTCTCCTTGCCGACGGCCTTCAACGCCTCATAGGCGCCGGCGGCGGCCGGTTCGTTGATCGTGTGCACGACGTTGATCTCGGGGTCCTTCTGCAGAAGGCTTTCCATCGCCTTGCGGCCGCCTTCCTCATTGCCATTGGTGATGTCGTGGCCGACGATGCGCGGGTCCTTCTCATCGCCGATCTTGTTGATGTCGGCAACGTCGATGCCGAAGCCCTTCATGAAGCCCTGGTCGCGCAGGACGTCGACCGAAGGCTGCGACGGCGTGAGGTTGAGGAACGCGACCTTGGCGTCCTTGGCCTTGTCGCCGAGGGTTCCCGCCGCCCATTTGCCGACGAGTTCGCCGGCAAGCAGGTTGTCGGTGGCGAATGTGGCGTCCGCCGCGTCGACAGGATCAAGCGGCGTGTCGAGCGCGATGACGAGGACGCCGGCATCCCGCGCCAGCTTGACCGACGAGACGATGCCGGCCGTGTCGGAAGCGGTGATGAGGATGCCCTTGGCGCCATCGGCGATGCAGGTCTCGATGGCCGCGACCTGGCTCTCGGTATCGCCATCGATCTTGCCGGCATAGGCCTTCAGCTCGACGCCGAGTTCCTGGGCCTTGGCCTGCGCGCCCTCCTTCATCTTGACGAAGAACGGGTTCGTGTCGGTCTTGGTGATCAGGCAGGCGCTCACATCGGCAGCCTGCGCAGGAACGGCAAAAGCGCCGAGCGCCATGGCCGCAGCACCGAATACCGACGATTTCAGAAAACTTACTCTGTTCATGCAACTTCCTCCTCTTGGGACGGCATGGTCACGCCTGTCCGCGCTGACGCCAGTTGACCCGGCGCCCTGTTAATCTCTCAACACCTCGGACAGTTATCCTCCCGGCCAAGTGCTGCATCAAGGAAATACCACCCCGTGCCCGCTGTCAACATTAATAAATCACTCTGATTTAATATTGACAGGGGCCATTGCCGCCGCCATTGTCCCGCTGACGGATGGGAGGAGACCATTGAGCACCCGTATCTCGGAGCAAGGCACCCGGCGTGCGCAGCTTCACCACGGCACGAACCAGAGCGGAATGCGCGACCACAATGAGCGGGTCGTGCTGTCGCTGCTGCGCCAGCATGGCAGTCTCGCCAAGACCGCCATTGCGCGCATGACGGGTCTCTCCGCCCAGACCAGCTCGATCATCATGCGCATGCTGGAAGCGGACGAACTGCTGCGGCGCGAGGCTCCCCTGCGCGGACGGATCGGCCAGCCGCTCGTTCCCATGGCCCTCAATCCCGAAGGCGCGTTCTTCTTCGGCCTGAAGATCGGGCGCCGGAGCGCCGATCTCGTCATGATCGATTTCGTCGGCAATATCAGGGCGATGCGCCATGTTCCCTATGATTATCCGGCGCCGGACAACATCCTTGCGATCGCCGAGGCCGGCATAGAGGAAATGCTGGCGGGGCTGGCTCCGGGCCAGCGGGAAAGGCTGGCGGGCCTCGGCATTGCCGCGCCTTTCGAATTGTGGAAGTGGGCCGATACGGTCGGCGCGCCGCAGGACGTGCTCGACCAGTGGAAGGGCTGCGACGTCAGGCAGCTGATCCAGGATATCTGCCCGTTCCCGGTCTATCTCCAGAACGACATGACGGCCGCCTGCGGCGCCGAGCTCGTCTTCGGCCAGAGCAAGGACATCAGCGATTTCGTCTATTTCTTCATCGGTTCGTTTATCGGCGGCGGCATCGTCATCAATGGCAGCCTCTATGCGGGGCGCAGCGGCAATGCCGGGGCGCTGGGTTCCATGCCGGTCCCCGCGCCCGGTAGTCCCAAAGGCACCCCCCAGGGCAACCATGTGCGCCAGCTGATCGATGTCGCCTCCATCACCACGCTGGAGCGCGTCGTCACCGGTCTTCGCCGCGATCCCTCGCCGCTGTGGACCTCCCCGGAGGACTGGGGCACGATGGGGCCGGAACTGGACGAGTGGATCGACAATGCGGCGCGGGCGATCGCCCATGCGGTCGTTGCCTCGGCCTCGGTGGTCGATTTCGAAGCGGCGATCATCGATGGCTGGATGCCGGCCGACGTGCGCACGCGGATCGTCACCGCCATTCGCGGCCATGTCGAAACCTTCGATCTCGAGGGCATCGAGCTGCCGGTGATCCTTGAAGGAACGGTCGGCATTCACGCGCGCGCTCTCGGCGCCGCCAGCCTGCCGCTTGCCGACAGGTTTCTCCTCGGCCAGAAGATATTCAGGAAGGTCGACCAGCCATGATGCGGGCCATGACGGGACCCATGACGCGCCCCATGGCGCGGGCCATGATGCAACCGGCACAATCCACGGAGCGGCCATGCTGATCGGCATTTCACCCCTGCTCGGGCCGGAACTGCTCGCGACCCTGCGCAGCATGGGCCATGGCGACGAGATCGCGCTCGTCGATGCGAATTATCCGGCGCAGACGGATGCGACGCGGCTGGTGCGCGCCGACGGCATTCCGCTCGTTCCGCTCCTCGAAGCGATCCTGCAGATATTGCCGGTGGACGATTTCGTCGCCGAACCGCTGTTCAGGGCCTCGGTTCGCGGCGAGCCGGAACTTTCCGACCCGGTTCATGATGAAATGAACCGGATCTGCGCAAAATATGCGCCGGGCGCCAGGCTCGTCGCCTTGGCCGGTGCCGATTTCTACGCCCGTGTGAAAACGGCACACACGATCGTTGCCACGGGCGAAACCCGCCTTTATGCCAATATTATCATCCGCAAGGGTGTCATTTATCCAAGAGAGATTGTTCAATGATTTTATGTTGTGGCGAAGCCCTTATAGACATGCTTCCGCGCGTGACCGAGGCCGGCGAAACCGCCTTTTCCCCCTATGTCGGCGGCGCGGTGTTCAACACCGCCGTCGCCCTTGGCCGGCTCGGCGTGCCGACCGAATTCTACTCCGGGCTTTCCTCCGATTTCTTCGGGCAGATGCTGCGCGACAGTCTCGCGCAGAACCATGTCGGCAGCCGCTACGCGCATATTTCGCCGCAGCCGACCACCCTCGCCTTCGTAAGGCTGGTCGATGGCCAGGCGAGCTATATCTTCTACGACGAGAACAGCGCCGGCCGCTCGCTGGCGCCGGAGCACCTGCCCGAACTCGACGCCAATGTGACCGCGCTGCAATTCGGGGCGATCAGCCTCATTCCCGAGCCGTGCGGCAGCACCTATGAGGCGCTGATGGCGCGCGAACACGCGAAGCGCGTCATCATCCTCGACCCGAACATCCGGCCGGGATTCATCCCGGACAAGGAAAAGCACCTCGCGCGCATGCGGCGGATGATCGCCATGTCCGACATCGTCAAGGTTTCCGACGAAGATCTCAACTGGTTCGGCGAGGTGGGATCGCTGGAAGACGTGGCGCGCCGCTGGCTGGTCGAGGGCGACGCCATCGGGCCGAAGCTGATCCTCCTCACCCATGGCGCCGATGGCGCCACCGGCTATACGAAGCGGCAGGCCGTGCAGGTCCCGGGGCAAAGGGTGGCCGTGGTCGATACGGTCGGCGCCGGCGATACGTTCACCGCCGGTGTTCTGGCTTCGCTGCAGGAGAACGGCGCACTGACGAAAGCCGGACTTGCCGAACTGACCGACCGGCAGATCGAGGCGGCGCTGACGCTCGGAATCAAGGCCGCCACGGTGACCGTTTCGCGCGCCGGCGCCAATCCGCCCTGGCGATCGGAACTCGCCGCCTGAGGGCGAGTGCTTCCGGCTCCCCATGGCAAGCCATCGAACGCACGATGCTTTTGCAGGCACCAGAACAAGGGGATCATTGCAAAACTGTCGTGCGTCCTTCGACGAGCTCAGCATGAGGGAGAGTGATCTGATTGCATGGTGATAGCCCTGCCGCGTTGGCGGGTATTGAGCTCACAGAACCAGAACCCTGCCACCCCCCAATTTCCCTCATCCTGAGCCTGTCGAAGGACGCAGCAACGTTTGTGCAATCCCTTTTTTGGTTGCATCAGCATGGTGCGTGCTTCGACAAGCTCAGCATGAGGGTTTGATTTGTTTGCAGAAAGGGGAGAGCCAGCAGTTGAAAGCCTCACAGCATCTGCACGCTCTCAGGTTCGCCAGCCTGCAAAACTCTACTTTCCCTCATCTGAGCCAACCACCCTGGAAAAGAGATTGCAACACTGTTGTTGCGTGCTTCGACAAGCTCATCCACCCACAGCATCAAATGAAAGAACCACCCGGCGGTGACGGCGGGTGGTTCGAAATCAATTCAGGTCCGGCGGCAACCCGCCGGCATGCGCTGGCGCCTAGACGTCCGATTCGGCGGCGGCGCGCCGCTTCTTCACTTCGGCGACGATGCTGGCCGGAGACAGATCATTGGCCGCCTCGGCACGCGTTGCCGGCGACGGCTCGTCGCCATTGCCTTCCTCGGCCCGTGCCTCGCGCGGACGCGACGGGCGACGGCCACGGGTCGAGCGCCTTGCCGGCTTCGGCGCATCGGCGGCCTCGTCCGCTGCCGCGGCAGCCTCGGGCGCTTCGGCCTGTGCCGGCTGTGCCTGCGGCTGGCGCTGGCTGGCCGTGTCGTCATCATAGGCGACCTCGGCGGGGGTGCCTTCGATGACCGGCTGCGGGCCGCTGCCATTGATGGCGTGGTTCACCCGCGGCTGCCTGTCCTGTCGCTCCGGCCGCTCTTGCCGTTCCTGCCTCTCCTGCCGATCCTGGCGCTCGGGCCGTTCCTGACGCTCGGTCTCGGCGATCGGACCGTCATCATCATAGGAACCGTCATCATCCTGGTCCTGGTCGTCGCGCTGATACTGGACCGGCGCGGCGGCCTGGGCCGCGAGAATGATGCGATTGTAATGTTCGGCATGCTGGAGATAGTTTTCCGCCATCACACGGTCGCCCGCGCTTTGGGCGTCGCGTGCAAGAGTGGCATATTTTTCGGCGATATGCTGGGCATTGCCACGGATCTTCACGTCCGGGCCGTTGCTTTCATAATTGCGCGATAGTGGATTTGGTCCCTTGCTGCGGTTGTTGTTGCCGCGTCCGCGCATGCGCCTATTCTGCTGTACTGGCCTCATACTTATCTCTTTTCAGAAAATCAGGGGCGCTTGTTTGCTCACCATTTGAGTCAAAAAGCTCGCTTTTCAAATGCCGATCTGAAGCACGCCCCGCGCTTCGATCGCATCCAAAGTTCAAAAAACTTTTGTGCTTCCGCAAGAAACGCTTTCTCCAGAACACCATCGAGGAGAACTCAAACTCTGGGGATTTCCGATCAATCGCTTGATTGGCAGAACCAGTGTCGTCGGTTTAAAGCGGTACCCGGAAACTAGCGATCTTCTGCGCAGATTCCAAGCCTTTTTTCCATTATTTTTTAGCCCGGGCAAAGAGAAGTGCCCGCTCGTGCCCGCCAAGGTCGTGGCGAAGCCCATCCGGCACGAAACCCGCCTCGGCGAAAATCCGCTCGACATCCGCCCTTTGTCCCGCGCCGATCTCGAGCGCCACCCTGCCCTCTTCCGCAAGATGCCGCGACGCGCCCTGCGCAATCTTGCGATAGGCGTCCAGTCCGTCCGCCCCGCCATCGAGCGCGCGCGCCGGATCGTGGATCGAAACTTCCTTCTGCAGCCCCGCTATCTCCGCCGATACTATATAGGGCGGATTGGAAATTATCATGTCGAATGAACCACTTATCCGCGCGAACCAGTCCGATTGGATGGCGGCGAAGCGGGCCGACAAACCGGCGCGTTTCGCATTGCCCCGCGCTGTCGTCAGCGCGCCTGCGGATATGTCCACGCCTATGGCCTGAAGCCCCGGAACATGCTGGAGCAGGGCAAGGGCGACGGCCCCCGTTCCCGTACCGAGATCGACCACGACCGCATTGCCGTTGCGCCCGGCCCGCAAGGTCAGCCAGCTCAATGCCAGCTCGACCAGGGCCTCCGTATCGGGGCGTGGTTCGAGCGTATCCGCCGACAGTTCGAATTCCATGCCGAAGAATTCGCGCCATCCCATGATCCGATGCACCGATTCCCCGGCGATTCGCCGCTCGACCGCCCGGTCGATCCGCTCGACCTCTGCCATGTCGGCTTGCCGATTCGGCTCCCGCACCATGGCGAGGCGGTCGCAGCCCGTCGCCCACTCCACCAGCAGCCGCGCATCGAGCTCTGCCGACGCAATCCCCTGCCGTGCCAGATGGTCCCTCGCCTGCCGGATGAGGTCCGCAAGTTTCCGGCTGCGCCCGGTCATTCAGTGGCTCTCGTTGAGCTGGGCGAGCTGCGCCGTCTGGTAATCCGATATCAGCGCACCGATCAATTCGCCGAGATCGCCTTCCATGATGCGGTCGAGCTTGTAGAGCGTCAGGTTTATGCGATGATCGGTGACCCGCCCCTGCGGGAAATTATAGGTGCGAATGCGCTCGGACCTGTCGCCGGAACCGACCTGGCTGCGCCTTGCCTCGGATCGTTCGCTGTCGGCCTTCTGCCGCTGCATGTCGAAGAGGCGCGAGCGCAGCACCTGCATGGCCCGGGCCCTGTTCTGATGCTGGGACTTTTCCGCCTGGACCACCACGATGCCGGAAGGAATATGCGTGATGCGCACGGCCGAATCGGTCGTATTGACGTGCTGCCCGCCCGATCCCGACGCCCGCATCGTATCGATGCGGATATCTTCGGGACGAATGTCGATATCGATATCCTCGGCTTCGGGAAGCACCGCCACCGTGGCGGCGGAGGTGTGAATGCGGCCGCTCGCCTCGGTATCGGGCACGCGCTGGACGCGGTGGACGCCGGATTCGAATTTGAGCTTGGCGAAAACGCCCTTGCCGGTGACCATGGCGATGACTTCCTTGTAGCCGCCGGCCTCGCCCTCGCTGGCGGAAATCAGCTCCACGCGCCAGCCATTGTCGGCGGCGTAGCGCTCATACATGCGGAACAGGTCGCCGGCGAAGAGCGCGGCTTCCGATCCGCCGGTGCCGGCGCGGATTTCCAGGATGGCGCTGCGGTCGTCGGCGACGTCCTTCGGCAGCAGCAGCACCTGGATTTCCTGTTCCAGCCCGTCGATGCGCTCGCTCACATCCGGCAGTTCGGCCTCGGCCAGTTCGCGCATGTCGCGATCCGTCGCCGGATCGTCGAGCAGGCTCTGCAAGCCATCGGCCTCGCTCTGCGCATCGAGCAATTCGCGGATCTTGAACACGACGGGCTCCAGCTCCGCATATTCCGACGCAAGTTTGACATAGGTGTCTGAATCGGGATTGCTGGCCATCTGCGTTTCCATCAAGGAAAATCGCTTCAGCAGCTGATCCATGCGATCCTGCGGAATGGACGTCATTCAAACCTCACAAAGAAATGCCCGCGCGCTCCGCATGCTTGGTCAGCACATGCCGCAACGACCCCATGTCGCCATGGCCATTCATCGCCTCGGCCAGCTGCACGCTGAGCTCGCCCACGTCGAGTGATCCGAGCATGGCCTTGATCGGGCCGATCGCGGCGGGCGACATGGAAATGGAGCGAAAACCCAGACCGAGCAGGGCCATCGCGGATATCGGCTTGCCCGCCATCTCGCCGCATAGGGTGACATCGGTATTGTTGCGCTGCCCCGCCTCGACGATGTGCCGGAGCACGCGCAGGAAGGGCACGGACAGATTGTCGAAACGGTTGGCGATGATGGAATTGCCCCGGTCGACGGCCATCACGAACTGGAAGAGATCGTTCGAACCGACCGACACGAAATCGACCACGGACATCAGCTCGTCCAGTTGCCAGAGCAGCGACGGCACTTCGACCATGGCGCCGATCTTGACGCGCGTCGGCAGATCATGGGCGAAGCGCGACAGATGCTGCACCTCGCGGCTGATGAGTTCGCTCGCCTTGCGCACTTCCGCCACTTCGGTGACCATCGGCAGCATCAGGCGCAGCTCGCGCCCGCCCGCCGCCTTCAGCAGCGCGCGCACCTGGGTGCGCAGCAGGCCGGGCCGGTCCAGCGTCAGCCGCACCGCCCTCCAGCCCATGGCCGGATTTTCCTCGTTGGCGGTGTTGCGGAAATAGGGCAGCACCTTGTCGCCGCCGATATCCAGCGTGCGGAACGTGACGGGCCGCTCGCCGGCGGCATCGAGCACCGAGCGATAAAGCCGCTCCTGCTGCTCGGCGCGCGGGAACGTCGATGCGACCATGAATTGCAGTTCGGTGCGGAAGAGCCCTATGCCCGCCGCGCCGGCCTCGGCGAGCTGCGGCAGGTCGACGAGCAGGCCGGCATTCATCAACAGGGTGATGGGCACGCCGTCCTTCGTCACCGAGGGGCGGTCGCGCAATTCGCGGTAGAGCGCCTGGCGCTTGGCGCGGAAACGGACCTTTTCCGAATAGGCCGCCTCCACATCCGCCTGCGGGCGCAGATGGACGCGGCCGTCATCGCCATCGACGATGACAGGATCGTTGTTTTCGGCCATGGAGACGACGCCCTTGACCTGGCCGGCAACGGGAATGCCCATGGCGCGGGCAACGATCACCACATGGCTGGTCGCCGCGCCGTCTTCGAGAACGAGGCCCCGCAGGCGTTCGCGCGGATAATCGAGAAGCTCGGCGGCCCCCATGGACCGCGCGATGATGATCGCATCCTTGGCCAGCGAGCCCGCCATGGTCTTGACGTCGCGTCCCATCAGCTGCCGCAGCAGGCGGTTGGCAAGATCGTCGAAATCGCTGAGGCGCTCGCGCATGTAGGGATCGGTCAGGTGCATCATGCGCGCGCGCGTGTCGCTCTGGACCTTTTCCACCGCCGCTTCGGCGGTCAGGCCGTTGCGGATGGCCTCCTCGAGACGCCGCACCCAGCCGGTATCGTGGGCGAACATGCGGTAGGCTTCGAGAACCTCGCGGTGTTCGCCCTCGAAGGCGACGTCGCGGCGCGAAAGCATGTCGTCGATGGAAATGCGCAGCGAGCCGAGCGAATTCTCCAGCCGCTTGACCTCGGCATCGATGTCTTCATTGAACAGGTTGGTCACGACGATGCGCGGCTCGTGCAGCACCACATGGCCAAGGCCGACGCCATCATTGAAGGCGGTGCCGCTGAAGCTCATGGGCTTGCCCATGTCGAGCTCGACGCCGGGACGCGCCAGCCGGGTCAGGCCGCCTGCCGCCACCATCTCGGCGAGGACCATGGCGGTCGTTTCCAGTGCCTCGACCTCGTCTTCGCGGTAGACGCGCTTGGTCTTGTTCTGGACGACGAGAACGCCGAGCGTGCGCCCGGCACGCAGGATCGGCACGCCGAGGAAGGAATTGTAGATCTCTTCCCCCGTTTCCGGCAGGTAGGCGAAGGCGGGATGGGTCTGCGCATCGGTCAGGTTGAGCGGCCGCGCGCTCGCCGCGATCGTACCGACGAGACCCTGGCCGAGGCGCAGTTGCGCCAGATGGACGGCCGAGGGATTGAGGCCTTCCGTCGCATAGAGTTCGAGCACGCCGTCCGAGCGCAGCACGTAGATGGAACACACTTCCGCAACCATATTCTGCGCGATGTCGCGCACGATACGGTCGAGCCTGTCCTGCGGCTCAAGCGCCTCCGCCATGAGTTCGCGAAGCCGCTTCAGCATCACGCGGGGGCCGGTAGTCTGTTCGCGTGTGGGCACCCATTCGCTCCTACTGGGCGCGGGAACAGCCAAGCCGCCTCCCCCGCCAACTCTTGCAATTCAACCGCGCCTCTGGCCGGTTCTCAATTCAGATCATTCCAACAATCATTCCCGACAATCGTTCATCGCCGAAAATGCCCTTAGACGGCAATCAGAATCAATGCTTATCCAGACCGTACACGGAATGCAAAGTGCGCACAGCAAGTTCCGCATAGGGACCGTCGATCAGGATGGAAATCTTGATCTCCGACGTGGTGATGGCGCGGATGTTGATGCCCTTGTCGGCGAGCGCGCGGAACGCCGTGGCCGCGACGCCGGCATGGCTGCGCATGCCGATGCCGATGACCGAGACTTTCACCATGCCGGCCTCGGACTGGATCACGTCGAAGCCGATATCGGCCTTCACCTTCTCCAGCACCACGAGCGCCTTGTCGAGGTCGCCGGAAGGGACCGTGAACGTCATGTCAGTCTTCGACCCATCCTCGGAGACGTTCTGCACGATCATGTCGACATTGATATGGGCCTCGGCGAGCGGGCCGAATATGCCTGCCGAAATGCCGGGCCGGTCCGCCACGCGCCGCAACGAAATCTGGGCTTCGTCCTTGGCGTAGGCAATTCCTGTAACAACCTGCTGTTCCACGATTTCTTCCTCATCGCAAATTAGAGTACCGGGCGGATCGATCAGATCGCCCATGCCCGGCGCATCGGGATCATCGAAACTCGATCTTACGAATGTGCGCACTTTATGCACCATGGCAAGCTCGACCGAGCGCACCTGCAGGACCTTGGCGCCGAGCGATGCCATTTCCAGCATTTCCTCGAACGAGATGCGGGCCAGGCGGCGCGCCTTCGGCTCGATGCGCGGATCGGTGGTGTAGACGCCGTCGACATCCGTATAGATGTCGCAGCGGTCCGCCTTCACCGCCGCCGCTATCGCGACCGCGCTCGTATCGGAGCCGCCGCGGCCGAGGGTGGAGATGCGGTTGTCAGGGCCTATGCCCTGGAAGCCGGCGATGACCGCGACCTGGCCCTCGCGGAAGCGCTCGATGAGGAACGATCCGTCGATATCGGTTATCCTTGCCGCGCCATGGGCATTGTCCGTCTTGATCGGTATCTGCCAGCCCTGCCAGGAACGGGCGTGGACGCCCATGCCCTGCAGCGCGATCGCCAGCAGGCCGGCGGTCACCTGCTCGCCGGAAGCGACGATCGCATCATATTCGCGCGCGTCGTGCATCGGCGAGGCCTGGCGCGTCCAGGCGACCAGTTCATTGGTCTTGCCTGCCATCGCGGAAACGACGACTGCCACTTCGTGCCCGGCATCAACCTCGCGTTTGACATGCCGGGCCACATTGCGGATGCGGTCGATATCGGCCACCGAAGTGCCGCCGAATTTCATCACGATGCGTGCCATGGAAACTACCGTTCTGGAAGGCCTGAAATGTAAGTGGGGAAAAGAAACGTTGGCCCCAACGCTCCCTGTCCGCAGGATCGGTTTCCCATAAACAAAATACGGTCTGACTGCAAGAACAGGGGCTTGCGTGAGGGGCGTTTTGATTTTGTCCGGCCCGGCGGCGCAGCGCCGCATTTACGCCCGACCGTGCCGATAGGTCTTGACTTTCCAGCCCGGAGAAGGCCTGTCGGCACTGTGGATGAGGATGAGGCCAATGACTGACGCACAACGTACGACGATCGACGCTGACGAAGTTGCCCGGTTCACGCGCATGGCCGCGGAGTGGTGGAACCCCGAAGGGAAATTCCGCCCGCTGCACAAGTTCAACCCGGCGCGGCTTTCATACATCAAGGAAAAGGTCTGCGCGCATTTCGGCCGCGACCCGAACGAGCATCGGCCGCTCGAAGGCTTGCGGCTGCTCGATATCGGCTGCGGCGGCGGGCTGCTGTGCGAGCCCATGGCGCGTCTCGGCGCGGCGGTCGTCGGCGTCGATGCCGGCGAGACCAATATCGAGGTGGCGAAGCTGCATGCGCAGCAAAGCGGGCTCGACATCGATTATCGCGCCTCCACGGCCGAGGCACTCGCCGAAGCGGGCGAGAAATTCGACGTCATCCTCAACATGGAAGTGGTGGAGCACGTCGCCGATGTGGAACTCTACATGTCCGCCTGCGCGCAGATGGTGAAGCCCGGCGGGGTGATGTTCGTCGCAACGATCAACCGCACGCTCAAGGCGCTCGGCCTGGCGATCTTCGGTGCCGAATATGTGCTGCGCTGGCTGCCGCGCGGCACCCATCAATATGAGAAGCTGGTCCGGCCGGAAGAGCTCGAATCGATCCTGACCGGCAACGGGCTCAACGTCGTCGAGCGCGTCGGCGTCACCTATAGCCCGCTGACCGGCCGCTGGAACCGCTCGTCCGACACGGATGTGAACTACATGGTGCTGGGCGTCCGCATCTGAACGGCCGCAGGGCGGCCCGCCTGCGGGTCGCCCTCCGGGAGTGGTCTCCGATCGCTGTCAGGGGATCATCACCACGCGGCCAAGCGGCTTGGCCGTTTCCGCATATTCATGCGCCTTCGCGGCGTCGCGCAAGGGAAATACGCGGTCGATCACGACTTCCAGTCGCTTTGCCGCCGCCGCATCGAGAAGTTCGTCAACGGTCTTTTTCACGGCTGGCTGCCCGAAGAGCGGGCCCATGAAGACGCCGTGCAGCGTCTGGTTGTTCTGCATCGGCTGCCAGAGATCGACCGCGAGATCGCCGCCGCCGGCATTGCCGACGAAGACGAGGCGCCCCTCGGCAGCCAGTGCGGCCAGCGAGGCTTGCAGCGTCGAGCCGACCGGATCGACGACGAGATCCGCCCCCTTGCCATCGGTCAGCCGAAGCACTTCCGAGACGACGTCCTGCTTCAGGCGATCGATCACATGCGATGCGCCGAGCTCGATCAGCCGCGGCTGCCGTTGGCTGCCGCTGGCCACAGCGATGATCGTCGCTCCCCTTTCCCGCGCCAGTTGCACCGCCGCCAGGCCGACACCGCCGGCTGCAGCCTGGATCAGCACCGTTTCATCGGCGCCGAGGCCACCCTTGGTGACGACGCAATGATAGGCGGTTGCGAACGAAATCGTCAGCGAAGCGGCCTGTGGCAATTCGAGCCCCTCCGGAACCAGCCATGTGCGGACGGCGGGGACGGCCCAGAGTTCCGCATGCGAACCCTGCATGTCGAAGGCAGCCACCTTTTCGCCGACTGCGCGGTCGCGAACATTGGCGCCGATCGCGACGATGGTGCCGGCGGCGGCATAGCCGACGATCCAGGACGGTTGCTGCGGGGTCAAGCGACGATTGATCAGATCACCGCCCTCGATCGAGATCGCCTCGACGGAAATCAGGACATCGTCCGGCCCGCAGGCGGGATCGGGCACATCGGCATATTTCAGGACCGCGGGAGGGCCGGGATTGTCGTAGACTGCGGCTTTCATTGGCTTTTCCTTTGCGCAAGACAAAAGCGTACCGCCCGACATTGCGACCATGTGCCTGTCGGCGCATCTCGCGGCTCGCTGCCTGGCGGCACGTCACCCGATGCGATGTAGTATCTGCCGGCGTCCATTTCGACCCCCGCCCGCCGCCTGGTGGCTCAGACGACCGCAGCCGCCTCCCTTCCGCGTTCCGGCCGCCTCTGCGCAACGCGGGGTCGGAAGGGCCTGCAATATGATGCCTCGGCCAGTCTCGTGCGACCAGCCCTGCAAATCCCCCCTTCCTGATCCTGAGCCAACCTCCCTCATGCTGAGCCTGTCGAAGCACGCACTATTTCGATGCAGCGCTCCAACAAAGGGATTGCACAAACGTTGCTGCGCCCTTCGACAAGCTCAGCATGAGGGAGAGTAGAGTTTTGCAGGGGGATAGATCTGCGAGGTTTCCAACCTGGGCTCCCTGCTTTTCTGCAATCAAATCAATCATCCTCATCCTGAGCCCCTCATGCTGAGCCTGTCGAAGCACGAAGCACGCGCTCTATTTATGCAACACACGCCCCTCCTGGTGGGATAAATGGAAACTTATCCCACCACTTTGAAACCGGGTTATTCTGTGCAGGTCCTTTCCAGTGGGGGAGCAGCTTCCGGAGCTGTTTCGACAAGCTGGGAAAGGATGGCGTTGCCGGATGGTCGGAAGTGACAACCCCGATTGGCCGGCAAACTGCAGAAGGAAACGGAGGTGGCGCTTCGTTTTCCGGGTTGTTGCGTCTGACAAGCGCAGCAACAGCAGGCAAAGACGTCGCGGGCGGTCTTCGGACCTCGACCCTGATACCACTACGACGCGCTGAAGACCGCCCGTCTCCCCCCATTTCAATGACCAGACGCGATTGCGCGGGCGTGGTGCAGATTTTGCTTATTTAATAGGTGTTGCACCACCGGTATTGCGTGCTTCGACAGGCTCAGCATGAGGGAGGTGGTGGGTGGCAAGGCGGTAGTTCTGCAAGGTTTCAAATCATGGCTCCCTCCGCTTCCGCCATCAATAATTTTCCCTCATGCTGAGCCCTCATGGTGAGTTTGTCGAACCACGAAGCACGCACTATTTCGATGCAAGCAAGCAAGGGATTGCACAAACGTTGCAGCGCCCTTCGACAAGCTCAGGATGAGGGATTGGGTTTGATTGCAAGGAGGTAGTTTTGAGAGGTTTCAATCTCGGCCCCCTCCGCTTCCGCGATCAACAATTCTCCCTCATGCTGAGCCTGTCGAAGCAGGCAATCGCGTTTGAGCAAATCTCCTCTTTGAAGCTGGCACGAGGATGGTGCCTGCTTCTTGTCTGGAACTGGCGGTGTGTGGAGTTGGGGATGAGAAGCTGGTTTCGGGGTTTGTGCTGGGCGCTTGCGCCAGAAGCCCGCCGGCTTCATGGGCGAGACGGCCGCGCTCGAAGCGCTGATGGGACAGGGCACGGTTTCGGAGGCCCGGAAACGCCAAAAGCCCCGTGCGGGGCTTTGTCTGGCTTGATGCCTGCTGGCTTGTCTGGTTTGGTTGCGGGGACACGCAACCATCTTTACTTGCGATCATCGCGATCATCCAATACCCTACTAAAAATCCTTCTTGCCGGCAACCGTTGCGGTCTATTTCGCACTGCGGCGTAGAATGTTGTAAACAGAATAGACTCCGAGACACAAAGCTCAGGCGAACCCAAAAGCGGATTCGGAAGCATAATGTAGCATATCGACCCAGACGCCGATCACTTCGTCCTACTGGCTCTGATCGGAATCCGATGGCTGCGCCCCCGCGTCAGTCAGGTGAGGCCTGTGGCACCGCAACCACTGGTAACGGCTCCTCGGCAGCGCCACTAATTTCCGATCCCGCGCTCGGCGTGACCACAGGGTTCGGATTTGACGCGGTTAACGAAGATTGAGCCGGAATGGGCGACGAAACCGAGTCTCCGGTAGGGATGAGTGCCACGCTGACTGCGACCACGAAAGTAACCGCCACCGCGATACCGCCGACCCATGACACGACCTTCAGGATGCGCTCAGCGTCTTGGCTGGGCTTCACCACGAGCTTGGTATAGTCCTCTTGCGACAAAAAGCGATAAATCTGGTTGCGCCAGACGTCCCGCAGTTCCCGCTGCAAAGCAACGAAGCTGTGGCCCGAATAGATGACCACAAAAATGTAGGCGCTGACAATTGTCATCACGGCCACAATAAGAAGCGACGGGGCGTTGGCGGCGATCCGCGCTGTGATCAAACCAATCCCGATTCCAAGAGCCGACGCGACGGCCGCAACAACCTGCCGAGTGGCATCCGTAATCTTGCCGGTCTCTTCGGTCACCGCCTTGCGCAAATCAGCGAGCGCTTTGAGATTGTCAGCACTCACCTTCGTCAATGACATCTGATAGGCGATTTTGGCACCTTCCAGCGCAAAGCCGAGATTCTCTTTGACGCATTTGATCGTGTCAGCTTGGTTTCCACCGGTTCGGGCTAACTCGGTTGCGAAAAGCGTGTGTCTGGTTTCTGCTTCACGCTCCAGTTCATAGACCCATCGTGCGGCTGCCTGAAGGTCGGCGAAGCCTTGCCTGCCCAATTCGGGAACCAGGCCCGCATGGACGGCTGGCGTCGGCAGCGCAAGCCGCGGTGGCCCCTTAAACACGAGCGCGCCAGTGTTCTGGTCGATCTCATTGGCCAAGGAGAGCAGGATGGCTGGAATTGCATGCTCAGCCCACAGGCGGAACCGATCGGATGCATGCCAGGTCTCAGAATTCGACAGGAGCCAGCGTCCGACCGACTGCGGCACCACGCGCTGCGCGTTGTATTCGCGCACCAACGTGCGCGGACTGCGCAGCGTCACGGCATTCTCGACAACGGCAGCGTTCGCCTCCGCAGGCACGAACTGCGTACCCTCGGTGGCGATGACCTCGTCGAGACC
The DNA here is from genome assembly GCF_023554255.2 of Phyllobacterium sp. 21LDTY02-6. Classification (GTDB taxonomy): domain Bacteria; phylum Pseudomonadota; class Alphaproteobacteria; order Rhizobiales; family Rhizobiaceae; genus Phyllobacterium. Next base: position 17,616 of record NZ_JAMJWD020000003.1, on the reverse strand, counting down.
AACCACGATGACGACCGTGGATTGCACCGGACCAGCGAGCCAATCGCGAAAACCCGATGCCGTTAGCAATAGAATCTCGTCTGCTCTTTGCGGCGGTTTCTGCGCGGTGACGCGATAAGGGCCGAAGTCGTTGTCAATGTCGTCGGGCTTGGTTTCCGCATCAGCGCCATCGAACACAAGGCTATGCCAGGCAACTTCAGCGAAGCCCTGCGCGACCTCTCGCGCCGACGTCGCCGACAACTCGGACACGATGATGCCATCGACGGTTTCGTGGACGAAAGAGCCATCCGCGACGAGACTATCTAGCGCTGAGGCGAGCGTTCTCAGGGACAATGCGGTCATCGGTCACCTTTTTCGTATGAATGGTGATGACTTCACCGCTACCATTGACCCTCTCCCGTGAGACGGTCGCGGCAGAAGCATCGTCGGGATAGACGATGAGCACGCCCTCTGTAGTCCTCAATTGCCGCAGCCCAGGCTTCTTGAGGATTTTCCGGTTCGGCGCAAAGGACAAGCCTCCCAGCTTGGAGCTCTTGAGCTTACGGCGCAGGCTTTGGTCGAACCGACCAATCGTTTTCTCGTCCTCGGGATTGCCGGCGGCGGCGAGAAGCGCATCGCGTATCGACTCTTCATTGACGACGGTCCGGTCGTGCAGATGCGCCTGAGCGTGCTTGAACGCCCGAGCTACATCCCTTTCGAGTAGGTCCTCCTTGCGCTCAGTCAGAATGTTGCGCAAGACGTTAACAACCTCACGGTTGAGCTCGTCGTCACTGCGGGTACGCTTGACGTGCAGATAGCTTGCAAAGTAGTCGCCGATGTCAGCGCCGGGCTTCATCCTGTCAGTCGCGCAGAGAGCCATCTCTGACTTGCCGTCCACCACTCGGACGAGTGCGGCCTTCTGGATGGAGCGTTTACCGGCGACGAACGCCTGCACTATCAGCCGTAGAGCGTCTCCTGGTTACCCTCCGTCTGCTCGACCACCTCTTCGTAGTCGTATTTGATGAGGCTGTAGATCTTCGTCTTCAGCACGTCGGTGGCGAGCTCGAAGATGAAGAAGGCGCCCTTCCGGCTGGTGCCATCGTGGAAGCGGGCAAACTCACGCGCCAGGTTCTGCGCGCCGGTCTCGAAATCATCTTCACCCTTCGCAATCCGTTCGATCTGCGTCTTAGTGAGAGATTCCTCTTCAAAGCTGAACACCGCAGCGGCGTCAGTCTCGCGAATGCGCTCTACGAAGAAATCCGCCTGCTCCACCTCACGGGCCGGCTGCGGCATGAAAACGTCATCGCTCACCGCGTGCAGGGCCATGTTCTCTATGCGCAGCGAACTCAATTCATCTTCAGTAAGAAACCCCAAAAAATTCCCCTATCGAATTCCAATATGATAGCCCCATGAAAGCAGTCGGCAGCAAGGGGTCAAATAAACTCAGGCACTATCCCCTTGGGCTTCTTACTCGAAACCTTCCCGCCGAAATTACGTTCACTATTTGTTTCAATAATAGTGATCCCCATTGGTTGTCAATGGTAGTGTGGTTCCGATGGTCGCGACCATGCGCGACTCGTAGTAGATTATCCAGTCTCCGACGCAGGTCCTGCTCCCTGACGGCTTCACAGGCCGAATGATCAGCAATTTAGAGTTCGTTTACCACATGGCCTTAGCAGGCCACCCCCGCATCAGTGATGGTGGAAAACACGAACTTAAAGGCTGCCATGAGAAACCAAACTACTTCATCTCTTCATTTTCAGCGTAAAATTTCCGAATTCTGCGATCTCCGAATCGCGCCGTTGGTCTCAAAACGCACCCTGGACAACATCAAGCCGTACCTCGCCAGCCTGATCATCTACCGCAAATACCCGCCCATGCGGACCGGTCGTATGGACTGGCAGTCAATCTCTGACGCCTGCGGCTTGGAAGAAGAGATGACGGCAATGCTCAAGAAGAACTTGCAATGCGGTCTGGAAGCGATCAAGCGCTGGATCGATAAGGAGCGGTCGAAAGGTGATGATCGCCCCACGCCTGCCACGGTGACCAAAAAGCCAGTCAATACATCACGGGTGTCAACCACACGACCGAAGAGCTCATCCCCTACTCGTCAAACGCCGGCATCGGCTTCCACGAAAGCCAAGACCGGCATGGCGCCAAAGCCGGTTGAAGAGTTTCTGAAGCCGCTCTTCGATTGGACGGATGATCCGGCTGAATTTCAGCAAGCCCTGATTTATCATATGCGCCGGCATGGGGACACGTATTGGCACCTCCATCGCGCCGTTGCCGATGAGAACGGGACCTTCGATCGCACGACATTGTTGAGCTGGACCAGAGGTATCAAGGTGCCCCGGTCGCTGGACAGTCTCGATACTCTTTCCAAAATCGAGCACCGCTATCGTTTGCCGAGTGGCTATTCAAGGGGAAATTGCCCCATCAATCTCGGTCGGCTTCAGGGCATGACATAGGAAGCGATGTCAGTGCCGCCGAACGCCGCCGGCTCGCCTGGCATCTGCCGGACGACTTCAATACCCTTCCCTTCAGCAAGCGCGAAGAAATTCTGGAGTGGGTTCGCCGCGTGCTCATTTCCGGTTCCACCGATTATCGACGCTTTCAGGCGGCAGCAATCAGACAGCGATACGCCATTCGTTTTCCCGCTATTTCCTATGGCGGCACACTCTCATCTCGATCCATCACGAGCGCCCTTGATTGTAGTGAAAACGCCGACAGTGAAACGATCGAAGATCCTGATCTGCTTGCCGGCGTTGTCGATGCCCCTCCCCGGCTGGCAATGGAAATCGCAAACCTGATCCGATTCAAGACGGCTACGCTGACGACACTCGGATTTCAACGGAACGGCGTGTGGGGCGAAGAGACTGCATCGCAAAAGATCGAGCATCTCGGGTTAATGTTCGGTGCTCTGGCAGCATCGGCGAAAAGTATCGTGAAAGGGTACGGAGTACCACTTGGCCAGTTGACCTTTGGCCTGCTCGTCTTCCCGGGCATTTGGGACTGGTACCTGCAATGGCGCGAAAGGCGCCGCGGCTTCTATACCAAATGGGAAGAGGACATGCTGAGCGTTCTCCTCAGCATGGTCCGACCGGACACCGGCTGGATATGGCAGCATCCGGAGTTGGTTCAGAATGTAAAACCAATTCCGGGCTTGATCACGGCGACCGAGATCGAATTCGCTCAGAAGGATTGGCACGCAGCCTGCGACGTCTGCTTTAAACATGCTTCACAGCGTTCCAAGGAAATTCAGCGGGTGGCACGTGTTCATCGCGATCCGTTCGAACCGATCATGTGTATTCTCGAAGCGGAAAGCCCACTGGCCGAATACCGCAAGATCACGGATGAGATCATCAAGCGCATGCCGGACGAACATCGATATCCCCGCGCCGCGGCGGAAGCAGTCCGGTCGTTCCTGATGCTGCGCCTTGGACTTCATCTCGGCCTGCGCCAGAAAAATCTCCGGCAGTTGCTCGTCTGCCCACGTGGTCACTTCCCAACGTCCGAACGGCGATTGGAGGACATGAAACGAGGAGAGATCCGCTGGAGCGAGCGAGACCGGGGCTGGGAGGTATTGATCCCCTCCAACGCGTTCAAGAACGCCAATTCATCGTTCTTCGGATCAAAGCCGTTTCGGCTGATTCTGCCGGACCTGCAGGATCTCTACCACTATCTCAACGCCTACATTGACCGCCATCGCGGCGCCCTGCTCGCTGGTGCCGAGGATCCAGGCACGTTGTTCGTAAAGACGGTGAAGACCACCAGCAAGGACGCGTCATATAATCAGACGACCTTCTATGAGGCGTGGCGTTTGGTGATCCAGCGCTATGGTATCTTCAATCCTTATACCGGCCGCGGCGCCATCAAGGGACTGCTTCCTCACGGGCCGCATAATGTCCGGGATGTTCTTGCTACCCACATCCTGAAGCTAACGGGCTCCTACGAGCAGGCGAGCTACGCAATCCAGGACACGCCAGAAATGGTGGCCAATCACTATGGTCGCTTTCTGCCGCAGGACAAGGCTGCACTGGCGGCGCGCATTCTCAATCAGGTCTGGGAAGCGGCGTAATCCAACCGCCGCATTTCTGGTATGCATGAATTTTTAATGAAAATGCTTGCATAATCCGCGCCATGCCCTATTTTGAGGGCAGGTGAAAAACATGACCAGATTGGACGAACTGAAACAGCATCTTGTCCCGGGCAAGGTTTATCGCAGGGCAGACCTGACGCGATGGACCAGCTCTGTGGATCGGGACCTTCGGAAGTTGCTGGATGCCGGCGAGCTGACAAAACTCTCCGGCGGCGTCTACATGCGCCCGAAAACCACCAGCTTCGGGCGCGCGCCAGCCAGTGACCGCGACCTCGTGGAAGCGTTTCTGAAGGGCAAGCGGTTTCTGTTGTTGACGCCAAATGCCTATAATGCGCTCGGCGTCGGTGCGACACAGCTTTATAATGAAGCCGTTGTGTATAACCGGAAGCGCCATGGCCGCTTCAAGCTTGGAAGCCGGGTTTATGATTTCCGGATGAAGCCCGAGTTTCCAGCAATCTCAACCAAAGAGTTCCTGTTGGTCGATCTGGTCAACAACCTCAAACGGCTTGCCGAAGACGAAAGCCAGGTGCTGGAACGCACGAGGGTGGTAGCGAGAGAACTCGATCAGGAGGCCCTGCGACAGGCCGCCGAAGACTATGGCGGCGTGCGGGCGAAGAAGTTCTTCAGAGACGTACTCGCCGAGATGAAAGCTATTGATGGCTGATTACCTGCACCGACACCCGGAGTTCGCAGACCTGCTCCGCATCGTCGGCGAAGAGATGGGCATTCTGCCTGCCCTCGTCGAAAAGGACTACTGGATCATGCATTGCCTCTTCGGCCTGAAGCAGGCGGGGTATTCCTTCGAGCTGAAAGGCGGCACATCCCTTTCGAAGGGCTTCGGAATTATCGACCGCTTCTCCGAAGACATCGATCTTCGGATAAATCCGCCCAGGGGAATGGCTGTCGCCGTCGGCCGCAATCAGGACAAGCCGAAACAGATCGAAAGCCGGCGGAATTTCTATGACAGGCTGGCAGAAGAAATCTCGATCGACGGAATAACCAGTATCGAGCGGGATCATGTCTTCGATGACGAGAAGTTTCGAAGCGGCGGCATACGCCTGCATTATCCCACCGCAACCTCCGATGAAACGGACCTGAAGGAAGGCGTTCTCCTGGAGCTTGGATTCGACGATATCACACCGAACCGGCCGGTCGACATCAGTTCATGGGCCTACGACTTTGCCGTCGACAAGGTGGACCTTGCCGACAATCGCGCGCTTGGCATCGTTTGTTACCATCCCGGCTACACGCTGGTGGAAAAACTTCAGACGATCTCCACGAAATTCCGCAAGCAGCGCGAAACAGGAGAGTTTCCCGCGAACTTCTTGCGTCACTACTATGATGTCTATGCGCTTCTCGGAAATACCGAGGTTCTCGGGTTTTTGGGCAGCGACAGCTACTTCGCTCACAAGGAAAAGCGGTTCCGGTCTGAGGAGCGGGATCTGACGGTCAATCCGGCCTTTAACATCACCGACGAGGCCGTCTTCGCTGAATATCAGGTAGCCTATCGCAGTACGAGGTCCCTTTATTATCGAGAGCGCCCCACCTTCGAGAAAATCATTGAGCGCATAAGTGAATTCGCGACAAGCCTTTGAATGGGCACCATTGCATTGAAAGGAGTCGAACCATCAATCCGGCGCCGAAGGTAGCTAATGCTCTAAAATCCATAGATGTCCGGAGGGGACAAGCAATCGGCTTAATCTGGGCTCCACGAGTGTGTCGTCTCTTCTGTACACCTCGAATCGGGTTATGATACATTCCATGTACTTTCTATCGTATCGGGGAAACGTGGGGAAATTCAACGCGCGTCGCAACCTCTGCTAGCTGGATCTCAGCCTCCTGTGGTATGCGTGAACGTTCTGATCGGAGAATGTGATGCCTGACGCGTCCTATTTTGACTACCATGCCCACACGCCTCTCGATCCAGAGGTGCGTTCGGCGCTTTTCGAGGCATATGCCGGCTTGGATGCCAATCCTCATTCTCAATCGAAAAGAGGTGAAGCCGCACGCTTGGCAATTGAGTCAGCCCGTCAAGCCACGGGTGCGCTTGTCGGGTTCGCACCCGCTGATGTCATTTTTACATCCGGTGCGACTGAGGCGAATAACCTAGCCATCAACGGTATTTTGGACCATCTCAGGCAGGTTGGCCGCACCCAGATCCTGGTCTCGGCTGGCGAGCACGCCTCCATTCTCTCCACAGTGGCCGCGCTCAAGGCAGAGTTCGATATTCGTGTCCTTCCCCTATTGCGGACCGGGCGCATTGACCTGGATGCCCTGGCAGACACAATCGGCCCTAAAACCGGGCTCGTCTCGATTGCAGCGGCAAATCATGAGATCGGGACCCTGCAGCCGATCAGCGAAATCACCGGGATTGCGAAAGCTCAAGGTGCGCTTGTTCACTCCGATCTCGCGCAAGCGGCCGGCAAGATCCCGCTGGAACTCAGTCAAGTCGATCTGGTGAGTGTCACCGCGCACAAGCTGTATGGCCCGATCGGTATTGGGGCGCTATGTGCCCGAAGACCCGTTCGGCGACTTTTGACCCCTTTGCTTCGTGGTGGCGGGCAAGAAGGCGGGATACGGTCCGGAACGGTCCCTGCTCCATTGGCGGTTGCCTTTGGTGCCGCCTGTTCAATCGCCGCCGACCGGCTTTCGGTCGAACCCTTGCGGGTTGCAACCCTTCGCGACCGCCTTCTCGAGCGGATTGCGGCTTCGGTCGAGGTGTTTGTGAATGGAGACATGGACAACCGTCTGTCCGGTAACCTCAATCTTCGATTTTCTGGTGTTGACGGAGAGGCGCTTGTGATGCGAGTTCGGGAAAATCTCGTTATTTCCACAGGTTCGGCTTGCTCCTCGAAATCGCTCGAGCCGTCGCACGTTCTTCGGGCAATTGGCCTGACGCGGGACGAGGCAGAATCAGCTATAAGGATCGGAATCGGCCGGTTCACGACGGCGGACGAGGTTGATCGTGCGGCTGCTCTTTTGTGCGCTGCCGTGAATGATTTGAGAGCGATGAGTGGAAGGTTGCGCGCGTCATGACTTCATTTTCCTTAGGCGAGCTTCCCGCGCTTGATACTGCCGACAAACTTGCCGCTGTCGCCGCGGATCTTCGAGACGAGTATCGACAACCACACACAACGCCGTGGATCCTTGGGTTTTCGGGCGGCAAGGACAGCACACTGCTCTTGCAGCTCGTTTTGGAAATGGTTCTCGATCTCCCGCCGCGCGAGCGGTCCAGGACAATTCATGTTGTTGCCAATGACACGCTTGTGGAATCTCCCGTTCTTGCGCGCCATCTCGACATTGTTCTGGAAAAGCTCTCAGCCGCCATCAGCCCCTTGCGCCTTCCGTTGATTGTTGCCAAGACGACGCCCCAAAATGACCAAACCTTTTGGGTCAACCTGATTGGGCGAGGGTACCCATCACCGAGTAAAATGTTTCGGTGGTGCACTGATCGTATGAAGATCCGACCCACAACGCAGTATATTCGTGACCAGGTCAGTGCGGCTGGAGAGGCGATCCTCCTCCTCGGTGTGAGGCGCTCGGAGTCAATGCAGCGCCGGCGAAGCGTGGAGCGCCATGAAAATGGACAGCGCTTAAACCCACATACGAGCTTGCAAGGATGCATGGTCTACAAGCCTATCGTTGAACTCGACACCGACGAAGTCTGGCAAACCCTGTTGCAATCTCGGCCCCCCTGGGGCGGGACGCACCGGGATCTGGTGACGATCTATCGCAACGCCGGAGGCGCCGAATGCCCTCTCGTGACCGACAAAAGCGATGCGCCCTCTTGCGGAAGCACATCGTCGCGCTTTGGATGCTGGACCTGCACGGTCGTGGAGAAGGACAGGAGTGCCGCAGCCTTCGTCGAAGCGGGTTATGAGGACGTAGAGCCGCTCCTGGAATTTCGCGACTGGTTGAAGGAAATTCGGGAACGTGGCGATATGCGCATGGCCGTGAGGAGAAACGGGACATTGAACTTTGTCGGCGAAGGCCGACTGATCCCCGGCCCTTTCACCTTGGAGGCGCGCAATACAATCCTTACACGTTTGCTCAAGGTTCAAGATGAGGTGGACTTTCCATTGATCCACGCTGATGAAATCCAGGAAATCAGGCGCATCTGGGCGGAAGACTTCAAAGAAACGGCCGGACGAGCGGATGCCTGATATTAACGACTTCGTTTCTTCCAGCATAGATTTGGCCGAGCTCGTCGCCGCTTGCGAGAATTACCATCTCCCCATCGAGAAGCTCGCCATGCTTCTCGATGCTCGCAGGCGTTTCGAAGGAAGCGGCAATCGCCGGCCCCTCTTTAATGCCTTCGACACGCTGCTAGCAGATGAGGTCGGCGGGCAAGATGGTGCTCGGGTGACGGAGCGCCTTCCCGCGAAGGGCCTTGTGTCACTTCGCCAGGTCTCCCTCAGAAACTGGAAAGTGTTCGGCAATACGACAATCAACCTTCCCGGCCTGGACCCATCGAGGCCGGTGATCTTGATTGGCGGCAAGAACGGCTATGGCAAAACCAGCCTACTCGAGGGCATTCTATTTTGCCTCTTTGGCAAGTCAGCATTGAGCGAGAGGTCACATTTCCTGGGGGAAAGCTCCGCAGTTGGGACGCGCGGTTCGGCTTATCGTCAATTCATCCAAAATTCCTTTCATCAACCTGCGAAGAATCGCGGCGAGACCAGCGCCGCCGTCCGTACGGAATGGGAGACCCCCGAGGGTATTCTTGTGGTCGAGCGGCGTTGGTACTTCAACGAAGCAGGAGCGATGGAGGAAGACGGTGAAACGCTGACGCTCTACGTGGGCGAAGACGGCAACATCCTGCCCGCCCCGCACGATGTCGATACCACCGAGTTCTACCAAGCAGAAGTCGATCGCCGTCTGATGACTGTCGGGGCCGCTTTCTTCTTCCTGTTCGACGCCGAACAGACGTCTACCTTCTCTGAAAGAAACCTTGATGAGCAGGTTCTGGCAATCACTGAAAGCGCCTTTGGCCTATGGCGCTTCCGGGCGATCGTCGATGATTTGCGCAGTTATTCTCGCGATCGCGCTCGCCGACAGGACAAGGTCGGCGATGATCACAGCAAGATCGTTTCGGATCTGCTGTCCGCGCGAAATGTCCGGCGGGGGGTTGCCGAGGAGATTGAAAGCCTCGGCATGGCGCTTGAGACTACACGTGAAAAGCGAGACGCCAGTCTAGCTCGGCTGATGAGCCTCCAGAATGGAGGAACCTATGAATCGATGCATGAACTCCTGGAGCAACGCCAATCACTTGCTCTCGAACACACACGCGCCGTTCACGCGTTTGCCGGACTTGCGGCCACGACACTGCCGGTCGCGCTGGTTGGCAAGAAGCTCCGCGACACGGTCATGACGATGCTCAACGCCGACGACCTGGGCGACGATGCAACAGGCGGTGTATTTCAAAATGATGCCGCGCTTCGACGGCTGCTCGATGCCATAGAACAATTGGGTGGCGATACGCAATCAACCCGTGAAGACGTCTCAACGGCTTGGAATGCTCTGTCAAAGGGCGTCTCCACTCAAAGCGACGCGTTGCAATTTCCCCACCTTACAGCGGTGTTACGCAAGAGTGTGACCGACCGGTTGAGGCGCCATGAAGACGAACGCGTTGTTCTGGCAGAAGCCGGAGAATACGTCTCTTCGCTTGCGGCCGCAATGAGGGATACGGAAGCCGCGATCGATGAGGGAAACCGACGCGATGACGCTATCAGAGGCGCTCAGGGCGTGATCGCGGTCGCTCAATCGGAGGTCGAGCAACTGGAGCGCAGTCTTTCCAATGCAACAGAAAAACTGACTTCGATCGAAGCCGAAATCGACAGGTTAACGGCGACGCTCGATGGTGCTGACGCCGCCGAAGGTGGTATTCCCGGACAGAGGCGGCCGCTTGACCAGGCGCTTAATCTTGCCGACAAGATCGAACTCGTCACCAACGAACTGTTGCCCGGCTGCTTCGAAAAGATCAGCGAGAAAGTTACAGAGATCTACGGCGTCCTGGCTCACAAGGGCACCATTGCTCGCATTGTTGTGGCGTCGGATGGGCATGTCTCGTTGTTCGATCATGCCGGTCAAGATGTCCGCTCGCTCGATCGTTCGGCTGGAGAACGCCAGATCTTTGCGATGGCGCTGATTGCAGCTGTCGGACAGCTGTCGGCAGTCCAGCTGCCGTCGATCGTTGATACCCCGCTTGGTCGTTTAGATTCCGATCATCGCGAACGTCTTTTGCGGTACTTCTCGACGAGAGCCGTACAAACCATTCTCTTGTCTCAGCCGGAGGAGATCAATGGCAGGTATCTCGAAATGATACGAAACAAAATTGGAGGAAGCTTTATCCTCGATCATCGCTCCCAGGCCGCCGGCATCGGAAACAGCGTTGCAAAGAGCGGGTATTTTGATGAGGCTGCGGCATGACCAGCTTATCGTCGCTTCAGCTTGGTGACCTGTTCCGTGCCGATTTTCGGACGTCCCAGTCGAGCGATGCGATCAACACCGCTTTGCAAAAGTCTCTCCTTTTCGACTATCGCTATCAGCCGGCCCGTATTGCGATTGGCCTTTCTTTGGCGCAATCAACAGCTCCCCGTCCCTCCTCCGATACCTTGGGCAAGCCAATCAGAGGCGAAACATTGTTTGGTCAGGAGGAGAGCGAAATGGCTCTTTGGGTCACACTGATTTGTGCGCAGGCGGATATTCGTGCGCCTTCGCGAAAGCAGTTGTTCGAACTCGTGGCGGCTCACTGGGCGCGGGGATTGGACTTGCTTGAGAAGAAATTTAAAGTTTATGACGGAGAGCCACACAACTTTTTAACGAGCCTTTGATCGTATAGCTTTACTGACAAACCCGGTTGCTGGTTAGAGAGAATTGGAGGGGACATTTGGACCATGATACGCGCCAAAGATTGGTCGCTCGCGTTTCTGCGGCCAACAATGTCTCTGGATCTCTGCTGGAGAAGCTACTTGATCTGGAAGAAGAGTTTTCCAATCTGCACGCTTGGGGCATGCGCCCCGCGTTGAGACGACGCATTGCGTCTGTCGTTGACGAAGAACTGCGGGCCTCCGGTATCAGCGACAAATGAAGTTTATCTCCATTGAGCTAGAAAATATTTTTGCCTACCGCAGCCAAGCTAGGGTCGAGCTTGCCCCGGAGGATGAGGAGAAGAATGTCTTCTTGATCTGGGGGCGAAATGGCGTTGGAAAGACAAGCTTTCTCAACGCGGTCAAACTTCTTTTCACGGGCATAGAAAGTGGTCAGGCTAGGCAAGTTGGCTTTCCACCGCAGACCTTGACTCCGCAACGCTATGTCCTCGGCGATACCGGTAATTGGTATGGGGTGATTAATCGCCAGGCACTCAAGAGAGCGCGAGCAGATGGGGCTCCCGTAACTGCAAGGGTCACTGCCGTGTGTGAGAGCGGCGGCAGACGTTTCAAGGCTGAACGATCCTGGACGAGCGACGACGGGCTGACTTTCCGAGAGCAACTTGTCGTTATCGATGGAGAGGACCGCCTGACCAACGATGAGGCGGAGGAGCGTCTAGAGTCCATACTGCCGAAGGATTACGTTGGGTTCTTCTTCTTTGATGGCGAAGAGGTCAAAGCCATCTCAGAGAGAGTCGATCGTCAACCTGTCGATTTTGACCGACTTTTGAAGATTAGCTTTGTTTCGGAGCTGTCCGCCGAACTTGAAACAATCGCCAAGGAAAGGGAAAGAAGGAACCTGAACGCCGCGCTTCTCGACAAGATAGGGGCAGCGGAAAGCACTTTGGCGCGCGCCACCCGTGGCAAGCAGGCTGCAGAACACGTTCTCACCGAGATCGAAGAACACCTTTCGGTAGACATGCCAGAGTTGAGACGATTGCAGGCGAGACGAGAGAACCTTTCCTCAGGGGCCTCCGAAAGCCAGCGCGCCGAGCTCGACGCGCGGAAGAAGGAGATCGAAGGAAATCTCGAGGATGCGCGTGACAAGGTTGCTGAAGACGTGCCATTCTTTGCGCCGCCGCTCGCAAATTTTCAGCTCTTGCACCAGGCTATGCAGTCAATCGAACAACGCCTCTCGTCGGTAGGGGCGCCCGAAGCGATTGTCGTGCGCAAGGTCACCGAAGCGCTACCCTCCTGGCTTGAAGAACTAGCATCCGATGATCTTTCGAACGAATCGAGGGCCCGTTTATCGTCGGGACTTGCTAAAAAGGTCGAAGAAATCGTTCGCAATCCGACCCCGGAAGGCTTATTCGCGGGATTGGAACTGGCTCGTGCCGAACGTCTTCGCCGCATGATGGTTAGATTGATCGAGTCGGGACCGGACCGGCAAGCCTTGCAGCTGGCGCGCCTCAATGAAGTGTCCCGTCTGAAGTTTGATCTGTCGCAGGTTACCGACGCCTTGCTTCGCATCGAGGTAGGATCTCAGGCCAACCTAGATGAGTTTCGTCACGTCACAGCAACAATTGCTGAGCTCGAGGCTCGTATCGCTGATGCACATGAACGCAGGGGCCATCAACAGACGCGGCTGGAGGATGCAATTCAAGAAATCGCTCAATCCAAAAAGACCCTCGATCAATTGGGAGCATCCCAAGCGCAGGCAACGAGGAACTCTGAAGAGGCGCGCGCTATCAGAAAGATCGCCAAAACCCTCAATGATTTGCGAGAGGCAATGAGGGTCGAGACACGCGAGCAGATTCAGGAGAGGATTAATCAGCGCCTGCTCGAATTGATTTACGAGCATCCGCTGATTGCCCGTGTCGAACTCGACGACAATTACGTTATGCACTTCATCGATGGGGCCGGCGACCGGATCGGACGATCCAGCCTGTCAAGTGGTCTGCGCCAGCTTGCTGCCACCGCTTTGCTCTGGGCGATGAAGGATGTCGCCGGTCACGACGTACCAGTCATCATCGATACACCGCTCGGCCGGATAGACCGGGAAAATCAGTTCAACCTCCTGACCAACTATTATCCTAAAATCTCGCATCAGGTAATCATTTTGCCGACAAACTCCGAGCTTGAAGGCGCAAAGCTCGCCAGGTTGAGGCCCCATATTGCCCGCGAATTCACCATCAGAAACGACCGCGGTGACATGGGAGGAATTGAGCTCGGCGGGTTACTTGAGGAGGGGCAATGGTAGATCGTATCCAGTTCTCTAAGGTGGAGAGGGAACTCTTACGCCAAATCATGGACATTGGACTTCGGGCCCGAGACATCGACCAGTGGACAGCCGCCCGGCTTGGTTTCGCGCGATCGCTGCAGAACCCGGAGCCTCCCAGCCCCGTCACATTCAAGCGGCAGAGCTCTCAGCCGCAGGGCTCGACGATTCATTCAAATCAGATGACCGGGGAAGGCAAGGGAGAAGCCGAGGATTTCACGGATCTCTATCGCGCTTTGTTGTCGGTCTATGAAGGCCGCAATCTATTTGATGATGATGACGCCTTTCATGATGCTCTCCAGCAACACGTCCGCCGCGGCATCGATTCCATTTGCAAAGAATGGACGACCGATGCCGACTTCCATCACTATCTCGCAACCCAACTGTTCGCTGGCGTGGCAAGCCGGTTTGATGCCCCTGATCTGGTTGATGACGATATTGGACCACGGATAGAACGGGTCCTCGGCCAGCTTGGGGTCGGCGCCAAAATCCTTGAGACTGTTGACGGCCCCAGGGTTACACGCTTCACCCTTGTACTCCACGAACTCGACGATCTGGATCGCCTCAGAAAAGGGGTATCGAAGCTCTCGTTCGCACTTGGCTTCGGCGAGGCTTCGGTGTCGGTCGCGCTGGCGGCGGCCGAGCGCCAGGTCTACCTTATTGTTCCGCGTCCAGTGGCGTCGTGGCGGATAACTACGTGGGCCGAATTAAGATCGGTCTTGAGCGAGCCCGAAATACGAAAGATGGCCCTGCCGATTTGCCTCGGAACCGACATTCTGGGCAAACCCTTCGTAATTGACCTGGCGGACGCCCCTCACCTCTTTGTCGGTGGTACGACGGGCAGCGGCAAGTCAATGTGTCTCCACTCCATTTTGCTATCGCTACTGGAGAACCCTGCCGCCCCGCAACTGGTGCTTGTCGATCCTAAGGCGGTCGAGTTTTCTGCTTACGTCAATTCGAAAAGACTAAGGGGCCCCGTCACAACATCCTCCGACGATGCACTTGGCGTGCTCAACGGTCTAGTAGAGGAAATGGATCGGCGCCAGGAAGCGATGCGCAGGCTCGATGCTCGAAATCTCATGGAAGCTCGGGCCAATGGCGCGGACATGCCACATATCGTGGTGGTTATCGATGAGCTTGGAGATTTGATCTTGACGCGGCGCGAGGTGGAAACGCCGCTTATCCGCCTCGCTCAGAAGGCTCGGTCCGCAGGAATTCACCTCGTTCTGGCGACCCAAAGACCGGAGGCCGCGACATTCCCAGGGCTTCTGCGCTCCAGTACGCCGAGCCGCATTGCCCTAACCGTCCAGAAACAATCGGAATCCCGCATCATTCTTGATGAAGGCGGCGCAGAATCCTTGCTCATGCGCGGCGATATGCTGGTGCGGTTTGCCGGACGCAGCACGGTGAGAGCACATGGTTGCCGTGTCGATCAAGCCGATATTATTTCAGCAATAAGGTCATCATGACAGATCTAACGATTTCCGATTGGAAGCTATTGAAGCTTACCCTCGACCAAACGGGTCCATTTCAGGATGCGGTCAGAACGGTGAATTTCACCGGTGTGCGATCTGAAGACGTCACAGACCCGCCGCCGGCTAATCTGTTCATGATCCTCGCGAAGAATGGTCACGGGAAAACGACCATTCTGGAATCGGTTCATGGGCTTTTTGGTCTCTTGTCAAATCCGCCGACTGGCCGCTTTGCGGAGCGGCGGTCGCGCGAGCGCGTTCAGGCAGATCTGCGTGCCACGTGGACGATCGGCGGGAAAACCCAGACGGTGCTACTTTCAATCTGGACAGGTATCGAAGTACCGCTTCTGGACTGGACGCCGGCAATGCTCGATGAGGACGCGCAGGCCTCGGAATGGGCGAGGATCTACGTCGACAGCAACGGCAATATTAAAGAGGCTGATGCGCTCGGTCAGCTGCTGCTTGACGGCATTCGATCGGCTCAGGGAAGCGCTCCGACTGCGATCTTCGGTGAAAGTCAGGAGTTGCCAACCGTCTTGTTTTTCCCGGCCGATCGTCGGCTCGTCGCTCCAACCGGAGAAAGATCGGTCACAAGGCCGAAGAACTTCGGCTATGCGCCGGCGCAACTGTTCGGATCTGATGGACCGGAGTGGTCGACCTCGATCGATAACCTGCTCGTCTGGCTCGAATGGCTCGACGATGGACGTCTTGACGGCCTTTTGAAGTATGTGAATGAGGAATTATTCAGTGGTGAAGACAAGGCTCTCCTTCCGCCGCGGCGGGCCGACCTTCAATCTGTGATTTCCTCGTCATCCGGCGAGCACCCCCTGTCGCATCTCAGCCACGGGGAACGTGCGCTTTTGCAGCTTTATGTTCGCGTTGCCTGCCATATGACGCGCAATACAATCATCCTGATCGATGAAGTCGAAACACACCTTCACTCCAAGTGGATGCACCGCGCTTTTCAAGCGCTCAAGCGTTTGTTGGTTCTCCATCCGCAGCTTTCGATCGTGTTTTCGACCCATAACCGGGAGCTCTTAAAGGCGTTTGATCACCAGCGTTTGGAAGCAGGTCTCGTGAAGGGCGGGCATCTGATCGAGGAAGGCGTTTGATACCGTGACGGACTTTTCAGACATTGCAGACATCGAGCAGCTCGATAACCGATACGTCGACAAGGTGATCGTCTATGTTGAAGGTGATCCTGACGAGAAGTTTTACCAGAAACTGCTTGGACCGAATGTCGGCCATTGCCTTGAGCTAAAGGTACCACCCACAACGGGAAACGAGGGCGTCATAGCTCAGGTGGCCGAGGAACGTCCCACGAATCCGAAAGTTTTCGGCCTTCTCGATGGCGAAGAAGCTGCAATGTTTGGTGGGATGGGCCAGTTCATAGAGTGTGAGGTGCCGATCTTTGAGATTCCGGGTGCCGACGGCTTGCTCTTCCTGTTCGGGCACGAGCTGGAGAACATTCTAATCCTGCACGGTGACCTCTGCGAACACATCAGCGATGACGTTCGAATGCACGAGCTCGGAAAGCTAGCTGTCGAGGACGTTGAAGGCATGTTGCGTCATTTGAAGCAGCGTTTTTTTGCGGCGGCACTATACAAGTATACGGCAAAAGAGATCAGACGGGCGGGTTCCAACTGCAAGATCATCGATGTCGGCCGCTTTCAAGGTAAGGTCACCGCATCGTCAGTGTTTCGCGATATCCGAAACGAACTGGTTGCAGAGGGAGTCGATTGGGCATTGTTTCGTACGACGCTTCAAAACATCATCGAACAGGTGCGAAATCGCTTCGAAGGCGAGGGGTTCGAGGTCGCTAGACGATCGACGGAAATGGTACGGCTGGCGGATGGCAAGCAGCTGCTGAACAAGATGAGGTCGCACTACAACAACACCGGCAGATGGGAAGGACATCTGACCAAGACTGTAACGAAGGGCCAGTTCGCTGTCGACTTCCGAGCTCTCTTGCTCGAAAAGACTGGTGCGAATGCTTGATAAGTCAACGCAGAGTCCAGTTCTCGACTGGTTGTGGGCAATAAGAACGTGTAACATTCGCCTAGAGCATCAAGCAGCGACTGCTGCAGGCTTCCCCGCACCGCCTGCGGCGTCACATTGGGCGTCTTCGCCATCATCCGGACCGACACCAATGGCTTTGCCATGACGAGCTCGACCAGTCCCGGCAATCTCGAAGACGTTCGTCTTCCCCACCAATTTCCGTTCCATCACCTGCCGAGCCGGCCCCAGTCCGTCATGTTCTTTCGTTCCGGTCTCGGCGGTTGCCAAGAAACCGTGGGCGATGGCGAGCAGTCGCGTCTCCCGCTCGCGATGCCGGCTTGACGCAGGGTCGAGGCGCAAAACAGCCGACTGAACCAAGGGGCATGCTGAAGCCCCGGACAGCTCGTTCCAGGCATCGAGGGCGATGATCGCCTACAGCACCGCCGCCATTATGCCGCGAGACAATACTCGTTGTATGACATTCCTTCTCGCACGGGCGTCTATGGCATCATCGGGAAGATATGCAGTCGGCGTTGGCGCTTCCGGCCTACAAGAGAAACGCCCTTGACCTGCTGCCACTATCGGACACGCGCATGATCAGCGCTTACGGCCAGCCCACCGCTTTGCACCTGTTGATTTTGGAATTTATGTTATGTGTCGGGGATTTAGCGTTTGATCGCAGTGCTCTGGCGCAGTGTATCGTAGTTTTGGGCTACTGCCGGATAGCATGGCGTACTGTAGAGTGGTTGCGGGGGCAAGATCTAATCTTTACTTACTGCCCGAGCAAGTAAAGATGGTTGCGGGGACAGGATTTGAACCTGTGACCTTCAGGTTATGAGCCTGACGAGCTACCGGGCTGCTCCACCCCGCGTCACCAAGATTTGCGGCGAATGCCGCTGGCAGCCCGGATTTCCGGGTTTG